>CAVUYR010000008.1:0-51107 GCA_963745795.1 uncultured Actinomycetota bacterium | reverse complement strand
AGGTGGCCGCGGTGACTCGGCCCGCCGAACGGTCGCTGGCCTGCGTTTCCCTCGAGCTCGTGTCGTGCGCCACTTGCTCCGGACTCCTCGCAACACGAGGCCTTGGCCCGGCGGCCACCGAACCCCTCCCAATCGGCCGGAGCGGCTCTCACCGGTAGGCCAGGTCCACGACGTTCCACCGCTGAGTGCTGCGCCGGGGCCGGCTCGGTCACCGATCCCACCGCTGTGTGGCCGACGTCGAGAACCTGCATGACCTGATCGCCAACGCGAAGGCGACGACGGCTCGCCTGGGCCGCTTGCACGGTGGTGGCGAATCGCCACCACCGTAGCTGTCCCAGACAGCCGCGGTTATCGCACCAGTGCGGTCCGAGGAGTCCGGCGCGCAGCCATCGTTCCGCGTCGGCGAGGGGACGCGATCGAGCGGATGGGACAGGCAGCGCATGTCGTCAATGGTGCACCCGTCGAGCCGCGCACGGAAGGCCCGTGGGTACGCCCGTGGTCCCACGGGCGCCGCGCTCCAGGGTCTGTTATCCCAGGTCAGGTGGGGGCCCGTGAAGAAGTTGAAAGAAGTTTCGCGAGCGCGTCCCGCCGCGTCCACGGGCGCCCGATCCTGCGAGCCGGAGCATCGCCGAGCGCGCGCCACGGGCACTGAAACATTCCGTCCATTCCATTCTCGTCCAGGGGCGCCATTGTGAAGCTGGTGCATCAGAAGGCACTCGACCGCCGACGGTGGATTCTCGCGACCGGGTCGTCGTCCGGTTCGCGGTCAACGCGCGCGACAACTTCGTGCTCACCGTCAGCCTCGGGCATGGCAAGCAGCGTGCCGTCGGGCTGGATCGCGCGCAGGGTGCGCTCCAAGAACGCGGCCGGAGTCGGGTCGATCGTGCGGTCCCGCTCGATGTAGTGGCCCTCGGTGATGACGGTCGAGGTGTGGCCGAGGTACGCCGCGGCAGCGTCGCTCCCCATTCCACGCGCGATCACCGTCGCGCCAGTGCGCCTGTACCACCGCAGGCTGATTCCGGAGTCGCCGAGTCCGGCCTCGGTCAGGAACTCACGGAACGTACGTCGCACGTTGTACGGGCTCAACGGACCATCCCCGCGGTTGGCGAAGATGGTGCGTTCGCCCGGCAGCCCATGCGCCCGGCGTCGGAGTACGACCGCGGCGAAGTCGGGCACCGGGATGCGCCGGATCGACGCGTCGGTCTTCGGCCGGTCCTGGCGCTCGGCGCCGCTGCCCTTGCGTTGGACGACGGTGCCGTTGACGCAGGCCACCATGCCCATGGGCAGCTCCTCGAAGGTCGCAGGGCCGCAGCGCCAACACCTCGCCGATGCGCATGGCCGTGCCCAACAAGACCTCGATGATGTCGCGCACCTGGCCGTCCGGCTTGGGACCCGGGAGACCCGGCTCGCTGCGCCACTGCGCGGCAGCCTTCCGGATCGCGGTGATCTGCTCGATCGTCAGCGCCTGCGGCGTTGCCTTGGTCCGTCGAAGCTGCGAGGTGCCCTCGACCGGGTTGCGAGCGATGGCGTCATGCCGCAGCGCGAAGCCGAACAGCATGTTGAGCAGGGTCCGGGTCTGCTTGGCCTGCGACGGGGACACGCTTCGCCTGCTTCGCCAGGAACCACTCGACCCGGCCGGTGGTCACCTCGGCGAGCGTGTAGTGCTCGAAGGCCGGGCGGACATGGAGCCGCAGGCAGGTCCGGTAGTTCTCCTTGGTGTTCCCGGCGAGGTCGCGCAGGTCGAGGTCCGCCAGCCACAGGTCGGCGAGATCGGCGAACGAGCTCGACGGCCGCAGCACACCAGCGCCGGGCACGTCCGGTCGCTCCCGGATCCGCTCCAGGAGCCGCGCACGCGCCGCGGCTGCGGTCGGTCCTGAGGCCCTGGCCTGCCGCAGCCGGCCATCGAGGTCGCGGACCCGGGTCTCTGCAACCACGCGTCCGCCTTCGCGCCGGGTGTTGATCGCGCCGTGGGTGCCGATCGGGGTGCGGGGACGCCCGGTGCGCATCAGCCGGCCGCCGTGGATGCCGCTCGGCGTCCTCGGCCTCCATCCGCGCCAGCCAGGCGTCGACCTCGCTGACCCGGAACCGAAGCTCACGGCCGACCCGGAAGCCGCGAGGACCGCGGCCCTGGCTGCGCAGGTCGTAGAGGGTCTGGACGCTGACGCCGAGCTGCGAGGCGAGCTGCGACATGCGTGACGACCGGATCGAGCACGTGCTCCGACGATGGGCGAAGGACGGTCTGGCGCTGTGTGGTGGTCTTCATACCGCACAGGTGCGCCAGTCGCTGCCGAGCCCGCCCGAGAGCGGGTCCAGACGGACCCGAGGATGACGGTCGCTGCGCCGACTTTCTGCTGACTAAGTGCTGAGTGGCCATGCCGTTCTCCTGATTTCAGGATCCGGGCACGGCCTCTGACCAGCGGGTTTGGTGGAGCTGAGGGGATTCGAACCCCTGACCTTCTCATTGCGAACGAGACGCGCTACCAACTGCGCCACAGCCCCGGGTGCGCCGCACGGCGCGAGGAAGAAGTTATCACCCGGCCCGGCATGGTTCCGAATTGACGCGCAGTGGCTCGGAGGCCTGTGACCGGTCGTGGTGAGGGCGTCTGACCTCAGGCGCCGGCGACCTTGCGCTGCACGGCCGCCTCGGAGTCGGTCCGGGCCTTCGTGTCGGCATCGGCCTTGCGAGCCAGCTCGGTGTCCTCGGCCTGGTGACCGGACGAGGTGACGCCGGTCTGGGTGAGGTCGATGGTCCGGACGGTACGACGTGCGGCGGGCTTGGAGACGTACGTCGGCAGCGTGAGCGGCAGCGGGTCCCAGAGCGACCCGTCGTCAGTCTCGACGGGCTCGATCTCCGACGAGGTGGGCGGGAGCAAGGGCTCGACCAACGCGACCTCGGGCGCGGCGGAGTCGGAGGCTTCGGGACGGTCGGCCCGGAGGCCCTCTTCCACCACGGCGCTCGGAGCGACCGAGCGGCGCACCGGAGCGGCCTTGCGGACCATCAGCCGGCACAGCACGAGCCAGGCGACGACCAGTGTCCCCGGGATCGCAGGCGACCAGGCGGGCAGGTAGGCGAGGTAGGCCGCGACGCCGGTGGCCGCGGTCACCAGCAGCAGCAGGCCGAGCACGCGACGGCGACGGCGCGCCGGCGTCGACGGTCGCCTGGTGCGTTTGGCGCGCGGCGCCGGCGTTGCCTCGGTCGCGACCGGGGGCGTGAGCAGCGCCTTCATCGTGGCAGGGGTCCGCTCGAGCACCCGCACGGTCTCGGAGAAGTTGTCGACGGGACGGCTGGCAGCGATCTCCTCGTGGTGCCGCAGCGCCCGGGGGATCAGGTAGACCGCCCACCCGACGGCGAGCACGACGAAGATCAGTCCGGACAGGTCCACGCCACGAGGGTAGGAGCGCGGACGCGTCTCGCCGCGCAGCCGAGGCGGTGTGTCGCAGAGAGACTCCTGTGACTCATGAGGTCTCAGCCGTCGAGGCGCTTGAGGATCCCTCCCGGGACCTCCTCCACGGTCACCGCGAACAGCCGGTGGTCGCGCCAGTCGCCGTCGATGTGGAGATAGTGGGGGGCGAAGCCGTACTCCTGGATGCCGAGCTTCTCCACGACACGCAGTGACGCGGTGTTCTCCGGCCGGATCGCCACCTCGATCCGGTGCAGTCGGGCAACGAACAGGCAGTGGTCGATGGCCATGCCAACCGCCCGCGTGGTGATCCCGCGGCCGGCGTACGCCTGGTCGATCCAGTAGCCGATCGATGCGAACTGCGCGGAGCCGCGGATCACGTTGTTGACGGTGACCTGACCGACGAGCCCGCCGTCGATCTCGATCACGAACGGCATCGACTGCCCGGCCGCGGCCTGCCGCTCCGAGTGCCGCACCATCGAGCCGAACGTTCGCGGCGGGTAGGTGCCGGCCGGCGAGGTGGCGTCCCATGGACGCAGCCACTCGCGGTTGCGCTCGCGGGCCTCACGCCAGGCCTTGCGGTCGCGACGGCGCAGCGGACGCAGCACGACGTCACGGGAGCGCAGCACGACCGGCCAGGCGTTCACGCGGTCGCTCGGGGCGGTCAGTGGTCGCTCCCCACGATCTGCTCCACCGCGTGCACGACCAGCGGTTCGAGAACGGCGAGCCCGTCCTTCACCCCGCCACGCGACCCGGGCAGGTTGACCACCAGCGCGTCGCGGTGCACGCCGGCAAGTCCTCGGGACAGGGCAGCGGTGGGCACGCCCTGGCCCACCCCGCGCTGACGGATCGCCTCGGCGATCCCGGGCACCTCACGGTCGAGCAGCTCCGCGGTGACCTCGGGGGTCAGGTCGGTGGGGGTCAGGCCGGTACCCCCGGTGGTCACCACGAGCCGGGCGCCGGACGAGACCGCGAGCCGGATCGCCTGGCCGACCGGTTCGCCGTCGGAGACCACCTTGGGGCCGGTGACGTCGAAGCCGAGCGCCTCCAGCGACTCCACGATCAGCGGCCCGGTGGTGTCGTCGTACACACCCGCAGCCGCGCGGTTGGAGGCCACCACCACGGTCGCCTGCAGGCGCTCACTCACGCGTCCACTCTCCGCTCTTGCCACCCGACTTCGACTCCACGCGTACGTCGCTGATCACCGCCGGACTTGTCGACCGCCTTGACCATGTCGAACACGGTCAGCGCGGCAACGGACACCGCGGTCAGCGCCTCCATCTCCACCCCGGTGCGGTCGGTGGTGCGGACGGCGGCGCGGATCTCGACCGCGTCGTCGGTGACCTCGAGGTCGACGGTCGACCCCGGACAGCGCCAGCGGGTGGCACAGCGGCACCAGGTCGGGGGTGCGCTTGGCGGCCATGATCCCGGCCACCCGCGCGACCGCCAGCGCGTCGCCCTTCGGCACGTCGCCCGACCTCAGCAGCGCCACCACCTGCGGACTCACCAGCACCCGCCCGGTGGCAACCGCCTCGCGGGCGGTGACGTCCTTGCCCGAGACGTCGACCATCCGGGCGGCGCCGGACTCGTCGACGTGGGTGGCGGGTCTCGAGCGCTCGCCGCTCGCTGTCGACCTCCCTGGACATCAGAAGTCCCGGTCCAGCAGCAGCACCGGCACCGGCTGCCCCGGCGCCACGGTGGTCTGCTGCTCGGCGAGCACCAACAGCGCGTTGGCCTCGGAGAGGTCACCGACGAGGTGCGAGCCGTGTCCGCCGACCGGCGTCACCGTCGCGCCCTCGCGCCCGACCTCGTAGCGGGCACGGACGTACTGCCTCTTGCCCTGGAACGACTGCAGCGGCGCCGTCGTGGTCGCCCGCATCATCGGCCTGCGACAGCACCTTGCGGCCCATCATCTTGCGGAGTGCGGGCAGCACGAACACCTCGAACGAGACGTACGACGACACGGTGTTGCCCGGCAGTGTGAAGATCGGCGTGCTGTCCTCGCCGACGAACCCGAAGCCCTGCGGCTTGCCCGGCTGCATCGCGACCTCGTCGAAACGCACGGTGCCCTGTTCCTGCAGCACCTCCTTGACCACGTCGTACGCCCCCTTGCTCACGCCACCGCTGGTGACCACAACATCGGCCCGCACCAGCTGGTCGCTCAGCGCCTCGGCGAAGCCCTCGTGGTCGTCGCGCACGATGCCCACCCGGTAGGCGATCGCCCCGGCGGCCCGTGCGGAGGCGGCGAGCATGTAGGAGTTGCCGTCGTAGATGGAGTCGTTGCCCAGCTTCTCCCCCGGCTCGCGGAGCTCGTCACCGGTCGAGATCACGACGACCCGCGGCCGCGGGCGCGACGCCACCCGCGAGGTGCCGACCGAGGCGAGCAGGCCGATCTGACGGGGACCGATCAGGTCGCCCTCGCTGACCAGCCGGTCGCCGACCTTGACGTCCTCGCCCGCGCGCCGGATGTGCTGGCCGACCGTCGGGCGCCTGCTCGATCACCACGGCGGAGGTGCCGCCGTCGGTCCACTCGACCGGGACGACCGCGTCGCAGCCCTGCGGGATCGGGGCTCCGGTCATGATCCGCACCGCGGTGCCGGGCGACATCGCCATGATCGTCGCGGCACCGGCCGCGATCTCCCCCACCACCGGCAGGTGGACGGGTCGCTGCTCGCTGGCTCCCGCGACGTCGTGGTGGACGACGGCGTAGCCGTCCATGCCTGAGTTGTCGAAGGCCGGCAGCGGCAGCGGCGCCATGATGTCCTCGGCGATCGGGAGACCCATCACCTCGAGCAGCGGCTGGTCGTACGCCGGCAGGGTGTCGATCGAGTCGAGGATCCGCTTGAGGTGTTCGTCGACAGGGATCAGCGGAGTCTCGGCAGGCATGCTCCGAGCCTACGACCCGGCGCGCTCGCTCTCCCGGAGCACCGTGCCGGACGCGATCCGGCCATGGCCGTCCGGCGCGTCGAGGGTGACCTCGCCGACCACGGACACACCCTCGCCGAAGGTCCAGTCGCCGTGCACCACCAGGGACTCCGCCTCCTTGAGCGACGGCGCACCCGAAGGGAACCGCTTGTCGAACTCGCCGACCAGGGCATAGGGCTCGTCGAGCTCGACGTACGGCGCGTGGTCGGGTCGCATGTCCATCACGAAGTCGCGGCCGAGCTCGTAGACGTCGGACCGGATCAGCAGCAGCTGACTGGTGTTCTTCACGGGCACGAAGCGGTCGCGGGTGACCTCGATCAGCTGCGAGCCCTCGAAGACCTCGATCGCGGCGCCCATCGCGGTCTCGATCTGGATCACCTTCGGGCTCGAGGCGTCGCTCGGGTCGGTGGTCTTCTCGTTGCGGATCAGGGGCAGGCCGAGGATGCCGTCACGACGGTCGAGCTCGGTGCGCATCGCCTCGAGGTCGAACCAGACGTTGTTGGTGGACGCGTACTTGTGCCGGCTCAGGTCGGTGAGGTCCTCGAGGTCCTCGGGCGGCGTCTGCGCGGTCTCGCGGAGCACGATCCGGCCGTCGTTGACGCGGGTCGCGAAGTGCCCGCCCTTCTTGTCGCTGGCGGTGCGGCGCACGGCCTCGATCGCGAACGGGGCCCCGGACTGCGCGAACCAGCCGGCCACACGCGCGTCGGGGACGGCGCCGAGGTTGTCGGAGTTGGACACGAACACGCGCTTGAAGCCGGCGTCGATCAGCTGGTCGAGCAGGCCGGTGCTGCGGAGCGTGGTGTAGAGGTCACCGTGACCGGGCGGACACCACTCGAGCGCCGGGTCGATCGTCCAGCTCACCGGCTCGAGGTTGTCGACCCGGAGCTTCGGCTCCTTGTTCTGCAGGAACTCCAGCGGCAGCCCTTCCACCTCGAGGTCCCGGTAGCGCGCCAGCGCCGCGAGGGTGTCGGCCGAGGTGCGGAACGAGTTCATGAAGATCAGCGGGAGCGGGGCGCCGTACTCCTTGCGGAGGTGGAGCACCTGACGGGCGATGATGTCCAGGAACGACAGGCCGCGTCGTACGCAAAGCAGGGACTTGGCGCGATCCATGCCCATCGAGGTGCCGAGGCCGCCGTTGAGCTTGATCACCACGGTGGTCCGGATCGCGTCGGAGGCCGTCTCGTCGGGCACCTCGACGTCGGCGAGGGAGTCCATCTCGATCGGCTTGATGGAGGACTCGGGGATCATGCCCGTCTCCCCGTGCTGGATCAGCCGGTAGTAGTGCGCGAAGACGTCGATCGCCGTCTCGTCCACGCCGGCATCCGCCATCTTCTGCGCGGCACATCTTCAGGCCCTTGTCGCTCATAATCTCCGATCGTAGGCTTGTCGGTGGTGAGCGTGAACATGTCGGCCGCCAAGCTCGCGCTCCGTGACCAGCTCGTGACGGCGCGCGGCCGGGTCCCGGTGCCCGTCCTCTCCGACCGGGCGCGCGCGGTCGCCGAGCACCTACTGGCCTCTCCGGAGGTACGCCGGGCGGCCACCGTCGCGGCGTACGTCTCGGTCGGGCGGGAGCCCGGCACCGGTCCCTTGCTGGCCGGGCTCGCGGCGGCGGGCAAGCGTGTGATCCTGCCGCTGCTGCAGCCGGACGACGACCTCGACTGGGCGGTCTACCGCGGACCCGACTCGCTGGTGCCCGCCCGGCGCGGCCTCCTCGAGCCGGTCGGCACCCCCCTCGGCCCCGACGCGATCGGCACCGCGGACTGCGTGATCGTGCCCGGTCTTGCCGTCGACCGCACCGGTCTGCGCCTGGGGCGGGGAGGCGGATCCTACGACCGGGCACTGGGACGGGTGCCGGTCGGCACCTTCACCTGTGTCGTGCTGCAGGCCGGCGAGGTGCGCGACGAGGTGCCCGCCGACCCGCACGACCGCCAGGTGACCGCCGTGGTCACCGAGGACGGCGTGCTCCGGTTCCGGCGGAGCATGTCGGCGTGACCCCGGTGCTCACTCCTCCGGCCTGAGCACCAGCGTGTCGTCGGTCGCTCGCCCCACCGCGTCGACCGAGAACGGCCACGGCGCGGTCCGGCCGTCGAGCCACATGTCGACCTGGTCGGTGTAGTGGTCGTCGAAGGCGTGGCCGGACTGGCCGGCCAGGTTGACCCACCGACTGCGGTCGAGGTCGCCGAGGTCGACCACCATCCGCATCGCCGGCGCGTTGGTGACGGTGTAGCCCGCGCGCGGGTCCCAGGCGGTCGCGTTGACCGCGCCCGTCCCGCCCGGAGCACCATGGCCGTGCCGGTCGAACAGCGCACCGACCATCCAGCTGCCGTTGCTGAACGTCGGTCGGTCGAGCCGCAGCTGGTGCAGGTGGCCCCAGGTCCAGCGCTTCGGGTCGCGCGACTGCAGCCGCACCAGCTCGTCGCGGGCCTCCTGCATCGCCTTGCCGAGGATCAGGTCGCGGTTCTCGACCACGTCGCTGGTGTCCACGTCGTCCCACCACGGGCTGTCCGGATGCTGCAGCAGCTGCGTCATCACCGCCATCCAGCGCGAGCTGCCGTCGGGCCACAGCGACTCGCGCAGCTGGTCGTGGAACGTGAGCTCCAGGACCTTGCGCCATACGGCGTTGAAGTACGCCGCTGACGCCGAGTCGTCGGGCTGCGTGTAGTCCCAGCCGGACAGGAGCCGCTGGCCGCTCGCGTAGTACGCCGAGGGCAGCAGCACGTCGAGCAGGTAGGGCACCAGCACAGGGCCCATCGGGTTGCGTGTGTCGTTCTGGATCTCGGACATGTCCGCGACCCGCAGCTTCGAGCCGTCCGCGAGGCCGGCCCGGAGCAGACGGTGAATGCGGCTGCTGCGGTAGCCGTAGTCGAACCAGTCGGCGAGCCGGTACGCGTAGTTCGGCCCGGTCACCGCCTGGTTGGCCGCCACGATCACCCCGGACGCCGGGTTGAGCTCGGTCGGCAGCTTCGCGGCCGGCACCAGCTTTCCGGTCCAGTCCTGGGACTTCTTCCAGCCCGCGGCCGGGTAGTCGCCGGTGTGGCCGGCCTTGCGGATCGGCACGGTGCCGGCCGCCTGGTAGCCGATGTTGCCGAGGTTGTCGGCGTAGACGAAGCTCGTGGCCGGTGCGTCGAGGTCCGCGGCCGCCGCGCGGAAGGCAGCCCAGTCGCCCGCCCGGTTCATCGCCAGCAGGGCGTCGGTCGAGGTGCCCGGCGACGACCCGGTCCAGTCGACCGCGACCGCGTAGCCGTTGCCCCGGTCGGGCGCACCCGTCGGCGCCGGCGCGTTGGCCCCGACGCTGGACAGCTCACGGGAGACGTCGGAGACCAGCGGTCCGTGCCGGGTCGAGCGCACGGTGATCAGCTTGGAGTCACCGCCGGCGATCTGGATCCGTTCGTCGCGTTCCTCCAGCGGCAGCTGGCGGTCGTCGTACAGGTAGTCCTTGCCGGTGACCTTCTCCAGGTAGAGGTCGGTGGTGTCGGCCTGGAGGTTCGTCATCCCCCACGCGATGTCGTCGTTGTGGCCGATCGCGATGCCGGGGAAGCCGGCCCAGCTGAACCCCGCCACGTCGTACGGACAGGAGTCGTCGACGGTCCGGCAGTGCAGGCCCATCTGGTAGAACACCCCCGGCTGGCCCACGTCGAGGTGGGGGTCGTTCGCGAGCAGCGGGTTGCCGGTGGTCGTGTGCGAGCCCGCGACGACCCAGCCGTTGCTGCCCAGCCCGTCGCCGTTGCCCACGGCCCTCGGGATCGCGCGGGTCGACCGTGCGACCCGCTCCAGCGGTCGCAGCATGGCGCGTGTGATCCGCGGCGGAGGCAGCGCGGCCGGGCGGGCAGCCTGACGGGCGGACCTCGTGGTGCCGACGATCGGCGCCCGCTCGGCGTAGGGGTACGACGGGTAGAGCTCGGCGATCTGCGCCGGGTCGCGGTCGACCGAGAGCCGGGCGCGCGCGACCTCGTCGTTGACGTTGCCGGCGAGGTCCCAGGCCATGGACTTCAGCCAGGCCAGCGAGTCGACCGGGGTCCAGGGCTCGGGGCGGTAGTTGACGTCGACCGACAGCACGGTGTACTCCAGCGACGCCCCCGAGCCGGAGTGCGAGGACAGCCACGCGTTGACGCCATCGCTGTAGGACTCGAGCGCCTCGCGGGCCCCGGCCGACACGAGCTGGTACTCCCGCTCGGCGGTCCGGTACCAGCCGAGCGTGCGGGCGGCCATGTCGCTGCTCAGTGTGCGCGCGCCGAACAGCTCGCTGAGCCGGCCGGCGCTGAGGTGGCGCCGGTAGTCCATCTGCCAGAACCGGTCCTGCGCCTGCACGAAGCCCTGCGCGTAGAACAGGTCGTGGCTGGTGCCGGCGTAGATCTGGGGCACGCCCAGCCCGTCGCGCCGCACCTGCACGGTGTCGTCGAGACCCTTGAGCCGCAGGTCGCCGGTGGTCTGCGGCAGCGGTCGCCGCACCACGATCGCGCCCGCGATCAGGGCGAGCACGAGGAGCAGCACCACACCCGCCGCCCCGTAGACGGTGTAGCGCGCCGGCGTCGGCCAGTCCCGGAACCGGTCACGGTCGGGATCGCTGGCGGACGTCACGCGCACATTCTGCAGGGCACGGTATGATTGGCACTCGAAGGCGCTGAGTGCCAGTCGCCCTTCCACAAGCTCAGGGACGTCCTGACCGAGACGGCGGAGGACCGGGTGCCGACCTACCAGTACGCCTGCACCGAGTGCGGCCACTTCTTCGAGCAGTTCCAGAGCTTCACCGACGACGCGCTGACCGAGTGCCCCGTGTGCACCGGCAAGCTGCGCAAGGTGTTCAACGCCGTCGGCGTGGTGTTCAAGGGCTCCGGCTTCTACCGCAACGACAGCCGCGCCAGCGCCAACGGCCCCGGGTCGTCGGAGCAGTCGGGCGGGAGCTCGAAGGAGAAGACAGCGTCCTCGGCGGAGAAGTCCTCGTCCGGCGAGAAGTCGTCGTCGACCACGTCATCCAGCACTGCCGCAGCGTCCTGACCTGCGGCTTTGCCGCGCCTGTGGACGACGGCGGCGTGACCCCGGGCGGGCGACCTAGCGTCTCCTCATGCCGCACCTGACGCATCTGCCCGGCGAGGTACGCCGCCACGTGCTCATCCACCGTCGCCCGCTCGCAGCCGTGCTCGCCGCGCTCGCGGTGCTGGCGGCGTTGCGAGCGACCCAGCCGCCGGCTCCGGCCACGTCCCAGGTCTGGACCGCGGCGCACGACCTTCCGGCCGGTCGGGTACTGGCCCACGACGACCTGCGGCGCACGACGTACACGCCGGGGAGCGTGCCCGCCGGTGTGGTCGGTGACCCGGCGGCGGTGGTCGGACGCACCCTCGCCGCTCCCCTGCGCCGTGGAGCGCCGCTGACCGACCTGAGTGTGGTTTCCCGCCCGCTCACGACCGCGTATCCCGGGCGCGTCGCGACACCGGTGCGCCTGACGGACGGCGGGGTGGTCGACCTGCTGCGGGTGGGTGACCTCGTCGACCTCGTGGCCGCCGACCCGCAGGGCAGCGCCGTGGCGCGGACGGTGGCGTCCCGGGTCACCGTGATCGCGATCCCCCGGGCACGACCGTCCGTCGACGACGTCGGGATGCAGGGGCGCCTGGTCCTGATGGCGGTGCCCGGCGCCGAAGCGGCCGACGTCGCGGCGGCCGGGCTCGCCGGTTATCTGACGGTCACGCTGACCCGCTAGCCTCGCCGGCATGACAGGATTCAAGAACTTTGTCCTGCGCGGAAACCTCGTGGAGCTGGCCGTGGCGTTCATCATGGGCCTGGCCTTCGCCTCGGTTGTGACCGCGACCGTCACGGTGATCATGGACCTGATCGGCAAGGTCGGCGGCACCCCCGACTACAGCAGCTACGCACCCGGCGGGGTCCACGTGGGCGCATGGCTAACGGCGGTGATCTCGTTCCTGATCCTGTCCGCGGTCGTGTACTTCCTGATCGTCAAGCCCTACACGGCCGCCAAGACGAAGTACTTCCCCGAGGAGTCCCCCGGCGAGCCGGCGGACATCGCGCTGCTCACGGAGATCCGCGACCTGCTCGCGTCGGGGCGCTACAGCCAGCCCTAGCTCAGCCGTGGTGCGGCGGCACCTGAGCCCGCAACCAGGCGTCGCCGTCCCCGGTGGGCTCGTCGGGGTCACGGTCGTCCGACGTCTGCTCGGGCAGCACGTCGCCGAAGACCTCGGCCAACCGCCGGGCCCGCGCGGCGCGCTCCTCGGCGGTGAGGGCGTCCGGGCGCTCGGCGGGTTCGTCGGTCACGTGGTCTGCTCCGGCACCCGGGAGCGCCAGGAGTCGAGCCATTCGACGCCGAACGTCGGGCGGGTCGCCGCCCAGCCGGTCTGCGAGCTGAAGTGCTCCGAACAGATCCGCAGCGAGCGGCTGAGCGGCTCCATGCGCGGCCCGGCGAGCCGCCGCAGCACGGGGCCGAGGTAGCCGGTGCGCTGGACGCCCGCCGCCTCCGCGAAGGCGGCGAGCACGTCGCGGCGGCGTACCGGCTCGGCACCGACGTTGTAGACGCCGCTCGGCGCGTGCAGGGCGGCGAGCACCGCAGGACCGAGGTCGTCGGTGTGCACGAGGTGCGACCAGGCCTCGGGACGGCCGATTCCGACCGGGCGCCCCTGGCGCACGGCGTGGAGCTGGAACTCGGTGAGCCGGTCGTCGCCGACAATCGTGCCGAGCCGGAGTACGACGCCGACCCGGGGACCCGTCGCATAGTCCTGCACATGCGACTCGGCCACGGCCAGCGGCTCAGTGGCGTGCGTGATGTCGATCGGATCCTGCTCGGTGACCCAGTCCTCGCCGTGGTCGGCGTAGACGAACGACACGCTCTCCTGCACCAGCCGCCGGACGCCGACCCGGTGGGCGGCGGCCACCACGTTGCCGACGCCTCGAGTGCGGAGTCGGTCGTTGACCCGCCAGGTCCAGGGCAGGGCGGCGGCGTACCCGACCGGGATGTGGGTGGCGAGGTTCACGACCGCCTCGCAGCCGTCGTACAGCCGCGTGAGGGACTCGATTTCGAACAGGTCAGCGGCCTGGGGTGTGGCCCCGAGGCGACGCACCAGGTCGGCGCCCTGGTCGTCGCGGGCCATCGCTACGACATCATGACCGGCGTCGACCAGAGAGCGGACGGCACCTCTTCCGAGGACTCCGGTGGCACCCGTGACTGCAACGCGCATCCGACCATCTTCCGATAACAAACGCATAACGAGCAAACCCGCGCGCCAGAAGTCCGGTTTGTCGCACAACTTTGCGAACCTCGCCCCATTCACCCGTTTTCGCCGTCACCACTCCCCTCGTGGTGGTGACGGTGACGCGGGTATCGGAACGCACCTCCGCTCGATTAACGACCCGTTACCCGGCCGGATGGTTGAGCATCCCGAGCGCCGAGCACTGTGTCGGCAGGGCTGGCGCGTCGGGCTCATGCGGTGTTCAACGAGCCGCGCCGGAAAAGGCGACGCGCCCATGCCCCGCTCAGGCGTGGCCTGGCGGGGTGTCGGGCGGTGTCGCTACCGGTCGGGCGGGTGCGTGGCCCGGTCGCGTGTCACGTCGGTCGTGCCGCGATGGTCGCGCAGGAACTGGTAGCCGTGCGGTGAGGACCACAGGTAGGACCCGGGCTCCAGCACGGTGTAGCCCCAACCACTGTGGTGGGTCTTGAGCCGGTGGTGCCGGCGACATAGCGGACCGATGTTGTCACTGGCCGTCGGCCCGTCCTCGGAGTAGGGGATCACGTGGTCCAGGTCGCAGCCCTCCGCGGGACGGGTGCACCACGGGAACACACAGGTCAGGTCCCGCTCGGTCGCTTGCTGGGCGAGCCGGTCGGGGACCTGGTACTGCTCGACGTGCACGTGTTCGCTCAGGTCGACCACCGGCCTCACCGTCACCGTGGCGCCCGGGACAGCCGCACCAGGCGCGGACCTGGTCGGCGTCCACGAACGAGCGGGTGTTCGCCACCCGGGCCAGGTGCAGCCGGTCGTCGGGTCGGGCCCCGGGTGCCGGTGATCGCGTCCTCGGAGAGGTGCACGTGCAGCACCACCTGCCGCTGCACCGGTGTGGTCCCGGTGTGGGTGTCGCTGGTGTCGAGATCCAGGGCGAGCTGGTGCCGCGCCATCTCCCCAAGCGTCTCGGAGCGGCGCACGTCCAGCGGGGCGACCGAGCCGAGGTCGGCCAACCGGGCCGCACCGCCGACAGGGCGGTGTCGAGGTCCAGGGCGTCGGCCAGGTCGACCTCGGCCTCGACCCACACGGTGCCCTCGAAGGACACCTGACCGGTGTGCACGTGGACGTGCCGGGCATCCGCGGCGGCCTCCCGGCGCCGCCGGGCCTCGGTCCGGCATGTGCCGGATGATCGCCTCCTGGACCAGCCGGTCCACCCCGGTGGGCCGGATCCGGTGCGCGAACGGGGCGACCTGCGTCGTCCACGAACCCCGCCGCAGCTGGGGAGAGTCCGATCGTGTGGCGGGCGATCCGGCGGGCCCGCCACGCCGGCAGGTCCCCGGCCAGCACCCGGGTCCAGGTGCGCGGGAGCCGGTGCCGCAGCTCGAGGGCCTCACCGAGGTAGGCCTTGCCGGTCTCGGTGGGCAGCCCGACCGCGGCCGCGAACTCGGCCACACAGAACTCCGCGACCAGCGGCGCACCGGGTCCCGCGACCGCCAGCGGCTGGTCCCCGTGCCGGCTCAGCAGCGCCGCGTCCTGGATCGACTCCGCCGGATGCAGGTCGGCCCACGTGACCGCGGCGCGGAGCAGGTCGACCTCGGCGGCGTCGGCGGCGGCACGGCGGTCCCGGGCGAACGCGAGCACCGCGGCAGCGGTGTCGAGGTCCGAGACTGGTGTCGGTCGTGGTCATGGCTCCATTCTAGTCGAACACGTGTTCGAGGCAAGAGTGGAATCAGTCGACAATTGGCTAGGGAAGATAGGTGATCCGAAGGCGGGTTGGCCGCCCTCCTCAACCACCGCCAAAGCTGCCCCCGGCCGGCTGCCCGCGCCCCCGCGGCGCCGCTCCTTTTGCTGCGCTTTCCACCACTGAACACCCACAGCCGCGGCGTCCTCGCTACGCGCAGAGACCGTTCTCGGCAGCGATCTGGTTGCGCTCATCTGCGGTGATCGTGTCGCCGCTCTCGAGCTTCTGCGTGCCGGCCGCCGCTGCGGTGTCCGGCGCCTTGGACATCGGGCTCGTCTTCGTGCCGGGGGTGCTGTCGGAGGCCTTGACCACCTGGCCGGTGAACTTGGGGCCGAGCTCCTTGTCGGCTCGGATCTCCTGCCACAGCGCGTCGGCGTCGGCACTGAGCTGCAGCCGGTTCGGGTCCGGCGCATACGGCTCGAACGGCGCGGTGACGAAGGTGATCTTGTCGAGGCCGATGTTCTTCAGCGACGACCCGAGCGAGGCGAGCGCCTTCAGGTGCGCGAACCCCGGGTCGGTCGTCAGCGACTTGGTGGCGGCGTCGAGGAAGCGCACCAGCTTGACCGGGTTGGCCAGCGTGCCGGCGGAGACCGCCTTGTTGATCATCGCGGCGACGAACGTCTGCTGGCGCTTCATCCGGCCGATGTCGCCGTTGGCAGAGATTCCGTGGCGCACGCGCACGTAGTCGAGGGCCTGGTCGCCGGTCACGTTGTAGGTGCCCGCGGCGAGGTGGATGTTGCCGACGGTGTCGTCGACCTCGCTGGGCACGCACACCTTCACGCCACCCAGGGCGTCGACCATCTTCTTGAAGCCGTTGAAGTCCACCACCACGAAGTGGTCGATGAACACCTTCGTCATCGACTCGACCGTCTTGATCGTGCAGGCTGGGCCGCCGACCTCGTACGCCGCGTTGAACTGGGTCAGCCCGCCCTCGACGGTGCCGCTGTGGTCCTTCTTCTCGCACGTCGGCCGGTCGACCATCGCGTCGCGCGGGATGCTCACGCCGTACGCACGGCTGCGGTCCTTCGACAGGTGCAGGAGGATCGTGGTGTCGGAGAGGCCCGGGGTCTCGCCGGCGACGTGGTTGCCCTTGCCCTTGCGGGTGTCCGAGCCCATGACCAGCACGTTGAGCGCGCTCTTCGGGCCGGTGTCGATGCGCTTCGGGCGGTCCTTGCCGAGGTCCTTGGTGATGTCGAGCTGGGTGATGTTGCCCTCGAAGCGTTTGTAGAAGTACACCCCCACGGCGCCGAGGACCAGCGAGAGCGACAGCACACCGATCAGCACGCGAGTGCCGATCTTGCGGGCGCGCGAGGGCTCGACACGTCGTCTGGACTGGTACTCGGACAAGAACGGGACCTCGGGTCTGCGGCCCATTCTTTTTCGGGCAACACGTATGGGCACCCCCATTGTGGGGGGCCCGACTGCCAGACTCCAATCGAACAGGTGTGAGATCCACCCCTCCGGGTGGGCGACAGAGGGGCAAAAGGTGATCAAGTACCTCGGCTCCAAGCGCCTCCTGGTCCCGGTCCTCGGCCGGATCGCGAGCGCCGTCGGGGCGCGCACCGCGGTCGACCTGTTCACGGGCACCACCCGCGTGGCACAGGAGTTCAAGCGGCGGGGCCTGGAGGTCACCGCCGTCGACGTCGCGACGTACGCCGAGGTGCTGGCCCGCTGCTACGTCGTCCACCGACGCCCGCGCCGTCGACCACCACCGGCTGGCCGAGGCGCTCGGCCGGCTCAACGGGCTGCGCGGCCGCCGCGGCTACGTCACCCGCACGTTCTGCGAGAACGCGCGCTACTTCCGCCCCGAGAACGGGCGCCGGATCGACGCCGTACGCGACGCGATCGAGGAGTACGACGAGGCGCTGCGCCCGGTGCTGCTGACCTCCCTGCTCCTCGCCGCCGACCGCGTCGACTCCACGACCGGCCTGCAGATGGCCTACCTCAAGCAGTGGGCTCCCCGGGCCGCCAACCCGCTGACCCTGGTCGCGCCGGCGCTCCTCGACGGCCCGGGCACGGCAGTGCTCGGCGACGCGACGACGCTCGTCGACGAGCTGCCCGCGACGGACCTGGCCTACCTCGACCCGCCGTACAACCAGCACCGGTACTACACGAACTACCACGTCTGGGAGACGCTCGTTCGCTGGGACCGGCCCGCGCACTACGGCATCGCCTGCAAGCGCGCCGACGCCCGCGACCCGGCCACCAAGTCGGTGTTCAACTACCGGGGCTCGATGCCCCAGGCGCTGCGCTCGGTGATCGCGCGCACCCGCGCCGAGGTCGTGGTCGCGTCGTACAACGACGAGAGCTGGATGCGCCCGGAGGAGGTCGCCGCCGCGCTCCACGAGGCCGGCCACGAGCGCGTCGAGGCGATCGGCTTCGACAGCAAGCGCTACGTCGGCGCCCAGATCGGCATCCACAACCTGCGCGGCGAACGCGTCGGCGAGGTCAGCCACCTGCGCAACACCGAGTTCCTGTTCCTCGCCGGACCGGCGGAGAAGGTCGAGGCCGCCGTGGCCGCCGCCGGGCACCACGAGCCGGTCGCGAGCTGAGCATGCCGATGCCCGGCCGGTGGCGTGAACCGAAGGAGTGGTTCCGCCGTTCCATGGGTGTGGAACACCCCGAGGAGCCTGCGGAGAGTGCAGGTCGCGACGCCCGATCGATGACGCGCAGGGTCGGCGCGGGGGTCCTCACCGCGGCAGCGGTGCTGCTGGTGCTGGTCGCACTCACGTTCCCCGACCGGCTCGACCAGCTCCACCCCTCGGCATTCCTCCGGCTGCCGGTCGAGGCCCTGGTCTACCTCGTCCTCGTCCTGCTGATCCCGGCCAGGTTCCACGTACTCCGGACCGGCCTGGCCCTCGTGGCCGGCCTCCTGCTCGGCCTCACCCTGATCCTCCGGCTGCTCGACATGGGCTTCCTGCAGGCGCTGAACCGGCCGTTCGACGTCGTCATCGACTGGACCTACACGCGTGACCTGATCGAGCTGGTGCGCGACTCGTTCGGCAAGGGTCTTGGCACGTTCATGCTGCTGGCGGCAGCGGTGCTGGCGATCGGACTGCTGGTGCTGCTGCCACTCGCGGTGCTGCGGCTCACCCGGCTCACGGTCGGGCACCGCCAGGCCGGCCTGCGCACGGTCGCCGCGCTCGCCGCCGTGTGGCTGGTGCTCGCCCTGACGGACGTGCGGGTGTCGACCGGCGACATCGCCTCGCGCGACACCTCGGGCTACCTCTACGGGCAGGTCAGCCGCATCCCGTCTGTGCTCCGCGACCAACGACAGTTCGAGACCGCGGCCCAGAAGGACTCGCTGCGCAGGTACCAGGCCGCCAACCTCGTGAGCGGGCTGCGCGGGAAGGACGTCCTCTTCGTCTTCGTGGAGAGCTACGGCAAGGTCGCGGTCCAGGACTCCTCGCTCTCGAAGGGCGTCTCGGAGGTCCTCGCTTCGTCATCCAAGGATCTCGACAACGCCGGGTTCCACAGTCGCAGCGCCTGGCTCACGTCGCCCACGTTCGGTGCGATCAGCTGGCTGGCGCACTCGACCTTCCAGTCCGGCCTCTGGGTCGACAGCCAGCAGCGCTACGACGTGCTGGTCACCAGCCGGCGGCAGACCCTCAGCCAGATCTTCGGGCAGGCCGGGTGGCGGACCGTGGCCGACATCCCGGCCAACAACCGGGCCTGGCCCCAGGGCGCCTTCTACCAGTACGACCACATCTACGACTCGCGCAACGTCGGCTACCGAGGTCCGCGGTTCGGCTACCCGACGATGCCGGACCAGTACACGCTGGACGCGTTCCACCGGCTCGAGCTCGCCCGCAAGGACCGTCGCCCGGTGATGGGCGAGATCGACCTGATCACCAGCCACGCGCCGTGGTCCAGGACCCCCCGGATGATCAAGCAGGCCGCGGTCGGCGACGGCTCGGTCTACGACGGCATGCCGGAGCAGCTCCCCTCGGAGCGCGACATCTGGCCGTCTCCGACACGGGTCAAGAAGGCGTACGGCGAGTCCATCGAGTACTCGCTCAAGGCCCTCACCAAGTTCATCACGACGTACGCCGACGACAACACCGTCCTGGTCTTCCTCGGCGACCACCAGCCGGCCCCGATCGTGTCCGGCAACAACGCCTCGCACGACGTACCGGTCGCGATCGTCGCCCACGACCCGAAGGTCCTCGACCGGATCTCCGGCTGGGGCTGGGATCCCGGGATCCACCCCAGCCCGGAGGCGCCGGTGTGGCGGATGGACTCGTTCCGCGACCGGTTCCTCGGCGCCTACGGCTCGGTCAGGTTGGCCGGCACCCAGGCGGCGAGCTCGCGCTGAGACCGACGGCGGTGGCTCAGCCGGACGGCACGCGCTCCGCCACGAGGGCGAACTTGCGGACCCGGCCCTCCGTCAGCCAGTCGCTCCAGAGCCGGTGGGCTGCGACCAGCTCCTCGAACGCCTGCGACGGAAGCCCTTCGGTGATGGACGCCCGCTCGGCGAGGAACGCCGCGAGCAGGGCACCGACCATCACCCGGTGGGAGCTCGTGCACTCCTGTTGCCAGCGCACCCGAAGGCCGACGCGCTCGAGGGAGGAGCGCAGCTCCGCGAGCGGCACCAGCCACACGGTGTCGGCGTCGGGCATCCGCTCCCGCTCCCCCGCGGTGAGCGGTTCGCCCTCCTCCACGGTGAGGGCGAAGCGGCCACCCACGCGCAGGGCCGCGGAGACTCCCCGGAGCAGCGGCTCCTTGTCCGCGAACGCGAGCAGGGTCTCCAGCAGCAGGACGACGTCGAAGGGCCCCGCCGGCACCGGAGGCACCCGCGCCACCTCGAAGCTGCACGGAAGTCCGTCGGCCCGGCCCCGGGCCAGCTCGATCGCGCTCGGGCTCGCGTCCACGCCGAGGTAGGTGCAGCCCAGCTCCGCGGCGATGTGGCGTCCCGGACCCGCCACGCCGCAGCACAGGTCGAGGACGGAGACCCCCGGCCCGATGCCGGCCCTCCTCGCCAGCGACAGGATCTCGCCGGCCCGCATGAAGCTCTCCTGGCCCACGAACTCGCCGGGCGCGTACGCCGCCACACGTGCCCGCTGCAGCGCGCTGTCGAAGGGCGTGCGCTCGTCCTGCTTCACCGGACGCGCTCGGGCAGCGAATCCGGCTCCTCGGCCTGTTCCGGAGCGGTGCGCTCGACCACCGACCCGGACCGTCGCCGCATCCACAACCAGAGCACGTCGCGACCGAAGGACTCAGCCAGCAGCAACAGGGCGACCAGGAGCGCCGCCGTGATGACCCACTGCGCGACCACCCCGGCCGCCGCCACCGTCAGCACCACACCCTGGACCGCTGCGGTCACCTTGCGCCAGTAGCGGTACGGGAGCGGGCGGCGCATCCACGCCCAGGCCCAGCCGGCCACGGCGAAGGCGTACCGCGCCAGCCCGATCGCGAGCACCCACGCACCGGCCAGGTGCGAGACGTAGACGCTGAGGACCAGGATCAGGAACGCGTCCACCTCCCCGTCGAACCGGGCTCCGAAGGCCGTCGAGGTGCGCGTGCGCCGGGCGACCCACCCGTCCACGACGTCGAGCACCAGCGCGAGCGTCGAGATCACCACGATGGCGGCCACGGCGGGCTGCGTGACGAACGAGTCCGCGACCAGTGCCGCCACGCCGCAGGCAAGTGTGGCGCGGACCAGAGTGACCATGTCGGCGGGGCCCAGCGTGGTGGTTCCGCTGCGACCAAGACCGAGACGGACGCACGCGGCCAGCACCACACCGCAGACCAGCCCGACGAGCCATCCCAGAAGAGTGAGACCGACGCTCACAGTGAGGGCGGTGATCACGCTGGTCAGGGCAGCCAAGCCTGCCGGCAGGCCGACTCCGATCCCGACCACACACCCTCCCACGGCTCAGTACCACGGCGACCGTCGACGGCCGCCGACATTTCCTTCTACGGTTGGCGCGGGCATTCGGTTCACCCGCCGGTGGTCCAGGCACCCGATCCGGCTGGGAGGAGACGCGTCATTGTCCACCGAACCGGTGCGGGCGAGCGCAGGCTGGCTGAACCTGCGGGAGCCCGCCGACGCCGCGGCCCGCTCGGTCGAGCTGGTCGACTTGCTCCGCCCGCACCTCTCAGGCGGTCGAGACCTCGTCGTCCACGACCTCGGGTCCGGCAGCGGGTCGATGGCGCGCTGGCTCGCGCCGCGGCTGCCCGGCCAGCAGCACTGGATCCTCCACGACCGGGACGTCGAGCTGCTCGCGCTGGTCCCGGCGGACCCACCGGCCGTACCTGTCGGGGCCGGCCCGCTCACCTTCGAGACCCGTGGGCGCGACATCACCCGACTCGCCCCGGAGGAGCTCTCGGGCGCCAGCCTGATCACGGCCTCCGCCCTGCTGGACATGCTGACCGCCGAGGAGATGGACCGGCTCGTCGCGTCCTGCGCCAGCGCCGGCTGCCCCGTCCTGATCACCCTCTCGGTCGTCGGTCGCGTCGAGCTCGACCCCGCCGACCCGCTCGATGACGCGGTGCAGGCGGCGTTCAACGCGGCACCAGCGACGCGACCACGGCGCCGGCCGGCTGCTCGGCCCCGACGCACTCGACTGCGCGGTGTCTGCGTTCGTCGGCCGCGGGCTGGACGTGGTCGTGCGCCCCAGCCCCTGGCAGCTCGGCAGGGACCAAGCCGCGCTAGCCTCGGCCTGGTTCGACGGCTGGCTCGGCGCTGCCCTCGAGCAGCAGCCCGATCTGCGCGATCGCGTGGTTTCCTACCGGCGGAACCGACTCGCGGAGGCGATTTCCGGACGTCTCGAGGTCACCGTCCACCACCAGGATCTGCTCGCCATACCGACGGGCTGACCCGAACGGACCAGGGCCATCACCCGAACGGACCAGGGCATGGCCCGAACGGACCCCTACAGATGGGGGGTCTTGGGACCATGGTCTTACGACCATCGGGCCTTTTGGGGCCCAGAACCCGGGATCGTCCTAGGACCATGAGTCAACTGTTGCGAAGACCATCCCAGTACCTACCTTCGTCCCCACGGGGGCAACGGGACAGACCTAGCCGGAGCCACCAATCCATCAGATGCAGTGGGCAGGCGCCTTCTCGGAGTCGGTCACCGCTGTTCCGCACAACACCTTTGGGGAACCCATGTATTCATTCGCTCGAGTCCGGCGCAGCCGCCGGATTGCTGTCGCGGGGCTAGCGGTGCTGGCACTCGCAGCCTCCGGCAGCTTCGCCGCCAACGCCGCATCGCCTCCGCCCGCACACAACGGTGGCAAGGACGGCCTCAAGCAGGTCGGTCCCATCGACGAGACCAACGGCTATCCGCTGTGGTTCAAGGACACCAACAACGTCCGCCTGCAGCTGTGCCTTGATCCTTCCGACTCCAACTGCATCATGGGCGACCTGCCCAACCCCGGCCAGCCGGTCTCGTTCCCGGACAACTTCCCGGACGAGGCCTTCTGGTCGGTGGCCGACTCCGCGCATCGACGCCGGCGGCGGCGACAAGGCGCTGCTGGTGACGGCGACGGAGGCCGCCTTCGGCACCGCCGACGGCCTGCCGGCCAAGGGCGGGCAGATCAGCTTCGGCCGGATCCGGATCCGTGCCGCCGGACTGATCGACGGTGCGGACTACAAGGTCACGCACCCGTACGGCGTGGAGCACCATCACGGCCGAGGCCGGCGCGGTGAAGGGGATCAACCCACCGCAGGACATCGGCGGGCTCACGCCCGACGGCACGTTCGACGCGACGCTCGCCTCGAAGGCCGCGCCGTTCCTGAAGTGGCCGACCGGCGCTCCTGCCGGCTACCTGGGCGACCCGACCGTGGAGCACGCGGTCACCGGCAGCCCCTTCGACACCAACTACTTCCGGATCGAGGGCCCGGCGGGCTCGTTCACGGGCTCGACCCAGCTCTGCGCGAACCCGGCGCTCGGTGACTCGCCGGTCGCGACCGACGACTGCATCGAGTCCAACCAGTTCACGGTCCAGGGCAAGATCGCCACCAGGGCGGGCGTGGAGGTCACGAAGGCCTACTACGCCAACTCCGGCACCGGGCACATGATGGACCTGTTCGCGTTCTCCGAGCCGGGCCAGAACCTGATCGTCTCCGGCACCGGTATCCCCCAGACCAAGATGCGTGAGGACGCGAGCACCGGTCGGTACTACGCCCGCGTGTTCGCCGACGGCGCGCCGCCGGCCGACCTGGCGGTCACGAACAAGACCGACGCCCCCAACAGCGTCGACCACATCGACGCCGCCATGTTCGGCGACAAGGTGCACATCGGCAGCTCGGTCTACAGCAACGACGACCGCACCCTCACGGTGAGCGCAGAGTCCGGCGACGACACCGCCGCGCTCAAGCTCGACGGCCAGTCCGCGGCGCCGACCGTGGCCAACGGGGTCAGCACCTGGACCATTCCGAATGTCACGGTTCCGCCGTCCGACGTGCTCGTGACGTCGAACCGGGGCGGCGTCGACTCCGAGGACGTCGTGATCACGGGCGCCGAGGACGCGGCGGCCCAGGTCGTGGCCACGATCACCGGTGACACCAACACCGTGCAGATCGGTCAGGCGGTCTCCCTCGACGGCCTCGCGTCGACCGGCACTGTCACGAACTACGCCTGGTCGGTCACTCCCACTACCGGGGCGACCCTCACCGGCACGGGTGCGGCGAGGACGTTCACCGCATCCGCAGCGGGCGTGTACTCGGTCAAGATGACAGTCACCGGAGCGCAGGGCTTCACCTCGACCGACACCTACCAGATCACGGTCTCCGACGCATCGGCGACTCCGGTCGCCGACGCCGGGCCGGACCAGGTTGGGGCCGTCCCGACCTCGACCGTGACCCTGAATGGCGCCGGGTCGAAGTTCGCCTCGACGTACAGCTGGCTCCAGACTGCGGGTCCCGCGGTCAACCTGCTGAACGCCGCGACCGCCAACCCGACGTTCGTGGTCCCGTCGGCGACGACGAGCCAGAGCTACACGTTCACGCTCACGATCAAGGACGTCAACGGCACCCCGTCGACGGACACGGTCACCGTCAGCACCGACCCGGACGACGTCACCGTGGACAGCGCGCAGTACAAGCGTGGCGGCCTCGAATGGCGGGTCCGCGGCGGGAACCAGTACTGCTCGGCCAACAACCTGGTGAGCGTCTACTGGAACAAGCCGGGCAGCACGCCGGTCCTGCTGGGCACCACCACCCCGACGGCCACCCTGGGCGTCTGCGGCTACGACTTCCGGCTCAAGAACACGCCGGCAGCCCTGCGAGCCACCGCGGCCGGCACCATCACGGTGAAGACCGCTCTGGGAGGTGACCTGACCACACCCTTCAACCTCCTCTGATAGTTGGGAGGTGAGGTCCTGAGCAGACTGTTCCACCTCCCTGATCAAAAGCTCGAGGTGCCCGGCGGCCCCCACCGCTGCCGGGCACCTCGTCTTTTCTTTTCCCGGGCAGTAGCCTCGCACCCGGCGTCAGCCCCAGTAGCTCAGTGGATAGAGCAGCCGCCTCCTAAGCGAAAGGTCGCCAGTTCGACTCTGGCCTGGGGCACATCTGAGGGGCACATCTGAGAGGTGCCGGGTCGGGCGCGACTTCACCGCGACCGCACCCAGCCAGCTGTGGGTCGCTGGCTTCATCTACGTGGCCACGTTCTCGCGCACCGTCTACGTCGCGTTCGTCTTCGACGTGTTCTCCCGGATGATCGTGAGCTGGCGGGCGGCGACCTCGATGCCCACCGACTTGGGACTCGACACCTTGGAGATGACCGGGTAGACACCAGACGAAGCCTCCGGAAACACTGGGGCGGTCCAGTTCTCGGGGAGGGGGAGTTGTGGACATCGAGGATGAGTGGATGGAAGCCGAGCCCGGCCTTGCACCGATGCCTGGCCGGTACGGCGGGGAGCGGGCCGGCGAGGGCGACGAGCGCCTGCATTTCTCGGACGTCGGCAAGTTGGGTCGGCGTGCTCGACGACGACTTGTTCGCACGGCGCGGCTCGAGGACCGGCCCACCTTCCCCAAGCTGCTCGCCGATCACCTGTCCACCGACCTGGACCGCGTCGAGGTGGTGGAGGAGTCGTGGCCGGCCTACGACCTGGTCAACGTGCAGGTCGGGCTCGAAGCGTTCCTCGGTCAAGACGGTGTCGCGCACGAGCTTGTCGGCATGCGCGATCATCGGCATCGGGAGTTCGGACTCACCGACTTGTTGCGGCCCTCCGAGCACGAGGGCTGCGGGCCACACCCGGGTAACGTCGCCTGGACGCAGTTGGCGTGCGGGCCGAACGGCGAGGTCACACCTGCCGCGCTCGCGGCGATCTACCTTGTCACCGTCCGCGCGCGCTTGCGGGACGACGGCGCCGTCGACGAACCGACCCGGCTGGCGTTCATGCTCAGGGCCGCCGACCCCGAGCTCGGCATGGGAAACAACGCGGTGCGCCTGCACATCGCCGCCGACCAGCCGGGTGCGGCGGTCGCCGCCGCGAGCGAGATCCGGCGCCTCGCGGTCGAGCACAACGTGTTCCGCGGACAGGTGATCTCCTTCGAGCACGACATGTTCGGTGAACGGGCCTCGGCCCTGCAGTTCCACCGCCGGCCGGAGGTGACTGCCGACGAGGTGATTCTGCCCGCCGAGACGCTTGCCACGATCCGCCGCCAGGTGGTGGGGGTTGCCGAGCACCGCGGGCGGCTCCTCGCCGCAGGGCAGCACCTCAAGCGCGGGCTGCTGCTGTACGGCCCTCCGGGTGTGGGCAAGACCCACTCGGTTCGGTTCCTGATCGCGCAGATGACCGAGGTGACGATCGTCGAGCTCTCCGGTGAATCCCTACACGCCATCGGAACAGCCTGCTCGGTCGCGCGCAGCCTCCAACCGGCGATGATCGTCGTCGAGGACGTCGACCTGATCGCCGAGGAGCGGGAGATGTACGGCGGCGCCAACCCGCTGCTGTTCTCGCTGCTCAACGAGATGGACGGTCTCGCCGAGGACACGGACGTGGTATTCCTGCTCACCACCAACCGGGCCGAGGCGCTCGAACCGGCGCTCGCAGCGCGACCGGGCCGGGTCGACCAAGCCGTCGAGCTGCAGTTGCCGGACGCGGACGCGCGCAAACGGCTGTTCGCGCTCTACCGCGGCGAACTCGACGTCGACGAGTCGAACCTCGACTCCGTCATGGGACGCACGGACGGGGTCACCGCATCCTTCCTCAAGGAGCTGCTACGTCGCGCCGCCCTGATCGCCGCCGACGCCGACCGGGGCGACGGAGGCGGAGGTCGGCTCGCAGTGAGTGCGGCCCAGCTCGACGAGGCGCTCGACGAGCTGATGGCCACCCGCAACGCGATGACCCGCACGCTGCTCGGCGGTCGGCGGTCGGACCGCGCCCGGTCGAGCGCAGCACCATCCTGGCTCGACGACGCGGAAGCGGGGCCGTGGCTCGACGACGACGGATAGACCGCGGGGACGTCGATCGTCATCTCGGATGACTCGCTCTCGGCTTGTGCGGTATCGGGTCCTCAGCTGACGAGAGTGTCGGACTGCTTGGCCGCGTGGTCCTCGTCGGCGTGGGCCGACCCCTGGCGTCCGGCCATGACGGCACCGGCGATCGCGGCGACGGGCAGGGCCAGCGGCATCGCGTTGACCCAGGTGAGGTCGGTGCCGGTCAGGGTCGGGTAGTTGATGATCATCAGGATCAGGCCGGCGAGCAGTCCGAGTCCGCCGAGCGCGGGGGCGACGATGCTGCCCCACACGGACTCGTCCCTTCGGTGGCGGAGGAAGAAGCCGACGATGGACGCGCTGGCGGCCGTCTGGAGGGCGACGATGCCGAGGACGCCGAGCCCGTAGAGGCTGATGCCCATTCCGAGGTAGGGGTGCTGACCCGCGAGCGTGAAGCCCAGGACCACGGCGACCAGTAGGCCGAGCTGCACCGCGCTCGCGACGACGGGTGAGCCGTGCTTGGGGTGAGTCCGGGCCAGCGAACGCGGCAGCAACCCGTCGCGGGCCAGAGCGAGGTGGTAGCGGGCGGTGTTGCAGTGGAAGGCAAGGAACGCCGCGAAGAGGCTGGTCATCACCAGGATGCCCATGATGTCGGTGAAGCCCTGGCCGACGTAGGTGGTGCTGGCGTTGAAGATGAAGTTCTCCGGGTCGGCCTGCGCGCCGGCCTGGGCCTTGTCCAGGCCGTACGCCGAGATCGCGGCCCAGGTGGTGACCAGGTAGAAGCCGGTGATCAGAGCCAGGGAGACATAGGTGGCGCGCGGCACGGAGCGGCGCGGGTTGCGGGCCTCCTCGCCGTACAGCGCGGTCGCCTCGAAACCGACGTAAGAGCCGAAGGCGAGCATCAGGCTGACCCCGAAGCCTCCGCTGAGGACCACGGTCGGCTTGAAGACGTCCAGGGAGAAGCCCTGGAAGCCGTTCTGGACCAACACGGCGGCGTCGAAACCGAGCAGGATCAACACCTCGGCCGCCAGCGCAACGCCGAGCACCTTCGCGCTCATCGTGACTTCGAAGTAGGCCAGCAGCGCCACGATCAGGAACGACGCGAGTGCGCAGACCTGCCAGGAGACGTCGACGCCGACCAGGGCCGTGACGACCTGGCTGCCGAAGTAGGACAGGGCACCGAAGATGCCGATGGTGGCTGCGTTGTAGGCCAGCAGCGCGACGTACGCGGTAGCGCCGCCGGCCCGGCGACCCAGACCCTGGCGCGCGAACGAGTAGAACCCGCCCACGTTGGTGATCCGTCGGCTCATCCGCACATAGCCGGCACTGAACAGCGCCAGCACTACTCCAGCGATCAGATAGGTACCCGGCACGCCCGCGCCGTTGCCGAGAGCGATCGAAAGCGACAACAGCGCCACGACCACTCCCATCGGGGCCACGCCCGCAAGCACGAAGAAGACGATGTCGGCGGTGCTCATCGCGCCGCCGTCGAGCCGCCCCTCACGGGGTCGTGTGGAATCCACCGTCGACATGACGGTTCCTTTCTCTGCGGGACAACCCTCGCCGACGCCGCGTCCCTCCGCCCCGAGGGCGGATCCGAGTGGGGAAGGAGACAGGCGGTTGACCGATGACCGGTAGTCAGTCAGTTGACTGACTTGAATGAAGGTACGGCACGAACTTGTCGATGGCAAGTCGTGTGGCATGATTCAGTCATACGACCAAGTTTAGGAGAAATGGGAATGCCTTACATCGAAGCCTCGGTCCGGCGTGAGCAGCTCGTGGCGGCCGCCCGCAGCGCGCTGACCCGGGAGGGGGTGGCGCGTACCTCGCTTCGCGTCGTCGCGGCGGAGGCGGGAGTCCCGTTGGGGACCCTGCAGTATGTCTTCCCGTCCAAGGAGC
Organism: uncultured Actinomycetota bacterium; assembly: GCA_963745795.1. GTDB lineage: Bacteria > Actinomycetota > Actinomycetes > Propionibacteriales > Nocardioidaceae > Marmoricola. The sequence goes on along the minus strand of CAVUYR010000008.1, from coordinate 22,591 downwards.
AGCTGCTCCGTGCGGTGATCGAGGACCTGGTCGACGAGGTCGCGGCCGTGCTCAAGGCCGCCGCCGAGCTCGAGGGGGGGCTCGAGCACGCGATCCGCAAGGGCCTGGCCACCTTCTGGTCCCAGCTCGTCGCAGAACAGGCGAACCTGCAGGTCATCCAGTACGAACTCGTTACCTACGCGCTCCGGACGCCCGGGATGGAGAGCCTGGCCCGGTGGCAGTACGACCGTTACGCGAGCATCGTTGCCGAGTGGTGCCAGGAGGCGGCCAACAAAGCCGGCGAGACCTGTGGGGTGCCGTTTGCGAGGCTGGCCCGAGTGCTGGTTGCCGGCGTCGACGGGCTGGTCCTGCAGCACGTGTGCGACCCCAACCCGTCGCGATCCCGCGAGGACCTCGATGCAGTCATCGAGATGCTCATCGGCTTGGCCGACGTGCGGCCGGCGGCAAACGCCAGGGTCGAAGCCGCGAACTGAGCGCCGGGGTCGACTCTTTCAGTCACTTGTATGGCTATGGCTCGTCGACGGCTTGCGCCGAGTGGCTCCGTGGTCTAACATTGGACATGTCAGTCATACGACTGACTTATACGTTGGGAGATCGCAATGCATGACGTCGACGTTGTCGTGGTGGGCGCCGGCCTCGCCGGGCTCAGCGCGGCCCGCAAGCTGGTGGCCGAGGGCCTGACCGTGAAGGTGCTGGAGGCCCGGGACCGGGTCGCCGGGCGCAACCTGGGCGGGTTCCTCAGCAACGGGGTTCCGGTGGAGATGGGTGGCCAGTGGGTCGGCCCGACCCAGGACGCCGTTCTCGAGCTGATCAAGGAGCTGGAGCTGGAGACCTTCCCGAGCTACGACGACGGCGAGGCGCTGACCGTCTTCGACGGCAATGTCGTCCGGTACGCCGACGAGACCTTCGGCCTCCCGCTGGAGAGCGCGATGGAGGTCGGCCGGCTGTGGGAGCAGATCGAGATCCTCGCTGCCACGGTCACCACGAGCGCGCCGTGGGAGACCGCCGGGGCGCTCGACCTCGACCGGCAGACCCTGGACCAGTGGCTGGTCACCAACACCGAGGACACCGTCGCCCTGCGGTTCTTCCGCCTGCTCGTCCCGGCGGTCTTCTCCGCCGAGGCCCCCGAGCTCTCGCTGCTGCACTTCCTCTTCTACGTCAGGTCGGGCACCAGCCTGGAGACGCTGGTGGCCACCACCGGCGGCGCCCAGGAGTCCCGCGTGGTAGGCGGCACCCACCAGATCTCCGAGCGGATGGCCGAGGACCTCGGTGACCGCGTCATCCTGAACGCGGTCGTCCGGACGATCCACCACGACACCGACGGCGTCCGGGTCGAGTTCGAGGGCGGCTCGGTGACGGCCAAGCGTGTCGTGGTCGCGGTGCCGCAGACATTGGCTGGCAGGTTGCGTTACGTCCCCGCACTGCCCGCGCTGCGCGACGGGCTGACCCAGCAGATGCCTGCAGGTGCCGTGATCAAGTTCCAGGTCGGCTACGACACGCCGTTCTGGCGGGAGGACGGCCTGAACGGCTTCGTGCTCAGCCTCGACGACGAGTTCAACGTCGTCCTGGACAACTCTCCCCACGACGCCTCATGCGGTGTCCTGGTCGGCTTCCTCGAGGGCACCCACGCCCGCACCGCCAACCAGCTGAGCGCCGAGCAGCGTCGCGACCTCGTCGTCGACGCCCTGGTGAAGTACTTCGGCCCGAAGGCCGCCCACCCCTTCGACGTAGTGGAGCAGGACTGGACCGCCGAGGAGTTCACCCGTGGCTGCTACGGCGGTCGCCTCGGCGCCGGAGCCTGGACCCAGTACGGCACGGCGCTCGCCGCCCCCGTCGGCCGCCTCCACTGGGCCGGCTCGGAGACCTCCGAGGTCTGGAACGGCTACATGGACGGGGCGGTCCGCTCCGGCCGCCGCGCCGCCGACGAGATCCTCGGCCGAGCTCTCCTGAGCGAAGGCGGTGCCGGGCCCCCCGCCCGGCACCGCCGCGTCACACCACCCCGCCCACACGCACCCGCAACCGAACGAGAGCCGACATGACCACCAGCCACCTGACCACCCCCGCCCTCGCTGCCGACCTTCTCGTGGCGCGACTCGCCTCCGGGGAGCGGGCCTGGGCCCAGGCCCCGATGAGCGAACGCCGGGACCTGCTCCTTGAGGTGCTCGCAGCGGTCGAGGCCCACGCCGAGGAGTGGGTCCGGATCGCCGCCGACATCAAGCAGCTCGACCCAGCCTCACCGCTGGTCGGCGAGGAGTGGATCAGCGGCCCGTACGCCGTCGTCGGCTACGCCCAGGCGCTGCAGGACACCCTCCAGCGACTCGCGTCCGGAACCGAAATCCTGGCCGGCTACCGGGTCACCCCGGCACCCGGCGACCGGCTGGCCGTCGAGGTGCTCCCGCACAACACCTTCGACAAGCTCCTCCTCAACGGCTTCCGGGCCGAGGTCTGGACGACACCGGGGATCACCGACGAGCAGCTGCGCACCCGGGCCGGCCTGACCCAGCGAGCCCCGGAGGAGACCCACGGCGTCGCCCTCGTGCTGGGTGCCGGGAACATCTTCTCGATCGCGCCGCTGGACGTGCTCTACCAGCTCTACGCAGGCAACCGCACCGTCGTCCTCAAGCTCAACCCCACCACCGACCCACTGCTCGAGGTGTTCCGGGCCGTCTTCAAGCCGTTGATCGAGCGCAACCTGGTCGAGATCGTCACCGGCGGAGCCGACGTCGGATCCGCACTGGCCGACCACCCGGGCATCGCCGCCGTGCACATGACCGGCAGCGAGGCCACCCACGACACCGTCGTGTGGGGTCCCGGCGACCAGGGCACGACCGCCAAGGCAGCCGGCACACCCACGCTGGACAAGCCGATGACCAGCGAGCTCGGCGGGGTCTCCCCCGTGATCGTCGTCCCAGGCAACTGGTCGAAGGCAGACCTGAAGTTCCAGGCCGAGCACGTGGCCACCCAACGGCTGCACAACAGCGGCTTCAACTGCATCGCCGGCCAGATCGTCATCATCAGCTCCGACTGGGCGCAGAAGGACGACTTCCTCGCGGCCCTCCGCCATGCACTCGGGCAAGCCCCGGCCCGACCAGCCTGGTACCCCGGCTGCGGTCTACGAGTCTCCTCCGCCCGCGCCCTCCATCCGGCCGCCGAGGCAGTCGGCGGCACCCCCGAACGCACCCTCCTGACCGGCCTCGACCTGTCCGACCGCAACGAGTCGGCTTTCTCCACCGAGTACTTCGGCCCCGTCCTCGGCGTGGCCGAGCTCCCCGGCACCGGCGCGGCGTTCCTCGACGCCGCCGTAGCGGCGGCGAACGAGCGGCTGCACGGCTCCCTCGGTGCGAACGTCATCGTGCACCCGAAGACCATCAAGTCGCTCGGCGCTGGTCTGCAGCGTGCGATCGCCGCCCTGCGCTACGGCACCATCGGCGTCAACGCCTGGACCGGCGTCGGCTACCTCACCCCCCGCGCGACCTGGGGAGCCTACCCCGGCCACACGCTGGAGTCGGTGCAGAGCGGCATCGGCGTCGTCCACAACGCCCTGCTGCTGGACAACACCGAGCGCACCGTCGTGACCGGTCCGTTCCGACCCTCCCCGCGATCGCTGCTCCACGGCGAGAAGTCCATCTCCCCCAAGCCGCCGTGGTTCGTGACCAACAAGACCGCCGGCACCACCGGGCGTCGCCTCACCGCATTCGCCGCGCGTCCGCGCTGGCGCGCCCTGCCGGCGATCTTCGCCTCCGCACTCCGCGGCTGATCACATGTGGATTTCTTTGACCGAGCCCGGATCAAACAGGGTTCACCGCGGCGGGTCAGCGCCATACCTCAGGCGGCGCCTGTTCGTCTGAAAGACACGCCTGTAACTCTCTACTATTTTCACTCCAGTCACACAAGTGCTCAATTTTCCGCCATACTCCCTGCAGTCGCTAGCCGACAATTCGGTCACTGACAAGGAGACACGCCGGACATGCGCATTCGGATTCCTTCGCCCTGTCGTATCCGTCTGGGGCTGGTCCCCGCCCTGACCGTGGCCGGTGTCGCGGGTGCTCTGGTGCTCCCGGCCGCGGCCGCCCACGCGATCACACTCCCGGAGGACCGGTCGACGCCGCCGCCCAACGTGACGTTCCCGGTGGCCCTGTCGGCGAACCCGGTCGACACCCGCAGCTACGCGGCCGGGCGCCACCTCGGCACCGAGATCAACGCCGCGTGCGGCACCGTGGTCAAGGCCGCCACCCCTGGCACGGTGCGGATCCGCACCGATGTCAGGTGGGCGGGCAGGAGCCTGGTGAAGGTGTTCACCACCAGGTACCGGCTCACCACGTACTACGCCTACCTCGGCCGCGTCGACGTGAGTGACGACCAGATCGTCCAGGCCGGACAACCGCTCGGCATCGTCGGCGACCTAGGCGCGGCAAGACGCTGCCAGCTCGGCTTCCAGGTGCGCAACGACGCCGGGCGCACGGTCTACAACCCGTCGCGGTTCCTCGACACGTACGTCGGCCAGAAGGTCCCCGTCGCCACGCTGTTCGGCAACCGCGGCTTCCGGCTCGGCACCTTGAACGTGCTCGGCGCCAGCCACACCAAGCCCGGCGGTGACGCCGCCAGTCGCTACCCCGGCTACGAGACGCGCCTCCCGAAGGCGATCAAGGCGCTCGACGACAACGCCGTCGACGTCGTGGGGCTGCAGGAGTTCCAGAAGCCGCAGCACGAGATGTTCGAGAACCTCGGCGGCAACCGCTACGGCGTCTACCCGGCCACGCGCGACGTCGACACCGACAACTCCATCGTCTGGCGGCTCTCGTCGTTCGCGCTGGTGGAGGCCCACCGGTTCGACGTCACCTACTTCAACGGCAGCATCCGCAAGATGCCGTACATCCTGCTGAGGGAGAGGTCGACGGGATACACAGCGTGGTTCATCAACGTGCACAACCCGGCGAACACCCACACGTTCGGGCACCAGGAGAAGTACCGCGCCATGGCGATCGCGGCCGAGCGCAACCTGGTGATCAAGCTGCGCGGCACCGGCCGGCCGGTGTTCCTCACGGGCGACCTGAACGACCGGGAGAAGGCGTTCTGCCCGCTGACCGCCGGCAAGCTGATGCTCGCGCCGCAGAGCGTCCCGAGCATGACCTGCGCGCCACCAGCCAAGCTCTGGATCGACTGGATCTTCGGCGCCGGCCAGACCCGGTTCATGACGTACTCCGTCGACTGGTCGATCAAGGACCGCAACATCTCCGACCACCCGCTCGTGATCAGCCAGACCCATCTGGCCGATTGACGCTCGCGCTCAGCGCACGTCGAACCTGATCCCGGCGTCGAGCAGGCGCCGGGTCAGGTGCTCCCCCATCGCGACCGCGGTGGTGACCTGCCCGGACGTCGTCGGGTTGTCGTCGAAGGCCAGGCACAGGGCCGACTCGGCCATCATCTTGGCCGACTCGGTGTAGGGGTCACCGCCGGACACCCGGGTGTGGAGCGTCGTGCCCCCGGCCTGACCGACGAAGTCGACGGTGAACCAGGACTTCTCGCGGCGAGGCTCCGACGGTCCGTCACCGGCTTCGAACCGCGACATCAGGGCGTTGCGCAGCGGCGGAACCTGGGCGCCCACCAACATCACGCCGGCGCCGGCGGCCGTGCCGGCGACGTAGGGCAGGGACTTGAAGCCGGCGTAGTGGGAGTAGCGGAAGTCGGGGCCGTATCGCTCGAGGCCGGCAGCGGACCGCGCGACCACGAACGGGTCGATGGTGGGCAGCGGCAGCAGCCAGTAGCCGAGCTCGCGATCACGGTGCGGCTTGCCCGCCACGGCGCGTGCCTTGCGACCGCCGGCCGGACGGCCCTCCTTCTTCCGGCGGGCCTGCATCGCGCCGCGCATCTGACGTGCGCGCGAGAAGGCGGTCATCGCGGAGTGGAACGTGCCGCCCGAGACCTGCCCCCGGCCCGTACGACGCCGCGCAGCGTCACGGGCTGTCCCTCGGGCAGCTGGAGCACCGTGAAACGCGCACCCAGGTCGTGCGGGACCGAGTCGAAGCCGCAGGCATGGACGATCCGGGCGCCGGTCGCGACGGCCCGGTCGTGGTGCTCGAGGTACATGTTGTCGACGAACTCCGGCTCGCCGGTGAGGTCGACGTAGTCGGTGCCGGCGTCGGCGCACGCGGCCACCAGCGGGCCGCCGTACAGCAGGTAGGGACCCACCGCGCTGACCACGACCCGCGTGCGAGCGGGCCAGGTCGGCCAGCGAGTCGCCGTCGGCGGAGTCAGCCTCGAGGAGCGGCAGCTCGGCCAGCCCGGGATCGATGCTGGCGAGGTGAGCGCGCACCTCCTCCAGCCGCCCGCGGTTGCGTCCGGCCAGCGCCCACCGGCACCCGTCGGGAGCGTGCCGCGCGAGGTACTCCGCGGTGAGGCGGCCGGTGTACCCGGTCGCCCCCAGCACGACGAGGTCGTAGGGGCGCTGGTCAGGAGGAGTCTCGGTCACGGGCTCCACTCTGCCAATCCGAGGGGAACCATCCCAGCCCGGGCGGCGTCCGAGCACCATGAGGAAGGTCACGAAGTTCGGAGCAAGTGGCAGCCTGGCCGCGGCGGGACTGGGGATGCTGGTGGCGTCGGGGGTGTTCACCGCCAGCGCCGCGATCGTCGTCGGCCCGGGCGCCCCGTCGGCGAGCGCAGGGGCCGGGCTGACGCGGTTCGGCTCCTGTGACGAGCTGCTCTCGTGGTACCGCGCGGAAGGCCTGCGCCGCGTCGGCGCCTACGGCTGGGACGGCGACCGGCCCGTCTACTACGCCATGGAGGACAGCGCGTCCGGCAGGTCCGAGCTGAGGGCGCCGACACCGGCGTCGGGCACCGACGTCGCCGTGGGCAGCTCGGAGACCGGCACCAACACGCAGGAGGCAGGCGTCGACGAGCCCGACCGGGCCAAGACCGACGGCACCCTGCTGGTGCGCGTGGTCGGGCACAGCGTGCTGCTGAGCGACGTGACCGGCGACCAGCCACGGGCGCTCGGCTCCTACCCGCTCCCGGACTCGATCTTCGACGCCGAGGTGATGCTCGTCGGCGACCGGGTCGTCGTCACCGCGACCGGCGTGCGCACCTTCGGCGGCCCGGTGGAGGAGAGCTGGGGCCTCCGCCGGACCGGGCCCGCGGTGTCGCAGAGCCGCGTGCTCGTGCTCGACGTCTCCGACCCCGGCCGGCCGACCCTGGTGACGGACCGGACCTTCTCCGGCACGGTGCTCTCCGCCCGGCAGTACGGCGACACGATCCGGCTGGTCACGCAGACCCCGGCACCTGCGCTGCACTTCGTGTACCCCGCCGAAGGCACCGACACGACGCGCGCGCTCGCCAGGAACCGGGCGCTGGTGCGGGCGAGCACCCTCGACGACTGGCTGCCCACGGTCGGCCCTCCGGCTCCGGCTCCGGAGGGCGCGAACGGCTGGTCGGCTGCGACGAGGTGCTGCACCCCGCACAGCCGTCGGGCGCCGGCACGATCGCGGTCGTCGGCTTCGACGTCGACACCCCCGACGAGCGCTCGACCGTGGCCGTGACCGCCGGAGGCGACAAGGTCTACTCCTCGACCGAGCGGCTGTACGTCGCGACCACCGAGTACTCCACCAGCCTTCTCCGCCAGCCGGGCTCCCGGTTCGTCGGTGGGCCCGTCCAGCCCGTCGCCCGCACCGATGTCCACGAGTTCGACCTCCGCGGTCTGGGCGCGTCGTACACCGCGAGCGGCAGCGTCCGCGGCGTGCTCAAGGACCGCTGGTCGCTCGACGAGCACGACGGGTATCTGCGGTTGGCGATCGGGACCGGGTCGCCGTTCGCCACCGACGACGGCGCCGACCGCAGCGGCGCCAACGCGATCGTCACGCTGGCCCGCGACGGCGACCGGCTGGTCGAGTCCGGGCGCGTCGACGGGTTGGGACCCGGCGAGCAGATCAAGTCGGTGCGCTGGTTCGACGACCTGGCGGTCGTCGTGACCTTCCGGCAGATGGATCCGCTCTACACCGTGGACCTCTCGGATCCGGACCAGCCGCGGCTGCGCGGAGAGCTGAAGATCCCCGGCTTCTCCGGCTACCTGCACCCGATCGGGCACGACCGGTTGCTCGGGGTCGGGATCGACGCCACCAGCCAGGGCCAAGCGCGAGGAGCACAGGTCTCGGTCTTCGACGTCTCCGACCTCGCGCACCCGGTGCAGGTGGACCGCTACGCGTACGGCGGGCAGAGCGACCTGGCGGCGCCGGACGACCCCCGCGCCTTCACCTGGATCCCGGGACCCGACGGCGCCGGCGTGGGCTGGACGCAGGTACAGGACTACACGGAGGGCGACACGTTCCGGCTGTCCCGGATCGCGGCCGACACGTCCGGTCACCTGTCGGTCACGACCAACATCCGGCCGGGAGTCGAGCCGTGGGACGGCGGCCGGGTGCTCCCGTTGCCGGACGGCCGGGTGCTGCTGGTGGCCGGGCCGAGCGCGACCATCTTGCCGGGCTGAGATTCCGCCGCCCGTCGTACGCTCGGGGCATGTGCCGGAACATCCGCCCCCTCCACAACTTCGAGCCGCCCGCGACGCGCGACGAGATGCACGCCGCGGCGGTGCAGTACGTCCGCAAGATCAGCGGTACGACGAAGCCGAGCCAGGCCAACCAGGCGGCGTTCGACGCAGGCGGTGCTGGAGGTCGCCGCGGCGACCCGCAAGCTGCTGGCCTCGCTGACCACCAGCGCACCGCCGAAGGACCGCGACGTCGAGGCCGCCAAGCGCCGGGCCCGGTCCGAGGCCCGCTACGCATGACGCCGTCCGACGCGCTCGCCGGGCGGCTGGTCGTCCTCACCGGCGCCGGGCTCTCGACGGACTCGGGCATTCCCGACTACCGCGGGCCTGGGGCACCGGTGCGGATGCCGATGACCTACCAGGAGTTCGTCTCGGGTCCCGCGTCGCAGCAGCGCTACTGGGGTCGAGCCCACGTCGGCTGGTCGCGGATGCGCCGGGCCGAGCCCAACGACGGCCACCGCGCCCTCGCCCGGCTGGAGGCGCTCGGCCGGGTCGGGCTGCTGGTCACCCAGAACGTCGACGGCCTGCACGAGCGGGCCGGGTCGCGGGCCGTCGTCGCGCTGCACGGCCGGATCTCGGACGTCGTGTGCATCGACTGTCGTCGCGTGACCGGTCGGGCGAAGGTGCAGGAGCAGATGGGCGACCTCAACCCCGGCTGGGTCCGCCGGCACGGCGAGGTGCTCTCCCGCCCCGACGGTGACGTCGCCCTCGAGGAGACCGCCGGCTTCGTCGTCCCGATCTGCGACGCCTGCGGCGGTCGACTCAAGCCCGACGTGGTCTTCTTCGGCGAGAACGTCCCCAAGGACCGCGTCGCCCGTGTGCACGCCGCCCTCGACGCCGCCGACGCGCTGCTGGTGGCCGGGTCGTCGCTGGCCGTGATGTCCGGTCTGCGGTTCGTCCGCTACGCGGCCAAGGCCGGGATGCCGGTGGTCATCGTCAACCGCGGCGTGACCCGTGGCGACGACCTCGCGACGTACAAGGTCGAGGAGGGCTGCAGCGAGTTCTTGCGTGGGTTGGTGGCTGGGTTGGAGGGGGCGGGGTCACTCGTGTCGCAGAATTCCCAAGGTATCTAGGCCTTCTGACCGGACTTCCCAATCCTTTCTGCACTTCCCAATCTCTTCTGACGCTCCCAGTGGGATGTATGCCCCTGGATGCGCCAAAAGAGATTGGGAGGTCAGCGGGCAGCTGGTCGGCTGCCCGAAAAATTCCTAGATACCTTGGGAATTCGCGCACACGCTCAGACCCGCTTCACAAAGATATGCTCGGCCGCCTCCGGCAGCACCTCGGCGGTCTCCCCCGCGGCACCCACCAGGATGCCCTCCCCGCTGCCGACGGCGCTGACCACGGCACCTGGCAGCGCGCCGACGCGGCGGAGCGCCCGCATCAACGGCTCGTCCTTCTGCATCTCCTCGGAGATCCGACGCACCCGCACCCGCACCGGGTCGGTCTCGGTCGCGATCGCGAGCAGCGGCTCGACGCCGTCCATGAACTCCTCGCCGTCGCGGCTCTCGCCCAGCTCGCCGAGGCCCGGGATCGGGTTGCCGTACGGCGACTCCGTCGGATGCCCGAGCAGCTCGATCAGCCGGCGCTCGACGCTCTCCGACATCACGTGCTCCCAGCGGCACGCCTCCTCGTGGACCAGCTCCCACTCGAGGCCGATCACGTCGGTGAGCAGCCGCTCGGCCAGCCGGTGCTTGCGCATCACGCGGGTGGCCATGCCGTGGCCCTCGTCGGTGAGCTGCAGGTGGCGGTCTCCCTCGACCGTGACCAGGCCGTCACGCTCCATCCGCGCGACCGTCTGGCTGACCGTCGGACCACTCTGGTGCAGCCGCTCCGCGATCCGCGCCCGGAGCGGGACGATGCCCTCCTCGACCAGTTCGTAGATGGTGCGGAGGTACATCTCGGTGGTGTCGATCAGGTCGCTCACCCACCCATTGTTGCCGACCCCCATGAGGCTGGTGAAATGGTGGGGACCCGCCCGCTCGCTCCGAGGAGTTCCATGAGCACCACCCTGGCCGACCAGGTGATCGTGCCGGCCCGCTACAACGGACCCGCCCGCTCCGGCAACGGCGGCTACGTCAGCGGGCTGCTTGCCCACGAGCTCCGCGCCGACCACACCGTCGCCGGCGACCGCTCCGAGGTCGCGGTCGCCGTGTCGCTGCGCCAACCGGCGCCCCTCGACGTACCCCTCCGCGTCACGCGCGAGGAGCCCGGCTCCGCGTCGCTCACGTTCGGAGGGGCGCTGATCGCACAGGCGCAGCTCGTGCCGCCCGAGATCTCGGCCGTCGCCCCGGTGCCGTACGACGAGGCGTCGGCGGCGTCGGTGCGCTACCCCGGACACGCCTCGCACCCGTTCCCCACCTGCTTCGCCTGCGGCGTCGACCGGCCCGACGGTCTGCGCATCTTTCCCGGCCCGGTCACCCCCACGACCGAAGGCCGCACCGTCGTCGCCGCACCCTGGACTCCCGCTCCGGACGTCGCCGCCGACTACCACGAGTACGACGAGCCGGGCCAGCGCGCCTGCCTGGCCGCGACCTGGGCCGCCCTCGACTGCATCGGCGGCTGGGCCGGCGACCTGGGCGAGCGGCTGATGGTGCTCGGCCGGATGACCGCCATCGTCGACGAGCTGCCCCTGGTCGGCGAGCCCCACGTCGTGATGGGCCAGGCGCTCGGCCAGGAGGGCCGCAAGACGTTCACGGCCAGCACGCTCTACGATCCCGACGGCCGGATCGTCGGCCGCGCGGAACACGTCTGGGTCGCCGTCGACCCCGAGGTCTTCAACCAGCTGCTCGACCAGGAGAACGCGTGACGAACCCGTGGTGGCGCGACGCCGTCTGCTATCAGCTCTACATCCGCAGCTTCGCCGACTCCGACGGTGACGGGAAGGGTGACCTCCAGGGGATCACCGACCACCTCGACCACCTCGTCGACCTCGGCGTCGACGCGCTGTGGCTCAACCCGTTCTACCCCTCGCCGCAGAACGACCACGGCTACGACGTGATCGACTTCCGCGACGTCGAGCCGGCGTACGGCAACCTCGACGACTTCGACACCCTCATCCACGAGGCGCACGCCCGCGGACTGAAGCTGCTCGCCGACATCGTGCCCAACCACACCTCCAGCGAGCACCTGTGGTTCCAGGAGGCCCTGGAGTCGGCGCCGGGCAGCCCCGAGCGCGATCGCTACGTGTTCCGGCCCGGACGCGGTCCCGACGGGTCGGAGCCGCCCAACAACTGGCTCTCCGTGTTCGGCGGCCCGGCCTGGGAGCGGGTGCCCGACGGCGAGTGGTACCTCCACCTGTTCGACGTCACCCAGCCCGACCTCAACTGGCGCAACCCCGAGGTCCCCGCGGACTTCGAGAAGACGCTGCGGTTCTGGCTCGACCGCGGCGTCGACGGGTTCCGGATCGACGTGGCACATGCGCTGTTCAAGGAGCAGGGGCTGCCCGACGTGCTCGACCCGCTGCGCCACCTCGCGGGCAGCGAGCTGGGCAGCCCGATGTGGGAGCAGCCCGAGGGCCACGACGTGTTCCGGCGCTGGCGGCAGATCCTGGCCGAGTACGACGGCGACCGGATGGCCGTCGGTGAGGCCTGGTGCCCGACGCCCGAGCGCACGGCGCTCTTCGTGCGTCCCGACGAGCTCCAGCAGACGTTCAACTTCCACTGGCTGCTCGCGGACTGGTCGGCCACCTCGTTCCACGAGGCGATCGACACCACGCTGAGCTCGCTGGCCCAGGTGCGCGCCCGGGCGACCTGGGTGCTGTCGAACCACGACGTGGTCCGGCACCCCACCCGCTACGGCGGCGGTGCCGTTGGCCGGTCGCGCGCCCGGGCGGCCACGCTGGCGATGCTGGCGCTGCCCGGCTCGTCGTACCTCTACCAGGGCGAGGAGCTCGGCCTCGAGCAGGTCGACGTCCCCGGCGAGCACCGTCAGGACCCCGAGTACCTCCACGGCCGTGGCGAGGGCCGCGACGGCTGCCGGGTGCCGATCCCCTGGTCCGGCGACGCCCCGCCGTACGCGTTCGGGCCGGGTGACGAGCAGCCCTGGTTGCCGCAGCCCGACGACTGGGCATCGGTCTCGGTCGCGGCGGAGCAGGCCGACCCGCACTCGACGCTGGCGTTCTACCGGGCGGTCCTGGCCGCCCGCACCGCCCAGCTCGCGGCGGGCTGGGACGACGACATCGCGTGGCTCGACCTCGGCGCCGACGTGCTGGCGTTCCGGCGCGGCCCGGTCACGGTCGTCGTCAACTGCGGTGACGACGCGATCGAGCTCCCCGGCGGCGACGTCGTGGTCGCCACCGAGGAGCTCGACGGAAGACTGCCCGCCAACGCGGGTGTGTGGCTGCGCTGAGGTCAGCCGCGGGTCAGGCGTCCAGGGTGCGGTTGTAGCGGCCGAGCGCCGTCACGAACACCGCCAGCTCGTCGTCGCTCCAGCCGGACAGTCGCTCGTCGAGCAGCTTGCGGCGCTGCCGGGAGGTGTCGGTGAGCCGGCTCCGGCCCTCGTCGGTCACGCCCAGCATCATCGCCCGCCCGTCGGCCGGGTCCGGGGTGCGCTCGACGAGGCCGAGGTCCACCAGCTGCTGGACCTGACGGCTGATCGCGCCCTTGTCGATGCCGAACTCCTCGACCAGCGCGGAAGCCCGCTTGGGGCCGTGCTCGACGAGGTTCGCGAGGATGAGGTACGCCGCCGGCTGCAGCTCTTCGTGCACCTCGCGGGCGCGCTCCGTGATCACGCGCCTGATCCGCCGGATCAGGGTCGCCATCTCCGCCTCGAGCTGGTTGAGCAGCTGCTCCTTGCCGGCGGTCACCGCAGGCCGCCCTCGGTGACCAGCTCGGCGGGCGGGCTCGGTGACCGCTTCGTCCTCACGCTCGATCGTGGTACGCAACGGGACCTCCTTGATGAACAGCACGCAGAGCAAGGCGACCACAGCGAACGGGACCGCGATCAGGAACAGGTGCCCGGTCGCCTCGCCGAACGCTGCCTCGAAGACCGCCCGGATCGGCGCCGGCAGCGTCGCGAGGTCCGGGATCGTGGTGGCTGCTGTGCGCGTGCACGGCGACGCCCATCGACGGCGAGCCCGTCCGTCACGGTGGCCGCGACCTGGCTGGCTGAGCACGGCGCCGAGCGCGCGAGACGCCGATCGAGCCGCCCATCGAGCGGAAGAACGCGACGACCGCGCTCGCGGCACCCATGTCGCTCTGAGCGGTGTTGTTCTGGACGGCGAGCACGAGGTTCTGCATGGTCGCGCCGAGCCCGAGGCCGAGCACCGCCATGAAGGCGCCGACGTACGACCAGGCGGCGTGGTCTCGTCGATCGTGCCGAGCAGCAGCAGCAGGCCGACGATGACCAGGACCATGCCGCCGACGAGGTAGCGCTTCCACAGGCCGGTGCTGGTGATGATCCGGCCGGTCACGATGCTCGAGACCAGCAGGCCGCCGACCATCGCGATCGACATCAGGCCGGCGTGGGTCGGGCTCATGCCGCGGGCGATCTGGAAGTACTGCGACAGGTAGACCGTCGAGCCGAACATCGCGACGCCGACCATGCATCGAGGCGACGGTGGCCAGGCGACGTGGTGCGGTCGCGGAAGAGGCGCAGCGGGATGATCGGCTCGCGGCGACCTGCGCCTCGACGTACGACCGCGGCGGCGAGCACCAGCGACGCCGGCGCCGACCAGCAGGCCGGACTGGTGGCGGAGACCCAGTCGAAGCTGTGTGCCGGCCAGCGACACCCAGACCAGCAGGATGCGAGACGCCGCCGACGATCAGGGTGGCGCCGAGGTAGTCGATGTGCACCTCGCGCTTGACGACCGGCAGGTGCAGCGTCTTCTGGAGCACGACGAACGCGAGCGACCGCGACCGGCATGCCGACGAAGAAGCAGCCAGCGCCAGCCGAGCGGCGAGTCCACGATCAGGCCGCCGATGAGCGGGCCGCTGACCGTGGCGAGCGCGAAGACCGCGCCGATGTAGCCGGAGTAGCGGCCGCGCTCGCGCGGGGCTGACCATGGAGGCGATCACGACCTGCACCAGGGCGGTCAGGCCGCCGACGCCGAGGCCCTGGATCGCGCGGGCGCCGATCAGCACGCCCATGTTGGGCGCGAAGCCCGCGACCAGCGAGCCGAGCGAGAAGATCACCAGCGCCGACTGCACGAGCAGCTTCTTGCTGAACAGGTCGGCGAGCTTGCCCCAGATCGGCGTGGACGCGGTCATCGTCAGCAGCGTCGCGACGACGACCCAGGTGTAGCCGGACTGGCTGCCGTGGAGGTCGGTGACGATCCGCGGCAGCGCGTTGGACACCACGGTGCTGGACAGCATCGCGACGAACATCGCGAGCAGCAGGCCGCGACAGGGCCTCGAGCACCTCGCGGTGCGACATCTGGCCGGCGCGTCTCGACCGGTGCATGGTCGAGGACGGCGGTGGGGGTGGACTGCTGGGACACGGAGGTAGGCTCGATTCACGATCGCCACAAGGTTGACGTCGGCAACTATATTCCCTCTGGCTTGAATCGGCGACTTTCGGCGAGGTCGGCTGCGTCACACCGGGAGCGCCCCGAACGTGCAGCGACCCGCAGACGTGGCCCCTGGTGGGCCCTGCACCGGTGGATGAGACCGGTCGCCTGCGGGTCGGGTGACTGCTTGTGGATTCGCCAGCAGCGCCTGCACGGCACTCGTCGTTGACGGGCTGGCTGGTGTGCTGCTAGCGGGCAGCCACCTCACGCATCCGATAAGAACTCATTCCTCGGACCACCTCCTTTCCCGTGTACGACGAGCCTAGGCCGAGCCCGGGCCGCCAACAAGACCTTTTCTCGCACTGAGATCATCGGCGGGTGGCGAGGGCTCGGTGGCGCATCCTGACCTCCGTCGCCACCGACGTCCGGCCGCTCCGCGTGTCCGCGCCGTTCCGCCGGCTCTGGGTCGGGAACTCCGTGGCCCAGCTCGGCCAGCAGATGACCGCGGTCACGATCGCGATCCAGGTCTACGCGATCACGGGCAGCTCGCGTTCGCGGTCGGCGTCGTCGGCGCCTGCGCGCTGGTGCCGCTGGTCGGGTTCGGGCTGTACGGCGGCGCCGTCGCCGACGCGATGGACCGCCGCAAGCTCGCCCTGGGTGCCTCCACCCTCGCCTGGGCGTGCTCGATCGCCCTTGCTGCACAGGGGTTCCTGCACAACACCAGCGTCGGCGTGCTCTACGCGCTGGTCGCGCTGCAGTCGGTCGCGTCCGCACTCGAGGGTCCCGCCGCGAATGCGATGGTCGCTCGGCTCCTCCCGGCCGAGCTCATCCCTGCCGCGTCGGCGCTCAACATGGCGTCGTTCAACCTCGGCTTCACGCTCGGCCCGGTGCTCGGCGCGCTGGCGGTCGAAGTTCGGCGGCTTCGGAACGGCGTACGCGATCGACGTACTGACGTTCACGGCGGCCATGCTACGCCCTGGTCCGGCTTCCCGCCATGCCCCGCCGAGGACGGCAGCCCGCGGCCCGGGCTCAAAGCCGTGCGTGGACGGGCTGCGCTACCTCCGCTCCTCACCCAACGTGCGGATGACGTTCGTTGCGCGATCTGTGCGCGATGGTGCTCGCGCAGCCGCGTGCGCTGTTCCCGGCGATGGCGGTCAAGGTGTACGGCGGTGGCGCGGCCACCGTCGGTGTGCTGCAGGCCGCGCCGGCGTTCGGGTCGCTGCTGGCGTTCCTGGTCTCCGGCTGGATCAGCCGGGTGCGCCTGCAGGGGCTGGCGGTCGTGATCGCGGTCATCGGCTACGGCGCTCGCGGTCGGCGGCGGTCGGCCTCACGTCGCGTGCTCTGGGTGGGCGCGGTCTGCCTGGCGCTGTCCGGCGCCTGCGACATGGTGAGCGCGGCGTACCGCTCGACGATCCTGCAGGTCGCTGCCCCCGACCAGATGCGCGGGCGGCTGCAGGGCGTGTTCATCGTCGTCGTCGCCGGTGGTCCGCGCGCCGGCGACTTCCTGGCGGGCACCACCGGCGAGCTCCTCGGTGAACGGATCGCCCTGGTCCTCGGCGGCCTTGCCTGTGTCGCGGGCGTCCTCCTTGCCGTCCTGCGCTGGCCCGGCTTCCTGGAGTACGACGCGCGATACCCGACGCCTTAGGCCGGATAGTCCGTCACGTTTGGCACCGCCAAACGGCCGATCGTGGTGCCAAACGTGACGGACTATCCGGCTCAGCTCAGCCACAGCGGCGGCGAACTGCGCGTTGTAGAGCCGCGCGTAGGCGCCGTCGGCGGCCAGCAGCGACGTCGTGGGTGCCCTGCTCGACGATCGCGCCGTCCTCCATCACCAGGATCAGGTCGGCGTCGCGGATCGTGGAGAGCCGGTGGGCGATCACGAACGACGTCCGGTCGGTGCGCAGCGCGGCCATCGCGTGCTGGAGCAGCAGCTCGGTGCGGGTGTCGACCGACGAGGTGGCCTCGTCGAGGATCAGCAGCGCCGGGTCGGTCGAGGAACGCCCGCGCGATCGTGACCAGCTGCCGCTCGCCGGCGGAGAGGTTGCGAGCCCTCCTCGTCGACGACCGTGTCGTAGCCGTCGGGCAGCGAGTGCACGAACCGGTCGACGAACGTCGCCCGCGCGGCCTCGAGGATCTCCTCCTCGGTGGCGTCCGGGCCGGCCGTAGGCGATGTTGTCGCGGATCGTGCCCTCGAACAGCCAGGTGTCCTGCAGCACCATGCCGATCTGGCCGCGCAGCGCCGCGCGCGGCATCGCGGTGATGTCGACGCCGTCGAGGGTGATCCGGCCGGCGTCGAGCTCGTAGAACCGCATCACCAGGTTGACCAGCGTGGTCTTGCCGGCGCCGGTCGGTCCGACGATCGCGACCGTCTGCCCGGGGCTGCGCGACCAGCGACAGGTCCTCGATCAGCGGCCGGTCGTGGTCGTAGCGGAACGAGACGTGCTCGAACGCCACCTCGCCCCGGCCGTACGGCGGGCGCGCCGGTCGGTGCGGCTCGGCCGGCTCCTCGTCGGCGTCGAGCAGCTCGAAGACCCGCTCGGCCGACGCGACGCCGGACTGCAGCAGGTTCATCATCGAGGCGACCGGGGTCAGCGGCTGCGTGAACTGGCGGGAGTACTGGATGAACGCCTGCACGTCGCCCAGCGACAGCGTCCCGCTGGCGACCCGGAGGCCGCCGACGACCGCGATCACGACGTAGTTGAGGTTCCCGATGAACATCATCGTCGGCATGATCAGCCCGCTGACACGAACTGGGCGCCGAAGCTGACGCCTGGTAGAGCTCGTCGTTCTCCTCGGCGAAGGTCTGCTCGACCTCGCGCCTGGCGGCCGAAGACCTTGACCAGCGCGTGGCCGGAGAAGGTCTCCTCGATGTGCGCGTTGAGCTGGCCGGTACGGCGCCACTGCGCGATGAACTGGCCCTGCGAGCGCTTCATGATCGCCCGGGTGACGAAGCATCGAGATCGGCACCGAGACCAGCGCGATCAGCGCCAGCAGCGGCGAGATCCAGAACATCATCGCCAGCACCGCGACCACCGTCAGCAGCGAGGTCAGCAGCTGGCTCATCGTCTGCTGCAGGGTCTGGCTGACGTTGTCGATGTCGTTGGTGACCCGGCTCAGCAGCTCGCCGCGCGGCTGCCTGTCGAAGTAGCCCAGCGGCAGCCGGTTGATCTTGTCCTCGACGTCGGAGCGCATCCGGCGGACGGTGTTCTGCACGACGTCGTTGAGGACGTAGCCCTGCAGCCAGGCCGAGCAGCGAGGCCGCGACGTAGACCGCGAGCACGAGCAGCAGCACGTGCGCCGACGGCGTCGAAGTCGACGCCCTGGCCGGGGACGACGTGGTCCATGGCCGCGAGCATGTCGGCGAGCTTGTCGTCGCCCTGCGCGCGCAGGTCCTGCGACCGCCTGCGCCTGGGTGCACGCCCGCCGGGCAGCTTGCGGCTGAACAGCCCGGAGAAGATCAGGTCGGTCGCGTGGCCGAGGATCCGCGGGCCGATCGACATCAGGGCGACGCTGACCACGCCGAGCACGACGACGCGCGATCGGCGCGGACCGCGCTCGGGCCGCATCCGGGCCGACCAGCCGCTTGGCCGACGGCCCGAAGGTCATCGCCTTCTGGCCGACCATGCCGCCGCCCATCGGGCCGCGGCCGGGGCCGGCCCATCGGCGCCTCGATCCGCTCGGTCGCCTTGAAGCCGGCCTGCGGCTTGGGGCGCCGTCGGGCGCTGCCGTTCGGCGCGTCGGCGCTCATGCCGCCTCCTCCGCGGTCAGCTGGGAGCGCGACGATCTCCTGGTAGGTCTCGCACGTCTGCGAGCAGCTCGTCGTGGGTGCCGCGGCCGACGACCCGGCCGTCCTCGAGCACGAGGATCAGGTCGGCGTCGATGATCGTGGAGACCCGCTGGGCGACGATCACGACGGTCGCGTCGCGTGTCGTCGGGCCTGAGCGCCGCGCGCAGCCGGGCGTCGGTGGCCAGGTCGAGCGCCGAGAACGAGTCGTCGAACAGGTAGATCCCCGGCCGGCGGATCAGCGCCCGCGCGATCGCGAGCCGCTGCCGCTGGCCGCCGGAGAAGTTGGTGCCGCCCTGGGCGATCGGTCGCGTCGAGCCCCTCGGGCATCGCCTCCACGAAGTCACGGCGCCTGCGCGACCTCGAGCGCCTCCCACATCTCGTCGTCGGTGGCGTCCGGCTTGCCGTGCAGCAGGTTGCTGCGGACGGTGCCGGTGAACAGGTACGCCTTCTGCGGCACCAGCCCGATCTGCGTCCAGAGCAGCTCCGGGTCGAGCTCGCGTACGTCGACGCCGTCGACCCGCACCGCTGCCGTCGGTGGCGTCGAAGAGCCGCGGCACCAGGTTGACCAGCGTGGACTTGCCGGCGCCGGTCGAGCCGATCATGGCGACCGTCTGGCCGGGCCGGCGCCGAGAGCGAGACGTCGCGCAGCACCGGCTGCTCGGCGCCCGGGTAGGAGAACGTGACGTCGCTCGAGGTCGAGCCGGCCCCGCCGCTCGAGGTCGGGCGCGACCGGCTCGGCGGGCGGGACGACGGACGAGCTGGGTGTCGAGCACCTCGGTGATCCGGTCCGCGCAGACCGCGGCGCGCGGGATCATCATCAGCATGAACGTCGCCATCATCACCGACATCAGGATCTGCATCAGGTAGGACAGGAACGCGGTCAGCGCGCCGATCTGCATCTGGCCGCTGTCGACGCGGTGGCCGCCGAACCAGATCACCGCGACGCTGGAGACGTTCACGACCAGCATCACCAGCGGGAACATCGTCGCCATCCAGCGGCCGGCCCGGACCGCGACCTCGGTCAGGTCGTCGTTGGCCTCGCCGAAGCGCTGCGGTCTCGTAGCGGCTCGCGGACGAAGGCGCGGACCACGCGGATGCCGGTGATCTGCTCGCGCAGCACCCGGTTGACCTCGTCGATGCGCGCCTGCATCTGCGCGGAAGTTCGGCACCATCCGGCTGACCACGAAGCCGACGCTGAGGAAGAGCGCGGGCACGACGACGGCGAGGAGCCAGCCGAGGCCGAGGTCCTCGCGCAGCGCCATCAGCATGCCGCCGACCATCATGATCGGCGCCGGCGACCACCATCGTGCAGGTCATCAGCACGAGCATCTGCACCTGCTGCACGTCGTTGGTGCTGCGGGTGATCAGCGACGGCGCACCGAAGTGCTGCGACCTCGCGGGCCGAGAACGTGCCGACCCGGTGGAACAGCGCGGCGCGCAGGTCGCGGCCGAAGCGCATCGCCGTGCGCGCGCCGAACCAGACCGCGGTGACCGAGCAGACGATCTGCACCAGCGAGACCGCGAGCATCATGCGCGCCGGTGCGCAGGATGTAGCCGGTGTCGCCGGTGCACGACGCCGTTGTCGATGATGTCGGCGTTGAGGCTCGGCAGGTAGAGCATCGCGACGACGCCGACGAACTGGAGCACGACGACCGACGGTCAGCCAGGGCCGGTACGGCGCGAGGCGCTCGCGCAGGAGTCGGAGCAGCATTCAGTCCTTTCGCCGAGGGTGGGCCGATGGGCCCTCGGCCGTCGCGAGCGGCGTCCGGGGCGTGCGATGGCAAGGCGGAGGAGCGAAGGCGGGGTGGATACCCCGTCGAGTGACGACAACGCAGCCAGCGTGCGTCCCGGGCGTCGCGCAGCAGGCCATGGGGCTCATCGGCCCCTCAGCCGGACGCCGTCGAGCATCACGTCGGCCATCTCGTCGGGGTGAGCAGGTAGTCGGCGTGCGCGCCGGGGTGCGGCTGCCGAGCGCCAGGGTGCGCAGCACGGACGCCGCGACCTCCGGTCGACGCTCAGCTCCGCGCGGTGCGGCTCGAAGAGCTCGGTGAGCCGGCCGTCA
This sequence comes from uncultured Actinomycetota bacterium, assembly GCA_963745795.1. Lineage (GTDB taxonomy): Bacteria > Actinomycetota > Actinomycetes > Propionibacteriales > Nocardioidaceae > Marmoricola. Next base: position 1,761 of record CAVUYR010000008.1, on the reverse strand, counting down.
GCGCCCGGTTCGCGTCGATCATGAACCGCGGCGGTCGGCCGGGCGAATGAGCTTGTCATGCATCCAGACCCCGCGCATCACCATCATCACGGCCATCACCCGTTGCGAGCGCTCGAGCAGGTGGTCGGCGGTGCGCACGATCTTCGACCTGAGGTCGGTCGGTCCCCGCGAGCGCCGTGTGCAGCTCGGCCAGCTCGACCTCGGGGTCGAAGGTCCGCTCCGCGGCGGCCGTCGAAGCAGCGCCGCCTTGTCGGGGAAGACCCGGAAGATCGTGCCCTCCGCGATGCCCGCGGCCTCGGCGATCTGCCGGGTGGTCACGTCGCTCGCCGTGCTCGAGCAGCAGCGGCACGACGACGTCGACGATCGCGTCGCGTCGTTCGTCGGCGGACAGCGGGCGCGGCGCGGGGGGTCACGGGGTCAGATCGTAAGTGAGTGAGCACTCACTCACAAGTGGGTTTTCGCGAGCTGGCTGCGCCGCAGCTCCGCATTTGCGAACTTGTCGGGGTCGCGGCGCTCACCGACCCCGACAACTTCGCATTGCGCGGTCCGCGGGCGTCGCACGACCAGCCGGCACACGCCCTCAGGCGCCAGCCGCGACCCCGCCGTCCGCCGGTAGACGCAGCCGGTCGTGCAGCCGCCCGTGCCGGCCCTGCCAGAACTCCACCGACCTCCGGGCGTACGACGTAGCCGCCCCAGGTCGGCGGACACGGCACGTCGTCCCGGCGTAGCGCGCCTCCGCGTCGTCGTACGCCGCCTGGAGCGCGTCGGCGCCCGCCACCACGCCGGACTGCGACCGGTGCGGACGCCCAGGCGCCGAGCTGGGAGTCACGCGGGCGGGTCGCGAAGTACGCCTCGACGTCGACCGCGCGGTCCACCGGCGCGCGATCCCGTCGACGCGCACCTGGCGCTGCAGGTCGTGCCACGGGAAGCAGCAGCGAGCAGCGCGGGTTGGCCTCGAGCTCGGCCCCCTTGCGGGAGGCGTAGTTGGTGAAGAAGACGAAGCCGTCGCTCGTCGAGACGCCCTTGAGCAGCACCATCCGCGAGGACGGCGCGGCCCTCCGCGGAGACGGTCGAGACCACCATCGCGTTGGGCTCGTGCCGATCGCCGGCGTCGACCGCGTCGTCGAACCAGCGGTCGAACATCGCGATCGGATCGTCGGCCAGATCGGCCTCGTCGAGGCCGCGCGTCGGCGTACTCCTCCCGCAGGCGCGGAGGTCGAGGTCGGACATGCTCGCGAGCCTAGTCCGACGACGTGCAGAATGCCGGGTCGGCGCGTGGCGCCCGCACTTCACGGAGGAGCCCGATGACCGAGGTACACCACGGACTCGAGGGCGTCGTCGCCTTCGAGACCGAGATCGCCGAGCCGGACAAGGAGGGCTCGGCGCTGCGCTACCGCGGCGTCGACATCGAGGACATCGTCGGCCGGGTCCCCTTCGAGAACGTCTGGGGCCTGCTCATCGACGGCAGCTACACCCCCGGCCTGTCACCCGCCGAGCCGTACAACCTCCCGGTCCACACCGGCGACGTCCGCGTCGACGTGCAGGCCGCGGTCGCGATGCTGGCGCCCGCGTTCGGGCTTCGGCCAGACCTACGACATCAGCGACGAGCAGGCGCGCGAGGACCTCGGCCGGGTGGCCGTGATGGTGCTGTCGTACGCCGCCCAGTCGGCGCGCGGCCTCCGCCAGCCGATCGTGCCGCAGAAGGTCGTCGACGAGGGCGCGCACGCTGGCCGAGAAGTTCCTGATCCGCTGGAATACGTC
>CAVUYR010000007.1:0-336485 GCA_963745795.1 uncultured Actinomycetota bacterium | reverse complement strand
CACCAATTGCCCCCAACGTTAACCCGCAGGTCATCCCTGAAGGAGCGGGGCCGGTCAAGGGGTAGCGGCTGGCCTTTCTTCGTGCCCGTCGCCGGCCTTGGGCGCGCCGAAGTAGGCGTCGGGGTCAAGGCTCGGGCGTAGCCCGACCGCGTAGCGGCCGGAGGGCCTTGACGTCGGCGCCGTTCGGCGCAGCATGGGCGCGGCAAGTTCGGAGTGGTTCGTGGGTTCCTCGGGGGTGCGTCAGCGGTTGTGGTGGGCGTTGCTCGCATCAGGGCCGGTGTCTCCGGCGGGCGCAGGCAGCGGGGCTGCTCGTCATCCCTTCGCCGCGTGCCGGTCGGCGGCATGATGGGGTGCGCGGTGCCCGGTCGGTGGGGTCAATCAGAAGGAGCGACCACGCCGCGGATGGGGGTCATGACCTGCACGACCCGCACCGACCAGCTGTCGGGTGACGGCGCTCATGCCGACCCGCCGGGGGCTGTGCAGCGCGCGGACGTGGTGGTCGCGCAGGGCGTAGAAGACGAACTCGAGCTGTTGCGCGGGCGGCGGCGACCACGCCGATGTTGCGGCCCCGGCGGTCCCCGACCCGGTCCCGGATCCGCGCCGATCCGGGTGGTGCGGGGCCAGGATCTGGACCGACTCGATCGCCGCCCAGCGGACCAGCCGGGAGCCCTGTTTGGTGATCCGGCCGCGGTGCACGTGGGTGTCGGACTCGTGGTGCTTGGGGGTCAGCCCGGCCCAGCAGGTCAGCTGCGGCGCGCGGTCGAACCGGTGCACGTCACCGATCTCGGCGACGAACACCGCCCCCAGGATCGGACCGATCCCCGGGATGGTCTGCACCGCGACGTAGCCGGGATCGGCACGCGAGCCGGCCCTGGACCGCGGCGAACACGTCGATCTCGAAATCCAGGGCGTCATCATCCGGCGCAGCGACTCGATCCGGGCCGCATACGGTGCGGGCAGCGCGAGCCGGTCCAGCAGCTGCGGTGCCGGCCACCCCGAACAGATCGGTCATCGACACCTGGACGCCGCACTTGGCCAGCACCGCGTGGATCTCGGCCTTGCAGTGCGAGCGCAGCCCGACCAGCTTGGCCCGGTGCCGCACCAGCTCCCGCAGCTCCCGGGTCGCCGGCGGCGCGATCCACGCCTCCGGCAGCCGACCCATCCGCAGCAGATCGGCCAGATCGGCGGCGTCCCGCTCGTCGTTCTTCACCCGCCGGTACTCAAACGCCTTGACCCCCAACGGATGCGCCAGATGCACCTTGGCCCCGGCTTCCCGCAGCGCGTCGACCGCCCAGTACCAGCCGTAGGTGGCCTCGAGCACCACCTCCGGATCCTCCCCGGCCGGTCCATCACCCGACCAGGCTCTCGACGTCGTTGATGATCCGGACCGACTCCAACGGATCCCCGGCCTCGGTCGTTCGCACGATCACACCGTCGACGGTGCAGATCGATTCCCACGAACTGCTGCCCTGCATACTCTCACAAGGGGCCTCCTTCGTCGACGACGTGAGCACCCCCAGCATCCGCCGGGGACCCACGAGGAGCGGAGGCCCCGCTCCTTCATCGCATCAGACGCTATGTCCGTGCACAGCCAACGACAGCCGTCCCCGCGGGGCCAGTTCACCAACTACCGCTGAGCGGTCGGGTGCCCGAGGACGCGTGCTGGCACGCCCCCGGGCACACGAGTCAGACGGCGATCTCGTCCGAGGCCTCGCTGAGACTGCTCTCCATGGCGGGTACGACGGGCGCGCCGTGGGTCGGCGTGAGCCACACCTTGGTGCCCTCCTCGATCCTCAGGTTGCGGCTGTGCGCCCGGGTGACCGTGACCGCGACCTCGGGGTGCCCAGGACGGTCGACCTCGACCGTGAGCCGCACCTCGAAGCCGACCCGCACCACTCGCGGACGACCGTGCCGCCGATCGCACCCGCGATCCGGCGTGCGTCGACACCTCGATGTCGTGCGGGCGGACCAGCTTGTCCGTCGAGCGTCGTGACCGGGCCGAGGAAGCTCATCACGAAGTCGTTGGCCGGGCTCGTCGTAGAGCTGGTCCGGCGTGCCGATCTGCTCGATCCGGCCGTCGTTGATCACCACGATCTCGTCGGCGACCTCGAGGGCCTCCTCCTGGTCGTGGGTGACGAACACGGTGGTCACGTGCACCTCGTCGTGCAGCCGGCGCAGCCAGTCGCGCAGCTCCTTGCGGACCTTGGCGTCGAGCGCGCCGAACGGCTCGTCGAGCAGCAGCACGGTCGGCTCGACCGCCAGCGCCCGGGCCAGCGCCATCCGCTGCCGCTGGCCACCGGAGAGCTGCGACGGCAGCCGGTCGGCGAACTGGCTGAGGTGCACCAGCTCGAGCAGCTCGTCGACCCGTCGCTTCGATCTCGGCCTTCGGGCGCTTGCGGATCTCGAGGCCGAAGGCGACGTTGTGGGCCACGGTCATGTGCTTGAAGGCCGCGTAGTGCTGGAAGACGAAGCCGACGTTGCGCTTCTGCGGCGGCAGGTGGGTGGCGTCGATGCCCTCGATCTCGACCGTGCCGGCGTCGGCGCTCTCGAGGCCGGCGATGATCCGCAGCAGGGTCGACTTGCCGCCGCCGCTCGGGCCCGAGCAGCGCGGTCAGCTGGCCGGTCGGGATGCTCGACGGAGACGTCGTCGAGCGCGACGAAGTCGCCGAAGCGCTTGCTGACGCCGGAGACCTCGATGCTCATGGTCCTGTTCGCTCCTTCGGGCGGAGGATCGACACGACGACGATGCAGGCCATCGCGGCGAAGGCGAGCAGGAACGACGATGGCGTACGCCGTCGGCTGCTGGAAGTTCTGGTACGTCTCCTCGACGACCAGGGTGGCGGTCTGGGTCTGGCCGATGACGTTGCCGGAGACGATCTTGACCGCGCCGAACTCGCCGAGCGAGCGGGCCAGGCTGAGCACGACGCCGTAGACGACGGCCCACTTGATGCCGGGCAGGGTGATCCGCCGGAACGTCTGGACCGCGTTGGCGCCGAGGCTGCGGGCGGCCTGCTCCTGGTCGTTGCCGATCTCCTCGAGCACCGGCACCACCTCGCGGATCACCAGCGGCAGCGACACGAACACGGTGGCCATGATGATGCCGGGCGTGGCGAAGATGACCTGGAAGCCGTCGTCCTCGAGGCTCGGGCCGAACCAGCCGTCGCGGCCGTTGTAGACGAGCACCAGGGCCAGGCCGACCACGACCGGCGAGACCGCGAGCGGCAGGTCGATCAGCGCGGACAGCGCCCGCTTGCCGGGGAACTCGTAGCGCACCAGCAGCAGCGAGATGCCCACGCCGAAGACCAGGTTGATCGCCACCGCGCCAGACCGTGATCGTCAGCGGTCAGCGCAGAGCGCGTGCGCGACCGTCCGGGTCGGCGAGCGCGTCGCAGCAGCGCGCCGAACCCGTCGGCGAAAGTGTTCTTGACCACCAGCGAGACCGGCCAGGCGACGAGGAGGAACAGGTAGGCGACGGTCACGATGCGCAGGCCCCAGCGCACGGGCGGCCGGGTCGCGCAGTGCGAGTAGCTCAGTCGCCACGGCGAGCCACCCTCCGCTGGAGGACGTCGAGGACGACGATCACGAGCGAGCGCGACCAGCAGCAGGATCGTGGCGACCGCGGCCGCCGCCGCCTTGTTGCCGTTCTCGATGTAGGTGAGGATGCGCACCGAGGTCACCTCGGTGCGACCGGGCAGGTTGCCGGAGAGCAGCACGAGCGAGCCGTACTCGCTGATCGCCCGGGCGAAGGACAGCGCCGCGCCGGCGGCGATCGCCGGCGTCAGGCGCGGCAGGATGACCCGCCGGAACGTCGTGAACCGGCTGGCGCCGAGCGACGCGGCGGCCTCCTCGACGTCGCGCTCGAGCTCTCGAGCACCGGCTGCACGGTGCGGACGACGAACGGCAGCGTGACGAACGCGAGGGCCAGGAACACGGCGCTCCGGGTGTTGGCGACGTTGACGCCGAGCGGCGCGTTCGGCCCGTAGAGCGACAGCAGCACCAGGCCGGCGACGATCGTCGGCAGCGCGAACGGGATGTCGATCACCACCTCGAGGAGCCGCTTGCCGAAGAACTGGTCGCGGACCAGCACCCAGGCGATGAGCGTGCCCATGACGACGTTGACCAGCGTGACGAGCGAGCGCCTGGACCGACGGTGAGCCGGAGCGCCGCCGCGGTCTGCGGGTTGGTGATGGTGTCCCAGAAGCCGGCCCAGACCGACGGTCGGCCGCGGCGATCAGCACGGCGGTCAGCGGGATCAGCACCAGCAGGCTGAACCAGATCATGGCGACGCCGAGGCCGAGCGCGGACCCGCACGCCGAGAGCCCGGCGGCTCCGGCGTACGACGACGCCTTGCGCGTCGTACCCGGAGCCGAGGCGAGTTCGAGCTGCGCTCATGCGTCAGGACTTGCCGGTCTCCGCCTGGATCTTCGTGACGATCCCGGTCTCCTCGTCGAAGAACTTCTTGTTCGCCGCGTCCCAGCCACCGAAGTCCTTGTCGATGGTGAGCAGCGTCTTCGGCGTCGGGAACGGGTTGGTCGGGTCGTTGGCGCCCTGGACGTCGACCTTCACGCTCTTGTCGAGCGGGCGGAAGCCCTTCTTGGCGAACTCGGTCTGGCCGTCCTTGCTGAGCACGAAGTCGAGGAAGTCCTTGGCCGACGGGTTGGCGTCCGTGGTCACCGCGCCGGGGTTCTCGATCAGCAGCGTCTGGTCCGGGACGATGTAGTCGAAGTCGGCGCCGGCCTGGCGGGCCAGGATCGCCTCGTTCTCGTAGGAGATCAGCACGTCGCCGGTGCCGCCCAGGAAGGCCGTGGTGGCGTCCCGGCCGCTGCCCGGGAGGGCGACGACGTTGTTGAAGAACTTCGTCAGGTAGGCCTGCGCGTCCTCCTCGCTGCCGCCCTGGGCGATCACGTGGCCGTACGCCGCGAGGATGTTCCACCGCGCCGAGCCGGACGAGCCCGGGTTGGGGGTGACGATCTTGACGCCCGGCTTCGACCAGGTCGTCCCAGCCCTTGATGTCCTTGGGGTTGCCCTTGCGCACCACGATCACCACGACCGACTGGGTCACGATGCCCTTGTTGGGGCCGGTGTTCCAGTCGTCGGCGACGAGCTTCGGCGTCGACCAGCTGGGTGACGTCGGGCTCGAGCGAGAAGTGCACGTAGTCGGCGTTGAGGCCGGCGATGACGGCGCGGCTCTGGTCACCGGAGGCGCCGTACGACGTCTTGAAGGTGACGCCCTTTCCGGCGTCGGTCTTCTGGAAGTCCTTGAGGACCTGCTCGTTGGCGGTCTTCAGGACGGAGAAGCCGACGACGCTCACCTCGTCGGACTTGCTGCTGCCGCTTTCGGCGGTGGCACATCCGGTCAAGGCCACCACTCCGGCAACCACACCCACGAGCGGGCGTACGGCGGCGGTCTTCCACGTGATCGACATGTGTCTGGATTTCCTTCGTGATCGAGGGGGCAGTACCCGAGTTACTGACTATTGACGAGTAATCTACTACATTTAAAAGTGAGTCCTCCACACCATCTCGTCATCCGGCGCGTCGCCGGACGGTGCGGCGTGCCTGCCTTGTCCGGTTTCCTTACGCTGGGCGGGCTCCCGGACGTGCGCTTCGTCACGTCGTCCGCGGATCGGACGACCGCGGGGGGAGACGCGCTCGGCCGCGCCTTGCCACGGGGATATCGTGGACAACTGTGCCCGCCCCCATCGGCGGGCGTGATCGCGTGAGGAAAGTAGGCGTCTCCACCGTGTCCAAGCAGGTCCAGCAGCTCGACCGGGTGATCATCCGGTTCGCGGGCGACTCCGGCGACGGCATGCAGCTGACCGGTGACCGGTTCACCCAGGAGTCGGCAGCGTTCGGCAACGACCTCTCGACCCTGCCGAACTTCCCGGCCGAGATCCGCGCACCCCAGGGCACGCTGCCCTGGCGTCTCCTCGTTCCAGGTGCACTTCGCCGACCACGACATCCTGACGCCCGGCGACGCCCCCGACGTGCTGGTGGCGATGAACCCGGCCGCGCTCAAGGCCAACCTGGCCGACATGAAGCCGGGCACGTCGATCATCGTGGACAGCCACGACTTCTCCGCGCGCAACCTGACCAAGGCCGGCTACGTCGACAACCCGCTCGAGAACGACACCCTCGCCGACTACGCACTGCACGGCTCTCGACCTCACCGGGATGACGGTCGCGGCGGTGAAGGAGTTCGGGCTCTCACGCAAGGACGCCGCCCGCGCGAAGAACATGTTCGCCCTCGGCCTGCTGTCCTGGATGTACGGGCGCCCGACCGAGTCGACGATCAGCTTCCTCGAGCGCCGGTTCGCCAAGGCGCCGGACATCCGCGACGCCAACATCACGGCCTTCCGCGCGGGCTGGAACTTCGGCGAGACCACCGAGGCGTTCGCCGTCCAGTACGAGGTCAAGCCGGCCCCGATGCCGGCGGGCACCTACCGCAACATCACCGGCAACCTCGCGCTGTCCTACGGCCTGATCGCGGCGGGCGTCCAGTCCGGCCTGCCGCTGTTCCTGGGCAGCTACCCGATCACGCCGGCCTCCGACATCCTGCACGAGCTCAGCAAGCACAAGCGCTTCGACGTCACCACCTTCCAGGCCGAGGACGAGATCGCCGGCGTCGGCGCGGCGCTCGGCGCGTCGTTCGGCGGCGCGCTCGGGATCACCACCACGTCCGGTCCGGGTATCGCGCTCAAGTCGGAGACGATCGGCCTCGGCGTGATGATCGAGCTGCCGCTGCTGGTCGTCGACGTGCAGCGCGGCGGCCCGTCCACCGGGCTGCCGACCAAGACCGAGCAGGCCGACCTGCTGCAGGCGATGTTCGGCCGCAACGGCGAGTCACCGGTGCCGATCGTGGCGCCGCAGTCCCCCGGCGACTGCTTCGACGCCGCACTCGAGGCGGCGCGGATCGCGATCACCTACCGCACCCCGGTGATGCTGCTCTCCGACGGCATGCTCGCCAACGGCTCCGAGCCGTGGCGGATCCCCGAGCTCGACGACCTCCCGGCGATCGACCCGGCGTTCGCGACCGGACCCAACCACACGCACGGACGCCGGCGAGCCGGAGTTCTGGCCCTACCTGCGCGACCGCGAGACCCTGGCCCGCCCGTGGGCGATCCCCGGCACCCCCGGCCTCGAGCACCGGATCGGTGGCCTGGAGAAGGGCGACGGCCACGGCAACATCTCCTACGACCCCGCCAACCACGACTTCATGGTGCGCACCCGGCAGGCCAAGATCGACCGGATCGCCGACAGCCTGCCGCCGCTCGAGGTCGACGACCCCGACGGCGACGCGCGGGTGCTGGTGCTCGGCTGGGGCTCGACGTACGGGCCGATCGGCGCCGCCTGCCGACGGGTCCGCAAGGCCGGGCACTCGGTCGCCCAGGCCCACCTGCGCCACCTCAACCCGTTCCCGAAGGACCTCGGCGAGGTGCTCAAGCGGCTACGACGCGGTGCTGGTGCCCGAGATGAACCTCGGCCAGCTCTCGCTGCTGCTGCGCGCCAAGTACCTCGTCGACGTCGTCGGCTACAACCACGTGCGCGGGCTGCCGCTCAAGGCGGCCGAGCTCGCCGAGGCGATCACCGACCTGATCGAGACCACGCTGACGACGTGCACGACGGTGGTCGATCCCGTGCGACCACCGAGAAGGAGAGCGTGCGATGAGCCACCACCGAGCCCTGCCGCTTCCCGGGGCTGCGCGGCGTGCCCGACCACGACGAGCCGCAGACCCGCAAGGAGTACACCTCCGACCAGGAGGTGCGCTGGTGCCCCGGCTGCGGCGACTACGCCGTCCTCGCGGCCGTGCAGGGCTTCCTGCCCGAGCTCGGGCTGCGCCGCGAGAACATCGTCTTCGTCTCCGGCATCGGCTGCTCCTCGCGCTTCCCGTACTACCTCGACACCTACGGCATGCACTCGATCCACGGCCGGGCGCCGGCGATCGCGACCGGCCTGGCCACCGCCCGCGAGGACCTGTCGGTCTGGGTCGTCACCGGCGACGGCGACGCGCTCTCGATCGGCGGCAACCACCTGATCCACGCGATGCGCCGCAACGTCAACATGAAGATCCTGCTGTTCAACAACCGGATCTACGGCCTGACCAAGGGCCAGTACTCCCCCACCTCCGAGCCGGGCAAGGTCACCAAGTCGACGCCGGTCGGCTCGGTCGACTACCCGTTCAACCCGGTGTCGCTGGCGCTCGGCGCCGAGGCGACCTTCGTGGCGCGCACGATCGACTCCGACCGCAAGCACCTCACCTCGGTGCTGTCCGCGGCCGCGGCGCACCGCGGCACGGCGCTGGTCGAGATCTACCAGAACTGCCCGATCTTCAACGACGGCGCGTTCGACGCGATCAAGGACAACGACACCAAGGACGACGCGATCATCCCGCTCGAGCACGGCGCAGCCGATCCGGTTCGGCAACGACGGCCAGTACGGCGTGGTCCGCGACAAGGACAGCGGCCAGGTGTTCTCCGTCGAGGTGGCCGACGTGCACGAGTCCGACCTGCTGGTCCACGACGCCCACGCCACCGACCCGACCACGGCGTTCGCGCTGTCCCGGCTCACCGACGCCGGCGTGCTCCACCGGGCGCCGATCGGGATCTTCCGCCAGGTCGAGCGCCCGACGTACGACGACCAGGCGCGCGCGCAGATCGCCACCGCCGCGCAGGGTCAGGACGACCCGACCGCGGCCCTCGGCTCGCTGATCAGCGGCTCGGACACCTGGACCGTCGTCTAGGGCACCTGGACCGTCGTCTAGGTCAGCTGACCTCGGCACGCAGCCGGGCGAGGCCCTTCTCGAAGTCCTTGCCGACCCAGCGGTCGAACATCCCGAACCGCGCGAACGCCTTCGTCACGCCGGTGGCGTCGCCGGTGAGGCGCCACGTGACACGGGTGCCGTCACCCTCCGGCCGCAGGTCGAAGCCGATCCGGTTCTCGGCCTTGAACGGCTTGAGGAACGACAGCCGAAGACCGAGCCCGGTGGGCGTGACCAGGTCGGTGATCTCCATCGACCCGGCGCCGGCCTTGCGGTTGCCGGACCAGGCGTACGTCGCGCCGACGCCGGACTCCGCGCCGCCGTAGGTGCGTTGCATGTCGGGGTCGATGTCCTCCCACGGCGACCAGCGCGGCCACTCGTGGAAGTCGACCAGCAGCGGGAAGATCTGGTCGGCGGGTGCCGCGATGACGGTCGACCGCTCGACGGTGTAAGGAGTCGGGGCCATGGCCCCAAACCTACTGCCGGGAGACGCGCACCCTCAGGTGCGCCGGATCGCCTCCGGGCCCAGGTCCGCGAGCGTGGGGTAGCCGTCGACCGCCATCAGCAGGTCGGCCTCCGCGAGGATCGTGCGGAGCACGTGCACGATGCCGTCCGTGCCGGCCAGCGCGGCGGCGTACGCGTACGGCCGGCCGATCCCCACCGCCGTCGCACCCAGGGCGAGCGCCTTGACCACGTCGGACCCCGACCGCACGCCCGAGTCGAACAGCACCGGGACGTCGGGCACGGCCGCCGCCACGTCGGGCAGGCAGTCGATCGCGGCCAGGCCGCCGTTGGCCTGCCGGCCACCGTGCGTGGAGACGAAGACGCCGTCGGCGCCGGCGTCGACGGCACGCCGGGCGTCGTCGGGGTGGCAGATGCCCTTGAGTACGAGCGGCAGGTCGGTCAGCGAGCGCAGCCAGGCCAGGTCGTCCCAGGCCAGCGGCTTGCCGAACATCATCGCCCAGGCCAGGATCGCCGACCCCGGGTCGTCCTCAGGGGTCTTCGCCAGACGGCTGCGGAACACCGGGTCGGCGAAGTAGTTGGCCAGGCAGTGCCCACGGAGCTGCGGAAAGTTGGACGTGGCCAGGTCACGCGGACGCCAGCCGGTCACCCAGGTGTCCAGGGTGATCACGATGCCGCGATAGCCGGCCTGCTCGGCCCGGGTGACGAGGCTCGCGGCCACCTCCGGGTCGGTGGGGCAGTAGAGCTGGAAGAAGCCCGCGGTCTCGCCGTACTCCGCCGCGACCTCCTCCATCGGGTCGGCGCTTAGCGTCGAGGCGACCATCGGCACCCCGGTGGCTGCCGCGGCCTGCGCCGTGGCCAGGTCGCCGTGGCCGTCCTGGGTGCAGATGCCGATCACGCCGATCGGCGACAGGAACAACGGGGTCGGCAGTGCGATCCCGAACAAGTCCACCGACAGGTCGCGATCGGTCTGGGCGCGGAGCATCCGCGGCACCAGGCCCCAGTGGTCGAACGCCGTCCGGTTGCTGCGCTGCGTGTGCTCGTCGCCCGCGCCGCCGGCGACGTAGGTCCAGGTGCCGGGAGGCATGGCGAGCTCGGCGCGCCGCTCGAGCTCGGCGAACGACATCGGCAGTGACGGCACGACGCCGGAGAGGCCGGCGAGGTAGATCTCGTTCTGCAGGTCTCCGTAGTTGGGCACACGCCGATCCTAGGGGCTCGGCCCCGGGCCGGGTCGTGGCCGGAGATACGCTCCGCTTGTGACGGACAGCCTCGAACGCACGCGCCACGAGGGCGCAGAGCAGGCCCGCGACGAGCAGGCCCGCGGGTTCCTGTTCGGGGTCGCGGCCTACGGGATGTGGGGCCTCTTTCCGCTGTACTGGGCGCTGCTCGAGCCCTCGACCGCCTTCGAGGTGCTGGCGCACCGGATCTGCTGGTCACTGCTCGCGATGCTGGCGCTGCTCGTCGCCCTGCGTCGTACGCCGCAGCTGGTCGCGATCGTCCGCGACCGCCGCAAGCGCAGCCTGCTGCTCCTGGCCTCGGTCGTGATTTCGCTCAACTGGGGCGGCTACATCTGGGGGGTCACGCACGGCAAGGTCGTGGAGACGTCGCTCGGCTACTTCATCAACCCGCTCGTGACCGTGCTGATGGGCGTTCTGATCCTGCGCGAGCGGCTGCGACCGGCCCAGTGGGTGGCGATCGCGATCGCCTTCGCGGCGGTCGTCGGGCTCACGGTGGAGTACGGGCGGCCGCCGTGGATCGCGCTGCTGCTGGCGTTCTCGTTCGGCACCTACGGGCTGGCCAAGAAGCAGGCGAACGTGGAAGCGGTGGAGAGCCTGACCTTCGAGACGATCGTGCTGGCGCCGTTCGCGTTCGGCTTCCTGGTCTGGCTCGGTGCCACCGGTCGTGCGCACTTCCTCGGTGAAGGTGTCGGTCACGTGCTGCTCCTGGCCTCGACCGGGGTGGTCACCGCCGTCCCGTTGCTGTGCTTCGGGGCAGCGGCCATCCGGGTGCCGATGACCACCCTCGGCCTCCTGCAGTACCTCGCCCCGGTGCTCCAGTTCGCGCTGGGTGTGACCGTCCTGCACGAGGCGATGACCCCGATGCGCTGGGCAGGGTTCGCCCTGGTCTGGGTGGCGCTGGTGATCTTCACGTTCGACGCGGTGCGGCACCACCGCCGCCGCCAGCTGCGCCTGACCGCCGAGGCGTGCGCGATCTGACGCCGCCGGTCAGGGGCTGGAGCTGCTGGTCGGGAAGTCGACCGCTCCCGTGGCGAACAGGATGGCGGACAGGACCCCCAGCACGCAGGCCACGATCCCGAGGATGAAGCCGGCCGTGGCCAGTCCGCGTCCCTGCTGTCCGGTCCGCTCGATCTCCCGCTGCGACATCCGGCCGAGGATGATCGCGGGGATGCCGGCGAAGAAGCCGCAGCACACGAGCCCGAGGATCCCGAGAACCAGGGACCAGATCGCCTTGCGGTTCGTGCCCGTCGGCACCGCCCCGTAGCCGTAGCCACCACCGGGCGGAGGTGGGCCGTAACCGCCGCCGGGGGGCGGTGCTCCGTAACCGCCGCCTCCCGAGGGCGGGGGCGGCGGGGGCGGCGGGGGCATCGAGCCTTGATCGGACATGCCGGGGTTCCCTTCGTCGCGACGGACGCGTCTGCGTGCGTGGTCCTGGCGCGAACACTAACGGGCTTCGGCTGGCCAAGAAGCAGGCCAACGTGTCGAAGCGGTGGAGAGCCTGACCTTCGAGACGATCGTGCTGGCGCGGTTCGCGTTCGGCTTCCTGGTCTGGCTCGGTGCCACCGGTCGTGCGCACTACCTCGGTGAAGATGTCGGTCAGGTGCCGCTCCTGGCCCCGGGCACCATCGCCGCCGCCAACTGCGTCTGACCGCCGAGGCATGCGCCATCTGACCGACACGGAAAGATATGTTTCCCCTTGACGCGTGACCGATGTCGAGAGGGCCCTGATGAGCTACGACGCACCGCCGCCGCCCCCGGAGATGCCGCCACCGCCACCGCCCTACGGGCCGCCGCCCTCCGAGCCACCGGCGAAGAGGTCGACCCTTGCCGTCGTTTCCCTCATCTGTGGGGTCGTAGGCATGATCGCGACCTGCTTCTGCGGGCTGGGTGTCGCCGTCGGGATCGCGGGCATCGTCACTGGGTTCCTGGCCCGCCGCGAGATCGCGCGGTCCGACGGTCGGGTGAGCGGTGCCGGGTTCGCTCTCGGCGGGATCATCGCTGGCGCCCTGTCCGTGCTGATTCTGCTGGCGGCACTTGTTCTCTTCGCGACCGGCGCTGTGGACCCAGCAGGTGCAGCACCACGGGCGGCTGAACCGTCCGTCTGACCGGGGCGGTCGCCTCAGGTCGAGCGGTCGGCGATCACGTCCGCGAACGTGTCCAGCGCCTCGCGGACCGGACCGTCCGGCAGCACCTTGAGCAGCTCCTTGGCCTCGCCGGCGAGCCCGAGCGACGTAGGCACGGGCCTCGCCCATCGCCGGGTGGGCGCGCAGCAGGGCGAGCGCCTCGGCGTGGTCGGCGTCGTCGGTGAGCGGCGCCGGCGAGCAGCTCGAGCAGCCGGGCGTCGGTCGGGTCGGTGGACCGCTGGGCGATCAGCACCGGCAGCGTCGGCACGCCCTCGCGCAGGTCGGTGCCCGGCGTCTTGCCGGACTCGTCGGACTCGGAGGCGACGTCGAGGATGTCGTCGGAGAGCTGGAAGGCGATGCCGACCTTCTCGCCGTACGCCGTGAGCGCCTCCTCGACCTCGAGCGGTGCGCCGGCGAACCGGGCGCCGTAGCGCGCCGAGGTCGCGATCAGCGACCCGGTCTTGTCCGCGACCACCCGCAGGTAGTGCTCGAGCGGGTCCTCGTCGGCGCCGGGCCCGAGCGTCTCCCGGATCTGGCCCTCGACCAGCCGGGTGAACGTCTCGGGCCTGGATGCGGACGCGCGTCGGGACCGAGCTCGGCGATGAGCTCCGAGGACTTCGCGAACAGGAAGTCGCCGGTCAGGATCGCGACGTGGTTGTCCCAGCGCGCGTTGGCGGACTCGGCGCCCGCGGCGCAGGTCGGCCTCGTCCATCACGTCGTCGTGGTAGAGCGACGCGAGGTGCGTCAGCTCGACGACGCAGGCCGCCGTCAGCAGCCGCTCGTCGTCCTCGCCGTCGCCGGCTGCTCGCCGGCCTCGGCGGCGAGCAGCACCAGCAGCGGGCGGAACCGCTTGCCGCCGGCGTCCAGCAGGTGCCGGGCCGCCTCGGTGACGAACGGCCGCGTCGCTGACGGTCGCTGGCGCAGCAGCTCCTGCTCGACCTCGGCCAGCCGGGCGCGCAGCCGCTCGGCTCGAGGTCGTCGTCGAGGACCGGGCAGGGCCAGCGCGTGCTGCGGTCATCGGCATGCGGCTCAGCGGACGAACTGTGCCGCGTTGCCGAGGCCAGGTCGAGCACCGGGCCCGGGACGACGCCCAGCACGAGCGGTCACCGCCGTACCGACGGCGATCACGAGCAGTCGTCAGCACGCTGCGGCACCGCGACCGTCGGGCCCTCCCCGACCGGGTCGGAGAAGAACATCAGCACGATCACCCGGACGTAGAAGAACGCCGCGACCGCGCTGAGCAGCACCGCGACCACGACGACGCGGCCAGGCGCCGCCGCTCAGCGCCGACGCGAACACCGCCCACTTGCCGGTGAAGCCGCTCGGTCAGCGGGATGCCGGCGATGCCGAGCAGGAAGAACGCGAACACGCCGGCGACGACCGGCGACTCCTTGCCCAGCCCGGCCCAGCGCGACAGGTGGGTCGCCTCGCCGCCGGCGTCGCGGACCACCGTGACGACCGCGAACGCGCCGATCGTCATGAAGCCGTAGGTGACCAGGTAGAACAGCACCGCCTGGACGGCGCTGATCTCGTCGTCGCCGATCAGGTTCAGCGACCGGGCACCCGACGAAGCCGGTGAGCAGGAAGCCGGCGTGCGCGATCGACGAGTAGGCCAGCATCCGCTTGATGTCGGTCTGGGTGATCGCCAGGACGCAGCCGACCGCCATGGTCAGGATCGCGACGATCGCAGATCATCGGCGTCCAGTCCCAGCGCGCCCCGCCGAAGGCGACGTAGAACAGCCGCAGCAGCGCGCCGAACGCGGCGACCTTGGTGCAGGCGGCCATGAAGCCGGTCACCGCGGTCGGGGCGCCCTGGTAGACGTCGGGCGTCCAGGAGTGGAACGGCGCCGCGCTCGACCTTGAACAGCAGGCCGACCGCCATCAGGCCCGATGCCGGCGAGCAGCAGCACGTGGCCGCCGATGCGGCCGGAGACCGCGTTGGCGATGTCGGCGAAGCCCATCGAGCCGGCGTAGCCGTAGACCAGCGCGATGCCGTAGAGGAAGAAGCCGGAGCTGAACGCGCCGAGCAGGAAGTACTTCATCGCCGCTTCCTGGCTGAGCAGCCGGCGACGGCGGGCCAGCCCGCAGAGCAGGTAGAGCGGGAGCGAGAGGACCTCGAGCGCGACGAACATGGTGAGCAGGTCGTTGGCCGCCGGGAACAGCATCATCCCGCCGACCGCGAACATCATCAGCGGGAAGACCTCGGTGTGCTCGAGCCCCTGGGTCGAGGCCTCGCGCTCGGCCTCGGTGCCGGGCAGCGCGGCCGCCTGGCCGGCGAACGCGGTCACGCCGCCCTCGAGCCGGCGCTCGGCGAACAGCAGCACGCTGAGCAGCGACAGCACCAGCATCGTGCCCCAGATGAACAGCGAGGGCCCGTCGACGGCGATGCGCGCCCTCGGCCACCACCTTGCCGGGCTTGCCGGTGCCCGCCCAGGATGCCGAGGTCGCGGGCGACCAGCACCGTGCGACGACCGGCGGCCGACCAGGCCGACGCAGCGCGAGCACGGTCTGGATCGAGGTAGCGCCGGTGCCGCGGCGCGAACGCCTCGACCAGCACGCCGACGAGCGGCCGACGCCGAAGACGATCAGCATCGGCGACGAGCGAGCGCGTACTCGATGTGCGGGCGTGGCGAAGGTCACGATCGAGCGGCGAGCGTTCACTTGCTGCTCTCCTGTCACCGGCGCCGGCGTCGACCGCCGGGCGCAGGGTCGGTCACGCCGACGTGCTGCAGCGTGTCGCGGACGGTCGGGTTGAGCACCGACGAGCAGCGGCTTCGGGAAGAAGCCGAGCACCACGATCAGCACCAGCAGCGGCGCGAGCGCGACGACCTCGCGCGGCGTCAGGTCGGTGATGTGCCGGCGATCTCGGCCGCACCGGTCCGGTCATCGTGCGCTGGTACATCAGCAGGATGTAGAGCGCGGCGAGCACGATGCCGAGCACCGCGAACGACGCCGCGACCGACGAGTGTGCGCGAACGTGCCCGAGCAGCACCAGGAACTCGCGAGACGAACGGCGACAGGCCCGGCAGCGACAGCGTCGACAGCCCGGCGAACAGGAAGAGCCCGGCCAGCACCGGGCGCGACCTTCTCGACGCCGCCGTAGTCGCTGATCAGCTGCGAGCCGCGCCGCTTGATCAGGAAGCCGGTGACCAGGAACAGCGCGGCCGTCGACAGCCCGTGGTTGAACATGTAGAGCGTCGCGCCGGTCTGGCCCTGGCTGTTGAGCACGAAGATGCCGAGCACGATGAAGCCGAAGTGCGACACCGACGTGTAGGCGATCAGCCGGCGGATGTTGTTCTGGCCGATGGCCGCGAGCGCGCCGTAGAGGACGCTGATGACGGCGAGCACCATGACGACCGGGGTCGCCCACCGCGAGGCCTCCGGGAAGAGCCCGAGGCAGAACCGCATCATCCCGAACGTGCCGATCTTGTCCAGGATGCTGACCAGCAGCACCGAGGTGCCGGGTGTTGCCCTCGCTCGCGCGGCGTCCGGCAGCCAGGTGTGCACCGGCAACATCGGCGCCTTGATCGCGAACGCGACGAAGAAGCCGACGAACAGCCAGCGGCCGGTGGTCGTGGTCGAGATGTCGAGGCTGGCTCAGGTCCGAGAGCAGGTACGACGGGCCGGCCGGCGCTCGGCCGACACGACGTAGAGCCCGACCACCGAGGCCAGCATCAGCAGCCCGCCGAACAGGCGAGTACAGCAGGAACTTCACCGCGGCGTAGCGAGCGCTGCGGGCCGCCGAAGCCGCCGATCAGGAAGTAGATCGGGATCAGCGTCGCCTCGAAGAGCACGTAGAACAGGAACACGTCGGTCGCCGCGAAGACGCCGATCGCGAGGCCCTCGAGCGCGAGCATCCAGGCGAAGAACGCGTTGGCGCTCCAGCGGCCGTCGTCGCCGTCGTTCCACGAGGCGAGGATCACGACCGGGGTGAGGATCGCGGTGAGCAGCACCAGCGAGCAGGCCGAGGCCGTCGACGCCGAGCGCGTAGTGGGCGCCGAACGACGTGGATCCAGTCGTGCGTCCTCGGTGAACTGGAAGCCGCCGCCGGGGTCGAACTGGACGGCGACCACGATCGAGAGCACCAGCGTGACGCAGCGAGACGCCGAGCGCGACCTGCTTGGGCAGGCGCGTCGTCCTGCGTCGGCAGGGCCAGTCAGCGACCGACGGCGCCGACCGAGCGGGATCAGGGCACAGGATCGAGTCAGCCAGGGGATGCGGTCAGAGCGGACGGCCGTTCATGCGAGCTTCACCGCCAGCAGGGCGAGCACGACGAGCACGGCGCCGCCGAGCATGGACAGGGCGTAGGAGCGGACGAAGCCGGTCTGCAGCCGGCGCAGGCGTGCCGGACGATGCCGCCGAACCGCGGCTGCCGGTGCCGTTGACGACGCCGTCGACGCCGCGCGTCGTCGAAGGACGACCAGCGCCGGTCGACGAACCGGTCACCGGGCCGCATCAGCAGCGCCTCGTTGAAGGCGTCGCCGTAGAGGTCGGCGCGCGCGGCCCGGGTGAACGACCGAGACCGTCGTCGGTGCCGCGCGCGGGCACCTCGCGCTTGCCGACCAGCGAACCAGGCGATGGCCGACGCCGACGCGCGACCACGACGACGCACCAGCAGGCTGAGGACCGCACGCCGGGACCGGCAGGTCCTCCGCGGGGGCTCGCCGACCACCGGTGCGAGCCAGTCGACGATCCAGTCGTCGAGGAGCAGCAGGCCGCCGAGCGCGGACAGCGCGGCGAGCACGATCAGCGGGACCGTCATCACCTTGGGCGACTCGTGCGGGTGCACGTCCTTCTGCCCAGCGCTTCTCGCTGAAGAACGTCATCAGCATCAGCCGGGTCATGTAGAAGCCGGTGACGCCGGCGCCGACGAGGGCGCAGCGCGCCGACCACGCCAGTTGTCGCGCGAACGCGGCCTCGATGATCTTGTCCTTGGACCAGAAGCCGGCGAAGCCGCGGGAAGCCGATGATCGCGAGGTAGCCGATCGCGAACGTCACGAACGTGACCGGCATCACCTTGCGCAGCGCGCCGTAGTGCCGCATGTTCGACGTCGTCGTCCATGGCGTGCATCACCGAGCCGGCGCCGAGGAACAGGTTCGGCCTTGAAGAAGCCGTGCGTGAGCAGGTGGAAGATCGCGAACGCGTAGCCGGCCGGCCCGAGCCCGGCGGCGAGCATCATGTAGCCGATCTGGCTCATCGTCGAGCCGGCGAGGGCCTTCTTGATGTCGTCCTTCGCGCAGCCGATGACCGCACCCCAGAGCAGCGTGACGACGCCGACGATGACCACGGCGGTCTGCGCGTCGGGCGCGTAGTCGAAGATGAAGTTGGAGCGGACGACGAGGTAGACGCCGGCGGTCACCATGGTCGCCGCGTGGATCAGCGCCGACACCGGGGTCGGGCCCTCCATCGCGTCGAGCAGCCAGGACTGCAGCGGCACCTGCGCCGACTTGCCGCAGGCGGCGAGCAGGAGCAGCAGGCCGAGGCCGGTGACCGTGGCCTCCGACGCCTGCCCGCTGAGCGCCGAGACGCCCGCGAACGACGATGGTGCCGAACGTCGCGAACATCAGCATGACGCCGAGCGCCATGCCGATGTCGCCGACCCGGTTGACCACGAACGCCTTCTTCGCGGCCACCGCGGCCGACGTCTTCTGCTGCCAGAAGCCGATCAGCAGGTACGACGCGAGGCCGACGCCCTCCCAGCCGAGGAACACCCGAGGTAGTCGTCGGCGAGCACCAGCGTCAGCATCGCGGCGACGAACAGGTTCAGGTAGGCGAAGAACCGGCGCCGCCGCGCGTCGTGCTCCATGTAGCCGATCGAGTAGACGTGGATCAGCCCGCCGACGCCGGTGATCAGCAGCACGAACAGCGCGGACAGCGGGTCGTAGAGCAGGCCGAAGCTCGACCGTGTAGTCGCCGGCGGTGAACCAGGTCTACAGGTGCTGGCCGATCGAGCGGTCAGCCGTCGTCGCGGCAGCAGCAGCGCGAAGAACAGGACCACGCTGAGCACGAACGAGACGACCGACGGTGGCGCAGCCGAGCAGGTGCCCCCACCTGTCGGTGCGGCGGCCGCCGAGCAGCAGGCACCAGGGCACCGAGCGCCGGCAGCGCGATGATCACCCAGAGCAGGCTGAACGCGCCGCCCGCGCTGGTCGGGTGCACGACCGGGACGGCTTCCTCGGCGAGGCGCGCCAGCGGCGCGGACAGGAGTGGGGTCACGGGAGACCTCAGTACTTCAGCAGGCTGGCGTCGTCGACCGAGGCCGAGCGGCGGGTGCGGAAGATGGTCATGATGATCGCGAGCCCGACGACGACCTCGGCCGCGGCGACGACCATCACGAAGAAGGCCGCGATCTGGCCGTCGAGGTTGCCGTTGACGCGGGCGAACGTGACCAGCGCGAGGTTGCTGGCGTTGAGCATCAGCTCGACGCACATGAAGACCACGATCGCGTTGCGCCGGATCAGCACGCCGACGGCGCCGATCGAGAAGAGCAGGGTCGACAGGACGATGAAGGGGGTGGCGCTCATCGGGTGCTCCCCTCGTCGTCGCGACGCTCGTCGCGCCATCGAGCTCGTCAGCTCGCTCGACGTCACCGGCCGGGGCCGCCCGCACCGTGCCGCGGGCGGACAGCACCCGCGAGACCGAGGTCGGCGCCGGCGAGCCGTCCGGGAGCAGCGCCGGAGTGTCGACCGCGTTGTGCCGGGCGAACGTGCCCGGGGGAGGCAGCGGACCCAGGTGCGTGCCCTTCTCGGCGTAGTCGCGCATCCGCTGGGCGGCGTGTTCGGCCTGGCTGAGCGTGGGCGTGAGCCGCTCGCGGTGGGCGAGCACCATCGCGCCGAGGGCGGCAGTGATCAGCAGCGCGGAGGTGACCTCGAACGCGAACACGTAGCGCGTGAAGAGCAGCTGGGCGATCCCCTGCACGTTGCCGTCGGCGTTGGCCTTGTCGAGCCCGGTGATCGCGCCGATCGAGACCTGCGCGATGCCGATCGTCATCGTGGCGGCGAACATCAGACCGACGATCACCGCGAAGACCCGCTGGCCGCGGATCGTCTCCACGAGGGAGTCGGACGCGTCGACGCCGACGAGCATCAGCACGAACAGGAACAGCATCAGGATCGCGCCGGTGTAGACGATGATCTGCACCGCGAACAGGAACGGTGCGTCCTGCACGACGTACAGCACCGCGAGCGAGATCATCACGACGGCCAGCAGCAGCGCGGAGTGCACCGCCTTGCGAGCGACCAGGATGCCGAGCGCGCAGGCCACCATGATCGGGGCGAGGATCCAGAACGCGATCACGCGAGGTCACCTCCCGTCGCGACGCGTCGACGACAGCGTGCCGCGGTAGTAGTCGCCCTCGTCGTCGCCGAGCCGCATCGGGTGCGGCGGCTGCTCCATGCCGGGCAGCAGCGGGGCGAGCAGGTCGGACTTCTCGTAGATCAGGTCGGCGCGGTTGTCGTCGGCCAGCTCGTACTCGTTGGTCATCGTGAGCGCCCGTGTGGGGCACGCCTCGATGCACAGCCCGCACAGGATGCAGCGCAGGTAGTTGATCTGGTAGACGCGGCCGTAGCGCTCGCCCGGCGAGAACCGCTCGTCCTCGGTGTTGGACGCACCCTCGACGTAGATCGCGTCGGCCGGGCAGGCCCAGGCACAGAGCTCGCAGCCGATGCACTTCTCCAGACCGTCGGGCCAGCGGTTGAGCTGGTGCCGGCCGTGGAAGCGCGGAGCCGTCTTCTCCTTGACGAAGGGGTACTGCTCCGTGACCACCTTGCGGAACATGGTGCGGAAGGTGACCCCGAACCCGGCGACCGGGTCCCAGTAGGACTCCTTGATGGACGCCATCAGTACTCCTTACCTGCGGGTCCCCGCACCGGGATGCCCTCGAGCATCGGCGGCACCGGGTAGCCACCTGCGAACGCGTCGAACGGCTCGTCGTCTGCCGCGGCCCTCGCCACGTCCTTCTCCGGGATGAAGAAGGTCCCGACCAGCAGGACCGCGAGGATCACCGCGGCCACGATCAACCAGGTGCGGTTGAACCCACCGGTGTTGTCCATGGCCCGGATCGCGGAGACCAGCACCGTCCAGAGCAGCGCGATCGGGATCAGCCGCTTCCAGCCGAAGTGCATGAACTGGTCGTAGCGCAGCCGTGGGAGCGTGCCGCGAAGCCAGATGAAGACGAAGATGAAGAGCAGCACCTTCGCGAAGAACCAGAGCACGGGCCAGTATCCGGTGTTGGCGTTCTCCCACAACGACAGCGGCCACGGGGCGCGCCAGCCGCCCAGGAACATCGTGGTCGCGAGCGCCGAGACGGTCGCCATGTTGATGTACTCGGCCAGGAAGAAGAGCGCGAACTTCAGCGACGAGTACTCCGTGTGGAAGCCACCGACGAGCTCACCCTCCGCCTCCGGCAGGTCGAACGGCGCGCGGTTCGTCTCCCCGACCATCGCGATCGTGTAGATCACGAAGCTCGGCAGCAGCGACAGCCCGAACCAGAGCTTCTGCTGGGCATCGACGATCTCGCTGGTCGACATCGAACCGGCGTACAGGAACACCGCGACGAGGGCCAGGCCCATCGCGACCTCGTAGGAGATCATCTGCGCGCTCGAGCGCAGCCCGCCGAGCAGGGAGTACGTCGACCCGGAGGACCAGCCACCGAGCACGATGCCGTAGATGCCGATCGAGGCGACCGCCATCACGAACAGCACCGCGACCGGCATGTCGGTGAGCTGGAGCGGCGTCGTGATGTCGGTCCACGGGATCTGAACGGTGGGGCCGAACGGGATCACGGAGAAGGTGATGAACGCCGGGATCACCGCGATCACGGGCGCCAGGATGAAGACCACCTTGTCGGCCGCCTTCGGGATGATGTCCTCCTTGAGCGCCAGCTTCACGCCGTCGGCCAGGCTCTGCAGCAGGCCGAACGGGCCGTTCACGTTCGGCCCGATCCGGTGCTGCATCCGGGCCACGACCCGGCGCTCCCACCAGATGTTGAACAGCGTCAGCAAGACAAGGACAACGAAGATCAGCACGGCCTTGAGGATCACGACCCACGTCGGGTCGTGGCCGAAGGCGTCGAGCGCCAGTGGAATCATGCGGCACCTCCCGTGATCGTCACGCGGCAGCCGGCCGGTCCGACCCGGTGTCGCACAGACCCGCCGGGCGCACTCGCCGGGGCCCAGACCGTGCCGTCGGCGAGGTCGGCCTCGCCGGCGAGGAGCTCCAGGGAACCGAGCGGTCCGGTGACCGTGACCGTGGCGCCCGGGACGACGCCGATCTCGGCGAGCGTGGCGGGGCTGGCGAGCAGCACCGGCCGGCGCGCGGTCGCGCGCAGGTGGTCGTCGCCGTCCTGCATACGGCCGTCGTCGAGCAGCTGCTTCCACGAGGCCAACAGGTAGCCGTCGCCGGGCTCGGCCGCCCGGGGACGCAGCGCGGACAACGGGTCGCGGTCACCGTTCCAGGCGTCGAGCTCGCGGAGCTCGGCCTGGACCTGGGCCACCGTGCGGAAGCCGAGCTCGATCCCCATCTCGTCGGCGATGCCGGCGAGCACCCGGAGGTCGGGCAGGGACGACGGCGCCTGCAGCACCTGGTCGAAGGCCCGCACGCGGCCCTCCCAGTTCACGAACACCCCGGACTTGTCGGTGACCGGCGCGACCGGGAACACCACGTCGGCGGCCTCGGTCACCTCGGACGAGCGGATCTCCAGCGAGACCACGAACGACGCGGCGGCGATCGCGGCCCGGGCGGCCTCGGGGTCGGCCAGGTCACCCGGGTCGACGCCGCCGACCAGCAGGCCGCCGATCTTGCCGGCGGTGGCAGCGGCCAGGATCGCGTCGCCGTCGCGGCCCTCACCGTCGGGCAGGGTGACGACGCCCCAGTGACGGGCCAGGTCGGCCCGTGCCGCGGAGTCGAACACCGGACGTCCGCCGGGCAGCAGGTTGGGCAGTGCGCCCGCCTCGACCGCCCCACGGTCGCCCGCGCGGCGCGGCACCCAGGCCAGCCGGGCACCGGAGGTGCGGGCCAGGTCGGCGGCCGCGCCGAGCGCTCCCGGGACCTCGGCGAGACGCTCGCCGACGAGGATCACACCGCCGGCGTCGAGCATCACCTCACCGTCGTGGGCGAGGGCGGCCAGTGCCTCGGGCTCGTCGCCGGGGGCGGTGCGCAGCAGGGTGCCGCGCATCTTGCGCAGCCCCGCTGAGGTGTAGGGAGCGATCGACACGACGCGCGTGCGCCGCTTCGACGCCTTGCGCAGCCGCAGGAACAGCGAGCCGGCCTCGTCCTCGGGCTCCAGACCGGCGAGCAGCACGACGGACGCGGACTCGAGGTCGGCGTACGTCACGTCGCGGTGGCCCACCACCTCGGCGGCCAGGAACGCCGCCTCCTCCGCGGAGTGCGGGCGCGCCCGGAAGTCGATGTCGTTGGTGCCGAGCGCGAGGCGGGCGAACTTTGAGTAGGCGTAGGCATCCTCGGCGGTCAGCCGGCCACCGGTGAGCACACCGACCGCGCCTGCTGCCTGCAGTCCGCGGGCGGCGAGGGCGAAGGCCTCGGGCCACGAGGCCACACGGTGCTCGCCGGTCTCTTCGTCGCGGACCAGCGGCGTGGTCAGCCGGTCGTCCTGACGTGCGTAGAGGAACGCGAACCGGTCCTTGTCGGTGATCCACTCCTCGTTGACCTCGGGGTCGTCCCCGGCCAGGCGGCGCATCACCTTGCCGCGCCGGTGGTCGACCCGGACTGCGGCGCCGCAGGCGTCGATCTCGGCGATCGACGGAGTGGAGACGAGGTCGAAGGGCCGGGAGCGGAACCGGTACGCCGCCGAGGTGAGCGCCCCGACCGGGCAGATCTGGATCGTGTTGCCGGAGAAGTAGCTCTCGAACGGCTGCTTCTCGTAGATCCCCACCTGCTGCAGCGCACCACGTTCGATCAGGGCGATGAACGGGTCACCGGCGATCTGCTCGGAGAACCGCGTGCAGCGCGCGCACAGCACGCACCGCTCACGGTCGAGCAGCACCTGGGCGGAGATGTTGATCGGCTTGGGGTAGGTGCGCTTCTTGACGTCGAAGCGGGTCTCGCCGCGGCCGTTGCTCATCGCCTGGTTCTGCAGCGGGCACTCGCCGCCCTTGTCGCAGACCGGGCAGTCGAGCGGGTGGTTGATCAGCAGGAACTCCATGATCCCCTGCTGCGCCTTGTCGGCGACCTTCGAGGTGGCTTGCGTGTTGACCACCATTCCGGGCGCGACGGTGATCGTGCATGACGCCTGCGGCTTCGGCATCGCCCGTCCGTTGCCGGCGTCGGGGATGTCGACCAGGCATTGGCGGCAGGCGCCGACCGGGTCGAGCAGCGGGTGGTCGCAGAAGCGCGGGATCTGGACGCCGACCTCCTCGGCTGCCCGGATCACCAGGGTGTCCTTGGGGACGCTGACCTCGATGCCGTCGATGGTCAGCGTCACGAGGTCGCTCTTCTCGACCTGCCTCGCCCCGTGTCGAGCCTGTCGAGACCCCGCCGGTGGTCGAGCCTGTCGAGACCGTCATGCGGAGGCCCCCTCGGGCTCGAAGATCGTCGACCGCGCCGGGTCGAAGGGGCACCCGCCCTGCTCCAGGTGCGCGAGGTACTCGTCGCGGAAGTAGTGGATAGACGACGTGATCGGGCTGACCGCTCCGTCGGCCAGCGCGCAGAACGAGCGACCCATGATGTTGTCGCACTGGTCCAGCAGCAGCTCGAGGTCGGCCTCACTGCCCTGGCCCTGCTCCAGCTTGGCCAGCACCTGCACCAGCCACCACGTGCCCTCGCGGCAGGGGGTGCACTTGCCGCAGGACTCGTGCTTGTAGAACTCCGTCCAGCGCAGCACTGCCCGCACCACGCAGGTGGAGTCGTCGAAGATCTGCAGCGCACGGGTGCCGAGCATCGAACCGGCAGCACCGATCGCCTCGAAGTCCAGCGGGACGTCGAGGTGCTCGCCGGTGAGGATCGGGGTGCTGGAGCCACCCGGCGTCCAGAACTTCATCTTGTGGCCCTCGCGCATGCCACCCGCGAGGTCGATCAGCGTGCGAAGCGTGATCCCGAGCGGGGCTTCGTACTGGCCGGGCTTCTTCACGTGCCCGGACAACGAGAAGATCCCGTAGCCCTTGGACTTCTCGGTGCCCATGGAGGCGAACCAGTCCGCGCCGTTGGCGACG
The DNA here is from genome assembly GCA_963745795.1 of uncultured Actinomycetota bacterium. GTDB lineage: Bacteria > Actinomycetota > Actinomycetes > Propionibacteriales > Nocardioidaceae > Marmoricola. The sequence goes on along the minus strand of CAVUYR010000007.1, from coordinate 311,735 downwards.
ATGCTGGGCACCGACGCGATCGACTCGACGTTGTTGATCACGGTCGGGCTGGCGTAGAGGCCGGCGACCGCGGGGAACGGCGGGCGCAGCCGCGGTTGTCCGCGCCGTCCCTCGAGCGAGTCGAGGAGGGCGGTCTCCTCGCCGCAGATGTAGGCGCCGGCGCCGGCGTGCACGATCACGTCGAGGTCGTAGCCGGACCCGTTGATGTCGGTGCCGAGATAGCCGGACTCGTAGGCCTCACGGACCGCGTTCTGCAGCCGGCGTATGACGTGGAGCACCTCGCCGCGCACGTAGATGAACGCGTGACGCGCCTTGATCGCGTAGGAGCTGATGATCACGCCCTCGACCAGCGTGTGCGGGCTGGCCATCATCAGCGGGACGTCCTTGCACGTGCCCGGCTCGGACTCGTCGGCGTTGACCACGAGGTAGCGGTCGCGGGCCGGCTTGCCCTCCTCGTCGGGCGGCAGGAAGCCCCACTTCATGCCCGTCGGGAATCCCGCGCCGCCGCGCCCGCGAAGACCGGAGGCCTTGACCGCCTCGACCACGTCGCCCTGGGCCATGCCGAGCGCGGTCTTGAGCGCGCCGTAGCCACCGCCGTCCTCGTAGGCGGCCAGCGTCCACGCGTGCGGTGCGTCCCAGTTGTCGGTGAGCACCGGCGTCAGGGTGCTCATCTCGGCGTCCGTCACGCGTCACCCTCCCCGTGCTTGGAGCCGTCGGCATCCTTGGCCTCGGGCGCGTCCTCGTGCTTGCTCGTGGCCGGCGAGGTCTCGACCTCGGTCTCCGACTCGGCACGCGAGGTGTCGGCCGCCCGGACCGCGCCGCGTCGGCCGCCGGCACCGGCCGTGTCGCCGTCGGCGTCGGAGCGGGGGGCCGTCCAGTCGTTCTCCCGGGCGATCTCGAGCCCGACCAGCGATGCGGGACCGGCGGTCGGGCCCATGTCGGCGAGCCCGTCGTTGAAGCCTGCCAGCACCCGCTCGGCCTCGCGCCACGTGCAGATCGCGGGGCCGCGGGTCGAGTCCACCTTCTTGCCCGAGCGCAGGTCGTCGACGAGCGTGACGGCCGACTCGGGCGTCATGTTGTCCATGAACTCCCAGTTGACGGTCATCATCGGCGCGTAGTCGCAGGCCGCGTTGCACTCGATGTGCTCCAGCGTGATCGCGCCGTCCTCGGTGGTCTCGTCGTTGCCGACGTCGAGGTGGTCCTTGAGGCGCTCGAAGATCGCGTCGCCGCCCATGATCGCGCAGAGCGTGTTGGTGCAGACGCCGACGTGGTAGTCGCCGACCGGGCGGCGCTTGTACATCGTGTAGAAGGTCGCCACGCCGCTGACGTCGGCCGCGCTGATCTCGAGGATCCGGGCGCAGGCCTCGATGCCGGCGGCGGTGACCCGTCCCTCGGCGGACTGCACGAGGTGGAGCATCGGGAGCAGGCCGGAGCGCTTCTGCGGGTAGCGCGCGGCGATCTCCTCGAGCTCGGCGTACGTCTTCGGGTCGAGACCCTCCTCAGGGAGCGCTGTCACCTGTCCACTCCTCCCATGACGGGGTCGATCGAGGCGATCGCGACGATCACGTCGGCGACCTGGCCGCCCTCGCTCATCACCGACGTCGCCTGCAGGTTGGTGAACGACGGGTCGCGGAAATGGGCACGGAAGGGCCGGGTGCCGCCGTCGGAGACGACGTGGGCGCCGAGCTCGCCGCGCGGCGACTCGATCGGCACGTAAGCCTGGCCGGCCGGGACCCGGAAGCCCTCGGTCACCAGCTTGAAGTGGTGGATCAGGGCCTCCATCGACTCACCCATGATGTGCCGGATGTGGTCGAGGCTGTTGCCCATGCCGTCCTGGCCGATCGCGAGCTGTGCGGGCCAGGCGATCTTGCGGTCGGCCACCATCACTGGTGCACCCTCGAGCGCGGAGAGCCGCGCGACGCACTGGTCGACGATGCGCAGGGACTCCCACATCTCGTCGAGACGGATGCGGAACCGGCCGTAGGCGTCGGCGGTGTCCCAGGTGCACACGTCGAACTCGTACTCCTCGTAGCCGCCATAGGGCTGGGTCTTGCGCAGGTCCCACGGGTAGCCGGTCGCGCGCAGCGGCGGCCCGCTCAGGCCCAGCGCCAGGCAGCCGGAGAGGTCGAGGTGACCGACGCCCTCGAGCCGGGCCTTGAAGATCGGGTTGGCGTTGCAGAGCGCGGCGTACTCCGGGAGCCGCTTCCTCATCAGGGCGCAGAACGAGCGGATGTCGTCCAGCGCGCCCGCAGGCAAGTCCTGGGCGACGCCGCCAGGGCGGATGAACGCGTGGTTCATGCGCAGGCCGGTGATCGTCTCGAACACGTCGAGCACCAGCTCGCGCTCGCGGAAGCCGACCGTCATCACGGTCAGCGCGCCGATCTCCATGCCACCCGTCGCGATGCACACCAGGTGGGAGGAGATCCGGTTGAGCTCCATCATCAGCACCCGCATCACGCGGGCCTTCTCCGGGATGTCGTCCTCGATGTCGAGCAGCCGCTCGACGCCCAGGCAGTAGGTCATCTCGTTGTAGAACGGGCTCAGGTAGTCCATGCGCGTGCAGAACGTGGTGCCCTGCACCCAGGAGCGGTACTCCATGTTCTTCTCGATGCCCGTGTGCAGGTAGCCGATCCCGCACCGCGCCTCGGTCACGACCTCGCCCTCGAGCTCCAGGATCAGCCGGAGCACCCCGTGGGTGGACGGGTGCTGCGGGCCCATGTTGACGACGACCTTGTCGTCGCCCTCCTCGGCGATCCCGGAGACCAGCGAGTCCCAGTCCTGGCCGGTGACCGTGTAGACCCGGCCCTCGGTGGTGGTGGACTCGGTGGCGGCGTACGGGTCCGTGCGTCGGTGTCGTGTCATGAGTAGGACCTCCGCTCGTCGGGTGGCGGGATGGTGGCGCCCTTGTACTCCACGGGGATGCCGCCCAGCGGGTAGTCCTTCCGCTGGGGGTGGCCGGGCCAGTCGTCGGGCATCTGGATGCGCGTGAGGCCGGGGTGCCCGTCGAAGACGATGCCGAAGAAGTCGAACGCCTCGCGCTCGTGCCAGTCGTTCGTCGGGTACGTCGCGACGATGCTGGGGATGTGCGGGTCAGCATCGGGGCAGGTGACCTCGAGCCGGATCCGGCGGTTGTGGGTCATCGAGAGCAGGTGGTAGACCGCGTGCAGCTCACGCCCGGTCTCCTCGGGGTAGTGCACGCCGCTGACGCCGGAGCAGAACTCGAAGCGGAGCTGCTCGTCGTCACGCAGCAGTCGCGCCACGGTCGGCAGGTCCTGGCGGCGGACGAAGAACGTGATCTCGCCGCGGTGCACGACGACCTTCTCGTACGCCGCGTCCAGGCCGGCGTCACGGGAGCCGGTTTGCAGCGCCGAGGCGACCTCGTCGAACCAGCCGCCGAACGGCGCCTCGCTGGAGCCCGGCATCTCGACCGTGCGGGTCAGGCCGCCGTAGCCGGAGGTGTCACCCGAGCCGCGCACGCCGAACATGCCCGCGCGGGTGCCGACCACCTCATCGGAGGTCGGGCGGACCGTGTCGAGGGTCGGGTCCTGGCTCCCGGCCCGCTCGACGTCCTTGGGGGTGTCCGTCATTCGGGGCCCCCGCCGAATCGCGGAGCGCAAGCGGAGCGCCCTGCCCGATTGCTGGGGCGTGGGGTGATCATCGAAGCAGCCCGTGCTGGTCGGAGGTCGGCAGCGCGTTGAGGGCGATGTCCTCGCGCTCCTCGATCTCCGCGAGCCGGTTGCTGCCGAGCTTGCCGGCCTGCACCTGGGCGTGGAGCTTGAGGATCGCGTCGATCAGCATCTCGGGGCGGGGCGGGCAGCCGGGGAGGTACATGTCCACGGGCACCACGTGGTCGACGCCCTGGACGATCGCGTAGTTGTTGAACATGCCGCCGGAGCTGGCGCACACGCCCATCGCGAGCACCCACTTGGGCTCGGCCATCTGGTCGTAGATCTGGCGCAGCACGGGTGCCATCTTCTGGCTGACCCGGCCGGCGACGATCATCAGGTCGGCCTGGCGCGGCGACGCGCGGAAGACCTCCATGCCGAAGCGTGCGAGGTCGTACTTCGGACCACCGGAGGTCATCATCTCGATCGCGCAGCAGGCCAGGCCGAACGTGGCCGGCCAGAACGAGGCCTTGCGCATGTAGCCCGCGACGCCCTCGACGGTGGTCAGGAGTACGCCGCTGGGGAGCTTTTCCTCAATACCCACTAGAGATTCCCCTCGTCAGTCCCAGTCCAGCCCGCCGCGACGCCAGACGTACACGTAGGCGATGAAGACGGGAACGATGAAGAGCACCATCTCGATCAGACCGAACAGCTTCATCTGGTCGAAGGCGACGGCGATCGGGTACAGGAACACGATCTCGATGTCGAAGACGATGAACATCATCGCGGTGATGTAGTAGCGCACCGGGAACTTGCCGCCGCCCACCGGCTGCGGGGTCGGCTCGATGCCGCACTCGTAGGAGTCGAGCTTGGCCCGGTTGTAGCGCTTCGGACCGGTGAGGCTGCTGACCAGGACCGAGAAGACGGCGAACCCGGCAGCCAGGATCGCCAGGGCCAGGACCGGCGTGTACAGCTCCATCGCACTCCTCCTGAACGTCGCGCCACATGATGCGTCGGTGACCGTGTCTGTCGCGTTGTGACCTTGTGAACTGCTTCACGAAAGGTGGTGCAGGCCACAGTCTAGGGCGGTCTCGGGCCGCCGGTCTAACCGCCCTCTCACGCCGTTGCGTGGTGCAGCGCGACCACCCCACCGGTCAGGTTGCGCCACTTCACGTCCCGCCATCCGGCAGCCCCGATCCGTGCCGCAAGGCCAGTCTGGTCGGGCCAGGCGCGGATCGACTCGGCGAGGTAGACGTAGGCGTCCGGGCTCGAGGAGACGGCCCGCGCGAGCGGGGGTAGCGCCCGCATCAGGTACTCGAGGTAGACGGTGCGGAACGGCGCCCAGGTCGGCGAGCTGAACTCGCACACGACCAGCCGGCCGCCGGGTCGGGTCACCCGGCGCATCTCGGCCAGCCCGGCGTCGGGGTCGACGATGTTGCGCAGCCCGAACGAGATGGTGACCGCGTCGAAGGTGGCGTCCGCGAACGGCAGCCGGGTGCCGTCGCCGGCCGCGAAGGGCAGGTGCGGGCGGTGCTGCTTGCCGACGCGGAGCATGCCGGTGGAGAAGTCGCAGGGCACCACGGTGGCGCCTCGGTCGAGGAACGGCTGGCTCGACGTACCGGTGCCGGCCGCGAGGTCGAGCACGCGCTCGCCGGACCGCGGGTCGACCGCGTCGATCACGTCGTGCCGCCAGCGCCGGTCCATGCCCAGCGAGAGCACGTCGTTGGTGAGGTCGTAGCGCCGGGCGACGTCGTCGAACATCGCCCGCACCTCCGCGGGCTTCTTTTCGAGGTCGGCTCGGGTCACGGGCATGAGCGTAGGTGCACGCCCGCTCCCGGCGGGAACCCGTCACACCGGAACCGGTTCCCGGCGCGTCACAACGGGTGCCGGCACGACGAACAGGGAACGATGTGACGGGTGGGACGAAAGATGAAGAAGTCAACGATCGGCGCGATGCTCGTCGCGCTCCTGCTGGGCTCGTTCGCGCTCGCGTACGGCGTCGGGGAGGCGAGCGCCCAGCTCTCCTCGCGGCAACCACGCGCCGCACTCGCCCACGAGGAGCCGACGTCCTCGCCCACTCCCGCGACCTCGACCTCGACCGAGCCCACCCCGGCCGTCAAGCCGCCACCGAAGGCCACGCCGAGCCCGACGCCCGGCTCGACGCCGAAGCCGAAGCCCAGCCCGAAGCCCAGCCCGAAGCCGAAGCTGCACGCCGGACGGACCCTGCTCGGGCCGCAGACCTCAGGTGACGAGGTGCGCGACCTCCAGGCACGACTCAAGCAGATCGCGTGGTACTTCGCGGACGTCACCGGCACCTACGGCCCGGTCACCATCGGCGCCGTCAAAGGCTTCCAGGCCAAGCGCGAGATCCCGGTCACCGGTCTGGTCGACCAGCGCACGCTCGACCGGCTGCACGCGATGACCCGCACACCGACAGACGACGAGCTGCACAACATCGCGATCGGCAGTGCGACGACGCGCACCCGGCTGGACGCGCGGTGCCTCACCGGCCGCGCGCTCTGCATCGACAAGACCAGCCGCACCCTGCGCTGGGTGGTCGACGGCAAGGTCCGCTCGACCCTCGCGGTGCGGTTCGGTGCGTCGTACTCCCCGACCCGGGAGGGCGTGTTCCACGTCGGCTGGAAGTCGGCGAACCACGTCTCGAAGCTCTACGGGTCGGCGATGCCGTATTCGATGTTCTTCAGCGGCGGCCAGGCCGTGCACTACTCCTCGGACTTCGCGGCCCGGGGCTACTACGGCGCCTCGCACGGCTGCGTGAACGTGCGCGACTACGACGGGATCCGGTCGTTGTTCAACCAGGTGGTCCTCGGGGACAAGGTCGTCGTCTACTGGTCCTGAGGGTGACCTCGTCGCGATCACCCGTTCGGGTTCCGCGTACGCTCATCCCTCGTGACGAGTGTCTCCACCGCCGACCGCGCGGACGCCGGGGTCGAGCGCCTGGTGGCCTCCACGGTCGAGATCCCGGACCCCGGGTCGCTGGTCGACCTGCTGCCCGAGCCCGACGCCGGCCCCGGTCCGCTGGCCTGGCTGCGCCGCGGCGAGGGCGTCGTGGGCTGGGGCGTCGCCGCGGTCCGTCGTACGTCGGGGGCCGACCGCTTCGAGGACGCATCGGCCTGGTGGCGCGCGGTCTGTGACGCCGCCGTCGTGCGGGACGGCGTGGAGGTGCCCGGCAGCGGACTGGTGTGCTTCGGCAGCTTCGGCTTCGCCGACGAGCCCGGCGAGTCCGCCCTGGTCGTGCCGCGCGTGGTGATCGGTCGCCGGGGCGGCACCGCGTGGATGACGACGATCCGCACCGACGACGAGCCTCTCGTCGAGGTGCCGGAGCCGCTGCCGCAGCCCGCCCCACCCGCGCCGGGCCCGGTCACGTTCTCCGACGGCGCCCTCAGCGGCGCCTCGTGGGAGGGCGTCGTCGCAGACGCGGTCGCTCGCATCGACGCCGGCGACCTGGAGAAGGTGGTGCTCGCGATCGACCTGGTCGCGACCGCACCCGGACCGATCGACGTCCGCTGGCCACTGCGCCGGCTGGTCGCGGGCTACCCGATGTGCTGGACGTTCCACGTCGACGGCATGTTCGGCGCGACACCCGAGCTCCTGGTGCGACGTGAGAAGGGCCTGGTCACCTCCCGCGTGCTGGCCGGAACGATCCGTCGCACCGGCGATGACGAGCGCGACCTGTCGCTGGCCGCGACCCTGGCCCGGTCGTCGAAGGATCTCGAGGAGCACGAGTACGCCGTGCGCTCGGTCGCCGACTCGCTGGCGCCGTACTGCGACTCGATGAACCTGCCCGACGCGCCGTTCGTGCTGCACCTGCCCAACGTCATGCACCTGGCCACGGACGTGACGGCCGTCGTGCACGACCCGGCCCAGAAACGCGTCAACGGCAAGGCGGGCGCCAACGCCCTCGAGCTGGCCGCGGCTCTCCACCCCTCCGCAGCCGTGGGCGGCACCCCGACCAAGGCCGCGGTCGCGCTGATCGCGGAGATCGAGGGCATGCCGCGCGGCGGCTTCGCGGCACCCGTCGGCTGGATGGACGCACGCGGCGACGGCGAGTTCGGCATCGCGCTGCGCTCCGCCGAGCTCAACGGCGACACCGTCCGGCTCTTCGCCGGCTGCGGCATCGTCGGCGGCTCCGACCCGGAGGCCGAGCTGGCCGAAGCGCAGGCGAAGCTGGTGCCGGTGCGGGACGCCCTCAGCGAGTAGCCAGCACACCCGGCAGGATGCGGTCATGGAGCGGTTCGACCTGTCCGACCCGACGTTCGACGTGACGTCGGAGCGCGTGCACGCCGCGCGCGAGGAGAGCTGGTACGTCGAGACCAACTGGGGCTGGGCGGTGCTGCGCTACGCCGAGGTGAGCGCGCTGCTGCGGGACCGGCGGTTCCGCCAGGGCAACGCCCGCTGGCCGGCCCAGAACGGCATCCACTCCGGGCTGTTCTCGCGACTGGTGGCAGGAGACGCTGCTCAGCCTCGAGGGCGACGACCACGCCCGGATCCGGCGGCTGCTGATGCCGGCCTTCCGCAACAAGGCGATCGCCGCGATGCGGCCGCGCTTCCAGGCGCTCGCGAACGAGCTGATCGACGGGTTCGCGTCGCGCGGGACGGGTCGAGTTCGTCTCCGAGTTCGCCGAGCCGTACGCCGCCCGGATCATCTGCGTCCTGCTCGGGCTGCCGGAGGACGCACTGGCCCGCAGGTGGCGCACTGGGCCGACGACCTCGGCGCGTCGTTCTCGCATCGACGTCGGCAACCAGGTGCCGACGATCGAGGCGGCGCTCGACCGGGCTTGCGCGGCTACGTCGACGAGGTCGTCGCCGACCGCGCGCGCACCCGCAGGACGACCTGGTCACCACGCTCGTGCAGGCCGTCGACGACGAGCGGCGACCGGCTGACCGGCACGAGCTCGGTGTCGCGCTGGTGTTCCTCGCCTTCGCGGGCATGGAGACCACCCGCAACCAGCTCGGGCTCGCACTGCAGACGCTGCTCGCAGCACCCGGACCAGTGGCGGCTCCTGGGCGAGCGTCCCGAGCTCGGCGGCCACGCCGTCGAGGAGGTGATGCGGGTCAACCCGACGGTCACCTGGGTGACCCGCGAGGCGCTCGAGGACGTCGACTTCCAGGGCCTGCACATCCCGCGCGGCGGCATCGTGCAGATGATGTCGCACGCGGCCGGCACCGACCCGCGGCGATGCCGGACCCGTCGTTCGACATCACCGCAGCAGCGGCCGCCGCACCACGGCTTCGGCGCCGGGTGTCCACCACTGCCTGGGCCACTTCGTCGCCCGCACGGACATGGCGGTCGCCCTGCCCCTGCTGGCGCAACGGATGCCGGACGCGGTGGCCGACGGACCCGGTCGCTGGCTCCCGGTCTCGGGCAACACGGGTCCGGTGGCGTTCCCGATCCGGTTCACACCGGGCCACTGACCGGTCCATGGGCGTGGGCCGCGGGAATCCGCGCGGGCGGTCGCGGGTTGCCCCCGCATGACCCTTGCCCTCACCGGTTCCACCGGCCAGCTCGGCGGCCGCGTCGCTGCGCAGCTCGCGGACCTCACCCCGATCCTGCTCGTGCGTGACGCCTCGCGCGCCCCGGACATCGCCGGCTCGGAGGTGCGCGTCGCGACGTACGCCGACCACGACGCCGCCGTCGACGCGCTCGACCGGAGTCGACACGCTGTTCATGGTCTCGGCCGCCGAGGCGTTCGACCGGCGCGACCAGCACCGCACCTTCATCGACGCCGCCGCCGACGCCGGGGTCGGGCACATCGTCTACACCTCGTTCGCCGGCGCCGCCCCCGACGCCGACTTCACCCTCGGCCGCGACCACGCGGACGCCGAGGAGGCGATCCAGGCGAGCGGGATGGCCGTACACCCTGCTGCGCGACAACTTCTACGCCGACCTGCTGCCCTTCTTCGCCGACGAGCAGGGCGTGATCCGCGGCCCGGCCGGCGACGGTCGGGTCGCCGCGGTCGCCCGGGCCGACGTCGCCGACGTCGCCGCTGCGGTCCTGCGCGATCCCGCCGACGCACGCCGGCGCGACGTACGTGCTCACCGGCCCGGAGGCGCTGACGCTGGCCGAGATCGCCGCCCGCGCCGGCGCGGTGCTCGGCCGCGAGCTGCGCTTCGAGGACGAGACGGTCGACGAGGCCTACGCCTCTCGCGCGCGGCGTACGGCGCCGAGCAGTGGCAGCTCGACGCGTGGGTGAGCACCTACACCGCGATCCGGAACGGCGAGGTCGAGCGGGTCACCGACGACGTCGAGCGCGTGACCGGTCACCCCGCCCGCACGCTGGAGCAGTCGCTGGCCGGCACCAGCTGAGTCTCAGCCCCGGGCCTCCGGATCGAGATCGTGCGGCCACACGCCGTGGTCGAGCGCGCGCCGCCGGAGCCGCTGGTCCTGTGCGGTCTCGTGGTCGCCGGGTTCCTGGACGACTCCGGTGATGCGTTCGTGGCTGTCGGCGTCACCGGCAGCCTGACGCGCCTTCAGCGCGTCGCTCTCGCCGGCCAGGAACGCCACCAGCTCGTGCTCGTGGTCGAACGCCGCGACCACGACGTCGCGACGCTCATGGCGCGCCGGGTCGTAGCGGTAGTGGAGCGCCACGAACCGCCGGATGCTGTCGTCGTCGGGATCAACCCTCGCCACGGGGTCGAGCGTAGAGCCGACCGGCCGTGAGCAGGAAGTCGTGGTCGGTGTAGACCGCAGCCCTCACCTCCGTGGTCGGCGCGGCGAGCGTGGTGCTGCCATAGACGTGCTGGATGCCGGACGACTGCGCGGCCGCGGTGTCCTCCGTCGCCCACATGGTGCGCGGTGCGCACGGCCTCTGGCGGTTCACGTCACCGCCGAAGACGGTCGTGCCGGCCGCGTCGTACCGCGCCAGGACACCACGCAGCTCGCGGCACTCGGCGTCGTTGGCCCGTCGCGCGGGTGCCGTGCCACGGGTGCTCAGGTGCGCGGTGCATGCGGTCACGGCGCGCGTGGTGGTGGCGCACACCCAGCGCCGTTCCTCGAAATCCGCCTGCACGGAGAACGCCCGGTCCCGCGACGAGACGATCGGGGCCTTCGTCAGCACCGCGATCCCGAAGACACCCCGGCCGCCGGGCTTCACGCAGGACAGCGGCCCCGCTCCGTAGCTGACGGTGGCGAAACGCAGGTGGTAGCCGGTCCGGTCCGCCATCGCCCGGGCGTCGCCACTGCATGCCTCGTTCAGAGTGACCACCTGTGGCTCGTGGTCGACGACCTGGGCCGCGGCCTCGTCGAGGACGTCCGGGTAGGCGGTGCGGGGGTAGCAGCCGGAGATGCCGGACAGGCACAGGTTCATCTGGAGAACGGTGTACGACGTGCCCGGCCTGCGTGCCGGCGCATCCGTCGCGAGCGCGACCACCACGGCGCACGCGGCCGCGGCCACGGCGACGAGGGACACGAACTTGCGCACAGAGACTCCAGTTGGTCGGACGACGGGGGTGGTTCGTCACCCTGCCGCGTCCGGATGGTTAACAGGCAACCACATCGGCTGCTCGTTGGGCATGTGACGACGTGATGCGTCTGGTCGCGGTGCTCAGTCTCGTAGCCTGCTTGCGTGGCTACCTTCATCCTCACGGTCGTCGGCGATGACCGACCGGGACTCGTCTCAGCACTCTCGGCCCCGATCAAGGCCCACGGCGCGAGCTGGGAGCACAGTCAGATGTCACGACTGGCGGGCAAGTTCGCCGGCATCGTGTTGGTGACCGTCGCGGACAGGAGCTTCGACGCGCTGGCCGTGGACCTCAGGGCGCTCAGCGCCCAGGGTCTGCAGATCACCCTCGAGCGCACGGACGAGCCCGTGGAGCGCGAGTCGCAGCGGCTCCACCTCGAGCTGCTCGGAGACGACCATCCCGGCATCGTGGCAGAGATCTCGGCCTTGCTCGCCAGCCATCAGGTCAGCATCGAAGAGCTCAGCACCAACGTGCGCGAGGCACCGATGGCCGGAGGAATGCTCTTCGAGGCCAGCGCTGTGCTCAACGCCCCGTCGACCACGAGCACCGACTCGCTTCGGTCAATGCTCGAGGGGCTCGCCCACGAGCTGATGGTCGAGATCCGGCTGTCGGACGACTGAAGCATCCCTTGGGTCGTGAGCCCATGCGATCGAGCATGGCGAACGCGACCCGTCGCGCGTCAGATCTCAACTCGCCGGGGGTGCTCCTGGCCAGTGCGGGGTAGGAGCGCGTACGCACCGGATGGAATCGCGAACGTCGTGAGGGCCTGACGCGCGACTTCGAGCACGGCCTCGGGGTTGCTGCCGAGGAGGTACACGCACATCTCGTTACCTTCTTCCTCGATGTCGTCCACACCCCCCAACCGGGCGGCATCGAGTGCAGAGGCCAAGGCATCGAGCAGGTCCTCAGTGTTGGCCAGCCACCAGCTCGCCTCGGCCGGACGGAACGGAACCCGCAACTGGACCACGAGGTCGTCTGAGACGGCTATGGCCGGCGCTGCTGAACGACCTCTTGTGTGGACAACGTCCACCTCTGCCAAGACTCGTTCAAGCAGCGCTGCCGCAAAGACACGCAGGTCTTGGTCGGACCCGACCAGTGATCCAGCGGAGATCTCGCAGTGCACCTCCGGCCAGTGGCCAGCCGCGTCGTCGATCCGCGCGAAATGCACGGCACCCGCCGCCATCACGCCCACGCCGAGGACCGATGCCGAGAGCCGGATGGTGGTGATGCCGAGTCGGACTCGACGTGTCTCGAACTCGGGTAGGACGTCAAACATGGCCCACTCCACTGGGAGTCGAAGCTCCAGAAGCGCGTCGAAGCTGAAGGACTCGCTGTTGGTCGTCGAGAAGTCCAGCCAGCTCGGCGGCGGAGAATCCCGCCGCTCAGCGATGGTTGGCGGCACGCCCTGCTCACGCAGCATCGACTCGACAACAGGTAAGGCTTCGCGTAGCGCAGCGTCCCAGGCGAGAGAGGCGACTTCGACAGTTCGCGGCGTCTCGCGCCCTTCGACGATCAACGCACAGGCCAACTCGACAGCGTCAGCGACGAGGCCGGTCCGAGGGATCGGAACAGCCTCGTCCACGACTGCATCGCCGGCTCCGAGGGCGGTGTCCAGCCTGCGACGCAGGCCCCACAGCCCGTCATCGATGCGATCGCCCACGGCACCTACCTCTTCCCATCGGCCTGAACGTACCCGCGGGTTCGGGGTTGAGGCGGTCGCGTAGGTGGAGGGTCACGTCCGGCTGAAGATGACGCGTCCGTTGGGGATGGTCTTCATCTCGTACTTCGGCGAGTGGGCGTAGGAGTGGTGCCGCGGGCACAGGAGCCTGCCGTCGGCGATGTCGGTGTTGCCGCCTCGGCTCCAGGGGGTGTTGTGGTGGACGTGGCACAGGGCTGCGGGCCAGTCGCAGCCGTGGGTGGTGCACTGCTGGTCGCGGTGCCTGATCGCGATCCGCTGGTGCAGGTCGTAGAGCCGCTTGCTGCGTCCGAGGTCGAGGATCTTGGACTTCCCACCGAGCACCATCGGGATGATCCCGGCCTCGCAGGCGAGCTTGCGTGCCTGGTCGGCGGTGATCCGGTCCCCGGTGTCCAACAGAGCCGGCGTCTCGCTGTCCCCGAGCAGGTTCTCCAGGGTCATCGTGACCACGATCGTGGCGTCGACCCCGCCGGCCTGGGGGAGCCGGTCGACCGGGTAGCGGGTGACGTACTCGCTGAACGCGTGCCCCAGCCCCTTCGGGGTGCCGGAGTGGTGGCGGTGCTTGGGTGAGTTGATCGCGAGCACCGCCTGCTTGAGCATCGCGCCCACGTGGCTGGGGAGCGTGAACCGGCCGTGGCACCGCCCGTGCCCGTCGTCGGCGATGGTGAACCGGCACGCTTCCTCGGCGAGTGCTTCCTGCCGTTGCAGGGCCTGGAGCTCGTGTTCTTCGGCGATCTCGGGGGCGACCACCTCCAGGACGTGGTGCGCGAGCCGGCGGAGCGCGACCGGGTCGTGGACGGCGGCGCAACCGATCAGGTGCGCCTCCGCCTTGGCGCGGTGCTCGACCGGCAGCGCGTCGACGCCCTTGACGATCACCACGGCCTGCTCTTCGGAGACCTGGCCGGCGGCCATCGCGTCCCGGACCGGCTCGTGGTCGCGGTCGAGGGCGTGCGCGAGCTCGAGGCGGCGTTTGGCGTCGCGTTTGGTCTGCCGGGTGGTGTTGGCCCACCAGGCGGCGGTGTCGGCGGCACCGTGGTTCGCGCCGAGATCGCGGTGGTCGGCCTGGTGGGCGACCCGGAGCTCGAGCTCGGTGAGCCGGTGCCGCAACGTGGTCACCGAGGCGAGGGTGTCGGCGAGTTCGGTGTCGCTGATCGACCAGAGTCGTGGGTCCCCGAGCTGGTCGAGGTCGGCGTGGAACCGCGCGACCAGGGCAGCGACCGGGTGCGCCTCTGGTTCGCCGAATACCGTTGCCATACAGGGAATTCTGGCATCGACCACCGACAGTCCCGGGCCCAGAACCGGCCTCGGTTCCGGGATGTGGACAACTTCTTCAGACTGTTCTCTGGAGCCCTCGTTGTTGTGGTCTCGACAAGCTCGACCACCGGATAGCCAACCACCCGAGAGGCCAACCACCGCCCTGCGCCACCCGGGAGCAGACCGCCCGCGCCGTACCCCTCCCCGTCGCTGCGTCTTTCGACCACCCACCCCCCTCCAACCGCGACGCCGTGGTCTCGACGCCCTCGACCACCCGATGCCGACCTACAGGTCGTCCCCGTCTGCCACCCGCCGGTACGTCCCGACCCCCTCGAGGAACGCCGGCATCCGCTGGTCGAACATGCCGAGCCCCACGTCGCTCAGAAGCCGGTCGTGGATCGCCATCGTTCGAGCCGCTCCCACGGCCTTGCTGAAGTCGAGGACCTCGGCCATCTTCAGCCACGGGCCGCTGACAGGTGCGCACAGGACGTCGACTGCGCGACCGGGGAGCTCGAACGAGTCGCCCGGGTGGTAGAGCGTCGCGTCGCCCGCAGTCACCAGGTAGCCACTGTTGTGGAATCGCGGGAACGACGGGTGGATCACCGCGTGCATCTCCCCCACCGACGTGACAGGCAACCCGGCGTCGAAGGACGAGCCCGGCTGTACGACGGTCGCGCGCTCGGCGAGGTCGGGCGGCAGCTGGTCGACCACGGCCTGGATCGTGTAGATCGGGGCGTCGGTGGCGCGCAGGTTGCCCTCGTCGAGGTGATCGACGTGCTCGTGGGTGACAAGGACGGCGGTGGCGCCGTCGACGGCCTCCTGGTCGGTGAAGCCGCCGGGGTCGATGACGACCTGGTGGCCGTCGTGCTCGATCCGGACGCAGGCGTGGCCGAACTTCGTGATCCGCATGAGGTCCAGCCTAGGAGGCCTCCTCGAGCGCTCCCCGTGGCAGCCGGCGCACGGCCGGGATCCCGGCGACGGCCACCGAGATCGCGACCCCGATCACTGTCATCCCCACCAGGGTCTGGTGGACGCCGAACGCGACCGTCGCCAGCCCGGCCAGCAGGTTGCCGAGCGGGATCAGGCCGGCACTTGTCAGGTAGTCGTAGCTGGAGACGCGCGACAGAGAGCGTTCGGGGATGTGCTCCCCCAGCGAGGTCTCCCAGAGCGTGAACGTGCAGGTCACACAGACTCCCGCGAGCAGCTCGAACACCCCGATCGTCCAGACCCCGAAGCCGCTGCCGATGAACGCCGCCTGCAGGGACGAGCCGATCAGCATCAGCGCCGCGACGCGCAGCGCGAACCGGGGTCGCCAGACCAGCAGGAGCAGGTCACCGAGGATGCTGCCGACCCCGAAGAACACCGTGATCAGCGCCCACGACTGCGCACCGTCGTACTCGCGCTGCATCAACACCGGGCCGATCACGAAGATCGAGGGGAGTACGACGACGTGGTAGGCGCTCATGCCGACCAGGAAGCCGACCACCCAGCTGCGGCTGACCACCTCGCCCCACCCCTCGCGCAGGCTGGTCCAGAAGTGGTTCGTGGTCGCCGTCGGGTCCTCCTCCGCCAACGCCAGCTCGACCACCCGCGGTCGCAGCGGCAGCAGCAGCAGCAGCGACACGGCGAACGTCACCGCGTCGAAGACCAGCGCCCCGCCGGGGCCTCCAGCGAAGGCGATCAGCACACCGGCGATCGCCGGCCCGATCACGTTGCCGAGCGAGAACGTCAAGCCCCGCAGGGCGTTCGCGGGCTGCACGTTGACCGGGCTGACCGTGGTCGGGAGGAGTCCGCTGAACGCCGGCGCGAAGAAGGCGTCGGCGGCCCCGAACACTGCGGCGAGCACCACCAGGTGCACCGTGTCGGCCGAGTCCGTGAGGAGCAGCGTGGCGGCGAGCGCCTGGGTGACGAAGCGGACAGCGTCGGAGGCGATCAGGATCCGCTTGCGGTCCAGCCGGTCGGCCCAGACCCCGGCCGGCACGGCGAGCAGCACGAACGGCAGGAACTGGGCGGTCGAGACCAGTGCGACGTCCTTGACCCCGCCCCCGATGGACAGCACGGCGAACGGGAGCGCGATCTGGGTGACGCGGTCGCCGAGGATCGAGAGCACCTGACTGCCGAAGAGGAGCCGGTACTGCGGCTCGTCGCGCAGTACGGCGGGCATCCGCACTCGCTTGGTCAGCACCGGCCAAGGATGACAGCGCAGGGGTGGCGGGGCGACACGGTTAATCGTGTCGCCCGAGACCCGCCTCCACGACCAGAATCCGGGGGTGCGCGAAGCGATCCTGTCCGGCCTCGTCACCGGCCTCGCGATCGCGATGCCGGTCGGGGCCGTCGCTGCCCTGATCGTGGCGCTGACGGTGCGCACGTCGTTCCGGGTCGGACTCGGCGCCGCCCTCGGTGTCGCCACCGTCGACGGGACGTACGCCGCCGTGGCCGTGGTCGCCGGCGGCGTGGTGGCCCAGGTGCTGGCGCCAATCGAGCGGCCCCTGCGGATCGGCTCAGCTGTGGTCCTGCTGGCGATCGCGCTCTGGCTGGTCGTGTCCGCTCTCCGCTCGCGTCCCGAGCGCGAGACCGGCAACGGCTGGGTGACCACCCCGCTGCGCGCCTGGATGACGTACGTCGCGATCACGGCGGTGAACCCGGCGACGGTGATCTACTTCGCGGCAATCGTGCTCGCCAACCGCGACCTGGTCGAGGGCCCGGCCGAGGGAACCGCCTTCGTGCTGGCCGCCTTCCTGGCCAGTGCCTCGTGGCAGGTGCTCGTGGCCGGCAGCGGCGCCCTGCTCGGTCGTGCCCTGACCGGTCCCCGGGCGCGCGTGGTCACCGGCCTCGTGTCCGGTGTGGCGATCGCAGTGCTGGCCCTGCGCGGGCTGGGGTGAGTCTCAGCCCCGCGGTCGCGGGCGCTGCACCATCGGCGACGGGTCGGGCGGCGTGTGCGGCGGCACGTCCTCGGTCTGCCGCTCGCGCACCGCGCTCTTGATCTGCTCGAGGTTGTTGCGCAGCAGGTCGGAGACCAGCTCGTCCATGCGCGGGTCGCCCAGCATCTCGATCAGCACCCGCAGGGTCGTCTCGCTCACCTGGCCGACGACGGCGTCGTAGCCGGGGAGCCGGCCCACGATCCCGAGGGTCGGGTCCTCGCGCACCTTCTCGGCCACCAGCCGCTTCAGCTCGTCGTGGTTCTCGACCAGCGCCGCGGAGATGTTCCTGGTGTAGTGGCCGGTCTGGATCACGCCGGCGACCTCGTCGAGCACGGCGATCGTGATCGGCCGCCTGATCAGGTCGACCAGAGACTGGCTCAGCTGGTTGAGGTGCCGGATCGCGAACGGCGTGTGGAGGCCGCGTCGTACCAGCACCCGTGTGAGCAGGGCTGCACCGATCGACAGCACCACGAACACGAGGAGGGCAAGCAGCACCAGCTCGACGATGCTGCGCTCCCCCAGCCAGTCGATCACCCGGTCAGCCCGCGACCTCGTCGACGAAGCACCAGCGCCAGCTCTCACCGGGCTCGGCCGAGCGCATCACCGGGTGTCCGGTCTCGCGGTGGTGGGCACTGGCATGGCGACCGGGCGAGGAGTCGCAGCATCCGATGTTTCCGCATCCGACGCACATCCGCAGGTGCACCCAGACCAGGCCCTCGGCGAGGCAGGTCGCGCACTCGCCGGGCGTGTTCGGCTCGACCGGCTTCTGGACCGCGCGCAGGTGCTCGCAGTCACCTTCAAGGGACACCGGGGTGGCGGCGCGTACCGCGGCCCGTTCCCGATCGCTGTACTCCAACATGGACTCCTCGACGTCGAGCAACGCCAGCACCTGTCGCACCACGTCGTGGGCGACGGTGCCGGTGCTGCGTACCTCCAGCACGTGCTTGCGTTCCGCGTTGATCATCTCGCGCCGGAGCCGGGCGTAGGCCTCGCTCGGCGTCTCGTCGTCACTGGCACCCAGCGACTCCCAGGCGGAGAAGTTGCGACGCTCGAGCCGGTCCTCGATCTGCGCGCGCACGCCGTACGGGTCCGCGTCGTCGATCTCCTCGAGCGCGGCGAAGCCCGCCTGGGACGCCTGCTGCAGCAGGTTCGCGCGGGCCAGGGCGTCCGCAAGCGGGTCGGGCGACGGCACCCGCAGCCGGCGGGCCAGCCACGGCAGGCTGAGTCCCTGCAGGAACAGCGTGCCCGCGGTGACGGTGAAGGCGACCAAGAGGAGCAGATCCCGGTGCGGCGTGCCCGGGGGGATCACGAACGCCGCGGCGAGTGTCACGACGCCCCGCATGCCCGCCCAGCCGATCAGGAAGGTGTAGGTCCACGGTGGTCGGCGCCGGGTCACCGGATCGGGCCCCGGCCGGATCAGCAGGTAGCGCGCGGCGAAGACCCAGACCAGCCGGATCACGATCACGGCCAGCAGCACCGCGGCGCAGATCACGACGACCCGCTGCAGGGTCACGTCCTCGCTGCCGACGTTGGTGATGATCGACCTCGCTTGCAGGCCGATCAGCAGGAAGACGCCGCCCTCCAGCAGGAAGGCGATGGTGTTCCAGTTCATCCGCTCCTGGATCCGCGACTGCGCGGTCTGCAGGATCGGGGCCTTGTGGCCGAGCAGGAGGCCGGCGACCACGACCGCGATCACTCCGCTGGCGTGGATCCTCTCCGCCGCGACGTACGCCGCGAACGGGGTGATGAACGACAGGCCGCTGTCCAGCAGGGGGTCGGTCAGCCGGCGGCGCACCTTGCCGACGACCACGAACACGACCAAGCCGACCAGCACACCGCCACCGGCCGCGACCACGAAGTCGCGGGCGAGGATCTGGTACGCCACGGTGCTGGCCAGGGCGGTGCGCAGTGCCACCAGCGCGGTGGCGTCGTTGAGCAGGGACTCGCCCTCGAGGATCGTGATGATCCGGCGCGGCAGGCCGATCCGGCGACCGATCGCGGTCGCCGCGACGGCGTCCGGCGGGGCGACGACGGCGCCGATCGCGAACGAGAGACCCCAGGACAGGTCTGGCACCAGCCAGTGCGCGACCACGCCGACACCCAGGGTGGTGACAACGACCAGGCCCACCGACAGCAGCAGGATCGGGCGCCGGTTGGCGTTGAAGTCGACGAGCGAGGTGTTCAGCGACGCAGAGTAGAGCAGCGGCGGCAGCAGCCCCACCAGCACGACCACGGGCCGGAGCGTCACCTCCGGGACGAACGGGAGGTACGACGCGACGATGCCGACGACGATCAGGACCAGCGGGGACGACAGGTCGTAGCGCTCGCAGACCGCGGTGACCGCGATGACCGTGGCGACCAGGACAACCAGGCCCAAGGCGATGTGCACCGGGCCATCTTCCCAGTCCTCAGGTCAGGAGTCGTCCTCGATCAGCCCGACCTCGCGCATCACCTGCTCGAGCATGCCCTCCACGTGCAGCTCGACGGTCGACTCCTCGGCCGGCCTGGTCACCTGCTGGACCTCGCCGTCGCGCCAGAACCACACGTGCGGGCTGATCGAGCCGGGCACGTCGTACTCCCCTTGCGCGACGCGGATCAGCGTCGTCGTCGCGTGCACCATGCCGATGCCGGAGATCGGGTGGACAGCGACCAGGTGCCGGTTGGGTACGACGAACAGCACGCCGTGTGCGGGCGACTCGATCAGGAAGTCCTCGCGGAGCAGCTGGTTCATGGTGAACACCCGGCTGGCGTTGAAGAAGCCGCCGACGCTCAGGTGCACCTGCGACTGGGTGTCGTCGCCAAGCGGGACGACGTCGTCGGCACGCAGCCGGGCGAGGTTGGCCAGCGCCGCCTCTCGGATGCCGGACCAGCCGCCGAGCAGCGCGATGTCATGGGAACCGGCCAGGGTCTCGACGTGCTCGGGGTGGTCGATCGACGCCAGCCCGACCAGCCCGTCGCCCAGCGCCTCCGCGGAGTCGGGCCGCATCGGCAGGTCGTCGGTCGCCCAGAGCCGGAGGTAGAGGCGGTCGCGGACGGTCTCGAGGTCGCGTTCCTTGGGCGTCAGGTGCGCGGCGACGATGCCGTCGACGTGCTGCGAAAGCAGGGCCGGCCAGTTGCGCTCGGACTCCTGCACCGCGAGGAGGGCGACGTTGGTCAGCCCGTAGCTCCGGCCGTCGGTGCCGCGCAGGTAGCCGTCGTCGTACGTGCACTCGATGCCGTGCTCGGCGAACACCTGTCGTGCCAGCGCGGCGAACCGCGCCGCCTGCAGGCCCGAAGCGAACATCGGGAGCCCGGGGTCGGGCTCACGAGCACGGTCGGGGACCGTGGCTCGTCGGCGGCGGCGGAACATCCCCATCCCTTGAACCTAGCCGCTGCCGCCGCTGGGCGGTCAAGGCTCAGGCGGGGCACTCGGCAACCCAGCGCATAGGGTCGCCCCAGCCGAGGTCGGTCACGCCGTACTTGTCCAGGGCCAGGACCGCGAGCGTCCGGCGGTGCGCCGCGAACGTGAGCACGTGCGCAACCATGCCGCCGTACGTGAACACCTCGGCCGGCTCGCAGAGCGCATCCACGAACGTGTCGTCGAGCCGACCGGTCTCGACCACCTCGCGGACGTGCGTGAGGTACGTCGGCCCCTCGCTCGCGAGCCGCTCGCGCATCGAGCTCAGTGACTCGTGCTCCTCGACCGACCAGTCGTAGGGACGGTCGGCCATCGCGGCGTTCCACATGCCCATCTGGCCGATCAGCCGGGACAGGAGCCGGCGCAGCGTGCTCGGGTCGGGGTCGTCGTCGACGTTGATCACGATCGGCTCGTCGAGCTGGGCGTCGGAGACGCGCGCGGCGCACCGGAGGATCTCGCCGGTCAGCCAGACGTGGTGCTCGACCATGCGGGTCAGGAGGTCCATGGAGCTCACCTTGTCTCGTGCGGGCAGCCGGATGCTGCCGGGTGGATGGAAGTGCACGCCGCTGGGGGCCTCGATCCGGATCGCACGCGGGCTCCTGCGCCACTGGGCGGGCGGCTCGCCGTACGCCCGAGCGAAGGCGCGCGTGAACGCCTCCTGCGAGCCGTATCCCGCCTCGACCGCGATGTCGAGGACGGGACGGGCGGTTGACAGGAGCCGGTACGCCGCACGCTCGAGCAGGATCCGGCGCCGGAACCGTCGTGGCGGCTCGCCGGCCACCGAGGAGACCACGCGGTCGAGATGGAAGCGGGACAGGTACAGGCGTCCCGCCAGCTCCTCACCCGAGGCGTCGTGGTCGTCCAGCGCTGCCGCGAGCACGTCCACGAAGGCCGTGAACGTGTCGTGCGCGGTGGACGGTGCTGCGGTCATGGCCCGATCGTCCACCCGGCTCCGGCCCTGTCGCTTGATCGGCCTTGCTGCCATCCTCGGGACATGTGCGCAGACCGCCTGCGGGTCGACTCCGGCTCGCCGTACGAGCCAAAGATCGGCTTCTCCCGCGCGTTCCGGGTCGGCAACGTGGTGGCCGTGTCGGGGACCGGGCCGGTGGCCGACGACGGGTCGGTGTTCGCACCGGGCGACGTGCACGCCCAGACCCGGCGGTGCCTCGACATCGCGATCCGGGCCCTCGTGGAGCTCGGCGCGGCGACGTCCGACGTGGTGCGCACCCGCACCTACCTGGTGGACGCGGCCGACTGGGAGGAGGCGGGACGCGCGCACGGCGAGGTGTTCGCGAAGGTGCGCCCTGCCTCGACGATGGTGGTGGTGGCAGGCCTGCTCGACCCCGGATGGCGGGTCGAGGTCGAGATGGACGCGATCATCGGCTGAGCTCGCCCAGCAACGCACGGGCGTAGGCGTTGTCGGCGCTGACGTCGACGTACCGCTCTCCGGAGGCCGTGACCGCGAAGCCGCCGGCAGGCTCGGGCAGTGGCTCGAGGGACTCGAAGGCCTCGCCGAGCAGCACCCGCAGCTGGTCCTCGCGCGGCACCCAGACCGCCTCGGAGGCCTCGAGCGCGTCGAGCGCCCACTCGGTGGTGCCGTTGAACGCGAGCACGGGCGTGCCGTCGGGCAGCCGGACCTCCTCGATCACCATGTCGCTGAGCACGAACACCTCGTCGTCGAGGTCGCGGTCGGGCACCAGGAAGCGGTCGCCGTTCACCGGGGTCCAGTCCAGGCCTGCGTCTCTCAGGGCGACCGCCAGGTCACGGCTCAGCATTTGGGGTCCCCGCGGAATCGTGAGCTTGCGAGCGACTCAGTGGGGTCTTTCAGCATGTGTCCCAGTGTGCGCCAGCGCCCGGATGGCCTCGTCGAGCGCCCGCCGGTTGTCGCGCCGGCAGCGCACCTCGACCACGTCGATGCCGCCGTTGGGACTGTCCAGCGCCTGACGGAGCTCGGGCACCGACTCCACCCGCCAGTGCGGCGTACGGGTCGCGGCACACAGGGCGGCCAGGTCGACGCCGTGCGGTGTGCCGAAGAGGCGCTCGTAGCGGTCGGCGTACGACGGGTCGCCCTGCTCGAGGACCGCGAAGATCGAGCCGCCGTCGTCGTTGACCACGACCACCGTCAGGTCCGGGCGGGGCTCGTCGGGGCCGATCACCAGCGCCGTCATGTCGTGCAGGAAGGTCACGTCGCCGACCAGCAGCAGGTTGCGCGCGCCCGGTCGGGTGAGCGCCGCGCCGATCGCGCTGGACACGGTGCCGTCGATCCCGGACAGCCCCCGGTTGGCCAGCACCTTGCGCCGCCGGCCGACCTCGTAGTGGGCGGCCATCAGGTCGAGGTCGCGGATCGGGTTCGAGGCGCCGACGTACAGCTGACCGCCGGGCGGCAGCGCGGCGCTCACCTCGCGCGCCACGGCGAGCGGACCGAGCCCGTCGGCCTCGACCAGGTCGTCGAGGGCGCGGGACACCTCGGCGTCGCGCGCCTTCCACTCCTCGAACCAGCCGGTCTCGTCCGGGTCGGCGGTGACCGCGCGGGCGTGCCGCGTGACCGGGTGCGGCCGCTCGGTCCAGCGGCCGCGCGGTGGCACGGAGACCACCTCGACGCCGCTGCCGAGGAGCCTGGTCACCGGCCGGGAGAGCGTCGGGTGCCCGAAGACGACGACCCGCTCGATCCGGGCGGCCGAGGTCGCCGCCGAGCAGGATCCGGTAGGTGCGGATCGCGCTGTCCCCCGTGCGCGACCCGCTGGACGGCTCGGCGAGCAGCGGCCAGCGGGCGTTCTCGGCGAGCTGGCGTGCCGGTGGGCCTGCATCGTCTCCGGCGACCACGACTGTGCGGGGGCCAGCGGGGAGGTGGGTGGTGTCGGGGCCGGAGCCGGTTACCACGGTCCCGTGGTAACCGGCCCCTCCCCTAGCGAAATCTCCCGAGGGAAGGGGTGGGTTACCACGGTCCCGTGGTAACCGGCCCACCCCCGGCACCAACGGCTCCACGAACTGCACGTTCACGTGCACCGGCCCCTCGCGCATGACCACTCCGGCCAGGTCGTCGGCCGACGCCACGTCGAGCGTGGGGGCGGCGTCGCCGAAGAGGTCGACCTGGTCGGTGGTCTGGTTGGCACCGGTACCGCGCATCGAGGCGGGCCGGTCGGCGGTCACGACGACCAGCGGCACACCGGCGTGGGCGGCTTCGAGCGCGGCCGGATGGAGGTTCGCGGCGGCGGTGCCCGACGTGCAGAAGACGACCGCGGGGCGGTGGCTGCCCTTGGCCAGGCCGAGCGCGAGGAAGCCGGCGGTGCGCTCGTCGATCCGCGTGTGCAGCGTGATCCGGCCCGCCTCCGCGGCGTCGTACGACGCGAACGCGAGCGGTGCACTCCGCGAACCGGGGCACAGCACCAGGTGCTCGACCCCCGCGGCGACCAGGCGGTCGACCAGGGCGCGGGCCAGCTCGGTGGACGTCACCGGACCAACCTCTCGACCGCCCGCAGCCGGGCCTCCCAGTGCGCCATCCGGTCGGGCGTCGCCGCGAGCCGGTCGAGGGCCTCGGGTGACGGCATCGGCCGGGCCACCGGCAGCACGCCGCCGACCGGCAGCAGCGGCATGTCGATCACGTCGTCGGTGAGTAGCTGGACCGTCGCCAGCCCGCACGCGTAGGGCAGGTCCGGCAGCGCGGCCGCCAGCGCGACGCCGGCGGCGATCCCGACCGACGTCTCCAGCGCGCTCGACACCACCACGGGCAACCCGATCTCCTCGGCGATGCGCAGACAGGCACGCACACCGCCGAGCGGCTGCACCTTGAGCACCGCGATGTCGGCGGCGTGCAGGTCGCGCACCCGGTAGGGGTCCTCGGCCCGCCGGATCGACTCGTCCGCCGCGATCGGCACGTCGACCTCGAGTCGTACGGCGGCGAGGTCCTCGACCGCGGCACACGGCTGCTCGACGTACTCCAGCCCACCGGCCGCCCGGTCGAGCAGCCGGATCGCGGTCACCGCCTCGTCGACCTCCCAGCCGCCGTTGGCGTCCACGCGGATCGCGCCGTCCGGCCCGATCGCGTCGCGCACCGCCTCGACACGTCGTTCGTCGTCGCCGATCGTCTGTCCGGGCTCGGCCACCTTGACCTTCGCGGTCGCACAGCCACCCTCGGTCACGATCGTGTGCGCGTGATCGGCTGGGACAGCCGGCACCGTCACGTTCACGGGCACGACGTCCCGCACCGGCGGCGGCCACCCGTCGACGGCGGCCTCGATCGCGGAACGCAGCCACG
The DNA here is from genome assembly GCA_963745795.1 of uncultured Actinomycetota bacterium. Classification (GTDB taxonomy): domain Bacteria; phylum Actinomycetota; class Actinomycetes; order Propionibacteriales; family Nocardioidaceae; genus Marmoricola. Next base: position 287,124 of record CAVUYR010000007.1, on the reverse strand, counting down.
GCGCCGCCTCAGGGTCGCCGTACTCCAGGAACGGGCTGAACTCGCCCCACCCCTCCGGGCCGTCGAGCAGCACACCCTCCCGCACGTCGATGCCGCGGAACCGGGTGCGCAACGGGATCGAGTAGACCTTCACCGGAGCGCCTTCAGGGCGACGCGGTCGACTTTCCCGTTGGCCAGCAAGGGAATCTCGTCCAGCACCACCAGCTCGCGTGGCGCCCAGGTGCGCGGCTGGTCCGCCGCCACCCAGTCCCGCAGCCGCGTCGAGACCGAGCGCTCCGACGACGACAACGACGGCGACGACGCGCTCGCCCCACTCCGGGTCGGGCACACCGACCACCTCGGCCGCGGTCACCGACGGATGCGCGCGCAGCCGGCGCGCCACGGCCGACGCGGGCACCTTCACCCCGCCGGTGTTGACCACGTCATCGGCCCGGCCCAGCACCCGAAGCCGTCCGTCGTGGTCGATCTCGCCCAGGTCGGACGTCACGAACCAGCCGCCTTCCATCACGCTCGCGGTCAGCGCCGGGTCGCCGTCGTACCCGTCGAAGAGCACCGGCCCGGCCAGCCGCACCAGCCCGTCGGCGCCGATCTTCACCGCCACCCCGTCCAGCGGCATGCCGTCGTACACGCAGCCGCCGGAGGTCTCGCTCATCCCGTAGCTCGACACGACGCGCACGCCCGCGTCGCCCGCGCGCGCCCGCAGGGCCGGGTCGAACGACGCGCCGCCCACCAGCACCGTGTCGTAGCTGCGCAGCAGGTCGACGTCGGCCGGGTGGTCGAGCATCCGCGCGAGCTGGGTGGGCACCACCGAGACGTAGGACCGCTCCTCGCGGGCGGTCAGCTCGTGGTCCGGCGCGGTCCCGGCCAGCAGCGCGCGCACGATCACCTGCACGCCGGCGACGTACGACGGGGGCAGCAACAACGTCCAGCGTCCCGGTCCGCCGAGCCGGTCGTGCGTTGCCCGCGCGGACGCGACGACCGCTTCCCTGGAGAGGGCCACCCGCTTCGGCAGGCCGGTCGACCCGGACGTCTCGATCAGCAGCCGCTCCGCGGCCGGAGCGGCGAGCCAGTCCGCGAGCAGGCCGGTGATCTCGTCGGCAGTGCCGGAGACGGGGCGGAGGCTGCTCATTCGGGGTCCCCGCGGAGTCGGGAGCGCAGCGAGCGACTGCGTGGGGTGTGGATCACCCACGCAACGCTATCGGCCGGCCGCCTGACAGACTCCCGCACCATGGCGACCCCAGCGCAGTGGCTCGAAGGAGCCCGCCCGCGCACGCTCCCGGCCGCGGTCTCCCCGGTGCTCGCGGGCACCGGCGTCGCCGCGTTCACGCACGACGCGGTGTGGTGGAAGGCGCTGCTCGCGCTGCTGCTGTCGCTGGCACTGCAGGTGGGCGTCAACTACGCCAACGACTACTCCGACGGCGTCCGCGGCACCGACGAGAACCGGGTCGGCCCGCTCCGGCTGGTGGGCTCCGGCGCGGCCCCGCCCGGCGCCGTCAAGCGCGCGGCGTTCGCGGCGTTCGGCGTCGGCGCGGCGCTCGGTCTGGTGCTGGCGGCGACCACGGCCTGGTGGCTGGTGGCGGTCGGTGCGCTCTGCATCCTGGCCGCCTGGTTCTACACCGGCGGCTCGCACCCCTACGGCTACCTCGGACTCGGCGAGGTGATGGTGTTCGTCTTCTTCGGCCTGGTCGCCGTGATCGGCACGGCGTACGTGCAGAGCGAGTCGTTCACGCTGCCCGCCCTGTACGCCGCGGTCGGGATCGGCGCGCTGGCCTGCGCGATCCTGGTCGCGAACAACCTTCGCGACATCCCGACCGACCGCGAGGTCGGAAAGCGCACACTGGCCGTCGTGCTCGGCGACGAGCGCACCCGCGCCTTCTACGCCCTGCTGGTCGGACTCGCCCTGGTCGCGCTGGTCGCCCTGGTGCTCGCCACCAGCACCTGGGCCGCGCTCGGCGCGCTGGGCCTGCTCGTCGCGGCTCGGGCCGCCCGCGTGGTGCTGGGCGGGGCGCAGGGACGCGAGCTGGTACCGGTGCTCCAGCAGACCGGCCTCGCGGAGCTCGCGTACGGCGCCGGGATCCTGGTCGGCCTGCTGGTCGCGGCCGGCTGAGGCCAGACTGGTCCCATGCCGGGAGCCGACCTCGTCCGCACGACGTACACCGACCTGCGCGACCTCCTCGCAGCCGTCGACGAGATCGACTCCTGGTCGCCCACCGGCGCCCAGGGCTGGTGCGTCCGCGACCTGACCTACCACTGCACGATGGACGCCCAGCGGGCGCTGGTCGCCCTGCACACGCCTACCACCCGGCGCCCCGACCGTGACGCGGTCAGCTACTGGCGGGGCTGGGGTGCCGACCCGGTCGGCGCCGCCAACGGCAGGCGCTGGACCCGGGTCAGCGCCAGCATGTTCCTGGACTGGGACCAGCTGCGCGGGCTGCACGCGGAGACCGCCGCCGCGGTCGTGCACGCGAGTGTCACGGACCCGACGACGGTGGTCGAGACCCAGGGCCACGCGCTGCTGGTCGACGACCTGCTGCGAACACTCGCGGTCGAGGTGGCGATCCACCACCTCGACGTCGTCGCGCACCTGCCCGAGCTGCGCGGCCCGTCCGAGCCGGGTCTCGGCGAGGCCCGGCGGGTGCTCGACGTACTTGCCGGCACGCCGTTCCCCGCCGAGTGGGACGACGCCCGCGTCGTGCTGCTCGGTACCGGCCGGACGACACCCGACGCCAAGGAGATCCTGCGACTGGGTCCGGTCGCGCATCAGCTCCCGCTGTTCTCCTGACGACGCGGCCCGGACCGATGTCAGTCGGTGTCCTCGCGCGCCTTCATCTCCTCGAAGCGCGCGCTGGCCCGGGAGGCCCTCGCCTCGACCGAGGCGGCGAACCGGTTGCGCGGCCCGGCCAGCAGCTTCCAGGACAGCACGGAGGAGATCACCGCGGCCACGAGCACGACCACCAGCAGGTTGATCGTGTCGGCCACCAGCGCGTAGACACCCCACACCACGGCGGTGGTGCCGACGAACAGCACGACCCGCAGCAGGGTGTAGGTCCAGAACTCCTTCACACCGGCCAGCCTACGAGGCGCGTGCCCGGCTGTTGCACCCGACGCCTAGGCTGGGTGTGTGCTCCGGGTCTTCATCTACGTGATGCTTCTCGCGATGGTGATCTACGCAGTCTTCTGGGTGATCGGGCGACGCAACAACCCGCCGCCCACCACGGCACCCCGAGGTCCGGTGGGTCCGGACGACGACGACGACTTCCTGCGCGAGCTCGACCGCAAGCGGCGCCGCAAGAAGAAGGACGACGAGGGCTAGGTTCTAGCGGGTCCACCGACTGGCGCGTCGACGCCAAGGGCAGGCGGGGGATCGTGACGCCCGCTGGGCGTACCGACGGCGAGCTGGTCGGGATCAGCGGTGTGCGGACGATCCAGGTGCCGGGCTCCTCGTGCCGGGGGATGTGGGTGGGGGCGGTGGGACGCCGGCGGTCGAATTCCCAAGGTATCTAGGGACTCTTCGGGCGTCACGCATCCACGGCGATCCGCCGAACGACGGCTGGGGGCACTTCCCAATCTCTCCTCACGGTTCCAGGGGCGTACATCCCACGGGAAGCGTCAGAAGAGATTGGGAGGTCAAGAAGCATTGGGAGGTGGGAGGAAACGTAGATACCTTGGGAATTCTCCGGGCCGAGCGGGCCCCCTGACGCGAGACGGCGCTGGCGCGCCTCGTCAACCCCCGAGCGTGCGCACGACGAGCTCCACGGCGTACGAGTGCTGGCTGCCGGAGCCGAAGAAGAAGTTGATCCCGACGAAGTTGAACCACAGCGTGGCCAGCCCGACCAGCGCCACGATCGCGGCACGGTTGCCCTTCCAGCCCGCCGTCGCCCGAGCGTGCAGGTAGCCGGCGTAGACGACCCAGGTGATGAACGCCCAGACCTCCTTCGGGTCCCAGCCCCAGTAGCGGCCCCAGGCGTACTGCGCCCAGATCGGGCCCGCGATCAGCGCCGCGAACGTCCACACCGGGAACGCGAAGGCGTGCCACCGGTAGGCGAGCCGGTCGAGGCCGGCCAGCGACGGCACCCGGGCCAGGTAGCCGGTCTGGCCGCGACCGCGGGCCAGGGCGCGCTCCTTGACCAGGTACAGCGCCGAGACCATCCCGCCCATGGTGAACGCGCCGGTCGCCAGGATCGCAGCGACCACGTGGATCACCAGCCAGGGTGACTGCAGCGCGTCGCGCAGCGGGGTGACCGGTTCGTAGAGGACCAGGACGTCGACCATCAGGACCGTGAGCACGAAGAGCGTGATCACGGGCGCCATCCAGTCGAGCGCGAACCGGCGGTGCATCAGCAGGTAGAGCGCGACCACGACGAACGTCGCGGTGAGCGTGAACTCGTACATGTTGCCCCAGGGCACGCGCGCCGGGTCGGCGGCGAGGCCACGGGTCGACCAGGGCCGCGAGGTGCACCAGCGCCGCGAACGTGATGAGCACGAGCGCCAGCCGGTCGAACATCTCCGTGCGCTGGGAGACCGGCGGCTCGGCCGGAGGCGCCTGGACAACGACGCCGCCATCGCCCACCCGGGACTGCGCTGCCGGTACGACGGCGGCGGCCCTCGGCCTGCTCACGTACGCCGCGACCTGCGCCAGGAAGGCCAGGAAGTACAGCACCGCGCAGGCCGCGACGGCCTGGTTGCTGAAGATCTCGAACTGCTCGTGCGTCACGTGCGGGACTCCTCGGGCTCCAGTGCACCGAGGATCTGGTCCAGCTCGCCGGTGAGGTCACCGCCGCTGGACCGGTCGAGCCCGGCCACCTCCACGATCGTACGGTCACCCTCGCGCCGGGCCCGCAGCCAGATCCGCCGGGGCCGGATGAACAGCGACGCCAGCAGCCCGGTGAGCGCCAGCACCATGCCGGCGAGCGCGATCTTGCTGCCCGGGCTCTCGCTGACCTGCAGCCGCACGAACCGGCTGACGCCGTCGAAGCGTCACCGTTCCGAGCCCGTCGGGCAGGGTCTGGCTCTTGCCGAGGGCGAGGTCGACCCGCACCGGCTTGCCGTCGGCCTTCGTGATCGGCTTGAGGCCCTTCATGTCCAGCGCGTAGACCGACTGCGCCTCGCCGGTGTCGAGACCCAGGTCGCCGCTGTAGGCGAGCATCGAGATCGCCGGGTTCTTGGCGTCGGGGAACGCCGAGAACGGTCCGGTCGCCGGGGTGAACGCGTACGTCGGGTAGAACTCGCCGCGCAGCCCGATCTGCTTCGGCTCGGCGTCGGGCGCCTTGACCACCCCGAAGGACGTGAACGCCTCGTTCTCGGGGAGGAACACCGTGGCGCCGGAGTAGGCCACGTTGCCCTTGCCGTCGCGCACCGTGATGTGCGGTGCGTAGCCGTGCCCGATCAGGAACACCTTGGTGCCGTCGATGGTGAGCGGGTGGTTGACCGAGATCCGCTGCCTGCGGGGCGCTGACGTCGGCGTCGGCTGCACGTCGAGGTCGGCGAAGAACTTCGTGGCCGAACCGGCCGAGCGGCCCTTGCGGATGAAGGTGACGTCGAAGCTGTCGACCTTGAAGCTGAACGGCGCCAGGTCGTCGGGGGCGAAGGCACGGCCCGGCGCGAAGTCGTCGTACTGGCTGAGGGTGTTGGAGAAGCTGTCGCCGGTCACCACGATCACGCCGCCCTTGAACCCGAACATTGAGCCCATCGCGAATCCGGCCAGCACGACCAGCACCGAGATGTGGAAGAGCAGGTTGCCGGCCTCGCGGAGGTAGCCACGCTCCGCCGAGACCGCGTCACCCGCCTCTTCCACAGGCCCGTTGCCGGAGGTGTCACGGATCCGGTAGCGCCGCGCGCGCAGCAGGGTGCGCGCCCGGTCGAGCACGTCGTCAGGTGCGTCGGCGGTCTCGTAGGAGCGGTGGTCGGGCATCCGGCCGAGGTGACGTGGCGCGCGCGGCGGTTGGGCGCGGAACGCCCGCCAGTAGACGGCGCTGCGGGGCACGATGCAGCCCACCAGCGAGACGACGAGCAGCAGGTAGATCGCGGCGAACCAGGGAGAGCCGTAGACGTCGAACAGGCCGAGCCGCTCGTAGATCGGGGTCAGGCCCGGGTGGTCGGCCTTCCAGCGCGAGGCGCGCAGCGAGTCGACCGCTTCCTGCGGCACGACGGACCCGGGGATCGCGGCCAGCGCCAGCAGGAACAACAGGAGCAGCGCGGTGCGCATCGAGGTGAGCTGGCGCCAGGCCCAGCGACCGAGCTCGACCGGGCTCATCGCCGGCGGCCCGGCGGGCGGCGGCGGCACGGGCGCGCTCGCGGCCACCTCGGGCTGGACGTCGGTGAGCGACCGGCTTTCCGTTGGCATCAGACACCCGGGGTGAAGTCGGGGAAGAACCAGCCGCGGATGTCGGCGACCAGCAGGTCCCACCAGCCGCTCACCAGGAGCAGCCCGACCACGACCAGCAGCAGGCCGCCGGCGCGAGTGACCCAGGCCTGGTGCCGGCGTACCCACTTGACCGTGCCGAGCATGTGGCGCCAGGCGAGCCCGGCCAGGATGAACGGGACGCCGAGGCCCAGGCAGTAGGCGAAGCCCAGCAGGGCACCCCGGCCCGCGGTCGCCTCGTGGGTCGCGAGTCCGAGGACGGCGGTGAGCGTCGGACCGATGCACGGCGTCCAGCCGAGCCCGAAGAGGACGCCCAGCAGTGGTGCGGCTGCGAGCCCGACGGCGGGCACGCTGTGCACGCGGAAGTCGCGCTGGAACCAGGGCACCACGCCCATGAACGCCAGGCCGACCAGGATCGTGACCACGCCGAGGCCGATCGTGATCTGCCGCTGGTACTCGAACATCCACTCCCCGACGGCGCCCACGAACGCGCTGAAGGAGATGAAGACGAACGAGAAGCCGAGCACGAAGAGCAGGCCGCCGAGCGCCATCCGGCCGCGGCGCGCGGACTCAAGGTCGGCGCCGGACAGGCCGGTCGCGTAGGAGAGGTATCCCGGCAGCAGGGGGACCACACAGGGCGAGAAGAAAGAGACCAGCCCGGCGGTCATCGCGACCGGCACCGCGACCAGCAGCGACCCCGACGCCGCGGCGTCCGAGAAGCTGGACCCGAGGTCGAGCGGATTCACGCGGCCCCCTTCTCGACGTCGGCGACCAGGTCCTCGAGCGTCCGGGCGGTGGGCACCGGGCCGAGGATGCTGGCCGCCACCCGGCCCTTGCTGTCGATCACGAGCGTGGAGGGGATCGAGGCGAGCGGGACGCTGCCCTGGAACGCGAGGAGCGTGCGTCCCGCGGGGTCGTAGATGCTGGGGTAGGTCACCCCGAGCCGGCGCTCGAACGCCAGCGGCTTGTCCGTGCTCCCGGGGTCGCGGACGTTGATCCCGAGGAAGGCGACCCGAGACCCGAGGTTCTTGGCGGCCGCGGTCAGCTTGGCGCTCTCGGCCCGGCACGGGCCGCACCACGACCCCCAGACGTTGACCACGACCGGCTTGCCGGCGAAGTCCCGAAGCGACACCTGCTTGCCCTGCAGCGTGGCGCCGCTGACCTCGTCGGGGACCTTGCGGCTCTCGACGGGGACCAGGGACACCGCGCCGTCACCGGCGACGTACCCCTTGTCACCCGTGGCCGCGTCGCTGCCGCAGCCGGCCAGCGCCGCCCCCGCGATGAGGGTGGCGACGGGCAGCAGCAGGCGCAGCGGACGGGGCATCGGGGTCAGGCGGGCGGCGCGTTGTCGGCGACGTCGCCGCCGGAGGAGAAGTTGGCCTTGCGGTCGGCCAGCGGGATCAGGTCGCCCGCGGGCTCGGAGAAGCCGATCGCGACCAGGTGCTCACCCTCGAACGTGAACGACGTCAGGCTGCACAGGGTGCACTGGCGCTTCCGAGGGTCGTGGAAGTAGGTACGACGCCGCTCGGCTCGCAGCCGCGCGATCCAGATCGGCAGCTGGTGGGAGACCAGCACAGCCTCGTGGCCCTCGGCCGCCGCCCGGGCGTCGAGCACCGCCGACCACATGCGCTCGGCGACCTCCTTGTAGGGCTCCCCCCACGACGGCCGGAACGGGTTCCACAGGTACTTCCACGCGGACGGCACCTTGATCACACCGTCGCCGACGGAGAACGGCTTGCCCTCGAACACGTTCGTCGACTCGATTATCCGGTCGTCGGTCGTGACCGTCAGACCTCGGGCCTTCGCCAGCGGCGCGGCCGTCTGCTGGGCGCGCTCGAGCGGCGAGGCGACGAGGTGGGTGATGTCGCGGTCGCCGACGCGCTCAGCCACCCGCTCCGCCATCTGCGCGCCACGATTCGAGAGCCGGTAGCCGGGCGCGCGTCCGTAGAGGATGCCCTGCGGGTTGTGCACCTCCCCGTGCCGGAGCAGGTGGACCAGGGTCTTCATGCGGTGTCCTTCCGTGCGGCGGCTGCCGCGCTGGCCGCGGCCGGGAGCGCGGTCGCGATCCGGTCGAGGTCGTCGTCGGTGTGCGCGGACGAGAGGAACCAGGCCTCGTACGCGCTCGGGGGCAGGTAGATGCCCTGGTCGAGCATGCTGTGGAAGAAGGCGGCGTACGCCGCGGTGTCCTGCGTCGACGCGCCGTCGAAGTCACGCACCGCCGTGGTGCCCTCCGGGGTGAAGAAGACGCTGAACATGTTGCCGTTGGCCTGCATCACGTGGGGCACCCCGGCCGCCGTGAGCGCCGACGTCGCGGCCCCGGACACGATCGCAGCGGCGCGGTCGACAGCGTCGTACACCTCGGCTGTCGCGAGCCGCAACGTGGCCAGTCCGGCAGCGGTCGCGACCGGGTTGCCCGAGAGCGTGCCGGCCTGGTAGACCGGCCCGTCCGGCGCGAGCATCGCCATCACGTCGGCGCGGCCGCCGAACGCCGCGGCCGGGAAGCCGCCGCCCATCACCTTGCCGAACGTCAGCAGGTCGGGTTGCCAGCCCTCGACCGCACCGTCGCGGCCCCACTGTCCGCTGCGCGAGACCCGGAAGCCGGTCATCACCTCGTCGAAGACGAACAGCGCACCGTGCCGGGCGCAGGTCTCGGCCAGGAACGCGTTGAACCCGGGCTCGGGCGGGACCACGCCCATGTTGCCGGGCGACGCCTCGGTGATCAGGCAGGCGATCTGGGGGCCGTGGTCGGCGAACACCTTCTCCACCGCGGCCCGGTCGTTGTAGGGCAGCACGAGCGTGGCGGCGGTGGCGCCCTCGGGCACGCCGGGGGTGCCGGGGATGCCGAACGTCGCCAGCCCGGAGCCGGCCGCGGCCAGCAGCGAGTCGACGTGCCCGTGGTAGCAGCCGGCGAACTTCACGACCAGCTCGCGGCCGGTGAACCCGCGGGCCAGCCGGATCGCGGACATCGTCGCCTCGGTGCCCGACGACACCAGCCGTACCTGCTCGGCCGGGGTGCGAGCGACGATCTCCTCCGCGAGCTCCACCTCGGTGCGGCTCGGGGTGCCGTACGACGTGCCACGCGCGACGGCGGCCGTCGCGGCGGCGACCACCTCGGGATGCGCGTGGCCGAGCAGCATCGGTCCCCACGACGCCACCAGGTCGACGTACTCGTTGCCGTCGACGTCGGTCATCCGCGCCCCCGACGCGGAGGCCATGAAGCGAGGCGTGCCGCCCACCGCGTGGAACGCGCGCACCGGGGAGTTCACGCCGCCCGGCGTCACCGCGCGGGCGCGGCGCATCAGGGCAGCGGAGACGGGGGCGGGATCGGCGTCGGACACCCCGGCATTCTCTCCCGTGCCCCCCAAAGCGGCGAAACCGGGAGTGTGCGGGCGTGACCTTGGGCCGAGTTGTTCGTTGTCCTGCCGAGGGACAGTGCACGGTCGTACGCTGGCGGTGACGCATCCTCACAGCAACGTTTCTCGGCGAGACCAGTCTCAACCGGGTTCCTGTTTAGCCCACGGTCGGCGGCGGGATACTTCCGACAACGGTGCACCGGGTGGGGGAGTCCCGGCACCACGGCCAGACCCAGGGAGGGGTCCTCACCACATGGCGCAGAACACCGCCCGCAAGCAGCTGTCCCGCACGCAGAAGGCGATCATGATCGTCCCGCTGGCGCTGCTGTCCGGTGCGTGGACGTTGAGTCTCGCGGGCTTCGGCTCCGCGACCGCCGCCGGCACCGACCACGACAAGCGCAAGCTGCCCGACGGCACCCAGGTGCCCAGCCAGGCGATCGAGGCCCCGGCCAGCGTGCCGCAGGCCGGTGTCATCGCCCCGGGCGTCCCCCGCGGCACCGCCGACGCCGTCGTCAACGGCGCATCGACCAGCGGGATCCCCTCCGCGGCCGTGTCCGCCTACCAGCGCGCGGCGCAGATCATCAACGCTGCCGACAAGGGCTGCCACGTGCCGTGGGAGCTGATCGCGGCGATCGGCCGCGTCGAGTCCGACCACGGCCGCTACGGCGGCAACGTGCTCTCCGCCGAGGGCGTCAGCAAGCCCGGCATCTACGGCATCGCGCTCAACGGCAAGAACGGCACCCAGGCGATCCAGGACACCGACGGCGGCGTGCTCGACAAGGACACCGTCTACGACCGTGCGGTCGGTGCCATGCAGTTCATCCCCGGCACCTGGTCGGTGGTGAAGGTCGACGCCGACGGCGACGGCAAGCGCAACCCGCAGGACATCGACGACTCGTCGCTGGCCACCGCCGTCTACCTCTGCTCCGGCAGCGACGACCTGGGCACCCGCAAGGGCCAGGAGGCCGGTGTCTTCCGCTACAACCACTCCAAGTCGTACGTCGACCTGGTGCTCCGGATCATGACCGCCTACGAGTCCGGCGACTACACCGCCGTCCCGACCGGCACCTCCGGGGGCTCGGTGTTCTCGCCGAGCAGCTCGACCACGATGCGGGTCGCGAAGGCCAAGGCGAAGGCGAAGAAGAAGCAGCAGAAGCAGCAGCAGCAGCAGTCGTCTACGAACGGCGGCTCCAGCAGCAGCTCGGGCACGGGTGCCACCGGCGGCACCGGCGGGGTGACCAGGCCGACCCCGGGCGGTAACAGGACCACCTCGAACTCCGTTCCCCGCGTACGTCAGCCCTCGGTGCCGAAGGCCCCCGTCCCGGCCACCAAGCCCCCGTCCGTGCCCAAGGTGCTGAGCAGGTCAGCCGCGTTGGCCAAGTGTGCAGCGGACGGGCTGGTCAACAACCCGCTCAGCTCCACCGACCCGTTCGACAAGTGTGTGTTCAACCTGACCCACTGACCAGCACGCCGGCCCCTCACAGCGGCCTAGGCTCGGGGCCATGTACGTCCCGCACTTCAACGCCCTCGACGACGAGGCGGAGATCCGCGCCCTCGTCGCCGCTGTCGGCACCGCCGACCTGGTGACGGTCGGCGCTGACGGCTTCCCGGTCGCCACGCTGCTGCCGGTGCTCTGGGAGGACGGCAGGCTGGTGATGCACCTGGCCCGGGCCAACCCGCAGTGGCGCGCATTGGCCGACGGAGAGCCCGCGCTCGCCGTGGTCACCGGTCCGGACGCCTACGTGTCACCGGCCTGGTACCCCAGCAAGGACGAGCACGGTCGGGTGGTCCCGACCTGGAACTACTCCCAGGTCCACCTCACCGGCCGGCTCACCGTGCACCACGACCCGGCGTGGCTGCTCGACGCCGTCACCCGGCTGACCGAACCGGCACGAGGAGCACCGGACCCACCGCTGGTCGGTCGACGACGCCCCGGCGACGTACGTCGAGAAGCAGCTGAAGGCGATCGTCGGACTGGAGCTGGCGGTCGAGCGGGTGGAGGCAAAGGCCAAGCTCAGCCAGAACCGTTCCGAGGCCGACCGGGCCGGCGTGGTCGCCGGTCTCCGCACCGAGGGCGGTTGGGGCGAGGCGGCCGTCGCCGCGCAGATGGACTCGGGACACTAGCCACCCCGCAGGGCGCGGGTGCGCTGCGAACTTTCGGGCCGGCGCCGCGCTGTCTAGTCAGCCTTGTCCGTCTCCGGCCAGGTCTTGGCGACCAGCGTGAGCACGTCGTACGTCGCCACGGGGTCGGCGTCGGCGTTCGTGACCACGGCGTCCCAGCGCACCTCGCCGTAGTCGGCGCTGGTGCGCGGGGTGATCTGCTTGACCGTCAGTGTCACCGCGATCGAGTCGCCGGCCTTGACCGGGGTCAGGAAGCGCAGGTGGTCCACGCCGAAGTTCGCGAGCACCGGGCCGGGGTCGGGGTCGACGAAGAGGCCGGCCGCGAGCGACACCACCAGGTAGCCGTGGGCGACGATGCCACCGAACAACGGGTTCCTGCGTGCCGCCTCCTCGTCGGTGTGCGCGTAGAACGTGTCGCCGGTGAACTCGGCGAAGTGCTCGATGTCGGCCAGCGTGACCTCGCGCGACGCGGAGGCGATCGTGTCGCCGACCGTCAGCTCCGCGAGGCTCTTGCGGAACGGGTGCACGTCGGTGACGGTCTGCGCGCGACCCCGTCGTCCAGCGACCGGTGATCGCGGTGAGCATGTCGGGCGAGGCCTGGATCGCGGTGCGCTGCATGTGGTGGAGCACGCCGCGGACGCCGCCGAGCTCCTCGCCACCGCCGGCGCGGCCGGGTCCGCCGTGCACCAGCACCGGCAGCGGCGACCCGTGACCGGTGGACTCCTTCGGCGTCGTCGCGGTCGAGCACCAGGATCCGGCCGTGCCACGGCGCCAGGCCGAGCACCACGGTGCGCGCGACGTCGGGGTCGTGCGTGACGACCGAGCCGACCAGGCTGCCGCTGCCGCGGGCGGCCAGCGCGACCGCCTCGTCGAGCCCGTCGTAGGTGAGCACCGTGCTGACCGGGCCGAACGGCTCGACGTCGTGCGGCTCGCTGGCCCCGTCGGAGGCGCGCAGCAGCAGCGGCGACATGAACGCGCCGCGCTCCGCGTCGCCGTCGACGACGTCGACCTGGTCTGGGTCGCCGAAGACGACCTCGGCGGATGCCGCGCAGCGCCTGCACGGCCTTGCGCACCTCGTCGCGCTGGCCGAGGCGACGCCAGCGCGCCCATCCGCACCGACTCGTCGGCGGGGTTGCCGACCGTGACCTTCGCCAGTCGCGCCGCGATCGCCTCGGTGACCTCGCCGGCGATGCCGGCGGGCACGATCACGCGCCGGATCGCGGTGCACTTCTGGCCGGCCTTGACGGTCATCTCGGTGACCACGCCCTTGACGAACAGGTCGAACTCCGGGTCGCTCGAGGTGACGTCGGGGCCGAGCACGGAGCAGTTCAGCGAGTCGGCCTCGACCCCGAGCTGGACGCCGCCGTGGAGCACCGACGGGTGCTGCCGCAGGTGGGCGCCGGTGTGCGCGGAGCCGGTGAACGCCACCGAGTCCTGCGCCCGGAGCTCCTCGAGCAGGCCGGCCGGGCTGCCGCACAGCAGCTGCAGGGCACCGTCGGGCAGCAGGCCGGCCTCGAGGATCCGGCGTACGGCGAGCTCGGTGAGGTACGCCGTCTGGCTGGCCGGCTTCACGATCGTCGGCAGACCGGCCAGGAAGGCGGGAGCGAGCTTCTCGAGCATCCCCCAGACCGGGAAGTTGAACGCGTTGATCTGCACCGCGACGCCGGGGCGCGAGGTGTAGATGTGCTGGCCGAGGAAGGTGCCCTCACGGCCGAGCCGCTCGAGCCCGCCGTCGAGGTAGACCGTGTCGTTGGGCAGCTCGCGGGTGCCCTTGCTGGCGATGCTGAACACCGTGCCGATGCCGCCGTCGATGTCGACCATCGAGTCCCGCTTGGTTGCGCCGGTGCGGTACGACAGCGCGTAGAGCTCGTCCTTGACCTCGGTCAGGTGCTTCGCCACCGCCTTGAGCAGGCCCGCGCGCTCGTGGAAGGTCAGCGACCGGATCGCCGGGCCGCCGACGCCACGGGCATGGTCGGTCATCGCACCCAGGTCGACCCCGGTCGCCGAGACCCGGGCCACCTCCTCGCCGGTCGCCGCGTCCAGCAGCGGCTGACCCTCGTCGGTGGCCGTGAACCAGCCGCCTGCGACGTAGCTCTCGAGGAGTGCACTCATGGTGTGGACCTTCCGTTGCGCGAAGCCGTGGACGCGTGCCAGACTATTACTGACCGATCGGTCTGTAAATCGCCCGGACCCTGTCCTGGAGGACCCCCATGACGCTAGCCGACGCCGAGCCGGAGCTGCTCGCCTCGTTCGAGCGCACGATCGCGGCGCAACGACCGGATCGAGCCGCGCGACTGGATGCCGGAGAAGTACCGCAGCACGCTGGTCCGCCAGATCGCGCAGCACGCGCACTCCGAGATCATCGGCATGCAGCCGGAGGGCAACTGGATCACCCGCGCGCCCGTCGCTGCGGCGCAAGGCGATCCTGCTGGCGAAGGTGCAGGACGAGGCCGGCCACGGGCTGTACCTCTACTCCGCGTGCGAGACGCTCGGCGTCTCCCGCCGCGAGCTCACCGAGAAGCTCATCGACGGCCGGCAGAAGTACTCCTCGATCTTCAACTACCCGACGCTGTCCTACGCCGACGTCGGCACCATCGGCTGGCTGGTCGACGGCGCCGCGATCTGCAACCAGGTGCCGCTGTGCCGCACGTCGTACGGCCCCTACGGCCGGGCGATGATCCGGATCTGCAAGGAGGAGTCGTTCCACCAGCGGCAGGGCTTCGAGCTGCTGATGACGATGATGCGCGGCACCGACGAGCAGCGGGCGATGGTGCAGGAGTCGGTCGACCGGTTCTGGTGGCCGGCGCTGATGATGTTCGGCCCGCCCGACGCCGACTCGCCCAACACCGAGCAGTCGATGGCGTGGGGCATCAAGCGCGACACCAACGACGAGCTGCGCCAGAAGTTCGTCGACATGACGGTGCCGCAGGCCGAGGCGCTCGGCGTCACCCTGCCCGACCCCGACCTGCGCTGGAACGAGGAGCGCGGCCACCACGACTTCGGCCAGCCCGACTGGGACGAGTTCTACGCCGTGGTCAAGGGCGGCGGGCCCTGCAACGCCCAGCGCATCGCGCACCGGCGCCGGGCGCACGAGGACGGCGCGTGGGTGCGCGAGGCCGCGATCGCGTTCGCGGCGACCAGAGTGCGTCGAGCAAGCGTCGAGCGCACCGCCCGGAGAGCGACGGCATGAGCCGAGATCCAGGACGAGTGGCCGCTCTACGAGATCTTCGTGCGCGGCAAGCGCGGCCTCAACCACGTGCACGTCGGCTCGCTGCACGCGGCCGACGACGAGATGGCGCTGCGGCACGCCCGCGACGTCTACACCCGCCGCAACGAGGGCGTCTGCATCTGGGTCGTGCGCGCCGACGACATCGCCGCGTCCAGCCCGGACGAGAAGGACCCGCTGTTCGCGCCCGCCGGCGACAAGGTCTACCGGCACCCGACGTTCTACGACATCCCCGACGACGTCCCGCACATGTGAGCGCGACGGCCGACCACGAGATGCGACCACGCGAGCGACCACGACGACGACCACGAGATCGCGTCTACGACGGCCTGCTCGGGCACGCGACGACGACTCCCAGTGGGCGTTCGGCACCGACTTCGAGGACCCGCTCGCCGGCGTCGACACCACCGTCCCCGACGGCGTCGACGCCGCGGCGCTGGCGGCGTACTGCCTGATGCTCGGCGACGACGCGCTGGTCTTCTCCCACCGGCTCTCGCGAGTGGTGCAGCCGCGCGCCCGACCTCGAGGAGGACATCGCGCTGGCCAACATCGCGCTCGACCTGCTCGGCCAGGCCCGGCTGCTGCTGGCCCGCGCGGCCGCGGCCGACCCGGCGTCGTGCCGGCGCTGCCGGAGGGATCGCCGGTGCCGGCCGAGGACGCGCTCGCGTTCTTCCGCGACGACCGGGCCTTCCGCAACGTCCGGCTGGTCGAGGCCGGACAACGGCGACTTCGCGGTGACCGATCGCCCGGCTGCTGCTGTTCGCGACCTGCGCGGCTCGCGCTGCTGCAGCGGCTGGCGCGCCAGCCGCGACCCGGTGCTGGCCGCGATCGCGGCCAAGGGCGTCAAGGAGCTCACCTACCACCGCGACTACGCCGGCCGCTGGTTCCTGACGCTCGCCCAGGGCACCGAGGAGTCGCGGCGCCGGCTGCGTGGCCGGGCTCGACGGTGGTGTGGCCGCTGCACGACGAGCTGTTCCGCACCCACGCCGGTCGAGCAGGCCGTCGCCGCGCAGCGGCGTCGGGGTCGACCCGGCGACGGTGGCCGACGAGGTCGACGTGGTGCTCGAGCAGGTGTTCGCGGTCAGCGGCGTCGAGCGGCCGGACGTGCCGCAGGTCGGCCCGGTCAGCCGGGGCACCGGCCGCGACGGCCGGCACACCGAGGCGCTGGGCACGGCTGCTCGCCGAGATGCAGGTCGGTCGCGCGCGCGCACCCGAGGGGGCGGTGGTGACGCGTGCCGCCGATCGACCGCGCGACGGCCGACGCCCGCGCGGTCGCGCGCCTCGGTCACCGACCCGGAGATGCCGATGCTGACGCTGGAGGACCTCGGCGTGCTGCGCGACGTCGAGCGAGACGGACGGCACGGTCGTCGTCACGATCACGCCGACGTACTCCGGCTGCCCGGCGATGGCCACGATGCGCGACGACCTCGTGCACCGGCTGCACGGACGACGGGTACGCGACGTCGAGGTGCGGGTCAGCCTCTCCCCGGCGTGGTCCAGCGACTGGATCACCGAGCGCGGCCGCCGGCGCTGGCGCGAGCACGGCCTCTCCGCGCCCGGGCCGGCGCCGCGCGCCGGCGGGCCGGTCGGCCGCTCACCCTGATGCCGACCGCGCCGGGCGTTGACCTGCCCGCGCTGCGGGTCGGCGCGACGTCGAGCTGACCTCGGAGTTCGGGCCGACCGCGTGCAAGGCGCTGTACCGCTGCACGGCCTGCCTCGAGCCGTTCGAGCACGTGAAGGAGATCTGATGCCGTGCCGCGAGCGTCGCGCCGGTTCCACGCCGCTGCACGGTCGCCGGGCGTCGAGCAGCTCACCGACGACGCGGTCGCGGTGACCTTCGACGTGCCCGACGACCTGCGCGACGACTACGACGTTCGCCGCCGGGCCAGTCGCTGACGCTGCGCCGGTACGATCGACGGGGCCGAGCATCGCCGTTCGTACTCGATCTGCGCGCCCGTCGGGCGCGCGGCCGCGGGTCGGCGTGCGCGAGATCCCGGACGGGCTGTTCTCGCGCTGGCTGGTCCGCGACGTGCGGCCCGGCGACACGGTCGAGGTGCAGACCCCGACCGGCAGCTTCCGGGCCGACCCGGCCGCAGGGCGGGCGGCACCTGTGCATCGCGGCCGGCTCCGGGATCACGCCGATGCTGTCGATCGCGACGACGCGTGCTGGCGAACCCGGACTCCCGAGGTGACGCTGCTCTACGGCAACCGCACCACCGGCTCGGTGATGTTCGCCGAGGAGCTCGCCGACCTGAAGAACCGCTACGGCTCCCGGCTCGAGCTCGTGCACGTGCTGTCCCGCGAGCCCCGCGACGTCGAGCTGTTCTCCGGCCGGCTCGACGCCGACCGGCTGCGCCGGCTGCTCACCGCGCTGGTGCCGCTGCGCGCCGTCGACCACGTCTGGCTGTGCGGGCCGTTCGGCGATGATCGCCGACGCCCGCGCGGTGCTCGACGAGCTCGGCGTGCCGCGGGACCGGGTGCACTTCGAGCTGTTCTACGTCGACGAGCCGCCGCCCGAGCTGCACCGCGCCGAGGCCGTCGTCGACGGGCGACACCAGCGAGGTCACCGTCGTGCTCGACGGCCGTCGACCACCACCGCCCCGATGCCGCGCGACCAGAGCGATCCTCGACTCGGCGCCAGGCGACCCGCGCCGACCTGCCGTTCGCCTGCAAGGGCGGCGTCTGCGGCACCTGCCGCGCCCAGCGTCACCGCGGGCGAGGTCGACATGCGCCGCAACTACGCGCTCGAGCGACGACGAGGTCGAGCGCGGCTTCGTGCTGACCTGCCAGAGCCGCCCGGTCAGCGACGCGGTCACCGTCGACTTCGACGCCTGAGGGTTGGTCGTGGGGAACCGCCGGTTCACCACGGTATGCAGGAACAACTACGACATGTCGGACCGCTCGGTGTGCCTCCCACGATGAGCATGCGCTTCCCACGAAGTGCTCATTGTGGGAAGCGCATGTTCGTCTGCATACCGTGGTGAACCCTCACCCCGAGCCACCCAGCCCCTCGAACGCCAGGTCCGCCACCGACCGCTTCAGTACGGCGGGGTCCACCTTGCCGTCGGGGCGGTACCACTCGACCAGCGAGTTCACCATCCCGAACAGCAGCCGGCTGATCAGGTCCGGCGGGATGTCGACGCGCAGCGCGCCCTCGTCGGCGGCCGCCTGCACCAGGCCGGCGAGCTTGTCGTCGAGGGCGCGGCGACGGCGGAGCGCGGCCAGCTCGACCTCGCTGTTGCCGTGCACCCGCAGCAGCAGGGTGACCGCCGGCAGGTGGTCGACCAGCACCTCCACCGACTGCTCGACCGCGGTCCGGAGCCGGTCCGCGGCGCTCGCCGGGTCGGCACCGTCCACGGCGCCGTCGATGGCCGAGGCGAGCCCGTCCAGCGCCTCGTCCAGTGCCGCCGCGAGCAGGTGCTCCTTGCTCGGCACGTGGTGGTAGATCGCGGACTTGGTCAGTCCCAGCTCGCGGGCCAGGTCACCCATGCTGGTGCCGTCGTAGCCCTGCCGGTTGAACACCTCGATCGCCCGACGCAGCACCGTCTCCTGGTCGTAGCCCGGCCGGCCGCGACGAGGAGCCACGGGGTCGGTGACCGCGTCGTCCATGCCGTTCATCGTGTCACGCCTAGTCTTTCCGGATGGCGAAGTCCTTCACCCACCGGCTCCGGGTCCGCTACGTCGAGTGCGACATGCAGGGCATCGCCTTCAACGCCCACTACTACACGTGGATCGACGACGCCTACACCGAGCTCTGGCGCGACGCGTTCGGCCCGCTCTCGAGGCTGCACGAGAAGGGCTGCGACTTCGTGGTGGCCGAGTCGTCGGCGCGCTACCGGGCGTCCGCGCGCTTCGACCAGGAGATCGACGTCGCCGTCGAGGTCGAGTCGATGACCACGACGTCGATGACAACCACGCACAGCTTCTTCCACCAGGACCAGCTCCTCGTCGAGGGCCGGATCCGCCACGTCTGCATCGGCGCGGAGACGATGGCCAAGGCGCCGTGGCCGGACGACGTGCGCGAGGCGTTCGCGTCGTACGTCGGGGCGAACGCCTGACCGCACCCCTAGCGCCCGATCACCAGCTTTGCCCGGATCAGGTTGTGGTCCGAGGGGATCACGCCCTCGAGCTTCCTGCCCCCGGGCGCCAGGTCGGCCACCAGCGACCACCCCCGCACCTTCAGCCGGTTGCTCGCGAAGATGTAGTCGACGTGCTGGCCCACGTACTTCCTGTTCCACGAGTGGCCGAGCCTGCGCTGGTAGAAGTTCACCGAGTTGAAGTTCGCCCGGGTCAGCCGCTGCGGCCGCGCCTTCCGCGCCTTGAGCGCGCCGCCGGCGTACTGGCCGAGCGTGTCCCCGAAGCCCGCCTTCCTCATCTTCGGCAGGAACGTCTCGGCCGCGTTGCCCTTCTGGTTGCGCGTCGAGTTGAAGTCGCCGGCGATGATCACCGGGCGACCGTGCGCCAGCCTGGGGACCACCCTGCAGCAGCTCCTTCCACTGCCTCTTCCGGACCCGCTTGCTCGCGGTCTCCAGGTGCACGCTCGCGAAGAAGAACCGCTTGCCCGTCGACCGGTGCCTGAACCTGCCCCAGGCCATCAGCCGCGGTCCGTCGGCCTTGCTCTCCTGCGCGCGCCAGCGCACCACGCCGGCATCGAGCAGGCGCACGGTGCGGGCGTTGTAGGCGATCCGGGTGGCCTTCGAGTGCAGGGTCTTGCTGAGCGCCCGGTAGCGGTCACGTCCGGTCGCGCGCATGTTGAGCAGATGCACGAGGTCCGTGTACTGCGTGCGCCCGCTGGGCAGCCTCTTCTCCGAGTTCGCCTCCTGCAGCGCGATCACGTCGGCCGCCGTACCGCGCTGCCCCACGGGACCCTGCGCCAGCAGCTGGCGGACCACGACGGTCCGCCGCGTCCTCCAGCGCGCATGCGGCGTGCCGCCCTTGCCGTCGGTGAGGATGCCGCCGACGTTCCAGGTCGCCACCCGGAGGTAGTGGGGGTGATGTCGCAACCGCGCGCGTGCGCCCGGAGCAGCGCCCGGCGCAGAGGCCGCGGCCACGACCGGGCCGGTCGTCGCCAGCAGCACCGCGGACACGGCTGCGGAGAGCAGCCGCGCGGTCGGTCGGTGCAGTGCCCCTGACGTCATGGCCACACCACGCTAGTCGTCATCCGTCCCATTGGCCACACTGATGAGTTCTTCTGTCCCACCCGTCACAAGTTGAGGACTCAATGGTTTGCCCGGTGCAGCCGCGGGTAACTCTTATCGCGGATCACCTTCGAGGCGAGGACGGCTGGCAATGGACACGGATGGCACCCACCGGACGCAGGAACGCGTCAAGGTGGCTGAGGTCGACGGCGAGTTCCAGGGGATGCTCCTGCTGATGGCCATCATCCTTCTGATGGCACCGCTCATCGCGCTGTTCACGAGCTGACCCGGCACACCGCCGGTCCTCGTCCGAGCGGCCGTGGCGGGCGCTACTACGCCCTCAACGGTCGAGCAGCCCCGTGGCGGCCTCGAGCGCCCAGTAGGTCAGCACGACGTCGGCGCCGGCCCGGCGGATCGCGGTCAGCGACTCCACGATCGCGGCGTCACGGTCGATCCAGCCGTTGGCGGCGGCGGCCTCGACCATGGAGTACTCGCCGGAGACGTTGTACGCCGCAACCGGCACGTCGACCCCCCGGCGGACCGCCGAGACCACGTCGAGGTAGCCGAGCGCCGGCTTCACCATCACGATGTCGGCGCCCTCGTCGACGTCGAGCAGTGCCTCGCGCACGCCCTCGCGCGCGTTGGCGTTGTCCTGCTGGTAGGTGCGCCGGTCGCCCTGGAGGGAGGAGTCCACGGCCTCCCGGAAGGGGCCGTAGAACGCCGAGGCGTACTTGGCCGAGTAGGCGAGGATCCCGACCTGTTCGTGGCCCTCGCCGTCGAGCGCCCGTCGTACGGCGCGGACCTGGCCGTCCATCATCCCGCTCGGCCCGACCAGGTCGACCCCGGCCGACGCCTGGGCCAGCGCCATCTGCGCGTAGATCTCGAGCGTGCGGTCGTTGTCGACGGTGCCGTCGGGTGCGAGCACGCCGCAGTGGCCGTGGTCGGTGAACTCGTCGAGGCAGAGGTCGCTCATCACCGTGAGCCCGTCGCCGACCTCGCCGACGACGTCGGTGATCGCGGTGTTGAGGATGCCGTCGGGGTCGAGCGCACCCGAGCCCTCGGCGTCCTTGGCGGTCGGGGATGCCGAAGAGCATGACCCCGCCGAGGCCGGCCGCTGCCGCCTCGGCGGCCGCCTTGCGCAGCGAGTCGCGAGTGTGCTGGACGACGCCCGGCATCGACGTGATCGGGATCGGCTCGGTGGCGTCCTCGCGCACGAACATCGGCAGCACCAGCTGGGCCGGGCGCACCGAGGTCTCGGCCACGAGCCGGCGCAGCGACGGTGTGCGCCGCAGACGCCGCGGCCGGATCTCGGGGCCGATCCCGCTCATGTCAGCTGCTCGCCTTGCGCCGCGTGGCTGGCCGCCGTTCGGACGGGCGGGTGACCGGCTGGCCGGACTCGAGCATCGCCGCACGGCGGGCCGCACCGAAGTCGGCGAGCGCGTCGACCAGCGACTCCACGGACGGGTTCGGTGCCAGCACGTCGACCCGGAGGCCGTGCTCCTCGGCGGTCTTGGCGGTGGCGGGACCGATCACGGCAATCACGGTCGACGTGTGCGGCTTGCCGGCGATGCCGACCAGGTTGCGCACCGTCGAGGACGACGTGAACACGACCGCGTCGAACTTGCCGGACTTGATCGCCTCGCGCACCGGGGCCGGCGGCGGGGCGGCGCGCACCGTGCGGTAGGCGGTCACGTCGTCGCACTCCCAGCCCAGGTCGACCAGACCGGCGACGAGGTTCTCGGTGGCGATGTCGGCACGCGGCAGGAAGACCCGGTTGATCGGGTCGAGCACGTCGTCGTACGGCGGCCAGTCCTCGAGCAGGCCGCGCGCGCTCTGCTCGCCGGACGGGACCAGGTCGGCGCGAAGGCCCCAGGCGGCGATCGCCTCGGCGGTCTTGTCGCCGACCGCGGCGATCTTGAGCCCGGAGAAGGCGCGGGCGTCGAGCCCGTACTCCTCGAACTTCTCGCGCACCGCCTTCACCGCGTTGACGGAGGTGAACGCGATCCACTCGTAGCGGCCCTCGACCAGGCCGCGGACGGCCTTGTCCATCTGCTGCGGGTTGCGGGGCGGCTCGACGGAGATCGTCGGCACCTCCTCGGGCACCGCGCCGAAGCCGCGGAGCCGTGCGGACAGCGAGCCCGCCTGCTCCTTCGTGCGCGGCACCAGCGACCCGCCAGCCGAAGAGCGGCTTGGTCTCGAACCAGGACAGCTTCTCGCGCAGGTCGACCACGGCGCCGACGACGGTCACGACCGGCTGCGCGAGCCGCGCGGCCTTGGCGTCGGCGGCGATGTTGGCCAGCGTCGAGACGATGGTCTCCTGCGTGGTCGTGGTGCCCGCGTGGGTCATCGCGACCGGGGTCTCCGGCGACCGTCCGGCAGCGACCAGCGCCGTCCGCGATCTCGGCGATGTGCGGGAGCGCGGAGAGCAGAACCAGCGGTGTCGTGGTCGGCGTACGACGCCCAGTCGACCTTGGGTGTCGGAAGCCGCGACGACCGCGAACTCGCGGTGGTCCTTGCTGGTGCACCGGGATGCCGGCGTACGCCGGGACCGCGGTGGCCGCGGAGACGCCCGGCACGACCTCGAAGCCGATGCCGGCCTTGACCACGGCCTGCGCCTCCTCGGGACCGGAGCCGTGGACGAACGGGTCGCCGGATACCAGGCGTACGACGTGGCGGCCGGCCTTGGCCGGCGACACCACGCATCTTCGCGCGGGCCGCGTTGGTCAGCGGGGTGCCGTCGTCGCCGAAGCCGCCGTCGACGAGCTCGGGGCAGCGGTGCGTCACCCGACCAGCGCACGCACCAGGTCGACGTGTCCGGGGACCTCGGTCACCACCACGTCGGCCGCGCGGATCAGGTCGACCGCTCGCACGGTCAGCAGGTCGGGGTCACCCGGCCCGCTGCCGACGAAGGAGACCCAACCCAGCGCCTTGGCGGCCTTGCGGGGCGCGCCGGAGCCGGAGGTGCGGGCGGAAGTCAGTCTGCAGTCTTGTCGTCACAGTCGCTCACTTCGGTTGTCTGCGGTTGCTGGTGCTTCGTTCGGATGCGGTCAGACGGTGCGGCGCCCTCGTCCAGCATCTCGGTCGGCGAGGGCACGGCCAACGGCTACGGGGTCGACCGGTGGAGCCGCTGGCGGAACGTCGTACGGACATGGAGCCGTCGGGCGACAGTGCCACCGCGCGCACCCAGAGCTCGTCGCCGTCGTCACCCTCGACCACCTCGGCCAGGGCGCCCACGGGGGCGGAGCAGCCGGCCTCGAGCGTCGGCGAGGACGGTGCGTTCGCAGGTGACGGCCGCGCGCGTGCGCGGGTCGTCGAGCGCGGCGCGGAGCTCGTCGGCCAGCGCCGTCACCGGCGCGGCACTCGACCGCCAGCGCACCCTGGCCGGGGGCGGGGAGCATCTGCAGCGGGTCGAGGATCTCGGTGACCTCGTCGGTGCGGCCGAGCCGGGCGAGTCCGGCGCGGGCCAGGACGACGGCGTCGAGGTCGCCGGAGGCGACCTTGGCGATCCGGGTGTCGACGTTGCCACGAACCCCGACCAGCTCCAGGCCGAGGCCGAGCGCCGCGAGCTGGGCGACGCGGCGGGGCGAGCCGGTGCCGACCGTGCTGCCGGCCGGTAGCTCGCCGAGAGTCAGGCCGTCGCGGGCGCACGAGCGCGTCGCGCGGGTCCTCGCGCGCGGGTACGGCGGCCAGCGTCGATGCCCGCCGCGGGGGCGGTGGGCAGGTCCTTGAGCGAGTGGACGGCGACGTCGACGTCACCGCGGAGCAGCGCGTCGCGGAGCGCGCCGACGAAGACGCCGGTACCGCCGATCGACGCGAGCGGGGCGGCGGAACGGTCGCCGTCGGTCCTGACCTCGACCAGCTCGACCTCACGGCCGGTGGCCGCGTGGAAGGCGTCGGCGACGTGGCCGCACTGGGTGCGCGCGAGCACGGAGCCGCGGGTGCCGAACTTCACGGTGCTCGCAGTCTTTTCTGGGTCCCCGCCGGGGCGTGAGCCCAGCGAGCGGTCTGTCGGGGTGCTCATACCCCCTCCGGACGTGTGACGGCCTCGACGGCGTCGGGGTCGAGTGCGAACAGCTCGGCCAGGGCGGCGGCGTAGGACACCGCGCCCTCCTGGCCGGCCAGCTCCTTGACCCGCACGGTCGGCTGGTGGAGCAGCTTGTCGGCCACCCGGCGCACGGCGTGCAGGACCTCGGCGCGCGTCGCGTCGTCGAGGTCGGGCAGCCGGCGCGTCGAGCCGCTGCATCTCCGCGTCGACCACGCCGGTGGCCATGCTGCGCAGGGCGACGACGGTCGGGGTCACGCTGGCGGCGCGGCGGGCGGCGAGGAACGCGGCCAGCTCCTGCGGCGACGATCGCGCGGACGCCGGCGACGGCGACCTCGCCCACCGGTGTCGCGCGAGCTCCTCGGCCAGCGTGGCCAGGTTGATCAGCGCTCACCCCGGGCAGGTCGCCGACGGCAGGGTCGACGTCGTGCGGGCAGCGCGAGGTCGACGACCATCGAGCGGTCGCCGGCGGCCGTACGCGCGGCCGCGGCGACCGGTCGGCGGTGAGGATCACGCCGGTGGAGCCGGTGCAGCGAGATCAGCACGTCGGCGACCGCGAGCTCGGCGTGAGATCGCGGTCAGGTCGACGGAGCGCGCGCCGTACTCCGTCGGCCAGCCGGTCGGCGTGCGCGAGCTCGTGCGGTTGGCGACGACCAGGTCGGCGCCGGCGCGGGCGGCGGTGGCGACGGCGAGCGCGGCCATCGAGCCGGCGCCGACGACGAGCACGCGCTTGCCGGCGACGTCGCCGATGTGCGTCGGCGGCGCGTGTCAGCGACGCGGTGACGAGCGAGGGCGCGAAGCGGTCGATGTCGGTCTCGGCGTGGGAGCGCTTGCCGACCCGCAGCGCCTGCTGGAAGAGCAGGTTGAGCGCCGGGCCGACGGTGCCGCTGCTCCTGGCCGACGCGCAGCGCCTCGCGGACCTGGCCGAGGATCTGGCTCTCGCCGACGACCATCGAGTCGAGGCCCGACGCGACGTGGAACAGGTGCGAGACGGCGCCGTCGTCGTAGTGCACGTAGAGGTGCGGCAGGAACTCCTCCGGGTCCTCGCCGGCGCTGCTCGCACAGCAGCCGCGAGACCGCCTCGACGCTGCCGTGGAAGCGCGTGACGTCGGCGTAGATCTCGACCCGGTTGCAGGTCGCGAGCACGGTCGCCTCGGACACGTGCTCGCTGGTCGACGACGTCGCGGGCGAGCTTGGTCGCCGCCTCGGGCGTCGAGCGCGAGCCGCTCGAGGACGCCACCGGGGCGCTGCTGTGGGAGATGCCCACCACGAGGACGCTCATCCGGGGCCCCCGCGGAGGCCTCGGTCCGCGGAGCGGAGCGTAGCGGTGGTCTGGTGGAGTGGCAGTCGGCGAGCGAGCAGCTTTGCGGTGGTTCCATGCGACCGCGGCCTCGCGCGGCGCCGCCTTGCGCTGCTCGTGGTAGGCGAGGATCTGCAGCTCGATGGAGAGGTCGACCTTGCGCACGTCGACCTCGTCGGGGACGGCGAGCACGGTCGGGGCGAAGTTGAGGATGCTGCTGACGCCGGCCGCGACCATCCGGTCGCAGACGTCCTGCGCGGCGGCGGCGGGGGTGGCGATCACGCCGATCGCGACGCCGTGCTCGCGCACGATCACGTCGAGCTCGTCGAAGTCGCGGATCTTCAGGCCGGCCGACGACCTGACCGGTGCGCGCCGGGTCGGCGTCGAGCAGGGCGACGATGCGGAAGCCGCGGGAGCTGAAGCCGGAGTAGTTGGCGAGCGCGTGGCCGAGGTTGCCGATCCCGACGATGACGACGGGCCAGTCCTGGGTCAGGCCGATCTCGCGGGCGATCTGGTAGCGCAGGTACTCCACGTCGTACCCGACGCCGCGGGTGCCGTAGGAGCCGAGGTGCGAGAGGTCCTTGCGGAGCTTGGCGGAGTTGACCCCGGCAGCACCCGCGAGCTCCTCGCTGGAGCAGGTGGTGGTACCGCCGTCGGCGAGGGTGTTGAGCGCCCGCAGGTACACCGGAAGGCGCGCCACGGTCGCCTCGGGAATGCGGGAAGTCGTCACTGCTCGGTCTCCACCAGCGTCGCCCCGGGAACGTTGGCGATCCCGTGTCAGAGCGGCGGTTCGTGAGTCACTGTAAGAGTTTGTGAACGTCGGGAACAAACCGAGCCCGACGGGCGGCTAGCACAAGTGGGATGGGTCACCTCCTCGGGTCACCCCGGCGAACGGTCGGAGACGTACGGCGGCCCTGGTCAGGCGAGGGCGCGACGGAGGCGGGTCTCGTCGACGCGCCAGAAGTCGTGCTGCTCGCCGTCGACGAAGGTGACCGGGATCTGGTCGGAGTATGCGTTCATCAGCTCCCGGGAGGTCGTGATGTCCACCTCGTCGTACGACGTGCCGAGGTCGGCGCAGACCCGCTCCACGACGGCGCGTGCGTCGTCGCAGAGGTGGCAGCCCGGCTTGGAGTACAGCCGCACCCGGGTGTCGCTCGGACGGGTGCTCATTCCAGCAGCCCCAGGGAGCGTCGGCGCTCGGTGGCCCGGAGCCGGCCCTTCTGCACCTTGCCGGTGACCGTGTAGGGCAGCTCGTCGACGACGTGGATCACCGTCGGCTGCTTGAACCGCGCCAGCCGGCGGACGCACTGCTCCTGCACCAGCGTCGGCACCAGGCCGCGGTCGGCGCCGGCGCGTACCTTCACGTAGGCGACCACGGCCTCGCCGGTGCGCTCGTCGGCGACGCCGATCACGGCCACCTCGGCCACCTCGGCCACCTCGGCGATGACCTCCTCGACCTCGCTCGGGTAGACGTTGAACCCGGAGACGATCACCAGCTCCTTGAGCCGGTCGACCAGGAACAGGTCACCGCTGGGGTCGAGGAAGCCGACGTCGCCGGTGGCGTACCAGCCCTCGTCGTCGGGGCCGTCGGAGCCGTCTGGCCAGAACCCCGAGAACAGGTTCTCGCCCCGGATCCAGATCTCGCCGGGGTCGTCGCCCTCGGGCACACGACCCTGCTCGTCGACCAGCCGGATCTCGACGCCGGGCAACGCGGCCCCGACCGAGCCCGGCTGCATCTGCTTGCTGCACAGGGTGGAGGTGACCACCGGCGAGGCCTCGGTGAGCCCGTAACCCTGGTGCACCGCGATGCCCGTGGCACCGGTGAACCACTCGATCAGGTCGACCGAGAGCGGTGCTGAGCCGGACAGCGCCAGCCGGAGCGGGCCGAGCCGGTCCTTGAGGTGCTCGATGGCTCGCCAGTACGCGAAGACCGGCGGTGCGACCGGGAGCACCGTGACCGCCTCGTCCTCGATGATGTCGAGCGCGCCCTCGGGGTCGAAGCCCTCCACCAGCACCATCCGCGCCTGGTGGCTCAGCAGCTGGCCGAGCACCGCGTTGAGCCCGTAGACGTGGAACAGCGGCAGCACGCCGAAGACGACGTCGTTGCCGTGGATCATCGGCGGGTCGACCCGGGCCACCTGCCGGATGTTGGCCAGCAGGGCCCGGTGGCTGAGCATCGCGGCCCTCGGGCGACCCGACGTACCGGACGTGTACAGGAGTACGGCGAGCGCCTCCGGGTCGTCCGGGGCGGGTGTGGGCCGGCCGGTCTCGGCGACCAGGTCGGCCCAGGCGTGCTCGCCGGCCTTCGCGGCGACGTCGATCGCGACCACGTGCGGCCGGGAGGCACGGGAGCGGGTCTCCTCGTCGGCACCCTCGAGAGCTTCCGTGAGCCCGCCGACGGCGGCGCGCACCGTCTCCACGGTCTCGGCGTCGGCGAACACCATGCGGGCGCCCGAGTCGGCGATCATCCGCACCAGCTCGCCGGTGGCGCTGCGCGGATTGACCGGTACCGCGACGAGCCGGGCGCGCAGCGCGCCGAGGTAGGCCGCGACGAACTCGATCCGGTTGCCGACGGCGATCGCGACCCGGTGGCCGGCCACCATGCCCAGGGTCGAGAGTCCGTGCGCGACGGCGTCCACGAGGGTGTCCAGCTCGCGCCAGGTGACCCGGCGCCCGGAGGTCGCCTCGACCAGAGCGATGCGCTCCGGCTCACGCTCGGCGGCGACGCCGAGGAGCTGGGCGACGTTCGACTCCATCCGCGGAGTCTGTCACATCGGTCTCACCCGTTTCGGCATACGCTGCACCCGTGACGCCACCCCGATCGCAGCGCCCGCGTCGCAGTCCTGACCTGCAGCGTCGCTCCTCGATGGCGGGTCAGGCATCGGCCGCGATCCACGAGGTGGAGACCGCACTCGAGGTTGCTCCCGACCCGACCGCGGCGGCCTTCTTCGACGTCGACAACACGGTGATGCAGGGGGCCTCGATCTTCCACCTCGCCCGCGGCCTGCACCGCCGCCACTTCTTCACCACCCGCGACATCCTGTCCGCCGCCTGGAAGCAGATGTACTTCCGGGTGGTGGGCGTCGAGGACCCCGCGCACGTGGCCGAGACGCGGGCCACGGCACTCAGCTTCATCGCCGGGCACACGGTCGAGGAGCTGGAGTCGCTGGGCGAGGAGATCTTCGACGAGGCGATGGCGCACCGGATCTGGCCGGGCACCCGCGCCCTGGCCCAGATCCACCTGGACGAGGGCCAGCGGGTCTGGCTGGTGACCGCGGCGCCGATCGAGATCGCCCGGATCATCGCTCGCCGGCTCGGGCTGACTGGGGCCATGGGCACGGTGGCCGAGCACGTGGACGGCATCTACACCGGCAGGCTCGTCGGGGAGCTGCTCCACGGCCCGGCCAAGGCCGAGGTGGTGGCCTCGCTCGCGGAGCGCGAAGGGCTGGACCTGGCCCGCTGCTCGGCGTACTCCGACTCCTTCAACGACCTGCCCCTGCTCTCCCTGGTCGGCGACCCGTGCGCGGTCAACCCCGACGGCCGGCTCCGGGAGCACGCCAGGCAGCACGGCTGGCGGGTCCGCGACTACCGCACCGGCCGCAAGGCGGCACGCCTGGGCATGGTCGCCGCCGGCCTCGGTGGCGCGGTGGCCGGCTCGGTCGCGGCGGGGGTCGCGATCCGCCGCAAGGTGATCTGAGGAGCGGGCCGGTCCAGACGTCCCGCACCCGTCCCCGGGAGGCGTGGCATCGGTCACCAAGGTGTAGCAGCGCCCAAGGCGGGCACATACCTTGAGTCGGATCGGCCCGGTGGGGAGCCCCGGGGAGGGGAGCGTCATGCGCGCAGACCGGAGCAGCGGCTTCGACGCGCTGCGACGTGCCCTCGCGGCTGTGCTCGATCCCCCGGCAGCCCTCGCCGGCGTCCCGGGGCATCCGACGCCCCGGTTCGGCTCGCACGGCCTGCTCTCGCAGGCGGTCGAAACCGCGGCGACGCGTGGTGGTGCCGGTGGTGGCGGAGCGCCCGGCGACGACCACGACCTGGCCATCTCCAGCGCCGACGACGAGGCCGACCGGAAGCGCCTGATCGCCCTCGTCGAGCTCGCCCGCAGTGGCGACAAGGAGGCGTTCGGGATGCTCTACGACCACTACCACGTGTCGGTCTACCGCTTCGTCTACTACCGCGTCGGCTCGGTCCAGCTCGCCGAGGACCTGACCGGGGAGACCTTCTTCCGCGCCCTGCGCAGCATGAACGGATTCCGCTGGCAGGGCCGCGACTTCGGCGCCTGGCTGATGACGATCGCGCGCAACCTCGTCACCGACCACTTCAAGTCCGGCCGCACCCGGCTCGAGCAGACCACCGAGGACATGTCCACGCTGGACACCGAGACCGAGGGTCCGGAGAGCTCGGTGCTCGCCCACCTCACCAACGAGGCGCTCCTCGGCGCGCTGCGCGAGCTGCCCCAGGACCAGCAGGACTGCCTGGT
This sequence comes from uncultured Actinomycetota bacterium, assembly GCA_963745795.1. Lineage (GTDB taxonomy): Bacteria > Actinomycetota > Actinomycetes > Propionibacteriales > Nocardioidaceae > Marmoricola. Next base: position 257,103 of record CAVUYR010000007.1, on the reverse strand, counting down.
GATGCGGTTCCTCCAGGGCATGTCGATCGCCGAGACCGCCGACGTGCTCGGCCGCAGCGCCGGGGCCGTCAAGCAGCTCCAGCTGCGCGCCGTACGCAACCTCGCGGCCCTGCTCCCGGACGGGCTGCGCTGATGCGGACGAACACGACACGGATCACCCCTGTCACCCACGTAACCTCCCTGGTCACCGCGTCGTTGAGCGGTGCAGAGGGAGCCACCGAGCTGACAGGACGAGTGCCATGAGCACGATGCTCCCGGCCAACCGCCGGGCAGAGAGGTTCGCCGCCCTGGTCGACGCGACGTCGACCACGGGGGCCGACGAGCCCTACGCCCCTCTGCTCGAGGTGGTGGGCACCCTGCGCGCCGCGGCCGACGAGGGGCCGGCTCCCCGCGCCGACTACGTCGCCGACCTGCGCTCGCGGCTGATGGCCGAGGCGGACACGGCCCTGGTCCAGACCGACGCCCGCCTGGTGCTGCCGCAGCGGCACCCCACCTCCCGCAGGCAGAGCCGGTTCACCGCCGCCGTGGCCGGTCTGGTGCTGGTCGGTTCGGGCGCCGGTCTGGCGGTCGCGGCCCAGAGCAGCGTGCCGGGCGACGGCCTCTACCCGATCAAGCGCGGCCTGGAGCACGTCGGTGAGAGGCTCAATCTCTCCGACGCCGGCCGCGGACGTGACCTGCTCGGCCAGGCCACAGCCCGGTTGGGCGAGGTCGACACGCTGCTCGAGCGCGACGCCTCCGACGCCCAGGTGGCCGCGACGCTGCGCAGCTTCAACAGCAGCGCCGGTGACGGCGCCGACGTCCTGTTCCGCACCTACCAGCGCAACGGCGACGACGGCGACATCGCGAACGTCCGCGACTTCGCGGGCACCGAGATGGGCGTGCTCACGGACCTGTCCGCCCGCGCACCGAGGTCGCTCCAGCCCGACTTCGCCCAGGCCGCCCAGCTGCTGTCCGACCTCGACCAGCAGGCCACGACGCTCTGCGGCGACTGCGGTCCGCGTGGCTCGCTCGAGCTGCCCGCCCGGCTGCGGCCGGTCTCGCACGAGTCCGCGCTCGTGGACCTGCTCGCGTCGACCCCGCCAGACACCGGCTCGCCGCGGGCGACCGGTGCGGGCCCCGCTGCGACCGCCGCAAGCGACGCCACGTCCGGCGCCCCGGTGAGCACCGCCGACGCGAGCGCGATCACCCTGCCGCGGCTGGGGGACCTCCTGGGCGCCGGCGCACCCGGCCCGTCAGGGAGCACGGCCACCCCACGCGGCACCGGGTCGGACCCGTCACCCGCGCCCCTGGGTGGAATCGTGCCGACGCCGAGCGCGCCGGCATCCGGCCTGCCGGACGTCGACGACGTGACCGGCCAGGTGAAGAAGGACCTCGGGTCGGTCACCGACCCGCTCACGCCCTGATCAGCGGCCGAAGACCGACGACCGCTGCTTGAGCAGCGTGTAGAGCGTCTGCTGGATCGTCTCGCGCACCTGGTCGGTCACGTTGAACACGAGCATCGGGTCGTCCGCGGCGCCGACGTCGTAGGAGTCCGTGCGGATCGGCTCGCCGAACTCGATCAGCCACTTCGAGGGCAGCGGCACCAGGCCGAGGGGACCCAGCAGCGGGAACAGCGGCGTGATCGGGATGTACGGCACCCCGAGCAGCCGCGCCAGCGACGGGATGTTGCCGACCAGGGGGTAGATCTCCTCCGCGCCGACGACCGAGGTCGGGATGATCGGGACGCCGGTGCGCATCGCCGCGGCCACGAAGCCACCGCGGCCGAAGCGCTGCAGCTTGTAGCGCTCGGCGAACGGCTTGCCGATGCCCTTGAAGCCCTCGGGCCAGACGCCCACGAGCTCGCCGCCGCGCAGCATCCGCTCGGCGTCCTCATTGCAGGCCAGGGTGGCGCCACCCTTGCGGGCCAGCTCTCCGACGACCGGCAGCTTGAAGACCAGGTCGGCACCGAGCGGGCGCAGGTAGCGACCGGTGTGGTCGTGGATGGTGACCCCGGTCATCAGCCCGTCCAGGGGCACCGTGCCCGAGTGGTTGGAGACGACCAGCGCGCCGCCGTCCGCCGGGAGGTTCTCGATGCCCCGCACCTCGATCCGGAACCACTTCTGCGCGACCGGCCGGAGCGCGGTCAGGAAGAAGCGCTGCGTGATCTCCGGGTCGAAGCCGAACTCGTCCACCGCGTAGTCGCCGGTGAGGCGCCGACGCAGGAACGCCAGGAACTGCGCCAGCCGCGGCTCCCAGCTCTCGCCGAACAGCTCCTGGGCGGCGCTGGTGAACGCAGCCAGCCAGTCCACGACCGGGATGCCCTGGCGCGGGGTCGTGTGCGCGACCAGCGGGCTTTGCTCGGCCGCCGGTGTCTCGGCCGCCGGTGTCTCGGGAGTCGTCTCGGCCGGCGTGCGGGCGGTGGGCTGGGACCTGCGCGGCGTGTCGCGCTGCGGCTGCCGGGGCGCCGCGCTGCGCTGCTTGGGGGTGCGTGCCGAGGTGCCGTTGCCGGCCAGGCCGCGTGAGGACGACGACGGCTTGGCACTGCCGGTGCCGCGGCCCGGACGGCCCCGGGTGCCCAGCGGGCGCTCGGGGTCGCCCAGCGGGATGATGTCGGCGTCAGGCACGGTCGCCTCCGATCTTGGTGGTGTGCCGGGCCGGACGGCCCGACGGGCTGAGCGCACCCGTGAGCGCGGCCTCGGCGGCGGCGACCCGCTCGGCGGACAGCAGTCCGGGAGCGAGAGCGGTGCCGAAGTCGGCGAAGGCCTCGTGCGTCGTGTAGCGCGGGTGGTAGCCGAGCTCCGTACGCATCCGCGTGGTGTCCACGCCACGGCCGTAGGTCAGGAACTGGACCTGCTCCGGCGAGAAGTCGGCGAGCCGCACCTGGCGGATCGCGGAGCCGAACGACGCCACGGCGAACGTCGGCAGCTTGAGGCTGGGCCGGCCGATGCGGCGGATCGCCTGCGAGAGCATGATCAGCCCGTCACCCGCGACGTTGAACGTGCCGTGCACCCCGCTCAGGGTCGCGTGCTGGATCGCGCCGAGCAGGTCGTGCTCGTGGAGGAACTGGAGCCGGGCGTCGAAACCGAGCACGGTGGGGATCACCGGCAGCCGGAAGTAGGACACGATCGGCGAGCTGACCAGCGGGCCGATCACGTTGGCCGCCCGCAGCATGGTCACGGTCACGTCGGGGCGGCGCCGGGAGAAGCCCCGGACGTAGGACTCGACCTCCGCGACGTCCTTGGCGTAGCCGGCGCGCGCCTGCCGCTTCGGCCCCATGTCCTCAGTGAACATCGCCGGGTCGCGGTTGGTGGCGCCGTAGAACGCGGTGCTCGACTTCACCACCAGGTGCCGCAGCGAGGGCGCCTGCTGGCAGGCAGCGAGGAGCTGCATGGTGCCGATGACGTTCTGCTCCTTCATCGACGTCCGGCCGCCGGCGTTGCCGGGGCTGGCGATCACGCTCATGTGGACGACAGTGTCGACGTTCTCGCGGGCGATCACCTTGGCGATCACCGGGTTGCGGATGTCGGCCCGGACGAAGGAGACGGTGCCGATGTCGCCACGTGGGGGCAGTACGTCGACCCCCACCACGTGATCGACGTCGGGCAGCGCAGTGAGCTGGCGCGCCATCCGTCTCCCGAGGTCCATGGAGACCCCGGTGACCAGGACGACGCGGCCCATCGGCTTGCCCGTCAGCGGGTCACTTGCCCAGACGACGACGCTGGACGCGCGTCTTCTTGAGCAGCTTGCGGTGCTTCTTCTTGGCCATGCGCTTGCGACGCTTCTTGATGACGGAACCCACGCTGGAGCCTTTCGGGACGTTGTACGACGATGGAGCGGGCACGACGGCGGCAGCCGCGGCCACACCAGTCGAAGACAGCAGCCTAACCGCCGTCGCTCGGCCACACGAACCGGGCGATCCACGCGAACAAGCGAAACGGGCGTGACTCGCGTCACGCCCGTCGCGGTGCGGCTCTGCTGTGCCCGTGATGGTGCCGGTCTCGGGTCCGGCCTGGCCCGGAGGCCGGACGACCGACGGGGCTCAGCCGGTCTGGTAGAAGCTGTTCTTCAGGTAGTCGTTGACGTCCTGCTCGCTCACGCGGAAGGAACGTCCGACCCGGACGGCCGGAAGGTCTCCCGAGTGCACAAGCCGGTAGACCGTCATCTTCGAAACACGCATGACAGCGGCCACTTCGGCCACTGTCAGGAACTTCACCTCTGAGATGTCTCCATTGAGGTTCGAGCTCATGTCCGCACCACTTTCCCAGGCACGTCCCCGGCTTCCCCACCGGAGATCCCACGTGCAACGCTGAGGTGAGAATAGGGCCTTGTGTGACTGGTGTGGAAGCAAAGTCTCAAACCCGAACCACAGCCGACCAAAGAAAATTCGGTCCAGCACCACCAATCGCGCTGATTTACGGCACTACGGGACGGGATCGAGCCCATTCGGGGGGAAAGCGGCCACCCGGGTGGCCTGTATCGACCTGTCTAGCCAGGTTTCGGGGTTGAAGCCCTCGCTCCAGTCCCGGAAATCGGGAGCGCGTCCGTCGGTCATCCGGGTCGGGGCGTCCTGGTGGAGCACCTCGGCGACATGCCCGCGCCAGTCCTCGGGGGTCTCCACCTCCGGGTCGACCGGCCTCCCGGAGACCACACCGAGCAGGTGCGTCCACGCCCGCGGCACCACCTCGACGATCGCGTAGCCACCGCCACCGGTGACCACCCACTTGCCGCCGGTGACCTCGTGGGCGAGGTCGTGGAGCGCCTGGTACGCCGCCCGCTGGCCGTCGACGCTGAGCATCAGGTGCGCCAACGGGTCGCTCATGTGCGAGTCGCAGCCGTGCTGGGTCACCAGCACGTCGGGCGCGAACTCGCGCACCAGCGGCGGGACGACGGCGTGGAACGCCCGGAGCCACCCCGCGTCGCCGGTGCCGGGCGGCAGCGCGACGTTGACCGCGCTGCCCTCCGCGTCGGGCCCGCCGAGGTCGTGGGCGAACCCGGTGCCCGGGAACAGCATCTGGCCGGTCTCGTGCAGCGAGATCGTCAGCACCCGGGGGTCGTCCCAGAACACCTGCTCGACGCCGTCGCCGTGGTGCACGTCGACGTCGACGTACGCGACCCGCTTCGCGCCCTGTGCCAGCAGCCACCGGATCGCCACCGCGACGTCGTTGTAGACGCAGAAGCCGCTGGCCCGGTCGGGCATCGCGTGGTGCAGCCCGCCGGCGATGTTGGCGGCGTGGCTCACCTCCCCCGCCCACACCATCCGGGCGGCCTCGAGGGAGGCGCCGACCACGTGGCGCGCCGCCTCGTGCATGCCGGCGAACGTCGGGTTGTCGTCGGTGCCGAGCCCCAGCTCCGGCTGGACGTCGGCCGGGTCGAGGCTCGTGCGGCGCACGGCCTCGATCAGGTCGGCTGAGTGCACGGTGAGCAGGTCGGCGTCGGTCGCGTGCGGCGCGGCGACCAGGGGCATCGCACCGTCACCCACCACGTGCAGCTGCTGGGCGAGACGCACCGTGAGGTCGACGCGGATCGGGTTCATCGGGTGGGTGGGGCCGAAGTTGTACGTCGTCAGCGTGGGGTCGAACACCACGCACGAGGAACAGGCCGCCATGTGACGGACGTTACCGTCCGGTCGCGGGACCGTAGGGTCAGGTCCATGCCCGACTCCACCGACGCACGCGTCGCCGTCTACATCGACTTCGACAACGTCGTGATCTCCCGCTACGACAACGTCCTCGGCGACGGCGCCTGGCGCAAGGACAACGCCCGCGACCACTCGGCGCTCGACCCGGCGTCCGACGACCCGGTCGACGTCAAGCTCGCCGAGGCCGAGGTCGACATCGGCGCGATCATCGACTACGCCTCGTCGTTCGGCACCGTGGCGTTGACCCGGGCGTACGCCGACTGGTCGGTGCCGGCCAACGCGGCGTACAAGAAGCACGCTGGTCGACCGGGCCGTCGACCTGGTCCAGCTGTTCTCCACGTCGGGCACCAAGAACGGCGCCGACATCCGGCTCGTCGGTCGACGCCGTCGACGACCTGTTCCGGCACGCCGACATCACCCACGTCGTCGTTGGTCGCCGGCGACTCCGACTACGTCCCGCTGGCCCAGCGCTGCAAGCGGCTGGGCCGGTTCGTGGTCGGCATCGGCGTCGCCGGCTCGACCAGCCGCGCGCTGGTCGCCGCGTGCGACGAGTTCAGCGACTACGACGACCTGCCGGGCGTCACGCCGTCGCCGCAGGCCGCGCCGCGAGCCGGCCCGCAAGAAGGCCCCGGCGAAGAAGTCGGCCAGCCGACGCCAAGAAGGCGTCCGCCGAAGAAGACGGCCCCGAGCGCCGACCGAGCCGGCCCGCAGGCCGAGGCGACGGCGCTGCTCGTGCGGGCGGTCCGGGTCGGGCTGCAGAAGAGCGACGACGAGTGGCTCTACGCCGGCGGCGTGAAGAGCCAGATGCAGCGGATGAACTCCGGCTTCAAGGAGAAGTCGCTCGGCTACGCCTCGTTCCGCGACTTCGTGGAGTCGCGCGACAAGGTCGTCGAGACCCAGCTCGCCGGCAACGGCCAGCTCCAGGTGCGGCTCAAGGCCTGACCCGCGAGCGGGTGGCCGGGTTGTCGTGCCGACAGGTCTCGACCTGGTGGGGAAATTCCCAAGGTATCTAGGAATTCTTCGGGCACGTCCAAGGCAGGGTGGCCAGCGCTCCGACTTCCCAATCTCGTCTGACGCTTCCATGGGCATGCACGCCACGGGAAGCGTCAGAAGAGATTGGGAAGTGCAGAAAGGATTGGGAAGTCCGGTCAGAAAGCCCTAGATACCTTGGGAATTCAACGCCCCATCGCCCCACCACACGCGCAGCGCCGACCGACTCCCGCGGCCCCGCCAGCGCTTCAGGACTCGCCGGCAAGGTCGCGCGAACGGTTGCGCGCGGCCTCCATGGCGGTCATGAACGCCGCCCGCACCCGGTGTGACTCCAGCTCGCGGATCGCCGCGGCCGTCGTACCGCCCGGGCGAGGTGACCTGCTCGCGCAGCACGGTCGGGTGCTCGCCGGTCTCACGCAGGAGCTTGGCGGACCCGACCACCGTCTGCACGACGAGCTCGGTGGCGGTCGAGCGGGGCAGCCCGAGGTGGACGCCCGCCTCGATCATCGCCTCCACCACGAAGAAGAGGTACGCCGGACCGGAGCCGCTGATCGCCGTCACCGCGTCCTGCTGCTTCTCCGGCACCCGCACCACGCGGCCCGTCGTCCGGAGCAGTGACTCGGCGACCGCGAGGTGGTCGTCGTCGCAGTGGGTGCCCGGGGAGATCGCGGCCATGCCCTCGTCGACCAGGGCGGGCGTGTTCGGCATGACGCGCACCACCGCGATGCCGTCGGGCACCCGGGACTCGATGAACTCGGTCGTGATGCCGGCCGCCAGCGACACGAGCAGCGTGCCCGGGGTCAGCGACGAGGAGATCTCCTCGAGCACGTCGGCCATGTCCTGCGGCTTGACCACCAGCGCCACGGTGTCGGCCTGGGCCACGGCATCGACGTTGGAGACGACGCGCACGCCGTACTTCTCGGTCAGCTGGGCGGCTCGCTCGGCGCGCTTCTCGCCGACCAGCAGCTCGTCGACGGGGCGACCGCCGCGGATCAGGCCGGAGAGCAGGGTCTCCCCCATCACGCCCACGCCCAGGATGGCGACGGTCATGGGTCCTCCTACGACTTGGAGATCAGCGACCGAGCGAAGAATGTCAGGTTGGACGGGCGTTCCGCGAGACGTCTCATCAGGTAGCCGTACCACTCCTGGCCGTAGGGCACGTAGACGCGCATCTTCTCGCCGTTGCCGGCCAGCCGCTTCTGCTCCTCGGGACGGATGCCGTACAGCATCTGGAACTCGTAGCTGCCGTGGGCGCGGTCGTTGCGGGTCGCCAGCGCCGACGCGATCGCGATCATCCGCGGGTCGTGAGTGGCGACCATCGGGTAGCCCTGGCCGGCCATCAGCACCTTCAGGCAGCGCACGTAGGACTTGTCGACCTCGAGCCGGTCCTGGAACGCGACGGTCTCCGGTTCCTTGTACGCACCCTTGCACAGGCGCACACGCGAGCCCTCGAACGCCAGCGCCCGGGCGTCGGCCTCGGTGCGGTGCAGGTAGGCCTGGATCACGGCGCCGGTCTCCGGGTAGTCCTTGCGGAGCTCGCGGAGCGTGGCCAGCGTCTGGTCGGTGGTGGTGTGGTCCTCCATGTCGAGGGTCACCGTGGTGCCGACGTTGCGCGCGGCCTGGCAGATGGTGCGGGCGTTCTCCAGCGACAGCTTGGCGCCGATCTCGGGCAGCGCCTGGCCGACGGCCGAGAGCTTGACCGACACCTCGGCGTTTCGGGCCAGGCCGGAGGCGCCGAGGGCCGTCAGCACGTCGAGGTAGGCGTTGACCGTCGCCTCGGCCTGCTCCGGGTCGAGAGTGTCCTCCCCGAGATAGTCGAGCGACACGTGGAGGCCGGACGCGATCAGCTCCTCGGTCGCGCGTACGGCGGATGCCGTGTCCTCGCCGGGGACGTGATGGCCCACGATGCCGCTGCTCACGGGCATGGTGATGATCAGATTCTTGATGCGCTCGCTGCGCGCCAGCCACAGGATCATTTGCCGAAGCACGTGTCGTTCCTCCACTGCCGTGGACCCGAGTCCGGGCCCCGCCGCTATGCCGCCGCCACGGTACGCCGCGAGCACCCCGTGTGACGAAACGAGGCCCCTCGTGAGGTCGGGGGTGACGTCAAACGCCGTGTCACACGGCGCCACCGTTGGCTTGCTTCCACAGGCCGCGGCACCGAGCCGGGCCCACACCGCAGGAGAAACCAGATGCCACTGTTCATGGACATCCACACCGTCGATGGCGGAGTCGCCCTCGACGACGTCGCCGCCGCCCACGCGGCCGACCTCGCGACCCAGGGCGACTTCGGGGTGAACTACCTCCGGTACTGGGTCGACGGCGCGGCAGGCAAGATCTTCTGCCTCGTCGACGCCCCCGACGCGGAGACCGCGAGCGAGGTGCACCGCAAGGCGCACGGGCTCGTCGCCGAGGAGGTCTTCCCGGTCAGCGAGCACGTCTGAGATCGGCGGCGCCGCCGGTCCCGGGAGATTGCCCCGAACGGCGGCGCCGCATGAGACGTTGGGACGCAGATGAGCCTCACCCTCCACCTGCTGGGCCGGCCACGGATCCGCAGCGGGTCCGACACCGACCACACGGTCCGCAGCCGCAAGAGCTGGGCCGTGCTGGCCTACCTGCTCCTCGGCGACCGGGCGCCCACCCGCGCCGAGCTGGCGGCCCTGCTCTTCGACGGGGCCGACGACCCGCTCCGCGCGCTGCGCTGGAGTCTCTCGGAGCTGCGGCGCGCCCTGGCCGGGCACGCCGTGCTCGAGGGTGACCCGGTCGTGCTCGAGCTGGCCGGGGACGTGGTGGTCGACGTGGCTGTCGTCTCCCGGGGCAGCTGGGCCGACGCGATGGAGCTTCCCGACGTCGGGGCGGAGCTGCTCGCGGGTGTGGAGGTTGCCGGTGCTGCCGGCTTCGAGTCCTGGCTGCTCGCGGAACGTCGCCGGGTCGCCGCCGCGTCGGAGGCGATCCTGCACGAGGCCGCCCTCGGCGCGATGTCGCACGGATGCCTCGACCAGGCGCTGGGCTATGCCACCCGGGTCGCGGCGATGAGCCCGCTCGACGAGAACCACCATGCGCTCCTGATCCGGCTGTACCGGATGACCGGCGACGAGGCCGCGGCGCAGCACCAGCTCGCGATCTGCACCGAGGTGCTGGCGCGCGAGCTCGGCACCGTCCCGGGGCCGGCCGTCGCGGCCGCGATCCGCGAGCGCCGCGTCGGCGACCGGGAGGTCGCGACCAAGGCGTCGATCGAGGCGCTGGCCGAGGCCGGCGCTGCCGCGGTCGCCGCCGGCGCCACCGAGACCGGCGCCGACTCGCTCCGGGCCGCGGTCCGGATGTCCGACCGGGGCGACCACGCCCGCCTCAGGCTCAGCACCCGGCTGGCGCTCGCCGGCACCCTCGTTCACTCGTTGCGCGGCCTCGACGAGGAGGGGATGGCAACGCTGCTGGCCGCCGACGACATCGCCGCGGGACTCGCCGACGCTGCCGCGATGGCGGAGGCCCGTGCCGAGCTGGGCTACGTGGACTTCCTGCGGGCGCGCTACGAGCGGGCCGAGGTGTGGCTCTCGCAGGCTCGCGACCTCGGCGCCGGCGATCCCGCGGTCGCGGCGAAGGCCACGACGTACCTGGGTTCGGTCGAGAGCGACCGCGCCGACTACGTCAGCGCCTTGCTCCACCTCGCCGAGGGCAGGCGGCTGGCCGGGCTGGCCGGCGACGGCCGGCGGGCCGCCTACGCCGCGGCGATGCTCGGCCGCGTCCACCTGCTCCGGGGTGACCTGGCGGAGGCCGAGGCGGAGCTCGACGCCGCCGTGGAGCTGAGCCTCCGCGAGCACTGGCTCGCCTTCCTGCCGTGGCCGCAGGCGCTGCGTGGCCAGCTCGAGCTCGCACGCGGGGACGCCTCCCGGTCTGCGGAGGTGCTCGACCAGGCGTTCGCGCGCGCCTGCCAGCTCGGTGACCCCTGCTGGGAGGGCATCTCCGGCCGGGGCCTGGCCCTCGCCGCGGAGGCCCGCGGCGAGACGGACCTCGCTTTCGAGCTGCTGGCCGACGCACGGCTGCGAAGCAACCGGTTGTCCGACCCCTACGTGTGGCTCGACGGCTACATCCTCGACGCCCAGTGCACGCTCGGGCTCCGCCACGGACACCCCGAGACCGCGAACTGGGTGGACGCGCTCCGGCTGCTGGCCTCCCGGACCGGCATGCGTGAGCTGAACGTCCGGTCGATGCTCCACGGTGCCGCCCTCGGCCGCGAAGGTGAGGCCGAGGCCGCGGCGCGCCTGGCCCGCTCGATCGCCAACCCGGTTCTGCTGCGCCTGGCGAGGGACTGAGGCCGGGCGGTCAGGCCGACTGCCGGCGTAGCGTGACCGCGCCCAGCGCCAGCCCGGCCACGGCGAACGCGACCACGATCCCGAGGTCGCGCGCGATCTCGCTCAGCGCGATGTCCTGGGCGACACCCTGCATCGCGTCGACGGCGTACGACAGCGGGAGCAGGTCCGAGATGAACCCGAGCACAGCCGGCATCTCGTCGCGGGCCACGAACAGCCCGCACAGCAGGATCTGCGGGATCACCACCAGCGGCATGAACTGCACGGCCTGGAACTCGGTGCGGGCGAACGCGGAGACGAAGAGCCCGAGCGCGGTGCCGAGGACGGCGTCGGCGATCGCGACCAGGGTCAGCACCCAGACCGGCCCCTGCACGTCGAGGCCGAGCACCAGGACTGAGAGCCCCACCGCGAGCGCTGACTGGACGGCAGCGACCAGCCCGAACGCGAGGGCGTAGCCACCGAGGAAGTCGAACTTGCCCATCGGCATCGCCAGCAGCCGCTCGAGCGTGCCGGACGTCCGCTCCCGCAGCGTGGTCACGCTGGTCACCAGGAACATGATGATGAACGGGAACAACGCCAGCAGGGCGGGGCCGAGCGCCCGGAACGTCAGGTCGTCGAACATCCACCACAGCAGCGTCATCAGCGCGCACGGGAGCACCAGGAGCATGGCTAGCGTGCGGCGGTCGCGCCGGATCTGGTTGAGCACGCGGCCGGCGACGGCGAGCAGGATCCGCGGAGTCATGGCTCTCGGGGTCCCCGGGCGAGCGCAGCGAGTGGTCGGTTGGGGTTCATGGTCAGTGGACCTCCTCGCCCTTGACGATGGACAGGAACGCGCTCTCGATGTCCGGGGTGCCGGTGCGCCGGCGGAGCCCCTCGGGGGTGTCGTCGGCGATGATCACGCCCTCGCGCATCAGCAGGAGCCGGTCACAGCGCTCCGCCTCGTCCATCACGTGGCTGGACACGAAGACCGCCGCGCCGGCCGCGGCCAGCTCGTGGAACGTGCCCCAGAGCTGCTGGCGCAGCACGGGGTCGAGGCCGACGGTCGGCTCGTCGAGGACAACCAGGTCGGGCTCGCCGAGGAGCGCGACCGCCAGCGAGACCCGGGACCGCTGGCCGCCGGAGAGCCGGCCAACCACCTGGTCGGACTGCTCGACCAGGTCGACCTGCTCCAGGCAGGTGCGGATCCGCTCCGCACGCACACCGAGCACCTTGCCGAAGAAGCGCAGGTTCTCGAGCACGGTGAGGTCGTCGTACACGCTCGCGGACTGCGTGACGTAGCCGATCCGGTGCCGCAGGTCGGCCGAGCCCGCGGGACGGCCGAGCACGGACACCGAGCCCGAGGCGATCGCCTGCACGCCGACGATCGCGCGCATCAGGGTGGACTTGCCGCAGCCCGAAGGACCGAGCAGCCCGGTCACCGACCCGACCGGCACGGCCACGTCGAGGTCACGCAGCACGACGTTGCCGCCGCGCACGACGCGGAGCGCCTGTGTCTCGACCGCGTTATTCACCATGTGATGAATTTAAGACTCGGGCGCGGACCTCGTCAAGGTCGATCTGGAAGTGGACCAGTCAGGTAGCGCTGAATCGTGGGCGCGTACGACGCGACCAGCTCGTCGTCCGTCATCGCCACCAGCGGCGGCGCCTCGACGACGTAGCGGAGCAGGATGATGCCGCTCAGCTGGCTGGCGACCAGGGCCATCCGGCGCTCCGGCTGGTCGATCCCGAGCCCGTGCCCGACCGGTCCCAGCACCAGTCCGAACACCGCGTCGCGCACCAGCGTGGCGCCGGCGGGTTCGAGGATCCCCCGCACGAGGCCGAGGAGCGGCGTTCGCGACTCCTCGTCGCCCCAGACCGTGAGCAGCACCCGCAGGATCCGTTCCCCCGCGCCGTCAGGCCCGGCCTCGATCACCGGGAGCAGTGCCTGGCGCGGGTCCACGCGCACTTTCAGCGCCGACACGAACAGGTCGGCCTTGCTGTCGAAGTAGTGGTGCACGAGCGAGGGGTCGACGCCCGCCCGGGCCGCGATCGCGCGCATCGAGGTGGCCGCGAAGCCGGAGGCCGCGAACAGGTCACGCGCCGCCCTCAGGATCTCCTCGCGGGTGTCGGGCGTGCCCGGACGGCGACCGCGCGCGGCCTGCCTCGGGGTGCTCACCGCGTCCTCACGCGGTCCTCACGCGGCCACTCACCGGACACTCACCGGACACTCACCGGGGCACCCGGGCGAAGTTCAGCCGCGCGAACGCCAGCGCCTCCGCCAGGTCGGCCTCCCGCTGCTCGCGGCCACCGGCCTTGCGGGTGTTGACCTCGACCACGATGTGGCCGGTGAACCCGGTCGTGGCCAGGTGCTCGAGCAGCGCGCCGGCGGGCTGGTTGCCGCGACCCGGGATGAGGTGCTCGTCCTTGGGCGATCCACTGCCGTCGGCGAGGTGGAGGTGACGCATCCGGGGGCCGAGCCGGCGCACCATGGCGAGCGGGTCGGACTGCGCCGTCGAGGAGTGCGAGAGGTCGACGGTCGCATTGGCGTAGGTCTCCTCCGAGGGGTCCCAGCCCGGCAGGTAGACCTGCATCTCGCGCTTGGGCGTGGCCCGCCATGGGTACATGTTCTCGACCGCGAACGCGATGCCCGTACGACGCTCCAGGTCGGCGATGCCCTTGACGAACCCGGCCGCGTAGTCGCGCTGCCAGCGGAACGGCGGGTGCACGACCACCACGTCGGCCCCGAGGGTGGTCGCCATCTCGGCCGACCTCTCGAGCTTGCCCCAGGGGTCGGTGCCCCAGACCCGTTGCGTGATCAGCAGGCACGGTGCATGCACCGCACACACGGGAAGCTGGTGGTAGTCGACCAGGTGCTGGACGCTCTCGACAGACTGGCTCAGCTCGTCGATGCCGACCATCACCTCCAGTGCGTCGTACCCGAGCTTGCCGGCGTAGCCGAAGGCGTGGGCGGTCGACTCGGGGTAGACCGAGGCGGTGGAGAGCGCGAACAGGGGTGCGGTCATCGACGGCTCAATGACCGAGGAAGCTGATTTGGTCGAGCCGTTCGAGGATTACGCCCTCGCGCATCGCCCATGGGCAGATCTCCAGCTGGGGCAGATCGAAGATGTCGAGCACCGCGGCGGCGACCAGGGCGCCGGCGACCATCTGGTGCGAGCGGCTGGACGAGACCCCCGGCAGGTCGGAGATCTCGTCGTCGTCCATCTCGAGGAGCTTGGGGATCCACTCGGTGAGGTCGTCGGCGGTGAGCGTCCGGCTGACGAAGTCACCCTCGCTGGACGGCGCGGCGCCGCAGATGCGCGCCAACGAGCGGAACGTCTTGGACGTGGCGACCGCGACGTCGGGCGCACCCGAGCGCAGCAGCATGCCTGCGTCGTGGGCTACCGAGGTACGGATGTGCTTGCGCAGCGTGCGGATCGCCTTGTCGCCGCGTCCGTCGGCGAGGTATTCGCGGGTCAGCCGCGCGGCGCCCAGCGGCAACGACCAGGCGACGTCGGGCGACTCGTCGCCCCCGGCAGCGATCTCGAGCGAGCCGCCGCCGATGTCGAAGACCGCGAGCCGGCCGGCCGACCAGCCGAACCAGCGACGTACGGCGAGGAACGTCAGCCGGGCCTCGTCCTCGCCGGGCAGCACCTGGATGTCGACGCCGCTCGCGTCCTTGACGTTGCCGAGCACGTCGTCGGAGTTCGTGGCGTCACGCACCGCGGAGGTCGCGAACCCGATCACCTCCTCGCAGCCCTTGTCCTCGGCCACGCGGAGTGCGTCGGCGACGAAGCCCGCGAGAGCGTCGATCCCCTTCTGCTTCACGGCTCCCTCGCCGTCGAGGTGCTCGGTGAGCCGGAGCGGCTCCTTGTGCGAGAAGGCCGGGGTCGGCGCGGCACCCGCGTGGGCGTCCACCACGAGCAGGTGCCCCGTGTTGGAGCCGATGTCGAGAACGCCCAGCCGCATGTCCCCACGCTACCGGCCGGTCGGGAGCGACGGAGCCGGTCGTAGGGTTGCGGACATGCCCGAGGTCGACCTGGTGTTCCCGCGTGCCTTTGTCGAGTTCGAGGACCCGGCGGACGCGAGTCAGGTGTTCCGGTGCGACCTCACCTGGCTGACCTCGCGCTGGACCTGCATCTTCGGCAACGGGTGCCCGGGCATCTACGCCGCGTCGCCGGACGTCGGCTGCTGCACGCTCGGCGCACACTTCTCCGACGGCGAGAAGAAGGACGGCGAGGACGAGACCCGCGTCGCGAAGTGGGTCGACCGGCTCGACGACAGCATCTGGGAGAAGCGATCGCGGGCGCTCGACGCCAAGGGCCGGGTCAAGAGGTCCGGCTGGGTCGTGAGGGAGGACGGCGAGCGGAAGACGCGTGTCGTCGGGGGTGCCTGCATCTTCCACAACTCCGCCGGGTTCGAGGGTGGCTACGGCTGCGCCCTCCACCACCTCGCGATCCGGGAGGACGTGCACTTCGTGGAGACCAAGCCCGACGTCTGCTGGCAGCTGCCGATCCGGCGGACGTTCCGAGAGGTGACCCGGCAGGACGACACGGCGTACACGGAGGTCACGATCGCCGAGTACGACCGCCGCGGCTGGGGGCCGGGCGGGCACGACCTCGACTGGTACTGCAGCGGAAACACCGAGGCCCACGTGGCCGTCGAGCCCGTGTTCGTCTCCAACGCGACCGAGCTGATCGAGCTCATGGGGCAGCCGGCGTACGACGTGCTCGCGGCGAATTGCGAAGCCCACTTGGCCTCTCGGTCCCGGCTGGCGGTGCATCCGGCCGATCCGGCGCGGTCCTGACGGACCCCGGTGTCACGTCGCAATGGCGGCAAGGCCACAATCTTGCACATGCGACTGGACCACCTCTCGTTCGCCGCGGACCCCGACGGCTTGGCCGCGACTGTGCAGCGCATCTCGCATCTTCTGGGGGAACCGTTCCAGGACGGCGGTGTCCACCCGCGCTTCGGAACGCGCAACCGGATCCTTCCGCTACGTGACGACACCTATCTCGAAGTGGTGGAGGTGCTCGACCACCCGGCGTCCGACAAGGCGCCCTTCGGCCAGGCGGTGCGCGCGCGCTCGCTCCTCGGAGGCGGCTGGCTCGGCTGGGTCGTCGCCGTCGACGACATCCACCCGCACGAGTCGCGCCTGGGGCGCGTGGCCGTCAACGGCAACCGGCACCGCCCCGACGGCACGGAGCTCCGCTGGAAGCAGCTCGGCGTGAGGGGCCTCCAGTCCGACCCGCAGCTCCCGTTCTTCATCGAGTGGCAGGGCGAGGCCGGCACATCGCAGCACCCCAGCCACGGGGCCAGCGGCGAGGTGTCGCTGGCGTCGATCGAGATCGCCGGCGACCCGAAGCGGGTCAGCGACTGGCTCGGCCAGTCCGTCGAGCAGCCGCTCGAGGACGTCAAGGTCGACTGGGTCGCCCCGCACGGCACGCCGGGCATCCAGGCGGTGCAGTTCCAGACCCGTGACGGGCTCGTCCGCCTCTAGGGTTCCCGGCCTGTCACCGGGAGCTGTGCGCAGCCCGAACATCTGGGAGCACCCGGCCGTCTACGAGGTCGAGAACCACGCGTTCGACCGTTCCTGCCTGGTCGAGACGGCGATGCGGTCCGTGGCGTCCTGGGACGGTCGCGACCTGCTCGACATCGGCTGCGGCACCGGGTTCCACCTGCCGCGCTGGGCCTCCTCGTCGTTCGGCACGGCGCGCAGCGTCGTCGGCGTGGAGCCGCACCCCGGGCTGGTGAACCTCGCCCGGCGCCGGTGCCGCGCGCTCCCGTCCGTGTCGGTGCGCCAGGGCAGCGCGACCGCCCTCCCGCTGCCGGACGCCTCGGTCGACGTTGTGCAGGCCCGCTGGGCGTACTTCTTCGGCCCCGGCTGCGAGCCCGGCCTTCGCGAGCTGGACCGAGTGGTCCGGCGCGGCGGCACCGCGTTCGTGGTCGACAACGACGGCACCCGCTCGACGTTCGGCGGCTGGTTCCGCCGCGGCTACCCGGACATCGACCCCGAGACCGTGCAGCGGTTCTGGACGTCCCGCGGGTGGACCCGGCGCCCGGTGCTGACGTCCTGGCAGTTCGACACCCGCGCGGACCTAGAGGCCGTGGTCCGGATCGAGTTCACCCGTCGTACCGCCGACGACGTGCTGTCCGAGCACACCGGCACCAGCGTCGACTACGCCGTCAACGTCTGGTCGAAGGACTTCTGAGGGCGGGCGGGGATAGTCCCGGCCAAACGGCACCTCAGAAGGGTCCTCCGCGGTGCCTATCGGCCGGGACTATCCGCGCTCGGGCCACCACGGAGGCGGCGTCAACGTCCAGGAGCACGACTCCGGAGGCAGGAACCTCGCGCGGCTCCGGGCATTGAGCATGCGGGCGACCACGAGGCCACGGTCGCGCAGGTCCCCGCCGACGACCTCGAAGTACTCCAGCCCGTGGTCGCGGAACCGTTCCTCTCGCGCGACGTCGCGCCGGTGTCGCTGCCCGTCCTTGTGGTCGGCGCCGTCGTACTCCCCGACGAGGCCGGCCACCGGGTCGAACAGGTCCGGTATGCCGATCAGGTTGCCGTCGAGGTCGAACAGCTCGCGGTTGCACAGAGGTGGTGGGAGCTCCGCGTCGAGTACCCAGCACAGTCGCATCCGCGTCTCCTGCGGGGACCGACTGTCGTCGATGGCCAACAGGAGGGCCTTGCGCACAAAGGGGATGCCGGTCCAGGCATTGCGCCCGGGCGCGATGTAGCGGGCGTACGACGCGACCGTCGTGAGGCCGGCCGCAACCGCCATCTCGATCACGACGACGGCGGTCCGAACCTCTCGTGTGCGTCGCATCTCGTCGAACACGGCACGTTCGACCGTGGTGCACCAGATGCCGCCGATCTCGACCCGTTCCGTCGGGGCCAGCTGCTCCTCGGAGACGGTGCAGCGCGGATCGGGTCGCAGTCGGTAGCGGCCCACCACGAGCGGCACCGGCAGGTGCCTGGCGCCGGCGGCCGTCGTACCGTCGAAGAAGTTCGCCCCCTGCCAGCGGAGCGATGCCCATCCGGTGACCGCTCCGTAGGTACGGATGCGTGCGGCCTGCTCCAGGATCCGCTGCTCGACCACATCGGCGCCCACCGTTGCCGGCACGTACAGCCCGGCGGATGTCTGGCGGTATCTCGGCCCGCGCGCCCGCCCTCGCGTAGGCCCGTCAACCCCCGCGGGATCGATGGGGACCGGGCACACCAGACCGCTCGGACGGCGACAGGTCGGGCTCCAGCGGTGTTCTCCCATCCGGCCAACCAACGCCGGGCACGGATCCCTCGCACGCTCGCGTCAGCGACCTGTGGAGGGGAGCTGGAGCCTGCTTGTTGTGGACCGGAACCGGCGGATAGTCCCGACCAGAAAGCACGTCCACAGGCCGTCAGGAGGTGCTGAATGGCCGGGATTACCGGGAATTCCGTCTGCTCAGCCCCGCAACGACGAGGCGCGTACGACGAGGGTGGGGGTGAGCACGGTGCCGGAGGCGGGGGTCGGCACGCCGTCGAGTGCGGCGCGGAGCAGGCCGACCAGCTCGACGGCGACCTGCTCGAGGGGCTGGCGCACGGAGGACAGGCCGGTGACCTGGGCGGCGGCGGAGTCGTCGAAGCCGACCACGCCGACGTCACTGCCGGCCCGCATCGAGCGCTCGTCCAACGCCCGGAGCACGCCCATGGCCATCGTGTCGCTGGCGCACACGAAGCCGGTCGTGCCGGCGTCGATCTGATCGTGCGCGGCCATCCGGGCGGCGTCGACGTTGTCCGTGATCCGCACCGCCAGGCCGTCGGTGTCGAGCTCGGCGTCGAGCATGGAAGCGGTCCAGCCGGCGCGGCGGTCCTCGCCGATCCGCGACGTCTTCTCCCAGCCCAGCCACGCGATCCGGCGATGGCCCTGCTCCTGCAGGTGCTCGGTGGCGAGGCGGGCGCCGGCGGCGCCGTCGACGTCGACCCACGCGTAGTTGGCCGTCGGGTCGTCCCACGGGCGGCCGAACGCCACGAACGGCGCCTCCCGCTGCTGCAGCCACGCGGCCTGCGGGGTGCCGGTGTAGGTGTCGGTGATCACGAAGGCGTCGACCGCGGTCGAGCGCAGCAGGTCGTCGTAGCCGTCGAGGGCGTCCTCGGGGTCACCCGAGAACAGCAGGATGTGCTGCCCGTTCTCGCGCGTGGTCTCGACCAGGGAGTGCAGGAAGCGGTCCATCAGCGCGTTGGTGGTGCCCTCCTGGGCGGCCTCGAAGCGCAGCCCGACCAGGTGCGAGGTGCCGCTGCGCAGCTGCCGCGCGGCCCGGTTGGGCGTGTAGCCCAGCTCCGCGATCACGTGCAGCACGCGCTCGAGGGTGTCGGGGCGCAGCAGGTCGGGGTTGTTGAGCGCGTTGGAGACCGTCTGCCGGGAGACCCCCGCGCGGTCGGCGACGGTGGTCAGGGTCGGAGGTACGCCGAGCCGACCGACGTGCCGGTTCATGGTCCATCCCCCCTTCCGTGTGGATCGATCCAATGTTATCGGCCACAGGTCCTCCACCACCCCTGGGTGGGTTCTCCCGGGAACTGTCGGCGCCCTCGCCTAGGTTCGACGCCATGGCGAAGACGACGACCCGCATTCGTGCCAGCTACCGCTGCGCCGAGTGCGGTTGGGAGACCGCGAAGTGGGTCGGCCGCTGCGGTGAGTGCCAGGCCTGGGGCAGCGTCGCCGAGGCACAGGCACCCCGGAGCCGGGTGCAGGCCGGGCCGGTGACCACGCCGGCCGTGCCGATCGGTGACGTGCCCGCCGAGGACTCCCACGCACGCACCAGCGGCGTGCCGGAGCTCGACCGGGTGCTCGGCGGCGGCCTGGTCCCCGGCGCCGCGATCCTGCTCGCCGGTGAGCCGGGCGTCGGCAAGTCCACGCTGCTGCTCGAGGTGGCCTCCCAGACCGCCCGGGTCCGCCACCGCACGCTCTACATCACCGGCGAGGAGTCCGCAGCGCAGGTGCGGCTGCGCGCCGACCGCACCGGCGGCATCCACGACGAGCTCTACCTCGCGGCCGAGACCGACCTCGGGGCCGTGCTCGGCCACGTCGAGGCCGTGCGCCCCACGCTGCTGGTGATCGACTCGGTCCAGACCATCAGCGCGGCCGACGTCGACGGCGTCCCGGGCGGGGTCACCCAGGTCAAGGAGGTCGCGGCCGCGCTGATCCGGATGGCCAAGCTGCGCAACATCACCACAGTGCTGGTCGGCCACGTGACCAAGGACGGCAGCATCGCCGGTCCCCGGGTGCTCGAGCACCTCGTCGACGTCGTCCTCCACTTCGAGGGCGACCGCAACTCGCGGCTGCGCATGGTGCGTGCGGTGAAGAACCGCTACGGGCCGGTCGACGAGGTCGGCTGCTTCGACCTCTCCTCCGCCGGGATCGAGGCGATCACCGACCCGACCGGGCTGTTCCTCGACGCCCACCACGGCACCACGCCCGGCACCGCGGTGTCGGTGGCGATGGAGGGCCGCCGGCCGCTCCTGGCCGAGGTCCAGGCGCTGGTGGCGCTCTCACCCGCGGAGCGGCCGCGCCGTACGACGTCCGGCGTGGAGGGGTCCCGGGTGGCGATGATCCTGGCCGTCCTCCAGCAGCACGCCCGGATCCGGCTCCACGGCCACGACGTGTTCGTCTCCACCGTCGGCGGCGCCCGGCTGTCCGGCAGCGCCAGCGACACCGCGGTCGCGCTCGCGATCGCCTCGGCCCACGCCGGCCGGCCGCTCGGCCGCGACGTCGCCGCGATCGGTGAGCTCGGGCTGTCCGGCGAGCTCCGGCGCGTGCCCGACCTCCCGCAGCGGCTGGCAGAGGCGGCGCGTCTCGGCTTCAAGGCGGCGATCGTGCCCGCCGACTCGGCTGCCTCCGCGGGCAGCAGCCGCATCGTCGATGGCATGCGCGTGATGGAGATCGACCACATCCACGCGGCGCTGCGGCTGGTCAAGCTGGTGGAGCAACCCGAGGCCACGGGGCCACGCGCGCTGCCGGACGCGCCGCGCTGGTGAGGCCGGGGACTGGTCCACGCGTCGGAAATCCGTCGTGGGCGATGGGCGCTCCTCCCCTAGACTGACGTGCGACTCACCCGTGCCGATCAGGTGAGCCGCGACTCGACGGGGAGTGGACAAACGGTGGCGGACGACCGGTCGCATGACCTCGCCCGGCTGCGAGCAACCCTCGCGGCCGTGGCGCCGGGCACCGCCATGCACGACGGCCTCGAGCGCATCCTGCGCGGACGCACCGGCGCGCTGCTGGTGCTGGGCCACGACCGCACCGTCGAGGCGATGAGCACCGGCGGCTTCACGCTCGACGTGCCGTTCACCGCGACCGGGCTGCGCGAGCTGGCCAAGATGGACGGCGCGATCGTGCTCGACCGCGACGCCAGCCGCATCCATCCGGGCCGCGGTGCACCTGATGCCCGACCCCGGCATCCCGAGCAACGAGACCGGCACCCGGCACCGCACCGCCGATCGGGTCGCGCGGCAGACCGGACTCTCGGTGATCTCGGTGTCGCAGTCGATGCAGATCATCGCCGTGTACGTCGGGCACATCCGCTACGTGCTCGAGGACTCCGCCCAGATCCTGTCCCGCGCCAACCAGGCGCTGGCCACGCTCGAGCGCTACAAGACCCGGCTCGACGAGGTCTCCAGCACGCTCTCCGCGCTGGAGATCGAGGACCTGGTGACCGTGCGCGACGTCGCCGTGGTCGCGCAGCGGCTGGAGATGGTGACCCGGATCGCGCGCGAGATCGAGGGCTACGTGCTCGAGCTCGGCACCGACGGCCGGCTGCTGTCGCTGCAGCTCGAGGAGCTGGTCACCGGGGTCGAGAGCGAGCGGCTGCTCGTCGTGCGCGACTACCTCCAGGGGCGCCGGCGTCGTACGACGGAGGAGGTGCTCTACAACCTGGCCCTCCTGTCGCAGACCGAGCTGGTCGACGTCGCCGCCGTCGCGGCCGCGCTGGGACTCCCGTCCGCCGAGCCGCTGGACGCGACCGTGGCCCCGCGCGGGCACCGGCTGCTGGCCAAGGTGCCCCGCCTGCCCGGCCTGGTCGCCGACCGGCTGGTCGAGCACTTCGGCTCGCTGCAGAAGCTGCTCTCGGCGACCGCCGAGGACCTGCAGATGGTCGACGGCGTCGGCGAGCTCCGGGCCCGGAGCGTTCGCGAGGGTCTCTCGCGGCTCGCCGAGTCCAGCTTCCTCGAGCGCTACGTCTAGCTGTTCAGCCCTTCGGCGTCGCCGTCGCGCTGGGCTTCTTCTCCGGCTTCGGGTGCGTGGTCTTGGTGACCGTCGGCCGCGGTGGCCCGACCACCTGGAACTGGACGTCCGTCGGCTCGCCGCCCAGCGTCGCCGCGATCACGTGGTAGTAGCCGACGTCGGCCCACTCGGTGCCCTTCGGACAGCCCTCGCGGGAGCGCCGGCCGGTCCAGGCCACGTCGACAACGGTCGCCTTCTCGCCCGCGGGACGCACGACGACGTCTTGCGTGGGCACCGAGGTGCGGCAGTCCTGGCTGGTCCAGATCCGGTCCTTGCCCGAGACCACCTTGACCACGAGCGCGTCCGGTGAGGCCTGCCAGGTGCACGAACCGTCGGTCGAGACCAGCTTGAGCGGCAGCGTGATCGTGCTGCCACCGTCGACCTTGCGCACGGCCGGGACCACGTCGATGTTGGCCGGGTCGCAGGTGCCGGTCGGCACGGAGAGCGGCAGGACGGTCTTCTTGCCCTTCTGCGCCTTCGTCGGCTGCGCCGCCGGCACCGTCGGGCTCGCGGTCGGGCTCGCGGTCGCGGTCGGCTGCGCCGTCCTCGACGGCGCGGCGGCCGCGGTCGTCGCCTGCGGGTCGCCCCCGAACCCGGTCAGGAGCTTGCCGATGCCGAACACCAGGGCCAGGGCGACGACGAGCACGAGGGTGCGCCGGGCCCAGTAGACCCGGGCCGGGAGCGGTCCGCGGGGAGCCATGGACGACATGGGGCCACGCTATGCAGCGGCCCGCCCCGAACCGCGGAGGCACGCCCGGATAGCGTCCGCTGCGATGAGCGACCTGCACGAGCCAGTGCTCCGCTGGTACGACGAGCACGCCCGCGACCTGCCGTGGCGCGCCCCCGGGGCGAGCCCGTGGGGGATCCTGGTCAGCGAGTTCATGCTCCAGCAGACGCCGGTCGCCCGCGTGCTGCCCGTCTGGACCGCGTGGCTGGCGGCGTGGCCGACCCCGGCCGCCCTTGCCGCCGAACCGGCCGGCGAGGCGGTCCGGGCCTGGGGCCGGCTCGGCTACCCGCGGCGGGCGCTGCGCCTGCACGCCGCGCGCTCAGGCGATCGTGGAACGGCACGACGGCCAGGTGCCCGCGTCGTACGACGCGCTGCGGGCGCTGCCCGGGGTCGGCGACTACACCGCGGCGGCCGTCGCGTCGTTCGCCTACCGGCAGCGGCACGTCGTGCTCGACACCAACGTGCGCCGGGTGCTGGCGCGCGCCGTGGCCGGCGCCGAGTTCCCGTCGCCGCGCGGTGACCGCGGCCGAGCGCCAGCTGGCCGACCGCGGCTGCTGCCCGGACGAGCCGGCCGTGGCCGCCCACTGGGCCGTCGCGGTGATGGAGCTCGGCGCACTGGTGTGCACGGCCACGCAACCCCGCGTGCGACCGGCTGCCCGCTCGCTCGACCGGTGCGCGTGGCTGGCCGCCGGACGCCCGGCGCACGACGGCCCGGCCCGCAAGGTGCAGACGTACGCCGGCACCGACCGGCAGTGCCGCGGTCGGCTGCTGGCCGTGCTGCGCGACACGGACGGCCAGCGTCGACCCAAGGCCGCGCTCGACCCCGCGTGGGCCGACGGGCCGCAGCGCGAGCGCGCCCTCGCCTCGCTGGTCGCCGACGGCCTGGTCGTGGCGCTCCCCGACGACCGGTTCGCCCTGCCCTGACCGGTGGCCAGCAGCACACCCCCGGACGGCACGAAGGGCCGGACCACGCGGGATCCGGCCCTTCGTCGTGATGCCGGGTGTTACTCGCTGCCCTCGGCACGGGGCAGGTCGACCGGGCCCTCGGAGTCGTCGGGACCGCCAGTGGCGGGACCGACCGTGGCCTCCACCGGCACGGTGTCGGGCATCTCGACGTGCGGGGTGCCCTTGAAGGTGAACGCTGCGGTCGGTCCCTCCTCGCCCTCGACGTCGACCAGCACGATCTGGCCGGGGCCGACCTCGCCGTACAGCATCTTCTCGGCGAGCACGTCCTCGATCTCGCGCTGGACGGTGCGACGCAGCGGCCGGGCACCGAGCACCGGGTCGAAGCCGCGCGTCGGCGAGCAGCTCCTTGGCGCGCTGGGTCAGCTCGATCGACATGTCGCGGTCCTTCATGCGCATCTCGACGAGCGTCGATCATGTTGTCGACCATCTGGATGATCTGCGTCCTGCGACAGCGGCGGGAACACGATGATCTCGTCGACGCGGTTGAGGAACTCCGGCCGGAAGTGCTGCTTGAGCTCCTCCGAGACCTTCGCCTTCATCCGCTCGTAGGACCCCGCGGCGTCGCTGGACTGGCTGAACCCGAGGTTCTGGCCCTTGGCGATGTCGCGGGTGCCGAGGTTGGTGGTCATGATGATCACGGTGTTCTTGAAGTCGACCACCCGGCCCTGGGAGTCGGTCAGGCGACCTTCCTCGAGGATCTGCAGCAGCGAGTTGAAGATGTCCGGGTGGGCCTTCTCGACCTCGTCGAACAGCACCACGGAGAACGGCTTGCGGCGCACCTTCTCGGTGAGCTGGCCGCCCTCCTCGTAGCCGACGTAGCCGGGAGGCGAGCCGAACAGCCGCGAGACCGTGTGCTTCTCGCGAGAACTCGCTCATGTCGAGCTGGATCAGCGCGTCCTCGTCGCCGAACAGGAACTCCGCCAGCGTCTTGGACAGCCACGTCTTGCCGACGCCGGACGGGCCCGGCGAAGATGAACGACCCACCGGGACGCTTCGGGTCCTTCAGGCCGGCGCGGGTACGACGGATCGCCCGGGACAGCGCCTTGACGGCCTCGTCCTGGCCGATGACCCGCTTGTGCAGCTCGTCCTCCATCTTGCAGCAGCCGGCGTGGACTCCTCCTCGGTCAGCTTGACGATCGGGATGCCGGTCGCGACGGCGAGCACCTCGGCGATCAGCTCCTCGTCGACCTCGGCGACGACGTCCATGTCGCCGGCCTTCCACTGCTTCTCGCGCTCGGCCTTGGCCAGGATCAGCTTCTTCTCCTCGTCGCGCAGGCGCGCTGCGGCCTCGAAGTCCTGGGCGTCGATCGCGCCTTCCTTGTGGCGGCGGACGTCGGCGATCTTCTCGTCGAACTCGCGCAGGTCCGGCGGCGCGGTCATCCGGCGGATGCGCAGCCGCGAGCCCGGCCTCGTCGATCAGGTCGATCGCCTTGTCCGGCAGGAACCGGTCGGAGATGTAGCGGTCGGCCAGCGTCGCCGCGGCCACCAGCGCCTCGTCGGTGATCGTCACCCGGTGGTGCGCCTCGTAGCGGTCGCGCAGGCCCTTGAGCATCTCGATCGTGTGCGCGATCGACGGCTCCTGCGACCTGGATCGGCTGGAACCGGCGCTCGAGCGCGGCGTCCTTCTCGAGGTGCTTGCGGTACTCGTCGAGCGTGGTCGCGCCGATCGTCTGCAGCTCACCGCGGGCCAGCATCGGCTTGAGGATGCTCGCCGCGTCGATCGCGCCCTCGGCCGCACCGGCACCGACGAGGGTGTGGATCTCGTCGATGAACAGGACGATGTCGCCGCGGGTGCGGATCTCCTTGAGCACCTTCTTCAGGCGCTCCTCGAAGTCACCGCGGTAGCGCGAGCCGGCGACCAGGGCACCGAGGTCGAGCGTGTAGATCTGCTTGTCCTTGAGCGTCTCGGGCACGTCGCCGCGTGACGATGTCCTGGGCCAGCCCCTCGACGATCGTGGTCTTGCCGACGCCGGGCTCGCCGATCAGCACCGGGTTGTTCTTGGTGCGCCGCGAGAGGACCTGCATGACCCGCTCGATCTCCTTCTCGCGCCCGATGACCGGGTCGAGCTTGCCCTCCCGGGCGGCCTGCGTGAGGTTGCGGCCGAACTGGTCGAGCACCAGCGAGGACGACGGCGCGCCCTCGGCGGCCGTGCCCGGCGGTCTGCGGTCTCCTTGCCCTGGTAGCCGCTGAGCAGCTGGATCACCTGCTGGCGGACCCGGTTGAGGTCGGCGCCGAGCTTCGACCAGCACCTGGGCGGCGACGCCCTCACCCTCGCGGATCAGGCCGAGCAGGATGTGCTCGGTGCCGATGTAGTTGTGGCCGAGCTGCAGCGCCTCGCGCAGGCGACAGCTCGAGGACCTTCTTGGCGCGCGGCGTGAACGGGATGTGCCCGCTCGGGCGCCTGCTGGCCCTGGCCGATGATCTCCTCGACCTGGGCGCGCACGGCCTCCAGCGAGATGCCGAGGCTCTCGAGCGCCTTGGCGGCGACGCCGTCACCCTCGTGGATCAGGCCGAGCAGGATGTGCTCGGTGCCGATGTAGTTGTGGCTGAGCATGCGGGCCTCTTCTTGGGCCAGCACGACGACCCGACGGGCTCGGTCGGTGAACCGCTCGAACATGGCCTCATCGCTCCTCGCATAGCGCGTCGCTGCCATGTGGTCGCGACCAGCCGACGCGCGTACGGCGCTGACCACGGGTCGTCACAACGTCCGGTGTTCCACCCTACGTGTTCGCCGGCGGCGGCGACCGGCATCCTTCGCCGACAGCGAACGACACGACGCTCGGCGGGTGCGAGCGAGGGCGCCAGGTCGGCGGTCAGTGCGCGGACGCGTCGTACGCCTCGCGGACCTCGCCGGAGATCCGGCCGCGGTCGGAGACCTCGTAGCCGTTGGCCTTGCGCCCACTCGCGGATGTCGCCGGCCGAGGAGCGCGACGAGCCGCCCCGGGACGACGAGCGGCGGGCGCTGCCGCCCGCCCGGCGAGCGTGGCCGACGTACGGCGCGAGCGCCTCGCGCAGCTTGCGGCGTTCTTGGCGTTCGAGGTCGATCTCGTAGTTGACTTGCCGTCGAGACCGAAAGGTCACGGTCTCGTCGGCATCCGTCTGGTCGATGTCGTCGACCAGAACGATGTTGACCTTCTGCGCCATCGGAGCCTCACATATCTTCGCCAGGAATGGTGTGGAAATGACGTGAGCCACCGTAGCCCACAACCCCGGAATCAATCCAAGCGACGCGACAAATGTCTATTCTATTCCGGACGCAGCAGCGGAAACAGAATGGTCTCCCGGATTCCGACGCCGGTGAGCAGCATCACCAGGCGGTCGACGCCCATGCCCATCCCGCCGGCGGGCGGCATGCCGAACTCCATCGCCCGCAGGAAGTCCTCGTCGAGCTCCATCGCCTCGGGATCGCCCTGCGCCGCGAGCAGCGACTGCTCGACGAGACGCTCGCGCTGGATGACCGGGTCGTTCGAGCTCGGAGTACGCCGGCGCCAGCTCGACGCCGTTGATGATCAGGTCGAACGCCTCGACTCAGGCCGGCGATGCTGCGGTGCGGCTTGGCCAGCGGGCGCACCGATTCCGGATAGTCGCGGACGAACGTCGGCTGGATCAGCGTGTGCTCGACCAGCTTTTCGTACAGCTCGAGCACGATCTCGCCGGCATTCCACCCCGGCTGCAGCTCGACGTCGTGATTGGCGGCGTGCTTCGCGAGCGTCTCCGCGGACGTGTCCGCGGTCACCTGCTCGCCGACCGCCTCGGAGACCAGGTCGAGGATCGTGGCCTGCGCGCCAGGGCTCGCCCAGGTCGATCTCCGAGCCGTCCCGGGCCGGTCACGACGGTGCGGCCGATCGCGCGCGGCGGCGTCGAGCACCAGGTCGCTGCAGCAGCGCCGTCATCGTGTCGTAGTCGCCGTAGGCCTCGTACGCCTCGAGCATCGAGAACTCGGCGGCGTGGGTGGAGTCGAGACCCTCGTTGCGGAAGGTGCGGCCGATCTCGTAGACCCGGTCGACGCCGCCGACCATCGCCTTCTTCAGGTCGAGCTCGAGCGCGATCCGCAGCAGCATCTCCTGGTCGAACGCGTTGAGGTGGGTGCGGAACGGGCGGGCGGCGGCGCCGCCGTTGGTGAGCTGGAGGATCGGCGTCTCGACCTCGACGTAGCCCCTGACCGTCGAGCGTGGCCCGCAGCGAGCGCAGCACCGCGGCCTTGGTGCGCACCATGTCGCGGGCCTCCGGGCGGACGATCATGTCGACGTAGCGCAGCCGCACGCGGGCCTCGTCGGAGAGCGGCCGGTGCTCGTTGGGCAGCGGCCGCAGCGCCTTGGCCGCCATCGTCCACGCGGTCGGCCTGCACGGACAGCTCGCCGCGGCGGCTGGTGACCACCTCGCCGGTGACCGCGACGAGGTCGCCGATGTCGACGAGCGCCTTGTACGTCGGCGAGCCGCTCCTCGCCGACGTCGGCCAGGCGACAGCATCACCTGCAGCTCGGTGCCGTCGCCCTCGCGCAGCCGGGCGAAGCAGAGCTTGCCGGTGTTGCGCAGGAAGATCACCCGGCCGGTGACCGAGACGACCGTCGCCGGTGTGGGTGTCGGGCTCGAGCTGCTCGGCGTCGTAGGTCGCCCGGACCTCGCGCAGCGTGTGGGTGCGGGGGACCGCGAGCGGGTAGGCCGCCTGGCCGTCGTCGAGCAGCCGCTGCGCGCTTCTCCCGGCGCACCCGCATCTGCTCGGGCAGGTCGTCCTCGCGGGTGCTCGCTCATGGCGGCCAGCCTATTGACCGCCCGCGCCCTGCGGCGAACGGGTACCGCGGGGCTCGACGTTGCGCCCGAAGACCATCTCCAGCCCGAGCAGCGTCAGCCAGGGCTGGTGGTCGGTGAAGCTCGCGCACTCGTCGACCACGACCGGCGCCAGCCCACCGGTCGCGACCACGTTGACCTCGGACGCCGCCACCCCGAGCTCCTCGACCATCCGGGCGACGATGCCGTCGACCTGGCTGGCGAAGCCGAAGACGATGCCGGACTGGAGCGCCTCGACGGTGTTCTTCGCGATCACATGGCGCGGGCGGAGCAGCTCGACCTTGCGCAGCTGGGCACCGCGCCGGCCGAGCGCCTCGAGGGAGATGTCGATGCCGGGGGCGATCGCGCCGCCGATGTACTCGCCACGCGGGCTGACCACGTCGAACGTGGTCGCGGTGCCGAAGTCCACGACGATCGCAGGGCCCGTCGTACATCTGGGCCGCGGCGAGCGCGTTGACGATCCGGTCGGCGCCGACCTCGCGCGGGTTGTCCATGAGCACGGGCACGCCGGTTCGCACACCGGGCTCGACGACGACGTTGGGCACGGTGCCGAAGTGGGAGCGGAGCATGTCGCGCCACTCGTGCAGCACGGCCGGCACCGTGGCGCAGCACCGAGATCCCGGCCAGGGAGTCGGCCACGGTCGAGTCCGCGAGCAGGCCACGGATCAGCACCGCCCATTCGTCCGAGGTACGCCGCTCGTCGGTTGCCACCCGCCAGTGGTCCAGCACGTCGCCATCGCGCAGGAGCCCGAGGACGGTGTGGGAGTTGCCGATGTCGGCACAGAGGAGCGTCATCGGAGATCCTTCGGGGTCCCCGCCGGGGTACGAGCGAAGCGAGCAGCCTGGTGGGGTGAAAGATCTAGACCGATGTCGAAGACCTTGACCGAGTGGGTGAGCGCGCCCACCGAGATGAAGTCCACGCCGGTCTCGGCGACCTCCCGGGCGCGGTCGAACGTGAGCCCGCCCGACGCCTCCAGCGAGGCCCGTCCGGCCGTGATCCGGACCGCCTCGGCCATCGCCTCGTTGCTCATGTTGTCGAGCAGGATCCGGGCGCAGCCCGCGTCGAGGAGCTCGCGGAGCTGGTCGAGGTCGGTCACCTCGACCTCGACCGGCAGGTCGGGGTAGCGCTCGCGCACCGCCCGGTAGGCCGGCAGTACGCCGCCCGCGGCCAGCACGTGGTTGTCCTTGACCAGGGCCATGTCGGCGAGGCTGAACCGGTGGTTCACCCCGCCGCCGCACCGCACGGCGTACTTCTGCAGCGTGCGGTACGTCGGCAGCGTCTTGCGGGTGTCGAGGACCCGGGCGGAGGTGCCCGCGAGCGCGTCCACCCAGCGGGAGGTTGCAGTGGCGACCCCGGAGAGGTGTGAGGCGAAGTTCAACGCCGTCCGCTCGGCCGTGAGCAGACCCCGAGTCGGGCCGGACACGCGCATCAGCGAGTCGCCCGGCGAGACGCGGGTGCCGTCGGCGACGCGGCCCGCGACGTGTACGTCGGAGCCCATCAGCACGTGGAACACGGCGACCGCGACGCCGAGGCCGGCGACCACGCCCTCCTCGCGAGCGACGAAGTCGGCCACGCCCTGCTGGTCGACGGGGATCGTCGCGTCACTGGTGACGTCGACGGCACCGTCGGGAAGGTCCTCCTGGATCGCGATCAGGATCTGGTCGTGCACCGCGTCGACGTCGAGCCCGGCGGTGGACAGCTCCCGGTACAGCTCGCGCGGGATCCGGTGGAACCTCATACGTGCACCGCGTCGGGGTGGTACGACGGGCGCAGCACGCCGTCGGCCAGCACCGCGTCGATGTGCCCGCGCCAGTGCACGTCGTCGCGCTCCGGGAAGTCCTCGCGCCAGTGCGAGCCGCGCGTCTCCTCGCGCAGCAACGCGGCCGTCGCCAGCGCGCTCGAGATCGTGACCAGGTTGGTGACCGACCACGACTCGGTGCGTGGGTCGTCCTCGGCCTTGTTGGCGAGAGCGGTGAGGTCGTCGACCGCCTCCGCCATGCCGGCCGCCGTGCGGAGCACACCGACCTTGTCGGTCATCACGCGTTGCGAGTCGGCCATCACGGCCGCCCTGATCAGGCCCGGCGGCGCGGGCGTCGGCCACCGGGCTGCGGCGCTGGGGCAGCCCGTCACGCTCGATCGCCTCCGCGATCCGGCGCGAGAAGACCAGTCCCTCGAGGAGCGAGTTGGAGGCGAGCCGGTTGGCGCCATGGACGCCGGAACAGGCCACCTCGCCGGTCGCGAACAGGCCGGGCAGCGAGGACTGGCCGTCGAGGTCCGTGGCGACACCACCCGATGCGTAGTGGCAGGCGGGGGCGACGGGGATCAGCTCGGTGACCGGGTCGACGCCGTTCCGGCGGCAGGTGGCGAGGATGGTGGGAAACCGCTTCGCCCAGAAGCTCTGCCCCAGGTGTCGGGCGTCGAGCCACATGTGGGGCTTGCTCTCCTCGTGCATCCGCCGCGTGATCGCCTTGGCGACCACGTCGCGCGGTGCGAGGTCGGCGAGCTCGTGCAGACCCTGCATGAACCGGGTGCCCTCCCAGTCGACCAGGAAGGCGCCCTCGCCGCGCAATGCCTCGGAGATCAGCGGCTGCTGCCCGCGGGAGTCGGGGCCGAGCCACATCACGGTCGGGTGGAACTGCACGAACTCCAGGTCGCGCAGCACCGCACCGGCACGGAGCGCCACCGCCATGCCGTCGCCGGTCGACACCGGGGGGTTCGTGGTCTGCGAGAACACCTGGCCGAGCCCACCGGAGGCGAGCACGACCGCGCGGCACATCACGGCGCCGATGCCGTCCTGCTGCCCCTCGCCCATCACGTGCAGGGTCACCCCGGCGATGCCGCCGCCGGCACCCGGGATCAGGTCGACCGCGAGCGCGTGCTCGGTGACGCCGATCTCCGGCGAGGCGTGGATGGCGGCCACCAGCGCCCGCTGGATCTCCGCGCCGGTCGCGTCACCACCCGCGTGCGCGATCCGGTCGCGAAGATGGCCGCCCTCGCGGGTCAGCGACAGCTCGCCGCCGGACGTGTGGTCGAAGTTGGTCCCGAGCGCGATCAGCTCCCGGACCGCATCGGGGCCCTCGGTGACCAGTACCCGGACCGCCTCCTCGTCGCAGACGCCGGCGCCGGCCACGAGGGTGTCCTGCAGGTGCTGCTCGGGGGTGTCGCCGTCGCCGAGCGCGGCCGCGATACCGCCCTGGGCCCATTGGGTCGAGCCCGCGGACAGGATGTCCTTGGTCACCACCATCACCGAGCCGCCCGCGGGAAGCACTTCGCGGATCCGGAGCGCGGCGGTCAGACCGGCGATGCCGGAGCCGATCACGACGACGTCAGCGTAGGTCTCCCAGCCCGGCGGGCCGGCGGAAAGCCGCTCGGGCAGCCCCATCAGGCGACCGCGTCGCCGCGGAGAAGCCCGCTGCCGGGGATCGCCTCGGCACGGTCGCTGCCGGTGCCGACGATCCGGTTGTCGGCGTCGACGAAGACCACGCGTGGCTGGAGCTCGCGGGCCTCGGCCGTCTCCATCTGGCCGTAGCCGATCAGGATCACCAGGTCGCCCGGGTGGACCAGGTGGGCGGCGGCGCCGTTGATGCCGAGCACGCCGCTGCCGCGCTCACCGGCGATCGTGTAGGTCTGCAGCCGGGCACCGTTGGTGACGTCGACGATGTGGACCAGCTCGCCGGGCAACAGGTCGGCGGCGTCGAGGAGGTCCTCGTCGACGGTCACGGAGCCCACGTAGTGCAGGTTGGCCTGCGTCACCGTGGCGCGGTGGATCTTGCTGGTCATCATGGTGCGCAGCATCAGGAGTCCCCTCCTCCGAGGATCAGTGCGACGTTGTCGATCAGGCGAGTGCTCCCGACCCGTGCGGCGACGAGCAGCCGGGCCTCGCCGGTGGAGGGGGCCGGGCCGAGATCGGGTGCCGGTGAGCTCCAGGTAGTCGAGGTCAACGCCCGGTGCAGCGCCCAGCACCGCACGGGCCTCCGTCAAGGCCTGTTCCGCGCCACGGCCGGCCGCGCCGCGGGCCGCAAGGAGCGCGGCGGACAGCGCCAGCGCCGAGCGCCGGGCGGATGGGTCGAGGTAGGCGTTGCGCGAGGAGAGGGCCAGCCCGTCGGGCTCGCGCACGGTCGGGGTGCCGACCACGTCGACGCCCAGGCACAGGTCGGAGACCATGCGGCGGATCAGCGCGAGCTGCTGGTAGTCCTTCTCGCCGAACACCGCCACGTCGGGCCGCACCAGACCGAGGAGCTTCGCCACCACTGTCAGCACGCCGTGGAAGTGAGTCGGCCTCGACGCCCCTTCGAGCACGCGGGCCAGCGGCCCGGGGTCGACGGTCACCTGCGGTTCGCCACCTGGGTAGACGGTCTCCACCGCCGGCACGAAGACCAGGTCGACACCTGCGGCGGCGCACATCTCGAGGTCCTGCTCCAGGGTGCGGGGGTAGCGGTCGAGGTCCTCGCCGGGGCCGAACTGCATCGGGTTCACGAAGATCGACGCCACGACGGGCGCGTCCGACCCGACGGCCTCGCGCGCCGTACGCAGCAGCGCGGCGTGGCCGGCGTGCAGCGCGCCCATGGTCGGCACGAAGCCGACCCGCCCGCCGGTGGCGGACAGGGCGTCGGCGAGCTCCTCGCGGGTGTGCGCGAGGGTGAGCGTCCCCACCATCAGCTGGTCATCTCCGGTCGCCGGAGATCACCGCTGCGGCCTCGGCGCCGTCCAGCAGGGCGATGATCTTCGCGCGACGGATCGGCAGCAGCCGTCCGTCGAGCACCGCGCGGTCGGCGGTCGCCCGGGCCAGCGCGACGTACGACGGGAGCGTGGCGGGTGCGTGGGCGGCGATGTCCGCCAGGTGTGCCGCCACCGTGTTGACGTCGCCGCGGACGATCGGGCCGGTCAGGGCGGCGTCGCCGTCGGCGAGCGCGTTGTCGAGCGCCGCGGTGAGCAGCGGGCGGAGCGTGGCCGCCGGGTCCTCGGCGCCGGACGCGGAGAGCAGCTCCATCGCCTGGGCCACGAGCGTGACCAGGTGGTTCGCGCCGTGGGCCAGGCCCGCGTGGTAGAGCGTGCGCTTCTCCTCGGGCACGAACATCGCGACGCCGCCGAGGTCGCCGACCAGGGCCTCCGCAACGGCACGGTCCTCACCCTCGGCGGTAACGCCGAAGACGCAGCCGCGCAGCCGGGGCAGGTCGACGTCGGTGCCCGTGAACGTCATCGCCGGGTGCATCGCCACCACGTGCGCACCGAGCCGACGGGCGGGCTCGAGGACGGACAGGCCGTGAAGCCCCGAGGTGTGCACGACGTACTGACCGGGACGGATCGCGCCGGCACCCGCGAGCGTGGTGACCACGTTGCCGAGCATGTCGTCGGGCACGGTCAGGAGCAGCAGGTCGGCGGACCGCGCGACGTCGGTCGGCTTGCGCCGCGGCACGCCCGGCAGCAGCTTCTCCATACGTGTGCGCGATGCGGTCGACTCGCCTGCGGCCGCCACGATCTCGTGGCCCGCGGAACGCAGGGCCGATGCGAGGACGGCGCCGACGCGACCAGCGCCGATCACCCCGATACGGGTCATGTCACATGCCTTCCGTTCCAGTCCCAAGGGTGGGTACCAGACGTCCTGAACAGTGTTCTACGAGCCTAACGCCCCACCCGCTGGCCGCGATACCGCCCGGAACGGTGGCGCGCGTCACAGGTCAGAGGGCGGCCCGGGGCATCCGCGCCTCCCGGGCGCGCTCCACGCCCTCCTGGACCAGCCGCCTGGCCTCGGCCGGCTCGCGGTGCAGGCCTTGGGCGTTGACCAGCCCGACCGGGCTGTCGGCGTGCACCGACGCCAGCCGCAGCCAGCGCTGGAGCGGACCCTGGGTCAGCCGCAGTGACTGCACCCGGGCCAGCGGCACCAGGTCGGTACGACGGGCGAACAGGCCGGCGCGGGACACCACGAGCCGGTCGTCCATCCCGAATGCCAGCCACGGGCGACCGAAGGGCCGGAGCCACGACGCGCGCCGGGGCGGCCCGGTGGTCGGCACCGCGGACGGGTCGGCCCCGATCAGGTCGGCGGCGAGCCGCCACACCAGGTCACGCGGGGCGACCGGCAGGGCGATCCCGCTGCCCTCTTCGCCGGACCCGCCGTCCTTCATCCCGCCGGCCACCGAGAGCTCGAGCCGGGCCAGGCCGAGCGGTCGCTGGAGCAGGGGTTCGGTGATCCGCACCCCCTGGAGCCGCTCGACGTTGAAGGTGCGCGTGGTCAGGCTGAACATGCCGTGCCGGACCTGGATCCCGGTGGGCACCACGGACACCCGCCAGTCCCACCACCCGACCAGCTTCCGCACCAGGGAGAACGCCGCGCCACCGAACGTCGCCAGCCCGATCCCGAAGGCGCCGAGGGAGAGCCCCGCCGCGAGCACGCCGCCGATGGCGACGCCGAGGACCAGCAGGCCGACGGTCTCGCCGCTCGCGAGCAGACCCTTGACCTGCCAGGAGAGCGGCACCCGCACCAGCGGCACCGGTTCCGCCGAGGGCGGGGAGATCCCGGGAGCGCCCTCCTCACCGGCTTCCCGTGCCCGGACGGTGTCGCGCTGCGCGAGCAGCACATGCCGCACCTCGTGGGCCTCGCCGAGCGGGAGGTAGGAGAGCGACACCTCCGCCTCGGTGGTGGCGGTCTCGATCTTGCAGCTCCGCCAGCCCGAGCAGGCGGGCCACGAAGGGCTGGTTGACCCCGATCTCGAGGATCCGGTCCAGTCGTACCCGGCGCGAACGGCGGTTGAACACCCCCGTGTCGATGCGCAGCTCGGTGGCGGTGATCCGGAACTTCGTGCGGTACCAGGAGGCGAAGCCGAAGACGGCCCCCGCCACCAGGACGGCGGCCGCGGCGATCGCGGCGCCGGTGAACTCCCGCTCCTCGATCACCTGCCGCCCGCCGGTGTACGCGGCGGCCGCGAGGAAGATCGCGGAGCGGGCGATCGGTGTGAGCGGGGAGAGCCGCCGGAACTCGTCCTCCGGCGCGGCGACGCCGCCCGGGAGCGGGTCGCTCACAGACCCGACTTCCCGGCTTCGCCCAGCTCGGTGAGCCGGTCGCGCAGCCGGGCCGCCTCCTGCGGCGCCAGGCCCGGGATCCGGGCGTCGGTCGCCGGGGACGCCGTGTGCAGCTGGACCGCGGCCAGCCCGAAGGCACGTTCCAGCGGTCCGGCGGTGACGTCGACCAGCTGCATGCGGCCGTACGGCACCACGACCAGCCGCATCACGAACGCCCCGTGGCGGATCCAGAGGTCCTCGGCACGCTCGGCGTACCCCCAGTTCCGGACGTTGCGGCCGATCAGCCACCACATCCAGCCGCCGAACAGCAGGCCGACGGCAACGAGCGGCCAGGCCAGGAGCCGCGCCTCGGAGACGACGACCCCGGCGAGCACCAGCACCAGCACCACCAGGCCGAGGACGACGACGAGCACCAACCGGCGCAGCCGGGCCAGGGAAGGGCGGATCCGGAGCCACTCCCCCTCAGGCAGCGCGAACAGCTCCTCCACCGCCTACCCCTCCTCGGAGGGAACCTCCACCTTGGGCGCGTTGAGCTGGGTTCCCTTCGGGCGCGGGTGGGCCGACAGGTCGCCGATCCGGTTCGCCCGCTGGAGCGTGAAGTAGCGGTTGACCGCGCGGCGCGGCGAGGGCCGCCACTTCGGCTTGCGGAACACCGCGCCGGTGTCACCCCAGTAGTGGTCGGCCAGGTCGATCTGGTGGAAGTCGTGCCGCTGCGGCGACTCGAGCTGGCGCGGCGGCCAGTCGGTCTTCACGCGCACCAGCCTCAGGTCGGCCTGCGCCGCCAGCGCACGCATGCTGTCGGGGTAGTAGCGCCAGCAGTCGTACGTCGAGTGATGGTGCCCGCGCGACGGCACGGTCATCATGAACACGCCGCCGGTGCGCAGGACACGCGCGATCTCGAGGATCGAGGCCCACGGGAACGGGATGTGCTCGAAGACCTGGCCGGAGAGCACCACGTCCTGGCTGTTGCTGGGCACGGGGATCTTGTACGGCTGCGTCATCTGGATGTCGACGTTGCGGCCGGCCTGGATGTCCACGCCGGTGTAGGTGACGTCGTACTCCTCGAGGAGCTGACGGTGGTTGAGGGTCTGGCCCTTGTTGATGAAGGACCCGAAGTCGAGGAGGTCGTAGTGCTTCTTCTTGTCGAGGTTGTTGGCGATGAAGCCGCCTCATGGCGGGAGCACGTTCCGGCGCGGGTCGGCGGGGGGCAGAGGGATGCACGCGGGAGCTTGCGCTGGCGGCGGGGTCGGCCAGGGCAGAGTCGGGCGGGCTCCGGGTCTAGGAAGGGCGCACCTTGCCGGTGACCTTGCGGATCGGGGCAGTCACCTTCCAGGAGCGGCTGCCCTCGATCTCGGCGAGCCGCTGCTCGAGCTCGGCGATCCGCGCGTCCTTGCGCTGGATCCGCTTCTTCAGGATCGCCGCGGTCGGCGCGGCCGCGACGCTCTTGTCCTTGCCGGAGAAGATCGAGAGCCACCGGTTGGGCATCGGGGACTGCACCACCTGGTGCTTGGTGAAGACGCGCACCGTGTCGAGGAAGTAGCGCTCGAGGCCCGCAGGCGTGAACACGAAGGTCTGGTCCTCGGCGCGGGTGCTGACCCCGAGCATCGGAAGCGAGTCGTCGAGGCCGGGTGTGCCGTCCGGCAGGGTGCGCCGGTACTTCTCGTCCATCAGACCGGGGTACTCCAGCACCAGGTGCGATCGGGTCAGCGACGCGGCCTGGTCGAGGAACGCGAACGGGTTGGGCACGTGGTGGACCACGTTGAGCGCCAGCACCACATCGAACGTGCCGGGACGGGACTCCAGGCTGTCGAGGAAGCCCTTGCGGAACTCGACGTCGAGACCCATCCCCTCGGCCGCCCGACGAGCCTTGGTCAGGCGCCCCTGGCGGGGCTCGAGACCGGTCACCCGGGCACCCATCCGCGCGGCACTCAGGGCGACGGCGCCCTCGGCGCAGCCGATGTCGAGGACCTTCTTGTTCTCCAGCGGCATCACCAGCGCATGGCTCAGCGTCGCTGACACTCCGCCGATGCGGTGGTCGGTCTGGTACGAGCGCTCCTGCTCGGCCTGCTCCGGGAGCCGGTGCCCCTTGCGGCACAGCTCCTGGGCGTCGTCGCGTGCGAGCTGGGGGAAGTCCCAGCGCGCGATCGGCGTGATCTCGCCGTGCACGTCGGCGTTGGTGCAGAAGTACTCGTGGGAGGCCCTCGCCTCGTCGAGGAGCAGGCCGAGGTGCTCGTAGACCTGGGCGAGGTCGGGCGCGCGGAGCGCCTTCTCCCACAGCTCCTGGTCGTAGCGACGCTTGGCGTGGCCGGGGTGGTCAGGCTCGGCCAGCACCCGGCTGCCGCTGCGCTCCAGCAGCACCGACCGCGGGGCGCTCAGCACCACGACGTCGCTGGCGGCGTCGATCAGGTTGTGCAGGAGCTCGGACTCGCCGAGCCGGACCGCCTCGCGCCGCCCCTTGACCCCGTGCAGCAGGTTGTAGTGCACGACGTCGTTGTCACCGGTCGGGATGTTCCCCGACTTCTGGACCTGGTGGGCGAAGTAGACCTTGGGCTTCGCGGCACCCTCGTCGGTGAGTCCCTGGATGTAGCTGGACTTCCCGGCGGACGTGGGGCCGATGATCAGACGCATGCGCCAGACAGTACCGGCAGGAGCGTGCTCGCAGAGCACCCGGGACGGCGGGCCGCGAGCGTGGCTCGGGCGGCCGTAGTGAGGCGCCGCGGCGTCAGTATCCGAAGCGCGCGAAGTCCTCGGCGTACTCCATGCGCAGCCGCCCCTCGAGACCTGGCGTGAGCCGCACCTCGCTGCTCGCGATACCGCTCTGCGCCTTGCGGTCGAGCACCCGCGGCACCTCCGAGAGCGGCTGCAGTCCGAGACCCCAGCGCGTGTTGAGGTCGCGGACGACGGCCTCGAGGCCGTCCTCCAGCCGGTAGACGTGCGCGCCGGGTAGGTGGAACTCCCACTGCGGGCGCAGGTGGTTGTCGAAGACGAAGGGGTCGTGCCGGTACTCCCGGAACGCCTCGTCGTACCAGGTCTCGACCTCGGCCGCAGTGGCCGAGACGCGGTTGGCGTTGCGGTAGGCGAACTCGGAGCGGAAGCGGGCGAGCGGCTCGCGGACGGTCATGAAGACCGCGTCGAAGCGGTCGAGGCGGAAGACCTGCTCGAGCATCGGGCGGTGCATGTGCTGCGGCGAGCACCGGCGCACGGAGTTCATCGAGCCGACGCCGCCCTTGGGGTCGCGGTAGCCGGTGGTCCAGCCGCTCTTGGCGAACAGCCGCTCCAGGGACGAGCCGCCGGCCTTGGGGACGTGCACGAAGAGGACGGCGCGGCCGTCCTGCCGAAACACCGGCATCCGGGCCTCCTCCATGATCACCTGAGCATGCTGGGACGTCCTCGGACCTTAGCGGCCCGTCGGGAGGCGCCCCAAAGTACGGTTCTGTCCATGCCGGTGAAAGTCAGCGTCGTCGTCGCGACGTACAACTCGCCACCCGAGCTGGCAGGACTCGTGGAGTCCCTCGACGACCAGAGCCTCTCGGCGGACGAGTACGAGATGGTCTTCGTCGACGACGGCTCGACCGACGACACCCACGACCGGCTGATCGCGCTCGCCGCCGAGCGCACCAACATGCAGGTGCACCGGATCCCCAACTCCGGCTGGCCAGGACGCCCTCGCAACGTCGGCGCCAAGGCCGCCTCCGGCGAGTTCCTCTTCTTCGCCGACCACGACGACTACCTGTTTCCCGAGGCGCTGGAGCGGATGTATGCCTTCGCGGTCGAGAACGACCTCGACGTGGTGCACCCGAAGGAGGTCGTCAAGGGCTGGAGCCGGCCCGGCTGGTTCGCCTACCGCGAGCACCGACCGCGGGTCGACCGGCTCGACCAGGTGGTGGTGCAGAACATCAGCCCGCACAAGCTCTACCGCCGCTCCTTCGTCCACGAGCAGGACGTCTGGTTCCCCGAGGGGAGGGTCCGGATAGAGGACTTCAGCTACAACGGGCTGGCCTGGGCACGCACCGATGCGATCGGGGTGCTCGCGGACTACCCCTGCTACCAGTGGAGCGTGCACCAGGACAACAGCCACAAGGCGTCGTACGACTACGACGTGTACTGGGCCTCGTTCGAGGAGTCGCTCGCCCCGATCCTCGAGCTCGAGGAGGGTGACAAGCGCGACCAGCTGCTGATCCGCTGGTACCGCAGCCGGATCCTCGAGCGGGTCAGCACGCTCCACAAGTTCCCCGTCGAGCATGTCGACCGGCTGCTGGCGACGTGGTCACACCTGTTGCCGCTGTTCCCGCCACACCTCGACGCGCAGATGAACCCCGCCCACCGCGCGCGGTCCGCCCTGCTGCGGGCCGGTGACCGGGAGCGGATGCTGGCCCTGGCCGAGCTGGACACCCGGCACCGGTTCCAGCGCGAGTCCGGCACCGTCCACTGGAAGGACGGCCGGCTGGTCGTCGATCTCCGGGCGTTCATCGTCGACAGCAGCGGACAGCCGTTGCCGGTCGAGGTGGTCGACGGCCGGGTGCGCCGCGTCGTCCCCGCGGAGCTGGCCGCGGGCCTCGACCCCGAGCTCTGGGACATCACCGCGGACGTCGAGAAAGCGTTCGTCGAGCTGGTCGTCCGGTCCCGCGAGACGGCCGTCGACTGGATCGTGCCAGCCCGCTCGCGGGTCTGGGTCGAGCCCGGACCCGATCGCCTGAGCCTGTCCATGACTGCCACCGTGGACCTCGCCACCGCCGCCGGCGGCGGGCCGCTCGAGGACGACCTCTGGGACGTGTTCTTCCGCCTGATCGGGATCGGGTACGCCGCAACGCGCCGGTTGTTCCTGGACCCCGAAATCCCGGCCGCCGGTGCTCTTGTGGACGGGCGCGGGGCTGTGGCCTTCGCGACCCGCAACGGCGACCTGGTCCTCGACCTGTCAGGTCGGCGCCGCACGGTGGCGGGCGCCTCCACCGCGACCCCGGCCGACCTGACCGCGGAGCCCGGCCGCGCCCGGATCGCACTGCCCGGCGTGCACGTCACCGGCGAGACCGACCTGCCGGCGACGGTCCGGCTCAGGCACACCGAGCACCCCGCACGCCTGGTCGGTCGTGCTGGCGCGGCGGCCCTCGAGATCGACGGCGAGCTGGTCGGCAACGGCGAGGTGAAGGTGACCGTCGCAGGCAAGACCGGGGCCCGGTTGTTCCGGCTGGGCCCGCCGCCGAAGCTGGGCGTCGTGCAGCGGCTCCCCGCGGTCCGCAGGCGGCTGAGCAGGCTGGCCCACCGCCTTCGAGGCTGACCGCTGCCGGTATTCTTCCCACTGCCCGCCGGTCAGCGACCAGCGACTTCGGCCTGCACTGCCCCCGCGACGACCTGTGTACGAGGAGTGATCCCACGACGTGATCGGCGACGAGGTCATCGGCGCGCTGCGGCGGAAGGCAGCGATCCGCACGCGTGCGCGGGCGCTGGGCGAGGAGATCCTGGCGGGCCGCTATGCGGGCTGGCGCCACGACCCACTGCAGGAGCGCACGGTCCTGTACGAGTCCTTCTTCGGCAACGGGATGCTGGACAACCCGGAGGCGATCTTCCGGCACCTGCTCGACCAGCCGGACATGGCCGACCTCACCCACATCTGGGCGCTCGACGACCTGGAGGGGCACCCGTCGGTCGTCGCGGAGTTCGCCGACGACCCGCGCGTGCGCTTCGTCGCCACGAGCTCGCCGGACTACTTCGAGGCGCTGGCCACCGCGAAGTACCTGGTCAACAACGCCACCTGGCAGCCGCGCTTCGCCAAGCGCGACGGGCAGGTCTACGTCAACACGTGGCACGGCGTCCCGCTCAAGCACATGGGCTACGACATGCCCGGCGGTGGCATCGAGTCGCGCAACATCCTGCGCAACTTCCTCAGCGCCGACTACCTGGTCTCCGGCAACGAGATGATGACCGAGGTCATGTACCGCTCGGCCTACCGGCTGCAAGGCATCTTCCGCGGCGCGGTGATCGAAGAGGGCCAGCCCCGGATCGACCGCCAGGTGCAGGCGCTGAAGGACCCGGCCGCGGCGGTCGAGCAGCTCAAGGCGCACGGAGTCGACCTCGACGGTCGCACGGTCGTGCTGTTCGCCCCGACCTGGCGCGGCAACACGTTCGCGGAGCCGCAGGTCAACGCGGCCGAGCTGGTGCGCACCGTGCGGCAGCTCCAGAAGCGGCTCGGTGACGAGTTCCTGGTGCTGCTCAAGACCCACCAGGTGGTGCACGACGCCGTACGCCGCCGCGCTCGGCGAGACCGCTTTCCTGGTGCCCAACGACGTGCCCGCCAATGTGGTGCTCGGTGTCACCGACCTGCTGGTCACCGACTACTCGAGCATCTTCTTCGACTTCCTGAGCACCGGCCGCCCGGTGGTCCACTACGTGCCGGACCTGGACGACTACGAGGGCCACCGCGGGCTCTACCTGCAGCCGGACGAGCTGTTCGGGCCCTTCACCCGCAGCGTCCCCGAGCTCGCTGATGCGGTGCGCACCACGCTGGAGGGCGGCGGCCAGTCCGAGCTCTCCCTGGAGGGCGCCGCCCGCTACTGCGCCAAGGACGACGGCAACGCCACCGCCCGGCTGGTCGACATCGTCTTCCGTGGCGCCGACGAGTCGAGCTACACGGTGCACCGCGACTTCGGCACCGACAAGGAGCGGATCTGCATCTACCTGGGCAGCATGGCGTCCAACGGGATCATGACCTCGGCGCTCAACCTGCTGCACAACCTCGACTACGACCGGTACGACGTGACGGCGTACTGGGCCTACAGCAAGGGCCGCGACCGCACCCGCAACGCCAACCTGGTCGACTCGCGGGTGCGCGTCATCCCGCGCACCACCGTGATGAACGCGGGGCCCGCGAGGTTCCGCCGGGTCCAGCGCCAGCTCCTGATCAAGGGTCTCCCCGACCGGCTGTCCGCCTCGCACCTGAAGTTCTGGCGCGGCGAGTACCAGCGCATGTTCGGTGACGCCGAGTTCGACCACCTGATCGACTTCAGCGGCTACGGGTGCCACGCGCCGTTCCTGTTCACCGCCGCCCACGGCAGCCCGCGCACCAGCATCTGGCTGCACAACGACATGGCTGCCGACCAGCAGCGCGAGACGGCGGGCACCAAGCACCTCGAGGCGCGGCTCGGTGCGGTGTTCTCGACGTACAGGTACTTCGACCACCTGGTCTCGGTCTCGCCGGAGCTGATGCGGCTGAACCGGAAGAACCTCGCGGCTCACGCCGCACCCGACAAGTTCCGCTTCGCCCTGAACACGATCAACGGCGAGCGCGTGCTGCAGATGGCCGGCCTGCTCCGCGCGGACACCGAGGACGGCGAGTCGCCGGACTCGGCACCGGCCCACCTCGAGCAGTTCGACACCACCAACGTGGCGGCGGCGGTCAGCGCGCTGATGAAGTACTTCCCGGTCAGCGACATCGTCCGCGAGGCACGCAGCCGGCAGCGGATCAACACGATGGACGTGCGCGGCAAGGTGACGACGTTCGTCACGGTCGGCCGGCTCTCGCAGGAGAAGAACCACCGGCGCCTGATCGACGCGTTCGCGCGGGTGCACAGCAAGCATCCCGACATCCGACTGGTGATCCTGGGCGGCGGCACCGCTCGAGGACGACCTCGCCGAGCAGATCTCGAACCTCGGGATGGAGCCGTTCATCTCGCTGGCCGGCCAGGTGGACAACCCGTTCGCGATCCTCGCCCAGTCGGACTGCTTCGTGCTGTCCAGCGACTACGAGGGCCAGCCGATGGTGATCCTCGAGGCCCGCACGCTCGGGCTGCCCGTGATCACCACATCGTTCTCGTCGGTCGGCGACTCCGTGCCGCCGGACGCGGGGATCGTGGTGCCGAAGTCGGTGGAGGGCATGGTCGACGGTCTCCAGCGGTTCGTCGCCGGCAAGGTGCCGTCGGGCAGGTTCGACTTCCACACCTACAACGCCGAGGCCGTGGCGCAGTTCCGGCAGGCGATCGGGTCCGACCCGCTGAGCCAGGGCTGAGCTACCAGAGCGACAGCAGGTGGTCGACCGCGCGGTCGGCCGCGTGGCCGTCGTCGCACGGGCAGAACGCGCTCGCGGAAGCCGGCCCGCGGGCCGCCGCGTGGGCGTCGTCTGCCAGCAGCGCCGCGACCACGTCGTCGGTCGTGGTCACCATCGGTCCCGGTGGCGCAGCCTCGATGTCGAAGTAGAAGCCGCGCTCGACGTCGCGGTAGCGGTCCAGGTCGGGTGTCGAGCAGCACGACCGGCTTGTCGGTCAGAGCGAAGTCGAACATCACCGATGAGTAGTCGGTGACCAGTGCGTCGGCGGCGAGGTAGAGGTCGGCGATGTCGGGGTAGCGCGTGACGTCGACGACCTGGTCGCGACCGGGGAGCACGTCGGCCTGCCGCGAGGCGTTGTAGTGGCCGCGCACCAGCACCACGGCGCCGGGCATCTCGGCGACCAGCCGGGTCGGGTCGAGGAAGAACGGCTTGCTGTCGCGGACGCCGAGGTACTCGCGCCAGGTGGGCGCGTAGAGGACCACCCGCTGGTCGTCGGCCACCCCGAGCCAGCGCCGGGTCTGCGTGCGCACCGTCGGGCGCGCGGCCGGACAGCAGCACGTCGTTGCGCGGGTAGCCGATCTCGAGCATCGGCCCGTCGTAGCCGAAGGCGGAGCGGAAGATGTCCGCTGCAGAAGGGGCTCGGCGACACGAAGCCGTCCCAACCCGCTGCCTGCCGGGCCAGGCTGCGCCGGTGGCGCCAGGTGGTGAGGTCGCCGGGCCCGCGGTCCTCGCCGATCCTCTTCAGCGGCGTGCCGTGCCAGGTCTGCAGGTGGATCTGGCCCGGCTTCTTCGCGAACCAGGGCGGCGCCGCGGCGTTGCTGACGTAGGCGTGCGTGCCGGCGAGCGCCTCGAACCAGTCCGGGGTACGACGGGCGACCGCGCGCATGCCCTCCGGGACGTCGACGCTGGGGTCGTCGACCACCCACACCAGGTCGATCCCCGGCTCACGGGCGGCGAGCGCACGGGCGATCGCGGCCGGGTTGTCGGCGGCCGCGCGCCCGCG
Source organism: uncultured Actinomycetota bacterium (assembly GCA_963745795.1). Taxonomy (GTDB): domain Bacteria; phylum Actinomycetota; class Actinomycetes; order Propionibacteriales; family Nocardioidaceae; genus Marmoricola. The sequence continues at coordinate 212,414 of CAVUYR010000007.1, read as the reverse complement.
GAACGACTCCAGCAGCACCGTCCTCCCGGAGTCGGTCGAGCCCGTCGAGACCCCGGGCGCGGCGGCGTACGCGCTGACCAAGGCCTGCTGGCCGAACGCGCTGCGCTGCTGGTCGTCGAGCGGCGCGTCGACCACCACCTCGCCCCCGACCGCGAGCCGCAGCGCCGACCGTTCCTCGACGAGGTCAGGGGGGTCGGCGAGCAGTGCCGACGACCAGTCCAGGTCGGCGGCCTCGCCGCGCGGACCCTGCACCTCGAGGGCGTAGCGCCCACCGGGCAGCCGGGTCTGGCCCCACGGGACGTTGGTCACCAGCGCCAGCACCGCCTCGAAGCGTCCGTCGGCGAGGGCAGTTTCGCACCACGGGGTCGTGCCCAGCGGACCCACCAGGCGCAGCCGGACCGGGTCGCCGGCACCGGACAGGCGGAGTCCGCGCCGGCTCCAGCGTCACCGCGTCGATGCCGCTCGCGGCCGGCAGGAGACGTGCCCGGTGCTCGGCCACCTGACCCCCGAGCTCGACCCGGACCCGCCATGTCGCGCCGCGAGTCGGCAGCACGATCGTGCCCTCGAAGCCGCTGTCACGGCGGTCCTCCCAGGCCCGTGACGCCCACAGGTTGGCGCGGTCGTCGTGCCAGCGGTCGACCGGCACCTCCTGTGACGGGGCGCCCTCGGCCGCGATCGACACCGTCGGCAGGTCGGCGTCGGACTCGGTGTGGACGAAGGCGTCACCGCGCACCCGCACCCGCCCGGCGGGGATGGACTCCAGGTCGAGGACCCGGCTGCGCAACGGACGGTCGGCGGCCCCGATCCGCCGGTAGTCCTCGAGCACGTCGATGGTGAGGCCCTCGGGTGCGGGGACCACGCCCTTGGCGACCGGGAGGCCGTGCGGGTTGGCGGCGAGGTGGTCCTCGGTCAGCGCGACGTCGTCGTAGGTGCCGTGGGCCGCGACCCAGGCGGCGATGCGCGCCTCGACGGGCACCGTGTCGTGGCGCACACCGCCCGCGACCAGGTCGAGCGCGAAGGTCTGCACGACCGCGTGGAACGGGGGGCCACCACCGACCGCGTCGCGGCACAGGCCCGGGAGCAGGTGGACCAGCGCCTGCTCGCGCCACCCGTGGCGGCCGTCGGGCTCGAGCAGGTCGAGCAGGACCTGGCGAAGGGCGTCGACGCGGGCGGTGACCAGGTCGGTGCGGAACCGGCGCTGCTCGTGGATCGGCAGCGCGACGTCGCGGTCGTGCTCGACCAGCACCACCTCGTCGACCACGGCCACCCCTCGCGCGGCCGCCACCAGGGTCGCGGCGGTCACTGCCTGCCGCTCCGCACCGTCGTACGGCGGGGCCACCTCGGCCAGGAACGCGCGCCGGACCAGCTTGCCGCCGAGTGCCAGGTCGACCGCAGAGCCGGGTGGCGGGGTGCTGAGGTTGCGACCGGCCCGCCGGGCCCGCCGGCGGCCGGCGACCATGTCGACCGCCTCGGTCAGCCCGGACACCAGCCGGGCCAGCCCGTCGCGCCGCAGCTCGTCGTCGGCCGACGCGAACGCGACCAGGTCGGTGGACACACCGGCCAGCACGTCGGCCAGCGCGGCCCGCTGCGGCACCACGACCGCGTCGGCGACCACGTCGACGGACGCGTGCACCGAGGCGACGCACGCTTCGGGCGGGCCGGACCCCTCGGGCACGAGCACCAGCACCGTGACCTTGGGGTGGGTGCCGAGCCGGTCGCGCATCCGGCGACGCAGGGCCCTCCCCACGCGGCGCGGCGTGAGCCGCGTGTTCACGCGCGGCCCCGGACCACGCGCATCCGGAGGCGGGCCAGGCGGAGGTGGCGCGTCCCCATCCGGCGACTGCTCAGGTCAGTCCCTTGTCCTTGAGGTACGCCGTGGCGACGTCGACCGGCACCTCGCGCTCCGTGTCGACCTTGCCGATCAGCGTGGCGAGGTCGTCGGTGGTGAGCGTGGCCGAGAGCTCGTTGAGCGCCTTGGCGGCCTTGTCGTTCTTCTTCAGCCACTCGCTGTTGACGACCGGCACGAGGTTCTCGGCGTTCTGCCAGTCCTTGTCGTCCTCGAGCAGCACCAGGCCGTTGCTCTCCAGCGTCGCGTCGGTGGTGCCGACCTCACCGAGGTCGACCTCGCCCTTCTTGACGGCGTCCTTGGTCTCGGGCGAGCCGAAGCCGAGCGGCTCGACCTTGCTCACGGTCACGCCGTAGACGCTCTTGAGGCCGAGCGCGCACTCCGGACGGTCGGGGCAGTCGGACGCGGCGGCGAGGGTGATCGACGAGCCCAGCTTGGTCAGGTCGCTGAGCTTGGTGACGCCCTTCGAGTCGCTCACCTTCTTGGTGACCACGAAGCCGTTGGCGTCCTCGGCCTTGGCGGGGTCGAGCGCCTCGAGGCCGACGTCCTTGCCGAGCTCGTCGAGCTTGGCGACGGTGGCGTCGGCGTCGGGGGACGCGACCGGCTCGGCGTCCTTGCCGTTGGCGCGACGGTTGAGCTCCTCGGTCATCGAGGAGAGGTAGTCGGCCGCGATCTGCACGTCGCCGCTCGACAGCGCCTTGATGTAGATGTCGCGGGTGGTGAAGTTCTTCGTGCTCACCTTGTAGCCGGCGTCCTCGAGGACCGCCTTGTAGAGCTCGGTCATCACCTCAGCCTCGGTGAACTTCTGGCTGACGACGGTGACCGGGCCGGCGTCGGAGCCGGAGCCACTGTCACCTTCGAAGCTGTCGCTGCCGCACGCGGCCGTGAGCGCCAGGGGGAGAGCGAGTGCTGCGGTGACGATGAGACGTGCCGGGTTGCTGCGCATTGTGCTGCCTGCCTTCTGTGTCCCGCGGCGGGGATGCCGCGCGTGTCCGGTGACCCGTTGGCCCCGAACTCTACGGTGTGGGTCCGACCGGGAGCCGATTGTCCGAGCCGCGGCGAGTGTCCCGCTTCGCAGTGGCCCGCCTGGCCCGGGCCACCGGGTCGAGCATGCGTTGCACGCCGGCGAGTCCGACCTCGAGCAGGATCGCGATCACCGCCACGATCAGGGCTCCGGCGATGATCTCGGCCGGGTCGTCCGCGTCGTACCCGTGGGTGATGATCCGGCCGAGGCCCGGGCCCGCGACCAGGGCGGCGATGGTGGCCGTCGCCCACACCTGCACCACGGCCAGCCGGATGCCGGAGAAGATGATCGGGAGCGCCAGCGGGAGCTCCACCTTGCGCAGCACCTCGACCTCGGACATGCCCATCCCGTGTGCCGCCTCGACGGTGTCGCGGTCGACCTCGCGCATGCCCACCCAGGTGTTGGTGATGATCGGCGGCAGCGCGAACAGGGCGAGCGTGACCAGCGTCGCGAGCCCGGCACGCCCGAACGGCCCGAGGACGCTGGAGCCGAACAGTCCGAGCGAGAGCAGCGCAAGGAGGGCGACGATCGGGATCGCCCGGCCGATGTTGGACACGTTGACCGCGAGCGTGCCCCCGCGGCCACGGTGTCCGAGCCAGACCGCGAGCGGGAGACCGACGACCATCGCCATCGCGACCGAGACCACGGTGAGCAGCAGGTGCTCGTAGAGCCGGGTCAGCGCCTGGTCGCCACCGTTGCCGACCCAGTTGGACCCGTCGGTGAGCCACGCGACGACGTCGTTGATCATCGCGACACCGCCGTCCGCTGCCAGGGGGTGAGCATCCGCTGCAGGCCGACCAGGAGCAGGTCGAGCGCCACCGCGAGAGCGACGCACAGGACGCTGGTGAACAGCACCTGCGCCTTGAAGTTCGTGGAGCTGCCCTCGATCAGCAGCGAGCCCAGCCCGCCGTAGTCGAGGATCGCGCCGACCGTGGTCAGGGCCACCGCGCTCACCGTTGCGACCCGAACCCCGCCCATGATGGTCGGGAGTGCCAGCGGCAGCTCGACCCGCCACAGCAGCCGGGCGGGCGCGTAGCCCATGCCCAGGGCGGACTCACGCACGTCGTCCGGTACGGCGCGCAGGCCCTCGATCATGCTGCGGACCAGGATCGTCAGGGAGTACAGGCCGAGCCCGATCACCACCGTCTCCACTCCGAGGCCGGTCACCGGCACCAGCAGCGAGAACAGCGCCAGAGACGGGATCGTGTAGATCGCCGTCGTGCCGCCGACCACGACCGCCTCGAGCTTTCGGTAACGTCGCCCGAGCAGGGCGAGCGGGAACGCGATCACGAAGCCCAGCACCACGGACGTGACCACGATCCCGATGTGCTGGAGCAGCGCGGTCTGCAGAGCGTCGACCCGCGAAGGGGAGAAGTACGCGCCACAGATCCAGTCGTTGCGTGTCAGGCAGTTGTCCACCGCTGGTGCGTGGACCGAGGACAGGGTCGGGACCAGGGATGGGGTCACAGGTGGACGGTAGTCCAATGATCAGGCTCGACGGGGTCGGCAAGACCTTCGCCGACGGCACGGTCGCGGTGGAGGCGCTCGACCTCGACGTACCCCGCGGCGCGGTCGTCACGCTGGTCGGTCCGTCCGGCTGCGGCAAGTCGACGACGCTCAAGATGGTCAACCGGCTGATCGAACCGACCAGCGGCCGGATCTTCCTCGACGGCACGGACGTCACCGACGCCGACCCGGTCGAGCTGCGGCGCGGGATCGGCTACGTGATCCAGCAGGTCGGGCTGTTCCCGCACCAGACGATCGCCACCAACGTGGCCACGGTGCCGAGCCTGCTCGGCTGGTCGAAGGCGGATGCGCGCGCCCGCGCGCTCGAGCTGATGGACCTCGTCGGGCTCGACCCCGACGTCTTCGCTGACCGCTTCCCGCACCAGCTCTCCGGAGGCCAGCGGCAACGCGTCGGCGTCGCCCGTGCGCTCGCCGCCGACCCGCCCGTGCTGCTCATGGACGAGCCGTTCGGAGCGGTCGACCCGGTGGTCCGCGCCCGGCTGCAGGACGAGTTCCTCCGCCTCCAGCGCGAGCTGGGCAAGACGGTGCTGCTGGTCACGCACGACATCGACGAGGCCGTGAAGATGGGCGACCAGGTCGCGGTGTTCGCCGCCGGCGGCCGGCTGGCGCAGTACGACGAGCCGGCCGCGATCCTCGGCGCTCCCGCCGACGAGTTCGTCTCCGAGTTCGTCGGTGGCAGCCGTGGCCTGCGCCGGCTCAGCGTCACCCCGATCGACCCGTCGTACCTCGAACCGATGGACGGCGTCACCGCCTCCTCGCTCGCCGGCACCGTCGACGCGTCCGCGATGCTCGAGGACGTGCTGGCGCTGGCGATGCGCGAGGACAAGGAGCTGGTCGGCGTGACGGACGGCACGAGGTTCCTGGGTGTGCTCACGCCCAACGGCGTGCACCGGATGCTGCGGGCGTCGGTGGCCGAGCAGGTGGGGACGTCGGAGTAGGGCTGGGTTGGGGCGAGCGTCCGGCCGAATTCCCAAGGTATCGAGGAATTTTTCGGGCAGCCGACCAGCTGCCAGCTGACCTCCCAATCTCTTCTGGCGCCTCCAGGGGCATACATCCCACTGGAAGCGCCAGAAGAGATTGGGAAGTGGTGGGGGAAGTGACTGCGCACGTCTCGGGCCCCACCGAGCCGTCAGAAAACCTCGATACCTTGGGAATTCGACGACGGGACGCCCAGCCCCGACCCCCTCAAGCCTCCTTGGGAATCCGGACGCCCACGGCGCGCTTCGCGCCGCGCGCATGGTGCTGCGCGTGCTCCTCCCAGGCCATCAAGGCGGCCGTCGTGTCCGGCCCGAGGTCATCCCACTCGGGGACGGTACGACGGGCGGGCGAACCGGCCGGCGCAACAGCACGCTCCTCGGCCTGCGCCGCCTCGAGCCGGGCGACCGCGGCCCGGTGCTCGGCCTGGCTGCGTGCGAGGTACTCCTCGAGCGCGATGATCCGGTCGTCCGCCTCGACCAGCCGGCGCTGCACCCGCTGGACGGTCGCCTCGGCGACGACCACTCGGCGCCGGGTGTCGACGACCGTGGTCTGGAGCTCGCGGATCACGCGGTCGCGTTCGCGGATGCGAGCGGCCATGGCCTTCGTGAGGACGTGGTTCTCGACCGCACGCTCGGCGAAGAGCTCGCGGTAGGTCCGCGCCAGCTCGGCGCGGTCGGCGCTGTGCTCGTGGCGCGCCTGGAGGACGACCGACCACACGATCCGCAGCCCGGCCCAGCCGCAGAGCGAGCGCGCCGACCGCCGACCCGGCGACCAGCCGGCCGCCTCCGACGGCCACGGCACCGGCGACGAGCGCGGTCGCGGTGGAGAGCACGATGACCGCCACCGTGAGCCGGACGGAGCGCTGTCGACGGCGGGACGCGGGGTGACGGTCCATACCGGTCAGGGTACGGATCGGTCGCCGTCCCCACGCACCCGACACGCGCGCTCGAGCATCAGCCCCGCGACGAGCAGGAGCAGCCCGCCGAACGACGCCAGCCCCGACCGCACCAGCCGCTGACGTGACAGCTCGGTCGGGGTGATGCCGAGGTGGGCGATCGCGAACCCGGCGTACCCGCCGAGCACCATCGCGCCCACCATCGCCGCGGCCTTGCCGAGCAGCAGCCGGTTGACGGCCTGGTAGGGCAACAGTGGCTCGACCCCCCGCCGGGTCGGGCGCTGCAGGATCCGCCACGTCCGCCAGGCGACGTACCCGACCCCGGCGGCGAGCAGGAACACGACGACCACGGTCCAGGTCGCGATGACCGGCTCGGCCAGGTCGAGCCGGATCGTGATCGGCCGCACCAGCCAGCCGAAGACGGCGGCCAGGGCACCGAGCACCACGAGCGGCCCGGGGCCGGTCGGCCGGATGTTGCCACGCGGGTCGGGTGGCTTCGAGGGCTGCGTCGGACGGATCGAGCGACCCGTCAGGATCCCGCACTGCCGGACCTCACTCCCCGTCGAGCTCGATGTCGTCGCGACGGTTGACGCCCTCGCGCCCGGTCTTCTCGAGCAGTTCGGAGATCGGCGCGACGCCCGGGATCTCGGCGTCGGGCTCGATGTCGGACCACGGCACCAGCACGAACGCACGCTCCTGCGCACGCGGGTGCGGCAGCGTGAGGTTCTCGTCGTCGGCACGGCGGTCGCCGACCACGATCAGGTCGATGTCGAGCGTGCGCGGCGCGTTGAGATCGCCCCGCTCGCGGCCGTAGGCGTCCTCGATGGCGAGAGCACGGTCGAGGAGCGTGTGCACGGAGAGCGTCGTGTCGAGCAGGACCACGGCGTTGAGGAAGTCCTTCGCATCGGCCGGCGAGTCCACCGGACGGGTCTCGTAGACGGGCGAGACGTCGGTCACCCAGACCTGGGGGGTGTCCTTGAGCGAGTCGAGCGCGCCCTGCAGGTGAATCCGTCGGTCGCCCAGGTTGGAGCCCAGCGACAGGACGGCCCTCCGGATCGGGTGCATCTCTCCGGTGAGGGTGTCAGTGTCGATGATGTTCGGGTTCGGGGTCTCGGTCACGGACGGCTCCGGGTGATGGTCAAGGCCACGTCGTCAAACGTCGCTGCGATGGGGGCGTTCGGCTTGTGCAGTGTCACGTCGACCCACTCCACCCGAGGCTCACGGAGGACGACGTCCGCCACGCGCTGGGCAAGGGTCTCGATCAGGTCCACGGGTTCGGAGGTGGCCGTCTCGACCACCCGGGCCACGACACTTCCGTAGTCGACGGTGTCTTTCAAGTCGTCGCTGGCGGCCGCAGGCCCGGTCGGGACGCCGAGCACGAGGTCGATCACGAACTTCTGTCCCTCGCGGCGCTCGAAGTCGAACACCCCGTGGTGGGCGAACACCTCGATGCCCCGGATCGCCAGCCGGTCGACAGGCTGCAGGTCGCTCACGACGGCTCCTCGGCCAGCTTCGTGACCACCTTGACCGCGTCGAGCGAGGCGTTGACGTCGTGCACGCGGACGCCCCAGACCCCGGCCATCGCCGCGATCGTGGTCAGCGCCGCGTTGGCCGCCTCGCGGTCGAGCACCGGCCGCGGCCCTCCGTGACGGTCGGCGAGCAGCGCACCGAGGAACGACTTTCGGCTCGAGCCCACCAGCACCGGAGCGCCGATCGGGTCGAGGGCGTCGAGCCGGCGCAGCAGCGCCCAGTTGTGCTCGTGGGTCTTCGCGAAGCCGAGCCCAGGGTCGACGGCCACCCGGTCGGCCGGGATGCCCGCCGCGATGGCCGCCTCGACCCGCTGGCCGAGCTCGGTGACCACGTCGCTGACCACGTCGTCGTACGACGCGTGCTGGTGCATGGTGTCGGCGTGCGCGCGCCAGTGCATCGCGACGTACGACGCCCCGGCGTCGGCCACCACCGAGAGGATCCGCGGGTCGGCCAGGCCGCCGCTGACGTCGTTGACCACGACGGCTCCCGCCTCGAGCGCCGCCTCGGCCACCTCGCCGCGCATCGTGTCGACGGAGACCGTGGCGCCGTCGGCGGTGAGGGCCGTGATCACGGGCAGCACCCGGTCGAGCTCCTCGGCCACCACCGGCCGGGTGGCGCCGGGCCGGGTCGACTCGCCGCCGATGTCGAGCAGGTCGGCGCCGTCCTCGAGCAGCTCGAGCCCGTGCTCGATCGCGGCCTCGGGGTCGAACCAGCGGCCCCCGTCGGAGAACGAGTCGGGGGTCACGTTGACCACCCCCATCACCAGCGGCCGGTCGAGGGCGGGCAGCCCGGTCAGATGCCGGGTGGTCAGGCGCGTGCCCTGCCAGCTCATCGCGTCGTCACCGGCGCGCGTTGATCAGGGCCATCGCCTCGGCTCGCGTGGCCGTGCGGTGCATCAGCCCGCGGACGGCCGAGGTGATCGTGCGGGCCCCGGCCTTGCGCACGCCCCGCATCGTCATGCAGAGATGCTCGGCCTCGATCACGACGATCACGCCCCGGGGCTCCAGGATCTCCATCAGCGAGTCGGCGACCTGTGTGGTCAGCCGCTCCTGCACCTGCGGGCGCTTGGCGTAGACGTCGACCAGCCGCGCCAGCTTGGACAGGCCGGTGATCTTGCCGGAGTCGTTGGGGATGTAGCCGACGTGCGCGACGCCGGTGAACGGCACCAGGTGGTGCTCACACATCGACCACAGCTCGATGTCCTTGACCAGCACCATCTCGTCGTGGCCGAGGTCGAAGGTCGTGCTGAGCACGTCGGCGGGCGTCATCCGGAGTCCGGCCGTGAGCTCTGCGTACGCCCGCGCGACACGCTCCGGCGTGTCCCTCAGACCCTCGCGCTCGGGGTCCTCACCGATCGCGATCAGCAGCTCGCGCACCGCTGCGGCGGCCCGGTCGTGGTCGTACACCGCCCCCGTCACTCCGGGGGCGATGACCGGACCGATGTTCACGCTGGCGGCTCCGGGGTGTCGGGACCCGCGGTCGGCGTGCCACCGTGGATGTCCCCGCCCGCCGACGGCGGAGTGAGCACCACGCCGGCGTCCTCCTCGTCGGGCCTCGACCCGGGCCTGGAGCCGTTGGACGCGGCGGCGAGGACCTTCTCCGGCACCTCCACCGGCGGGATCGTCGACGGCTCGCGGTCGGGCGACCCGGTCCATGCGGGACGACGGTCGCGCCGGCGCAGCGGCGTGAAGATCTCGGCCACCTGTGCCTTGTCGAGCGTCTCCTTCTCCAGCAGCTCGAGCACCAGCGAGTCGAGGACGTCGCGGTTCTGCTCGAGGATGTCGAAGGCCTCCTGGTGCGCCTCCGCGAGGAACTTCTTGGTCTCCTCGTCGACGATCGCGGCAACGTCCTCGGAGTAGTCGCGAGTGTGGCCCATGTCGCGGCCCATGAAGGGTTCCGCGTTGTTGGCACCCAGCTTGATCGCACCCAGCCGGTCGGTCATGCCGTACTGGGTGACCATCGCCCGGGCCACGCTGGTGGCCTTCTCGATGTCGTTGCCGGCGCCGGTGGTCGGGTCGTGGAAGACCATCTCCTCGGCCGCGCGGCCGCCCATCATGTAAGCGAGCTGGTCGAGCATCTCCGAGCGCGTGACGGAGTACTTGTCCTCGTCGGGCAACACCATCGTGTAGCCGAGGGCGCGGCCGCGGGGCAGGATCGTGATCTTGTGCACAGGGTCGGTGCCGGGGAGCGCCGCGGCCACCAGGGCGTGGCCGCCCTCGTGGTAGGCCGTGATCAGCTTCTCCTTCTCGTTCATCAGCCGGGTGCGCTTCTGCGGGCCGGCGATGACGCGGTCGATCGCCTCGTCGAGGGCGAGGTTGTCGATCTGCTTGGCGTCCTGGCGTGCCGTGAGCAGCGCCGCCTCGTTGAGCACGTTGGCCAGGTCGGCGCCGGTGAAGCCCGGCGTACGGCGGGCGACGCTCCTGAGGTCCACGTCGGGCGCCATCGGCTTGCCCCGCGAGTGGACCTGGAGGATCTTCTCGCGACCGGCCAGGTCGGGGGCGTCGACGCTGATCTGGCGGTCGAACCGGCCCGGGCGCAGCAGCGCGGGGTCGAGGATGTCGGGACGGTTGGTGGCCGCGATCAGGATGACCCCGCCGCGCACGTCGAAGCCGTCCATCTCGACCAGCAGCTGGTTGAGGGTCTGCTCACGCTCGTCGTGGCCACCGCCCATGCCGGCGCCGCGGTGGCGGCCGACGGCGTCGATCTCGTCGATGAACACGATCGCGGGGGCGTTCTCCTTGGCCTGCTCGAACAGGTCGCGCACGCGGGAGGCACCGACGCCGACGAACATCTCGACGAAGTCCGAACCGGAGATCGAGTAGAACGGCACGCCGGCCTCACCCGCGACGGCGCGCGCCAGCAGGGTCTTGCCGGTGCCGGGCTGGCCGTAGAGCAGAACGCCCTTGGGGATCTTGGCGCCGACCGCCTGGAACTTGGCCGGCTCCTGCAGGAACTCCTTGATCTCGCCGAGCTCCTCGATCGCCTCCTCGCATCCGGCAACGTCGGCGAAGGTGGTCTTCGGCATGTCCTTGGTGATCAGCTTCGCCTTGGACTTGGCGAACTGCATCACCCGTCCGCCGCCACCCTGCATGTTGTTCATGAGGAACAGGATCAGGAACAGCACGAGCACGATCGGCAGCAGCGAGAAGATCAGGTTGCCGATCAGGCTGGGCCGCGCGACATGGCCGTTGTAGCTCGCGATCGTGCCCTTGTCGACCTGCTTCTCGACCAGGTCGACGAGGTCGACCTGGGTGCCGGAGACCCAGGTGGCGGTCACCTTGCTCTTGTCGTCCAGAGTCGCCCGGATCGCCTGGTCGCCGTCGACGAAGGTGATCTTGGAGACCTCGCCGGAGTTGATGTTCGAGACCATCCCCGAGGTCGTGATCTCCTTGTACCCACCGTCGGACGACAGGAACTGCAGCGCGAGCAGCACGCCCACGACCGCCAGGACGATCCACAACCAGGGACCGCGGAAAATGCGCTTCACATCCACCTACTCAAACCATGGAGAGGGCTCGCTGGTATCCGGTTTCGTGGGCCCTCTAGAGACTCCGACGGTACACGTGAACGCCAATGTGCGAGGCGCTGGATGCCCGATTGGTCTCGACTCTCGAGGCTGAACCGGGTCAGGAGTAGACGTGGGGCGCGAGCGTCCCGATGTCGCGCAGGTTGCGGTAGCGCTCGTTGTAGTCGAGTCCGTAGCCGACGACGAACTCGTTCGGGATGTCCCACCCGACGTACGACACGTCGACGTCCATCCGCACCGCCTCCGGCTTGCGGAGCAGGGTCACGATCCGCACCGACGCCGGGTTGCGGGATGCGAGGTTGGACACCAGCCAGCTGAGGGTCAGGCCGGTGTCGATGATCTCGTCGACGATCAGCACGTGGCGGCCGGAGATGTCGGTGTCGAGGTCCTTGAGGATCCGTACGACGCCGGAGGACTTGGTGCCCGAGCCGTACGACGAAACCGCCATCCAGTCCATCTCGAGGTGCCGGTCGAGGTGCCGGGAGAGATCGGCCATCACCATCACCGCGCCGCGCAGGACGCCGACCAGGAGCAGGTCCTTGCCGGCGTAGTCCTCGCGGATCGTGGCGGCCATCTCGGCGAGCCGCTCCTGGATCTGCTTCTCGGTGAAGAGGACGTTGATCAGGTCGTCGTCGACGTGAACGGCATCCATGGGCGCCAGCCTGCCACACGGGCCGAGTGCGACTCGCGGCAGTGGGTGCGCTCACAGTCGCGCGCTGCCTTGGCCGTGAACCGGTCCAGGAGGAACACGAGTGCGGCGATGCACAGCGCGATCACGACCCCAAGGGCGAGAATGCCCAAGAGGAGCCGCGCGGCGCGGCGTCGTACCTCCGGCTCCATGCGGTGCAGTGTGCCGGAACGGACCACGCCGCTGATGCGTTGGGCCCGGAGGAGAGAGGTGCGGGGATGAAGGCGATTGCCAAACGGATCGGGGTCGAGATCCTCGGCTGGACCCTGGTGCTGCTCGGCATCGCCGCGCTCGTGCTGCCCGGGCCGGGCCTGATCCTGCTCGCGCTGGGCCTCGTGGTGCTCGCCACCCAGTACGAGTGGGCCGAGCGCCGGCTCGAGCCGGTCAAGGAGCGCGCGATCAAGACCGCGAGCGACGGTGTCGAGACCTGGCCCCGGATCATCGCCTCCACCCTCGGTGCTCTGGGCATCATCGCCGTCGGCGTCTACTGGGTCCTCTCCCCCGCCGCGCCCGACTGGTGGCCGCTCGACGACAGTTGGTGGCTCCCCGGCGGCTGGGGCACCGGTTCGTCGCTGATCATCTCCGGCCTGATCGCACTGGGCCTGGTCGTCTACAGCTACCGGGAGTTCCGGGGCGAGAAGGTCGAGCAGTCCTAACGCCGCCGGTCGGGCACGATGCAGCCCATGGAGCAGGGGCGCGACGGCGTGCTCGTGGAGGTCTCAGACCACGACCAGGTGCTGGTCGGGCCCACGCGTGACGGCGAGTCCTGGGCCGCAGCGGCCCAGCGCCTGGTCGGCGACCGGACACACCCGCCGGTGCCGCTCGACCTCTCCGGTACGACGAAGCGGTTCGTCGTCGATCGCGACGTACGGGTGACGGTGCGCGACATGACGCGTGGCGACCTCCGCGACGTGACGCGGTGGCGGGCCCAGCCGCATGTAGCTCGGTGGTGGGCGGGCGACGGCGAGCCGACGTACGACGCCGTCGAGCGCCGCTACGGACCGCGCATCGACGGCGCGAGTCCCACGCGGATGTGGGTCCTGGAGGTCAACGGGCGCTCGGTCGGGTTCGGCCAGCACTACCGGATCGCCGACTACCCCGACTACGCGCTCCTGGGGCCGGACCCCGCGGCGATCGGCGTCGACTACGCGATCGGCGGGCCGGAGTGGACCGGACGAGGGCTGGGCGTCCGCATGATCTGGGCCTGGGCGTTGCGCGCCCGGGCGGCCTTCCCGGACGTCCCCGTCTTCTTCGCGGCGCCCGACCACCGCAACGCCGCCTCGCGGAGGGTGCTGGCGAAGGCCGGCTTCGTCGAGGGCCTGTGGTTCGACGAGCCGGGCCACCACGGCGGCGTCGACACCGTCGTCGGCTGCACCTTCGACGTGGACACGGTCATCGGTTGACCCCACGCTCGAACCCCAGAACGTCGCCGGCGCGAACGGCACGCACGTGACCGGGGAGGTCCACGCCCTTCTGCCCGTGCCAGTGCGTGACCAGCCGGTCGAGGGCGACCACATGCTCGTGGAACAGCTCGCCGGGAGCCGAGCCGGCGGCCACGGCCGCGAGCCGGAGCACCCGGCCCCGCACGGCGACGTCCATCCTGGACAGCCGCTCCACCGCGAGGCCGCCGTCGGTGATCGCCTCCGCGAGGGCGGCATCGGCGACCGCGTCGAGGTACGACGTGTCCGCCCGGAGCTGGTCGGCCGTGCGGGCGAGCGTGCGCGCGACTCCGGGACCGAGCTCGTCCTCGAGCATCGGCAGCACCGTGGTCCGCACGCGCACGCGCGCGAACTGTTCGTCGCTGTTGTGCGGGTCGGTCCAGAACTCGATGCCCTCGGTGACGCACGCGGTCTCCGTGTCGGCGCGGGTCACGTCGAGGAGCGGGCGGCGGAACACCTCGAACGAGCGGCGCATGCCGGCCAGCGAGCGTCCGCCCGAGCCGCGAGCCAGCCCGAGGAGCACGGTCTCGGCCTGGTCGTCGAGCGTGTGCCCGAGCAGCACCTGGTCGGCATCGAGCCGGGTGGCCAGCTCCGCGAGCACGTCGTAGCGCGCCTGCCGGGCGGCAGCCTCCGGGCCCACGCCCTCGGCCGTGACCGAGACGGTCGCGGTGACCGACTCGTCGACGCCGAGGGCGCGCATCTGGTCGGCGACGCGGGCGGCGTGGTCTGCCGAGCCGTCCTGGAGCTGGTGGTCGACGGTCACCCCGACGACCCGCACCGCCTGCGCGCGCGCCTCGAAGACGGCGGCGGAGAGCAGGGCCAGCGAGTCGGCGCCGCCGGAGCAGGCGACGAGGACCGTGCTGCCGGGCGTCAGCTCGCCGATCGCCTGCCGCACGCCGAGGCGCACGGCAGCGACCGACGGGTGCAACGCCATCGGAGGCTCAGCCGTGGACCCGGGCGAGCCATGTCTCCGGCGCGAGGATCTCGGCCTTCGACGGCAGGTTGGCCGGCTCGGCCCAGACCGCGTTGAAGCCATCCATGCCGACCTTGTCGACGACGGCGCGCGTGAACACGGCGCCGTCGCGGTACTGCGCCATCTTCTGGTCCAGGCCCAGCAACCGGCGGATCAGCCGGTCGAGCACGCCCATTCCCTTCCGGCGCTCGGTGAACTTTGCGCGGATCGTGGCGACGCTCGGGATCACCTCCGGGCCGACGCCGTCCATCACCACGTCGGCGTGGCCCTCGAGCAGGCTCATCACGCCGGTGATCCGCTCGATGACCGCCTTCTGCTCCGGGGAGGAGACCAGGTCGAGAAGGCTGCCCTCGGCCCTCCCGCTGACGACGTCGCCGAGCTTCTTCATGACTTCGGACAGCATCTCGGACGGATCCGTGCGGACCGCGTCGATGATCTTCTCCATCTCGCCCCGGAGGTGGTCGCGCATCCAGGGGACCGCGGTGAACTGCACCCGGTGGGTCTCCTCGTGCAGGCACACCCAGAGCCGGAAGTCGTGGGGGTCGACCTGGAGCTCGCGCTCGACCTGGACGATGTTCGGCGCGACGAGCAGCAGCCGCCCGGCGGCGCCCTCGGCCTCGTAGAACGGGTCGAACTGGCCGAGCACCTTGCCGCTCATGAACCCGAGCATCAGGCCGAGCTCGGCACCGGTCACGCGTGAGCCCACCGTGTGCGCGAACGGGGACGGGGCACCCTTCTTGGCCTGGAGCCTGTCGATCAGCGGGCTGACGATCTCGGCGAAGCCGTCCACGTTCGCCTGGAGCCAGCCGCGCCGGTCCACGATGAGGACGGGCGCGGTGCGCTCCTCGGCGACGAGGCCGGTGAACCCGCGGACCAGGGGCGTCGACCGCTCGGCCCCGGCGCGCAGCTCGGCGACCACGTCGTCGGCCTCGACCCGGCTCACCGAGGGGCCCTCCCCGGAGAGGCGAGCGCCGACGCTGACCGCGGTGTCCCAGTCGATCATCGAGGATCGCTCGTTCGTCATCTCGGGGTCCCTGTGGAGGCAGGAGCGCAGCGAGTGCCTTCGTGGGAGGAAGTCATGGGCCCGACCCTACGTGCCGGTGCCGCACCGACAGGCGCCGAGCGCGGCCGCCACCTTGTCGATCTTGACCCGTGCGTAGAGCTGCTGGGCGTTCGGCACCCGGTCCGCGATCGCGACGAAGCCCATCACGTTGCCGTCGAGGTCGGTCGCGACGCCGGCCAGCCCGTGGACCCCCGTGAGCGTCCCGGTCTTGGCCTGCACCCGGCCGCGGCCGGCGGTCGCGCCGGCGTCGAACCGGAACTCCAGCGAGCCCGAGAAGCCCGCGACCGGCATCCCCGTCACCACCTCACGCAGCGCCGGGTGGTCGGCGCTCGCTGCCAGTCGCAGCACCTCGGTCAGGGTGTGGGGCTGCAGCCGGTCGGCGCGGGAGAGGCCGCTGCCGTCGAGGATCACGGCGCCGTCGAGGGGCACCCCGAGCTTGCGCAGCACGGACCGGACACCGAGCGCTCCGCCGGCGAACGAGGCGTCCGAGCGCACCGCCTCACCCACCTGGTGCGCCACCACCTCGGCGGCGTTGTTGTCGCTGACCAGCACCAGCCTGGCCACGATCTCCCCCAGCGGCGGGCTCTGCACCAACGCCAGGTCACGAGCGCCATCCGGTGCCCTCTGGTGCGCCAGTTCGCCGACGACCCTGATCCCCTGCTTCGCCAACGCGGCCCGGAACACCTGCCCGGCCGCACGCGAGGGGTCGTCCACGTAGCCGAAGCCGGTCGGGTTCCGGCCCTCGTCCACCCAGAGCGACGTGATCGGCGGCACCACGCCCTCCTCGAGGTACGACGCCGGCCAGGACTTCGGAGTGCGGGGGCCCGTGAACAGGCTGTCGTCGTACGCCAGCCGCACCTGCCGCGTGCCGTCTGCCCGCAGCGCCCTGGCGGTGCGGTGGGCGAGCGACGCGATGTCGGCGGGACGCGGATAGACGTCCGGCGTGGACGGTTTCAGCTGCAGGAACGGGTCGCCACCACCGACCAGCACGATCCGGTTCGTGCCCGGCACCCGGCGCACCGTCGTCTCGAAACGGTGGTCGGGGCCGATCGCCTCGAGCGCGGCCAGCGAGGTGAGCAGCTTCATCGTCGACGCAGGCGTGACGGTGCCGGATCCCTTGCGGTACAGGGGCTCCCCGGTCTCGAGGTCCGTGACAAGCACGCCGACGTGCGGCCCGAGTCGACGGTCGGCGAGCAGCCCCTGCACGGTCCGTGCCACCGCGCTGGGCGAGGCCTGCGACGACACGAGCGGCTTCGCGACCTCCGTGGCCGGATGCTGTACCGGCAGCGCGAGCCCCTCCGGGGGCAGCACCAGCGCCGGCTCGGTGGCCGGGTCGGGTGCGGCCAGTCCCCAGCGGGTGCCGAGGTCGAAGTGCCAGGCGAGGAAGGCGAAGGCGACCGTCGCCACCACCAGGAGGTCGGGCACGAAGCCCATCGAGCGGCGCCACCGCGACCGCCGGGCGCGCCCTTCCTCACGTTCGGACACTGACGCCCCCTTCCGATGGCTGGCCGACTTGTGGCAACCGCACCATTGTGCGGGAGACTGTGCTCGCACCACCCAGAGGTCCGGCAGCGAAAGGCATCAGTCGTGGAGTTCGACGTACTCGTGGAGATCCCCAAGGGGCAGCGCAACAAGTACGAGGTGGACCACCACACCGGGCGGCTGCGCCTCGACCGGACCCTCTTCACCTCCACGCAGTACCCGGCCGACTACGGCTACATCGAGAACACGCTCGGACAGGACGGCGACCCGCTCGACGCCCTCGTGCTGCTGCTGGAGCCGACCTTCCCAGGCTGCCTGATCCGCTGCCGCGCGATCGGCATGTTCCGGATGACCGACGAGAAGGGACGCGACGACAAGGTCCTCTGCGTCCCGCTGACCGACCCGCGCCAGGAGCACCTGCGCGACATCAGCCACATCTCCAAGTTCGACCGACTGGAGATCCAGCACTTCTTCGAGGTCTACAAGGACCTCGAGCCCGCGAAGTCCGTCGAGGGCGCCGACTGGGTCGGCCGGATCGAGGCCGAGGCCGAGATCGCGGCGTCGTTCGAGCGCGAGGGCAACCAGCCCCCGCCGCCGCTGGACCACTGAGGCCGGACCGGGCTCAGACCTCCTGCAGGGGGTGAGCAGCTCGGCGTGCGGCCCTGCCGGTCCGGACGTCAGGGGCGACCGAAGAAGTTCGGCGGAATCCAGTAGTACATGCTGACGATCTGGACGTCCTGGCCGGTGCGCGGCGCGTGGATCATCATCCCGCCGCCGAGGTACATGGCCACGTGGTGGATCGAGCTGGAGCTGCTCGACGTCCCCCAGAACAGCAGGTCCCCGGGGCGCAGCTCGCTCGAGGAGATGTGGCTGGTGGCCTGGTACTGGGCGACCGACCAGTGCGGCAGCGAGCGGCCGGCGGAGGCCCAGGCCTTCATGGTGAGGCCGGAGCAGTCCCAGGAGCTCGGACCCGCGGCACCCCAGCTGTAGGGCTCGCCGAGCTGGGCCTTCGCGAACGCGATCGCCTGGTCCGCACCGCCACTCGGAGCGGGCGGGGGGGACGGGGCCGGGCTGGGGGGCGGCGGGCTGGGGGGCGGGCTGGGGGACGGGCTGGGGCTCGGCGAGGGGCTGAGGGACAGGTGGGAGGGTTCCGGGTTCGGCGACGACTGGTGCTGGGGCTCGTGCTGGCTGGCCTTGTCCCGCGGCTTCTGCTCGGCACGCTGGCGCGCCTCCTGCTCGGCCCGGGTGCGGGCGGCGGCCGCGGCGCGTTCCCGGGCCTGCTCCTCCAGCGCGGACTGGCGCTCGGTCGCGAGGCGGACCGAGATCCCCTGGGCGGTGGCGAGCTCGTCGAGCAGCCTGGACTTCTCGGCGGAGATCGAGGAGGCCGCGGCCTGGGCCTCGTTGGCGGCACTGGTCGCCCGGTCGCGTGCGGCCCGGGCGCCGGCGGCCATCTTCTCCGCCTTCGCGCGGGCGTCGGCGGCCTTCGCGACGGCGACCTTCGCCAGCGCGTTGGCCGCGCGGTAGCGGTCGAAGGCTGCCTGCATCGTGTCGCCGACGCTGTGCACGGCGCCGTACCCGTCCATCACGCCGGACGGACCGTCGGCGCTGAACAGCGCATTGAGCTGGTCGAGCTGCGCGCCTCCGCGGTAGCGCTGGGTGACCAGGGCGGCGATGTCGTCGCGCTGGTCGGCCACCGCCTTCTTCGCGGCAGCGGCGCGGGCGTCGGCCTTCTTCACCTCGACCCGGGCCTCGCTCAGGTGCCACATCGCCGCGTTGTACTTCTCGGCGGCCACCTCCGCGAGCATCGCGGCGTGCTCCAGACGCTGGTTGGCCAGCAGCAGGGAGGTCTGGATCGCGGCCGCGTCACGAGTCTTGTCCGCCACCACCCCAGCGGCTCGGTCCACCTGCTCCTGCGTCGGGACCGGGTCGCGGTGGTCGGCGGTCGCAGCCGGACCGAGGGTGACCGTGACTGCCACCGTGACTGCCGCTGCCAGCACCGCCCGGACACCCGTTCGAGGCGTGGAAAGCACGCGAGACTCCCTTTCGTCGGGGGCCTCGAGCCGCTTCCCCGCGGCTCGAGACTTCCGCCACGCTAGGGCTCATCAGTCACATTGGGAACACCTTTCACGAAAATGTGCCTGATTTGCGGCGTGTCGCCTTGACAAACTACAAGGTTGTAATTCGCGAAACTGCCCTACGGCGCGCTAGGTGTCGACCTCGATCGGCACCTCGCCGGTCGTGGTGGTGGGGTGCGAGCTGCGTCCACGTCGGTCGAACCGCTGACCGGTCGCCAGTGCGCCCAGGTAGAACGCGATCACCGCGATGAAGGCACCGGCAAGGTCGTCGGCGATGTAGTGCCAGCCGAAGTACGTCGTGGAGATGGTGACCAGCACGGTGTAGACCCACAGCCCGACCTTGATCGCGCGGTGGCGCACGGTGTACTGCGCGACAAGCGCCATCATCAGGGTGATCCCGACGTGCAGGGAGGCGAAGCCGGCGACGGACTGCACCCCCGAGAAGAACGGGTCGTATCTGAGGTCGCCGCGCCCGTAGAACAACGCCTGCTGGAGGTCGGACACCCCCGTATGCGGCAGGTCGGCGTAGAGCTGGACGAAGGAGAAGTTGGGCCCGAGGGTCGGCACCAGGTAGTAGCTGAGGGTGCCCAGGCTCCAGGCCAGGCAGTCGGCGGTCACGAACCAGTAGCCGAAGCTCACGTTGCGCGACCACACCACCCAGGCGATGACCGCGATCGGCACCATCGGCAGGAAGATCAGGTAGACCCACGACAGAAGGTGCGCGGAGATGCCGGTGCCGAGGATCTGGTGGGAGAGCGTCGCCGGGTCGTGGCCGAACAGCAGCGCGAGGTCGAGCTTGTGCAGCTCGTGGTCGTAGGTGAGCGGCTTGCCGTCGAAGCTGCGGACGAACGGCAGGAAGTTCTTCAGGTTCCGGTACGACACGTAGGTCACGTAGAAGCAGACCAGGCCGAGGACCACCAGCACGATCCGGTCGCGGGTCCAGTGCTCGCGCACCAGCACCGTCGCCTGCGCCTTGAACTTCGCCGGCTGGAACCGCGAGCGCCACAGGGTGCGCGGGACGATGTCGATCGCGAAGGCCAGCAGCACGAGAAGCGGCAGGCGCACCCAGGCGGGACCGAGGAACCCGTCGGGATCGCGGAGCGGATAGCCCAGCGCGATCGAGGAGACGATCGCCAGCGAGCCCATGACGACGGCGTTGCCGACCATGAGTGCGTAGGCATGCCGTTTCACGAAATGGAGTCTAGGAGACGCCGCCGACTCGATTAGGTCGCGTCGCCCGAGTGCTCAGCCGGCTGCGAGCACGGCCAGCCGGCTGGTGTCCACTGCCAGCCGTACCTGCTGCCCGATCGCGAGGTCGGCGCCGGGGTCGGCGACGGCCTCGACGTCACCGACGCCCTCGATGCGGACGGAGAGCCGGAGCTGGTCGGGGGTCACACGCGCGGCGAGCACGGTCGCGGTGACCGGGCCGGCCGCGTCGGCCCGCAGCGCCGAGCGTCGCAGCGCGACCGCCGGCCAGACGCCGGAGGCGCCGGCTGCCGCGGCCAGCCACGCCGCGGCGGCGCCGGACACGACCGTGGGGTATCCGAGGAACACCGCGGTCGCGCTGTCGGCCGGGTGCCGCCACACCTCATCGAGCGTGCCCGACTGGACGACCCGCCCGGCCCGCATCACGGCCATCCGGTCGGCGACCGCGAACGCCTCCTCGTGGTCGTGCGTGACCAGCAGCGCCGTGGTGTGTGCCCGGCGCAGGATGTCGCGGAGCTCGCCGGCCAGGTGCTCGCGCAGCGTCGCGTCGAGCGCGCTGAGCGGCTCGTCGAGCAGCAGCAGCCTGGGCTCGACGGCCAGGGCCCTGGCAAGCGCGACGCGCTGCCGCTCGCCGCCGGAGAGGGTCGTCGGCATCCGGTCCCCGTGCGCGGGCAGTCCCACCAGGTCGAGCAGGCCGGCCACCTGCTCCTCGATCCGCTCCCGTCCGGCGTGCCTGAGCCGGAGCGGGTAGCCGACGTTGCGGGCGACGCTCTGGTGCGGGAACAGCTGGCCGTCCTGGAACATCAGCGCGAAGCCGCGCCGGTGGGTGGGGACCCCGGCGAGGTCCTGCCCGTCGTACGCGATCGTGCCGGTGTACGACGGCTCCAGGCCGGCCACGGCGCGCAGCAGCGTCGACTTGCCGGACCCGGACGGGCCGAGTACCGCGAGCACCTGACCAGCCTCGAGGTCGAGGCTCACGTCGTCGACCGCGAGGGTGTCGCCGAAGCGCACGCTGAGGTCCTTGATCGACAACATCTCAGAACGCTCCCACTGCCCCGACCCGCAGCCGTTCGACGGCGAGCATCACCAGCGCCGTGGTGGCCGCCAGCAGCACCGAGGCGGCCATCGCCGTGCCGGCGTTGAGCGCGCCCGGGTGCGAGACCAGCCGGTAGATGATGACCGGCAGCGTCGGCGTCTCGTCGCGGACCAGGAAGCTGGTTGCGCCGAACTCCCCCAGCGAGACCGCGAAGGCGAACCCGGCCGCCGCGAGCAACGACCGCCAGGCCGCCGGGAGGTCGACGCTGAGCAGCACCCGGAGCGGACCAGCGCCGAGCGAGGCCGCGGCCTGGCGCTGCCGGTCGTCGACGGCGCGGAGCACCGGCGTGACCGTCCGCACCACCAGCGGCAGCGCGACCATCGCCTGCGCGATCGGGACCAGCCACGGCGACGAGCGCAGGTCGAGCGGTGGCTGGTCGAGGGTTACGAGGTAGCCGAACCCGAGGGTCACGGCCGAGACGCCGAGCGGCAGCATGAAGACCCCGTCGAACACCGCGACCGCGCGGCGCCCGGAGGCCCGAGCCGGCCGGCGGGAGGCCAGCCCGGCCACGATCACGCCGAGGGCGAGCGCGAAGCCGGTCGCGACGACGGCGATCTCGAGCGAGTTCGCGAGCCCGGTCAGGGCCGAGACGGGCAAAGTTCCGCCCGCCGTACCGGTCAAGGCCCGGTAGTTGGCGACCGTCCAACGTCCGTCCTGGTCGGTCAGCGAGCGGGTCAGCAGGGCCAGCATCGGCAGCACCAGGGCGGCCAGCACCAGGGCCGACCAGCCGAGCAGCCAGGCGTCACCGAGGCGCGGGCGGCGTGCGGTCCCGGCGGCACGATCGACGTGTCCGGCGTCCTTGCGCGTCAGGTGCGTCAGCACCAGAAGGCCGGTGATCACGACGAGCTGGAGCACCGACAGCGCGGCCGCGCCAACGAGGTCGAGCTCCTGGGTGGTGAGCAGCCAGATCTCGGTCTCGATGTTGGCGTAGCGCAGGCCCCCGAGCGTGAGGACGATGCCGAACGCGGTGGAGCAGAAGAGGAAGACGACGGTCGCCGCGCCCACGACCGCCGGCAGCAGGGCCGGCAGCGTGACCGTGCGGAAGACCTGCAACGGGCTCGCCCCCAGCGCGGCGGCAGCCTGCTCGCGCCGTGGATCGAGGCTCTCCCAGAACGACCCGACCGTGCGCACCACGACCGAGACGTTGAAGAAGGCGAGCGCGGCGACGATCGCCGCCGCCGTGCCCTCGAGGTGCAGCCCGCGCAGCCAGCCGGACGGCGCGACGAGCTGGCTGAACGCGACCCCGACCACGACGGTCGGCAGCACGAACGGCACCACCACCAGCGCCCGCAGCAGGCCGCGGCCCGGGAACGAGAGCCGGTGCAGGACGAAGGCGAGGGGGAGCCCGGCCAGCAGCGTCACCAGTGTGGCCAGGCCGGCCGACCAGAGCGTGAACCAGAGCACCCGCCCGGTGCGCGGGCGCCCCAGCACCTCGAGTACGGCGCCGGGTGCGAAGTGGCCGTCGCTGACGAAGCCGAGCCCGACGATGCCGAGCACCGGGTAGACGAAGAAGACCACGAGCACGACGAGCGGGATGGCCGCCAACGCCAGCACTCCGGCCCGGCCGCCGGCCCGGCGCCGCGTCATCGCGAGGTCAGGTCCCGCCACTGCCGCAGCCACTCGGTGCGATGTGCGGTGATGTCCTCCGGAGACACCGACCACGGGTTGGACGCGACCTTCGCGTACCTCGCCCACACCGGCGGCAGCATCGCCGCCTTGTCGACCGGGAACACGTACATCTGGTCGGGCAGCTGCTCCTGGAACTCGGCGTCGAGCATGAAGTCGATGAACGCCCGGGCGCCCTTCGTGTTGTGCGCGCCGCTGAGCACCCCGGCGTACTCGACCTGCCGGAAGCAGGTGTCGAGCAGGGCACTCGTGGTCGGCCGGGTCTTCCCCTTCGGGATCGTGAACGGCGGCGACGAGGCGTACGACAGCACGATCGGCCGGTCGCCGTTGCCGCCACCGCCGGTGAAGTCGACCTCGTAGGCGTTGGTCCAGCTGGCGTCGACCTTGACCCCGTTGGCGACCAGCTTGCGCCAGTAGTCCTGCCAGCCGTCCTCGCCCTTGGCGGCCACGGTCGTGAGCAGGAAGGCCAGGCCGGGCGACGAGGTGGTCGCGCCGGGCACGACGAACAGGTCGCGGTACGCCGGCTCGGTCAGGTCGTCGAGGGTCTTCGGCGGCGTCTTGCCGTGCTCCTTGAACCAGACGTCGTCGACGTTGACGCAGACGTCGCCGTAGTCGACCGGGGTGAGCTGGGCGGCGCCGCTCTCCTGCGTCAGGTCGTACGACGCCGCGCCGGCCGGGCGGTCGCGCGGGGTGTTGTCCTGAAGCACCCCGGACGAAACCGCGCGGCTGGCGAACGTGTTGTCGATCCCGTAGACCACGTCGCCCAGCGGGTGGTCCTTGGTGAGCACGAGCTTGTTCGTGAGCTCGCCGGCATCGGCCGTGGGCCGGACCTTCACGGTGTAGCCGCTCTCCTTCTCGAAGTCGGCGATCACCTTCTTGTCCATCGCCCACGCGTCGTGGGTGACCACGACCACGGTCTTCGGGTCGTCGTCGGGCTGGCCGCTGCTGCTCAGCGCGCAGCCGGCGAGGGTCGTGGTGGTGAGAACGGCCGCGAGCGCGGCCGCTACCAGGCGGGACGAGGTCCCCTGCATGATGCGTCTCCCTTTGTCAGCGGGAGGGAACCGCTTGCGCGATCGAGTGCTCGACTCCCTTCGCCGGTGCTAACCGGTGCAGGTTCGAGGGTCTGCGCTTGCGCGCACTCTCAGCGCCTGTCGCCCCGGAGGACGTGGCGCTCCCCTGTCGTTCGCGGCCAGCGTACCCGCGCCGCGTGTGAGGATCACCCCGTGGTGCACCTCTTCCGGCCGACCTTCTTCCGGCCGTCCCTGCGGCACCGGGTGGTGGTCGAGGTGGTCCGGCGCACCCGACGTGGCGGCCCGGTCGGCGACCCGGCGACGTTCCGCAGCCGGTTCCTGGCGGCGAACGAGCGGTTCCCGCACCGGATCCCGTCGGACTTCACCGAGTCCGCCCACACGACGGAGGGCCTGCGCGTCCTGGAGCACGTGCCCGGCGGCGTACGACCCTCGCGGACGTTGCTCTACCTGCACGGCGGGGGCTACACCAAGCCCGCCGCCCCGCAGCAGTTCGCGTTCGCCCGCCGGATCGCGGCCGACCTCGGGATGCGGGTGCTGTTCCCGCTCTACCCGCTGGCGCCCGAGCACACCTGGCGCGACTCCCGCGACGCGCTCGTCGCGCTGGTCTCCGCGGCCGCCGCCGACGCACCCGACGGCGTGGTGCTCGCCGGCGACTCGGCCGGCGGGGGCTACGCGCTGTCGGTGGCCCAGGGCGTGCGCGACACCGGCGGTACACCGCCCTCGCACCTGGTGCTGGTGTCTCCCTGGGTCGACCTGACGGCGTCCGCCGCGGGCCAGCCGGAGGCGGCGCTCACCGACCCGTGGCTGACCCTGCCGCGGGTCAACATCTACGCAACCTGGTGGGCCGGCTCGCAGGAGGACCGGGCACGCACCGAGCCCTCCCCCGGGCTAGGTGACCTCACCGGACTGCCACCGACGCTCCGCTTCTGCGGCACCCGCGACCTGCTCTACCCGGAGAACGCGCTGCTCTCCGAGCAGGCCCGCGAGGCCGGCTGGGACGACACGTTCGTCACCGGCCCGGGCCTGATCCACGTCTACCCGCTGCTGCCGATCCCGGAGGCAAGGGCGGCGCACCGCCGGATTGTGGAGTTCCTGTCCTGAGCGGTCACCCGGCCCGGGCGTCGACCTGCGGCCGGTAGCCCTCGCGCAGCACCGCGACCGTGGACGGCGGCGTCAGCACCGTCGCGGAACCCTGTCGTCGCCGGGCGCGGGGCTCGCCGTAGCCCGCGTGGGTCCACGGCACCACCGCCTCGTCGCGCACCAGCACCGGCCGGTCGTCGACCACCGCGAACACACCCGGCGGCAGGCTCGCCCACGGGAGGTCGTGCAGACGGCGCCGGTGGGTGCCCGGGTGCAGTCGCTCCCCGTGGAGCACCCGGTCCATCTCCGTCGCCAGCGGCGCGTCCTCCCCCGTCGCCGCGGCCCAGGCGCCCCGGTAGGCGTTGTAGTCGGCGCGCCGGCAGAGCGCGCAGGGCCGGTGCCCGGCGGCCAGCGACACCGCCTCGTCGTGGAAGAACAGCACCGTGAAGTGGTGCGGCTGCCACTGCGGCAGCCGCCAGTCGCGGTGACGGAGCGCGCAGGTGATCCACAGCCGGTGCCGGTGGAACGCGACGATCTCCTCGCCCTCGTGGAGGATGCCGCGGTTGCCGAGCCAGGCGCCACGCAGGTCGATGGCCACGATGTCGCCGTACGGCGTGACGCGGTTGCGCTTCGGCATGGACCGATCGTGGCACCGGGAGCCGACACGCCGCGCCGTCAACGGCTCAGTGGCACCGGATCGGCGAGCCGGGACAGCTTCTCGGGGTTGCGCACGCCGTAGAGCTCGGTGACCACGCCACCGACGACGCGGGTCGCGAGGATGCCGTCAAGCTCGCCGGCGATGGAGATCACCAGACAGGGTTCGCCGTTCAGCATCACCGCGTCGGCGGACAGCTCGGCAGGTCGCACCGCGGAGAGGAACCGGAGCACCTTCTCGACACCGACGATCGGGTGCAGCGTCGCCTTCTTGATCCCGCCGCCGTCGGTCACCAGCACCACGTCGGGCGCGAGCAGGCCGAGCAGGCCCTCGAGATCGCCGGTCGCTCCTGCCGCGGCGGACCGCCGGGTGACCTCGGCGTGCTCGGCACGGGACGTCGTCGGCTCCGGACGCCTGGCCTGCACGTGCTCGCGGGCGCGGTGCGCGATCTGGCGTACGGCGGCGGGGCTCTTGTCGACCGCTGCCGCGATCTCGCCGTGCTCGAAGCCGAACACCTCGCGCAGCACGAACACGGCGCGCTCGGTCGGCGAGAGCGAACGGCCGGCACCCCGAGGCTGGCGACGAGTCCGTCCACCATCACGTCGGTCACCTCGGGTGGTGTGGCGGTCATCGCCTCGGCGTGCGCGATCACGTCGCGCTCCAACGGGGTGAACACCTCGGACTCGCGCCAGCGCGGGACCTCGGCGAACTTCTCGACCGACTGGCCCTTGCTGTGAGCGGCGAAGTAGCCGAAGTCCATGCACCAGCTGCAGCCGATGCTGGCCGCCGAGGCGAGCTGGGCGAGGTTCTTGAGGTCGGCGTCGAGCGCGTCCCACTTCGCCACCTTGCCCTCGTAGGAGAGCGTGGCCTTTGAGCACCCCGGGGTGGTGGGACATCACGTATGCGGGGGTCGGGCACGTCGCCGAACGTCCGGCGCGAGTACCACATGACGATCCGGCCGAAGATCCCGGAAGGCGTCTTCAGAGGGACCCGGATCCGCGCGGCGGGCCGAGTCCTGATCAGTGCTGGAGAGGTGTGTCGTCGTCATGCCCACCAGAAACCGGCGGTGGCGCAGGTGTGACAGGACCGAAGCGGACGGTCCCGTCGTCCTCGGTGCGGCTGAGCTGCCCCCGGGCCGCGAGCAGCTCGAGGTGGGCGAGCGTCTCGAAGGCCGCCAGCACCGCGTCGAAGGGGTTGAGGTCGGAGGCCCTGCGGTGCCGCCGGGTCCACGGCAGCTCGCGGGCGACGGCCCAGGCGTCGGTGGCGCCCCCCTCGACCGCGGCCAGCGACTGCGCCAGGCGCACGTCGTGGAACTCGACCAGCTCGTCGATCCGTGCGTGCGACGACGGCGACACGGGCCCGTGCGCCGGGAGCAACTGCAGGTCGGGCATCGCGCGCACCTTGGCCAGGGACCCGAGGAAGTCGCGCAGCGGCTGCTGCACGTACGCCGGCTCGAACCCGATCGACGGCGTGATCGTCGGGAGCACGTGGTCCCCGGCGAAGAGCAGGTCGGCCGTCCGGTCGGCGAACACGAAGTGCCCTTGCGTGTGCCCGGGCGTCGAGACCGCGTCGAGCGTGCGCGCGCCGACCTCGATCACGCCGTCCCGCTCCAGCCACTCGTCCGGGTAGCCGAAGTCGTCGATCGGCGGACGGTTCTGCACCATCGCGCGCCAGCCCTCGGCGAGGACCTCGGCGCCGGCGGCCCTGAGCCGGGTGGCGTTCGGGTCCTCGTTGGTCGCGTCGTCGTGCATCAGGTCCAGCGTCGCCTTGTCGCCGATGCCGAGCACGACGTGCGAGCCCACCTCGCGGCGCAGGGAGACGGCCTGGGTGTAGTGGTCGCGATGCATGTGGGTGACCAGGAAGCGCCGGATGTCCGCGACCGTGTAGCCGATGTCCTTCAGGGAGAGGTCGAACTGGGCGCGCGACTCCGGGACCGCCCAGCCGCCGTCGACGAGGACCAGGCCGTCGTCGGTCTCCAGCACGTAGACGTTGACCGCCCGTAGACCGTCCATCGGGAGGGGGAGCGGGATCCGGTGGACGCCGTCGGCGACGGGATAGGCCCCGGGCTCGGTCCAGCTCTGGTCGCTCAACGGAGCCCCTTCCTCGTCGAGCTGGGGACGTTACCCGGTCGCAGGGCCCAGACCTCACGTCGGGCAGCTCCCCGGCGTCTACTGTCCATGAGCACCATGATCGCGACCCGCACCCACACCGTCCTCACCTCCCCGATCGGACCGCTGACCGTGGTCGCGGCCGACGGGGCGCTCTGCGGTCTCTACTTCCCGGGGCACAAGCGGCTCCCCGACCCGGAGACGTTCGGCCGGCGCACGGCCGACGGGTTCGACGCCGTCCGCGACCAGCTGGCGGCGTACTTCGCGGGCGAGCGCACGACGTTCGACCTGGACCTGCGTCCGGTCGGCGACCCGTTCAAGCAGAAGGTCTGGGCGCTGCTGCAGGAGATCCCCTACGGCGAGACCCGCAGCTACGGCGACCTCGCCCGGCTGCTCGGCGACCGCAACCTGGCCCAGGCGGTCGGGCACGCCAACGCGCTCAACCCGATCAGCATCGTGGTGCCCTGTCACCGGGTGGTCGCGACGGACGGGAAGCTCACCGGCTACGCGGGCGGCCTGGAGCGCAAGCGCTTCCTGCTCGACCTCGAGGCCCCGGCGGACGAGCGACTGTTCTGAGCGGGCGCGCTCAACGCCGGGACCGTTGGGCAGGGTGGCTCAGCGGCGCCGCCACAGGCGTGGTCCGTGGTGCCGTCGGTACGCCCGAGGCACGGGCTGTCGGCGCAGCAGGCTGTAGACGACGAGCCCGGCCAGGACGAGCAGGAGCACCACCAGTAGGAACACCACGCTTCGACGTTAGGTGCCGAACCTGAGATTTCGCCGAGAGCAGGGTCGCGCGTGCGTCGGAGCAGCCCGCGTAGCGGACCCTGACCGTCGCGGCTCAGGCCACGAAGACTTTCTCTGGGTCGTTGGCGACGGTTGGACCGGGAAGGACGATCTCGTTCCGGCTTCCCGGCAGTGCCCGGTCGAGCCAGCCCGGCAGCCACCAGTTCGCCCTGCCGAGCAGCTTCATCGTGGCCGGTACGAGGACCAGCCGCACGATGCTCGCGTCGACGGCGATCGCCGACCCGCTGGCGAAGATGATGGGCATCGGACCATCATCAGCACGACCAGGGAGATCCCGACCCCGCCGGCGGTGACGAACGGGATCCGCGCAACGGCCAGCACGGGCGACAATGACGAGACAGTCGTGCGAGGACTGGCCGGGACCGCCCGCACGATCACGTCAGCGGCGCTGGCTGGGCCGGACGTGAAGGACCCGCTCGCCGTCGTCGTGATCACCACCTTCGACCTGGACGAGTACGTCCACGGAGCGCTGCGGGCCGGTGCCAGAGGCTTCCTGCTCAAGGACGCCGGGCCCGAGCTGCTCGGCGAAGCGATCCGGGCGGCAACCCGGGGCGACTCGCTGATCTCGCCGAGCATCACCCGCCGACTCCTGTCGTCGTTCGCGCGCACCAGCCGGGCGGAACCTCCGACCACACCGATCGACCCACTCACCGACCGGGAGGAACAGGTGCTCCTCACCATCGCCCGTGGCCGGACCAACGCCGAGATCGCTCGTGAGCTGCACATCAGCCTGAGCACGGTCAAGACGCACATCGCCAGCCTGATGGCAAAGCTCGGGGCACGGAATCGGGTGGAGATCGCAATGTGGGCCTACGAGACCGGCCGGGTCGGCGACTGACGGACGGGTGAGGATGCCGAGTCCCGCGAACCGACGTGCCTGGGGCTCAGCTGAACAGCGCACGGTAGTGATCCGATTGCGCCGGGTAGTAGTTGCCCGGGTCGATCGCCGCGATGTCGGCGCCGGTCTCCGCGGCCACGAGCCGGTCCAGGTAGTACTCCCAGCCTGGTCCGACGCCGGCCGCCATCTCCGGGTCCGGCACGGACTGGCTGAACGTGAGGGTCGTGGTGCCGGCGTCCTCGGTGAGCTCGAGGAGGAAATGCCAGACGTTCTGCTGGCCGTCGACGTTCGAGGTGAGCGCGATCCGGTGGGGTGGGTCGCAGATGTCGATGGTGAACGTCTCGGGCTTGACGTCGTCGCCCTCGGCGTTCATCCGGAACAGGACCGACCCCGAGGCCGGGTCACCGCTCCAGGTGCCGACCCAGCGTGCGAGCCGGTCGGACTCGGTGATCGCTGCCCACACGGACTCGATCGGGGCCTGGAACGTGCGGTCGAACACGACGCTGTCGTGACCGTTGCGGAGCGCGCGGCGGCCGGTGGGGCTGGGGGTCATGCTGTCTCCTCCACTGGGTCGGACGCCGGGGCGTCCGATTGGTGCCTGACGGTGCGGTGAACCTCGAGGTCGAGGCCGTCGAGTAATGATGCGTCGCATCGCGGTGGCGGGTGCAGGTGGTCGAGCAGATCTTGGGGCGGGCTCCATCCCGTGTCGCCACCACGGCATTGACGGCCGCGACTCCGAGCCATATCGTTTCTCAATATCCATCTCGTTTTTCGATACGCTTGGAGCAAGGATGTCCGTGAGTCTCAACACCTGGTTGCGCTGGCTACACGCCACCGCGATCTTCGTCTACATCGCCGCGCTGTGCCTCGCCGTGGCGCTGCTGGTCATCGCCTTGATTCCCGGGTCGACCGTCAGCCAGGTGCTACCGGCTGCTGCGCTGACCGGGCTGGACCGGCTCGGTGGAGTCACGGCCGGGGTTGTCGTCGATCCCTCCGGCTGGACTGCGTTCCAGATCCACGACCCGTCGCTGACCCAGCAGTTCCTCCAGGTGCTGACCGAGGTGCCCGGCCTCGTCCTCATCGCCGAGATCGGCCGTCGCATGGCCAAGCTCGTCCGCGCCGCGCAGGACACTGACCCGTTCACCACGCACACTGCTCGGGCGCTGGCGACCCTGGGCAAGCTCACCGCCTGGGTTGGCCTCGGCACGTGGATCCTGAGCCAGGTTGCGCAGGCGGTGCTGAGCGCGATGATGTTGACCTCGTCGTTCACCTACCAGCCTCATGACACCCCCCTGGGCTGGCTTGCCGTCGGGCTGATCTTCGCGGCCTTCGGGCGGATCCTCGACCGAGGTGTGGCCATGCGAGCCGAGCTCGACACCGTCATCTGATGGCCGTGACCCCTGAGCATCGGATTGCGGTCCACCTCGACGAGCTCCTCGAGGCCAACGAGATGACACTGGTCGAGTTGTCGTCCCGCGTCGGGGTTACCGTCGCGAACCTCTCCATCCTCAAGAACAGCCACGCCAAGGCAGTCCGCTTCAGCACCCTCACGGCGATCTGCGATGCCCTCGGCTGCACCCCCGGCGACCTCCTCAGCCTGCACAGCTGAGAGCCGTGCTCTGGTCCCAGGTGGCGCCGGGGTGCGCGGGAGGGGCGCGGTGCGGGGCTGGAGCCGCGGGGCTGGAGCCGCCTGTCGGAATCGAACCGACGACCTTCTCATTACGAGGGCATGGCCGGCTTCCCCGGCGGCGTAGGTGCAGCGGAAGTCTGGTGCGTTCGCTGCCCCGCGCGTCAGGTCTGGGGGGCGCCGGGGGTGCGCGGCTGAGCTTGGGCAGAAGAGAGCCACCGACCCGCGCCGTAGGCGCGCTTGAGCCAGTACGGAAACTCGTAACCGCCCGTGGATCCGGAGCCGGATGCGGGTCACTCAGGGGCGCCGCACGTCGGCCAAGTCCGCGCGGATCGCGGCTAGATCCGGGCGAGCGTAGCCGCCCTCAACGCGGCAGTAGCGCGCGGAACATGTCAGTGCGTTGGCGCTGGGGGACGCGACCGCCAATGCGTGCTCCGGGCGAATACAGTCTTGTTACGTCTGCCTGTCCTGATTCGCACGCTTCCAGGCACCACGATGTTCAGCCAAGCATGTCTCTAGTCGCTGTTGGCCATGTAGACCCGGCCCATGGCGAAGATGCCCTGTTGCGGGAGCCAGAAGTCGCCCAGGCGGGCCTGTTCGTCGAGCGGTGCTGGAACGCCGGCCGATTCGCCGCGGATTGCAGCCGACGACTCGGCCACTCGCCAGATTCGGTAGGGGTTGGCCTTGAAGCGCTGCCCGTTCGAGGTGACGCCGGTTAAGCCCAGGCGTCCGGAGCCAAGGCTCCGGGAGGCCATCTTTCCCATCATCTTCAGAACCGGCGCCGAGTTCCACGCAGCGATCGGCATGGCGCTGCTCATAGCGTTCATGGCGCGAGTCACCGGCGACGATTCCATGCGAACGCGCCAGTCGACCAGTCCGGGCGCAACGATGTGCAGTTCGGTCAGGGACGACCAGTTGAGCAGGATCGGGGACAAGGTGGAGCCGGATGTCCCGTCGCCGAACCAGCGGGAGCACGCGAAGCTCGGTTGCGACGTCTCATAGAAGTGCCACCTGCCGTTCGGGTCGCGGTGCCAGATCGAGGTGAACGGGTCGCTCACGGAGTTTGCCGTCCAGCGGCGCAGTCCCAGGACGTGGCCAGAAGCGAAGGGCACGGCCATCACGCCGTAGCCGGAGACGCGTTCGTCGGTGCCCGCGGGGAGCTGCGGGTGCTCCTCAACGGACCTGGCCCACTGCTGCGGTGACTTCACGCCCCGAAGTTACGCCTGAATAGGGCGGCGGGCGGCGCCATCAGGCCATGGAGCTCTCGCCCTTCGGAGTACACGCTGGCGCCGGGAGATTGCGCCCTGCCGAGGGCGTGGTTCTCGAGCACGCGTCGACCGAGGAAGGCGTCGTCGCCCGGCCGGTTACCCACGCTCGCACAGAGCGCGCTGATCGCCGCATAGGAGTGTGATTGGAACGTTCGACAGTGCGAGATGCCGGGTGGATCACAGGTCACGTCGAAGTTGGTGCGTCCGGCGATGGAGCAGCGCGCCTCCACATCAGGACGAACAGCACAACGATCACGATGCCGACGGTGTTGAGGATCGTGATCGACACCGTGACCAGCGGGTCGGCTCCAAAGGGAAAGATCATCATCAGGAGCATCGGAGCGATGTTGCGTACCGCCGTGGTCACCTCGGTCGCATGCCTGATTCCCACGTCTTTGACTCGAAGACTGGAAACGAGAAGGTAGCCACACCCGAGGCCGATGAATGGGCCGGCAAGGGCCGCGATGTAGCTCTTGGTGCCCCAGGTCTCCACGAACCGACTCCAGTACGCGACCAGCGTGAAGTTGAGATTGAAGAGCAGACACAGAATCGCGACTCGGACAACCCACCGTGCCAATTCTGGCGTCAGGTCGGGCCACCAGACCCTGAAGCCGCACCCGAGAACCACCGGCAGGAGCAAGAAGAGCAGCAGCGGCCAAGCGACATCCCAGACAGAGGCCTTGAGCTGCGCGTCAACCGCATCGATGGCGAGGGGCAACCCGAGCGGGAGGGCGATGATGGTCGCGGCAGTCAAGACCACCAACAGCGTGGTGGCGATGCTGGCATCCGCCTTGGCCAACCGGGCGAGGAGGGGAGCGAACGGCATCCCCGCACTCAGGGCTGCGACACAGAACCCGACCTTGATCTCTCCAGGAATGGACGAGGCGATCGTCAGCAGATAGCCGACGAACAGGAGCGGGATGATGACGAAATTGATCACCAACGCCCACACGGCAATCTTCCAATGGGCAAAGACCTGTGCCAGCAGCTTGCCGATCGGAAGCCTGAGGCCCAACCCGAACGAGTTCAAGATCACGAAGAGCACCCCGAACCCGTTGATCAGGACGCTCTGACTGGTCATATCGCTCCCTCGCACGAGCTGAACACGACGACGACCGCAAGATGGACTCTGAGCACCGCTAAAAGCGCGATCACCATGGACGGTCGGCCTCCAGGGTCAGCAGATGGCGCAGCGTCGCCACCTTGCCTTCACACCGTCACACGTTGCCAACGCAATCGCGTCACGCAAATTGCATGACGCGTCGCCTAGCCCACCCGTCACGCGATCCGCTCATCGGCACGGGGGGTGATCGGCGCGTAGAGTCATCAGAGACCGGGGACTCTTCCGATGGGTTGTGGGTATGAGCGGTGCCGAGGGTGTCGGCCCCGGAGACAGGCAGCCGGGCGACCTCGCGGCGCCGTCGCCGCAGGAGCCGTCAGGTAGTCATCGGCTGCTCCATCTCCTTGGGGCGCTGCTAGTCGGGGTTGTTCTCCCTGCCGTGCTGGTCGGCGCGTTGGTGGGCGAGTTGGGCGTCTCGGCGTTGTTCACGGGCGTGGTGTGGGGCGCGGTGGGGGCGAAGCTCGCGGGCACACGCCGGATGGTGTACGTGACGCCTCTGGTCGGGGTCGTGGCCGGGCTGGGCGCGTACACCGCATACGACTGGTGGTGGGTTGCTCTGCTGACGGCGACGGGCGTCCTCGCCGGTGTCGGGTACCGGTTCGGCTGGTTCGCCCCGCTGCTGATGGTGCCCTACGCCGCCACCTTCGTGACGCCGGTCTACACCGCTTCATCCGCCGTCACCTTCGGAGCAATCGTCGCGATTGGCACCGCGTACGGTCTCGTGATCATGCGCCGTTTCGGTGCACCGGCGGTGGTCGAGGGCGACCGGTACTCGCTGCCGGTCACCGCGGTCATCGCGCTCTGCTTCGGCGCGGTCTTGGGTGGCGCCGCAGCCCTCGGGGTGGCGTTGTCGTGGACCGAGCCGTACTGGGTGCCGGAGCCGATCCTCGTCCTTGTCATGTACCTGATCATGGGACACCGCGAGCGAATTCGCGAGAAGGCGCTCGGCACGGCTGTCGGCGCGGCTGCCGCCGTGGTCGTAGCCGTCATCGGCCTGTCCCCGTGGGCTCAGACCGCGCTTGCCGTAGTCGCGTTCTTGCTCGCGGTGATGCAGCGGGCGACGTACTGGCGGATGTACGGCCTGTACACGTTCTCGCTGGTGCTGTTCCTGGCCTCGCCCGGGGACGTCGGGTTCGAGGCTGAGGAACGCGGGTTCCAGATCCTCGCGGGCATCGCCCTATTGATCCTCGGCCTGGCCGTGCTGCATCCCATCGCGGGCAGGCTGGCCAGGCGATACCCACAGCCAGAACTGGCAAGCACCGCGTCGGGTGCCTGATCGACGGGCTCACCGACCGCATGACAGCGCGTTTTCCACAGCCCGTTGTTGCCCGATGCCGACTGTCGGTGGGCTGTGCCATGGTTCTGGGAGCGGACAACTTCACACAAGATCCGAACTGACTCGAACTGAACTGATGGGGCATTTCCCCTGGGGGTCGGCTCCCCACCCCGGCCAGAGGCCGAACACAACGCGCGCCGCAGACAAGACACGAAACGACGAGAACTCCGTCCGCGAAGGTCCTTGATTTGTCGTGTCCCGGCGCTGCAGCGATCCCCTTGTCGAGACACCGGTTTCCAGTTAGTGATCGCGATCCCCCAGAGCGGGTGTGTCGCGCGGCGGGATCGCTCTTAGCCGCGTGGCACACCCTTCGTGGTGGTGAGACCAGTGAGCAGCCGGACCCGGCAGGCGGTGACGGACACCCTGCCCGAGCTGTTCCCCGACGCCTTCGTGGGCGCCTCGACCGATGCCAGGCTCGAGTCGCCGCCACTGACGCCGACGGCTGCGGCGCAGATCGCGGACCTGCTCGGCTCGGGGGACTTTGACGCCTGGTCCGAAGCGTTGGCTCGGGTCGGGAACTGCGCCGCGCCGATCCGGCTGCACGGCTACTCCGAGACACTCGACACCACCACCGGGGAGATCGCTCTCGACCTACGCCAGCGCGGAGCAGCCGCTCGGGGTGACCCATGTGCGGTGCGGGAACCGGCGAGCCTCGGTGTGCCCGTCCTGTGCCCGGCTCTACGCCGCGGACATGTTCCACCTGATCCGGTCCGGGATCACCGGCGGCAAGGGCGTCCCGGAGTCGGTGGCCGAGAACCCGCTGGTGTTCGCGACCGTGACCGCGCCCTCCTTCGGGCCGGTGCACGGCCGGGGTGGCCAGGCCCTGCGCTGCCATCCGCGCACCGATTCGGCATCCGGTGCCGACACGGCCGGCCACGCGGCTGCGGACGGACCCACGCGAAGGCGACCCGCTGCTCGGGCAGCCACTGTGCAGGCAGTGCTACGACTACGCCACCCACGTGGTCTGGCAGTGGTGGGCACCGGACCTGTGGCGGCGGCTCACCATCGCACTGCACCGGATGGTCGCTCGCACCCTCGGCGTGCCCGCCACTCGGCTCGCCGAGGTCGCCACGGTGCAGTACGCCAAGGTGGCCGAGTACCAGCTCCGCGGCGCGGTGCACTTCCACGCCTTGTTCCGCCTCGACGGCCCGCGCACCACCGACGGGTTCGCGCCCGCACCCATCGCCATCGACGCCGACCGGCTGTCCCGGCCTGGTCCGACAGGCGGCCGCCTCGGTTCGACTGACCGTGTCCGGGAGTCGACGCTGAGCGACCCGGCCCGGGTGCTCGCGTTCGGACGCCAGCTCGACGCCCGTCCGGTGCGCACCGGCCGTCGTACCGACGACCCGGACCGGCCCCTGAGCCCCGAGCAGGTGGCCGGCTACCTGGCCAAGTACGCCACCAAGTCGGCCGCAGGACACCGGAGTCACCGACGACCGCCCACCACCAACAGATCCGGGCCACCGCCCGCGACCTCGCCGGCCGCGCCCGAGCCGCACGTCGCGGACCCGCCGAGGAGGACCCCTACCGACTGCTCGGCAAGTGGGTGCACATGCTCGGGTTCCGGGGCCACTTCGCGTCCAAGTCGCGGCGCTACTCGGTGACCCTGGGCGCGCTGCGCCGCGCGCGACGACGAGCACAGGCGCTGATCGCCCAGTCCCACGCGAGCGGCCGACCACTGGACCTCGCAGCCCTCGAAGCCGACCTCCTGGCCGAGGAGGACACCGAGACCACCCTCGTCGTCGGCCACTGGAGCTACGCCGGCTCCGGATGGGCCACCGAAGGCGAACGCGTCCTCGCCACCGCAGCCGCGGCCCGCGCCCGCGAGTACGACCGCGAACGCGCCCAAGAGCGGGCACGTCAACGCACGACCTCGAGGTCACCACACGATCACGCAAACGGAGAAGGGACACGGTGATGAGACACGACACAACAACCCCGGCCAGGACGGTCGGGCTCCCGAGAATGCTGAACTCCACACAGGTCGCCCAGGCGCTGGGCGTCAACCCCTCCACCCTCAGTCGCTGGCGCGCGCAGGGCGTCGGGCCGCGGGTCTACTGGCTGGGCCCAGCCTCGCCGCGCTACCGCGAGGACGACGTGCTGGCGTGGCTGGAACGGAACGCGGGATGAGCGTCCGCAAGACCCCCGGCGGCCGCTGGCGCGGCGTGGTCAAATCGGGTCGGCAACAGGTCGCCAGCCGCACCTTCGACACCCGACGGCAGGCAACAGCCTGGGTCACCCGGCAACGGGCCGCCCTCGCCGGCGGCGTCGACCCCCGCGCCGGGAGACGAACGGTGCGGGTGCTGATCCCGGAGTGGCTGACCGAGCGGGAGCACGCGGTGTCCCGCAAGACCTTCGTCGCCGACTCCGCGCTCCGCCGGCTGATGCCGCCCGCACTCGCCGCGCTGCAGATCGGGGCAGTGACCGACCGGGAGGTCTACCGGGCGCTGATCGCGCTGAACCAGTCCGGGCTGGCCGAGTCGTCGGTCAGACGCTTCCGAGCCTCGCTCTCGGCGTTCTTCGCCTGGGCGGTCCGGGAACGTCTGATCCTGGCCAACCCGGTGACCAGCACTCGCGTCCCCAAGGGCCGCGGGGTGCGGGCAGAGATCCGCCCGTTCGCTGAGGACGAGCTTGAGTCGTTCCACCTGGCCGTCTCCGCTCGGGACCAACGGCTGGCCGACGTGCTGCTGATCGCAGCCTGGACCGGACTGCGCTGGTCCGAGCTCCGCGAGGTGCGCGTCCGCGACTTCGTCCGGGTCCCGATGCCGGTGCTGCTGGTCAGCCGGGCCGCACCCGAGGGCGTGGAGGCGAAGGCGACCAAGTCGGGCAAGAACCGCCGGGTGCCGGTCGCGGACCGGGTGCTGCCACTGCTCCAGGAGTGCGCGACGGGCAAGGGCCCCAACGACCTGCTGCTCACGACCAGATCCGGGCACCAGCTGCACGCCACCGCCGTCAAACGTGCGGTGTTCTGGTCCCAGGTCGCGCCGGGTCGCCGGATCCACGACCTGCGGCACACCGCCGCGTGTCTCTGGCTCGCCCGTGGGGTCGATCCGGTGACCGTGCAGGCCTGGCTGGGGCACGCCTCGATCGCCACCACGAACATCTACCTGCACCACCTCGGGTCCTCCGCTGACCGGGCCGGACTGGAGCGTCTGAACCGGCTGGGGGGCGCCGGGGGTGCGCGGGAGGACAGGAGTGCGGAATGACAACAGGGGGATCGCGGCGACGCTGCGACGTTCGCGCAGGTGAGGCGCGGTGAGTGGCTGGAGCCGCCTGTCGGAATCGAACCGACGACCTTCTCATTACGAGTGAGACGCTCTACCGACTGAGCTAAGGCGGCGCAGGACCCGGTTGTCCGGCCGGGCACGCCGCACGAGTATAGGGGTGCGCGATCGGGGGCCACCAATCCAGTGGCACCGCCCCGCACGTCGTAACCTGCGGCCATGACGCGACTCGACGCGGAGACCGTCCTGGCGGCGGCGGCACGGTGGGTGTGGGTGCCCGACGAGGCGGTGAAGACGGAGACCGACGACTTCCTGCTGATCGCCTATCCGTCGTACTACTCCTCCCCGACCCAGGTGCCGCGCACCGACAGCGGCCGGTCGGGCGCGGAGCTGTTGGCGGAGGTGCGTGCCCGGGTCGCGGAGCTCGGACGGGGACGCGTGGAGTGGCGCGTGGACGACCGGACCAGGCCGGCCGACCTCGAGTCGGCGCTGCTGGCGGCAGGGGCCGTGGTCAACGAGGAGCTGCTGATCCTGGCCCGTCCGCTGGCCGGCTGGGAGGCTCCTCCAACGGAGGTCGACGTGCGCCCGGTCGTCGACCGCGTGACGCTCGAGGACTGGCACCACGTGCAGACGAGCGTCTTCGGCGGCACCCGCCCCGACGACTCGGCGTTCGAGGTCGAGCTGGAGCGCGGGGCCGAACAGGTGCGGGCCGGGACCGGCATGAGCGTGGTCGGCTACCTCGACGGCAGCCCGGTGGGTGCGGCGGGCGTCTCGCTCGTCGACGGGTGGGCGCGGCTGTGGGGCGGGTCCACGTTGCCGGAGGCGCGGGGCCGCGGCGCCTACCGGGCGATGACCATCGCCCGGGCTGCGTGGGCCCGCGAGCACGGCGCGACCACCGCGCTGGTCAAGGGACGGGTCGACACGTCAGCTCCGATTCTGAGCCACGCGGGCTTCACGGCGTACGGCGAGGAGCGCTGGTACCTGCTCGACGTCTGACCGGCGGGCCCCCGTCAGGCGCTGGCGCGCAGCGCCATCATCATCGACTCCAGCGCGAGCAGCGGCGGCACGTTGAACTCGAGCATCTGCTCGCGGGCCGTGAAGACCGCCTCGATCCGGGCGGAGGTTGTCCTCCGGCGTGGAGCGCGTGGGCGACGCCTGAGCACGGCGGGGCGCTGCTCCTCGTTGACCAGGCCGTCGACCCGCGCCGAGTCTGCACCGCGATCGCGTCGCGGTAGACGGAGACGAGGTCCATCAGGCCGCGGTCGACCACGTCGAGCACGCGCCGCTTGGCCCGGGTGCTTCTGGCTGCTTCTCGAGGTCGCGGAGCGCGGGCGCGTAGTCGCGCGGGCGCCGGCCGCGCTCGACCACGCCGTAGATGCGGTCGAGATCCTCGCGCTCGCGGGCGTCGATCCTCGAGGTCATCTCGGCGGACTCCTCCGTGGCGGCGTCGTGCGAGGTTGGCGGCGGCGATCATGCACCGGCCCAGGGACGTGAGCTCGGTCGGCAGGGACACCACCTCGCGACGCCGGTTGCGAGCGTGGCCTCGTCGGTCGCCAGCGCCCGGGCCCGGCCGATGTGGCCCTGGCTGGCGCGGGCGGCGTACGACGCGCGCTCGGGCGTGACGCCGTCACGCTCGACGAGGTGGGCGGCGATCTCCTCCGGCGCGGGCGTGGCCAGCACCACCAGGCGGCATGCGGGACCGGATCGTCGGCAGCACGTCCTCCACGGTCGGCGCGCACAGCAGCCACACCGTGCGGGCGGTCGGCTCCTCGATCGCCTTGAGCAGCGCGTTGCCGGCCTGCTCGGTGAGCCGGTCGGCGTCCTCGACGATCATCACCTGCCACCGGTCGCCCGACCGGGGCGAGCGCGGCGCTGCGCACCAGCTCGCGCATCGTCGTCGACACCGATCGAGAGCTTCTGCGTGCGGGTCACCGAGATCGCCGTCGTGGGAGCCGATCAGTCGCGGTGTGGCACGAGTGGCACTCGCCGCAGCCGCCGCGCTCGCACTGCAGGGCCGCGGCGAACGCGATCGCCGCGTTGGAACGGCCCGAGCCGGGTGGTCCGGTGAACAGCCAGGCGTGGGTCATGTCGCCCGCGACCGCCCGCTGCAGCGTCGCCACCACGCGCGCCTGGCCGACCAGCGAGCTCCAGACGGTCATCCGGGGCCCCCCGCGAGGCGGGAGCCGAGCGAGCGCTGTGTCGGGGTGTTCATGCCGGATCCGGTTCACGGCGGACGGCCTGGCCGAGCAGGGGTTCGAGCCGGCGCCGGATCAGGTGCGGCGATCGCGTCCGGCGGCTGGCGTGGCGTCGACGACGAGGTAGTGCTCCGGCCTGGCGGACGCCAGCAGCACGGAACGCCTCGCGGACCCGCTCGTGGAATGCGAGCGACTCCGCCTCGATCCGGTCGCGGTCCTCGAACCGGGTCAGCCCGTCGCCGGGTGGCAGGTCGAGCAGCACGGTCAGGTGCGGGCGCAGGTCGCCGGTGGCCCAGCGCGCCACCCGCTCCACGCTCGCGGTCGGCGAGGTCCCGGCCGGCGCCCTGGTAGGCGAGCGTCGAGTCGACGTAGCGGTCGGTGACCACCACGGCACCGCGGGCCAGTGCCGGCGCGACGACGCGCTCGACGTGCTCGGCCTTGTCGGCGGCGTAGAGCAGCGCCTCGGTGCGGTCGGCGAGCGCGCCGGTGGCCGGGTCGAGCACGATCTGGCGCAGCTTCTGGCCGACCTCGGTGTCGCCGGGCTCGTGGGTGAGCAGCACGTCGTACCCCTCCTCGGTGAGCCAGCCGAGCAGCAGCCGGGCCTGGGTCGACTTGCCGGCACCCTCGCCGCCCTCGAGCGCGACGAAGAGGCCCCGGGCCGGGTAGACGCCCGCGGCTGCTGACCGCGGCGCGGCGCAGGTCGCTCACCAGCGAGATCCCCTTCCGGTCGTCCATCTGACGGTAGGACGCCAGACCGACAGCGGTCATCAGGATCGCCGGCGACCAGGAGGGTGCAGGCGGCGCCGTTGTAGGTGAGCTCGTGGTCCGAGTTGGGCACCGAGACCATGTGGGTGCCGATGAGGCCGGCGGCGAGCGGGCGCCAGGGCGAGGACCAGCGCGAGCGCCAGCCGGATCAGTGACCCGACGAAGGCGAACGTGCGTCCGCGCAGCTCGTCGGGCACCTCGAGTCCGAGCATCGTGTTGCCGGTGACCCAGGCGACCCCGGCGAAGAACCCGAGCACGATGGTGAGCCCGGTCGCGATCTCCAGCGAGTTGCAGCAGCGCGAGCGGGACCAGCAGCAACCCGGCCAGGGTCAGGGTCGACCCCGAACAGCCGGCGCCGGGACAGGCCCTGGAGCAGGCGCGGCCCGCGCCACATGCCGAGGCCGAGCCCGAGCGAAGACGGTCCGAACAGGAGCGCCGTAGCCCGGGTCGCCGCCGCCGAGGTCCTCGACGTACGTGCGCGCCAGACCGATCACGACGCCGCCGGCCGCGAACGCGCCGACGATCCCGACCACCAGGCCGCGGACGACCGGCGTCCCGATCGACGTACGTCCAGCCGTCGACGACCACCTTGACCGGGCTGCCGCCGTGGTCGCCGCCGGAGGCCGCGGCACCGCGTCGGGATCGTCCTCAGCCGCTGGATGACGACGCCGGAGACGAAGAACGAGAGCGGCGTTGAAGTAGAGCGCGAGGTGGATCGGGTTCGCCGGAGAACCAGCCCGATGGTCAGGTGCACGCCCTTGGTCGAGCAGGGTCAGCGCGACGAAGATCGACCGCCGCCGGCAGCGCGGAGCCGTACGTCGTGATCAGGCTGAGCTGGTTGGCCGCCTCGAGCCGGTGCGGCGGCACCAGGTTGGGCACCGTCGCGTCCTTGGCCGGCCCCCAGACCAGGCTGATCGCCTCGATCAGCACGGTCGCCACGAAGACCCAGCAGAGGGAGTTGACGATCGGGATCGTCAGGAACAGTGCCGCCGCGCAGGTAGTCGCCGACGATCAGCGTCCACGCGCCGGTCGAGCCGGTCGGCGACGTAGCCGGCGATCGGCCCGATCACCAGGGCCGGGCAGCACCCGCAGGAAGAGCACGCCGGCGATCGCGAAGTTCTGGCTCTGCGTAGCGTGTCGGCGGCGAGCGCGCTGGCCATCGCCGTCAGCGCCAGCAGCCCGAGCCAGTCGCCGAGGCTGGACAGCCCGAGACCGATCCAGAGGTGGCGGAAGTCCCGGATCTGCAGCACTGCCGCTCATCGAGTGCGTGCGGCGCGTGCTCGACGTGCTCACGTCGACTGCCGGGGGCGGGGCACGCCGCCGTCACCTTGCAGTCGACCGCAAGGCTAGGACTTCTTGGCGGTGGCCTTCTTCTTCGCAGCCGTCTTCTTGGCGGTGGCCTTCTTGGCGCCGTCTTCTTGGCGGTCTTCTTGGCGCCGCGCTTGGCGCGTCTTCTTCGGCCGGGCCCTGGCGCGGCGCTCGGCGAGCAGCTCGGCGGCCCGCTCGAGGGTGAGCGTCTCGACCGTCGTCGTCCTTGCGCAGGGTGGCGTTGTACTCGCCGTCGGTGACGTACGGCGCCGAAGCGGCCGTCCTTGACCACGATCGGCTGCCCGGTCGACCGGGTCGGTGCCGAGCTCCTTGAGCGGGGCGGCCGCGGCCGCCCGGCCGCGCTGCTTCGGCTGGGCGTAGATCGCGAGCGCCTCGCTCGAGGGTGATCGTGAAGCAGCTGCTCCTCGGTGTCGATCGACCGGGAGTCGGTGCCCTTCTTCAGGTACGGCCCGTAGCGGCCGTTCTGCGCGGTGATCTCCTCGCCGGACGCCGGGTCGTCGCCGACCACGCGCGGCAGGCGTCAGCAGCGTGAGCGCCTCGGTCGAGCGTGATCGGTGTCGAGCGACATCGACTTGAACAGCGACGCCGGTGCGCGGCTTCGCTTGGCTTCGGGGCGTCCTCGGGCAGCACCTCGGTGACGTAGGGGCCGTAGCGGCCGTTCTTGGCGACGACCTGGTCAGCCCGGTCTCGGGGTCCTCGCCGAGCTCGGTCTCCTCGCCGGCCGGGTTGGCCAGCAGCTCCTGCGCCTTCTCGAGCGGTCAGCTCGTCGGGCGGCAGGTCGTCGGGGACGTTGGCGCGCTTGCCGCCGTCGCCGTCCTCGCCGGGCCTTCGACGTACGGGCCGTAGCGGCCGACGCGCAGGTCGATGCCGGCGTCGGCCGCCGATCGCGGAACGTCGACAGCTCGCGGGCGTCGATCTCGCCGAGCTCGTTGACCAGCGTCTTCAGGCCCGCGACGTCGCCGGAGCCGAAGTAGAACTCGCGCCAGCTCGGTGTTGCGGTCGCGTGCGGCCGCCGGCGATCTCGTCGAGGACGTCCTCCATGCCGGCGGTGAACTCGTAGTCGACCAGCCGCGGCGAAGTGCTCCTCGAGCAGCCGGACGACCGAGAACGCCAGCCAGGCCGGCACCAGCGCGGTGCCCTTCTTGTAGACGTAGCCGCGGTTGAGGATCGTGCCGATGATCGAGGCGTACGTCGACGGCCGGCCGATCTCGCGCTCCTCGAGCTCCCGGATCAGCGTCGCCTCGGTGTAGCGGGCCGGCGGCTTGGTCTCGTGGCCGGACGGCGCTCAGCGCGGCCGCGCGTCACGCGCGTCGCCCTCGGTCGACGTTGGGCAGCCGCGTCTCGCGGTCGTCGGCGCTCGGCGTCGGGGTCGTCGCGAGCCCTCGACGTAGGC
Organism: uncultured Actinomycetota bacterium; assembly: GCA_963745795.1. Classification (GTDB taxonomy): domain Bacteria; phylum Actinomycetota; class Actinomycetes; order Propionibacteriales; family Nocardioidaceae; genus Marmoricola. The sequence goes on along the minus strand of CAVUYR010000007.1, from coordinate 168,667 downwards.
CTTGAGGAAGCCGTGGAACGTGATCACCCGGCCGCTGGCGCGAGAACACGCACGTCCTCGCCGGTCGCCGCGGCGCCGCCGATCCGGACCGAGACCGACTGCGGCCCTCGGCGTCCTTCATCTGCGAGGCGACGGTGCGCATCCAGATCAGCTCGTAGAGCCGGAACTCGTCGCCGGTGCAGGCCGGTCTGCGCCGGGGTGCGGAACGTCTCGCCGGCCGGGCGGATCGCCTCGTGCGCCTCCTGGGCGTTCTTGACCTTGCGAGGCGTAGGTGCGCGGGCGCGTCGGGCAGGTACTCGGCGCCGTACAGCTCGCGGACCTGGGCCCGGGCCGCGTTGATCGCGGTGCCCGACAGCGTGGTCGAGTCGGTGCGCATGTAGGTGATGAAGCCGTTCTCGTACAGCCGCTGCGCGACCGCATCGTCGCGCGAGGCGCCGAAGCCGAGCTTGCGGCGAGGCCTCCTGCTGCAGCGTCGTGGTCCGGAACGGCGCGTACGGCGAGCGGCGGTAGGGCTTGGACTCGACCGAGCGGACCGTCGAACGTCGTGTCGCTGCAGCGCCGGCGGCCAGCGCCTCGGCGCGCGGCCCGGTCGAGGTGGACGACGCTCTGCCGCCGCGCCTTGAGCTCGCCGATCGAGGTCGAAGTCGCGGCCGCGGGCGACCCGCGTGCCGTCGACGCGAGTGCAGCTTGGCCGGGAACATCCGCTGGTCGTGCTTGCTCGCCGGCGTCGAAGGTGCCCTCGAGGTCCCAGTACGACGCGACGCGGAACGCCATCCGCTCCCGCTCGCGGTCGACGACCAGCCGGGTCGCGACCGACTGCACGCGGCCGGCGGACAGCCCGGACATGACCTTCTTCCACAGCACCGGCGAGACCTCGTAGCCGTAGAGCCGGTCGAGGATCCGGCGGGCCTCCTGGGCGTCGACCAGGTCCATGTCGATGTCGCGCGGGTTGTCGACGGCCTCGGGGATCGCCTGCCGGGGTGATCTCGTGGAAGACCATCCGCTGGACCGGGACCTTCGGCTTCAGCTCGTCGAGCAGGTGCCAGGCGATCGCCTCGCCCTCGCGGTCCTCGTCGGTGGCGAGGTAGAGCTCGTCGGCGTCCTTGAGCAGGCCCTTGAGCTTGGTGATCTGCGGCTTCTTGTCGCGCGGGCACGACGTAGAGCGGCTCGAAGCCGTTGTCGACGTCGACGCCGAGCCGGCCCCACGGCTCGCCCTTGATCTTCGCCGGGACGTCCGCGGCGCTCTGGGGCAGGTCGCGGATGTGGCCGATGGAGGACTCGACGACGTAGCCGCGCCCGAGGTAGCCCGCGATCGTGCGGCGCCTTGGCCGGCGACTCGACGATGACGAGCTTGTTGCCACTTTGGCGCTGCGTCTCCTTCGCTGCTGGTGCGTCGCCGCGTCGTGCTGCCACGTCGAAGGTACGCGCGCCCCGCGCAGCGCGTCCAGGACGCCTGCGTCACCTAGTCGTCCCGGACCGCCGATGCGGCGGCACGCTCAGAGCTCGAGGAACCCGTCGGCGACGAGGTCCCGGACGACGCCCGTCGACACCGCCGTCGCGCAGCGTCGACCGGATCTGGTCGAGCAGCTGCGCCAGCGCGTCGAGGATCTGCCGACGCGTCAGCTCGCCGTCGCAGGCGCCGACCAGCGCCGCCTCGACCGTGTCGACCTGCCGGGCGCGCGCAGGCCGCGCTGCTGGCGCAGCACGATCTGGCTCCGGGTCCTCGGCGCCCGGGCGCGCCGAGCGTCTCCTGGACGACGTCGACGCGCGCCGTCGAGCCGGGTGGCGAGCAGCCGGCGTCGTCGGACAGCCCGCGCAGCTGCGTCGTACGCCGGACGTGGGCGGCGACCTCGGCGCCGAGCGGCTGCTCGACGTCGTACGGCCAGTCCTCGAGGCGGTGCACGTGCCGCCGGCCGACCCGGTCGAGCCCGGCGCAGGTTGATCCAGCCGAAGCCGACCGCCTCGACGCCCTGCTCCTCGAACCAGGCGAGCCAGGTGTCGTAGCGCCGGGCGTAGTCGCGGGCGCCGCCGTGCAGGGTGCCGCCGGCGTCCTTGAGCCACAGCTCGACGTACGTCGGCGGGTCGACGACCTCGCGCTGCACGACCCAGGCGTCGCAGCCGTCGTCGACCCAGCCGGCCAGCCGCTCCTGCCAGGGCTGGTCGCGCGGCGACCACCCAGTTGGCCGAGCACCTGGCACCAGCCGCCCGCGGTGAGGTGGCCGGGCGCGGCGCGCACGATGTGCTCGACGACCGCGTCGCCGGGCAGCCCGGAGTCGCGGTAGACCAGCCGTTCGCCGGTGGCCGGCGAGATCACGAACGGCGGGTTGGTCGACGACCAGGTCGAACCGCTCGCCGCGCACCGGCTCGAAGAAGGAGCCCTCGCGGACGTCGATCCGGTCGTCGACCGTCGACCTCGGTTCGAGCGCGGCGTTCAGCCGGGCCGAGTCGCCAGAGCGCGCGCGGGTTGACGTCGGTGGCGACGACGCGGCCGGACGTGCGCCGGCGAGGTGCAGGGCCTGGACGCCGCAGCCGGTGCCGAGGTCGAGCGCGCTGCCGACCGGCTCGCGGACGGTCAGCTGCGGCCAGCGACGTCGGCGGCGGAGCTGATCCCGAGGACGTGGTCGGTGCCGACCGCGGTCGGGGCGCCGTCGAGGCCGGGCGTCAGGTCGCTGGCGACCCAGAGGTTGCCGCCGGCGGCCGTCTGGTCGGGCCGTAGGGGCGGACGTCGACGCCGCGCCGCGACCTCGCCGACCGAGCGCTCGAGCGATGCCGGCCGCGCACGAGCCGGTCGACCAGGCCCGGGCAGCGCCGCGCTCGGCCGCGGCCGCGGGGACCGGGCGCCTGCAGCAGCCAGAGCCGGGTCAGCGTCGCGAGCGGCGTGCCGCCCGCGCGTGGCGCGCAGCCGGGCGTGGTCTCGTTGCGGGAGAGCGCCGCGTGGGCGGCCGGGCCGAGCAGCTCGGCGACCGCGTCGTACGTGAAGCCGAGCGGCGCGTCGAGCGCGTCGCGCGAGGTCTCCGGGCGACGGTCGCGGGCGAGCTCCGGGGTCGGCACCACGCCAGCGTAGGCGGATCGACAGGAGGCCCCCGGACCAGGTCCGGAGGCCTCGCCGTGGTGCGTTGTCGGTCAGCCGTGCTGCGGCCGGGAGCGGCCGGGTCGCCGACGGCTTCGCGTCGGTCGTCGCTCGCCGATGGCGACCGGGCGGCGCTTGGAGATGTAGACCGCGGTCACGATGATCGCCACCGCCACGACCGCGATCATGATCCGCAGCGGGTCGTTCTGGTCCGTCGCCGACGCTCATGCGGCACGACGGCGCCGGCGATCAGCAGCGAGACCAGGTTCATCACCTTGATCAGCGGGTTGATCGCCGGGCCGGCGGTGTCCTTGAACGGGTCGCCGACGGTGTCGCCGATGATCGTCGCCTCGTGGGCGGGCGAGCCCTTGCCGCCGTGGTTGCCGTCCTCGACCAGCTTCTTCGCGTTGTCCCAGGCGCCACCGGAGTTGGCCAGGAACACCGCCATCAGGGTGCCGGTGCCGATCGCGCCGGCCAGGAAGCCGGCCAGCGGGCCGACGCCGAGGCCGAAGCCGACGGCGATCGGGCGCGAGCACCGCCAGCAGGCCGGGCGTCACCAGCTCGCGCAGCGAGTCCTTGGTGACGATGTCGACGACCTTGCCGTACTCCGGACGACCGGTGCCCTCCATGATCCCGGGGATCTCCCGGAACTGGCGACGCACCTCGAAGACGACCGCGCCGGCCGCGCGGCCGACGGCGTTGATCGCGAGGCCGGAGAACAGGAAGACGACCGCGGCGCCGAGGAGCACGCCGACCAGCACGTCGGGGCTGAAGACGACGAACGTCAGCGGGTCGACGCTTCGTCCGGTCGGCCTCGACCAGCGGCATCGCCGACGGACGTGGCGTAGGAGCCGAACAGCGCGGTCGCGGCGAGCACGGCCGTCGCGATCGCGATGCCCTTGGTGATCGCCTTGGTGGTGTTGCCGACGGCGTCGAGCTCGGTGAGGATCTGCGCGCCCTCGGGGCTCGACGTCGCCGGACATCTCCGCGATGCCCTGCGCGTTGTCGGAGACCGGGCCGAAGGTGTCCATCGCGACGATGACGCCGACCGTGGTGAGCAGGCCGCAGCCGGCCAGCGCGACCGCGAACAGCGAGACGGTGAGCGTCGCGCCACCGAGCAGGTACGCGCCGAACACCGCGGCGCCGATGACCAGCGTCGTGTAGACGGCCGACTCGAAGCCGACCGAGAGGCCGGAGAGGATCACCGTGGCCGCACCGGTCAGCGACGTCTTGCCGACGTCCTTGACCGGGCGGTACTCGGTGCCGGTGAAGTAGCCGGTCAGCGCCAGGATGCCCGCCGACATCACGATGCCGATGACGACCGCGGCGGCCGCGATGATGCGCGGGTTGCCGTCGACGCCCGTCGAGCCGTCGGCGGCGAAGTCGGCGAAGGTGCGCGGGCAGGTAGAGCGAAGCGCAGAGATGACGCAGGCAACCGCCGAGACCCCGGCGGAGATGTAGAAGGCCCGGTTGATCGTGGTCAGGCCGTTCTCGCCGGCACGCGGCTTGGCGAGGTAGACGCCGAGCACCGCGGTGAGCGCGCCGATCGCGGGGATCAGCAGCGGGAACACGAGGCCCTTCGCGCCGAAGGCGGCGTAGCCGAGGATCAGCGCCGCGACCAGGGTCACGGCGTACGACTCGAAGAGGTCGGCCGCCATGCCGGCGCAGTCGCCGACGTTGTCGCCGACGTTGTCGGCGATCGTGGCCGCGTTGCGCGGGTCGTCCTCGGGGATGTTCTGCTCGACCTTGCCGACCAGGTCGGCGCCGACGTCGGCGGCCTTGGTGAAGATGCCGCCGCCGACACGCATGAACATGGCCAGCAGGGCGGCGCCGAAGCCGAAGCCCTCGAGCACGTGGGGCGCCTCGCTGCCGAACGCGATCACGACGACCGCGGCGCCGAGCAGGCCGAGGCCGACGGTGAGCATGCCGACCATGGCGCCGGTGCGGAAGCCGATCGTCATCGCCGGGTCGCGGCCCTGGCGTCTCGGCGCTGCGGCGACGCGCAGGTTGGCCTGCACCGCCAGGGACATGCCGAGGTAGCCGACCGTGGCCGAGAAGCCGGCGCCGACCAGGAAGAAGACGGAGCGGAAGATCCGCACCGCAGATGTCGTCGGCGGGCAGCGCCGAGCAGGATCACGAACGCGACGCCGGCGAAGACGACGAGCGTGCGGAACTGGCGCTGGAGGTACGCGTTCGCGCCCTCCTGCACCGCCTGGGCGATGTTCTTCATGTTGTCGGTGCCTTCACCGGCGGCGAGCACCTCGTTGCGGAACATGGCAGCCATCGCCGAGCGCGACGAGCGCGATCAGGGCCGACGATGATGACCAGGACGAGGTTGCCGCCGGAGAGGTGCACGACGTCGGGGTTGAGCCCGGTCATGGTTCTCCTCGGATATGTGATGCGGGTTACAAGACGGACGGACCGCGGCGGAGTCTACGTGGAAGCAGTCCGCAGATCACGCGAGGGTCCGGCCGGGGAGACCAGCGAGGGGTCAGTGCGCAGAGAGCGCAGCGGCCTCGGAGTCGTGGATCGTGAAGACCTTGGCGAGGCCGGTGATCCGGAAGATCTTGAGGAGCCGGTCCTGGTTGCAGACGATCTCCATCGAGCCGTCGTGGGCGCGGACCTTCTTCAGGCCGCCGACCAGCACGCCGAGGCCGGTCGAGTCGAGGAACTCGACGTTCTCCATGTCGACGACGAGGTGGTAGTGGCCCTCGCCGACGAGCTCGGTGACCTTGTCGCGGAGCTTGGGTGCCGTGTAGACATCGATCTCGCCACCGACCGAGACGATCGTGACATCGTCGGTGTGCCGGGTCTCGAGCGAAAGATCCACGACGTCCCCCTCCTCCCATTGGCCACGGTAGGACAGCCAAGGCGTATTCAACCACGAAGCCAGCGCGCGCGACTCACCCCGCGGTACAGACCTACCGATGCTGGGAGACTTCCCGCGTGAGCAGCCCGGACCGGTCGACCGACCCTCGCGCGTTGCTCGACCGGCTCACCGCCGCGCCCGGGCGCGCAGAACGCCTGACCCACCTCGAGATCCTCGCACCACGAACACCGCACCTACGCCGCCTGGCCCGCCTGGGTCGACCCGGAGGTGCGCGCCGCCCTGGCGCGCCGCGGGGTCGAGCGCCCGTGGCCGCACCAGGTCGAGACCGCCGAGGCGGCGTACGACGGGCGCCACGTCGTCGTGTCGACCGGCACCGCGTCCGGCAAGTCGCTGGGCTACCTGCTGCCCGGCGCTGACCGCGATCCGGGCGGCAGCGTGGCACCCGTGGCCAGCGCGGCGGCGAGGTGCTCTACCTCTCCCCGACCAAGGCGCTGGCCCAGGACCAGCTCGCCGCGATCCGCTCGCTCGAGGTCCGACGTCCGGGTCGCGACGCACGACGGCGACTCCGCGACCGAGGAGCGCGAGTGGACCCGCGACCACGCGGAGTACGTGCTCACCAACCCCGACATGCTGCACCGCTCGCTGCTGCCCGGCCACGCGCGCTGGGCGACGTTCTTCGGCTCGCTGCGACTACGTCGTCATCGACGAGTGCCACCACTACCGCGGCGTCTTCGGCTCGCACGTCGCCGCAGGTGCTGCGCCGGCTGCGGCGGATCTGCGCGCTCTACGGCGCCGACCCGACGTTCGTGCTCGCCTCGGCGACGGTCGCCGAGCCCGGAGGTCGCGGCCCAGCGGCTGACCGGGCTGCCGACGCGTCGCGGTGACCGACGACGCCTCGCCGCGCGGGCAGGTCGCGCTCGCGCTCTGGGAGCCGCCGTTCGCCGTCCATGGCCGGCGAGAACGGCGCCCCGGTGCGCCGGTCGGCGGGGGCCGAGGTCGCCGACCTGCTCACCGACCTCGTCGTCGAGGGCGTGCGGACGCTGGCGTTCGTGCGCTCGCGGCGCGGCGCGGAGACGGTCGCCCTGGCCGCCCGGCGGCTGCTGGCCGAGGTCGAGCCCGAGCTGGCCGACCGGGTGGCGGCCTACCGCGGCGGCTACCTGCCCGAGGAGCGGCGCGCGCTCGAGCAGGCGCTCGCGCAGCGGCCGGCTGCTCGGGCTGTCGCGCGACCAACGCGCTCGAGCTCGGCATCGACATCGCCGGGCTCGACGCCGTGCTGCTGGCCGGCTTCCCGGGCACCCGCGCCTCGCTGTGGCAGCAGGTCGGCCGGGCCGGCCGCGGCGCCGGCGACGCGCTCGGGGTGCTCGTGGCGCGCGACGACCCGCTGGACACCTACCTCGTCACCACCCCGAGGCGCTGTTCGGACGCCCGGTCGAGGCGACGGTGTTCGACCCGGACAACCCCTACGTGCTCGGCGCCGCACCTGTGCGCCGCCGCCGCGGAGCTGCCGCTGACCCGGAGGCGACTCGCCGTCTTCGGGGCCGAGGCGCCGCGCCGCGGTCGACGCCCTGGCCGCCGCGGGCCTGCTCCGCCGGCGACCCGGCGGGCTGGTTCTGGACCGACCGCCGAGCGCGCCAGCGACCTGGCCGACATCCGGTCGGCCGGGCGGCCGCGCCGGTGCGGCTGGTCGAGGCGGTCACCGGACGGGTGCTCGGCACCGTCGACGCCGGCGTCCGCGCACGGCACCGTCCACACCGGCGCGGTCTACGTGCACCAGGGCGAGACCTACCTCGTCGACGAGCTCGACCTCGACGAGCGCGTCGCGGTGGTGGAGCCGCGACGACCCGGACTACTCGACGTCGGCCCGCGAGGTCACCGACATCGAGATCGTCGCGCGAGCACGCGGCACCAGACCTGGGGCGACGCGCCGGGTCAGCTTCGGCGACGGTCGACGTGACCCACCAGGTCGTGTCGTACCTCAAGCGGCGTCGTGCCCTCCGGCGAGGTGCTCGGCGAGGAGCCGCTCGACCTCCCCGCGCGCACGCTCGAGACCCGCGCGGTCTGGTGGACGCTGCCCGGCCGACGCTGCTCGAGGCCGCGCTCGACGGCCGGCCGACCTGCCGGGCGCCGCGCACGCCGCCGAGCACGCCGCGATCGGGCTGCTGCCGCTGTTCGCGACCTGCGACCGCTGGGACATCGGCGGCGTCTCGACCGCGCTGCACCCGGACACCGGGCGGCTCACCGTCTTCGTGTACGACGGGCACCCGGGCGGCGCCGGGTTCGCCGAGCGCGGCTTCGGCACCGCGGCGCGACTGGCTGCGCGGCGACCCGCGAGGCGATCGCGACCTGCGAGTGCGACGACGGCTGCCCGTCGTGCGTGCAGTCGCCCAAGTGCGGCAACGGCAACGACCCGCTCGACAAGGCCGGCGCGATCCGGCTCCTCGACGTGCTCCTCCGGTCGGCGCTCTGACCCGTCGGGTCATCGCGGCACCAGCCCGCCCGACCAGACCGGACCCGCCCGCGCAGACGCCCGGGTGTGCCGCACCGCACCCAGCAGCGGCGGTGTCGTGGCCTCCACCCGGATCGTCACCACCTCGCCCCGCACGGTGCACCCGACGAGGCGCCCGCCGTTGCGACGGGCCATGTCGGCCGCGGCCGGGCACGGTGCATGCCCATGCTGGATCGCGGTCGCGGCCGCCAACGACCCGAGATCGGCGGCCGCCTGGGCCCTGCGGTGCGCCACCACGATGCCCGCCACTCCCGCGCACGCGACGGAGAACGTCAGGAGCAGCCCGGTCATCGCGATGCCGAGCACGGTCACGCTCCCGCGTTCTCCTCGGCGGGGTCGGCGTCCTGGCCGCCGGCTCACTGCTGCGGCTCCCGCACCGCGACCGCCTGGGCGTGCACGTCGAAGGACGGCAGGAACCCGAGGAGCCCGCCCGGACCCCGGACCGGTGACCGGACGGTGACCACCACCAGCCGGCTGCCGCGCTCGACGTGGATGACCGAGCCTGCGGTCGCGACCCGCCGCCCGACCGCACTCCCCGCGCCGACCGACTCCCCGCGCGCCACGGTGCGCGCCGTCTCACGGGCGGCGTCGACCGCCCGCACGTGTGTCACCCCGAGGCTCACCAGCCAGGCCATGCCGATCGTGAACAGCAGCACGACCGGCATCACCACCGCTGCCTCCGCGGTCACCGTGCCGGACTCGTCGGTGTCACGCATCTGCGCCTTCCTTCCCCGCAGGTGGTTGCCGGCACGTCGTGGATGCCGGCAGCCACCCGCGTCTGGTGGGTCTAGGGCGCGTCCCTAGAACCCGATCAGCTTGAGGACGGCCTTGAACGCGGTCTCGATCAGCCGCTGTCCCCACTCGCTGGTCAGCAGCTTGTAGAGGAGGGCGCCGAAGCCGCAGGCGGCGCCCGTGACGACGGTGTACTCCGCGGTCGTGGTGCCCGCCTCGTCCCGGAACCGGGTGAGGGTCGCGTTGCTCATGTTGACTCCTTGGTGTCTCCTGCCCGGAGGACGGCCCTCCGAGGGTTTTCTCCTTGCAGGACTGACCTTTCTCGTCGACGCGACCCGCTGCCACGAGGTCGTGGGCCGTGGTGGAGAACCGTCGGCGAGCGGGTGGCTGTGGACAGGTGCTGTCCGGCCGGGCGCTCACCGGAGGAGCCCCAGCGAGTCGACGAGTCCGGCGACGAGGGGCACGATCCCGAGCAGGACGAACGCCGGGAGGAAGCACACGCCGAGCGGTGCCGCCGCCCGCGTGGAGACGCTACGAGCACGAGACTCGACCTCGGCGTGGGCGCGCTCCCGGAGCTCCCGGGCCAGTCGCGCACCGGCGGTGGTCACCGACGCCCCCGTGTCGTGGGCGCGCGCGAGCGCACGCCCGAGCGGCGCCAGCTGGGGGTGCGCCGCCAGCTCGGCCCACACGCTCGCGGGGTCGGCGCCAAGGTCGAGCCGGCGGTGGAGGGCCCCGAGCTCGGCGGAGACCGGCCCGTCGAGCGCGTCGGCCACCAGCCCCAGGGCGGGCCCCGGCGCGACACCCGCGGCGAACGCCGCGACCAGGAGGTCGACCGCCCCCGGCAGGTCGCGTGCCAGGGCCTCCCGCCGGCGGACCGCGGCAGGACTCTCGACCCGGCCGAGGACCCGCCAGGCGAGCACTCCCGCCAGCAGCCCGGCGGCGACCCCGGCGGCGCCATCGAGGAAGACGCCGACACCGGCACCGGTCAGTACCGCCAGCGGCAGCCGCCACCGGTCCAGCGGTGCCCGGTCGTCGCGCTGGACGGTCGGTCCGACGGACCGCGGCAGCCGCGGCACCGGGGGCAGCGCGACCGCGACCGCTCCGGCGGCGAGCACGGCGACCAGCACCGTCATCCGCGGAGCACCGCGTCGGCGATCCGCTGCAGCCACTCGAGCCCGGCGTAGGAAAGCGCGAGGCCGACGGACAGACAGGCCAGCCCGGGCGTGGTGCCGGTCAGGAAGGCCACCGGGTCACCGCCAAGGCCGGACCCGGCCAGCACGAACACCAACGGCAGGCACGCCATCATCCGCGCCGTCGCGTGGGCAGGCGCGAGCTCGGCGGCGACGAGTCGCGCGGTACGACGGCGCGCCCGGACGCCCCGGCCGACCTGCTCGAGCGCGTCGGCCAGCCCCGCTCCGGACCGATGCGCGACCTGCCACGCTGCCGCGACCAGCCTGAGCTCGCCCGCGCCGGGCACACGCGCCAGCCGGCGCAGGGCGTCGGGCACGTCGGCGCCGAGCTCGGCCGCCGAGGCAGCAGCGGTGAACTCCGGGAACTCGGCGACCGACCGCGCCAGCACCCGGTGCGGTGGCTGGCCGGCGGCGAGCTCGGCCGCCACCGACTCGCAGTAGGCCTGCACCCGTGCCGCCCGATCGGCGGCCCCGGCCGCGGCACGCCGGCGCGCGAGCAACCGCTGCCCGGCGGCCACCACCAGCACGCCGACCAGGCCGAGGACCAGCTGTCGCCCCTGGAGCAGGAGCACCGGCAGCACCGCCAGCGGGACGACCAGGAGGGACGGCGGCAGCCTGCGGCGCGCGAGGCGCTCCGCGCCGCGGCGGGGTGCCCGGGCGGGAAACGCGAGGACCGCAGCCGACCCGGCCAGCAGGGCGGCGAGCACGACCATCAGGTGAGCCGTTCGAGCAGCGCGTCGGCAGCCGGATGCGTGTGGACCTCGCCGTCGTCGAACGCCACCGCGGGAGCCACCCGGGCGATCCCGTCGACCTCCGCCATGATGCCGATCTCGCGGACCTGACGGCGACCGTCGCGTCCCCGGCCGAGGTGGACAACCGCGTCGAGGGCCGAGACCAGCTGGCTGTGCACGGCGGCCAGCGGAAGACCGGCGGCGAGCGCGAGCCCCTCGATCCGACTGGGCACGTCGGCGGCCGAGTTGGCGTGGAGCGTGGTGCAGCCGCCCTCGTGGCCGGTGTTCATCGCGGCCAGCAGGTCGGTCACCTCGTCACCGCGGACCTCGCCGACCACGAGCCGGTCGGGCCGCATCCGGAGCGCCTGGCGCACCAGGGTGCGCAGCGTGATCTCGCCGACGCCCTCGATGTTGGCGGGGCGCGCCTCCAGCCCGACGACGTGGGGATGGTCGGGCCGGAGCTCGCTTGCGTCCTCGACCAGCACCAGCCGCTCGGTCGGGTCGACCAGCGAGAGCAGGGCGTTGAGCAGCGTGGTCTTGCCCGAGCCCGTGCCGCCGCTGACCAGGAAGGCCAGCCGGCTCTCGACGATCCGCCGAAGCAGCCAGGCGCCCTCCTCGGGGAGCGCGCCGGGCCTCGACCAGCTCGGCCAGCGTGAACACCCGCGCCCGCGGCACCCGCAGCGACAGCACGGTGCCGGGCCGGGAGACCGGCGCGAGCACGGCGTGGAACCGGCTGCCGTCGGGCAGCCGCAGGTCGACGTACGGCGTCGCGTCGTCGAGCCGCCGACCGCCCGACGCCGCGAGCCGCTGTGCGAGACGGCGCACGGACTCCTCGTCGGGCAGCCGGACGCCGGTGGGCTCGAGCCCGCGTCCGCGGTCGAGGTAGACCCGGTCGGGCCCGTTGACCAGCACGTCGGTGACGCCGGCGGTGCGGAGCAGGGGCTCGAGCGGCCCGGCACCGACGACATCGCGTCGCAAGGCGTCGTGGACGGCGAGCACGGTGGCGTCACCCACGGGCCGGCCGCGGTCGCGCAACGCCTGCGCGACGCGCTCGGGGGTCAGCTCGGCGCCCTCGCGTGCGAGCTGGTCGCGCACCTGCTCCAGCATCGCGGTCGGGACCGCCGGGTTGCTCATGCCGCCAGTCCGTCCCCGAGCACCACGCGCCCGGCCACCTGGCGTGCGGCGCGGGCGAGCGCCCCCCGACGCGAGCGCACCGGCCCGGCACCGAGGTCGATCGCCTCGTCGAGCCCACGCTGGTCGGGCATCGCGGCCGCCACGGGCAGGCCGAGCAGCCGGCCGATCGCGGCGGCGTCGACGCCGCCGCTGCCGCGGACCACGAGGTGGGACGTCGCGGAGAGACCGACCAGCCGCGCGGTGACGCGTGAGGCCGCGGTGACGGCCGGCACGGTGACACCGCTGACCACGACCACGTGGTCGAGCCGGGCGAGCACCTCCTCGACCACGGGATCGGGATGGCGTGGCAGGTCGAGCACCAGCGCCGCGTGGCCGCGCTGCCCGGCCGAGAGCACCTCGCGCATCGCGAAGGCCTGCAGCCCGGTCGGTCGGTCGGCCGCCCAGGTCAGGACGGAGACCCCGCTGCGGCGCGGCAGCGCCTCCCGCAACGACCGCGCGCTCAGCCGGCCGGTCGTGTGATGGAGCGCGTCCCAGCGGATGCCGTCGAGCGACTCCATGCCGAGCACCCGGTCGATGCCGGCCCCGAGCGGGTCGGCGTCGACGAGGAGGGTGGCCCGGTCGGCGCCGAGGGTCAGGGCCAGCGCGCTCGCGAACACCGTGGCGCCGGCACCGCCCGACCCGCCGACGACTCCGATCGCGACACCCCGACTGGCCGCCCCGTCACCGGCGTCCGTCAGCACCTCCACCAGCCAGGCCTCCGAAAGCGGCAGCTCGGCGACGTGCTCCGCGCCGAGCGCCAGCGCAGACCGGAACAGCCCGTCGGGCACCGGCCCGCGCGCCACCACGTGCACCTGCGGGCGGCGGGGCGGCTCGATCCGGGCGAGCGCGGCGGCCTGGTCCGCCCCGACCAGGACCAGGGCCGCCGCCGACCATCCCCGCTGCGCCGCCGCGACATCGTGGGCGACGTCGGGCACGACCCCGGCTGCGGCCGACAGCCGGAGCAGGTCATCGAGGAGTGGCTCGTCGCCGGTCACCAGCAGGGGCGGCTGCCCGGAAGTGCTCATGGCGAGCACGTTGCCGGGGCCGGCGACGTAGCGGGAGCCACCCCCCGGGCGCCGGTGGACGGGACACCGACATTGCTGGCCTGTGGACGCGAAACGGCGCGGGATGGTCTGGTGAGGCGTGGACCGGGCGAGCGAGGACGACTTCGCGGCGTACGTCGGCCTGCGCTGGCAGCCCCTCGTCCGCACGCTGGTGCTCCTCGGCTGCCCGACGGACCGTGCGGAGCAGGTCACGCGCACAGCCCTGAGCCGGGTCCACCGGTCGTGGGCGCGGGTCCGACGGGCGGACGACGTCGACGTGCAGGTCTTCCGCCGGCTGTTGCACACCTGGCCGGAGACCCGTCGCCGGCACACCCGTCGCACGGCGCTGGTGCTGCACACGGTGGGCGGCCTGACCGAGGCCCAGGTAGGCGCGGTCCTGGGGAGCGGCGCGGTCGCCGTCGGCGACCACCTCGAGGAGGACGACCCGCTCGGGCTGCTCGGCCGCGGGCCGGACGAGATCGAGGTCGGGCCGCCGCCGCTCGACGCGATCCTGTCCGGCAGCAGCCGCTCCCGCGGCGCCCGAGGCCGCATCCTCGCAGTCGTCGCCACGGTCGTGGCCCTGCTCGCCGCCGTGACGTTCGTCCTGCTCCACGACCCGAGAGCCCCGACCGCGGCACCGCCGAAGCCCTCCCGCGCGACGACTGCAACCCTCCCCTACCTCGCCGACGGTCGGTTGCACGTCGGCGCCCTCACGCTGTCGGTGCGGGGGGCGACCGACCTGACCGACCCGGGCGTGGGCGCCGTGTACCGCACCGAGGAGGCGGACGTCGTGCTGGTCGACGAGGAGGGCGGCACCGCTGAGATCGGGCACAACGCGGCTCCCGGGCTGGTCGCGGATCCCGTACGGGGCTGGGTGTTCTGGCGGACCTACACCAGCCAGCTCGTCGTGTTCGACGCCCGAGAGGGCCACTCGGTCGCGATCCGCACCTCTCTCGACCCGCTGGACTTCTTCCGCTTCTCGCGGCCACTCGCACTGACCGGGGGTACCGCCTACTACGGCTTCACCGGGGGCGTCGTCGCCTGGGACCTCGACGCCGATCGCGTCACCCGCACCGGCCCGGACCACCCGGCGTTCCTCACCCGTGTGGGCGACCTCGTCGTTGCAACGACCCGCCACGGCAGGAGCATCGTGGCGACGCGGTCTGGCAGGCGGCTGTGGCGACGTGACGCGCTCCCGTTCCCGCGCGCGGTCCTGTCCCCGGACGGGGCCCGGCTGCTGGTGCTCCCGGCGTCCGGGTCACCGGTGCTCGTCGACGCCCGCACCGGGGTCGAGGCGCCGACCGGGCTGCCGCCCCGCTCGCGGGTCACCACCGTCGCCTTCGGCCGCGACGGCGCGGCGGCGTACGTGATCGGCGGGCGCGGGAACACCTCCGAACTCGTGGAGTGCCGCGGTACGCCGCCCCGGTGCACGACCGTCACCACCGTCTCCGGGCGGCTGGCCGTGCCACGCTGAGGCGTCGGATCCCCTCTCTAGACTGGCCACATGTCCTCGATCGCCCGCCCGACGGCCGCGTTCTTCGACCTCGACAAGACCATCATCGCGAAGTCGAGCACGCTGGCGTTCTCGCGGCCGTTCCAGGCCGGGGGCCTGATCACCCGGGGCGCGATGCTGCGCAGCGCCTACGCGCAGTTCGTCTACCTGGTCGGCGGCGCCGACCACGACCAGATGGAGAAGATGCGGCAGTTCATGTCGAACCTCTGCGCCGGCTGGGACGTGCAGACGGTGCGCGAGATCGTCGCCGACACACTGCACAACATCGTCGACCCGCTCGTGTACGACGAGGCGGTGAGCCTGATCGAGGAGCACCACGCTGCCGGGCGTGACGTGATCATCGTGTCGACGTCGGGCTCGGAGGTGGTCGAGCCGATCGGCGAGATGCTCGGCGCCGACCACGTCGTGGCCACCCGGATGGCGGTCGAGGACGGCCGCTACACCGGCGACATCAAGTTCTACGCCTACGCGGAGAACAAGGCGAAGGCGATCCAGGACCTGGCGCGCAAGCGCGGCTACGACCTGGCCCGGAGCTACGCCTACAGCGACTCGGTGACCGACGTCAGCATGCTCGAGGCGGTCGGGCACCCGCACGCGGTCAACCCCGACAAGGACCTGCGCCGGGTGGCGAAGGACAGGGGGTGGCCGGTGCTGGTCTTCGACAAGCCCGTCGCGCTGCAGAGCCGGGTCCGGCTGCCCCCGGCCAAACCCACGCTCGCCGCACTCGCGGTCGGCGGCGTGGTTGCCGTCGGTGGTGCCATCTGGATCAACCTGCGACGCCGCAACAGCTCCGCCTGAGCCAGGCTGTCGCGCCCGGATGGCCATCTGGCAAGGCCGGATTGGACCACTCCCGACGGCGGATGGCAACCCTTGAACTCACTACCGACCCGGCGTACAAAGGACCACAGGACAACTCAAAAGCGTCACACGGATCCAGGTACCCACGCGGCGATCTACCCTTCCTACAGGGCGTTTGTCATCTGGGATCTGCCCAGGGCAACACTTAGAAAAAGCACGCCTGGTAGCCAGGTATTCGTGTGCCATGAACGGCATCGACGTCTTCGTACGTCGGTGCCGTTCGGCGGTTCAGCGCACCAGCGGGCTCGACTCCGCACCCCGGGCCTGAGCCTCGGCGGCGTAGAGCAGCCAGGCGTGCAGGCCCGAGCGACCACCGCCGGCATAGGCGCGCAGGTTGGACTCGTACTCGGCACGCAGCGCCAGGTGCCCCGCCTCGGGTACGACGAGCGACGCCGGGTCCACACCCCGCGCGACGAGCAGCAGCCGTTCGGCGGCCCGTGCCACCAGCCCGTCGTACGAGCCGAAGGGTGCGACCGTCGCCACCTCGGCATGGGCCACCGCCGCGACCAGCAACGCCGGCGCCTCGGTCACGGCGCCGAGTGCGGACGCGAGTGCGGTCATCCGGTCGGCGGCCTCCGGGGTCGCGGGCCGGCCTGCCGTGGCGGTGCCCGCAGCCAGCACGTGCAGGCGTGACAGCGCCTGCAGCGGCGAGTGCCCGACGACCGGCACCAGGGAGAGCAGGGCCGTGCTCATCCGCGCGGCGGCCCGCGCGACCTCGTCGCCCTCGCCCGCGCGCACCTCGTCGAGCGTCGAGCCGGAGCCGGCGAGCACAGCAGAGGCGTGCGCGCCACGCAGCAGCGACTCGACGGTCTGCGCCGGGTCGGTGCGTCGCAGGCCGCGGTCGCGCAGCAGCGCGTCGATACCGTCGCGGGTGGCCGCGAACGCGGAGGGCACACCCTCGAGGGAGAGCAGCCAGGCAAGGGGATCCGCCCGTTCGCGTTGCTGCGGCACGGGCCGACGCTATCGGGTAGCGTCGAACGCACGGCGAGCGGAAGGACTTCACGGTGGCAGGCGAGCGGTTGAGCTTCGGCGACGCCGCCGATCGCTACGACCGGGCCCGCCCGTCGTACCCGCCCGAGGGCGTCGCCTGGCTGGTCGGCACCAGGCCGGCCCGCGTGCTCGAGCTGGGCGCCGGCACCGGCAAGCTCACCGAGCAGGTCGTCGCCCTCGGTCACGAGGTGGTCGCCACCGATCCCGACGACCGGATGCTGCGTCTGCTCAACGCGCGCGTCCCCGGCGCCCATGCCTGCAGCGGTGCCGCCGAGTGCATCCCGGTGGCCTCGCGGTCGGTCGACGTGGTGGTCGCGGCCCAGTCGTTCCACTGGTTCGACCGGGCACGCGCACTGCCCGAGATCGCCCGCGTGCTGCGCCCCGGAGGGGTGCTGGCGATGGTCTGGAACGTGCGCGACGAGGGCATCCCGTGGGTGCGCCGGCTGGGCCGGCTGATCGGCACCCCGGGGCAGGAGCGCGACCCGGTGCGGCTGCTCGGCGACGACCGGCACTTCGGCTGGGTCGACAGCGCGAGCTATCGGCACTGGCAGGACCTCGATCGTGCCGGGCTGCTCGACCTGGTCGCCTCCCGCTCCAACGTCGCGGTCATGACGCCCGACGAGCGCGAGCAGACGCTGCGCGAGGTCGGCGAGATGTACGACGGATTCGGCCGCGGGCACGACGGCATGCGGCTGCCCTACGTCACGCGCTGCTACCGCGCGGTGGTGCAGCGGCAGGACCCGGAGGACGAGGCGCGGCCCGACGCGGACGCCGAGACCCCACCACCGGCCGAGCCCGAGGATCCCGGCACGCTGCTCATCGACTTCCGCTGACCCCCGGCAACACGTCCGGCAACGCGTCCGGCAGCTCGTCCGGCAGCTCGTTGCGTGCGGCCACGTCGGCGTACCAGCGCGCGGAGTCCTTGACGGTCCGCGTCTGGTCGTCGAAGTCCACGTGCACCAGGCCGAAGCGCTTGTCGTATCCCCACGCCCACTCGAAGTTGTCGAGCAGGGTCCACTCGAAGTAGCCGCGGACGTCGGCACCGGCGGCCACCGCGTCGAGCACCGCACCGAGGTGCCCGTGGACGTAGTCGATCCGAGCCTCGTCGTGCACCCGCCCGTCGACGGCGACGTCGTGGTCCGCCATGCCGTTCTCGGTGACCATGGTCGGGATCTGGTAGTCGCGGTGCACCCGCAGCAGCAGGTCACGGAGCCCGGACGGATCGATCGGCCACCCCATGATCGTGCGGGGGCTCTCCAGCTCGATGCCGAAGGCACGGTCGGTGCCGGGCAGCCGCCTTCCCGCGGGGTCGGCGCCGACCACGCTCGGCATGTAGTAGTTCACGCCGAGGAAGTCGATCGGGGCCCGGATCTCCTCGAGGTCACCCTCGTGCACGAAGGACCAGTCGGTGAGGTGCGCCGTACCCGCCAGCAGGTCGTCGGGATAGCTGCCCCGCAGCATCGGGTCGAGGAAGATCCGGTTGGCGATGGCGTCGACGTGCCGGGCGGCGGCCACGTCGGCCTCCGTGTCCGACGCCGGCACCACGTGCTGCAGGTTCAGGGTCACCGACAGCCGCGCGGCGGCGGGCAGCACCCCACGCAGCGCCGTGACCGCGCGGCCGTGGGCCAGGTTCAGGTGGTGCGCCACGGGGTACGCGAGCCGGTCGTCGCTGAGGCCGGGGGCGTGCTCACCCGAGCGCGTGGCCCAGGTAGGCCGAGCACCACGGCTCGTTGAGCGTCGTGATCGCTGGCACCCGGTCGCCGAGCTCCTTGCCCAGCACCAGTGCGTAGTCGGTGAAGCGGCCCACCACGTCTCGCGCGCGCCAGCCGCCCTCGTCCTCGAGCGCCTGCGGCAGGTCCCAGTGGTACAGCGTCATCAGGGGCTCGATCCCCCGCGCCAGCAGGCCGTCGACGAGCTCCGTGTAGAAGTCGACCCCGGCCTGGTTGACGTTGCGGCCGTCTGGCATGACCCGCGGCCAGGCGACCGAGAACCGGTACGACGGGATGCCGAGGTCGGCGATCAGGTCCAGGTCCTGCGGCCACCGGTGGTAGTGGTCGCAGGCGACGTCGCCGGTGTCGCCGCCGACGACCTTGCCCGGCGTGTGGGAGAACGTGTCCCAGATGCTGGGGAGTCGGCCGTCCTCGGCGACGGCCCCCTCGATCTGGTAGGACGCGGTGGCGACGCCCCACGTGAAGTTCTCGGGAAACCTGCGGCTGCTCATCCCTTGACTGCTCCTTGCATGATGCCGCCGACGATCTGCCGGCCGAGCAGCCCGAAGACGACGAGCACGGGGATCGTGCCGTAGAGCGTGCCGGCCATGATGATCGACTGCTGAGGGGCGTAACCGGTGGCCAGGCTCTGGAACGAGACCTGGACGGTGGGGTTCTGGGAGCTGAGCACGATGATCGGCCAGAAGAAGTCGTTCCACGTCGTCAGGAACGTCAGCATCGCCAGCACCGCCATCGCGGGGCGTACGGCGGGCACCACGATCGACCAGAAGATCCGCAGGCTGCTGGCGCCGTCGATGTGACCGGCCTCGATCAGCTCGTCGGGCACGGCGCTGGAGATGTACTGGCGCATGAAGAAGACACCGAACGCCGTGCACAGCGTCGGCAGGATCACCGCACCGAGGTGTCCGGCCAGACCGAGCCGCGCCATCATCATGTAGAGCGGGATGATGCCCATCTGCATCGGCACCATCATGGTCGCGATGCAGAAGCCCAGGAGCAGCCCGGCCCCACGGAAGCGCAGCTTGGCGAAGGCGAACCCGGCCAGCGTGCAGAGCGCCACCGTGGCGGCCGTGATCGCCCCGGAGACGATCAGCGAGTTGAGCAGCCCGTGGTTGAGCGGCGCCAGCTCCAGCGCCTTCTTCACGTTGCCGAAGAACGAGGTGCTCGGCAGCCACGGCGGGAGTCGCCGAGGACATCTCGGCGTTCGTGTGCGAGGCCATCACGACCGTGTAGTAGAGCGGGAAGACCGAGACCAGGGTGACCACCGCGACCAGCAGGTAGGTGATCCGGCTGCCGTCGCGCTGCTTGCCCGGCACCGCCGCGCGGGCGGCCCGGCGCGGACCTTCGGCGCGGCGTCGGTCAAGAGCGTCATCGCAGTGCTCCCCGGGTGCGGTAGCGGACGAAGAGCAGGTTGGCCGCGACCGCGATCACGATGATCACGAACATCGTCCAGGCCGTGGCCGAGGCGAGGCCGAGCCGGTCGTTGACCCAGCCCTGCTGGTACATCAGCACGCCGAGCGTCTGGTACTGCCCTTCGGTGCCGCCGTCGGCCTTGCCGTTGTGGTAGAGCAGCGGCTCGCCGAAGAGCTGGGTGGCGCCGATCGTCGAGACCACGATCGTGAACAGGATCGTGGGCCGCAGGCCGGGCAGGGTCACGTGCAGGAACTGCCGCCAGCGGCCGGCGCCGTCGACCGCCGCCGCCTCGTACAGCGTCGAGTCGATCGACTGCATGCCGGCCAGGTAGATCAGCGCGTTGTAGCCGGTCCAGCGCCAGGTGACGATCGTCGAGACCGCGATCTGCGCCGGCCACTTGGAGCCCTGCCAGTCGACGGCCGGCAGGTGCACGAGGTGCAGGAACCAGTTGACCAGGCCGAGCTTGGTGTCGAAGAGCTCGAGGAAGATCACGGTCGCCGCTGCCAGGCTCGTGGCGTAGGGCATCAGGATCGCGACCCGGAAGAACGTGCGGCCCCGCAGCCGGTAGTTGAGCAGGTGCGCGATCCCGAGCGCCATGCACAGCTGCGGCACGGTCGAGATGACGCCGATGGTCACGGTGTTGCGGAACGCGTTCCAGAAGAACGGGTTGGTGAACAGGTCGCGGTAGTTGTCCAGGCCGACCCAGGTCTGCTGGTCGTACGTCGACAGCCGCACCTCGTGCAGCGAGACCCACGCCGTGTCGAGCCACGGGTAGATGCTGAACGCGCGCGAACACGAGGAAGAACGGCAGGACGTAGACGTAGCCGATCCGCTCGCCGCGCATCCGTCCCGTCGAGCGCGGGCGGGCTGCTCGTGTCTCGCGGCGCCGCTCGCGCCGGCTGGCCGCGGGCGGGTCCTGCGGTGGAGCGAGGGGGGTGACGCTGGTCGCGCGCATGAGCGTCATTCGCGGTGCCCGTCCTTCCGCTCGCCGGTGATCAGAGGTCATGGAGCCATGGTCGTGGAATGTCAGGGGGAGCGTGGTGGGCCGCCTCTCCCGTGGCGGTTCGGCGGCCCACCCAGGTCACCGGTGGTTCAGCCGGTGACCTGATCGATCGCCGCCATCGCATCGGCGAACGCCTTGTCCGGCGGGGTGCCCTTGGTCTCCACGTTGGTCAGCTGCGTCGTCAACGCCTGCTGGATCTGCGTGTCGTAGAGGCCGATCGGCGGGATCTTCATCTGCGCCGGCGATGTCGCCGAAGATCTGGCCGACCGGCGCGTCGCTGAAGTAGGCGCTGGTGGCACCGTTGACCGACGGGGCGGCTGCCGCCTGGGAGTTGGACGGGAAGTGCCCGCCCTGCTTCTTCGAGGTCCACATGGTGACCTGCTGCTTCTTGGCCGACAGCCACTCGACGAGCGCGATCGCCGCCGCCTTGTTCTTGGCCTTGGTCGGGACACCGAGCCAGGAGCCGCCCCAGTTGGTCGCGCCGCCCGGCAGCACCGGGGCGACCGCCCACTTGCCGGCGTACGCTTCCCCGGCCTGGCCCTGGATGTAGCCCATCATCCAGGTGGGGCAGGCGAGCGTCGCGAACGCGCCGTTGCGAGAACGCCTTGTTCCAGGTCGGCGAGAACTGCTCGAGCCCGGCGGTGATGTTCGCCTGCGCCGCGGCGGTCGCGTAGTCCCAGGCCGTCTTCACGCCGTCGCTGCCCTCGACGTCGGGCTCGCCGTTGGCGTTGGCGTAGGCCTTCTCGCCCTGGTAGACGGCCGTCGAGAAGATGCTGGCGGCGCTGTCCACGAAGTGCGAGCCGGCCTGCTTGCTCGAGGACGCCTCGTACTGCTTGCCGTAGTTGATGAAGTCGTCCCAGGTCGCCCACTCGGTCTTCGAGCTTCTCCGGGTCGGAGGTGCAGCCCGGCCTTGTCGAGCAGGTCCTTGCGGTAGCAGATCGCCTCCGGGCCGATGTCGGTGCCGAGCCCGACCGTGGTCTTGCCGTCGGTGCGTGCTGGCCTGCTTCCACTTCCAGGTCGAAGAACTCGGACTTCACGCTTCGCCGCGTTCGGCACGTCGTTCCAGTTCACGAACTCGTCGGCGTGGTTCTGCACGACGTCGGCGACGAAGCCGATCTCGATCGCCTGCACGTCGTCGAGCCCGCTGCCCGAGGCGAGCCGGGTCTTGAGCCGGGTCCAGTAGTCGGCCGACTGCTCGACGACGTCCTGCTTGATCGTGATGTTCGGGCAGCGCTTCTTGTACGCGTCCCAGAGACCGTTCTCCTTGAAGCCGAAGCTCCCGAACAGGCCGACCGTCAGCGTGGTCTGGTCCTTGGTGCCGCAGGGGCCCGCTGCCGGCGCCGCCGTTGGCCTCCTCCTTCGTGCCGGACGCCGCAGCCGGCGAGCACGAGGGACGCGCAGCCGCGAGCAGCGCCGTCAGATGTTGCCGCCGTACGACGGCGGGGTGGTCTCGAGACGCATGGGTTCCTCCTGGACCTCATCGCTCCACCGACGGCCTCGGCGCCGCCTTGAGAGCGCTCTCACGATGCCTTGAGAACCGTGGGTGACAGGGGTCACAAAGTCAAGGATCCGACGCGAAGTCGCGAAAGAAACTTTCGTCCCGGTGCGCGCGACGTTCCACTCGCCACGGAACGGCCCGCGCCCGTGAGCCTGGTCCTCGACCGCCCTGCGCTCAGGCGGTCTCGCGGAGCACCAGCTCGACCGGCAGCACGGTCGGCTCGCGGGGGCGCGTCGCCCGCTGAGCCGCTGCAGCAGTCGCGTGGTCATCGTGGTGCCCATCTCGGCGATCGGCTGCCGCACCGTGGTCAGCGGCGGCCGGTGCCCGGCCGCGTCGCGGATGTCGTCGAAGCCGACCACGGACGACCTCGTCGGGACCCCTGCCGACCCGGCGGCCGCTCTGCTCGATCGCCCGGATCGCGCCGATCGCGGCCAGGTCGGACGCCGCGAACACCCCGTCGATGTCGGGTCGGTGCATCGAGCAGCTGCGCCATCGCGGCGTTGCCCCCGTCGGCGGTGAACTCGCTCTCGACGACGAGTCGCTCGTCGTAGGGTCGTGCCGGTCTCGTCGAGCGCCCGCCGGTAGCCGAGCAGCCGGTCCTGCCCGGCGCACATGTCCTGCGGACCGGTCGACCGTCGCGACGACCCGGCGGCCGGACGCGAGCAGGTGCCGCGGTGGCGATCCGGGCGCCGTCGACGTTGTCGGCGTCGACGTAGTAGAGGCTGCGGCTGCGGCTGAGCGGACGGCCGCTGAGCACGGTCGGCACGCCGAGCTTCTCCAGCGTCTGCGGCAGCCGGTCCTCGCCGTGCAGCGACATCAGCAGCACCCCGTCGACGTGGCCCCCGGCGGCGTAGGCGAGGAACCGCTCGTGGTCCTCGCCGGCGCGAGGTCATCGTGAACACCAGCTGCAGTCCGGCCCCGGCGACGGCGACCTGCGCGCCTGCGGAGCATGCCGAGGAAGAACGGGTCGCTGAACATGCGCTCCTCGCTCTCGTCGACGAGGAACGCGACCGAGTCGCTGCGACCGGTGACCAGCGACCGCGCCGCCTGGTTGGGCGTGTAGGAGATCTCGCGGGCGGCCGCGTGCACGGCGTCGCGAGCCTCGTCGCTGACGTTGCTGGCGCCGCGCAGCACCCGGCTCGCGGTCGCGCGGGAGACGCCCGGCGCGGGCCGCCACCTCCTCCAGCGTCGGGACGGCGCCCGGCCCCCTGCGAGGTCGCGCACCCGTGACTGGTGTGGTCGGCAGGCTCACCTCGCGAAGTGTGCCACGCAGCCCGGACGGACGCGTTTCCGCGCGGCTCCCGCGGCCGGATGAGGGCTACCCTCCGGCTCGTGGGCACGTTCGGGCGGCTGGCCAGCCTCCTCGGCCGAGGGCATCTCGGCACGGAGGCCGACCGGACCACGTTCCGGACCCTCCACACCGCCTCGCTGGCCGCGCCCGCGCTGCGGCTCGGGCTCACGGAGAGCTCCGCCGAGCGGGCGGTCCAGCACATCCACGCCCTGCTCGGGGCCCCCGCCGTCGCGCTCACCGACACCACCGGCGTGCTCGCCTGGGACGGCCGCGGCGTCCACCACACCGACCAGTGCAGCGAGATCGCCAAGCGCGTGGTCGAGGACGGCGGCACCGTCGTCGTCCAGCCCGCCGACCTGGTCTGCCCCTCCCCGTCGTGCGAGGTGCGCCGGGGCATCGTCGGCGCCGCTGGTGGTGGAGGAGCGGGTCGTCGGCACGCTGCAGGTCTTCGGCACCGCGACCTCGGCCGGGCTGCGTCCGCGCGACCGACGAGGTCGCGCAGTGGGTCGTCGGGCCAGCTCGAGCTCGCCGAGCTCGACGCCGTCCCGGACCCGGCTGATGGAGGCCGAGGTGCGGGCGCTGCGGGCCCAGATCAGCCCGCACTTCATCTACAACTCGCTGACCGCGATCGCGTCCTTCGTGCGCACCGACCCCGAGCGGGCCCGCGAGCTGCTGCTGGAGTTCGCCGACTTCACCCGCTACTCGTTCCGGCGGCACGGCGAGTTCACCACGCTCGCCGAGGAGCTGCGCTCGATCGAGCGCTACCTCGATGCTCGAGCGGGCCCGCTTCGGCGACCGGCTGCAGGTGCGGCTGCAGATCGCGCCCGAGGTGCTGCCGGTCGACGATGCCGTTCCTGTGCCTGCAGCCGCTGGTGGAGAACGCCGTCCGGCACGGGCTCGAGGGCAAGGCCGGGCGTCGGCACGATCACGATCGTGGCCGCGCGACGCCGGCGCGCGAGTGCGTGATCACGGTCGAGGACGACGGCGTCGGCGATGGACCCGGAGCGGGTACGGCGCGCGCTCGCCGGCGACGCCGAGCACCGACGCGCGTCGGCCTGGGCAACGTCGACGAGCGGCTGCGGTCCGCCTTCGGCGACGACTTCGGCCTGGTCGTCGAGACCGCGCCCGGCGCCGGCACCAAGGTGACCGTGCGGGTGCCGAAGTTCGCGCCGGAGGTGCACGCATGACGGGCCCGGCATGACGGCCGCGAGTCCCTGCGGGTGCTCGTCGTCGACGACGAGCGGCCGGCGCTCGACGAGCTGGCCTACCTGCTCGGGCGCGACGACCGCGGTCGGCGCGCGTGCCGCACCGCGACCGCGCGACCGAGGCGCTGCGGGTGCTGCGCGAGACCGAGGTCGACGCGGTCTTCCTCGACATCCGGATGCCCGGCCTGACCGGGCTGGAGCTGGCCCGGGTGCTGGCGCCGGTTCAGGACGCCCGCCGCCGGTCGTGTTCGTCACCGCGCACGACGAGCACGCGGTCGACGCGTTCGACCTCGGCGCGGTCGACTACGTGCTCAAGCCGGTGCGCGAGGAGCGGCTCGCCGAGGCGGTGCGCCGGGTGGTCCGAGCGGCCGCGACCGCGCCGCACGGCGCCGGCGCGACGACGAGCAGATCCCGGTCGAGCTCGGCGGCGTGACCCGGTTCGTCAGCCGCGCGCGACGATCGCGCTACGTCGAGGCGCAGGGCGACTACGCCCGGCTGCACACCGCCGACGGCAGCCACCTGGTGCGGGTCCCGCTGGCGACGCTCGAGGAGGAGCTGGGCCGAGGCCGGCTTCGTCCGCATCCACCGCTCGCTGCTGGTCGCGCTGCGCGCACATCGACGAGGTGCGGCTGGACGCCGGACGCTGCACGGTCGCGTCGTCGGCGACGAGCGAGCTGCCGGTCAGCCGGCGGCACACCCGCGAGCTGCGCGACCTGCTGGTCCGGCGCGCGACAGGCCGGGAGCGCGATGACCTGACCGGCCGTCCCGGAGCGGGTCCGGGTCACCGGCCCGCGGCGACGTCGGCAGCCGGCCCGCGCGCACCGGCGCCGCGCGAGATCGACGAGCAGACCGCAGCTCGGCGAGGTCTACGTGCGCTCGCTGCTCCGCGAGCCAGCTGCGGCTGGCGCTCGCGGTCCTGCGTCGCGCTCGTCGTCCTGATCGGCGGGCTGCCGCTGCTCTTCGCGCTGGCTGCCGGCGCTCGCGGACGTCGAGGTCGCTCGGGATCCCGCTCGCCGTGGCTGCTGCTCGGCGTCGCCGTCTACCCGGTCCTGTTCGCTGCTCGGCTGGCTCTACGTGCGCGCTGGCCGAGCGCAACGAGCGCGACTTCGCCGACCTCGTGGAGCGGCGTGACGCGCGATGAGCGCCGCCTGCGGCGTCGCCGCGATCGCCGCTGGTCACCGTCGCGACGCTGGTCGATCGGCACCTTCGGGCTGCGGGTCTCGCGCACCACCAGCGACTTCTTCGTCGCCTCGCGCACGGTCAGCCCGCGGCTGAACGCGTCCGCGATCGGCGGCGAGTACCTCTCCGCCGCGTCCTTCCTCGGCGTCGCCGGGCTGGTCCTCGCGTACGGCGCCGACATGCTCTGGTACCCGGTCGGCTTGACCGCCGGCTACCTCGTCCTGCTCGTGCTCGTGGCCGCCCCGCTGCGCCGCTCGGGCGCCTACACGCTGCCGGACTTCGCCGAGGCCCGGCTCGGCTCGCGGCGGGTGCGCCGCGTCTCGCTCGGTGCTCGTCGTCGCGATCGGCTGGCTCTACCTGGTGCCGCAGTTCCAGGGCGCCGGGCTGACGCTGCGGCCCGTCACCGGCGCGCCGCACTGGGTCGGCGCGGCTGCGTGGTCGGCGGTCGTGGTGCTCGCTCAACGTGCTCTCCGGCGGGATGCGCGCGATCACCTTCGTGCAGGCCTTCCAGTACTGGCTGAAGCTCACCGCCCTGCTCGTGCCGGTCGTCTTCCTGCTGCATGGTCTGGCTCGGCGACGGCGGCGCCTCGCCGGCGCCGCGACGTGACCGCGGCGGACGCCGGGCGACGTGTGGGCGGCGCCGCTGGCGTCGACCGGCGCGCACCCGCTCTACACGCACGTACTCCCTGATCCTCGCCACGTTCCTCGGCACGATGGGGCTGCCGCACGTGGTCGTGCGCTTCTACACCAACCCCGACGGCCGGGCCGCCCGCCGTACCACCCTGGTGGTGCTGGCGCTG
The DNA here is from genome assembly GCA_963745795.1 of uncultured Actinomycetota bacterium. Lineage (GTDB taxonomy): Bacteria > Actinomycetota > Actinomycetes > Propionibacteriales > Nocardioidaceae > Marmoricola. The sequence goes on along the minus strand of CAVUYR010000007.1, from coordinate 141,912 downwards.
CTCGGCGCTCTTCTACCTGCTGCCGCCGGTGTACGGCGCCCTCGGCCGGCTCTACGCGCCCGACCTGATCGCCAGCGGACGCGCCGACACCGTGGTGCTCGAGCTGCCGGCCGGATGATCGGCGGGGTCGGCGGCGAGCTGCTGCCGGCGCTCGTCGCGGCCGGTGCGTTCGCGGCGTTCCTGTCCACCTCGTCGGGGCTGACGATCGCGGTGGCGGGCGTGGTCAGCCAGGACGTCGTGAGCCGCCGGCTCCGGGCGATCACGGCGTTCCGGGTCGCGGCCGTGATCGCGGTCGTCGTACCCCTCGGCCTGGCGCTGGCCGCTCCGCGACGTCGGCGTCGCCCGCGTCGGTCGGCCTGGCCTTCGCGGTCGCGGCGTCGACGTTCTGCCCGCTGCTGGTGCTCGGCATCTGGTGGCGACGGCTGACCGACGCCGGCGCGGTCGCCGGCCTGCTCGTCGGCGGCGCGCTGCGTCGGTCGCGCGCCGTCGCTGACGCCTTCGTCGGCGCGCCGCGACCCCGGCTGGGTCGCCGACCTGCTCGGCCAGCCCGCCGCCTGGACCGTGCCGCTCGCGTTCGCTCACGATGGTCGGCGTCTCGCTGCTCACCCCGCACCGCGTGCCCAGCCACGTCGCCCGCTTCATGGTCCGGCTGCACACCCCCGAGGCCGTCGTCCTCGACCGCGGTCGCCGCCGCCCGCAACTGACCTCGACGGGTCGACTGACCGCTCGTCGTGGGCAAACGACCGTTCGCCGGCGATCGCCGGGCGCCGCTGGCCGCACGGTGCGGCCGCGGACCTGCCCGCCGCCGCGGACCCGGTTCCTACGCGTGAGCACCGTCACACCACCCTCGGAGGTGACGCCATGACCTGACACCGAGCGCCCAGCGGTCGCGTCGCACCGACCGGACCGAGCACGACCCGGTCTACGACCGAGCTGCCGCGAGCACGGCCGAGTTCGCACGAGCTGCGGCGGCGCTACCGCGGCTTCGTCTTCCCGTGGACCGTCGCGTTCCTGGTCTGGTACCTGCTCTACGTCGTGCTGTCGACGTGGGCGCGCGACTTCATGGGCACCAAGGTCGTCGGCAACATCAACGTCGCCCTCGTCTTCGGCCTGCTGCAGTTCGTCTCCACGTTCCTGATCGCCTGGCTCTACGCGCCGCTACGCGACCGCAAGCTCGACCCGCTGGCCGAGCGAGCTCGAGCAGCGCTACGACGCGAGGAGGGCCGTGACACGATGAGCACCCAGGCCCTCACCACCGATCCTGTTCCTCGTCGTCGTCGCTGATCACCCTCGGCATCACCTTCTGGGCCAGCCGGCAGACCAGCGGCGCCGCCGACTTCTACGCCGGCGGCCGCTCGTTCAGCGGCTTCCAGAACGGCATGGCCGATCGGCGGCGACTACATGTCCGCCGCGTCGTTCCTCGGCATCGCCGGCGCGATCGCGCTGTCCGGCTACGACGGCTTCCTCTACTCGATCGGCTTCCTGGTCGCCTGGCTGGTCGCGCTGCTGCTGGTCGCCGAGCTGCTGCGCAACTCCGGCCGCTACACGATGGCCGACGTGCTGGCCTACCGGATGAGGCAGCGCCCGGTGCGCACGGCCGCGGCCACCTCGACCGTCGTGGTCTCGATCTTCTACCTGCTCGCCCAGATGGTCGGCGCCGGCGCGCTGGTCGCGCTGCTGCTCGGCGTCGACAGCCAGGCGTCGCGAAGAACGTGACCATCGTCGGCGGTCGGCGCTCTGATGATCTTCTACGTCACCGTCGGCGGCATGAAGGGCACCACCTGGGTGCAGATCGTCAAGGCCGTGCTGCTGATGGCCGGCACCGTCCTGATCACGGTCCTGGTGCTCGCGAAGTTCGACTTCAACCTCTCCGACCTGCTCGGCGCCGCGGCCGAGCAAGACCGGCAAGGGCGAGGCGTTCCTCGAGCCCGGCCTGAAGTACGGCGTCACCACCACCACGCAAGATCGACTTCCTCTCGCCTCGGCATCGCCCTGGTGCTCGGCACGGCCGGCCTGCCGCACATCCTGATCCGCTTCTACACCGTGCCGACCGCGCGGACGCCCGGAAGTCGGTGCTCTGGGCGATCGGCCTGATCGGCGTGTTCTACCTGATGACGCTGGTGCTCGGCTTCGGTGCCGCCGCGCTGCTGGACACCGGCGCCGAGCAGCGAGGTCGCCGCCGAGCGGCGGCAACCTGGCGTCGCCGCTGCTCGCCCAGGCGGTCGGCGGCGGCGACGGGATCGACCGGAGGCGCGATCCTGCTCGCGGTGATCGCGGCGGTCGCGTTCGCGACGATCCTCGCGGTGGTCGCCGGGCTGACGCTGACCTCGGCGTCGTCGGTGGCGCACGACCTCTACGCCAACGTGATCAAGAAGGGCACAGGCGACCGAGCGGCAGCGAGGTCATGGTCGCCCGGATCGCGGCGTTCGTGCATCGGCGCGATCGCGATCCTGCTGGCGATCCCGGCGCAGAAGCTCAACATCGCGTTCCTGGTCGCGCTCGCCTTCGCGGTCGCGGCGTCGGCGAACCTGCCGGCGCTCCTCTACAACCTGTTCTGGAAGCGGTTCAACACCCGCGGCGCGACGTGGAGCATCTACGGCGGCCTGGTCTCCTGCGTCGGTCCTGGTGGTCTTCTCGCCGGTCGTGTCCGGCAAGGTGCTGCCGGACGGCAAGACGGCTTCCCTGTTCCCGCCGGCGTCGACTTCCACTGGTTCCCGCTCGAGAACCCCGGCATCATCTCGATCCCGCTCGGCTTCCTGTTCGGCTGGCTGGGCACGATCACGTCGAAGGACCCCGAGTCGGAGGCGCGCGTACGACGAGCTCGAGGTGCGCGTCCCTGACCGGCGCAGGCTCGGAGAAGGCGCTCGTTCACTAGTCGCGGAGGTTGCGCTGCAACCGTCCGAGACCGTTCGCGAGCATCACTCCGGCGACAGGGTGCCAGCACACCCTCGTCGCCGGAGTGCTTGCGCACTAGCCTGCAGAGGAACACATCCCCGACGGAGATGAGAGTCGTGAGCAGCGAGAACGCGTCGAGCGAGACCCTGGCCAACCTCAGCCACGAGGAGCGCCGCTTCGAGCCCCCGGAGGACGCTGGCGAAGAACGCCAACGTCACCGCGGACTGCGTACGACGAGGCCGCCGATGACCGGCTGGCCTTCTGGGAGAAGCAGGCCGAGCGCCTCTCCTGGGACCAGAAGTGGGACCGGGTGCTGGACTGGGACGACCCGCCGTTCGCCAAGTGGTTCGTCGGCGGCACCCTCAACGCGGCGTACAACTGCGTCGACCGGCACGTCGAGGACGGCAACGGCGACAAGGTCGCGCTGCACTGGGTCGGCGAGCCCGAGGACGACACCCGCGACATCACCTACGCCGAGCTCAAGGACGAGGTCTGCCAGGCCGCCAACGCGCTGACGGACCTCGGCGTCGAGAAGGGCGACCGGGTCGCGATCTACATGCCGATGATCCCGGAGACGGTGGTCGCGATGCTGGCCTGCGCCCGGATCGGCGCCCCGCACACGGTGGTCTTCGGCGGCTTCTCGTCCGACGCGCTCGCCAGCCGGGTCGTCGACTGCGAGGCGAAGGTGATCATCACCGCCGACGGCGGCTACCGCCGCGGCGCGCCCTCGGCGCTCAAGCCGGCCGTCGACGAGGCGGTCGCCAAGGTGGCCAGCGAGAAGACCGGCGTCGTCGCGCACGTGCTGGTGGTCCGTCGTACCGGGCAGGACGTGGACTGGAACGACGAGCGTCGACGTCTGGTGGCACGACGTGGTCGACGGCGCCTCCTCCGACCACGCCGCCGAGGCGCACGACGCCGAGCACCCGCTCTACGTCATGTACACCTCGGGCACGACGGGCAAGCCGAAGGGCATCCTGCACACGACCGGCGGCTACCTGGTCGGCTGCGTCCTACACGCACTGGGCGGTCTTCGACCTCAAGCCCGAGACCGACGTGTACTGGTGCAGCGCCGACGTCGGCTGGGTCACCGGCCACAGCTACCTGGTCTACGGACCGCTGGCCAACGGCGCGACCCAGGTGATGTACGAGGGCACGCCCGACAGCCCGCACAAGGGCCGCTGGTGGGAGATCATCGAGAAGTACGGCGTCACGATCTTCTACACGGCGCCGACCGCGATCCGGACCTGCATGAAGTGGGGCGCGGAGATCCCGGAGAAGTTCGACCTCTCCTCGATCCGCGTGCTCGGGTCGGTCGGTGAGCCGATCAACCCCGAGGCCTACATCTGGTACCGCGAGACCATCGGCGCCGGCAAGACCCCGGTCGTCGACACCTGGTGGCAGACCGAGACCGGCTCGATCATGATCAGCCCGCTGCCGGGCGTCACCGCCGGCAAGCCCGGTTCCGCGATGACCGCGCATTCCCGGCGTCTCCGCCGACGTGGTCGACGACGAGGGCGAGTCCGTGCCCAACGGGTCCGGCGGCTTCCTCGTGCTCACCGAGCCGTGGCCCGCGATGCTGCGCACCCTGTGGGGCGACGACGAGCGGTTCAAGGAGACCTACTGGTCGCGTTTCAAGAAGCAGGGCTTCTACTTCGCCGGTGACGGCGCCAAGAAGGACGAGGACGGCGACCTGTGGCTGCTCGGGCCGCGTCGACGACGTGATGAACGTGTCCGGGCCACCGGCTCTCGACCACCGAGATCGAGTCCGCGCTGGTCTCGCACCCGAAGGTCGCCGAGGCCGCGGTCGTCGGCGCCAACGACGACGACCACCGGCCAGGCCGTGTGCGCGTTCGTGATCCTGCGCGAGTCGGCGCTCGAGGACGGCGAGGAGGCACCCGACGCGCTGATCGAGGAGCTGCGCAAGCACGTGCAGAAGGAGATCGGCGCGATCGCCAAGCCGCGCCAGATCATGATCGTGCCCGAGCTGCCGAAGACCCGCTCGGGCAAGATCATGCGCCGGCTGCTCAAGGACGTCGCCGAGCACCGCGAGGTCGGCGACGTCACCACGCTCGCCGACTCCACGGTGATGGACCTGATCAGCGAGGGCGTGGACGGCGAGAAGTCGACGGAGGAGCAGTAGAGCGGCGCGGGACGCGCCGGCCCTCGTCCACGACCAGCACCCCGAAGAGGAACCCGTGAACGTCTCAAGCCGGCCGCACTGGCTCCCCGACCCCGAGGCCGGCGAGAGCACCTTCGTCGGCTCCGTGCTGCGCCAGGAGACGGTCGGCGGTGCGATCGCGCTGCTGGCCGCCGTCGTCGCCGTGGTGTGGGCCAACGTCGACTACGCCAGCTACCAGGACCTGCGACACCTGCTGCTCGGACCGCTCGACGTCGAGCACTGGGCCGCCGACGGGGCGTTGAGCCTGTTCTTCTTCGTCGCCGGGCTCGAGCTCAAGCGCGAGCTGCTGGTCGGGTCGCTGCGCCGACCCGCCGATGCGGTGGTGCCGGTGGTGGCCGCCGTCTGCGGTGTCGCGGTGCCCGCCCTCGTCTACGTCTCGGTCGACCTGGCCAGCGGCGGCGACGACCTGGCGGGATGGGCGATTCCCAGCGCCACCGACATCGCGTTCGCGCTGGCCGTGCTCGCCGTCGTCGGGTCCGCCTTGCCGACGCCGCTGCGGGCGTTCCTGCTGACCCTCGCGGTCGTCGACGACCTGCTCGTGATCGTGATCATCGCGGTCTTCTACACCGACGAGCTCTCCTTCGCCTGGCTCGGCGGCGCGCTGGTCCTGATGGCGGCGTACGCCGTACTCCAGCAGCGGCGCGTGGCCAGCACCCTGGTCTATGTCCCGCTCGTGGCAGCCACCTGGTGGTGTGTGCACGAGAGCGGCGTCCACGCCACGGTGGCCGGCATCGCGCTCGGGCTGCTCACACGGGTGATCCCCGACCCCGACGAGGCCCGCTCCCCCGCCGAACGTCTCGAGCACCGGCTGGTGCCGCTGAGCTCGGGCGTCGCCGTGCCGTTCTTCGCACTGCTGAGCGCGGGGGTGGTGTTCAGCGGCGACGCACTGGGAACGCCCGTCGCGCTCGGGCGTCTTGCTCGGGCTGGTGGTCGGCAAGCCCCTCGGGGTGCTGGGCGGAGCGTGGCTGGTCACCCGGTTCACCCACGCGGAGATCGGGCCCGGCTTCGGCTGGCGCGACCTCGTCGGCGTGGCCCTGCTTGCGGGTGTCGGGTTCACGGTCTCGTTGCTGGTCTCCGACCTGTCGTTCGACGACGCACGCCGTGAGGAGGCGAAGACCGCGGTGCTCGTGGGGTCGCTGGTCTCCGCCCTGCTGGCGGCGCTGGTCCTGGGTCGCCGCAACCGCGTGCACCGGAGGGGTGCACCGACCTCGGCGGGTTTCCCCTAGGCTCGACCCCGACGCGACGAAAGGAAGTCCATGGCTGAGCGGGTGCCTGCTACCGATGACCCGACGATCGGCAAGCTGGTCGGTGACGTCAGCAACGACGTCTCGTCACTGATCCGCAGCGAGATCGCGCTGGCGAAGACCGAGCTCAAGTTCTCCGCGAAGGCGGGCGGCGTGGGCATCGGCCTGTTCGCGGCCGCGGCCTTCCTGCTCGTGCTCGCGATCATCATGCTGTCGGTCGCGATCGCGTACTTCATCAACTTCACGGGGCTCGACCTCGCCTGGTGCTTCCTGATCGTGTTCGGCTTCTACGCCCTGGTCGCCGCGGTGCTCGGTCTCGTCGGCTACCGGAGCGTCCGCAAGGTGCGCGGGCCGGAGGCCTCGATCGAGCAGCTCAAGGAGACCAAGGCGGTCCTCAAGCGCGGGTGAGCGCCCCCGCCGAGATCCCGGGCCCCTGGGAGCACGCGTACGTCGCGGCCAACGGGGCCCGGTTCCATGTCGCCACATGTGGCGAGCCCACAGACAGGCCGGTCGTGCTGCTGCACGGCTTCCCGCAGTTCTGGTGGGCCTGGCGGCACCAGATGCCGGTGCTCGCCGCGGCCGGGCACCGGGTGGTGGCCATGGACCTGCGCGGCTACGGCGGGTCGGACAAGACCCCGCGCGGGTACGACCCGTTCACCCTCGCCGGTGACGTCGCCGGCGTCGTGCAGGCGCTCGGCCTTGGCCGGGCGGCGCTGGTCGGCCACGGCTGGGGCGGGTACGTCGCGTGGGCGGCCGCCGTCCTGCACCGGGAACACGTCACGTCGGTCGCGACCGTCTCCGCACCGCACCCGCTGTGGATGCTGCGCCAGCTGCGACCCGGCGTGAAGGCGCTCGGCCACGTGCTGTCGGTGCAGATGCCGTGGGTGCCCGAGCGGCGGCTGCGCGACGCTGGCAGCGGCTACCTCGAGGGTCACCTCCGGGCCTGGGCCGGGCCCGGCTCGGCGTTCCCGTCCGGCGAGGAGCTCACGACCTACCAGTCGGCGCTGGCCCAGTGGCCGTCGCCGCACTGCGCGCTGGAGTACCACCGGTGGCTGTTCCGGTCGCGGATCCGCGACGACGGCCGGCGGTTCACCCGGGCGATGCGCGAGCCGGTCGCGGTGCCGTCGTACACGATCTTCGGCGGCGCCGACCCCGCGCTGCCCGACCCGGCCCGTGACCGGTCGCAGCGGTACGTCGCCGCGACGTACCGCAGCAGCGTGCTGGCGGACGTCGGTCACTTCGCACCCGAGGAGGCGCCGGACCAGGTCGGTGACCTGCTCGTGGACTGGCTGGATGTGGATCGCTAGATGAGTAAGTCCAAGGGGTGTGCAAGCGAGCGCCGCTCAGCGCGTGCGCTGGCAAGGCGGAGGAGGGAGCCGTGGCGGAGCCACGGCGACTGACGAGAACGCAGCCAGCGTGCGTGATGAGTGGGGCGCAGCGTGCTCCCCTTGGACTTAGTCATCTAGGCGCAGCCGCGGGTGCTGACCGGCTTGGTCGCGTTGACCCCGAGCGTGGCGGCGCGGCTGACCTGGCTCGCGGTGAGTGCGTAGCCGGTGTCCTTGTCGGAGACCGACGCCGCGAACACCACGCCGTACACCTGGCCGGAGGTCGCCACGAGCGGGCCACCGGAGTTGCCCGGGCGGATCTCGCCGCGCAGCGAGAACACCGCACGTGTGACGTTGTCTCGGCCATAGATGTCCGCGGACTTCAGCCGCTGCTCGGTCCGGATCCGCATCGGACGGGCGTCGAACGGACCGTCCTGCGGGTAGCCGAGGGCGGCCGCGGCGTCCTTGCTGCGGCCCCCGGTGTCGAACCTGAGCCGCGCCGCGTCGAGTCCGGGCACCGCGAGCACCGCGACGTCGATGTCGGGGTTGTAGTAGACGACCGTGGCCGGCTGGAGCCTGTCTCCGACCACGACCTTCGGCTGGTCGACACCCGCCACCACGTGGGCGTTGGTCATCAGCCGGTGGGGTGCGTAGACGAACCCGCTGCCCTCGACCCCACGCCCGCACCTGTTGTTGCCGCGGAGCTTGAACACGCTGTCACGGGCGCGCTCGATGTCGGGGTCACGCAGCAGGCGCGAGGGCGCCGCGGAGACGTTGACGATGCGCTCGGGGGCGAACGGCTCGAGGTAGGTCGGGAAGAAGCTCGACCCCACCACGTCGTTGAACTCCCGGAGCGCGGTCTTCGCCCTCGCCGGCATCACCGTGTCGACCTCGCGCAGCACCGCGGAGGTGCGCACCATCGGACCGACACCCGGGATGCGCGACCCGCTGATCGCGACGCCGAGCATCCAGGTCACGACCAGCACCGCGACCACGCTCAGGGCGGCCCCGCCGACCGCGTCGACCGCCCTGGCCGGCTGCCACGTGATCGTCTCGCGCGCCCGCCCGCCGACGTACTGCAGGATCGCCTGGCCGAACGACGCACAGATCAGCACCACGAACACCGCCAACATGGACACCAGCAGCGACGGTCCACGGCTGCCGAGCAGGATCGGCGCCAGCCAGATGCCGAGCAGGCCACCGAGGATCAGGCCCACGGTCGAGAACGCGCCGCTGATGAAGCCCTGCCAGTAGCCCGAGACCGCGTAGGCGACGACGAGCAGGACCAGGATCCAGTCGAGAAGGTTCATGCGCTCACGCCTCCTCGCTGTCGGTCCGCGGTCGGGTGCGGCTTCCCTGGTCGACGCCGCCCGAGGCAAGCATGTAGTCCGGCAGCTCGCGGATGACGGAGGCGTCCCATGGGCGCGTCCACCCCACGAAGTCGAAGAGCCGCGTGATGATGCCGGCGGTGAAGCCCCACAGGATCAGGTCCTTGTCGTCACCGATCAGGAAACCGGGACTGCGGTAGCCGCTGGGGTGGGTGACCGTGACCCGGTGGGTCGCGTCGAGCAGCTCCTCGACCGGCACCCGGTGGACCGACTCCACCTCGGCCGGGTCGACCACGCCGACCGGTGACGCATCGCGCCACCAGGCGAGCACCGGCGTCACCGCGAAGTTGCTCGGCGGCAGCCACAGCTCGGGGAGCTCGGCGAACACCTCGACCCCGTCCGGGTCGAGCCCGGTCTCCTCCTCCGCCTCGCGCAGCGCCGCCGCGGCCGGCGAGGCGTCCGTCGGGTCGAGGGAGCCGCCCGGGAAGGAGATCTGGCCCGGGTGGGAGCGCATGCCGTGGGCGCGCTCGGTCAGCAGCAGGTCGGGCCCGGCCGGACCCTCCCCGAAGAGCATCAGGACTGCCCCGCGGCGGGCGTCGGCGTCGGGCGGCGGGACGAACCGGGTCAGCTCGTCGGCGGTGATCGCCCGGGCGCCCTCGGCGATCGGCCGGAGCCAGCCGGGCAGGTCGCTCACAGCGCCGCCTCGAGGTGGGTGCGGACCAGCTTCTCCAGCTGGCCCAGGCTCTTGATCTCGAGGTTCTCGGAGTAGACGACCGAGCCGGACGCGTCGACCAGGATCAGGCGCGGCAGCACCTTGTTGCGCACCACCTCCCCGCTGGTGTCGACCACGAGCGGGTAGGTCACCCCGGTCTCGTGCGCGAACGCGACCGCCTTGTCGCGCGCGGGGTCGCGCCAGTCGATGCCGAGCACGTCGACGTCGGGGTGCTTCTGGTGGAACTGCTGGTAGATCGGCATCTCGCGGCGGCAGGGTCCGCACCAGTTCGCCCAGAGGTTGATCACGGCAGGGCCGCGCAGCGCGCCGAGGTCGACCGGCTCGCCGGCGGCGAGCAGCGGCCTCAAGGTGGCGTCGGGGAGCTGTGGCGGCTCGTCGGACCCCGCCGACGTCGTACCGCATCCGGCGAGCAGCGCGAGCGCAAGCACTGCGACGAGCGTGCGTCTCACGCGCGGCCCTCGGTCTTCACGAGCTTCGCCGCCGTGGCCGGGTCGGTCGGCCCCTCGCCGTACGACGGGCAGAGCCGGGCCAGCGGGCACGCGCCGCAGGCCGGGTTGCGTGCGTGGCAGCGCCGGCGTCCGTGCCAGATCAGGTGATGGCGACAGCAGCGTCCAGTCCTTCTTCGGGAACAGCGCGCCGACCTGCGTGCTCGACCTTGACCGGGTCGGTCTCCTCGGTCCAGCCGAAGCGACGGGCGAGCCGGCCGAAGTGGGTGTCGACCGTGATCCCGGGGATGCCGAACGCGTTGCCCAGCACCACGTTGGCGGTCTTGCGGCCGACGCCGGGCAGCGTCGACCAGGTCCGTCAGGCGCGGCGGCACCTCACCGCCGTGGCGCTCGACGAGGGCCGCGGACAGCTTGAGCAGCGACTCGGTCTTGGCCCGGAAGAAGCCGAGCGGACCGATCAGCTGCTCGAGATGCGCCCGGTCGGCTGCCGCCATCGCCTTCGCGTCGGGGTAGGCGGCGAAGAGCGCCGGGCTGGCCGCGTTGACGCGCTTGTCGGTGGTCTGGGCGGACAGCACCGTGACCACGAGGAGCTGGAACGGGTCGGCGAAGTCGAGCTCGCAGCGGGCGTCGGGATAGGTCTCGGCGAGCACCCGGTTGACCTTCCGGGCCCGCCGGACCAGGGAGGTGTCGGGCACGGAGGGAAGCCTAACCGGGCGTCCCGACGGCCCGGCCGCCCGTCACCGCGTCGTCCACGGGGCCTCCCCGCGTGGCAAATCAAAGCCTCGTGGTCCAGACTGTGATCTGCGACACCGCTGTCAGTTTTGCCCGTGCTCGTCCCGACAAGGAGTGACCGGTGGAGAACGACGTCCTGCGCCAGGGCCCGCTGTTCAACGCCCTCGACGACGAGGCGGCGAGCGCGCTGCGCGCGTCGATGACCGAGACCCGGCTGCGCCGCGGCGAGACGCTGTTCCACGAGGGCGACTCCGGCGACAAGCTCTACATCGTCACCGACGGCAAGGTGAAGCTCGGCCGCGTCCTCCTCCGACGGCCGCGAGAACCTGCTCGCGATCCTCGGGCCCGGCCAGATGTTCGGCGAGCTGTCGCTCTTCGACCCCGGCCCCCGCTCGGCCACGGTGACGGCCGTCACCGACACCAGGTTCCTCTCCCTGTCCCACGAGGACCTGCTCCGCTGGCTCGAGGGCCGGCCGGCCGTGGCCCGCGGCCTGCTGCTCCAGCTCGCCAGCCGGCTGCGCAAGGCCAACGACGTCGCGGCCGACCTGGTGTTCTCCGACGTCCCCGGCCGCGTCGCCAAGGCGCTGCTCGACCTCGCCGACCGCTTCGGCCGCACCGCGGACGACGGCGTGCACGTGCACCACGACCTGACCCAGGAGGAGCTCGCCCAGCTGGTCGGCGCCTCCCGCGAGACCGTCAACAAGGCCCTCGCCGACTTCGCCTCCCGTGGCTGGCTCCGCCTCGAGCCGCGTTCGGTCGTGATCATGGACATCGAGCGGATGCGTCGCCGAGCTCGTTGAGTTGTGCCTGCGGCTCCGTTGAGTTGTGCCTGCGGCTCCGTTGAGTTGTGCCTCGCGGCTCCGTTGAGTTGTGCCTGGATCACCCGTGCCGGTAGGTGCGCGACCTGAGCGCCTCTCGCAGCTCACGGATCCAGGCGTCGACCGCAGTGGCCGTGAAGGAGTCCCGATCGACGACGATCACGATCCAGCCGTGCTGCCGTAGCCAGGTGCGCCGCCGACTGTCGTGCTGACGATCCGCGTCGCGGCTGTGGAACTCCTGCCCGTCGTACTCGACCGCGATCCGGTGCCGCGGGTAGGCAAGGTCGAGCCGAAACGTCGGGACCCCGTCGATCTCGATCCAGTGTTGTGGCTCAGGCGCCGGAAGGCCGTGGGTCAGGATCTCGTAGCGCGTCCACGACTCGCCGGACGACTCGGATCGCGCGTCGGCCATCGCCACCAGCGGGCGCGCTTGCCGTACGCCGCGCCGCCGAAAGTAGCGGACGAGCAGCCGACGCAGGTCCCTGCGACTGATCCCGAACTCACGCATGAAGGCGTCGAGCGCAGCCAGGCCGTCGCGCGCCGACAGCTTGCAGGCGAGATCGACGGCTGTCCGCAGCAGGCGTGGTGACGCGGACACCGCCCACCTCCATCACGTCGCACTCGAGCAAGTCGCGACTGCCGCCCGCCACGCCGTCTCGCCGGGTTGAGGCGTGGTGGCGCAGCACGTAGCTCTCGATTGGCGGAAGCACCTCGGTCTCGTGCCACGCGAACACGTCGATGCCGTGGACCCACGCCGCCGTCCGATCACAGATGACGGAGTGCTCGCTGGTCACGAGTCGTGCCGCGGCGACGCGACTCTCGATCGTGTCGGGGGCATCGGAGCGCACGTAGACACCGCGCAGGACACGGCGCACATCGCGGTTGTGGACGGCGACCTCGAGCGCCTTCCGGGAGATGCCGATGCCGCGCAGCATGGCCGGGGTGAACGGAGTCTCTGGGAAGTCCTGGACGGTGAGCATGGCCGTACGGTCACGCGCCGGCGTCGTACGGGCCACGGCTCTGCGCGGCCCTGTGGATTGCGGGTCAGATCACGACGGCTGTGGACGTACGACGCGCCTCAAAGGTCCGGGACACGCCACTCGACGGGGCCGAAGGCACAACTCGACGGAGCGGGAGGCACAACTCAACGAGTCCGAGTCTGCAGGTAGGCGAGCTGGGCCCGGACGCTCAGCTCGGCAGCGCCCCAGAGCACCGGGTCGACGTCGGCGTACACCTTCTCCACGATCCGGCGCGGGAGCTCGGCCTCGGCAGGGCCCTCGGTCAGCGGCTCCGCACCGAGCTCTGCGAGGGCGGCCTCGACCTGCTGCAGGCGCTCCTGGCGGTGTGCGACGTAGTACTCGATCGCGGCGCAGCGCGTCGTCGATCACCGGTCCGTGGCCGGGCCAGATCGAGGCGATGCCGTGCTCGGCGGTGAGGGCGTGCAGCCGGTCGAGGGACGTCGAGGTAGGCGCCGAGCTGGCCGTCGGGGTGCGCGACCACCGTCGTACCCCGGCCGAGCACGGTGTCGCCGGTCAGCACCGTGCTCTCCTGCGGGCAGCCAGAACGACAGCGAGTCAGCGGTGTGGCCCGGTGTGGCCACCACCCGCACCTCGAGGTCGTCGACCCCGACCACGTCGCCCTCACCGAGGCCCTCGTCACCGAGCCGGTACGCCGGGTCGAGCGCGCGGACGCCGCAGCCGACCCGCTCCGCGAACTGCCTGGCCGCCTCGCTGTGGTCGAGGTGGTGATGGGTGAGCAGGACGACGGCGACATCGCCGGCCGCCTCCGCGACGGCGTCGAGGTGCCCCTCGTCGGGGGTCCCGGGTCGACCACGATCGACCGGTCGCCGTCACGCAGCACCCAGGTGTTGGTGCCGTCGAGCGTCATCATGTTCGCGTTGGGCGCGAGCACGCAGCGGCCATGGGCGCCGAAGGTGCCCCCGGCCCAGCTCACATCTCCTCCAGCAGCGGGCGGAGGTGCTCCGGGAACGACAGCAGCATCTCCCCGTCGTCCTCCTCCGCGGTGGGCGTGAACATCGCGAGGTCGCGCCCGGTCGAGGCGGCGATCACGTCGGCCGCCGTCGGGTGCCGGCCGACCTCGAGGCAGGTGAGGTACGTCGGGGGCATCAGCGCGATCTCGCCCGCGTCGGCGGCGGCCATCGCGCCTGCCACCGGCAGCCAGGCCACCCGGTCGGACTCGGAAGACACGTCGCGGGTGCGCTGCCCGGCCGGCAGCTCGGCCACGAAGAACCAGGTGCGGAAGCGGCGCGGCTCGAACACCGGCGTCGTCCACGCGGACCACGCGCCGAGCAGGTCGCTGCGCAGCACCAGCCCGCGGCGCGAGAGGAACTCGGTCAGCGGCAGCTCGCGCGCCTCCAGCGCGACCCGGTCGGCCTCCCAGGTCGTCGCCGGCGTCGTGTCCGCGACCACCTCGTCGGCCGACGGTCCGGCCAGCAGCACGCCGGACTCCTCGAACGTCTCGCGTACGGCGGCGCACACGAGCGCGCGGGCCGTGGGCTCGTCGGTGTCGCAGGCGCTCGGCCCACTCGGCCGGCGTCGGGCCGGCCCAGGCGACGGAGGCGTCGAAGTCGCGCTGGTCGACGCCCCCGCCCGGGAACACGCACATGCCACCGGCGAACGCCATCGACGTCTGCCGGCGGAGCAGGTACACCGACGGCCCCTGCGAGCCGTCCCGCAGCAGCACGACGGTCGCCGCGTTGCGCGGCTCGGCCGGCGTACGGGTGCCGTCGGCGAACTCGCGCGCGTGCGCGACGAGGTGCTCCGGGCAGGACGACCCGCCTCACCTACACCTCCACGAGGAGCTCGACCTCGACCGGTGCGTCGAGGGGCAGCACCGCCACCCCCACCGCCGAGCGCGCGTGGCGCCCGGCGTCGCCGAAGACCTCGCCGAGCAGCTCGGAGACGCCGTTGGCGACCAGCGGCTGGCCGGTGAAGTCGGGCGTCGACGCCACGAACACGACGACCTTGACGATCTGCTTCACCTCGGCGAGCTCGCCGACCTCGGCCTTGATCGCCGCGAGCGCGTTGAGCGCGCACTGCTCGCGCGCACGCGACCGCCTCCTTCTGGGTCACCACGCTGCCGACCTTGCCGGTAGTGCAGCAGGGCGCCGTCGCGCATCGGCAGCTGGCCGGAGGTGTAGACGTAGCTGCCGGTCCGGATCGCGGGGATGTAGGCCGCCACCGGCTTGGCCACGCCGGGCACGGCCAGCCCGAGCTCCTCGAGCCGCTGCTCCGGGGTGATCACTGGACCGGCCTCTTGAAGTAGGCGACCAGGTTCTCCGGGTTCATGCCCGGCACCACCTGCACGAGCTCCCAGCCGTCCTGGCCGAAGTTGTCGAGGATCTGCTTGGTCGCGTGCACCAGCACCGGCGCCGTCATGTACTCCCACTTGGTCATGTGGGCACTCTAGTGTCGCGAAGCGTGAGCATCCCCGACGCCTCCGGTCCATTGCCTGACGCCGTGCTGCGGTACGACGAGCGGCCGGACGCCGTGGTCGACGTGTTCCTGCCCGACGGCCCGGCCGACACCGTGGTCACGTTCGTGCACGGCGGGTTCTGGCGGGCAGGTCTACGACCGGACCCACGTGCGTCCGCTGGCCCGGGCGATGGCGGACGACGGCTTCGCGGTGACCCTGCCCGAGTACCGGCGGGTCGGCGCCGGAGGCGGCTGGCCGACCACCTGTGACGACGTGCGGGCGGCCGTGACCGCGACGCCGGCGCTGCTCGAGGGCATCGGGATGACGCCCCGTCGGACCGTGCTGACCGGCCACTCGGCCGGCGGTCACCTCGTGCTCTGGCTGGCCGCGACGGGCGCGTCCTGCGACGCGGTCGTGCCGATCGCGCCAGTAGGTGACCTGCGCGCAGCCGCCGCGATCGACATGGGCGGCGGCGCGGTCCGCGACTTCCTGGGCGGCGACGAGCCGGTGGACGCGGCCGACCCGGCGGTGCTCCTCGATGCGCACCGCCCGTCGTACCCGGTCCGGATCCTGCACGGCACCGACGACGACGTGGTGACGATCGAGAACAGCCGTGGTCTGGTGCGCCGGCACCCGTGGATCGAGCTGGTCGAGCTGCCCGGCGTCGAGCACTTCGCGCCGATCGACCCGGCGTCGCCCGTCTACCCGACGCTCCTCGGCCTCGGCCGACTGACTCGGCCGGACCGAGGGCACGACGCGTGCATGCGGAACGCCACGTTCCGACCTGCACCTGTCGCTCGGCGAGAAGGTCATCCGAGCCGTCGCCATCTACGTGCCTCGTGATCGCCCTCCGACTGGTGGGCAAGCGCGAGCTGGCCAGCTCGACCCCCTGGGCTTCGTCGTGCTGCTGGCCGTGGCGAGCGCCGTCCAGAACGGGCTGATCGGCGCGGACGAACTCGGTGACAGGCGCGGTCGTCGGCGCCACCGTGCTCTTCGTCGGTCGACGGCGCCGCTGGCCTGCGTCGTCTACCGCACGCCGAGCCGTGCTGCCAGCAGGTCGGTCGAGGGCACGCCGACGCGCGCCTCGATCGGGCAGGCGACGGCGGTCCTCGAGAGGCGCGCTCCGGCGGGAGGCAGCTGACCCACGACGACCTGCCGCAGCCGCGGTCCGTCGATCGGGCGCCGCCGACCTTCGACGAGGCCGAGCGACGCCTCGCTCGAACCGAGCGGCATGGTCGTCGCTCGTGCCGACAGGCAGTCGAGCCAGGCCCACCGTGCAGTACGACGACCTGCGGGCCCGGACTCGACCACCTGACGCGGCCTTGGGCTCGAGCGGCTGAGCCGCGGCAGCAGTCAGGTCCGGCTCGGTCTTCTCCCGGACCTCGTCCTCGGTGACGTCGGGAGCGAGCTCGACCAGCGTGAGTCCCTCGGGCGTCACGTCGATCACGCCCAGGTCGGTGATGATCCGCTGGACGACGCGCGAGCCCGGTGTAGGGGCAGCGAGCACTCGTCGACGATCTTGTACGAGCCGTCGCGTGGCGACGTGCTCCATCAGCACGATCACGCGCTTCGCGCCGTGGACCAGGTCCATCGCGCCGCCCATGCCCTTGACCATCTTGCCGGGGATCATCCAGTTCGCGATGTCGCCCTTGGCGCTGACCTGCATCGCGCCCAGGATGGCCGCGTCGATCTTGCCGCCGCGGATCATCCCGAACGAGGTCGCGGAGTCGAAGAACGAGGCGCCGCGGCGGACGGTCACGGTCTCCTTGCCGGCGTTGATCAGGTCGGGGTCCTCGTCGCCCTCGAGCGGGTAGGCCCCGACCCCGAGGATGCCGTTCTCGGACTGCAGCACCAGCTCGACGTCGTCGTCGACGTAGTTCGGCACCAGCGTCGGCAGCCCGATCCCGAGGTTCACGTAGGAACCGTCGGTCAGCTCCGAGGCGGCACGCGCCGCCATCTCCTCACGGGTCCACATCAGGCGTCTCCCTCGGCGATGCCGGCGGCCGCGCCGCCTGCGGTTGTGTCCCCGGCGGGTGTGTCGGATGCCGGCTCGGCGCCCTGTTCTGGGCGCGGCCGGACCGTGCGCTTCTCGATCCGCTTGCTCGCGACCTGCTCCGGGGTCAGCGCGACCACGCGCTGCACGAAGACGCCCGGGGTGTGCACGTCGTTGGGGTTCAGCTCCCCGGGCTCGACCAGCTCCTCGACCTCGGCGATCGTCACCCGGCCGCACATCGCGGCGAGCGGGTTGAAGTTGCGCGCGGAGTCGCGGTAGACGAGGTTGCCGTGCCGGTCGCCCTTCCAGGCCCGGACCAGGCCGAAGTCGGCCACGATCGCCGCCTCGAGCACGAAGTCCTTGTCGCCGTCGGCGGTGGTCGAACGTGCGGACCTCCTTGGGCGGCGACGCGACGACCACGTTGCCGTCGGCGTCGTACCGCCACGGCAGGCCGCCGTCGGCCACCTGCGTGCCGACCCCGGTGGCCGTGTAGAACGCCGGGATGCCGGTGCCGCCGGCCCGCATCCGTTCGGCCAGCGTGCCCTGCGGCGTGAGCTCCACCTCCAGCTCGCCGGAGAGGTACTGGCGCGCGAACTCCTTGTTCTCCCCGACGTACGACGAGATCATCCGGCGCAGCCGCTTGGCCATCAGCAGCCGGCCCAGACCCCATTCGTCGACCCCGCAGTTGTTCGAGACCGCCTGCAGGTCCTCGGCACCGTTCTCCAGCACCGCGTCGATCAGCACCGACGGAACCCCGCACAGCCCGAACCCGCCCACGGCGAGCGTGGCGCCCGACTCGATGTCGGCCACCGCCTCTGCCGCACTCGTGACCACCTTGTCCACGTGTCCTCCTCGCTCGGTGGCCAGCCTAGGGGGACCTCTAGGCTTCGTGCATGCCGCCGGCCCCGACCTCCGACTGGCCCGCCGTCCAGCTCCACATCGTGACCGGCAAGGGCGGCACGGGGAAGTCCACGGTCGCCGCTGCCCTGGCCCTCGCGCTCGCGTCCCGCGGCAAGACGGTGCTGCTGTGCGAGGTCGAGGGGCGACAAGGCATCGCCCAGCTGTTCGACGTGCCACCGCTGCCGTACGAGGAGCGCCAGATCGCGCACGGCTCCGGCCGTGCCGGCGGCGACGTCTACGCGCTCGCGATCGATCCGGAGTCGGCGATGATGGAGTACCTCGCCATGTACTACCGACTCGGCCGCGCAGGCAAGGCGCTCGACCGGTTCGGCGTGATCGAGTTCGCGACCACGATCGCGCCCGGCGTCCGCGACGTGCTGCTCACCGGCAAGGTCTACGAGACCGCCAGCCGCAACTCGCGCAACAAGGGCGCCCGTCAGTACGACGCCGTCGTCCTCGACGCGCCCCCGACCGGCCGGATCGCCCAGTTCCTCAACGTGAACGACGAGCTGGCAGGGCTCGCGAAGATGGGCCCGATCAAGTCGCAGGCCGACACGGTGACCACGCTGCTGCGATCGCGCCGTACCGCCGTGCACCTGGTGACCGTGCTCGAGGAGATGCCCGTCCAGGAGACGACCGACGGCGTCCAGCAGCTGCGCGACGCCGGTCTCCCGGTCGGCGGGGTCGTGGTCAACCTGGTCCGGCCACAGGACCTCGACACCAAGGCGCGCAGGGCGCTCCTCCGACGCACCGTCGACCCGGCCGGGGTCGCCGGGGAGCTCGGGGTCGCCAGGATCGACGACGGCGCCACGCTCGTCGACGGCCTTGCTGGAGGAGGGCCACGACCACGCCCAGCGGCGCGCGCTCGAGGACGAGCAGCGCGAGCTCGTGGCCGAGATCGGGGTGCCGACGTACGAGCTGCCGAAGCTGGCCGCCGGGATCGACCTCACCGGGCTCTACGAGCTCGCCGCCGAGCTGCGCGAGCAGGGGCTGGCGTGACCCGGGCCGCGCGCTCCGCCCGCACCCACCCCCGGATCGGGCCGCTGGTCGCCGTCACCGGCACCGAGCCGGCGCTCGACGTCGACGCGCTCCTCGACGACCCCGACCAGCGGATCATCGTGTGCTGCGGCGCAGGCGGGGTCGGCAAGACCACCACCTCGGCCGCGCTCGCGCTGCGGGCCGCCGAGCGCGGACGCAAGGTCGTCGTGCTCACCATCGACCCGGCTCGTCGGCTGGCCCAGTCGATGGGGATCGAGGCGCTCGACAACGTCCCGCGACCGGTGCCGGGGGTCTCGCGGCGTCGCAGGGCGTCGGCGAGGGCGCCTCGACGCGATGATGCTGGACATGAAGCGCACCTTCGACGAGGTGGTCGAGAGCCAGGCCAGCCCGGAGAAGGCGCGCAGATCCTGGCCAACCCGTTCTACGTGGCCGTCTCGAGCTCGTTCGCGGGCACCCAGGAGTACATGGCGATGGAGAAGCTCGGCCAGCTCGACCAGGACGCCCGCCGCACCGGCCGCTGGGACCTGATCGTCGTCGACACCCCGCCCTCGCGCAGCGCGCTGGACTTCCTCGACGCACCGGAGCGCTCTCGCCGGCTTCCTCGACGGCCGGTTCATGCGGCTGCTGCTGGCGCCGGCCAAGGGGCCGGCGCGGCTGATGACGGCCGGGTTCGGGCTGGTCACCAACGCGCTGACCCGGATCATCGGGGCGCAGGTGCTGCGCGACATGCAGACGTTCGTGACCGCGTTCGACACGCTGTTCGGCGGGTTCCGGCAGCGGGCACAGCGCACGTTCGAGCTGCTCCAGGCCGACGGGACGGCGTTCCTCGTGGTCGCGGCACCGGAACCCGACGCGCTGCGCGAGGCGGCGTACTTCGTGGAGCGGCTGAAGCGAGGAGCGGATGCCGCTCGCCGGGCTGGTGGTCAACCGGGCCAGCCGGCCACCCGAGGGCGACCTGTCGGCGGACCGGGCGATGGCGGGTGTCGAGCGGCTGCGGGCGGCGGGCGAGATGTCGTCGGCGGCCGTGATGACCGCTGGGCTGCTGCGGCTGCACGCCGACCGGGTGCGCGTCGTCGAGCGTGAGACCCGGCTGCGCCGGCAGCTTCGCGACGAGTCACCCCGACGTCGCCACGGTGGTCCTGCCGGCGCTGGCCACCGACGTACACGACCTCGACGGGCTCCGCACGATCGGGGACCTGCTCGCGCGCTCGGCGGGAGCCGGCGGGTGAAGCAAGGTGGTCCGCTTGCAGCTAGCTGCTGCGCGGCTCACACCGTTCGGCCGCCCGGACTCCGTCCGGTCCGCCGTGCGGTGTTCACGCTTCGATCGCCTCGGCGATGCCGGCGTGCTCGCTCATCGCGGTCTCGAGCAGCGTGCGCCACGAGGTGACGTTCGGACGCTTGCGGAGGATCGCCCGGCGCTCACGCTCGGTCATCCCGCCCCACACACCCCACTCGATCTGGTTGTCGAGCGCCTCGGCCAGGCACTCGGTGCGGACGGGGCACCCCCCACACACGAGCTTGGCGCGGTGCTGCTCGGCCCCGCGGACGAACAGCTCGTCCGGCGCGGACTGCTTGCACACCGCCTGTGATGCCCAGTCGTCGTTCCACATGACATGTCTCCCTTACGCTTCAACAACCCCACGGAGATTCTTGAGTATTTTCGAGACTCCGGACAGACACGTTGGGGGCAATCCCGTCTAGTCAGTTGTGACTAGGCAACTGGGGCCATCCGGTCGGACGGACGTCCCCCGTCGGCTCCCGTATCCTCTGTGCCATGCCTTCCCGCCCCCCGACCTCGGCCGACGACGAACGCCTCGGCCCGGTATCGGTGATGTCGCACCTCGGTGTGATGATCGCGATCTCCGCAGTCCTCGGCCTCCTGGTCGGTGGTCTGGCGATCCCGTTCGCCGGTGCGCTCGGTGTCGCCAGCAAGTCCGCGGCCGAGTGGGCTCAAGAACCTCCCGCAGGAGCTGCGGGCCAAGCCGCTGTCCGAGCGCACCCGGATGCTGAGCTCGGGCGGCAGGACGATCGCCACGTTCTACGACGAGAACCGCACGAACGTGCAGCTCGACCAGGATGTCGCCCCGATCATGCGCACCGCGATCGTCGCGATCGAGGACTACCGCTTCTACCAGCACGGCGCGCTCGACCTGAAGGGCACGCTGCGGGCCTTCCTCACCAACCAGGCCGGCGGCGGTGTCGTCCAGGGTGGCTCCTCGATCACCCAGCAGATGGTCGAAGATGACGCTGCTGGCCCAGGCCAAGACATCCGCGGAGCGCAAGGCAGCCACCGCCGACACCTACCAGCGCAAGATCCACGAGCTGCGGCACGCGATCGCGTTCGAGCAGAACTACTCCAAGGACTGGATCCTCGAGCGCTACCTCAACATCGCCTACTTCGGCGACGGCGCCTACGGCATCCAGGCGGCCGCCCGCCACTACTTCAGCAAGGACGCCAAGGACCTCGACCTGCGCGAGGCCGTCGCTGCTGGCCGGCCTGGTGAAGAACCCGGTCGGCTACGACCCGACGAACAACCCGGACGATCGCGAAGGCGCGCCGCAACGTGGTGCTCGACCGGATGGCCGAGCTGCACAAGATCACCGACGAGGCAGGCCGACGAGGGTCGAGCAGAAGGGCCTCGGGCTCGCGGTCAGACCGCACCCGCAACGGCTGCGTCGTCTCCGTCGCGCCGTTCTTCTGCGACTACGCCTACCGCTACCTGCTGAGCGACCCGGCGCTCGGCAAGACCGTCGACGAGCGCAAGACAGCTGCTCAAGAGCGGCGGCCTGACCATCAAGACCACCATCGACCTGCGCTTCCAGGACGAGGCGCCGACGACGCGGTCACCGCCCACGTCAACCCGACCGACCAGGCGATCGGCGCCCTCGCCATGGTCGAGCCGGGCACCGGCAACGTGCGCGCGATCTCGCAGTCCCGGCCGATGGGTCGCAACAAGGAAGCTCGGCCAGACCTACCTGAACTACGTCGTCCCCAACGCCCTCGGCGACTCCGGCGGGTTCCAGGCCGGGTCGACGTTCAAGCTGTTCGTGCTCGCCGCGCACTGGAGCAGGGCATCCCGCCGTACGACCGCGATCCAGCTCCCGACCAGATCGTGCTCAACCAGCGGCAGAGCTTCCCCGACGACCTGGCAACGGCCCCTACACGACCAGCCCTACCCGGTCGACAACTCGACCAGTGCCCCGCCGGCGCCGCACATGTACACCGGCACGCAGCGACTCGGTGAACACCTTCTACGTGCAGCTCGAGCAGCGCACCGGCCTGTGCAAGCCCTACCAGCTGGCCCAGGAGATGGGGGTGGAGCTGACCGACCCGGACCACGAGCGGGTGCCGTCGTTCACGCTCGGCGTCGCCGACGTCAGCCCGCTGGAGATGGCCGAGGCGCTACGCGACCTTCGCCGCCCGCGGGCGTGCACTGCGACTCCAAGCCGGTCACCGAGATCCTCAACAGCGACGGCAAGGTCTTCAAGAAGTACGAGCCCGAGCTGCAAGCGGGTGATGTCGCAAGTACACCGCCGACACCGTCAACGACATCCTGCGCGGCGTGATGGAGCCGGGCGGCTTCGGCTCGGCGCTGGCGATCGGCAAGCCGTCGGCCGGCAAGACCGGCACCATCCAGGACAACAAGGCGGTCTGGTTCGACGGCTACACGCCCGCGCTCGCCACGGTCGCCATGGTGGCCGGCGCCAACAGTCGACGGCACGCCGATCACGCTGAACGGCCAGACCGTCGGCGGCGTCACGCATCGGCACGGGCCATCGGCTCCACCGTCGCCGGCCCGATCTGGGGCGACGCGATGAAGGCGATCCAGCACGCTGGCTGCCCGACGAGGACTTCGTGCCGCCCGGTGCCGCCCCGGTCCCGAAGGGGGCAGTGGTGGTGCCAAGCACGATCGACATGACCATCGGGCAGGCGGTGTCGACGCTGTCGGCCGCCGGGTTCACGCCGGTGGTCGGCTCCGTCATCGACTCCCGGCGGGCGCCGGGCGTGATCGCCGGGCAGAGCCCTGACGGTGGCACTCCCGGCTCCCGGGCACGGCGATCACCGTCTATCCGTCGAACGGCGCGAACTTCGCCGGCTCGAACGGCGGCGGCAACAACCAGCCGGCAGCGCAACGCGCAACGGGCGGCGGCGACGGTGGCGGGAACGGCGGCGGCGGGAACGGCGGCGGCGGAACGGCGGCCGCGGCAACGGCGGCGGCAACGGCGGCGGCGGGGAGTGAGGGCAGGGCTGAGCGATGCGCTCAGCTTCGGCTCAGCCCAGCTGGCGACGTACCTCCGCGGCGACGGCACCGCCGTCGGCGCGACCCTTGACCTGCGGCTGGACCACGCCCATGACCTTGCCCATCGCGCGCATGCCCTCGTCCTGCGACGCCGAGCGTCGGCGATCGTCGGCGGCGACCAGGTCGGCGATCTCCTCGGCTCGTCGAGCTGCTCCGGGCAGGTAGTCGGCGATCACCGCGGCCTCGGCGCGCTCCTTGGCGGCCATCTCCGCGCGGCCGGCGTCGTCGAACGCCTCGGCCGCCTCGCGGCGCTTCTTGGCCTCGCTGGTGAGCACGCCGAGCACGTCGTCGTCGGTGAGCTCGCGGGCCTGCTTGCCGGCGACCTCGGCGTTGGTGATCGCGGTCAGCACCATCCGCAGGGTCGACGACCGCACCTCGTCACGGGCCTTGATGGCGGTGGTGAGGTCGGCGCGGAGCCGGTCCTTGAGGTCGCTCATGGGGGCCAGTGTGACAGCCTTGCGGCGTGGCAGACTCGCGGACGTCCCCGCCTCCTGAAGGTGGCCGTGGCACGGTGCCGCGGTGGGCGTTGCCGGCCTCGGCGTACGCCGCCGGCATCGAGGTCCGCAGCTTCACGCTCCGCGCAGGTGCGAGATCCCGTGCCTGCCCGCCGGAGCCCGGCCGATCCGGGTGCTCCACGTCAGCGACCTGCACATGACGCCGAGCCAGCGCCGGAAGCAGGCCTGGCTGCGCTCGCTGGCGCGGCTCGAGCCCGACCTGGTCGTCAACACCGGCGACAACCTCGCCCACCTCGACGCGGTGCCGCCGATGCTCGACGGCGTTCGGCCCGCTGCTCGACGTGCCGGGCGTGTTCGTGTTCGGCTCGAACGACTACTACGCGCCGACGCTGCGCAACCCGGTCTGGTACCTGCTGGCCGACGACGGCGGGCGGCATCACACACGCACCGAAGCTCCCGGTCGAGGACCTGCGCGCGGCGTTCACCGCCGCCGGCTGGCTGGACCTGAACAACGCCAGCGGCCGGCTCGACGGTGCGCGGGTCGCGGCTCGCGTTCGCCGGTGTCGACGACCCGCACCTGCGGCTCGACGACCTGTCGCTCGGTGGCCGGCCCGGCGCCGGCCGACGCCGACCTCCGGATCGGCGTCGCGCACGCGCCGTACCTCCGGGTGCTGGACCAGTTCGCCGCACGACGGGTACGACGTGACCTTCGCCGGCCACACCCACGGCGGCCAGCTGTGCCTGCCGTTCTACGGCGCGCTGGTCACCAACTGCGACCTCGACACCCGCACGGGCGAAGGGGCTGCACCGGCACCCGGCCGACTCCCGACCCGGGGACCCGCGAGCTTCGTGGCTGCACGTGTCCGCCGGCGCTGGGCACCTCGCCGTACGCCCAGGTGCGCTTCTGCTGCCGCCCCGAGGCGACGCTCGCCACGCTCACGCCGTCGGGCTGAGGGTGGCGCGGGCCGTGGTCAAACCACTCGGCCGGCTCCGGTAGACTCCCGAACGCATTCGGGCTGTGGCGCAGCTTGGTAGCGCGCCTCGTTCGGGACGAGGAGGCCGCAGGTTCAAATCCTGTCAGCCCGACCCACCACACGAGCTCCCGGTCAGCAACCTGCTGGCCGGGAGCTCTGTCGTTTCTCCCGGCCCCGCTGCGGCCGAAAGCCGGTCGGGCGGTCCCGGCCCGTGGGAGAATCGCGGCATGGTTGAGGAACCCGACACCACGAAGCCGGGCGACCGCGACGAGTCCAGGCTGGAGCTGCCGAAGCTCAGCTTCATGCGACGCGGGGGGCAGGACAAGGCGGCCGAGGAGCCGGAGCTCGAGCCGGAGCCGGAGCGACCCGCGCAGCCGACCAGGGTCCGCAAGGAGCGCAAGGCACTGACCCTGCCGCCGCTGTCCGCGCCGATCGCCTCAGTGGTGACGGGAGTGCTGATCGGGCTGGTCATCGTCGGCCTCACGTTCCTCTCCTCGCGCGGCTGCGAGCTGGTGCGCGGAAGCGGCAGCTGCGGTGCCGTCGGCCTTCCCCTGCTGATCGCGATCATGGCGCTGGGCGTGCTGCTCGGCGCCGTGCTGCTCAAGGCCTGGCAGGTCAGCGACCCGATGAGCTCGTCGTTCCTCGCAGTCGGGCTGGTCGCGGTGCTCGCGATGCTCTTCCTCCTCCCCTCCATCGACGAGTGGTGGATGGTGATCGTGATCCCGGTGCTGGGCGCGCTGACGTTCCTGCTGGCGTGGTGGGTCACCCGCACCTTCATCGACACCGAGGACGACGAGGCCGAGGAGACGGAGGACGCGGGCATCCGCGGGCTCTAGGAGGGTCAGCCGACCAGGATGCAGAACGGGTGGCCCGCCGGGTCGGCCAGCACGTACAGCGCCTCGTCCGGGTCGTCGGTGCGGTCGAGGAGCAACGTCGCCCCGAGCTGTTCCGCCCGCTCACGGTGTCTCTGCAGCTCGGCGACCGTGGCCACCCGGAAGTCCAGGTGCATCTGCTTCGGTACGTCGTGGGCGGGCCAGGTGGGCCGGTCCAGGGTCGGCACCTTCTGGAAGGCCAGCACGCGGCTGCCATCGGCGTCGACGAGCACGAGCCAGTCCTCGACGTCGGCGCTGCCGTCGGTCGGTGGCTCGTCGCCCGGGCGGTAGCTCACTCCCAGCAGCTCGCGGTAGAACTCGGCGAGCCCCCGGACGTCGGTGGCGTCCAGGGCGGTGTGCATCAGCTCGGGAAAGCCGGACACGCCCGTCTCCTGTCGGTCGGTCAGAGCCGCTCGGCGACCAGCTCCGCGATCTGCACGGTGTTGAGCGCGGCGCCCTTGCGCAGGTTGTCGTTGCTGACGAACAGCGCCAGCCCGCGCTCGTCGTCGACGCCCGCGTCCTGCCGGAGCCGGCCGACGTACGACGGGTCCTGGCCGGCCGCCTGCAGCGGGGTCGGGCACGTCGGACAGCTCGACGCCGGGCGCACCGGCCAGGATCTCGCGCGCCCGGGCCGCGGTCAGCGGCCGCGCGAACTCGGCGTTGATCGACAGCGAGTGGCCGGTGAACACCGGCACCCGCACGCAGATCCCGCTGACCCGGCAGGTCGGGGATGCCGAGGATCTTGCGCGTCTCGTTGCGCAGCTTCTGCTCCTCGTCGGTCTCGTCGAGGCCGTCGTCGACGATCGAGCCCGGCGAGCGGGATCACGTTGAACGCGATGGTGCGCGGTACTTCACCGGCGCCGGGAAGTCGATCGCCGCGCCGTCGTAGGCCAGCTCGCGCGCCTTGTCGCCGGCCGCGGCGACCTGGTCGGCGAGCTCGTCGACGCCGGCGACGCCGCTGCCGGAGACGGCCTGGTAGGTCGACGCGACCAGCCGGACCAGCCCGGCCTCGTCGTGCAGCGGCTTCAGCACCGGCATCGCGGCCATCGTCGTGCAGTTCGGGTTGGCGATGATCCGCGGCCGGAGAGCGCGAGGTCGATCGCGTCGGGGTTGACCTCGCTCACCACCAGCGGCACCTCGGGGTCCATGCGCCACGCGGAGGAGTTGTCGATCACCATCGCGCCGGCGGCGGCGAACCGCGGCGCCAGCGCCCGCGAGGCGGTGGCACCGGCGGAGAAGAGGGCGATGTCGAGGCCGCTCGGGTCGGCGGTCTCGAGTCCTCGACCGTGACCTCGCGCGCTCGCCGAACGGCAGCACCGTGCCGGCCGAGCGGGACGGAGGCGAAGAACCGGATCTCGTCGACCGGGAAGTCGCGCTCCAGCAGGATCTGGCGCATCACGACGCCGACCTGGCCGGTCGCGCCGACCACGCCGAGCCGGACGGGTTCTGTGGGTGCTTCATCGGCCGGTCCCGCCGTAGACGACGGCCTCGACCTCGTCGGCGTCGAGGTCGAACGCCGTGTGGGTGGCGGCGACGGCGGCGTCGACGTCCGCCTCGTCGACGACCACCGAGATCCGGATCTCCGACGTCGAGATCATCTCGATGTTGACGCCGGCCGCGGCGAGCGCGGCGAAGAACTTCGCGGAGACGCCCGGGTGCGAGCGCATGCCGGCGCCGACCAGCGACAGCTTGCCGATCTGGTCGTCGTAGAGCAGCGAGGCGAAGCCGATCTCGTCCTGCAGCGCTGCGAGCGCCTGCATCGCCGTCTGGCCGTCGGTGCGGGGCAGCGTGAACGAGATGTCGGTGAGGCCGGTCGCGGCCGCCGACACGTTCTGCACGATCATGTCGAGGTTGATGCCGGACTCGGCGAGCGCCTCGAAGATCCGGGCGGCCTCGCCGACCTTGTCGGGGACGCCGACCACGGTGATCTTGGCCTCGCTGCGGTCGTGCGCGACGCCGGCGATGATCGGCTGTTCCATGTCGCTCTCCTTCAGTGTCGTCGATGGAGCCGGCGATCCACGAGCCGTTGCGGTTGCTGAACGACGAGCGGACGTGGATCGGGACGTCGTAACGGCGGGCGTACTCGACGCACCGCAGGTGCAGGATCTTCGCGCCGCACGCGGCCATCTCGAGCATCTCCTCGTAGGTGACGCGGTCGAGCTTGCGGGCCGTCGGCACGATCCGCGGGTCGGCGGTGAACACGCCGTCGACGTCGCTGTAGATCTCGCAGACGTCGGCCTTGAGCGCCGCCGCGAGCGCGACCGCCGTGGTGTCGGAGCCGCCGCGACCGAGCGTGGTGATGTCCTTGGTGTCCTGGTTGACGCCCTGGAAGCCGGCGACGATCGCGATCGCCCCGCCTGCGAGCGCCTGCTCGATCCGGCCCGGCGTGACGTCGATGATCTTGGCCTTGCCGTGCGCGCCGTCGGTGATCACGCCGGCCTGGCTGCCGGTGAACGAGCGGGCGTCGAGGCCCAGGTTGCCGATCGCCATCGCCAGCAGCGCCATCGAGATCCGCTCGCCGGCCGTCAGCAGCATGTCGAGCTCGCGCGGCGGCCGGCAGCGGGGAGACCTGCTCGGCGAGGTCGATCAGCTCGTCGGTGGTGTCGCCCATCGCGGACACGACGACGACGACGTCGTTGCCGGCCCGCCGGGTGTCGACGATCCGCTGGGCGACGCGCTTGATGCTGTCGGCGTCGGCGACGGAGGAACCGCCGTACTTCTGCACGACAACGCCCACGCGGATCCCTCCAGCCTGCGGATCGGGGAAAGGTCGTGGCCGAGTCTATCGAGGCTCGGGCTGGGCCGTCGCGCTGTCCAGCACTGCGGACGCCTCCTCGATCACGTCCTGCTCGCCCTCGATGTCGGTGTCGAGCCGGTCGTGGCTGACGATCGACTGGAGCGCGCGGAGCGCCCCGCTGGCCTCGTTGCCCCAGTGGGCGACGTAGGAGAACTGCCACCACCAGAGCGCCTCGGCGACGTTGCCGGCCCGGAAGTGGCGCAGGCCGTTGGCCAGCGCCGTCGCGATGCTGGTCAGCTCGTCGGACAGCTTGGCCCCGACCAGCTCGGGGTCGTACGGGTCGAACGTTGTAGACGTAGGCGTCGACGCCGTCGAGCAGCGCCGCGAGCCGTTCGCGCATCGCGTCGAGGTCGGGGTCGGGCCCGACGTCGGGCTGGAACTCCTCGCTCGGCCCCGAAGTCGCTCTGGGCGCCGAGCCGGGCACCGGCGAGCAGGATCTGGCTCACCTCGAGCAGCAGCAGCGAGGTACGGCGCTGCCGTCGGCCTCCTCGCGGGAGATCGCCTGCAGCGCGACCAGGTAGCTCTCGGCCTGGTCGGCGATCTGCTGCGCGAAGTCCTCGACGTCGAAGTCGCTCACGGGTTCCTCTCGTCACTCACTGGCACTGCGCCGGCCTGCGAAGGCCCGGCCGAGCGTGACCTCGTCGGCGTACTCGAGATCACCACCCACAGGCAGTCCACTCGCCAGCCGGGTCACGGTCAACCCCATCGGGACCAGCATCCGCGTGAGATACGTCGCAGTGGCGTCGCCCTCGATGTTCGGGTCCATGGCCAGGATGATCTCGGTGACGGTGCCGTCGTTGAGCCGGGCGATCAGCTCGCGCACGCGCAGCTGCGTCGGGGCCGATGCCGTCGAGCGGCGAGATCGCGCCGCCGAGCACGTGGTAGCGGCCCCGGAACTCGCGGGTGCGCTCGATCGCGACGACGTCCTTGGGCTCCTCGACCACGCAGATCAGCGCGTCGTCGCGGCGCGGGTCGCGGCAGATCCGGCACTGCTCCTCCTCGGAGACGTTGCCGCAGGTCGAGCAGAACCGGGCCCGCAGCTTGACCTCGAGCAGCGCGTCGGCGAGCCGTCGTACGTCGGCCGGGTCGCTCGCGAGCAGGTGGAAGGCCAGCCGCTGCGCGCTCTTGGGACCGACGCCGGGCAGCCGGCCCAGCTCGTCGATCAGGTCCTGGAGCGCGCCTTCATACACCGAAGCCGCCGGGCAGACCGGGCGCGCCGGGCTCCGCGCCACCGGGGCCACCGAGGCCACCGAGACCGCCGGCCAGCGGGCCGAGCTTCTCCGCGGCGAGGGCATCGGCCTGGGTCTTCGCGTCGCGGTAGGCCGCGACCACGAGGTCGCCGAGGTCGGCGAGGCTGTCGGGGTCGTCGGGGTCGAACGAGCCGGCCTTGACCTGCACCCCGACCAGCTCGCCGGTGCCGCTGACCGTGACCGTCACCAGGCCACCGCCGACGGTGCCGTCGACGGTTGTCCCAGCCAGCTCGGCCTGGGCGGACATCAGCTGCTCCTGCATGGCCTGGGCCTGCTGGAGCAGGGCGCTCATGTCGAACCCCTCACCGAACGGGTTCTCGCTCATCTCGTCTCCTTCTGGAAGCTCATTCGTGCGGGATCTCCTCGATCACGGTGGCACCGAGCTCGCGCTGGAGCAGCTCCGCTCCACGGAGTCCGCTCTCGTCAGCATCGGCGTCGTCACGGTCGGCGTCGGCGTCGGGGTCGTCTGCGGGGCGCGGTCGACTCCTGCTCGGCCCCGCTGCGTGTGGGCGCGATGCCCTCGCGTGCCTTGGCCACCATCTCCGGCAGGCGGGTCGGCGCTGGGGCGGCTCGCCGGAGGCGGCCCAGTCCGGAGGGGCGTCGGGAGCGGCCGGCGTCGGATCCGGTGCCGCGGCCCGCCGGGGCTGGACGGCCGGCTTCGTCACCGGGGGCGGCGTCGCGCCCGGTTGGGCCGACGGGTCGATGATCGCCTCGACCTTCCAGTCGGCGCCGATCATGTCGATCAGCGCCTGGCGCAGGATCTCGTCGCTGCCGCCGCCGGCGAACGACTCGCGCGCGCCGGCGTTCTTGAAGCCGAGCGTGAGCACGTTGCCCGTCGACGCCGACCACCTGGGCGTTCTGGCTGAGCAGCATCCAGGTGAAACGACGCATCGTCTTGATCCGCTCGAGCAGGTCGGGCCAGATCCGGCGGACGTCGGCGAGGCCGAGGCCGCTGGCGGTCGAGCGCGGCCGCGGGCAGGCTCCGGCTGGATCGACCACCGCATCGGGCTCGGCCGCCGGCTCGGGTCTCGGGCACGGCGCGGTGTCGAGACGCTCGTGGCCGACGCTCCTCGACCGCCGGGGACGGCGCAGGCCGGGACGGCGCCGGCTCGGGTCGACACGCTCGCTGCGCTCGCTGCTCAGGACAGGCATCCCGCCGACGCTGATCCGGCGCTCGAGCCGGTCGAGCCGGGCGGCGAGGCCCTCGGTGCCGTGGTCGGCACCGGGCAGCAGCACCCGGGCGCAGATCAGCTCGAGCAGCAGCCGCGGGGCGGTGGCGCCGCGCATCTCGGTGAGGCCGGCGGCGACCAGGTCGGCCGCCCGGACCAGCTCGGCACGTGCCGAACCGGGCCGCCTGCGCGACCAGCCGCTCGGCCTGGTCCTCCGGGACGTCGATCAGGCCGGTGGCCGAGCGCGTCGGGGACCGCGGCGATGATCACCAGGTCACGGAGCCGGCGCAGGACGTCCTCGGTGAAGCGGCGCGGGTCCTGGCCGGTCTCGATCACCTTGTCGACGACGCCGAACACGGTGCGACCCGTCGGCGGCCGCGAACGCGTCGACCACCTCGTCGAGCAGCGTGTCGGGCGTGTAGCCGAGCAGCCCGGTCGCGACGTCGTAGGTCACCCCGTCGGCACCGGCACCGCCGATCAGCTGGTCGAGCACCGAGAGCGTGTCGCGGGCGGAGCCGCCACCTGCCCGGACCACGAGCGGGCAGCGCGGCCGGGTCGATCCGGACCCCCTCCTTCTCGCAGAGCTCGGAGAGGTACGTCGAGAGCGTGCGCGGCGGGATCAGCCGGAACGGGTAGTGGTGGGTGCGCGACCGGATCGTCGGCGATGCACCTTCTCGGGCTCGGTCGTCGCGAAGATGAACTTGAGGTGCTCGCGGCGGCTCCTCGACCAGCTTGAGCAGCGCGTTGAAGCCCTGCGTGGTCACCATGTGGGCCTCGTCGATGATGTAGACCTTGTAGCGGCTGCTGCACCGGCGCGAAGAACGCCCGCTCGCGCAGGTCGCGGGCGTCGTCGACGCCGCCGTGGCGACGCCGCGTCGATCTCGATCACGTCGATCGAGCCCGGGCCGCCGCGGGCCAGGTCGCGGCACGACTGGCACTCGCCGCACGGGTCGGCGATCGGCGCCTTCTCGCAGTTGAGCGCAGCGGGCCAGGATCCGGGCGCTCGTGGTCTTGCCGCAGCCGCGCGGCCCGGAGAAGAGGTAGGCGTGGTTGACCCGGTTGTTGGCGAGCGCCGCGCGCAGCGGCTCGGTCACGTGGTCCTGGCCGATCACCTCGGCGAAGGTCTCCGGCCGGTAGCGGCGGTACAGCGCGAGGGAGGGCTCCACGCCTGAACCCTAACCAGCCCCTCTGACAAGACAACCGCGGGACGACGGGACGACGACGGGGGGATGGAAAGGCCCCCCATGCACCCGACAGAGCTTGCCTGCCCTTGCTGCCTTCCGGCCCTGGGGGAGTTCGGCCAGATGTCGCCGCACGGGGGGTTGGCCCGAGTGTAGAGGAGGGCGGCGGGTCGTTCCGAATCCGGGCCGGCCCCCCGCAACGTGGCCGATTTCGGCGGCGAGGCCACTCGGCGGTAGCCTCTCCGGCGGAGGATTCGCCTAGTGGCCTATGGCGCTCGCTTGGAAAGCGGGTTGGGTTAACGCCCTCAGGGGTTCGAATCCCCTATCCTCCGCCAGTAGTAAGGCGGCTCTGACCTGGGCCTTCATGGACCAGGGCAGGGCGCTTTTGCGGCTCAGGTGCTGAAATATGTGCTAAGCCCCATCGAGATGCGCTGCAAAGCGATCCACTGCGGCCTTCTGCATCGTGGGCGTGACGTGGCTGTAGATGTTCATCGTCGTGGTGATCGTGGAGTGCCCAAGACGCTCTTGAACGACCTTCGGGTGCTCCCCCAGCTCGAGCAGCAGGGTCGCGTGCGTATGCCGCAGGCCCTTCAGGGTGACTCGCGGCAGTTCGTCGATTTCGGCCTGCGCCCGCTGGACGCGGGAGGTCCAGCGCCGGCTGACCTCGTTGGGCGAGCGGATCTCGCCCGCGTCGTTCCCGAACACGTAGGAGTCCGCGCGGGCGAGGCTCAGCGAGATGACTCCCCGCTTCGCCTTGTACGCCTTGAGCACGGCGAGGGTCTCGGAGTCGATGTCGAGAACTCGGGCTGATCCTGTCTTCGTGGTCTTCGCCTTGTTGCGTTCGACCACATCGGCGGCCCGCCTGATCCCGAGCCTTCCAGTGATGAAGTTCAGATCGCCCCAGCGCAGCGCAAGCGCCTCGGAGCGACGCATGCCGGTGTAGGCGATGGTGCGCCACAGCGGGAAGAGCTCGTCATCGAACTCGTCGTGATTCCAGGCCAGGAAGGCGTGGAGCTGCGGACCGGTCCAGGTGATGATCTCCGGCTTCTGTGCACGCACTTGACCGGACGCGGGGAGGGTTGACGGTGCGCTTCTTCTTGGCGGGGTTCAGCAGGATCAACCCGTCGTCGACGGCGGCGTCGAGCATTGCGGCCAGCAGGACGTGGACCTTGGAGACGGTGTTGGCCGACAGCGGCTTCCCGTACCCCGGTCCGTCGCGGCGGCCGGAGGTCTCGAGCTGTCGGTAGTGGGCCGCGATCCTGGTGGCGGTGAGCTTGTCGAGCTGGATTGCGCCGAGGTAGGGGGTGACGTGGTTGCGGATGATCTTCTGGTAGCCCTGGATGGTGGAGTTCTGCAGCCGCAGCCCGGCGATCCAGCGTTCGGCGTACTCGCCGATGGTGGGGGCCTTGGCCTGGAACCGGGCGTTGGACTTTTTCTTCGCCAATGCCTCTGCGAGCACTCGTTGTGCCTCGTCGAGGCTCTTGAACCCGCCGCGCGTGAGCCGCGTGTCGCCGAGCTCGGGCCGCTCGGGGTCCTTAGGGACATAGATCTGGAACCTCCACCGGTGACCGCCCTGGGTCGCGTAGGACGTGATCGATCCCGCGTGCCGGGAGCGAGAACGCCGGACCGGCTTCTCCGACATCTCAAGCCCACCCGTCAGCTGCGGCGTCACGAGGGGCGGGCAGGGCATCGGGGTCGAGCATGAGGAGTCGGACGCGAGCAGCATCGCGACGCGCGCGGAATGAGGCCAACCGCTCCTCGTAGGTGCTGCGGTGCATCTGGTTGCCCTTGCCGTCCTCTGCGTACTGCACCATGAGGTTCTCGTAGTAGTGGATGGAACTGACCGCCGAGAAGTACTCGTCCTTCCAGTAGCGGGCGAGGTCCTCGGTGGTGAATTTGGCCTGACCCCGGACCCACGCCTGGATCTCCTCGAGGTTGTACTGGCCGCTGGGCACGCCGGTGGGAGGAGAGGCACCCTCGGGTGGGGCCAGCAGCGTCGCCGGCGTCGTCTGCAGGATGTAGGCGAAGACGGTCAGGTCGTCGACGTCCACTCGCCGGTCGCCGTTCTCGATCTTGCTCAACGCCGACGGCGACATCGCGCGTCCGGTCTCCTTGACCCGCTCGGAGAACGTACGCAGGTCCATACCGATCGCCTGCCGCGCGCTGCGCAAGTTTGCCGCTACATGCGCGTTCGTGTTTCCGGCTGGGTTCCCTCGTTGGCGTGACTCCATGTAGGAAACATACATCGTCATTCTTGAAACATCAAGCGCGAACGTGTACAGTCAGGGTCACGCAGGACGCGGGATGCAGGGAGATGCGACATGAGAGCAGCCACCATGACCATCGAGACGCTGCGCAGCGCGCCCAACCTGGTCATCACCCGCACCGACGCCGCAGCAGCGCTCGGCGTTGACCCCCGGACGGTCACGGCCGGTATCGAGAATGGCACGATCCCCTCGGTCAAGCTCGGCCGACGCGTGCTGATCCCACGGGAGAAGTTCCTCAGGCTCTTCGACCCCGACGACTGACTCGCGCTTGGCTCGAGACTCGTTCGCCCGCTCGACCGAACGCTCGAGGAACGTCGTGCATACCACCCAACGTGGCGGGTGGCCCGGGTTTCGCGGCTAGGGCGTGGCTTAATCTCGGCGTGGGCGCCGGTGATTGTTGACTCATGTCTCGTGTGTGCGGTGTCGGATGCCCAGTGGGCTCGGATCGAGCCGTTGATGCCGTCCTCGGATGGCCAGCGTGGCGGCCTTTTCGCAATCATCGTCAGGTGGTCGAGGGGATCATCTACCGGTTGCGGACCGGGGTCGCCTGGCGTGACCTGCCGGCGTCGTTCGGGCCGTAGCAGACCGTCTCGAAGCGGCATCGGCGGTTCAGTGCCGATGGCACCTGGGACAGGATCCACGCCCGGCTGCTCGCCGAGGCCGATGCCGCGGGCGAGGTCGACTGGGTCGTCTCGGTGGACTCCACGATCAACCGTGCCCACCAGCACGCCACCACGATGGCCGGTCGAGCGGCCCGCAGGGTCACCGGCCGCCTCACAGGGGGCTGAGTCGAGTTACACGAATCTGCGGCCGGAGCCTGCTGACCACGCGCTGGGCCGCTCCCGCGGTGGGGTCTCGACCAAGATCCACCAGCTCGTCGACGGCCGC
Source organism: uncultured Actinomycetota bacterium (assembly GCA_963745795.1). Taxonomy (GTDB): domain Bacteria; phylum Actinomycetota; class Actinomycetes; order Propionibacteriales; family Nocardioidaceae; genus Marmoricola. The sequence goes on along the minus strand of CAVUYR010000007.1, from coordinate 106,731 downwards.
GGGCGTCCGCTGGTGATCGCGGTGACCGCCGGTCAGGCCGGCGACTCCCCGATGCTGCAACCCGTTGCTGGCCCACCTCCCGGTGCGCGGCCGCGGTCCTGGCCGGCCACGCACCCGGCCCGATGCGGTGCTCGGTGACAAGGCCTACTCCTCGCGCGGCGATCCGGCCGATGCTGCGCCAAGCGCATCAAGACCGTGATCCCGCAACCCGCCGACCAGATCGGCCACCGCAAGCGACGCGGGTCAGCCGGCGGTCGGCCTCCCGCGCTTCGACGCTGGGCCTACAAGGGCCGCAACGTCATCGAGCGCTCCTTCAACGACCACAAGCAGTGGCGCGGCCTGGCCACCCGCTACGACAAGCTCGCCCCGGTCTACCGAGGTGGCGTCGTTCTCCGAGCCATCACGATCTGGCTCCGCGAATAAGGAGCCACGCCCTAGTTGAGTGCGCCTGACGACAACCAGGCTGCGAATGGGGTAACCCGAACTGCCCCCACCTACAGAATTCGAGCTGGCTCCAAGCCTACAGAGTCCCCGAACAAGTGCGGCGTCACCAGTTGCCCAACGCTCACCAGGCATGCCTTCGGACGGGCCTTGCGGAACGCTCGTCCGGGCGCGCGCTCTTGTCCTGCGGCATTCCCACACGAGGTCCCTGACCGGAACCACCGCTGTCCGGCGATGCGCCCATTCCGCCCACAAAGACGCACGGGTCTGCGAACACGATCAGGTGACAAGTACTCAACTCGCGCTGGCACTCAAGGTTGGGGGATCGAGGGCTGGCGCAACGTCTCGAGTACGGCAATGACGCGTTCGGCCTTGGTGGCAGGGTTCACGAACGCAAGCCTCAGCACGGTTTCACCATGCCACGTGGTTGGCAGACACAGGATGACGCCTTCGCGGGCCAACCGCTGCGACCACTCGCTGTAGGTTTCGGAGTCCCAGCCCACGCGCCGGAACAACAGGACCGACAGCTGGGGTTCACACACGAGCTCCAGGTGCGAACTCGACCTGATGGCGTCAGCTACGGTCCGCGAGACATCCAAGGTCCGCTCCACCGCGGCGGCATACCGGTCGGTGCCGTGAGTCGCCAGGCTGAACCAGAACGGAAGCCCGCGGACCCGACGCGAGAGGTGGACGGCAAGGTCCGCGGGGTTCCACATCTCACGGTCGATCCGGTCGAGATAGTTCGCGTTCTGGGCGTGTGCGGCGCGGGCCGAGGCCGGGTCACGGTAGAGCAACGCGCACGAGTCATAGGGGGCGAAGAGCCACTTGTGCGGGTCGACGATGAAGCTGTCGGCACGTTCTACGCCGTCGAACAGCGCCCGCACGCTCAATGCCGCCAGGCCTGCCCCGCCATAGGCACCGTCGACGTGCATCCACACGCCGTGTGCCGTGCATGCGTCAGCGATTCCGGCCAGGTCGTCGATCAGCCCGGCGTTGGTCGTCCCCGCGGTAGCGACCACAGCGAACACGTCCGGATGGGTACGCAGGATGGGCTCGAGCCGCGCGCCGGTCAGCCGGCCGAGCTCGTCACCGGGGACCTCGACGATCGTGACGTCCAGCACCCGCGCCGTCGAGCGAATCGAGGAGTGCACCTCGCCTGTGCACGCGAGCTGCCAACCCTGGGCAGGACGGCTCCCCCGCCGAGCCTGGGCTGCTTCTCGTGCCGCGACCAGCGCCGACAGGTTGCCGCTGGTCCCACCCGATACGAAGCAGCCGCCTGCTGTTCGCGGCCAGCCCAACAGCTCGACCAACCAGGCCAATGCCTCGTTCTCCGCGAAGATCGCGCCGGCTCCGGTCTCCCACACGCCGCCGAACACGTTGGCGGCGCTGGTGACGAAGTCGAAGGCGACCGACGCCCGGGTCGGAGCCGACGGTACGTAGGCCAAGTTCATGGGATCGTCCTGGGCTCGGGTGGCCGGTTCCAGGACGTCCATGAACACCCGCAGCGCTGCGAGTCCGCCGATGCCTTCCGCGCACACCGTCTGACCGGCCGCCTCTCGCAGTTCCTCCGCCGAGCGAGCGGTCGTCTTGGGATCAGTCTCCCGGACGACGCGGGCTTCGGCCCAGTCCATCGCCGCGCGAACAACCCGGTACTCATCGCCCCACACGCCGGGAGCCACGGGGGCCTCGTTGACATCCACGCCTCAAGGCTAGTCAGGCCACGCGCACCGTCTGTCCTTCTCCGTGCCCACCGATGGCGTCCGTGAGCCACGGTCGCTGACCGACCTGCTCATCCCTGGTCAGATGCGCGCACCTGCCATCGGCTCAACGAGGGCGCCCGAGCAAGCACAATCATCTGCGGGCACTGTTGCATTGAGCGATCCCACGACGACTGCGCCGGAAGATCTCCGGTGCCCTGCAACGTCTGGAGGGCCCGCGGTGCAGGTCGGCCTCTTTTCCGAATGCCTACAGGCACTCCGGGGGTGCTCTTGCTCCGATCAACCGAAGAATTTGCGGTCCGCGTGGAATGACATCGCTCAATGCAACAGTGTCAGATCATCCCATCACGCTGAGCACCACAGCCCGTAGCTGACTGAACACCGGTTCGCGCTCCGCCAATGTGCTTGCTTCGGTCAAGTGCGTCCCTGACCGGGCCCTTCCCCAGCCGGCGCACGGCCGCGTGCGGGCTGGAGTCAGCACGACGTTCTCGCACCGCGATCGGGGCTGTCTCGGCGGTGACTCTGGTAGCCGCGAGGGCGCCTCATATCCGCGTGAACGGGAGCTCGTCAGGGGCGGAAGGTCGCGCGGTACTGCGTCGGCGTACGACCGGTGAGGTCGCGGAACGCGGCGTTGAACGCCGACAGGGAGGTGTACCCGACCGCATGCGCGATGGTCGTGACGGAGTCCTCACCCGCGGCGAGTTCCTCGACCGCGCGCAGCACCCGCATCCGGCGCAGCACCGCCCGCCAGGTCATCCCGGACTCGTCCTCGAACCGGCGGGCCAACGACCGCGGCGCCAGCCCCACATCGCGGGCGATGTCTTCGAACCGGACCTCCTCGACCAGCCGCTCGTTGGTCAGGGCCAGTGCCCGCCGAAGCTCCGGCGACCGTCCGGCGGGGACCGTGACCGGGCTGGGGTGCTGCGCCAGCCGCCACCCCACGGCCGCGAGCGCACCGAACACGCTGCGCGCGTACGGCGGGAGTGGTTGCGCAGCGTCGGGCCAGTCGACGCACTCCGAGAGCAGGGCCCGTGCCAGCGGGCTGAGGTCGAACACGGTCAGTGGCGCGGGTGGCTCCGGAGCAAAGCCGGGGTCAAACAGCACCGACGACGTTGTCACCGGCTGCGGGATGGCCACCTGGATCGGCTCCCCGGCCGCGATCAGCGCGGCCCGTGCCGGAGGCAGAACCCACGACTTGCCGTGCGCCTCCAGCCGGAGCGCGCCCTGGGAGGCGCAGAGCAGGTAGTGTCGGTCGACGCAGAGCTCGGACGTAGGGGCCGCGGCGAACTCCCGCGCGAACGCGAACGCCTCACGTCTCACAACCTGCCTCGCACCTGCTCACCGTAGACCGGACTGACGGTCACACCGTCTCGAGAAGAGCGGCGCGGAACCGTCGGCTCACCGGGGGCGCCGTCACCAACGGACCGAGCACCGCGCCCGAGCGGGTGAAGGCATCAGAGGAGAGGTAGCCGGCAAACGACGACTCGTCGACCCATTCGTGGATCACGACGACGGCCTCCTCGTCGTCGCGGGCGGCGTACACCCGGAAGTCGAGGTTGCCCGGCATGGCGCGGATCTCCTCCTTCTCACTGTCGAGCTGGGCGAGTGCGAGCGGCCGGTCAGCCTTGGTGGTGCGCAGGTCGAGTAGGGCGATGAGCATGGATATCTCCTGACAATCGACACGACGTGAGTGGTGGGATCTCAATCCTGCGGCGCCGTACCAGGGTCCGGCTCGCGTCAGGCAGACAAGTTCAAGCTCCCAGCGGACAACCCCTGACGCTCACCATCGGACTGAACCGCGCCTCGCTCACCACGCAACAACCAGCGCAGTTCGCTGCCATCAAAGGTCGCGCAGCAGTCATCCCTGAGGTCGGTACGGCGCCATCATGGCGAGACTCGAGCTCGCTCGACCCCTGCCGGGCATCGGAGACGATTGGCGCAGTTGGCACGCCACTGACGGCACCGTAGCCAGGCGAGTTCCTCGCGTTGCTCAGGGGTCGAACTGACGGGAACCCGTTGCCCGTTTCGTTCGTCACCCTGTGGTGCGGACCCTCGTTCGTGGCGAGACATGAACTCAGCGTGCGTGGATTCCATGTGGCCCCGCATGGCCGTCGTGAGCGCGCGCAGCCCGTCGCCATGCCAGATACGCATCCCATCGCGAAGCAGGCACCCGCACCAGATCCAATGCTCGCCGGCAAATCGCCCCATACCGAGGTGCGTCGTCGCAGCCCGCCCCCACCGTCGCTCACCTGGACAGCCACTGCGACGACGATCCACCACACCGCCCACACATAGCTGGGTCATAGCCCAGAATGACGCGGCGTCGGACGCTCGGATCTCAGCTGCAAGGGCACCGTGAACCCGGACGGCTCACCGGAGGAGCCCTGACCGGCGAGCCGGGCTTGGCCGGGCCGGGCCGAACTGGCACGGGCCAGTGGGAAACCACCGGCCCTGAGGACACGCTCGCTCGACGATCCGCGACATTGTGGTCAGTCATTTCAGGTGTTGGGCATGGACGTGGACCGGTGCACCATCGATTGAGTGGGCAGCGGCCCGCGGCCTGGTTCCCAGGCGGCGCTGCACGGAACGGAACACGTCCCGCCCGCGGTCAGATTCGTTCGGCCCGCTCGATCCGACCGACGGCTACCTGATGACGAGCCTCCCGGCGCTCCGCTCAGCCGAAAGGCGGCAGTCCTGAGCCTCATCGCGGCGCCATCTTGCCCCCGACCTGCATTGGCATCGAGACTCGGGGCGAAGAGGGCGGCAGCCCGCGTGGCTGGTGACCGGCCCAGGGCTTCTGCGTCGTGCAGCAGTCTCAAGTGATGGGTGCGGGACGCGCCTAGTGGAGGGACAGCCGAGCGACCGTCCCGTCTTCGCCGGTCCCCCAACATGCGCCGTCAGGTGAACAGGCCACCGATCCGTAGGGAAGAGAGCTGAAGGTCGTCCAGGTTCGGCCGCCGTCGCGCGTGATGTCGGTGCCGGTGAACCCGCCGGAGACGGCCGTCCCCGGACGCTTGGGCACCCAGGCAACGCTGGCCCGGAGACCCCCTGTCTGGCCGCCGGCATGCCATGTCCGACCGTCCCTCGTGAACGCCGAAGCGCTGGTCCCGAGGTCGAAGTCGGCGAACGTGCCACCGACGGCGAGCAGGTGTCGGTGGCCCCTTACAGCGAGGCCGAACACACCGGCCCCGTTGTCGGGGTCCGGGGCGAGGGTTGAGTCGGTCACCGTCCAGGTCCGGCCACGGTTGCTGGTGTGGAAGATGCGTGCGGCGGCGACTGCGGTGCCGAACCAGGCCCGCCGGGTTCCCGATGTCCGCAGGCATCGTCCGGTTGCGAAGGCGAACTCGCCGTCGATGGCCGGCGGCATGCCCGCCGTGTGTTGGACCCGCCAGGAGTTGCCGCCGTCGGCGGTGGCCAGGATCCGGAATAGCCCACCGACGGGGTCGCTAAGCGCTAGGCCGTGCCGACCGTCCGCAAACATGTCCAGGCAGTCGTAGAAGGCGGCGGGGTCTTCGTTCGTGAAGGACAGGTGCCACGTGCGGCCGTTGTCGGCGCTGACATAGATCCGTGCGGCAAGTGACGGCTCCTCCCCGTCGGGGTCATCGACACCACCGCGCGCGAACAGAACGACGTGTCCATATCCGAGGGAGATGATCCGTCGGAAGCCCTGGCCGGTCGAGTCCGGAGGTGCCGCGTTCTCCCAGGACGACCCGCCATCGGTCGTGCGCCACAGCTCGCCGTTGTCGCCCCCGACCCAGGCCACCCTTCGGCTCACCGCTTCAAGTCCGCGGAACGGTCCGGCCCCCGGGCTTGTGACCTGGTTCCAGGTCGGCGGCTCGGTTCCTGCGAACGCCGCAGCGGACGTCGCGGGGGGCGTCAGCGACGCCACGGCGAGGGCAAACAGGACGGCCAGGAGGCCACGCACTCTTGCACCGCCCCTATCTGGAGGGGTGCCGGCCCGAGTGGGCTCGGATGGTCTTGGCTTGCTCATGACTGCTCCACAACTCTCGGGGGCACCGCCTGCGGGCCCGGTGGGTGAGATCGCGGCGGGAACGCACACGACCTCGACATGGCACTCTCGGTGGCTTGAAAAGGGCTTGCGTTCTGGTTGTAGGACGTGGCTGGAGGGCTCCTTGAATCGCACTCAGGCGTCTAGGCTGTCGGCACGAGGCAAGGGATCGGCTGCTCATGGCTGAAACGGACAGGGCTGACGCGTCGCTCACGTTCGGCATCCTTGGGACCTTCAAGGCGGCGTACGCCGGAGCCGACCTGCGTCTAGGTGGCCGCCAGCAACGTGCCATCCTCGCGCTGCTCGTCTGCGAGGCCGGCCACACGGTCTCCGTCGAGCGGTCTGATCCGGAGCGTGTGGGGCGAGCCGGCGCCGGCCGGGGCGGTCACCAGCGTGCAGACCTACGTGTTCCACCTCAGACAGCTGCTCGAGCCCGACCGTCCGCGTGGGTCTCCGGGGCGCACCCTGGTGACGGTGCCCGGGGGCTACCGGCTCGAGGTCGATCCGCCAGTGCGTCGACGTGGCCCGCTTCGAGGACGCTGGTGGCGACGGGGGACGCCGCGCTGGAGCAGCGCGAACCCGATCGGGCGGTGGCGGCCTACAGCGCGGCGCTGGCGCTCTGGCGCGGAGAGGTGCTGGCCGACCTCTCGGACTACGACTTCGTGGCTCCGCTCCGGGCGCGTCTCGAGGAGATGCGGGCGTCCGGCGCTCCAGTCCCGCGTCCAGGCCGAACTCGACCTGGGGCACCATCTGGCCGTCGTCGCCGAGCTGGGCGCCCTCATCGCGGACCATCCCCTTCGCGAGGGCTTCCACGCCCAGCGCATCCTCGCGCTGTACCGATCGGGCCGGCAGTCGGACGCGCTGGCCGCCTACCGCGAGCTGCGCGCAGCTGCTGGACGCGGAGCTCGGCATCGAGCCGAGCCCGCCGCTGCGGGAGCTCAACAACCGGGTGCTCGCGCAGGACCCGTCCCTGGCCTGGCAGCCCGCCCGCGTCGCCGGCGCCGCCATTGCCGCCACCGCCGCGCCCCTGACGCACCACGCATCGACCGGCAGCCGCGACCGCGAAGGGAGCCTCTGGGGCCCGCGCAAGCCGGTCGGTCGCCGTCGCAGCGACCCGCCGCGCTGGTCGTGACGGTGGCGGTCGCGGCGCTCGCCGGTGGCGCGACGCTCCATGGCGCTCACGCGCCGGCGAGCGGCCGCCGCTGTCCGCCAACGCCGTCAGCGAGCTCGACGAGTCCGGGGCGGTCATCGGCGTCGGTCCCGGTCGGCACCAACCCGATCGCGGTGGCATCCAGCCGGGAAGCGATCTGGGTCGTCAACGCCAGCGACGACACCGTCTCCGAGTCAACCCGACGACGCACTCGGTCGCAGCAGATCCTCGACGTCGGTCACGACCCGCAGTGCACTGGCGGTCACCGGTGACGACCTGTGGGTCACCAACTTCGCCGACGGGACGGTCTCCCGCATCAACGTCCTGGCCGGCCGAGTGGTCGACACCATCGACGTCGGCAGCGGCCCGGACGCGATCGCCGCCGGACCCGCCGGGCTCTGGGTCGCCAACAGCGGCGACAACACCATCCAACGCATCGACACCACGAGCGGCACCGCGGGCGCCCCGGTCGACGTCGGCGACGGTCCGGACGGCCTGGCCGTCGACGACACCTCGGTCTGGGTGGCCAACGGCCGCGCCGGCTCGGTGATGCGCATCGACGGCCGGACCGGGGAGCAGATGTCGTCCCCGATCCGGGTGGGCAGCGGACCGCGGGGCATCGTCCGGGTCGGCGACGACGTCTGGGTGGCCGACGAGCTCTCCCAGAGCGTCACCCGGATCGACGTCGCCACCGGACACACGCACTCGATCGACGTCGGGGACGGGCCGACCGCGGTCGCCGTCCTCGGACGGCTCGGTCTGGGTGGCCGAGAGGTACTCCGGAGACCTGGTCCGGATCGACCCCGACACCGAGAAGCAGCGACACGATCGACGTCCGCGCTCCCGTGCGCGGGCTGGCGGTCGCCGACGGTCGGCTGTGGGTCGCCTCCGGGGCGTTCGCCGTCGACCAGCCATCGCGGTGGGACGCTCCGGGTGGCGGCGGGCTTCCTGCCGGGGCACTTCACGGCATCGACCCCGCCGGCGTCTACGACCTCACAGACCCTCCACGCCGAGCGGATCGTCTACGACGGCCTGCTGGCCTACCACTACAGCAGCGCCGACCCGCAGGTCCTCGTCCCCGACCTGGCGACCTCGGTGCCCGAACCCACCGACGGCGGCCGGACCTACACCTTCAACCTCCGCCCCGGGATCCGGTACTCGACCGGTGCCGAGGTCCGGGCATCCGACCTCGTCCGCGGTGTGCGGCGCGCCCTGCGCCCGGCCGGCGCGCGGCCCGACTTCTACGCCGGGATCATCGGCGGCCAGGCCTGCATCGACCACCCTGCGTCCTGCGACCTGAGCAGAGGGCGTCGTGGCGGACGACGCCGCGGGTCGGGTGACGTTCCACCTCGCTGGCGCCGGACCCACAGTTCCTCTACAAGCTGACCCTGCTGGTCGTCCCGGCGCCGCCCGGGACACCGTCGGGCGAGCTCACCTCGCCCCTGCCCGGCACCGGGCCCTACCGGATCGCGTCGTACGCACCGGACAAGCACTTCACGCTCGCCCGCAACCCCTACTTCCGACCAGTGGTCGGCCGCCGCCCAGCCGGCCGGCTTCCTCGACGCGCATCACCTGGGTCAAGGTGACCGACGCCCGCGCGGCCGCGCGACGCGGTGCGGCAGCGGCACGAGCGGACCTCGCCGAGCTCACGCCCCTCGGCGAGCAGGACCGCCGCGGTCGGGTCCACTCGTCGATGCGCTCAGCGGTCACCGCTGCCGAGCCGGCTCCACAGCAGCATCATGCAGGGCACCGGGTTCGCGGTCCTCAACTCCTCCATACCTCCCTTCGACAGCCTCCTGGCACGCCGGGCGTTCAACTACGCGGTCGACCGGAGCGAAGGCGGTCGAGCTCCTGGGTGGTCCCTCGGTGGCCAACCCGACCTGCCAGCTCATGCCACCCAGCATGCCGTCCTACCAGCCCTACTGCCCCTACACCACCGGCCCGCCGGGCGGCGACTACCAAGGCCCGGACCTCGCCCGGGCGCGCGACCTCGTGCGGCGTCCGGCACCCGGGGCATGAAGGTGACCGTCACCGACGTGGTCGGCGACTACAACCCTCCGCTCGACGGGTACTTCGCCCACGTCCTCCGCACGCTCGGGTACCACGTGACCCTCCGCCGACTCCCCGACACCGAGCGCAACGAGGTACTGCTTCTACAACCCGCGCAACGGCATCCAGGTCGAGTCCGGCGGCTGGATCGCCGACTTCCCCCTGCCCTCGAACTTCTACGAGATGCGTCGCCTGCGCCGCGCCCAGGCGGCTACCCGTTCAACTACTGCAACCAGGAGCCTGGACCACCGGGCCGCCGCCGCGACCGCTGAACTCCAGACCGAACCCGGGGCCGCCCTTCGCACCTGGTCGGACATCGACCACGAGGTCACCGACCAGGCCCCCCTCGTGCCGGTGGCCAACGACGTCGACTGGTGGATCACCTCGCAGCGCGTCGGCAACTACCAGACCGGCATCCAGCCCATCGGACCGCTGCTCAGCCAGCTCTGGATCCACTGAGCCAACCAACCGGCAGCGGCGACGTGGGGGACCACGGGGAATGACCCATAGCCGGTGCACAGGGCGCTCGAGACTGACCTCACTGAGAGTCTGCTGTGCCCCCAGATATGCCACGTGGGTCACTCAGCTGTGGCATGTGCGGAGTCGTGCGGGCCGGTGTCTCTCCGACCGGCCAGATCGTGGTTCGTTCGACGTCCGCACCCCTGGGCAACCGACTGACACTCGGCGAATGACGGCGTCCTATGCCCTTCGGGCCCCGACATGCGTCCTACCGCCGGTGCGCCGTGAGGCGCTTGTTGATCGAGTGGAGGTGAGAGACCTTCGCCTCCGTCCTGTCGCAGCAGGGCGGTGAAGCTGGGGGCAGCCTGTCTCGGGAGGTGCCGGGACGGGTGGCAAGCGGCCCCGACAAAGCCAGGGCGTGTCGGTACTGCCAGACGATGCGGGTGTGGCGAGCGTGGCGGAAAGGCATACGCGAGGAACCGGCGTTCTACGCCTCTCAAAGACGCACCGGCTCGAACCTGGCGGATCTGGGCCGGAGGCGATGCGCACCCGTCTCCCTCATTACGGAGGCGGGGAACTCCCCGGAATGTCGGCGGGCGGATGGGGAGGCCATGGTGAGGTGCTGCGGGGTAGCCATGGCGATGTCGCAGGGGCAGAGTCGGGTGCCTCCTCCGTCGAGCGATCGACAAGTGAACACGGGAACCATCCTCGGTCCTGCCCCGGGTCGTCGCGGCCAGCGTCGTGGCCTGGGGCTGGGCACACCGTCGGCCGATCGGGTCGGGGTGGGGCGGAGCCGTCGTAGTAGTCCGAGGCCGGGAGAGCCGGCCACATGGCCGGAAGGACGGCAGGCGATGGTCGGCAGTGGTATCGAGAAGGGATGGAGGCTGCAATGCCGAAAGATGCGCCACCGAATGGTGACGCCCCGCCGATGACGACCGCACGGTCTGTGTCGGTGGGCCGCGGCGGCGGGTATCGGAGATGCAGGCCAAGCTTCACCGTTGGGCGGTGGCCGATCCTGGCCGCCGGTTCGACGACCTGTTCAACCTCGTGCACGACCCGGCCACGCTGATCGTGGCGTGGGACCGGGTCGCGAGCAACCGCGGGGCCGCACCGCCGGTTCGGACGGGTGGACCGTCGCCCGGATCGAAGCCGAGGTCGGCGTCACGGTGTTCCTGGACGACCTCCGGACCGGTCAAGGGCGGGGCGTTTCGACCGCAGCCGGTGCGGGAACGCAAGATCCCCAAACCGGGCGGGTCGGGGAAGGTCCGCCGCCTCGGGATCCCGACGGTGGCCGACCGGGTCGTCCAGGCGGCGTTGAAACTGGTGCTGGAACCGATCTTCGAGGCCGACTTCGTGCCGGTCTCCTACGGGTTCCGGCCCGAGCGGCGCGCACACGACGCGATCGCCGAGATCCACCTGTTCGGCACCAAGGGTTACCGGTGGGTGCTGGACGCGGATATCGAGGCGTGCTTCGACTCGATCGACCACGCGGCCCTGATGGAGCGGGTCCGGTTGCGGGTCAAGGACAAGCGGGTGCTGCGCGCTGGTCAAGGCGTTCCTCAAGGCCGGGATCCTCACCGAACTCGGCGACTTCGAGGACACCAACACCGGCACGCCGCAAGGCGGCATCCTGTCTCCGCTGCTGGCCAACATCGCGCTGTCGGTGCTCGATGAGCACCTGCACGCGCCATGGGCAGCCGGGCGGGACGATGTCGACCGCGGACCGCCGCCAAGCGACGTGCCGCCGAGGGACCTGCCGAACTGGCGGCTGGTCCGCTACGCGGACGACTTCGTCGTGCATGGTCCGCGGCGACCGCACCACGTCGACGACCTGCGCGAGCAGATCGCCAGTGTGCTCGCTCCGATGGGGCTGCGCCTCTCCCAGGCCAAGACCCGGATCGTGCACATGAGCGAGGGGTTCGACTTCCTCGGCTTCCACATCCAGTGGAGGCGCAAGAGGGGCACCAACAAGTGGTACGTCTACACCTTCATCGCCGACCGGCCGTTCCGGTCGGTGAAGGCCAAGATCCGTGCCCTGACCCCCAGGACGTCACAGCTCGACCTCAGGGCCGTGCTGATCCGGATCAACCAGATCACGCGCGGCTGGGCCAACTACTTCCAGCACGCCGTCGCCAACGCACCTTCGACCAACTCCAGCACTTCACCTGGTGGCGGATCGTGCGGATGGATGCGAACCCGGCACCGCTGGAAGTGGAAGGACGTCCGCCGCTGGCTCACCGACCACACCGGCCGGTGGCACCCGATCAGCGCGGACGGGATCGAACTGTTCAACCCCGAGACGATACCGATCAGCCGGTACCGCTACCGAGGAAACCAGATCCCCAACCCCTGGGCACAGCCTGCGGAACCACGCCCACAGCAGAAACCGTGGAGAGCCCGTTGCGTGAGAGACCGCACGGCGGGTTCGGCGAGCGGCCTGGGGAAACGGACCAGCAGCAATGCCGGCACCGCGCCCCAGGCCGACTCAACCATGTGACTGTCAAGAACGCATGCCAGGATGCGCACGGCACCGCTCCTACACCGGGCACAGCTCCGTTCTCCCCCGCTGGGCGCTAACGGCGATCAGCGTCGAACCGAGCATCGGCAGCGTGCACTCTCCCGCCCAGGAACCCACTTACGAATCGGGTAGTTCTCGCCCGCCAACATGCGATAGGGAGGGTGCAAACGACGGGCGTAAAGGCCCGAGCCGCCACCACAGAGAACCGGAAATCGGGGCTAGCCGTGCGCCGGGGCGGTCGCCTCGACGAACACCTCGTCTCCACGGAGATGATGCCCGGAGTGACCAGGTGGGCCCAGACACCCAGGTGGCCACCATGATGACGGGCCAAGGTAGGGAAGACGTCCGGTTTCTCTCGTTGTCCGCGGGGCTTCGCTACTTGAGATGCCGATGAGTTCCACTTTGTGGAACAAGTTGGCTCAAGCTGGAACCTCTCTTGACATGCTTGTGTGATCTCAATCACAGTGCAAATGGACATTGAGTTTGTGGAGCGCCATTGAGTCCGGGGCTGCCGTCGATTTCTCGGTTCGACGACACGGGAATGGCATCGGTGGAGCCGATGGTGGTTTCGCGGTGTCCGGCGTCAAGCGGTTGTGTCTTCTGGACTGCCCGGTCGGACCTAGTCCGGCTCGTTCTCAAGGAGTAGGACATGGGAGCCCCCCCCGTAGAGCTGAAGAAGGGCCTCAAGCAGCGGCACCTTACGATGATCGCGATGGGAGGGGTCATCGGCGCCGGTTTGTTCGTGGGTTCGGGTGTTGTCATCGCGGAGACCGGGCCACCGGCTTTTCTCAGCTTACGCGCTCTGCGGCGTTCATCGTCATCATGGTGATGCGGATGTTGGGGGAGATGGCGGTAGCCAACCCCTCGACGGGTTCATTTGCGGATTATGCCCGGGCCGCACTGGGCGGCTGGGCTGGCTTCTCCGTTGCGCTGGCTGTACTGGTACTTCTGGGTCATCGTGATCGGGTTCGAGGCGGTTGCGGGCGGAAAGGTGATCCAGTTCTGGGCACCGGACATCCCGTTGTGGCTGCTCTCGCTCGTGTTGATGTCGCTCATGACCGCGACCAACCTGGTCTCGGTGAGCTCGTTCGGGGAGTTCGAGTTCTGGTTCGCCGGGATCAAGGTGGCGGCCATCGTGCTGTTCCTGGTGATGGGTGTTCTGTTCGTGACGGGTCTTTGGCCCAACAAGAGTTTCGACTTCAGCAACCTCACGGCGCACGGCGGCTTCTTCGCCGCCGGCCCGGGCGCCGTCTTCGCGGCGATACTGGTGGTCATTTTCTCGATGACCGGTGCCGAGGTGGCAACCATCGCGGCCGCCGAGTCTCACGACCCTGGCAGAGCTATCGCGAAGGCGACGAACTCCGTGATCGGGCGGATCGCGGTCTTCTATGTCGGGTCGGTGTTCCTGCTCGTGGTGATCCTGCCGTGGAACTCCACGCACCTTGCCGCTTCGCCGTATGTCGCCGCCTTCGAGGCCATGAACATCCCCGGGGCAGCAGACATCATGAATGCGGTGGTGCTGACGGCGGTCCTCTCATGCCTCAACTCGGGCCTCTACACCTCCTCGCGAATGTTGTTCGTGCTTGCCGCTCGTCGTGAGGCCCGCAGTGATCTTGATGACGGTCAACGGGAAGGGAGTTCCCGCGTGGGCGATCGGCGCGTCCTCGGTGGTGGGCTTCATGTGCGTGATCGCAGCAGCGGTCTCGCCGGACACGGTGTTCCTCCTCCTGCTGAACTCCTCGGGCGCCGTGATCTTGTTCGTCTATCTGTTGATCTGCATCTCCGAGATCGTGCTCCGTCGTCGAACCGACCCGGACCGCCTCGTGGTCAAGATGTGGCTGTTCCCGACGCTGTCGATCCTGGTCGCCGGCGGCATCGTCGCGATCCTGCTGCAGATGGCGTTCAATTCGACAGCACGCCCCCAGTTGCTGGAGAGCCTCGGAGCATGGGCGCGTCGTGGTCATCTTGTACTTCATCACCAAGCGCGTCATCGAGCGGACCACCGTCGAGGCCCCGGAGCCGGTCGAGCCGACCGCGCCCGCGGCTCGGGTGCTGGTGCTCGCGAACCAGACGGTAGAGGGTCGCCGAACTGCTCGACGAGCTGCGCGTCCATCGACCGGTCCGGTCGGGCGACGTACTTCGTCTGCGTGCCGGCCAACCCGATCGACACCGGGACGGCAATGGTTGCAGGGTGCCGTCTACATGTGGGACGCCACCGTTCAGGCGGCGCAAGAGCGCCTCGATCGAACCCTCACCGTGTTGCGCTCCGAGGGCCTCGAGGCGCACGGCGAGCTCGGCAGCTTCAAGCCGTTGAGGGCGCTGGAGGAGGCTGTGGCGAAGTTCGCCCCCGACCGGCTCGTGATCTGCACCCTGCCCGAAGAGCGCTCCGGGTGGCTGCGCTTCGACATCGTCGAACGCGCCCAAGAGACCTATGCCCTCCCGGTGACCCACGTGGTGGTGGACACGGCCGCCGTCCCGGCCTAACTTCTCACCGCGATGACGATCTTGATCGGGCTCGCCCACGGAAAGAGGGACGACGCGGCGGTGCATCTTGGCGGACTGCTGGCCAGGTCATCGGCCGAGGACGTCGTCGTTGTCAGCGTGGTGCAGGCACCCTGGCCGCCGAACCCCTACCGCGGCGACAAGGAGTACCTCGCCTATCAGCAAGACCAGGCGGAGATCGCACTCAATCGCGCCCGGCAACAACTCGGTGCCAGCCCGCTGGGCGCAGAGTTCACGGTGCGTCGAGCGGAGTCGGCGCCCGCCGGCCTGCTGCAGGTCGCCGAGGAGCGGCACTGCAGCTCGGTCGTCGTCGGTTCCTCCACGATGGGTTTGATGGGCCATGTCATGCTCGGCGGGGTTGCCGAACGCCTGCTGCACAGCGCCGAGCTCCCCATCGTCGTGGCCCCTCGTGGCTTTCACGCCGCCCCAGCAAGCATAATCACCCAAGTCAGTGTTGCGTTTGGCCGCGCCGACCACGACTCGGGGCTGATCGCGCGGTCCGCCTCGGTGGCGCGGAAGCTCGGTGCGGCGCTAAGAGTGCTCTGTTTTGCGGTGCGACCGATGACAGCAATGCTGGGCGGGGTAGGGAACAATGCCGAGGAACTGGTTGTCGAAGAGTGGAAGCAGCGGCTGGACGCCGACATTGCGGCAGCCCTGGCATCGAGCGGAAGTTCGAGACCCGGTGGCCCCGACGGGCTCGTTGCTACACGGGTCGAAACGGCCTTGGGTCAGGGCAGCTCCTGGTCCGCGGCACTCCACGACGTGAGCTGGAATGAGGGAGATCTACTCGCCGTCGGGATCAGCAGCGGACCACTGGGCCGACTGTTTCTTGGGTCGCACGCGGCCAAGATCGTTCGGTCTTCTCCCGTCCCCGTGATGCTCCTGTCACGCAACTGAGAGCCCCACCGCCCTCGCCGCGAAACGAACCAGGCATAGCCCGCGCCATGAACTCCCAACCGCCCAAGCAGATGCAGCACCACCTCAAGAAGCCGTAAACGCTCGTGCCCGCGGCAGGCTAGACGCGGCGGATAGACGGCTCTTCTGACTGATCCGTGGCTGATCGCCGGCAGGGGAGAAGGGGTGCCCACCGAGGTCGAGCATGGCCAAGGCGATAAGGGCGCTGGGTGACCTGAAGCCGAAGGCGACGCGGGTGATCAGGCGGATCCCAGGCCCGGCTCGACCGGGGCCATCCACGCCAGACCTGGTCAAGCTACGCCGCATCCTCGGACTCGCTGCTTATCGGCCCAGAATGCAGCATGAAGTGGCTTCGGGTCTGGACACGACATCGATAGGCATGAACCGTCAAGCTCAACCAGAAGGCCCAGTTCCTGCTGAAACCGCTCGGGCAGTGCCGGATGGTGTGATGAGGGTGGCTCATGTCACCCCGGGGGTCGGCGTCCGCAGGCATGGAACAGGCGACACCGACAAAGCGAGTAAACGTTCCGCACCAGCTGGATGTCCACAGCAAGGTCGTGCTGAAGTCGCTACCCGACACTCTTGGTCGTGTCGAGCCGGCTTTGTTCCCCCTGCTGGTTCCTCGGGTGTGTAATGGATTTTCCGGAGCGACCGCACTGACCGAGAGAACCTGGGGCCACCCGATGAGTCTGATCGTGCGCGGCGCGATGTGGATCGGGCTTTACCTGGGTGTTGCAGTCGCCCCGCTCGTCTTCGCCGTAGTCGACATCTCCGTGCCGGGCCGTGGGTTCGCCACGGAATTCTCAGCGGCGCTCGGGTTCGTCGGGCTTGCGCTGATGGGACTTGAGTTCGCGCTCGTGGCCAGGTTCCGCGCGGTCGCGGCGCCATTCGGCACCGACGCCCTGGTTCAGTTCCACCGCGAGATCGGCCTGGTGGGCCTCGCGTTCGTCGTCGCCCACGTCGCCATCTCCGCTCCGTGGGATCTGGTGATCCGGCTCTTCGCGGACGACACGCCCGCGCGTGTCAGGTGGGCGGTGCTGGCCACTGTCGCGCTACTGGCCCTGATCGCGTCGTCCTTGTGGCGCAAGCGGCTGCGACTGTCCTACGAGGCGTGGCACCTGCTGCACACCGTGCTCGCCGTGGTGGTGGTCGTGGCTGCCCTGATGCATGTGCTGCTGGTCGACTACTACCTCAGCTCCACGTGGAAGCAGGCGTTGTGGATCCTCATGTCGGGGGCATTCGTCACACTGGTGCTGTGGGTGCGGATCGGCAAGCCACTGGTGCAGCGTCGCCGCCCGTGGACCGTCGAGGAGGTCACCGCCGAGCGCGGCCAGACCACCACGCTCACGCTGCGGGCCACCGGACATGACGGATTCCGGTTCGCGCCCGGGCAGTACGGGTGGTTCGCGATCGGCCGCTCGTCCTTCTCGATGACCAAGCACCCGTTCTCGTTCTCCTCAAACGGTGACGCCGATGGTGTGGTCGCGGTCAGCATCAAGTCGCTTGGCGACTTCACCTCGACCGTGGCCGACCTCGATGTGGGTACGACGGTCTACATCGACGGGCCACACGGTGTCTTCAGCCCCGACCTGTACCAGGGACCGGGATTCGGGCTGATCGCGGGCGGAGTCGGTATAACTCCGATGGTGAGCATCCTTCGCACGTTGGCCGAACGAGGCGACCGGCGTCCGGTTGTGGCCTACATCGGCAACCGCACCTGGGAACAGATCACCTTTCGCGAAGAGCTGGACGAGCTCGCCGGCCGTCTCGACCTGACCCTCGTGCACGCCCTCAACCAGGCACCCTCGGGATGGACAGGTGAGACCGGACGTATTGATCAGCATCTCCTCCAACGGCACCTGCCAGCCGGGTATGAGCGATGGCAGTTCTTCGTCTGCGCCGCCAACCCGATGATGGACGCCATGGAAGACGCTCTGGTCGCGTTGGGTGTTCCGCCAGGGCATATCCACACCGAACGTTTCGACTGGGTCTGAGAAGGAGCCGCCCATGCGTCATGCGCTCGTCACCCGCGTCGTCATCGCCATTGCGGCACTGCTGCTCGTGGCCTGCCTGCTGTTCGCTGCAACGCGTGCCTGAGGGGTTCCATGGTGACGGCATCCCGCGCCTACCGGGTCGCCTGGACCAGCCGTGACCGAGCGAGGTTCAGACCACCCCGTAGGCCAGCATCGCGTCGGCGACCTTCTTGAAGCCGGCGATGTTGGCGCCCTTCGCATAGTCGACATAGTGGTCGCTCTGCGCGCGCCGTACTCGACGCAGCGGTCGTGGATGCCCTCCATGATGTCGAGCAGCAGCTGCTGCAGCTCGGCCTCCTGCCACGGGCGACGCTGCCGAGTTCTGGCTCATCTCCAGGCCCGAGACCGCGACGCCGCCGGCGTTGGCGGCCTTGCCCGGCGCATAGAGGATCCGCGCCTCCTTGAAGACGTGAACGCCGTCCAGGTCGGTGGGCATGTTGGCGCCCTCGCGACACCGACGCAGCCGTTCTTGACCAGCGTTCTCGCGTCATCGCCGTTCAGCTCGTTCTGGGTGGCGCAGGGCAGGGCCACGTCGCACGTGACGCCCCACGGTGTCGTGCCCCGGCGTGGAAGGTCGCGCCCTTGAACTCGCTCGGCGTACTCCGCGATCCGGCCGCGGCGCTTCGTCTTGTGCTCCTTGACCCAGTCGATCTTCTCCTGGTCGATGCCGTCGGGATCGTGGATGAAGCCTTCGGCGTCCGACAGCGTCAGCACCTTGCCGCCCAGCTGGACGATCCTTCTCGGCGGCATGGGTCGCGACGTTGCCCGAGCCGGAGATCGACGGCGGTCTTGCCCGACGAGATCGTCGCCCCGGGTGCTTCGAGCATGTTCTGGCAAGGAAGTAGACCGCGCCGTAGCCGGTCGCCTCGGTGCGGATCAGCGATGCCGCCATACTCCAGGCCCTTGCCGGTCAGCACGCCGGTGAACTGGTTGGTGATGCGCTTGTACTGGCCGAACATGTAGCCGATCTCGCGGCCGCCCACGCCGATGTCGCCGGCCGGCACGTCCACGTCGGCGCCGACGTGGCGGTAGAGCTCGGTCATGAAGCTCTGGCAGAAGCGCATCACCTCATGGTCGGACTTGCCCTTGGGGTTGAAGTTCGCGCCGCCCTTGCCGCCGCCCATCGGCAGGCCGGTCAGCGCGTTCTTGAAGGTCTGCTCGAAGGCCAGGAACTTCAGCACGCTCTCGGTGACACTCGAGGGGTGGAAGCGGATGCCGCCCTTGTAGGGGCCGATCGCGTTGTTGTTCTGCACCCGCCAGCCGCGCTGGACGCGGATGTTGCCTTGTCGTCGTCCTCCCAGCAGACCCGGAAGCTGATCACCCGGTCGGGCTCGGCGATCCGGCGCAGGATCTGGTACTCGTGATACTCCTCCTTGTCCTCGATGAAGTCGAAGATGTCCTCGGCGACCTCCTGCACCGCCTGGACGAACTCCGTCTGGCCCGGGATTGCGCTTCTTCACGCCCGCGATGAACTGCGGAAGATCGACGTGATCGGAAACGGCCATCGACATGCTCCCTGTCCCAGACTCAACGTCAGATCCTTCAGCATCCGTGCTCACACCGAGGAGTGCAAGCACGCTGGCTTCAGACAAACAAGGCACTGGGCCGAGCACCTTGCGCTCGGGGTGGAGCAGACATCGGCCCTTGTCGCGGGTTCAGGGCGCACGAACGTACGTCATTTCGCCGCCTGTGACTGTCAAGAATTCACAGGCGTGTCAAAGGACAGCGCTCATCACCCGCAACGCGCGTCATGCTCCCTGTGGCCGGCGCCGGCTCCATGCCCAACCAAACATGGGCAGCGGTCGCTTTCCGGCCCAGGGATCCCACCTACGGATCGGGTGGCCCTCACCGGCCAACAGCCAGTAGGGAGAGATTACTCAGCAGCAGAACGGCTACCACTGCCCGGGGCGACGCTCTCGAGACGGGCGTGCACGCTGCCGGGCCTTCACGCGGGGCGGGCTTGGGTGATTTTGTCCCATAGGGAGCCGGCGTTGAGGGTCTGGATGTGGTTCATCATGTAGCCCTGTCCGATGTCGACCGGGTAGCGGTCGGCGAAGTTGATCCGCTGAACGGTTTCCTCACGGGTCCAGCCCTGCGCAACCGCGTCGGTCACTGCGGCGACCCAGTCCAGCAGGTTGCTGCGCTGTCGGGCCAGGTAGTCGATCGTGACGAGTTCACCGTGGCCAGGGATGACCCAGTCGACGTCGAGCTTGGCGATCCGGTCCAGTGCGGCTAGCCACTCGGTGACGTTGGAACCCATCAGCCAGGTCTGGCACTCGGAGAAGATGGTGTCGCCGGTGAAGACCACCCGCTCCTCGGGCACGTGCACAGCGATCTGTCCGGGCGTGTGGCCGGGCGTATGGAGCAGCTCGAAGGTGTGATCGCCCAGCTTGAGCGTGAGGTCACCGGTGAAGACGATCTTGCCTCGGTTGGGGTCGGCGAAGTACTCCTCACGACTGGGGAAGATCGCCTCGCCCTCGGGGTCATCGGTGGGGATCGCGTCGTGGGCGTAGTCGAAGGAGTCGAGGGCCGGCGTGACCTCCATGAAGTTGTCGGCCACCCCCTGGTGGTGCACGACCTGACCGGCTCCCCGGAAGTAGTAGTTGCCGAAGATGTGGTCGACATGGTGTTCGGTGTTGATCACATAACGGATCTCCCCGTGCGACTCGGCCTCCTGCCGCATGGTGACGGCCTTGGTGGGCAGCTGGGGGGTGTCCACGATGACCACGCCGTCGTCGGTGATCACCATGCTCGGGTTGCATCCCCGGAGCGTGGTGTCGGTCCAGACGTTGCTCGTGACCTTCTGCATCGTGTGTCTCCTTCTCTTTCGGTGAGGTCTTGCTCGTCAGCCGACGAGGACAGTTCGGATGTTGGTGAACTCGGTGGCCCCGGCCTCGCCGAGCTCGCGCCCGTATCCGGACTGCTTGACGCCACCGAAGGGCAGCCGCGGGTCCGAGGCCGTGTTGGCGTTGATGAAGAGCGCGCCCGAGTCGATGCGTCGTCCCACCTTGAGTGCGCGCGCGCTGTCGCGCGACCAGACGCTTGCCCCCAGTCCGTACGGCGTGGCGTTGGCGATCTCAACGGCCTCGTCGTCCGTGGCGAACGCGATCACTGCGGCTGCCGGGCCAAATGTCTCTTCGGCCATGACGGGCATCTCGAGGGTGACGTTGACGAGCACGGTCGGCGCGTACCAGGCCGGACCTTGCTTCAGCCGTTCTCCTCCGGTCAGGGCTTTCGCGCCGGCTGCGACGGAGGCCTCGACCTGGTGAGCGAGGTTCTCGGCGAGGTCGGCGCGGGCCAGCGGTCCGATTTTCGTGGCCTCGTCGCGGGGATCGCCGATGACCAAGTCGGCGACGGCAGCGGCGAACCGCTGACCGAACTCGTCTGCCAGTGACTCGTGCACGATGAAGCGCTTCGCGCACAGGCAGGACTGGCCGGTGTTCAGGAAGCGGCCCGCGACGGCCTTGGGGACGACCACGTCGAGGTCGGCATCCTCGAGCACGACGAAGGGGTCGGACCCGCCGAGCTCGAGCAGGCTCTTCTTCGCGGCCCGACCGGCGCTGGCCGCGACGTGGGAGCCGGCCCGGTTGCTGCCGGTCAGGGTGACGGCTGCGATGCGGTCGTCCTGGATCAGGTTGTCCACTGTCGTCGGGACGTCGGGCTCCGCGATGACGAGGGTCCGGAACACGTTGTCCGGCAGGCCGGCGTCGCGGAAGATCGCCTCGATCGCGAGCGCGACACCTGTGACGTTCGGGGAGTGCTTGAGCAGTCCGGCGTTGCCGGCCATCAGCGCCGGGGCGGCGAAGCGGAACACCTGCCAGAAGGGAAAGTTCCACGGCATGATCGCCAGGACCGTCCCGAGTGGCTCATAGCTCACCCAGCTGCGCGAGCCGGACGCCTCGACGTCGTGATCTGCCAGCAGCTCGGGAGAGGTCTCGGCGTAGTACTCGCAGACCCAGGCGCACTTCTCCACTTCGGCGACCGCTTCGGTGGTGGGCTTGCCCATCTCTGCGGTGGCGAGGGCGGCAAGCTCGGTCGACTGCTCGCGCAGCACCTCGGCCGTCCGGCGGAGTACGGCGGCGCGGTCGGAGAGACTGCGCGTGGCCCAGGCTCGCTGTGCGGTGGAGACCTGGTCGAGCAGGTCGTCGATGTCTTGGTCGGTCATCGGGTCGTAGCGGTCGATCTCGTCACCCGTTGCGGGGTTGATCGTGGTGATCTGCTCAGGCACGACGGACCATCCTTTCGAGGGTTCGGTTCTTGCCGTAGAGGTAGCCGACCAGCAGGCCCGTGAGTCCGAACAGGACTGGCCTGACGGCACTCCTGACGAGGTCCGACCCGAGCAGCAGACCCACCGCGTCGAGACCCTCGTCGCCGGCGGGCGTGAAGGTCGGCTGGACAGGCGCTGGCTCCCGGGTGGTCGCTCCGCGGCGGCATCCGCATCGTGCGAGGGCGCAGACGCGGCGCCGCTCTGGATCAGCTGGGCGAGGTTGTCAGCGAACTGGGCGAGCATCCGGTTGCTGACGTCCTTCATGACGCCCTCCTCCGAACTGGGCGGCCTTGCCGGTCACGTTCAGGTCGGTGACGACGTGCACGTCGGTGACGCCGTCGTGCTCGTCGAGGCTCGCGGTCACGGTCGCCTGGGCGCCGCCGTTGCCCTTGGCGTCGCGCCCGCGCGCCTCGATCACGGCGCGCCGGGAGGCGGGGTCCTTCTCGACCAGCTCGCCGTCACCCTTGAACGTCATGGAGATCGGGCCGAGCTTGATCTTCATCCCGCCTTCGAAGGCGTCGCCTTCGACGGAGGTGATCACCGCGCCGGGTAGGCACGGAGCGATCTGCCGGATGTCGACGAGCAGGTCGAATGCCTGGTCGGCCGGCACCGGGACGGTGAAGTCGTGGACGAGCTCCATGGGTCTGCCTTTCGTCGGGACTCGTCAGAGCCCGAGTGGGTGGTAGGGCGAGATCTGCATCCGGCCGGCCGGGGCGATCCGGACGTCGATGCCCGTGACGTAGCCCGGCTCGCCTGGGTCGGCACCGGTTGCGTCCAGCAGGACGGCGCGCAGCAGGGGCGAGTGGGTCACCCCGATCACGACCCGGCCCAGGGTGGGCCCGTGGTCGGCGAGACTCTCCGTGAAGCGCAGGATCCGGCGAGCGAGGTCGGCCGCCGACTCCCCGGGCGGCTGTTGCTGGCTCAGCCACCAGCCGATGCGGTCGGCCGAGGTGAAGAAGGAGGTCCACCAGGTGTTCTCCTGGACCTGTTCCTGGGTCATTCCCGGCACCTGCTCGGCGAGTGCCGCGGCTGAGCTGACCATGTTGACCCGGGTTCCGGCGAGGTACATGTCCGGGTTGCGTAGGGCGAAGCTGTCGTGCGGCCCTTCCACGCGAGCGGCGTCGTCGATGCCGCGGATCAGCGCCTCGGCGGTCTCGCGGGTGCGTCGGGTGCCACCGTAGAGCACGGTCAGTGCTCCGGTGGCGTCGTCGCCCAACGCCTTGCCGGTGCGTTCGGCGTGGTCGAGCCCCGCGTCGGTCACGGGGACGTCACCCCGGTGTGAGGCAACCTCCCCGTGACGTAGCAGGAGGAGCCGAGTCTCCGTCTGGACCATCGGAGTCAGACGTCGATGGTCTCGTAGGTGTTCACCGAGCGCTCTGCGAGGTACTCGATGATGTAGCCGAACACGTTCTCCTGGAAGTGCGGCGTGGCCTTGTGCGCCTCGTAGCCGGCCTCGTCGACGTACTGCTCGTAGAGGAAGAACGTGCCGGGATCCGTCGGGGACACCTGCGCCTGGTAGTAGAGGTTGCCCTCCTCGGCGCGGGAGAGCGGGGTCATCTTGCGGATGGTCTCCTCGACGCGCTTCTCCTCGCCGTCCTTGGCCTTCCAGGTCGCTGCTACAACGAATGCCATCGTCTTCTCCTTGGTTGGTGGTACGTGTGCGATGTGGTGGTGCAGTCAGGTGGGCTTCGGGCCGACCCGGTTCCTGAGGACACCGATGCCGCTGGCCTCCATCTCGATCTCGTCCCCGGGCTGAGCCAGCGATCGAGCTCGAGGCCCGATCCCCCGGTCGCCGTGCCGGAGCCGAGGACCTCGCCGGCGCGCAGAGTGCAGCGCCTGCGAGGCGTAAGCGATCATCGACTCGAAGGTGTGGTGCATGGCCTTGGTGTTGTCGCCGCCCCAGCGTTCGCCGTTGATCCTGACCTCGAGGTCGACGTCGTGCGGGTCGATCTCGTCGGCGGTCACGATGCAGGGCCCGAAGACGTTCGAGCCGTCCCAGTCCTTCGCCTTGCATGGCCCCATGCCGATCGGGAGCTCGCGGGTCTGGGCGTCACGAGCGGACATGTCGTTCCAGATCGTGTACCCGAAGACGTGCTCCAGCGCCGCGGCGTCGGTGATGTCCTTGCCGGTGCGTCCGATGACGGCGGCGAGCTCGAGCTCGTGGTCCAGCTTCTCCGTGTACGACGGCCAGGGGATCTCGTCGCCCGGGACCGATCACGGTGTCGGGCAGCCCCTTGTAGTAGGCAGGCACGTGGTACCACTCGTCGGGGATCTCCTTGCCCAGTCCTGCGAAAGCGTTCTTCAGGTGCCCTTCGAAGGCCAGGAAGTCGCGAATCGTGCGCGGGCGCAGGGGCGCCAGGAGTCGCGTCGTGCCGAGCGTCCCCGACGCACGCGTCGTACTTTGGGGAGCACCGGCTTCGATGAAGGCGACCATGTCGCCGTCGAAGCCGACGTCGACGATCTCGTTGCCGTCGAGGTACCCGACCCGGCTGGTCCGAGCCGTGGTCTCGTAGGTCACGTACTTCATGTGGCCGCCTCCTCGATGGCGTCGATGATCTTCAGGTAGCAGCCGCAGCGGCACAGGTTGCCGCCGAGCCCTTCCCGGATCTCCTCCCGGTCGCCGGCGTGGCCCTTGTCGACCATCTCGCGGGCCGTCAGGACCATTCCGGGGATGCAGAAGCCGCACTGGAAGGCGTGGTGCTTGTCGAAGCAGCGCCACGACACGGTCGTCCTCGGGCAGTCCTTCGACCGTGGTGATCTCTTTGCCGACCGCGAGCGGCGTCATCAGGATGCATCCGGAGACGGGTTCGCCGTCGAGGAGCACCGTGCAGGTGCCGCACAGTCCCACCCCGCAGGTGACACGGGGGCCGGTCAGGCCGACCTGGTCCCGGAGGACGTCGACGAGCATCGTGGTCGGCTCGACGTCGACGTCGACGCTGCGTCCGTTGACGCGCAGGGTGAGGTTCACGACTCCTCCTGTTCGCGGCGTGCGTCGAGCACTCGTTCGGGGGTCATCGGGAGCCTGCGCACGTCGTAGCCCACGGAGGCGACGGCGTTGCCGATGGCGGGTGGCACGGGCGGTACGGCGGTCTCGCCGAGCCCGTGGACCTCGGCGCCGGGGAGCTCCATCACGCGGTGGCTGATGGAGGCGACGTCGAGCGCGGAGGCGATGTTGTAGTCCGAGAGGTTGGGGTTGGTCATCTGTCCCTCGGTGAACTGCAGCTCCTCGAACAGGGCGGTGCCCAGGCCCAGGATCATCGAGCCCTCCTGCTGGAGCTCGGCGCCGTGCTTGTTGACGACCTTTCCCGCGTAGGAGGAGGCGTAGAGCGTGGAGAGCGCGATGACGCCGGTGTCCTCGTCCACGACGAGCTCGGCGGACGCCGAGCCCTGGTGCCAGTGTGAGGAGGCCACCCCTTGCCCGGTGTCGGGGTCGAGCCCGCCGTCGTTGGACACGTGGCCGTGTCCGACCCTGCCGTGCTCGATCAGGTCGCGGGCGGCCTCCTCCAGCGCGCGGCTCATCATGTGGGTGGAGCGGCTCGAGGTGGTGCGGGTGTCGTAGGGCACCCGGTCGGTGTCGGGGACGCAGACCACGATCTGGTCCGTCTCGCACTTGAGGTTCTCGGCGGCGAGGCGGGTCAGCATCTCGCTGGCCCCTTGGCCCATGTCCGCGGTCGCCGCCTGGACCTCGTAGCGGCCGTCGGGGAGCAGCTCGATGCGGGCCTCGGCCCTGCTCGGGGTCTGCATTCCCTTGAGCATGATCGCGACGCCCTTGCCCGAGCGGTCGCCGTCGCGCTTCCAGTCCACGGCGGCCGCGGCGTCGTCGAGGAGCTCCTCGAAGTGCGCGTCGTGCATGACCTCGCCCGTGCAGAACGTGTCGCCCTCGCGGAGGAGGTTCTGCCGGCGCAGCTCGACGGCATCGATTCCCAGCTGGTCGGCCATGATGTCGACCACTCGTTCGGAGGCCCAGACGGACTGCATGGCGCCGTATCCGCGGAAGGCTCCGCCCGGCGGCAGGTTGGTGTAGATGCAGTAGGAGTCGACGGCGACGTGGTCGAACCGGTAGGGGCCGACTCCGGCGTACCCCATCTTCTGGGCGACCCCGGGACCGCAGTCGGCGTAGGCGCCGGTGTTGACGTAGGCCCAGATGCGCTTGGCGACGAAGGTTCCGTCTCGCTTCGCGCCGAGTCGGACCCGGACCGTGGCCGGGTGCCGGGTGACCTCGTTGAAGACCTCGTCGCGGTCGAGCACGCAGCGGACCGGGCGGCCGGTCAGCCTCGCGGCGAGGGCGGTGATGCGCCTCGGTGCGGATGAAGGTCTTGGCACCGAAGGCGCCCCCCATCGGAGGGACGACGATCCGGACGTCCTCCGCGGCGATCCCGAAGATGCCGGCCAGGTCCTGGCGCATGTTGAACGGCGTCTGGGTGCCGGTGACCACCTCGAGCCGCCCGCCGACCCACTGGGCGTTGGCCGCGTGCGGCTCCATCGGCACGTGCGCCGCCGCCGGGGTGTGGAAGACCTCGTCGACGATCACCTCCGCGTCGTCGAACGCGTCGGCGAGCGGCTCGTCGGGATCGGTCAGGTCGGTGACGACGCCGACCTCCTCGCGACCCCGCAGGTTCGGGGTCCGGATGCGGAACCGGTGGCACACGTTCGTGCCGTCCTGCGGTCGCATGTCGAAGTAGGCCGAGTCGGACTCGGAGGCGTGGTGCCGCTCGTGGACCAGGGGTGCCTCGTCCCAGAGCGCTGCCAGCTCGTCGTACACGGCGGTCCGCTCCTCGTAGCTGACCTCCACCAGGGACGCGGCCACCCGGGCGTCCTTCAGTGTCGGGGCGACGACTGCGGCGATGGCGTCGCCGACGAACTTGGGCTCGCGGGTCAGCACGACCTGGTCGGCGATCTGGCAGCCGAACCTCGGCAGCTCTTCGATGTCGTCGGGGGTGATGAAGACGATCTCGTCGTCGAGGAGTCTGGTCTCGAACCCGGTGACGCGGCCCGCGGGCACATCGGACCGGATGATCCGCAGGTGCCACTCACCGGGGATCCCGCCGTCGACCGGGTAGCGGATTGCGGCGGTGATCCGGGGGTTGATGCCGGTGACCGCCGAGCTGGCGCCGGGCGCGTCCGGCCGTCGTTCGCTGGTCGTCACGAGCCGACCGCCATCAGGGCGCGCCGGACCTCGACCCCGACGACCCGACGTCGGTACGCGGCTGATCCCCGGTTGTCGTCGATGTAGTCGATCCGGGAGGCGTACTCCTCGCCGATGGCGCGGGCGCTGGTCTCGTCACCGGGCTTCCACTCGGCGCAGACGTCGGGGAAGTGATGGGGACGGTCGCTGACGGCTCCGACCACGACGCGGACGGTGTCGCCCGAGACGACGGCGGCGACGGAGGAGGCAGGCCGGTCTTCCTGCGAGCGGGTGCGCAGCTTGCGGTAGACGGCGGTTCCGGTGGGACGGGGCACGAGGACCCTGGTGATGAGCTCGTCCTCCTCAAGGGCTGTGGAGTAGTGCCCCACGATCAGGTCCTCGACGGGGATCCGGCGGGTGCCGCGGATGCTCGCGACCTCGGCCACGGCGTTGGACGCGACGAGCATCGACGGCGGGTCGGAGGCGTAGTCGGCGTCGGCGAGGACACCGCCCATGGTGGCCACGTTGCGCACTCGGGGGCTGGCGACCGCACGGAAGGCGGCGCTGACCCCGGGCCAGACACCGACGACCTTCGGGTCGAGCTCGAGCCGACGGTGGGTGACCATCGCTCCGACGGAGAGGTCGCCCGCGTCGCCGAGGCGCCGGAGCTCGCGCACGTTCTGCAGGGAGATCCAGTCGTCGGCCTCGACGAGCCCCTGGCGGACCAGGATGCCCAGGAACGTCCCGCCCGCGACGATCGGCGCCTCGGGGTTGTCCGCACGAAGGCGCAGCACTTCATCGACGGTGGTCGGCAGATGCCACGTCATGACGTTCTCCTCCTTGTTGCGGTCTGGGTTCTCGGCGGTTGACTGGACGGCGGGTGCGTTCGCGGTCGCGAGCGGGGTCACATCGTGGTGACGGGCCGGGACTGGAGCATGAAGAGCCCTGTGTCGTCGTAGGCCCACTCGATGTCCTGCGGTCCGCCGTTCAGATCTGCCAGGTGCAGGCCCATCGCGACCAGATCGGCGAGCTCGGACTCGGACAGGACCTGCTCGTCGACCACGCGCGCCTTCTTGAGCGCACCCTTGCGGTCGAGCGTGTAGTAATCGGGTGTCACCTCGCCGGAGACCACGTTCTCACCGACGCCGAAGGCGGCCTCGACCACCACGCGGTCCTTGCGCTGGTTGACCGGGTCGACGGTGAACATGACACCGGCCTTCTTCGCATCGACCATCTGCTGCACCACCACGGCCATCTGGATGTCGTTCAGGTCGCCCTTGTGCTCACGGTAGAAGAGGGCGCGTTCGGAGAAGAAGGACAGCCAGCACTCGACGACCTTCTCCATGACCTCGTCGAAGGTCTCCACGAAGAGGTAGGTCTCCTGCTGCCCCGCGTAGGACGCGTCGTTGCTGTCCTCGGCGCAGGCAGACGAGCGCACCGCGACCGAGGTGCCCTCGGGCAGCCGGTCGTACTGCTCCTTGATCAGGTCCCGCGGCGGCTTCGTGGCAGCGACCACGGCCCGGGCCTCGTCGAGGTCGCTGGCCTGGATGTGCTTGACCAGCTCCGCGCCGTCCACCACCTCAGTGAAGGCATGCGAGGTGATCACGAAACCAGGCGGTACCGGCAGTCCGTTGGCCGTCATCGAGGCGAGGCTGGCGCCCTTGCCTCCGGCCAGGTCGACGTCGCGGCACCGCTCGTCGTCGAACGGCAGGACAAGTGGGGTGTCACTCATCGGGTTCATCTCCAAACAGGCTCGATGCGAAGTGTTCGATGTGCTCGCGCATGACCTTCCCTGCGAGCGACCCGTCACGCTGTCGGAGCGCGTCGAGGATCGGGAGGTGGGCGTTGGCGATCGCGATGAGATCGAGATGGGACCTGATCATCGAGACCAAGGTGTACGCCTCGATCCTCAGCCCCGACCAGCAGTCGAGGAGGACGGTGTTGCGGGCCCCTTCGACGATGATCTCGTGGAACCGTGCGTCGTGGACGAGCAGTCCGTGCTGGTCCTGCTTGCGTGCGGCCTCGAGCATGTTCTGGATCTCCGTCTCCAGCATCCGGAGCATCCCGTCGTCCACCACCGGGCCGGTCATGCCTCCGGCGAGCTCCTCCAGGGCGGCCCGGACCGGATAGGTCTCGGTCAGCTCCTCTCGGGTGACCTGACGTACGCGTGCTCCTCGGTACGGCTCTGACTCGATGAACTTCATCGCCTCAAGGTCGCGGAGTGCCTCCCGCACAGGAGCCTGGCTCACGCCGAGCTCCTGGACGAGCTGGAGCTCCACCACACGCTGACCGGGCTGGTAGGTCCCCTCGAGGATCCGCTTGATGATGAGCTCCTTGATCTGCTCACGCATCACCGAGCGTTCGAGAGTCACGCCAGCACCTCGACGACACCGGTGGCGCCGTTGACGCGCACCCGGTCGCCGGTCCTGATCTGGCGGGTGGCGTCGGAGGTGCCGACGACGGCCGGGATGCCGAACTCGCGCGAGACGACCGCGGGGTGGGACGCCATGCCACCGGCGTCGGTGACCAGCCCGGAGATCTTGGTGAAGAGCACGACCCAGGCGGGACTGGTCATCCGGCAGACCACGATCTCGCCCCGCTCGACCTGAGCGAACTGTTCCGGGGAGAGAACGACCCGGGCGGTGCCCTCGACGACACCGACGGAGGCGCCCAGGCCATGGATCTCGCCCTCGGTGGTGGGCGGCTTGCGGTAGACCTTCTCCGGGAACGCCCACAGCGAGAGGTAGGGGAAGGCGAGTGCTTCCTCGGTCGCGGTGCCCACCCAGTCGCGCGGCCGGGTCTCGTAGGCGCTCTCCCGCTCGTCGCGACGGTCGCCGACCAGGTCCTCGGCGTCGAAGCCGTTGCGAGCCGGCCATCAGGACCCGCAGCTCGTTGTACCGCAGGTACATCACGTCTTCGGGGTCGTTGAGCTTGCCCTCCTCGACCAGCTTCCGGCCGATCGCGATGAGCACGAGGCGGACCCGCGCGTTCGTGCCCTGGTCGATGTAGAAGTGGTGGTCGGGGGTCAGCGGGTTCATCCGCAGGCTCAGGTCCAGAGCCTGCTGCAGACGATCCCGGTCGCGTCCCTCGGCGCACCCCGTCCATGCACCTCGGCCTTGGCGGCCTCGAGGTCCTTGGCCACGGCGGCGATCTCGTCCGGGAAGTCGTAGTCGGCCTCGAGGTAGCCCGGACCGCGTCGACGATCGGGAGTGGGGTCCTCGCGCCAGGTGCGGAACGAGAACTCGTGCGCCCACATGGACTTGAAGCCGTACTCGGCCTGGTAGGCCTCGATCTCCTTGCCCAGGAACGCCGGCCCTCGTCGGTGGCCTCCAGCGCCTTGATCACCTCGGCGCCGGTGGTCCCGGACTCGAACGCCGCAGCGACCGCACCGCCGCTCGTCTTGACCGACTCCTTGATCTTCCAGAGCTCCTCGATGGAGTCCCAGTTGCGGTTGTCGGTCGAGCTCTGCAGCCGGCCCATCAGCGCCGAGTGGTCACCCTCGCCCTTGACCTCGGCGATGGCTGCGTTCAGTCCCATCGTCGCGGAGAACTGGGCGAAGTTGAGGGTCCAGTGGATCGACCAGTGCCGGTCGTGCATGTCGATCGCGTCCTCGAGCAGGACGCCAGCTCGACCAGGCTCATCGAGTCGGTAGTCCGCAGTGTCGAACCGCTCGAAGTTGCGCTTCATCTCCGGGACGAGGCGGTCGCGCCACCAGTCCAGGAAGTTCTCGGCGTAGTCGGGAGCGTCCAGCCGAGGTAGCCGCCGATCTCACCGGCGTAGTTGGGGTCGAGCGGGCGTGCGGGGGGTGTAGCGCGCGCCGTACTCCGCTGGTCTCGGCGCTCAGGCCGACCTCGGCCGGGATGGCCGCTGTGTAGACGTAGCCGTTGATGATCTTGGAGATCCAGTCCGAGGCGAACGGCGTCCCGAACCGGCGGAACATGTAGTCGCACTTGAGCCACCAGCCACCGATGTCGGCGTACATCGGCGAGACCGGGTTCGGGATGTGCAGGTCGTCGTGCACCCACAGCAGATCCTTCTGGCCGTCCTCCCACTCGACGGGGAACTCGTCATCGCCGAAGAAGGTGGCGACTGCTTCACTCATGTGGGCCTCCAATGCCTGTGGCGCCCGTCACAGGCACCTACTAGATAATCGATAATCTATGAGACGGTCGTCACGGTCAAGCCCCCAGCGAAACTTTCTTCGAATCCGCGTCACCCGTGCCCGCAACCGAGGACACTTGGCCTGCCGCCCCTACGCCCCGGGACGCGGCTGCAAGTGCGCTCAGCCACCCTTCCTTCGCGGACCCGGAGCTGGACGCGTTCAAGGTCCGGCACTCGATGGACCACTTTGGACGCTCTCGAGGAAACCCCTTGACGTCGTAGCAGGGGTCGCGTACTTGGCGCGTGAGCGCCCAACGCGCCCCACTCGACTAACCCCCCGACCAGATTTCGCACTCTGTTGACCCGAGCAGCAGTCATTTCGCCGCGAGTGACGTGTCAAGGTGTGGCTTGCCGCGCATGAGTGCCCCAAGCGCGTGGTCGGCTCGTGAGGATTCTTCCGTTGGGTCCTGTCTGGCTATCTGGGGCTATATGCCCAGGCCGAGCTCTGGGTCTGTGTGCTGGCTCCCGTGCTCCGTCGGCAGTCCGCGTCGGGCGCCGCGGGCGGTGAGTGTTTGCATGTCCTCGGCCTGCATTGCTTGTGCCTGGCTTGTTTCGATGAATTGCGCGGCTCGTTCGATCGGGAGGGATTCGATGCGGGCGAGGTCGTCGCGCGCCACGTCGGCGTTCTGCTGCCATCGTTGCGCTCGAGCTTGGGCGCGGTGGGCTCCGCTGACTGTTCGGAGAGAAGCGGCGTCGCGTCGGCCGTAGACGCCGATGGTCAGTTCCTCGGCCTCGGCGCGGTGCCACCGTCGGGTCTGCTTGAGTGCTTCATCGGTCGACGCGACATCCTGGCGAGCACTGGCGACGGCGGGCCGGGCTTCGGTGCGTTGATGCGCAACGCGAGCGGCCCACGCTTCGAGTCCGTCGCGAGTCGTGGCGGCCCATCTGCCGATGTCGGGCACGCTGCCCCAGCGGTCCACTGTTGTCTCGTGGGCGTCGTGGGCCTCCGCCTGAGCGGCGTCAAGTCGCCGGCGGGCGGCACGCCGGCCGAGTCGGTTCGTCGAGCGGGTTGCGTCCCACGCGGCGTCTTGTTGGCGGTGGATATCGAGGTAGGCCTGCCCGTCCGCCGTGGCCTGGGCGAGCAGTGGCCATACGGCGGCGTCTCGCACCGCGGTCAGGTGAGCTTCGGCTTTGGCGAGGGCGGCGCGGCCGAAGGCTTCCTCATTCGCGTGGGTCTGCGCTTGGGCGGACAGCAGACCGGCGGCGTGTTGCCATCGTGCTGCTTCCCGCTCTGCGTGGGCGATGGCCTCGACCAGCCGAGCCCGTTCGTCGTTGACGACCTTCACCGGTCCCTGAGCGGCCAGCCCCGCGACGCTGACTTGGGCATCCGATGTTGCTGCTTGGAGGCCGTGGTCCGCACGGTCGCGCTGGAGCGCGTCGATGAACAGCTCGCGGGCTTCGTCGAGGTCGTCGGCGACGACGTGAAGCACGTTCGAGTCGCGGCCGCGGGTCATCCCGACGTACACCCCGGATGCGTCCAACGCCTCCGAGAGGAGGGTGTGCCCGCTAGTGGTGGTGATGCCTTGGACGCCATACGCGGTTGCGGCGTACGCGAGATGCACGTGCTCGCTCACGTACGAGCCGGGGAGGGCAACGGACCGCCGGTGCTTCGACCGGCTGGAGTTTTCAACTGCCCAGACGGTGCCATCACTGCTGATGCTGTGGACGGCCCAGGTCTGCCGGTTCGCGACCCTCAGTGTGCTGTCGTTCTTGCGGGTGGCGATCACGTCACCCACACCGATCGGCAGCCCGTCGTTCCCGGTTGCCGTCGTGGTGTCTTCGACCTCGCCGCATGCGAGGCGTTGAACGCGGATGCGATCGTTGAGCGCCCGAGCCTCATCGTTGGTCGCCACGGTCGCGGCGACCGTCCTGGTGGCCTCGATCGCTTCTGTGGTCGCGGCGGCGATGTCCTCGCATGCGCCATCGGTACTACGGTGCAACCGGACATGTCCGAGCGCGTGCAGCCGGTCGAACAGGCGCGCCGGGTCGCGCCCTGCTCGGAGCCGGAGGGTGAGGTCGGCGTACGCCGGGTCGGAGAACCGGTGAACCGAGTCCAGGTCGAAGACGGATCCACCGTGCCCGGTGGTGAGGGCCGCGGCCATGTCGAGCACCCCGCCACGCCCGACGGCCGGGAGCTGGGCCCGGTCTCCAACCAGCGCAACGGTGGCCCCGGCATCGCCCGCAACCGTGAGGAGTGCGATGGCGCTGTCCTGGTCAAGCATGCCAGCCTCGTCGACCACTACTCGTTCACCGCGCTCCAGTCGCGCCCAAACTGGCGCCCCGCCGTATGTGCCGTCGCTGTCGGGCTCGGGATCCCCGACGGCGAGCCGGGTCCACACGCCGTCGCCGTTCCAACGCCAACCGTGGGCATGGAGCAGCTTGGCGACCGACTCGGCTGGTACGCCGAGCTCTCGGGCAGCTACGTCGGCCGCCCTCTTCGTCGGCGTCACGATCCTCGTGGCTCGACCCACGGCGGCGGCACCATCGATGGCGACGGCGAGCATGGTCGTCTTGCCTGCACCTGCGGCACCCTCCACGACCACCAGCGGGTCGGTCGAGGCGACCGCTGCCGCAGCGCGGGCCTGCCCGTCGTCCAGCCCCCGCTCGGCGGCCAGTGTCGTCACATCGGGGATCTCGGTGTTCGCGCTGGTGGCCACAAGGGCCGCGAGCAGGTCACGCAACCCCATCTCTGCGGCGACCACCTGGCCAGGCTGGTCAGGTGGGCGACGTGCTCAGGTCGGGCGGCTCCGGGCGGTAGCACCGAGAGACAGTCCCCGACGGCCAGACCCGTCGCAAGTTCGACCAGGTCGCGCAGCTGCGCGGGCTCGGCGCGTACGCCGTACTCGGTGACGATCCGGGTCACGTGCTCGGCAACGGTGTGCCGGGTCCACGTCGAGGCCCATGCCGCGCATCGATCCAGCGCCCGGGAGGCGACGGTCTGTACTTGCAGGTCGTCCAGCGAAATCGGCTTGCACGCGAGCGGGCGGCAGCCACCACGGGGCGGGCGGTTCAGTTCGGGGTCGTACCCGGCGTTGGCCAACTCCCGACGCCAACCGTCCTCGTGGGCCAGGGTGGTGGGTCGCTTCTGTGGCCGGTCCTTGGCCCAGGCTACGGCGACCATCCGGGAGGTGACGACGGGCCCGGGTTCCTGACCGGGATGCGCCTCGACCCACGCGGCCTCCAGGTCGGCGAGGTTGCTCTCCACCTGGCCGGCGCGCTTCGACATCACCGCGTTGAACGGCTCCAGCTCGATCACCTCGCCCGACACCGGGTCCAGGGTGAGGCCGTGTCGGTCCAGCGCCTGGGCGAGCCCCGGGTGGGCGGCGATGACGGCGGTGCCGAGTGCTCGGATCGCGCCCTGCTGCTTGAACAGGGCCGCAGTGTCCAGGCCGCGCCACCTGCCGGCCGCCCACACCCGGGTGCCGATCTGAAAGTGCACGTGTCGATGGGGGTCGCCCGCGCGACTGGTCCGGTGTACCACCGCTACGGTCTGCAACCGCTCAGCCGACACCACCTCCTGTCTGCCCCGCGGTCCGACCCGGGTGACCGAGTGCAACCCGAGGAACCGTCGGATCTCAGCGGTCGCGTCGGCCTGCGCTCCATCCAGCGCGTCCGAAACCTCGGGATGCAGGGCAGCGGCGATCGACAGCGACTTCGGGGTGTTGACCACCATCTCCGCGAACCGCGGCGACCCTCGCTTCCCCGAACCCTCATCACCCGGCAGGCGCGGCCTGCCCATCGATCTGCCCGTCGACGGGTCGATCCAGTCCACCCACCGGGCGTAGGTGTCGGCGTCGAGCTCGGAGGCGGTGAGCACCTTGCCGTTGCCATCGATCTCCGCGAACGCGGCCAGCGCGATGCCGGACTCCAGGTAGTAGTCGTCAGCGCGCAAGCGATCCGACTCCAGGTACCGGCACGCGGCCGACCCAGTGCCCCGGAAGAGGACTACCCCACCCTGCATACCGACTCCTCGCTGTTTATAATATCGCGCGGTTCGTATCTACCACGGTAGCATACGTCCATTCAAAGGAGTGGGGTGAAAGAGCAGAACGAAAGGCGGGCGGAGGGATAGGGAAGGGAAAGGGGGATGGGCAGGAAGCAGGGAGAAGGGGCTGGGGGCGTAAGGAAGTAGGTGCAGAGGGGGGTTGGTGGTGGAAGAGGTCGAGAGAGCGTGGTGGTCGGACAAATGAAGTGCGGCACCTGCATCTGGTCGGATCGCCTTGCGGGTAGGATCGACTGGTGACCAGTCAGCAGGCTTTCGAGAAGGTCAGTCTCACGATCGAGTCTGACGTCCTCCACCGCGTCCGGGAGCGGGTGGAGCCAGGCAAGGTCTCGGCCTACGCCACCCACGCCCTACGCAGGCAGCTCGAGCGGGACGGCCTCGATGACCTGATCGGCGAACTGGTCGAGGTCAACGGACCACTCGACACCGACGCCGTCGCTCGGTACGTCGACGAGTGGCGCTGAGAGGTTGGCCCGCGTACTGATCCTGGACGCCGAAGCTGTCTCGGCCCTGGCTGAGAAGCGCAAGGGGATGGCCGAGCGGTTGGCAGCCGCCCAGCGAGCCGATCACCGCGTCCTCATCCCCGCGGTGATCCTCGCCGAGGTCGCGACTGGTGCCCCAAGCGATGCCGCGATCTGGCACATCCTGGGGAAGATCCCCACCGTTGACCTTCCCCAAAGTGTGGCGATGCGAGCCGGCGCTCTGCGCACTCGGGCCGAGAAGGTGCGACGCAAGAAGCGAGACCTCACTGTGGACGCCATCGTGGCCGCCACCGCGGTCGAGCTGGCTCCGTCGGTCGTGATCACAGCCGACAAGTCCGACCTGGAGCTCCTGGTCGACGGATTCGACGTCAAGGTCTCGGCACTCTGAACGCGATTCTCATGTGCTAACTCAGGTGCTACCGGCCATGTAGATCGGCGTATCCCAGCGATGTCGTTTGCTGTTCCGAGGCGCACTTCACGCTCAGTTTGAGCGCAAATCGGGGTATCGGGGTGTGAGGGCGTCGGGCCAACCCCGCCAGTTCGAATCCCCTATCCTCCGCCATTCGGCGCCCCGGGCTCCGGCTCGGGGCGTCGCTCACACGTCCGGAATGAATGCATGTCCGGGCCCCGTGCAACCTTTCCTCGCACCCGCGCGTCCTTCCGGGTGGAGAATCGATGATGTGCGCCCAGCTCGCGCAGGACCCAGCGTCGGGCCGATCATGAGCCGCCGCGGCGCCGCCGCTCTGCTCGCCCTGACGGCCGTCCTCGCGTCCACGGGGTGCCAGGGCGGCGAGTCCGTGGTGCCGTCGAGACCGCCACCGTCAGCGGCAGGCCCCGCACCGGTCGACGAGCCCACGCGCGTGGTGACCCTGGGGTTCGCAGGCGACGTGCACTTCCAGCTCCACCTGGCGACCCTGCTGGACCACCCGCGCGGTGCGCTGGGACCGATCACGCGGACACTGCGACGCGCAGACCTCACCATGGTCAACCTCGAGAGCGCCATCACCAGCGGCGGCACCCGTGATCCGAAGGAGCTCGAGACCGCCGCCGACCGATACTGGTTCCGGGCGCCGCCCGCTGCGCTCCAGGTGCTGGAGCGAGCCGGTGTCGACGTGGTCACGATGGCGAACAACCACGGCGCCGACTACGGGGCGGACGGACTCGCGGACACCCTGCGCGCGGCCAGGCGCAGCCCGATCCCGGTCGTGGGTGTCGGCCCTGACCGCGGCGCTGCCCTCACGCCGTACCGCGTGACCGTCAACGACACGGACCTGGCCGTCTTCGCCGCCGACGCCTCGCCGCGCGAGGGATCGAGCTCGGTCTGGGAGGCGGGCGCCACCACTCCCGGGATCGCCGCCGCCCGCGACCCGCGGTCGCTCCGCGCCCTCCAGGCGGCGCTCCGCACGACCGCCCGCGACGAGGTCGCGGTGGTCTACCTGCACTGGGGGGTCCCCGAGCACAGGTGCCCGAGCCCCGCGCAGGTGCGGATGGCGCGGGCCCTCGCCGACGCGGGCGCCGACGTGGTGGTCGGCACCCACGCCCATGTCCAGCAGGGCGCCGGTTGGCTGGGCGACACCTACGTCGCGTACGGCCTTGGCAACTTCATCTGGTACCACGACCACCGTCCCGACAGCGGAGTCCTCCAGCTGCGTGTGAAGGACGGGCGCGTGGTGTCCGACGAGTGGGTCCCCGCGCAGATCCAGCGCTTCGGTCGACCACTGCCGCTGCACGGCGCGTCACGCACAGCTGCGGTCGCCCGGTGGCGCGGGCTGCGGGGCTGCTCTGGTCTGGCTGCCCGACCGCTCCCGGCATCGGCGTCCGACGTTGGCGCCTCGCCTGGCGACCTGCCGGCGTACGGCGCGTCCATTCGGCGGATCGGGCCGGCGCTGCGGACACGCATGCGCTCCACCCACGGCCCGAGGTGCCCGGTGCCTTGGTCCGACCTCCGCTACCTGAGGCTGTCCCACGTCGGCTTCGACGGGCGCCACCACCTCGGCGAGATGGTCGTCGCCGCACGTCACGCGCGGGACGTGGCAGGAGTCTTCGCGCGGCTGTACGACGCGCGCTGGCCGATCCGGCAGATGCGGCTGGCCAGCGACTTCGACGGTGACGACGCCCGGTCGATGGCCGCCGACAACACCTCGGCCTACAACTGCCGCCGGGTCGCCGGGAGTGCCACCTGGTCGAACCACGCCTTCGGCGCGGCAATCGACATCAACCCGGTCGAGAATCCCTACCTGGTGGACGGGTCCGTCCGCCCGGCGGACGGTCGGTCCTACGCACAGCTCGACCGGTCGGCTGGATCGTCCGTGCCGGCCGGGGTCATCCGGGCGGGTGACGTCGTGGTCCGGGCGTTCGCGGCGATCGGCTGGGAGTGGGGCGGGTCGTGGGCGTCCCCCGACTACCAGCACTTCGCCGCGCGGGGCCGGTGAGCGTGGGCGGACCAGGTCAGCCCGGGCTGTCGCCGCCCTTGTCGAAGGTCACGTCGACCCGCTCGAAGCCCTTGTGTCGTTGGGCTTGCGCGTAGGCCACGTAGGCACGGCGGTCCGCCTCGGTGAGCTCGACGTTGTCGGTGAAGGGGGTGAGCAGGGCGCGCGGCCACAGGTGGCGGGTGAGGACCACGTTGATCTGGATGCCGACCACACCCATGTTGGCGGCGACGTACAGCAGGGCAAGCAGGCCGAGCGTGAGCGCGAACAGCGCGTTGAAGTCGGTGGCGCGGGCCACCACGTGGCTGACGTAGAAGCGGCCCAGGCGTTGCAGCGCCTGCCACATCGCGGCTGTGGCCAGCGCGCCGGGCAGCAGCTGCCGGAAGGGTGCGCTTTCAGGCAGTGCCACACGCATCATCAGGGCGAGGACGGTGGCGGTCAGCAGGGCTGAGACCACGCTGACCGCGAGGCCGATGGCGAAGTTCACGCCAACGCCGAACACCTCGGCGTTGGCGGCGATGCTGGTGATGGTGGCGACGACGACCAGCACCAGCCCGGAGACCATCAGCAGGAGTCCGGAATGCACGCGGCTCAGGAACGGGTTCGGACGGCTGTTGCGGGGGATCGCGTAGGCGACGTGGATCGCGTTCTGTGCGGCCTGGCCGAGCCCGAGGATGCCGTAGAGCGCAGCAAGGATCCCCACCGCCACCACCCCCGCGCTGCCGGCCAGTCCCTGGGGGGTGCCGAGTGCCGTGCCCACGATCGGGAACTGGCTCAGGGTCGAGTCCAGCATCCTCTTCTGGAGCTCCTCGTTGCCCTGCAGCAGGAACCCGAACACCTGGGAGGAGAGGAGCAGCAGCGGGAAGATCGCGGCGAAGGAGTAGTACGTCACCGTCGCGGCCAGGTAGTTGCTCTGGTCGTCGAAGAACTTGTAGGCGACCGCCAACGGGAATCCGACGACGCGGTGCCGCCGCTGGAACGCGTCCAGACGGTCCGCGAGACTGGCCACGTCGCCAGCGTAGGGGTCCAGTCCCCGGCGGCTCGTACCATCGGGCGGTGCGCACCCCGCGATCTGCCTGGCGCCGGCACCTGACAGGTCCAGCGCCTCCCTGGGTGGCGCCGGTGCTCCGCGGGCTCGCGTGCGCCCTGGCGGCGGCGCTGATCGCGCTGCCGGTGGCGGTGGAACGGGCGGTCGAGCAGGTGCGGTTCAACGACCACCTGGGCACGTTCCCGGTCGAGGTCGGCCTCTGCCACGACGGACGCTCCACCCTCGATACGGGACTCTTCGGCAAGGTGTACTGGGGTCAGACCGGCGCCTTCGGTCTGGGCGCCTACGCCCGCGCGACCGGTCCTCCCGAAGCAGGCGGCACGCTCGCGTCGTACGTCGACCCGAAGTTCATCCAGGCGAACGTCGCCCTGATCGACGATCCCGACCGCACGGTCGACGCGTACGCCGCGGAGCTGTCGTCCGGCCTGCGCCAACACCTCCTGCGCGACGAGCTGCTGGCGGCCGCGCTGGGCGGTGCGCTGTTGTTCGTGCTCGTGCCCCGCGGACCGTGGACGAGCGTCTCACGGCGCCGCCAGCTCGCGACGACGGCGGCGCTCGTGGGGGTCGCGACGGCGCTGTCCGTCGGCGCGGCCGGAGGGCTGTTCGCGGCCTGGGACTGCAACAACTCTCCGGGCACGGTCTACACCATGCCCGGCGTCGACCAGCTGTCGTTCGGGAGCCCCGAGACGCGCGAGATCGCCTCGCAGGTCAAGCCGTTCATCGACAAGAACACCCGGCGGATCAAGGCGGAGGGCCGCGCCTACGAGGACGCGGCCACGCTCAGCTTCACCTCGGCGCTGGCGCGGCGGGGAGCGGACCTGCGCCCCCGAACCGGCGAACGTCTGGTGATCGCCGAGGCAGACACGCAGGGCAGCTTCGTGGGTGTCCACGTGCGCACGGCCCTGTACGAGGCGCTGGCCGCGTCGCTCGGCCCCGACGCGATCTCGCTGCGCACCATCGCCGGCGACGTCAGCTCCAACGGCACCGTGGCCGAATCGGCGTACATCAAGGCGGAGTCGAAGGTCGGGGGCGACGTCCCGGTGGCCGCCGTCGGCGGTGACCACGACTCGACCCGCACCTGGCAACAGATGGCCGACGACGGCATCGAGCTGCCCGACCTCGACACGGTCGAGGTGGACGGGCTTCGGGTCTCGGGCGCCCACGACCGGGAGCACAAGGCACTCTTCGGGGTGCTGGTGACCAACGAGGAGGGCGTCACCGAGCAGGAGCTGGGCACCCGGCTCCGGAAGGTGGTCGACGACGACGCGGGCAAGGGACTGGGCCGGATCGTGCTGCTGCACCAGCCGGACGCGGTCGCCGGCTACCTCGGTCTCGACGACCTCACCGCCGTGCGCGCGCTGGACGGCAGCCTGACCGCGCCGTACGACGACGGCATCCCCGACCAGCCGCCCGGCGTGGTCGACATCGGTCACCTGCACGCCACCGACGGGCCCTGGGTCCTGTGGAACACCGATGGCGACGAGGTCACCTGGACCGTCGTCGACCAGCTGGGTACGGCGGGTGGCGTGGAGAACGCACCCACGTTCAGCCGGTTCTCCACCCCCCTGTCGGCTCCCCTGAAGGTGCTCTCGGTGCGGCTGCAGTACGTCGACCGCGAATCCGGGCTCGAGACCGGCTTCGTGACCGTGAGCTGCTCGCTCGAGGCGGACTGCACGATCTCGGAGCGCACCGACGTGGGTCTCCCCGGCGGGAAGCCGCGCCCGACCGACGACCTGCTCGGCCCCCGGCGCCCGGGGCCGTCCACGGGGCCCTCCTAGACGGCGCGCTCGACGCTGATCTCCTCCAGCCGCCGCGGGTCGGCGACCAGGTGGATCCCGGTGACCAGGTCGCCGTCGGTCGTGAACACGAACGCCACCTTCACCTCGCCGCGCAGCGACCAGGCGGCGCCCGCGAGCCCGTCGAGCAGGACCAGCCGAGCGGCCCGCGCGCGGCCCGAGTACGCCTCGGCCACCTGGCGGCGCCCGCGCAGCTCGGCGTCCGCGCCGATCGCGACCGCGGCGGCGTCGCCACTGACCACCACGTCGGGCGCGAGCAGCCGCAACAGGGCGTCGAAGTCGCCGCCGCGCGAGGCAGTCAGGAACGCCTCGACGACGCGACGCTGACGCACGGGGTCGGGCCGCCCGGACGCGTCCGAGCCGCGCAGCCGCCGACGTGCCCGGCTTGCGTACTGCCGGGCCGCCTCAGGGGTGGCGTCGAGCATCGCCGCGATCTCGGCGAACGCGACACCGAACAGGTCGTGCAGCACGAACGCCAGCCGTTCGTTCGGACTCAGCGTGTCGAGAACGACCACGAGCGCGGCGCCGACCGTGTCCGCGAGCACCGCGTCCTGCTCCGGGTCGAGGTCGTCGGCGGGCTCGGGCGTGTGGTCGAGGGGCGCTTCGCGGCGCGTCGTACGCGAGCGGAGCATGTCCAGACAGACGCGGCCGACGACCGTGGTCAGCCAGCCGGTCAGGTTGTCGATCGCCGTCGGCGTCGGACCGGCTCAGGCGCAGCCACGTCTCCTGCACCGCGTCGTCGGCCTCAGCGGTCGACCCGAGCATCCGATAGGCCACGGCGGCCAGGTGCGGTCGGCTCTGCTCGAACCGCTGCGCGAGAAAGTCTGCTTCAGTCATGTCACGTTCCCGTCCGGAGATCCGTCATGGGTACGACGAGCCCCACCAGTCCGATGTGACACGACGAGAGGAACCACCATGCCGATCAACACGATCATCTACCCGGTCACCGACCTCGAGGCGGCCAAGGCGGTCTTCACCGCCGCACTCGGCTCCGGCCCGACCACCGACCAGCCCTACTACGTCGGCTTCGAGGTCGACGGCCAGCAGGTGGGCCTCGACCCCAACGGCGCACGCAACGGTCTCGACGGGCCGGTCCCGTTCCTGCACGTCGCCGACCTCGCGGCCACGCGGCAGGCGATGCTGGATGCCGGCGCGACGTCCGTGCAGGACCCGCGGGAGGTCGGCGGCGGCCGGGTCACGGCCACCCTCAACGACCCCGACGGCAACGTGATCGGGCTGCTCCAGGACGCCTGAGCGAAAATCCTCCCGTTCACCGGGAGTTCACGCGGAGAAACATTCGTGTCTCGTTCGTTGGGCATGCTGCAGCCCCATCGGTCATCACGAGTGACCCATAGCCCAACGGGAGAGACCCATGCCCCGCATCGCCAACCGGATCCTGGCCGTGACCGACCCGGAGACCGAGGAGCGCCGTGACGCCCTCGTCGCCGCCGCCCGCGACCGCGCCGACCGCAACCTCGGTGGCCTCGCCCAGCTGCTGGAGGAGCGCCCCGAGCTCCGGGGCGTTCACCCGCCGGCCGACCTGGCTGCCGAGGCGATCCGGTGGAGCGCCTGAGCGGTCTCAGCGCCGCCCGGTCTTGAACAGGCCGCGCACGATCTCGCGGGCAGCGGTGCGCATCACCTGGCGGAACGCGGTCGAGCCCACCACCTCCTCCACCACGCTCTTGTCCTGACGCGCACGGCCACGCGAGGGGGGACGTGGCTGGGTCCGCGGTGCGGACGGCGCCTTCGCCTCGGCCTCGACCTTCTCCTTCGCGGCGCCCTCCTCGAGCTTGCGCGCGAGCACCTCGCGGGCGGAGTCGCGGTCGACCGACCGTCGCGTACTTCGCGCGCAGGGCGGATGCCGCCACGGCGGCCTGCATGCCGGCAGCGGGTGCGGGGGCCATCAGCGACTCGGGGGCACGCAACCGGGTCCACGCCACGGGCGTCGGTGCGCCACGCTCGTTCATCACGGTCACGAT
Organism: uncultured Actinomycetota bacterium; assembly: GCA_963745795.1. Classification (GTDB taxonomy): domain Bacteria; phylum Actinomycetota; class Actinomycetes; order Propionibacteriales; family Nocardioidaceae; genus Marmoricola. Next base: position 63,647 of record CAVUYR010000007.1, on the reverse strand, counting down.
CGCCTCACCGATGCCGAGACTGGTGATCACGGCGCCGAGGTCGTCGTACGCCGAGGTGGGGTAGGTGTCCACGGTCCGCTTGAGCGCCTTGGCGTCGTTCGGCGTGTGCGCGCGGAGCTGGTGCTGGATGCGGGAGCCGAGCTGGGCCAGCACCTCGTCCGGTACGTCGGTGGGTGACTGGGTCACGAAGACGACGCCCACGCCCTTGCTGCGGATCAGCCGGACGGTCTGCGCGATCGACTCCAGGAACGCCTTGGAGGCGTCACGGAACAGCAGATGGGCCTCGTCGAAGAAGAACACCAGCTTGGGCTTGTCCACGTCACCGACCTCCGGCAGGTCGTGGAACAGGTCGGCCAGCAACCACATCAGGAAGGTCGAGAACACCGCCGGGCGGTCCTGCAGGTTCGGCAGCTCGACCAGCGAGACGATGCCCCTGCCGTCGGCGGTGGTGCGCAGGAAGTCGGCGGTCTCGAACTCGGGCTCGCCGAAGAACGCGTCCGCGCCCTGGTCGGAGAACGCGATCAGCTCGCGGAGCAGCACGCCCGCGGTCGCCGACGAGAGCCCCCCGAGGTCCTTGAGTTCGGCCTTGCCCTCGTCGGAGGTCAGGTACTGGATCACGGCGCGCAGGTCGGTCAGGTCGAGCAACGCCATCCCGTTGCGGTCGGCGTAGTGGAAGACCAGCCCCAGCGACGACTCCTGGGTGTCGTTGAGACCGAGCACCTTGCTCAGCAGCGTCGGCCCGAACGCGGACATGGTCACCCGCAGCGGGATGCCGGTGCCCTGCCCGCCGAGCGCGTAGAACTCGGCCGGGAACGCCGTCGCCGCCCATTCCTGGCCGACGGACGCAGCACGGGCCACGATCTTCTCGCCACCCTCGCCGGCGACCGAGATCCCGGACAGGTCGCCCTTGATGTCGGCGGCGAAGACCGGCACCCCGTTCGCGGAGAGCTGCTCGGCCATCAGCTGCAGGGTCTTGGTCTTGCCGGTGCCGGTGGCGCCGGCGACCAGACCGTGCCGGTTGAGCATCGCGAGCGGGATCCGGATCTGCACGTCGGAGAGGTGCTCCGCGTCGAGCATCAGGCCGCCGAGCTCGAGCGCGGCGCCCTCGAACTGGTATCCGGGTGCCACCGCTGCGCTGATCGGGTCGGTCTGCTCCGTCATGGGGATGAGACTAGGTCTCCGCGCAGGCTGCCCGACAGGCGCCGGGATTCCCCGCTCCATATGATGGCGAGCGTGATCTTCAAGCGCGTCGGCGAGGGCAGGCCCTATCCGGCCCACGAGCTGGCGCCCCGCGACTGGGCCGCGCTTCCGCCGCGCACGGTGCGCCTCGACGAGCTGGTCACCACCAAGGACACCCTCCAGCTCGCGGCCCTGCTCGACGAGGACTCCACCTTCTTCGGCGACCTGTTCGCCCACGTCGTCGAGTGGCAGGGCGACCTGTACCTCGAGGACGGGCTCCACCGGGCGCTCCGTGCCGCCCTCCAGCAGCGCAACGTGCTCCACGCACGCGTGCACGTGGTCGCAGGCTAGTGCCGTGTCGGCGATGAGCAGGGGCCGTACGGCGGGCACGCTCGTGGTGCTCCTCGTGGTCCTCGTGATGATGCTGGTGATCGGGTGGAACGCCGCGAGCGAGCCCTTCCCGAAGGTGGTCGGGTCCACTCCCGCGTGTCAGGCGGAGAAGGTCAAGAAGGAGATCTTCCGCCGCGAGGTCACGGTCAGCGTCTACAACGACAGCAAGCGCAGTGGGCTCGCCGACCGCACCCTGGCCGAGCTCGAGCGCCGTTCCTTCCGGCCCGGCGACGTGGCCAACGCCCCCGCCGGCATCAAGGTCAGCTACGCACAGGTGCTCTCCACCGACGAGGACGACCCGGAGGCCCAGCTCGTCGCCAACCAGTTCAAGCCACCGGCCAAGGTGATCCACGCCGACGACGAGTACGGCCCGGGCGTCGACGTGATGCTGGGCCCGCAGTTCACGAAGCTGCGCAAGCCCGGTCCCAAGAAGCTCAAGCTCGACAAGCCGATCCGCAGCTGTATCGACGAGGTCGACCCCGGCACCGGCCAGTAGGAGCGCTCAGTCCGGCTCGTCGTGCAGCCACTGCGCCAGCCGGCCGCCCAGCGAGACCGAGCGAAGCCGCCGCTCGGTCGCCTCGCGCTGCTTGCGCGGTGTCACGACGAGCAGGTCGTCACCGTGTCGCAGCACGGTCCGCCGCTCCGGCACCAGCGTGTTGCCGCCCCGTACGACGAGCGCGACGGAGGCGCCGGACGGCAGCCGGAGCTCGCCGACCTCGACCCCGTGCAGGCGTGACTTCGGCGAGATCGTGATCTGGAGCAGGTCGGCCGCGATCCGCTCCAGGGGCGCCGCCTCGACCTCGAGGTCCCGCGGCTCGCTGCGCCGCGCCACCTTCAGCACCCGGGCCGCCCACGGCAGGGTCGGTCCGGTCAGCAGCGTGTAGATCACGACGAACACGAACACGATGTCGAACAGCCGCCTCGAGCCCGGCACCTCCGCGGCCAGCGGGATCGTCGCGAGCACGATCGGCACCGCTCCGCGCAGCCCGGCCCAGGAGAGGAACGCGAGCTCGCGGATGGGCATCGGCTGCACCAGCGAGCTGACCAGCACCGAGACCGGCCGCGCCACGAACGTGAGCACCAGCCCGGCGACGATCGCCAGCGCGACGGTGTCCAGGCCGATCCGGTCTGGTACCGCCAGCAGTCCGAGCATCACGAACAGCCCGATCTGGGCCAGCCACGCAAGACCCTCGGAGAACGACCGCGTCGCGGCCCGGTGCGGCAGGTCGCCGTTGCCCAGCACCAGCGCGGCGACGTACACCGCGGCGAAGCCGGAGCCGTGCAACACGGCGGTGCCGGCATAGGCGATCACCGCCAGCGACATCACGGCGAGCGGGTAGAGACCGGAGGCCGGCAGCGCCACCCGGCGCATCAGCGCGACACCGCCGAAGCCGACCGCCAGACCCATCACGACGCCGAGCGTGAGCTCGCCGACCACGATGCCCAGGAACTCCAGGAACCCGTGGTGGCCGCCCATGCTGATCACGGTCACCAGCACCACGGTCGGGGCGTCGTTGAGGCCCGACTCCGCCTCCAGCGACCCGATCAGACGGCTCGGCAGCGGCACCCGGCGGAGCACTGAGAACACCGCTGCCGCGTCGGTCGGCGAGGTGACCGCGCCCAGCAGGACCGCGACCTCCCACCGCAGGCCGAACAGGTAGTGTCCGGCGACCGCCATGATCGCCACGCTCACCGCGACGCCGATGGTGGCCAGCGAGAGGCCCATCCGCATCACCGGCCGGATCTTCGGCCAGGGCGTGGTGAGACCACCTTCGGCCAGGATCACCATCAGCGCACCGAAGCCGAGTGCGTGGGCGAGCTTGGCGTTATCGAAGTCCAGCTGGCCCGGCCCGCCCTCCCCCAGCAGCAGGCCGATCAGCAGGTAGACGAGCAGGCTGGGCAGGCCCACGCCGACCGAGAGCCGCACCGCCAGGATCGCGAGCAGCAGCACTCCGGTGCCGACCAGGAGGATCTGGTCGAACTGCTGGACGTCGAGTGTCACGAGCGGGCACCTCGGCGGTCGGGGTCGGTCGCCCAGTCTAGTGGTCGGCTCGTCGCTGGAACGTGTTCTCGTTGTGCGCGGACACGACCCTTCTCGTCGTCGTTCGCCGAGCCGTCGCAGATGGCGACGCCAGGTCCGCTGAGCCGTCGCAGATGGCGACGCCAGGTCCCCCGAACCGCGCCCACACCCGCCATCTGCGACGGGTCGATGTCCTCACACCCGCCATCTGCGACGGGTCGACCTCCTCAGACCCGCCATCTGCGACGGGTCGCCGGACTCCTACCCCAGGCCGGCGGCGTCGCGGGCGCGGGCGACCTTGACCGCGTGCCGCAGGGACACCAGGTCGTAGGCGCCGTGGTGGCGGCGGCCGTTGACGAAGAAGGTGGGCGTGCCGGAGACGCCGGACTGGTCGGCCGAGTCGAGGTCCTGGTCGACCCGCGCCGCGTGGGAGTGCCGCTTGAGGTCGTGGTGGAACCGCTCCGCGTCCAGGCCGAGCTCCTCGGCGTACCGCACCAGGTCCTGCGCGGTCAGGTGGTCCTGCCGGTCGAGCAGCAGGTCGTGCATCGCCCAGAAGGCGCCCTGCGCGGCGGCCGCCTCCGACGCCTCGGCGGCGAGCTGGGCACGCGGGTGCACGTCGGTCAGGGGGAGGTGTCGCCAGACGAAGCGCAGGTCGGAGTCCTCGGCCAGCTCCCGGCGGGCGGCCGCCTCGGCCTCCCCGCAGTGCGGGCACTCGAAGTCGCCGTACTCGACCAGCGTCACGCGGCCCTCGAGCGATCCGCGGATGTGGTCGCGCTCCGGATCGACCGGCACGGCCAGGTCGACCAGCTGCTCGGCCCGGCCCAACAGCGCCCGCACCCGGCGTTCCGGCGGCATCCGCCGGGTCAGCCGGAAGACAGCCGCCGTGAGCAGGACCGACACGGCCACGGCGACCAGCACCCCCGCCTTGGCCTCGGCCAGTACGTCGCCCTGGAACGCGAGGGTCGCGATCAGCAGCGACACCGTGAACCCGGTGCCGGCGATGGTGCCGCTTCCCGCGAGCGCGGCCCAGCCGAGCGGTGAGCCGATCCGACCGGCACTCAGCCGGGTGACCAGCCAGGTCCCGGTCACGATCCCGACCGGCTTGCCGACGACGTAGGCGAGCACGATGCCCCAGGTGACCGGCGACTGCGCGGCACGCTCGAGGAATGCGCTGTCGATGACGAACCCGGCGTTCGCGAGCGCGAAGAGCGGCACGATCACATAGCTGGTCCACGGCAGGTAGAAGCGCTGGAGCCGGGCGTTCGGCGACAGCGCCGCCGTCAGCCCGACGGACGCCGTGCGGGCCAGCTCGGGGGTCGGCTCCTCACGGAACTCGCGGAACTGGCTGCTGGCGCGTTCGAGGGTGTCTCGGCTCGGGGTGTACGCCGAGCCGGCCAGGCCGATCATCAGCCCGGCCACGACCGGGTCGACGCCGCTCGCGCGCAGGGCGCCCCAGATCACCACGCCCATCGCGGCGTAGACGAGCGGGACGTCGACGCCGTAGCGCAGGGTGCCGAGGAAGACCCCGAACACGGCGACGGCCACGACCAGCGGCCACCACGAGATCGGGCCGCTGTAGAAGCCGGCGATCACGGCCAGCGCGACGAGGTCGTCGACGATCAGCACCGTGAGCAGGAAGACGCGCACCCGGCCGGGCACGGCGCGACCGAGCACCGAGAGGAAGCCGAGCGCGAGTGCCGTGTCCGTCGACATGGCGACACCCCAGCCGGACGCGGCATCGGTGCCGCGCGTGACCGCGAGGTAGAGCAGTACCGGCAGCAGCATGCCGAGAACTCCGGCCACGAGCGGCACCAGGAACCGCTTGCGGTCGCGCAGCTCCCCGAGGTCGAACTCGCGGCGCGCCTCGAGCCCGACGACCAGGAAGAACAACGTCATCAGCCCGCTGTTGAGCCACTCCCTCAGGTCCTGCTCGATGGCCAGGTCCCCCAGGCGCAGCGACAGCTCGGTGCTCCACAGGTCCTCGTAGCCCGGGCCCAGGTTCGCCCAGACGAGCGCGACCACGATCGCCCCGGCGAGCACGCCGGCGCTGGCGGTCTCGGTGCGCTGGAACGCCCGCAAGGGCAGCGTCAGCCGGGAGGACCACGGGGTCTGTCCGACCGTGTCCTGCCGTGCGCCCGACGTCTCGGTCATGTGCAGCGAACACTCGGGAGTCGCCGGTTCATCCCCGGGCGAGTGGGAGCTCGAAGGCTGCCGCCATCGACGGTGCGGTGCGGGCCTCCCCGAGCGGCCGCGTGCCGGTCACCGCGCTGAGCAGGCCGGAGAGCGAGTAGTGGGTCAGCGGAGTGTCGACCACCCGCGCCTGCTGGCTGCCGTGCAGCACCATCGTGAGCACCGTGTTGCCCTGGTTGTCGTGCTCGTCCTCGTCGGCGGTGAGGACCACGGCCAGCCGGCCGGACTTCCAGTCAGGCCCGGCGAACACCTTCCGCATGACGCCGCGGAACCAGGCGTCGGCGTCGGAGAGGTCGCAGTCGTGGGCGTCGTTGCAGAGGTCCGGGATGACCATGCCGACGTTGGGCAGGTGACCGGACCGGATCGCGCTTCCGAGCCGGGCGGCGGGAAGATCGTGGCGTCGGCACCCGGTGCGCTCGTCGACGAAGTAGGCCCAGGGGTTGTGCTTGACGGCGTAGCGGATGCCGCCGTTGTCCTCGGCGCAGCGACGCGGCATGCCCTCGGCGTACAGGGCGGCGGTGTGTCCGCTCGCGATCGCCCGGCCGAAGACGGACGGCGCGTGGATCGGGTGGTCGGCCGGCGGGTCGTCGTCGGCGATCCCGAAGGTGCCGCCTCCGGCGATCGCGACGTAGTTGGGCAGCGAGGGGTGCCGGATCGCGGTGTAGTGGGTGGCGTAGCCGAAGCGCTTCGCGAGGCCGAACGTGTACGGCATGCCGGCGCTCATCTGGTCGAGGGAGTGGTTCTCCTCGATCACGACCAGCACCTTCGACACCGGCCTGGCCCGGGCGGCCGGGCTCGACGCGGTGCTCGGGCTGGTGGTCGAGGTGCTCTCCCGGCTCGGGGCGGCGGTCGACGCCGACGTGTCGCTGCCGCAGGCCGCCAGGGTGGGCAGGAGCAGCAGCACGAGGAGCCGAGGCGGGCGGCGCATCCAGTCAGCGTAGGAGGTGTCTGGCTGCCCGTTGCTCGTGGGCCGCCTGCATCGCCAGCCGGACGTGGGTGCTCGCCGTGCCGTACCCGTCGTAGCCGCCGCGGCGCTCGAGGAGCTCGACGTGGAACCCTCCGTCGAGGACCTGCGTGTACGCGTGCAGCAGTTCGCCCGACCCGGCGCGGTCGTAGAGCACGCCGTGCCGGCGCAGCGTGTCCAGGGTGTCCGGGTCGAGGTCGAACCGTGCCTGCAGGTCGACGTAGTAGTTGTCCGGCACCGGCATCATCGGCACACCGCGGCCGCGGAGGGTCGCCACCTGGCGGGTCACGTCGTCGCACCGGAACGCGAGCTGGGTGACCCCGATGGGCGCCGTGGTGGCCCGGTCGGCCACGTTGAGCACGACCCGCAGGTCACCCGCGGCGGGCCGCAGCGCGCGGCTGAGCAGCCTGCCGTGCGGCTCGATGAACTCCTCGACCGGCCCCGGGGACAGGCCGAGCACGCTGCGGAAGAAGCTGACGATCTCGTTCACGTCGTCCGGCGCGACGGCGATCCCGACGTGGTCGATGCCGGTCCACTCGCCTGGCCCGCCAGGGGGCTGGTCGTCGCCGCTGCCCGGGTCACCGACGAAGTCCGTACGCCAGTCGTCCGCCTGCCCGGGCTCGTCGCTGACGAACAGGTGCAGCCCGCCCGGCAGCGTGACGCCGGGCAGCAGCGCCTCGTCGTCGCCGCGGGTGCGGTCGACCGGAGGCCACAGCAGGGTCCGGGCTCGGGCAGCGACGGCGGTCACGGGAGCGGCGACGATCCCCAGGGCGGTCGTCGCGGTCTCTGCGGCAGGGGCGCGGTTGAGCACCAGGTTGGCGCCGCCGTTGGCCCACCGGTCGACCGGCTTCGAGCGGTGGGTGCCCACGCGGGCGAACCCGAGACGTCCGACCAGCGCTGCGACCGAGCCGTCCGGATCCGCGATCTCGACGAAGGCAGCGTCGGTCCGGCTGGAGGCTGGCGGAGCCGAGCGAACCAAGGCCCGTTCGCGAACGGGCAGCCGCCGGGAGAGCAGGTCCTCGAGGAACACCAGGGACCGCTTGGCGTCGCGGGCGGTCACGTCAGGGTCGACCTGTCGGACGACGTCGCTGAACACCTCCAGCGAGACCGGGCCCCGGTAGCCCGCCATGAGCGCGGCCGCGACCACTCCCGGTACGTCGAGCGTGCCCTGGCCCGGGAAGCAGCGGTGGTGCCGGCTCCACTCGAGCAGTCCCATGTCCAGCAGCGGGGCGTCGGCGACCTGCAGGAAGCCGATCCGGTCGCCGGGAATGCCCGCGAGCGCCGCGCCGTCGTCGCCGCGCGCCAGCATGTGGAAGGTGTCGACGGCGAGCGTGACTGCGGGATGGTCCGCGCGGACGACGGCCGCCCAGGCCTGGCCCACCCGGTTGACGTGCCGGCCCCACGCCAGCGCCTCGAACGCGACGGAGCCGCCGTACTCCGCCGCGAGAGCCCCGACGGCGTGGAGCTGCTCGGCGGTCAGGTCGATGTCGGGGGAGGAGTCGGCGGCGGCGCTGGAGCAGGCGAGGATCCTGGTCGCCCCGAGCTCGGCCATCACCTCGAGCTTGGTGCGCACTCGGTGCAGCACGGCGGGGAACCGCTCCGGTGGGACGCCCTGCACGTCGCGCAGGGGCTGGAACAGGTCGATGGTCAGGCCGAGGTCGGCGCACCGCCTGGCCACCTCGGCCGGCGGCAGCGGGCTCGCGACGAGGTCGTTGTCGAAGATCTCTACGCCGTCGAAGCCGGCGCCGGCGATCGCGTCCAGCTTGTCGGCGAGCAGGCCGCTCAGCGAGACGGTGGCGATCCCGGTCGTGATCCGGCCGGCGTCGGGCCGCGTCTCGAGGACCGTCGCGGTGGGGGCGGTCACTTCGTGAGCTCGCCGAAATGCGACGGTCATGCGGGCGGCGTCGGGCTCGATCCCCGTAAAGCACTCGAAGGCGCCGACCGCCTGGAAGACGGCCATGCCGCCGCCACCGAGCACGGCGGCTCCGCACTCGGCGGCACGGTCGAGGAGGCGGGTGCGCAACGGGAAGTACACGACGTCGGCGACCCACAGGTCCTCGCGGAGGAGGTGCTCCGGGAGCGGTACGCCGTCGTGCCCGAGCATGCCGACCGGCGTGGCGTTGACCAGGCCGTCGGCCTCCCGCAGTGCCGACGCCACGTCGAGCGCCCGGTCCACACGGTCGTCGCCGTAGCGCTTGGCGAGGCGCGTCACGCAGTCGTGCGCGCGTTCCTCGTCGGGGTCGTGCACCGCGACGTGCTCAGCTCCCTGCTCGAGCAGGGCGTAGCCCACCGCCGCACCGGCGCCTCCCGCGCCGAGCACCAGCACCCGGTCCCGCCCCCGCTCCGGCAACGCCTGCCGGAACGCCCGGCCCCAGCCGGACCAGTCGGTGTTGTGCCCGGTCAGCCGGCCGTCCCGGATCACGACCGTGTTGACCGCACCCAGGTCGGCGGCGTCGTCGGAGACGTCGTGGAGCAGCGGGACGATCGCCTGCTTGAACGGGTGGGTGATGTTGAGCCCGTCGTACCCGAGCCGAGTCGCCCAGGCCAGCAGGTCGGGGAGGTCACCGACCCCGAACCCCTCCACCTCGGCGTCGACCAGCCCGTAGGCCAGGGCGAGGCCCTGCTCGCGCCCCTCACGCTCGTGGAGCGCGGGCGTCAGCGAGGCGTGGATCCCGGCGCCGACGAGGCCGAGGACGAACGACATCAGCCGACGGGCGCGAGGTCGGCCCGGGACCGCGCCGCGGGCCTGCCCACCTCACGGGTGGCCAGACGGTGGGTGGCTGCGGGACCGGACAGCACGGCCACCGCGGAGATGACGCAGGCGCCGACCGCGAACGCGGCCACGCGGTACCAGTTGCCGGCCTCCCCTGCCATCATCCAGCCCGCGATCGTCGGGGTGAAGCCGGCGAGCGCGAAGCCGAACTGTGTGCCGATGGCCATGCCACTGGTGCGGACGCTCGTCGGGAAGTACTCGGCGTACGTCGCCGGCCAGACCGCGTTGGGCATGGAGTAGACGACGCCGGCCAGGAGCACCCCGGTCACCCAGACCAGCGGGACGTTGCCGGCGTGGATGGCGGCAAGGAACAGGGTGACCATCACGGCGCTGCCCACGACGCCGCCCACGAACACCGGCTTGCGGCCGACGCGGTCGGAGAGCCGGCCCCACCACGGGATCGTCGCGATGGCGACGAGGTTCGCGACGATCGCGAGCCAGAGCATCATCGTCGAGCTGATCCCGATGCCGTAGTCGTCGGCGGTCGCGAAGTTCAGCGCGAAGATCTGGAACGTGGTGTTGACCATGGCGATGAACGCCGCGAAGAACACCCGGAGCACACCGGCCCAGTGCTCGCGGAACAGCACGCCCAGGGGGGCGCGCGGCACACCGTCGCTGTCGGCCTCGGCCCGGAACTCCGGCGTCTCCTCGAGCCGACGCCGGATCACGAGCCCGACGATGACCACCGCGGCGCTGAGCCAGAACGGCACCCGCCAGCCCCACGACAGCAGCTGGTCCTCGGGCAGGTACGACGCGAGCGGGAGGAACGCGAGCGGGGCCAGCACCTGGCCGCCCTGCGTGCCGCTCAGGGTCCACGACGTGAAGAAGCCGCGTCGGGCGTCGGGTGCGTGCTCGAAGGACATCGAGTTGGCACCTGCCTGCTCCCCCGAGGCGGACAGGCCCTGCAGGAGCCGGAGCACCACGAGCAGCACCGGCGCCAGCATGCCCACCTGGGAGTACGTCGGAAGGCAGCCGACCAGGAACGTGGAGACGCCCATCAGCAACAACGTCCCGATCATGACGGTCTTCCGGCCGAGCCGATCGCCGATGTGGCCCATGAAGAACGACCCCACCGGCCGGGCGACGTACGCGACGCCGAACGTGGCGAAGGCCGCCACGGTCGCCGCGGACTCGTTGCCCTCGGGGAAGAAGATCTTCGGGAACACCAGCGCGGCGGCGGTGCCGTAGATCGCCAGGTCGTAGTACTCCAGTGCGCTTCCGAACCAGGCGGCGACCGCCGCCTTGCCGGGAGTGCGCTGCGGTGTGAGCTGCTCGTGCATGGGAGATGGCCCTTCGGTTCCGGTCCCGGGAGCACCCGGGCTTCTGCCGAGTCTCGAGTGGCGGCCGTCACATGGCAATCGTTTGCCAGATTTTGCCATAGGGTGCCCGCATGGCCCGCCGCAGGGAGCACACCCGCCCCACGATCACCGACGTGGCCCGGGCCGCGGGGGTCGCCGCGTCGACGGTGTCGCGAGCCTTCACGAACCCCGGCCGGGTCAACCACGTCACCCGAGAGCACGTGCTGGCGGTGGCCGAGGAGCTCGGCTACGCGCCCAACCCGACCGCCCGCGCGCTGGAGTCCGGCCGGACGAGCACGATGGCGCTGCTTGTGCCCGACATCACCAACCCGTACTTCGCGGGGGTGATCAAGGGCGCCGAGCGCGCTGCGTCCGCGGCCGGTCTCACCCTGGTCCTCGGCGACACCCAGGAGAACGCCGGCCAGGAGCAGCAGCTGGTCCGCCGCCTCGGGCCGGCCGTCGACGGCTTCGTGCTGAGCGCCTCGCGGATGCCCGACGAGATGCTCACGGACGCCGCCCGCCACAACCCGGTCGTGCTCGTCAACCGAGCCGCTCCCGGGCTGGCGTGCGTCGTGGCGGACTTCGAGTCCGGCTCACGGGAGATCGTGGACCACCTCGCGTCGCTGGGGCACCGCGGCTTCGTGTTCCTCGGCGGACCGGCCGAGTCCTGGTCGGGGGCGCGGCGGTGGGCCGGGCTCGGACGCGCGGCCGGGGCGGTCGGGCTGGAGGCCACCCGGTTCGGCCCGTACGCACCGGTGTTCGCCGGCGGAGCCGCTGCGGCCGACGCGGTGGTCGCGGCCGGGGCGACCGCCGTGGTCTGCCACAACGACATGCTCGCCATCGGCGTCCTCCAGCGGCTGGCCGCGCGCGGCGTCGCCGTACCCGGGCAGGTCAGCGTGGTGGGCTTCGACGACGTGTTCGGCGCCGCGTTCTGCTCGCCCCCGCTCACCACGCTGGCGGAGCACACGGTCGAGGCCGGGCAGCACAGCATCGAGATGCTCGCCCAGCCCGGCCTCGTCACGCCGGGCGTGCTGGAGCGGCCGCCGTCGCGCGTGCTGCCCACACAGCTGGTCGTGCGCTCGTCCAGCGGACCGGCCGCAGGCGGCTGAGGTCAGCGCTTGCGGCTCAGGAAGGCCAGCATCGCCTCGCGGGCCGCGTCGGAGCCGAACAGGCGTGCGGACAGGGCGGCCATCGGCTCGGCCCGATCGTCGATCCGCCGGACCAGGTCGGCGGCGAGCAGCGCCTTGGTCTCCCGCAGCCCCTGCGGGTGCGCCTTCCGGAGCTCGTCGCAGAGGTCGGCCACGGCCGCGTCGAGCTCACCCGCGGGTACGGCGCGCGTGACCAGGCCCATCGCAGCGGCCTCGGCGGCGTCGAACGTGCGCCCGGTGAGGAAGGTGTCGGCGGCGGCGCGACTGGTCAGCCGCGGCAGCACCGTCAGCGAGATCACCGCGGGGGCCAGCGCCAGCCGCGACTCGGTGAACGCGAACGTGACGTCGTCGCCGCAGATCACCATGTCGCTGGCGGCCACGATGCCCAGGCCGCCGGCGCGCACCGGCCCGGCGAGGCGGGTGACGACCGGCTTGGGGTGCGTCACGATCCGGCGCTGCATCTCGACCATGGTGCGCGCGCCCTCCTCCATGCCACCCTCGGAGGCCTCGGAGAGGTCGGCGCCCGAGCAGAACACCCGGTCGGCGGAACGGATCACGACCACGACCGCGTCGTCGTCCGCCGCCGCCTGGTCGAGCCGCTCGAACAGCTCGGTCGTCAGCTGCCGGGACAGCGCGTTGCGGTTGTGCGGGGAGTCGAGCGTGATCGTGCCGACCCCGTCCGCGACCTCGTAGTGCACGAGCTCCGCCATGGTGCTCCTCTTTCGTTGAGATGCGTGCCCGGCTCCGTTCAGATGTGCCTCTCGGCCCGGCCCCGACGCACATCTCAACGGAGCCGGAGGCACAACTCAACGAGTCTGTCAGTAGCTCTTCGGCAGGCCCAGCGAGTGCATGCCGACGAAGTTCAGGATCATCTCGCGGCTGACCGGGGCGATCCGGCCGGCGCGGGCGGCGACGAGCAGGCCGGCGACGCCGTACTCCTGGGTGATGCCGTTGCCGCCATGGGCCTGTACGGCGCGGTCGGCGGCGTCGCAGGCGGCCTCGGCGGCGGCGTACTTCGCCATGTTCGCCGCCTCGCCGGCCGCCATGTCGTCGCCGGCCTCGTAGAGGGCGGAGGCCTTCTGCGTCATCAGCCTGGCCAGCTCGATCTCGATCTTCGACTGCGCGAGCGGGTGCGCGAGGCCCTGGTGCGTGCCGATCGGCGTGCCCCAGACCTCACGCTCCTTCACGTAGGCCGTCGCCTTGTCGAGCGCGTAACGCGCGAGCCCGGTCGAGAACGACGCCGCCATGATCCGCTCGGGGTTGAGGCCGGCGAACAGCTGCACGAGCCCGCCGTCCTCGTCACCGACCAGCGCGTCGGCGGGCAGCCGAAGGTCGTCGATGAAGACCTGGAACTGCTGCTCCGGCGAGACGATCTCCATCGGGATCGCCCGGTACTCGAGGCCCTCGGCGTCGGTCGGCACCACGAACAGGCAGGGCTTGAGCTTGCCGGTCTTCGCGTCCGCGGTGCGCGCGACCACGAGCACGTTCTTCGCCTCGTCGACGCCGGAGATGTAGATCTTCCGGCCGTTGAGCACCCACTCGTCGCCGTCGCGCTTCGCGGTCGTGGTGATGTTGTGCGAGTTGGTGCCGGCGTCGGGCTCGGTGATCGCGAACGCCATCGTCTCCGTGCCGTCGCAGATGCCGGGCAGCCAGCGCCGCTTCTGCGCATCGGTGCCGTAGCGGGTGATCACGGTGCCGCAGATCGCCGGCGAGACCACCATCATCAGCAGCGGGCAGCCCTGCGCGGCGAGCTCCTCGCACACCGCCGCGACGTCACCGATGCCGCCGCCCCCACCGCCGTACTCCTCGGGGATGTTGATCCCCGAGGTAGCCGGCCTTGCCGATCGCCAGCCACAGGTCGGTGGTCTTCTCGCCGCTGCGGGCGCAGCGGGTGAAGTACTCGCGCCCGTACGTCGACGCCAGCCTGGCGACCTGCCTGCGCAGCTCCTGGCGCTCCTCGGTCTCGGTGAAAGCGGTACTCATGACTCTCCTTCTACAACGGCCAGGACCTCGCCGGCAGCGACCTGCACGCCGGCCTTCACGTCGAGCTCGATGACCGTGCCGGATGCCGGCGCGCTCACGGTGTGCTGCATCTTCATCGCCTCCAGGACGAGCACGGGTGTGCCCGCCGAAACCCGGTCACCCTCGGCGACCAGCACCGCGACCACGGTGCCGGGCATCGGCGCCAGCAGCGAGCCGGCGGCGGCCGCCGCGGCCGGGTCCACGAACCGGGGCACGCGGCGCAGCCGGACGTGGCTCCCCGGCGCGTCCACCTCGACCTGGTCGCCGTGCACCGCCACGTCGTACGTCGCACTGACCCCGTCCTCGGCAAGCGTGACCCGATCCGGGCTCGCTGCCACCACGTCGTACCCGTCGACGAGATAGCCGTCGCGGCCGGCGTACCAGTCCACCCGGATTCCAGTGGTCGAGCCTGTCGAGACCTCGAAGTCGGTGACCTGTGGCTGCGAGACCACGTTGCGCCATGCGACGGGGATGCCGCGCTGCACGGTGCGGTCACGCTTTCCTTGCTCGGCCAGGGCGATGCGCAGCCGCGACGGCAGCGGCACCCGGGTCCGGGGCAGGCGCGGCCGGGCGCTCGCCGAGGAAGGCCGTGCTCACCTCACCCGCGAGGAACGCCGCGTCCCTCAGCGTCGCCACGAGCTGGTCGCGGTTGGTGGTGACGCCGTGGATCCGGGTCTTGGCGAGGGTGTCCGCCAGGCGCCGAGCGGCCTGCTCCCGGTCGGGCGCCCAGGCGACCACCTTGGCCAGCATCGCGTCGTAGTGCGTCGAGACCTCGTTGCCCGGGACGAACCCCGAGTCGAGGCGGACCCCTGGCCGGTTGAGCAGGTCGAACTCGGCGTTCACGCCCGGGACGTCGAAGGCCGTGAGCGTGCCGCTCTGCGGCTGGTAGTCGGCGCCCGGGTCCTCCGCGTACAACCGCACCTCGATCGCGTGGCCGTACGTCTCGCCGATGCGCTCCAGCTCGCGGCCCTCCGCGACGGCGAGCTGCATCTCGACCAGGTCGACGCCGTGCACGAGCTCGGTGACCGGGTGCTCGACCTGGAGCCGGGTGTTCATCTCCAGGAAGAAGAAACGGTCCTGCTCCGGGTCGTAGAGGAACTCGACGGTGCCAGCACCGCGGTAGTCGATCGCGCGAGCTGCCTTGCGGGCCGCGTCGTGGAGCGCCCGCCGGGTCCGCTCGGGCAGGTGCGGAGCGGGAGTCTCCTCGACCACCTTCTGGTGCCGACGCTGGAGCGAGCAGTCGCGTTCGCCGAGCACCAGCACGCCGTGCGCGGTGCCGACCACCTGCACCTCGACGTGACGACCATGCTCGACGTAGGGCTCGACGAAGACCGTGCCGTCACCGAACGCCGACGCCGCCTCCGCCTCCGCCGCGGCCACCTCGGCCGGCAGCGCGGCGAGGTCGCGGACGACGCGCATCCCGCGGCCACCGCCACCCGCGGACGCCTTCACCAGCAGGGGAAGGTCGGACGCAGTGGGCTCGGTCGGCGTCTCCAGCACCGGGACGCCGGCCTTGCGCATCAGCTCCTTGGCCCGGATCTTCGAGCCCATCGCCTCGATCGACGCGGGTGCGGGACCGACCCAGGTCAGCCCGGCGTCGAGTACGGCGCGGGCGAACTCGGCGCTCTCGGAGAGGAAGCCGTAGCCGGGGTGCACCGCGTCGGCCCGGGTCACGGCGCGCGGCGTCGAGCAGCAGGTCGACGCGCAGGTAGGTGTCGGCCGGAGCGTTGCCGGGGAGCCGTACCGCGACGTCGGCCTCGCGCACGAACGGCAGGCCGGCGTCGGCGTCGGCGTGCACCGCGACGGTCTCGATCCCGAGCCGGCGGCAGGTGGCGAAGACCCGGCGCGCGATCTCGCCGCGGTTGGCGACGAGGAGCCGCTGGATGGTCATCGGCCGGAACACCCCGAAGCCGCTGGCGCCGCCGATCCAGGTCGTGTTGTCGATGACGGACAGGCAGATACCGAGCACGGTGCGGGTGTCTCGCGGATCGATCACACCGTCGTCGTACAGCATCCCGGACAGGAAGAACGGCAGGCTCTGCTCCTCCACGGACGCCTCGACGAGCTCGCGCATGCCCCGGTCAGCCTCCTCGTCGTACTCCTTGCCACGCGCCTCGGCGGCAGCGCGAGCGACGATCGAGAGCACCCCGGCGAGCTGGGCCGGGCCCATCACCGCGGCCTTCGCGGACGGCCAGGTGAAGAGGAAGCGCGGGTCGTAGGCGCGGCCGTTCATGCCGTAGTTGCCGGCGCCGTACGACGCGCCCATGATCACCGTCAGGTGCGGCACGGTGGAGTTGGAGATCGCGTTGATCATCATCGCGCCGTGCTTGATGATCCCGCCCTGCTCGTACTCCTTGCCGACCATGTAGCCGGTCGTGTTGTGCAGGAACAGCAGCGGCACGTCGATCTGGTTGGCGAGCTGCACGAACTGAGTCGCCTTCTGCGCCTCCTCGCTGAACAGCACCCCCTGCGCGTTGGCGAGGATGCCGATCGGGTGCCCGTGGAGCCTCGCCCAGCCGGTGACCAGCGACGGCCCGTAGAGCGGCTTGAACTCGTCGAACACCGCCCCGTTCGTCGCCGAGACGCCATCACAGATCCGGGCGATGACCTCGCGCGGGTCGAACGGCTCCCTGAGGTCGCTGGGGATCAGGTCGAGCAGCTCGTCGGGATCCGCGTCGGGCTCGGCGTACGACGGCTCAACGGTGGTCGAGCCTGTCGAGGCCTTCCGGACGTTGAGCCGGGCCACGATCCGGCGCCCGATCCGGATCGCGTCGCGCTCGTCGGCGGCGAGGAAGTCGGCCAGGCCGGACGTGCGCGCGTGCATCTCCGCGCCACCGAGCGACTCGTCGTCGGACTCCTCGCCGGTCGCCATCTTCACCAGCGGCGGACCGCCGAGGAACACCTTTGCCTGCTCCTTGACCATCACCGTGTAGTCGCTCATCCCGGGGATGTAGGCGCCACCGGCGGTGGAGTTGCCGAAGACCAGAGCGATCGTCGGTCGCTTCCTCGCGCTGGCCCGCGTGAGGTCGCGGAACACCTTGCCGCCGGGGATGAAGATCTCCTTCTGCGTCGGCAGGTCGGCGCCGCCGGACTCGACGAGGGAGATCGTCGGGCAGGTTGTTCTCGTCGGCGATCTGCGCCGCGCGGAAGCCCTTCTTCACCGTCCACGGGTTGCTCGCACCGCCCTTGACCGTCGGGTCGTTCGCGGTGATCAGGCACTCGACGCCCTCGACCACGCCGATGCCGGTCACGACGCTGGCGCCGACCGTGAAGTCCGAGCCCCAGCCGGCCAGCGGCGACAGCTCGAGGAACGCGCTGCCCTCGTCGATCAGCAGCTCGATCCGCTCACGGGGCAGCAGCTTGCCCCGCTCGTGGTGCCGGTCGACGTACTTCTCCCCGCCGCCGGCCACCGCCTTCGCGTGCTCGGCCTCGAGGTCGGCGAGCTTCTCGAGCATCGCCTCGCGGTGCGTGGTCTCAGTCATGTTGAGATCGCTCTCCCGCCCCGTTCAGTTGGGCCTCCGCCACCGTCGAGATGCGCTTCCGGCCCCCTTGGGATTCGTACGACGCCGCGCGGGTCGCCGTACACCCGACTCGGTGGGGCGGGAGACACATTTCAACGGGGCCGGAGGCCCGTCTCAACGAGCTCTTCATCCGGCGTACCCCAGCAGCCGGGCGGCGAGATCGGTCAGCACCTCGGTCGCTCCTCCTCCGATCGGCAGGATCCGGGCGTCGCGGTAGTGCCGCTCCACCTCGGTCCCGTGCATGTAGCCGGTGCCGCCGTGCAGCTGCACCGCCTGGTCGACGACCCAGGAGCAGGCCTCGACCGCGTTGTTCTTGGCCAGGCACGCCTCGGCGACGACGTTCTCGCCGGCCGCGTGGCGCGCCGCGACGGAACGCGTGTAGGTGCGCGCGACGTCGACCCGCTGGTGCATCTCGACCAGTCGGTGCTGCACCACCTGGCGCGCGGCCAGCGGCTTGCCGAACGTCTCCCGCTCGACGGCAGTACGCCGCCGTCAGCGCGAGCGACCGCGCGGCGATGCCGTAGGCGTGCACCGCGAGCGCGATCCGCTCGACCACGAACTGCTCGGCGATCTGGCACGAAGCCGCTGTTCTCCTCGCCGACCAGGTTGCCGACCGGCACCCGGGCGTCGACGAAGGACAGCTCGGCGGTGTCCGAGCAAGCCAGCCCATCTTGGCCAGCGCCCGGTCGACCCCGAAGCCCGGCGTGCCCTTCTCCACCACGAGCAGCGAGACGCCGCCGTGGCCGGGCCCGCCGGTGCGCACCGCCGTCGTGACGAAGTCGGCGCGAACGCCGGAGGTGATGAACGTCTTGGCGCCGTTGACGACGTAGTGGTCGCCGTCGCGGACGGCGGTGGTCGTGATCCCCGCGACGTCGGAGCCACCGCCGGGCTCAGTCACCGCCAGCGAGCCGATCTTCGTGCCCTCGAGCGTCGGGCGGACGTAACGCTCGACCTGCGCAGGCGTCGCCCCGCGCCACCAGGTGCGGCAGCGCGATCCCGCCGGTGAACAGCCCGGCCATCAGGCCGCTCGATGCTCCGGCCTCGAACATCGCCTCCTGGAGCTCGACCGAGTCGAGGAAGGTGCCGCCCCCTCCGCCGACCTCCTCGGGAAAGGCGATCCCGAGCAGCCCCTGCTTCCGCCGCCGCGAGGTGCAACTCACGCGGGATCGCGCCGGCGTCCTCCCACTCCTGGAGATACGGCGCCACCTCGCGGCGGACGAACTCGGCGCCCAGGTCACGGATGTGGTGGTCGGAGCCGCCGAGGGTCCGGAGGAGGTCGAGCTTGTCGAGACTCACAGCAGGTCCTCCGGTACGTCGACCAGCCGCGAGCGCAACCACTCCCCGACCGCCTTGGCCTGCGGGTCGAACCGCGTGCTCGCCGCCACGCCTTCGCCGAGCAGCCCGTGGACCAGCACGTTGACGCCGCCGAGGTTCGGCAAGGGAAAGACCTCGACGTCGAGGTCCTTCGCCTCCGGCAGCAGAGAACGCACCAGGTCGGGAGTGACCAGGTCGAGCAGCCAGGCGATGCGCGCGTCGCGCCTGTCGCCCTGCCCGATCCAGAGCCCGATGTTGGCGTCCCCGCCCTTGTCACCACTGCGCGCGTGCACGAAGGTGCCGAGCGGGACCCGCTTGGTGGGGGCCGAGGTCTCGACAGGCTCGACCACCGGAGTGAACGGTGGTCGAGCCTGTCGGGACCCCCACCCCGTCGGCAATGACGATCCGTTCCCCGTCCGGCAGCACCACCACCTGCTCCACCTCTGACCGGTCGACGTAGGCCGGCCGGTAGACGCCGTACGGGCTGGCGTTGCCCGGCGGCGAGGTCATCGTGAAGCCCGGGTAGGAGGCCAGCGCCAGCTCGACCGCGGCCGCGCTGAACGCCCGCCCCACCACCTCCGGCGACGGGTCCTTGACCGTGACCCGGAGCAGGCAGGACGCCGCCTCCTCGGTCTCGGCGTCGGGCAGCGGCACCCGGTCGAGGTGCCAGTCGACGACGTCGGGACGACGTGATCCCAGCCTGGCCTCGAGCTGCTCGCGCACCCACGACGCCTTCGCGTCGATATCGAGTCCCGTGAGCACGAACTCCACCTGGTTGCGATGGCCGCCGAGGGTGTTGACCGAGACCTTGAGCCGCTCGGGCGGCGCGGCGCCCCGCACGTCGCGGATCCGCACCCGGTCGTCGCCGACCTGCTCCAGCCGGACCGAGGTCAGGTCGACGCGTGACGTCGGGGTTCAGGTACTGCGCGGTCTGGATCTCGTACATCAGCTGCGCGGTCACGGTGTCGACGGTGACCGCTCCCCCGGTGCCGTCGTGCTTGGTGATCACGGACGAGCCGTCGGCGGCGACCTCGGCGATCGGGAACCCGAGCGGCCGGGCGTCGCGCGGCAGTCGAGAGGAAGCCGGAGAAGTTGCCGCCCGTGGCCTGGGTGCCGCACTCGATCACGTGGCCGGCGACGACGGCGCCCGGCGAGCTCGTCGTACGACGTGGGCGACCAGCCGTGCTCCGCGATCGCCGGCCCGACGACGACCGACGCGTCGGTGACCCGGCCGGTGACCACGACGTCGGCGCCCCGACCGAGCGCCTCCGCGATGCCGAACGCGCCGAGGTAGGCGTTCGCCGTGAGCGCGCCCCCGAACCCGAGCTCGGCCGCACGCGGCGCCAGGTTGTCGCCCTCGACGTGGGCGACCACCGGGTCGAGCCCGAGCCCGTGTGCGACCTCGCGCACCTTGGCGGCCAGGCCCGCGGGGTTGAGCCCACCGGCGTTGCTGACCATGCGGACGCCGCGTTCGAGGGCGTCGCCGAGGCAGTCCTCGAGCTGGCGGACGAACGACTTCGCGTAGCCGAGCGACGGATCCTTGAGCTGGTCGCGGCCCAGGATCAGCATGGTCAGCTCGGCCAGGTAGTCGCCGGTGAGCACGTCGACGGGCCCGCCGTCGAGCATCTCGCGCATCGCGGTCAGCCGGTCGCCGTAGAAGCCGGAGCAGTTCCCCACCCTCACGACCGAGGCCTCACGACGGGGGACGCCCTTCACCTGGCGGTCCCGCGAACGCCTGCGCGATGTCGAGCCAGCGGTCTGCGTCGGCGCCGACGGCGACCAGGTCGGTGTCGGCCCGGTGCCGGCGCCGCGTGACCAGCAGGCAGAAGTCGTACGCCGAGCCGGTGACCGTCTGCGCGGCGTCCTCCGGACCCCACGACCACGACCTCCTCCGACGGCGACACCAGGGTGACCCCGAACTCCTCGGCCGGCGGCTCGAGCCCGTGCACGCCGAACGCGAAGTTGCGGGTGCGCACACCGAGGTGGGCCACGTGCCGGATCCGGTCGGTCGGCTCGGGGGGCACACCCAGTGCCTCGGCCACGTCGAGGGAGTGCGCCCAGGTCTCCATGAACCGCGCGGTCGCCATCGAGGTCGGGCTCATCGGCGGCCCGAACCACGCCAGCCTCTGGCCTGGGGGGAAGGCCCGCAGTGTCTCCTGCAGCGACACCCGCGCCGTCCGCCAGCGGCCAAGGATGTCGCCAGGATCCGCCGCGGCACCGGCCAGGGCTGCGGCGCCGGCGAACCCGTCGGGGTCGCCGATCGCGAGCATCACGACCTCGTCCCACTTCTCCTTGTCGGTCGCGGCGAACACCGCGACCTCATCGGTCCACGCCAGGTGGGCGACCTGGGCAGCCACGTCCCACCCGGCCGCCGGTGTCGGCGTCCGCCAGGCGTCCTCGGTGAGGTCGGCGACCATGCCCTCCAGGCGGTCGCCCTCGGTGGCGAGGTCGCGCAGCACCATGTCCAGCACGTCGTTCATGCCTGCTCCAGTCCGGCGTCGAGCACATCGGCCCAGCGGCGCAGGATGCGGCGGCGGCGGGCCCGGTCGTCGCCGATCGTGTTGGCCAGCCCCAGTCCGCGCACGAGGTCGAGCGTGGCCTGCACGAGCTCGCGGACGCCGGGCTGCGTCTCGTCCGCGCCTAGGAGCTCGACGGTGAGCCGGTGGGTCTCGCGGCCGACCTTCTGTTCCAGGGGCTCGACGGCGGCACGCAGCTGGGCATCGGTACGAGCCGCCACCCACAGCTCGAGTGCCGCGTTGAACACCGGACTGGCGAAGTGGTCTCCGAGCATCTCGAGGATCGCGCGGGTGCGCTGCGCACCGTGCGGCAGCCCGTCGGCGGCCCGCTGCAACTCCACGCCGCGCTGCTCGCTGAGGTGCTCGACGGCGGCAAGCACCAGGTCGTTCTTGGTCGGGAAGTGGTGGAGCTGCGCCCCCCGGCTCACCCCCGCCCGCTCGGAGACGAGCGTGGTCGAGGTGCCCGCGAAGCCGCGCTCGACCAGGCACTCGACCGTGGCGTCGAGCAGCCGCTGGCGCATCGCGCGCGAGCGCTCCTCCTGCGGGACGCGAACCTGGGTCACCCGGTCATCGTGAACCCCGGACTAACAAACAGTCAAGCCTGACTTTTTGTTGGCCCGAGGATCGCCGCCGCTGCCGCACCGACGAGGGTCACCCCGGCGGCCACGAGGACCGCGGCGTTCCAGCCGGCGTGCGTCAGCAGGACGGAGAACACGGTGATCCCGCAGGCGGCACCGAGGTAGCGCGCGGTGTTGTTCGAGCCGCTGCCCATCGCCGCGCGGTCGGGCGGGACGTTGGCGACGGACTCCCGGGCGAGCACCGCGTTGAGGACCCCGGTCGCGAGCCCCGCCACGAACATCGACGGCGCCAGCCGCCAGGACGAGGAGTCGGCCGTCATGCCCAGCCCGAGCAGCTCGCCGAGGGCCACCACGCCCAGCGCGACCGCGATCAGGCGCGGTCCCGAGAGCGGGATCCGCAGGTTGCGTACGACGAGCGACGCCACGACGCTGGTCACCGACCAGATCAGCAGCAGCCACGACGCGGTCCACAGCGAGCGGCCCAGGTCCACCTGCACCAGGGTCGGCACGTTGGACGACATGCTGATGATCCCGCCGCCGAGCACGAGGGTGCCGATCGTGGCGGCAAGGAAGCCACGGTTGCGCAGCAGTGCCGGTTCCAGCATCGGCTCGGCCGAGCGCCACTCCACGACGGCGAACAGGACCAGCAGCGCCAGCGCGGCCACGAACACGAGGACCACGCCAGCGTTGAGCCCGGACCGCGCCTGGGTGAGCCCGCTGACCAGCAACGTCATCGCGGCGCCCAGAGTCACGACGCCGGGCAGGTCGAGTCGGCGCGGGTGCTCGGCGGACGACTCCGGCAGCCGCAGGCTGGGGACGACCAGGGCAAGGGCCAGTGCGCCGACCACGACGTAGGTCTCGCGCCAGCCGGTGCCGATGTCGAGCGACGCGGCCAGCACGACGCCGGCAGTGATCCCGAGCCCGACACTGGCGCCCCAGATCGCGGAGCCGTGGCCCCGCTCCGCGGGCGTGCGCGCGGCATGGGCGAGGATCGCCAGCCCGCACGCGAGGATCGCGGCGCCGCCAACCCCCTCGAGCACCCGCGCGCCGACGAAGAGCGCGCTGCCCGTCGCGACCGCGCAGAGCAGCGAGCCGACGCCGGTCGCGACCAGCCCCGCGACGTACGTCCGCCGCCGGCCCAGCGCGTCACCGACCGCACCCGAGGCGAGCAGGGCCGCGGCGAGCCCCACGCTCATCGAGCTGAGGATCCAGGCGCGTGCCCCGCTGCCTGACCCGAGGTCGGCGGCGGTCTGCGGGATCGTCGCCATCGGTGTCACATAGGTGACCAGCACCAGGGCGGTGCCGAGCGACACCAGCACCAGAGCCCGGGACCGCGAACCCGCCGCCGCGACGTCGGCCTTCAGTTTGACATTCAAACTCATGCTCGGCAACATATCAGCGTGTCCGGACCACGAGCAACCGACGAGGCGCCCACCATCACGCTGGCGGAGCTGCCCGGGCAGACCCTGCGCGATCGCCGCCTCTCTCGAGGTGGTCGGCGACCGCTGGGCGCTCCTGATCGTCCGCGAGGTCGCGCTCGGCAACCACCGGTTCACCGAGATCGCCCGCGGCACCGGCGCTCCTCGTGACCGGCTCACCGCGCGGCTGCGCGACCTCGTCGACGCGGGCGTGCTCGAGCGTCGGCCCTACCAGGGCACGCGCTGCGAGTACCACCTGACGGCCTCCGGCCGCGAGCTGGTGCCGATCCTGGAGCGGCTGTACGCCTGGGGTCGGCGGCACGCCGTCGCACCAGACGACCCCGACCGACACCGACGGGCGCCGTGGCGCCTGGACGAGGAGACCCGATGACCAGCATCACCGACACCGACTGGGGCCCGCAGGACTCGCGCACCGTGTCCTGGCACGATCCGGCCAAGCCGGCCGCGCTGGGACTCTCGATGCCAGGCATCGACTACCTGCGAGCGATGGTGGCCGGGGACATCCCGCCCGCGCCGATCGCACAGCTCCTCCAGTTCGACCTGGTCGAGGCCGATCCGGGTCGCGTCGTGTTCACGTGCACGCCGGACGCGTCGGCCTACAACCCGATCGGCGCGGTCCACGGCGGGCTCGTGTGCACCCTGCTCGACTCGGTGGCCGGCTGCGCGCTGCACAGCACGCTGCCCGCCGGTCGCGGCTACACCTCCATCGAGATCAAGGTCAGCTACCTCAAGGCAGTGCGGCTCCTGAGCGGCAGGCTGACCGCCGTCGGCACGGTCGTGAAGGCCGGCTCACGGGTCGCGTTCACCGAGGGCGTGGTCACCGACGCGTCCGGGGCGACGGTCGCGACCGCGACCAGCACTCTGCTGGTCTTCGACCTGCCGGTCTAGCCCGCCCGGTCACGTCCAGGGACCTGGAGGAGGGATCATAGGAGGGATGGACCACCCAAGTGAGTCACGAGCGGGTGACTAGGTTGGGTGAGGTTGGCGAAAACCTTGTCCGGATCTGCCGGGCACCATAGCGTTTCTCCAAGGACCTACAACGTATGACTGGAAGCGTGCTCGTGCTACTTACTCGATCGCTGCTGGCGGCTGCCACCGCAGTCGCTGTTCTGGCGACCCCTGCGTCGGCGACCTCGGCCGGCTCGGACGGGCTGTCCGGAGCGGTCCTGACCCTCGACCTCAGTGGCCTGTCCACCTGTGCAGCCGGGGCGACCACGTACTCGTTCACCGCCTCGGGAAGCGCCTCGGGCTCCGTCGTGGGGCCGGCCGAAGCCACCATCAGCAACTCGGTCACCGAAGGCACCCGGGTCTCCACGATCGTCTTCTCGGTCAACGGCGGAGAGGTCCAGGGCACCCAGACCGCCAGCGGCGTCGCCGACGACCGCGGGGCCTGCGCGCCGCCTGTCGACGGCAGCTGGGGCTGGAGCGGCACGATCGCGGGGACGTCCGTCACCGGCAGCGGCACGCTCGTCTCCGGCGACGGCCAGCTCACCGACACCCTGAGCACCCCGGCGCCGGAGCCGTCACCGACCGGCACGCCCAGCGGCACTCCCTCGGGCACGCCGACGGACCAGCCCAGCGGCACGCCCACCGGCACTCCTAGCGGCACGCCCAGTGGCACTCCCACCGGCACCCCCAGCGGCACGCCCAGCGGCACGCCGACCGGCGAGCCGAAGCCCGGCGACGGCACGCCGAGCACGCAACCGATCGACCCCGACGTGTCCTTCTCCTACGACGCGAAGCCCGGCCCGGCCGGCCCGATCGGCACCTGCCAGGTCACGGGCGGCACCACGGCCGACCCGGTGAAGGTGCGCTGTCTCGACGTCACGCGCTACCACCGGTCAGGCACCAAGGTGCGGTTCACGGGCCACGCGATCCAGGACGGCGCCGCCACGTCGTACACGATCACGGTCGCCGACGGGCGCGGCAACAACCCCGACACGTTCCTGATCGAGACGGGCACCGGCTACTCCGGTGGCGGCTCCGTGACGGCGGGCGGGCTCAAAGTCCGCTGATCCCGAGGCCTCCCGTACGTTGACCTGACGCGACGCCGTGCTCGGCCATGAGTTCGTGGCCGAGGTCGTCGAGCGCGGCCCTGGAACCAAGGGGCAGCTGCCGGTGGGCACGCCGGTGGTCGCACAGCCGCTGCTGCGCCAGGGCACCGACGTGCACCCGACCGGGCTGTCGGCCCGCGCGCCGGGCGCCTACGCGGAGCGGATGCTGGTGCAGGAGTCGCTGACGCTCCGGGTGCCGAACGGGCTCCCGGACGAGGTCGCCGTGCTCACCGAGCCGATGGCCGTGGGCTGGCACGCCGTCAACCGCGGCGAGGTCGGCCGCAAGGACGTGGCAATCGTGGTCGGCTGTGGCCCGGTCGGCCTGGCCGTGGTGACGCTGCTCAAGGCGCGCGGTGTGCGGACCGTGATCGCCAGCGACCCGTCGCCCGGACGGCGCGCGCTCGCCACTGCCTGCGGCGCCGATGTCGCCGTCGACGGGATCGAGACGATGGCGGCTGCCCGTGCCGTGGTGGCACACGTGGCGTGCCCTGGAGAGGGTCGGCGTCACGATCCCGAAGGCACCGGTGGTCTTCGAGTGCGTCGGCATCCCGGGGATGCTCGACCAGGTGATCACAGGTGCACCCCTGTTCTCCCGCGTGGTCATGGTCGGCGTCTGCATGGGCGACGACACGTGCGCCCCTCGATGGCGATCAACAAGGAGATCGACCTGCGCTTCGTGCTCGGCTACACGCCGCTGGAGTTCCGCGACACTCTGCACGCGCTGGCCGACGGCAAGGTCGGCGTCACACCCCTGGTCACGGGTGTCACGGGGCTGTCCGGGGTGGCCGACGCGTTCGACGTGCTCGGCGGCGCGGAACGACACGCCAAGGTGCTGGTCGACCCCGCGCTTGCGGACAGTGGGATCGTCAGCCGCTGACGTTCTCCAGCACCACCGCGAGCGCCTGCCCGACGCCGATGCAGATCGCGGCCAGACCCCAGCGGTCGCCGCCCTCACGGAGCCGGTGCGCGAGCGTCCCGACCACCCGGGCACCAGAGGCGCCCAGCGGGTGACCGATCGCGATCGCGCCGCCGCGGGCGTTCACGATCTCGGGGTCGCGGAGCCCCGCGTCGACCCAGGCGTCGACGCACGCCAGCGACTGCACCGCGAACGCCTCGTTGAGCTCGACCGCCGCGACGTCGGCCCACCCGATGCCGGCGCGGGCGAGCGCCTTGCCCGCGGCCTCGACCGGAGCGACGCCGAACATCTGCGGGTCCACCGCATGCACGCCCCGGCCGGCGACGCGCGCCAGCGGCGCGAGTCCGATCCGCGCGGACGCCGCCTCCGAACCGACGAGAAGGGCCGCAGCACCGTCGTTGAGCGGCGAAGCGTTGCCGGCCGTGATCGTGCCGTCGCGCCGGAAGGAAGGCTTGAGTCCGGCGAGCGACTCAGCGGTGCTGCCCGGCCGGATCGCCTCGTCGCGGGCCAGGTCCACCCCGGCGACCGGCACCACGAGGTCGTCGTAGAAGCCGGACTCCCAGGCGACGTGGGCGAGCTGGTGCGAGCGCGCCGCGAACTCGTCCTGGCGCTCGCGCCCGATGCCGAAGCGGTCGGCCAGAAGCTCGTTGCACTCGCCCAGTGAGGTTGTCCACTCGGCGGGCATCCGCTCGTTGACCAGCCGCCACCCCAACGTAGTCGAGACCGCCTCCACGTTGCCCGCGGGGAATCCACGCGCCGGCTTCGGAAGCACCCAGGGCGCCCTTGTCATCGACTCCACGCCGCCGGCCACGACGACTTCGGCGTCGCCGCTCTCGACCGAGCGCGCTGCGTTGCCGAGCGCCTCGAGGCTCGAGCCGCACAGCCGATTGACTGTCGCGCCCGGCACCGACACCGGCAGCCCGGCGAGGAGCACCGCCATCCGGGCCACGTTGCGGTTGTCCTCGCCCGCACCGTTGGCCAGACCCCACTGGACATCGCCGATCTCGGCCCGGTCGAGGTCGGGAGCACGGTCGAGCACCCCGGTGAGGGCGGTCGCCGCCAGGTCGTCGGGGCGGACGCCGGCCAGGGCTCCGCCGAACCTCCCGAATGGTGTGCGGGCGGCGGCGTACAGGAACGCGTCGGTCATCGGTCCAGCATGCCGGACGGTGCACGTCCGCCTCTTGTGTTGTAAGTATACTGACTCAGTACCTTTTCTTCCCCTGTACCCCCGGAGGCCCCGATGACCCAGGCACCGACCCGTCCCGCCATGCTCACGCTCGACCGGCTCGGACCCTCGTTCGGCGCCGAGGTGATCGGCCTCGACCTGCGGGTGCTCGACGACGAGCAGGTCGCCGCGATCCGGGAGGCGCTCGTCGACGCACAAGGTGCTGTTCTTCCGCGGCCAGGACCTCACCGACGCCGACCAGGTCGACCTCGGCCGACGTCTGGGCGAGCTCGACCGCCGGCCACCCGGTCGCGTCCAGCGCCACCGTCGAGCACCCGGAGATCTACGACATCGACAGCGCCGACCCCGAGTTCTCCTTCTCCGACGTCTGGCACACCGACGTCACGTTCATGGAGAAGCCGCCGCTCGGCTCGATCCTGCGCGCCGTCCGGCTCCCGTCGTACGGCGGCGACACGAGCTGGGTCGACAGCCAGCTCGCCTACGAGTCGCTGTCCGTGCCGGTACAGCGGCTGGTCGACCAGCTCACCGCGGTGCACGACGGCAACCGGGAGTGGGGCGCCTACCTGCGCCGCCACGGCGACAGCGGCAACGTATGGGACGGCGAGCAGGTGACCGAGCTGACCCCGGTCGAGCACCCGGTGGTCCGCGTGCACCCCGAGTCCGGACGCAAGGGGTTGTTCGTCAACCCGGGCTTCACCTCGCACGTGGTCGGCGTCTCCGACGCCGAGAGCCGCGGGATCCTCGACCTCCTCTTCGCACACCTCACCAAGCCCGAGCACACGATCCGGCACCGCTGGCAGACCGGCGACGTCGGCATCTGGGACAACCGCAGCACGTCGCACTACGCCAACCGCGACTACACCGAGGTGCGCACGATGCGGCGGATCACGCTGGCCGGCGACCGGCCGGTCGGACCCACCCGGGAGGCCGGTCCGAGCTGACCACTTCGGGATGATCGCGCTCGACGACTAAGGCGAGGCGATCGTCGGGGTCATCGGCTGACGGGGGACGCCGGCTGTCGGAGCCGGTCGCTAGCGTGCGGGCATGAGCGACGTCCTCCTCTTCCACCATGCCCAGGGGCTCACCGACGGGGTCCGCGCCTTCGCCGACCGGCTCCGCGAGGCGGGTCACCGGGTGACAGCTCCCGACCTGTACGACGGGCACACCTACGCCACCCTCGAGGAGGGGATGGCTCACGCCCAGGAGGCCGGCTTCCAGACGCTCGCCGACCGGGGCGTGGCCGCCGCCGACGGGATGCCCGACGACCTCGTCTACGTCGGACTGTCGCTCGGGGTGATGCCCGCCCAGCAGCTCGCCCAGACCCGGCGCGGTGCCCGCGGCGCGGTGCTCTGCTTCGCCTGCGTTCCGGCGGAGGCGTTCGGTGGACCGTGGCCCGCTGGGGTCGGGCTCCAGGTGCACGGCATGGACCACGACCCGGTCTTCGTCGACGAGGGCGACCTCGCGGCGGCCCAGCAGCTGACCGAATCGGTCGACGGCGCCGAGCTGTTCGTCTACCCCGGCGACCAGCACCTGTTCGTCGACAGCAGTCTGTCCGACCATCGTCCGGAGGCCGCGGAGCTGCTGACGGAGCGGGTGCTGCACTTCCTGGCGTAGAAATCTCCTCGACGCATGTCGAGAACTGCCGGCCGGCTCCGTCCCCGGGGTGAGGACGGCAGCGAGGCCGTCCCGGAGACAAGGAGTCAGAGATGCCGAAGTACCTGTTGCTCAAGCACTACACAGGTTGGACCCGACAGCCCCGCCGCGGACTTCGCCCCGATGGACGAGTGGTCCGCCGACGAGGTCACCGCCCACATCGACTTCCAGCGCGAGGTCGGCCGGGTCCTCACGAGAGAGCGGGGAGTTCGTCGACGCGCAGGCGGTCAGCCCAGCACGGGGCGTGGGTGCGCTACGGCGGTCCCGACGCGGCGCCGGTGGTCACCGACGGCCCGTTCCCGGAGACCAAGGAGCTGATCGCCGGCTGGTTCATCATCGACGTCGAGTCCGAGGCCCGCGCCCACGAGGTGGCCGCCTGGGTGTCGTCGGCGCCGGGCAAGGGCGGCGAGCCGATCTACGAGTGGCTCGAGGTGCGCCCGGTGATGGACGACGCCCCGGCCAACGAGTGACCGAGGCGCTGCTGCGGGAGCTCAGCCCGCAGGTGCTCGGTGTCCTGGTCCGGCGCGGCGCCGACTTCGCGTCGGCCGAGGACGCCGTCCAGGAGGCGCTGATCGAGGCCCACCGGGTCTGGGCCGAGCAGCTCCCCGACCTACCGCGGGCCTGGCTGGTCACCGTGGCCCAGCGCAAGCTCGTCGACCTGCAGCGGTCCGAGGCCGCTCGGCGACGGCGCGAGGAGGTCGTCGCCGAGCAGCCCGAGCCCGGCCCGACGGAGCAGTCCGACGACACGCTCCTGCTGATGTTCCTGTGCTGCCACCCGGACCTGAGCCCGGCCTCGGCGGTCGCGCTCACCCTGCGGGCGGTCGGCGGGCCTGACCACCCGGGAGATCGCGGAGGCGTTCCTGGTGCCGGAGGCGACGATGGCGCAGCGGATCTCGCGGGCCAAGCGCACGGTCTCCGGTGCCGCGTTCATGACACCGGCCGACATCGCGGTGGTGCTGCGGGTGCTGTACCTGATCTTCAACGAGGGCTACGGCGGCCGCGTCGACCTGGCCGGCGAGGCGATCCGGCTGACCCGGTTGCTGGCCCGGGAGTCCGACGAGCCGGAGGTGGCGGGGATGCTGGCCCTGATGCTGCTCCACGACGCCCGCCGCGACGCCCGCCGCGACGAGCACGGCGCCCTTGTGCCGCTCGACGAGCAGGACCGGAGCCGCTGGAACACGCGCCAGATCGCCGAAGGGGTCAGCATCCTCCAGGCGGCGCTGGCATGCGGGCGCCGCGGCGAGTACCAGGTGCAGGCCGCGATCGCCGCGCTCCACGACGACGCCCAGCGAGCGGAGGAGACCGACTGGCCGCAGATCCTCGCCTGGTACGACGAGCTGGTCGCGCTCACCGACAACCCGCTCGCCGCGCTGAGCCGCGCGGTCGTCGTCGGCGAGGTCGACGGCCCGCTCGCCGGACTCCGCGCGCTCGACGGACTCGACGAGGTGCTGGGCGCAGCACCATCGGCTGTTGGCCGTGCGCGCCCACCTGCTCGCGAGGGCCGGTGACACCGAGCGGGCCGCGGCGCTCTACCGCGACGCGGCCCGTCGTACGACGAGCACGGCGGAGCGCGACCATCTCACCCGGAAAGCGGCCGGCCTACGTGGGCCGGACTGACCGGTCGGCCGCTGTCCGAGGCGATCTCTATCCCTTCGGGTGCGGTTCCGCGCCCGAAAGGGGGGCAATGTGGAAATTCAGGTCCCCATCGGAACGGAAGTCTCATGCCCGAACCCGCACCGCCCCGAACCTCCGACGCAACCAACGACGCGACAACCGGAGAGCTGGTCGGCCAACTCTCCGAGCAGACGACCCGTCTGGTCCGGAACGAGGTGGCGCTGGCCAAGGTCGAGCTCACCGAGAAGGCCAAGCACGTCGGCGTCGGCGCCGGTCTGTTCAGCGGCGCCGGCCTGGTGGCGCTGTACGGCGTGGGTGCGCTCGTCGCGACCCTGATCCTCGGCCTGGCCGAGGTGATGCCAGCCTGGTTGTCGGCCCTGATCGTGACCGTCGTGCTCTTCGCGGTCGCGGGTGTGGTGGCGCTACTCGGGAAGCGCCACGTCGCCGCGGGCACGCCGGTCGCACCGGAACGGACCATCGAGAACGTCAAGCAGGACCTCGACACCCTCAAGGGAGGCACGTCGGCATGACCACACGTGACCAGAACGGCCCGCCCGTTCCCACCGACCGGGAGGCCATCGAGGCCGACATCGAGGCCACCCGCGCCGACCTCGGGGAGACCGTCGACGCGCTGAGCCGCAAGCTCGACGTCAAGTCCCGGGTCAGCGCGAAGGCCGCCGACACCACCAACCGGGTCCGCGCCAAGGCGGCTGACACCACCGACCGGGTCCGTCGTGAGCCCGCGGTGCCGGCGGGGATCCTCGCCGGGGTACTGCTGGTCGTGGCACTAGTGGTGTGGCGGCGTCGGTCGTGACGAACGAGGCCACCCGCACCGAGGCACGCCACGCGGACGCGACCCAGTCGGAGGCAGCGCCCGACTCCCCGACCGGGCTGACGAAGCACTCCTGGCGCTACGTCGCGCGCAAGACCGCGCGCGAGTTCGGTCGCGACGAGTGCACGGACCTTGCCGCGGCGCTGACCTACTACGCGGTGCTGGCACTGTTCCCCGCGATGATCGCGCTCCTGTCCCTGGTGGGCCTGGTCGGACAGGGACCGTCCACGGTGGACACGATCATCGACGTGCTCAACCAGGTCGGCGCCGGCTCGATCGCCAACACGCTCCAGGGCCCCCTCCAGGACCTGAGCGACGCACCCGGCAAGGCCGGGTTCGCATTCGTCCTCGGGCTGGCCATCGCCCTCTGGTCGGCCTCCGGCTACGTCGGGGCGTTCGGACGGGCCCTGAACCGGATGTACGAGGTCGAGGAGGGCAGGCCGATCTGGAAGCTGCGCCCGGTGCAGCTCCTGGTGACCCTGGTCTGCGTCGTGCTCGCGGCGCTGATCGCGATCGCCCTGGTTCTCACCGGTCCGGCCGCCAAGGCGGTCGGCGGTGCGATCGGTCTCGGGTCGGCGGCCATCACGACCTGGAACATCGCCAAGTGGCCGGTGATGCTGGTCGTGGTGATCGGCATCGTGGCGCTGCTCTACTACGCCACGCCCAACGTGAAGCAGCCGCGGTTCCGGTGGATCAGCGTCGGTGCCGCCGTCGCCATCGGGGTCTGGATCCTCGCCTCGGCCGCCTTTGGGCTCTACGTGGCCACCTTCGCCAGCTACGACAAGACCTACGGCTCGCTCGCCGGCGTCGTGGTGTTCCTGCTGTGGCTCTGGCTCACCAACCTGGCCCTCCTGTTCGGGGCGGAGCTGGACTGCTGAGCTCGAGCGGGGCCGCGAGCTCCAGGCCGGGCTGCCCGCCGAGGAGTCGCTGCAGCTGCCCCCGCGCGATACCCGTGTCGCGCGCAAGCAGCAGCGCAAGCGGGAGAAGGACATCGCCCGTGGGCGCGAGCTTCGCCAGAGCCACGGCCAGTCCGCCGACCCGGAAGGGTCCACCGACGAGACCACCCACCCGCAGGAGAAGGAGTCACCCCGTGCCGACTGAGCAGCAGGGCAGCACGTCCGCGAAGATCCTCTACCGTCCGCTCGGCATCACCAGCAGCATCATCGGTGGCATCATCGCCGGGCAGGTGTTCAAGCAGGTGTGGAAGCACGCGACGCCGGGCGAGCAGAGCGACCCACCCCGAGCACTGGAGTCGGAGTACCGGATGCGCGAGGTGCTGATCGCCGCCGCCGTGCAGGGCGCGATCTTCGCGCTGGTGAAGGCCATCATCGACCGTGGTGGCGCCCGTGCCTTCGAGCGCTGGACGGGCGAGTGGCCGGGTGACTAGCGGGGGAGGAATCTCGCGCGATGGAGCCGCTCCCAGCCACCATTGAGGCGTTCGAGAAGCTCGACCGGGTCGGTTTCTCCGATGCCGAGTCGGTCTTGCAACGCCTCGGCCGTCGCGCGCTGGCCGAGGTGCCGGAATGCGTCGGACTCAGCCTGACCCTGGTCGAGGACGGCATCACCCTCACCCTGGTCTCCTCGAGTCTCGATGTCGCGCAGATCGATGCGATGCAGTACCTCGACGGTGGTCCGTGCGTGGCGGCGGTCGACGACGGACTGACGGTCGAGACCGACGATCTGGGACTCCTGGACGAGGACCGCTGGTCCCTGTTCAGCCGGTCATCGGCTGCCACCGGCGTGCAGAGCACGCTGTCGCTGTCGATCTCGGACGGGCGTTCGGTCGTCGGCGGCATCAACCTGTACGCCGGCGTACCGAACGCCTTCGAAGGGCACGTCGACGCCCTCGCGAGCACGTTCCATGCCGAGGCCCTGTCCGCCGTCAAGGATGCGGACCTCGCCTTCTCCACCCGGCTGTCCGCGGCCGCGGCACCGCAGATCCTGGCCGCCCGGGCGGATGTGCAGGTCGCCGTCGGGATGATCGCCGCCCAGCATGGCGTCGACCTCGACGGGGCCGAGACCCAGCTCATCGAGGCCGCCGCACAAGCGGGAATCCCGCTCCAGCAGGTGGCCCGTGCGGTGATCGTCGCGCACACGCAACGTCGTCACACCTGAGCTCGGTCTAGGGTGTGTCTGATGGATCTCGGCCGTCGCGAGCGTCGTCCGGCGCGTGCGATGGCAAGGCCGAGGAGGGAAGGCGCGGCAGCGCCGCGTTGACCGACGAGAACGCCGCCAGCGTGCGTGCCGGGCGAAGCGCAGCAGGCCATGGATCCATCAGACACACCCTAGGTGACCAGGTCCCTGATCCGGCGGATCATCCCCAGGCTCGGGTACGTGTCGTCGGCCACCTTGGCCAGAAGCACCGAGGCGTACTGCTGCAGCTCGTTGGGGGTGAGCATCTCCTCGATCGTGTCCATCATGGTCGTGGAGGGGTACTGATCCTCGTCCACCTTGTCCACGAGACTCTGCACGAGCTGGGCCCTCACGTCGGTCTGCTTGTCGGCCACTTCTTCTGTCTCCTTGGCTCGGGACGAACATCGTCGTGTCTCTGACTACGCGGTTGAGGCACCCTCGGACCACCCCCCTGCGGGTAACCTACTCGGACAGCAGCGCCCCCAACGGACCGAGGTCGATGTTGAGATCTGCCGTGGTCAGGTCGTAGCGAGCCTTGAGCTCGTCCATGGCCTCCTCGAGGTGCATGAGGCCCTGTCCCAGACCCTCCACCTGCTCGTCGGTGAGGTCGCCCTCCTCGACGCGCCGGAGCGCCTGAGCCTCCATCAGCTGCCGCACGAGCTCCACGACGGTGAGCACCAGCTTGAACAGGTCACGTTCGACCGACTCGGGGTCTGTCTCCAGCCGCTGGGTCAGGGAATGGCGGCGCTCATCCACGGCGGTCCCCGCGACCAGCCGGCTGAGGTGCCGCCATGTCTTCCCGAACGGTGGTGATCACCGCGTTCAGTCGAATCTGGACAAGGTCGACCCCCGCGAGCGAGATCACGACGTCACCGGCGACGACGACCCCGGCCCCAAGAAGCCGGTCGAGGAGGTCGACCAGAGAGACCTGCGCGAGGGCTTGGCCTTCGCGGCGAGCGGGCAACGACTCGTTCACGATCAGTCCAGGGTGGCGAACGAGTAGGGGGGCCAGGGCCCACGGATGTCGATGCCGGCGTCCGGGTAGCGGCGAGCCAGATCCTCTGCCTTTGACCGGAAGGTGTCGCGGCTGTCGTCGTCGACGAGGTAGGCGCCGTTGAGGATCATGGTGCCCGGGAAACCTGTGAGTCGCGGGTCCTGCGGCGCGAGACGACGCATGGCACGCGCGCGCCTCCCGAGCTCCTGGTGCACGACGTCGGCGACCTGGGCAGCCTCGTCTGCGGCGGCCTGCTTGTCGCTGGCCCGGGCGCGCTTCCGTGCCAGGTAGGCGGCACCCGAGGTGGCCTTGGAGGCCGGCTCTTCGCCGGCCTCTGCGAGGGCAGCGAACGCCTTGACGCTCCATTCGTGGCATCCCTCCACGCGGTTGAGAGCGGTCTGGAGCCCGTCGTACCACTCGTCGAGTCGTGCTCGGACGCTGGCCTCGTCGGAGCAGATCGTGACCAGGCGCATGGGCGCGGTGGTCGCGCGCAGCGCTGCCGCCTGCACCACGTCATCGTGACCGCGGGCGACCTCCTCCAGCCAGGGCAGGCTCTCGAGGTTGCGTCGCAACGCCTCCTCACCGAACTCGGAGAGATCCACGCTGCACGTGACGGCCTGCAGACCCCGGTGCTCGAGCACCTGGATCGCGGCGTCCCTCAGGCCGGAGACGTCGCCCAGCTGCTGCGTGTCGAGTCCGCGTGCGACGGCGAACAAGTACTGGCCGCGATCAGCCACTCGAGCCTTCCTCCGACGAGTCCCCCGAGCCCTCCTCCAGCTCCTCGAGGCGCTCCCGGAGCTGTCGGTTCTCCTCGACCAGCCCCTGCGCGGTCGTCGACAGCATCGGGTCGTTGCGCCACCAGTCGATGCCCATCTCCTTCGCCTTGTCGACGGACACGACGAGCAGCCGGATCTTGATGGTGAGCAGCTCGATGTCGAGCAGGTTGACCCTGATGTCACCCGCGATGACGATCCCCTTGTCGAGGACCCGCTCGAGGATGTCGGCCAGGTTGGCAGGATGCGGTCGGTCCGACTGCGCCATCGGTGCCGAGTAGGGCCGTGACGTGACGCCGGTGTTGGGCGACTCGCTCACGCTCAGTCTCCGCCCGGGACGCCACGCACGTAGCGGCGGACCCGTCGGTACCCCTGGAGTGAGCCCTTGCCGTCGACCTCGACCTCGTACATCGCCAGGACGTCGGTGGTGTTGGGGATCCGGCGCACCTCGAGCACCTCCACCTCGACCTTCCAGCCGTTGTCCGAGCGGTCGAGACCTACCACGCCCTCGGCCTCCTTGCCGGTCAGCTCGACGAGCTGCCGCGCAGCCTCGGCGGCGATCCGCCCCGGGTTGGGCGGCCGGTCGGCCTCGGCGCGTGGAGCGCTCGCCCTCTTTCTCGGCGCTGGGGAGGACTTCTTCGCCGGTGCCTTCTTCGCGGACGCCTTCTTCGCAGTCGAGGACTTCTTGGATGCGCTGGTGCTGGTGGACGACGAACCTGTCGTGGCCATCGTTACTCCTTCCTTGGACGAGAGCGAGCCACCATCAGGCGCTCGACGAGCTCGTCCTCCCAGATCGTGGCCTCCTCGTCGCTCAGCTCACCTGCGGCGCGCTGGCGGTCGATTTCGGCGATCTGGTTGCGGATCCTAACCGGGTCGTAGAACTCTTCCTCGGCCTGGCGCTGGATCTGCTCGGCCACGGCGATGGTGCCGCGCAGCGGAGCCAGCGGGAGACCGAGGAGTCCTGTGATCAGCCCCATCGCTGGCCTTCCACGAAGTCGTACGGAGCGACCGGACCCGTGAGGCGCAGCCGGATCCGCTCGTGCACCGCCTCGGCGAGCCCCTCTAGCGTGTCCTCGAACTGCTTGGTGGTCATCCGGTCGATGAGGAACGCGACGTCGAGGAGATGGTCGACACCGCCGCCGGCTCGTTCGACGTGGTCGAGGACGTGGGGACGCATGGTGGCGAGGATCAGGTCGGTGTCGTGAGCCCGCTTGCGCTCCAGCGCGGCAGACACGAGCTCGCCAAGCCGGATCAGATCGGGGTGCGGTGTACCCGGCGGGAGATCACGGGTGTGGCGGTGCAGGTCGGCGATCGTCGGGTCCTCGCGGACCACCTCCGCGAGCACCTGTTCCTCGTCGTACGTCGCCCGCAGGATGAACTCCGTGGTTCCGTCGAGAACGCTGAGCAGATGGGCGAAATGCTCTCCGTTGGCTGCCAGGAACTCCTCACGAACGCTGTCACGGTCGACCAGCACCGAACCGAACTGGACCGGCACCACGACACCCGAGTCGGCGAGCGCGTCGACCACCTTGCTGTGCGCCATCAGGTCGGCACGCCGCCCGGGCGGCCGGTCCAGGGCAACCTCGCCCACGGCCGCGGCGATACCGTCCACCTCGATCAGCTGCACCTCCGTGTCGTCGAGACCTCGGAGGTCGTCGGGAACTCCCGCGTCAGCCGGCACCACGCCGTAGACGTAGTAGCCGACGTCGTCCGACAGAGGAGCCGGTTCAGGCATCAGAGCTCTGGCGACGCCGCGAGGACTTCTTGGCCGGTCGGCCCTCGTCCTCGTCGTCGTCCTTGCTCCCTCCCGTGATCGCCTTCTTCACGCCCTTGATCGCGCCACTGGTCTTCTTCGAGGCACCACCCTCCTGCAGGTCGCCGACGGCCTCGGTGAGGTCCTTGCCGCCGTGCTTGTACAGGTCGAGCCGGTTCGTCGCCTCCGCGAACCTGAGGTACGTGTCCACGCTGGCGATGACGATGCGTGCGTCGATCGTGAGGATCTCGATGCCGACCAGGGAGACCCGGACGTAGGCGTCGATGACGATGCCCTTGTCCAGGATGATCTCGATGACGTCGGCAAGACCGCTGGGGGCAGGGCGCTCGAGATAGCCGCCTCCGCGCCGTTGGGTGGTCTGAACGGTCACAGTGCTTCCTTCGGGTCGGTGGGTGGCGTGCGTGGCGTCGTGCGCTCAGCTGGCACGGCGGCGACGGGACTTCCGGGCGGGCTGCTCCTCTTCTTCTTCTTCCTCGTACTCGTCCTCGGGATCCTCATCGGCAGGCTCCCCGGCCTCATCGTCCTCGGAAGGCTCCTCCTCGTCCAGACCCTCCTCCTCGTCGACCGGTTCGTCCTCGTACTCGTCCTCGGGGGCGTCCTCTTCCTCCCCCTCCTCCTCGTACTCGTCGTCGGCGGACTCTTCCTCGTCCGGGGCCTCCTCGTCCTCGGGGGCCTGCTCTTCCTCCGGCTCGTCGTCGGACTCGTACTCGTCCTCCGGCGCGTCCTCTTCCTCCCCCTCTTCCTCGCCCTCCTCCTCGTACTCGTCCTCGGCGGCCTCGTCGTCCTCGTCGGCGGCGTCGTCGTCGGCGTCGGCCTCCTCGTCCTCGGGTGCCTCGTCGTCCTCCGACTCGTACTCGTCCTCCGGCTCGTCGTCCTCGCCCGGCTCGTCGCCCTCGTCGCCGGACTCGTCCTGCTCCTGCTCGTCCTGCTCCTGCTCGTCCTGCTCCTGCTCCTCGCGCTCCACGGCGTCCTCGTGCGACTCCACGACCTCACCGTCCTCGATGGTGCCGCGCCACCCCTCGACCTCGTCCGGATCGAGGATGGTGCGGGTCATCACGTGCCGCCGGAAGTGCCGCAGCTCCGCACGGGCGCGCCGGCCCTGGGCCTCCCAGATGTTGCCGGTCTTCTCGAAGAGGCCCTGCGGGTAGTACTCGAGGA
The DNA here is from genome assembly GCA_963745795.1 of uncultured Actinomycetota bacterium. Lineage (GTDB taxonomy): Bacteria > Actinomycetota > Actinomycetes > Propionibacteriales > Nocardioidaceae > Marmoricola. The sequence continues at coordinate 25,208 of CAVUYR010000007.1, read as the reverse complement.
CCACCAGGATCCGGGTCAGGTTCGGACCGATCTCGTGGAAGGTCACCCCTCCGTCGACGTGACCCTTCTGCCCCTTCGAGCGCCACACGATCCGCTCGTCGGGTACCTGCTCAAGGATGGTCGCCTCCCAGGTGCGGTGACTCAGGAAGATCTGCGCCTTGAAGGTGATCTTGTTGTCGTCCGGCGCCTCGACGCTCTTGACCTTCTTCATGAAGCTGGGGAACGCTCCGAACTCGGTCCACTGGTTGTAGGCAACCTTGACCGGGACCCCGACATCGATGGTCTCGATGATGTTGGTGGACTTGGTGGCTTTGCCTCCGCCGCCGCCCTTGCCGCCGCCACCGCCGGTGATCTTGTCCTTGATGCCGGAGGCCGCGCCCTTCAGGCCGCCGAGCACCGGCGAGTCGCCCTTCGCCGCGGCCTCACCGCCCTTCGCGACTGCCTTGCCGATGGGACCGCCGTCCGCGATGCCCTCGAACTTGTCGGTGAGACCGCCGAGCTTGTCGGTGACCGTGCTCATGGCCTTGCCGCCGGCGGACTTCAGTACCTGCTGCCCGACGTCCTTGAGCTTGTCCATGCCTTGCGTAGACCCACTGCTTGCCATGGTGATCAGCTCCTCGACCGGCTCGAGCGGGACCGCCCGGAACCGGACTTCTTGGCGGCCGTCTTCTTGGCCGGGGCGGTCTTCTTCGCGGCCGTCTTCTTCGCCGGTGAGGTCTTCTTCGCGGCGGTCTTCTTCGCCCCTGAGGTCTTCTTCGCGGCCGTCTTCTTCGCGGGCGCCGTCTTCTTCGCGGGCGCGGACTTCTTCGCGGGCGCGGACTTCTTCGCGGCCGTCTTCTTCGCCGGAGCTGACTTCTTGGCAGCGGTCTTCTTGGCCGGGGCGCTCTTCTTCGCGGCCGTCTTCTTCGCCCCTGAGGTCTTCTTCGCGGCGGACTTGCTGGCCGGCGCCGACTCGGCGGAGGAGGACTCGCGACGCGATCGCCTTGCGCGGCGGCGTCGCGGTGGCTCGGGTGCCTGTTCCTCCGGCTCCTGGTCGGCTTCGTCCTCGGCCTCGTCCTCCGGCTCCTCGTCCTCCGGCTCCTCGTCCTCCGGCTCCTCGTCGGCCTCGTCCTCGGCCTCGTCCTCCGGCTCCTCGTCGGCCTCGTCCTCGGGCTCCTCGTCGGCCTCGTCCTCGGGCTCCTCGTCGGCCTCGTCCTCAGGCTCCTCGTCGGCCTCGTCCTCAGGCTCCTCGTCGGCCTCGTCCTCAGGCTCCTCGTCCTCGGCCTCGGCTCCTCGGCCTCGGCGTCCTCGCCCTCCTCGTCGTACTCGTCGTCGTACTCGTCCTCGTCGGACTCCTCCGGGGGAGCCTCGTCGCGGGATCCGCCCTCCAGGAGGCGCGAGTTCACCGACTCGAGACGTGAGGTGGCGGTGGCGATCGCCGCGGCCTTCATGGCGTCGAAGAGCCGCCCGGTGATCTGCGCCTGCAGCTTCTGCAGCTCCGGGTTCTGGTCGATCAGCTGCGAACCCTGCTTCAACAACCCCTGAGGACTGGTGGCGATCCGCTGGCCGGCCAGCATGCTGCCGATCGTGATCGCGAGCCTCAGCTTCTTGGTCCGGCCGAGCAGGTAGCCACTGGCTACACCCAGCCCGATCTTGGCAGCAGCGGACATGGAACCTCCCAATTCAAGTGCGCCGCACCCTGAGTGGGTGCGGCAGCGCGAACTCCCCTGTCCCCACCAGAGCACGTCGTGCGTGGCGCATCACACACCCCAACGGGGGTGTATTCATGGAGCGACGTGGACGCGTCGCCGCTGCTGGGTCCAGCCCCTTGCAATTCCGGAGATCGCGTGACGGGTGACCCGAGACGCATGGGCCGCATCAGTTCCGGCGTCCAAGGCATGGACGAATCGTGTCGCATCGTGGACGTGGCCGCCTCAGGGCACGTGGTCTTACGACCCATGGACAGTAGACGCCGTCCCATGGCCACACGACACTCGGCCGGGTCCAACGGGGGTTTACTCGGAAACCGATTGGAAATCTCATGAAACCAACACCAAATCGCACCAAGGCCGGCATGCGTCTGGCCGGGATCTGCGCCACGTTCGCACTGGCGCTCGGCTATCTGGCACTCGCGACACCGGCGGCGCAGTCGGCCTCGTCGAAGGGCTGCGAGGGCGGCGGGTTCACGACTCTCGGCCACAGCCCGGACTTCACGGGAAGCGTCGCGGCCCCGGATGGAAAGTTCCGCGTGCAGGGCAAGTACACGCAGTTCGACGTCAGCCCCTCCGACTTCGCGGTCTACGGGCAGGCGTTCACAGGTGCTCCCAACGAGCTCGACCAGACCGGTGGGCACTTCATCGAGATCTACGCCAGCAAGGTCCCCGACCACCGCGGGCTCAGCCTGACCAGCCCGATCAGCGTGGAGATCAGCGGCACCGACATCACGCTGTCCCGGACGGGGCCCGGCCTGTCCATGAGCCTGCAGGCGAAGGACTGCGCGAACGGCGGCATCTTCCAGATGGAGCCGGAGCGCGGTGACGGCACCCGTACCCGAATCGTGCACACGCTCGGCGCGGGGTCGTACTACTACGACAACGCGAACTTCCGCGCGAGGCTCGGCCAGTTCGTGGGCTCCGGCTGCACCGACCCGCAGACCGGTCCCGCCGGACAGTTCTGCGTCAAGGTCACGCCGCGGGTCAACATCGGCAACGACGTCTCGCGCGACTTCGCGGTCCGCGACAGCTCCCAGGTCGCCCAGCGGATTGCGCAGCCGCTGTGCGGTCCCGACTTCACCAACGACCTCGGGCTCTCGGAGACCAAGGACCACTGCGGCCAGATGTCGGTGTGGGACGTCGCCAGCGGCGGCCGGCTCGGCATGGTCACCGGTGAGGACGCCACCGAGGTCGCCAACTCGCCCACTGCCTGCACCCACCAGTGCCAGGCGCAGAACCAGGTACGCGGCCGGCTGGCCAACCTCGGCCACCCGTTCCCCGTTGCGGCGGGCAGCAGGCTCACCCCGCCGACGTCCACCAGCGGGCTGGACACGCCGCTCACTCCCTGAGCAGGCATCTCGCCGCGTCGCCCTCGGGGGTCGACGCGGCGAGATCCCACCCTCACCCCCCCTGGTCTGCCAGGGCACTGCGGTGGAACTCCACATCCGGGCGACGAGCGGTTCGCCCGCAACGCGGTCTTGCGAACCACACCCTGAGCGAGACCCCTTGCGGAAACCTTGCGGACCTCTTGGTCTCGAAAACCCATTGTTCGCCGTGCTCCGAGGGATGGTGGTTTGAGGGCCCGGCCGAGGGGGTACGACGCAGACGTTGCGGTCCCCAGGTGCGACCCCGACCCTGAACGGACCTGGGGACCGCAAGCGGTGTCCCTCTCGCGCGGACCCCGGCGACTCGCCCCAATTACGGACTGAACCGTCCGATCCGGCTCAAGAATTGCACAAGAGGGCCCGAGGATCGTCCCCGTCGTTCCCATCCTGGGATCAGAGGAGTCGACGGGGGAAACGGTCATGGCCATCACGGACACAGGCATCGGTGGACACGGGAAGACGAACGGCTGGCGCAGCGCCCCGCTCCGGGTGACACGACGGGGCGAGGCACTGGTCGAGGGGATGACCGCGGCGGTGCGCCCGATGACGTTGCCGATGCTGCGACTGGTGCTGGGTTCGCTGTTTATCTGGTTCGGGCTGCTCAAGGTGGTCGGCAAGTCCCCGGTGGGCGACCTGGTGGCGCGGACGCTTCCGTGGGTGCCGAGTGACGTGGTGGTGCCGACCCTGGGTTGGGTCGAAGTCCTCCTGGGGGTCGCTCTCATGAGTGGTATCGGGCTCCGGATCGCCCTGCTCACAATGTGCCTGCACCTAGCAGGAACCTTCCTCACCTTCATGATGGTGCCGACACTGATGTTCCAGACGGACAACCCGCTCCTGCTCACCACAGACGGCGAGTTCGTGGTGAAGAACCTGGTCCTGATCACCGCCGGCCTGGTGCTTCTCACCCATGCACGCCGACCGACCTGAGACTGCGCCACGAGAACGAGCGAAGGCCGGCGAGACATCCGGGCCGGTTCGATCGTGCTGCCCTCTTGTGCAAGGTTTGGGGCATGGGGAGCAGTGGTTACGACGAAGCGACGAACGCCCTGGCTGACTACGTCCGGGCGCAGGCGGACGTCCTCGATTCCGGGTTCCGCGCACTGCGGGAGGATCCGACCCCCAAGCTCGTTCACGACGTCAGGGTCGCGGCCCGACGGCTCCGCACGGCGCTCAAGAGCTTCTCGTCGGTGCTCGATCTTCAAGGCCCTGCACCGCAGGAGATCGACCAGGATCTGCGCTGGCTCGGCGGGCTTCTCTCCGACCTTCGCGACGCTGATGTGCTGAGACGAAACCTGGAGCAGCGCCTCGCGGAGCTTCCCTCCGAATGGGTGATGGGTCCGGTGCGCGAGGAGATCGCGACGACGCTCGCCGAGGTCCGACAGGCAGCCGCCGCCGAGTTGGTCTCGCAGCAGGACACGGAGAGGTACCGACTCACGCTGGACTCGGTCTCGAGCTGGCGAGAGTCACCGCCGCTGGCTGGTGAGGCGGAGCAGCTGCTCGAGACCACATCCAGGAAGATCCTCGCCAAGCGCCGCCGCAAGGCCCGCCGCCGACTCGAGGCCGCAGCCCTGGACCCGAGCCGGACCCACGCGGCACGCAAGGCCGTGAAGCGGCTCCGGTACACAGCCGAGCCCCTCGCCCCGGTGCTTCCCAAGGCACGGAAGCTAGCGAAGCGAGCCAAACGGACGCAACGAAGTCTCGGGCACCACCAGGACGCGGTGGTCGAGGCCGAGTTCCTGCGAGGCCAGGCCCGGAGGTTCGGATCCAGGTCGGGCCACAACGGGTTCGTCTACGGGGTGCTGATGGCGCAGGCGGAAAGGCGTGCCAGCGAGGTACGCGAAGCGGTGCTCTGACTGTGAGCTGTGCGAAGGGTCTGGAGCGCCCCGTGCTTTTCGTCCGATGGCACCCGAGCCGGGTTGCCGGGTATCGGATGCTCTGTCAGGAGCTCGGCAGGGAGTACGGCGTCGATGCGGGCGCGATCGACGTCACCCGGATGTGTGGAGGGTGCGGGAGCGCGCTGCACGGCCGTCCACGCGTGACGACGTGGCCGCATCGCTCGGCGCCGTTCGTGAGCCTGGCCCGTTGCGACGACATGACGGTGGTGGCCTGGTCCATGGTCGGCCCGGTCGGCGTGGACGTCGAGCGACGTCGAGCCGCGGGCTTCGACGGCTTCCCCGGAGTGGTCCTGCACCCAGCCGAGCGTGCCCGTGGCGTCGGGCAGCGGACCCGCACGTGGGTGCGCAAGGAGTCGCTGCTCAAGGCGACGGGTCAGGGCCTGAGCGTCGACCCGGCCGCCATCCGGCTCACCGAGCCCCGGGAGCCGCCGGCGCTGCTGGCCTGGGAGGCAGCCGACCCGCCGACCTCTCCCGCGTGGCTGTACGACGTCGACGCTGGTGCCGGCCACGCGCTCGCCGTCACCGTCCTGGCGCCCACACGGCCCGAGCTCATGCCCCAGCCGGCAGCTCCGGCAGCTCCGGCTTCCACAGCCATCGGTCGAAGAACTCCCCCAGCTCCTGACCTGAGAGCTCCTCGGCGAGGTCGATGAACATGCGAGTCGTCACCGAGCCGTGGGCGTTGCGCGCGGTCCAGGTCGCGAGCAGCCCGAAGAACATGTCGTCGCCGAGGGTCAGCCGCAGCGCATGCAGCAGAATCGCGCCACGCTTGTAGACTCGGTCGTCGAACATGTCGTCGGGCCCCGGGTCGCCGAGCTCTAGGTCCTGCGCCTTGTCAGCGAGACCGTTCCAGTGGTCCACCGCCCGTTCATGCGCCGATTTCTGGCCCGACTCCTCCGACCAGAGCCACTCCGCGTAGCAGGCGAAGCCTTCGTGCAACCAGATGTCGCGCCACGTGGTCAGGGTCAGGCTGTTGCCGAACCACTGGTGGGACAGCTCGTGCGCGACCAGCCGGACGGCGTCCCAGTCGTCGGTGAGGAAGTTCGAGCCGAAGATCGACAGTCCCTGGGCCTCGAGCGGGATCTCCAGCTCGTCGGCCGTGATCACGACGCCGTACGAGGCGAACGGATAGGGGCCGAAGAGTCGGGCGAAGAACTCGAGCATCTCCGGCTGCCGGCCGAAGGCCCGGTCATAGTCACCGACGAGTCTCTGCGGCATCACGGCCCTCATCGGCACCGGCGCGCTCGTGATCTTGCGTTCGACGTAGCGGCCGATCTGCACCGTCGCCAGGTACGTCGCCATCGGCTCCGGCTGCTCGTATACCCACGACGTGGAGCTGGCACCCCGGTGGCGATGGGTCCGGGTGCCGTTGGCCGCCACGTAGTAGGACGTCGGCACGGTGAAGGCCAGGCGATAGCTGGCCTTGTTGCTCGGCCGGTCGTTGCAGGGGAACCAGGACGGGGCGCCGTTGGTCTGGCCGGCCACGATCACACCGTCATCGAGCTCCTCCCACCCCATCTCGTCGTCACCGTCCGGGATGGGCGCGGGCCGACCGCCGTACGACACGGAGAGCCGGAACTTCTGCCCGGCCCTGATCAGCTTCCGCGTGCGTACGACGAGCTTGCCGCCCTTGGTGGAGAACTTCGAGACGGTCGCCGCGTCCATGCTGACCTTGCGGACCGAGAGTCCCCGGAGGTCGAGATGCAGCTCGTCGAGATCGGTGAGGGCGACGGCCTCGAGGACGGCTCGGCCGTCGAGCTGGTTGCTGTCGACCTGGTAGCGGATCCGCAGGTCGTAGTGGCGTACGTCGTACGACAGGTCACCGTTGTCCGGGAAGTAGTCGTCGTCCTGGACCGCCGGAGCAGCCGTCATGGCGTGGGACTCGCGACCGCGTCGTCGAGCCAGGGGCCGATCGGGTTGCCGATCCAACGGGTCTTGTCGGGCACCGACTCGCCCCTCATCACCAACGACACCGGGCCAACCGTAGCGTGTCGTCCGAGCGACGCCGCCGGCAGGATCACGCTGTTCGGGCCGAGGGTGGAACCCGCGCGGAGGATGACCCTGTCCATGCTCAGGACCCGGTCGTGGAACAGGTGCGTCTGCACGACACAGCCCTGGTTGACCGTCACCCCGTCGCGGAGGTCGATCAGGTCGGCCTCGGGAAGCCAGTACGTCTCGCACCACACCCCCTTGCCGATCTTCGCGCCCAGGGAACGGAGCCACACGTTCAGCACCGGGGTGCCGGTCGCGGCCCGCGCGAACCAGGGCGCGGCGATGACCTCCACGAAGTTGTCGGCGAGCTCGTTGCGCCACACGAACGAGCTCCAGAGTGGATGGTCCGACACCGTCAGCCGTCCGACGAGCACCCACTTGGCGGCGGTCGCGGCGCCCGCGGCCAGGGCGCCGGCGACCATCAGGATGACCCCGGACAGCACCGCCGCGGCGGCCCAGCCGATCCCGATGGCGAGCGCCTCGAGCAGGATCACCACTCCGAGCCCGATGCCGGCGGCGAGCACGACCGGCACCAGCCGGAGCAGCTCGACCAGCGCCCGGGCCACCTTCAGCCGCGAGGGCGGGTTGTAGGTCCGGCTGTCGTCAGTGGCCTCCGCCTGCCTGCGCAGCCGGGTCGGCGGGCTGCCCAGCCACGACGTGCCCGTCTTGGCCTTGGTCCGACGCGGGGCCGCCGACAGCACGGCCACGAGCCCCTCCTTGGGCACCTTGCGGCCGGGTGCCGTCATCCCCGAGTTGCCCACGAACGCGTGCTTGCCGACCTTCACCTGCTCCACCCGGAGCCATCCGCCGCCGAGCTCGTAGCCGCCGAGCAGCGTGTCGTCGGCGAGGAAGGCCCCCTCGCCGACCGTGGTCAGGGTCGGGATCATCAGCACGGTCGAGGCCTCCACGCCGCTGCCCATCCTGGCGCCCAGGGCACGGAGCCAGACCGGCGTCAGCATGCTCGAGTACAGGGGGAAGAGCCACGTCCTCGCCTCGTCGAGCACACGGAGCACCGACCACGCCTGCCAGGCGCGCCTGCCGTGGATCGGATGGTGACCGCCCACGAGGCCGATCGAGAGGAGGCGGACCAGGAGCAGGATCAGCCCGGCCAGCACCACGAGAGCGAGCACGACAGCGGGCGGCAGGTACGCGAACGCGGTGCGCGCCGCGTCGCCGAGCGACGTGCTCGACCGCAACGGGCCGGAGAAGGTCACGAGGGTCGCGACCACGGCGATGGCCGGTAGGAGGGAGATGATCGCCCCGGCTCCGGCGTACCCGAGCACCCAGGCGGCCCGGTTCGGGGGCCGGGTGTCGGCCCACGGGCCACGGGCCAGACCAACCTCCTGCGCCGGTGCACCCGACCATGCCGTGTCCGGTGGGATCCTGCCGAACACCGCCGACCCTGGCGCCACCTCGGCTCCTGCGCCGACGGACACGCCCGGGCACAGCATGCTGCGTCCGCCGATCCTGGCGTTCGCCCCGATCGTGACCCTGCCGAGATGGAGCACGTCGCCGTCCAGCCAGTGACCGGTGAGGTCGACCTCGGGCTCGATCGAGCATGCGTTGCCAAGGGTGAGCATCCCGGAGACGGGCGGTATCGAGTGCAGGTCCACGTGCGTGCCGACCGTCGCACCGAGCAGCCGGGCGTAGACCCGCATCCACACGGCACCGCCGATGTTGGCGACACCCATCTCGTCGGCCAGGCGCTCGGCGAGCCAGAGCCGCAGGTGGATCTTCCCCCCGCGCGGATACTCTCCGGCCCCGATCCCGCCGAGCAGGAGCCGGGCGCCCGCGGCCGTCACCAGCATGCGGCCCGGTGCCGACACCAGCAGCAGCCAGCCGGCGATCACCCACCACCACGAGAGGGTCGGCAGCCAGGTCATCCCGAGCAGTCCGGCGGCGACGTTGTTCCCGGCCGCGGTCCAGGTGACCCAGCGCAGGCCGCTCAGCGTCCTCAACGCGAACGTGGACAGCACCTGTCCGACCTGGGTCTTCAGCGGTACGGGTCGAACCCGCCGGTTCCTCGTGCTCGACGGGGCCGCCATCAGGTCGAGGCTCGCCGCCAGGTCGCCGACCGTCGGGTGCTCGTAGATGTCGGCCACCGTGACCTCGGGAAAACGCTCCCTCAGGCGCGACACGAGCTGGGCGGCGGAGAGACTGCCACCTCCGTTGTCGAAGAAGTCGGCCGTGGGCTCGGCGACCACGGCCCCCAGGATCTGCGCCCACAGCTTCTGCACCCAGCCGGCGGTTCCCGGCAAGCTGGGTGCCGAGGCAGGGCTCGCGCCCGTCTCGACCGGCCAGGGCAGCGCATCGCGGTCGATCTTTCCGGACGTCTTCGTCGGAAGGGTCTCGACGATCGCGAGGCGCGGGACCATCGCGGCCGGCATCCGGGTGCGGAGCTGCTCCACGGCCGCCTTGTGGTCGAACGCGCCGGTGACGGCGACGTAGCCGACGAGCAGCTCGATGCCGCTGCCGCTGCGTCGTACGGCGGCCGCCGCTGCCGTGACCCCCGGCAGGTCCAGGAGGGTGTTGTCGATCTCACCGAGCTCGATGCGTCTGCCGCCGAGCTTGATCTGCTCGTCGGCCCGCCCGACGAAGATGAGTCCCTCCTCGTCGTACCGGACGATGTCGCCACTGCGGTAGGCGCGAGGCCACCCGAGCGTCGGCATCGTGGCGAACTTCTCGGCGTCCTTGTCCGGGTCCAGGTACCTGGCGAGGCCGATCCCGCCGATGATCAGCTCACCGTCCGCTCCCGGTTCGACGTGCCGGCCCTCCGGGTCGACCACGGCAAGGTCCCAGCCGTCCAGGGGCAGGCCGATCCGGACCGGACCTTGACCGGTGAGCTGTGCCCCGCAGCTGACGACCGTGGCCTCCGTGGGGCCGTAGGTGTTCCACACCTCCCGGTCGGCGGTGGCCAGCCGAACCCCGATGTCGGGGGGACATGCCTCGCCACCGAGGATCAGCAACCGGACGCGCGCAAGTGCCTCCGTCGGCCAGAGAGCCACCAGCGTCGGCACGGTCGAGACCACGGTCACGTCGTTGGCGACCAGCCACGGGCCAAGGTCCATCCCGGAACGCACCAGCGACCGCGGTGCCGGCACCAGACAGGCGCCGTAGCGCCACGCCAGCCACATCTCCTCACAGGATGCGTCGAAGCCGACCGAGAGCCCGGCCATGACCCTGTCACCCGGGGCCAGGGGGCGCTCCTGGAGGAACAAGCGAGCCTCCGCGTCGACGAACCCGGCCGCCGAGCGGTGCGAGACCGCCACGCCCTTGGGGGTTCCTGTCGACCCGGACGTGAAGATCACCCAGGCATCATCGGCGGGCTCGGGCGACACGGTCCCCACCAGGCCCGGAGACCTTCGCCGTGACGTCATCATCAGCCCGTTGCCGATCACCGCCGCCACATCGGCCTCGCCGAACACGGTCCGGGCTCGCTGATCCGGGTCGTCGGCGTCCACGGGTACGTACGCCGCCCCCGCAAGGAGGATGCCCATCACGGCGACGTACAGGTCGACCGTGCCCGAGCTGATCCGCACGCCCACGCGATCACCACGACCAATGCCCAGCTCGCGCAGCTCGAGCGCCACCTGTTCGGCCGACTCGGCGAACTCCCGATAGGTGAGGACGACGGCGCCGTTGTCGAGCGCCGGCGAGTCCGGGCGGTCGGCGACGGTCTGGCGGAAGATGTCGACAAGTGTCCGGGCGGGCGGAGCTGCCCTCGACCGGAGCAGGGTCACGTGAGGCACCCCGAGCGGCCCGTCACCGTGGTGCTCATCCGCCCATGATGGCGGACCCAGATGAACAGGAGTTGACGAGAGGAGGCGCCAGCTGAGCGGGAAGTGCCGCGAAATTCACCGACCGTTCTTCCCGCGACATCTGGTCAGCCGTCCGGGGACGGGTCTACCTTCAAGGTCGGGAGCCTCTCCGCACCCACGACGTCGCCCCGCCACCCGTTGCGCTGCGCTACGGATGGCGGGGCGACGGTCTGCATCCCTGGAATCGGTGAGGTGACCGTGACGAACCCCTGCAGCCCAAGAGCCGGCGGCTCCGGCGCAAGGTCGTCGCCCTCCAGAAGTAGAGGTCCGCAGGCACGGGGCCCGCGTCTAGGCAATCTTGCGCCGGCCTTCCGAAGCCCGTCAGACTCCCCGGATGGACCTCGTCGAGGAACGTCGGGCCATGGCTGAGATCTCTGCCCGGCTCGAGCGGAAGTACCCCCATGTTCCGGATGACCGGATCAAGTCCGTCGTCAACGACTCCTACCACGAGCTCGACGACGCCCACATCAGGACCTTCGTCGGGATCCTGGTGGAGAAGCAGGCAAACGACAGGTTGGCCAGCACACCGGCGTGACCGTGGTCCGGCGCAGTTCAACTCGTCCGGCTAGTGTCCGAGCATGCTGCAGGACGTGCGGGAGTACATCGACCGGCTGCAGATCGACGGCCACACCATCGGCGAGGACCACGACGACGACCCGATCCTGATCGACCCCGACGGGCCGGGCGGTCGACACCTGGCGGGAGAACTACCCCTACGACGAGCGGATGGCGCGCGAGGAGTACGACGAGGAGAAGTACCTGCTGCAGGTCGAGCTGCTGAAGTTCCAGAACTGGGCGGCCGACACCGGCAGCCAAGCACGTGCTGCTCTTCGAGGGCCGCGACGCCGCCGGCAAGGGCGGCACGATCAAGCGGTTCATGGAGCACCTCAACCCGCGCTACGCCCGGACCGTCGCGCTCGACCAAGCCCAGCGACCGCGAGCAGAGCCAGTGGTACTTCCAGCGCTACGTCCAGCACCTGCCGACCGCCGGGCGAGATCGTGCTGTTCGACCGGTCCTGGTACAACCGCGCCGGCGTCGAGCGGGTGATGGGCTTCGCCGTCGACGCCGGAGTACGAGCAGTTCATGGCCCAGGCGCCGCTGTTCGAGCGGATGCTGGTCGACAGCGGCATCTCGCTGACCAAGTTCTGGTTCTCGGTCACCCAGTCCGAGCAGCGGACCCGGTTCATCATCCGGCAGGTCGACCCGGTGCGGCAGTGGAAGCTGTCGCCGATCGACCTCGAGTCGCTGGACAAGTGGGACGACTACACCGAGGCCAAGGAGGCGATGTTCCGGCGCACCGACACCGACTGGGCGCCGTGGACGACGATCAAGAGCAACGACAAGAAGCGCGCCCGGATCAACGCGATGCGCTACTTCCTGTCCCGGTTCGACTACGACGGCAAGGACGCCGACGTCGTCGGCGAGCCCGACCCGCTGATCGTGCAGCGCGGCATCGACGCCGTCGGCGACTGAGCGCGGTCAGTGGCCGTTGGTCTTGAGCCAGTCGAGCACGGCGTCGGCCACGTCCTTCCACCCGTGGTCGATGGTCAGGGAGTGGCCCCGGCCCTCGAACTGCTTCAGCTCCGTCACCGCGGCCGAATCGCGGTACTGCTTGAGGGTCGAGCGGGTGACGACGTCGGGGACTGTGTGGTCTTCCAGTCCGGAGATCAGGAGGAGTGGACCTCGGGTCTGGTTCTCGGTGTCCACCTTCGCCTGGGAGTGCATCACGAAGTTTGCGGCTGCGGCCTGGAAGAGCGGGCGCGCGGGAGACGGGATGGTCCACTTCTCGAACAGCTCGTCTGACTCGTCCTCCTCGAGCGCATTCCCGAACCCGAATCGAAACTGCTTCTTGGTGAGGGAGACGGCCTTGTGCAGGTTCGCGGGATTCCCCAGCGCGGGCAGACCGGCCCGCAGCTGCGCGAGGGGCAGTGGCAGCACGCCCTTGATCTGTGCGGGGTCGATGGCCACGGCAGTCGCAGCAAGGCCCTGGCCGAGCAGCTTCTCGGCGATCAGACCGCCGAAGGAGTGTCCGACGACGACCGGGGGCGTCCCGATCCCGTCGATGATGTCGGCGTAGTGGCCGACGGCGTCGTTGATCCCGATGTTGGCGACGGACTCGGGGTGCGCCCTTGCCTCGGCCACGGTGGCGGGCTCATGTGGCCAGCCGGGTGCGATCGGGTCGTAGCCGGCGTCGCGGAACAGTTCCTGCCACGGCTTCCAGCTGGATGCGTGCAGCCACAATCCGTGGATGAAGACGACGGGGAGGTTGGTCATTGGAGCACCTTTCTTTGGGACGTTCGGGAGGTTCGGGGTCGACCTGGTTCAAGAGCGCTTGTGGCCTGGGCGCCAGACTAGAGAGTCGTGACGAGCCCGCCATCGACGACGAAGTCGCTGCCCGTGATGTTGGCGGCTCGTGGGCTGGACAGGAACAGGACGACGTCGGCCACCTCCTGCGGGGTGGTGAAGCGGCCTGTGGGGCTCTCGGCGGCTGCCCGTTCGGCGATGTCCTGCGGGCTGACGCCGTTGGCGCGCGCGAGCGTGGCCGCGACCCCCTTCTCGCCTAGCCACAGATCAGTCTGCACCGGTCCGGGACTGACGGTGTTGATCCGCACACCGCTCGCGGCGAACTCCTTCGACAGCGACTTGCACAGGTTGGCCAAGGCTCCCTTGGCCGCGCTGTAGTCGAGCACTGCGGGATCCGGCAGGAAAGCGTTGACCGAGCTGACCGTCACCACGCATGAGTTGCCGCGACTGACGAGATGCGGCAGGGCGGCGCGCATGCTGCGGACCGCGACCAGGAAGTTGATGGTGAGCGTCGCCTGCCAGTCATCGTCGGTCACCGCCAGGAAGCCGTCGAGTCGAGGGCGTACGGCGCCGACGTTGTTCACGAGAATGTCCAGTCCTCCATGCCGGTTGATCGCCTGGTCGACCAGGTGTTGGGGACCGCCTGCCTCGGTGAGGTCGACCCGCACCGCGTGCACCTCGAACTTCTCGCTGAGCAGATCGAGCTCCTCGCTGCCGTTGAGCGCTCCGGCAACCACGAAGGCACCCTCCTCGGCCAGGGATCGGGTGACCGCCAGGCCGATGCCCCTGCTCGCGCCCGTGACAACGGCGACCTTGCCGGAGAGATCCAGTTCCATGGTCATGATGGATCAGCCACCAGTGGCGCGCGCGGCGCGTTCGACGAGCGCCGTGAACCGGTCGGCAAACCGTGTGATGCCGCCGGCATGGCTGGCACCGCGGTACTCCACGATGTGGGCGCCGGCCCGTCCGGCCATCGACCGCTCCTGCGCCGGGTCGATCAGCAGGTCCGCACCCGAGACGGCGTACCAGCTCGGCAGCTCGTGCCAACCGACAGGTCCAGATGGTGTCGTCACGATCGGGAAGTTGAGCGGGTGTTGCGCCGCGTTGAGCTGCGCTGCCCGGGCTGGCGAGAGGTCCTGGGCGAAGAACTGCCGGAAGAAGTCCGGCGCGATGTAGGCCGGTGACGCGAACGGTGCGCCCGTGAAGGCGAGATGAGCGAACGCACCGGACGGCTGGAAGCCCACGCCCAGGCTCGCGATCGAGTCACCCTCGTCGGGCAGGAATGCGGCAGAGAAGACCAGGGCCCGTACGTCGGCGCGACCGGCTGATGCGCCGGAGGCGACCACGCCGCCATAGGAGTGAGCGACGAGGATCTTCTTGCCTGGAATCGCATCGAGCGTCTCTCGAAGAGCTGCGACGTCGCCGGCAACGGACTGCATCTCCAGATCGGGGGCGACGGTGCGGTACCCGTCGCCGTGCAGCTCGCGCGCCACGGCGTCCCAGCTGGAGGAGTCCGCCCAGGCGCCGTGAACCAGGACAACGGTGGCATGCGGCCGATCGCCCTCGGTTGCGACTGCCGCCGAGGTCGTCATCGCCACCGACGCCACGAGGCCCATCCCGCAGATCAGCCAACGCTTCATCGTCCATCTGTTCACCACAACTGCCTCCATGTCTGGCTAGCTAGTCCACGTGACGCTATGGCGCAGATGCTCACCGCACCTCACGTGATCACGTAGTCCTCGACGGGCTATTGCCATCCCCAGCGACGGACTGCCAGAGTCGTGCCGAATCGGAGGCACACAGCCGCCACCTCGGAAGGCCGGCAGACCCGTCGGCGAGAGGGCGGACATGGAGATCGTCGCGGCACCGACGAGCGGTTCTGCCTTGCAGCGTGTTCTTGACCGCGTGGAGGAGAGCGGACGGCCACCTCACGCGGTGCCGGACCCGATCCATCGTTCCTGGGAGCGATGTGCCGGTGCCGGCATCGACCCGGACCACGTCGCCGTCCCGTTCGAGCCCGACGTCGAGGCGGACAGCCGACTGTCGTGGGCCGCCGGACCCGCTATGACGGCCGTCAGCGAGGCCCTGGCCGACGAGCCAGTCGCGTTGCTGCTCGCTGACCAACGCGGCCACGTCGTCCAGCGAGCCGTCGGATCAACCAAGGCGGCGGACGTCATGGACGGCATCGGCGCGGCTCCCGGCTTCGTGTGCCGTGAGGAGCTTGTCGGGACCAACTCGATCGGGCTGGCACTCGTCACGTCATCGCTCAACGTCGTACGTGGCTTCGAGCACTACGCGGACAACCTGACCGTGGTCTCGTGTGCGTCGGCGCCCGTGGTTCATCCGGCGACAGGCCAGCACCTGGGGGTCGTCAACATCACAACCAAGGCCAGCGCCTTCCACGCCGCGCTGCCTGCGCTCTTGGACCGTGTCCTCGCAGAAACCCGTGCCCGACTCTCAGAAGACCACGGGGTCCCCTCAGCCGAGCTGCGGGCCGCATTCCTTTCCGCCCGACGCAAGACGAAGGGACCGCTGATCGCGGTCAGCAGCAACACCATGTTCTTCAACACCGCAGCGGGCGCGACGCTCTCGTCGCACCTCGACCGTGCCGCGGTATGGGCCTGGGCGGAGCAACAGATTCACAGCCATCAAGGAGCAGCCGAGGCGGTGCTGCCCCTCTCTCAGGGCCCACGCCTGGCTCGAGCCGTACCCGTGTACGACGGGGCGTCGCTCGCCGGCGCCCTCGTGTCGATCGGCCCAAGCCCAACGCCCGGGCCGGACGCCATACCGCTGCGTGACGAGACTGCTCAGGGCTGGTCCTCACTCACCGAAGCGGAGCGCAACATCGCGCAACAGGTGGCCCGCGGGCTCACCAACCGAGAGACCGCTGCGCTTCTGTTCCTCTCGCCGCACACGGTGGACTACCACCTGAGACAGATCTATCGAAAGCTGGCAGTCCAGTCACGCGTCGAAATGGCCCGCGTCGTCGACGCGAACAACTGACACCCTGCATCGCAAAGCGGCCCCATACGTGACGAACCCGTCGTTCCGGAGCCTGGGGGGGTGGCCCGTGGCCGGGGGGGACGGCCACCGTGGAACGACGGGTTCGGATCGCTTTCGCGATCAGGATGGGATTTTGCTGGTTCGCAAACCATAGGCCGATCACAAGGGTGCGGAAGGACAAACAACCCCAAATCGAACTTCAACTCTGTGCGTCGCACGCTTCTGCAACTGAGGCCGCTTCGACGGGAGCCCGACCCGGCTGCAAGGCGCGGGCCGCACTGGAGGAGGGCCTGAGGGGCCGGTTGCCGTCAACCGTTGCAGCCATTTGCGTCCGGCCACCGTCGCTGGGACCGAGAAGAAGGTCGCGAGAAGCACGAAAGCCCACGTCAAGGGCCATCGACGTGGGCTTGGGCGCTGGCGCGCTCGGAGGGATTCGAACCCCCAACCTTCTGATCCGTAGGCACGGCGGGGTTCTCTCGGGGCCTCTGAGGGCGTGTCGATCACGCTCAGCGGGCGTCATTCGGCAATCGGGCCGAGGCCCGCAATCTGGTCCCGTTGCAGTCACGGCTGCAGTCAGGACACCGGAACCCGGAACGCAGGACCGTTCTAGACCGCGTCCGGCCCGTCCTGGCGGGGAGTTATCCACAGATGTTCATTGCGGGATTGCGACGTGTCTCCGACATTTCGGACCCTCGAGAGGTCGCAATGAGGATCAGTGTCCGTGCTCCTTCGGGGGAGGCGGCTCCAGCTGCCGAACCCTTCCGGGGCCACATCGGAAGGAAGTAGGTCATGCTCCACCTGGTTACCGAGTCCGTGCTCGCCGCCGGACCGCACATCAACTCGGACGGCATCGTCGCCTGGGCCGTCCGCAACATCATCCCCATCGTTCTGCTCGTCATCGGGATCGGCGTCATCGCGAGCGCCCGCAAGGGCCAGATGAGCCAGAACGCGCTGACCATCACCAACGTCATGATCGGCCTCGTGCTGATCGCTGGTGCCGCGCTCGTTCTACGGCTTCGCCGACAACATCGCGACGTTCGTCTTCCAGGGCTGAGCCATGAGGCTCCGACCCGATGACGACGTCTACCGCGTCGATGCCGTGTGGCTCGGGCCACGCGGGCTGACGCTGCCGTGGTCGGCGCGGTACTCCGCGTACGGCATCTGGCTGGTGCTGTTCGTCGGCGTCCTGCTGCGTCGAGGCTGTGCTGCCGATGCCGTCAGCATGCCGCCGGTCTGGGAGTTCGTGCTGTCCGTCCTGGCGACGTACGCCGTCACCGGGGTCATCGACCATGACCGTCCGTTGAGCAGCGTCTGGCAGCTGCTGCGCGTGGAAGCTGAGCGCGCCGAGGGCGCCCCGACGAGCCCGGCGCCGTCCGGCTCAGTCTGCACCGCGTACGGGTGAGGAGCGCCATGTGATGAGCGGGCATCCGCAAGAGATCGCAGACCCGGTCGTGCGGGCGACGCTCGCGCTGCGCAACATCGAGGGCAACCTGTGCTTCACCGACCATGAGGCGTGGGCGTGGTTCGTCCTGCCGACCCAGCCGTGGGCGTTCCGCTCCGACACCCAGCGTGAGCAGCTGCTGTACGGCGCCGGCGACGCCCTCGCCTGGCTGGCTGGTCACCGGCTTCACCTGCGGGTCACCACCAGGCCCTACCCGGCCGACGAGTGGGCGCAGCGAGCTCGACGAGCGGACACCCGCACCGCTGACGCCACGGGGACGGTGGTTCCTGGGCCGACCACCTCGTCGCCGATGCAGCAGCACCTGCGGCACCAGACGATGGCCGAGAAGCAGGTGTTCCTCGGCGTGCGCCTGACGATTCCGTGCGCCCTCGCACCGGCTCATCGCTGCGGTGTGGCGCCGACCGGGCAACATCGAACACGCCCGGCTGCTGTCTCTGCTCGAGCGGGTCGACCGAGACGGTCGCGTCTTCCGGGCATGGAGGGTCGACCCGCGACCGCGGCGGAGATCGAGTGGTTGCTGCGTCGCTCGGTCGGGCTCGGCCTGCCGGCACCGGTCGAGCTGTCGCCGATCGACCTCGGAGCGTCTGGGACGCCGGACGACCTGCACTCGTTGACGGACCGAAGTCGACTACGCGTGCTCCAGCCGTTCGGCCGCACGGTCCAGGTGACCGGGCAGGTCGGGACGTCGCCGGTCGAGCGTCACGTCGCGGTGCTGTCCGTCGGTCGACTCGAGGAGATCGACGCTCCCGACGCCGCGCACGAACCGTGGCTCTCTCACACCGACCGGCTGCCGTTCCCGGTGGAGTGGTCGGCGCAGTTCGACGTGCTGTCCGGCGATCGAGGCTCGCAAGGCGGTGCAGCGCAAGCTCCTGGTCGTCCGGGACATGCAGCGTCACTACCGCGAGCACGACCTCGACGAACCGCTGGCACTGGACCGTCAGGCGCGTCAGGCACGCGAGGTCGAGGACCAGATGACGCGTGGTGTCGAGGTGGCCGCTGCCCGCGTCCACGGATGGTTCCGCCTCGCGGTCTCCGGCCCGAGCGAGGAGGAGTGCCTCGAGCGCGTCCGCAAGGTCACGTCCGTCCTACCGCGGACGACGAGTGCAGCATCGAGCACCCGCGCGGACAGTACGGGCTGCTGCGCGAGTTCATCCCTGGTGAGCCGGTCTCCACGTCGGCGTACCGTCGGCGACTCCCGGTGCTCTATGTGGCGGCGGGAGTTCCCGCTGCGTCGAGCCAGCTCGGCGACCGCCGTGGACCGTACGTCGGCTACACGGCCGGCTCCTCCCGCCGTGCGGTCATGTTCGACACCCACTACGCGACCGAGGAGAAGGAGACCTCGGGTCTGGTCCCCGTCGTCGGCGGTCTCGGCGCCGGGCAAGAGTGTTCTGCTGGGGCAGATCACCTACGAGGCCGTGCGCCGCGGCATCCCGTCCGTCGTCCTCGACCCCTCGGGCCCGCTGGCGCGGCTCACCGAGCTGCCGGAGCTCCGCGGGCACAGCGAGCACATCGACCTGACCACGGCCGCGTCAGCGGCACCCTGAACCCGTTCGCGGTCGTTGCCGGGCCGCATCGCGAGCGTCCTACGACAGCCGACGACGCGTTCGCCGAGGCTCAGGTGCTGGCGGCGCAGGACCGCAAGCTGCTGGCGATCGACGTCGTGAAGATGCTGCTGCCGCCCGTCGCTGGACAAGATTCCCGACGACCTCGCTGGTGATCTCGGACGCAGTCCGGGCGACGCAGGGTGACGCCGACGCATCGCTGTGGGACGTCGTCGAGTCACCTGGACGCGCTCGACGACCCGCACGGGCGAGTGGTGGCGAACTACCTGCGCGACATGGCCGAGCTGCCGCTGGCGCGACTCCTCTTCCCCAACGCCGACCGCCCGCAGGAGCGCCTGGGCGCGACCCTGACGGTCCTGACGATGCCCGGCCTCGTGCTGCCTCCGCGGTCGGTGCCGCGCGACCACTGGTCGACCTCCGAGCAGCTGGCCGTCCCGCTGCTGCACCTCGCCGTCGTGGTACGCGACCCGTGCGGTCTACGGCCGGACCATGCAGTCACGCAAGCTGGTCGCCCTCGACGAGACGCACTTCCTCGGGGAGTGGTCGGCCGGCCGCGCGCTCTTCACCCGTCTCGGACGCGACTCGCGCAAGTGGAACACCTGCGTCCTGGCGGCCTCGCAGAACCCGTCGGACGTGCTCGGGCATGGACGTCGCCAACTTCATGTCCGCCGCGTTCGTGGGCCGGATCGAGGACGAGGACTCGGCTCGGGACGGACTGCGGATGCTGCGCGTCCCGACCGGTGTCGGCTACGAGCGCGCACTCGCAGGACTCTCGTGCGGGACGCGGCTCGGTTGGGCTTCCGTGAGTTCGTGATGCGTGACGTCGACGGGCACGTCGACAAGATCCGGGTCGATCTGACCGCCAACCCCGGCCTGCTCGAGGCCCTGAACACGACAGCGGGCCGCCACGCGGGCGAGGACCGAGACACCGAGGCGCGTGGCATGAGACGCAACCGCGCTGCTTGTCCTGGCGATATCTGGCTCTCGTGGTGCTGACGCCGCAAGGCGCCTCGGCGGCCGCGGTCGACGGCGATCCCGTCGGCTTCGACTGCAAGGACGCTCCGACCCCAGACATGCCGGGCGAGGGGCTCGCATCCTTCTTCGAGAAGACACCGGACCCGACTACCGCAAGCACGAGGACCCCTTCGCGAAGGGCTCCAGCGACGACGATCTACGAGCAGTACGGCTACGCCGGCCTTCGGTGGCACACCTATGACCTCGGCTGCGGACCAGACGCGGCCCGAAATCCAGACGCCGTCATCGGGACCGCGCTGAGCAACTGGACTGATGAACCTTCCGCTCTCGCTCGCCGCGCTGACCAGCTCGGTGACCGACGTCGCCTTCGCATCCGACCTTCCTCAACGTGTTCGACCCTGCGATCCGCCGCGATCTCAACAGCGCTGCACGACAGCTTGTTCGCGACCTGGATTCCCGCAGTCCATCGCCCTCCTCGGCATCGCGATCCTGCTCAAAGCCCGTCGAGTCGGCGCTGGCGACGACCGCGGCTCGGCGATCGGGATGGGCGCTTGATCGTGGTGCTTGGTCGCGACCGCGCTGTTCCGTTGGCCGCTGGAGGCGGGCCACCTCGCCGACGACACGGTGACGAGCACGCTGGGCTCCGTGGTCGGCGGCCTGGACGGGCAGCACACGGCAGGTCAAGCCCGTCGGTGGCGGTGGCCTCCAACGTCCAGGAGTCGGTCTTCTACCGGTCGTGGCTCGCCGGCACGCTCGGCTCGACCGACAGCGTCACGGCCCGGAAGTACGGGCCCGCGCTGTTCAAGGCACAAGCACTGACCTGGCAGCGAAGGCCACGTCGTCCAGCACGACCCGGCCGCGCGGCAAGACGGATCATCGAGAGCGAAGCAGGACGACTGGAAGCGGCTCGCCTCGCAGATCAAGGCCAGCGACCCGACGGCCTACGAGCACCTGCACCGGGCAAGCGGTCGGACACTCGCGTCGGCTACGCCGATCCTCTCCACTCTCGCCGCCTTCCTCGCACTGCCCTTCCTCCTCGTGGCCGCGCTGCTGCTGCTCGGGTCGTTCCTGATCGTGCGGCTCGCGGTGATGATGTTCCCCGCCTTCGCCGTGCTCGGCGTCTTCCCGGCCGGGCGCGGGCTCGTGCTCGGGATCGGGCGCACGGTCGGTGCCGCGCTGGTCAACGCGGTCATCTTCGGCATCGGCGCAGCCGTGACGATCCGGGTGCTCGGACTGATCCTCGACCCGCAGTCACGCCTGCCCGGGCTGGCTGGCCCTCGTCCTGATGCCGCTCTTCAGCTTCGTGATGTGGGTCGGCGCTGAAGCCGTTCCGACGGCTGACCGCGATGGTCTCGCCGCACACGCGACCCGTTCGGTGACGCCGCAGGGCGCGCTCGGCGGTGCCGCCCGGCACCACGGCGATGGCTGAGGCAGGCGCACGGTCATGGCGGCAGGCGCGGCCACCGGCAACGTTGCAGCCGCGACCGCCGTCGAACAGCCTGGGCGACGACGACGCGACGAGCGAGACCGGACTCGCGTCGAGGCCCGCCCCCGAGCGTGCCGAGGCCCGCCCGGGCACGACCCACGCCTGAGCCGGCAGCGCTTCCTCGCCCGGCGACACACCCGACCTCGCGCTCCAGCCCGCACCGCGCCCGCACTCGCACGGATCACGACGCGATGGACAGGCCATCCGGCGATGGTGCTCCGCCCGAGCCGTCGTGACGACGCCACACCGGCACTTCACGCCGATTCCGACGCGGACGCCTCTGCCACCGATCGAGCCCGAGTGGGTCGACGGCGAGGAGGTCTACAACGTGTACCGGCCCGCCGAAGACGCGAACGATGCAGCGTGAGCTGCCCCGAGTTCGGTGGGACCACCGCGGCATGGTGATCCGCCGTCACCGCCTTGCTCTTCGCTGCCGCGGTTGTCGCGTCGGGAGCGCTCGTCCTCGGGTGCTCGTCGTGCGTCAGCCTGTTCACGGGCGTCGTTCCCGGGCGGGACACCTCGGATGCTCGAGCCGACGGTGCCGGTCCGGTGGTCTGAGGCGGGGGCGGCGCACGTCGCCGGCATGACTCCGGCACAGCTCGCGAACGCTGGCGCCATCATCACCGAAGGCCGTCGCCGCGGCGTGCCGGCCAGGGCAGTGCTGATCGCGCTTGCCATGGCGAGCCAGGAATCCCGCTTCCTGAACTACGCCAACGACGGGCACGGCGGGGACCTCGTCGCCGGACCAACGCGGCATCGGACGATCGCTCGGACTCCCGCACGAGGCCGTGGGCAGCGACCACGGATCGCTCGGGTGTCTTCCAGCAGCAGTGGCCGTGGTGGGGAGCCATGAGCGACCTGATGAACCCGCTCGGGCTGCGGAGAAGTTCTACCGCGCCCTGCTGAAGGTCTCGGGGTGGCAGTCGATGCCCGTGACCGTCGCCGCCCAGCGTGTGCAGCGTTCCGCCTTCCCGAGCCGGTACGCCGACGACGAGGCGCTCGCCCGCGCCATCCTGCGAGACTCGACCGGCGACATCGAGCGCAGCGGCATCGATGTCGCTCGCTGCCGACCGAGCCATGCCCAGACGACGCATCGGCAGCCGGAACGGTGGTCTTCCCGCTGCCGCGCGACGCGCACTACGTCGACCTGCACAACTGGGGTGGCCACGGCGCGCCACTGGGCACGCATGCACACCGGCACCGACCTGTCCGCACCGTGCGGCACGCCGGTGCTGGCGGCCACCGGCGGGCAGTGGTCGTGGTCCGCACCGACCAGTCGTGGGCCGGCCGCTGGCTGGTCGAGGTCGCGACCGGACCGCACGACGTCACCACCTGGTACGCCCACATGCGCGCCCTGTCCGTGCGCGGCGGCCAGAGCGTCACGGCCGGTCAGCAGATCGGTGAGGTCGGCGACCTCGGCAACGCGACCGGCTGTCACCTGCACTTCGAGGTGCACCTCGAGGAACGGCTCGATCTACCCCGACAACGTCAACCCGAGCTCCTGGCTCACCCAGCACGTCGGCCGGCCGACCGAGTCCGACGCTGTGCCCGTGTCGCAGCTCGAGCGGCTCCGCGTTCACCATCGCCACCTTCAACGTCCTGGGCGCGAGCCACACCGCGCAGGCGGGAAGGAGCCGTGGATGGCCTCGGGTCCGAGCACGGGTGGCGGGCGTGATCCGCCTCCTCGACGGCTACGGCGTCGACGTCGTCGGCCTCCAGGAGTTCCAGCGCCCGCAGTACGAGACCGTTCCGCGCGCACGCCGGGTGGACGTACGACGTCTGGTCGCCCGGGCACGACAAGGAGAACGCGATCGCCTGGAGACGGAGTCGCTGGTCCTTCGTCGCGGGTCGAGCCTTGCACGTCCCGTACTTCAACGGCGCGACGCGTCGCATGCCCGTGGTGCGACTCCTGGACCGAGTGACGGGCCAGACGGCGGTGTTCGTCAACGTGCACAACCCGGCGGACACCGGCAAGTATCACCACCAAGGCCGCTGGCGTGACGAGGCAGTGCGGCGGGAGGTGCAGCTCATCCGCGAGCTTTCCAGTTCTGGCGAAGCGGTCTTTCTCACCGGTGACTTCAACGCCACCAGCAAGCCCTTCTGCGCCATGACCCACGACGGCCTCATGACCGCTGCGAACGGCGGCCGTTCCGGATCCGCATGTCACGTGCCTGCAGGCGCCGGGATCGACTGGATCTTCGGAAACCGGGCAACGGGCTTCGACGACTACACGGTCGATCGAGGCACACTGGTGCGCAAGACCACTGACCACCCGATCGTGTTGGCGCGAGCGGTTGTTCGATGACCGAGCGGAGGGAGCCGAGACATCGCGAAGTACCCCTACTTCGGAGTGCCGCCGGACCGGAAGCCGCGGCCGGCTGCCAACGAGCCCGCTCTCACGCGGCAAGCGAGTGATCCTTTCCACGCCGGAGGGCTTCGTCTACGACATGCGCGCCGCCAGCGAGCTGCACACTGACGGCGCAGGGCAACCTCACCGTGGAGATCCTCACCGAGAAGCACTACTTCGACCGGCGCCTCAACGTCGTGGCGCACGAGCCCGTTGCGTGGCCAGCGCATTTGGTCTGGGTTGAGGGCTGACCCGCTGCTGCACCAGTCCGGGCTCGCCCTCGTGGGCCCCTTTCCACTAGGCGTTCACCCTGTGAACACGTCTCCCCCGGCGCCCAGTCGTGGGGCCTTTGCCGTCCTTCGCTGGGGTACGGCACGCATCGCGACAGCCCCTTCTCACAACGACGGCGTTTCGCGGTGGGTCGAACATCATGCTAGGCTATGTGCATGACTGATACGGCATTCCGCTTCATCGACCTGTTCGCCGGCATCGGTGGGTTTCACGCTGTCACTGAACGGGCTTCGGTGGAGAGTGCGTCCACGCCGTCGAGATCGACCCACGGCCGCCGACGTCTACGAGCAGAACTGGGGTCATCGACACCGCTCGGAGCGTACCTCGACATACTGAGACGCGGACGCACACCGAGGGCTCATGACGGTCCCAGAGCACGACGTGCTCGCCGCCGGCTTCCCTGCCAGCCGTTCTCCAAGTCGGGCTGCGCAACGCGGAATGGACGAGGCCAGAGGCACCCTCTTCTGGAACATCGCCAAGATCATCAGGGCCCGGCGACCGAGCTGATGGTCGCTCGAGAACGTCCGCAACCTCGATCGGTCCGCGGCACCTGCGCGAATGGCAAGTGATCATCCGGACGCTCCGTGATGTGGGCTACCGAGTCGCTGACACACCCGCATCTTCTCCCCGCATCTGCTCCCCCCGACCGAGGGGCCGTCCCCAACTTCGAGCGCGTCTTCATCACTGCGACGTACGCGCCCTCCACCGTGCCCCGCCGGGCCGATGGTCGAGTGGACGTGGAGGAGGAGGGCCCGAAGCCCGTCGCCACCATGGTGGGATCGGTTCCCGCGCAAGCCAGGTAGCAAGTCACCACTGTTCGATCCTGGCGCGAAGGACGGAGGCTGGAACCTGCTCGACGACGGGCTCCTCGACGACTCCCACAACATTGCAGGTGGCGACGTACGGCTAGCGAGACCCTCTGGATCCATGCCTGGGACGCCTTCACCCAACTGAGCCTGGAGCGCACCGGAGAGCCCTTGAAAGGCTTCCCCTACTGGG
>CAVUYR010000006.1:0-1028534 GCA_963745795.1 uncultured Actinomycetota bacterium | reverse complement strand
AAGAACAGGCCGACAAGCACCGGTGAGACGCAAGCTCAGTCGTCGAGATCTCTATGCCGCGGCGGCGATCGGCTCGAGCCCCGCGATCAGCACGTCGAGCTCGGCGGCGCTGAGCACGTCGTAGGCCGGCGTCGCCAGCGTGTCGGTGAGGGCCTCGATCCGCTCCCTGATCTCCCGGCCGGCGTTGGTGTACCCGCCGGCGGCGTCCACGAGACCGCGGCCACGCAGCCCGTCGACGACGGCGGCCAGCTGTGTTTTGGGCAGGTGGTGGATCCGGCCAAACTCTTCCGCCCTCATGCCGAGGGAGAGGGCGAGGAGGACGTGGGCCTCGATGCCGCCGATGCCGTGGGCGAGGAGGGCGGCGTTGTGGCCGTCCCCGCGGTGCTCGCGCAGCAGCGTCGCCGCGTGCCAGAGCCTGGCCACCGGTTCCTGGGGCACCTCGAGCGCCCGAAGCCCGGCATACAGCGCCCGGCCCTCGGTCGGCGCGCTGACCGCTGCACGGGTGGCGAGGTCGGCAACGTGCACCAGAGCGGGGGAGTCGGCGAGCTCCCCGATCTTCTGCCGCAGGGCGGTGGCGCTGCTCCGCTCGCGCACGGCGATCGCCTCCACCGGGGTGGTCTTCCCCCAGACCCACGGGATGTGGCGCGCCACCTCGCCGTCGGCGAAGTTGTAGAAGACAGCGTGCACCACCTCGGCCGGTGCCAGCCCGAGCGGCGCGGCCCGGCCAGCGAAGTATCCGTCCCAGTAGTTGCGCATGCCGAGGGCCAAGAACGCCTCGTTCGGCACCTCGGAGAAGGTGATCGTGGCGATCGGCTCGACGAGCTCGAACATGCGGCGGACCTTGGGCTGGGAGTGCGGCATCGGTCGGCCTCTCCTGTGGTCGTGACGGCGCCCTCGTGGGCGGCCTCTCACGCTAGCTACGAACAATGCGGCCCCGATACGACAGCCCCGCTCGATTCTGCCGGGTAGCGACGTGACCTGAAACGACGCTGGACCCCGATCGTGTCCTGGTGGTCACGATGAGTTCCGGGCACGTGGGCGGTCGGTAGGGAGAAAGCATGCAGGCGCGATGAAGCAGCCTCTTGAGTCGCTCGGCCTGTCCCCACTCGATCACGACAGGAGGACCTGATCGTGTCCCGTTCCGTGCTTTACATGTCCATGTCTCTCGACGGTTTCATCACCGGTCCCGACGACGGCCCGGAGAACGGCCTCGGCACCGGCGGCGAGGCGCTGCATGCCTGGCTGTTCGTCGGTGACAACGAGGTCTGCGGTGGAGTCGGCCTCCCGATCTTCCACACCTCCGCGGCCAGCCTTCCCGTGGTCCAGGAGATCCTGGCCACCGGCGCCGTGGTGACGGGACGTCGCACGTTCGACGCGGCCGGTGGCTGGGGCGGCGACCACCACGACGGTATCCACATCGAGGTGCTCACCCGCACAGAACCGGGCGCCGACGCCGTCCAGGGCCCCAACGTCCGCTATGCCACCGACGGCATCGAGGCGGCCATGGCACGCGCCAAGGCGGCCGCCGGCGACCGCAACGTGCTGGTCCACGGAGCGGCGACAGCGCAGCTGGCACTGCAGACCGGAGTGCTGGACGAGCTCGAGATCCACCAAGTCCCAGTACTGCTCGGCGCCGGCCGGTCGCTGTTCGGCACACCGGGCTCGCCCCGCCAGCTCGACCTCGTCCGCATCATCGACGCCCCAGGGGTCACCCACCTGCGATACCGCGTCGTCAGCTGAGCACGCCTGCCGCCCATTCTGGCGCGGTGAAACTCGTCGTACGCCTTTCTTGACAGTCACAGGCGGCACGCAGCTCGGTCCAGCCAGCGGTTGCTAGGAGAACTCGGCGGGCGGCCGGACCCGCCGTACGCGCGCGCTGGCAGGGGGTGGTGGGCCGCGACGCAGGCCCCTTCAAGCAGGGCGACAAGCTGACGGCCCACGTCGCTGCTTTCGTCACGGTGCGCGAAGGCCTCGTTCTCGACCACGAGACGTTCGACTGTTACGTGCCGTTCCCCGCGGCGTGAGCGAACAAGCGGGCCGATCACTACAACCCTGACGGGCCACGGTCTCCTGCGTACGGAACTTGGCTGGGAGGCCATCGAAAGCCCTTGTCGTCACGGCCGCTGAGGATCGTGAGGGGGTACTTGAGCATGCGGATCGACCGACTCAACAGACCACCCGAGACGTCGCGCATACTGAGACTTGGGGCGCGCGACATCATCTCGACAGTGTGCTCGGTCGCCTGTCTGAGCCAGTTCTCTCAATCTCAGGAGGAGTCATGTCGACCGCGGTCGTGACGGGTGCTGCCAGTGGGATCGGCCGAGCGTTGGCGGTACGGCTCGCCGCCAAGGGCTACCGGGTTCATCTGGCCGACGTTGTCGCAACCGAGGAGCTCGCCACCGAGCTGGGCGGTGTGCCGCACAGAGTCGACGTGGCCCAACCCGATGACATGGCCGCCCTCGCAGATGCCGCGCCAGATGCCTGCCTGGTCTGCCTCAACGCCGGGGTGGTCGGGCAGACGATGGGGGCGCCCTGGGAGGCGGATGAGGCGGAGTGGGAGCGGGTACTTCGGATCAACCTGATGGGCGTGGTGAACGGGCTTCGGGTGTTCGTCCCGCGTTTGGTCGATGTCGGCAAACCGGCGCAGATCCTGATCACCGCGTCGCTGGCCGGCCTGGTTACCTTCCCGGGCGGTGGAGCCTATGCGGCCTCCAAGCACGCCGTGGTCGCGGTCGCCGAACAGGCGGCCTTGGCCCTGACGGACACGGAGGTCACGGTCACCCTGCTCTGCCCGGCCCTGGTCCGTACCGGAATGTCGGAGGTGGGCGAGGACGCGGATGAAGTCGCCGCAGCCGCAATCGAGGCGGCCGAGGCCGGCCGTTTTCTGGTGACGCCAGACGAGTGGCACGCTGCGGTGACCCGGCGCGCGGAAGACCTTGTCCACGGAGCGCGGCCGAGGCTGCCGGCGCTGCAGGCGCTGGGCACGACCGCTGCGCCCACCACGCAAGCGGACTGACCCTGCGAGCCACGAGAACACGTAGCCTGCGCTGACCCGGTTGGCGACTGAGACCGTTCCATCGGCGGGGGGGCCGAGCCGACCGTCTGGGAACTCGATGACTCGCCTCGGTGAAAGATGTGCCCACATTCCAGGACGGATGCGCGGCCCGGCATCAGCCGCGCCAGGGTTCGCAGGGCGGCACAACGTTTCCCCTACCGCGGCAAAGTAGACATACCGGGCATGAAGGTCCTGCTCGTGCTGGAACTGCTCCTCTTGCTGGGCTTGGTCGTGTACGGATGGGGTCCGGACCTCCGAACCTGGTGCCCCGGCGGACGCGGAGTAAGGCTCTGGGCGGGTTCGCGACCGGAGTCTCTGGGGCGGCAATCGTTCTTGACCGCCGGCAGAGGCGACGCTGGGACCTCTCCCTCGGCGGCCCCCGACGAGAAGTCGCGGGCTCCATCAAAGCTGCCACATGCCGTAGCGCCCGTACCTACAGCCGCCCGTAGGAGAGCCTGATGATCGTCCGCAGCATCCTCCTGGTTCTGTTCCTTTCTGCCGTGGGGGCTGTTACCCCCAGCGCATCAGCTACAACCCCCGGTGCGGGCGCGCTTTGCCGGATCACAGCCCATCGCGGGAACACCGGCGTCCCGCAAAGCACCGCCACCGAGAACGGGCTCACCGCGTTCCACCGGGCAGTCGCCGCCGGCGCGGACTACCTCGAAACGGACGTTTCCGCGACCGCCAACGACTACCCGATGCTGATGCACGATACGACCGTGGACAGGACCACTGACGGCACCGGCACTTTGCGGTCCAAGACCGCCGCCCAGGTCCGCGCGTTGCGGCTCAACGACGGGTCGCGGGTCCCGTACGTCTCGGGACTGCTCGCATACGCACAGACGACCAACCGGACCGTCCTGCTTGAACTCAAGGCGGTCGGCGGCGCTGTGTGGTGGTCGCGGGTCGTGAACGCGATCCGCACCTACGGCACCGATCGGGTCATCGTGCAGTCGTTCCAGCAGACTCGCCTGGACAAGATGCACTCGTTGCTCCCGCCGGTCCGGCTGGCGCTCACCACCGATCACCAGGTGCCCATGTCGACGGCACGCAAGTACGGGACACTGCTGCTCGCGTACCCGGCGCTTACGGCGGACTACGCGACCGCGTTGGGTGACGTGGCGGTGCACCCGTGGGTGGAGAACACCGCGGACGCCGCCTGGTCGCGGGACATGGGGCACGTCGATTCGGTGCTTACGAACCAAGTGACCGCCGCAGTGGCGTACCGGGCCACGAATTCGGCGTGCGTACAGGCCTCCCCCTGACGCTTCGCGTGCGGGCCCTGGCTAGGAGACCCTTTCCGGGCAGCCGTTGGGAAGCTTGATGTGCGGGCGTCAGGCCACCCGGCCGTCGGAGGGTTCGTCGAGCCGGTAGAAGCACTCTCTGATCACCGCGCCGCGAGCTACCGCGTACGCCGTTTCCTCGTCCACCCGCATGAACCTGTTGCGCAGCAGCACCCTTGCTGACCCGACGATGTCGGCCGCAACTCGCGCCCAGATGGGACGCACCGTGACGACGCTCAGCAGTTCGCCCAGCGCCATCGTGGCGAGGCCGCGGGCCCACAGGTCACGCCGTACCCAGTAGGTGACCTCCATGTCACCATAGACGGCAAGGCTCCGACGCTGCCCCCGACCCTGTTCTCGAACGACTTCGCGCTAGCAGCGAGGATGGACGCTACATGGCGTGCCGAACCTGTTGCTGGTGCTTCGAGGTGTCGGCATGGCGGTGCACCTGCGTCTCAGATAACCAACAAGAGAGCCGCCTTGACCTCCACGTGCGGAGGAGAGACCTTAGCGAGCACCTTGGTGCTGTAGCGGTCCGCCTTCACGGTTCCGTCAGAATCGACGTGGCCTAGGACCTTGGTGCTGTAAGGGCCAGGCTTGATCGATCCGTCGTTGTCGATGTATGCCAAGACCCGGCCGTGACGATCTGACTTGACGGTTCGATGGTCCTTGTCAATAAACGCAATCACTGGTCCGTCTGGACCGCTCCTGATGGATCCGTCTGAATCGAAGACATAGTCGTCCACAGCATGCCTCTCCGTGATCGGGCTTTCACCGTAGCTCAGGGCATAAGGCCTCCCGGTTGAGGTCGGAAACGCAGGTCAGCCAGGTGGACCATCCAGTACCCGGGGCACGAACTCCATCATCTGCAGTCGGCCGTCGAAGGTGCGGTGGACAGAGTGAGGCTGCCGATCGTGCGCAGGAGGTGTCGCCGTCCTGTTTCATTCCGCGGACCACCTCCACCGCGTCACCACGCAGTGCCTTGAATACATGGCCAAGCGCTTGAAACGCCGCTGGTATGACCGCGGAGGCACTTCACGAACCTCCGATCGCGGCGTGACAGATCAGGTGGGGGGCGGGGAGCCCTCGGCGGGAACGGACGCGAAGAGGTTGAGCCCGAGACGTTCGGCGAGGTACTTGGTCGCCAGCTGGCCGCGGATGCTGTTGCCGGCTGCGTCCAGGGGCGGCGAGTACGTGGCCAGCCCGCCCTTGCCTGGGGAGACCGTCACGATGCCGCCGCTGACGCCACTCTTGCCCGGGACCCCGATCTGGTAGAGCCAGTCGCCTGACAGCTCGTAGAGTCCGGCGCTCGCCATCACGGCCAGCACTCGTCGGCAAACGCCGGGTCTGATCACCGTCTCGCCGGTGGTCGGGTTCACGCCGCCGTTGGCCAGGGTGGCCGCCATCACTGCGAGGTCGTGGACGGTCACGTCCAGTGAGCACTGGCGTGTGTAGATGTCTGTTGCCTCATCGGGGTCGAAGTAGAGCCGCTCATAGCTCTTGAGGAGATGGGCGATGCCCTGGTTGCGCATGTTGGTGGCTGACTCGGACGCGTAAACCTCGGCACTCATGGTGAGCTCGCGTCCCGCGAACATCGACAGGCGTTGTCGGATCGACGACCATTTCTCCTCTGACGTGGCGCCCGGCGTGAGGCTGGTGGTGGCGATCGCGCCAGCATTGACCAGCGGATTCATCGTCCGCTCACTGTTGAGCTCGACGGCCATGAGCGAGTTGAACGGGAAGCCTGTGCTGTTGACGCCAAGTTGGAGCCGAGCCTCTTCGTACCCGAGCGTGTCGCACACGAGAGCGAACACAAATGGCTTCGAAATGCTCTGTATCGAGAACCGCGCAGCGACATCCCCGATCTCGAACGACCGACCCCAGGGTCCGACCACGGCGATCCCAAACAGATCCGGCGAGGCCTCCGCCAGCACGGGAATGTAGTCCGCGACGGTGCCGCTGTTGTCGCCGCGGTAGCGCTCGTATGCCTCGGTAACGAGCTGCCGGATCTCCGAAGTCACCGGGAGATCGCCAGTGGACACCCGCGGCGGCGTCGTCGTCTCGTCGAACGGGAGGTCCTCGTGCATCGTCAGCTTGGTCATCGAGTCTCCATCGACGAGGTTTTTCGCAGAGTACGGCAGGGGGAAGGCTTCTCGGCAACGCCAGAGCGATCGTTCATTCTGGGGTGCCTCCAGGCTTCTCAGCCGGTGATCGTGATGTTGCCGGCGGTGACGACGCCGGTGTGGTCGGGGGTCTGGACGGTGAGTGTGGCTTTCCAGGCGCCGGGGAGGGGGAAGCGGTAGTCGGCGGTCCAGGCGCCGTTGGAGGGTTTGAGGGGGACTGGGATCGGGGCGAGGTCGCGGTCGGGGTTGCTGACCTTGAGGTCCACGCCCCCGGATTTCAGCGGTTGGCCGTTGCTGTCGGTGAGGAAGACCTGGAGTTGGGTGGGGTTGGTGCTGGGTTGGAGGACTTGCAGGGTTGCGGTGCCTTGCTCGCCCAGGCTCATGTGGACCACGGTGGGTGCTGGTCTGTCGGCCGATCGCGAGGTCGCCGCTGCTGGGTCGTTGGTGGGTGTGACGAGCTGGGACGGCGGGGCGGTCATCCCGAGCATCGCGGTGACCGCGAGCACGCTCGCGGTCAGGCCGGCCTCGACCCGCACCGAGGTCAGCGGGATGCCGCCGTGGCGTAGCCGGTGCCGGGAGAATGCGGCGGCGGCCAGGGTGGTCGCGACCAGTGCCAGCTTGAGGAGCAGGACCAGGCCGTAGCGGGTCAGCAACAAGTCGAGCGGGTCCTTGATCTGCTCCAGCGAGTTCAGCGTCCCGGTGCCGACCAGGACCAGCACCGAGCCCATCGCGAGCGCGGAGAACCGGCGCAGCGCGTGCGGGGGCACGCCACGACCGAGCACCGCCAGGGCGACCAGGCCGCCGACCCAGATCCCGGCGGTGAGCGCGTGCAGGGCGTCGATGCCCAGGGCCAGGGGCCGACCCGAGGCGGCACCGTGGCCGGCTCCGGCGATCGCGACCGCGAGACCCACGATCCCGGCAGGGGTCAGCCAGCGCCGGTATCGGCTGGTGATCGCCGGTAGGTGCCAGGCGAGTGCTGCCAGTCCCGCGTAGAGCGCGAGCCGGGCCGCCATCGCGGTCCCGAACGGGGTGGCCAGGGTCTCCCTGAGCAGGGCCGGGTCGAGCAGCCGGGAGATCGTGGCGCCGGCGGTGTAGGGCCCCTGGAGCAGCAGCCCGATCACGCCCGCGAGGGCGCCACCGATCAGGCCGACCCGGACCAGCCGCTGCAGGACCGGGTGGGTTCTGCTCCGGGGTGAACACCACAGCACGAAGGTGACCACGCCGGCGAACAGCGCGAACCCCAGGTATCCGGCCAGCCGCGCCGCGACCACCGGGAACGGCACCGTGGGCGCGTTGCCGGCCACCGCACGGGCCGGGGTGCCGATCCCGAACGAGAACGCGCCCGCGACCGGGTGACCGTCAGAGGACACCACCCGCCAGCTGACCACGTAGGACCCCTCGGCCAGATCCGCCGGCATCGACCAGGTGACCGTGTGCCCGGCCACGGCCGGTTCGGGCGTGCGCACGCCCGCCCCGGTGTCGTCGACCAGCCGGATCCCGCCCGGGATCAGGTTGACCGTCTCGGTGAACCTCATCTGGACCCTCGCCGGCGCCTGGTCCAGCCGGGCACCGTTGGCCGGCGTACTGGCCACCAGCTCGGCGTGCGCCGAGGCGGGCGAGGCCAGCAGCAAGCCGAAGACGGCCGCCAGCAGCCCGCCAAGGATCCCGCGGCGCACTGACCTGCTCATGGGTGCCATGAAGCTGCTCCTGCCATTAGGTGAGAACGTGCCCCCGGAGCCGGTGTGATGGCCGCCCCCGAGGGGAGTGAGTCGTCAGACCTCGACGCGCTCTGGTTCGGGGGCCGGCTCGGACGCGACGACTGCGGAGGGTCGCCCACGACGCCAGGCCAGCACGGCCGCGAGCGCGGAGAGCAGCAACGCGGCCCCCGACAGCACGATCGGCAGCGCCATCGACGCGTCGTCGCTGGTGCTCGGCGTGGAAGTCGTGTCCCCGGTGGTGGCGCCGGCCGTGCTGTGTGCGGGTTCCGTGGCGGCTGCGGGGGTGATCTCGAGTGCCGGTGCCGGGTGCTCCGGCTCGACCGACGGGTCGGCCGCGACCTCGTTCCAGCTCACCTTCTCGCCACTGGAGTAGGTCTGCAGGGTGTTGAAGACCAGCTTGCCGGACTCCGGCAGCTGTCCCAGGCTGAGGTCGAAGTCCTGGAACTGGCCGGGCCTGATGCCGCCGCTGGTGGCGGTCCAGGTGACCCGGGAGACCACGGTGTCCAGCTTCTCGCCGAACATCTCGATCGGCCTGTCGAGCTTGCGGGTGGCGGTGCTGACCTTCCACCCCGGCATCGCAGTGGTCTGCACCGAGCCGATCGGGTGGTCCTTGGGAAGGATCACCCGCAGCTGGGTGGTGCTGGCGTTGTCGCGTTCGTTCGGGACCCGGAACGCCACGACGGAGAACCCGCCGCCCTTGGCCTCGCCCTGAACCGTGACGTGGGCCTGTGCCACGCCGGGAAGCGCCGTGGCCAGAACCAGTGCCGCAGTGGCGCCGAGGCCGACACGGGCTGCGGTACGACGCAGCGAGGTGGTGTTCTTGAGCATGATGAAGTCTCGATTCGGATAAGAAGAAAGTCGGATCGTCGGTCGTGGTCGCGCCAAACTGGGTCCTTGGTGGGGATGTGCACCGAGCCCGGGGGAGGTCAGGCGACGCTGACCAGCGGCGGCCCGCGCCGGGACAGGCATTGACCTGTGCAGGCGGCCGACCCGGTGGTCCGTTTGAATGCCCAGCTGGGCGCCAGGCAGCCGCGGGGCCAGCCGACGCCTGCAGCGGCGAGGGCGGTCATCGCGTTGAGCAGGATGAAGCACGCCTCGGCCACCCCGCGGCAGGGGCGGCAACCGCCAGGAGGGCGGTCAGGGTCATGTTCACCGTGCGCATAAGCAGGGCCCGTTCATCTCTTGGTCCGGCAGGTCGCCGCCGGGGTAGTCTTGTTAGCAGTATGCTAACAGACTGTTGGCGCCTTGCCAATTTCGACACCACAACTCACGCCGGCACATCCGAAGGCCGTCTTCGGTGGCAAGGAAGTTCGTCGGGCGAAGGTGCCCCACATCCGATCCGGAGGAGTCGGCGGCGGGGGACTTCCTGCGGGCCCGTCAGGCGGTGACCGCCCCGAGTTCGCGGAGTGCCGCACTGCGCACGTGGTCAGGGCACAGGGAGCGTTCGACCGAGGTTCGTGCCAGCCGCACGACGTCGTCGTCGTCCAGGCGCCAGGCGTCGACGCACTGTCGATACTCCTCGGCCAGCGTCATGCCGGTGAACAACGGGATGTCGGTGTTGAGGGTCACGGGCACCCCGCGACGGGCCAGCACCGGCATCGGGTGCCGTTCGAGATCGGGCACGACGCCGAGGAGCGTGTTGGAGGTCGGCGCCATGTCCAGGCACACGTCTTCTTCGCGGAGCAAGTCCACGACCGTGTCGTCCTCGAGGGCCCGGCCCCCGTGGCAGATCCGGTCCGGGAGCAGCATCTCGATGGTCTCCCGGACGTGATCGGCGCCCGCGCCCTCGCCGCCATGGGGGACCCGGGGCAGGCCATCGGCGTGGGCGCGCCGGAACAGGTCAGCGAAGCGTGCGGCCGGATGGTGGGTCTCGTCTCCGGCGAGGCCGAGCGCGACCACACCGCGACCTGTCCAGCGCAGCGCGAGCTCGAGCATCGACTCGGCAGCCGGGACCGGAAGGCCGCGGTTGATGCCGATCACCAGGCCAGCGTGGTCGACGCCGGCGCCGGCAGCCAGGCCGTCGAGCACCGCCTCGACCAGCCCGTCGTCCGGGCCGAGACGACCGGCGTAGGTTGCCGGGACGAAGTGCACCTCGGTCCACACCACGCCATCGGCTCCTTGCCGCTCACCGAGCTGTCGGGCGAGCTCGCGGAGGTCCTCGAGGCTGCCGATGACGTCTCGGGCACGCTCGTAGGCGACCACGAACTCGGACAGGTTCGCGAACGCCCCGGTCGCCGGAGCCGTCCGTCCGTAGCGGTCGGCGAGCTCGACGGCGGACCTCCGGCTCATCGCCGCCTCGAAGTGCAGGTGCAGCTCGGCCTTGGGCAGGGCGTCGACGTCGGTCCGGATCACCGGTCGTGACCGATGTAGACGCTCTTGGACCAGGTGTAGAAGTCGACGGCCCGTGCGCCCTGCTCGCGGAACGTGTTGCTTGAGGAGTCCCGAACGCCGCCGAAGGGGACGTTCAGGTCCAGGCCCGTGGTCGGCCGGTTGACCTTGACAACCCCGACCTGGGCGCGGGCTGCGAAGTCGTAGGAGGTGCCCAGATCGCGCGTGCAGATGCCGGCGGTGAGGCCGTACGTCGAGTCGTTCACTCGGCGTGAGGCCCTCGTCGTAGCCGGCAACATCGACCACGGCCACGACCGGCCCGAATACCTCATCACGGGCGAGCCGGCTGTCGTGGCTGACGCCGCAGGCAACCACCGGGCGGAACATCTGGCCCTGGGGGTCACGCGGCTCCTCGCCGAGGTCGACGCCGGCCGCGGCGGCATCTTGCACCGCCTGCACGTCCTTGGCCAGCTGGGCTTCGGACACGACCGGGCCCATCGTGGTGTCGGGGTCGAGCCCGTCGCCTGGCCGGATCGAGCCGGCGCGCTCACGCAGCGCCTTGACGAACTGGTCGCGAATCCCCGGGGTGACGTACACCCGCGAGGTCGCGGTGCACGCCTGCCCTGTGAGCCCGAAGGCGCCCGCCGCCACAGTGCTGGCGGCTGCCTCGACGTCGGCGTCGTCGAGCACGAGGTACGCGTTCTTGCCGCCCATCTCCAGCTGGGCCCGGGCCCCGCGGGCGTCGAGGATCTCGCGGATCGACGTGCCTGTCGCGGTGGATCCGGTGAAGGAGATCGCGGCCACGTCGGGGTGTTGCACCAACGCGTCACCGACGACAGAGCCGGAACCGTGCACCACGTTGAGGACGCCTGCCGGCAGGCCGGCGTCGACCAGTGCGGTGGCGAGGTGGTTCACCGAGAGCGGGGTCAGCTCTGCGGGCTTGATGACCACGGCGTTCCCCGAGACGAGTGCGGGGGCCATCTTCCAGGCCGGGATGGCGATCGGGAAGTTCCACGGCGTGATCAGCCCGACCACGCCGAGCGGCTCGGACCGAGTGAACACGGTGGTGTCCGGGGTGACGCTGGGCAGCGTCTCGCCGGTGGACCGCCAGCCGCCGGCGCCGAAGAAGCGCAGCACATCGATGGCGCGGCGCACCTCCCCCATTGCCTCGGTACGGGTCTTGCCCTCCTCGCGGACCAGGTCCTCGGCCACGTCGGTGTGCCTTTGCCGGAGCAGGTCGGCGGCGTCGAGCAGCACCGACCCGCGCTGGACGGGGGTCTGCGCCGCCCACTGCCTCTGGGCCTCGGTGGCCGCGGCGACGGCCTCGCTCACGTCCTGGGCGGTGGAGCGCGGGGCCGCCGCGACAACCTCGGCCGGGTGGGCGGGGTTGCGCCGTTCGGTGACCGGTTCGCCGGTCCAGGAGCCAGCGATCAGGTTCTGGGCGTTCTTCATGAGGGTCTCCTTGTCGTGTGGTTGAGCAAGGGGTGCGTCATCGCGGGTGAGTCGTCAGAGGTGTCCGAGCAGGCCGCCGTCGCAGCGGACCAGGCTGCCTGTGAGGTAGGACGACCGAGCGCTGCACAGGAACGCAGCCACGGCGCCGAACTCATCGGGCTCGCCGTAGCGGCCAACCGGGATCCGTGCCTGCGACTCGGCCCGTACCTCCTCGACGCTGCTGCCTTGCCGTTCGGCGGCCGCGGCGTCGAGGGCGGCCACCCGGTCGGTGGCGATCCTGCCCGGCAGCAGCATGTTCACGGTCACGCCGTCCGCGGCCACCTCGCCGGCCAGCGTCTTCAGGTACGCCGCCAGCGCGGCGCGGCCCAGGTTCGAGGCGGCGAGCATGGGCAGCGGCGCCTCGACGCCGCTCGAGCCGACCGCCAGCACACGTCCCCAGCCCTGGGCTCGCATATGTCCAAGCGCGCGGTGCACCAGCGCCACGTGCGCCGAGAGCAGCAGGTCGGTCGCGGCCCTCACGTCGGGGGCGTCGAGGTCCCCCGCGATGCCAGGCTTCGGGCCCGGCCCGTTGAGCACGACGATGTCAGGTTCGCCGAACGCGTCACGGGTCCCGGCCAGAAGCCGCTCGGGGGCCCCGTCATCGGTCAGGTCCACCGGCAGCGCGACCGCCGACGGCAGGTCGGCGGCGACCTTCTCGGCCGTCTCGACGCTACGGCCGGTGACGACGACGTTCGCGCCCTCCTGCCCGAGCGCGCGGGCGACCGCCGCGCCGAGCCCTCCGGTGGAGGCGAGGACCAGAGCGGTGCGTCCAGAGATGGCGAGATCCATCAGCTCACCCCCAGGGCGTCGAGGTGCGCGGCGAGTACGGGCATCACGGAGGCCGGCAGTGACCGGCCCGGCGGGCGGACGGCGGACTCCGCGATCAGCCCCCGTCGGCGCAGGCACTCCTTGCGGATCGCGAGCGCGATGCCGGCCTGCTGCTCGAACGTGATCAGTGGGAGGTGGTCGAGAAGCTCGGCGCGGGCCTTCTCCGGGCTCTCCGGGTCCCACGCCCGAACGCACGCGACCAGGGCCTCCGGGAACGAGAATCCGGTCATTGCGCCGGCTGCGCCGACGGCGAGCTCGTCCAGCAGATTGACGCCGCCGAGCCCGCCGAACACCGGCACGGTGCAGCGCGCGGTCAGCTCGGCGACGGCGACCGGGGTGGGCGGCGCCTCGGCCTTCACGGCGGTGACGTGCGGGCTCTGCGCGACGACGTCGCCGAGCACGGCCGCGGGAACCTGTACGCCGCTGACCACTGGGTAGTCCTGCACCACCACGTGCGCGCCACTGGCCTCGTGCACCGCGCGCAGGTGGGTGTCCAGCACCGTCCGCTCGGCGCTGTTGGCCTGGACCATCACGCCGGCGAGCCGGTCACCGACCTGCTCGACCGCCATAGCGGCTTCGTCGATCACCGGCGCGGTGGCCAGGCTGGTGCAGCCGACCACGAGCGGCAGGTCGGTGGTGTCCAGGACGGTCTCCAACACCTGGCGGCGCTCGGCCCAGGACAGCTTGGCGGCCTCACCGAACACGCCGAGGACCGTGAGGCCGTTGACCCCGGCGGCGTCGGCGTGCTCGACGAGCTGGGCGAGCCCGTTGTCGTCGAGGTCGAAAGTCGAGCCGGAGAAGGGGGTCGCGAGGACGCCCCACACGCCGGGCTGCATGAGCGGGTTCATCGATCACTCCAGTTGGGTCGGCGCTTCTGCTGGAAGGCGGCAACGCCCTCCTCTGCGTTCGGGCTGACCAGCGCCTCCACAAGAGCCGGCACTCGGGCGGCGTGCGCCTCTCGATCGGTCAGGTGGTCGGTCCGGTTCAGTACCTGCTTGATGGCCCGCAAAGATGTGGGCGCGCAGGCCAGGATCTGCTCGAGCCACCGGTCCACGGCGGCATCGAGGTCGTCGGCGGGCACGACCTCGTTGACCAGACCCATCGAAGCCATCTCCTCCGCGGACGCTTTGCGCCCGGTGAGGAGCAGCGAGGCCGCTTGCGTGTACGGGATCCGGCGGGCCAGTCGCACCATGCCGCCGTCCAGCGGCAGCCGGCCCACACGCGGCTCGGTCAGCCCGAACCTTGCGTGTTCGGCAGCGATCACCAGGTCCGCGCCGAGCACCACCTCCATGCCGCCGCCGAGGGCGTAGCCGTTCACTCGGGCGATCACTGGCACGTCCAGACTGCGCCGCAGGCTCAAGCCGGCGAAGCCGTTCGGGTCCAAGTCGGCCCAGTAGTCCACGCCGGACTTGCCGACCCCGCCGGCGGACATGTCGGCCCCGGTGCAGAACGCGCGGTCGCCAGCCCCGGTGACTACAACCGCGTGCACACTCGGGTCCCGCTCGATCTGGTCCCAGATCTCGTTGCAGTGCCGCACACTGATCGCGTCGAGGGCGTTGAGTACGTGCCGCCGGTCGAAGGTCACCCAGGCGACGTGCCCCTTGAGCTCCAGGCGCACCTCGTCCACGCGCTGCTCGCTCATCGGATGACTCCCTCCTGCAGGATCCGGGCCACCTCGTCCTCGGGATAGCCGAGCTCGCGCAGCACGTCCTCGTTGTGCTCGCCCAGCATCGGCGCCGGTCGGCGGGTGTCGTTCGGTGTGCCGGAGAGACGGATCGGGCTGTTCAGCACACGAACCGGGCCGGTGTGCGGGTGCTGCATCTCCACCACCATCTGGTTGACCAGCGTCTGCTCGTCGTCGAGCGCCTCCGCAAGAGTGCGGACCGGCGCGCACAGGAGGTCCTGCTCCTCGAGCCGGGTCACCCAGTGCTCAGTGGTGTTGGTGGCGAACCGCTCCCCGAAGATGGCCTGCAGCTCCGGCTTGTGCTCGAACTGGCCTTCGAGCGTCTCGAAGCCGGGGCGGGTGGAGAGATCCTCGTCGAACTCGAGCGCCTTGGAGATGTCCCGCAACGGGTTCTCCTTGAACGCGCCCACCATGCACACCGCGCCGTCGGCGGTCTCGAAAACACCGGACAGCGGCATCGCCGCCCAGTTCACCTCGTGGCCCCGGTTGAGCTGGGTGGCCGCCTCCTGCATCTGCATGTGCAGCATCGAGTCGTACATGTTGACCTGCACCTTCTGGCCCTCACCGGTGCGGTCTCGGGCCATCAGGGCGAGCAGGATGCCCTGGCACAGGTGCATGCCGGTGGTGTAGTCGCACAGCGTGGTCGGGTAGACCGAGAGCGGCACACTGTCGTCCGAACGCCGCCACATCACCCCGGAATAGGCCTGGGCGATGACGTCCTGACCGCCCTTGTGCGCATAAGGGCCGGACTCGCCGAACCCGGTGCCCGACGCCCAGACGATGCTCGGGTTGACCTCCCTGAGCGCGTCGTACCCGAAGCCCATCCGCTCCATGACGCCGGAGCGGAAGTTGCTGACCACCACGTCGGCGCGTCGGACCAGGTCCAGCACGACCTTCCGGCCGGTGTCGGTGCGCGTGTCGAGAGTGATGCTGCGCTTGTTCCGGTTGATGGAGATGAAGATCGGGTTGTCCTGGCCGGCCGGGTCGGGCAGCGAGTTGCGGCTCAGGTCGCCGTACTTGGGCCGCTCCACCTTGATCACCTCGGCGCCGTAGTCGGCGAGCATCTGGGTGGCGCTAGGCCCCATGTACACCTGGGTGAAGTCGAGGACGAC
Source organism: uncultured Actinomycetota bacterium (assembly GCA_963745795.1). GTDB lineage: Bacteria > Actinomycetota > Actinomycetes > Propionibacteriales > Nocardioidaceae > Marmoricola. The sequence goes on along the minus strand of CAVUYR010000006.1, from coordinate 1,012,912 downwards.
GACACCGTCGAGCGCGGTGCTGGTGGTGGTCATCGAGAGGTTCTCCTCGTCGTGGTCGATGCTTGCGTTCGTGGACGGGCTGTCCCCGGGATCGGCACCCTGGTCGCGCATGCGCACCTGGATCTCGTCGACCGGGACCTCCCGCACGAGCAGGTCCTTCTGCGCCGCCAGCGCGGCGGCGATGCCGGTGGCCTGTCCCTGCGCCATGCACGGCGGGATCTCGCGCGACATGCGCTGGGCCTCGGGGGTTGCCGAGTAGTGTCTCCCGGCGACCAGCAGCTGGTCCACGCCGCGGGGCAGCAAGGCCCGGTAGGGGGTGTAGTAGTCCCGGCCGCGGGCCACGCTGTCGGCGAAGTGCCGCCGGTTCAGCACGTCGTCCTTCGTGACGACGTACTCGCCCTGCAGCAGCCGCGTCTGCCGGACACCCATCTGCTGGGCGACGTCGAGCAGGTAGGCGCTGTCGAAGCCCGGCAGGTCGCTGCGGATAGTCGCGAGGGCCGCCTCGATGCGGTCCCGGGCGGCGAACTCGGCGTTGGTCAGCGACTCCGGGTCGGCGCCGTCGTATCCGGTCATGTGCGGGGTGTTGCACCAGACCACGCCGGGGATCGGCGTCTTGAGCCACCACAGCTCCCAGGCGCCACCCAGCAGCCGCTTGATACGTCGGTTGATCGCCCGGGCCTCGCGCGGGTTCTCCTGCTCGAACTTCTCCGCGGCGTCGGTGTTCACGCCGCCGAGGCGGAATACCAGGGTCACCAGGTACTTGTCGTGTGCATACGGCGCGCCGGCCCGGGACGCGACGTCGATGTCCCCGGTGGTGTCGATGACCACGTCACCGAGAATCGCCTGGGGACCGGCCTTGGTCTCGACCACGACGCCCTTGACGACGCCGTCGTCAACGATCGGCCGGGAGAACCAGCTGTGCATCCGCAGATGCACGCCGGCCTCGCGGATCAGGTCGATCGAGGTGGCCTTCCAGGCGTCGGGGTCGAATGCGACCGCGTAGCAGATCGGCTTGGGGTTGCTGTGGGAGTGGAAGTTGAAGGTGCCCCAGCGGCCCCACTTCTTCCACAGCTCGGGCGAGGTGGCCCGCTCCTCGACCGGCGGGTAGACGGCGAGGTTCTTCGCCGCCATCCGCTCGACGTACTCGTCGACGATGCCCTGGACGGTGATCTCGTCGCCGTTGACCATGTCATCGAGCACCAGCACCATGCCGCCGGAGGCGAGGCCACCCAGCGCCGAGTACCGCTCCACGAGGGTGACCTCGACCCCGGTGCGGGCCGCGGCGACCGCGGCGCTGACGCCGGCGGGGCCGCCGCCGACCACGACCACGTTCGAGCGTCGCACGACGGGCACGTCGAGATGGTCGGAACTGATGCTCAGGTTGGGGGGATTCACAAGCGTGCTCACTTTCCGGCGAAGATGCCGCTTCGGCTGCGGGCGATCAGGTACAGCACGACGCTGATCACGGACAGCGCCGCGGTGTATACGGGGAAGACCCACAGCAGGTCGCGGCTCTGCAACCACACCAGCAGGTAGGACGCGGTGCCACCGAACGCGGCGACGGCGATTCCGTATCCGAGACCAGTCCCGGTCGCCCGGCAGTACTTCGGCATCAGCGAGGTGGACACCACGTTGTAGAGGGTCATGTTCGCCACCAGGAAGACACCTCCGACGATAAGGACGGCGGCGAAGGTGCCCATCCCCGGGCCGGCGTACAGCAGCATCAAGAACACTGCCGGCACCGCGGCCAGCCGGGTGACGATGAATGCGCGGGAGAGGTTGACCCGGTCCGCGACCGCGCCGGTGACCAGGGAGCCGACGAGCAGGACGACACCGAGGATCGTGGTCATGGCGAACACGGTCGTCGGGTTCTCCCCGTAGCTGCCGCCGGCCAGGCTGGGCAGGCCCACGTTCCAGGCGTAGTTGTAGGCCTGTGCGGCACCGACCACGAAGATGATCGCGAGGAGGCCCAGCCAGTGCTTGCGGATGCCGCTCCAGGTGCCCGACGGCTCGTCCGCCTTTTCCTCCTCGGTCAGCGTCTCGGGCAGTGCCCGCCGCAGGTACAGCACGATGAAGCCCAATGCGGCACCGAGCAGGATCGGGACGCGCCAGCCCCACTCCGCCATCGCGTCGTCGCCGATGAGGTAGCTGGTGACGAAGCTGGTCAGCGAGGCCATCAGGATGCCGAGGTTGACGAAGAAGCTGATGTAGCCGGCGGCGCGGCCCTCATGGCCAGCAGGCTTGAGCTCGACCGCGTAGGCGGTGGACAGCGGCGCCTCGATGCCCGTGGAGAGGCCCTGGAGGATGCGGCAGACCAGCAACGCAACACCGGCCCAGACGCCGATCGTCTCGTAGGTGGGTAGCAGGCCGATGACCATGGTGGTGACTGCCATCAGGGTGACCGACAGCAGCATCACGCGCCGCCGCCCAACCCGGTCGGCCACATTGCCGAGCAGGGCGCCGCCGAGCGGGCGGACCACGAAACCGATCGCGAAGACCGCGAGAACGTCGAGAGTGGCGCTGACCGGGTCCTGGGCGGCGAAGAACTGCGGTCCGATCAGCGCGGCCAGCAGGCCGAAGATCATCCAGTCGTACCACTCCAGGGTGTTGCCAAGGCCGAGGCCGAGCATGGCCCGGCGGGTAGCCGTAGGAGTCGTTCCGACTTGGACTTGTGACTGGGTCGGGGTCTGCTGCGAAGCGGAACCTTGCGTCGTGGTCATGGCGAACATCTCCGGTTCGGTCGGTGTCGAGCCGCCCGGTTCTGGGCGCACTCGGGAGAGCCGTCGGCGCGAGGCCGGACGACGGTCGTGTGAAGGTGTAGGTATCGACCCTGGAACGGGTGCGGGCTACCAGGTGGGTGGGGTACTCACCCAGATCGCCGTGCACTCCTCGGAGTCGGACGGGTTGACGTACCAGTGCGGGATCGTCGATGGGTAGCGAATCGAGTCACCCACATGGAGCCGATGCTGCACGCCGTCCAGATAGACGTCCTTGGTGCCGGACAGCACGATGCCGAACTCCTCGCCGTAGTGGCGATAGGGGCTCGCGCTGGTGTCGTAACCGGGTTGGGTCACCACCCAGTTGGCCTCCAGCGCGCCATTGAGGTCAGGGGTGAGGAGCTCGTACCTTCCGCCGTCACCGCTGGTCAGCCCGTGGCTGTCCAGTCGACGCCGCTCGTCCTTGCGGACCACGACCTTGTGGACCTGGCTGGGCTCGAGGAGCTGCCCTACGGGAAGCTGCAGCCCATGAGCCAACTGGACCAGGGTCGCGAAGGACGGGTTCCCGTTGCCGCGCTCGATCTGGCTGATCGCGCCGGCGCTGACTCCGGCCGCCTCCGCAAGCTTCTCGGTGGTGAGCTGGCGCTCCTTGCGGAGCATGCGGATGCGGGAACCGAAGTCAGTGAGCAAGGACTCGACCGGCAACCCGTGGCCGTTCCTCCTGCTGTCCCTGCTCATGAGACCTCCATCGATCGGTGACCCACGATACCCGGACTCTTCACTATGTCAACAGTGTCTTCATCTAAATGAAGATTGGTGGATCGGCATGGCCCAAGGCGACGTACTGCCCAGGGTGAACAAGCCTCGGAAGCCGTACTCGGATACGGCCTTCGCGCAGGCGAGCACGATGGATGACCCTCAGGCGCCGTTCGATCTGCAGGCGGGCAGGCGGTCAGCGATCGAGGTGGTCGCTAGGTGCTGGACGGGTATGGCGTGGGGGAATCGGGGGAAGGCAATGCCACTTCTCCTGCTGACCGTGCTTGCGGCGTACCACAGAGCGACCGGCCTCAGCCCAGCAGCGGCCCGGCCCAGCGCCAGTCGCCCTCCGGGCCGAGATACTCCACTCGCTGCACCTCCTCCTCGAGCTCGTCATCGCCCTCGGTCGCCCATGCGATCGCTGACGCATGGGCCTCGAAGTCCTTCTGGGCCACCACCTGGCCCATGGCGTCGAGGAACCGATACGTCGCCACGATCAGGCGGGCTGGATGACGACCTTGAGGGCCAGGTTGTCCGCGGCGTTCTTGAAGACGTCGTAGGCCTCGTCCATCTGGTCGAAGGTGAAGGTGTGTGTGCCCATCTTCTCGCTGGGGATCTTGCCGCTCGCGACCATCTTGAGCAGTGTGGGGATCGACACGGTGTCGACCAGTCCCATGGTGATGCTGATGTTCTGGATCCACAGTTCCTGCATCGGCAACTCGACGGGGGCGCCGTGGACCCCGATGTTGGCCACCGTGCCTCCCGGCCGGACCATGGCGGCCGTACTGAGCAGTGTCTCCGGGTAGCCCACCGCCTCGATCGCCACGTCGACACCGAGACCGTCGGTGAGCGCGAGAACATCGGCGACGGTGTTGGGTCCGACCTCGACGGTGTCGGTCGCTCCGAAGTCCACCGCCTTCTCGAGCCGGAACTTGTTGGAGTCGACGGCGATCACCCGCGCCGCGCCCCAGAGTCCCGTGGTCAGGATGGCGGAGAGACCAACGGCTCCGGCGCCGACCACCGCGATGGTGTCGCCCGGGCGCACGCCGCCGGCCAACACCCCGACCTCGTACCCGGTGGGCAGCGAGTCGGCCAGGAAGATCGCCTTCTCGTCCGAGACGCCCTCGGGCAGGTGGTACAGCGAGGTGTCCGCGTAGGGCACCCGCACGGACTCGGCCTGGGTTCCGTCGATCAGGTGCCCGAAGATCCAGCCGATGCCGCCCACGGTCTGGCAGTGCGAGGGCATGTTGCGCTGGCAGTACTCGCACCGTCCGCACCGCGTGATGGCCGGTACCAGGACCCGGTCGCCGACCTTGAACGAACTGATGGCGTCGCCGACCGCCGTGATCGTGCCTACCGCCTCGTGGCCCAGGATGCGGCCTTCCGTCACGGCCGGGACGTCACCAGCGAGGATGTGCAGGTCGGTGCCGCAGATGGTGGTGGTGTCGACGTGTACGACGACGTCGGTCGGGTCCTGGATCGCGGCGTCGGGGACGTCGTCCCAGGACTTCTTCCCCGGGCCGTGGTAGACGAGTGCCTTCATGGTTCCTCCAGCTGGGGTCGGGAGGACGCGCACCGTTGGCGTCCTGTTCCCACGCTAGGCACAAAAACCGGTCCGCGGCGGTCCCGGAATGAGACATCCCTGGGCCTGGGTCGATCGGTGCTCGCCTGCGCGGGTCGCAGGTTCTAGTCTGGGCATTGTCTGACCATCTGGCCAGACCTTCGGTGACTCAGCCTGGAGGTCGATGGTATGTCGATTCAAGAATCCCCAGCCCCGGCGCCTGCTCGGCGCTCCACCTCGCTGAAGCGCGAGGTCGGCCTGATCGGCCTGATGTGGGCGTCGGTCGGCTCGATCATCGGGTCCGGCTGGCTCTTCGGCGCGCAGGAGGGGCTGATCGCAGCAGGTCCTGCGGCGATGATCTCGTGGGTCGTCGGTGGCCTGATGATGATGGTGCTCGCGCTCATCCATGCCGAGCTCGGCGGCATGTACCCGGTCTCCGGTGGCACCGCGCGCTTCCCCCACTACGCCTTCGGGGGCGCCGCCGGTGCGTCGTTCGGCTGGTTCTCCTGGCTGCAGGCCGCAACTGTGGCGCCGATCGAGGTCGCGGCCATGATCACCTACGCCCAGCACTACTCGTTCGCCCAGAGCTGGCTCGACCCGACGACCAAGGTGCTGACCACCAACGGCCTCATCGTCGCCGTGCTGTTGATGGCGCTGCTGACGTCCATCAACTTCCTCGGGATCAAGAAGCTGGCGGCCGTGAACAGCGCCGCCACGTGGTGGAAGATCGCGGTGCCCATGCTGGTGATCCTGGTGCTCTGCATCGGCAACTTGAACACCAGCAACTTCACCGCCGCCGACGGCTTCAGCCCCGACGGGTTCCATGGCATCCTCGCCGCCATCTCCACCAGCGGCATCATCTTCAGCTACCTCGGTTTCGAGCAGGCCGACCAGCTGGCCGGCGAGGCGAAGAACCCCAAGCGCGACATCCCGATCGCGATCATCGGGGCGATGGCCATCGGCATCGTCATCTACGTCGCGCTCCAGGTGGCCTTCCTCGTCGCGCTTCCGGCCAGCGCGATCGGCGACACCTGGGACGCGCAGGGCAAGGGCCTGTACACCTTGTTCACGGGTCCCTTCGCGGAGCTCGCGACCCTGCTCGGCATCGGCTGGCTGGCCACGATCGTCTATGCCGACGCGATCATCTCCCCGGCCGGCACCGGCCTGATCTACACCACGGGCAGCTCACGGGTCTCCTACGGGCTGTCCCGCAACGGCTACGTGCCGACGCCGTTCGAGTGGGTCAACGAGCGCGGGGTCCCGTGGGTCGGCCTGATCGCCGCCTTCGTCACCGGCTGCATCTGCTTCCTCCCGTTCCCGAGCTGGCAGTCCCTGGTCGGGCTGATCACCAGCGCCAGCGTGTTGATGTACGCCGGCGCGCCGTTGTCGCTCGGAGCGTTCCGCAGGCGCCTGCCTGACACGGACCGTCCGTACCGGCTTCCCATGGCGGGCTTCATGGCGCCGTTCGGGTTCACCATCTCCGGGCTGATCATCTTGTGGTCTACCTGGGACACGGACTGGAAGCTCGGGATCGCCATCCTGATCGGCTACGCCATCCTGGGGATCAGCCGGGTCTTCAACCTCAACGACAAGTCGCCGCACCTCCACTGGCGATCCGCCACGTGGCTGCCTGCCTACCTGGCGGGCATGGGGATCATCACCTACATCAGCTCGTTCGGTCCGATGGACGACCCCATCCTCGGCGACTATTCGGGAATCGCGGTCACGACGGTCTTCAGCGTGGCCATCTACTACTGGGCGCTGTCCGTCGCGCTCCCGACCGAGGAGATCGAGGAGATGGTGAACGAGGTGGTTCTGCCCGAGGAGGAGGGCCTCGAGATGCCGACCCACTGACACGCGCAGAACCGAGGCGGCCGTGCCTCCACGAGTGGACCAGCGCGTCCCCGCGCGGGGAGCCGTCATACTGACTCAGGTGGCTGAGAGCCGGAACGTCGTTTGGGCACTGCCTGTCGGGTCCCGGTGGTCTTACCGGACCGTCCGTTGGGGCGAGTGGGTACGGGAGCGGTTCTGGTCGATTCCGCTGGCCTTCATCCTCGGGGGGCTGCTGCTCGGCGTCGTCGTGTCCAGGCCCGACTTCCTCGGCCTTTCCGATGACTGGCAGCTGGGGAACCTGACCCGGGTGAGCACCGCGGACGCGCTGCTTCAGGTCATGGCCTCCTCGATGCTCACGTTCGTCGGCGTCGTCTTCGCGCTCACACTCGTCGCCCTGCAGCTGGCCAGCTCGCAGCTGTCACCGCGGGTGATCCGCACCTTCGTCCGCTCCGGGGTCACCAAAACCGCTTTCGGGGTGTTCCTCGCCGCGTTCGCGTTCGCGTTGACCACCCTGGCCTTCGACAACGTCGACACCCCGTCGGCGGCCTCGCGCACCGTGGCCGTCGCGGTGGCGCTCCTGGCCCTGTCGGTCGCGGTGTTCATCGTCTACGTCACTGCCACCATGCGCCTGCTCGAAGTCGGGTGGGTCATCACCGCCGTTGCCAACGAGGCACGCGTCGCGATCCGTCGGTCGTTCCCGCCGGCGGAGCGGTATCTCGCTGCGACCCTCCCCAAGCTCGACGATGCGCCACACGTGATCCACCTGCCGTCGGCGGACACGCGTGGCTTCGCAGGGGTGTTGGGCACGGTGCTCGGGGTCGATCGGTACCGGCTCGTCCGGTTGGCTTCGGCGCACGGATGCGTGATCCAGCTGTTGCCACGCGTGGGCGAGTTCGTGCCCACTGGGGCTGCCGTGTTCGCCGTCCACGGCGGCCGCCCACCCGACGACCGGCAGCTGCTGGCCTGCCTCGACCTGGGGCGGTCCCGGACCCTCTACCAGGATCCGATCTTCGGTATCCGGCAGCTGGTCGACGTCGGCACGCAGGCCCTGTCGCCGGCTCTCAACCAGATGTCCACGGCGGTGCAGGTGATCGACCGCCTGCACGATCTCCTGCTGCGGCTCGGACGGCAGCCGATGCCAACGGGGATGCACGCCGACGACGACGGCGTCGTCCGGTTGGTGGAGCCGACCACCTCGTCGGCATACATCCTCGAGCTGGCGTTCCGCGAGATCAGCCAGTGCGGTGCCACGTCGTGGCACGTCACCCGCCGCCTGGCGGCGGCATTCGCGGACCTCAGCGCTGACGCAGAGCTGTGGCACGAGCCCGTCGCCCGACTGCAGGAGTCGCTCGATCGGATGGTCCGGGCGCACGCCCCGGACTCGACTGACCCGGCCATGGCACTCGCGCCGGACCGTCTCGGTCTCGGCTGAGGACCGGCCGCCATCGGACTCTTCACGGGTCTCGAACGCGAGGGTGAAGCCATCTGCGCACGTGCCCAGGGCACCGGATCGACTGCGAGAGCACTCGCCAGCGCGTCAGTCAGCATCGGTGCTTGCTCCACCCTGTCCGGGAGCGTCCTGCTGCTCGGGTCTCTTGATGAGATGCCGGGTCAGGTCGTCACCCCCTGCCTCGTCGATGGCGACCCGACCGATCACCTGGCGGACCGTGATCGTCCGCTCGGCGCGACCGCCGGCGAGGAACGTGCCAGACCAGTGGAACATCGCGGACAGGCGGTTCTTGAAGCCCGTGAGGAAGGTGATGTGCACGAAGAGCCAGATCAACCATCCGATGAACCCTGACACCCGCAGTTTCTTGAGGCTGACCACCGCATGGAAGCGGGAGATGGTCGCCATGCTGCCCAGGTCTCGGTAGGTGAACCTCGCTGCCTCCTTGCCCTCGAGTCGGCGCTTGATCGTGTTGGCGGCGTGGATCCCCGACTGCATGGCCACCTCGGCGACGCCGGGGAGGCGGTCGAGCGCCATCATGTCGCCGATCGCGAACACCTCGGGATGACCGGGCAACGTGCAGTCATCGAGGACGGCGATTCGACCGGCGCGGTCGCACGTCGCCCCACTGGCCTCTGCGAGCAGGCCAGCCAGTGGTGACGCCTGTACGCCCGCAGCCCAGACCTTCACCCGGCAGTCGACTCGTCGGATCGACCCGTCGGTTGTCCGCATGTCGACCCCGAAGGCGTCGACACCCGTCACCAGGGTCTCGGTCTGGATGGTCACGCCCAGCCGGCGCAGCTCTCTGGCCGCCTTCTTGGACAGCCGGTCGCCGAACATCGCAAGGATCTCGTGGCCGCCGTCGACGAGGACGACCTCCGCCTCCGCGGGGTCGATGCGACGGAAGTTGCCGGTGAGCCCCGAGCGTGCCAGCTCCGCGATCTGACCGGCGACCTCGACGCCCGTCGGACCGCCCCCGACGACGACGAAGGTGAGCCAGGCGCGGCGCGCCTCGGGGTCCTCCTCGTTCTCGGCCATCTCGAAGGCCCCGAAGATGCGGCCGCGGATCTCCAGGGCGTCGTCGATCGTCTTCATGCCGGGTGCGTAGCGGGCGAACTCGTCATGACCGAAGTACGACTGGGCGGCTCCGGTCGCGACGATAAGGCTGTCGTACTCGTAGGTCCGGACCGTGTCGTCGGGCCGCCTGGCCGTCACGGTCCGAGCAGTCAGGTCGAACCCGGAGACCGTGGCCAACTCCACCGTCACGTTGTCGTGGCGGCGCAGGATGTCCCGAATCGGTGGGGCGACCTCCCCAGCCGAGAGGATGCCGGTCGCGAGCTGGTAGAGCAGCGGCTGGAAGAGGTGGTAGTTCCGGGCGTCGACGAGCGTCACGTCGACGGGTGCCCGCCGGAGGAACTTCGCGGCGAACAGCCCGCCGAAGCCTCCTCCGACGATGACAACACGGTGGTCGTTCATGGCGGCCTCCGTTCAGCCCAGGCGCTCGATGAGATGGTCGCCGACTCGTAGGGCGTTCGCGATCGCGGTGAGCGAGGGGTTCACGGCCCCGATGCTCGGGAAGAAGCTCGTGTCTACCACGTAGAGGTTGTCGAGGTCGTGGGCCTTGCAGTTCACGTCAAGCGCGCTCGAGGCGGGGTCACTGCCGAAACGGACGGTGCCTGCCTGGTGGGCTGTCGCCCCGATGGGCATGCTCTTGTGCAGGTAGAGACTGCGGTCGAGCAGATGGTGCTTGTGCATCCCCAGCTGGTCGAGCATCCCGTCGAGCTTGTGGCGCAGTCGCTTGACGCCCTCGACGTTGTTCTTCTCGTCGACGCTGAGATGAACCGCCCCGTCCCCGTCCACGGTGACCCGGTTTCCGGCCTGTGGCAGGTCCTCCCCGCAGAGCCAGAAGTCGACGGCGTGGTGTGCCAGTGTCTCGAACGGCAGGTCCGGGGAAACGCTTCCCGGCCCATCGAGGCGCTTGCGCGCGGATCTCCTCGTCGTCGGACTTGCCGAGCATCTGCATCCCGCCGAGTGGGAACTCCCAGTCGTCGGAGCCCAGGTACCAGTCGTTCATTGCCATTGTCTTCTGGAACCGGGTGGGGTTGGGCTCCAGCGAGACGGCCATCAGGGCGACGTTGTTGTGCCGCATGTAGTGCCGACCCACCACATCCGGAGCTGTTGGCCAGGCCCTCGGGGTGATGCTCGCCGCGAGACCTCAGCAGCAGGGCCGCCGAGTTCACCGCGCCGCAAGCGACCACCACGATGTCACCGGTGAAGGTGGTCGACGGATCCGTCGTCCAGGGTTGTCACGACCCCCGTGACCGTGCCGCCCGGAAGAGTCCGTCTCGAGGCGCTGCACGTGGGCGCCGGTCACGAGGGTGACGTTGTCGCGGGACAGGACCGGATCCACACAGATGACCTGCGCGTCCGACTTGCCGTCCAGCAGGCACGGGAAGCCGTCGACCCGGTCGCAACGGATGCAGACGCTCGCCCGGGTGGGCCGGCCCGGTTCCGCCTCCTGGAGGTTGACCCCGATCGGCAGGTGGAACGGGTGGAGCCCGAGCTTCTCCAGGTCGTCGCTCAGCTGCTGGATGCGGGGCTCGTGGGACACCGGAGGGAAGGCGTACTGCGCGCTCGCCGGACCCTCACTCGGGTCCTCGCCGTGCTCGCCGTGCACGAGGTAGAGGTGCTCGGCCTGCGTGTAGTAGGGCTCGAGCTCGTCGTAGGAGATCGGCCAGGCGGGGGAGATCCCTCCGTGGTGGCGAAGCTCGCCGAAGTCCTCCGGCCGCAGCCGGAACAGGGCTGCGCCGTAGAACTTGGTGTTCCCGCCGACGTAGTAGTTGACCTCGGGCTGGAACTCGTGGCCCTGCCCGTCGTACCACACCTCTGGGGCGAGGTACTTCCCGCGCACGAACACCGCCTGGGTCTCCCAGTTGTCGCGCTCCCGTGGCAGGAAAGGACCACGTTCGAGCCAGAGCACCTTCAGCGCCACTGGTGGCGAGCCGGTGCCCGAGGGTGCCACCTCCGGCCCCCGTCCCGATGATGACGACGTCGTAGTGCTGGTCATCTGCCATGCCGGTTCCCTCAGTGCAGGCGTGTGACGCGGGTCTCCCGCTCGGGCCGCGTAGACCGGATGATCACGCGGTGGGGCGGGCGCGCGTCCTCACCCACACTAGGGGATGCCGACGCCGGCCGGCCGGGCGGATAATCCGGACCGGGGGAGGAGGCCCTGTCGATCCCGTTCTCCCCTGGCAGCCAAGGCGCGTGACCGCCTCGCGCCACTGAGGAGAACCGCGATGGCAGCGACGGAAAGTACGACGACTCGTGGCAGCGGCCGGCCGCAAGGGGCCGATCAGCGCCCGGCGGACGTGCTGGTGGTCTTCGGGATCACCGGCGACCTCGCGAAGGTGATGACGTTCCGGTCCTTGTACCGGCTGGAGTCGCGCGGCCTCCTGGACTGCCCCGTCGTCGGCGTGGCCGTCGACGACTGGACGAGGGACCAGCTGGTGGAACGCGCCCGCGAATCGATCCAGGGCACCGGCGAGGTCATCGACCGCGCGGTGTTCGACCGGTTCGCGGAACGGCTGTCAGTACGTCCACGGCGACTTCACCGACTCCAGCACCTACCAGCGTGTCGGCAACGCGATCGAGGGCGCGGAGTGCCCCGTCTTCTACCTGGAGATCCCGCCGTTCCTGTTCGGGAAGGTCGTTCAGGGTCTGGCTGAGGCGGATCTGACGAGATCGGCTCGTGTCGTGGTGGAGAAGCCGTTCGGACACGATCAGGCCTCCGCCGGCGAGCTGGCCGACGAGCTGCACCAGTACATCGACGAGTCCCAGCTGTTCCGGATCGACCACTACCTCGGAAAGATGGGCCTCGACGAGATCCTGCACCTGCGGTTCGCGAACGCGATCCTGGAGCCGTTGTGGAGCCGCAACTACCTGTCGTGCGTGCAGATCAACATGGCCGAGAACTTCGGCGTCGAGGACCGGGGCCATTTCTACGACCCGGTCGGGGCAATGCGCGACGTCGTGGTCAACCACCTGATGCAGGTCGTCGTCGGCTGCGGCGATGGAGGCGCCGTCGCGCGGTGACCCGCAGACGATCAAGAACGCCCAGGTGGCACTGTTCCGCTCCGTCGTCGAGGCCGACCCTGCTCAGTATGTGCGGGGACAGTACGACGGGTATCTCGGCATCGACGGCGTGGCGGCAGACTCGAGCCACCGAGACCTACGCCGCGATGCGTCTCGACATCGAGAACTGGCGGTGGTCAGGTGTGCCGTTCTTCATCCGGACCGGCAAGCGCCTCCCCATGACCCAGACCGAGCTGCGACTGGTGTTCAAGCGTCCCCCGCCGCTCGGCTTCGGGCTCATGGGGTCGCATACCGAAGCCGAACCAGCTCGTCGTCAAGCTGGACCCGTCGACCGGGATCAGGTTGATCCTGGACGCACGGCGAAGCGACATCTCGGCGGTCGGAAGGATCGATCTGGACATGGAGTTCGCCGAGGAGGGCGGTGAGGGGGCCACGCCGTACGAGGTGCTCCTGCACGCTGCTCTGGTCGGGGACAGCACGCGCTTCACCCGGCAGGACGGGGTCGAGGAGACCTGGCGGGTCATGCAGCCCTTGCTCGACGCGCCACCACCCGTTCACGTGTACCCGCCCGGCTCCTGGGGCCCCGCGGAGGCCGACGGGTTGACCGCGGAGTACGGCGGTTGGCACAGCCCGTGGGTGGCGTCATGAACGCCGAGCCCGCCCAGAGCGCGGCGGCACCCTCCCCGTTCCCGCCCATCGCCGACTACGCGTTCCTGTCCAACTGCCACACCGGCGCCCTGATCGCGCCCGATGGCGCGGTCGACTGGTTGTGTGTCCCGCGCTTCGACTCTCCCAGCGTCTTCGGCACCGTGCTCGACCGTCAGGCGGGCTACTTCAGGCTCGGCCCGTTCGGGATCAACCACCCGACCGCGCGGGTCTACGAGCCCGGCTCCAACGTCCTGAACACGACCTGGAAGACGCCGACGGGTTGGGTCCTGGTCCGCGACGCACTGACGATGGGTCCACGGGAGACCGATGACGAGGTCACGCCGCACACCCGACCGCCCGCCGACGACGACGCCGATCACCTCCTGGTGCGCACGGTCCGCTGCCTGGAGGGCACCGTCGAGATCGATCTCGTGTGCGAGCCGGCGTTCGACTACGGCCGCACGCCGGCCGAATGGACCCTGGTCGAGGGCAGCCGGCACACCGCAGACGCGACCGGCGCGGGCCAGACCATCCGGCTGCAGACCGACCTCGCGCTCGGCGTCGAGGGCAACCGGGTCCGTGCCCGGCACGTCCTGGCGGCCGGCGAGGAATGCCTACTGCGCACTGTCGTGGGCCGGGGGACTGGCGGCTCCGGCCGACGTCGCAGAGGCGAACGGCCGCCTGGACGCCACCACGCGGTTCTGGCGCACATGGCTGGGACGGGCGCGGATGCCAGACCACCGGTGGCGCGACCCGATCCAGCGCTCGGCACTCGCCATCAAGGGCCTCACGTACATGCCGACCGGGGCCACGGTGGCCGCGCTCACGACGTCGCTGCCGGAGACGCCCGGCGGCGAGCGCAACTGGGACTACCGCTACACCTGGATGCGCGACACCACCTTCACGCTCCAGGCCCTGCACTTCCTGAACCTGGACTGGGAAGCCGACGAGTTCATGCAGTTCGTCGCCGACCTCGAGCCGACCGAGACCGGCGCGCTCCAGATCATGTACGGGATCGACGGTCGACGCGACCTGACGGAGTCCACTCGCGATGATCTGTCCGGCTATGCGGGCGCCCGACCGGTGCGGATCGGCAACGGAGCGTTCGACCAACGCCAGAACGACGTGTTCGGCGCCGTCCTGGACTCCATCCTGCTGCACACGCGACGCAGCCAACGCCTGCCGCGGCGGCTCTGGCCGATCGTGGAGACGCAGGCCCAGTGCGCCACCGACGTATGGACCGAACCCGACCAGGGCATCTGGGAGGCCCGCGGCAAGCCTCAGCACTACGTGTCCTCCAAGCTGATGGGTTGGGTCGCCCTGGACCGCGCGTCGAAGCTGGCCGAGATCCGCGGTGACCCTGACCTGACGGCGACCTGGCGGGCCACAGCCGATGAGATCAAGGCCGACATCCTCGCCCATGGCCTCGACGACCGAGGCGTCCTGCGTCAGCACTACGAGACGGATGCGCTGGACGCCTCCACGCTGCTGGCGGCGATCTTCGGCTTCCTGCCACACGACGACGAGCGGCTTCGCGCAAGCGTGCTCGCGATCGCCGACGAGCTGACGGAGAACGGCTTCGTGCTTCGCTACCGAACCGACGAGACCGATGACGGCCTGGCCGGCAAGGAGGGCACCTTCCTCATCTGCTCGTTCTGGCTGGTGTCCGCGCTGTCAATCATCGGCGAGGAACAGCGGGCTCGTGACCTGATGGAGCGGCTGCTGCGAATCGCATCCCCGCTCGGGCTCTTCGCCGAGGAGTTCGACGTGGAGACAGGTCGCCACCTCGGCAACTTCCCGCAGGCGTTCTCTCACCTCGCCCTCATCGAGGCCGCCGGGCGAATCATCGCTGCCGAGGTGCTCCAGGAGCTCTCCTGACCCTCCCGGCAGCATCCTGCTCGGGTTCGTCCCGCCCGCACGCGTGCGCGTTGGCACGAGCAGGGCGGCGTCGTCCGCGGAGGGAACTTCGTGAGCCGTCCGGTGTCGTCGACCTGGTCAACAGGTCGTCTGGACGTCGCTGACCAGGGTCTGCGCCTCGTCGTTGAAGTTGGACAGGGCCTGGTCGACGGCCTTCAGGGACGCGCTAGACGGGTCACTGGTGGCCGTTTTCACGCTCTTCGCCAGGGCGTCGTACGTCGTCTGGGTCGCGGTCATCTGGCCCGAGAACTGCTTCTTGGCCTGCGTCCGGACGTCCGCCAGATCCTCACGGACCGTGACCATGCCTTGCTTCAGCTGGTCGAGAGCCCCGGACTGGCTGAAGTCGATGTCGGAGACTGTGCCGACGGCGTCACCGAGATCGTTGACCGAGCCGCACAAGGCGGGCTCGGGGGACTGTTCATCACCACCACCACAAGCGGCGAGACCCCCGCCGCCCAGCACCAGCACGGCCACGGTCACGGCATTCGATGCTCTCACCTGGGCACACTCCTCGATCGGTTTCACTCATCCTCGGCGTACGAACCGGCGGCTGTCCTCACACGTTGCGGATGAATCAGGTCCATCAGATTCGTGGATCTGAAGTCTGCGGCGCCGACGGTCGGCGGTTGCTGGTGACCGTGGTGCCTGGTCGAATTCCCAAGGTATCGAGGAATTCTTCCGGCAAACCGGACATCGTCTCGCACTTCCCAATCTCTTCTTGCGCTTCCCTGGGCATGTACACCGCTGGAGGCGTCAGATCAGATTGGGAGGTTCTGAGCCGGGCCGGTCAGGAAACTTAGATACCTTGGGAATTGGACAGACCCCGCCGAAACATCCCGACGACACCCATCCCCAACCAGCCGCTCAGGCCTCGGTCGCCTCGGGGAGAGGCGCGACGGTCTTGTCCTTGCCGAACAGCAGCGCGTACGTCGCCCCGGCGATAGCGGCGCCGACCAGCGGTGCGGCCCAGAACGCCCACAGCTGCACGAGGGCGTCGCTGCCGGCGAACAGGGCCGGCCCCGTCGACCGGGCCGGGTTCACCGAGGTGTTGCTGACCGGGATGCTGGCCAGGTGGATCAGCGTCAGCACCAGTCCGATCGCGATCGGCGCGAAGCCCTTCGGCGCCCGGGTGTCGGTCGCCCCGAGGATGACGTACAGGAAGATCGCGGTGAGCACGACCTCGACCACGAGGACGGCCAGGAGTGAGTAGCCCTGCGGCGAGCGGTCGCCGTAGCCGTTGGTGGCGAAGCCCGACGCCTTCGCGTTGAACCCGGACTTGCCGTTCGCCACGACGAAGAGCACGGCGGCCGCTGCGATGGCTGCGGCGACCTGGGTCACGGCGTACGGCAGGGCGTCCTTCCACCGGAACCGGCCGGCGATCGCGAGCCCAACCGTGATCGCCGGGTTGAAATGGCCACCGCTGACGTGTCCCACGGCGTAGGCCATCGTGAGCACCGTGAGGCCGAATGCGAGGGCCACGCCCAGGTACCCGATGCCGACATCGGGCACACCGGAGGCGAGCACGGCCGCACTGCAACCACCGAACACCAGCACGAACGTGCCAAGGAACTCCGCGGCGACGCGTTGCGTCAGGGTGTGTTCATCAGCCATGCGCAGAGACTGCGCGAACGTGTCGGCCCCATGCTCACCCGCTGCGGGTGACTCATCCGCCAATTCCTCTCATTTCCACCCTTCGACCTCAGGTGCGTGGCTCTCGACCGGGTGGGGGAGCCAGGCGTAGACGACCTGGGTGCGGAGCACGACATCCTGCAGCGAATGCCGCTTGGCGCTGATCGCGCACCACAGCAGCCCGAGCGGGAACACGGCGTACAGCACGGCACGCACGAAGGCACGGATCGGGCCGAGCCGGGTACCGTGACCGCCCACCACGGTGATCCCCATGACGTGGTCGCCATACGTCCGTCCGGTTGTGCCCCACAGGACGCTCAGGTAGAGGACGAGCACCACGAAGAACGCGGTCATGATTCCCGTCAACGACGGGTCGGGAAGGCGATAGCGGCGCGGGTCCATGAGCAGCCTGAGGCCCACGTAGCCGCCGTAGCCCGCCAGCAGCCCCAGGCCGACGAGGACGACGTCGATCGCAGCGGCGGCGACGCGGGTTGCCACCCCGGCATTGGTGCCCTGGTACGGACGCGCTCCTTGCGGGACGACCGGGTCCCGGTCGGTCATGTTGGTTCCGGCAACGGTCCCGCCGGTCCCACTGGTTTTGCAGGTCCCGCTGGTTCCGCCGGTGCCGCCGGCCGCGCCCGCCGGAACAGCGGGCGGCGCAGGGTACGGCTGATCGCGTCGTCGGCGGTGATCCCGGTCATCCGTACGCCGCGCACAGTCTCGGATGCCATGGTGCCGGTCGACTCCCGGATGATCGCGGGGAGGTCGACGCCGGCGATCACCTCGTCGACGATCGCCACGAGATCGACGCGGTGGATGATCGCGTCGAGGTCGAGCCGCTGGAGGACGGTCTCGGTCACCAGCGGGGTCCACGCGTCGAGCATGCGCCCGACCTGCCGCCCTGTCGCAATCCGGTGCTCCGCTCCCCGCCGGGCGAGTACCCCCACCAGCGTGGCGGGCTGGACGGACTTCGGCACCAGGGGCGGGCGCCACACGAGCCGACTGACCGGTGCGGCGACCCTCGACGCGGTCCGCGCGATCACGACGCCAGCGGCCAGCGACTCGACCACGATCGCGACGACTGCGTCAACCACCTGCTGGTGGTCTGGGCGTGCGGGGACTCCGGGCGTCTCGGGCCGCGGTACGTGCACCACCTGGTTCATCGCCTTCCAGAGTGTCGCCAACGGTCGGGGGCCGTCTCACCCCACGGGGGTGATGCTGCCGCAACATGGGTCCGCGAGGGTGTGGACTTGCGGCGCACCGGAGGAGACTGCCCCCATGACCAACACCCGTCCGACTCCCAGGTTCTCGACCGAGGAGCTGGCGCAACTGCTCGTGCTCCTCGAGGGAGCAGACTCGGTCGAGCTCAAGCTGACCGTCCCCGACGGCGACCAGCGGTCGGCCGCCCGGGCGCTCCACATGGATCCGCTCAACGCCGAGGTGAGCCAGGTTTTCTTCCTCGACACCCCCGAACTGCTGCTCAACGAGCGGGGCTTGATCGTCCGGGCGCGGCGCACCAGGGCCGGCGACGACGCCGTGGTCAAGCTACGGCCCGTCGTGCCCCAGGAGCTTCCGGCCCACCTCCGGGCCAGGCCCGGCTTCGGCGTGGAGGTCGACGCCGGGCCTGCCGGCTTCGTTTGCTCCGGCCGGCTCAAGGCGTCACTGCGCCGGGGCAAGGTGCAGGAGGCTGTGGACGGAGACCGGGCGGCCCGGTCGCTGTTCACCAAGGATCAGCGCGCCTTCTTCGCCGAGCACGCGCCGGAAGGGACAGGAATCGACGACCTGTCCATCCTCGGCCCGATCACGGTGCTCAAGCTGAAGTACACCCCACCGGGATACGACCGCCGGATGGTGGTCGAGCTGTGGATCTACCCGGACGGGTCCCGGCTCCTGGAGCTGTCCACCAAGTGTCCGCCGTCCGAGGCGTTCCAGGTGGCGGCGCGGTCGCGGGTCTACCTCGAGGAGCGGGGCATCGACCTGTCAGGTGAGCAGGCGACCAAGACCAGGACCGCGCTCGAGTTCTTCGCACACTGACGCGGCCGCGGCGCCACCGACCTCGAGGCAAGGAGCGACGGATGCTCAAGGAGCTGAACTTCGGGTGGGCGGCCACGGCTGTGGCCCTCGCCGTTGCCGCGGCGCTGGTCCCGTCCGTCAAGGAGGCCTGAACGAGACCGGCCGGGCCGAGGCGAGAGGTGCGACATGGACGACGGCATAAGAATCGATGCGAAGACGCTCTGGGCTGGTGCGGCCGCGACCGTGGTGATCGCGGCCCTGGTCGCGGCGGTCGGTGTGCT
This sequence comes from uncultured Actinomycetota bacterium, assembly GCA_963745795.1. Lineage (GTDB taxonomy): Bacteria > Actinomycetota > Actinomycetes > Propionibacteriales > Nocardioidaceae > Marmoricola. The sequence goes on along the minus strand of CAVUYR010000006.1, from coordinate 994,018 downwards.
GGTGGTCGAGAACCTGGTGGACGTGAACCTGCTGCCGTCGACGGAGCGCGGCGTCCTGGGCTGGTCGCCTTGGGCGTCGTACCCCGCCGGTGCGGCAGTCTTGGCGCTCGTTGCCGCGGGCATCCTGCACCTGCTGCTGCTCGGGGTGCCCCGCCCCATGGTCTTCTTCGGCTGGCTGATGGCGCTCATCGGGATCGGCCTCGCGGTGGTCCCGTTCGGGTACGACGCCGCCCGGGAGGTGCAGGTGTGCACCGCGGCCGTGGAGGTCGTGGTGGTGCTCTCGGTGTGGATCCTGCTGTCCTCGGCTGCCCGACGCGCCGTCACGCTGGCGCCACGGACCTGAGTCAGATCGTGAGCGGACCCGGGGGCGTCGCGTGAGGTGGCTTCAGAGCGTGGTCCGGCGATGGGGATGGCGCACGGTCGGCGTGGTCGTCACGTCGGTCGGGATCTATGTCGTCATCCCCAGCCTGATCACCCTGATGGGCGCCTGGCCGGACCTCGGCCAGGTGCGCCCCTGGTGGTTCGCCATCCTGTTCGTCCTGGAGCTCGCCAGCTTTGCCGCGACCTGGGCCCTGCTGCGCGTCGCGCTTCCGCACACGTCCTGGACGGCTGTTGCGACGTCGCAGGTGGTGGGCAACGCAGCGTCCAAGGTGCTGCCCGGGGGAGCGGCAACCGGCGGAGTGGTCCAGGGCAAGATCCTCGTCCAGGCTGGGCAACCCGGCGCCGGAGTCGCGACGGCCCTCGCCGCCACCAATCTGATGAGCACCGGAGTGCTGCTCAGCCTGCCCGTCCTCACCGTGCCCGCGGTGATCATCGGACCGCCCCCGGCCCGCCAGCTCCAGCTCGGGCTGCTGGTCTCGTTCCTGCTCGCGGTCGTCGTCGTCGCACTCGGCACGATGATGCTCACCTGGGACCGGTTCGTACTCGTGGTCGGCCGCGTCGCGGGGCGCCTCATCCACCTGGTCCGTCGCCAGGTCACGTCAGATTCTGCTGCAGCCGCCTTGATCATCCAGCGGGACAAGGTCGCGGCCGCGTTCGCCGGCCGATGGCATGGAGCCCTCGTGTACGCCGCCGCCAACCGGTTGCTCGACTACGCAGCCCTGGTCGCGGCGCTGTATGCAGTCGGCGCCCACATCCGCCCGGCTCTGGTCCTGCTGGCATATGTCGTGGCCCTGGCCCTGGCGATGGTCCCGATCACCCCCGGCGGGCTCGGGTTCGTGGAGGCCGGGCTGACCACGTTGCTCGTCCTTGCCGGGGTCAGCCCGGACCAGGCCGCGGTCGGAACCTTGCTGTACCGGCTCGCGTCGTACTGGATCCCCATCCCGCTGGGCGCGCTGGCATGGGGAGCCTGGGGGCTGCGCCATCGACTCCAGCCCAGCGACCCGGTACCGCCGAGCTAGCCCAGGGTCACGTCTCGGTCAGGCGGGTGGCCAAGGCCCAGATCACCAGGATGTTCATGCCGATCAGCAAGAGGGCCCAGAAGGGGTAGAAGGGCAGGAACATGAACTGGCTCAGTGCCGAGACGACGGCGAACGCGATGCCGAGGATGTGTCCCCAGGCCTGGCCGCTGAGGATGCCGATACCGACAGCCACGCCGATCACTCCGATGACGAGGTGGATCCAGCCCCACGTGGTCAGGTCGATCGCGTACGCGTACTTGAGGCCCGCGACGTAGAGGTCGTCCTTCAGGACAGCGGAGATTCCCTCCAGGATCTGGAACGACGCCAGGGTGATCAGGATGACGCCGGCGAACACTGAGACGCCGTACGCAGCGGTTGACGGCTCGCGTTCGCGGCGGGGATCGGTTGTGCTCATGGTGAAGGTCCTTCCTGACGGGCATGCAAGGGGAGTGTGCGCTGGCGACGCTAGGAGAGCAGCACGGCGGGCGGCTCACCCGGAACGGATGAGCCCGGGCGGGTCCGCGCTGATGCCGTCGACGATCAAGGGGGCGGTGCCAGCAGGTCGTCGAGGCGGCGACGTGCCTCCTCGGGCAGGTCGGTGGCGATCAGGGTGGCCTCGCTGCGCGCCAGGATCGGGCCGATGAGCTCCTCACGGGCGTCACTGCTGATCACGATCAGTGCCGACGTGCCTGGCGCCAGCTGCTCGCGCACCGTGCCCAGGAACTCCTCGTCGATGCCGGTGCTCCGCAGCTTGTGCACCGCGGCAGTTGCGGCGGCGCCAGCGGCGGCACCGGCCACGGGATTCAGCACGAGCATCCCGACGAGGCCGCCCCAGAGCGCTCCGCGGCCGGCTGACCTCGCCGTGTCGTGCCGAAGGTGTCGCACCTTCGGCGCTTCGGCGTCCGACATCCAGATGACGCTGGCTGCGTCGTGTACGACGAGGGCGTCCTGCTCGACGAGCTGCTTGAGGTGCAGCTCGCCCTCGTCGGCACCGAACGGTGTCGGGTAACGCCACACCGTCAACGCGGTCATGGCTCGGCGACCCCCCCGGATGCTGCCGGCGCCGGTTGTGGGGGACTCGCCAGGAGCTCCAGCACGAGCACCAACAGTCCCGTGACGATGACGAACACCAGGGCGGTCCCTCCGGTCGGGTGGTCCTGGGCCAGGTAGGCCAGTGCTGCGATGGCGACGATCCCGACGCGGAACGAACCGCGGTACTGCCCGAGAACGACGCCGAGCCCGCCGGTCTGAAGCCCCGCCCGGGACATCCGGACTCGCACCGTGTCGATGCCGCGGACGAGCGCGCCCCTGGCTGCAGCGCCGGAGCCGCGTCGCGCGCTGAGCCAGGCGACCACGGCCACCGTGAGGGCCACGACCAGCAAGCCGCGGAGCGCGAGCCGGATGAAGGAGACCAGCTGGTCGTAGATGGCTCCCGCTGCCGCCGCGGACGAGCTCGCCGGCAGCGCGTTCAGGTAGAACGGCCGAATGATGTTGAGAGTCGCGCCGAGCAACAGCATCGAGGCGGCGACCGCGATCCCGGAGGCCAGCACCATGCGCCGTCGGTCCCGTGCCAGCAGCACTGCGCAGGCCAGGAGCCCGAGTCCCAGCACGGGCAGCCAGGTGGACAGGTTGTCGAGGACTCCCAGCAGGTTCTGCACCGTCTCGAGGTTCCCGGACTGGACGATGGTGAAGCTCGCCGCCACTTCGGGAATCCGGTCCGCAATAGCGAACCCGGCATCGGTGAGCTGTTGCTTGATGGTGTTGATGACCACTGCCAGGTTCACCTGCACGGCCCCGTTGTTGATCGTGACGGCGCCACCGCCGTCGCCGGTCAGTGCGGCCACCAGCTCTGAGTGGGCCGTTCGGTTTGCCTCGATCCAGGCCTGCTCGAATGCGTCTGACTGCACGAAGGCGAGGATCCGGTCGGAAACGAAGCTCCGGATCCCGGAGGCGAGGGGGCCCGAGACGGCCTGCAGGGTTGTCGCCACCCTCGGGGGCAGGCCCCGGTCGCTGAGCGCCTGCGTGAGCTGATCCATGGCTGAGTCGAGGTCGAGGTAGGAGAAGATCACCTGCTCAGCGCGCGCCGCGATCGCGGCCTGGACGTCCGGGTCGTTCGCGAGCGGCCCCACGGTGGCGACGTACCGGTCGGTGTCCTCGATCTGGCCGCTGGCCCAGGTCGCGAGCACGGACAACGGGGCGAGCAGCGCAGCCACGGCCACGAGGAAGCCGGCCAGGACCGGGCGCCACCATCCTCGTCGTCGGCCCTGTGCCTCTGGTAGCTCCTGGCGAAGTCGTGCGAGCTCCGCCTGCAGGCGCACCACCTCGGCCTCGGCGGCGGAGCCGGAGTGCGGGTCTGCGGTACCGGAATCGGTCATCCGCCCACCGTGCGGCAGCCGGGAGCAACAGACGTCACCCGCTGTGGGTGACGCGCTCCCCGTCCAGCCGGGGGGAGGTTGGTGACGTTCGCAGCCGGCGCGACGAATCGAGATGGCCATGGCGAGAGCCGCCTACGAGATCCGCGTGGCGGGGGAGGTGCTGCCTCGCCTGCTCGAGGACTTCTCGGACGTCACGGTCCAGACCGACCCGGCGACTACCACGATGCATGCCGTGCTGGCGGACGAGGCCCAGCTGCACGGCCTGCTGGAGGCGCTGCGCCGCGAGGGACTCGTGCTCCTCGACGTCCGCAAGGAACAGGTCTGACGGAGCCGTCCCCTCGGGCCAGTGTCGTGATGTTCGGACACGTAGAGGCGCTACCAGGCCGAGGCCCGCGGCGTACCCAGGGGCAGCCCACGCCCGTCGTGGCCGCCGACATCAGTGGCACTGAAGTCCTTCCACTCGAGCGCGCTGGACACGCAGGCAGCCGCCAAGGCACGTCGGCGACGTGGTCCAGATGTCGATACGGCGCTGATGCCGTTGGGCACGACACGACAGCCTAGAGCCCGATGTGAGACAGGTACGTGCCATATTGTCGAGGTGGGAGGAACCATGGCACGGCCGAGCATGGGGACGAGGGATCCCGGAGACGGGCCCGCCCGCAGGACGGCGTCCGCCGACTCGTTCATGAACGCGAAGTTCCACCGACCGCCCACACGCGGCGACTGGGTCGACCGTGCCCGCCTCGTTGGTCAGCTCGACGAGGCCACCCATCTGCCGGTCACCCTGGTCTCCGCACCCGCCGGGTACGGCAAGACCACCCTGATCTCCCAGTGGCTGGCCGCCACCCGGAATCCCCGGGCGGCATGGGTCTCCCTCGATCCCGGAGACAACGACCCCGGCCGGTTGTGGAGACAGCTCTCCGTGGCGCTCGAACGGGTCGGCTGCGCCGTGCCCGCTGACGTCGGCGACATCACGGACGCCGCCACCGGCGAGACCCTGACCGGCGTGCTCCCGCGCATGCTGAGTGCCCTGGCCGCGATGCCCGACGACATCGTCATCCTGCTCGACGACTTCCATGTGCTGCGGGCGCCTGCGGTGCGCGACCAGGTCGAGGTCCTGATCCGCAACCTGCCACCTCAGGCGCACCTGGTGATCTGCACTCGCTCGGATCCTGGCCTTCGGCTGGGGCGGCTGCGCGCCTCGGGCCGGCTCGCCGAGATCAGGGCCGACGACCTCAACTTCACCCTCGACGAGGCGGCGACCCTCCTGTCCCGGGTGGACGTCGTGCTGTCCGGCGACTCGCTGGTCCAGCTCGTGGACCGCACGGAGGGTTGGCCGGCCGGTCTGTACCTCGCCACGTTGTCGCTCGCCGGTCGGGCCGACCCGGACGAGTTCGTGCGGCAGTTCAGTGGCGGCAACAGGTTCGTTGTGGACTACCTCACCGAGGAGGTGCTGGCCCGGCACAGCGACGAGATCCGGGAGTTCATCGTCAGCATGTCCCTGCTGGACAGGTTCTCCGCGCCGCTGTGCGACTTCGTCCGTGGCAGCACCGGGTCCGCCGCGATCCTGGACCAGCTCGAGCGCAGCAACCTGTTCCTCGTGCCGCTGGACGACCAACGCCACTGGTTCCGCTTCCACCACCTGTTCTCGGCGGTGGCCCGGATCGAGCTCGAGTTCGAGGGTCCCGAGCGGGCCCAGGTCCTCCACTCGCGGGCGCTCGAGTGGTTCCGTGACCACGGCCACATCGACGAGGCGGTGAAGCACGCGCTCGCGGCGGGCCGGACCACCGACGCCGCGGCCCTGGTGCGGGAGAACTGGATGTCCTACGTCGACACCGATCGAGCCGCGACGGTCGCGGGGTGGCTCGCGGCGCTCGGCAACCGGTCCGTCGCCGACGACCCCGTGGCCGGGGTGACGGCCGCGTGGATGGCGGCGCTGTTCGGTCAGGAGGAGAAGCTGAACAAGCTCCTCACCGAGCTCGAGGAGTTCCCTGACGTCGGCCCGCTCCCTGACGGCGCACGGTCTGTCGAGTCCGCGATCTCGATGATCCGTGGGCTGTTCGGCTATGGCGGACCGGTCGAGATGGCGGCCGCGGCCCAGCGGGCCGTCGAGCTCGAGACCGACAGCAGCTCGCCGTACTATGCGCTCGCTCATGCGGCCCTGGGGCATTCTGCCTACGTCGACGGCGACCTGGAGCTCGCGTCGAGGGTGCTCGCGAAGTCGTCGAGCAGCGCCGCCGCCCCGCTGGTGATCCGGGCGCTCAGCCTGGCCACCGAGTCGCTCGTCGACGCCGAACGTGGGGAGCCCGACCGCAGCCGCGAGCGCGCGGAGCTGGCGATGGACCTCCTCCTGGATCGGGGGCTTGGCGACATGCCCCAAGTGTCGTTGGTGTGGACCGCTCTCGGGCTGGCTCAGGCCGCGGCCGGGAAGCTCGACGACGCGCTGATGACCCTCGAAAGAAGCCTGGACATGAGACGCGGGAACCCCGCGCAGGGGCCCTGGGGCACCATGCATCACCTTCTGGGAACGGCCCGCGTGGCCGTGGCTGCTGGACATCTGAGCACCGCGCGCGACCTGCTCAAGGACCTCGGCGCCCGCATGGACCGCTACGACGAGGGCATGCGCCCGATGCGGGCCCGGATGGCGGCCGTCCAGGAGCTCCTGCGGGTGCGGCTCGGCGCACCTGACTCGGGCGAACCGCTCACTGACCGCGAGCTGGACGTCCTGCGCCTGCTCCAGGGCTCACTGAGCATCAGCGACATCGCCCGCGAGCTGTTCCTGTCCGCCAACACCGTGAAGACGCACGCCCACGCCATCTATCGCAAGCTCGACGCCCACTCGCGCGACGAGGCCGTCCGAGCTGCCCGGAGGAACCAGCTGATCTGAGCCCGATGCCCGACCTATCGCATCTCACCCGGGTGAGATCGCCCCGGGGATGAGGACGCCTCACCCCATCCTGCGAGATGAAACATGAGCATCGTGATCTCCGACGACCTCGAAACGGACGACATGTCTTCCCTGGCCACATCGCAGCTCCCGGAGCCGACCATCATCCCCTGGGCGATCGAGGACCTCCCCGTGTCCGGCTACGCGCTGGTCGAGGTGCGCGCGGACGGATCCTTTGGCCGGTCCCGGCTCCTGCCCGACGCGGTTCCCCTGGGTGAGGTGACCGCAGTGCGCACGGCCCTCGCACATGGCGACTGGTCAGAGGTGGCGACGACCCTGGTCGCGTCCCACGCCGTGGTTCGCCTCCTCGCCGGCACCGCGGACGCAATCGTCCGCGCCACCGCCGAGATCGACGCGGTCAGCGCGGAGGAGCCGGTGCTGCGCGCCGCTCTCGCCGTGTGCCGCGGCGACGGCGAATCGGCCGTCGCGGCTCTCGCTCGGATCCGCTCCACCGATGGGGTGAGCGGACCCGTGGCGCATCGTCTGGGGATCGCCTGCACCAGGCTCGCTCAGGCGCGGCTCCGGGGCGACGTCGCGGCGGGTACGACGTACGAGGGCCAGGCGCGGCTCCTGATGAACCAGCTGCCGGTCGCGGTCCTCGCCGAGCTCCCCGAGCTCCCCGTCCTCCTCGACGCTCATCTGGGGTCCCTGCAGCTGCTCGCAGGACGGTTGCACGAGGCTGCCCACACGCTCGCTCGTGGGGCTGCCGCGTCCGGGGTCCCTGACCAATGCGCCGCCCGCGCCGACTGTGAGGGACAGCTCGCCCTGCTCGAGGCGTTCCGGGGCAACCTGCGTCGCGCCGTGCTCCACGCCGACCGCGTCCTCGAGCTCGCCGGGGAGGCGGGACGTGCAGGCGTCACGCACGCTCACCTTGCTCACGCCTGGGTCCATCTCGAAGGTGACGAGCTGGAGCAGGCGCATGAGCGGCTCGAACTGGCCGGCGTCGTGCCCGGTGGTGGGGAGCCGTGGCTGGAGGCCAGCAGCCTCCTGGCGCGGGCACGACTGCTGACGGCGGAGGGAGAGCCGGAGGCTTCCTTGCGACTTCTGGCCGAGGCCACGGGCGCGACCTGGTCCGCTGGCAACGCGGAGTGGTTCCAGGACCTGCTCGCCGTGGACTCGGCCGAGTTCCTGATCGCGGCGGGTGAACCGCAGCGGGCGCTGGCCCTGGTCACGCCACTGCCGCCACGTGCGACCTCGGGGTCCTCTGTGCTGGCCGCCGTCGCACGCTGGGACATCGGTGACATGCGCGGCGCACGCGCCGTTCTGGGCACGGTCGTGCCGGCCCTTGTTGGTGCCCCGGTGGGCCTCCAGATCCGGTCGTGGCTCCTCGAAGCCCGCCTCGCCCAGGACCACGGGGACGGTGAGCGCGCCCGGCTCCTGGTCGACAGAGCACTCCGCGTGGGCAGCGCCGAGGGGCTGCGCAGACCCTTTGCGCACGACTTGACCTGGTTGGGTGGTTACCTCGCGCGCGACGTCGGCCTGATGCGTGCGCACCGAGGCTTCGTGTCGTCGTTCCTGCCGGTGAGATCCCGCCAGCCGCTGGTGCGTGCCGCTGCCGCCTCTGCGGACACCGGGGTCGTGGGAACGCTGACCGAGCGCGAGGGGGAGGTACTCGAGCTCCTCGCGCAGATGTACTCGACCGAGGAGATCGCGAGCGCCCTGTTCGTCTCGCCCAACACGGTGAAGACGCATCTCAAGGGGATCTTCGGCAAGCTCTGCGTCAGCCGTCGAGTGGACGCCGTGCGCCGGGGTCGCGATCTGGGCCTGTGCTGACCCTGGGTCCTCATCTCGGCGCCCCCCACTACTGCGTTCGCTACCGACCGGCTGCCCGCCAGCCACAGACCGTCGACACGTCCACGTGTCACCTCGGGTTTCGCTGCATCCGTCGCGCGTGAGGTCGTCGTGGGCCGGTCGTGAGGACGGCCCCCCGTCAACCGCGCATGGACGAGGACGGGTCGATCGGGTGCACACTCTCGATGGTGAGCCCGGCGTCCGTGAGCGCCTGCAGGAGGTCGGGCAGGTCCGCCGGGGTGGCGGTCACTCTCAGGACGGTGTGCTCCGGGACGACACGGTGGGACCAGTGCAGGTGCTGCAGCATCGCGAGGCCGACCACGCCCTCGATCCGGACCTCACAGGTTCCGCTCACGACGCACGCCTCGAGTCAGGTTCGTGTGGTTCCATGTGCAGCTCGCTCAGGGCCAGGCCGACCGAGCGGAGCTCCTCCAGCAGCTCGTCCAGCTCGCCCGTTCCCTCGACCTGACGGAACAGGACGGTCTGCGCCGGGGTCGTATGCACCGCCATCGACGGGTACCGCTTGCGCAACGATTCCGGTGGGATCCCGCGGAGGCGGATCTCGTACGTCGCGACTGACGGTTGATGGCTGCTGTCCATGCACCCCAACATCGCGCGACCAGACGCGTCGAGACGTCACCCGGCGTGGGTGAGGCTGCGCGCGGCAATGGCTCGGATGCTGGTGCCAACGGATGGTCGAGAGGAGATCTCAGATGGCAAGCAGCATGGCAGCAGATGCTTCAGGTCCGTACCGGAGGGCGGAGCGGACTGGTTGGTACGGGTGGGTCGTCTTTGCGGGAACGATGATGCTCATGCTCGGGTCCTTCCACGCGGTGGCCGGGCTCGTGGCGCTGTTCAAGGACGAATACTTCCTGGTCGGCAAGAACGGACTGGTGGTCAACGTCGACTACACCACGTGGGGGTGGATCCACATCGTCTTCGGCGTGCTCGTCGCAGCCGCCGGCGTCGCACTGTATGTCGGTGCCACCTGGGCGCGCGTGGTCGCCGTGGGTGTCGCGTTGCTCAGCGCCCTCCTGAACCTTGCGTTCCTGTCGGCGTACCCCGTGTGGTCGGCGATCATGATCGCCCTGGACATCCTGGTGATCTACGCCGTGACCGCTCATGGCGCCGAAGGGTCTGACGACTACGTGAGCTAGGCCCTGGGCCCGCGTGGCGCGCGGGCAGGAGAGGCCACGAAGCCGGCGACAAAGGCGCTCACAACGTGCCGGACCGCCGCCTCCGTGGCCCTTTCCGCGCGTGTGCGACGGTCCCGCTCATTCGGCTGCCGGCCGGGTCACCGCTCGGTCACCCGCGACGGGTGAGCCCGCGATGGAGCTCGATCGACATGCTCGCCACGTCAGTGTCGGAACCGCACGTCCGACACGAACTACGCAAGGAGAGACCCCATGCAGGACTTCGGCCTGTGGGACGTCATCGTCTCGACGTTCTGGTTCATGTTGCTGCTGGCCTGGATCTGGCTGATCATCTCCATCCTCAGTGACATCTTCCGCGACCATGAGCTCAGCGGCTGGGGCAAAGCGTGGTGGACTCTGCTTCTGATCTTCCTGCCGTGGCTTGGCGCCCTCATCTACCTGATCGCCCGCGGTGGCTCGATGAACGAGCGCACCATGCGGGCTGCGCAGGCCAATGAGGAGCGGATGCGCGCCTACGTCCAGGAGGCGGCGGGTACGAAGAGCGTGGCGGACCAGCTCCGCGAGCTCGAAGAGCTCCGCGACGGCGGCGTGATCACCGGCGCCGAGTACGAGCAGGCAAGGGTCAAGGTCCTCTCCTGAGGACCCGTGTCCGTTCGTCATGAACGTCGAGCGGCCCCACCAGGATCCACGACGGGTCGCCTTCGGCTTCCTGGTGGCGGTCTGACATGGACACGAACAAGCAGACGACCCGGCACCCGGAGATCGCGCCGTGGAACCGGCGCGCCCCCCGCACCGCCGACGTGGTCAGGCTCTTGGCCTCGTGGTTCCTCACGTTCGTGGCACTCCTGCTGACCGCTGAGGTGCTGCCCGGCTTCGACTACACGTCCTGGAGGCCCCTCGTCGCGGCTGCCGCCGTCACGGGCCTGGTCGGCATGATCGTGCGTCCCGTCCTGGTCCGGCTCAGCGCCCTGATCGGTTGGGTCGCGGTGGCGCTGGCCACGATCTTCGGCCAGGCGCTGGTGATGCAGCTGGCCCTCGCCATCGTGCCGGGTGCCAGCTTCGACGACTTCGGGACCGCGGTCGCCGCCGCCTGGATCGCTGCCGCGTTCGGCACCCTCCTGGTGTGGATCCTCAGCGCCGGCACCGACGAGACCTTCGTGGCCTCGCTGCTGCGGATCCGGCCGACGCAGGTGTCGGACGCCGACGTGGATGGGGTCCTCTTCGTCCAGCTCGACGGCGTCTCCTTCCCGGTCATGCACTGGGCGCTCAACTCCGGGACCATGCCGACGCTCCGGCGCTGGGTCGACAGCGGCTCCCATGCGCTGCACGAGTGGATCGTGCAGCTGCCCTGTACGACTCCGGCCAGCCAGCAGGCGATCCTTCAGGGCACGGCCGCCGGGGTTCCCGCCTTCCGTTGGTACGACCGCGAGCTGGGCCGGGTCCTGGTCGCCAACCGTCCCGACGACGCCGCGATCATCGAGTCCCGGGCCAGCACCGGTCACGGCCTCCTCGCCGACGACGGGGTCTCGATCTCGAACCTGTTCACGGGGGATGCGGTGAAGGCGTCAATGACGATGAGCCGCCTGGAGGTGACCCGGGGCTCGCTGCGGACCCGAGAGGTGTTCGCCCGCTTCCTGCTCCGCCCCGATGGTCTCTCCCGCAGCCTGTCCCGGACCTTCGCAGAGATCGGGAGGGAACGGTTCCAGGCGGTCAAGCAGAAGCGGCTGGTGGTCTACCCGAGGGTGCACCGTTCCTGGACGTTCGCCGGGCTACGTGCCTTCAGCAACGGCCTGCTGCGTGACCTCAACACGACGGTGGTGTGCGAGGCGATGATGCGCGGCGCCCGCAGCATCTATGTGGACTACGTCGACTACGACGAGATCGCGCACCACGCGGGAGGCACCCGGATCGAGTCCCTGGCCTCGCTGAGCAGCCTCGACCAGGTGTTCTCGGTCCTGGAGCGCGTGGCCCACGGAGCGCCCCGGCGCTACCACGTCGTGCTCCTCAGCGACCACGGACAGGCCCAGGGCGAGCCGTTCGCGTCGCGGTACGGCCTCGGTCTCAGCGAGCTCTGTCAGTCGCTGACTGACTCCGAGACGACCGGGATCGAGGGCAGCGTCGAGGGCTGGGGGCGGGTCGACTCGGTGCTCGAGGACATGTCGGGCGGAAGCGCCTCGGGCGTGACTCGCGTCGCCTCGCGCGGTGTGGAGAACCGGATGAAGCCGACCAAGGCCGCGGCGGACGCCGAGCTGATCGTGCTCGGCAGCGGCAACCTCGGGCTGGTCTACGTCCCCGAGCCGCAGCGCCTCACGCTGGCGGAGCTGGATGCGCGCTGGCCCTCCCTCGTCAACGGGCTCGCCGGGCATCCGGGCATCGGCTTCGTTGCGGTCCTCGGCGACGACGGGCCGGTGGCGATCGGGGGAGCCGGCCGACACCACCTCGCGACCGGCGTCGTCGAGGGCGTCGATCCGCTCGCGACGTTCGGTGACCACGCGCCGGCCATGCTGCTGTCGGCGACGCTGATGGCCCAGGCGCCGGACATCTACGTCAACAGCGCCCTCGACCCCGACACCCTCGACGTGGCAGCCTTCGAGCCTCTCGTCGGCTGCCACGGCGGGCTCGGCGGCTGGCAGGACCGGGGCTTCGTCCTCGCCCCGACCGACCTGCTCGCGCCGACCGAACCCATCCACGGCGGCGACAGCCTCCACCGGCACCTCGTTGGAATCCTCGAGTCGCTGGGGCACCGGACGGACCTCCCGAGGAGCACGGCATGAAGCAGTCACGCACCACCATCCTGCTGATCGGCGCGGCCGCGATCGTGATCGTGATAGCCGGGCTCAGGTCGGCCGCGGGGATCGTCGGCCCCGTCGTGCTGGCCCTCTCGATCACGATCGTGTTCCATCCGCTGCGCGCGAGGTTGGAGCGCAGGCTCCCGGTGTGGGCGGCGTCCGTCGTGGTGCTGCTCGCGGCGTACACGTTGATCGTGCTGATGACGCTCGCCATGCTCGTGTCCGTGGGTCAGCTCGCCGCGCTGGTGCCGACGTACGCGCCCCAGATCAACGACCTGGTCTCCGGGGCAGGGGACTGGCTCGCCGCCCGCGGCGTCGGCAGCGCCCAGGTCGACGCGGTAGCCGGTGCCATGGATGTCGGCCGTGCTGGTCGACGCCGCGACGTCAATCCTGTCCGACGTCCTGTCCATCCTGACGGACCTGTTCTTCATCATCACGCTGCTGCTGTTCCTCGCCTTCGACTCCGCCCAGGTCTCGCGCCTCCTGCAGAACGTCCGGCCGCACCGGCCGTACCTTGTCGACGCGCTGGGCTCCTTCGCGCGGGGCACCCGCAGCTACCTCGGCGTCTCGGCCGTCTTCGGCCTGATCGTCGCCGTCATCGACACCAGTGGCCTTGGCGTTGCTGGGCGTGCCGGGCGCGTTCGTCTGGGGCGTGCTCGCGTTCGTCACGAACTTCATCCCCAACATCGGGTTCGTCATCGGCATCATCCCGCCGGCCGTGGTCGGGCTGCTGGAGGGAGGGCCGGCTCTGATGCTCGCGGTGATCGTCGTGTACTGCGTGGTCAACCTGGTGATCCAGTCGATCATCCAGCCGCGGTACGTCGGCAACGCGGTGGGGCTGTCGACGTCGCTGACGTTCCTCTCCCTCATCTTCTGGACCTGGGTGCTGGGACCCTTGGGCGCCCTGCTCGCCGTACCGATGAGCCTGCTGTTCAGGGCGGTCCTGGTGGAGGCCAATCCGGAGGCGGGCTGGATCCTCCCGCTGATCAGCGGCCACTCCGAGGACGAGCCTGAGCCTGCCGTCGAGCCGGCATGAGCCGGGGAGCGAGATCCTGGAGACGCCCGATCTGGGGCCTGGTGGGGCTCATGGTCGCCTACTATGCGTTCCCCGTCGACCTGGGCGACTCGCTGGTGGCCGCGGCCGTCGGCATGGTGCTGACGGTCGGCGGGCTGGCCCTGCTCGCGACCATGCTGGCGAAGGAGCTCAACCAGGTCCGGCGTGGGGAGACCGGGCGCGACCCCCAGGTCCTGGGCATGATGGTGGTGCTGCTCGTGATGTCGTCCTCCCTCACGTTCTTCATCCTCGACCTGCTGAGTCCGGAGCAGATCGAGGGACTGAAGACCCGGACCGACGCGCTCTACTTCACGTTGAGCACGATGACCACGGTCGGGTACGGCGACGTGCACGCCGAGGGCCAGGTCGCCCGTGCCATGGTCTGCGGCCTGATCGTCTTCAACATCGTCGTGATCGCCTCCCTGGTCCGGCTCGTGGCGGGCCGCGGCCCTTCGACGTCCTGAAGCCTCGTCGACTCGGTCGGCCTCACCCACATCCGGGCGAGCACCTCACGCACAGTGGGTGAGGACGGTTGGCATCCCGGACGGCAGGCTGACCGGCATGGCTCCGTGGATTGCAACTGCGCTGTACCTGCTGGATCTGACGATCAAGGTGGTCGCGCTGGGAGTGGTGCCCAAGAACAGGCGTCCCTCCAGCGGCATGGCGTGGTTGTTGGTGATCATGATCATCCCGCTACTCGGGCTCGTGATCTTCCTGATGCTGGGGCGCACCCGGCTCGGGCGTCGGCGCCACGAGCAGCAGGCCGAGGTCAACGCGCTCGTGGCGGAGCGGACCGCGAAGGTGCCCACCCTGGAGAACGACTTCCCCGGGCCTGTCTACGTGGAGTCGGTGGCCACTCTGAACCGGAACCTGGGAGCGCAGCCGGCGATGCCCGGCAACCGAGGTCGACCTGTTCCCTGGCTACAAGGACTCCATCGCGGCGATGACCGCCGAGATCGAGGCCGCCACCACCTGGGTGCACGTGGAGTTCTACATCACGGCCTGGGACGACGTGACGGGACCTTTCTACGAGGCACTTGTGCGTGCGGTCGAGCGCGGGGTCACCGTCCGCCTGCTCTTCGACCACCTCGGGTCACGCGGCATCCCCGGGCTACAAGCAGTTCAAGGCGCGGCTGGACACGACCGGGATCGAGTGGCACCCGATGCTGCCGATCCAGCCCCTCAAGGGCGAGTGGCGTCGCCCGGACCTGCGCAACCACCGCAAGATCCTGGTGGTCGACGGCGCGGTGGCGTTCACCGGGTCGCAGAACCTGATCGAGCCCGGCTACAACAAACCGAAGAACCACGAGGCTCGGACGCGAGTGGGTCGAGCTGGTGGCGCGTGTGGAGGGTCCCTTGGTGAGCGCGCTCAACCTCCTCTTCGCCACCGACTGGTACAGCGAGACCGGGGTCAAGCTGACCGAGGAGATCAGCACGGCGTCGCGCGCCGGCCGGCGAGATCGAGGGGCAGGTGATCCCGAGCGGACCGGGCTTCGCGACCGAGAACAACCTGCGTGCGTTCACGACCCTGCTGTACTCGGCACAACGCCGGCTCTCGATCACCAGCCCCTACTTCGTGCCTGACGAGTCCCTGCTGTACGCGATCACCACCGCGGCCCAGCGCGGGGTCGACGTGGAGCTGTTCGTGAGCGAGGCCGGTGACCAGTTCATGGTCTACCACGCCCAGCGCTCCTACTACGAGGCCCTGCTGCGTGCGGGAGTTCGGATCTACATGTATCCCGCGCCCGCGATCCTGCACTCGAAGTTCTTCAGCGTCGACGACGACGTCGCGGTCATCGGGCTCGAGCAACATGGACATGCGTTCCTTCGGCCTCAACTACGAGGTCTCCCTCATGCTTCTCGGACCAGAGGTCGTTGCCGAGATGCGCAAGGTGGAGGACACCTACCGGGCGATGGCCAAGGAGCTCACCCTCGATGACTGGTTGGCCCGCTCCCGAGGATCGGCCTACCTGGACAACGTGATGAGGCTGACCGCGGCCCTGCAGTGAGAGCCAGGCAGGGCGCGGACGGGAACCACACCGGAGAATGCGGCCAGCCATGCGTGGTTCACCCATGACGGATGACGACGGCTGCACCGCGACCTTCGACAATCGGTGTCGCCGATGCGGACCATCGAGCGGCAGGAGGGCGCGCGGATGGGGATCAAGTCGCCCTTCGACAATTCCGCGGACGACCTGGCTGCGCTCACCATCCGCGCGCAGGGCTCGTTCCTGGGCCGCTGCGTCCTGCGCTTCGTCCGGATCGGGGGACTCGACCGGTGCGTCGTGCTCTCCTCGCAGGCGTTCACGGCGCTCATCCCGCTGCTGATCCTTGCCGGGGCCCTCGCCCCTGCCGGTGACGAGGACGCCGTCGCCCAGAGCCTGATCAGGAAGTTCGGGCTGTCGGGGGACTCGGCCGACGCGGTCACCCAGCTCTTCACCGCGCCGGGCACGTCGAGCGGCGTGAGCATCTTCAGCGCCTTCCTCCTGCTGTTCTCGGGAGTCTCGTTCACGCGCCGCCTGCAACGGATGTACCGCGCTGCCTGGGAGCAGGAGAAGTCCGGGGTGCTCGGTGGCCTGTTCGCTGCCCTCGGCCTGTTCGTCCTGATCATCGAGGTGCTGGTCGCGTACGGCGCGCGCGCGCTGTTCAGGCAGTTCCCACCCGACTGGTTGTGGGCGCTCCCGGTCACGTTCCTGACCGGGATGGTGCTGTGGACCTCGATCCCGTACCTGCTGCTCAACCGTCAGGTGCACTGGCGCCGGCTGCTGTTCGCAGGCGCCACCGCGGGTGCTGCGACATCGGCCTTCGGCGTGGCGACCACGGTGTACATGCCCGCAGTGGTGACCAGCTCCACCGAGGACTTCGGACTGTTCGGCATCACCATCTCGATCATCGGCTGGCTGCTCGCCGCCGCGGGCGTCCTCGTCGCGAGCACCATCGTCGGGGCGGAGTTCGACGCATCGCTGGACCCGTGGATCTGGCAGCTCAAGATGAGGTTCCAGCTCTTCGACCCGGAGCAAGGTCCACCCGCCAAGCTTCCACGCGAGCCCGGAGGACTGAGCAGGGGGGATCTGCTGGCCCTCGTGCGCGTGCTGTACAACTGGATGACCATGACCGCCGCGGTGTGGGTGGCGACCGCCGTGATCCCCGGCATCAACGTCAGCGGGGGACTCCCGACGTACCTGGTCGTCTCCGTCATCTTCGGCCTGGTCAACGCCGTGCTCGGTCCGCTCCTGTACCTGGTGGCGTTTCCCCGGAACGCCCTCACCTTCGGTGCCTCCGCGCTCGTCGTGAACGGAGTGCTCCTTGCGGTGACCGCCGGGCTGAGCGAGCGGCTCTCCATCGACGGTCTGGGCAGTGCAGTCGCTGGAGCGCTCGTGATCGCCGTCGTGGCAGCGCTCCTCGAGCTGGTGCTCCGCCCGACAATCCGTGGGGTCACCCACGACGGATGAGGACACGCGGTGGAGAATCGCCACAGCATGAACACGTCGACTCGAGGAAGGGAGGCCCCGATGGTGCACCCCGGGGACGTCCGCTGGGACCGGCTGGCCGCGGTTGTCGGAGGGATCGTCGTGCTCTACGGAGTCGGGCGCGCCGTGTCGCGTGTGGTCCACATCGCGGCCGACGAGGCGATCTACCGGGCCGAGCACGGCGACCGGTCGCGGCGTACGAGCTGACGTGCTCGGATGAGCATCGAGGTCACGTGGCTCGGTCATTCCACCGTGGTCCTGGACCTGGACGGCGTCCGGATCGTGGCGGACCCCCTCCTCCAGCGCCACGCCGGCATCCTCCGGCGACGCGGCCAGACCCCGGAGCGCGCGGCCTGGTACGGGGCTGACGCGATCCTGCTGTCCCACCTCCACCACGACCACGCCGAGATCGGCTCGCTCCGGCTCCTCGGCGAGCTTCCGGTGATCACGGCGCCGGAGAACGCCGCCTGGGTGACCCGGAAGGGGTTTGTCGGGGTCGGTCTCTCTGAAGAGGAGTGGATGCCGGTCGGCAACGGGCGGGTCGAGGTCCGGTTGACGCCCGCCATCCACGCCGCGCGACCGATGCCGCACCGGCCCAACGCGGCCGTGGGCCACCTGGTCCGCGGACCCTCCGGTGTGGTCTGGCTCGCGGGAGACACGGAGCTGTTCGACAGCATGGAGGACCTGCCGACGCTGGCAGGTGCCCCGATCGACCTCGCCCTGGTACCGATCGGCGGCTGGGGACCGCGACTGTCGCCCGGCCACATGGGACCTGAGGAGGCCGCCGTCGCGTGCCACCGGATCGACGCCCGGTGGGCGATCCCTGTGCACTGGCGGACATTGCACGTGCCGGCCGGCCGGTCCTTCCCCCGCGGCTGGATGGAAGCGGGTGGGCCGGACTTCACGGCGGCACTGCAGCGGGAGGCGCCCCGGTGCGCGACGAGGGTCCTCGAGGTCGGCGAGACATTCGCGGTCCCGGCCTCGTGAGCGGGTTCACTCGCTGCGGGGCGGTCGACGGCCCGGGTGCCGCGGAAACACCGTCGCCATGACCGGGAGTCACCATGTCCGATGACCAGGCGCCGGACAACCTGGCCGAGCAGATCCGCACCTATCGGCAGGTGCGCGAGAC
The DNA here is from genome assembly GCA_963745795.1 of uncultured Actinomycetota bacterium. Lineage (GTDB taxonomy): Bacteria > Actinomycetota > Actinomycetes > Propionibacteriales > Nocardioidaceae > Marmoricola. Next base: position 975,909 of record CAVUYR010000006.1, on the reverse strand, counting down.
GATCGAGCGCGGCCTGCTGCCGTTGGCCACGTCCGTGGATGGTCGCACGTTCCAGCTCCAGGCATCGTTGCACGACCTGGCCCTGGGCCGCGGCTCCTACGTCGCGCTGGAGAGCGAGAGCGGGACCCGGCTGGGGCAGGTCACGGACCTCGACGCTGTCGCGGACCACGTGGAGATCGCTGGCTCGCCCGGGTCGGCTGCCACCAGCGTCCTCGTGCGGGCTGCCCGTGGCGCGGGCGGGGTGCTCGACACGGACGGCAGCCCGTTCCACGACGCCCACGTCCGTCCCGCGGAGCCGCAAGAGGTTTCCGCGTGGCTGGCGCGCACGCGTCCCGACCGGGCGCAGCTCACGGTCGGCGAGATGCTGTCGCCCACCGGTGTGCCCGCCGCGCTCGACAGCGGCGGCTTCAACCGGCACACGTTCATGTGCGGGCAGTCGGGATCGGGCAAGACATACTCGCTCGGGCTGCTCCTGGAGCGGGTCCTGGCGCAGACCCGGCTGCGGATGGTGGTCCTCGACCCGAACTCCGACTACGTGGGACTGGGCCGGGTCAGGGACGGCGCGGACGCCGCCGACGCGGAGCGGTATCGGACGGTCGCGGACGAGGTGACCGTGTGGGGCAACGAGCCGAGTGCGGACCGGCGCCTACGGCTGGGCTTCGCAGAGCTCACGCCACAGGCGCAGGCAGCGATCCTGGGCCTCGACCCGGTCGCCGACCGGGACGAGTACGCCGCGCTGGGCGACGTGCTGCGGAGCGCGGCGGACGGCGGCGCCCTCGTGACGGGCCTCGAGCAGTTCCAGGACTCCCGGGACAAGGGGGTACGCCGGCTCGGCGTACGGGCCAGGAACCTGGGCGTGCTCGACTGGTCTGTCTGGAGCCGGGCGGAACATGCATCGCTCCTGGAGGAGGTGCGAAGCCCGACCAGCCGCTGCACCGTCGTCGACCTTGGCTCCCTGGAGACCGTCGAGGAGCAGCACCTGGTGGCGGAGGCGGTGCTGTCGACGCTGTGGGCCACGCGTGCCCAGCGCGAGCCGTGCCTCGTCGTCATCGACGAGGCACACAACATCTGCGCCGCCGAACCAGTCCGCGCGGTGAGCCGGATCGCGACGGACCGCGCGGTGCAGATCGCGGCCGAGGGACGCAAGTACGGCCTCTACCTCCTGGTCTCCACCCAGCGCCCGAACAAGGTGCACGAGAACGTCGTCTCCCAGTGCGACAACCTGCTGATGATGCGGATGAACTCGCGCACCGACCTGGCCGACCTGGGCAGGCTTTTCTCCTTCGTCCCGGCGGGGCTGCTCGCCGGGGCGCCCTCGTTCCGGATGGGCCAGGTGCTCGTGGCGGGCCGGATCTTCCCCCAGAGCGGCTACGTGCAGATGGGGGCGCGGGTCTCGCAGGAGGGCGGAGCCGACATTCCCCGCGGTTGGGCGAGCATCCAGGGCGGCTGACCGATCAGGAGGTCTCGGCCCGAGACGGTCCGGTCACGGCTTCACCCGCAGCGGATGAGGCCGGCCGTGGCTCGCGGTGTAGGTTTTCGACCGAGGCGGGACCGGACCCATTGAGACGCCGGGTCCAGCCCACCCTGAACGGTCGAAGCGGCCGTCCCCGAGATCTAGGAGGAATCGATGACCGACGACCTTGAGCAGTCGGACCCCACCGGTATCGACGAGATGGGCCCGGTCGACTACCTCGTGGTCGAGTTCCCGGGCAACCGGATGACGGGGGAGGGCCTGCCGCTGCTGGTCGATCTCGTCGACCGGGGCATCATCCGGATCCTCGACTTCGCCTTCGTCATGAAGGAGACCGACGGGACCGTGCACGGGATGGCGATCGCTGACTTCGACGGGGACGGTCAGCTGGACCTCGCGGTGTTCGAGGGTGCGTCGTCGGGACTGCTCGACGAGGGGGACCTCGCCGAAGCTGGGGGCGTGCTGGAGCCCGGGTGCTCGGCCGGCGTCCTCGTGTACGAGAACGTGTGGGCAGCGCCCCTCGCCCGTGCCCTCAGGCGCAGCGGCGGGCAGATGGTCGCGAATGGTCGCATTCCTGTCCAGGCCCTGCTCGCCGCGGCCGAAGCCTCCCCGCCCGCTTCCGCGGGCTGAGCCACCAGAGAAAGGCAGAGAACGATGCCAGGACTGATTCGCGGAGTCGCGCGAACCGCTGCAATTGCCGGCACGGCCACCGCCGTGTCCAACCGGGTCTCCCGGCGCCAGGCCGGACGCTGGGCTCAGCAGGACCAGCAGGCGTACGAGGAGCAGCAGCCGCAGCAACAGCAGCCTGCCTACGCCGCGCCGGCGCCGGCCCCGGCGCCGGAAACCAGCATGGACGACAAGCTGGCCCAGCTCAAGGACCTCGCGGCGCTGAAGGAGCAGGGTGTCCTCACGGACTATGAGTTCGAGGCTCAGAAAGCCCGCATCCTCAACAGCTGAGCGGCGTGCCCCGCGGAGGTTCGGCGCCGCGGGGCTCGCGGCGCGCTCGGGATTGCGGAACGACGGCTCCGCGCGAACCATGGAGGCATGGCCACCCACCTTGGCGCCCATCTCGCGTCGCTGCGCGACGACCTGCGCTTCCAGCCGGTGTCCCGACGGATCCGGGTCTCGCTCGGCGGCCATCCCGTCGCCGACACCACAGCAGCCTGCCTGGTGTGGGAACCACACCGGATAGTGCCGCTCTACGCGGTGCCCGTCGCCGACGTGTCCGCGGGCCTCGTGCCGGTCGACAACGTCAGCCCGCCCGACCCGGTGCCGTCGGTCCTGCCGCCGATGCAGGTGTTCGAGATCCACCTCGCCGTGGGTCAGTCGTACGACGTCGTGGTCGCCGACCGGGTGCTCGAGCGCGCGGCCTACCGGTTCGACGACGCGGACCTCGGTGACCACGTGCTGCTCTCGTGGACGCCGTTCGACTGGACCGAGGACGACACTCCGGTGATGGGCCACCCGCACGACCCGTTCAGCAGGATCGACGTGCTGACCACGCACCGCCGCCTCATGGTGTCGTACGACGGCCAGGTGCTGGCCGACAGCCGCAACGCGCGGGCGCTGTACGAGAGCAACCTGCCCACCCGCTACTACTTCCCACCTGAGGACGTGCGGCTGGACCTCCTCGATCCGTCGGACACGCGCACGATCTGCGCCTACAAGGGACGGGCGAGGTACCACTCGCTCGCAGGCGTCCCCGACGCCGCTGACCTGGCCTGGTCCTACCCCGACCCGCTCCACGACGCTGAGCCGGTACGCGACCTGGTCTGCTTCTACGCCGAGTGGACCGACCTGGTCGCCGACGGGGTGCCGGTGCCGCGTCCGGACTCGCCGTTCACGCGGCGCGGCGGCTGAATCCGGTGACAGGAGACCAAAGGGGTGAAGTGACAGGGGGGCGATCTGGAGTAGCGTGCCGAACGGACGCTGTGTGACACGGGAGTCGCACAGCCCGATCGGGAGGCTCTCATGGTGGTCCTGGCGGCAACAGATCTGAGACTCGACACGAACTGGGTCGACTTCCTCCTGATCGCGGTCTACTTCGTCTTCGTGCTCGGCATCGGCGTGATGGCCAGGCGCTCGGTCTCGACCAGCCTGGACTTCTTCCTCTCGGGACGCTCGCTCCCGGCGTGGGTGACCGGGCTGGCCTTCATCTCGGCCAACCTCGGCGCCGTCGAGATCATCGGCATGAGCGCCAACGGCGCCAACTACGGCATCCCGACGGTGCACTACTTCTGGGTCGGTGCGGTCCCGGCGATGCTGTTCCTCGGCGTCGTGATGATGCCGTTCTACTACGGCTCCAAGGTCCGTTCGGTGCCGGAGTTCATGCGCAGGCGGTTCGGCACCGGCGCCCACCTGGTCAACGCCCTGAGCTTTGCCCTTGCCCAGCTGCTGATCGCCGGCATCAACCTGTACCTGTTGGCGAACATCGTCGAGGTCATCCTCGGCTGGAGGCTCTGGATCTCCCTGATCGTGGCCGCAGCGATCGTGCTCACCTACACCACGCTCGGAGGCCTGTCGGCGGCGATCTACAACGAGGTGCTCCAGTTCTTCGTGATCGTCGCGGCGCTGCTGCCACTGACGATCATCGGCCTGAACAAGGTCGGTGGATGGGGCGGCCTCCAGGACAAGGTGGCCGCCAGCGCCGGCGGCGCGGAGCAGCTCTCGTCGTGGCCGGGCACGGCGCTGACCGGGTTCTCGAGCCCGTTCTGGTCCGTGATCGGCATCGTGTTCGGGCTCGGCTTCGTGCTCTCCTTCGGCTACTGGACCACGAACTTCGTCGAGGTGCAGCGGGCGATGGCCAGCAAGTCGATCTCGGCGGCGCAGCGGGCACCGATCATCGGCTCCTTCCCGAAGATGTTCGTGCCGTTCATGGTGATCTTCCCGGGCATGATCGCCGCGGTCATCGTCACCGAGATCTCCGAGCCGAAGAACAACGGCGGCACGCCCGACTACAACAACGCGTTGCTGTACCTGATCCGCGACCTGCTGCCCAACGGCATGCTGGGGCTGGCGATCGCCGGCCTGCTGGCCTCGTTCATGGCCGGCATGGCGGCCAACATCTCCGCCTTCAACACGGTGTTCTCCTACGACCTGTGGCAGACGTACGTCAAGAAGGACAAGGAGGACCACTACTACCTGAACGTGGGCCGGATCGCGACCGTGGCGGCGACCCTGATCGCGATCGGCACGGCCACGTTCGCGGCGTCGTACACGAACATCATGAACTACCTGCAGACGCTGTTCGGCTTCTTCAACGCGCCGCTGTTCGCCACCTTCATCCTCGGCATGTTCTGGAAGCGGATGACCGCGACCGCCGGCTGGACCGGACTCGTGAGCGGCACCCTGGCGGCGGTCCTGGTCGGCATCGCCAGTGAGGACGCGCTCGGCAACCTGTCGCAGGGCTGGCTGAGCCTTTCCGGTCAGGGCGCCAGCTTCGTGGCGGCCGGCGCGGCCTTCGTGGTCGACATCCTCGTGAGCGCCGGGGTCACGATGGTGACCACGCCGCGCAAGGAGTCCGAGCTCCGTGGGCTGGTCTACAGCCTGACCCCCAAGCAGGACTTCCACGACGAGAACGAGGGGGAGCTGCCCTGGTGGCAGAAGCCGAACATCCTGGCCAGTATCGCCCTCGTCATGGTCATTGGCTTGAACCTGATTTTCTGGTGAGGAGAGAACCATGGCAGACGACACCACCGACTCCACAGAAACGAAGCACACAGCGGGCGCGTTCGACATCCGCACGTTCATCGCGGCGCTGATGGGCATCTACGGCGTCATACTCGTGCTCGCCGGGATCTTCGGCGGCGCGCGCGCGACCGCCGGCCCCGTGGATGGCAACCCGAACCTGATCGTCGGGGTCTCGCTCCTGCTCTTCGCCGCCGGAATGCAGGCATGGGCCATGATCCGGCCGACCGTGGTCGACGATGCAGCGCTGGCCAGGGAGAAGGCGGAGCAGGAGGACGGGCCGCCCGTGCACTAGCGCCATCCCAGGCGGTCTACGCTGCTCGGCATGCTGACCGCAGCGCTGGTCTTCGCCGGGTTGGCCGCCGTGATCCACGTCTACATCTTCGTGCTGGAGTCGTTGCGCTTCGACCAGCCGTCGACGTGGAAGGTGTTCGGCGTGAAGGGCGCGGACGAGGCGGCCGTGATGCGGCCGTGGGCGTACAACCAGGGGTTCTACAACCTGTTCCTCGCGATCGGCACCGCTGCGGGCATCGGTCTGACCGCCGGTGGCAACCATGAGTCCGGACTCGCCCTCGTGACGTTCTGCTGCGGCTCGATGGTCGCCGCCGCGCTGGTGCTCCTGAGCTCCGACCGGGCCAAGGTCCGTGCCGCGGTCGTGCAGGCAGGGATGCCCGCGATCGCGCTGCTCTGGTTGCTGGTTCGGCTGCTGGTGGGGTAGCGGACGCTGGGCTGGGTTGAGCGGCGGGCGGCTGCGCCGGCAGCTTCGCATTTGCGTGGTTGTGGGGGCCATGCGCCGGCCGCCGACCACCGCAACAACGCATTTGCGGGCTTGCCGGGCGCACCGCCACCCCATCACCCACACACCCGGCACCATGGACCCGTGCTCTCGTCCCTCGCGCCCGCCCGGCGCCGGCTGGTGCTCGCGCTCCTCGCGCTGGTCGTCCTCGCGGTGGTGGTCGCGGGCGCGGTCGTGGCCGTGCGTCGGGTGCGGGGCGAGGCTGTGGCCGACCAGGCACGACCGGGTCCGGTGGTGCTGGTTCCCGGGTACGGCGGCACGGTGTCCGACCTGGACCCGCTGGTCGCCGAGGTCCGGCGCGAGGGCCGCACCGCGGTCGTCTTCCGGCCCAGCGGCGACGGCACCGGCGACCTGCGCACGCAGGCGAAGCGGCTCGCGGAGCTCGTCGAAGCAAACCCTGCGCGAGCAGGGCGGGCCGTCGGTCGACCTGGTCGGCTACTCGGCCGGGGGAGTGATCGCGCGGCTGTACGTGCGCGACGAGGGCGGCGCCGCCGTCGTACGACGTGTGCTGACGATCGGGTCGCCCCAGCACGGCACCGACGTCGCCCAGCTCGCAAAGGACGCGGTCGGCTCGTGCCCCACGGCGTGCGAGCAGCTCGCCACCGACAGTGAGATGGTGCGCCAGCTCAACGCCGGCGACGAAACACCCGACGGTCCGCGGTGGGTGACCGTGCGCTCGACGAGCGACCAGGATCGTCGTCCCGACGGACACCGCCGAGCTCGACGGTGCGGTCAACCTCGAGGTGCAGGAGCTGTGCCCCGGGGCGCGCACCAGCCACGGTGACCTGCCCGGCGACCCGGTCACGTTGCGTGCCCTGGCCGCGACGCTGGGCACGGGCCGTCCCGCGGCGCCGACCGGGGTCAGCTGTTGATGTCCTTGCTGGCGAAGTTCGCCCACGCCGCGGTCAGGAAGACCACGAGGTAGGCGAGCTGGCCGAGCACCCCCCGCACCACGCCGTCCCACCGGATCGGGTCGCGGAACAGGTCGACGAACGACAGCCAGTAGCGCGTCGGCAGGTACGGCCGGATCTCATGCGCGGCGTCGAGACCCAGCAACACGGTGGAGGCGATCAGGAAGCCGATGGTGCCGAGCGCGGCGGCGATCGCGGAGTCGGTCATGGTCGAGAGCAGCAGCGCGATCGCAGCGACGCTCAGCATCGAAAGCGTCACGTAGCCGAACGCCACGATCGTGCGCTGCAGGAGCTCGCCCTGGCTGAGCGTGGTGCCGGAGACGCTCACGGTGCCGGTCACCGGGCCCTTCCCGAGCAGGAACCGGCCCTCGAGGTAGGCCGACGAACGCGACGACGAGAACCGAGAGCAGCACGAAGGCGACGACGCTCACCATCTTCGCGATCAGCAGGTGACCGCGCCGTACCGGACGGATCAGCAGGTAGCGCAGCGTGCCCAGCTCGGCCTCGCCCGCGATCGCGTCACCGCCGACCACCGCGACCGCCACAGGCAGGAAGAGCGGCAGCACGATGCCAAGCGCCGCGAGCGGGAACAGCGTGCCGTCGCTGAGCACGGCTGACAGGAACGGCGGACCCTTGCCGGGCGGCGGACCGAGGTCGGTGACGGCGAGCAGGATCGCGATCACCGTCGGCAGCGCGTTCAGCGCCGCGATCGTGGCCCAGGTGCGGGGTCGGCGCAGCATCTTGACCAGCTCGACCTGGATCATCGGATGCCCTCGCTGGCCTCGAGCACCACGTCCTCGAGCAGCCGGCGCACCGGACCGATCTCCTCCACGCGTACGCCGGCGGAGACCAGCGACGCGTTGAGCTCGGCGGCGTCGGTGCCGCGGACGACCACCTCGCGGTCGCCCCGGGTCTCCACGCGGCCGTCGAGGAGCGCGATCACCTGCGGTACGTCGGGTGTGCGCACGCGGATCCGTCCGGTCGGCGCAGTGAGCGTGTCGAGCTGCTCCTGCAGGACCAGCCGCCCACGGTCGAGCACGCCGACCCGCGTGCACATCTGCTCGATCTCGGCGAGCAGGTGGCTGGACAGGAAGATCGTGGTGCCCGACGCGTTGAGGGCGACGAGCAGCTCGCGGATCTCGCGGATGCCCTGCGGGTCGAGTCCGTTCGTCGGCTCGTCGAGCACCAGCAGTGGCGGCCTCCGCAGGAGCGCGGAAGCCAGCCCGAGCCGCTGCCGCATGCCGAGGGAGTAGGCGCGCACCGGGCGTCGGTCGGCCGGGTCGAGGCCGACCTGCTCGAGCACCTCGGTGATCCGGCTGCGGCGGTCGGGTCCGGTGCCGCGACGGCCCGCGGCGTCGAAGGTGGCGAGGTTGGCGCGGCCGCTGAGGTGCGGGTAGGCGGCGGGTCCCTCGACCAGGGCGCCCGACCCGGGGGAGCACCGTGCTGGCCGCCGCCGGCATGCTCGCGCCGAACAGCTCGATCGTGCCCTTCGTGGCCAGCACCAGGCCGAGCACCATCCGGACGGTCGTGGTCTTGCCGGACCCGTTGGCGCCGAGGAAGCCGTAGACGTCGCCCTTCGCGGACGTCGAGGTCGACCCCGTCGACGGCCGTCACCGGGCCGAAGGCCTTGGTCAGGCCGTACGTGCGGATCACCGGCTCAGCCTGACGCCGTCACGCACGTCGACCGAGGCCTTCACCAGCGTCTCGGGGGTGACCGTGCCGGCAAGCAGGTACGACGCGTGGTCACCGTGCGTGAGCAGGACCGAGAGGGGTCCGACCTCGATCCCGACGCCTGAGCCGTTCTCGTGGGTGCGCTTGCTCCTGAGCAGCTGGTCGCGGAGCTCGGAGGCGACGAAGGTGCGCAGCGGGAACGCGATCAGCGCGGTGGGACCCCGGCCGTAGATGCCGACGGCGCCGAGGTCCTCCGGCGAGCCGCGCCGGGCAAGGCCGGCGACCTCCTCCGGCGGCTGGAACGGCGCGAACGCGTTGGCCCCGGCCGCGTCGTCGAGCGCCCGGCTGTAGTCGACCCGGACCCCGCGCGGGGCGCGGAAGCGCAGGGTCTTCGGGTTCGGGGCGCCGAGGTCGAGCGAGGTCACCTCGGTCGTGAGCACCGGCTGGGTGCGTCCGTCGGCGTACACCTCGACCCGGGTGGGCAGCCCCGACTCCTGGTCGGCCCAGATGTCCGCCCGTGCGATCGTGGAGCGGGTGTCGGAGGGCACGAGCCGCAGCCCGGCCGAGTCGTGGCCGGCGATGCGCCGCGACGGGAGGCGGGAGAGCTCGCCGGCGCGTCGCACCGGACAGCAGGCGCGCGGCGAGCGTCGGGGGCAGCACGTCGGCACTCGTTCGGCAGCCGGATGTTGGAGTACGGCGTGAACGTCGCCTTCTCCGACTCGTAGCTCCACTTCACGGTGTCGTTCCCGTCGCGGAACAGGTCGGTCTCCCCGCTGGCACGGGTGCGGTCGACCCGCCAGTGCTTGTCGTCGTCCCACCACACGCGCAGCGTCGTGCTGTCGCCGAAGAGCCGGGCGATGCCGCTGAACGAGTCGCTCACCGGCACCTGCAGCGCCCCCTGCGTCGCCACCTCTCCGGACCATGCGCGCGTCCGCGCCTCGTCGATCTTGTCCGCGAGCGCCGCCGCGCCGATCGACGATCCCTGGGCCGGGAGCAGGTGCACGACGGCCGTGGGCGCCAGCACCAGTAGGGCGACCACGAGCACGAGGAGCCAGCGCACGGCGGGGGTCATGGAGGCCAACGTACGTCGCCAATCCTGAGTGAGGGTTGATTCCGCGGCGACCGTCAGGTGATGGTCATGCCTCCGTCGACGGCGACGGTCTGACCCGTCACGTAGCCGCCGGCGTCGGACACCAGCCACACCAGGGTGGCGGCCAGCTCGACCCCCTCGCCCTTGCGGCCGACCGGGATCCGGGCCTGCTGCTGCTCGAGATAGCCGGGCGGGTACTGCGTCGGTCATCTCCGACTCGAAGAACCCGGGAGCGAGCGCGTTGACGCGAATGCCCTTGCGGCCGGTCCACTGCTGAGCGAGGTCACGGGTGAGCCCGATCAGACCAGCCTTCGAGGCGGCGTACGCAGCCTGCGGGAGTCCGGCCGTGGTGAGCCCGAGCACGGAGGAGATGTTGACGACGCTCGACCCGGGCTGCATGACCCGGCCGCACGCCTGGGCCATCCAGTAGCAGCCGTTGAGGTTGACGTCGACCACCGTGCCGGAACTGCTCCGGGCGTCTCGTGGGTCGCGGGCACCGCGGTGCCGACACCGGCGTTGTTGACCAGGATGTCGACCCGGCCGAGCTCCGCCATCGCCGCGTCGACGAGTGCCTGGCAGGACTCCGGGTCGGACACGTCGGTGGCGACCGCGAGCGCCCGGCGTCCGGTCGCCTCGACGAGTGCCTGCGTCTCCGCCAGCTTGTCGGTACGACGGGCGCCGAGCACCACGTCGGCCCCGGCCTCAGCCGAGCGCCTGCGCGAACGCGACGCCGAGCCCGGAGGACGCGCCGGTGACGATCGCGACCCGGCCGTCGAGCCGGAACATGTCGAGGACGGCCATGGCTACTCGTACCCCAGGACGGACTGGCGCTTCTCGCCCCACTTGAGCGCGGCGTCGATCGCGTCCTCCAGGGACAGTGACGAGCTCCACCCGAGCACATCGCGCGCCTTGTCCACGTTGGCGAAGGCGCCCACGGCGTCGCCGGGACGCGGTGGCGCCTCCTGGACCGGCACGCTCTTGCCGTACACGTTCTCGAACGCGGCGACCAGCTCGCGCACGGTGACACCCGCGCCGGTGCCGACGTTGATGATCGCGCTGGGCGCGCCTTCCGCCGCCAGGACCTTGTCGAACTGCTCGACAGCCGCCACGTGAGCACGGGCGAGGTCCCAGACGTGGACGTAGTCGCGGATGCCCGTGCCGTCGCGGGTCGGGTGTTCGACGCCGGTGATCGTGAAGTGGTCCTTCTGCCCGCGTGCTGCCATCACCAGCTGGCCGAGCACGTGAGAGGGCTCCTTGTCGTAGATCCCGGACTCGAGGTCGGGGTCGGAGCCGATCGGGTTGAAGTAGCGCAGGATGATCGCCCGGAGGTCCGTGGCGGCGGCCATGTCCTGCAGCACCATCTCCATCATCAGCTTGGTGCGGGCGTACGGCGAGGTCGTCGCCAGCGGGTCGCTCTCGACCACCTCGAACTCGTCCTTGAGCGCGTACAGCGACGCCGAGGAGGAGAACAGCACCCGCGGCTGGCCGAGCGTGTCGAGCTGGTCGAACAGCTCCAGCGACTTGGCCACGTTGTCGCGGTAGTACTCGTAGGGCTGCTCCACCGACTCCGGCACCTTGATCCGCGCCGCCATGTGGATCGTTGCCTCGATCTCCGGGTGCTCGTCGAAGACCCGGGCCAGCAGGTCGCGGTCGGCGATGTCGCCCTCGTAGAAGATCCGGTCGCGCACGAACGCCAGCGGCCCGTTGAGCAGCGAGTCGAGGATCACCGGCGTGTGCCCGGCCTCCTCGAGCGCCTTGGCCGTCGTCGACCCGATGAATCCCGCCCCGCCGGTGATCAGAACCTTCATGCCTCCGACCCTAGTGGCCCGGAGGACGGTGTTGAGGACGGCGCACGGGACGACGACTCGGTCGACCGCACCCGGGCACAGTGGCGGCGGCGGGCCCTCCCGGCGGGCGCACCACCCAGCCCACCCCAGCGCCCGCCGCGAGGGCCCGCCACCGCCCCGAGCCCGGTTGCGGAGGTACCGTCGCCGTGTGACGGAGAAGACGAAGAAGAAGTGGTCGGACCTCACCGACACGCAGCAGCGGCTGATCGTGGTCGGCGGTGCGGCGGAGGTCGTGCTCACGGCGGTGGCCCTGCGTGACCTGGCGCGGCGCCCGTCGGGGCAGGTCCGCGGGCCGAAGGTGGTCTGGCTCCTCGGTTTCGTGGTCCAGCCGTTCGGACCGCTGGCCTACCTGTGGGCGGGCCGCAGGCAACGCTGACCCGGCCCGCCGACCTCGTCGGGTAACATGGTCCGCATGAGGTTCGTCCTGCTCCTTACCTAGCCGCATCGACACCATGTGATGCGGCTGCCCCTCCTGCGCGAGGGGCTTTTTCATGCCCGGCGGACGACCCCACGAGACGGAAGACATTGAGATGAACGAGCACCAGGACGACCAGCCGGAGACGTACGACGTGCGGGCCACGCAGGACAAGTGGCAGCCGGTCTGGGACGACATGCAGCCGTTCCGCGCGGACGACGACTCCCCACGGGAGAAGCGCTACGCGCTGACGATGTTCCCCTACCCGAGCGGCGACCTGCACATGGGCCACGCCGAGGTCACCGCGCTGCACGACGTGATCGCGCGCTACTGGTGGCTGCGCGGCTACGAGGTGCTGAACCCGATGGGCTGGGACTCGTTCGGGCTGCCGGCGGAGAACGCCGCGATCCGCAACGACGAGCACCCGGCGGACTACACCTACGCCAACATCGAGACCCAGTACGAGTCGTTCAAGCGGTACGGCGTCGGCTTCGACTGGTCGCGGCGGCTGAACACGAGCGACCCGGAGTACTACCGGTGGACCCAGTGGCTGTTCCTGAAGTTCCGCGAGCGCGGGCTGGCCTACCGCAAGAACAGCCCGGTCAACTGGTGCCCCAACGACCAGACCGTGCTGGCCAACGAGCAGGTCGTCGACGGCCGCTGCGAGCGCTGCGGCGCCGAGGTCACCAAGCGTGAGCTGACCCAGTGGTACTTCAAGATCACCGACTACGCGCAGCGACTGCTGGACGACATGGCGCCGCTGGAGAAGACCTGGCCGGACCGCGTGATCACCGCCCAGCGCAACTGGATCGGCCGGTCCGAGGGCGCACACGTTCGACTTCCCGGTCGTCTCGACAGGCTCGACCGACGAGGCTCGAACGCTGACCGTCTACACGACACGGCCGGACACCCTGTTCGGCGCCACCTTCATGGTGGTCGCGGCCGACGCCGCGCTGGCCGGTGAGCTGGTCACGCGACGGGCAGCGGCCGGCGTACGAGGCCTACCTGGAGGAGATCCGGAAGGCCTCCGAGATCGACCGGATGTCGAGCGACCGGCCGAAGACCGGCGTCTTCCTGGGCGTGCACGCGACCAACCCGGTCACCGGCGAGCAGATCCCGGTGTGGGCTGCCGACTACGTGCTGGCCGACTACGGCACCGGCGCGATCATGGCGGTGCCCGGGCAGGACCAGCGCGACTGGGACTTCGCGACGAAGTTCGACCTGCCGATCGTGCGCACCGTGCAGCCGCCGGAGGGCTGGGAGGGCGAGGCGTACGTCGGCGCAGGGTCCGGCGTCAACTCCGTCCAACGACGAGATCTCGCTGGACGGCATGGAGGTCGACGAGGCGAAGCGCACGATCATCGCGTGGCTGGAGGAGAAGGGTGCCGGCGAGGGCACGGTCAACTTCCGGCTGCGCGACTGGCTGCTGAGCCGGCAGCGCTACTGGGGCGTGCCGATCCCGATCATCCACTGCGCGACGACGGCGAGGTCGCCGGTGCCGTACGACCAGCTGCCGCTGGAGCTGCCCGAGCTGCAAGGGCGCCGACCTGAAGCCGAAGGGCGTCTCGCCGCTGGCCGCCGCCGACGACTGGGTCAACGTCGACTGCCCGACAGTGCGGCGGCCCGGCGAAGCGAGACAGCGACACGATGGACACGTTCGTCGACTCGTCGTGGTACTTCCTGCGCTACTGCTCGCCGCGCTACGACGGACGGGCCGTTCGACGAGGCGCTGGTCCGGCGCTGGATGCCGGCCGACATCTACGTCGGTGGCGTCGAGCACGCGGTGCTGCACCTGCTGTACGCACGCTTCTTCACCAAGGTGCTGCACGACATGGGGATGATCGACTTCGTCGAGCCGTTCTCCGCGCAGCTGAACCAGGGCTTCGTGATCAACCGCGGCAAGAAGATGAGCAAGTCGCTGGGCAACGGCGTCAGTCTGGGGGACCAACTAGCGGAGTTCGGAGTGGACGCCGTGCGCCTGACCCTGGTCTTCGCCGGGCCGCCCGAGGACGACATCGACTGGGCCGACATGTCGCCGGTCGGGTCGCTGCGTTTCCTGCAGCGGGCCTGGCGGCTGAGCGGTGACGTCACGAGCGAGGTCGGGCTGCCGGCCGCGGGCGGCGACCTCGAGCTGCGCAAGGTGACCCACCGCACGGTGCACGAGGCCGCGGGAGCTGGTCGAGGGCTACCGGTTCAACGTGATGGTCGCCCGCGTCATGGAGCTGGTCAACGCGACCCGCAAGGCGATCGACTCCGGCTGCGGTCCCGCAGACCCGGCCGTGCGCGAGGCGACCGAGGCGGTGGCGATCCTGCTGTCGCTGGTCGCGCCGTACACGGCCGAGGAGATGTGGGAGCGGCTGGGCCACCAGCCCACCGTCGCTCGCGCGCAGCTGGCCCGTGGTCGACGAGGCGCTGCTGGTCGCAGGAGTCCGTGACGGCAGTCGTGCAGATCCAGGGCAAGGTCAAGGCGCGGCTGGAGGTCTCGCCCGACATCTCCGAGGACGACCTGGAGGCCGCCGCGCTGGCCGACGAGACGGTACGACAGGCGCTGGACGGCCGGCCGGTCCGCAAGGTGATCGTGCGGGCCCCGAAGCTGGTCAACATCGTCGCTGGGTGACGCTGGGGCGTGCCCTCAGCCGGGCGGCTGGTAGCTCAGGTCCTTCCCGGCCAGGATCAGGTCGAGCCCGGTCCGGGTCACCCTGACCGCCGTCACCTTCACGTCGAACGGCAGGTCCTCGAGGGACAGGTCGACGCCGAAGATCTCGCGGAGCGCGGCGCTGACGTTGGCCGGGAGGTTCTGGCCGCCGCCGATCTGCGAGCCGGCGAAGGTCAGCGCGTCGGAGGCGACTCTCGGCTCGACCGTGATCGTGGGCCGGAAGGTCTGGCCGAGGAACGTGAACTCCTTGCTCGCGGTGACCCGGCCGTCGCCACCGAACCCGACCTTGATCCCAAGCGTCTTGCTGAGCTCGGGGTAGCCGATCGTGGCGTGCGCCGTCGCGGACTCCGCCCGGAAGCTCGTGAAGTCGCGGGACGCGGTGACCCCGCGGAAGTCGAGCCGCACCTTCGCGAGCGTCAGCGAGGTGTCCGCGGTGCCGACGCGCACGTCCTCCGCGGTCACGATCACGCGCTCGTAGTGGCCGGAGGCGAACTGGTTCAGGAACGGGAACCCGGTGATCGACACGTCCGGCTCGCTTGCCAGTCCCTGCGAGCGTTGGAGCTCACCGGCTGCCGTCTGCTCCGCCACGTGGTCGGCGACACGGTCGACGACGAGCGCGAGGACGGCCAGCACCAGCAGGACCTTGAGGAGGCGGAACACCCGCAGATCCTGTCAGGTCCCCTTGCGCGCACCGGACCGGGTGCGCGGCCTCAGGCTGCCGGACGCCTCCGCAGCTCGCGGCGACCCTGCTTGGTGGTGAGCGCCGTGACGGTCGCCAGCGGCGCCTTCTCGAAGTCGTTGGGCAGCGAGAGCCGGATGACCTTGTGCCACGCGGACGCGACCTGCTTGGGCAGCGAGCCCGGTGACGTAGGTCAGGCCGTACTTCTCGAAGAGCGTCCTGCACCTGCGGGGCGATCTCGGCGTAGCGGTTGCTCGGCAGGTCCGGGAACAGGTGGTGCTCGATCTGGTAGCGACAGGTTGCCGGTCATGAAGTGCATCGCCTTGCTGCCGCTGATGTTGGCCGAGCCGAGCATCTGGCGCAGGTACCACTCGCCGCGGGTCTCGCCGTCGATCGAGCGGCGCTCGAAGGTCTCGACGCCCTCGGGGAAGTGGCCGCACATGATCACCGAGTGGGTCCACAGGTTGCGGACCAGGTTGGCGGTGACGTTGGCGGCCAGGGTGGTGCAGCGCACGACGGGCCGGACAGCAGCGGGTGGACGACGTAGTCCTTGGTCACCTGCTTGCGGATCTTCTTCAGCGTCGACCTTGGCGCGCGCCTTGAACTCCGGGCTCGTGCGGCGCTTCTTCGATGGCCAGGTTCTTGCCGAGCTCGAGGTCGTACGCCGCGATGCCGTACTCGAAGAAGCAGGCGTTGATGAAGTTCCACAGCGGCTGCGCCGAGGTAGAACGGCTGCCAGCGCTGGTCCTCGTCGACGCGCATGATGCCGTAGCCGAGGTCGTTGTCCTTGCCGATCACGTTCGTGTACGTGTGGTGCAGCTCGTTGTGCGAGTGCTTCCACTGCTCGGACGGGCGAGGCGTTGTCCCACTCCCAGGTGGTCGAGTGGATCTTCGGGTCACGCATCCAGTCCCACTGGCCGTGCATGACGTTGTGGCCGATCTCCATGTTCTCGATGATCTTGGCGACCGACAGGCCGGCGGTGCCGACGAGCCAGGCCGGCGGGAACAGCGAGACGAGCAGCACGCGCGCGGCTGGCCAGCTCGAGCTTGCGCTGCGCGTCGATGACCTTGCGGATGTACGCCGCGTCGCTCGGCGCCGCGGCTGTCGATGATCGACTGCCGGATCGCGTCGAGCTCGACGCCGAGCTCCTCGATGTCCTCGGCGGTCAGGTGGGCGATCGGGTTGTCGGTCTTCTTCTGCATCGACGGTCATGGTGTCTCCTTCGGTCGGGTCCGGGGTCTCAGTGGTCGATGTCGCAGGCGCCGGCGGCGGCGGAGATGCAGGTCTGGATCTGGACGCCGCCGTCGCCGCGGCGTCGGCGGTGGTGATCTCGCCGGTGCGCAGGTCGCGGACGGCGCCCTCGCGCAGCGGCAGGACGCAGCCGAAGCAGATGCCCATCCGGCAGCCGGACGGCATCAGCACGCCGGCCGTCCTCGCCGGCGTCGAGGATCGGCGGTGGCGCCGTCGGCCTCGACGGTCGTGCCGCTGCGGTCGAAGGTGACCGTGCCGCCGTCGCCGGCGACGACGGTGCGTGGCCCGGAACTGCTCGGTGAGCAGCGGTCGAGGCCGCGCTCGGTCGTGGTGCTCGCTCGAGCGGCGTCGAGCAGGCCGGCCGGCCCGCAGGCGCAGGTGCTGCGCTCGGCGCAGGTCGGGCACGAGGTCGGCGAGGTCGGTCGACGTCGAGGACGCCGTGCACGTCGTCGTACCGCGCGACCAGCCGGATCAGCGCCGGCGTCCGCGAGCGCGCGCAGGTCGGCGAGGAAGATCGAGTCGGGCTCGCTCGGCGCGACGTGGACGACGGTGATGTCGTAGGCCGTCGCTGCGGGCGAGCCGGACGACGCCGGAGTCGGTGACCGGGAAGAGGTTGCGCAGCATCCCGATCACCGGGGTGATGCCGGTGCCGGCGGTGACGAACAGCAGCTTGCCGCCGTCGGCGCGGCAGCACGAACTCGCCGGCGGCCTGCTCGAGGTGGACCAGGGTGCCCGGGCGCGCGCTGCGGACGAGGTGGTTGCTGACCTTGCCGTCCGGGACCGCCTTGACGGTGATCGAGATGCGGCCGTCGGCGCGCGGGCCGTGGGTCAGGGAGTAGGCGCGCCACTGGCGGACGCCGTCGACGTCGATGCCGATCCGGACGTACTGGCCGGGCACGTGGCCGGCCCAGTCGGCGCCGGGCCGGATCACGATGGTGGCGGCGTCGGCGGTCTCGGGCTGGACCTCGACGATGCGGCCGCGCAGGTCGGCGCCGGCGCGCAGCGGGTCGAACAGGTCGAGGTAGTCGGCCGGCAGCAGCGGCGTGGTGGCGCGCTCGGCGAGCCGGGCTGCCGGCGCGGTCAGCGACCCGGCGCGACGGCGGGTGATCGTGCGGAGGTGTCATGAATCCATGTGTCTGGCCGACGCAGGAGGTAAAGTCATGACCGTGAGACGTGAATCCGCAGTCTTTGTGCGGAGGGAACAGTTCGTGGCGAACAGATGGTGACCCGCGCCACCAGCCCGGGGCGCTGCCGCGCTCGACATCGACGAGCAGGTCGTCGCGGGCGCTGCGCGAGCGAGCTCGCCGCAGGTGGCCGACCAGACCGTCGCGGCGGTGATGGCCGAGGTGCCGGGCTACGGCGGCGCGTTGCGCGGCGCGATGGGCGCGCAACATCCGCGGCGGCGGTGCAGATGGCGCTGGGCGGCTTCCTCGAGCTGGCGCGCGCGGAGCCGCGGCTCCGACCCGAGCACCCCGCTCGGCCCGACGCTCGAGGGCGCCTACGCGCTCGGCCGCGGCGAGGCCCGCAGCGGGCGCGTCGATGGACGCGCTGCTCGCGGCCTACCGGGTCGGGCGCCCGGCGTCGCCTGGCGGGAGCTGGCCGCCGCGGCCGTCGCAGGCCGGCCTGCGCGCGGCCACGATGGCGCAGTTCGCCGAGCTGGTCTTCGCCTACATCGACGAGCTGTCCGCCGCGAGCGTCGCCGGCCACACCGACGAGCTGGCGACGACGCGGGCGGGTGCGGGAGCGCTACCGCGAGCGGCTCGGCCAGCAGCTGGTCGCCGGCGCCAGCCCCGACGACGCTCGATCGCGGCGGCCGAGCGCGCCGAGCTGGACGCCGCCGGCGACCCTGACCGCCGTGCTGCTGCCGCCGGGCCAGGTCGCGGGGTGCCGAGGCCGCGCTGGGATCGCGGGCACCCTGCGTCGCGGGCGAGGACCTGCCGGCGCCGAGGTCGACAGCGACGAGCCGCTCGCCGCTGCTGCTGGTCCCCGACGTGGAGGGCCGCGTCGCCGGCACCTGCTGCGCGCGCTCGACGGCCGGCACGCCGTGGTCGGTCCGGCCCGGCCGCTGGCGGCAGGCGCGCTCGTCGTACCTCCGGGCGGTGCGGGCGCGCGACCTCGGGCTCGGTCCGGCGCGGCGGGCCGGCCGGTCGACACCGAGGAGCACCTCGCCCAGCTGGTCGCTGAGCGCCGACCCCGAGGCGCTGGCCGACCTGCGGGCCCGGGCCCTCGCGCCGCTGGCCGAGCTGCGGCCGGCGAGCGCCGAGAACGGCTCGACCGAGACGCTGCGGTCCTGGCTGCTGCACCAGGGCCGCCGCGACGACGTCGCCGCCGACGCTGCACGTGCACCCGCAGACGGTGCGCTACCGCATGGGCCAGCTGCGCGAGCTGTACGGCGACCGGCTCGACGACCCGGAGTCCGTGCTGGAGCTGACGCTCGCGCTGGGCACCGACAGCGGGTGAGCGGTCGGTAGCCTTCCCGGCATGTCCGTCGCCATCGTCACCGACTCGACCGCCTCCCTGCCGGCCGAGGTGGCGCGGGCGCGCGGGATCCGCGTGGTGCCACTGCAGGTGGTGATCGGCGCGGTGTCGTACGACGAGGCCCTCACGCCGGGCGCCGACGAAGACGGGTCCGACGGGGCCACGCCCGAGCTGGTCGCGAAGTCCCTGCGCGAGTGGACGCCTGTGAGCACCAGCCGGCCGACGCCGGCGGCGATGCTCGAGGCCTACCGGGCGGCCGCGGCCGACGGGGCGACCTCGATCGTGTCGGTGCACCTGTCCGGGGAGATCAGCGGCACCTACGAGTCCGCGCAGCTCGCCGCGCGCGACAGCCCGGTGCCGGTCGTGCCCGTCGACTCGCGTCAGGTCGGCATGGCCACCGGCTTCGCCGTGCTCGCGGCCGCTGACGCGGCGGACGGTGGTGCCGACGCCGCCGAGGCCGCCCACGCCGCCCGGGCCCGCGCCGCGTCGACGACGTCGCTGTTCTACGTCGACACGCTGGAGTACCTGCGTCGCGGCGGCCGGGTAGGCGCCGCCGCGGCCCTCTTCGGCTCGGCGCTGTCCGTGAAGCCGATCCTGCGGATCGACGACGGCAAGGTGGGCCCGTTCGAGCGGGTGCGTACGTCGGGCAAGGCGCTGGCCCGGCTGGAGGAGCTCGCGGTCGAGGCCGCCGGTTCCGCGCAGGTCGACGTGGCCGTGGCGCACCTGGCGAGCCCGGACCGGGCCGGGCAGCTCACCGGCAGGCTGCGCGACCGGCTGGCCGCCGGGCTCGCCGATCGCGACATCTGGCTCGGTGAGGTCGGCGCCGTGCTCGGGGCCCACGTGGGACCGGGCATGGTGGCGGTGGCGGTCGCGGTCCGCGACTGACTACACCTTCCGGAGCGCTTCCGCGATCTCGTCCTCGCCATTGAGCAGGTCGAAGGTCTTGCCGACCGTCCTGGTCAGGTCGAGCGCCGCCACCAGCACCGCGGCGACGTCCTCGCGCGTGACGCTGCCCCGCGGGAGGTCGCCGACCTGGACCAGGCCGGTGCCGGGCTCGTCGGTGAGCCGACCCGGGCGGACGATCGTCCAGGCGAGGTCGCGTCGGCGAAGGTCGTCGTCGGCCGCCTTCTTCGCCCGCAGGTAGACCTGGAACACGTCGTCGCTGTCGGGGTCGGCGCCCTCGGCGCCCATCGAGGAGATCATCAGGTAGCGCGCCACGCCGGCCTCCTCCGCCGCGTCGGCCAGCAGGATGGCGGCGTTCTTGTCGACGGTTTCCTTGCGCTCGACACCGGAGTTCGGTCCGCCCCCTGCTGCGAACACGACGGCGTGCGAGCCGTCGAGGGCCTGCGCGACGTCGGTGACGCTCGCACCCTCCAGGTCGAGCACGACCGCCTCGGCCCCGTTGGCCTCGAGGTCGGCGACGTGGTCGGGGTTGCGCACGAGACCGACGGCCTCGTGACCGGCCCCGGTCAGCTGGCGTTCGAGGTGCTGGGCGATCTGGCCGTGTCCGCCGGCGATGGTGATCCTCATGCTCCGACGGTATCCACGGACCGTTTGGCGTCCCCAGGCCGGGTGCCCGGTGGTGTTGTCCACAGGGAGCACGCGGGCCCTGTCGACCGGCTCCGGTGCTTCCTAGGTTCGGTCCATGCGCAGGCGAGAGCGGGACGAGGTGTCCGAGGTCGCGCGGCGACGCCTGGAGCTGCTCCACGCCGAGCTCGCGGGGCTGCGACCCGAGCCCGAGCGGGAGCCCGATCGGGAGGAGGAGTCCGACCACCACGAAGACTTCTGGACCCGGGAGCAGCCACCGCTGGTGGGTCCGGCGGCGCTCGGCGTGCCGGCGCCGGTGCGCGATCCCGGTCGCCATGCGCGGGGCAGGCGGGCCGGTCCGGGTGATCGGGTGCCGGGCTGGCTCGCCGACCGGGTGCCGGAGGCGCTGCGCGGGCGGGTGGGGCTGTCGGGGCAGCACGGAGTGGTGGTGCTGGCACTGGTCGGAGTGGCGCTCGCGGTGGCCGGCTGGCTGGCGGTGCGGTCCGGCGCCCACGCCGACGCCGTACCTCCGCCGCGGCTGGTGACCACCGCCGGGCCGGCAACCGCGGAGGCCTCGCCCGCCGTTCCGGCGGGCACCGCAGCGTCGGCCGCCGCCACCGGGCAGGTGGTCGTCGACGTCGCCGGCAAGGTACGCCGGCCCGGCATCGTCACGCTGCCCGCAGGGTCGCGGGTGCAGGACGCGATCCGGCGGGCGGGTGGTCCGCGTCCCGGGGTCGTGCTGACGTCCCTCAACCTGGCGCGGCTGCTCGTCGACGGCGAGCAGGTGCTGGTCGGGCAGCCGGTGGTGCGGGGCGTCGCACCCAGTGCCGCGGGCGGGTCACCCGCGGCCGGCGCGCTGGTCAACCTCAACTCCGCCGGCCTGTCCGAGCTCGACACGCTCCCGGGCGTGGGGCCGGTGACGGCGCAGAAGATCCTCGACTGGCGCACCCAGCACGGCACGTTCACGTCCGTCGACGAGCTGCTCGAGGTCGACGGCATCGGGGACAAGACACTCGCCGACATCGCACCGCACGTGACGTTGTGAGGAGGTGGACGGTCACGAGCACGACGAGCTCGAGCACGCGACCGACGCACCAGGAGCCGACCTGCGGACACCGGCGCTGGGTGTGGTCGCCTGGCTGGCCGCGCTTGCTGGGCTGCACCTCCCGGCTTGGCTGGACGGCGCCCTGGTCGTCACCGCTGGTGCGCTGGTTCTGTCGCGGTGGCATCGCCGGCGACGAAAGCCGGCCGAGCTCGTGGTCTGGCTGCTGGTCGCCGTGGTGGTCGCGGGTGGTGCACTGCTCCGGATCGAGGTGGTCCGCGCCGGTCCGCTGCCGCGGCTCGCCGCGGAGGAGGTCACCGCCGAGGTTCGGCTCGAGCTCACGAGCGACCCGACCCTCAAGGTGGGACGGTTCTCCAGCTACGTCCTGGTGCGCGCGGCCGCGACCCGGGTGGCAGCACGTGGGCTGACCTGGCGGTTGCACCAGCCGGTGCTCGTGATCGCGCCAGTCGGGTGGCGCTCGCTGCACCTCGGCGAGACGGTGCGGGCGTCCGGGCGCCTGTCGCCGGCCGACGGCGACGACCTCGGCGCGGTCTACCTCGCGCACGGCGAGCCCGAAGTGCTGGCGCGCGACGGACCGCTGCTGCGCGGTGCCGCGCGCGTGCGCGAGGGCATCCGGCAGTCGGTGGCACACCGGCCGGCCGAGCCGCGCGCACTGGTGCCGGCGCTGGTCGACGGTGACGACGTCGGCCTGCCGCAACGGACGGCTACCGACTTCCGCACTGCCGGTCTGACCCACCTGCTGGCCGTGTCGGGCACCAACCTGACGCTGGTCGTCGGCGCGCTGCTGGTGCTCGCGCGGGCGGTGCGGTGTCCGGGCCCGTGGACTGGTCGTCGCCGGTGCCGTGGGTGTGGTCGGGTTCGTGCTGCTGGCCCGCCCGGAGCCGAGCGTGCTGCGGGCGGCGGTGATGGGCTCCGTGGCGCTGGTCGGCATGGGCAGCAACGGTCGGCAGCGCGGGCCACGAGCGCTCGGGCTCGCCGTGCTGGTGCTGATGCTGTTCGACCCGTGGCTGGCCGGGGAGGTCGGGTTCGCGCTGTCGGTGCTGGCAACGGCGGGGATCGTGTTCCTGGCGCCGGGCTGGCGTGACGCGCTGTGCCGGTGGCTGCCCCGGTGGGCGGCCGAGGCACTGTCCGTGCCGCTGGCGGCGCAGCTGGCGTGCACGCCGGTGGTGGCCGCGATCTCGGGCCAGGTGAGCCTGGTCGCGGTCGTGGCCAACCTGCTCGCCGCGCCGGTGGTGGCCCCGGCGACCGTGCTCGGTCTCGGCGGTGGCCTGCTGTCCTCGGTCTGGGTGCCGCTCGGGCGGCCGGTCGGAACCGCGGCCACCTGGTGCGCCGACTGGGTGATCGCGGTCGCGCACCGGTCGGCGGCGCTGCCGTCGGCAGCGCTGGGCTGGCCGTCCGGTCCGCTGCCGCTGCTGGTGCTGACCCTGGTCTGCGGGTGGTTGGCGTTGGTGCTCGGTTCGATACTGGCTCGACGGGGCTGGGCGGTCGGCACCTCGGTCCTGCTGCTGGTGCTGATGCTGGTGCCGCTGCCGACGCCGGGGTGGCCGCCATCCGGGTGGGTGCTTGTGGCCTGCGACGTGGGTCAGGGCGACGGGCTGGTGCTTGACGCCGGAGACGGTGCGGCAGTGGTGGTCGACGCCGGTCCCGACCCAACCCTCGATCGACGGGTGCCTGCGGCGGCTGGGCGTACGACGGGTGCCGCTGGTGGTGCTCACGCACTTCCACGCCGACCACGTCGACGGCCTGGCCGGTGTGCTCCGTGGCCGCCGGGTAGGGGCGATCGAGGTGACCGGGCTGGCCGAGCCGCCGGGCGGGGCGGCGGAGGTGAGCCGGCTTGCGGCGCGGGCGGGCGTGCCGGTGCGGGTCGCGTCCGTCGGGGAACGGGCGCGGGTCGGACCGCTGCGCTGGCAGGTGCTGGCGCCCACCGGCCCGACCCCACCCGACTCGGAGTCGCCGCCCAACGACGCCAGCGTCGTCCTGCTGGTGGAGTCCCGGGGGATCCGGCTGCTGCTGATGGGCGACGAGGAGACCGGTTCGCAGGAGCGGCTGGCGGCGCGGGCGGGCTCCCTGCACGTCGACGTGCTCAAGGTGGCCCACCACGGCAGCGCCCGTCAGGACCCCGACCTCGTGCGCGGGCTGGGCGCCCGGCTCGCGGTGGTCTCCGTGGGCAGGCACAACGACTACGGCCATCCCGCGATGGCCACGCTGAGGCTGCTGGAGCGGGCCGGCCTGACTGTCCGGCGTACCGACCGGGACGGCGACATCGCGGTCGTCTCCGACCACGGCCTGCATGTCGTCACCCGTCGGCTCCCCGGCCCGGGGCCCTGAGCCCGGTTGTCCGCGGTGCGTGAGAGGCTGCCGCCATGGCAGGTCCAGTGGCGTCCGACGTGCTCGGGCGGGTGACCCTGGTGACCGGCCCGGAGGAGTTCCTCGCACGAGCGCACGATCGTCCAGGTGCGGTCCGCCGTCAGGGCGCACGACACCGAGGCCGAGCTGAGCGAAACCTCCGCCGACCAGCTCACGATGGCGACACTCGGCGAGCTGAGTGCGCCGTCGCTGTTCTCCACCACGCGCTGCGTCGTGGTCCGCCGGTTCGAGGACCTGCCGGAGGAGTCCGTCGACGGCATCGTCGGCTACGCGCAGGAGCCGGCTGACGACGTCGCCCTGGTGCTGGTGCACTCGGGCGGCCAGAAGGGCAGCGGCGTGCTCACCAAGCTACGCAAGGCGTCGGGCGTGACCGAGGTCAAGAGCGTGCCGCTGACAACCCGCGAGTACCCCGGCTACGTCGTCAACGAGCTCCGCCAGCTCAAGGTGCGCATCGACAACGACGCGGCGGCGTTCCTCGTGCAGTCCGTCGGGCAGGACCTCCGCGCGCTGTCGGCCGCCGCCAGTCAGCTGGCCAACGACTTCGGCGGCCAGCCCGTGACGACGGAGATGGTCAAGCAGTACTTCGGCGGGCGGGCCGAGGCGAAGTCGTTCACGGTCGCCGACCACACGCTGATGGGTCGCACGTCCAAGGCGCTCGAGGAGCTGCGCTGGGCGCTCGACCGCGGCACCGCGCCGGTGCTGGTGAGCAGCGCGATGTCAACCGGCCTGCGGTCCCTGGCCAAGTTCAAGAGCGCGCCGCGCGGACTCGCGAGATGCCGACCTGATGCGGGAGGTCGGGGTCCCCGGCTGGAAGCTCCGAGACCTCCGCGAGCAGGCGCGCGGGTGGGAGCCCGACGGCATCGCCGACGCGATCCGGGTGGTCGCCCGTGCCGACGCCGACGTCAAGGGCCAGGCCAGCGACCCGTCCTACGCGCTGGAGCGGATGGTGCTCTCCGTCGTCCGGTTGCGCAGCGCACGCTAGCGAGTCGACCCGGACACGCAAAACGCCGCACCCGAGGGGTACGGCGCTTCGTCGAGCTCGGTGCGTCAGCTCAGAGGGACGCGGCCTGCTTGTTCACCGCGGACTTGCGGTTCGCGGCCTGGTTCTTGTGGATGACGCCCTTGGAGGCGGCCTTGTCCAGCGCCCGGGAGGCACCTGCGGCGGCCTTCTTCGCCTGGTCGGCGTCACCGGCGTCGACGGCCTCGCGGAACTTGCGCACAGCCGTCTTCAGCGCGGACTTGACCGACTTGTTGCGCTCGTGCGCAGCGTCGTTCTGCTTGTTGCGCTTGATCTGGGACTTGATGTTCGCCACGGGGCAAGCCTCGTTCTGCTGGATTCTGGGTGGTGGTCGATCGCATGAGGGTGCCCGGGGTGGCCCAGACACGAAGATCAACGATATCAGCGGGCCGCTCCGGCGCCCAAATCGTGCGCTAGTCCCAGCCCCGTCGGTCGCAGAGCCAGCCCCAGAGTGCCTCGGCGTACCAGATGCTGTGCGTGCGGAGGTGCGGCGAGTTGAGGGGCGCCGGGCGCGACGAGCTGGCCACCATGAAGCCGCACAGCGCGGCCAGCCACATGTCCACGTGCTCCGGGTCGACGTCGCGGGTCAGCACCCGCGCGGCCAGGACCGGCTCCACGTCCAGCCCGTCGCCGTACGCCGACACCAGCAGGTCGACCGTGTCCTGCCAGGCGGGTCCCAGCGCCGGCCAGTTCCAGTCGCAGGCCACGGCCGAGCCGTCGTCGAGCAGCAGCACGTTGTCGTCGCGCAGGTCGGTGTGGCAGAACGCCCGGTCCGGCAGCGACGCGTACGCCGTGGCCAGTGCGCGGGCCTCGGAGCGGTGGGGCCAGGCGGCAGTGACCCGGTCCCAGGCGCCGACCAGTGGCGGCACCTCCTCCACCACGGTCCTCAGCCGCAGACCGGGCGGCACCGGATCGGTCGCCGCCGCGATCGCCTCGGCCAGGTCCAGCGCCCGGTCGAGCTCGTCGGCGTGCCACGGCCGCAGCGGCGGCCGGCCGTCGACCGCGTCGAAGCCGAGCGCGGCCCAGTCCGCATCGTCGTGCACCCAGCGCAGCGCCGGCGCGGGCAGCCCGGCGGGCATCGCCCGGAGCTTGCGTGCCTCGTCGAGGTACGCCTGCGCGACGTCGGCCTGGGCCTGCTTGCTGGCTGCCTTCACGAACATCCGGCTCCCGTCCGCGCCGGTGAGCACGGACGCGAACCCGGGCGTGAACCCGGCGTCGCGGGAGGCGGCATCCACGACCGACGAGCCGAGCCGCTGCTCGACCACGGCCCGCAGGTACGCCGGGAGGTAGGGCCAGCTGAGCCGGTGCGCGGTGCGACCGTGCGGCACCTGCGCGATGTCCGTGCGCAGGCCTGGGCGGTCGCTCATGACCGGCATCCTCGCGCACCACACGTGCTGCCAGACTTCCGCCATGCCGGAGCTGGTCCTGCCCGACGTACGCGTCCGGGAGTCGTTCCTGGAGGCGATGCGCGAGGTGGTCACTGAGGGCAACCGCGCCGAGGCCGCCTACCTGGGCAGCGAGCAGACGCGGTACCGCACCGAGTGGAACAGTCCGGAGGGCTTCGCGGTGTACGTCGCCACGGTCCGCGCCGACGGCGCCGAGACCACGCCGCGCAGGATCGGCATCGTCCCGCACACGACATGGTGGTGGGTCGACGGCGAGGACTACCTCGGGCGGATCAGCGTGCGTCACCGGCTGACGGAGTTCCTGCGCGACGTCGGCGGCCATGTCGGCTACTACGTCCGACCCAGCCGGCGCCGGCTCGGCCACGCGACGGCGATGCTCCGCGCGGTGCTACCGCACGCCGCGGACCTCGGTCTCGAGCAGGTGCTGGTCACCTGCGACGACACCAACGAGGGCTCGCGCCGCGTGATCGAGGCCGCCGGCGGCGTGCTCGAGGACCAACGGGGGGTCAAGCTCCGCTACTGGCTGCCGACGCGCTGACTCCTCCCCACAGGTGGGGCGGAGGCCGAGCGCCGGCCCTAGGGTCGGGACGTGCTGCGCTTCTACATCGTCGGGATCCTCGGATCCCTCGCCGTCGTCACGGTCATCGCGGGGGCGATCGGCGGTCCGGGGTGGTGGGTCCTGGTCGCGGTGCTGCTGCTCCTGCTCGCGACCTGGTGCAGAAGAAGCACTCGATCCTGCGCAACTATCCGGTGCTCGGGCACATGCGGTTCCTGATGGAGGACATCCGGCCCGAGCTGCAGCAGTACTTCATCGAGCGCAACTACGACGGTCGGCCATTCGACCGCAACACCCGGTCCTCGATCTACCAGCGCGCCAAGGGGCTCAAGGAGGAGCAGCCGTTCGGCACCGAGCGTGACGTGGACGAGCCCGGCTACGAGTACCTGGTGCACTCGACGAAGCCGGTCGACGTGCCCGATGCCGAGCCCCGCGTGACGATCGGGGGACCGCACTGCACCCAGCCCTACTCGATGGCGCTGATGAACGTCTCCGCGATGAGCTTCGGCGCCTTGAGTGCCAACGCGATCACCGCGCTCAACTCGGGGGCCCGGCTCGGCGGGTTCGCCCACGACACCGGTGAGGGCGGGCTGAGCAAGTACCACCGCCAGGATGGCGACCTCCTGACCGGCACCGACCAGCTGCGGCCGAGCATGCTCCGCCGCCGCGTCGACCATGAGCGGGTGCTCAGCTACGCCGACGTGTTCGACCACCTCGCTCCCGGCGAGCTGCTCGACAGCGCGCCTGCTGGCTGGCTGGCCGACTGGGAGCTCGCCGACCCCGACACGTTCCGAGCCTGAGGAGAGCCATGAGCAAGCGCACCATCGCCGACCTGATCGTCGACGCCCTCGCCGACCACGGGGTGCGCCAGGTCTGGGGGGTCGTCGGGGACGCGCTCAACCCCGTGACCGACGCGATCCGGCGGGAGGACCGGATCGAGTGGATCGGCGTGCGACACGAGGAGGTGGGTGCCTTCGCCGCGAGCGCGCAGGCCCAGCTCACCGGTGACCTCGCGGTCTGTATGGGCACGGTCGGCCCGGGTGCGATCCACCTGCTCAACGGGCTCTACGACGCCCGCAAGTCGCACGTCCCGGTCCTCGCGATCTGTGGTCAGGTGCCGCGGGAGGAGATCGGCAGCGACTTCTTCCAGGAGGTCGACAACGACCAGCTGTTCGCCGACGTGGCGTGCTTCAACCAGACGATCACCTCGGTCGAGCAGATCCCCGCCTTGCTCGAGGAGGCGGTCAACGCGGCGCTCGCCGAGCGGGGCGTCGCCGTGCTCAGCATCCCGGGGGACGTGGGTGGCCTGCACCTGCCCAAGGACACGGAGACTCCGCGGTTCGTGCCCGCCGCTCCGCCCGCGGCGGCCGCTGCCGACGCGATCCGCGACGTGGCGCAGGTCCTGATCGAAGCCGAGCGGGTGACCCTGCTGGTCGGCCAGGGCGCGCGGCAGGCACGCGACGAGGTGCTCCAGCTCGCGGACGCGCTCGGGGCGCCGATGGTGCTGACGTTGAAGGCCAAGGAGGGCTTCGAGGAGGACAACCCGTTCGAGATCGGCCAGTCCGGGCTGATCGGCAACCCGGCGACGGCCGAGGCGTTCGCCGCCTGCGACGTCCTCTTCCTGGTCGGCACCGACTTCCCCTACCGGGACTTCTACCCGAAGGACACGGTGGTGGTGCAGCTCGACAGCCGCGGCCAGCACATAGGGCGACGGACCGCGGTGCACAAGGCGCTCGTGGGTGACAGCAGGCTCACGCTGGCAGAGCTGGTGCCGCAGCTCCGGCGCAAGGAGAGCCGAACGCACCTCGAGGCCGCGCGCGCGTCGTACCAGAAGTGGCAGGGGAGGCAGGCCCACCTGACCGACCCGGACTACGACCACAAGCCGAAGGGGCTGCTCCGGCGGAAGGCTGACAACCCCGACGTCCAGATCCGGCCTGAGCTGCTCGCCGCGGCCGTGGAGCGGCATGCCGCGACGGACGCCGTCTTCACGACGGACACCGGCATGTCGACGGTGTGGCTCTCCCGGTTCGTGCGGATGACAGGCGGGCGGCAGCTGGTCGGCTCCTACAACCTCGGCTCGATGGCCAACGCGATGCCGATGGCGCTCGGGGCGCAGGCGCTGGACCGGAAGCGCCAGGTCGTCGCGTTCTGTGGGGACGGCGGCCTCTCCATGCTGATGGGCGACCTGATCACGGCCGTCAGCCACGACCTCCCGGTCAAGCTGGTCGTGTTCGACAACGGCCGGCTCGGCATGGTCAAGCTGGAGATGGAACAGGTCGGCCTGCCGGAGTTCGGCACCGTCCTGCACAACCCCGACTTCGCGAGGGTCGCCGAGGCGATCGGGCTGCGCGGGATCCGCGTGACCGACCCGCACGACGTGGACGAGGCGGTGCGGGAGGCGATGGCGCACGCCGGTCCGGTGCTGCTCGACGTGGTGACCAACCCGGACGAGGTCGCCGTACCCCCGCGGCCGACGCTCGAGCAGGGGTGGGGCTTCGCGATCGCCAAGTCCAAGGAGTTCCTGGTCAGCCCGGAGTGACGTTTTCGCCCCGCACGCACCCGCGTGGGAGGATTGGCGTTCCGTCCTCGACGTCTCCTCGAAAGCCCTTCGTGTCCTCGAACAGCGCCGCGCCCGTGCCGGGCAAGACCGATCCCGCGGTCATCCGGAACTTCTGCATCATCGCCCACATCGACCACGGCAAGTCCACGCTGGCCGACCAGATGCTGCAGCCTGACCGGTGTGGTCGACGAGCGCAACGCGCGGGCCCAGTACCTCGACCGGATGGACATCGAGCGCGAGCGCGGGATCACGATCAAGAGCCAGGCGGTGCGGATGCCGTGGACCGTGGTCGACGACAACGACGCCGCCGCCGAACCGGGCACCTACGTCCTCAACATGATCGACACCCCGGGCCACGTCGACTTCACCTACGAGGTGTCCCGGTCGCTCGAGGCGTGCGAGACCGCGGTGCTGCTCGTCGACGCGGCACAGGGGATCGAGGCGCAGACGCTGGCCAACCTGTACCTTGCGATCGGCGCCGACCTGCACATCATCCCGGTGCTGAACAAGATCGACCTGCCGTCGGCGCAGCCCGACAAGTACGCCGCGGAGCTGGCCGGGATCATCGGCTGCGACCCGTCCGACGTGCTCCGGGTCTCCGCCAAGACCGGTGTCGGTGTGCGAGCACCTGCTCAACGAGATCGTGGCCCAGACCGCCGCCCCGGTCGGTGACGCCGACGCGCCGCCGCGGGCCCTGATCTTCGACTCCGTCTACGACACCTACCGCGGCGTGGTCACCTACGTCCGCGTGATCGACGGCAAGCTCACGCACCGCGACCGGATCAAGATGATGTCGACCGGCGCCGTGCACGAGATGCTCGAGGTCGGCGTGATCAGCCCCGAGCCGGTCAAGGCCGGCGACCTCGGCGTGGGCGAGGTCGGCTACCTGATCACCGGTGTGAAGGACGTCCGCCAGTCCCGGGTCGGTGACACCGTCACCAGCCAGCACCACGGCGCGACGAAGGCCGCTCGGCGGCTACAAGCACCCCAACCCGATGGTGTACTCCGGCCTGTACCCGATCGACGGCGACGACTACCCGACGCTGCGCGACGCGCTGGAGCGGCTGCAGCTCAACGACGCGGCCCTGGCCTACGAGCCGGAGACGTCCGGCGCGCTCGGCTTCGGGTTCCGCTGTGGCTTCCTCGGCCTCCTGCACATGGAGATCGTGCGCGAGCGGCTGGAACGCGAGTTCAACCTCGACCTGATCTCGACCGCGCCCAACGTGGTCTACAGCGTGCTCATGGAGGACGGCTCGGAGCAGGCGGTGACGAACCCGAGCGAGTACCCCAACGCGGGCAAGATCGCCGAGGTGCGCGAGCCGGTCGTGAAGGCGACGATCCTCAGCCCGAGCGACTACATCGGCACGATCATGGAGCTCTGCCAGTCCAAGCGCGGCCAGCTCGAGGGCATGGACTACCTGTCCGAGGACCGGGTCGAGATGCGCTACACGCTGCCGCTCGGCGAGATCGTCTTCGACTTCTTCGACCAGCTCAAGTCGCGCACCAAGGGCTACGCCTCGCTCGACTACGAACCCACCGGCGAGCAGGCCGCCGACCTGGTCAAGGTCGACATCCTGCTCCAGGGCGAGACCGTCGACGCGTTCAGCGCGATCGTGCACCGCGACGCGGCGTACGGGTACGGCGTGATGCTGGCCGGCAAGCTGCGTGAGCTGATCCCGCGGCAGCAGTTCGAGGTGCCGATCCAGGCCGCGATCGGTGCCCGCGTGATCGCGCGCGAGACGATCCGCGCGATCCGCAAGGACGTGCTCGCCAAGTGCTACGGCGGCGACATCACCCGCAAGCGCAAGCTGCTGGAGAAGCAGAAGGAGGGCAAGAAGCGGATGAAGATGGTCGGCCGCGTCGAGGTCCCCCAGGAGGCCTTCATCGCCGCGCTGTCCACCAGCGGGCCGGGGGAGAAGGGCAAGAAGTAGTGGAGGTCCGACCCGTACGCGACGACCAGTGGTCGATCGTGGAGTGGATGTGGCAGGCCTACCGCAACGACATGGCGCACCTGCTCACGGGCAGCTTCCCGTGGTCGGACGGGCGCTACAAGCACGAGCCGCTCGACGCGCATCCCGGCAGCGACGGCCACGCCGGCTTCGTCGCCTGGCACCCGCACCCGCAGCAGGGCGAGGACGCACCGGTGGGCCTGGCCCTGGTCGACGGCATCGGTGGCGAGTGCCGGTCGATCACGGCCTTCTGGGTGGTGCCCGGCGCCCGGCGCTCGGGATGGGGCCGGCAGCTCGCGCTCGACGTGATCGGCCGCTACCCGGGGCCGTGGACGATCGCGTTCCAGCACGACAACGTCGGTGCCGGTCGGTTCTGGCGCGGTGTGGCGCAGGACGCGTTCGGCAACGGCTGGACCGAGGAGGAGCGGCCGGTGCCGGACCGGCCCGAGCTCCCTCCGGACCACTGGATCGAGTCGCCCTGAGCCTGGGGGAGGTCCTCGGGGAGCTGATCGAGGACTGGCAGCTCACACCCGACGGCGCCACGATGCGAGGCGCGACCGCGCTGGTGGCGTCCGGTGCGGACCGTGGGCGGTCGACCGGCCGTGCTGAAGGTCGTGACCCCGCACCCGGAGGCCGAGCACGAGCACCTCGCGCTCAAGCGCTGGGCAGGTGCCGGCACGGTCGAGCTCCTGCGGGCCGACCCGCACCGCTGGGCGCTGCTGCTCGAGCGGCTGCACCCGGAGGACCTGACCGGGCTGTGGGACCTGGAGGCGTGCGAGATCGTCGCGGCGTCGTACGCACGGCTGCACGTGCCGGCGCTCCCGCAGCTGCGCACGCTCACGTCGTACGTCGCCCGCTGGACCGACGAGCTGACCGCGCTGCCGACGGCCGCGCCGATCCCACCGCGCCTGGTGCGGCAGGCGGTGTCGATCGGCCGCGCGTTCGCCGCCGACGCCGCCACGGACGGCACCCTGATCCACGGCGACCTGCACTACGAGAACGTGCTGGCCGGCGACCGCGAGCCGTGGCTGGTGATCGACCCCAAGCCGATGTCGGGCGACCCGCACTACGAGGTGGCGCCGATGCTGTGGAACCGGTTCGAGGAGCTCGCGGGCGGTGTCCGTGACGGTGTCCGCCGGCGCTTCCACACGATCGTGGACGCCGCCGGGCTGGACGAGCCGCGGGCCCGGGACTGGGTGGTGTTCCGGATGGTCTGCAACGCGATGGGCGGCCTGGACGCCACCGAGTGCGTGGCGATCGCCAAGGCCGTTCAGGACTGACCTCGAATTCGTTGAGTTGTGCCTCCGGACCCGTTGAGTTGTGGCTGCGGACCCGTTCAGTTGTGGCTGCCGCCCGGTGCTCGGGTGGTGTGTGAGGGACCGTCAGCGAGATGTCATCTCGCAAGGCCTCGTGGGCCGGACGCAGATCTCAACGGGCCCGGCGGCCGATCTCAACGGGGGCGGAGGCCGATCTCAACGGGTCCGGAGGGCGATCTCGACGGGGGCGGAGGGCGATCTCAACAGACGCCACCGCCATCCTCTCGGCTCCTCCACGAACGGCAAGCGCCCCGGATCCGACGAGCGGCCGAAAGAATTTCCGGATCGTCCCCGGTGCCTGCGACGATCGGCTCATGGCACAGCTCCGGTCAGTGAACGTCGGCACCCCACGGGAGGCGGAGTGGGCCGGCATCGGGCGCACCTCGATCGACAAGCGTCCGGTGACCGGTCCGGTGCGCGCACACCCGCTCGGGCTCGAGGGCGACCAGGTCGCCGACACCGAGCACCACGGCGGGGTCGACCAGGCCGTCTACGCCTTCGCCCGCGAGGACCTCGACTTCTGGGAGGGCGAGCTCGGCCGGCCGATCCGCGACGGGCAGTTCGGTGAGAACCTCACCACCGAGGGCATCGACGTCAACGAGGCGCTGGTGGGGGAGCGCTGGCAGATCGGCACGGCCGTCCTCGAGGTCGCGTCGATCCGGATCCCCTGCAACGACTTCCGCGGCTGGCAGCGCGTGAGCGGGTACGACGACACGGCGTGGGTCAGGCGCTTCACCGCCGTCAGCCGGCCCGGCCCCTACCTGCGCGTGGTCGAGGACGGCGTGCTGCAGACCGGCGACGCGATCGAGGTCGTGCACCGACCGGGCCACGACGTGACCGTGACCACGATGTTCCAGGCGCTCACCATCCGCCGTGACCTGCTGCCGCGCCTGCTCCAGGTCGACGACCTGGTCGAGGAGGCCCGCTCGCGCGTGGAGAGGTACCTCGCCACGTCGGAGCGGGCCACCCGGCCCTGACCCGTCAGCTCTGCGCGCCGTACACCTCGATCTCGGTCAGGTCGGTGAACGAGCAGCCCGAGAACGCCCCGCCCGGACAGTTGGTGGCGAAGTCCGGGGTCTGGTTGCCGAGGATGGTGAACCGAACGAACCTGACCCCGGCCGCGCCCGCCGTCGGCGTGATCGGGTTCAGCCGGCCGCGGTCGTCCACCGTGAACGTCCCGCTGGCCGCCTCGGTCCAGGTCGTGCCGTCGGGGATGTCTCGATCCTGAAGTCCCCGGTCGAGGCGCTGCCTCCGTCGCCGCAGTTCGCCGACGGGTCGACGGCGAACTGGGTCACGTCGACCGCAGCAGGCAGCGCGATCACCACGAACTTCGGGACGAACACGTTCGTCGGGTCCCCGTCGTCGTTGCCGGTCGTCGAGCCCCAGCCGGTGGCCTGGCTGATGTCGATCACCTTGGGGGCCCGCATGCCGGTCCGAAGTCGGGGCCGTTGAAGTCCGCGATGGACGCGCCCCCGCTGGAGGCCGCCCAGTCCCGTCGGACGGTGAAGTCCTTCACCACACCGGCCTTGGTGACCGTGACCGTGCTTCGGGCGGGGTCGTAGCCGGCACCGGACGCGGTGATCTTCGGGTACGTGCCGACCCGCACCGGGCCGAGCGAGTACGTGCCGTCGGCACCGGTGATGTCGGACGGGTTCGCCGCTCCCGGAGCGCCCTGGAAGGCCAGCGAGACCGTGATCGCCCGGCGCCGGCGCGCCGGTGTCGGCGTCGGTGACCGTGCCGGTGATGGTGCCCTTGTCGTGGTTGGCCGGCGGCGTGTGGAAGTCCGCACCGGGCGTGATGTCGTCGCCGCCGAGGCTGCCGGCGAAGAACCCCATGCCGCGGTGGGCGAACACCTTCCAGACGGTTCCACGGTCGTGGCCGCCGAACGCCGCGGTGTCGGCGATCAGGATGGCGTTGCGCATGTCGAGGTACGACGGGTTGGACGGGGCCAGCTCCATCGCCCGGGTCACCAGCATCTCGGTCTTGGCAGAGCCGAGCTCGCGGCGCAGGTCCCACAGGGTCTCCGCCCAGATCTCGCCGTCGTCGTGCACCTCGGGCTGCCCCCGATGATCGTGCCGTAGTCGGCGTAGGTGTAGCCGCCGCCGTGACCCGTCGCGCCGCCGGTGCACAGCTCGGAGGTCGAGCCGACCGTGCAGTCGATCGGCTGGGTCCGGTCGAGGAACACGCCCTCGCCGTCGTACTGGAAGATCTGCAGGTCGGCCATCGCCGGCCTTGTTCGCCTGCAGGCGCTTGCTCACCAGGTAGTCCATGGCGTACCAGTCGCTCCACGCCTCGCCCATCGCCCCGGCCTGGACGTTGCCCAGGGTCGAGAGGCCCGTCGCGTCGACGACCAGCCGGTTGGACAGTCCGTGGGTGTACTCGTGGTAGACGGTGTCCGCCTCGTCACCGACGTTGGTCGGCGAGAACGGGTCGCCGTCGGGGTACGACGTGCCGGGCTGGTGCTGCAGGAACATCTGCATGGTCGGCGCCTGGCCGTCCGGAGGGGTGTCCATGTTGGCGTTGTCGATGTGGTTGCCGTCGGGGAGCCCGGCGTCGGTGTTCGCACCGTCGTCGGTCTGCGTGTCGACGGGGTCGCCGCCGGCGCCCTTGCCGGACCTGTTGACGATCTGGAAGTTGCCGGCGTCCTCGGTGAAGCCGATCGGTGCGGCTGCCAGGTAGTCGTGCCACTTGTTGACGAAATAGAAGACCTGGCTCGCCGTTCTGGGCGCGGTTGGTCCGCCAGGAGAACGGCGTGTTCGGGTCCCACGAGCAGGGGAACGGGTTGTCGCAGAAGGACACGTCGGCCAGGTGGAACGGCTTGAGCGTGTAGTCCCACCGGTGCGGCGACGACGGCCGGATCTCCTCCGAGCCGTCGGGCAGGTTGTCGTCGTTGACGTCGGAGTACGTGTGCGAGTTGTTGCCGAGGAGTCGCCCTGCGTTGGGGCTGAGCCAGCCCCGGTCGGTGAAGTTCACGCGCACCGGCGTCCCGCCGGGCACGTGCTTCGGGAAGTACCGGAACGCCAGCCCGCTCGAGCCGGTGGTCGCGGCGGCGGTGCGCGTGCTGGTGTCGTCATCGGCGCGGGCGTCGTCCCGCAGGTTGCGCCGGTAGACCACGGCTCCGGTCTGGGCGTCGACGACGCTGACCGTCGGGCGCTGCGAGGACATCGTGACCACCTGCCACGCCGCGCGCGGACCGCCGGGGCCGACGAAGACCACACGCTTGGCGGTGTCGCGCGGGCCGGCCTTGATCGGCTCGGACACGTCGGCACGGGCATGCGCGATCGCGGCATTCTTGGTGGCGACGCGCTGGGTGCCACGCTTCGGGGTGAACAGGCCCGAGATCGGGGACCCGCCGAGGCTGAGGATCCGGCCGTGCTTGTTGACGTTGGCCTGGAGGCCGTTGCCGAAGACCGGGGCGCCGTCGACCGACTGGGTCCACGACAGGTGGTGGGTGCCGATGATGTCGACGTAGTCTCGACGCAGGTCGAACGTCGCGAGGTCGTTGCGGGTCAGGCCGAGTGCCGCGAGGTGGGTGGCGAGGTAGCTCATGACAATCGTGGGCGCGGGCTTGCTGTTGGCTGCGGTCAGGAAGCCGTTGAGCCGGGCCACGACCCGCACCGTGCCTGTGGTGCCGTCCATCTCCACGATTGCCTGGTCGCCGAGGCTGCTGCGCAGTTGCTGGGTCGCCGTCCGCGAGGACGCCTTGGCGGCGCGGCGCGAGATCGCACCCTTGCTGGTCGCCGAGGAGCCCTGTCGGGCGTCGTAGTCCTGCTTCTCGCCGAGGGCTGATCCGTGGTGCTTGTTGGGCACCTTCGCCGCCGGAGCGGCCACGGCCGACTGGTGGCTGACCACCGCCGTGGTCAGCACCACCGCCAGTGTCGCAAGGAGTCCGATCGCCCGGTGGCCGGTTCGTCGCGCGTTGCTCATGGGCAGGTTTCCTCCGCATCCCGCGGGGACCGTAGCGCCCCGCCCGGAGCACTCTCACCCCGCAACGGCCGTCACGGCAAGACCTGAATGGTCACAACTTCAACATCTTTCTGCCCTGCCGGGGACCTCGGCCGCGGTCTACCCTTGCTACCCGGCCGTTGCCGCGGTGACCTAGGTTACGTTCCAACCCCGAGCCCTTCCACCGCAGGAGAGCCAACCATGTCCGGCGTCCTCGCCCATGACCAGTCCGTCATCGACAACCGCCCGCCCAACGTCGCCGTCCAGTTCCTCGACCGCGTGAAGACCTCACCCTCCCGCGAGGCCTACCGCTACCCGGAAGGGCGACGGCTCGTGGTCGTCGCTGACCTGGGAGCAGGCCGGCGACCGGGTACGCCGGCTCGCCGCCGGCCTGCTCGCTCTGGGCGTCGAGCGCGAGCAGCGGGTCGGCATCGCCTCCAGCACCCGCTACGAGTGGATCCTCGCCGACCTCGCCGATCATGTGCGCCGGCGCCGCCACCACCACCGTCTACCCGTCGACCAACTCCGAGGACGTCGCCTTCATCCTCGCCGACTCCGACTGCCGCGTGGTCTTCGCCGAGGACGACGACCAGGTCGCGAAGCTGCATCGAGCACCGCGACGAGCTGCCGCACGTCTCGAAGGTGGTCACCTTCGACGGGCGCCGCCGACGGCGACTGGGTGATCGCCCTCGACGACCTGGCGACGCTCGGCGACAAGCGCCTGGCCGACGCAGCCCGACGAGATCGACCGGATCGCGCGCGACATCAGCCCCGACGCCCTCGCCACCCTGATCTACACCTCCGGCACCACCGGCCGGCCCAAGGGCGTCCGGCTGCGCCACGACTCCTGGACCTACGAAGGCGCGGTCATCCAGGCCTACGACATCCTCGCCGAGGACGACCTGCAGTTCCTCTGGCTGCCGATGGCGCACTCGTTCGGCAAGGTGCTGCTGTCCGCGCAGCTCGCGGTCGGCTTCCCGACCGCCGTCGACGGCCGCGTCGACAAGATCATCGACAACCTCGCGGTCGTGAAGCCGACGTTCATGGGTGCCGCGCCGCGCATCTTCGAGAAGGCGCACGGCCGGATCAAGACGATGCAGCAGGCCGAGGGCGGCCTGAAGGAGAAGCTCTTCAACCGGGCGTTCGCGGTCGGTCTCGAGGTACGACGCGCTCCAGCGCGAGGGCAAGCCGGTGCCGTTCCTGCTCAGCGTGCAGCACGCCGTCTTCGACAGGCTGGTCTTCAGCAAGATGCGGGAGCGCTTCGGTGGCCGGGTCCGCTTCTTCATCTCCGGCGCGGCCGCGCTCAACCGCGAGATCGCCGAGTGGTTCCACGCCGCCGGGCATCGTGATCCTCGAGGGCTACGGGCTGACCGAGACCTCGGCCGGCGCGTTCGTCAACCACCCGGACAAGTACAAGTTCGGCACGGTCGGGCCCCGCGTTCCCGGGCGAGGAGGTCAAGATCGCCGCCGACGGCGAGATCCTGATCAAGGGCCCGAGCGTGATGGACGGCTACCACAACCTCGCCGAGGCGACCGCGGAGGCGCTCGAGGACGGCTGGCTGCACACCGGTGACATCGGCGAGCTCGACGACGACGGCTACCTCCGGATCACCGACCGCAAGAAGGACCTGTTCAAGACCTCGGGCGGCAAGTACATCGCGCCGTCCGCGATCGAGTCGCAGTTCAAGGCGATCTGCCCCTACGCCAGCCAGTTCCTCGTGCACGGCAACGAGCGCAACTTCGTGGTCGCGCTGATCACGCTCGACCCGGACGCGATCCAGGAGTGGGCCGGCCGCAACGGGCATGGAGGGCGCGTCGTACACCGAGATCGTCCGGTCCGACGCCTGCCGGCAGATGGTCGCGGAGTACGTCGACCAGCTCAACCAGCGGCTCAACCGGTGGGAGACGATCAAGAAGCACATCATCCTCGACCACGACCTGACCGTCGAGTCCGGTGAGCTGACCCCGTCGTTGAAGGTCAAGCGCAAGGTCGTCGAGGACAACTACAAGGACGAGATCGCTGCCCTCTACGGTTAGGGCATCGACACGCAGATCACGCTCACTGCCGCCGCCGAGGCGAGCCTCCGACCCCTGTCCGGGGACCGCCGGGCCATGTTCGAGGCCCGTCTCGCCCGGTGGTGTCCGGACCTGGTCTCGGGTGTCGAGTCGGTGTACGGCGCGCAGCGGGCTCCGGTCGTCCTCGACGGGCTGGTCGAGCTCGCGGCCCGGGCGTACGCAGCCCGCTCAGACGCCCTGCACGAGCGGGACCTGGAGCGGATCCTGCGCCCGGACTGGCTCCAGGACCCGGCGCTGGTCGGCTACGCCGCCTACGCCGACCGGTTCGCCGGCGACCTTGCGTCGGTGGGGGAGCGGATCGGCTACCTGCGCGAGCTCGGAGTCGGCTACCTGCACCTGATGCCGGTGCTGCTGCCGCGGGAGGGCGACAACGACGGCGGCTACGCGGTCGCCGACTACGGGGTGATCCGGCCCGACCTCGGCACCATGGACGACCTGGCCGCGCTGGCAGGGAGGCTGCACGACGCCGGGGTGAGCCTGGTGCTCGACCTGGTGCTGAACCACGTCGCGCGGGAGCACCGGTGGGCCGAGTGCGCGCGGGCCGGCGACCCGGCGTACCGCGACTACTTCCTGGTCTTCCCCGACCGCACCGAGCCGGACCGCTACGAGGCGACCCTGCCCGATGTGTTCCCCGAGTTCGCGCCCGGGAGCTTCAGCTGGGACGACGACCTCGGGGCCTGGGTCTGGACCACGTTCAACGAGTTCCAGTGGGACCTCAACTGGGCCAACCCGGCGGTCCTGCTGGAGTTCGCGGGCATCGTGCTCGACCTCGCCAACCGTGGCGTCGACGTGCTCCGGCTCGACGCGATCGCCTTCATCTGGAAGCGGATGGGCACCGCCTGCCAGGGCGAGCCGGAGGTGCACGCGCTCACCCAGGTGCTGCGGGCGGTGGCCCGGATCGCGTGCCCCTCGGTGGCGTTCCTGGCCGAGGCGATCGTGGCGCCCACCGAGCTGCTTGCCTACCTCGGTGCCGGTCACTTCACCGGCAAGGTGAGCGACCTCGCCTACCACAACAGCCTGATGGTGCAGGTCTGGTCGATGCTCGCCACCCGCGACGTCGGGCTCGCGGCGCACGCCCTGTCGCACCTGCCGCCGAAGCCCTCGTCGGGCACCTGGCTCACGTATCTCCGCTGCCACGACGACATCGGCTGGTCGATCATGGACGAGGACGCCGCCGCGGTCGGGCTGTCCGGCGCGGCGCACCGGCGCTTCCTCGCCGACTGGTACGCCGGCGACTTCGACGGCTCGGGCGCCCGCGGCCTGGTCTTCCAGCACAACCCCGACAACGATGACCGCCGCACCAGCGGCACCGCCGCGAGCCTGATCGGGCTGGAGGCGGCCGAGGAGGCGCTGGGCGCGGACGCCGTCGGTGACCGAGCGGTCGCCGCGCTCCGGCTGGCGCACGCGCTCGTGGTCGGCTGGGGCGGGATCCCGGTGATCTGGAGCGGTGACGAGCTCGGCCAGCCGAACGACCCGAACTGGGCCGACGAGCCCGGCCACGAGAACGACAACCGCTGGGCCAACCGGCCCCGGCTGGACCTCGAGCGGGCGTCGCGACGCCACGACCTGCGCACGGTGCCGGGCACGGTGTTCACCGACCTGGCCGCACCTCATCCGCACCCGCGCCACGCTCGCGCACTTCCACGGCTCGGTGGAGACCAGGATCGGCCCGGTCGACGACCCGGGCATCCTGGTGACGATCCGCGACCACCCGGTCGGCCAGTTCGTGGGGGTCCACAACGTGACGCCCGAGTCGCGCTGCTGGCCAGGCTGGCGGATCCACGAGCTCGGCGCGGCGCATCACTTCGACGCGCTGACCGGCGACCCGTTGGCCTGGGACGACGACGGCAACGTGTGGCTGCCGCCGTACGCGGTGCTCTGGCTGGTCTGATGCCGGTCTGACATGGCGGGGCGGGTCGCCGCACAGGAGACGCACAGGCCGGGTCGTCACGATGGAGCCATGAGCGAGCACGACGACCTGCACGACCACGACAAGGGCCTGTCCCACGACCTGCCGAGGTTCCTCGCCCGGCGCCGGCTGCTGTCCGTCCTCGGCGGGGTCGGTGCCACGGTCGCCGTGGCGGCCTGCGGCTCCGACGGCGGCACGTCGCCGACCGCCACCTCCGGTGAGGCCATGGGCGGGCCTCACTCGCCGTCCAACGCCACCGTCGCCGACGGGGAGATCCCAGAGGAGACGGCCGGCCCGTTCCCCGGCGACGGGTCCAACGGGCCGGACGCGCTTGGCCAGACCGGCGTGGTGCGCTCCGACATCACCAGCAGCTTCGGGGACGCGTCGGGCACGGCCGAGGGAGTGCCGCTGACGATCCGGCTGAAGATCCGCGACGTGAGCGGCGAGGACGTCTCGCCGTTCGCCGGGGCGGCCGTCTACCTGTGGCACTGCAGCCGCGAGGGCGAGTACTCGATGTACTCCGAGAACGTCTCGGACGAGAACTTCCTGCGCGGCGTGCAGGAGGCGGACGACGCGGGGGCGCTCGAGTTCACCAGCATCTTCCCGGCGGCGTACGACGGCCGCTGGCCGCACATCCACTTCGAGGTCTACCCCACGCTCGACGACGCCACGTCGGCCGGAAACCGGCTCCGCACCTCGCAGATCGCGCTGCCGGAGGACGTCTGCAAGGAGGTCTACGACACTGCGGACGGGTACGACGCCAGTGTCGCGAACCTCGAGCGCACCTCGCTGTCCACGGACCTGGTGTTCGCCGACGGCTACTCGCTGCAGATGGCGAAGGTGACCGGCAGCGTGGCGGACGGCTACGTCGCCACGCTGAACGTGCCGGTGTGAGCGCATAGGCTCTGCTCTTGTGGGCTGGAAGTTCTGGAAGACCTCGAAGACCGGGAAGTCCGACGCCTGGCTGAGCCCCGAGGCGCTGCAGGCCCAGGGCCGGCTGCCGGGTGGCGTCGAGGCGATGCCGGGTGCGCCCGCCCCCGGGGCTTCGGCGCTCCCGGACCACGGTGACGACGATCCCGCGCCAGGTGGGGGAGCCCCGGCCTAGTGCCGAGCGCCCTGCCCGACGGCGACCCGGCTCCCGAGGACGGCCGGCTCCCGGAGTCCGCGCTGCGCCGGCCTGGGGGAGCGGCCGTTCGGGTTCTACGTGCACGTGCCGTTCTGCACGGTCCGCTGCGGCTACTGCGACTTCAACACCTACACGCGCCGAGCGAGCTCGGGACGGCGGGGCGCCTCGCGGGCGACGTACGCCGAGGCGGCGATCGCCGAGATCCGGCTGGCCCGCGCGCGTGCTCGGGCGACGGCGACGCCGCCGGTCGTCGACGGTGTTCTTCGGCGGTGGGACGCCGACGCTGCTGCCGCCCGGCGACCTCGTCGCCGTGGTCGACGCGGTGCGGCGACGAGTTCGGGCTGGTCGCCGGACGCCGAGGTGACCACCGAGTCCAACCCGGACAGCGTCACGCCCGACGACCTGGCGGCGCTGCGCGGAGGGCGGGCATCAACCGGGTCTCGTTCGGCATGCAGTCGGCGGTGCCGCACGTGCTGCGCCGTGCTCGACCGCACCCACGACCCGGAGCGGGTGCCCGCGCGTCGTCGACTGGGCACGCGACGGCCGGGCTTCGAGCAGGTCAGCCTCGACCTGATCTACGGCACGCCGGGGGAGTCGCTCGCGGACTGGGCGACGTCGCTCGACGCGGCGCTGGCGTGCGGCCCGACCACGTCTCGGCGTACTCCCTGATCGTCGAGGACGGCACCGCGCTGGCCCGGCAGGTGCGCCGCGGCGAGTGCTGCCGATGCCGGACGAGGACGACCTCGCCGACAAGT
Source organism: uncultured Actinomycetota bacterium (assembly GCA_963745795.1). GTDB lineage: Bacteria > Actinomycetota > Actinomycetes > Propionibacteriales > Nocardioidaceae > Marmoricola. The sequence continues at coordinate 933,383 of CAVUYR010000006.1, read as the reverse complement.
ACGTCGCTCGCCGACGAGGCGCTCGCGGCGGCCGGGCTGCGGCTGGTACGAGGTGTCCAACTGGGCAAGCGGCGCCGGACGCGCGGTGCCGGCACAACCTGGCTCTACTGGACCGGCGCCGACTGGTGGGGCGTCGGGCCGGGCGCGCACTCCCACGTCGGCGGCGTGCGGTGGTGGAACGTCAAGCACCCGACGGCGTACGCCGACGCGCATCGCCGCCGGGTCAGTCCCGGCGCACGCCCGCGAGGTGCTCGACGACGAGACCCGGCGGGTCGAGCGGGTGCTGCTCGAGATCCGGCTGCGCGAGGGGCTGCCGGTCGACGTGCTCGACGACGCCGGCGAGCGGGCGCCGGCACCGGTGGCGGCCGGGCTGGCCGAGGTCGGCTCGGCTGACCGGCTCGTGCTCACGCAGCGGGCGGCGCCTGCTCGCCGACGGCGTGGTCCGCGACCTGTCTGCCCTGACCCCGTCCGGATACGTCCCGACCGTGCTCGGCACCCCTGTCCGTCGGCGCGCCGGGTGCCGAACGGTCCGGGACTATCCGGTCACGAAGTCGATCAGCTCCTCGACCCGGCCGAGGAACGCCGGCTCGAGGTCGGTCGATACGACGAGACCGCGGCCGAGGATGTGCTTCCAGGCGCGGGCGATGTCGGCCTGGTCGCGGTGCGGCCAGCCGAGCGCTGGCACACGCCCTTCTTCCACTCGATCGAGCGCGGGATCGTCGGCCAGCGCTCGACGCCGAGGCGCTCGGGCTTCACCGCCTGCCAGACGTCGACGAACGGGTGGCCGACGACCAGCACGTGCCGGCCGACCGGGCTCTTCGCGACGGCCTGGGCGATCCGGCTCTCCTTCGAGCCCGGCACCAGGTGGTCGACGAGCACGCCGACCTTGCGCTCGGGCGCCGGGCCGGAAGTCGCGCAGGTGCTCGGACAGGTCGTCGACGCCGTCGAGGTACTCCACCACCACGCCCTCGACCCGCAGGTCGTCGCCCCAGACCTTCTCGACCAGCTCGGCGTCGTGCCGGCCCTCGACGAAGATCCGGCTGGCGCGGGCGACCCGCGCCTTCGTGCCCGGGACCGCGACCGAGCCGGACGCGGTGCGCGTCGGCTGGGCCGGCGGGCGCTGCGCACCGGGCGCGACCAGGATCACCGGCACGCCCTCGAGCAGGAAGCCGGGGCCGAGCGGGAAGGTGCGGCGCTTGCCGCGCCGGTCCTCGAGTGTCACGCGTGCCGAGGTCGCGCTCGACCGCGACGATCTCGCCGCACCAGTCGGTGGTGACCTCCTCGACCACCAGCCCCGAGTCGGCGTCGATCTCGACGGCGCGGCCGCGCCGGGGCGCGCGCCAGTCGGTGTTGAGGACGTCGGTGCCGTAGCGGTCGTCGGGAGCCATTCGGATCACGGTAGGGGCGAAGGGTCGCGCTGCCGGGGAGGCACGCGGGGGTTGCGTCAAGAATGTTCGCGATATATCGTTACTGCATCGGGAGTGACTCGCTCACCTGAGCCGGGACTCCCGACCACATCCGAGATGACAGGAAGGGGGTCCCGACATGGGACACCGCAATCACGACTGGAAAGGTCCCGGTGACCGTCGAGCCCGAGGTGGGTTCGGCGGCCGGCCGGGCGGGCCGCCCCCGTGGGTGGCCGAGATGTTCGGGCACGGCATGATGCCGGGAGGTGGCCGCCAATTCGGTGGTGGCCGCGGACCCTGGCAGCGGCCGGGCCCGCGTGCCCGCAGGGGCGACGTCCGCGCCGCCATCCTCGACGTGCTCCACGCCGACGTGGAGCAGAACCTCAACGGCTACCAGGTGATCCAGAAGATCGCCGAGCGCACCGACGGTGCGTGGAAGCCGAGCCCCGGATCGGTCTACCCGACGATCCAGCAGCTCGAGGACGAGGGCCTGCTCGCGACCGGGGAGGACGCGGGCCGCAAGGTCCTGCGGCTCACGGATGCAGGCCGAAGCTACGTCACCGAGCACCCCGACGAGATGGCGGCCGTGTGGGCGCCGTTCGACGAGGAGAGCGACGCCGAAGACGGCAGCGACCTGAAGAAGGTGATCGGCCAGACCATGGCCGCCATCTGGCAGATCGCGTCCACCGGCACCACCGCGCAGGTCGAGGAGGCCGCGCAGGTGCTCGCCGAGACCCGGCGCAAGCTCTACACGATCCTCGCCGAGGGTGATCCGGAATGAACGACCCGGCTGCGTCGGACGGGACGTGGCGGATCTCCGACGGCGACCGCGACGCAGCCGTCCAGGCGCTCGGTGAGCACTACGCCACCGGGCGCCTGGACAAGGCCGAGTACGACGAGCGCGTCGACCTGGCCTGGGCGGCCCGCACGAACCTCGAGCTGCCGCCCCTGTTCAAGGACCTCCCGCTACCTCACGGCAACGTGGTGGCGCGGGAGGTCGTTGCGCGTCCGACGGCGTCCGCAGGCCCGTCGTACGGCCGGCCGGGGTGGGCGCCCCGTCGCCGGGGTCCCCTCGGCCCGCTGGGGCCGCTGCCGTTTCTGGTGATCCTGGTCGTGTTGGTCCTCCACGCGCCGTGGCTGCTGATGGTCACCGTGATCGCCTGGTGGGTACTCCGCGCGGCCCGGAGGCGCTGACGTCCCGCGGGCTCACCTACACGAGCGGCAGCCGCCTGGCCGCGCGGGGCAGCTCCCCGTAGCCGCGTCGTACGGCCTCGGCGAGCTCGGTGCGGGGAAACGGCCACTCGGCGGCGTCCAGCGCCTCGGCCAGCGGCACCCCGCGGCCGGCCAGGTCGCGGATCGTCTCGGCGACGACGCCGATCGCGCCGCGCTGCTCGGTCACGAAGTCCTTGTCGACCGGGTTGCCGTGCCCGGGCACCACCAGCGTCGACGGCCCGAGCAGGTCGAGCACGAGGTCGAGCGTCAGCGGCCACTCCATCGGGTGGGAGTCGGGGCCGTAGCCGGGCACGCCGTCGCGGTCGCGCGACTCCTCGACCAGGTCGCCCGCGAACAGCACGTCCGCGTCGTCCACGCGCGCCACCACGTCGCCGCCGGTGTGCCCGCGGCCCGGGTGCACCAGCTCGACCGCGCGGTCGCCGAGGTCGACCACGCGCACCGAGGCGAAGGTGGTATCGGGTGGCACGACGTCGGTCGCGTACACATCGGCCACGCGGGGGTCGTCGTCCGGCTCCGGGGGCGGCGGGTCCGCGGCCACGGCCGCCAGCTTGACGGCGGCCTCCTCGTGCGCGATCAGGGGCACGCCGGGGTACGCCGCCCGGAACACGCCGTTGCCGTAGGCGTGGTCGAAGTGCTCATGGGTGTTGACCACGGCCACCACGTCGCCCGGCACCTGGCGGCGCAGCGCGTCGAGCACCGTCCGAGCGGCCTTGTCGGAGGCGTGGGTGTCGATCACGAGCAGCCCACGGGACCCGGCGACGACGCTCACGTTGACGTCGAACCAGGCGTGGCGCGCGACCCAGACCCGGTCGGCCACCTCGACGAAGCCGGCGTCGCGGGGCAGCTCACGCAGGGTCGGCATGCGCACCACGCTACGACCGGTGGGCAGAATGGCCGGGTGCGGCCCTACCTGATCCAGCGACTCGACGAGCTGCTGGAGCAGCGGCCGCCAGACGACCAGGAGCTGGTGACGTTCACCGAGTCACTGGTCACCGAGTTCGTCGAGGAGCTGAGCGAGCCGGGCGACCTGGTTCTGGACCCGTTCGCCGGCTTCGGCACCACGCTGGTCGTGGCCGAGCGGCTCGGCCGGCGCGCGCTCGGGATCGAGCTGATGCCCGACCGGGTCGCGCAGGTGCGACGCCGGATCGGGCCGGGCTCGGCCGTAGTCCAGGGCGACGCGCGCGACGTCGTCAGGCTGGTCTCAGGCCTGGACGCGGCGCCGGTCACGCTCTGCTTCACCTCGCCGCCGTACATGACCCTGAACGATCACCCCGAGGACCCGCTCCAGGCGTACGAGGTTGAGGCCGGAGACTACGCGGGCTACCTCGTCGCGCTGGCCGAGGTGTTCGGCCAGGTCGCCCGACTGCTGGCGCCCGGAGGACACGTGGTGGTCAACGTGGCGAACACCACCGAGGCCGGCGTCTTCACGCCGCTCGCCTGGGACGTGGCGCGGGCGCTCTCGGAGCACCTGGACCTGCTCGGTGAGACGTACGTCGCATGGGACACGCTGCTGCCGGGGATCGCCAGCGACCACTGCCTGATGTTCCGGCGCCCCGAGTAGGCTTGGCACTCACGCCGTACGAGTGCCAGCACGTGAGGGGAGGTCGCCATGCAGGAGGAACGACGGCTCGCGGTGCTGCGGGCGATCGTCCAGGACTACGTCTCGACGCAGGAGCCGGTCGGCTCCAAGGCGCTCGTGGAGCGTCACCGGCTGGGCGTCTCGCCGGCCACGATCCGCAACGACATGGCGGCGCTGGAGGAGGAGGGGCTGATCACCCAGCCCCATACCAGCGCCGGGCGGGTGCCCACCGACGCGGGCTACCGGCTGTTCGTCGACCGGCTCACCGGGATCAAGCCGATGTCGGTGGCGGAGAAACGCGCGATCGAGACCTTCCTCCACGGCGCCGTCGACCTCGACGACGTCGTTTGGCGCAGCGTCCGGCTGCTCGCGCAGCTCACCCACCAGGTCGCGATCGTGCAGTACCCGACGCTCTCCGGCTCCACCGTCCGCCACATCGAGCTGGTGGCGTTGGCGCCGACGAAGCTGCTGGCGGTGCTGATCCTCAGCTCCGGCCGCGTGGAGCAGCGGATCGTCGACCTCGGAGACGAGACGGTGGCCGACGACGACGCGCTGGTCGAGGTGCGCACCCAGGTGCAGCGGGTCGCCGTGGGCGAGCGGATCCACGAGGCCGCGGTCGCGCTTGGTGCGCTGGTCGACGACGTGTCCCCGGGACGCCGGCCGCTGGTGCGGCGGATCGCCGACACGCTGGTCGAGGCGATGTCCGACCACCGGTCCGACGAGCGGGTGGTGGTCGGCGGCACGGCGAACCTGACCCGGTTCGGCGACGCGTTCGACACCTCGCTCAAGCCTTTGCTGGAGGCGCTCGAGGAGCACGTCGTGCTGCTCAAGCTCCTCGGCGAGGCGAGCACGTCACCGACCGTGACCGTGCGGATCGGCCACGAGGGACCGCTCCAGGAGCTCTCGGCGACCTCGGTCGTGGCGAGTGGCTACGGCCCCGGATCCGACGCCCTGGCGGCGCTCGGGATCGTGGGACCGACACGTATGGACTACCCCGGAACCATGGCCGCCGTACGCGCCGTCGCGCGCTACGTCTCGGCCATCCTCGACGAGACCTGACGACGAAAGTTGGAATGAGTGGACCCCTACGCGATCCTCGGCGTCGACCGCGAGGCCGACACCGACACGATCAAGAAGGCGTATCGGCGGCTGGCCCGGCAGTACCACCCGGACGTGAACCCCGACCCTGCGGCCCAGGAGAAGTTCAAGGAGGTCTCGGCCGCCTACGAGGTGCTGTCCGACCCGGACAAGCGTCGGATGTACGACCTCGGGGGCGACCCGTTCGGCGGCCAGGGCGGCTTCGGCGGCCAGGGCGCCGGGTTCTCGTTCACCGACATCATGGACGCGTTCTTCGGCGGCGCCGGTGCCGGCGGCGGGCGCGGGCCCCGGCCGCGGATGCGTCGCGGCCAGGATGCGCTGGTCCGGCTCGACATCACCCTGGCCGAGGCCGGCTTCGGCACCAAGCGCGAGCTCAAGGTCGACACCGCGGTGCTGTGCACGACCTGCGCCGGCTCCGGCGCCGCGCCCGGCAGCCGCCCGATCACGTGCGAGACCTGCCACGGTCGGGGCGAGGTGCAGCACGTCCAGCGCTCGTTCCTCGGTGAGGTGCGCACGCTCCGGCCGTGCGCCGCCTGCCGCGGCTACGGCGAGATCATCCCGGAGCCGTGCCGCGAGTGCGCCGGCGACGGGCGCGTGCGGTCACGTCGGGCGCTCACCGTCAAGATCCCGCCCGGCGTCGACACCGGCACCCGGGTGCAGCTCGCCGACCAGGGCGAGGTCGGCCCCGGCGGCGGCCCGGCCGGTGACCTGTACGTCGAGATCCGGGTGCAGCAGCACGACGTCTTCACCCGGGCCGGCAACGACCTGCTGTGCCACGTGACCGTGCCGATGACGGCTGCGGCGCTCGGCACCACGATCACGCTGCCGCTGCTCGAGGCCGACCTCGACTCCGACGACCCGGAGCTGGAGACCTCGATGGAGCTGGACGTCCGGCCAGGCACCCAGTCCGGCACCGAGCAGGTGCTGCGCGGCCACGGCATCCCCAGCCTCCGCGGTCAGCAGCGCGGCAACCTGGTCGCGACGATCGTCGTGGAGACCCCGACCCGGGTCGACGAACGGCAGCGGGAGCTGCTGCGCGAGCTGGCGAAGGTGCGCGAGGAGGAGGCGCCCGACGGCCGGGTGCAGCCGGCGCAGAAGTCGGTCTTCGGGCGGTTCAAGGACGCCTTCAAGTGACGCTGCCGACGTTCGTGCATGACGACACGGGATCCCTGTCGGCCGGTGCGACCGTCGAGCTGGCCGGTGACGAGGGGCGGCACGCCGTCGCCGCACGCCGGCTGCGAGCGGGGGAACGGATCGTGCTCACCGACGGGCTCGGCGCGGCCGCGACCTGCACGGTGCGCGAGGTCGGCAAGGCGTCGCTGACCGCGGACGTCGACGAGATCACCCACCAGCCCGCCGAGGAGCCGCTGGTGACCGTCGTGCAGGCGATCCCGAAGGGCGACCGCGGCGAGCTCGCCGTCGAGGTGCTGACCGAGGTCGGCGCCGACGTGATCGTGCCGTGGGCCGCCGAGCGCTGCGTGAGCGTCTGGCGCGGCGACCGCGCGGCGAAGTCGCTCGCCAGGTGGCGGGCGACCGCGCGCGAGGCCGCCAAGCAGGCCCGCCGCGTGCACTTCCCGGCCGTGACCGAGCCGGCCACCACCGCCGAGGTGGCCGCGCTGCTGGCCGGTGCCAGCGTGCCGGTCGTGCTGCACGAGGCCGCGTCGGGACCGATCGGCAACCTGCCGATCCCCGGCCGCGGCCGGATCGTGGTCGTCGTCGGCCCCGAGGGCGGCATCTCCGACGCCGAGCTCGCCGCCTTCGCCGCCGTCGGCGCCGAGCCCGTGCGGCTCGGCTCGTCCGTCCTGCGCACCTCGACGGCCGGCGTGGCCGCCGTCGCGGCGTTGCTGGCGCGCACGCGGCGCTGGGGGTAGGCCGGCCGGGCTGGTCGGTCGGGGTGGTCGGTGTGGTGGGCGCCCCGTGAGCCCTGCATTTGCGGAGTTGTCGGGGCCAGGACGACACGCTCGGCCCCGACAACCTGCGCAAATGCGGAGCTGCCGCGGCCCGCGACACCCCAGCTCAGACGGCGTCGTCCCGCTGCTCCTGGCTGAAGTCCGTCAGCGCCTGGGCGGCCACCGGGGCGGCACCGCCCGCCACGGCCTCGCGATAGCTGCCGACGTTCTTGCTCAGGTGGCCGATCGCGTCCCGGGCCTTGCCGCGGGAGTACGTCATCGACTTGCCGGCGGCGAAGCCCATCTTCGCGCCCTCCTCGATCGCGTCCTGGTCGGCGCCGAGGTAGAGGAACTGCCAGCCGTACGCGTGCGACTGCTGCTCGATCAGCGCCTTGATCCGGTCGTGCGTCCAGTCCCGGGAGGCGTTCTCGTAGCCGTCGGTCATCACCCCGACGATGACGCTGCCCGGCCGCTCCGCATCGGGCAGGGCCGCGAGACGCTCCCCGGCGGTCACGACCAGCCGGCCGAGCGCGTCGAGCAGTGCGGTCGAGCCGCGCGGGACGAGCACCAGCGAGGGGACGGTCGCGATGTCGCGGTCGGCGTAGACCTCGTCGTACTCGTTGTCGAACTGGGCCAGCGTCACCCGGCACCGGCCGGGTGCGGTGCGCTGCTCGGCGATGAACGTGTCGAACCCGCCGATCGTGTCCGCGCGAAGCGAGACCATCGACCCGGAACGGTCGAGCAGGAAGTACAGGTGGGTGAGGTTCGCGTCGGTCATGGCGGGCTCCTTGCTGTGCGCTGAGCCCGGCCGGTCCGGGCTCAGTGGTCCTTGCTCCGACGGGCCCGGAACCGCAGTGGCGGCTTCGCGACGTCGTCGTCGGGGGTGACGTGGCCACGCTCAAGGTCGTAGAGCGCGCGTTCGACCCCCTTGGCCGTCACCCGCCCGGTGTCCGCGGTGTACGCCGCGAGAGGCGCGGTGCGGGCGAGCCGGGGGCCGACGGCGTTCTCGGAGAGGCCGGCGAGCGCACCCGCCGCGCGGATGCTGCCGCCCTCCTCGAGGATCACCGCCGCCATCGCCTCGTCGATCGCCTCGGCCAGCCGCTCGGACGCCTCCCGCAGATGGGGGAGGGCCTCCGAGGGCCGGTCGGGATCGACCCGTCCGAGCGCCTGCTGCGCCGCCGTCACTGCACGTCCCACAGGTCTGGTGGTGGCCATGGCGACGAGAATACCGCAGTTAGTGCGGTGCCGCAACTGGTGCGTCAACGCGGCAACTGCGCTAGTCAGCCGGTACGACGAGCAGGGCCTCGACCCGGGCCACCTCCTCGTCCACCGCTGCCCGCTCGGCCCGGCTCAGCCGGCGCCACAGGTCCAGCGACACCCGATCGTCGGTGACCCTCCAGATGCCTTCCATCTCGCCGTCGACGAGCAGCGCGTTGCCGACCCCGCCGTTGGGTCCCATCCAGCGCTGCCGTTTCTCGCGGGTGGCCACCCGGTCGCGGTCGGCGTGCGAGAGCCAGACGTTGTCGTACTTGCCCAGCAGGCGCGGCGGCGCCGGCACGTCGGGGTCGGCGATCGGGGCACCGGGGACGTCGTACAGCACCTTGCCGGCGTCGTCGGTATGTGTCTCCAGCTCCCCGGCGAGTGCCGTGAACGCCGGACCCAGCCGGGTGACACCGGACCACGTGGTCATGTCGGAGGCGGTCGCCGGGCCGTAGGCGAGCAGGTAGCGCCGCACCAGCCCCGGCACGTCGGGGGTGGCGAACGGCGCGCCCAGCCACCGGTCGGCAAGTGCGTAGACGACACCGCCCGCACGTCGCCAGCGGCCACGCGGCGGCACCTGGAGCATCGGCACCCGCTCGCGGGCGCGGTGCCCGAGCGCCTCGGCCGGGGCGTCGGGGAACCGCGCGTGCAGGGCCTCCTTCAGCGACGCGAACGGCACCGGGTCACCGCCCAGCTCCTCCTCGACCGCCGCCCGGAACACCTCGGGCGGCACGTGCCGGGAGGGTCCGCTGATCCGGCTGCGCTCGTTGACCCGGTCGAGGAACGGCTGCACCCACGGCCGCAGCTCCAGGGCGTCCGCTGCCGTGAGAACGTGCACCGTGCCGCGCATCGTGAAGAACCGCACGGCCGTGCGCTCCTCCAGCGCCGTCGACAGCTCGCGCGGGTCGAAGCCCTCGATCCGCGCCGCCAGCGACAGGTACGGCGGCAGGTTGTCCTGCGCCTGCAGCCCGAGCAGGTGGCCGACCAGGTCGAGTGCCGGCGTGGTCGTGCGTTCGAGCAGGTGCTGGCGCAGCAGCAGGGTGCGGTGGAGGGCTCGGGCGGACAGCTGCACGGGAAGAACCTATTCGCGAGCGGGGACGGAAGCGGCAGGCTGCGTCCATGACGCTCCGCTGGCAGTGCCTCGACATCGACTCCGCCGACCCGCGCCGGGCCGCCGACTTCTGGCAGCAGGCGCTCGGCTGGCGGCGGACGCACGAGAGCGACCAGGAGGTGGTGCTCGAGCCACCGGAGGGCAGTCCGGAGGACGGCGCCGGCCCGGACCTCCTGTTCCTGCGCGTGCCCGAGGGGAAGACGGTCAAGAACCGGCTGCACCTCGACCTCCGGCCCGACGACCAGCAGGCCGAGCTGGCCCGGTTGCTCGCGCTCGGTGCCCGTCGGGTCGACGTCGGCCAGGACGACCCGAGCTGGATCGTGCTCCAGGACCCCGAGGGCAACGAGCTGTGCCTGCTGCGTGAGCTGGACGGCTACGAGATGCCCAACGGCTAGCGGACCGTGACTTCCTTGGTGTCCTGGTTGACCTTGCCACCGCCGGACTCGTCGGTGTCGTGCACGACCAGCGTGTAGGTGCCCGGCGGCGCAGTGACGGCGAAGGAGTACGGCGACGTCGTGCAGCACTCGGCGGCCGTCGTGAACCCCCGTCGTACGACGCGGGCACCGTCCTTGAGCTCCCACTGGACGTTGGCCTCGAAGGTCGCTGCCAGTCCCGTGACCGTGAACGGGGAGTCGACCGTCGACTCGTTGCCCGGGTCGACGATCCAGACCGGCGCCTGCACGTCGTCCGCGGCCGCGCGGGCCAGCGGCTGTGCCGTGTCGACCCCGAGCACCGTGTCGGCACGGGCGCCGTCGATCTTGAACTCCACCGGAATCCGCGCCTGCAGCACCCCGTCGACGGTGTGGACGACCGCCTGGAGCGCGATCTCGGCGTCCGGCCGGAGTGCGGTCAGGTCGTCGTCGCCCCGCAGGTCGACGGTCACCGTCGAGGTGCCGAGACTCACGTGCGCCGACGTGCGCTTCGGGAAGCCGGTGCGGTAGTCCGGGTCGGTGGTGTCGCCGAGGAGCGCGCCGTTGACCGCGATCCGCAGCTTCGACCAGCCGGCGACGCCCTGGTAGCGGCGGAACTCTCGGAACAGGCGGGTGCCCTTCGCGGTGTCGCCGAGGAAGTACACCGGCACCGTCACGTCCTGCGGCTGGGCCGGACCGTCGGTGCGCGAGTTCGTCGGCAGCGAGGTCGGGTTGGGCCGCGGCGGCTCGGTCACGGGCTGCCCGGACTGCACCATCACCGAGATCGTGGCCACGATCCCGACCACGACGAGTGCTGCTGCCGTCGTCGCCAGCCAGGGCCGCATGTTCATTCCTTCACGGTAGCCATCGGTGGTCAGTGCCGGACCACGATCGTGCGGGTGTCGCTGGTCGGGCCGGCGCCCTCGCCGCCCGAGGGGTCGTCGGTGGACGCGACGAACGTGTACGTGCCCTCGGGCAGGTCGGTGACCGAGATCGGGTCGGTCTGCCAGGGATACAGCTTGTCCATCCAGCCGGATGCCGTGCTGAAACCGCGCTTCACGACCTGGTCGCCCCTGCGGATCTCCCATGGCACGGTCGCCTCGAAGGAGCTCGCCACACCGCTGGCACGGAACGATCCCGTGACCTCGACTCCCTCCTGCGGCTCGGAGATGCTCACCAGGGCGAGGGTCTCCAGTGCGGGCCCGTTCGTGACCGGACCGGACACGTCGACGCCCAGCAGGCGGTCGGTGGGCTGCCCGTCGACCAGGAACCGCACCGGCACTCGCTGCTGCAAGGCCGCCTGCGTCGTGTAGACGAGCTGCTGAACGGCCGCTTCCGCGTCGGCCGCCGACGTCCCTGCCGGCCGGTCGCGCAGGTCGAGCGTGGCGTTGCTCAGCGAGAGCGTCGCCTCGGAGCCCGTGGCGCCACGCACCGAGGCCTGCGTGCCGTCGGGCCACAGGTCGCGGTAGTCGGAGTCGTTGGCCCGGTCGAGCGCCTGGGCGATGGCCGCGCCGACCGCCCCGGCAGCGCCGTCGGCGACGCGCAGCCGGTGGAACTCGCGGTACAGCCGCGGACCCTGCGGCGTGTCACCGACGTAGTAGATGCCGAGTGCACGCTCGGTCGACGGGACCGTGGTGGCCGTGGCGGACGCGCTGGGTCCGGCGCTCGTGCTCACGCTGGGTCCGGCGCTCGTGCTTGCGGTGGGGGAGGCGACCGGGCCTGAATCGGACCCCGGTCCGCGCTGGGTGGTGACGACCACCACCCCGGCGATCGCGGCCGCCGTCGCGGCCGCGGCGAGCCCGACCAACCAGGTGCGGGACCCGTGCTTCGGCCGGGTTGCGGTCCGTGACCGGATCCGGTGCAGTGCCGGCTCGGGATGCACGTCGGAGACCGCGTCGTGCAGGAGCGTGCGCAGATCGTCGTCGTCGTCGTAGGTGTCGCGGTCGTTCATCGGTGGGCCTCCAGCAGGTGGCGAAGGGCGGCGGCGCCACGCGAGGCGTGGGACTTCACGGCCCCCTGGCTGATCCCGAGCGTCTCGGCGATCTCGCGCTCGGAGAAGTCGAGGTAGTAGCGCAGGGTGAGCACCTCACGCTGGCGGTGCGGAAGCGCTCGGAGCGCGTCCAGGACCGCCCGTCGCCGTTCGCTGTCGAGGGATGCGGTGTCGGCGCCCGGCGCGTCGGGCAGCAGTGCCGGCACGTTGCGGGCGACGACCACACGGTGCCGGAGGACCGACCGCGCCTTGTTGACCACCGCGGCGCGCAGGTAGCCGAGGGCCCGGTCGTGGTCGTCCAGCCGGTTCCACCGGCCGTGCACGGCCACGAACGCGTCCTGCACGACCTCCTCCGCAGTGCCGTGGTCGCGCACGAGCAGGACGGCGAGCCGGACCAGGCCGACGTAGTGCGCGTCGTACAGCGCCTCGATCGCGGCGTCCGCGTCGGTCATCGTCACCCCCGCGGGCCGGGTCAGCAGCAGTGCTTTCACGCTACTTCCACGCGCAGGTGCCCAAACCGGTTCACACGCCGGTGCAAGTCCGCCGTTCTATGCTCGGGTCGTGAGCGACCCCGACTGCCTGTTCTGCAAGATCGTGGCCGGTGACGTGCCCGCCGACCTCGTCCACGAGAGCGCCACGACGCTCGCCTTCCGCGACCTCCAGCCCCAGGCGCCGACCCACGTGCTGGTGATCCCGCGCAGCCACTACGCCAACGCCGCCGACCTCGCCGCCGGTGAGCCGGAGACCGCCGTGCACCTCTTTGACGCGGCACGCGCGATCGCGGAGTCGGAGGGTCTCGGCGAGGGCTACCGGATGGTGTTCAACACCGGACCGGCCGCGCACCAGACGGTTCTGCACGCCCACCTGCACGTGCTCGGCGGCCGGTCGATGGGCTGGCCGCCGGGATGAGCCGCCCCCGGGTCGCTGCCGCCGTCGCGGCACTCGCGCTGGCGCTGACCGGGTGCGGCAGCGGGTCCGCGCCCGAGGCGAAGGCGCCGGCCGCGTCACCCTCCGGGGTCGGTACGACGCGCGCCGCGGCCGACGAGGCGCCGACCACGCCGAAGCCCGCCAAGCCGATCCCGCTGCGCAAGGGTGAGAAGCGTCAGGTGCTCCGGCTCGCGAAGCCCTACACGCCCTCACCACCCAGCGGCGTCGGCAGCGACGACTACCACTGCTTCCTGCTCGACCCGAAGCTCACGCACGACACCGCGATCACCGGCTACGACATCCGGCCGGACAACCTCAAGGTGGTGCACCACGTGATCCTGTTCCGGGTGCCACCGGACAAGGTCGACCAGGCCAAGAAGAAGGACGCCGAGACCCCGGGCGACGGCTGGACCTGCTTCGGCAACTCGGGCATCGACGAGCATGACCCCGGACTCGACGACGCACCCTGGGTGGGTGCCTGGGCGCCCGGCGGGGGAGAGCGGCGCTACGGCAAGGGCCTCGGCACCCCGTTGGCCAAGGGATCGCGGATCGTCGCGCAGATCCACTACAACCTGCTCGAGGGCCACGCGCCCGACCAGAGCTCGGTGGTGCTGCGCGAGACCTTGCCCGGACACCACGTGACCACGCTGCACACGATGCTGCTCCCGGCGCCGGTCGAGCTGCCGTGCCGCCCGGACCACGACTCCTCACCGCTCTGCGACCGTGCTGCCGCCGTCGCGGACGTGATCCAGCGCTTCGGTGTCGTCGGCAACACCGCGGACTTCCTGCACCTGCTGTGCGGGCCGATCGTCGCCGGCAACGAGCAGCACTGTGACCGGCCGATCAACCGGGCGATGACCGTGCGCGGCGTGGCCGGACACCAGCACCTGCTCGGCACGTCGATCAAGATCGAGGCCAACCCGGGCACACCGCGGGCGCGGACGCTGCTCGACGTCCCGGTCTGGAACTTCGACGACCAGGGCAGCCGCCGGATCGCGCCGTACCGCCTCAAGCCGTCGGACACCGTGCGGGTGACCTGCCAGCACGATCAGTCGCTTCGCGACCAGCAGCCGTCGTTCGAGAAGCAGCGCGCCGATCGCTACGTGGTGTGGGGCGAGGGCAGCACCGACGAGATGTGCCTCGGCATCCTGCTGACCACCGACGGCTGATCCTGCTCTGAGCCCGACGCGGCGCTCAGACGTTCAGCCAGTCCATGAGCCGCAGCAGCACCGGCACGCCGAACATCACGAACAGCGCCACCCACGCCACCGCCCGGTGCCAGGGCTTGCTGGCGTTGAGCTGGGAGAAGAACGCGATCTCGGCGCCCTCGGGCGTGTTGCGGTCGAGCCCGATCCGGGCCGCGTCCGGCGTGCCGTAGTGACGGGGGGCGCCGACGGCAAGCGGGTCCTCCGAGTGACCGGGGTCGCCAGACGGCGGCAGCCCGCGACCACGTTCGTAGTGCTCGTCGTCCATGCGTCCTCCTGCCCGTCGTACCGCCTACCAGCATGCCCCACACCCGGGCAGCGCAATCGTGATGACCCGCGCGGGGTGCTCCCGTAACATGAAGGTGCCTGACCACCACACCGAGAGGGCCCGCACGGGCATCCATGACAGAGATCAGAACCGGGAGCCGCGCCGACGTGCCCACGACCTCCCACGTCGTCGTCGTCCCCAACAGCATCAACATGGTGTCCCTGCTCGGACCCGGTGATGCGCACCTCGGGCTGATCGAGAAGGCGTTCGAAGCCGACGTCCACGTGCGTGGCAACCAGGTCACCCTGCGCGGCGAGCCCGCCGAGGTCGCGCTCGCGGAGCGCCTGATCGACGAGCTGGTGACGATCATCCGCACCGGCCAGGGCGTCACCGGCGAGACCGTCGAGCGCGCGATCGCGATGCTCCGCGCCGAGACGACCGAACGCCCGGCCGACGTACTGAGCCTCAACATCCTCTCCAACCGCGGTCGCACGATCCGCCCGAAGACGCTGAACCAGAAGCGCTACGTCGACGCGATCGACAAGCACACGATCATCTTCGGCATCGGGCCGGCTGGCACCGGCAAGACCTACCTCGCGATGGCCAAGGCCGTGCAGGCCCTGCAGGGCAAGCAGGTCAACCGGATCATCCTGAGCCGTCCGGCGGTGGAGGCGGGCGAGCGGCTCGGCTACCTGCCGGGCACGCTGAGCGAGAAGATCGACCCCTACCTGCGGCCGTTGTACGACGCGTTGCACGACATGGTCGACCCCGAGTCGATCCCGAAGCTGCTGGCGTCGAACACGATCGAGGTCGCGCCGCTGGCGTTCCTCCGCGGGCGCTCCCTCAACGACGCGTTCATCATCCTCGACGAGGCGCAGAACACCTCGCCCGAGCAGATGAAGATGTTCCTGACCCGGCTCGGCTTCGGCTCCAAGATCGTGGTCACCGGCGACGTCACCCAGGTCGACCTCCCGGGCGGCATGCAGAGCGGCCTGCGAGTCGTGGAGGGCATCCTCGACGGCATCGAGGACGTCTCCTTCAACCGGCTCACCGCGCACGACGTGGTCCGGCACCGGTTGGTCGGCAAGATCGTCGCGGCGTACGACGAGTTCGACGCCCGGCGTGACGGCGGACCCGCTCGACGACCGACCGTCGTCACGAGCGCTGACCCGGAGCGGACATGACTCACCCCACGAAGCCGCTCGCTTCGCTCACGCCTCCGCGGGGACCCCGATGACGATCGAGGTGATCGACGAGTCCGGGCTCGCGATCGACGCCCGCCGCACCCAGCAGCTGGCGCGGTTCGTGATGGACCGGATGCGGGTCCACCCGCTGGCGGAGCTGTGCGTGAAGGCCGTCGACGAGGACACCATCGCCGAGCTCAACGAGAAGTGGATGGAGAAGGAGGGGCCGACCGACGTGCTCGCCTTCCCGATGGACGAGCTCCGCCCGGGCGCGGTCAACGAGGAGCCCGAGGAGGGCGTGCTCGGCGACCTGGTGCTGTGCCCGGCGATCGCCGCGACGCAGGCCGAGACCGCCGGCCACAGCACGACCGACGAGATCGACCTGCTGACCGTCCACGGCATCCTGCACCTGCTCGGCTACGACCACGCCGAGCCGGACGAGCACCGCGAGATGTTCGGGCTCCAGGCGCGCCTGCTCGCCGAGTGGCAGGGCGTCAGCCGCGGGCAGTCCCTGACCGCGGAGGAGCCGTGATCCCGAGGTGAGCACCCCGGCGAATCGCTCGCTGCGCTCCCGATTCCCCGGGGAGCCCAGAGGATGAGCGGGCAAAGTCCCGTGCTGCTGGTGGTCGTGATCGGGCTGGTCCTGGTCGCCGGACTGCTCAGCAGCGCCGAAGCCGCCCTGTCCACGTTCTCCCGTGCCCGCGCGGAGGAGCTCGCCGAGGCCGACCGGGCGGGTGCCCGCAAGGTGCTCGCGGTTCTCGACGACCCGCCGCGGGTGCTCAACACGACGTTGTTCCTGCGACTCCTCGCCGAGATCTCGGCGATCGTGATCGCCACCGTGCTCGTGTTCGACACGCTCGGCCGTGCCCAGGGCACCACCTCGACCGTCCTCGTCGAGCGCTGGCCGTCGGTGCTCGCGTCGATCGGGATCATGCTGGTGATCTCGTTCGTGGGCATCGGGGTCGCGCCACGCACCATGGGCCGGCAGCACGCGGAGGGCATCGCGCTGAACTCGGCCGGGGTCCTGCTCGGGCTCACCCGAGTGCTCGGTCCGGTGCCGCAGCTGCTGATCCTGGTCGGCAACGCGATCACGCCGGGCAAGGGCTTCAGCGAGGGACCGTTCGCCTCGGAGGCCGAGCTGCGCGAGCTGGTCGACCTGGCCCAGGCGTCCAGCCTGATCGAGCAGGGCGAGCAACGGATGATCCACTCCGTCTTCGAGCTCGGCGACACGATCGCGCGCGAGGTGATGGTGCCCCGCACCGACGTCGTCTACATCGAGCGCAACAAGACGCTGCGGCAGGCGATGTCGCTGTTCCTGCGCAGCGGCTACTCCCGGCTCCCGGTGATCGAGGACGACCTCGACGACATCGTCGGGTTCGCCTACCTCAAGGACATCTCACAGCGCGTCTTCGAGCGGCACGACGCGGAGAGCAGCGAGAAGGTGAGCTCGGTGATGCGGCCCGTGTACTACGTGCCCGACTCCAAGCCGGTCGACGACCTGCTGCACGAGATGCAGGCCGCACAGCGCCACGTCGCCGTCGTCGTCGACGAGTACGGCGGCACCGCCGGCCTGGTCACGATCGAGGACATCCTCGAGGAGATCGTCGGTGAGATCGCCGACGAGCACGACCAGGCGGCGGTGGAGGTGCAGACCCTCGAGGACGGCTCGACGCGGGTGTCCTCGCGCTACCCGGTGGACGACCTCGACGAGATCTTCGGCATCCGGATCCACGACGACGAGGTCGACTCCGTCGGCGGCCTGATGGCCAAGCACCTCGGCAAGGTGCCGATCCCGGGCTCGGTGGTCGAGGCACACGGGCTGCTGTTCGAGGCCGAGTCCGCGGCCGGCCGCCGCAACCGGATCGGCACCGTCCTGATCCGGCCGGTCCTCACGGTCACCGACCGCCCGGGCCGCCGCAGCGGCGCCTCCCGGGGATCTCGCGCGACCGGTTCCGCTGACTCGGGCACGCGGCAGCGCTAGCGTTGCGCCGTGGTCCTCGACGCGAACCAGACGGCAGGGACGGTCACCGACTTCCTCGACCGTCTCGCGGCCCGGAGCGCGACGCCGGCGGGCGGGTCCGTCGCCGCACTGTGCACCGCCCAGGCTGCGGCACTGGTCGCGATGGTGGCGCGCTACTGCGGCGCGGACCCGCTGGTCGAGGCGGCCGAGGAGCTGGTCGCACGCGGAGTGCAGCTCGCGGCGGATGACGAGGAGTCCTTCGGGGCGGTGGCGGCCGCCTGGGAGCTGCCGCGCGACGATGCGTCCCGGCGTACCGCCATCGACGCGGCCCTGCTCGGCGCCGCCGAGCCGCAGGCCCGAGTGGTCGAGACCGCGGTCGAGGTGCTGGTGCTGATCGACCGGCTGCGACCGTCCGCGAGGGCCGGACTCGCGGCCGACCTCGTCGCCGCGGGCGAGGTCGCGAAGGCCGGCGCGGCGATCGCGCGGATGAACGTCGAGTCCAACCTGCGGACGCTGCCGGAGTCCGACGAGCGCTCGGGGATGCTGCGCCGGATGGGCGTTGCGAAATGACCACCGGGAAGAGAGTCTGAATGCTGTCGGACATCGAGATCGCCAACGCCGCGGAGCTGCACCCGATCCTGAGGGTGGCGCAGGAGGAGCTGGGGATCGAGGCCGAGCACCTCGTGCCCTACGGCCACGACAAGGCCAAGGTCGACCTCGGCTACGTGCACTCGCTGGAGGACCGGCCGCTCGGCAAGCTGATCCTGATGACCGCGCTGTCGCCGACCCCGGCCGGAGAGGGCAAGACCACCACGACGGTTGGCCTCACCGACGCGCTGCACGGCCTCGGGCTGAAGGCGATGGCCTGCCTCCGGGAGCCGTCGATGGGCCCGGTGTTCGGCATGAAGGGCGGCGCCGCGGGCGGCGGCTACGCACAGGTGGTGCCGATGACCGACATCAACCTGCACTTCACCGGTGACTTCGCAGCGATCGCCGCGGCGAACAACCTGCTCGCGGCGCTCATCGACAACCACGTGCACCACGGCAACGCTCTGGACATCGACGTACGCTCCGTCGACTGGAAGCGCGTGGTCGACCTCAACGACCGGGCGCTCCGCGACGTGACGGTCGGGCTTGGCGGTCTCTCCAACGGCTACCCGCGCCAGGAGGGCTTCGACATCGTCGTCGCCTCGGAGCTGATGGCGATCTTCTGCCTGACCGAGTCGTGGGCCGACCTCAAGCGGCGGATCGGCGACATCGTGGTCGGCTACACGCGGTCGAAGAAGCCGGTGACCGCCCGCGAGCTCGGCGCCCACGGTGCGATGGCGGTGCTGCTGCGCGACGCGCTCGCGCCCAACCTGGTGCAGACACTCGAGCACGCGCCGGCATTCGTCCACGGCGGTCCGTTCGCCAACATCGCCCACGGTTGCAGCTCGGTGGTCGCCACCCGTACCGCCCTACGGCTGGCCGACTACGTGGTCACCGAGGCCGGCTTCGGCGCCGACCTCGGTGCAGAGAAGTTCGTCGACATCAAGTGCCGCAAGTCCGGCCTGCGCCCGGCTGCCGCGGTCGTGGTGGCCACGGTGCGGGCGCTCAAGTTCCACGGCGGCGTCGACGTACCGGACCTGGCCACGGAGGACCTCGGCGCAATCGAGCGCGGTATGGAGAACCTCGCCCGCCACCTTCGCAACGTCCGCGAGGTCTACGGGATCCCGTGCGTGGTCGCGCTCAACCGGTTCCCGGCCGACACCGACGAGGAGGTGCGCCGCGTGGTCGAGCTGGTCGACGAGCTAGGCGTCCGTGCCTTCCCCGCCACCCACTTCGCCGACGGCGGCGCCGGGGCCACCGACCTCGCGAAGGGCGTGCTCGACCTGGTCGAGGAGGCCGACGGGTCGACGTTCGCGTTCACGTACCCCGACGACGTGCCGCTGAAGGAGAAGGCCGAGACCCTCGCGCACCGGCTGTACGGCGCCTCCAGCGTCACGTGGGACGGCCGGGCGAAGCGCCGGCTCGACCGGCTCGAGGCCGACGGCTACGGCGGGCTGCCGGTCTGCGTGGCCAAGACGCAGTACTCGTTCTCCACCGACGCCACCCTGCGCGGCGCACCGACCGGCCACGACCTGCACGTGCGCGAGGTGCGGCTCTCCGCCGGGGCGGGCTTCGTGGTCCTGGTCTGCGGCGACGTGATGACGATGCCGGGCCTGCCGGCGATCCCTGCGGCCGCCCGGATCGACCTGCTCGACGACGGCACCATCATCGGCCTGTCCTGACCCACTGGCGTTGTGACCACGACATCCGCACATCGGCATAGGACGGGTTAGATCGTCGCTCAGGTCCGGCTGAAGACGACGCGTCCGTTGGGGATGGTCTTCATCTCGTACTTGGGGTTGTGGGCGTAGGAGTGGTGCCGCGGGCAGAGGAGCCTGCCGTCGGCGATGTCGGTGTTGCCGCCTCGGCTCCAGGGGGTGTTGTGGTGGACGTGGCACATCGCTGCGGGCCAGTCGCAGCCGTGGGTGGTGCAGTGCTGGTCGCGGTGCCTGATCGCGATCCGCTGGTGCAGGTCGTAGAGCCGTTTGCTGCGGCCGAGGTCGAGGATCTTGGACTTCCCACCGAGCACCATCGGGATGATCCCGGCCTCGCAGGCGAGCTTGCGGGCCTGGTCGGCGGTGATCCGGTCCCCGGTGTCCAACACCGCCGGCGCCTCGCTGTCCCCGAGCAGGTTCTCCAGGGTCATCGTGACCACCACGGTGGCGTCGACGCCGCCGGCCTGGGGGAGCCGGTCGACCGGGTAGCGGGTGACGTACTCGCTGAACGCGTGCCCGAGCCCCTTCGGGGTTCCGGAGTGGCTGGCGGTGCTTGGGTGAGTTGATCGCGAGCACCGCCTGCTTGAGCATCGCTCCGACGTGGCTGGGGAGGGTGAACCGGCCGTGGCACCGCCCGTGCCCGTCGTCGGCGATGGTGAACCGGCAGGCTTCCTCGGCGAGGGCTTCCTGGCGTTGCAGGGCCTGGAGCTCGTGTTCTTCGGCGATCTCGGGGGCGACCACCTCCAGGACGTGGTGCGCGAGCCGGCGGAGTGCGACCGGGTCGTGGACGGCAGCCAGACCGATCAGGTGCGCTTCCGCCCTGGCGCGGTGCTCGACCGGCAGCGCGTCGACGCCCTTGACGATCACGACCGCCTGCTCTTCGGAGACCTGGCCGGCGGCCATCGCGTCCCGGACCGGCTCGTGGTCGTGGTCGAGGGCGTTCGCGAGCTCGAGGCGGCGCTTGGCGTCGCGTCTTGGTCTGCCGGGTCTGGTTGGCCCACCAGGCGGCGGTGTCGGCGGCACCGTGGTTAGCGCCGAGGTCGCGGTGGTCGGCCTGGTGGGCGACCCGGAGCTCGAGCTCGGTGAGCCGGTGCCGCAACGCGGTCACCGAGGCGAGGGTGTCGGTCAGTTCGGTGTCGCTGATCGACCAGAGTCGTGGGTCCCCGAGCTGGTCGAGGTCGGCGTGGAACCGCGCGACCAGGGCAGCGACCGGGTGCGCCTCTGGTTCACCGAATACCGTTGCCATACAGGGAATTCTGGCATCGACCACCGACAGTTCGGGGCCCAGAACCGGCCTCGGTTCCGGGATGTGGACAACTTCCTCAGACTGTTTCTGGA
The DNA here is from genome assembly GCA_963745795.1 of uncultured Actinomycetota bacterium. Lineage (GTDB taxonomy): Bacteria > Actinomycetota > Actinomycetes > Propionibacteriales > Nocardioidaceae > Marmoricola. The sequence goes on along the minus strand of CAVUYR010000006.1, from coordinate 912,222 downwards.
GCGCTCGTTGTTGTGGTCTCGACAAGCTCGACCACCGGAAGGGCCAACCACCCAAGAGGCCAACCACCGCCCTGCACCACCCGGGAGCAGACCCGCGATCCCGCATCTGCTCGCTGCTCGACCACCGGAGAACTGGCGCCTCCGCAACCACCGCATCCCCGACCTGCTACCGCGGTGGAGTGATCTCGATGCACTCGCTGCTCAACCTCGCACTACCGCCCGCCGGGGTCCCGCACCGTCGCCGCCAGGTCGGCCGCCCGCGGCGACGTGACCACGTCCTCCAGCAGCAGCGGCGCCCCGTCGGGGCCGGAGAGCGGGACGCGCCAGTTGGGGTGCTCGTCGATGGTCCCGGGCTGGTTCTGGGTGCGCCGGTCGCCCACCGCGTCGGTCAGCGCGACGCAGCGCAGCCGGGACGGCGTCAGGGCGAGGTAGGCGTGAAGGGCGCGGACGGTCTGCTCGACGTCGGCGTCCTCGGGGAGCAGCCCGCGCGAGCGCACCTCGGCCAGCCACGACTCCCGCTCGGCGTCGTCGGCCGCCCGCTCCTCGTCCACCGGGCGCGTGAGCAGGCCGAGCTCGCTCCCTGAGCCGGACGTGGTCGCCGGCCAGGAAGCCCGCACTCGGCGGCAGGTCGTGCGTGGTCACGGACGCCAGGCACAGCTCGCGCCAGCGCTCCGCGGGCAACGGGTCGCCCTCGTCGTCGCGCTCGAACCAGAGGATCGAGGTGCCGAGGATGCCGCGGCGGCGCAGGAACTCACGCGCCGACGGTTCCACCACGCCGAGGTCCTCGCCGACCACGACGGCACCGGCGCGCTCGGCCTCCAACGCCAGGACCCCGATCAGCGCCTCGTGGTCGTAGCGGACGTAGGTCCCCTCCGACGGAGGCTGCCCCTCAGGCACCCACCAGAGCCGGAAGAGCCCGATCACATGGTCCACGCGCACCCCGCCCGCATGCCGGAGCAAGGAGCGCACGAGGTCGCGGAACGGCGCGTAGCCGCTATCTGCGAGGCGCTGCGGCTGCCAGGGCGGCTGGCTCCAGTCCTGTCCCAGCTGGTTGAACGGGTCCGGTGGCGCTCCCACCGTGACCCCCTCGGCGTACGTCGAGCGCATCCGCCACGCGTCGGCGCCACCGGGGTGCACGCCGACGGCGAGGTCGTGCATGGTGCCCAGCGCCATCCCGGCCTGGCGGGCGCTCGCCTGTGCGGCGGCGAGCTGCTCGTCGAGCACCCACTGCAGCCACTTCTCGAAGTCGACCGCCTGCTCGCGCCACGTGCGCACCGCCTCCACCGCACCGGAGGCGGCGTCACGGAGGTCGGCCGGCCAGGTACGGAAGTCGGGACCGTGCTCGTCCGCGAGCACCCGCCAGGTGGCGAAGTCGTCGAGCGCCTCGCCCTCCGCCTCGCAGTGCCGGCGGAACGCAGCCTCCCGCTCGTCGCTGCGCGGCACCGCGTGCAGGATCTCCAGCGCCGCGCGCTTCGCCGTCCAGGCCTGGTCGCGGTCGACCACGTCGCCGCCGTCGAGCGCGGCGTGGACCTCGGCCGCCAGCCGGTCGACCTCGGCGCGGGCCGGCGCCGACAGCGCGGTGTACTCGGGTACCTCCTCGACCCGCAGGTACAGCGGGTTGAAGAACCGTCGGGACGTCGGCAGGTACGGCGACGGCTCCAGCGGCGCGGACGGCTCCGCGGCGTGCAGCGGGTTGACCAGCACGAAGTCCGCGCCGAGCTCGCTTGCCGGACCACACGGCGAGGTGGGCCAGGTCGGCGAGGTCGCCCACGCCCCACGACTGCCGTGAGCGCACGCTGTAGAGCTGCACCGCGAACCCCCACCCCAACCGGTCGCGCAGCGACTCCGGCAGGCCGAGGAACGCCGGCGTCATGATCAGCGGCGTGGAGCTGCTCCGGCGGCCGGAGCTCGCGCGGAGCCGGTGGTAGCCGAGCGGCAGGTCACCGGGCACCTCGAACGTCGCCTCGCCGACCAGGCGGCCGTCGACCTCGCGGGGCTCGACCCAGTTGTCCACCTGCGCCAGCTCGCGGACCGTGCCGTCCTCGAGCTCGGCCACCACGTGCACCGCATCGCCGTGCGTGACGTGCACCGGCACCCACCGTGCCGTGCCCCGGGTCGCCACGACGCAGGGCGGCAGCGCTCGTCGCCACGCGTCCTCGCGGCGCCGCCGCAGCGCCGACGCCGGGTCGGCGAGGTCGACGCCCAACGCGGACAGCACGGCCTCGACGGTCACCGTGGGGACGTACACCTGCCGGCCCTTCCAGTCCACGTAGTCGGTCACGACGTCGAACGCACGCGCCAGGTCGGCGAGATCGGGGGAGAGGGGCACGCCCCGATCCTAGGGACGCATTCTCCTAGGGTGGGCCGCGTGTCCGAGCTCAGCGACCCTGACGACCGCAAGCTGGTGACGCTGGCGCGCGCCACCCGGGCCCGCACCGGCGCCACCGAGGGCGCGGCGCTGCGCGACGCCGACGGCCGCACGTACGCCGCCGCGACCGTCGACCTGCCGTCCCTGCGCGTGTCCGCCATCGGGGTCGCGGTCGCGATGGCCGTGGCCTCCGGCTCCCGCGGCGTGGAGGCGGTGGTCGTGCTCACCGAGGCGACCGCCGTGACGGGCACCGACCTGGCCGTGGTGCGCGACTTCGCGGGTGCCGGCGTGCCCCTCCACCGCGCTGACCTGCGAGGCGACGTGGCGGAGACTGTCTCCACCTAATGGAACCCCGGGTGTGCACCGTCCCCGGGCGTCGGTAGCCTTTGCGCGTGGTGTTGGCGGGGCGAGGGGCACACACGGCTGCGGTGGCGCGGCTGGTCGAGTCCTATGCGCGCATCCCGGCGGGGTCTCCGGTGCGGCTGGCCAAGCGCACCTCCAACCTCTTCCGGCCCCGAGCGGCGAGTGACGTCCCGGGGCTCGACGTCAGCGGTCTCGGCGGCGTCGTGTCGGTCGACCCGGTCGCCCGCACCGCCGACGTGCAGGGCATGTGCACCTACGAGGCCCTCGTCGACGTCACGCTCCAGCACGGCCTGATGCCGCTGGTGGTGCCCCAGCTCCGCACGATCACGCTGGGCGGCGCCGTCACCGGACTCGGCATCGAGTCGACGTCGTTCCGCAACGGGCTGCCGCACGAGTCGGTGCTCGAGATGGACGTGTTCACGGGCGCCGGCGAGGTGGTGACGGCGAGGCCCGACAACGAGCACGCCGACCTGTTCGCTACCTTCCCCAACTCCTACGGCTCCCTCGGCTACGCCACCCGGCTGCGCATCGAGCTGGAGCCGATCGCGCCCGTGGTGGCGCTACGACACGTGCGGTTCGACGACCTCGGGCTGCTCGCGAAGACAGTCGCAGAGGTCACCGAGACCCGCACCTGGGAGGGCGAGCAGGTCGACGGCCTCGACGGCGTCGTCTTCGCGCCCGGCGAGGCCTACCTGACCCTGGCCCGCTGGGCGGAGGCCGATCCCGGCGTGCGCACCAGCGACTACACGGGGCAGCAGATCTACTTCCAGAGCGTGCGGCAGCGCGAGACCGACGTGCTCAGCGGCTACGACTACCTGTGGCGCTGGGACACCGACTGGTTCTGGTGCTCCGGCGCGTTCGGGCTGCACGACCCGCGGGTGAGGCGGCTCTGGCCGCGGCGCTGGCGCCGCTCCGACGTCTACTACCGGCTGGTCGGCCTCGACGCCCGGCTCGGCATCATGCGTCGGCTCGACGCCCGCGCAGGGCGCCCGGAGCGTGAGCGCGTGGTGCAGGACATCGAGGTGCCCGTCGAGCGGCTGCCCGAGTTCCTCGCCTGGTTCGACGAGCGGGTCGGCATGCGCCCGGTGTGGCTCTGCCCGCTGCGGCTGCGCGAGCCCGACGGTCCCGGCAGCGCCCGCACCTGGCCGTCCTACCCGCTGCGCGCCGGCACGACCTACGTCAACGTCGGCTTCTGGGGCACCGTCCACGTCGGCCCCGACGCGTCCCGGGGCCCCACCAACCGCGCTGTCGAGGAGAAGGTCCACGAGCTCGGCGGCCACAAGTCGCTGTACTCCGAGGCCTTCTACGACCGAGAGACGTTCGACCAGCTCTACGACGGACACAACCTGGCCCGGGTCAAGCAGCGTTACGACCCCGGGTCCAGGCTCAGCACGCTCTACGAAAAGGCGGTGACCAGCAGATGACGCTCACCAACAACCGGCCGGTCAGCACGACGACGCCGGCCGACATGAGGATCGGCGAGATGATCGACCGGCTGATCAAGGGCGGCCTCCCGGTGCGCTTCACGGCGTACGACGGGAGCAGTGCCGGCCCGCCCGGTGCGCCCATCGGGTTGCACCTGCGCAACGAGCGCGGCCTGCGTTACCTGCTGACGGCGCCGGGCGACCTCGGTCTCGCCCGGGCCTACGTCACCGGCGACCTTGAGGTCACCGGCGTGCACCCCGGCGACCCCTACGCCGCGATCTCGCTGATGAAGGAGCACACGCACTTCCGGATGCCGCCCGTGGGCGACGCGCTGCGGATGGTCCGCGGGCTGGGCCTGGCCCAGCTCAAGCCCCCGCCGCCGCCGCCCCAGGAGCACCTGCCCCGGTGGCGCCGGGTGGTCGAGGGCATGCGGCACTCGATGACCCGTGACGCCGAGGCGATCCACCACCACTACGACGTCTCCAACCGGTTCTACGAGCTCGTGCTCGGCCCGTCGATGACCTACACCTGCGCCGTGCTACCCGAGCGCCGACGCGACGCTGGAGGAGGCGCAGGAGTTCAAGTACGACCTCGTCGCCCGCAAGCTCGGCCTCCAGCCCGGCCAGCGACTGCTCGACGTCGGCTGCGGCTGGGGCGGCATGGTGCGCCACGCCGCCCGCGAGTACGGCGTGCAGGCTCTCGGCGTGACGCTCTCCGAGCAGCAGGCGCTGTGGGCGCAGGAGGAGATCAAGCGTCGAGGGGCTCGACCACCTGGCCGAGGTGCGGTTCATGGACTACCGCGAGGTGCCGGAGACCGACTTCGACGCGGTCAGCTCGATCGGCCTCACCGAGCACATCGGGGTGCGCAACTACCCGACGTACTTCGCCTCACTGCGCGACAAGCTGCGTCCCGGAGGGGCGGCTGCTCAACCACTGCATCACCCGGTCGGACAACGCCGCCAAGGACACCGGGGCGTTCATCGACCGCTACGTGTTCCCCGACGGCGAGCTCACGGGCTCCGGCCGGATCATCACCGAGATCCAGGACTCCGGGCTCGAGGTGCGCCACGAGGAGAACCTGCGCGAGCACTACGCGATGACGCTCGCCGGCTGGTGCCGCAACCTGGTCGACAACTGGGACGCCTGCGTCGCCGAGGTGGGCGAGGGCACGGCGCGCGTGTGGGGGCTCTACATGGCCGGCTCGCGCTACGGCTTCGAGACCAACGAGATCCAGCTGCACCAGGTGCTCGCGGTGAAGACCGACGCCACCGGGCGGGCCGGGTTCCCACTTCGCCCGACCTGGGCGAGCTGACACCTCCCGCCATTCACGTCCAGCGCCGGATGGATGTCGCCAGCCTCGGGATGAGCCCCGAGGACGGCCACCTCACCGTGGCCACGCGCGGCTGAGGTCCTGCGCCGCCCGGCGGGCGAGCCGGCCGAGCGCGTCGAACCGGTCGCCCCCGCCTCGGTGGTCCGGGCCCCACAGGCAGAGCACGGCGACGGGCTGGCCCAGGGACCCGAAGATCGGTGCCGAGACGCCCCACGAGCCGACGATCATCTCGCCCCTGCACACCGCGTACCCCTGCGTGCGCACCTGGTCGAGCTCGGACAGGAACAGCTCGAGGTTCGTGATCGTGGCGTCGGTGTAGCGCGGCGGCTCGTCGCCGATGATCTCGCGCACCCGGCCGGGGTCGACGTACGCCAGGAACGCCTTGCCCATCGACGCGGCGTGCAGGTCGACCCGGCGTTCGAGCCAGCTGTCCTCGTCGGCGGTGGCCGGGATCACCTCGGCGACGTAGTGCAACGCGTCTCCGTCGACCACGCCCAGGCAGGCGGCCTCGCCGGTCTCCAGGCTGAGCCGCTCGAGCACCGGACGGGCGGCCTCGACCAGGCCGTCGCGACCGACCGAGGCGCGCAGCTCGAGGAAGGTGGGGCCGAGCGTGAACCAGCCGTTGTGCGGGTTGCGGGCCACCATGCCCTGCTCCTCGAGCGTCATCAGCAGCCGCCAGGCGGTGGCGCGGTTGAGCCCGCACATCTGCGCCAGCGCGGCGGCGCCGGAGTCCGAGCCGCTGGCCGCGGCGACCGCCCGCAGCAACTCGACGGCGCGGTCCACGGACTGCACCCGGCCGGCCCGAGGACGCCCCGCCCGGGCCATGTCGACCGTCACGTGCACCCCTTCGACCGGCTCCGCAATGAGTCGGATCATCGCACGCGCCCCGGGGCCGTGTCCGATGGGTCACGTCGCCGGCTTGGTCGGCGACCGGGGACCGTCCCGGGGGCGGATAGCCTCGGCTCATGTCCTCCCGAGCAGGTGCGCCGAAGCCGGCGCGCGTCCTCGAGCGTCGCGTGCTGTCGGACCACCTGGTCCGGCTCCGTCTCGGCCTGACCGGCTGGACCACCAGCGGCGTGCCCGACGAGTGGGTGGCGCTGACCGTGCCGGGGCAGTTCCAGACCCGCTACTACACGGTCCGGTCCGCCACGCCCGACGAGATCGTGCTCGACGTGGTGGTGCACGCCGAGGGACTGGTCACGGGGTGGGCGAGCGGCGACTGCGTGGGCGACGAGGTCGGGATCTCGGTGCCGAAGGGCTCCTTCGCGCTGCCCGACGACGCCCGCTGGTTGCTGCTGGTCGCGGACCTCACTGGACTTCCCGCTCTCGCGCGGATTCACGAGTGGGTCGCCGCGCACGCTGCCGGGCTCGCGCCCACGTCGTACGTCGAGGCCCCGGAGGGGACTTCGGACGCCTACCCGGACCTGCTCGCCGAGGCCGACGTCCGCTGGCTGACGCCCCCCGGTGAGGGGGACAGCGCGCTGGCCGATGTGGTCCGCGGGATCGCCTGGCCGGAGGGGCCCGGCTACTTCTGGATGGCCGGCGAGTCCGCCCAGATGCGCGACATCCGGCGCCACCTGCGTCACGACGTCGGCTTCGCGGCGGGTGCCTTCGACGTGATGGGCTACTGGAGCGGCGCCCGCGGCCGCCGGGCGCGTGCGGTCGACCCGGGACCGATCTACGCGCGCGGCAAGCGCGAGGGCAAGTCTGACGAGCAGATCTGGGCCGACTACGACGCAGCGAGGGATCGATGAACACCACCCCGATGACCGAGCACCGCAGTGGTTTCGTGTCCTTCGTGGGGCGGCCCAACGCCGGCAAGTCCACGCTCACCAACGCGCTCGTGGGCAGCAAGGTCGTGATCACCAGCTCGAAGCCGCAGACCACGCGCACCGTCGTCCGCGGCATCGTGCACCGCCCGGACGCCCAGCTGATCCTGGTCGACACCCCGGGCCTGCACCGGCCGCGCACGCTGCTCGGCGAGCGGCTCAACGACCTCGTGAAGACCACGCTCGCTGAGGTCGACATCGTCGCGGTCTGCTTCCCGGCCAACGAGAAGGTCGGCCCCGGCGACCGGTTCATCGTCAACGAGATGGCGAAGGTACGACGCACCACGAAGGTCGCGGTGGCCACCAAGACCGACCTCGCGACCGGCGAGCAGATCGGCAAGCACCTGCTCGACATCGCGGCACTGGGCGAGGCCACGGGCATCGAGTGGGCCGAGATCGTGCCGGTGTCGGCCCGGTCCGGCGACCAGGTGAAGCTGCTCGAGGACCTGCTGGTGGGCCTGCTCCCCGACGGGCCGCAGCTCTACCCCGACGGCGACCTGAGCGACGCCCCCGAAGAGGCGATCGTGGCCGAGCTGATCCGGGAGGCCGCCCTCGAGGGTGTCCGTGACGAGCTGCCGCACTCGATCGCCGTCGTCGTCGAGGAGATGGGTCTGCGCGAGGACCGCCCCGCCGACAAGCCGTTGCTGGAGATCCACGCCAACCTGTTCGTGGAGCGGGACTCGCAGAAGGGCATCGTGATCGGCCACAAAGGCGTCCGGCTGCGTGAGGTGGGCACCGCAGCCCGCCACCAGATCGAGGCGCTCCTCGGCACCCCGGTCTACCTCGACCTGCGGGTCAAGATCGCCAAGGACTGGCAGCGAGACCCGCGCCAGCTCCGCCGCCTCGGGTTCTAGGAAGCGCTCAGGCCTTGTCCGGCACCCAGCACAGGCCGTAGCGCTGGCCGGCGTCGAAGTCCTCCTGGGTGGGCCACTGGAACGCCCACTTGAGCTTCAGCGGGTCGGTCGCCCGCTGCTGCGCCTGGGCCTTGCACGCCACGTCTGCCACGTTCTGGGTGCGTGGCCCCAGGTAGCCGGCGTCCTTCTCGATGTCCACGACCGACACCGCGCGCCAGGTGTGCGGTTCGGTGCAGACCACCGCCTCGAAGGGCTTCTTCTTGTCGCCGGGATCGGTGGTGCTGCAGGTGCCGTAGGTGTCGAGCGCGGCGGGGTCGTCGAGCGCCCCCTTGGTGCGGGTGATCGCGGCGAACGACTTGTCCCCACGCTTGGCGACCAGGTCGCATCGGAACCAGTCCGCACCCGAGTCGGACGCCGCGAGCGTCGGGCTGAACCAGGTGGCCTTGAAGCGGCTCAGCCGCTGGTCATCCTTCGACCCGCCGATCCAGTCGCCCACCTTGGTCGGGCAGACCTTCGCGATCTGCGCCTGCACCTCGTCGGAGTCGACGGCGAGCAGGTGGCCGTCGGCGATGGGGTCGAACTCGCCGACGTAGATCGTCACGGAGGTGTGCTTGTCCTTGCAGGGCACCGGGTCGGCCTTGCTGGTGCCCTGCAGGCTCTCCTTGTAGGTCAGGTCGTAGCACTTGCCCACCTTCGGCGCCGGCGGCGGAGGACCGGGCGTCGACTGGGTGGCGGTGGCGCTCGCCTCGGCCTTGGCGTCGACCTTCGCCGCTCTCAGCCCCGAGCCACAACCCGACACCAGCAGGGTCGCCGCCAGGGCAGCGACCAGCGCGCCCGTCGTACGGCGTGTCACGCCTCCGTCCTCGCCCAGCAGATCGACCGTCGGTTGCCAGCCTTCCATTCTGCCTCGTGGAACACCGTCACTCCGTAGTCGTAGTTGGTCGCCGGGTAGTTGAGCCAGGCCCCGACGGAGTCGGAGCAGTACTGCTGGCTCCGGATCTGGGCGATCCGGTCGCCGGGGTAGGCGTCGTCGGGCTGGCCGAGCTTGATCGTGGTGACCGCTCGCCAGTCGTGCTTCGTGGAGCATGGCACCTTCTCAGACCCGGACACGTTGCTGCCTCGCGCGCAGAGCGTCCAGTCCTCGTCTGGCCGTGCGGACATGAACCCCTTGAGCGTGCGCGGCAGAGGCCGGTATGACGAGGCGCCGATCGGGCCGCCGACCACGTCGCAGCGGTACCAGCGTGTCTGCTCCTTCCATGCCTGCTCCGACGGGCGGAACCACGCCCAGCTCAGCAGCGAGCGCATGGTCTCGGACTCGTCTCCGCCGAGGAAGGCGCGGTAGGCCTTGCCGCAGGTGCCGAAGACGAAGCGGCCCAGCGCCGCGTCGTCGTACGAGGCGGAGGAGAAGCTGTCGGGGAAGGAGCCGATCGCGAACGTCTCCGCCGTGTGCTCCTCGGAGCAGGAGACCGGCTTGGACGCGTCGCTGGCCTTCTCGACGTCCTGCGGGTCGAGCGCGTGGCAGCTGCCCAGCTCCGGCCGGTTCTCCGGGTCGGCCTGCGTCTTGCCCGTCGGCGACACCTTGTCCGCGCAGCCGGCGAGCACGAGCCCAGCGAGCAGCGCGCCCAGCGCCGGCAGCGTCAGGCGTCGTACGACGGACGGGCTGGGCACCGGATGACCTCGACGTAGTCGGAGCGGGCAGGTCCCGGCGATGCTACCTGCGGCTATGGTCGCCGAATGGCACCTGCCCCCAAACGTCAGCAGCTCGTGATCGACGTGCTCGAGGAGGCGTTCGCGCCACTGATGAAGGCGGACCCGGTGGCGTTCCGTGGCAAGTACCGGAAGATGGCCGCCGACCCGTTCGCGTTCTACCGCGGCACCGCCTGCCTCTTCGACCACGACCTTGCGAAGGGCCGCGACCGGTGGGCGGACGAGCGCACCGGCCGGGTCTGGATCCACGGGGACCTGCACGTCGAGAACTTCGGCACCTACATGAACTCCCACGGCGAGCTCATCTTCGACGTCAACGACTTCGACGAGGCCTACCTCGGCCCGTTCTCGTGGGACCTGCGGCGCTTCCTCGCCTCACTGGCCCTGATGGGCTGGCAGAAGGCGCTCCCGGAGGAGGCGCTCCGCGGGCTCTCGCAGGTCTACCTCGACGCCTACCTGGAGCAGGTGCACGGATACGTCGACGGCACCGAGGACGGCGAGTTCGCGCTGCGCCTGGACAACACGACCGGCGTCGTCAACGAGGTGCTCACGCAGGCGCGACTCTCCAGCCGGCTCGAGATGCTCGACGGGGTCAGCGAGATCGTGGACAACGAGCGCCGCTTCCGCGACGGGCCCGGCGTGCGGCGCCTGCCGAAGGCCGAGTTCGGCTCGGTCATGGCCGCGTTCCGGCGCTACCTGACCACGATCCCCGAGAACAAGCGCGTGGTCCGCGACCTGTTCTACGACGTCAAGGACATCGTCGGGAGCTCCGGGTTCGGCATCGGCAGCGCCGGGCTGCCGGCGTACAACCTGCTGCTGGAGGGCTACAACCAGGCGCTCGAGAACGACGTCGTGCTCTCCATGAAGCAGGCCAACGTGCCGGCACTGTCGCGGGTGATCGACATCGCGGAGGCGCAGGAGTACTTCGAGCACGAGGGCCACCGCACCACGATCAGCCAGCGCTCGCTGCAGGTGCACTCCGACCCGTTGCTCGGCTACACGACGATGAAGGGGGTCGGCTACGTCGTCGACGAGCTGTCGCCCTACGAGGCCGACCTGGTCTGGGACGACATCAACGAGCCCGAGGACATGGGGGTCCTGCTCCGCGACCTGGGTCGGGCGACGGCGAAGATCCACTGCGCCTCCGACGCCGACAGCGACGAGTCGCTGGTGCGCTTCCAGACCGAGTACGCGATCGCCGACGCGCTCAAGGAGCGTGAGGGCGAGTTCGTCGCCGATCTGGTCGACTTCGGCATCGCCTACGCCGGGCGCGTGCGCAAGGACCACGCGCTCTTCGTCGACGCCTTCCGCGAGGGTCGCATCGGCGGCGTCACGTCGACGTGAATCTGAGCCGCATCCGACTCTCGACATCCGGCCGCTCCGGGCGCACGATCAGATCATGACGGGCATGTCATTGACAGGGCGGCGATCAGAGCAGCGGGCCGAACGACGACGGCTCACGCACCAGGACCGGGCGTCTGCCCGGTTGGCCGAGCTCAGCACGATCCAGACGATCCTGGCCGACGCACAGGAACGGCTGGGCGCGGGCTGGGCCCAGGGCACCTGGGCGACGTACGACGGGGTCTGCCTGGTGACCTCGGTCCGTGACGCGGGCGGCGGCGGCCAGCGCACGGCCCGTGCCCTCGACCTGGTCTGGCACACGCTGCACGACGACGAGGCCGGCGTTCGCTGGGTCGCGCCGCCAGACGTGCGGCTGGCGCGGGTGCGCGACCTGGCCCGCTGGAACGACCGCGCGGAGCGTCGGCTGCCCGAGGTGCTCGCCCTCCTGGCCGAGGCGGTGGTGGTCGCCGGACGAGAACGCGTCCGGATCTGGGCTCAGTCTGCGAGCAGTGCCGCGAGCGTCCCCCCGAGCTCGTACGCGCGTTCCTTCTCCTCCTCGCCCACGTCCCCTACCACCGACAGCACCTCCGCCGACTGCCTCCAGGCCAGCGCCTGCACGATCGAGGTGACGGACCGGATAGCGCCCTCGGTGTCGTAGCGCCCGTGCACGTAGAGCCCGAACGGCTTCGCCGTACCGGCGCCCGCGCTGGCGGACCCGTCGTCGGCCAGCGCACCGCCCGCCTCCAGGAAGATGGTGTCGAAGAAGTGCTTGAGCGCGCCTGACATGTAGCCGAAGTTTGCCGTCGTGCCGAGCAGGTACCCGTCCGCGGCCAGCACGTCGTCGACGTCCGCCTCGAGCGCCGGCCGCACCACCACCTCGACTCCATCGATCGCGTCGTCGTGCGCCCCGGCGAGCACCGCGTCGGTCAGGGACTGCATCGTGGGCGTTGGGGAGTGGTGGACGACGAGCAGCGTTGCCATGCGCCCAGCATGACGTGGCGCAAGTACTATCACCCCGGTGCAGCCGCCAACGGGCACACCGACCGTGGACACGTGAGCAGGAGGGGGTGTCGCCCCATGCGGGTGCGATTCGTGTTGTTCAACGCCTACCTGGGCGGTGGCACTGTGCGCACCACGTTCCTCTTGGCCGGTGAGCTGACGCGCCGCGGGCACGACGTCGAAGTGGCCAGCGTGTACCGACACCGGGCCGAGACGCAGATCCAGCTGCCCCCGGGTGTGCGGCTGCGCCCGCTCATGCCCTTCGCAGCTGCCGACGGGCCACCGCGAGGGGCAGGCGCGCGGCTGGCCCGGGTGCTCCTCGGTCTGCTGCGTCGGGTGCCCAGCGTGCTGAGCACCCGGCACGACGCGCGCTATTCGCAGTACTCGCTGGCCGGGGACCTGATGCTGTGGCGCTACCTGCGCACGCAAAGGGGCAGCGTCGTGGTGGGCACCCGGTGCGGCGTCAACCTCGCGCTGGCGCGCCTTGCCCCCGCCGGCGTGAAACTCGTGCTCCAGGAGCATCTGCACCTCGGCCGCGCTGGACCCTCGCTGCGAAGGCTCTACCGCCGCTGGTATCCCCGCGCCGCGCTCGTGACGACCCTCACCCGAGTCGATGCGGAGCGTTACCGGGAGCTGCTGGGCCCGCTCGTCCCGGTACTCGCGCTGCCCAACCCGGCCGTCGCCCCGTCCGGCTCGAGGGGAGACGGGAGGCTGCCGGTGGTGGTGGCCGCCGGCAGGCTGAGCCGGCAGAAGGGCTTCGACCTGCTGATCCGGGCCTGGGTGCGGGTGCACCGGGCGCATCCCACCTGGACGTTGCAGATCTATGGCGCGGGTCCCCGACGGCAGCGGCTGGCGAGGATGATCGAGAGCAGGGGACTGGCCTCGAGCGTGCGGCTCGAAGGGTTCACGTCTGACCTGCAGGAGCGGCTGGCCGAGGCCGGCGTCTTCGTCCTCTCCTCGCGCTTCGAGGGCTTCCCGATGGTGCTGATCGAAGCGATGTCCGCAGGCACACCTGTGGTGGCGTACGACTGCCCGACCGGGCCGGCCGAGCTCGTGACCGACGACGTCGATGGTCTGCTGGTCCAGCCCCAGTCCGTGCCGGGACTGGCGGAGGCGCTGTCGCGGTTGCTGGCCGATCCGGCGCAGCGGCAGCGTCTCGGCGGCGCCGGCCGGGCTCGGGTCGCCGAGCTCGCGCTGGACCGCGTGGCCGCGCGATGGGAGCACGTGCTGGCCGGGCTTCCCGGCGGCTCCGACACACCGGCAGGCGTGGGCGAAGGGGCAGTCAGCTAGCCGGAGGCGCCGAACTGCTCCACCCGGATGGCGTCGGCGCGCATGCCGGACTCACCGAGCAGCCGCTGGGCGTACGACGCGAACCCGACCGAGCCGCACACGTAGGCACGCTCGGCGCCCTCGACGAGCGGGCCCACCTCCTCCGGGTAGGGCGGGGCGGCCACCCGGCCGTTGAGGTTCTCGCGGGTGAGCGCCACGAGCGCGCCGTACTTCCGTAGCTCGACGGCGTAGGGGAGCGTGTCGAGGGAGCGGGCCACGGCGACCACGCGGAGCAGGTCGCTCCAGCCCGAGCCGGCGCGCGTAGCGCACCATCGCAACGATCGGCACCACGCCGGAACCGCCCGCCACCGCGACCGCCGGCACCTCGCCGGACCACGTGAACCAGCCGCCGATCGGACCGCGCAGCTCGAACACGTCGCCCACCCGCGCCTCGTCGTGCATGAACTCCGAGACCTCGCCGTCGGGCAGGCACTCCACCATCAGCTCCAGCAGCGGGTCGTCCGGGTCGGAGGCCGCGGAGTAGGAACGCTGGGCTGTGTAGTCGTCCGGTGCGCGGAGCCGGAGCACGTAGTGCTGGCCGGGCAGGTGGTCCACCCGGTCGGCCACCTCGAACCGCAGCCGCACGAGACGGTCGGAGCGCTCGACCTCCGCGAGCGTGCCGGTGGTCCAGGCACCGGCGGGGGCGAGCGTTGGGGTGGTACTCACGGGTCTCCCTGGTAGCGCTGCTCCAGCCACGGGTCGCCGCGGTCGTGGTAGCCGTTCTGCTCCCAGAACCCCGGCCTGTCGCGGTCCATCAGCTCCAGCCGGGTGACCCACTTCGCCGACTTCCAGAAGTAGAGGTGCGGCACCAGCAGCCGCACCGGTCCGCCGTGGTCGACCGGCAGCGGCCGCCCGTCGAACTCCCAGACCACCCAGGCCTTGCCGCCGGTGACGTCCTCGAGCGGCAGGTTGGTGGTGTAGCCGGTCGTCGCGTGCGCCATCACGTACGCCGCCTCGGGCAGCGGCCCGGCCTGTTCCAGCAGGGTGTCGACGCTGACCCCGGTGAACGTGGTGTCGAACTTGCTCCACGTCGTCACGCAGTGGATGTCCCCGTGGTACGTCGACCCCTCGAGCGCGTGGATCTCGCGCCAGTCCCAGCTCCGGGGCGTTCGCACCAGCCCGTCGACGACCATCGTCCACATCTCGGTGTCGACCCGTGGCGTGGCCTCGGCGGTCAGGGCGGGCCAGTCCATGCCGGCGTCGTACTGGCCCGGCGGAAGCCGGTCGGCGTGCACCGCGCGGTCGGCCCGACGCTTGCCGGTGAACCCTCGGGTGACAGGCATGGGCACATCTTGCCGGTTCGGATGACCTGCGCGTGGATCGTGGGCCTGCGCTGGTCAGGAGCGCGACCAGCACCCGGTCCCGGGTTCACCCCGATTCGTCCGGGCGCTACCCTGATGGGGTCATGACGCGCAGCCTTCCTGTCCTGAGGAGCACGCTCTGCGTGCGTCACGAAGGGCTCCTTCGCTGCCGCAGCGAGGTCTAGCAACCGGGCCTCCTCGCTGCGGAGTTCCGTGATGCTCCGGCTCCGACAGACAGCGAAGGAATGATCATGACCCTGCAGAGCGAGCGGTTCGTCTCGACCCAGCGGCCCGGTGGCATGCCGGTGCACCGCTATCGCGCGTTCCCTCCGATCGACCTCCCCGACCGCACCTGGCCGGAGCGAACCATCACCGAGGCGCCCCGTTGGCTGTCGACCGACCTGCGTGACGGCAACCAGGCGCTGATCGACCCGATGAGCCCCGCCCGCAAGATGATGATGTTCGACCTCCTGGTGCGGATGGGCTACAAGGAGATCGAGGTCGGGTTCCCGGCCGCGTCCGAGACCGACTTCGCGTTCGTGCGGCAGCTGGTCGAGCAGGACAAGGTGCCCGAGGACGTGACGATCTCGGTGCTCACCCAGGCCCGCGAAGACCTGATCGAGCGCTCCGTGCAGTCGCTGGTCGGCGTGCATCACGCGAACATCCACATGTACAACGCGCTGGCGCCGCTCTTCCGCCGGGTGGTCTTCCACGCCGGCAAGGACGAGATCAAGGACATCGCCGTGCGCGGCACCGAGCTGGTGATGAAGCACGCGGAGAACTGGCTCGACACGACGGTGATCGGCTACGAGTACTCGCCCGAGATCTTCACTGGCACCGAGCTCCCGTTCTCGGTCGAGGTCTGCGAGGCGGTCTCCGACGTGTGGCAGCCTGAGGACGACCGCGAGATCATCCTCAACCTGCCGGCGACGGTCGAGATGGCGACGCCGAACGTGTACGCCGACCAGATCGAGTGGTTCTCCCGCCAGCTGACCCGGCGCGCCAACACGGTGATCTCGCTGCACCCGCACAACGACCGCGGCACGGCAGTGGCGGCCACCGAGCTGGCGACGATGGCGGGTGCCGATCGGGTCGAGGGCTGCCTGTTCGGCCACGGTGAGCGCACCGGCAACGTCGACCTGGTCACGCTCGGGCTGAACCTGTTCAGCCAGGGCGTGGAGCCGATGATCGACTTCTCCGACATCGACGAGATCCGGCGCACCGTCGAGTACTGCACCCAGCTCCCGGTCCACCCGCGGCACCCGTACGCCGGTGACCTCGTCTACACGGCTTTCTCCGGCAGCCATCAGGACGCGATCAAGAAGGGCCTCGAGGCGCTCGAGAAGGAGGCCGACGATGCCGGCCACCCGGTGGGCGAGCACCCGTGGGAGGCGCCGTACCTGCCGATCGACCCGAAGGACGTCGGCCGCACCTACGAGGCCGTGATCCGGGTCAACAGCCAGTCCGGCAAGGGCGGCGTGGCCTACATCATGAAGGCCGAGCACAAGCTCGACCTGCCGCGTCGGCTGCAGATCGAGTTCTCCGGCGCCGTGCAGCGGCAGACCGACGGCGAGGGCGGGGAGATGTCGGCGGAGGCGATCTGGCAGGCGTTCCAGACCGAGTACCTCAGCCGCACCGAGCCGCTCCGGCTCAACTCCGTGCACACCTCCTCCGCCGCCGGGGAGAAGGACGCGCTCACGGTCAACGTGTACGTCGATGGCGAGCTCCGCACGCTCGAGGGGAGCGGCAACGGGCCGATCGCGGCGTTCGTCAACGCGATCAACGAGCTCGGCGACGAGCGGTTCGACGTGCGTGTGCTCGACTACGCCGAGCATGCGCTGTCGTCGGGTGGCGACGCGATCGCGGCGGCGTACGTCGAGTGCGTGGTCGGCGGCGACATCGTGTGGGGCGTCGGCCTCGACCCGAACATCGTCACCGCCTCTTTGAAGGCCGTGATCTCGGCAGTCAACCGCGTGCGCTGACGGTCCTCCACCGACGTGTCATGCTTTTGGATCTCACCGCAGGGGGTCAGTCATGGGGGACCGGATCGACTTCTTCGTGTCCGCCGACGGCACCCCCGGTGACGACCTCATGGACACGACCTGGGTCGACCCCGAAGTACACGTCGGGCGGCTCTACGCCGAGCTGAACGGCGGCGTACGGCCGCCTCGGCCGACGTACGTCACCGCCAACGTCGACCGGGTGGCCGACGAGGTGCGGGACGCCCTCGCCTCCGTCGGGCCCGACCAGGTGGCCGAGCTCGGCACCCGCTGGGCGACGACCGACGAGCTCCACGCCGGCGGGGTGTCCGCGGCGGAGGCCACCGCGGTGCTGCGCGACCTGGTGGGCCTGTGCGTCTCCGCGCGCGACGCCGGACTGGGCCTCTACGTCGCGCGCACTTAGGTCCTAACGGGTCACGTAGGGCAGCGAGCGGAGCCCGCGCTCGAGGTGCCAGGACAGGTACGCCGAGACCAGTCCGGCCGCCTCCTTGCGCGACCGCACGTCCGCGGTCTCGACGAGGGGCCAGTCGCCGGCGAGCAGGGCACCGAGCAGGGTGACCGTCTCGGGTGCCGGGTGGGCCGAGCCGGGCAGCCGGCACCCGGGGCAGAGCATGCCGCCGTGGGCCGGGTTGAACGCGCGGTGCGGTCCCTCGAGCCCGCAGCGCGCGCACGCGTCGAACGAGGGTGCGTAGCCGGCGACCGCCAGCGAGCGCAGCAGGAACGAGTCGAGCACGTCGCCGGGGCGGCGCTCGCCGGCGGTCATCGCCCGGAGGCCGCCGACGAGCAGCAGGTACTGCTGCACCGACGGCTCGCGCTCCTCCGCGACCAGGTGCTCGGAGGTCTCGAGCATCACCGAGGCCGCGGTGTAGCGGTCGTAGTCGGCACTGATCACGGCCCCGAACGGGTCGCGTGTGACCGCCTGGGTCACCGTGTCGAGGTTGCGGCCCACCGCGAGCTGGAGGTCGACGTGGGTGAACGGCTCGAGCCGCGAGCCGAACTTCGACGACGTACGACGGACCCCGCGCGCGACCGCCCGCACCACGCCGTGCTGGCGGGTCAGCAGCGTGATGATCCGGTCGGCCTCCGCGAGCTTGCGCGTGCGGAGCACGATCGCTTCGTCGCTGTAGAGGGGCACCCGGCCATTCTCCCCCGGGGCCTACGTCGAGCGGACCTGCCGCGCCCGGTCGGCACGCTCGGCCTCGAAGCAGTCCGCTACGAAGCCGGCGGCGGCAGCGTCGAGCCGGGCCGGGGCCAACCACCACTCGAAGATGCTCTTCGCCTCCTCGAACCGAGAGGCTGGCATCTCCTCGGCGAGCATCGCGGCATCGGCGGCCGGGTGGATCGGGTCGCGCCGGTGGCCGACGATCAACGCAGGCATGGTCAGCGTCTCGCGCACCTTGGAGGGCGGGGCGATCCGGCCGAAGAACATCCCGTGGAGCGCGGCCGCCATCGGACCGGAGCGCTGGTTGAGCGTGTCGAGCACGATGCCGGCCCAGAACGGCACCAGCCCGCGCGGCACGACCCGGGTGGCGATCCGGATGCCGTCGATCGTGAACGGCAGGAAGCGGGCCGCGAACATCAGCGGCCCGAAGGCGAGCAGCCCGGCGTGGAGCGCGTTGTCGAGCACCGGCATCTCCACGATCAGCCCCCGCACCCGCGAGGGGGCGAGGGCCGCGACCTCGAGCGAGACGTTGGCCCCGAGCGAGGTGCCGCCGATCACGGCGTCCTCGGCGCCGAGCTGGTCGAGCAGGTGGACGACCTGCTCCGCGAAGGCGGTCATCGAGTAGACCAGCGGGTCGTCGGGCCGGTCGGACCGGCCGTGGCCGAGCAGGTCGAGGGTGACGACGTGGTTGCCGGCCTCGGCCAGGGCCCGGGCCAGCGGCTGCTGCATCCGGCGCGGCATCAGCTGCGCGTGCAGCAGGACCACCCAGCGGTGGTCGCCATGGTGCGACCCGCCGTACTCCGTGTACTCCAGCCGGGCACCTTCGTGGAAGAACTGTCCGATCCGTTCCGACACGACCGTCATGACCGCAAGATATCGGTCGCGGGTGCGGCGGACCGGCTGCCACTCTTGCCGGCATGGTGGAGCTGCGCACGATCGGGCCCGACGACTGGCAGGACTGGCGGTCGATCCGGCTGCGCGCGCTCGCCGAGTCGCCGGCGGCGTTCGGCTCCGACCTCGCCCGCGAGGAGGCCCACACCGAGGACGTGTGGCGGGACCGCGCCGGCAGCGGCTCTGTGCTCGTGTACGACGAGGGCAGGCCGGTCGCGATGGGCGCCGGCTTCGCCGGGGAGCGCCAGGGGTACCTGATGGTGGTCGCGATGTGGACCGAGCCGGAGCGCCGGGGCGAGGGCCTGGGCGGCCGGGTGCTCGACGCGGTCGTCGAGATGGCTCGGTCACTGGGGCTTCGGGCACACCTGTTCGTGATGCTGGAGAACCCGGAGGCGGCTCGCCTCTACGAGCGCCACGGATTCGTGCGCAGCGGGCTCATCGAGGAGCACGGCGGCCGGCTCGCCGAGCAGCTGGTGTTTCAGGCCGAGCCGTAACGGCGGTCGCGCTCGGCGTAGATCTCGATCGCCCGCCACAGGTCGCGGCGGTCGACGTCGGGCCAGAGGACGTCGGTGAACACCATCTCGGAGTACGCCGCCTGCCACAGCATGAAGTTCGACAGCCGCTGCTCGCCCGACGTACGCCAGACCATGTCGGCGTCGGGCTGCTCGGGGACGTACAGGTAGCGCTCGAACGTGTCCGCGGTGATCCGGTCCGGGTTGAGCCTTCCGGCCTGCGCGTCGCGCGCCATCGCGGCGGCGGCGTCGGCGAGCTCGGCGCGGCCGCCGTAGTTGACGCACATGGTGAGCGTGAGGACGTCGTTGTCCTTCGTCAGCTCCTCGGCGACCTGGAGCTCCTTGATCACCGACCGCCAGAGCCGCGGTGCGCGGCCGGCCCAGCGCACCTTCACGCCCAGCTCGTGCATCTCGTCGCGGCGGCGCCGGATCACGTCGCGGTTGAAGCCCATCAGGAACTTCACCTCGGCGGGGGAGCGGGTCCAGTTCTCCGTCGAGAACGCGTAGGCCGAGATCGCCTTGACCCCGATCTCGATCGCGCCCTCGACCACGTCGAACAGGCTGCTCTCGCCCTGCTCGTGCCCGGCCGTGCGTGGCTTGCCCCGCGCCTTCGCCCAGCGCCCGTTGCCGTCCATGATGATCGCGACGTGCCCCGGGACCAGGTCCCTCGGGATCGCCGGGGGCCGCGCGCCCGACGGGTGCGGGTCGGGCGGACGCACCGGCTGGGTCCTCGGCGTACGGCGGGGCACGGGGTGACTCTAGTGGCGGGTGGGCGGTGCCGCTGATCACCGCATTTGCTGGGTTGTCGGGGTGCGCGAGCCCTCAGGGATCCCGACAACTTCGCAAATGCGCGGTCTCCCGGCCCGAGCACCCCTCAGCCCAACGCAGCAACCAGCGCGGCGTACGTCGCCTCCACGTCGCCGCTCACACTGGGTACGACGAGCAGCTCCGGGCGCTCCCGGCGCACCGCGGACAATCGGTGGTGCCACGCGCGCAGGGCGTCGTCACCGCCAGTCTCGGCGACCAGCCTGCGCACCTGTGGGAGCCACTCGCCCTCCGTCCGGCCGGCGAAGCGGGACGTCACCTCGGCGACGGGCACGTCGAGCAGCACGTGCACGAACGACGCACGGGCCGAAGCCGCTGCCTCTGCGAAGCCGTCCAGCTCGCGCACGTTGCCGACCAGCTGCGGCACGACCACGTCACCCCCCTCGGCCAGGTATGCGGTCAGGAAGGCACGCGCGGCCGCGCGAACCAACCGGCCGGTGCCGGCGAAGTCGTCCTGCCAGCCGGCGACCATCGTGCGCAGCCGGTCGATGTCGCAGATCAGCACGCCGGGGTGGTCCTCCGCATAGCGCGACGCCAGGGTCGACTTGCCTGCCCCGGGCACGCCGTTGAGCAAGAGCAGCCGCGGGTTCACGCGCACGCGGGGCAGGTCCCGAACAGCTCCAGCGTGTGGCTGACGTCGGAGTAGCCGTGCTCCGCGGCGACCGCGCGGGTCCACTTCTCCACCGCCGGGCCCTCCACCTCGACCGTCGCGCCGCACGAGCGGCAGACCAGGTGATGGTGGTGGGTGTCGCTGCACCGGCGGTAGACGGCCTCGCCGCCCTCGTTGCGCAGCACGTCGACCTCGCCGGCGTCGGCGAGCGCCTGCACCGTGCGGTAGACCGTCGAGAGCCCGATCGAGTCGCCGCCGCGGCGCAGCAGGTCGTGGATCTCCTGGGCGCTGAGGAACTCCTCGTTCGTGCCCAGCACCGCGGCGATCGCCTTGCGCTGCCGCGTCGGGCGGACCGGGCCCTGGTCAGTGCTCGTCATAGTGGCCTCCGTGCGCCGCGTGGCGGTGTCCGCCGTGGATGTAGTCGACATGGTCGCCGTGCTCGACGGCGACGTGGCCGCAGTGCGGCCCGTGCTCGTGCCCGTGCGTCTCGCCCACGGTCTCGTGCTCGGGCACCGGGTCCGCCGGGAACGGCACCCGCGCCCGGCGCCGGCGCTGCACGACGATCCCGACCGGCCAGGTGGCCACGAACCCGAGCAGCGCGACCAGCACGATCGTGGCCCCGGGAGGTACGTCGACGTACGCCGAGGTGCCCACCCCCAGCAGCGCCGCGACGATCCCGACCACCATCGCGCCGGCCATCGTCGACCGGAAGCCGCGGGCGAACTGCTGCGACGTGGCGACCGGCACCACCATCAGCGCGCTGACCAGCAGCAGCCCGACGGTGCGCATCGAGACGCGCGACCGTGACCGCGGCGAGCACCGAGATCAGGACGTTGTAGACGCGGACGTCGAGCCCGGCGGTGCGCGCGTAGTCCTCGTCGTGCGCGACCGCGAACAGCTGGGGGAGCAACGTCACGGACAGCAGGATCACGACCGCGGCGAGCGCGACGCTGACCCACACGTCGCCCGCGGAGATCGAGGTGATCGACCCGAACAGGTAGCCCTGCAAGGCGAACGCGCTGTTGCCGGCCAGCGAGATCAGCACCAGGCCGCCGGCGATGCCGCCGTAGAAGAGCAGCGCCAGGGCCACGTCGCCGCTCGCCTTGCCGGTGCTCCGGATCAGCTCGATCAGGAGCGCGCCGAGCACCGCGACCACGATCGCGGCCAGCACCGGTGAGGTGCCGGTGAGCACCCCGAGGGCGACGCCCGTGACGCAGATGTGTCCGATGCCGTCGCCCATGAGCGAGAGCCGGCGCTGCACCAGGTAGGTGCCGACCGCCGGCGCCGCGAGCCCGGTGGCGGCAGCGGCGACGAGCGCCCGGAGCATGAACGGGGAGACGAGGATGTCCAGCATCAGCGGCCACCCTCGAACGGGGCCCGGACCTCGGGCACGAAGTCCGGTCCGGAGCGGGCGCGGGTGGTGGTGGCCCCCGAACGGCTGAGCGTCGTGCAGGTCGACCACGCCGGACGGCGGCCCGTCGTAGACCAGCCGTCCCTCGCGAAGCATGATCGCGCGACGGATCAGCGGCGCGAACGGGCCGAGCTCGTGCAGCACCACCAGCAGCGTCGCGCCGGCGGCGGCCCGCTCGGCGAGCGTGTCCGCGATCCGGTGCTGGCTGTCGACGTCGACGCCCGCGTTCGGCTCGTCGAGCAGCATCAGGTCGGGCTCGCCGGCGAGCGCCCGCGCCATCAGCACCCGCTGCTGCTGACCGCCGGAGAGGGTCGAGACCGGGTGGCCCGTGCGGTCGCCGAGCCCGACCGCGTCGATCGCCGCCCTGATCGCGGCCCGGTCTGCGCGCCCCAGGGGAACGAGCAGCCGGCGTCGGGACAGCCGCCCCGACGCGACCACCTCCCACACCGTCGCGGGGACGCCGGTCGCGGCCGACGAGCGCTGCGGCACGTAGCCCACCCGCTGCCAGGCGTCGTACGACGGGAGCGGCGTGCCGAACAGCTCGTACCGAGCCGGTGCGCAGCGGGTGCAGCCCGACCGCGGTGCGGACCAGGGTCGACTTGCCGGAGCCGTTGGCGCCGAGCAGGGCCACCACCTCGCCCTGCGTCACGCTCAGGTCGATGTCGCGCAGCACCGGCCGCCCGCCGAGCGAGACGGCGACGTCGGCGAGGGCGAGCACCTGGTCGTTCATGAGCAGGAGTTCGCCCTCTCCAGCTTCTTCAGGTTGCCGCGCATGAGGGAGAGGTAGTCGGTGCCCGACGGGGCGTCCTCCTGCACGCCCTCGATCGGGTCGAGGACCTCGCTGCGCAGGGCGAGGTCGCGGGCCAGCGACTCGGTGAGCTTGGGGGAGGCCAGCGTCTCGGAGAACACGCTCGTGATGCCGTCCCTGCCGATCAGGTCCTGGAGCTCGCGGATGTGCCGGGCCGACGGCTCGGCGTCGGGGGAGAGGCCGGCGATGCCCTGCACCCGCAGCCCGTACTTCGACAGGTAGCCGAACGCGTCGTGGCTGACCACGATCGTGGTCACCCGGCAGTTCTTCAGCCCGGTTGCGTAGTCACGGTCCAGCCGCTCGAGCCGGCCACGCAGTACGGCGGCCCGTGACCGGTAGCCCTGCGCGTGGGCCGGGTCGACCTTCGCGAGCTTGGCGCCGATCGCGTCCGCGTAGTCGGCCATGCGCGCCGGGTCGTGCCAGAAGTGCGGGTCGACGCCGTCGTCGGTCTGTTCCAGGTCGACGACGCTGCCGACCTCGAGCGTGTCCTGGGCGTTCTCCTTCACGGCGGAGTCGACGGAGGGCTGGAAGCCCTTCTCGTACAGCACGACGTCGGCGGCGGAGACCGCCGCGGTCTGGCGCACCGTGAGCTCGAGGTCGTGCGGCTCGACGCCGGGCGTGGTCAGGTCCTCGACCGCGGCGTTCGTCCCCGCGACCTGCCCGGCGGCCCACGCCAGCGGGTAGAACGCCGCCACCACGTGCACCTTGCCGTCGTCCTGCGCGTCGCAGCCCGTCAGCGCGGACGCCGCCACGGCCAGGGCCAGGACGGGGGCGACGACGCGCAACATGAGAATGATTCTCAGTCCTGTTGAGAATGATTGTCAAACGGTAGGGTCGGCCGCGTGCTGGTCGTCAACAGGTTCCGGGTCCCGTTCGCGGAGGGCGAGACCTTCCGGGTGGACCTCGAGGCGGCGCTGGCGGTGCTCGCCCGGCAGCGCGGGTACGCCGACGGGCAGCTCGGCCGCAACGTCGACGACCCCGAGCTCTGGACGATGGTCACCCGCTGGGCCGACGTCGGCAGCTACCGCCGCGCGCTCTCGACGTACGACGTGAAGCTGGGTGCGGTCGCGCTGCTGGGCCGCGCGCTGGACGAGCCGTCGGCGTACGAGTCGCTGGACGGCGAGCTCAACGTGCCCGGTGCACGGGAACTCGGGTGAACGGGCGCGGGACGCCGGACTAGGCTGGGTCCTTCGTCCCCACGACCCGGCAGCCAGCCGGGCCAACCCCAGGAGCACCTCCCGATGAAGAAGCCCCCGACCGCGCTCGACAACGTCGTCTCGCTGGCCAAGCGCCGCGGGTTCGTGTTCCCGGCAGGCGAGATCTACGGCGGCACCCGTTCCGCCTGGGACTACGGCCCGCTCGGTGTCGAGCTCAAGGAGAACATCAAGCGCCAGTGGTGGCGCTTCATGGTCACTGCCCGTGAGGACGTGGTCGGCCTCGACTCCAGCGTGATCCTGCCGACGAAGACCTGGGAGGCCTCCGGCCACCTCTCGACGTTCACCGACCCGCTGACCGAGTGCCAGTCGTGCCACAAGCGCTTCCGGGCCGACCACATGCAGGAGGACTACGCCACCAGGAAGGGCATCGACGACCCCGACTCGGTCGACCTCGCCGAGCTGGCCTGCCCCAACTGCGGCACCCGTGGCGCGTGGACCGAGCCGCGCAACTTCAACATGATGCTCAAGACCTACCTCGGCGTCGATCGAGGACGAGTCCGGCCTGCACTACCTGCGTCCGGAGACGGCGCAGGGCATCTTCCTGGACTTCCAGAACGTGCGTGACCAGCACCCGCAAGAAGCCGCCGTTCGGGATCGCCCAGATCGGCAAGAGCTTCCGCAACGAGATCACTCCCGGCAACTTCATCTTCCGCACGCGCGAGTTCGAGCAGATGGAGATGGAGTACTTCGTCAAGCCCGGCGACGACGAGGAGTTCCACCAGTACTGGATCGACGAGCGCACGCGCTGGTACGTCGACCTCGGCATCGACCGCGACAACCTGCGGCACTACGAGCACCCGAAGGAGAAGCTGTCCCACTACGCCAAGCGCACGGTGGACATCGAGTACCGCTTCGGCTTCTCCGGGCGTGACTTCGAGGAGCTCGAGGGCATCGCCAACCGCACCGACTTCGACCTGACTCAGCACTCGACGTACTCCGGCAAGGACCTCTCGTACTTCGACCAGGCGGCCAACGTGCGCTACGTGCCCTACGTGATCGAGCCCGCGGCCGGCCTGACCCGGAGCCTGATGGCGTTCCTCATCGACAGCTACACCGAGGACGAGGCACCGAACACCAAGGGCGGCGTCGACAAGCGCACCGTGCTGCGCCTCGACCCGCGACTGGCACCGGTGAAGGCCGCGGTGCTGCCGCTGAGCCGCAACGCCG
Source organism: uncultured Actinomycetota bacterium (assembly GCA_963745795.1). GTDB lineage: Bacteria > Actinomycetota > Actinomycetes > Propionibacteriales > Nocardioidaceae > Marmoricola. Next base: position 886,773 of record CAVUYR010000006.1, on the reverse strand, counting down.
ACCTGACGCCGAAGGCCAAGGACCTCGCGCAGGAGCTGCGCGGCGCGTGGAACGTCGAGTTCGACGACGCCGGCGCGATCGGCAAGCGCTACCGCCGGCAGGACGAGGTCGGCACGCCGTTCTGCGTCACGGTCGACTTCGAGACCCTCGAGGACCAGGCGGTCACGATCCGTGAGCGCGACACCATGGACCAGGAGCGCGTGGCACTCGACCAGGTGCAGGGCTGGCTGGCCCAACGGCTGGTGGGGTGCTGAGCTGGTGACCACCCCGGCGCCGCTCGCCTCGGCCCTGCGTTTCGCGCCGATCATGTCGCGGCGCGGAGGCACAATGTGCCGCGTGAAGCACCCGCTGTCGCCTGTCCGCTCCGCGCGGATCCTCGCGACCGCGGTCGCCGTCGCGCTCGTTCTCGGCGGGTGCGGCACGCAGCAGCAGGAGCGGGTCACCGCCGATCCGACGGTCTCGCTCCCGACCGAGAGCGTCTCGGCGCCGCCCGGCGTGACCCTGACCGCGCCCGGCTCCGAGCTGAAGGTCGGCGAGACCGCCACGGTGGGGTTCGCGCCCAACGCCAAGCGCAGCACCACGCTCCGGCTCAAGGTGCGGCGCATCTACCAGGGCCGGATCAGGGACCTGAGCCGTTATGACCTCAACCCGGCGGCGAAGGCCTCGACGCCGTACTACGTCAAGGTGGGCGTGGCCAACGTCGGCCCCGGCCAGATCGGACGGTCCGCCATCCCGCTCTGGGGCCTGGCCGACGACGACACCCTGATCGGCGCGTCCGGCTTCACCACCTCGTTCAGGAAGTGCCCGTCGGGTCCGCTCCCGCGCGACTTCGCCAAGGGCGCCTCGACGCGCACCTGCCTGATGTTCCTGATGCCACACGGCAACAAGCTGGTCGGGGTCAGCTACCGGCCGGTGATGGCCGAGGCTCCGATCGTCTGGAAGGGCACCGTGGTCAAGCCCGCCAAGAAGAAGCAGAAGAAGGCGTCCTCCTGACCTCCCGTACCTTTGCACCGCTCCGGCTCGGCACGCTGCAGGTCGACACTCCTGTCGTCCTGGCGCCGATGGCCGGCATCACCAACGCCGCCTACCGCCGGCTCTGCGCCGAGCAGGGTGCGGGTCTCTACGTCTGCGAGATGATCACCAGCCGCGGGCTGGTCGAGGGCGACGCCACCACCCGGCAGATGCTGGTCTTCGACGACAGCGAGGACGTCCGCTCCGTCCAGCTCTACGGCACCGACCCGACGTACGTCGGCAAGGCGACCGAGATCCTGTGCACCGAGTACGGCGTCGCCCACGTCGACCTCAACTTCGGGTGCCCCGTACCCAAGGTGACCCGCAAGGGCGGCGGCGCGGCGCTGCCCTGGAAGCGCACACTGCTCGGCCAGATCCTCGAGGCGGCGGTCGCTGCCGGCGAGCGCCACGGGGTGCCGGTCACGATGAAGACCCGCAAGGGCATCGACGACGACCACCTCACCTTCCTCGATGCCGGCCGCATCGCACAGGAGTCCGGTATCGCGGCGATCGCGCTCCACGGGCGCACCGCGATCCAGGGCTACTCCGGCGAGGCCGACTGGGACGCGATCGCCGAGCTCGTCGCGCACGTCGACATCCCGGTGCTCGGCAACGGCGACATCTGGGAGGCCGGCGACGCGCTGCGGATGATGGCTGAGACCGGCGTTGACGGCGTCGTGGTCGGCCGCGGGTGCCTGGGCCGTCCGTGGCTGTTCCGTGACCTCGCCGCGGCGTTCGCCGGCGAGCAGGTCGCGACCCTGCCCACGCTCGGCGAGGTCGGCGAGATGATGCGGCGACACGCGGAGCTGCTCGCCCGGCACATGGGTGAGGAACGCGGCTGCAAGGAGTTCCGCAAGCACGTGAGCTGGTACCTCAAGGGGTTCGGTGCCGGCGGCCAGCTGCGCCATGCGCTGGCCCTGGTCTCCTCGCTGCGCGAGCTCGACCTGCTGCTGACCGAGCTGGACCCGGCCGAGACGTTCCCGGTGGCCGAGCTGGGGACGCCACGTGGTCGCCAGGGCAGCCCGCGCCGCGGCGTGGTGCTCCCCGAGGGCTGGCTCGACGACACCGACGGGACCGGCCACCTGCGGGTCGAGGAGGCATCCGAAATGTCCGGTGGTTGACCCGCGACCGTGTCGCAGGGTTGACTCGCGGGTCGTGATCGACACCGGCGTCGGGGGTTCCGAAATGTCCGGTCTCACGTCTGGTTGATTGTGCAACCTCCTTGCAGGTGTGGTTGCATGGCTGGCTCCTTGCCCTGCCCCCGACGAAATGGAAAGCCCTTGCCTACGGCTCCAGATCGCCACGCACACTCCCGCCACCACAAGCTCAAACAGAAGAACCGGTCCTTGCGGATCGCCGCCATCGCCGCACCGGTGCTCACGCTCGCTGTGGTCGGAGTCGGAGTCGCCAACGCCGGTCTCGCGACCCGCACGGTCCCCGCCCGCACCATGGGTCACACGATCGCCACGGTCGACGTGTCCGGCGCCGCGGCCGCCCGCAACCGCGTCGAGCCCGTGACCCGGTCCGCGGACCGGATGGCCCAGGTGGCCCGCAAGGGCAAGTCGAAGCTGCACAGGCTCACCCGCTACGCGACCACCGACCTGAAGCTCCGCACCGAGCCTCGTGAGAAGGCCAAGGTGCTCACCGTCATCGACAGCGGCGCCAAGCTGGTCGCCACCGGCATCACCGCGGGCGACTTCGCCCAGGTGCTCACCAAGTCAAGCGAATACCGTTGGGTGACCGCCGAGTACCTCGCCAGGGACAAGCCCGACCCGACGCCGGAGGCGGACTCGACGCCGGGGTCGGACTCGACGCCGGGGTCGGACTCGACGCCGGAGTCGGTCGGAATCGCCGGCGGGCCCTGTCCCGACGGGAGCGTCGAGAACGGCCTGACCTCGGGTGCGATCCGTGTCTACCGCGCGGTGTGCCACGCGTTCCCGGAGATCACCTCGTACGGCGGCTGGGACGCCCATGGCGAGCACGCCAGCGGCAAGGCGATCGACATCATGACCTCCGACGTCGGCCTCGGCACCCGGATCGCCGAGTACCTGCGCTCCAACGCGCCCGCGCTCGACCTCTACGACGTGATCTGGCGCCAGCACATCTTCACGCAGGAGCGGGGCAGCGAGGGCTGGCGGTCGATGTCCGACCGTGGCTCCGCGACCGCGAACCACTACGACCACGTGCACGTGTCGGTGAACTGAGGCTCGCCCCTCAGATCCCGAGCCCCGCGTGACGCAGCTTCGCCACGTGGGGCGGCGGCCCGTCGAAGGCCAGTCCTGACACCTGGTCGCGCCCGAACAGGAACAGGGTGATCTCGCCCGGGTCACCGGTCAGCATCACCGGCTGCTCGCCGCGGCGCAGCGTGGTCTCGACGCCGGTCTCCTCCCACCGGATCGCCACGGGCACCCCGGACGGACGGGCCAGGCCACGGCCGGCGTACCCGATCGCCTTCCAGAGCTGCTTCTGCTCGCTCACGGTCAGCTCCCGTTGGGTCCAACCGGGCTGGGCCCGCCGGATGTCCTCGTGGTGCACGAAGAACTCCAGGGTGTTCAGCGCCTTGTCCAGCTGTGGCAGCCGGGCCGGCGCCCACGGCGCGGGGCGCCGCACTCGCTCGACGAGGTGGGCGAAGTCGGCGCGGGCGATGCTCTGCATCCGGCGCTCGGTGAGGAACGCGAGCGGCGGGAGCACGATGCCCGGGCCGCCCACGGGATCGCTGTCACGTACGACGAGGTGCGCCAGCAGGTCCCGGACCGTCCACTCGCCGCTGAGCGTCGGGGCGTCCGGTCCGACCACGAGGGCCGTGTCGCAGAGGCGGTGGCGTTCGGTCCGCGCGAGCGAAGGCACCCGCCGAGCCTAGTGTCCGGGGGCGGTGTCGACTGTCCCGGGGCGGTGTCGGCGCCGGCCGATATCAAGGGGAGGGAATACCGATCCCGCACGTAAGTTGAGTCCTTGTGAGCACCACACCCACCGCGCCGGCCGAGATCGAGGTCGACACGCTCGCCGACGACCGCCGGTCGACGATGCGCGACGGGTTCCGGGTGCTGGGGGTCGCGATCCGGCACGAGCCGTGGATCTTCACGCTCTCTACCCTGGGCAGCCTGCTGTTCGGCGCGCTCACCGTCGCCGACGCGTGGGTCCTCGGCTGGGCCACCGACCACGCCGTCCTGCCCGCGTTCCGCACCGGTGAGACGTCGGCCGGGATCGCGGTGGCCGTGATCGCGCTGTTCCTCGGGGTCGCGATCCTCCGGGCGGTCGGCATCGTCGCGCGGCGCCTCGGTGCCGGCGTCATGCAGTACCGGATGCAGGCGTCCTACCGGCGCGAGGTCACCCGCCAGTACCTCCGGCTGCCGATGGAGTGGCACCAGCGCCACCCGACCGGGCAGCTGCTGTCCAACGCCAACTCCGACGTCGAGGCGGCGTGGTCGCCGATCGCGCCACTGCCGATGGCGGTCGGCACGATCGCGATGATGGTGATCGCGATCGGCCAGATGCTCTTCACAGACGTCGTGATGGCGGTGGTCGGGCTTCTCGTGTTCCCGCTGGTGATCATCGCCAACATCACCTACCAGCGTCTCTCCTCGCCACTGATCACGCGCATCCAGGCGCTCCGCGCCGAGATCAGCGAGATCGCGCACGAGTCCTTCGACGGCGCCATGGTGGTCAAGACGATGGGGCGGGAGGCCGAGGAGACCGAGCGCTTCCGGGTCAAGGCCCACCAGCTCCGTGACATGGGCATCAGGGCCGGCCGGATCCGGGCGGCGTTCGACCCGCTGCTCGAGGGCGCTGCCCAACATCGGCATCCTGTTCGTGCTCGGCGTCGGTGTGTGGCGAGTCAGCACGCAAACGGCCGACCCCGGCGACGTGGTGACCGTGGCCTACCTGCTGATGATCGTGGCCTTCCCGATCCGGTCGATCGGCTGGCTGGTGGGGGAGTTCCCGCGCAGCGTGGTCGGCTACCAGCGGGTCCGGCGGGTGCTCGACGAGCGCAGCGGCACGTCGTACGGCGTCGCGTCGCTGCCCGACGGCTCCACCCACCCGGCCGGCGCCCGGCTCGAGGTCGACCACCTCGGCTACTCCTACGGGCCGGGTCAGCGGCTGCTCGACGACCTCGACCTGGTGGTCGAGCCCGGACGCACGGTGGCGCTGGTCGGGGCCACCGCCAGCGGCAAGAGCACCCTGACCACGCTCCTGATGCGGTTGGTCGACCCCGATGCCGGCGCCATCCGCGTCGACGGCATCGACCTCCGCGACCTCGAGCGGGGGGCACTGGCACGTGAGGCGGCGCTGGTCCCGCAGAGCGCGTTCCTTTTCGACGACACCGTCCGCGGCAACGTGACACTGGGCGACGACGTGTCCGACGAGGACATCTGGGCCGCGCTGCGCACCGCGCAGGCCGACGGCTTCGTTGCCGCCCTGCCACGCGGCCTCGACAGCCGGCTCGGCGAGCGAGGCACCACCCTCAGCGGCGGGCAGCGGCAGCGGCTGTCGCTGGCCCGGGCGCTGGTCCGGCACCCGCGGCTGCTGGTGCTCGACGACGCCACCTCGGCGGTCGACCCCGAGGTCGAGCAGCGCATCCTGGCCGCGATGCGGCAGCACACCGGCTCCACCACGATGGTGCTGGTCGCCTCACCGCAAGGCCACCATCGCCCTGGCCGACGAGGTCCTGTTCCTCTCCGGTGGACGGATCGCCGACCGTGGCACCCACGACGAGCTGCTCGGCCGCAACGAGGCCTACGCGCGGCTGGTCAACGCCTACGAGGGCGAGGACGCATGAGCACCGTCACCGCTGACCGCACGCCCGACAACACGTCGATGGCGTCGGGCGACGAGATCTCTGCGCTGGCGACGCTGCGTCAGGGCTTCCACTACTCCCCGGAGCTCCGCGAGGGGTTGACCGTCACCCTGCTGCTCGCGCTCCTGGGCACGGCCGGGCGGGTGGTCGTGCCGATCGCGGTGCAGCAGACGCTCGACCGCGGCCTCAACGGCAGCGACGGCACCGGCGGCATCGACATCGGCTTCGTGGTGCAGATGTCCGTGCTGGCCGCGGTCGCGATCGTGGTCACCGGCATCTCGTCGTACCTGATGACCGCGCGGCTGTTCACCGCCGCCGAGCGAGGCCTCGCCACGTTGCGGATCAAGGCGTTCCGGCACGTGCACGACCTCCCGCTGCTGACGCAGAGCACCGAGCGCCGCGGCTCGCTGGTCTCGCGCGTCACCAGCGACGTCGACCAGGTCTCGCAGTTCCTGGTGTTCGGCGGCATCGTCGGGATCATCAGCATCGGCCAGGTCGTGGTGGCCACGGGCGTGATGCTCTTCTACAGCTGGCAGCTCACGATCGTGGTCTGGGTGTGCTTCCTTCCGCTGTTCCTTTCCCTCCGCTACTTCCAGCGCAAGCTCTCCGCGGCCTACGGCGTGGTGCGCCGCCAGATCGGCGTCATGCTCTCCGCGATCTCCGAGCCCGTCGTGGGCGCCGCCGTCGTTCGCACCCACGCGATCCAGGACCGCACCCAGGTCCGGATCGACGAGGCGATCGCCCGCTACCAGCAAGCCAGCACCCGCGCCCAGGGGCTGACCGCGTTCTCGTTCTCGCTGGGCGGCATCTCGGCGGGCCTGGCCAACGCCGGCGTGATCGTGATCGGCATCCAGCTCGGGCTCGACGGCCTGATCACCTCCGGCGAGGTGCTCGCGTTCGCGTTCCTGGTGACGCTGTTCGTGGGTCCGGTACAGATGGGCACCCAGGTGCTGACCGATGCCCAGAACGCCGTCGCCGGCTGGCGCCGCGTGATCGGCATCCTCGACACCCCGGCCGACCTCGACGACCCCGGGCCGGACGGCGCCGACCTGCCGCCGGGGGCGCTCGACATCGACTTCCGCGACGTGGACTTCGGGTATCCCGACGGGCCGCTGGTGCTCCGTGGCGTCACCGAGCACGTCGCGGCCGGCACCCGGGTGGCCGTCGTCGGCGAGACGGGATCGGGCAAGACCACCTTCGCCAAGCTGCTCACACGGCTGATGGACCCCAGCTCCGGCACGATCGAGCTCGACGGCACCGACGTACGCCGGATCGCGTTCGACGCGCTACGACGCCGCGTGGTGCTGGTGCCGCAGGAGGGCTACCTGTTCGACGCGACGCTGCTGTCCAACGTCCGCTACGGCCGGCTCGGTGCCACCACCGACGAGGTGCAGGCCGCCGTCACCGAGCTCGGCCTCGCCGACTGGCTCGAGGGCCTGCCGATGGGTCTCGACACACGCGTCGGCCAGCGCGGCGAGTCGATGAGTGCGGGGGAGCGCCAGCTCGTCGCGCTGATCCGCGCACACCTCGCCGACCCCGACCTGCTGGTCCTCGACGAGGCAACCAGCGCCGTCGACCCGGAGCTCGAGGTCCGGATCGGTCGTGCGCTGGAGGCGTTGATGAGCGGTCGCACCTCGGTCACCATCGCCCACCGGCTGACCACCGCGGAGAACGCCGACGAGGTGATCGTCTTCGACAAGGGTCGGGTGGTGCAGCGCGGGCCGCACGACCGGCTGGTTGCCGAGGGCGGCGTCTACGGTCGGCTGCACGCGTCCTGGGTTGCCCAGGGCAGTGCCCGCGCCGAAGGCGAGCGTGCCGGCACCGGGATACTGGAGTGATGGACGCGAGTTCCCCGCTCGACCCCGCCGTGGCCACACGACTCAAGCGCGACGCCGCCGGCCTGGTCCCGGCCGTCGTGCAGCAGCACGACACCGGCGAGGTGCTGATGCTGGGCTGGATGGACGACGAGGCGCTGCACCGCACGCTGTCCACCGGGCGGACGACGTTCTGGAGCCGGTCGCGCGGGGAGTACTGGGTCAAGGGCGAGACCTCGGGCAACCGGCAGTGGGTCAAGGAGGTCCGGCTCGACTGCGACGGCGACACGCTGCTGGTCAAGGTCGACCAGGAGGGTCCGGCCTGCCACACGGGCACCCGCACCTGCTTCGACGACGGTTTGGTCACCGGTGGCTGAGGACACCACCCGCACCCGCACGGGCTTCGCGCCGGTGGTGGTGCTCGGCCTCGCCGCAGCCGGTCTGGCCGCCGTCGCCGGCAACAAGCCGTGGGCGGTCACGCGCGCCCGGGCAGACTTCGTGCCCGGCGGGGCGCTGCAGCAGACCGCCGACCGGTTCCCGCTGGCCGGTGCCGTGGCGCTGCTGCTGCTCGCGACCTGGGGCGTCGTGCTGGTGACCCGGCGCTGGATCCGCAGGGGCGTGACCGTGCTCGGGGTGGTGGAGGCGCTCGGTCTGCTGGCCTGCGTCGTGCTCGGTCCCCCGGTGGTCCGCGAGCAGGTCACCACCAGCGGGGCCACCACCGCGCACCTGAGCGGCTGGTACTGGACGTTCCTGGCCGCCGCGCTGCTGGCGCTGGTCACCGACCGTGCTCGCCGTCCGTCTGGTGCCGCGCTGGCCCGAGATGGGCACCCGCTACGACGCGCCCGCCGCCCGCACCCCGACCGAGGTCGACGCCGCCGACGACGCGAGCAACCGCGACCTCTGGAAGGCGATCGACGAGGGGCACGATCCCACTCGCTGATGTTCATCTAGACTTCGCTCGACCGTTCGGCCGAGCCCCCGTCGAGGAGCCCATGCATGTCTGACAACCACGGCAACACCGTCGCGGCCTGGACCGCGGTGGGGATCGCGATCCTGGCTTTCGTGGTCGCTGGCATCGGCACCATGATCCCGAACTGGTTCGTCGTCGCGGTCGGCGCCGTCCTGCTGCTGGTCGCCGGAGTCGCCGGACTCATCCTCGCGAGGCTGGGCTACGGGGCCGACGCCCACCACTGATGACCGAGCCCGCGGTGCTCACCGAGGCCGGCCGCAGCCGGGCCTCCCGGACGACCGCGCCGCTCGTGCTCGGCGGGCTGGTGCTCGCGACCACCGTGGCGCTCCGGCTCCACGACCCCCATCAGCAGGGCAGCTGGGGCCTGTGCCCGTTCAAGCTGCTGACCGGCTGGGACTGCCCGGGCTGCGGCGGCCTGCGCGCGGTCAACGACCTGACCCACGGGAACGTCGCAGCGGCGGCGGGCAGCAACCTCTTCCTCGTGGCCTCGCTGCCGATCCTGGTCGCGCTCTGGGCGTGGTGGCTCTGGCGCACCTGGACCGGGCAGCCCCCACGACCGTCCGGTCCCGCGGTCAAGTCGCTGGTCACGGCGTACTTCGTGCTGCTGCTGGTGTTCACAGTCGTGCGCAACACCCCGTGGGGCTCCGCGCTCTACGCGTGAGACGCTTGATCCGATCCCCGAAACACAAGTGAGGTCTGCCATGTCCGTGCTCGACGACATCGTCGCCGGCGTACGCGAGGACCTCGCCGAACGGGAACGACACACCCCGCTCGAGCGGCTCGGGGAGCTGGCCGGCCTGCGTCCGGCCCCGCGCGACCCGATGCCCGCGTTCCGCGCCCCCGGCGTCAGCGTGATCGCGGAGGTCAAGCGGCAGAGCCCGAGCAAGGGTCACCTCGCGGAGATCGGCGACCCGGCGAGCCTGGCGTGCGCCTACGCCGAGGGTGGTGCCGCCGCGATCAGCGTGCTCACCGAGGGAGCGCGGTTCGGCGGCTCGCTCGGTGACCTGCGGGCGGTGCGGGCGGCCGTCGAGACCCCGCTGCTGCGCAAGGACTTCATGGTGTCGAGCTACCAGCTCGTGGAGGCCCGCGAGGCGGGCGCCGACCTGGTTCTCCTGATCGTGGCCGCGCTGCCCGGCGACGAGCTCGACCGGCTCTACGCCGAGGCGCGCGCGCTGGGCCTGACCGTCCTGGTGGAGGTGCACGACGAGGCGGAGACTGCGCGTGCCGTCGAGCTCGGCGCTGAGCTGGTCGGAATCAACGCCCGCAACCTGAAGACCCTCGAGGTCGACCCGGACACGTTCGCCCGGCTGGCGCCGGCCCTTCCCCGCGGCGTGGTCACGGTGGCCGAGTCCGGTATCCGCGGGCCGGCCGACGTCGAGCGCCACGCCGCGGAAGGAGCCGACGTGGTCCTGGTCGGCGAGGCACTGGTGCGCGACGGCGACCCCGCGCGCGCCGTGCGGGAGATGACGGGAGTGAGGCTGTGAGCACGCACCTGGCCGACGAGCGGGGCTACTTCGGCAACTTCGGGGGACGGTTCATGCCCGAGGCGCTGGTGGCCGCCCTCGACGAGCTCACCGTCGCCTGGCACGACGCCATGGCCGACCCGGAGTTCACCGGCGCCTTCCAGGCGATCCTGCGCGACTACGCCGGGCTGCCCAGCCCGCTGTACGAGGCCGAGCGGCTGTCGGCCAAGGTCGGCGCCCGGATCCTGCTCAAGCGCGAGGACCTGGCGCACACCGGCGCCCACAAGATCCGCAACGTGCTCGGCCAGGCGCTGCTCACCAAGCGCATGGGCAAGACCCGGGTGATCGCCGAGACCGGTGCCGGCCAGCACGGCGTCGCCAGCGCCACCGCGGCGGCGTACTTCGGCCTCGACTGCACGGTCTACATGGGATCGGTCGACACCAAACGGCAGGCGCTCAACGTCGCCCGGATGCAGCTCCTCGGCGCCGAGGTCGTGCCGGTCGACTCCGGCAGCGCGCACGCTCAAGGACGCGATCAACGAGGCGCTGCGCGACTGGGTCGCCAGCGTCGACCACACGGCGTACCTGTTCGGCACGGCTGCGGGCCCGCACCCGTTCCCGAGCATGGTGCGCGACTTCACGCGCGGCATCGGCGACGAGGCGCGGCAGCAGTGCCTCGACCTCACCGGCACGCTGCCGGACGCCGCGACGGCGTGCGTCGGCGGCGGCTCCAACGCGATCGGGCTGTTCAGCGCCTTCCTCGACGACGACGTGGCCGCTGTACGGCTTCGAGGCGGGCGGTGACGGCGTCGAGACCGGCCGCCACGCCGCCACGATCGTGGCGGGGGAGAGCGGCGTGCTGCACGGCGCTCGCACCTTCGTGCTGCAGGACGAGGACGGCCAGACCGTCGAGTCGCACTCGATCTCGGCGGGCCTGGACTACCCGGGCGTGGGTCCCGAGCACGCCCACCTCGCGGAGACCGGGCGCGCGACGTACCTCGCCGATCACCGACACCGAGGCGATGGACGCGATGGCGCTGCTCGCGCGCACCGAGGGGATCATCCCGGCGATCGAGTCCGCGCACGCCGTGGCGGGCACGATCAAGCTCGCCACGGAGCGGCCCGGCCAGACCCTGCTGGTCAACCTCTCCGGCCGCGGCGACAAGGACATGGACACCGCGATCGAGTGGTTCGGCCTGGGAGACGTCCGAGGGGACGGCGCAGTCGTGAGCACCTCGGTCGCCTTCGAGAAGGCCCGGGCGGAGCGGCCGCTCCGCGCTGGTCGGCTACCTGCCGGCCGGCTTCCCCGACGTGCCCGGCGCCGTCGACGCGATGAAGGCGATGGTCGACGCCGGCTGCGACGTGATCGAGGTCGGCCTGCCCTACTCCGACCCGGTGATGGACGGACCCACCATCCAGGCCGCGGCACAAGCGGCGCTCGAGAACGGCGTGCGCACGACGGACGTGATCCGCACGGTCGAGGCGGTCGCCGCGACCGGCGTCCCGACCGTCGTGATGACCTACTGGAACCCGGTCGACCGCTACGGCGTCGACCGGTTCGCCGCCGACCTGGCCAGCGCCGGCGGCTCCGGCCTGATCACGCCCGACCTGATCCCCGACGAGGGCCAGGAGTGGGACGCGGCTGCCGACGCGCACGGCCTCGACCGGATCTTCCTGGTCGCCCCGAGCTCCACCGAGGAGCGGCTCCGGATGACCACCGAGCCACTGCCGCGGCTTCGTCTACGCGACCGCCGTGATGGGCGTGACCGGGGCGCGTACGACGACCTGCGTCGCTGGCCGGCCCGCTCGTCGACCGGGTCCGCGCCGTCACCGAGCTCCCGATCGGCGTCGGCCTCGGTGTCTCGAACGGCGACCAGGCCGCCGAGGTCGCGTCGTACGCCGACGGCGTGATCGTCGGATCCGCGTTCGTGCGGGCGCTCCTCGACGCCCCCGACAAGGCCTCCGGCCTCGCGGCGCTGCGCGCGCTCACCGCCGACCTCGCCGACGGCGTCCGGCGTGGCTAGGCCGCGGACCTTCGCCGCGGCCCTGCTCGTCGTGTGGCTGCTCGCTGCGGGCTGCGGCTCGCAGGGGGAGGGCGGCGGCAACGGCGTGGTCTCCGACGTGTCGTCGTCCGACAACGACGGCTACGCGGGCGCGCTGCTGGAGACGCCGTACCGGGTGCCGGACGTGACGCTGGACGACACGGCGGGCCAGCCGTTCTCGCTCACGCGTGACACCGAGGGCCGGCTCAACGTCGTCTTCTTCGGCTACACCAAGTGCCCCGACGTCTGCCAGGTCGTGATGGGCACGATCGCATCGGCGTACGCGAAGCTCGACAAGGCCGAGCAGCAGCAGGTCCAGGTGCTGTTCGTGACCACCGACCCGGCGCGCGACGACAGCCACGTGCTGCGCACGTACCTCGACCGGCTCAACCCGGCGTTCGAGGGCCTCACCGGGCCGATCTCGACCATCGACCGGCTCGGCAAGCCGCTCGGTGTGTTCATCAAGAAGGGCCAGCGGCTGCCGTCGGGCGGCTACGAGGTCAGTCACACCACCTCGGTGATCGCGGTCGGAGGCCACGACACGGCGCCTTTGGTGTGGAGTGCCACCGTGTCCCCGTCCGAGCTCGCCACCGACATCCACGCGCTGCTGAAGAAGAAGGTCTGACCCGTGTCCGTCGTCTCGCCGCACCTGGCGGCCCTGTTCATCCCCAGCCCCGGCCAGGGCGTCTGGCACCTCGGGCCGCTGCCGATCCGGGCCTACGCGCTGTGCATCATCGCTGGCGTCTTCGCCGCTGTCTGGTACGGCGAGCGCCGCTGGGTCGCCCGCGGCGGCATCCGGGGCCAGGTCTCGGACGTCGCGATCTGGGCCGTGCCGTTCGGGCTCATCGGTGCCCGCCTCTACCACGTGGCCACCGACCACGACCTCTACTTCGGGACCGGCAAGCACCCGATCGAGGCGCTGGAGATCTGGCACGGCGGCCTCGGAATCTGGGGCGCGATCGCCGGCGGCGCGCTCGGCGCGACGATCGCCGCCCGCCGGATGGGCATCCGGATGCTGCCCCTGATGGACGCGCTCGCGCCCGGACTGCTCCTCGCCCAGGCGATCGGGCGCTGGGGCAACTACTTCAACCAGGAGCTGTTCGGCCGGCCCACCACGCTCCCCTGGGGTCTGAAGATCGACGCCGTGCACCGGCCCGACGGATACGAGCAGTTCGCGACGTTCCACCCGACGTACCTCTACGAGTGCCTGTGGAACCTCGGCGGCATGGGCCTGCTGGTCTGGGCCGACCGCCGGTTCCGGCTCGGATACGGCCGCGTGTTCGCGCTCTACGTGATGATCTACACGGCCGGTCGCGGCTGGATCGAGAGCCTGCGGATCGACACCATCGAGCTCGACAACGTGCTCGGGCTGCGCTGGGGCGTCTGGATGTCGATCATCCTGTTCGTGCTCGCGGCGGCGTACTTCGTCTGGTCGCTGCGCGCCCGTCCCGGCCGCGAGTCGTCTCCCTACGTCGACGGGCGCGGGCCGGCGGCCGAGTCGGCGGTGGCGTCCGAGCAGTCCCGCGACAGCACAGACCAGGACGCAGCGGACGTCGACGCCCCCGCCCCCGCTCCCGACGACGTGCCCGCGGGCGAGACCGGCCCCTCCTCCACCACCGCCAAGGACCCCTGACTGGGCGACCCGTCGCAGATGGCGATGGAATCGGCGCTGACCCGTCGCAGATGGCGATCGGATCGGTGCTGACCCGTCGCAGATGGCTACCCGAGGCCGCCATCTGCGACGCCGCCGTCGCGACGGCTCGCCGGGTCGTACGCCGCCATCTGCGACGGGTCAGCGCTGCCGGGCACGATGACCGCACGATGACCGCACGAACCAGGCCCACACGGCGGACCTGAGGAACCGACCCGTCTCACATGTTGTGCGGTCCGTCTCGCCCTGCGGACGGCAGTGGGAGATCTCCCCTGCGGTACGCTGAACTCTCCGCATGGGCCAATGTCGTCCCAGCACGCTCAGACCACGCCGCACGACCACGTGAAGGTCGCGCACGACGACGACGGGAGAGTGCACATGCAGGCGTTCCCGCCGCCCCAGGGGCTGTACGACGGGCAGCACGAGCACGATGCGTGCGGCGTCGCCTTCGTGGCCGACCCTGTGCGGGGTGCCCAGCCACGAGATCGTCCACCAGGCGCTCACCGCACTGCGCAACCTCGAGCACCGCGGAGCCGCGGGCGCCGAGACCAACTCCGGCGACGGCGCGGGCATCCTGCTCCAGGTCCCGGACCGGTTCCTCCGTGAGGTCGTCGACTTCGAGCTCCCCGGGCGCCACGCATACGCCGTCGGCACCGCGTTCATCCCGGGTGACGACGAGGCGGTCACGAAGTCCCGCCGCCGGATCGAGGAGCTCGCCGCGGAGGAGGGCCTCACGGTCCTGGGCTGGCGCGAGGTGCCCACCGACCCCTCCAGCCTCGGCGCCACCGCGCTGTCGGTGATGCCGACCTTCAGCCAGCTGTTCGTCGCGGCGGCCGGCAGCCGGCTCCTCGGGATGGGCCTGGAGCGGCTGGCGTTCTGCCTGCGCAAGCGTGCGGAGAAGGAGACCGATGCCTACTTCCCGTCGCTGTCCAGCCGCACGATCGCCTACAAGGGCATGCTCACCACCCAGCAGCTCGACCACTTCTTCCCGGACCTGGTCGACGAGCGGATGGAGTCCGCGATCGCCCTGGTGCACTCGCGGTTCTCGACGAACACGTTCCCGAGCTGGCCGCTCGCCCACCCGTTCCGCTTCATCGCGCACAACGGCGAGATCAACACCGTCATGGGCAACCGCAACTGGATGCGGGCCCGCGAGGCACTGCTGGACTCCGACCTGATCCCCGGAGACCTCGACCGGCTGTTCCCGATCATCACGCCGGGCGCGATCCGACTCGGCGTCCTTCGACGAGGTGCTCGAGCTGCTCCACCTCGGTGGCCGGTCGCTGCCGCACGCGGTGCTCATGATGATCCCGGAGGCGTGGGAGAACCACGCCGAGATGGACGCCGAGCGGCGTGCCTTCTACGAGTTCCACTCCTCGCTGATGGAGCCCTGGGACGGCCCCGCCTGCGTCGCGTTCACCGACGGCATCCAGGTCGGCGCCGTGCTCGACCGCAACGGCCTGCGCCCGTCGCGCTACTGGGTCACCGACGACGGTCTCGTGGTGCTCGCTTCCGAGGTCGGCGTCCTCGACATCGACCCCGCGAAGGTGGTGCGCAAGGGCCGGCTGCAGCCGGGCCGGATGTTCCTCGTCGACACCGTGGAGCACCGGATCATCGAGGACGAGGAGATCAAGGGCGAGCTCGCCGCACGAGCACCCGTACGACGAGTGGCTGCACGCCGGCCTGATCCGGCTCGACGACATCGCCGAGCGCGAGCACGTGATCCACTCGCACGCCTCGGTCACCCGCCGCCAGCAGATCTTCGGCTACACCGAGGAGCAGCTCCGGGTGCTGCTCAGCCCGATGGCCAACACCGGCGCCGAGCCGATCGGCTCGATGGGCACCGACACCCCCGTGGCCGTGCTCTCCGACCGCCCACGGCTGCTCTTCGACTACTTCAGCCAGCTTTTCGCTCAGGTCACCAACCCGCCGCTCGACGCCATCCGCGAGGAGCTGGTCACCTCGCTCTCGGGCAGGATCGGCCCCGAGGCCAACCTGCTCGACCCCACCCCGGCCTCGTGTCGCCAGGTGGTGCTGCCGTTCCCGGTGATCACCAACGACGAGCTGGTCAAGATCCGGCACATCAACCGTGACGGCGACCTGCCCGGCTTCGTCACCCACGTCTCCCGCGGCCTGTACGACGTGCAGGGCGGCGGCGCCGCGCTCGCCCGGCGGCTGGAGGAGATCTGCGAGGAGGTGTCCGCGGCGATCTCGCTCGGCGCGCGGATCATCGTGCTCTCCGACCGGCACGCCCGGGCGGAGAAGGCGCCGATCCCGTCGCTGCTGATGACCGCCGCGGTCCACCACCACCTGGTTCGCGAGAAGACCCGCACCCAGGTCGGCCTGATCGTGGAGGCCGGCGACGTCCGCGAGGTCCACCACGTCGCGCTGCTGATCGGGTACGGCGCCGCCGCGGTCAACCCGTACCTCGCCATGGAGTCGGTCGAGGACCTGGCCCGTGACCGGTTCTACGTCACCACCGAGCCCGAGGTCGCGGTCACCAACCTGGTCAAGGGTCTCGGCAAGGGCGTGCTCAAGGTGATGAGCAAGATGGGTGTCTCAACGGTCGCGTCGTACACCGGTGCCCAGATCTTCGAGGCGCTCGGCCTGTCGCAGGAGCTGGTCGACAAGTACTTCACCGGCACCACCTCCAAGCTCGGCGGCGTCGGTCTCGACCAGCTCGCCGAGGAGGTGGCGCGCCGGCACCGGGTGGCCTACCCGCGCGACGGCATCGCGCCTCCCCACCGCGACCTCGAGATGGGCGGCGAGTACCAGTGGCGCCGTGAGGGCGAGCTCCACCTGTTCGACCCCGAGACCGTGTTCCGGCTCCAGCACGCCACCCGCGAGGGCAGGTACGACGTGTTCAAGCAGTACACGGCGCGGGTCAACGAGCAGTCCGAGCGGCTGCTCACGCTGCGCGGGCTGTTCCGGTTCAAGGACGCGGAGGGCTCGGGCCGCGCGCCCATCGACATCGACGAGGTCGAGCCGGTATCCGGGATCGTGAAGCGCTTCTCCACCGGCGCCATGTCGTACGGCTCGATCTCGCAGGAGGCCCACGAGACGCTCGCGATCGCGATGAACCGGCTCGGTGCGAAGTCCAACACCGGCGAGGGCGGCGAGGACGCCGACCGGCTGCACGACCCGCAGCGCCGGTCGCTCGATCAAGCAGGTCGCGTCCGGACGGTTCGGCGTGACCAGTGAGTACCTCACGAACGCCGACGACATCCAGATCAAGATGGCGCAGGGCGCGAAGCCCGGTGAGGGCGGCCAGCTGCCCGGCCACAAGGTCTACCCGTGGGTGGCCAAGACCCGGTACTCCACCCCGGGGGTCGGTCTGATCTCCCCACCGCCGCACCACGACATCTACTCGATCGAGGACCTCGCGCAGCTGATCCACGACCTGAAGAACTCCAACCCGTCGGCGCGCGTGCACGTCAAGCTCGTCGCCGAGGTCGGAGTGGGCACCGTCGCGGCCGGCGTGTCCAAGGCGCACGCCGACGTGGTGCTGATCTCCGGTCACGACGGCGGCACCGGCGCCTCGCCGCTGACCTCGCTCAAGCACGCGGGAGGTCCCTGGGAGCTCGGCCTGGCCGAGACCCAGCAGACGCTGCTGCTCAACGGGCTGCGCGACCGGATCGTCGTGCAGACCGACGGTCAGCTCAAGACCGGCCGCGACGTGGTCATCGCCGCGCTGCTCGGTGCGGAGGAATACGGCTTCGCCACCGCACCACTGGTGGTCTCCGGCTGCATCATGATGCGGGTCTGCCACCTCGACACCTGCCCGGTGGGCGTGGCCACGCAGAACCCGGTCCTCCGCGAGCGCTACGCCGGCAAGGCGGAGTACGTCGTGACGTTCTTCGAGTACATCGCGCAGGAGGTGCGCGAGCTGCTCGCCGAGCTGGGCTTCCGCACGCTCGAAGAGGCCATCGGCCACGCCGAGGTGCTCGACCGGACCGAGGCCGATCAACCACTGGAAGGCCTCCGGGCTCGACATCACGCCGATCTTCCACGTGCCCGACGTGAAGACGCAGTTCGCCGACCAGACCCGCTACTGCACCAAGAAGCAGGATCACGGCCTCGACAAGGCGCTCGACAACGAGCTGGTCGCGCTGGCGAAGGACGCCCTCGAGAAGGGCGAGCCGGTGCGGGCCCAGCTCGAGGTGCGCAACGTCAACCGCACTGTCGGGACGATCCTCGGGCACGAGGTCACCAAGCGCTACAAGGGTGAGGGCCTCCCCGACGGCACGATCGACATCACGCTGACCGGGTCGGCCGGACAGTCGTTCGGCGCGTTCGTGCCCCGGGGCATCACGCTCCGGCTGGAGGGTGACGCCAACGACTACCTGGGCAAGGGGCTCTCCGGCGGACGCATCGTCGTACGTCCTGACCGGGCCGCGACCTTCGAGGCCTCCGAGCAGATCATCGCGGGCAACGTGATCGGCTACGGCGCCACCTCGGGCGAGATCTTCCTGCGCGGACAGGTCGGCGAGCGCTTCTGCGTGCGCAACTCCGGCGCAGTCGCCGTCGTGGAGGGCGTCGGCGACCACGGCTGCGAGTACATGACCGGCGGCCGGGTCGCGGTGCTCGGCTCGACCGGACGCAACTTCGCGGCCGGCATGTCCGGCGGTGTCGCCTGGGTGCTCGACCTCGACGAGGGCCGGGTCAACGGCGGCCTCGTCGAGCTGCGCCCGGTGGTCGAGGAGGCCGCCGAGGAGCTTCGCACGCTCCTCGAGCGGCACCAGCAGGAGACCGGGTCGACGGTGGCGGAGAAGCTGCTCGCCGACTGGCCCGCATCGCTGGCCCGCTTCACCGAGGTGATGCCGAGCGACTACAAGCGGGTGCTCGAGGCCCGCGAGGAGGCGCTCGAGGAGGGCCTCGACGAGGACGAGGCGAACCAGAGGATCATGGAGGTGCTCCATGGCTGACCCGAAGGGCTTCCTCAAGGACGGCCGTGAGGTCGCGGAACGGCGCCCGATCGAGGAGCGCGTCCAGGACTGGAACGAGGTCTACCCGGGCGGCCCCGGGCGGGCCCTGCTGCCGATCATCACCAAGCAGGCGGGCCGGTGCATGGACTGCGGTATCCCGTTCTGCCACCAGGGCTGCCCCCTGGGCAACATCATCCCGGAGTGGAACGACCTGGTCTGGCGTGACGACTGGGACGGCGCGATCGAGCGGTTGCACGCCACCAACAACTTCCCGGAGTTCACCGGACGGCTCTGCCCGGCGCCGTGCGAGACCGCCTGCGTGCTCGGTATCAACCAGGACCCGGTGACGATCAAGAACGTCGAGGTCGCGATCATCGACCGAGCCTGGGAGTCCCGCGCCGTGCGCCCGCAGCCGCCGGAGTGGCTCTCGGGCAAGACCGTGGCCGTGATCGGCTCCGGCCCGGCCGGGCTCGCGGCGGCGCAGCAGCTCACGCGGGCCGGCCACACGGTGGCGGTCTACGAGCGGGCCGACAAGATCGGTGGCCTGCTGCGCTACGGCATCCCCGAGTTCAAGATGGAGAAGAAGGTCCTCGACCGGCGCCTGGACCAGATGCGTCGCGAGGGCACGGTCTTCCGGGCCGGGGTGAACGTGGGGGAGAGCCTCACCGGCGACCAGCTGATCGACCGGTACGACGCCGTCGTGCTGGCGATCGGCGCGACCGCCGCGCGTGACCTGCCGGTGCCCGGGCGTGAGCTCGGCGGCATCCACCAGGCGATGGAGTTCCTGCCGCAGTCCAACCGGGCGTCGCTCGGCCAGGAGGTCGAGGGGCAGATCCGCGCCGACGGCAAGCACGTCGTGATCATCGGCGGCGGTGACACCGGCGCGGACTGCCTCGGCACAGCGACCCGGCAGAACGCCCGCTCGATCACCCAGCTGGAGATCATGGCCCAGCCGGGGGAGGAGCGTCCGGGGAGCCAGCCGTGGCCGACCTACCCGATGATCTTCCGCGTCTCGTCGGCGCACGAGGAGGGCGGCGACCGGGTGTACTCGGTCTCCACCAAGGAGTTCCTCGGCGACGACGACGGCAACGTGCGCGCGCTGCGGCTGGTCGAGGGCGAGTTCGCCGGTGGCAAGTTCACCGAGATCGAGGGTTCGGAACGCGAGATCCCGGCCCAGCTGGTGCTGTTCGCGATGGGCTTCACCGGGCCGGAGACCGACGGCGTCGTGTCCCAGCTCGGCCCGGAGCTCGACGAGCGCGGCAACATTGCGCGCGACGCGTCGTACATGACCAGCGCGGAGGGCGTCTTCGTCGCCGGCGACGCCGGCCGCGGCCAGTCCCTGATCGTGTGGGCGATCGCCGAGGGCCGGGCCGCCGCGGCCGGCGTCGACGCCTGGCTCACCGGCTCGACCACGCTCCCCGCCCCGATCCCGCCGACCGAGCGCCCCCTCACCGCCGGACGCTGAGCCGTCGCAGATGGTGACCGCGAGACCGGTGAGCCGTCGCAAATGGTGATGCGTGGCCCGGTGAGCCGTCGCAGATGGCGGTTCACGTCATGCCGATGTGTCGCCGGAAGTCACGTCGCAGCAGCTCGACGCAGTCCTGGTGCTGGCCGTACAGGTTCCGCCGGCGTACGACGGTGAACGCCCAGCCCTCGTGATCGGAGAGCCATCCGCGCCGGGCGTCGTCGTGATCGCTGTCCTCGTCGGTCGAGTGGAACTTCGCGCCGTCGTACTCGGCGGCGTAGCGGAACTCCGGTGCCGCCAGGTCGAGCCACCAGCTCTGGCCACGCGAACCACGCACCTCCCACTGCGGCTCCGGAGACGGCAGCCCGGCCGCCAACCACCGCATCCGCAGCGCCGACTCTGGCGGCGACTCGGCGCGCGGGTCGGCCAGAGGGGCCAGGTGTCGGAGCTGGACGATGCCGCGGAAGCCCTTGAAGCGCGGCAGCTCGTGGATCAGCTCTGGGAGGCAGAATCGCCTCAGGCGCAACAGCTGGTCGAGCGCCGCGATGGCGTGGTCGGCGTGGCGCAGACGCCCGAGGTCGCACGCCGTCCGCAGCGGCGTAGTGACGCGCAACGGTCCGACCAGCTCGACGTCGCGCGCGGCGAGGCGTCGTTCACCGCTCGCGCAGACACCGTTGCGGAGTCGGAGGCCGTGCGTGCGCTGGAAGATGGTCACCGGCGGGACGTCACCGGGCCGGCCGGGTGCCAGGACCATCTCCGCCCCGTGCAGCCAGCCGGCCGACTCGTCGGTCACGACCGCGTCGGGCGGTACGACGAGCGACAGTGCCTGCAGGCGGAGGCGCAGCGAGTCGGGAGTCGATGCGGCGACGTACACCGAGGCGATCAGCCTGCGCACGGCGCCTCGCTCGACCAGCGTCCGGAGGCGCGACCGGGACACACCCGCGGTCACCGCCTGACCGAACGTGAACGGGGTCGTCGGGGCGAACGGCCAGTCGGCCGGCAGCGGCGGGAAGACGTCGGGCATGTGAGGAACCGTCGCCCGGATGTCGCTGCCGTGGGAGGCGCACACGATCGACGGTGGACGACCCGACCATCTGCGACGGCTGGGGACGCCAAATGTCGCCATCTCCGACGGCTCGCGCCGATTCCAGCCGCCATCGACGACGGCTCGCACCCGTCCCAGCCACCATCTGCGACGGGTCAGCGTTCGGACACTCCATTGGAACGATCCAACGATGGGCGATAGGGTCGCTACGTGCGTAGAGCAAAGATCGTCTGCACCATGGGTCCCGCGACGTCGTCGCCCGAGAAGATCCGGGAGCTGGTGGACGCCGGGATGGACGTGGCGCGGCTGAACATGAGCCACGGCACGCGCGACGAGCACGCGGAGGTCTACCGCCTGATCCGCGCGGCGTCCGACACCACCGGCCACGGCGTCGGCATCTTCGCCGACCTCCAGGGCCCGAAGATCCGGCTCGGCAACTTCCAGGACGGCCAGGAGACGATCGAGCCGGGTGACCGGTTCACGATCACCACCCGCGACATCCTGGGCGACGCCGCCATCTGCGGCACGACGTACGACGGGCTGCCCGGCGACGTGATCCCGGGCCACGACATCCTGATCGACGACGGCAAGGTGCGGCTGCGCGTCGACTCCGTCGAGGGCAAGGACGTCCACACGACCGTGATCGTCGGCGGCACGGTGAGCAACCACAAGGGGATCAACCTTCCCGGCGTGCCGGTGTCGGTGCCTGCCATGTCCGAGAAGGACATCGAGGACCTCCGCTGGGCGCTGCACCTGACAGTCGACTACGTCGCGCTGTCCTTCGTACGCTCGGCCAAGGACGCCGACGACGTCCGGCAGATCATGCGCGAGGAGGGCATCTTCCTCCCGGTCATCGCGAAGATCGAGAAGCCGCAGGCGATCGACAACCTCGACGAGGTGGTCAAGGCGTTCGACGGCTTCATGGTGGCGCGCGGCGACCTCGGCGTGGAGTGCCCGCTCGAAGACGTGCCGTTCCTGCAGAAGCGCGTGGTCGAGAAGGCCCGCCGCAACGCCAAGCCCGTGATCGTCGCGACCCAGATGCTGGAGTCGATGATCACCAACCCCGCCCCGACCCGGGCCGAGGCCTCGGACGTCGCCAACGCGGTGCTCGACGGCGCCGACGCGGTGATGCTGTCCGGCGAGACCAGCGTCGGCAAGTACCCGATCGAGACGGTTCAGACGATGGCCCGGATCATCGCCTCCACCGAGGACCACGAGCTCGCCCACATGGCCGCGATCGACTGGCAGCCCCGCACCCGCGGTGGCGTGATCGCCAAGGCGGCGGCCGAGGTGGGGGAGCGCGTCGGCGCGTCGTACCTGGTCGCGTTCACGCAGTCCGGCGACTCCGCGCGCCGGCTCTCGCGCTACCGCGGCCCGATCCCGGTGCTCGCGTTCACGCCCGAGGCGCAGGTGCGCTCGCAGCTGTCGATGACCTGGGGTGTCGAGGCGTTCAAGACCGGGTTCGTCGAGCACACCGACGAGATGGTGCGGCAGGTCGACGAGGAGCTGCTCCGGATCGGCCGGGTCAAGATCGGCGAGCTGGTCGTGATCATCGCGGGCTCGCCCCCGGGCATCCCCGGCTCGACGAACGCGCTCCGGGTCCACCGCATGGGCGACGCGATCAACGAGCTTGCGCCGGCGTACAAGCGCGCCTGAGGCCCACCGCTGTCGGTGTGGCACGGCAGGATGGCGCCATGGCGCGCTGGGTGCTGCACGTCGACATGGACCAGTTCCTGGCCGCGGTCGAGGTGCTGCGCCGCCCCGAGCTGGCCGGGCTGCCGGTCGTCGTGGGCGGTCGCGGAGACCCGACCGAGCGCGCCGTCGTCTCGACGGCGTCCTACGAGGCGCGTGCCTTCGGCATCCGCTCCGGCATGGCGCTGCGGATCGCGGTGAGGCGCTGCCCGGACGCGGTGTTCCTGCCGGTCGACTTCCCGGTCTACGAGGAGGCCTCGGCGCGGGTGATGGAGGCGCTGCGCACGTACGACGGCACCGTGG
Organism: uncultured Actinomycetota bacterium; assembly: GCA_963745795.1. Taxonomy (GTDB): domain Bacteria; phylum Actinomycetota; class Actinomycetes; order Propionibacteriales; family Nocardioidaceae; genus Marmoricola. The sequence continues at coordinate 863,597 of CAVUYR010000006.1, read as the reverse complement.
TCGAGGTGCTCGGCTGGGACGAGGCGTTCGTCGGCGTCGAGACCGACGACCCGGTGGCCATCGCGCGCGGCCTGCAGGCGGCTGTGCTCGACGCCACCCGGCTGCACTGCTCGATCGGCATCGGCGACACCAAGGTGCGCGCCAAGATCGCGACCGACCTCGGCAAGCCGCGCGGGGTCTTCCAGCTGACCCGTGACAACTGGTTCGACGTGATGGGCGACCGCCCGACCAAGGCGCTCTGGGGGATCGGCAACCGGATCGCGCAGCGCCTCGAGGGACTCGGCATCCGCACCGTCCGCGAGCTGGCGACGACGCCCGACGAACCGCTGGTCACGGAGTTCGGGCCCAACACCGGCCCCCACATCGGCCGGCTCGGCCGCGGCCAGGGCAGCGCGACTGTCGACGACACCCCGTGGGTCGCGCGCGCCCACGGCCGGGAGACGACGTACCAGCACGACCTCACGACCGCCGACGAGATGATGGCCGCGCTCCGGGCGCTCGCCGGTCAGGTGGTCGACGACATCCGCGCCGAGGGGCGCGCCTGTTTCCGTGTGCATCTCAAGGTGCGGTTCGTGCCGTTCTTCACGTTCAACCGCAGCCGCAAGCTCGCGGAGCCGACGTACGACCCGGCGGTGATCGCCGAGACCGCACGTGACCTGCTGCTCGCCCTCGGCGACGACCGCCCGGTCCGGCTCCTCGGGGTCCGGGCCGAGATGGTCCCACCCGACGGCGGCTACGACCCTCCCCGCACCCACGGTCGCCGCGGCAACCCGTGAGCGCGGGGATGCGGTCTCGTCGGCTCAGGCTACGAGCACGGACTCCGGTCGAGCGCGTTCCTGAAGTCCTCCGCGAGCGTGATGGGCTGGAACCCGTCGCTGGGGTATGTCACGAACAGCACCTCGGTGCCGTACTCGGTGGCCGAGGTGCCGCCGAACGTGTTCCGCGTGTGTTTCAGCAGCGGTCCACCCTGCTGCAGGTAGCAGTCTCCGTGCCGCTTCGTGGAGGTGTAGATCGGGTAGAACGCTGCACCGGGCGGCGGGTTGACGCAGTTGGCACCGGTGAGGGCGTCGCACTGTGGGTTGGGGTTGCCCGGCTCGCCGCGCTCGATGCGGGGCAGGTCGGTCTCGAACGCCACCTGTTCCAGCGTGTGTCCGCGCGTGCTCGGCACCGTGAGCTGGACCGGTGTGCCGTGCAGCTTGCGGTCCTGACCCTGATTTCTCAGGTTGCCTGGCCAGTCGCGTTGGTAGGACACGCCGTCGAAGTCCCCGTCGTCAAGGAGGCAACCCTTGAGCGGGATGAGCGCATCGAAGTCGGCCCCGTCGAGGCAGACCTGGTCGTCCACGTCCACCTCGGTGTCCGCCCCACCCGGATCGGTGCACTGTGCTGCGGCGTTGATCGCGTCGCAGTACTCGAAGTGGCCGATCTCGTCGGAGAACCCGACATTGGTGGTGTGCGCACCCCAGGTCGTGCCACGGGCGACCGCGGTGTCGTACATGGGGTGGAACGCGTACGGCGCGACGTGGCACTCGGTCGCGTCCGGCTCGTACAGGATGTGCCCGAAGCCGTTCGCGATGCTCGCCGTCATCGACCCGTGCTCACCCGTCGTCCGGTCGGTGATGTCGATCCGGTACCCGGCAGGGGTGTCGTGCATGTGGAGCCGCAGACGATCGCCGGGGTTCATCAGCAGGTCCCTGTCCAGGTCCGGGTTGAGTCCGGCGAACGTGGGGTCGTCCGAGAGCGCAAGTGGGTTGGCCGGCGCCTGGGACCCGCCGTCCTTGGTGATGTACGCCCAGTTGATCGGCTCCTCGCCGACCAGGAAGTGATTGTTGAGGCAGTCGGCGTTCTGCGGCACGCCGGTGTTCTGGTCGTCAGACAGGCTGTCGATCGTGAGGTTTGCGCACCACTTCCTGGCGCTGCAGCCGAACCCGTCGAACTGAGGGATCCACCCGGGCGTGTAGAACTGGAGCTCCATGAACGCGTTGCCGGGCGACTTGCCGAGGTAGTTGGCTGATCTCGGGTCAGCGCTGCGGAACCGCGCGTTGGCGTCGTCGTTCGGCTCGCAGGTCTTCGTGAAGTTCGGGGCCGACTCGGTGTCGCACATGGTGATGCTGAACCAGAACGTCGCCCGCCGCTGGAAGTCGTAGGTGCCGCCGGTCCCGTCCTGCTTCGGTGTCACCTTCGCGTTCTTCGGCAGGGTGATGTCGTAGGTCAGGTCCGCTCCGCCGCTGCCCGGGCGCTTGGAGATGAACTGAGCCGTCGGCTCGTCGTGACCTGTGTACTCACCGTTCGCGCCGATGGACTTGTACTTGTCCAGGCACATGAACGGACGGGCCTGGCACAGGCTCTCGTGGTAGCCCGCCCCGGTCGTCCTCACCCCCGGATCCGGGATCCGGTTCGCCTCCGGGTCTCGCGGCCCCGACCGCCGGAGACATTGCGATGACCAGCACGCTTGCACTCAACACTCCCAAGACTCGTCTCATCTCGACCAACCGTTCTCAGAGGAAACTGCGGACCTTCCGTCCACGCGGTCGTCCGCCTCGTCGCGGAGTCGCTCTACCTGGGCGGCCAGACGGCCAATCCCGTGAGACGCGTCCAAACTAGGACCGGACGCCGGCGTAGGACGATCCCCCAAATCGCGGGGGATATCGACCCGCACGACGCCATGCTCAGCACTTCGGCCCGATCAGCTCGTCGAGCCGTGCCACACCCGCGCGGGTCGACACCGAGATGGTCTTCCAGTTCGACTGCCGCCAGCTGATGTCGACCAGGTCGAGCGCCTCGCAGCACCAGCCACGGATCTCGGCCGAATGATTCGTGAACTGCCACCGCGGGTAGTCGTAGCGCTTCATCTCTCCCGCCACGATCCGGCGGGTCCAGTTCTTCGCGCGGCAGCCGTCGGAGTGGAACAGCCCGCGCAGGAACGCCGCCGGGAACGCCTCCCAGATCTCGCGCTGCCACGGCGCCATACCGAGGGTGCGCTCGTGCTTGCGGCCCGGTCCGTGCTGCGGGAAGAGGCAGGTCCAGTGCTTCCACCCGACGGTCACCACCACGCAGCCGGGGACGTTGCGCGTGTGGGGTCGACACCCCGGCTTGACGAGTCGCATGAGGTCCTGAATCCGAGCGATGTCACCGATGTAGTTGCGATCGTTGTAGACGTGCAGGCTCTGGACGCCGCGCCGAGACGCAGAGATGTGCCCGTCACCGAGGTACCAGCCGAGCAGTTCGGCGTACGCCTCAGGGTCCAGGGGACCGCTCCTCGCAGCGCGGGCACCGAGCCACCAGATGTGACTGGTTCCGGGGCCGACCCAGCCGCTGGTACTCGCGACGCCATCGCCGGATCGTCTTGATCGCGACGCCGTGGGCACGTGCGTTCTCGGCGTCAGGAACGCCCGCGTCCGAGGCGCGCAGGGCACTCGCGACGGTCGAGTCAGGTCGGACGTGGGGCACGTCACCAGAGTCGCGTGGACCACCGACATCGGTGCCGGGTGTGGGATTCGAACCCACACGCCCTTTCGGGCAACGGCTTTTGAGGCCGCAGTGTCTGCCATTCCACCAACCCGGCTGCGCAGAAACCGTACCTGACCTGCGACGTCCCGTTGACCTCGATACCCTGCCCGCGTGACCCAGCCACCGTCCGCCCGGCCCCGCGTCGTGATCGCCGAGGACGAGGCGCTGATCCGGATGGACCTCGCGGAGATGCTCGCCGAGGAGGGGTACGACGTGGTGGGGGAGGCCGGCGACGGGGAACGGGCTGTCGAGCTGGTCGAGTCGGTACGCCCCGACCTGGTGATCCTCGACGTCAAGATGCCCAAGCTCGACGGCATCGCGGCGGCGGAGCGGATCGCGCGGCAGCGGATCGCGCCGGTGGTGATGCTGACCGCGTTCAGCCAGCGCGACCTCGTGGAGCGGGCCCGCGACGCCGGCGCGATGGCATACCTCGTGAAGCCGTTCGTCCAGGCCGACCTGGTGCCCGCGATCGAGATGGCGCGCAGCCGGTTCGCGGAGCTCGCGGCTGCTGGAGGCAGAGGTGCTCGACCTCACCGACCGGCTGGCGACGCGGAAGGCCGTCGACCGGGCGAAGGGCGTGCTCCAGGAGGAGCTGTCGCTGACCGAGCCGGAGGCGTTCCGCTGGATCCAGAAGACCGCGATGGACCTCCGTCTCTCGATGCGTCAGGTGGCCGAGGGCGTTGTGGAGCACGGAGTGCCGGGCTCCGGCGCCGTCCCACCGGAGTGACTCTCCGGTTCAGGTCACGAATTGGCAACAGGCCGAGTGGTGAGGCCGGTCTCGCACACCCGTGCGCATAGGTTGTGCGTGTCTCTCGGGAGACCCCTCGGGTAACTCAACCCCACGTGAATGCGGAGGCTCCATGTATCGCCCCAACACGCTCCTGCGAGCGGCTGTCGTCGCGGCAGCCGGATCGCTGGTCCTTGCCGGCTGCGGCGGCTCTGACGGCGACAGCGGCAACAGCACAACGAAGTCAAGCGGAGTGCAGCTGTACTTCGTCGACGGCAACACGGCCGACTACTCGGGCGACTTCGACAAGGGGACGCTCAACGGCGTCCGTTCGACGTTCCCGGGTGCTGAGCTCGGCGACGACTTCAAGCAGCGGTTGCTGAAGACGAACCCGAAGCTGAAGGACTTCACCTACGGCCCCGAGTCGTACGACGCCACTGTCGTCGTCTCACTGGCGGCCATCGCCGCGAAGAACGACAGCGGCAAGGCGATCGGCGAGAAGATGGCCGAGGTCACCGAGGGCGGTGAGAAGTGCACCACGTTCAAGGACTGCGCTGCCGCGCTCAAGGCCGGCAAGGACATCGACTACGACGGTGTCTCCGGCCCGATCGACCTGAACTCGACGGGTTCCCCGTCGGCAGCGACGATCGGCATCTTCCAGTACGGCGACGACAACAACTACACCAACCAGGACTACGTCACGGGCAAGATCCCCGACGTCTCCTCGCTCAAGGCCAACCAGAAGGTCAGCGGCAGCGTCGCCAAGGGTGACGGCACCCTGACCGTCGGCACCCTGCTGCCGGCGACCGGTGACCTTGCCTTCCTCGGCCCCCCGGAGTTCGCGGGTGTCGACACGGCGGTCACGGAGATCAACGCCGCCGGTGGCGTCCTCGGCAAGCCCGTGAAGCAGGTCAAGGCCGACTCGGGTGACGGTTCGCCGAACATCGCCCCGTCGGAGACCGACAAGCTGCTCCGCGGCAAGGCCGACGCCGTCATCGGTGCCGCCTCGTCCTCGGTGTCGCTGAGCGTCATCGACAAGATCACGGGTGCCGGCGTCGTCGAGGTCTCGCCCGCGAACACCTCGACCGCGTTCGACACCTACGCCGACAAGGGTCTGTACTTCCGGACCGCTCCGTCGGACGTGCTCCAGGGCCAGGTCATGGCGCAGACGGTGTCCGGCGACGGCTACCAGAACATCGCGATCCTGGCTCGCCAGGACTCCTACGGTGAGGCGCTGGCGAACAACGTGAAGAAGTTCTACACGCGAGTCCGGCGGCAAGGTCGTCTCGTTCAAGCTGTACGACGCCAACGCGGCGAACTACACCGCCGAGGTCAACGCCATCAAGGCCGCGGACCCCGACGCGATCGTCCTGATCGCATTCGACGAGACCAAGAAGATCATCCCCGAGCTGATCAAGGCCGGTCTCGGCCAGAAGAACGTAACCAGCTCAGCACCACCAAGCACCACGAAGGGCCCTCCCGGCGCCAGCCGGGAGGGCCCTTCGCTTACGCACAAGACGCGCGCACGCAAGCACGTCCACACCCACTCCCAGACCCAGCCGCAGCGAGGCTCGGGTGGCGGCTCCCGAAGGCCGCAGGACGTCACGGCCCGGGCGGAGCGTAAAGTCGACGCGTGGCGCGCCGCGGTCGGCATGGGTCAGCGACCTATGGACGGGCGAGTCCGCGGCGCGACACGGGGAGTCCAGCGAAGCCCGGGTCGAGGCGGCCGGAGGGCGTCAGCGAGCCATCACTCGCCGAGAAAGGCCGAATGACGACCCCTACTTGATCGACTTCGCCAGCGTGCCGAGGTAGAGCTCGATGACCTTCGGGTCGTTGGCCAGGTCCTTGCCGGACGCCGTGTAGGCGTTGCGGCCCTGGTCGAGGACGTAGCCGCGGTCGCAGATCTGCAGGCAGCGGCGGGCGTTCTGCTCGACCATGATCACCGAGACGCCGGCCCGGTTGATCTGCCGGGTCTGCACGAACACCTCGTCCTGCAGGACGGGGGACAGGCCGGCCGACGGCTCGTCGAGCAGCAGCACCGACGGCTCCATCATCAGCGCCCGGCCCATGGCGACCATCTGCCGCTCACCGCCGGACAGCGAGCCCGCGCGCTGGGCTGCGCCGGTCGCCGAGGGCCGGGAACAGGTCGGTCGACGAACTCGAAGCGCTTCTTGAACTTCTTCGGGGCCTGGTAGACCCCCATCTGCAGGTTCTCCTCGATGGTCAGCGACGGGAAGACGTTGTTGGTCTGCGGCACGAAGCCGATGCCCTTGGTGACCAGGACGGTCGGCCGCTCGGTTGGTGATGTCCTCGCCGCGCAGCGTGACCGTGCCGGTGCTGATCTTGACCAGGCCGAAGATCGCCTTGAGCAGCGTCGACTTGCCGGCGCCGTTGGGGCCGATGATGCCGACCAGCTCGCCCTCCTGGCAGTAGAGGTCGGCGCCGTTGAGGATGTTGACGCCGGGCACGTAGCCGGCGACCAGGTCGTCGGCGCGCAGCACGGCGCCCTCGGCGGCCGTCGAGGTGCGCCTGCGGTCCTCGCGGGTCGATCGGTGCGTTGCGGTCGGCTCGGCGTCGATGTCGTCGCCGCGGTCGCTCTCTCCGCGGCGATCTCGCTCGTGCGCGGGCCTCCTGCTGCGGTCACGGCGTCCTCGCTCGGCCGCGCGCCTCGAGCGTTCTCGGCCTCGGCCAGCACGATCTGCTCCTCCATCCTCGCTGAGGTCGGCGTCGTGGTGCGAGCCGAGGTAGGCGTCGATGACGCGCTGGTCGCCCATGACCGAGTCCGGCGGGCCCTCGGCGATCACCTTGCCCTGGGCCATCACGATCACCCAGTCGGAGATGTCGCGGACCATGTCCATGTCGTGCTCGACGAAGAGCACCGTCATGCCCTCCTCGCGCAGCGACTTCACGTGGCCGAGCAGCGACTGCGTCAGCGCCGGGTTCACGCCGGCCATCGGCTCGTCGAGCATCACCAGCTCGGGCTCGACCATCAGCGCCCGGGCCATCTCGAGCAGCTTGCGCTGGCCGCCGGACAGCGAGCCGGCGAAGTCCTCGCGCTTCTTGTCGAGCTTGAACCGGGCCAGCAGGTCGTCGGCCCGCTCGGTGTTCGCCGTCTCCTGGCCGCGCCACAGCGGACGCGAACAGCGCCGCGCAGCAGACGTCTCGCCCTTCTGGCCGGTCGCGCCGAGCCGCATGTTCTCGATCACGGTGAGCTTGGAGAGCACCTTGGTCAGCTGGAAGGTGCGCACCATGCCCAGCCGGGCGACCTTGTACGCCGGCGACGCCCTTGAGGCGCGTGCCGTTGAACGACCAGTCGCCCTCGTCGGGCTGGTCGAAGCCGGTGAGCAGGTTGAAGAACGTCGTCTTGCCGGCGCCGTTGGGGCCGATCAGCGCGGTGATCACGCCGCGCTGGATCTCGACGTGGTCGACGTCGACGGCGGTCAGGCCGCCGAACGTGCCGGCGGACGTCGTCGGCGACCACGATCGGGTCGGGCTTCTTGGCGCCCCGGGCTCGTGCGGCGACGTCGCGCAGCGCGCGCGCGCTTGCGGCCGACGATCGTCGACGCCGATGGTCGCTGCGGTGGCTGCGTCGGTGGGCGTCGTCAGCGGGCATCGAGCGCGATCTCCCTCCGGTCGCCGAAGATCCCCTGCGGTCGGAAGATCATCAGCAGCATCGAGCGCCAGGCCCACGAAGCATGAAGCGCATCTGGCTGGCCTGGTTGGCTGTTCATGATCGAGTCCGGGATGAGCGGGTCGGTCCGAGGTCGCCGCGCCGAAGAACAGTGTCGAGGAAGCTGAGCAGGAACCCAGAAGATCATCGCGCCGACGACCGGGCCGAGCACCCGGGCCGCGCCGCCGAGGAGCAGCATCGTGTAGGCGAAGAACGTCGTGTCGGTGGCGAAGATCGTCGGGTTGATCGCCGAGTGCTGCCCGAGCGCGACGATGAAGCCCGCCGAGGCAGCCGATCACACCGCCGATGATCAGGGACTGCATCTTGTAGGCGTAGACGTTCTTGCCGAGGCTGCGCACGGCGTCCTCGTCCTCGCGGATCGCCCTTGAGCACGCGGCCCCACGGGCTGCGCATCAGCAGCCAGACGATCAGGCAGCAGAGCGCGACGAGCGATCCAGCCGACCATGAGCGATCCACAAGTCGTAGGCGCTGCCACGTGACCACGCCCGGGATGCCGATCGCGGCCGGGAACGGGTTGAGGCGCGCGAAGCTCGTCGGTGAAGCCGCTGCAGGCCGTCCTGGCCGCCGAAGTACTTCAGCAGCGTCACCGAGCCGAACGTCTGCCGGATGATCTCGGCCGCCGCGATCGTCACGATGGCGAGGTAGTCGGCGCGCAGTCGCAGGGTCGGGACGCCGAGCAGCAGCGCGAGGACGACGGCGCGCGCGCAGGCCGACGAGCGCATGCCGAGCCAGAACGGACAGCCCCCAGGTCGCGACGATCGACGCCACGCCGTAGCCGGCGACCGCCATGAAGCCGGCCTGGCCGAAGTTCAGCAGGCCGGTGTAGCCGAAGTGCACGTTGAGGCCGATGGCGGCGAGGCAGTACGACCGCGGCGACGGTCCGAGGCCCTGCTGCAGCGCTCTGGCTGAAGATGGCGTGCCAGTCCATGTGCTCCTCCTCCTAACCGACCCGCTGCGCCTTGCCGAGCAGGCCCTGCGGCCGGACCAGCAGGACGACGATCAGCACGACCAGCGCGCCGACGTACTTGAGCTCGGCCGGGATGAACAGCGTGGACACCTCGACGAACAGGCCGATGACGAGGCGCCGACCATGGCGCCCCAGACCGTGCCGAGACCGCCGAGCACGGTGGCGGCGAAGATCAGCAGCAGGATCTGGAAGCCGAGCTGGTAGTCGAAGCCCTGGGTGAGCCCGAGCAGCACGCCCGGCCAGGCCGGCCAGCGTCGGCGCCGACGATCCAGACCACCGAGATCACCCGGTCGACGTTGATGCCGGTCGACGGCCGCCAGGGCCGGGTTGTCGGCGACGGCGCGGGTGGCCTTGCCGAGCCGGGTGCGCTGCAGCGCGAGGATCACCGCGACGCAGGACGACCAGCGAGACTGATCACGACGAGGATGTCGCTTGGGCGTGAGTCGATCGGGCCGAGTGTGTACGGCTCCGGGGCTCGCGAACTCGGGGTACTGGTGGGTGCTGGCCGCCGGTGAAGTACTGGTAGATGTTGCGCAGGAAGATCGACAGGCCGATCGATCACGATCATCATCGCGATCAGGCCGGTGCCGCGGCGGCGCAGCGGTCTCCACAGCGCCGCGTCGTTGAGCCAGCCGAAGCCGGCCGAGATCACGACGGCGAACAGGATCGCGACAGCACGATGACGTGGAGGCCGCCGATCGGACCCGGTCTGGCAGAGGTCGACGTCGTGCGATGGCGCCGAACGTGACCAGCTCGCCGTGCGCGAAGTTGGTCAGGCCCGTCGTGCCGAAGATCATCGACAGGCCGAGCGCGCCGAGGGACAGGACGATCCCGAACAGCAGCCCGTTGTAGATCGACTGCGGGACCTGGTCGAGCTTGGTCTCCACCTGCCGCTGGTCCGCGCCGATCGGGAAGCTGACCACGACGTTGGTGAGGCTTCCGGTGGGCTTGCGGGTGTCGCTCGAGCCCGCGCGCAGGTCGACCCCCTTGGGCAGCGTGCTGGTGTCGAGCTGCACAGTCAGGGTGCCGGTGTCCTTGGCGGGCACGATGATCTTGAACTTGCCGTCGGCGGTGCTCTTGCTCGTGTAGCTGCCGCCGTCGCTCGACGTGACCTTGATGGTCACGCCGGGGACCGGCTCGTTGTCCTTCGCCGTGTTGAGCAGGGTCCCCTGCACTTGGCGGTCGCCGTCGGCGGCGTACGACGGGCCGGCGGCGATCGTGACCACCGCGAAGACCGCGATCAGGCCCGCGAACGCGCGGGCGGCCCAGACTGTCCAGGTGGCGGTCCGGGTGCGGACGGCCCGCTCGACGGGCCGGACAGGTGCGGGACTCTGCAGCAGCATGACTCTCCTGAAGACGGCTCGACGGGCACTGCTCCGCGGGTGCTGAGTTGTGGGGACTATAGGGCACCGGAGGTGTCAGCGGTGTTACCCGCGCGTTCAGTTCCAGTGCGCAATCGCTGTGGTCAAGACCGGTGCGATGACGAGCGCCGGGAGCAGGTCGGCCACCTTCACCTGCTTGAGGGCGAGCAACCGCAGGGCGACCCCGACCAGAAGCAGCCCTCCTGTTGTGGTGAGTGCGGCCAGTTCGGCGTCGGAGAGGAAGTCGCCGAGCAGCGCAGCCAGGGCGGTGAGGGAGCCCTGGACGGTGAGCACGGTGAGTGCCGTCGCCGCCACACCCCAGCCGAACGACGCGGCGAACGCAATCGCGGCGAAGCCATCCAGGGCGGACTTCAGCAGGAGCTGGTCGGCGCCCTGGCCGATGCCCTCGGTGATCGAGCCGAGGATGGTGAGCGGGCCGGTGCAGAAGATGATGGACGCGGTCACGAACCCCTCGATGAAGCGGGCCCGACCACCCGACGCGTCCTTCGGCGTGAGCCGGCGCTGCAGCCAGCCCCCGAGCCCCTCGAGCCGGTCCTCGAGCCGGAGCAGCGAGCCCACGATGCCCCCGACCAGCAGCGCCCCGAGCACGATCAGGAGCGGAGCGCTGTCGCCGACGGCCTCCGCCCAGGCGTCGTTCCCGATCGCCGCCGCCGACGTCGCGGCGATCAGCAGGGTCACGAGTCCGAGCCCGTCTGTGACCACGGTGCGGGTGCGCTCGGGCAGCCGGTGACCGACGAGCACGCCGATGGTGGCGCCCACCAGCACGGTGACGACGTTGACCAGGGTGCCGAATCCGATGAACAAGGAGTACCGCTCAGGTCAGGTTCTGGAGCCGGACCTGACCGCGCGCGACCACACGGTCGTCGGCGTCCCGGCTCTCGACAAGCCAGACCTGCTGGGAGCGCCCGCGGTGCAGGGGAGTGGCGGTCGAGGTGAGCGTGCCGGCGGTGACCGCCTTGTAGAAGTCCGTGGTGTTGCTGACGCCGACCACCTTGCCGCGCTCGCCCATCCACACGGCGGCACCCACGCTGGCGAGAGTCTCGACGACGGAGGCGTGCACGCCCCCGTGCACGATCCCGTAGGGCTGGTGCAGCTCCGGCCTCGCGGACCACGTCGCGACCACCTCGTCACCGCTGGCCGACTCGAGGTGCAGTCCCAGGTACTCCGCGAACGGCCCGAGCATGTCGCTGGTGATCTCCATGGCCGCGATTGTTGCGCACGCCGTACGACGGGCAGCCGGGCATCCTGAATAGTCGACAGGTTCTTGGCAGGAGCGCAACGAGAGTGTAGAACGTAAGGATGACCGAGGACACACGCACGGGGGCCGCACCCACCCCGACCGGGCCGCTCAGCAAGATCGACTACTCCGAGCGGATCCCCAACAACGTCAACCTCAACGACGACCGGAGGCTGCAGCGGGCCCTGGAGGCGTGGCAGCCGAAGTTCCTGGACTGGTGGAAGACGCTCGGGCCGGCGTTGCCGACGAAGGACGTCTACCTGCGCACCGCGATCGCAGTGGGCCGCGACGGCTGGGCGCACTTCGACCACGTGCCGATGGAGGACTACCGCTGGGGGATCTTCCTCGCCGAGCGCAACCCCGACCGGGAGGTCAACTTCGGCAAGCACAAGGGCGAGCCCGCCTGGCAGGAGGTGCCCGGTGAGCACCGGGCCGACCTGATGCGGCTGATCGTCGTGCAGGGCGACACCGAGCCGGCGTCCGTGGAGCAGCAACGGATCCTGGGCGACACGGCGCCGAGCATCTACGACCTGCGCAACCTCTTCCAGGTCAACGTCGAGGAGGGCCGCCATCTCTGGGCGATGGTCTACCTGCTTCAGGCGTACTTCGGTCGCGAGGGGCGTGAGGAGGCGGAGCAGCTCCTCAAGCGCAACTCCGGTGACCTCGACGCGCCGCGGATCCTCGGCGCCTTCAACGAGGCGACCACCGACTGGCTCCAGTTCTTCATGTTCACCTACTTCACCGACCGAGACGGCAAGTACCAGCTGGGCACGCTCAAGGAGTCCGCCTTCGACCCGCTCGCGCGCACCTGCGAGTTCATGCTGAAGGAGGAGGCGCACCACATGTTCGTCGGCACCACCGGCGTGCAGCGCACGGTCGAGCGCACCGCCCAGGTGATGAAGGAGCACGGCACCGCCGACATTCTCGAGCACGGGGCGATCCCGCTGGAGGTGATCCAGAAGTACCTGAACTTCCAGTACTCCGTGTCGATGGACCTGTTCGGCTCGGAGCAGTCGACGAACGCCGGCAACTACTACACCTCCGGGCTCAAGGGCCGCTGGCAGGAGACCCGGCGCAAGGACGACCACGTGCTGCTCGACGAGACCCGCACCATGAACGTCGTCGAGGACGGCACGATCGTGGAGAAGGAGGTCCCGATGCTCAGCGCGCTCAATCTCGACCTGCGTGACGAGTACGTCGCCGACTGCGCCAACGGGGTACGCCGCTGGAACCAGGAGCTCGAGGAGGCCGGTCTCGAGGAGCGGCTGTACCTGCCGCACGAAGGCTTCAACCGCCGCGTCGGTGCCTATGCGCAGCACCACGCTCAGCCCCGACGGCGAGGTGCTCGACGACGCCACGTGGGAGGACCGCAAGGACGGCTGGCTGCCGAACGACGAGGACCGCCGGGCGGTGGCCGCGCTCATGGTGCCGGTCTACGAGTACGGCGAGTTCGCGTCCTGGATCGCGGCCCCGAAGACCGGGATCAACGACCAGCCGGTCGAGTTCGACTACGTGCACCTCGCCGAGGAAGGCGTGGCATGAACCAGCCAGCTGGTCGAGCTGGTCGGGACCTCACCTGGACCCGCGAGGAGCACCCCGTCTGGGACGACGGCAAGGAGCGCGTGATCGGCGGAGCCCCGGACGGCGCGTTCGTGCTGCCGTTCGCCCTCGGTGACGACCTGCCCGGCGACTGGTGGCGCGTGACCGACGAGCAGGGCGCGGTGGTCGGCTATGGCCGCCTCGACACCACCTGGGGCGGCGACGCCGAGATCCTGATGGCGTCCGACCCGGCGGCGCAGGGCGTCGGCGTGGGGAGCTTCCTGCTCGACCGACTGGAGGAGGAGGCCGAGTCGCGCGGGATCAACTACGTGCACAACACGATCCGCGCGGAACACCCGCAGCGCGACCTCGTGCACGACTGGCTCGTGGTCCGTGGGTTCCGCGGCACCGTCGACGGTGACCTGCGCAAGCGCGTCGGCAGCACACGCGGCACCTCGTCGCGACGGCCGACCGCGGCCGCGGCGTCGTACGACGTGGCGAGCGACCCGGGCGGGCAGGCGCCGGGCCGCGAGGAGGAAGGCGGCTACGTCAACGTGGAGGACCACCGCTACTGACTGCCGGATAGTCCCGGCCATTCGGCACCGCGAGCCGGTCCTTCGAGGTGCCGAATGATCGGGACTATCCGTGGAGCGGCGCCTCATCCGGACCCGGCCCGGTCCAGCACGTCGTCGAGTGCGCGGACCACGACCTCGGGCTGCTCGTCCGGCACGCGGTGGCCGCTCTGCCGCGCGAACATCTGGCGGCCCCCGGGAACCAGCGTCGCGAGATCGGCCTGCTGCCTGCTCCGGAGCCGGTTGAACACCCTCGGGTTCCAGCCCGGCGGCCATTCCTCAGGCACCCCGGCCGTGACCACGACGAGGGGGACGTCGGGAAGCGGGCCGGCGGAGCGCACCTCGTCGAAGCTCGAGAACACGTCGGCGCCCTCGGGGTTGCCCGCGACCTCGGCCCGGTCCTCCCGGATCTGCCGGCGGGTCAGGCGTGACTCGAACTGACGCTGCTCGTCCGGGTGGTTCGACTCGACCAGCACGAGGCCTGCCACGTCGTCGGGGTGCGTGGCCGCGAACTGCTGCACGACCAGACCCCCGAAGGAGAAGCCGACGAGGACGTACGGCGGGCGCTCGTCGGCGGCCGCGAGGAGGTGCTCCAGGTCATCGACCATGTCGGTCGTCGTGCGCGGCTTGGGTGCTGCGTCGCTGACGCCGATGTTGGCCCGGTTGTAGGCGCAGACACGCGTCCGCGCGCTGACCGGCCCCTGCACGGCGTCCCAGGTGCTGAGGTCGTCGGCGAGCCCGGCCTCGAGGACCACGGTGGGTCCGCCGGAGCCCCGGCAGCGAAGGAGCAGCGAGCGGTCGCCGATGTCGACCATCCCCTGCAGCCGGGCCGAGGGGCTTTCGGCGGGGGTCGACGTGGCGACCCGCCGCAGCCGGCCAGCACGACGACAATCGAGGCTAGCCACATCCAGGGGACGACGTGCGGCCGACGGGTCATGTCCAGCCATCCTCAGCGCTCGGCCCGAGAGGATTGCTCGGCTCGGCCCGAGAAGAAACTGCGGAGCGCAGTCTACCCCCGCCCGGCCTCCATCCGGTCCCACTCGGCCTGGGCCCGCCGGTGCCAGCGCGCGTGCAGGTCGTGGAACACGGCGGCCGCGCGCAGCCCCGACCAGTCGTGGTCGAGGAGCTCGCGCGGGAGGTCGGGGTCGAGGAACGGGAACCGTCGCCACTCCTGCACGAGCTCGACCTGCGCGACGAACGAGCCCCGGCCCGTCTCGGCGGGCCGCTTCTCGAAACGGCGCAGGAACGTGCGGTAGAGGTCCTCGACGCCCGCGAGGTCCCAGGCGTCCTCGAGCAGCCGGCGCTCGTCGCCGATACCGGTCGCCGCCCCCACCCAGGCGAACGAGCGCCCGGAGAGGTCGAGGTCGGCCACGACCCGGCGTACCTCCTCGAGATGAGCGGCCTCGGGGGTGACCCAGAGCCCGGGAGAGGGTGAGCCGAGTCCGAGCCAGGTGAGGCGTGTGCGCAGCTGGTGGCGCAGCGCCCGCTGCGTCTCGGGGAGCGACACGGTGAGCACCAGCCACCGACCGTCCCACGGGTGCGAGCTGCGCAGGAAGCCGTAGATCCGCTCGGTGCCCTCGCGCAGCAGGGTCTCGCCATGGGCCGTCAGCGACCAGTGCACGCGCCGGCCGTCACGGTTGGAGGTGAGCACGCCCTCGCTCGCCGTGCGGGTCAGGGCCTGTCGCGCCGACTTCTCCTCGACGCCGAGGGCCGCCATCGCCTCCAGCAGCGTGGACGTCCACACCGACGGTGCACGCGGGTGCACGAACTCGCCGAGCACGGTGAGCAGCAGCGAGCGGGCGCTGGCGAAACCCACCTCGCGACGACGGTTCGCGGTAGTAACCGTCATCGACGCTCCTCCCACGTCATTCGACAAAGCATTGACGCCACGTCAACCATTCGTAGACTATGGCACATGACCATCCTGGACAGCAGTACCGAGCCGGATGCCCCCGCGGAGGTCACCACCCCACCCGTCGTGGACTTCGACACCGCGCCCGGACCGCTACCGGCACTGGACGCTGGCGGTCGAGGGGGAGGTCGCCACGCTGACCCTCGGCGTCGACGAGGACGGCGGGCTGGTGCCCGGGCTACCAGCTGAAGATGAACTCCTACGACCTCGGCGTCGACATCGAGCTGTACGACGCCGTGCAGCGGCTCCGCTTCGAGCACCCGCAGGTCAAGGCCGTCGTGATGACCGGCGGGCTCGACCGGATGTTCTGCGCCGGCGCCAACATCCGGATGCTCGCCCAGTCCTCGCACGCGTGGAAGGTGAACTTCTGCAAGTTCACCAACGAGACCCGCAACGGCATCGAGGACGCGACCGCGAGCCTCGGGCCAGACCTGGATCGCTGCGCTCAACGGCACCGCTGCCGGCGGCGGCTACGAGCTGGCCCTGGCCTGCGACGAGATCGTGCTGATCGACGACGGGTCGTCGACCGTGTCGCTGCCCGAGGTGCCGCTGCTCGGCGTGCTGCCCGGCACCGGCGGCCTGACCCGCGTGGTCGACAAGCGCCACGTCCGCAAGGACCGCGCCGACCTCTTCGCCACCAAGTCCGAGGGCTACCGCGGCAGCACCGCCGTCGAGTGGGGACTGGTCGACGCCACGGTGCCGCGCAGCGGGCTGGGACGAAGACGATCGCCGAGCGGGCCGCCGGGGCGGTCGAGGCCTCCGACCGCAGGCCGAGGTGAGCAGGGAGTCGTGCTGACGCCGCTCGAGCGCGAGGACGACGGCGACACGATCCGCTACCCGTTCGTGACCGCGGCGCTCGACCGCGCCGGGCCGCCGGGTCGACATCACGGTCGCCGGCCCCGACTGACGAGCCCCCCGCCGACGCCGCCGCGGCGCTGGAACAGGGCGTCGACTAGTGGCCGATGGCGGTCGCGCGGGCGCTCGACGACCTGGTGCTCCGGCTGCGCACCAACGAGCGGAGACCTCGGCACGCTGGGTGTTCCGTACCACGGGCGACCTCGATCGGGTGCTCGCCCACGACGCGCGGCTGACCGAGCTGGCCGGCCCGACTGGTTCGGCAACGAGATGGCCGGCTACCTCCGTCGCACGTTCAAGCGGCTCGACGTGACCAGCCGCAGCCTGTTCGCGGTGATCGAGCCGGGCAGCTGCTTCGGCGGGTTCCTGCTGGAGCTGGCGCTGGCCTGCGACCGGCAGTACATGCTCGAGGGCGTCTACGAGGACGTCGACCCCGACGCCGACCCGGCGACGATCGCGCTGACCGCGGCCAACGACGGGCGCGTTCCCGATGGGCAACGGCCTCTCCCGGCTGGGCGCGCGGTTCTACGGCCGCGACGAACTGCTGGAGGCCGCGAGCGGTGCGACCGGCGAGCGGCTCGACGCCGCGCGGGCCGCCGACCTCGGGCTGGTCACGATGGCGCTCGACGACATCGACTTCGAGGAGGAGCTGAGGATCGTGCTCGAGGAGCGCGCCTCGCTCTCGCCTGACGCGCTGACCGGGATGGAGGCCAACCACCGCTTCGTCGGACCGGAGACCCTCGAGACCAAGATCTTCGGCCGGCTGACCGCCTGGCAGAACTGGATGTTCGTGCGACCCAACGCCTCCGGGCCCGACGGTGCGCTGCGGAGGTTCGGCTCCGGCCAGCGCGGCAGCTTCGACGAGAAGCGCGTCTGATGGCCGCGGCGGTGTCGACCCTTCGACAGGCTCAGGAGGGACCAGGCTCGACCGGCGGTGACTTCAACGCGGCGACGTACCTCGTCGGCCGGCACGTCGCGGCGGGCGACGGGGACCGGCCGGCGGTCACGGGGTCACACGAGACGCCTGACCTACGCCGAGCTGGACGAGCGCATCGGCGACGTCGCCGCCGCCCTGCGTGCCCTCGGCCTGCGCCGTGACGACCGCGTGCTGCTGGTGATGTCCGACGACGTGCCGATGCTGACCGGCATCCTCGGCGCGTTCCGGGCCGGGCTGGTCGCGGTTCCGGTGTCCACCATGTTCACCGGCGCCGAGCTGGGCGCGATCCTGGCCGACTCCGGTGCGCGCGCCGTGCTCGCGACCCATGAGCACGCGGAGGCGGTCGCCGGCGCGGTGGCGATGGCGCCCGAGGTCGAGCACGTGGTTCTCGCACGGCGACGCCGACCTCGCCCTGCCGGAGTCGGCGAGGCTGCAGACCTGGGACGCCTTCGTCGCCGGTGGGTCCGCCGCCGACCGGGAGCCGGTAGCCACCGACCCGGACAGCTGGTGCCTGTGGCTCTACACCTCGGGCACGACCGGCACCCCGAAGGCCGCGATGCACCGGCACGCCAACATCCGCCACGTCTGCGAGACCTACGGCCAGCAGGTCCTCGGCGTCCGGCCCGACGACACGACGTTCTCGGTGGCCAAGCTGTTCTTCGCCTACGGCATCGGGAACTCGGTGTTCTTCCCCTTCTCCGTCGGCGCCACGCTCCGTGCTCGAGCGCCGGCGACCCACCCCCGACGTGGTGGCGGAGCGGGTGCGGCAGGAACAGCCCACGCTGTTCTTCGCGGTGCCCACGTTCTACGCCGCACTCGTGTCGTCGGGGCTGCCGGACGACACGTTCGCGCCGGTTCGCCTGGCGGCGTCCGCCGGCGAGCCGTTGCCGGCGGCGCTGCTGGAGCGGTTCCGCACCCGCTTCGGGGTCGACGTCCTCGACGGGATCGGGTCGACCGAGGCGCTGCACATCTTCCTGTCCAACCGTCCCGGCAAGGTCCGGCCCGGTACGACGGGCGTGCCGGTGCCCGGCTACGACGTCGAGATCCGGGACGCGTCGGGCGTGGTGACCGGTGCCGGACAGCCGGGTGCGCTCCACGTGCGCGGCGAGTCGATCGCGCTCGGCTACTGGCGTCGTACCGCGGCGTCGCGGCAGGTGTTCCAGGGCGAGTGGCTCTCGACCGGCGACACCTACGTGCGCGACGAGGACGGCTACTACGTCTGCCTGGGCCGCAACTCCGACATGCTCAAGGCAGGCGGCATCTGGGTGTCGCCCGCCGAGGTGGAGGCGCGGCTGGTCGCACACCCGAAGGTGCAGCAGGCCGCCGTGGTCGGCGTGCCGGACCAGCACGGCATCGACAAGCCGGTCGGTGTCGTGGTGGCCGAGGGTGTCGACGAGGCCGAGCTCGTGGCCTGGTGCCGTGAAGGCCTCGCGCACTTCAAGGCGCCCCGGCAGGTGATCTTCGTCGAGGACCTCCCGAAGACCGCGACCGGCAAGCTGCAGCGGTTCAAGGTTCGCGGGCTCTTCTCCGACAGTCCGGTCGAGGTGGCCCGGCAGGACGACCAGCTCGATCCCCACTCCCGAGCCCGCGTAGGAGGACGACCCGTGCCGTACGTGATCGCCAGCCCCTGCATCGACGTCAACGACAAGGCCTGTGTCGAGGAGTGTCCGGTCGACTGCATCTACGAGGGCGAGCGCAAGAGCTACATCAACCCGGAGGAGTGCATCGACTGCGGCGCCTGCGAGCCGGTGTGCCCGGTCGAGGCGATCAGCCAGGACCGACGCGTGGCGGACGAGGACGAGCCGCACATCGAGGACAACCAGGCGTTCTTCACCGAGGTGCTCCCCGGGCGTGACGGGCCGCTGGGCAACCCGGGCGGCGCCCGCAAGGTCGGCGACCTCGGCACCGACACCGCAGCTGGTCCGGGAGAGCCTGATGCTCGACGGCCACCTCCTCGTCGACGCGCACGTGCACGTGCCCGTGCTGGGCTCGCTGGCGCCCGCGTGGATCGCGTGGGCACGCGACTTCGGCCCCGACGGCATCCTCGAGGACCTCTGGGACGCCGACGGCGTGCCACGGCCCGACCGGCTCGACGAGCTGTTCGCGGAGCAGGGCGTCGACCACGCGCTGCTGTTCTGCGAGTACTCCCCGAAGGCGACCGGCTACCAGCGGTTCGAGGACCTGCTGCCGATCGTGGAGCACAACCCGACCCGGTTCCGGCCCGGTCGCCAACGTCAACCCGCACCTGCACTTCCCGATCGCCGACGAGGTGCGCCGCCAGCTCGACCTCGGCGCGGCTGCGCTGAAGCTGCACCCGGTGCACGGCGGGTTCCGGTGCGACGACGCGGCGCTGTACCCGGCGTACCAGGTGCTGGTCGAGCGCGGTGTCCCGCTGGTCGTGCACTGCGGCACCAGCAGCTTCCCGGGGTCCAGCAACGAGCTGCGCCGACCCGCAGTACCTGCTGCCCGTCGTACGCGACTTCCCGACGCTCGACGTCGTGCTCGCGCACGGCGGCCGCGGCTGGTGGTACGACGCCGCCGCGTTCATGGCGCTCGCGAACCCGACCGTGTGGATCGAGCTGTCCGGTCTGCCACCGAAGCGGCTGCCGGAGTACTTCGGGCGCTTCGACCTCGGCCGGCTCGCGCGGAAGTGGATCTTCGCGACCGACTGGCCCGGCGTCCCGAGCACCTCCGAGAACGCCCGCGCGGTCGTCGGTCTCGGGCTCGACGACGAGCGCGCCGCCGATGTGCTCGGGGGCAACGCGCTGCGGGTCTACTCAGGAGTGGGAGAGATGTCATGAGCGACGCCACCGAGCTGTCGGACGAGGAGCTCGCCGCCCAGGGCAAGCAGCTTCACGACTCCCGCAACTGGGTCTTCCTGCACGGCACCGCGGCGCAGTTCGAGACGCACACCCGGCGGATGCTGGAGCTCGAGCAGGAGTACCTCCGGCGGTTCCCGAAGCGCACCTGGCAGGGTGCCGCCGCAGAGGCGCCGGCCGAGCCCGTCGACGACCCGGTGGTCGCGCTGCTCCAGCAGGTCGCCGAGGCACCCGGCGGCCGGATGCACAAGCTCGAGGTGCACCAGGCCGCCCGGCTCGTCGGTCTGGACCGTGCCGCCCTCGCGAAGCTCTACACGGCCGAGCCGAAGCTGCTCGCCACCGAGAAGCAGGACCGGGTGATCACCGGCGCCGGGCGGGCGCGGTTGCTGGCTGCTGGGGGTGAGTGAGGGGGCGTTCCGGCGAAATTCCCAAGGTATCGACGCATTTGTCGGGCACCGGGGGCGCAAACGGACATCCCACTTCCCAATCTCTTCTGACTTCCCAATGAGAACTGACGCTTCCAGCGGCGTACACGCAACTGGATGTGCCAGAAAACCTAGATACCTTGGGAATCTGCGCGCCCGCGCAACCGAATCTGCGCGCCCGCGCAACCCGAATCTGCGCACCCACACGACCCGCATATGCGCGCCCGGCCAAACCTCATCTCCTGGCCCTCAACCCCCACCCCAGCGCCCACCACACCTGTCGGCGACGGCGGATAGGGTCGGGACGTGCCTGCTGCCGTGACCCGTGACGTGACCCCGCGCCTGCTGCTGCTCGACGGGCACTCGCTGGCCTACCGCGCGTTCTTCGCGCTCCCGGTGGAGAACTTCTCGACCACGACCGGGCAGCACACCAACGCGGTCTACGGCTTCACCTCGATGCTGATCAACGTGCTGCGCGACGAGCAGCCGACCCACGTCGCGGTCGCGTTCGACGTGTCCCGCCAGACGTTCCGCTCCGAGGAGTACGCCGAGTACAAGGCCAACCGGTCGAAGACACCCGACGAGTTCAACGGCCAGGTGGCGCTGATCAAGGAGGTGCTCGACGGCGCTGCAGATCCCGTGCGTCGAGAAGGACGGCTTCGAGGCCGACGACGTCATCGCCACGCTCGCCGACCCAGGCGAGGCCGAGGGCTTCGACGTGCTGATCTGCACCGGCGACCGCGACGCGTTCCAGCTGGTCAGCGACCGCGTCACCGTGCTCTACCCGATCCGCGGCGTCTCCGAGCTGGCCCGGATGACGCCGGCCGCGGTCGAGGAGCGCTACGGCGTGCCGCCCGGCCGCTACCCCGACCTCGCCGCGCTGGTGGGCGAGACCTGCGACAACCTGCCCGGCGTGCCCGGCGTCGGGCCGAAGACGGCGGCCAAGTGGATCAGCCAGTACGGCGACCTCGACAACGTCGTCGCCCGCGTCGACGAGATCCAGGGCAAGGCCGGCGAGTCGCTGCGCGAGCACCTCGGCGACGTGGTCCGCAACCGCCAGCTCAACGCGCTGGTCGACCGACCTCGAGCTGCCGCTGCGTGCCGACCGACCTCGCGGCGCGGCCGTGGGACCGCGACGAGGTGCACACGCTGTTCGACGGCCTCGAGTTCCGGGTGCTGCGCGACCGGCTCTTCGAGACCCTCGAGTCCGAGGAGGAGGCCGACGAGCCGGCTTCGACGCTCGACGGCGACGCCGGCCTGGCGAGCCGGTCGCGGCTCGGCGGCTGGCTCGGCGAGCACGCCGGCCGGCGGGCCCGCCGGGTCGGCGTGCAGGTCGCGGGCAGCTGGGGCGCGCGGCACCGGCGACGTGCACCGGGCTGGCCCTGGCCGCCGGCGACGGCGCCGCCGCGTGGGTCGACCCGGCCGAGCTCGACGCCGGAGGACGAGGCGGCGCTGGCCGCGCTGGCTGGCCGACCCCGACGCTGCCGAAGGTGCTGCACGACGCCAAGGGGCCGATGCTCGCGCTCGCCGCGCGCGGCTGGCCGCTCGCCGGGCTCGAGCGCGACACCGCGCTGTCGGCCTACCTCGCCCGCCCCGACCAGCGCTCCTACGACCTCGCCGACCTCGCGCTGCGCTACCTCAAGCGCGAGCTGCGGCCGGCGCCGAGCGACGACGGCGACCAGCTCAGCCCTCGACGGCGATCGGCGACGACGCCGCCGAGCGAGGCCGCGATGGTGCGGGCGCGCGCCGTCCTCGACCTCGCCGACGCGCTCGACGACCGAGCTCGACGAGCGCGGCGGCACCGGCGCTGCTCGCGCGACGTCGAGCTGCCGCTGGTCGACGTGCTCGCCGGGATGGAGCGCACCGGCATCGCCGTCGACACCGACCACCTCGAGAGCCTCGAGGCGCACTTCGCCGGCGAGGTGCAGCCGGCGGCCGCAGGACGCCTACGCCGTGATCGGCAAGGAGATCAACCTCGGCTCGCCCAAGCAGCTGCAGGTGGTGCTGTTCGACGAGCTCGGCATGCCCAAGACCAAGCGCACCAAGACCGGCTACACCACCGACGCCGACGCGCTGCAGGCGCTGTACGCGAAGACCGAGCACCCGTTCCTCGCGCCACCTGCTGCGCCACCGCGACGTCACCCGGCTGCAGCAGACCGTCGAGGGGCTGCTCAAGACGGTCGCCGACGACGGTCGCATCCACACCACGTTCAACCAGACTGATCGCGGCGACCGGCCGGCTCTCCTCCACCGACCCCAACCTGCAGAACATCCCGATCCGCACCGAGGAGGGCCGCCGGATCCGCGAGGCGTTCGTCGTCGGCGAGGGCTACGAGGCGCTGATGACCGCCGACTACAGCCAGATCGAGATGCGGATCATGGCCGCACCTGTCCGAGGACGCCGGCCTGATCGAGGCGTTCCACTCCGGCGAGGACCTCCACGCCGTCACGGCGTCGCGGGTGTTCGGCGTCGACGCCGCCGACGTCACCCCCGAGATGCGCGCCAAGATCAAGGCGATGAACTACGGCCTGGCCTACGGCCTGTCCGCCTTCGGGCTGTCCGCAGCAGCTCAGCATCGCCACCGGCGAGGCCCAGGGCCTGATGGACGAGTACTTCGAGCGGTTCGGCGGCGTTCGCGACTACCTGCGCGGCGTCGTCGACGAGGCCCGGCGGACCGGCTTCACCGAGACCATCCTCGGCCGCCGGCGCTACCTGCCCGACCTCACCAGCGACAACCGGCAGCGCCGCGAGATGGCCGAGCGGATGGCGCTCAACGCGCCGATCCAGGGCTCGGCCGCCGACATCATCAAGGTCGCGATGCTCAACGTCGACCGCGCGCTGCGCGACGCCGGCCTGGCCTCGCGGATGCTGCTCCAGGTGCACGACGAGCTCGTCTTCGAGGTGGCCGCCGGCGAGGAGCGAGGCGCTCGAGGCGCTGGTCCGCCGCAGATGGGTGCGGCGGCCGAGCCTGACGGTCCCGCTCGACGTGTCCGTCGGCATCGGCCGCAGCTGGCACGACGCCGCGCACTGATTCCTACGCCTGGCCCGTCCCAGCGTGCCGTCCGCACCCGCGAGCCGCCAGAGGCTCAGCCCCAGCAGCGCGACGAGCAGCACGGAGTCCACGAACGTGACGACGTTGAGCAGCTGCCCGACGGTGCTCGCGGCCTGGTGCCCAGACCACCAGCACGACGAGCGCGGCCCAGATCAGGTAGACCGACCAGCGCGACTGCCGGGCCACCACGCTGTAGACGAGCAGCTGCAGCACGGAGAGCACGGTGCCGAGGACCGCGAAGACCCACAGCTGGTCCTGGATCGCGGCGTACTCGTGGCCCGCCGATGAACATCAGGGTCACGCCGCTGAGCAGCCCAGGCGGCCAGCGTGCCGACGACGCCGAGCGCCATCACCACGGCGACGCTGCGCAGCAGGGTCGAGCGCCGGGCCGCCTCGGTCGACATCGACGGGAACGCGACCACGATCACGAACTGCGGCAGGAACAGCACGCCTTCACCAGGATCAGGCCGCCGGCGTACAGGCCGGACGCGTGCGGCGTCGAGCACGATGCGGGCGAGGATCACGTCGGCGTTGGAGAGGGCGAAGAAGGCGAGCAGCGCGTGCGAGTTGCGCGCGGTCTCGCGCAGGACCGCCGCTCGTCGTGGTGCCGCCGTACGATGTCCGGCACGTGCGCGGTGCGCGGATCGCCGCAGGGCCAGCCAGCCGACGACCGTCGGCGCGGCGAACCCGATCGCCACGCCCAGCACGGCCCGAACTCCGTCGGGCGCCAGAACAGCAGCAGCGGTGCCGATCACCAGCCGCGGGACACCGGCCGCGAGGTAGACGAGGGCCAGGGCCGTCCAACGTCGCTCGCCCTGGAGGATGCCGGCCTGGCCACCCATGACCGTCATCGGCACGCGACCAGCGCCACGCAGCGCCGCGGTCGCCAGGCTGTCGAGGTGCAGAGCCGCGTTGATCACCGGCGTCAGCGCCAGGCACAACATGGCCACGCCGACCGACGCTGCCCCAGGTGACCCGGCGCAGGTCGTGCTCGATCTCGCGCGACGTCGCTCCGGGTGCGCGGCGATCCGCCGCGCGCCGGTGGTCTGCAGGCCGAGCATGGAGCACGCCGACCACGAGCAGCAGGCCCATCACCGCGGCGAAGGCGCCGTACGCTGCGGGGACCGAGCAGCCGGGCCGCCACGATCGTGTAGGCGTACGTCGCGACGTTCATGACCGCGATCGCGACGGCGATCGACCCGCCTCGGCTCACGGCGTCCCTCAACCAAGACCGCGACGCCACGCGGCAAGTGTTCCAGAGGCCTGCGGGCCCGAAGGGATGCGGGCTCATCGGCTACCTTCGGGGCGACATGTGGAAGCCACGCCTCAGCGCCGTCCGGGGGGCGTCACTACTCGTCTACGGCGTGCTGCTCCTCTTCGCGCTGCTCGAGAAGTTCGGCGAGACCACCAACGACACCAAGACCCCGCTGATCGAGCGTCCGCTGGCCTTCCTGCAGAGCGCGGGCACCCTGTGGAACCCGCAGATGAACTTCGGGGAGCTGCAGAACCAGGCCTACGGCTACCTCTTCCCGCAGGGGCCGTTCTTCGTGGTCCTCGACGGCCTGCACGTCGCTCCCTGGGTCACCGAGCGGCTGTGGTCGGTGCTGGTGCTGGTGATCGGCTGCGAGGGAGCCCGCCTGGTTGCCCGCGCGATCGGGCTGGACGTGTGGCCGGCCTGGGTGGCCGGGATGGCGTTCGGGCTCAACGCGCGCGTGCTCAGCCAGGTCGGCGTGCGCAGTGCTGAGGTGCTCCCGACCGCGGTACTGCCCTGGGTGGCGCTGCCGATAGTCCTCGCTCTGACCGGTCGGCTGCCGCCGAGGCGGGCGGCGCTGTTCTCCGCGGTGGCGTTCCTGTTCAGCGGTGCGGTCAACGCCACCAGCACCGTGGCCGGGCTCCCTTTGGTGGCGATCCTCATCGTCTGGGGCGTGCGACGGGGTGTCGCGCGCTGGTCGCTGCTGGGCTGGTGGACGGGCCTGCTGGCGGTCACCAACGTGTGGTGGGTGGCGTCGCTGCTCGCGCTGCGGGCCTACTCGCCGCCGTTCTTCGACTACGTCGAGGACGTGAAGACCACCACCGAGACCACGGGCTACGAGGCCGCGTTGCGCGGCATGAGCAACTGGGTCGAACTACACCTATCTCGGCAACCAGCCGAACTGGCCGGCGGGGTACGACTTCGCCATGCACCCGGCCCTGGTGGTGCTCAGCGGTCTCGTCGCCGTGATCGGAGTGCTCGGGCTGGTCACGATGGACCCGCCGTGGCGGGCTCCGCTCGTCGCAGCTGCGGTCTTAGGTCTCGTGTGCGTCACGATCGCGCACACGTCGCCGTTGCAGAGTCCGCTCGCGCCGGCACTCCAGACCCAGCTGGACGGCCTGTTCGCGCTGTTGCGCAACGTCAGCAAGGCGGATCCGATGCTCCGGCTTCCGCTCGCCCTCGGCGTGGGCGTGGTCTTCGCCCGGGTGCTGGAGCTGCGGCTCCCGCGCTGGCTCCCGGCTGCCCTGCCCGCGACTGCCGTGGTGGCGCTGGTCCTCGGCATGGCTCAGCCCGCCGTAGCGATGAACCTTCGGACTCCCGGGTGGGACCGGGTCCCGGCGTACTGGCAGCAGACGGCCGACTTCCTCGTCTCCGCCGACGGGGAGCAGCGCGCCTGGCTGGTCCCCGGCGCCGGCTTCGCCCTCGCAGACCTGGGGATGGACGATCGACGAGCCGATGCAGTCCGTGGCGCGCACGCCCTGGGTGTCCCGCTCGCAGGTGCCGCTCACCCCACCGCAGACGATCCGGGTGCTCTCCTCCCTCGAGGAGTTCCTTGAGACCGGATCGGGTTCCGCGAACCTGGGGGAGACGCTGGGACGACTCGGCTTCGGTTACGTCGTGGTCCGCCACGACCTGGACCCGCAGGCCTCCGGGAGCACGACCTCGAACCTGGTCTCGATCGCCCTCGCCCGCTCCCGCGGCATCACGCGCGTGGCGACGTTCGGGACTCTCGACTTCGGTCCCGCGATCGAGGTCTTCCGGGTCTCCCGCGGTGACGTGGCACCCGGCATCCAGGTGCGGCCGGAGGGCACGGTGGTCACGGTGGCGGGGGTGTCATCCGACGTGGTGGCGGCGGTCGGCGACGGTCTGGTCACACCGGAGCGCGCGGCCGTGGTGCAGGGCGACTCCGGCTGGGATCGTGCCGCCGACGTGGTCGGCGACAGCTTCCGCGCTCCGCGAGCGCAGCTTCGGCCAGGTCCACGACGCCGAGGGTCCGGTGCTCTCACCGACGGAGCCGACGCACGGCAACCGCGTGGTCCGGAACTACCCGGGCAACACCGTCTCGACGCCGCTCCACGCCCGCTATCGCGGTATCGCGTACGCCGACGCCTCCTCGTCGCAGGCGTTCACGAACGGACTCGGTGCCGTGATGCCGGAGGTCGCGCCGTTTGCCGCGGTCGACGGGGACCCCGAGCAGTGGCTGGCGCTCGTCGTACTACAGTCGCCCGCGCGGCCAGTGGCTGGAGGTGAGGTACGACGGGCAGCGGACTCTGCACGAGGTGACCATCCGGTCGAGCGTCAACCACGCCACCTTCCGCCAGGTCCGGACCTGGGCGGTCTCCGCTGGTGGGCGCACCCGCACCGCCACCGTCGACCCGTTCACCGGGACCGCGCACGTTGACCTCGGAGGCGTCCGCACCGACCGGCTCCGGATCACGGCCACCCGGGTCGACCAGCGCTCGCGTGGACCGATCGAGGTGTTCGAGGTGACCGGCGGCGGTCTGCCGGCCGGCCGCACCCTGGTGGAGCCGGCCGCCGACCTCGCCGCCCACGTCGCCTACGTGCTCTCCGCGCACCCGGAGACCCGGGCCTGCATCAGCACCCTGATCGCGCCCGACTGCGATCCCGGCCGGCAGCGGCTCTCCGAGGAGAGCGACGGGGTCGACCGGGTGATCGCCGTGCCGGCAGCTGGGACCTGGACCTTCGACGGCGTCGCGGTGGCCCGGGCGCGTCCAGGCACCGAGCAGCTCCTCGTGCCGCTGGGCAGCAAGGTGGTCATGCATGCCTCGTCCACCCTGGCCTCCGATCCCACGGTCTCGGTGCGCGCTGCCTACGACGGCTCGGGCACCACGTCGTGGATCGCGGACCCGGCTGACGCCCGTCCCCGGCTGGTGGTCGACTGGGCGAAGCCACACACGGTCGACCAGGTCGTGGTCAACCCGCCGGCCTCACCCGCGGTGTCACCGACGACGGCCGTCCTGCGGGCCAGGCAGGGCACGCGGCGCGTGAAACTCGGCGACCTCGGGAGGTTCCCCCCGCTGCGCACGCGTCATCTGGAGATCACGTTGGCCAACCCCACCCGAGGCTCGTCCCCGATCGGGGTGGGAGAGATCTACCTGGGCCCGCGCAACATCGTCGTACCGCTCGACGGCGGTGACCGGACCGGCTCGGTCTGCGGTCTCGGACCGAACCTGTTCGTCGACGGCAAGCGCTACCAGACCCGCGTGGACGGCTTCGTCGGTGACGTGGTCTCGGCGGGACCGTTGCGGATCCTCCCGTGCTTCACGGCGGTGCCGATCACGCGCGGTGAGCACCGCGTCCGCCTCGAGTCCACCGAGCAGTTCCAGCCGGTCTCCGCCCGGCTGGTCTCCACCCGGTCGCAGCGCCCACCCGGGCCGACCACCGTCCGGAGCCTGCGCACGGTGGAGGACCACGCCACCCGACAGGAGCTCCGGGTCGGGTCGGGACCGGCCTCGGTGCTCTCGACGACGCGCAACTTCAACCTCGGCTGGAGCGCGACGCTCGACGGCAAGACCCTGAGCACGATCCGGGTGGACGGCTGGGCGCAGGGCTGGCGTCTTCCCGAGGGCGGCGGGGGGCGGCTCGTGATCAGCTACGGCCCGCAGACCGGCTACCTCGTGCTGCTGCTCGTCGGCCTCGTCCTGGCCGGGATCGCCCTCGTGCTGGCCCTGGTCCTGCTGCTCACGACCCGGCTGTCGCCGCTGGTACCGGTGCCGGTCGCTGGTCCCCGCACCTCGCCCGAGCGCCTGGACCGGCGCGGGTGGGGGCTGCTGACAGCAGCATTCGTCGTCGGCGGTTGGGTGTTCGCGGGGATTCCCGCTGTTCTCGGCGTGCTGCTGGGTGCGCTGGCCGGCCGTGCGAGCTGGGCGCGGTGGCTGGGTATCGGGCTGCTGCTGACGTCCGTGGCGCTGACCGCTGCCCAGCTCGTGCCGGGACCGCGGCTGCGCTTCGACGTCGCCGACGCCCTCGCCGGAATCGGGTTCTTCGCCGCCCTGATGTCGCTGTTCCCGCGGCCCGGCCGGCGACCATGACCGGGCGCCGCGCTGTCAGCGACCTGGGTGTCGCGATCACGGTCGCGGTCCTGGTTCTCGGTCCGCTCCTCCTGCACCGCGGCTTCGCCCTCCGCGGCGACATGGTCTTCGTGCCTCGGCAGCCGTGGAAGGACGCCTGGCTCGGCCTGGACGGCTCGGTGGCGCGGTTCGTGCCCGGTGACGCGTTCGTGTCCCTGACCACGCAGGTGCTGCCCGGTGACCTGCTGCAGAAGGTGCTGCTCGCTGGGCGGCTTCGTGCTCGGAGGTGTGGGCGTCGCGCGGCTGGTCGGCTGGGCGCCGGGCCTCGGCCGGGCAGCGGCCGTCGTGTTCTTCCTCTGGAACCCGTGGGTGCACGACCGGCTCGCGATCGGCCAGTGGGGCGTGGTCGTCGGCTACCTCCTCCTGCCCTGGATGGTGCTGGCCGCCGTTCGGCTGCGTGACCGGCTCCCCGGGGGGCCTCGCGCGGTCGTCGCGTGGCTGGGAGCGGCCGCCATCTTCTCGCCGGCATCCGGCCTGGTCGCGCTCGTGACGGCACTGGCGGTCGTGCTGGTCCGGCCGCGCCTGCGCTCGGCCGCCGCCACGCTGGGTGCCGGAGTCCTGGTCAACCTGCCCTGGATCCTGCCCTCGCTGCTCGGCTCCGCGCCGGGGACGGCCCCGGCCGGGCAGTTCGCGGCCTTCCGCAGCGCCGGAGTCGTCGCTCGGGACGCTGGCCAGCGTGCTCTCCCTCGGTGGCATCTGGAAGACCAGCGTGGTCGCACCCGAGCGCACGAGCGTCGTGATCGTCTTGCTGGCGTGCGCCCTGACCGTCGTCGCGGTCACGGGACTCCGGTCGGGTGCCGCACGAGCAGCGAGCGCTGGTGGTCGGACTCGGTGCCCTGGCCACGGCCGCGGTTCTCCTCGCCATGGTGCCGCAGTGCCGGCCGGGGCCTCGGGCGCCCTCGATGACCTTGCCGCACGGGTGCCGGCCGCGGGTCTGCTGCGCGACTCCCAGCGCTACCTCGGACCGGCCGCGCTGGTGCTGCTGCCCGGGCTCGCCGCAGTCGTGGGCCGCCTCCAGGCCGCGAGCGGTGCCCGGGCGCGAAGCGCTGCGGGTGCTGGCCGTGCTGGTCGTGGTGTTCCCGGTGCTCGTCCTGCCGTCGCTGGCTGGGGCCTGGGCGGCGACCTGGCAGCCCGGTCGCCTACCCGACCGAGTGGACCGTCGTCCGCGACACGCTGCCGCAGGGACGCACCGTCGTGCTGCCGTGGCGCGGCGGCTACCGCGGCTTCGCGTGGAACGACCGAGCGGGCGTGCTCGACCCGGCGCCGCGCTTCTTCCCCGGCGACGTCCTGGTCGACGACCGGCTCTACGTCCGCGGTCGGGTGCTGGCGTCGGAGAACCCGTTGCTGCGCCGCGTGCGACGACCGCGCTGCGTTCCGCCGACCCGGTGGCCGCGCTCCGGGACCTCGGCGTCCGATCCGTCCTGGTCGAGAAGGGCAACGGTCGCACCGCCTGCCGACCTGCGGGGTGCCGAAGTGCTGCACGACGGCCCCGGGCTGATGCTGCTCGACCTCGGGACCGTCCCGCGCGCGACCGACGCGAACGCCCGGGCGGGCGCGTGATCCTGGTCACCGACTGCGTGGTCCTCGCGTGCTGGCTCTTCGCGGTCGTGTCGGCGGTGGTCCGCCGACGGACGGGAATTGTGTAGGGTCAGCGCAGTTTCTCGGAGGAATCTGTGGGAGGGATCCATGAACACCGCAATTGCCGGTGGAGTCGTCGGCTGCTGCTTGCCGTCTTCGGCATCATCGGCGGAGTCTCGGCCTACAACGGGAGACCCCGAGGGCGTGCCCGCAGAGCAGCCTGTACAAGTACTCCGACAGCTGACCCCGTCCATCGTGACCGTCCCGGCGCAGAGGCGGCCGCGCATGACGGATGGGGAGGTCGTCGGTTCATGCAGATTGATCATTCCGGCGCTCAACGAGGAGCGCCGACTCCCGGAGACGCTGCGTGCCCTGCGCGCCTACGTGCTCGCTGCCACGGAGGGCGTCGGCGCCGATCGACGTCATCGTCGTCGACAACGCCAGCACCGACGCGACCGCCGAGCGTGGCGCGCCAGCTTCGACTGCCCGGCGATGCCAGTGCGCGTCGTGCACTGCGCACGCCGGGGCAAGGGTGCCGCCGTCCGGGCGGGCGTCGCCGCACCGACGGCCGAGCGTGGTCGGGTTCATGGACGCCGACGGCGCGACCGACCTCGCCGCCCTCGTCGACGCGGTGCCGCCTCCTCGACAGCGGCGCCGACCTCGCGATCGGCTCACGGGCCGCTCGCCGGGCTCGGTGACCGTACGAGCGGCACAGCCGGCGTACGGGCGCTCGGGCGCGACGCTCTACCGGCGACCTGACCCGGGCCGTCGCTCCGGGGATCATCGACACCCAGTGCGGCTTCAAGGTGATGCGCGGCGACCTGGCCCGCGAGGTGTTCGCGGAGACCCGTCGCGGACGGCTTCTCCTTCGACGTCGAGGTGGTCGGCCGCTTCCAGCGGCGCGGCGCGCGGGTGGTCGAGTTCCCCGTGCATGTGGGTCGACGTGCCCGGGCTCGACGTTCGTGCCCGCTCCGCCACGGGCTCGCCGCCTTCGCGGAGCTCGCGCCCATCGCCTGGTGCGCTGCGCGGCCTCGGTCCAGCCCGCCGTCGTCACCGGCGCGCTCGGCTGCCGTCCGGCACCGGCCGGCTCGCGCTCGACTCCGGTAGCCGAGCTGTAGGTCACCCCTGACTCCGAGGCATCGCGTGGACGGCGCGTGGCCGTCGTCAACTGGCGCGATCCCGGGCACTCCCTGGCCGGCGGCTCCGAGCGCTACGCGTGGGAGTTCGCGACGCGCCCTCGCGCGACGCCGGCGCGCCGGTCGACTTCCTGACGGCGCGCGACGCGCACCAGCGCCCGTGCGAGGTCCGCGACGGGATCCGACGTGCGAGCGTGGCGGCCGGCAGTTCAGCTTCTACCCGTGGGTCTGGTGGAAGCTGCTGCGTCGCAGGCTCACGGGCCGTGGGTACGACGTGGTGCATCGACGCCGAGAACGGGATCCCGGTGTTCTCGCCCCGCTCGTCTGCGCCGTCGTACCGCCGTCGTGCTGGTGATGCACCACGTGCACCAGGAGCAGTTCCGGACCTACTTCCCGGCGCCGCTGGCCCACGTCGGGACGGTTCCTCGAGGGCTGGCTGATGCCACGGGTCTACCGGCGCGTCCGCACCCTCGTCGTCTCGGAGTCGACGCGCGACGAGATGGTCGGCAGCTCGGGCTGGCGGCAGCCCGTGCAGATCGTGCACAACGGCACCGACTTCCCGCCCGCGACGACCGTGGCGACGCCGATCCGGATCCCGGACCCGGCTGCGTCGTCCTCGGCCGGCTGGCCACCCACAAGCGCGTCGACCTCGTCCTGCGGGCCGTCGCCGAGCTGCGTCCCGAGCTGCCGGAGCTGCGCCTCGACGTCGTCGGCAAGGGCCCTGAGGAGGAGCGACTGCGCGGCCTGGTCGACGAGCTCGGGCCTCGGGGCACGTGGTCGTCATGCACGGCTTCCTCGCCGACGCGGACAAGCACGCGGTGCTCGCACCGTAGTCGGCTGCAGGTCTGCGCCTCCGATGCCGAGGGCTGGGGACAGGTGGTGATCGAGGCGGCGACGTACGGCGTGCCGACGCTGGCGCGCGACGTCCCGGGCCTGCAGGACTCGATCCGGCGCGGCCGGACCGGCTGGCTGGTGCCCGGCAACGCAGCGAACCCCGACGCCGTCACCAGGTCCCTGGTCACGGGCATGCGGTTGGCTCTCGAGGAGCTGGACGACGCCAGCGTGCGCGAGAGGTACCGCGCGTCGTGTCGTGCGTGGGGCCTCCGGTTCAGCTGGGACCACATGCGTCGCCAGGTCACGCAGGTCGTCGAGGAGGAGCTCAGCCGGGCAGGTCGATGACCAGGTATGCGCGGTTGTTGTTTGCCGACGCGCGCTCCGTGAGGTGCGGTCTCCGCCGCCGGAACCAAGCCCGCACCGACCGGAAGAACGCCGGCGACCGGTGGCCCTTGACCGCGTCCACCGCGTCCATCATGACCTGCTCGGCCTCCCGAACACCGTCCTGGAACAGCACCCGCACCCGGGCGTCGGGCTCGGCGTCCCGCACCATCGCCACCACCTCGGGTGGACGAGGCAGGCCGCAGGCCAGGTGCTCGTCGAGGAAGTCGAAACGGACGCCGTAAGCGGTGGCGAGCCGGTCGGCGAGCCGCCGTTCTGACTGGTCCTTCGCGTCGGAGCCGCACGGGAAGCAAACGACGACGCGCGTGTGCGCGACCCGGAGGAGCTCCGCCACATGGGCGGGGCGGTGTGGTGCCGGTAGGTGTTCGAGCACGTCACAGCTCACCGCCGTGGCGAAGGCTCCGTCGGCGAAGGGGAGCCGGCCGGGCCGGACGAGGACGTCGCAGGGAGACTCGATGTTGACCGACGTCACCTGAGGTGCCGATGCCAGGCGTCGCATCTCCGTGCCCCGGCCGCCGACGTCGACCATGCTGGAGGTCTCGCCCGCGAGCGCCGCCACGGTGCGGAGTCGCTCCCACTTGTCAGGCTGCCACAGGCACAACGGCACGACGAGGCCCAGTCGCCCGAAAACCCTGGATGGCACGTGGGGATGCTCGCATGCCGGTCGCTCACCGGACACGACTGGACCGCCGGGGAGGCGGAACGTACTCGGGCGTAGCTCCTGTTAACCTGACCGCCATCCGCGCGGGAGGGCGCGGTGTTTTGTTGAAGAGGGAGCACATCGACATGCGACGTTTTCTGGGTCCGGTGCTGGTCGGGCTGGGCGTCTTCCTGGTGATCGGAGGGCTGCTGCTGCGCTTCTACGCGTACCCACGGCTGGCCGTCGCCCCGATCGACCAGAACAGCGTCACGAAGCTCGAGGCCACGGGCGCGAACATCTTCGACACCACCGCGCTGAAGCCACTGACCACGGACCTGGCGGTGCAGAACAAGACCGTGGGTGACGTCAAGGCGAGCGAGGAGCAGGGAGACAACGTACGGGTCTGGGTGGGCAGCACGTCCATCCGCTCCAGTGACGGCACCGTGAGGTCCCGCTCGACGGAGCGCACGGCCTTCGACGCGACCAGCGCGGAGGCGGTGAACTGCTGCGGCAACTTCGAGGAGAGCACCGACGGCCAGCGCGACCCCGTGAAGCGCGAGGGCCTGGTCTTCAAGTTCCCCTTCGCGACGGAGAAGAAGACCTACCAGGTCTGGGACGACTCGGTCGGCTCGGCCACCCCCGCCACCTTCGTCAAGGAGACGAAGATCGACGGGCTCACGGTCTACGAGTTCCAGCAGACGATCGACCGGGTCAAGGTGGGCACCCGTCAGGTGCCGGCCTCGCTCGTCGGCGGGACCGGCACCGGCAACGTGGAGGGCGACAACATGTACGCCCTCGACAAGCAGATCTTCGTCGAGCCCGTGACCGGCGCGATCATCGACCAGCACCAGCACACGACATCGACCGTGGCCATCGACGGCGAGGACAAGCTGACCGAGACCGACGCGCAGCTGGCCTACACCAAGGCCACCGTGGGTTCGAACGTCAAGGACTTCTCGTCCAAGTCGAGCCAGCTCAGCCTCGTGCACGGGCTGTTGCCACTGCTGATGGTGGTCATCGGCCTGGTCGCGATCGTGTTCGGCCTGCTGTTGTCCCGCAGGCGCCCGGAGCCCGCGCACAAGTGATCGGGTGAACCCGGGCGCACCGCCAGCCGCATGACCGTGCCGATCGTCGCCAAGCTGCGCTCGTTCCACCGGCGTCGGATCCGGGTGCCGGTGGAGGAGCACGCGCTCGTGCTCGACGTGGGCAGCGGGGACAAGCCGTCGTGGCGGGCTGACGTCCTGCTCGACGGCTACCCCGACGACCCGCACGCAGGGCAACGCTCGGGCACGGGGCGCACCCGGGTCGACCGGGCGCTGTTCGACGCCGACGCGGCCGCGATGCCGTTCGCCGACGGCGCCTTCGACTACGTGATCTGCTCGCACGTCCTCGAGCACGTGCCGGACCCGTCGGCGGTGATCGCCGAGCTGACACGGGTCGCGAGGGCCGGCTACATCGAGGTGCCGGAGGCTGCGCCGCGCCAAGCTGATCGACTTCCCCACCCACCTGTGGTGGTGCCGGCTGGACCGGACCGACGGAACGCCGACGCTGGTGTTCACCGCCAAGACGCGCCGTACTTCGACGCCGAGATCGACGACTACCTGCGCCGTACGGGCCTCGAGCCGTCGGCTCGCCCGGCATGCTCGAGTCGCGCTTCGAGCACAACATCGTCGAGCTGCGGTGGGAGGGGCACGTGCCGCACCGCGTCGAGGGCACGCCTCGACCCGGATTTCGTGCGTCGCACCTTCACCGCCGACGCCCCGCACCACGGCGCGCATCGTCGCTGGCGCACGGCGCTGACCAGGGTGCTGGTCCCGCGCGGGCACCGGCCGCGCCGGTCCGCGACGACGACGTGGTGAAGCCCGAGCTGCGTACGCGGCACGGGCGAGCTGCTCGGGCCGCGGGTCTACGACGTCGAGGCGATGAGCCGCGCAGCACCAGGCTGATCCCGCGGAAGCGCTTCACCGGGAGCCACGACTCGACGCGGACGACGGTGCGCAGGCCCCAGTTCAGCACGGGTTGATCTCGGCCATCTCGCTCTCGCTGGTGTTGGTACGGCGCGAGGCGCGCGCGACCGGGCGCAGCAGCACGTTCCACCCGATGCGTGTCGTCGACCACGAAGCCCGGCGCCCTCCACGAGCGCGACCAGCTGCGCGCGCTCGTAGCGGCGGACGTGTCCCAGGGCGACGTCGTGGCCGCTCCACAGGTCCATGCCGGCGGGCACGGCCACGCAGCAGCCGCCCACCCGGGCGGCACACCCGGAACGCCTCGCGCGGCGACGGCGTCGTCGTCCTCGACGTGCTCCCAGACGTCGGTGGACATCACCAGGTCGAAGGACTCGTCGGCGAACGGCAGCGCCGGGCGTCGCCGCGCACGACGTGCAGTCCCCGGGAGCGCGCGAGCCCGGCGGCCGCGGGAGAGTGCTCCAGCGCGGTCACCGCCCAGCCGAGGTCGGCGAGCACCTGGCTGTTGCCGCCCGACCCGGAGCCGACGTCGAGTGCCCGACCGGCCGGGATGCCGCGCAGGACGCCGCGCGGACGAGCGCCCGGCGGCCGGCGTACCACCAGTGCCGCTCCTCGAGGGCGGCCGACTTGCGGATCTCCTGCTCGTCCACGCTGCGCGCCTCCTCCCCGGTCGACGTGCACGGTACGAGGCTAGTGGACGGCGCCCGGGCCACTAGCATCGAGCCATGTCCGCGTGAGGGAGGCCGGTCGTGCTCAGCGTCGCCGGGACCGCGAACGCGCCGGGATCGACGTCCCGGCGGCATTCGAG
Source organism: uncultured Actinomycetota bacterium (assembly GCA_963745795.1). GTDB lineage: Bacteria > Actinomycetota > Actinomycetes > Propionibacteriales > Nocardioidaceae > Marmoricola. The sequence continues at coordinate 827,269 of CAVUYR010000006.1, read as the reverse complement.
CGGTACCGCGTCGTCTTCGAGCGATGCGTCGACAACGTCGGAGTCGCCGTGCTCGGCAAGTCGCACGAGGTGCGGCTCACGCTGACCTGCATGGTCGCCGACGGCCACCTGCTGCTCGAGGGCTACCCGGGCACCGGGCAAGACGATGCTGGCCAAGGCGGTGGCCAACACCATCGACTGCACGCACGCGCGGATCCAGTTCACGCCCGACCTGCTGCCGTCCGACGTCACCGGGGTCACCGTCTACGACCAGCACCAGGGCACCTTCGAGTTCCACCCGGGCCCGATCTTCCACCACATCGTGCTCGCCGACGAGATCAACCGCGCCTCCCCGAAGACGCAGTCGGCGCTGCTGGAGGTGATGGAGGAGGAGCACGTCACCGTCGACGGCATCGACCCACCACGTGCCCGCGCCGTTCATGGTGATCGCCACCCAGAACCCGGTCGAGCAGGCCGGCACCTACCGGCTGCCCGAGGCCCAGCTCGACCGCTTCCTGATGAAGGTCGTCGCTCGGCTACCCGGACGCGGCGGCGACCGAGGAGATGCTGATGCACGCCGACGTCCGCGACCGCGCGGCATGGTGACGCCCGGTCGCGTCGGCCGCGACGATCACGCGAGATGCGGCAGGTGGCCGACGCGGTGCTACGTCGACCGGGCCCTGGTCACCTAGGTTCGCCGGCATCGCGGAGCACTCGCGCGACGCTGCCGGAGGTGCGGCTGGGACTCTCGGCCCGGGCCTGCCTCGCGCTGATCCGGGCCTCGCAAGGCGTGGGCGGCGGCGCACGGGCGAGGCGCACGTCGTGCCCGAGGACCTGCTCACGCTGGCGCCACCCGATCCTGGGCCACCGGCTGCTGCTGACCGCCGAGGCCACCGTTCGGCGGGGCGACGGTCGACGACGTCGCCGACCGACCTGCTGGACGCCGTACCGGCGCCCACCGACCGGGCCTGACCGTGTCCCGGCTGGCGTCCGCCCTGGCCCGGCTCCGTGCCGCTCGACGTGCGTCGCTGCGCGTGCTCACCCCGGCCGGCCGGGCGGTGCTGCTGCTCGCCGTCCTCCGGCTGCGGGCGTGGGCCTGGACTGGCTGGACGCTGCGCGTGCTCGGCCTGGTCTGCCTGGTGGCGCTCGGGCTCGTGGTGCCACTGGCCCTGGTCCCGCGTCCGGCCGGGCGAGCGTCGTCGCCCGTCCCGCGCGCACCGTCGGTCGGCACCCCGATCCACGGCGTGCTGCTGGTCTCCGCCGGGCGCCTCCCGGCCCTCGTCACCGGTGGTGCGAGGTCGGTGGGCGTGGTCGGCCGGAGCCTGCGGCTCGCGCACGCTCTGGCCCGGCCGTCCCCGAGAGGAGACCTTCGAGCACGCGGCCGAGCATCGCGGGATCTTACGACCTCGGGCCGGTGCGGCACGTCCAGTCCGACCCGCTGGGGCTGTTCCGTCGCACCGGACCTGGGCGCATCCGACCGAGGTGCTCGTGCGGCCGGTGGTGACGCCGCTGGAGGCCGGGTCTATGGCGGGCCGACCGATCTGGAGGGGATGCCGAGCGACCAGATGTCGCTGAGCGACCTCGCCTTCCACGCCCTGCGCGAGTACGTGCCCGGCGACGACCTGCGCCACGTGCACTGGCGGTCGTCGGCCAAGGCCGGCCACGCTGCTGGTGCGGCAGTACCTCGAGTGCGCGCAGCATGCAGGCCGCCGTCGCTCCTCGACGACGAGCCCGGCTCGTACGCGCACCGACGAGGAGTTCGAGCTCGCGATCTCGATCGCCGCCTCCGTGGCGATGCGGGCGCTGACCGACGGGGTGGACGTCACGCTGACCTGCGGGCCGCACGTGGTCGAGGCGGAGTCGCCCGACGCGCTGCTCGATGCCTGCTGCCGGCTGGTTACCGACGGATCAATGGCGCTGGAGTCCGCGGCCGCCCGTGCCGGCAACCGGGACAGCCTCGCCGGCGCGGTGTACGCCGTCACGGGCAGCAGGCGCTCCCAGGGCGAGGTGCTCCGCGCCCTCACCGCGTTCCCGCTGCCCAGCGCCCGCGTGGTGCTGCGCGCCGTCCCGCACGGACGCGACGCCCAGCTGACCTCGCCGACAGCACGCCTGGCCGACGTCACCTCGCTCAACCGGCTGCCGCGGCTCGTGGCCGGGGTGACGCCGTGACCCCTGTGCCCCCGGTGCCCTCGGTGCCGCAGGCGGCGCGCGACCTGCTGGCCGTGGTGACGCTGCTGGGGCTGGCGCTGTGGGGGCTGGACGACAGCCTGTCCTCTCGCTCCTACCTCGCCGTCGCCGCGGTCGGGCTGGTCGCGGTCGCGGGTCTCGCGCTGGCGCTTCTCTCGGCCGAGCGCTCGACGGCCCTCTTCCTCCTGATCGCGCTGCCCGGGTACGTCGTGGTCGGGTCGATGACTGCGCTCGCGTCGTTCACGCAGGTCGACCTGCCGACGCCGTCCGGTCTGGTCGATGTGCTGACCGCGACGATCACCGCACCGGTGCGGCTCCTGAGCACGATCCCGCCCGTCGACGCCGACGACTCCGTCCTGGTGATGCCGCACTTCCTGGGGTTCGTGCTCGGCGGGGCGGCCGTGTGGATCGCGCTGCGCACTCGTCGCCCGGCGCTGCCGCTGATCCCGCTCCTGATGGCGTTGGCCGTGTGCATCCTGCTGGCGACCGAGGAGCCGCAGGGGCTCGTGGTCCGCGGCCTCGCCTTCGCGGTCGTGTCCCTGGCGTGGGTGGCCTCACGGGCCGCCGACCTCAGGCCGATCCAGCACCGGTGGCCGGGGAGTGGCGGGCCGCGTCGTGGCCGGCGCGGTGGCGGTCGCACTCGTGGCCGCAGTCGTCTGGGCCGCCACCCCGCGTCCCGACACCGGAGCCGCCGATCGGCAGGTGCTCCGCGGCCGGGTCGGCTGCCGGGCAGGACGTCAGCCAGCTGGACAACCCGCTGGCGGCTTCCGGAAGTTCACCGTCCAGCCCGCCCCGCGCCGACAACCTGACCGCCAGTCGCCTGCTGCGCGGTCACCGGGCTGCCGGAGGCGCGACCGGCTGCGGTTCGTCACGCTCGACACTACGACGGCAGCCACCTGGATCGCCGGCAACCGGACGGTCGCCGGCACCCGCGGCGACCTGTTCCAGCGGATCGGCGCGCGTTAGTCGGCAGCCGCCGCGGCGCGGGCGCCAGGTGAGCGTGCAGGTCGAGGTGCGGCCGTCGTAGCGAGCAGCTGGCTGCCGCTCGCCGGCCAGCTCACCGGCCTGTCCTTCGACTACCTCGACGGCCGGGCGCAGCGGGCCGACGTGCGCTACAACGTCGCGACGACGACCGGCGATGGTGCGTCGGCGGCGCTCGCGGCAACGACGACTACCACCTTCTCCGCGGTGCTGCCTGACGAGCGTCTGACCCGGTCGTCCATGACGCCCTACGCCGCACCGGGGCGGCTGCAGCCGCCGGTGCCTTCCTCGACCCGCTGCTACGGCCGTGGGCGCAGCCGACCTCTCGCCGGTCGGCAGGTCCTCTCGCTCGCCCGCTACCTGCGGACCAACGGTCGCTACAGCGACGGCGGCAAGCGGCTGTCGCAGCAGCGTACCGGCCGGGCCACGACGTCGCGCGGCTCGGGCCGGGGTTCTTCGGTTCCCGGCGACTCGTCGGGCGACGACGAGCAGTACGCCGCGTTCATCGCGCTGGCCGCCAACCGGCTCGGCGTCCCGGCACGCGTCGTCGTCGGTGCCCGCCCCGGTCCGCGAGGCTGGGTGCACGGCCGGGACGTCTTTGCCTGGGTGGAGCTGCGCGTGGGCGACGGGTCGTGGCGCGTGCTGCCGCTGTCCACGTTCATGAGCCACCGCGTGCCGCGCCGCTCCGAGCCGCCGCGCACCTCGCCGGAGCGCTACGTCCAGCGCACCACCCCGCGCGCCACCGAGCCGCCCACGCAGCGACCGGCCGACGGCACCGGCACGGCCGGGACGTCGAGGCCGGAGGACGACCGGCCGGGGCTGCCCTGGTGGCTGCTCGTGCCCTCCGTGGTGTGGGTGGTGCCCGCGGTCAAGTGGCTGCGACGCCGACGCCGCCGCCGGCTCCGGCGGGTCTCGATGCGCTTCGCCGGGGGCTGGTCGGAGCTGCTCGACCTCGCCGCCGACCAGGGGCGTCCGGTGCCGTCCGAGCTGCCACGGGTCGTGCAGGCACGGTTGCTGGGTCGGGGCGAGGACCTGGCGCGGTTCGCCGACGAGCGCGTGTTCGCTCCCGAGGGGCCGGACAGCGCGGCATCGGACGTCTTCTGGCGCGGCATCGACCGGGAGCGACGGGCGATGGCGCGCGAGGTGGGACTGGTGCGCCGGGTGCTCGCGTTCTGGAACCCCCGCTCCCTGCTGCGCCGCCGTCCGCCGGGGCCGGTGGTCGCAGCCGAGCGCGAGCACGCGCAGGTGTGAGGCTCAGCGCAGCCGGTACGTGATCCCGGCGAGCAGGCGCTCGAGGTCGCCGGTCGTGTGCGCGGCTCCACGCGCCCGGAGCGTGAGCACGGTGCGACCGCGGAGCGTCGCGGCCCCGAGCGAGACGCCCGAGCCGCCGCCCGCGAGTGGGTGGAACGCGACGGCGTCGAGACCGCCCGCATCGATCGTGCCGAGGTGGGACACGAGCAGGGTCGAGCCCAGGCGCGGCGCGAGCAGCCGGGCACCGGTGCGGATCAGGCCGCTGGCGGCCCGCGTGACGCCACCCTGGGCGGATCCTCCGAACTGCAGGGGTGCGCGGCCGATCGCTGCCTCGACCTCTGCCGGCCCGAGGCGCTCGACGTCGGTCAGTCTGAGGAATCCGCTGTCGTCGGAAACCTCGGTGCGGGTGCCGCCCGCCCGGGAGACCCCGACCGCGACGGCCACGCGGTCACTGCGGTGGCCGCGCCCGCGGTTCGCGGCGGCGACGGCGCCCGCTCCGGCGTGCACCAGGGCCGCCGTGCGGACCGACCCGTCGAGGATGGTGCGGGCGAAGACGTCGCCCTGGTCGGCACCGTCCCCGTCGCCCGCGACGCCGGCCGGAGCACGCACGGCTACCTCGCCCAGCCGCCGCACCAGGGAGCACGCGCCCCGTGCGCTGGCCCGGCCCTCGTCGACGCCCACCGCCCGGCTGGTGACCGGAGTCGCGCACAACGCGCCGAGGACGATGAGCAGGCCCAGGCCGTCGACGTACGCGTGGTGCGCCCCCACCACCACGCCCTCGGGCGTGCGACCGACCGCGACGGGCAGCCGGTGGTCATCGCGGGCGGCGAGACGGCGCAGCACCTCTGACCGGTCACCCTCGACGACGGCCCCGGCCATCCCCAGGGGCCACCCCTGCCGGTGCGCGAGGGCCTCGAGCCGCTCGCGCAGGAGCCTCGTGGGAGGGGGGACGACGTCGGCGGTGAGCAGGATGTTCCAGGCCAGGCCGGACTGACCGAGCCAGCCCTCGGGAGCCGAGCTGGTCACCGGGGCTCCGGCAGGTGGCTGACGTAGATCGCGGTGCCGGGCGTGAGTAGCCCCCGCACCCGGCTCCAGCCACCCCAGGTGCGGTCGTGTCCCGGCGGCCACTCCGGCTCGACCAGGTCGTCGAGCACGAAGCCGGCCCTTGCGAGTGCACGCACCCAGTCGCCGAGGGTGCGGTGGTGCTCGACGTACCCGGCCTCGCCGGTCTCGTCGACCACCTCGACGTACGGCGTGCGGTCCCAGTACGACGAGTCCGCGACCAGGCCACCCTCCGTCGGGTCGTCCGGGAACATCCACCGCGTCGGGTGCGTGATCGAGAACGCGAAGCGGCCGCCCGGACGCAGCACCCGCGCCGCCTCGCCGACCACGGCGTGCTCGTCGGCGACGAACTGGAGCGCGCCGAAGGCCGAGAACACGACGTCGAAGGTGGCGTCCGCGAACGGCAACGCGGTGCCGGTCCCCTCGACCACCGGGACCCGGGTGCCGAGCTCGTCGTCGATCCGGCGGCTGTGCTGGAGCTGGCGGTGTGACAGGTCGAGCCCGACCGGGTGGCCACCCTGCGCGAGCACCCAGCGGGAGCACTGGGCGGCGCCGCATCCGATCTCGAGTACGGCCCGGTCCGCCACGTCGCCGAGGAGGTGCAGGTCGCCCTCCTCGGTGCCCTCCGGCGACCACACGAAACCGGCGTCGCCGAGGAAGCGCCCGTGCGTCTGCTGGTACTCGTCGGCGTAGCGGTCCCACTCGCCGCGGTTCGCGCGCTCGGTCTCGGTCGCGTCGGACGGCCTCCGCTCCGGCCGCACCGGGTTCCCCATGGCGGCCAACATATCGGCCTCTGGGAGAGTTGTTGGGTGACGGAGTTCGGGGTCGAGATGCAGCCGCTGGACGGCGGGATGAGCGGCGAGACCTGGTTGACGGAGTACGCCGGGGAGCGGGCCGTGGTGCGCATCTACGGCGGCCGGTCGCGGCGTCGTGGCCCGCGAGCGTCGGAGGTCGACGCGGCTGTGCTGGCGTGGCTGGCGGGGCTGCTGCCGGTGCCGCCGGTCCTGGAGGTACGACGGGGTGACCCCGACGCGGACCTGCCGGCGGTGCTGGTCACGTCGTACCTGCCGGGGGTGCTGCTCGCGGAGCTCAAGCCGACCCTCGACGACGCCGGTCGGGCCCGGGTCGGGCGGGCGCTCGGCACCCTGCTCGGGCGGCTCGCCCACGTGGCGCTGCCCCGAGCCGGTCTGTTCCAGGACCCCGACCTCGGCATCGACCCGATGCCCGAGGCGGCGCGGGACCTGACGCTCTGGACCGAGCGTGCCGTGCCCGACCTGACCGGCTGGGACGAGGCGGACCTGCTCGGCCTGCGCTCGCTCGTCGCGGAGGCCCAGGCGCTCCTCGACGAGGCGGCGCTCCGCATCTGCCTCGTGCACAGCGACTTCAACCCCAAGAACGTGCTCGTCGACCCCGCCACGCTCGAGGTCACAGGCCTCCTGGACTGGGAGTTCGCGCACGCCGGCTCGCCGTACGCTGACCTGGGCAACCTGCTGCGCCTGGACCGCGAACCAGCCTTCGCCGACGCCGTGCTCGCCGCCCGTGAGGCGTTCGTGCCTGACCCGCGGCCGGACGCCCTCGACCTGGCCCGCGCGAGCGACCTGTTCGCCCTGGTCGACCTCGCCACCCGGCGCGAGGTGAACCCGGTCGCGGCCCGCGCCGACGCCCTGCTGCACGCGCTAGCACGGAGCGGCGATCTGCATGCCTGGATATATCGGACAGCTGACTAGCCCTGCGGAGGGCGCCCCTGTTCCTCGTGGTAGTACGACCAAGGCCCAATGGCGCGTGAACGTGGCTCGCCTGCAGGCTTGTCCTACGCCGCAGGAAGCGGCGGACAAGCCTTGGAGGAAGACATGAGCAACATGATCACGAAGAAGGGTTTCCGGGTCACGGCAGCCGGCATCGTCGCGCTCGCCGTGGTCGCGACCGGCGCCACGAGCGCCGAGGCCAAGGGTCGCCAGGTCATCCGCTCCGGCGGCTGTGACAACTCGTCGGCCACCTGGAAGCTGAAGGCCCAGTCGGACGACGGCAGGATCGAGGTCGAGTTCGAGGTCGACTCGAACCGGGCGGGCCAGACCTGGGCGGTCCGGATGGGCGACGACGGCCACCGGTTCTTCACCGGCAACAGGACCACTGCCGGCGCCAGCGGCTCGTTCACCGTCAACCGCCGGATCGCCAACCGCGCCGGCACCGACACGATCCGTGCCCGCGCCACGCGGGGCGCCGCGACCTGCGCCGGAGTAGTCAACTTCTGACACCTCGCCCAGCAAAGTGCGAGAATCGACAATGTGAGGTACGACATGAAGCGCATCGAGGTCTACGCCGTGGGCATCCTGCTCGCGCTCGTGCCGGCGGTGTTCGGCCTGTGGGGCAACGCGTCGTTCTCGAAGGACGTACCGGTGCGTGTGCCCGACCAGGCCCGCACGGCGGCCGCCGTGGCCAAGCAGGACACGCGGGCGCTGGTGGCAGCGGACCGGGCCGGCCGAACGCCGGTTGAGCGCCACCACGCCCGTCATGGCGCGGACGACCCCGCGACGCACGACGCGAATGACGACCACGGTAGAGACCGTTCGGGCGACAACGGTGGAGACCGTTCGGGCGACAACGGTGGAGACCGTTCGGCCGCGAGCGGTGGCCGCGGTGGCGCGGACGACCCTGCGACGCACGACGTGAATGACGACCGCGGTGGCGCCACCGTTGGCGTGCACCAGGGTGGTGGAGCGGACGACACCGCCACAGGTCACCACTCGGGAGGCGACGGCGGCGGCAGCGGCGACAGCGGCGGCAGCGGCGGCGGCTCCGGTACGTCCGGTGGCGGCAACGACGACAAGGGGTCCGGTGGCCACGGATCCGACGACTGACCCTCGCACCGACTCCCCGACCGAGGCACTGGTCGGGGAGTCCGTCGCGCCCCAAGAGACCGGCTGGGTCACCCTCGCGAGCCCGGATGTCGACGTCTCCAACGAGCCGCCGCTGCGGATGCGCCGGATCGTCTCGCAGCTCGCCGTCGGGGTGGCGCTGGTACTGGTCGCGGTGACCGTGGGAGGCACCCTGGCGGCGCGCCGCCTCGCGGAGAGGGAGGCGGTCAACGACGCCGCGAACACCGCTGACGTGCTCGCCGATGTGGTGGTCCAGCCCTCCCTGACCGACCGGCTCCTGGCCGGCGACCCCAAGCGGTCGCGAAGTTCGACAACCTGGTGAACGAGCGCATCCTCGGCGATGGTGTGGTGCGCGTGAAGCTGTGGGGCACGGACGGCACCATCCTCTACTCCGACCAGCCCGAGCTGATCGGGCGAGAAGTTCCCGCTCGGGGCCGAGGAGCGCGAGGTGCTCGTCAAGCCGCGCACCGTCGCGGAGATCTCCGACCTCGCCCGCACCGAGAACGAGCTCGACCGGAAGATCGGCGACAAGCTGGTCGAGGTGTACCGGCCGGTGTGGACCCCGAGCGGTGCACGAGGCGCTGTTCGAGATCTACACGCCGTACGACCAGGTCAGCGCAGCGCACCGGCCAGCTCTGGCGGGGCTTCGCCGGAGTCACGCTGAGCAGCCTGCTGCTGTTCGTCGTGCTGCTCGCACCGCTGCTCTGGCACCTCGCTCGGCCGCGTACGACGGGCGCAGCGGCAGCGTGAGCTGCCTGCTCGAACGAGCCGTCGACGCCTCCGCCGCCGAGCGACGGCGGATCGCGGCGACCCTGCACGACGGACCGGTGCAGGACCTGGCGGCGACGTCGTTCGTGATCGCAGGGGCGTCGGCGCAAGCGCGGGCCGAACGGCCAGACTGCGGCTGGCGACGAGCTGGGCGCCGTCTCCACGTCCGTGCGCACCAGCATCCGGGCGCTGCGCTCGCTGCTGGTCGACATCTACCCTGCCAGCCTCGCGCAGGCCGGGCTCGGCGCCGCACTCGCCGACCTCGCCCAGACGGTCCGTGCGCAGGGCACTCGAGGTGCGCATCGACACCGACGACGACCTCGGTCTCGAGCCGGACCAGGAACGGCTGGTCTACCGGGTGGCCCAGGAGACGCTGCGCAACGCGGCCAAGCACGCGGCGCCGTGCACGGTGACGATCACGCTCTACCGGGTGCCGGACGCGGACGACGCGGTCGTGCTCGACGTGGTCGACGACGGCAACGGGTTCGACGTGGCGGAGCGCGTCACCGCACCCGGAGGGGGGCCACTTCGGTCTGCAGCTCCTGGCCGACGTCGCGACGACCGGGGGAGCGCTGCTCCAGGTCGCCTCCGCACCCGGCCGCGGCACACACTGGCGGCTCCAGGTACCAAGCGGGGGAGAGGAAGCACGATGACTCAGACGACGGAGACCAGCACCGGGAAGATCGCGGTGCTCCTGGTCGACGACCATCAGATGGTGCGCACCGGGCTCGCCGCCCTGCTCGCCACGACCGACGACATCGTGGTCGTGGGCCAGGCCGGCGACGGAGCGGCCGCCGTCGACGTGGCGGGGGACACCCTGCCCGACGTGGTGCTGATGGACCTGTCGATGCCGCAGCTCGACGGGGTCGAGGCGACGCGGCTGATCCTCGCCGAGCAGCCGGAGGCGAAGATCGTCGTGCTCACGAGCTTCTCCGACCGCGACCGGGTCAGCGACGCCCTCGCCGCCGGCGCGGTGGGCTACCTGCTCAAGGACTGCGAGCCCGAGGACCTGCTCGCGGCGGTCCGATCCGCGGCCGCCGGCCATGTGCCGCTCGACCCGCGGGTGGCCCGGGTGCTCCTGCCCAGCGCCAGCAGCGGCCGGCCCGAGGACGCCATGAGCCCGCGCGAGGTCGAGGTGCTGCGGCTGGTGGCCCAAGGGCTCGCCAACAAGCAGATCGGCCGGGCCCTGGGCATCAGCGAGCGCACCGTCAAGGCGCACCTGGGCCGGGTCTTCCGCCAGATCGGCGTCGCCGACCGCACCAGCGCCGCGCTCTGGGCGCGGGACCACCTGCCGTCGTAGGTGTGTGGCTGCGGCGGGGCCATTTACCACGGTCCCGTGGTATCCATCCCCTTCCCTAGCGAAATTCGGCTAGGGAAGAGGCCATTTACCACGGGACCGTGGTAATGGCCCGGCCCGACCGCCCCCCACATCACAAGCGCACAACGTCCGGCGGCACCGGTTGGACTCGTCGTACGACCTGCGGATATCCTTTCCGGAGCACCGGAGGTCTGCGCGAGTCTCAGACGGAGCAGCCTCACGCTCGCTGGTGCCGGTCCCTGACCGGCCAACGGAATCCTTTCGTTGAAAGTGAAAGCGGCTTTCGCGTGCGCCCGAACGAACATCTGTCCACCCCCAAGGAACCCACTCCCTTATGACGAGCAGCACTCCCACCCTCACCGACCCGACGACCGAGCACCCGCAGGTCGCGGTCAACGACATCGGTTCGGCAGAGGACTTCCTCGCCGCCATCGACGCGACCATCAAGTACTTCAACGACGGCGACATCGTCGACGGCACCATCGTCAAGGTCGACCGCGACGAGGTCCTCCTCGACATCGGCTACAAGACCGAGGGCGTCATCCCCTCGCGCGAGCTGTCCATCAAGCACGACGTCGACCCCAACGAGGTCGTCGAGGTCGGCGACAAGGTCGAGGCCCTCGTCCTCCAGAAGGAGGACAAGGAAGGTCGGCTGATCCTGTCCAAGAAGCGCGCACAGTACGAGCGCGCCTGGGGCACGATCGAGAAGATCAAGGAGGAGGACGGCGTCGTCACCGGCACCGTCATCGAGGTCGTCAAGGGTGGCCTGATCCTCGACATCGGCCTGCGTGGCTTCCTGCCCGCGTCGCTCGTCGAGATGCGCCGCGTGCGCGACCTCCAGCCGTACGTCGGCAAGGAGCTCGAGGCGAAGATCATCGAGCTCGACAAGAACCGCAACAACGTCGTGCTGTCCCGCCGCGCCTGGCTCGAGCAGACCCAGTCCGAGGTGCGCCAGAACTTCCTCACCCAGCTCCAGAAGGGCCAGATCCGCAAGGGCGTCGTGTCCTCGATCGTCAACTTCGGTGCGTTCGTCGACCTCGGCGGCGTCGACGGCCTGGTGCACGTCTCCGAGCTGTCGTGGAAGCACATCGACCACCCGTCCGAGGTCGTCGAGGTCGGCCACGAGGTCACCGTCGAGGTGCTCGACGTCGACATGGACCGCGAGCGTGTCTCGCTGTCGCTCAAGGCGACCCAGGAAGACCCGTGGCAGCACTTCGCCCGGACCCACCAGATCGGCCAGATCGTGCCCGGCAAGGTCACCAAGCTGGTGCCGTTCGGTGCGTTCGTGCGCGTCGAGGAGGGCATCGAGGGCCTGGTGCACATCTCCGAGCTCGCCGAGCGCCACGTCGAGATCCCCGAGCAGGTCGTCCAGGTCAACGACGACGTCATGGTCAAGATCATCGACATCGACCTCGAGCGTCGCCGGATCTCGCTGTCGCTCAAGCAGGCCAACGAGACCGCTGTCGCCGCCGACGTCGAGGACTTCGACCCGACGCTCTACGGCATGACCGCGTCGTACGACGACCAGGGCAACTACATCTACCCCGAGGGCTTCGACCCCGAGACCGGCGAGTGGCTCGAGGGCTTCGACGACCAGCGCGAGGCCTGGGAGGAGCAGTACGCCGAGGCGCACGCGCGCTGGGAGGCCCACAAGCAGCAGGCCGAGGCCAAGCAGGCCGAGGTCGAGGCCGGCGAGGCCACGTCGTACACCTCCGGCGGCGCGCCCGAGGGCGAGACCGACGGCGGCACCGCCGACGGTGGCTCGCTGGCCTCCGACGAGGCGCTGCAGGCGCTGCGCGAGAAGCTGACCGGCGGTCAGCAGTGAGCGCCTGACCCACCGTTCCACCGAACGAGCCCGGATCCCGTGAGGGGTCCGGGCTCGTTCGCGTTCCAGCCGTTTCTGCCGCCCGGCCACCTGGGTTTCCCCGGTCCGGACCAAGCCGATCGGCCGGTCGTCGCGAAGAACGTGCATGCAGAAGCCGACGACGAGAGACCTCCGGGGCGCCCTTGCGGGAATCCTGGCAGCGGCCGGGGGCGTCGGTGCCTCCATGCTGCTGGCGGCACTCCTCGGCAGCGCCTCCTCGCCGGTCTACGCCCTCGGCACCGCGGTCATCGGGATCACTCCCGGATGGCTCAAGGACTTCGCGGTCGAGAGGTTCGGCACCCACGACAAGCCGATCCTCCTCGGGTCGGTCTTCGTGGCGATGGCCCTGGCCAGTGCGGTCGTGGGTGTCATCGCCTCCCGCCGGCTGCGGCTCGGCCTGGTCCTCGCCGCGGCGCTGAACCTGGTGGCCGCTGGGCGGGGCGGTCAACACCCTCAACGGGCTCCACTTCTCCGCCGGCACGATCCTTCCCGGGCTGCTCTCGATGGTCGTGAGCGTCGCCCTGCTCTGGTTGTTCGCCCGCACCTGGGGCGCGGACCTCACCGAGAACGACGCGCCCACCGGCCTCCACCGCCGGGCCTTCCTCGGGGTCGCCCTGGCCAGCGGCGGCGTCGCCATGATCGCCGGCGGCACCTCGGCCCTGTTCGGCAAGGCCGGTGCCGCCTCGCGGGAGGACGTCAGGCTCCCCGCCGCCGCGACGAAGGCGAACCCACTGCCGCGGGGCGCTGACCTCGACGTCAAGGGCATCACGCCGTACCTGACGAGCAACGACACGTTCTACCGCGTCGACGTGGCTCTCAAGGTGCCCCAGATCGATGCGGGTGCCTGGCGCCTGAAGATCCACGGCCTGGTCGACCGGGAGATCGAGCTCTCCTACGACGACATCCTCGCGATGCCGCTCGTCGAACGCCGGATCACCCTGACCTGCGTGTCCAACCAGGTCGGCGACCAGTACGTCGGCAACGCCACCTGGCTCGGCGTCCCGATGCACGCACTTCTCGAGCGGGCAGGCGTGAAGCGCGGAGCCGACTGTCTCGTCTCCACCAGCCAGGACGACATGACGATCACGACGCCGATCCAGGCCCTGACCGACGACCGTGGCGCCCTCCTCGCCGTCGGCATGAACGGCGAGCCGCTGCCGCTCAAGCACGGCTTCCCGGCCCGGATGGTCGTGCCCGGGCTCTACGGCTACGTGTCGGCCACCAAGTGGGTCGTCGACATGGAGGTCACGAACTTCTCCGAGGTGTCGACGTACTGGACCGACCGCGGCTGGGCGGAGCAGGCGCCGATCAAGACCCAGAGCCGGATCGACGTCCCGCGCCAGTTCGCGTCGGTCAAGGAGGGCAAGGTCAATGTCGCCGGCGTCGCCTACGCCCAGCACCGCGGCATCGCGAAGGTCGAGGTCCGCGTCGACGACGGGGACTGGCAGGAAGCCCGCCTCGCGACCGAGGACACCATCGACAGCTGGCGCCAGTGGGTCTTCCCCTGGGACGCCACCAAGGGCCAGCACAAGATCCTCGTCCGCGCGACGGACAGGACCGGACACACCCAGACCTCCGATCGGGTTCCACCTCGACCCGACGGGGCCACCGGATGGCACAGCACCACCGTGAACGTCGGGTGACCACCGACGCGAGTCGGACCCATCAGAGGAACCAAACCCAGAAGGGAACCATCATGACCACGCTCACGACCCGCACGGTGTTCGCAGCGGCCGCCTGCTCGTTGGCGCTGCTGGGCGTTGCCGCCTGTGGCACCGAGGACACGACCGCCGCCGCCCCGGCCAGGGAGAGCTCCTCGGCCGCCTCGAACGAGTCCTCCATGGACGCCACGTCCGACCTCGTCGGCCCGGGCTGCGCCGGCTACGCCAAGGCGGTGCCGGACGGCGCCGGCTCGGTCGACGGCATGGCACAGGACAAGGTGGCCACGGCCGCCAGCCACAACCCGCTCCTCAAGACGCTCGTGGCTGCCGCCTCCGGCCAGCTGAACAAGGACGTCAACCTGGTCGACGCGCTCAACGGTGGCGAGTTCACCGTGTTCGCACCCGTCGACTCCGCGTTCGCCGCGCTCCAGAAGAAGATGGGTCCTGACTTCGCGACCCTGACCAAGCCGGCGGGCGCGAAGACGCTGCAGACGGTGCTCACCTACCACGTGGTCCAGGGCCAGCTGGCCCCCGACGCCGTTGCCGGCAAGCACAAGACGCTGGCCGGCCCGGAGGTCGACGTGACCGGTGAGGGCGACAACCTGAAGGTCAACGGGGTCCCGGTGATCTGTGGTGGCGTGCACACCGCCAACGCGACCGTGTACCTGATCGGTTCGGTGCTCGACCCGACCAGTCTGAGCCACTTCTGACCCACCGGTCGGGGCGCGCGAAGCCCCGGTCCGCTCGGCGGGCCGGGGCCTCGTGCTGCCCGGTGGGGTCGTTCGGGTGGAACCTGCCCGAGGGCGGATCACACGTGGTGCTTCTCGAAGAGGTCGGGCTCGTGGGAGCGGGGCGGCTTGTGGGTCGGGGTCGACCGGCCACTGCCGTCGTTTCGGATCATCCGCACCAGCAGGAACGTCCATGCGGCGAGGACCAGGATCATTACCAGTGTCGTTGTGGTCATGGCAGTTATTCTGCGCCGTACGTGATCCTGCCAACAGTGGCAGAGATGACATACATAGTTGATTTTCTGCCAGAACGGGTGCAAGGTGGGGGACATGCAGGAACAGAGGCAGATGAAGCGGGTGGCCGTCGTCGTCCAGGACGGTGCCGAGCCGTTCGGGCTGGGTGCGATGTGCGAGGTGTGGGCCGAGCGCTACCACCCCGAGGATGACAACCCGGTGTTCGACTTCGTCGTGTGCACGCCGCGCCCCGGCCGGGTGCGGGGCGCCTCCGGCTACGACCTGTTCGTCGAGCACGGGCTAGACGCCGCGGCCGACGCCGACCTGGTCTGCTTCTCACCCCACCGCGAGTTCCAGTCGCCCGATCCGGCCGTCGTGGCGCTGGCCCGCGAGACCCACGAGCGCGGTGCGATGGTCTTCGCGCACTGCACGGCCTCGTTCGTCCTGGGCGAGGCGGGCCTGCTCAACGGTCGCGAGTGCACCACGCACTGGCGGCACACCGACGAGCTGTCCGAGGCGTTCCCCGAGGCGAAGGTGAAGCCCGAGGTGCTGTACGTCGAGGACGAGCGCGTGGTCACCGGCGCCGGCTCGGCGGCCGGCATCGACGCGGCCCTGCACCTGCTCCGCTCGGCGTACGGGCAGAAGGTGGCCGCCGACGCCGCCCGCCGGATGGTGCTCCCGCCGCACCGCGACGGTGGCCAGGCCCAGTTCATCCGGCAGCCGATGCCCGAGTGCGACGCCGAGACGCTGTCGCCGCTGCTCACCTGGATCCTCGAGAACCTCGACTCCGACCTGTCCGTCGAGGCGCTCGCCGAGCGGTCGGCGATGTCGCAGCGCACGTTCGCCCGCCGCTTCGTCGAGGAGACCGGGGCCACCCCGCACGGCTGGATCACCGCGCAGCGCGTACGACGGGCCGAGCACCTGCTCGAGGCCAGCGACCAGCCGGTGGAGCGGATCGCCCACCTGGTCGGGTTCGCCTCCGCCGCCACGCTGCGCCACCAGTTCACCAAGGTGCGCGGGATCAGTCCGCAGGAGTACCGCCGCCGGTTCGGCTGAGCGCGGTTGGCCGAGCCTGTCCCTCCGGTTCGTCGAGCCTGTCCTTCCGGTGGTCGAGCCTGTCCTTCCCGGTGGTCGAGCCTGTCGAGACTCTGGTTGCATGGACCGCATGAGCTACTCCGCCGCGGACGACCGCTACGACTCGATGCCCTACCGCTACACCGGCCGCAGCGGGCTCAAGCTGCCGATGCTGTCGCTGGGCCTGTGGCAGAACTTCGGCGACGACCGCGACGAGGACACCCAGCGCGCGATCCTGCGCCGGGCATTCGACCGCGGGGTGACGCACTTCGACCTGGCCAACAACTACGGCCCGCCCTACGGACGCGCGGAGGAGAACTTCGGGCGCTACCTCGACGAAGGACCTGGCGCCCTACCGCGACGAGCTGGTGATCTCCACCAAGGCCGGCTACGACATGTGGCCGGGTCCCTACGGCCAGGGCGGCGGCTCGCGGAAGTACATGCTGTCCTCGCTCGACCAGTCGCTGGGCCGGATCGGGCTGGACTACGTGGACATCTTCTACAGCCACCGGTTCGACCCGGAGACGCCGGTCGAGGAGACGATGTCGGCGCTCGACCACGCCGTCCGGCAGGGCAAGGCGCTGTACGCCGGCATCTCGTCGTACTCGCCCGAGAAGACCAAGGAGGCCGCGACGGTCGCACGTGACCTCGGCACGCCGCTGCTCATCCACCAGCCGTCGTACTCGATGCTGAACCGCTGGATCGAGGGCGACCTCCTCGACGAGCTCGAGGAGCAGGGCATGGGCTGCATCGTGTTCACCGCGCTCGCGCAGGGGCTCCTCACCGACCGCTACCTCGACGGCGTGCCCGAGGACTCGCGTGCCGCCCGCGCGGACTCCACGCTGACCGGCCTCGACGACGACGTGCTGCGCCGGGTGCGCGCGCTCAACGAGATCGCCGTCGGCCGCGGGCAGAAGCTGGCCCAGCTCGCGCTCCAGTGGGCGCTGCGCGACCCGCGCGTGACCTCGGCCGTGATCGGGGCGTCCTCGGTGGAACAGCTCGACACCAACCTCGACGCGCTCGACGGGCCGCCACTGACCGAGGAGGAACTGGCCTCGATCGACCAGTACGCCGTCGAGTCCGGGATCAACCTCTGGGCGAAGTCGGCCGAGGCCTGACCACCGCCGGCAGGTCGAGCCGGCGCAAATTGCCGGTCGAAGGCGCTACCACTTCCGGCAGTAGAACCGCCCGGCGGGGGAGCGTCGGGGCGGTCCCCGCCAAGTCATTCGCTACCGGGTTTGCGCTGAACCAATCCTGGCGGGAATCCGCCATTTAGCCGCGGCTGAACGTGGCCCGTGCCACGCTGTGTTCAAAGCGCCGGTTGCACCAGGGAACGGGGGCCTCGGGGGGTTCTCCCGGCGCTGGGGGAAAGCGCGGGAGACGCATGCCCGAGGCCCCCGCCATTGCATCGAGGCCAAGGGGCGCGAAAAGATGAGGTGACCCCCCGGTCCCGACCAGTCAACGGTAAGGCCTCCAATCCGAAGGGGGCCGCACCCTTTGAGGTGGGAGCGTCTCCGCCACGCCTTCGGTGCCCCGACCCACTCACCGGTGAGTCCGACAAGTACCCGCGGAGGGTAGGACAGGAGCCCGCAAGGGCCACGGTCACGGAACCCACCGACCCGAGGAGCAAGAGTGACCACATGGCCGGGCGGCATCGCCGCCCTCACCCTGTTCGTCGAGGACCTGGCGGCGTGCCGGACCTTCTACCAGGAGGTCTTCGGTCTGGCGGTCGTGTTCGAGGACCCGCACTCGGCCGTCTTCCGGTTCGGCGAGACCCTGGTCAACCTGCTGCAGGTCGACAACGCAGCCGAGCTGGTGGAGCCCGCGTCGGCGGCGTCACCAGAGGCGGGCAACCGGTTCGTCCTCACCCTCGGGGTGGACGACGTGGACGCCATGTGCGAGGCCTTGGAAGCCCGCGGTGTCACCCTGCTGAACGGTCCGATGGACCGGCCGTGGGGTCCACGCACCGCGAGCTTCCGCGACCCGGGCGGACACATCTGGGAGATCGCGCACTGAGCTCGCTCCGACCACCCGGAAGGCCGGACAGGCGGCCCGGGCCCCTATCCTCGCCGCATGGTGCGGATCGGACTGACCGGCGGGATCGCGTCGGGCAAGAGCACCGTGTCGCAGGTCCTGCGCGAGCTGGGTGCCGTCGTGATCGACGCCGACGCCCTGGCCCGTGAGGTCGTGGAACGCGGCACCCCGGGCCTGGCCGCCGTGGTCGAGGAGTTCGGTCCCGGCCTGCTCACGCCTGACGGCGACCTGGACCGGCCCGCGATGGGACGGCTGGTGTTCGGCGACGAGGACGCCCGTCGGCGGCTGGAGGGGATCATCCACCCCCTGGTCTACGGGCGGATCACCGAGCTGGAGGCCGAGGCGCCCGCCGACGCGGTCGTCGTGCACGACATCCCGCTGCTCACGGAGAACGCCCGGGCCGGCGACTTCGACGCCGTGATCGTCGTCGACGTGCCCGAGGAGGTGCAGGTCCGACGGATGACGCGTGACCGCGGGTGGACCGAGGACGACGCCCGCTCCCGGATCGGGGCCCAGGCAACGCGCGAGCAGCGGAACGCGATCGCGACGTACGTCGTGGACAACACCGGGACACACGAGGACCTCCGCCATCGGGTGGCAGAGGTCCTCGCGGAGCTGACGGGTTAGCAGTCAGGCAGTCTCGGTCAGGCGGCCAGGTCGGGGTCGGCGATCTTGCGGAGCTTGGCGATCGCCTCGCGCTCGAGCTGGCGCACCCGCTCGGCCGAGATGCCGTGGCGGGCCCCGATGTCGGCGAGCTTGTGCTGCCGGCCGTCGACCAGGCCGTAGCGCGACCGCACGATGTCGGCCGACCGCTCGTCGAGCATCTCGACGAGCTGCGTGAGCCGGTCACGGGACTCCGTGTCGAGCACGGTCAGGTCGGGACCCGGCGTGCTCTCCTGGGCGATCAGGTCGCCCAGCGAGGTGTCGCCGTCCTCGTCGATCGGGGTGTCGAGGCTGACGTGGTCACGACCCCACGAGAGCAGGTCGATCACCCGGTCGACGTCCATGCCGAGCTCGGCCGCGATCTCGGTCGGGTCGGGGTCGCGTCCCAGCTGCCGCTCCAGCAGCCGGCGGGCACCGCCGACCTGGTTGAGCTCCTCGACCACGTGCACCGGGAGGCGGACGACGCGGGCCTGCTGGGCGATGCCCCGCGTGATCGCCTGCCGGACCCACCAGGTGGCGTAGGTGGAGAACTTGTAGCCCTTGGCGTAGTCGAACTTCTCGACGGCGCGGATCAGGCCGGTGTTGCCCTCCTGGATCAGGTCGAGCATCGGCATCGCGCTGCGGCCGTACTTGCGCGCGATCGACACCACCAGCCGGAGGTTGGCGTTGATGAACTGCTGGATCGCCCGCTGGCCCTCGGCGGCGAGCCACTCGAGCTCGGCCTGGTTGGCGCAGCCCGGGGCTCCACCCTTGCGGCGACCCACCCGGCCCTCGGCAAGCAGTGCCTGGGCGAGCAGGCCGGCCTCGATGGTCTTGGAGAGCTCGACCTCCGTCGCGGCGTCGAGCAGCGGCGTACGGGCGATCTCGTCGAGGTACAGACCGACGCTGTCGCGGCCCTCGATCTCCCGGTCGTTGCGCCCGGCAGTGCGACTCGTGGTGCTCGTGGTCACTGGTGCTCCCTTCCTACAGGGAAACCGGGTCTAGCGAACCGGCCTCTGCTGATCACAACGATTACCCCGCTTCCGGGATTCCCGAACGTGTGCTCGGTGACCGGCCTCCGGAGGACGTGTGTCCTTATGTAGTTGAGGACGTACGACCCCTGCCGGAAGTTGCCCTCGGGAGCCAGTTCTCAGTCACTTCTCAGTGTTGGTTCGGGACCGACACCCCGGGTGGATTGGTCCAGCCCACCTGCGGGTCGACCTGAAGGCCGACCGGGGCAAGGGAGTCAGCGACGACAATGGGCTACTCAGGCCCGTGACCAGCGCAAACGTGGCCTCCGGGTGCGCGCACCTGCGCCTGGGCGACGCGGTGCGAATCTAGCGACGGGGGCGGTGCAACGAGCTGAGCGCCGGGTCGTCGATCGCGAACGACATCACCTTGCCCGGACCGGTCTCGGCTGTCTCGAACCGCACGGTGACCACGCCCCGGCCCGATCCCCACACCCAGCCCTGCCCGTGGGCCTCGTGGATGACGTCCATCCCGGGTGCGTACGTCGTAGGGGTGGTCGCCAGCTCGGGCAGCACGGCCTCCATCGCCTCCTCGGCGTCGGGCTCCTCGTCGGCGAACAGGTCGTCCTGGATCCAGTCGGCCAGCCCGGACACGCCGACCCCGAGCAGGCGGACGCCGCCGGACGTGTCCACCTCGCCGATCAGGGTTCGGGCCAGCCGGGACACCACGCGCCCGTCGTCCGTCGGGGCCGGCAGGGTCGCGGACCGGGTGTGCGTGGAGAAGTCGTGGAGCCGGATCTTCACGGTCACCGTGCGGCCCGACATCTTCGCCGTCCTCAGCCGCTCCGCGACCTTCGTCGCCTGCCGGTCGAGCAGGCCCTCGAGCAGCCGCTTGTCGACGTGGTCGGTCTCGTAGGTGTCCTCGATGCTGATCGACTTCGTCTCCCGCTCCGGCACGACCGCGCGGTCGTCGTCGGCCCGGGACAGCCGGTAGAGCCCGCGCCCGTGAGCCTGCCCGACCACCCTCACCAGCTCGTCCTCGCTGATCGTGTGCAGCTCTTCGACGGTGTGCACGCCGATCCGGCGCAGCCGCTCGGACGTCGCCGGGCCGACGCCCGGGATCACGCTCACGTTCATCGGGCGGAGCAGGTCGAGCTCGGTGCCCGGCTCCACCACCACCAGGCCGTCGGGCTTGTCGAGGTCGCTGGCGATCTTGGCGACCAGCTTGGAGGTGGAGATGCCGACCGAACCGGTGAGGCCGCCGGTGACCTCGTGCACCTGCTCCTTGAGCCGCAGGCCGAGGGCCGTCACGGAAGCCACCGAGTGATCTGGCAGGTCTGCCGCTGCGAGGTCGAGGAACGCCTCGTCCATCGACAGCGGCTCCACCAGCGGCGTGATCGACCGGAGCAGCTCCATCACCCGCCCGCTGGTCTCGCCGTATGCGTGGAACCGGCCGGTCAGGAACGCGGCATGTGGGCACCGTCGCCGCGCCTCGGCCGTCGGCATCGCCGAGTGAACGCCGTGGACGCGCGCCTCGTAGGACGCCGTGGCCACGACTCCGCGTCCGCCGACACCGCCGACGACCACCGGCTTGCCACGCAGGGAGGGCTTGTCTCTCTGCTCCACGGACGCGAAGAAGGCGTCGAGGTCGACGTGGAGAATCGTCGCCTCGGCACGCATGGTCGCCATGCTTCCACGCGGCGCCGACGCGTTTCGCGTGCACAGGCTGCGCCGGTGGGCGCGTCGTCCACAGGCGTCGCGGACCTGCTTCGATCGCGGGCGTCCGGAGGGGACCGTGGCGGGCATGAAGACCAGCCCCTACGTCGCCCGTTCCCCCGAGGACCTGATCGCCCTCGTGCCCTTCGTCCTCGGCTTCCACCCGTCGGAGTCCGTGGTGCTGCTGACGTTCGGGGCCCCCGATGGATCGTTCCACGCCCGGGTCGACCTGCCCGACGGTCCCGACGACCGGGCACAGGTCTGCGAGATCCTGTGCAACGCGGTCCGCCTCAACCGCGCGTCGATGACCGCGGTGATCGTGTTCAGCTCCGAGGTGGAGCGCAGCGCCGTCATCTGCGCCGAGCTGGTGCCGGCCCTGCTGGGCACCGGCGCCTCCGTGGTCGACGCGATCCGCGCCGACGGCTCGCAATGGTGGCGGGTGCTCGACCCCGATCCGGTCGCTCACGACTACGACACGCAGGTGCATCCGTTCACGGCGGCGCAGGTGTTCGAGGGTCATGCCGCACTGGGGAGCCGAGACGAGCTTGTCGACTCGCTCGTCGGCACCGACCCGGCGGAGACCCTCCGCGTGTCCCGGGCCGCCGACCTGGCCGTCGACCGGCTGCTGCCCGCCGTCCGGGCGCGTCCACGCACCGCCGGTCGACGGCAGGCCAGGTGGCTGCACAAGCGGCTGTCCGCGGCCGTGGCCGACGGCGAGCTGCTACCGGCCGCCGACGCAGGCCGGGTCCTTGCCCTGATCGGCATCCACGACCTCCGCGACGTTGCCTGGGGCGGCATGACGCGTGCGGTCGCGGGAGCGCACGTCGGCATCTGGCGCGATCTGGTCCGCCGGGCGCCTTCCGATCTGCTGCCGGGGGCGGCCGCCGTGCTGGGCTTCGCCGCCTGGCTCTCAGGTGAGGGTGCGCTGGCCTGGTGCGCGGTGGAGCGCTGCCTCGAGGGCGACCCCGACGACGCGCTTGCGCACAACGTCGCGGCCCTCCTGCAGAGCGCCGTCCCACCGGGCAGCTGGACCCCGATGTCGCCGTCGCAGATCCCGGCACTATCCGGCTGGTCGGAGCGCGCCTCATGACCCCCTTTGTCCGCACCCACCATGCTGCAGCGCACGACGGCCACGAAGGTGCGCGGGCACCCCCTCGGGCCGGCTGGAGCCGGGCGTTCGCGGACCGCGTGGCCGCGGACCCGGGTATCCGGCCGGTCTCGTCGCGCGCGAGCGCAGGGGTCACCTGAGCGTCATGGAGCATGCGAACGAGATCCTGGAGGTGCTGACGGGCGAGGGACACTTGCAAGACGGAGATCGTCGGTCCCTTCGGGGGCTGCCGTGGAGACCGCCCGGCGCCCTAGTCTCCATACATGGGCGAAGACGTGGAACAGCAGGAGTTCTCCGGAGCCGACCGCACGAGGTACCGCGAGAAGGTGCGCCGCAACCTCGACGTGTTCGCACGGATGCTGGCCGAGGCGCGGTTCGACGCGGACGACCCGATGACCGGCCTGGAGATCGAGCTCAACCTGATCGACGAGCGGGCCGAGCCGGTGCTGAAGAACGCCGAGGTGCTCGAGGCGATCGCCAACCCGGAGTTCCAGACCGAGCTCGGGCAGTTCAACATCGAGATCAACGCCTCCCCGCGCAAGCTCCGCGAGGGCGGGCTGTCCGGCTTCGAGGACGCGTTGCGGGCCAGCCTCAACGACGCCGAGTCGAAGGCGGCGGAGTCGGGCGCCCACATGGTGATGATCGGCATCCTGCCGACACTCGAGCAGGGCCACATGAACGCCTCGTCGATCAGTGCCAACCCGCGCTACAAGCTGCTCAGCGACCAGATCCTGGCCACCCGGGGCGAGGACCTCGCGATCGACATCGGGGGGCCGGAGCGACTGATCACGACCAGCGAGTCGATCATTCCGGAGGCCGCGTGCACGAGCACCCAGCTCCACGTGCAGGTGAGCCCCGAGCAGTTCCCGGCGTACTGGAACGCCTCCCAGGCGATCGCCGGGGTCCAGCTCGCCCTGGGCGCCAACTCGCCGTACCTGCTGGGCAAGGAGCTGTGGCACGAGACCCGGATCCCGCTGTTCGAGCAGGCGACGGACACCAGGTCCGAGGAGCTGAAGACCCAGGGTGTGCGGCCGCGGGTGTGGTTCGGCGAGCGCTGGATCAACTCGATCTTCGACCTGTTCGAGGAGAACGTCCGCTACTTCTCGGCACTGCTCCCGATCACCGAGGACGAGGATCCGCTCGCGGTGCTCGAGTCCGGCGGAACGCCGCAGCTGTCCGAGCTTCGGCTGCACAACGGCACGATCTACCGCTGGAACCGCCCTGTGTACGACGTGGTCGACGGCCTGCCCCACCTCAGGGTGGAGAACCGCGTGCTCTCGGCGGGGCCGACGGTGGCAGACACGATGGCCAACGCGGCGTTCTTCTTCGGCCTGGTGCGCACGCTTGCGAGCAGCGAGCGCCCGCTGTGGTCGCAGATGTCGTTCTCCGCGGCGGAGGACAACTTCCACGTCGCCTCGCAGCTGGGCATCGACGCGCAGGTGTACTGGCCGGGTGTCGGGCAGGTGCCGGCCGCCGAGCTGGTGCTGCGGAGGCTGCTGCCGATGGCGCGGGCGGGGCTCGCCGACTGGGGCACTCCGGACGCTGAGGTCGACCGGTTCCTCGGCATCATCGAGCAACGCTGCCTGGCCGGTCAGAACGGCGCCTCCTGGTACGTCGACCGGGTCCGGGCCCGGCAGGCCGCCGGCGACGACCGGCACGAGGCACTGCGCGCGACGTTGCTCGAGTACCGCGAGCGGATGCACTCCAACGCGCCCGTGCACACCTGGGACGCGCCCTAGATGCCCTCGGTGTAGTCACCCGTCTCGGGTCGCATCACGTGCTCCTGCAGTCAGGTCGCGTGCGGGACCCTCCGGCCCGCTGGAGTACCCGTCGAGGGAGACGGTGCACTGGACCATCACACGGCGTTCGCTCATGGCGGGGTAGACCTCTCGGACCCTTCCGGAGTCATCGCTCCGGCGACCAGCGGTCGCACCCGGCGCCAGGTGCGGCTCGCGCCGGTGGCCAGGTCGAGCCATCCGTAGCGCGTGACCACATGCACCCCGGGGTCGCCGATGCCGTGCCGACCGAAGGCCGTCCGCGCCGCCGCGAACCATGCCAGGTCCGCGTCACCGACGCACAGCTCACCACCGCGGGTCAGCCAGATGCTGGTGCGCGCATGGATGCCACGGTCGAGCGCCCGGGTCAGGACGTCCGCACGCAGCCCCGCGTCATACGACGGGTCGGCCGGCAGCGTGATCCGGTCACCCGCCAGTTCGCCCACGTGCACCATCGTCGGCAGGGCACGGGTGGTGCCGCAGAGCGTGACGAACCGGCGTACCTCCATCCGGAGTGCGGCCGTGCGATCCATGCCCGGGTCCATGCAACCAGCGTGCCCGCGACGCCCGCGGAGGCCAACCGTCATCCACAGCGCTGACCGAGTAGCCTCTCGGCAGGCACCCGACGAAAGGCGACGGACGTGGGATCGATCGTGGTGGGCTATGTGCCCAAGGCTGAAGGCAAGGCGGCTCTGTCCCGGGCGGTCGAGGAAGCCAAGCTGCGCAACCTCAACCTGGTCGTCGTCAACTCCAACCGGGGCGGCCGGGAGCTCAGCGACAGCGAGAACCTGGAGATCGAGCAGCAGCTCGACCAGGTGCGCGACGAGCTCAAGGACTCCGGTGTGCAGCACGAGGTGCGCCACTTCGTGCGCGGGCTCGAGCCGGCCGAGGACCTGATCAGCATCGCCGGCGAGGTCGAGGCCGAGCTGATCGTGATCGGGCTCCGCCGGCGGACACCGGTCGGCAAGCTGATCCTCGGGAGCAACGCCCAGAAGATCCTGCTCGACGCCACCTGCCCCGTGCTCGCGGTCAAGGCCTGACGACCAGCGGTGGGTCTGCTCACGTCGGGGCGCCAGCTGACCCGGCTCCGGAGCTGAGGGCGGCGGGCCGTGACGAGCGCACCGACCGACTGGCTGCTCACGCACCGCGAACGCGGCAATGCCCAGACTCGGCTTGACGCGGACCACCCGGGCGACGAGGCCTGGTCGTCGGGCAACCTGGTCCGTCCGCTGGTCCACGGTGCGACGTACTTCGCCGAGCTCCACGAGCGCATCGAGGCCACGCGTGAGGGCGACCTCATCTACTTCACGGACTGGCAGGGCGACTACGACCAGCGCCTGACCGGCGAGCCGGGCACCGAGGTCGGCGACGTCCTCGGCCGGGCCGACGAGCGCGGCGTCGACGTCCGGGGCCTGATCTGGCGCTCCCACTGGGAGGGCCTCGGCTTCACCGCCGAGGAGAACCGGCACCTGGGGGAGAGGCTCCAGAAGCGCGGTGCGGAGGCACTCCTCGACATGCGGGTGCGGGCCGGCGGCTCGCACCACCAGAAGCTGGTCGTGATCCGGCACGGCGACGACCCGGCGCGCGACATCGCCTACGTCGGGGGGATCGACCTGTGCCACTCGCGCCGCGACGACGCCGACCACGGGGGAGACCCGCAGGCACTGGAGATGGCCAAGGAGTACGGCCCCACCCCGCCCTGGCACGACATCCAGGCGGCGATCAGCGGGCCGGCGGTCCGTGACGTGGAGACGGTGTTCCGCGAGCGGTGGGAGGACCCCGCGCCGCTGAGCCGCAACCCGTTGTACTGGCTGCAGGACAAGATCCTGCGCCACGACCTGACCCCCGACCCGTTGCCCGAGCAGGCGCCTGCGCCCCCGCCCGTGGCAGGCGGCACGCACGTCGTGCAGCTCCTCCGCACCTACCCCGACCTCCGCCTCAACCGTGACTACGGCTTCGCCAACGGCGGCGAGCGCAGCGTCGCCCGGGGCTACACGAAGGCGCTCGAGCGGGCGCGTCACCTGGTGTACGTCGAGGACCAGTACCTGTGGGGCCACCACGTCGGCAGCGTCTTCACCGACGCGTTGCGCAAACAGCCCAACCTCCACGTGGTCGCCGTCGTACCCCTGTACCCCGACCTCGACGGCTGGTCGCGGCAACCGGAGCTGCTCGGCCGGCGCCGGGCGATGCTCGAGATGCTCGACGTCGCCCCCGAGCGGGTGCTGTTCTTCGGCATCGAGAACCACGCAGGCATGCCCGTCTACGTCCACGCCAAGACCTGCATTGTCGACGACACCTGGGCCACGATCGGCTCCGACAACTTCAACCGTCGCTCCTGGACCCACGACTCCGAGCTCTCCGCGGTGGTGCTCGACGAGCAGGGTGTCGAGGGCGGCTTCGGCCAACGCCTGCGGCTCACCCTCGCCGCCGAGCACCTCGACCGCACCGTCGACGACGACTCCCTGCTCGACGTGATGTCCGACTGCGTCGACCCCGCCGACCTGGTCACAGCGTTCGCCGAGTCCGCCGCCCTCCTCGACGCCTGGCACGAGGGCGGTCAGGTGGGGGAGCGCCCGCCGGGCCGACTCCGCCGGATGCGGCCCCCCGCGCTCGGGCCAGTCGCCCGCGCGCTCTCGCTGGTGCCCTACCTGACCATGCACGACCCCGACGGGCGTCCGCGCTCCCTCAAGCGGTCGGGCGGTTTCTGACGCGCGGCTCCTAACCCTGTGCGCCCAGGAGACAGGTGCTGCATCCCTCAGCCTCGGCGCACCTGCGGATGCACGCGCAGCGGGACCACCACCCAGAGCGCGACATATGTCAGCAACGCCACGAGCGAGGCGATGACGCCGGCAGTACGGCTGGCAGCGAGGTCGAACGCGAGGAACACCACACCGCACATCGTGAGCGCGGCGAGCACGAGCCCCGCTCGGGCGATCCGGTTCGCAGTCTCGACCAGCCACGGCCGCCGGTCCCGACGGAACAGGATCCGGTGGTAGGCGATCGGTGCCAGCACGGCCATGCTCGCGCCGACCGCGGTGGTGAGGACGACGAGGTACGCCGTCCGCTCGAAGTGGTCGAGCCTCTGGAACTGGTCGGTGAACGGGACCGCGAGCAGGAATCCGGTCAGCACCTGCACGCCGGTCTGCGTCGAACGCAGCTCCTGAATCAGCTCGGTCCAGTTGCGGTTGATCGTCTGGTCGGGGACGACGCCCGATGGCGGCTCCGGCTCCGACGTGGTCACACCCGCACGCTACTGGCACGACACCCTCGGGCGATGCTCGTCGCAGCCGGGAACTGTGCATCAGCCGGTGTTGATCCACGACGACGAGGTGCGAGTCTTGTCCCCATGAGCTTCCACATCACCGGTGACCGCGAGGCGGACCGGGTCCTGGACGAGTCACCGTTCGCTCTTCTTGTTGGCATGTTGCTCGACCAGCAGTACCCGATGGAGCACGCGTTCCGTGGCCCCGCCAAGATCGTCGAACGCTTCGGCACGCTGGAGCCGGCGCGGGTCGCCGACGCCGACCCCGAGGCGTTCGCGGCGATGTGCGCGACGCCGCCGGCGGTCCACCGCTACCCCGGGTCGATGGCGACCCGGCTGCAGGCGCTGTCCCGGATCGTGGTCGACGAGTACGGCGGGCACGCCGAACGGCTGTGGCTGGAGGCCGGCTCGGGGCCTGAGCTGGTGCGGCGGATCGAGGCGCTGCCCGGTTTCGGCAAGCAGAAGGCCCGGATCTTCGCCGCGCTGCTGGCCAAGCAGCTCGACGTGCGCCCCGAGGGCTGGGAGCAGGCCGTGGGCGACTACGCACTGGAGGGCTACCGCTCCGTGGCGGACGTGACCGACGTCGCGTCGTTGGAGAAGGTCCGCGCCTACAAGAAGGAGAAGAAGGCGGCCGCGCGGGTGCAGTCCGCCTGACCTGCGGCGCAGCGCATCCACGCTCCTCCCGCTCGAGCGCGGAGGGCACTCTGCCCGAGTAGCGGTTTCCCTGCGCGGACGGCCCGCGCCGTGCGACCCTTGGGGAGAACCCCGCAGGGTGGACCCGAGACTGCCCTGCGGGGTTTCTGCACGCCCTGGTGTGCTGCTCGTGCGGATCCCGCGGTACGGCGGCAGAGCGCTGGCCACGCGATCGTGATGCCGGAGCTGACAGCAGCGGGTCAGCGCCGATCAACCGCCCGATGACGGGCACGTGTGGCTGCGGACCCGCGAGGCCGCGAGTCATGGGGGTCAGTGAGCTCGCGATCTCGCAGCGGGCGCGACGGGGGCGGCTGCCGTACGTCGAGCACGAGGGGCGCCGTTGGTTTCGCCGCACCACCTCGAGCGCGTGAAGCACGCCGATCTGGTGAAGGGACCCGCTGGGCGGGGACAACAAATGGCACCCCAGGACCAGCACTGCTGACCCGCCTGCGGCTGCGGCGCCGCCGCCGTGCCCAGGTCCGGACTTCCGGACCCCATCCGTACGCGACCAAGAAAGACAAGATGACGAGCTCCGCGACGAGAATGACCTTCATGCCCCGTTTGTCTACTTTGGTGCGGTAGGGAAAAGGTTGAGGCCGATCCACCGGAACCGCCCCGCCCGCGTGAGGGGGGACCCATTTGGACGGGGCAGCCCACGCGGGCCCCCCGAAGGGTCACCACGCACCTACGACGCTAGGCATGAGGGCACGGGAACCGGCGAGGCTCTGGTCACCTCCCACAGGGACCAAAGACCCTAGAGGCTCCGGGTCGCCGTGAACTATTCATAGATGAGTGAGGGCGGCGCACCAGAACCGCGCCGGTGGGGGATGCCGGGGCGGTTCTGGTCTGCTCGGGCGCGGGGCCTGCGCCGCCGGATCACCTCGAGCGCGTCGATGGCCTCGCTGATGACGCTGTAGGCGCCCTCGACCCCGGCTGTTGTGTGGACAACTTTGGCTCCAGTACCCGAAGGGGTGCAGTCACCGGCGGCCGCGGCTGGAATCCTGTGCAGATGGCGCCGGATATTCCGGAAGGCTCGACGGTTCAGGTGCGCTTCGCCGGAACCTGGTACGACGCCCGTGTCCTGAGCTGGTCCCTCGAGGACGAGTCGTGGTGGGCGCGCGTCCGCTGGGTGCCGCCCTCGGGCAACAGCGTGCTCGGGACGTTCCCGGACAGGGACGTCCGCCGTCATGAGGAGCACTCCGGTGCGAGCCCCTCAAGCAATGCGCGCGAGAGCATGATCGACGCCCACCGGGGGTGACCTCCGAGCGAGACGCGGGCCTCCGGCAATGCTCGCGATTCACGCGGTTTCGGATCGTGATGATGCCGGTCTGTCGTTGCTCACGAGCGGGGCACGGAAGAACCCGACGAAGACGGCCGCATCCGTGCACCTGCCCGGCCCGATCCTTGGTTTCGAGCGTGTCCGTGCCAGAATGGGGATGCGGCTGTTGACAGGTACGGTCTTTGCCGCGCCCTGACTCTGATTCCACTGTTCGCAGCAGGAGAGGTTGTACGTGTCCCCGAGCTCCTCCCGGACCGCCAGCGCAAGCAAGAAGGCACCCGCGGCAAAGACCGCCGCCGCCAAGACCGCCGACAAGGCGCCCGCCGCGAAGAAGGCCCCGGCCCAGCGCGCCGCGAGGAAGGCGCCGGCCAAGAAGACCGCGAAGGCCGCCGGCAACGGTGCAGCCGCCGTGGCCGAGGGCGCGGTCGGGCCTGACGGCAAGAAGATCCTCCCGGACATCCCGGACGCCGAGTTCGAGAAGGACGTCGCGACCGACCCGTCGCTGAAGGAGGAGGAGGACGAGAGCAAGGGCTTCGTCGTCTCCCAGGCCGACGAGTCCGACGAGCCGATCCAGCAGGTCATGGTCGCCGGCGCGACCGCCGATCCGGTCAAGGACTACCTCAAGCAGATCGGCAAGGTCCCGCTGCTCAACGCGGAGATGGAGGTCGAGCTCGCGAAGCGGATCGAGGCCGGTCTCTTCTCTGACGAGAAGCTCGCCAAGGGCGGCAAGATCACGCCGAAGGCCCTCGACGAGCTCGAGTGGATCGCCGAGGACGGCCGCCGCGCCAAGAACCACCTGCTCGAGGCCAACCTCCGGCTCGTGGTGTCGCTGGCCAAGCGCTACACCGGTCGCGGCATGCTCTTCCTCGACCTGATCCAGGAGGGCAACCTGGGCCTGATTCGTGCGGTCGAGAAGTTCGACTACACCAAGGGCTACAAGTTCTCGACGTACGCCACCTGGTGGATCCGGCAGGCGATCACCCGTGCGATGGCCGACCAGGCCCGCACCATCCGGATCCCGGTCCACATGGTCGAGGTGATCAACAAGCTCGCCCGCGTCCAGCGGCAGATGCTGCAGGACCTGGGGCGCGAACCCACTCCCGAGGAGCTCGCCAAGGAGCTCGACATGACCCCGGAGAAGGTCATCGAGGTGCAGAAGTACGGCCGCGAGCCGATCTCCCTGCACACCCCGCTCGGCGAGGACGGCGACTCCGAGTTCGGTGACCTGATCGAGGACTCCGAGGCGATCGTCCCGGCCGACGCGGTCTCGTTCACGCTGCTCCAGGAGCAGCTCCACGCGGTCCTCGACACGCTCTCCGAGCGCGAGGCCGGCGTGGTCAGCATGCGTTTCGGCCTCACCGACGGCCAGCCGAAGACCCTCGACGAGATCGGCAAGGTCTACGGCGTGACCCGCGAGCGGATCCGCCAGATCGAGTCGAAGACGATGTCGAAGCTGCGTCACCCGAGCCGCTCGCAGGTCCTGCGCGACTACCTGGACTGAGCCCCCAGCATCGCCGCGGGCGGCTGCCGCTTGCTGGGCACGAGCGCCGGCGATGGTTCGGGCTAGACCATCTCGCGCTGGTCGGCACGCGGACCACGTGAAGGGTCCCGCCGCTCGGCCATGGCATATGCCGCCTGAGGGCCGACACCGCTAACCCGGCTACGCCTGCGCCGCTTCCGCCGTTGCAAGGTTCGGTAGCCCTCCGGACCCCACCCGTACGCGACGAAGCCCGTCAAGACACACAGCTCTACACCGAGAAGCAGCTCCATACCCAGCACCCTTTCGTGCTCCGGTTGGGAAAACGTTGAGGCCGCCCTTTGGTCGTAGGACCAACAGCCAATACCGGCGGGTACCTCCGCCGAACTACCGTATAGACCAATGGCTCGGGCCAAGCTGATCAGACCCTGCGACTCTGCCGTGCAGGGTCTGTTCAAGCCTGACCCCCCGATGCCGAGCCCCCCATAGGCATCGGGGGTGTCGGGTTGAGCCCACCAGAACCGCTTCGGGCGCGATGCCCGGTCGGTCCTGTCCGGACGAGTGCCCGACCAGGGACGAACGGCCCTGTCTCTGCCGGGGCGGTCCTGCGCATGATCGGCGCAAAGCCGAGCCGCCCCGCCCGCCTGGGGACACATTTGGGTGGGGCGGCTCGCGCGGCTCCCCACAGACAGATGTCAGGCGCGAGGGGGGTCCGTTCCAGCAACGGTAGGGCTGCCTAGGTCGGGGAAACCTTGGGTCGTAAGACCATCGGCCAATTCCGGCGTGTACCTGAGCAGGCCTAGGCTCAAAGTTTGGCCCCGAGACAACTCGCTGGTCGGTGCTACGGATGCCGATACCCCGCCGGCGCAGGGCACACGATCGCGGGGGCGGGTCGCGCGATGATGGCAAGCGGGCTGCCTCTCAGTCGGTAATATTTCGACCCCCAGCGCTCCTGACCGGCACGGAGGATCCCCCATGACGTACGCGATGGGTGACGTGGTGGTGGGCGTGCTGGACAGATCCGGGTTCTACCTGGTCGTCGCGCTGATCGTGGTGCCGCTGCTCGTGCTGTCCGCGCTCCTGCTGCGGGTCGTACGGCGACGCGCGCGGTCGGCCGGTGAGGCGCTCCGCGCGGAGCTGGAGGCCGACCCGCCGGTGCTCGGGCCGGAGCAGGTGGTGGCCCGGCCGGTCGCGGGCGAGGTGCCACCGGTCTCCGGCAACGGCGTGCTGGCGCTGAGCCCGACCCGCCTGATGTTCAGGACCTCGACCGGCGCCGCCGTGGACGTGCCGGTGAAGGACGTGACCGGGGTGCGGCTCCAGGAGTCGTTCGCCGGTCAGGCGCAGCCCGGGCGGGTGCACGTCGTCGTGGGCACGGCGGCCGGGGAGCGGGCGTTCCTGGTCGACGATGGCCACCGGTGGCGGAAGGCGATCGAGAAGGCGCGCGGGGGTCCCTGACGCGGCTCACGCGGGTGGCTGTCCGCCGGAGGAGCGGCCGGACTCCTCGCCCTCGTCGTCGCGCCGGGACTGGGCGCGCGGGCCCGGGCGGGCAGCCCGCGCCCGGCGTAGCTCGGGGGCCAGATAGTGGTCCGTGTCATGCGGCACGGACGGCTCGGGCATGTCGGCGCGCGAGGACCGGCGGTGCTCGCGGTAGGCCACTGCCATCAGCACCAGGAAGGGCCCGAAGCACATGCCGTAGAACAGGAGCTGGGTGTGTCCGTCCATGGCTCCCACGGAGATGTGCATCAGAGGCGACACGCTCGTCACGGTCCCAGTATCCGTCCGGACCTCGAAGGGCGAAGGCCCTACGTGACGCACCTCAAGTACCGGATCCGCCGGGCGAGTGGCAAAACCACCATTGGATCGATAAAATCGATCCATGACTCGCACCCTGATCGAAGAGCTCGACGCCCTCCACGTCACGTACGTCGTCGCCGTCAACGAGGCGATCGAGGCCGACGACCTGACCCGCGCCGAGGCGCTCGCCCTGGCCTACGAGGACGACGCGATCCAGCTGATGGCCGAGCGCGAGGGCCTGACCCACCTGCTGCCGCTGCAGCGCCGCCGCCCGGTGGACTCTCGGCTGCGCCGGATCGTGCGGCTGCTGACCCCGCGCGCCGCCTGACATTCGTCACGCCTCTCGCCGCGGCCCGGTGGTTGACTGACCGTCGTGGCGAACCCCCTCGAGCGGGCCCGGCGCGTGACCGGCCTCGCCGTCGAGCTGTACGGCGAGCAGGCCCGAGGCGCGTACGACGCCTACGTCCGGCGCGACCCGTTCACCCGGCTGCGCTACCGGCCCGGCCGGGACGATCCCTACCCGGTGTACGAGCGGATCCGCGCCGCGGGCGGCCCCTTCGTCGTCACCAGGATGGGCAACCTCGCCTCGGTCGACCATGACGTTTGCCGAGAGGTGCTCCGCAGCCGGCGGTTCGGGGTCCAGCCCGAGGGGGAGGCGGCCCCGGACGACGGCTTCGACCTGTCGTTCCTCGACCGCAACCCGCCCGACCACACCCGGCTGCGTCGGTTGGCGGCTCCGGCCTTCAGTCACCGGCAGGTGGCCGGCTACCGGACCACGATCGAGAAGACCGTCGACCACCTGCTCGAGGCCGCGCCGGCCGAGTTCGACCTCGTGACCCGGCTCGCGGCCCCGCTCCCGATCGCGGTGATCAGCGAGCTGCTCGGCATCCCCGACGCGGACGAGGAGGCGTTCTCCCGCTACGGCCGCGTGATCGGCAGCGCCCTGGGCGGGGTCCGCTCGCTGCGGCACGTCCGGTCCCTGGTCGCCGCGAACGCGGACCTCACCCGAATCTTCGAGAGTCTCTTCGAGCTTCGCCGACGCGATCCGCGTGACGACCTGATCAGCCGGCTCGTCGATGCCGAGGGCGACAGCCTGACCGCGGCCGAGATGGTGCCCCTGTGCACGCTGCTGCTCATCGCCGGCTTCGAGACGACGGTCAACCTGATCGGCAACGCCGTCAACGCGCTCCTCGACCACCCTGACCAGTGGGCGCTCCTCCGCGACGACCCCGGCCTCGCCGCCGGTGCCGCGACCGAGACCCTGCGCTGGGACCCACCCGTGCAGCGCACGGTGCGGATCTCGTTCGACGACACCGAGATCGCCGGTCACCGGGTGCGCACGGGCCAGTTCGTGCACGTGCTCCTGGGGGGCGCCAACCGCGACCCCGCGGTGTTCCGCGATCCGGAGAGGTTCGACATCCGGCGCCGGGACGCGGGTGAGCACCTGGCGTTCTCGAGCGGCATCCACCACTGCCTCGGTCGGCCGCTCGCGGAGCTCGAAGCCACGATCGCGCTCGAACGCCTCGCCGTCGCGATGCCGCGGCTCCGCCGTGCGGGCGCCGTACGACGCCGCAACGCGACCCTGATCCGCGGGCCGCTGAGCCTGCCGGTCGCCATCCGGTGATCCGAGACCCTTTGCTGCACCTGCAGAGTGCGGCGTGCGGTCGCTCGTCGCCGGGAACCGTCCAGGCCGTCGTCGACCACCTGGCGCTCGAGGTGGCCGAGGGCAGCTACGTCGCCGAGAGCCTCGTCGCCGACACGCTCGAACGGCTGCGGGCGGACCTCGGCGCCTTGCTCGGCGTCGAAGCCGATGGCGTGGCCCTGACCGGTGGCGCCACCGCCGCGCTGCTCGCGCTCCTGTCCACGTGGCCGCTGCCGGAGGGTGCCGAGGTGGGCGTGCTCCCCGGCGAGTGGGCACCGAACGTCGACGCCTTCACGCACCACGGCCTCCGCGCCCGTCGGCTGGCGGTCGACGGGGACGGAGTGCTCGACCTCGAGGCGCTGGACCGCACGTTGCGTGCCGACCCGCCCGCTCTCGTGCACCTCACGCATCTGGCCTCGCACCGGGGGCTGGTCCAGCCCGTCGCCGATGCGTTGGCGCTCTGTCGGGCGGCCGGCGTGCCGCTCTGGGTGGACGTCGCGCAGTCGCTCGGCCACCTCGACACCAGCGGCGGCGCCGACGCGTCGTACGCACCCGCCCGGAAGTGGCTGAACGGGACACGTGGCGTCGGCGTCCTCGCCGTCGCCGCGCCGTGGCGCGACCGGCTGCGCCCGTTCCGCCCCGCGCAGCTCTCCGACCTGCCGCCGGTCCGGTTGCTCGAGCCCGAGGAGTCGCCCGTTGCTGCGCGCGTGGGCTTCGCGCACGCGGTGCGTGAGCACCTGGAGACCGGGCCGGAGCGGGTGCGCTCCGGACTCGCCGAACGGGGGCGCGTCGCGCGGGGCCTGCTCGGAGCGGTCCCCGGCTGGGAGGTGGCGGACCCGCCCGGAGCGACCGGTGCGCTGGTGTCCCTGCGGCCGACCGCGGGCCAGGACGTCGCGGCCGTACGCGAACGGCTGCTCGGGGAGCACCGGATCCTCGCGACGGCCTGCCTGCCCTGGCGGGCGCCGGGTGACATGAGCGGCCCGCTGCTCCGGTTCGCGCCTCACCTCGACGTCACCGAGGGCGACCTGGACCGCACCGCGAGCGCGCTTCGCGGGGTG
Organism: uncultured Actinomycetota bacterium; assembly: GCA_963745795.1. Taxonomy (GTDB): domain Bacteria; phylum Actinomycetota; class Actinomycetes; order Propionibacteriales; family Nocardioidaceae; genus Marmoricola. The sequence continues at coordinate 791,838 of CAVUYR010000006.1, read as the reverse complement.
AACCGCAGATGACGGATTCCTGACAGATCGAGAAACCTGCCCCGGGACGGTTTGGGTCTGTCGGTGGTCCGTGCTTCGGTGGAGGGGTACAACGAGGACGGTCTCCACCGGCCGCCCCCGCACCGACCCGCGGTCGACATGACCGGTCCGGACCTGGAGGGGGCGGAAATGACCGCTCAGAGAGTCACCTCACCCGACGAGGGCGCGCCCGACGACCCGTTGCTGGGCCCCGATCCCGTGGAGGCGGCCCGCGCGTACGTCGCCGACCAGGCACTCGCCGAGAGCCCTGGAGGCCGCGTCGGCCTCGAGCTCGAGCTGCACCTGGTCGACCTGGCCGCACCCGCCCGGCGGCCCGCGTGGACCGAGATCGAGGGGCTCGTCGCCGGTCTGCCCGCGATGCCGGCGGGCAGCTCCGTCACGGTCGAACCTGGGGGACAGGTGGAGCTGTCCACGCCGCCCGGCGCCGACGTCGTCCAGGCCGTGGCCGACCTGCGGGCCGACCGGAAGGTGCTCGGCACGGCTCTCGCGGAGGCCGGCTACGGCGCTGCACCGGTGGGCGCCGACCTGGCCCGGCCGGTGCAGCGGGTCAACCCCGGTGCTCGTTATGCCGCGATGGAGGAGCACTTCGACGCCCTGGGCTGCGCGGGCTCCGGTCAGGCGATGATGTCGGCCACCGCCGCCCTGCAGGTCAACCTCGACGCCGGCCCCGCCGCGGGCTGGGAGCAGCGGCTGGCACTGGTGCGCGCGATGGTCCCGATGCTGGTGGCCCTCTCGGCCACCTCGCCGTACCTCGGCGGACAGAGCTCCGGCTGGCACTCGATGCGCCAGGGCACGTGGCAGGGCATCGACCACGCCCGCAGCGACCCGTTCTCCGAGGGCGAGCCGGCGTCCGCGTGGGCGTTCTACGCCCTCAGCGCCCCGGTGATGCTGGTCCGTGACGACACGACGCATGGTCCCGGTCCGTGAGCGGGTGTCCTTCGTGGAGTGGCTGCAGGGCGACGGGCCCGTCGCGCGTCCGCCCGACGTCGCCGACCTCGACTACCACCTGACCACGCTGTTCCCGCCGGTGCGGCCGCGCGGCTACGTCGAGATCCGGTGCATCGATGCCCTGCCCGACCGCTGGTGGCCGGCGGTGGCGGCGGTCACCGCGACCCTGGTCGACGACCCCGTGGCGGCCGACCTCGCCGCCGAGCTGTGCGCCCCGGCGGCCGACGACTGGGAGGCCGCGGCCCGGTCCGGCACCGCCACGCCCGCCGTACGACGCGCCGTCCTGGGCTGTCTCGACGTCGCCGCCCGCCGCTGCCCGCCGTCCCTGAAGGTCGAGGTCGCGGAGCTCGCCGAGCTGTTCGACTCCGGTCGCACCCCCAGCGGCGAGGTGCGCCGACGGGTCGAGGCCGTCGGACCGCTCCGTACGTTCGAGGAGGAAGCCCGTGCCTGAGCCGGCACCCGACACCGTCGCCCGCGGCCTCGAGGCCGCGCGTGGTCGCACCCACCACCTGACCGGGTTCGACGACACCGAGCTGACCACCCAGCACAACGCGCTGATGAGTCCACTGGTCTGGGATCTCGCCCACATCGGACAACAGGAGGACCTCTGGCTGCTCCGCGGCGGCAACGCTGCCTGCCAGGGGCTGCTGTCGGCCAAGGTGGAGAAGCTGTACGACGCGTTCGAGCATCCGCGGGCGTCACGGGTGAGCCTTCCGCTGCTGACGCCCCGCGAGGCCCGCACCTTCATCGCCGACGTCCGCGGCCGGGTGTTCGACGGGCTCGCGCGCGCCGAGGGGGAGGGTTTGTTTCCCTACGTCATGGTCGAGCAGCACGAGCAGCAGCACGTCGAGACCATGCTCGCCACCCACCAGCTTCGCGACGGCGAGCCGCTGCTCGGCATGGGGACGGCGCTGCCGCCGGGCCGGTTGCTGCCGGCCGACTCCGTGCTGGTGCCAGCCGGGGAGTTCGTGCTGGGCGTCGACGGTGACACCGAGCCCTGGTCGCTCGACAACGAGCGTCCGGCACACATCGTCGACCTGCCCGCCTTCCGCATCGCGCGGGTGCCCGTCACCAACGGCGAGTGGCAGCGGTTCGTCGAGGCCGGCGGCTACGAAGAGCCGCGGTGGTGGTCGGCGCCGGGCTGGCAGCACCGGATAGACGCCGGTCTCGAGCGGCCGCTGTTCTGGTCCGCCGACGGCTCGCGGCGCCGGTTCGGCCACCTCGAGGAGGTCCCGGCCGACGAGCCGGTGCAGCACGTCTGCTTCCACGAGGCCGAGGCATACGCCGCCTGGGCCGGCGCGCGGCTCCCCACCGAGCAGGAGTGGGAGAAGGCGTGCGCGTGGGATCCCGACCTCCGCCGCCGGCGCCGCTGGCCGTGGGGCGACTCGGACTGGTCGCCGGCTCTGGCCAACCTCGGCGGCGACGCCCTCCGTCCCGCCCCGGTCGGCGCCTACCCCGGCGGCGCGTCGGCGTACGGCGTGGAGCAGATGATCGGCGACGTCTGGGAGTGGACCTCGTCCGGCTTCCTGCCGTGGCCCGGCTTCGCGCCGATGCTCTACGCCGACTACAGCGCGCCGTTCTTCGGCGGCGACTTCCGGGTGCTGCGCGGCGGCTCGTGGGCCGTCGGCGGCGCATCGGTGCGGCCGTCGTTCCGCAACTGGGACCTGCCGGTCCGACGCCAGATCTTCGCGGGCCTGAGGCTGGCCTGGGATGTGTAGGCACCAGGCCTGGCTGGGCGAGCCACGCAGCGTCGCCGCGCTGGTGCTCGAGCCCGAGCACGGGCTGCTGCGGCAGTCCTACCAGCCGCGACGCCAGCAGCGCGGCCTGCTCAACGCCGACGGTTGGGGGGTCGGGCTCCACGTACCCGACCGGTCCGAGCCGGTGCGCTGGCGTTCGGCGAAGCCACTGTGGGGCGACTCCTCGTTCGCCTCGGTGGCGCCGCTTCTGAGCGCCGGCTGCGTGCTGGCGGCGGTGCGCTCCGCGACGGTCGGGATGCCGATGGACGAGACCGCGGCCGCGCCGTTCACCGACGGCCACTGGCTGCTCTCCCACAACGGCCGGGTCGACCGGTCCGTCCTGCCCGCCCGTCACGACGCCGAGTCGGTCTGCGACTCGGCCGTCCTCGCCGCCCACGTCTTCGCCGAGGGCCCGGAGCAGGTGGGCGAGACGGTGCGCAAGGTCGCCGCACTCGATCCGGCGGCGTCCCTCAACCTGCTCCTCACCGACGGCTCCCGGATCCTCGGCGTGACCTGGGGCGACCGGCTGAGCCACCTCGTCGACGACGACGGCGTGGTCGTCGCCAGCGAGCCGTACGACGACGACCCGCGCTGGGTCGACGTACCCGACCGACACCTGATCGAGGTGACCCAGCGAGACGGCACGCCCCGCCGCCCCGTCGTCACCGTGACCGCACTGGAGAGCTGATGCCGACCACCGACATGTCCGTCCACCTCGACCCGGGTGCCCTCGCCGACCAGATGGCCGTCGACGTCCGGGCGGGTCTGACCAGCACGCCCAAGGTGCTGCCGCCGAAGTACTTCTACGACGCCCGCGGCAGCGATCTCTTCGACCAGATCACACGGCTGCCGGAGTACTACCCGACCCGCACGGAGCGCGCGATCCTCGACGCCCACGTCGCCGACATCGCCTCGGCGACCCGTGCGGAGACGCTGGTCGAGCTCGGCAGCGGCACGTCGGAGAAGACCCGGCTGCTCCTCCGGGCGCTGTCCGGCTCCGGCACGCTGCGCCGGTTCGTGCCGTTCGACGTCGACCCGGCGGTGCTGGCCGAGGCCAGCGAGGCGGTCGGTGCGGAGTTCCCGGGCGTGGCGGTCGAGCCAGTGGTCGGAGACTTCGAGAAGCACCTGGCCGAGATCCCGCGTCGCCCGCGGCAGCTGCTGGCGTTCCTGGGCTCGACGATCGGCAACCTCGACCCGGCCCAGCGGGCCGCGTTCCTTGGGGGTGTGCGAGGAGCCCTCGGCCCGGGCGACGCGTTCCTGCTCGGCACCGACCTGGTCAAGGACCCGGCCCGGCTGGTGGCGGCGTACGACGACGCCCAGGGCGTGACGGCGGAGTTCAACAAGAACGTGCTCCACGTGCTCGACCGCAGCCTGGGCGCCGACTTCGACCCCGACGCGTTCGCGCACGTCGCGGTCTGGGACGCCGACAACGAGTGGATCGAGATGCGCCTGGAGTCGACGCGCGACCAGCGGGTGCACGTGGCCGTCCTCGACCTCGACGTCGACTTCGCGCGCGGCGAGCAGATGCGCACCGAGATCTCCTCGAAGTTCCGGCGGGCCGGGGTCGAGCGCGAGCTGGCGGCAGCCGGACTCGCGCTGGCGCACTGGTGGACCGACCCGGCGGGTGACTTCGCGCTGTCCCTGTCGGTGCCGGCCCACCGGTGACTCAGTCGTCGAAGGCCTCGACGACGTCCTCGTCGATCGTGTGCTTCGGGCCGGTGAACCAGTTCTTCGCCGACACCTTCCACCAGATCGCGAGCACGATGAGCGTGCCGAACGTGAGCATCGGTGCGTAGTTCACGCTCGACCAGGTGAAGTCCTTGTTGCCGGGGACGCCCGCGGGGGTGAACGGCAGGATGAAGTAGATCGAGATGACCGCGATCTCGACGACGGCGATCGGGTTCATCCACTTGTACTTGCGCCCGTTGGTCCACGAGCCGGGCTCGAAGTCGTCGCCCATCCGCCAGCGCAGGAAGATCGGGATCGCGAAGGCCAGGTAGAGGCCGATCACCGCGACCGACACGACCGCGAGGAAGGCGACCGGCACGCCGCCGACGCTCGTCAGGGCGGGCAGCGTGATGATGATCGCCGATCGCCGTCACGAACATCACCGCGTTGGCCGGGATCCGCGTGGTCGGTGTTGACCTTCGACAGCCAGGACGAGCCGGGGATGGCGCCGTCGCGGCTGAACGCGAACGTCATCCGCGAGGCGCTGGTCAGGCACGCGGTCGTGCAGAACAGCTGGCCGGCGGTGGAGATCAGCAGCACCAGGAAGTGCCAGCCCTCGGGCAGGGCCTGGCCGAAGATCACGTCGACCGCGCCGCCGCCCTCGGACACCCCGGCGGGGTCCTGCACGGCGAAGACGAACGCGAGCAGCAGGACGTAGCCGCCGACCGCGGAGTAGAAGATCGAGCGCCAGATGCCCTTCGCGGCACCGTCGGCCGCGCCCTGGGTCTCCTCCGAGAGGTGGGCCGAGGCGTCGAAGCCGGTGATCGTGTACTGCGTCAGCAGGAAGCCGAGCGGCAGCACCAGGAACCAGTAGACGCCGTTGCTGAAGCCGGAGTTGTTGATCCGCTCGGTGAAGACGAAGTTCGACGCTCTGGTGGGTGTCCGGGACGAAGATCAGGATCAGGATCACGATGGCGGCGCCGGCGACGTGCCACCACACCGAGATGTTGTTGACGACCGCCAGCAGGTGGCTGCTGAAGATGTTGGCCATCGCGGCGAGCACCAGGATCACCACGAACAGGATGAACACGCGGGTCAGCGAGTAGCTGTCGGCGTAGCCGCTGCTGATCGTGCTGATCGTCAGGTCGAGGAAGGTGGCGGCGCCGTACGCGACCGAGGCGGTGACCGCGAGCAGGCCGATCAGGTTGAGCCAGCCGGTGAAGAAGCCGGCGGCGGGCCCGCCCATCTTCGAGGCCCACCAGTAGATGCCGCCCGAGGTCGGGTAGGCCGAGACCAGCTCGGACATCGTGAAGCCGATGATCAGGATGAACGCCGAGATGATCGGCCAGCCCCACGAGATCGCGACCGGGCCGCCGTTGTTCCAGCCCTGGTAGAAGGTCGTGAAGCAGCCGGCGAGGATCGAGATGATCGAGAACGAGATCGCGAAGTTCGAGAAGCCGGACCAGGAGCGGCTGAGCTCCTGCTTGTAGCCGAGCTTGGCGAGAAGCTGCGTCGTCGGCCGAGAGTCCGCTTGCATCCCTGGTGGCGTCTGACATGGGCACTCCTGGGCTGAGAGCGGGCGTTGCCTCGGGAGGCTAGACCCGCCGGGATCGGAACGTCTACGGCTCGGCGATAAAAAGGTTTGAACTCAGACCATTGACGTCATGCGGGATGCGTCGTGAGACTGGCGCCGTGACCGCCGCCCCGCACCCGGCACCCGAGCCCGTCAGCCTGGGCGAGGCGGTGCTCCGGCCGGTCCGCGGCCACCACGCCTTCGAGGCGTGCGTCGAGCAGCTCGCCACCGCGATCCGGCTCGGCGTCTACCCGCGGGGCAGCACGCTGCCGCCGGAGCGCGAGCTGGCCGAGCGGATGAGCGTCTCCCGGGCCACCCTGCGGGAGGCGATGGCGGCGCTGCGCGAGGCCGGGACTGGTCGAGACACGACGGGGACGTGGCGGCGGCACCGTGGTCACGCTCAAGCCGACCCTCCCGGCACGTGGGTCGGCGCGCCGTACCGCGTCGCGGCGCCGACTGGCTGGACGCGCTCGAGTTCCGGCGCATCGTCGAGCCCGGTGCGTGCGCGCTCGCCGCCGGCACCGACCTGTCCGACGCCTCGCGCCGGGCCCTGGAGCGGACCCACGACAGCCGTCGCCGGGGCGCAGCGACGCCGGCGGCGCACCGGCAGGCCGACTCCCGCTTCCACCTCACGATCGCCACGGTCACCGGGTCGCCGACGCGTGATCGAGGCCGTCACGTCGGTCCAGGCGACCCTGCACGACATGCTCACCGCGATCCCGGTGCTGCCGACGAACATCGAGCACTCCGACCGGCAGCACGCCCGGATCGTCGAGGCGATCCTCGCCCAGGACGCCTCGCGGGCACGGCGCGTGATGGAGCACCACTGCGACGACACGGCCGCGCTGCTGCGCGGGCTGCTGGGATGAGGGAGCGAGCATGACGCGAACGAGCGCCACCTGAGCGTGGAGCAGCTGACGGCACGGATCGACACCGGGGAGATCGACACCGTCGTCGTCGCGTTCACCGACATGCAGGGGCGGCTGCAGGGCAAGCGGCTGCACGGCGCCTACTTCCGCGACGAGGTGCTCGGGCACGGCACCGAGGGCTGCAACTACCTGCTCGGCGTCGACGTCGACATGAACACCGTCGACGGCTACGCGATCACGTCGTGGGAGCAAGGGCTACGGCGACATGGAGTTCGTCCTCGACCTGGACACGATCCGGCTGCTGCCGCACCTGCCGGCGACCGCGATGGTGCAGTGCGACCTGGTGTGGCCGGACGGCGCGCCCGTCGTGCAGTCGCCGCGGGCGATCCTCCAGGCGCAGGTCGACAAGGCCGCGGAGATGGGCTTCGTCGCGCTGGCCGGCACCGAGCTCGAGTTCATCGTCTTCGAGGACACCTACGAGGCGGCCCATGCCGCGAACTACCAGCGACCTCACGCCGGCGAACCAGTACAACGTCGACTACTCGATCCTCGGCACCACCCGGGTCGAGCCGCTGCTGCGCGACATCCGCAACACGCATGTACGCCGCCGGCCTGAACGTCGAGGGCGCCAAGGGCGAGTGCAACTTCGGCCAGCACGAGATCGGCTTCCTCTACGACGACGTCGTGGTCACCGCCGACAACCACGCGGTCTACAAGACCGTGGCCAAGGAGATCGCCGTCGCAGCACGGCAAGTCGCTCACGTTCATGGCCAAGTACAACGAGCGCGAGGGCAACTCCTGCCACATCCACCTGTCGCTGCGCGGCACCGACGGCGACGGTGGTCTTCTGGGACGACGCGGCGAGGGGCACGGCGTCGACCCCGCTCTACGACCACTTCGTCGCCGGCGTGCTGGCGACCATGGCCGACTTCACGCTGCTCTACGCGCCGAACATCAACTCCTACAAGCGGTTCGCCGACGGCTCCTTCGCGCCGACCGCGATCGCCTGGGGCGAGGACAACCGCACCTGCGCCGTACGCCTGGTCGGGCACGGCGCGCGGCGCGCGGATGGAGAACCGGGTGCCCGGCGGCGACGTCAACCCCTACCTCGCGCTCGCCGCGATGCTGGCCGGCGGCCTGCACGGCATCGAGCACGAGCTGGAGCTCGAGCCGACGCCCTGGTCGGCAACGCCTACACCTCCGACAAGCCGAAGGTGCCGCACACGCTGCGCGAGGCGCGCGACGCCTTCGCCGCGCTCGGCGGTCGCCCGGGCAGACCCTCGGCGACGAGGTCGTCGACCACTACACGAACATGGCCGACGTCGAGCTGGCCGCCTTCGAGTCCGCCGTGACCGACTGGGAGCTGCGTCGCGGCTTCGAGAGGATGTGAGATCAGATGACGGTGCACCTACACCGTCCTCAACCCGGCCACCGCGCAGCCGGTGCACCGAGGTCCCGCTCGCCTCCGTCGGAGGAGACCGACGCGCCGATCGAGCGTGCCGCACGCGGCGTTCCCGGCGTGGCGCGACGTCGCGCCGGGCGAGCGGGCCCGGCTGCTGCGCCGCTTCGCCGACGGTCGTCGACGCGCACGTCGAGGAGCTGGCCGAGCTCGAGGTGCGCAACGCCGGCCACACGCTGGGCAACGCCACGCTGGGAGGCCGGCAACGTCCGCGACTGCCTGAACTACTACTCGGCGGCCCCGGAGCGGCTCTTCGGCCGGCAGATCCCGGTGGCCGGCGGCATCGACGTCACCTTCCACGAGCCGCTCGGCGTGGTCGGCATCATCGTGCCGTGGAACTTCCCGATGCCGATCGCCGGCTGGGGCTTCGCGCCGGCGCTGGCGGCCGGCAACACGGTCGTCCTCAAGCCGGCCGAGCTGACGCCGCTGACCGCGATCCGGCTCGGCGAGCTGGCGCTCGAGGCCGGGCTGCCCGAGGGCGTGTTCACCGTCATCCCCGGCAAGGGCTCGGTCGTCGGCGAGCGGTTCGTCGACGCACCCGGCTGGTGCGCAAGGTCTGCTTCACCGGCTCGACCGAGGTCGGCAAGCAGATCATGGCCGGCTGCGCCGAGCAGGTGAAGCGGGTGACCCTCGAGCTCGGCGGCAAGAGCGCCAACATCGTCTTCGCCGACGCCGACCTCGCCGCGGCCGCCGCCACCGCGCCGTACGCCGTCTTCGACAACGCCGGCCAGGACTGCTGCGCCCGCTCGCGGATCCTGGTCGAGCGCTCGGCGTACGACGAGTTCCTCGGCCGGCTCGAGACGGCCGTGAAGGGGATGCGGGTCCCCGACCCGGCGATCGACCCGGACAGCGAGATGGGCCCGCTGATCTCGGCGCAGCAGAAGGCGACGGTCACCGGGCTACCTCGACGAGGTCGAGGTCGCCTTCACCGGCTCGGCGCCGGACCTGCGCCGGGCTTCTGGGTGCCGCCGACCGTGGTGCTGTCCGACGACCCGGCCGAGCGGATCTGGCGCGAGGAGGTGTTCGGGCCGGTCGTCGCGGTGATGCCGTTCGACGACGAGGCCGACGCCGTCGCGGCTCGCCAACGACACCGAGTACGGCCTGTCCGGCTCGATCTTCACCCGCGACGTCGGCCGGGCGCTGCGGGTCGCGCGCGGGGTCGAGGCCGGCAACCTCAGCGTCAACTCGCACTCGTCGGTGCGCTACTGGACGCCGTTCGGCGGCTTCAAGCAGTCCGGCCTCGGCCGGGAGCTCGGCCCGGACGCGCCGAACGCGTTCACCGAGGAGAAGAACGTCTTCATCGCCAGCGACTAGGTCTCGACAGCTCGACCACCGGACGACCGCCGATGACGGATCACCGATGACGGAGGACAGATGGCAGGACGGCTGGACGGCAAGGTCGCGGTCATCACCGGCGGATGCTCCGGCATCGGGCTGGCGACGGTGCGGCGGTTCGTCGAGGAGGGCGCCAAGGTCGTCATCGGCGACCTCGACGACGCGCGCGGCGCCGAGGTCGCGGCCGAGCTCGGCGGCACGACGTACGTGCACGTCGACGTCACCGACAAGGACCAGGTCGACGCGCTGTTCCGGACCGCGAAGGACACCTACGGCTCGGTCGACATCGCGTTCAACAACGCCGGCATCTCCCCGCCCGAGGACGACTCGATCCTCGACACCGACCTCGACGCCTGGCGCCGGGTGCAGGAGGTCAACCTGACCAGCGTCTACCTGTGCTGCAAGGCGGCGCTGCCCTACATGCTCGAGCAGGAGCAGCGGCTCGATCATCAACACCGCCTCGTTCGTCGCGGTGATGGGCGCCGCCACCTCGCAGATCTCCTACTCGGCCTCCAAGGGCGGCGTGCTGTCGATGACCCGCGAGCTCGGCGTGCAGTTCGCGCGCGAGGGCGTGCGGGTCAACGCGCTGTGCCCGGGGCCGGTCAACACCCCGCTGCTGCAGGAGCTGTTCGCCAAGGACGAGGAGCGCGCGCGCGCGTCGGCTGGTGCACGTGCCGATGGGCCGGTTCGGCGAGCCCGAGGAGATGGCCAACGCGGTGCTGTTCCTGGCCTCCGACGAGTCCAGCTTCATGACCGCGACCACGTTCCTGGTCGACGGCGGCATCTCCGGCGCCTACGTCACGCCGCTCTGAGATGCGCGCCCGCTGATCGGCCTCACCACCTACCGCGAGCAGGCGCGCTGGGGGGTCTGGGACCAGCCCGCCGACCTGCTGCCCACGTCGTACGCCGACGCGGTGGAGCGTGCCGGCGGCGTGCCGGTGCTGCTGCCGCCGCACGGCGCCGTACGACGAGGCGGCGCGAGCGGTGGTCGCCCGGCTCGACGGGCTGGTGATCACCGGCGGCGCGGACGTCGACCGCCTCGGCGTACGGCGAGCGGCGCACACCCGCGCCGGCGACCCGCGCCCCGACCGCGACGCCTGGGAGCTCGCGCTGCTCGACGCGGCCGACGAGCTCCGGCTGCCGATGCTCGGCGTCTGCCGCGGCATGCAGGTGATGGCGGTCCGCGCCGGCGGGGCGCTCGAGCAGCACCTGCCCGACCTGGTCGGCCACGAGCACCACAGCCCGGGCGGGGACGTGTTCGGCGACGTCGACGGTCCGGGTCGCCGAGGAGCAGCCGGCTGCGCGACCTGGTGCGTGCCGACGAGCTCGGGCGTGCACTGCCACCACCACCAGTCGGTGCGCGACCATCCGGGCTTCACCGCGGTCGCCTGGGCCGACGACGGCACCCTGGAGGCGATGGAGGCGTGCGGGGGACCGGTTCTGCCTGGGCGTGCAGTGGCACCCGGAGGTGGCCGCCGACGCGGGGCTCTTCCAGGCCCTGGTCGGCGCTAGCCGACAGCCACGAGGGTGACGGTGACGGCGCACAGCGCCAGCCCGACGGCCTGGGCGCGGTGGATCTGCTCCCGGAGGACCAGAGCGGCAAGCAACACGGTGGAGGCGGGGTAGAGCGAGGTCAGAACGCCGGACACGGTCAGGTAGCCGCGCTGGGTGGCCAGCAGGAACAGCAGGTTGGCGGAGCCACCGAGGGGTCCGGTGAGGGCGGCCCAGCCGACCGCACGGTCGCGCGGCACCCAGTCGGCGCGCAGCGCCGTCGCCAGCAGGACCACGGCCGGCACCGACACCAGCTGGGTGAACGCGAGCGGCACCATGCCCGACTCGCGGGGCACCTGGCCGATGCAGGCGAACAGGAGCCCGAACCCGAGTCCGGCCAGCACCCCGTCGAGAAGGCCGTCGCGCAACGGGGCCGACTCGTGCTCGGGGGTGGGCGGCACGGAGGAGACCAGCCAGATCGCGGGTGCGGCGAGCACGATGCCCAGCCAGACCAGGCCACCGGGACGTTCGCCGCCGACCACGCCGAACAGCACCGGCACCAGGGCCGCGCCCACGGCCGAGACCGGCGCGACCACGCTCATCCGGCCAGTGGCGAACCCGCGGTAGAGGAACCCCACGCCGACGCCGCTGCCGATCCCGGCCACGGTCGCCCAGGCGAAGTCGACCGGCCGCGGGCTGCCGGTGAAGAACAGCGCGGTCAGCGCGGTGAAGACAACCGACGAGGTGCCGCCGACCACGGCCACGGCCCAGGCCGACGTACGCCGGGAGACCAGGCCGCCCACGAAGTCGGAGAGCCCGTAGCTGAGCGCCGCGCCGAGCGCGAGCAGGATCGCCACGACTGGTTCAGACCAGTATCAGCCCGAAGGCCCAGGTGGCGGCTGCGGCGAGGCAGGCGAGGAACTCGATCAGCATCGAGAGTCCGACGGCCCTGAGCGCCGAGACCGTCGCCGGTCCGGCACGATCGAGGCCGACGCGGCGCAGCTCGGCGAGGTAGACGCCGAGCACGAACCCGACCACGATGCCGATCACGGGGATCACGAAGAAGCCGACGATGCCGAGCAGCGCACCGAGCAACAGGGTGCTGCTGGGGACGCCCTCGCGCTTCATCCGGCGCCCAGGGACGGCGTACTTGACGACGGTGCCGACCAGGATCAGGGCCGCGGCGATGCCGAACACCGCCCAGCCGGTCGACGTACCGACGTCGATCGCCCAGACCAGGATCGCGCCCAGCACCAGCAGCGAGCCGGGGAGCCCGGGCACCACGATGCCCACCAGCCCGACGGCGATCGCGAGGCCGACGAGCACGTTGATCAGGGTCACCGGGGCAGCCTCTCACCTGGTCCGCACAAAACGAGGAGCCCCGGGTCATCGACCCGGGGCTCCTTCGACGTCTTGCCTTTGAGCGTCAGACCTCGTTGTCCGTCGCGATCGCGGGAGTGTCCCCGAGCTTGTGGGTCTCGTCGTGGAACTCGGTGGCGAGCTCGCGGAGCTTGGGGCCGTGCTCACGGGCGTGGTGGGCGCAGAACAGCAGCTCACCACCCGCGGCGAGCATGACGCGGAGGTAGGCCTGCGCGCCGCACCGGTCACACCGGTCGATCGCGGAGAGCGCCGGGCTCGGAGCAATCGCTGTGGTCACTGTTCTCACTTCCCTTCCACTGTCTTTCACCAGATCAACGAAGCGTCACCGTAAGTCATTCCCCAGTTGTGCTCCGCTGACACCGAGTTCAACATCCAATCACGGTGAGGAGTTCCCTCAGGGAGGGTGTCCACCGGATCAACCGGCGTGATCCTCCCCACCATCACCACACACTGTCTGCTCTCGCAGGACCACCAGTGTGACGCCTGAGCCCAAACCTGCGTCGCAATTCCCGAACAAATTCACCCCCACGACCCGAATCGTGATGTCAGCGATGATGCACGCTCGCCCTTGGGGAACGCTGAAGGCGCACCCCGACGTGTCGCGGGCGGGTCGTGAGGCGTTCGTGGCGGTGGCGGCGGATAGATTGGACGAGCAGGCACGGACCGGGAACGGAGCAGGAGCGATCGACAACACCTACAACGCCCACCACCTCCTCGTGCTGGAGGGACTGGAGGCGGTCCGCAAGCGCCCGGGGATGTACATCGGCTCGACCGACGGCCGCGGACTGACCCACTGCCTGTGGGAGATCATCGACAACGCGGTCGACGAGGCGCTCGGCGGGTTCTGCACCCACGTCGACGTGACGCTGCACGCCGACGGGTCGGCAGAGGTCCGCGACGACGGGCGCGGCATCCCGGTCGACAAGGAGCCCAAGACCGGGCTCTCGGGCGTCGAGGTGGTCTTCACCAAGCTCCACGCCGGCGGCAAGTTCGGCGGCGGCTCGTACGTCGCCACCGGCGGCCTCCACGGCGTCGGCGCGTCCGTGGTCAACGCGCTGTCGGCGCGGCTCGACATCGAGGTCGACCGCTCGCCGGCCACCCAGGCGATGAGCTTCCACCGCGGAGCGCCCGGGCTCTTCGCCGGCGACGGCCCCGAGGCGCCGTTCACGCCGCAGTCGGGCCTGCACAAGGGCGGGCGGGTGAGCGAAGGGCGTCACCGGCACCCGGATCCGGTTCTGGCCCGACCGCCAGATCTTCACCAAGGACGCGACGTTCACGTTCGACGAGCTGATCAACCGGGTCCGCCAGACCTCGTTCATCGTGCCCGGCCTCGAGCTGGTGATCCGTGACCTGCGCGGCGACCAGCCGGTCGAGGAGAAGTTCCGTCACGACGGCGGGATCACCGAGTTCTGCGAGTTCCTGGCGCACGACGAGCCGATCACCGACGTACGCCGGCTCCAGGGCAGCGAGTCGCTTCACCGAGACCGTGCCGATGCTCGACGAGAAGGGGCACATGACCCCGCAGGACGTCGAGCGCGACCTGGGCGTCGATGTCGCCCTGCGCTGGGGCACCGGCTACGACACCGAGGTGCGCTCCTTCGTCAACGTGATCGCGACGCCCAAGGGCGGCACCCACCTGAGCGGCTTCGACGCGGCGCTGACGAAGACCTTCAACGACGCGATGCGCGCGGCCAAGGTGCTCAAGGTCAACGACACCGACGTGGTCAAGGACGACGTGCTCGAGGGGCTCACGGCCGTGGTCACGGTGCGGCTCGCCGAGCCCCAGTTCGAGGGCCAGACCAAGGAGATCCTGGGCACGCCCGCCGCACGCTCCGTCGTACGCAAGGTGGTGGCGTCCGAGCTCAGGACGTTCCTGACCTCCACCAGGCGCACCGAGAAGGCTCAGGCCAAGCTGGTCATGGAGAAGGTGCTCGGCGCCTCCAAGACACGCATCGCCGCGCGCCAGCACCGCGAGACCCAGCGCCGCAAGAACGCCCTCGAGTCGAGCGCACTGCCGGCCAAGCTCGCCGACTGCCGGTCCAACGACGTCGACCGCAGCGAGCTGTTCATCGTCGAGGGCGACTCGGCCCTCGGCACCGCCAAGCTCGCCCGCAACTCCGAGTTCCAGGCGCTGCTGCCGATCCGCGGCAAGATCCTCAACGTCCAGAAGGCCGGCATCGCCGACGTGCTGAAGAACGTCGAGTGCTCCTCGATCATCCAGGTCGTGGGTGCGGGCTCCGGGCGCACCTTCGACGTCGACGCGCGCGCGCTACGGCCGGATCATCTTCATGGCCGACGCCGACTCCGACGGCGCGCACATCAGGTGCCTGCTGGCCACGCTGTTCTTCCGCTACATGCCCGACCTGGTGACCTCGGGCCGCGTGTTCACCGCCGTGCCGCCGCTGCACCGGATCGAGCTGTCCAACCCGAAGAAGGGCATGGAGAAGTACGTCTACACCTACTCCGACCCCGAGCTGCAGCGGAAGCTGGCCGAGCTGACCAAGAAGAACGTGAAGTGGAAGGACCCGATCCAGCGCTACAAGGGCCTGGGTGAGATGGACGCCAAGCAGCTCGCCGAGACCACGATGGACCCGCGCCGCCGCACGCTGCGCCGGCTCACCGTCGACGACGCCGAGGGCGCCTCCGCGGTGTTCGAGCTGCTGATGGGCAGCGACGTGGCTCCCCGCAAGGACTTCATCGTGGCCGGTGCCTACGAGGTCGACGCGGACGCGATCGACACGTGAGGGTGGGAGTGGTGGCCGGCTGAGGCTGGCTGACCGTCGGCTGATGAATTCCCAAGGTATCGAGGAATTTGTCGGGCAAACCGGTCATCGATGGAGCCGCGCTGGACGCCGACCTGGCGAGGGCGCGCGGAGCGCCACGACCAGCGCGACCCCGGTCGACTTCCCAATCTCTTCTGGCGCTTCCAAGGGCATACACACCCATGGAAGCGCCAGAAGAGATTGGGAAGTGCGCGGGCGCTCGGGCAGTGCGCGGGTGCGCCGTCAGGAAAACCTAGATACCTTGGTAATTCGCGCTCCACAGAGGGAAGCATGACCCACCACGCACCGAACCAGCCGGCCAAGCCGGTCAGCCCCGGCAACACGTTCTCGATCATCGGGATCGTCGCGGGCGCGCTTGCCCTCATCCTCCCGATCGTCTTCGGCCCGGCCGGACTGATCCTGGGCGCGATGGCACGGACTCGCAACGAGCGGCTCGCCAACGTGGCGCTTGTCCTGGCCGCGATCGGGATGTTCGTGGGTCTCTTGGTCGCCTTCCTCGCCGGCGGGTCCCGATGACCATGGCACTTGCAGTCGCCGGTCTGGGGGCGGCCGAGATCCTGGTCGTCCTGGCCGTGCTGCTGGTGCCGGTCGCGTTGTTGGCGCTGCTGCTCCTGGTGGTCGGCGCCGCACGTCGTGGGGGCGGCAGCTGAGCACCCACGCGGAGGCGGCCGTCGTCGGCCTCGTCGTCTCACCGGGCCACAACTACTGGTTCTGGTCACACGATCCCGCGGTCGGTGTCGGCCCTCACCCCACGTCGTACCCGGACCAGGTCGAGGTCGTCGCCGGCCAGGGGATCCGGGGCGACCGGTTCTTCGGGCGCGCCACCCGGTTGGCGTCGTCGGTGTCGTTCGTGGCCGCGGAGGCGCTCGAGGCGGTCGAGAACGACCTCGGACTCGCACCCGGGACGCTCGACCCGCGCCAGACCCGGCGCAACATCGTCACCCGGGGAGTCGACCTCAACGCGCTGCGGCACGGGTCCTTCGCGATCGACACCGGTGACGGGGCGGTCTGGTTCGACGCCGCCGGCGAGACCAGCCCGTGCGCCTGGATGGACGACCGCCTCGCGCCCGGCGCCCGAGCTGCGCTGCGCGGTCGTGGAGGCCTGCGCGTCAACCCGACCACGTCCGGCGTCCTGCGGCTGGGCCCGGCGCGGCTGGAGTTCGCCGGGGAGCACGACCCGCGGCGGGCGGGGGAGCGCGTACGACGGGGGCGCGTGCCCCGCTGAGTCAACCGATGGGCGAACGGGTACGACGGGGCGGGCCCCGATGAGTCATACGCGCCGGTGCAGCAACCCGGTGTCGACGTCGTAAAAGAAGCCGCCCACGGCGACGGTGTCCGGGATCAGCGGGTGGGAGCGCACCATGCGGACGTCGTCCTGAAGCGCGGCCTCCTGGTCCTCGACCACGCCGAAGGACTGCCACGACGCGTCCTGCCCGGCCGACTCGCTGACCCGCGCCCGGAGCTCGTCGAGCGTCGAGGTGGCCATCGCGCACCGCGTGTGCGGGATGACCAGGATCCGCTCGACGCCGAGCAGGTGCACGCCGAGCACCAGCGCCTCCAGGGCGGCGTCGGTGACCCGGCCGCCGGGGTTGCGGAAGATCTTGGCGTCGCCGTGCACGAGCCCGAGCATCCGCAGCGGGTCGATCCGGGAGTCCATGCAGGTCACCAGCGCGATCCCGGCATGGGCGACGCCGTCGAAGCCGCCGAGCGCGAAGTGCTCCGCGAAGAGCCGGTTGGCGGCGAGCAGGTCGTCGAACTCGGTGTCCACGGTCCCGAACGCTAGCGCGATCCGCGTTGTCGTCGTGCGACAGCTCAGCCAGCGGTCTGCATCAGGACCGCGGGCGACGTCCCCCGGGTGCGCGCACCGCGGAACAGCACCAGGGACAGCACCCCCGCGACCACCGCGCAGACCGCGGCGCCCGCGAAGATCACCTGGATCTGCACCAGGGCCGCCTCGAGCTCGTGCTTCGGGCCGCAGCGCCGCGAAGTAGCGGCTCAGCCCGATCGTGGTCAGGGCGGAGATCCCGACCAGCATGCCGACCATCCGGGCGACCACGACCAGCGCGCTCACCACGCCGTGCACGGACGTCGCCGTGCTGGCGAGCAGGGCGGCGTTGACCGGTGCCAGCGCAAGCCCGAAGCCGAGCCCCGCGAGCAGCAGCGGGATGTTGATCAGCTGGCTCTCCAGCGAGTGCGCCCCCCAGTGCGTCATCCACACGAAGCCGACCGTCGCGAGCGCCATGCCGCCGGCGCAGACGACACCGGCGGGCAGCCGACGGGTGAGGAAACCACCCGCAACCGCGCCGACCGGGATCGCGACCAGCAGCCGGAGCAGCACCAGCGCCGCCATCAGCTGCGAGGTCTTGTACGTCGTGAGCCGGGCGTAGACCGGGATGTCGACCAGCGCCGCGATCAGCGAGGCACCCACGAAGAAGCTGACCAGCAGGCTGCCCCAGGCGGGCCGCGCACGGAGCGCGTGCCGCGGGATCAGGGGGTTCGTCGCCCGGCGCAGGTGCCACACCAGTGCGCCAGTGGCCAGCGCCGATCCGGCCAGCAGCCAGCCGCCGATCGGCGACATCACCTCCACGGCCGGGTCGGCCGAGGCGAACGCGAGGATCACGCCCGCCAGCGCCAGCGCCATCAACGTCGCACCGAGCGGGTCGGCCCGCCGGAAGCTGCCCGCCCAGTCGCGCAGGTCGACCAGCGGACGCTCGGCGAGGAGGCAACGGACCACCAGGGCGACCGCGGACAGCACGGCGAGCAGGGCCAGCGGCGTCAGCCAGCGGCTCTCGCCGGTCACCGGAACGAACGGGATGCCGAGCGTGATGTGGCTGACCAGGGCGTCGGGTTCCCAGAGCAGGAGCACCAGCGAGACCAGGGCGACCACGAGGAGCAGCAGCGAGAGCGGATCGGGGACACGTGGCCGTGACGCGCCTCGCCGCTCGGCCACCGTCGGCGTGCCGAGCCGGGTGAGGGCGGCGGCGAGCACCAGGCCGACGGCCAGGTTGAGCCAGAAGATCGCCTCCCAGTCCGCGACCGCGAGCACCACGGCGCCGTACAGCGGGCCGATCACGGAGCCCACCTCCTGCACGGCGGACACCACACCCAGCGGTACGGCGCGGCGCTCGGCCGGGTAGAGGTCCGCCACCAGCGCCAGCGTCGCCGGCACCAGCCCGCCGGCGCCGACGCCCTGGAGGAACCGGCCGGTCACCACCGACGGCAGGTCGAACGCGAGCGCGGTCACCAGCGACCCGAACGCGAACACGACCAGCGACGCCACCAGCACCGGGACCCGGCCGCGGATGTCGGCGATCCGGCCGATGAGCGGCAGCATCGCGACGTAGCCCAGCAGGAAGCCGGACACGATCGGCGCCGCCCGCTGGAGCTCGTCGATGCCGAGCCCGACCGTGAGCATCATGTCGGGCAGCGCCAGTACCACGACGTAGGTGTCGGCGGCGGCGAAGGCGACCGCGACGGCGGCGAGCGTGAGCAGCGCCCGCGTCGCACGGTCCCCGTCGCTCACGGGTCGATCACCGGTCGATCACGGGTCGATCACGGGGCCGTGACGATGGTGCTGCTGCCGTAGTCGTCGAAGGCGATCGTGTAGGTGACGTCGTCGGCCTTGGGGTAGAACGGCCCCGTCAGCACCACCTTCGTCAGGTGGTCGGTGTCGTCGAGGGTGAACGTGGCGTCGAACGCGGAGTCGGCCGACGCGCTCGGGATCACCTCCGCGACGCGGTTGCCCGGGATCTTGCCGGTGACCGTGGAGAGGATGCGCTTGCCGTCGCGTGTGTCCTTGCCGGCCTTCGCGCCCTGGACGTCGCTGAGCAGGCTGGCCAGGCCCCCGTCGACCTTGAACAGATCGGCCGGGTCGGGTGCGCCGAAGTCTGCCGGGTCGATCTTGCGCCAGCTGCCGCCGAACTGGATGTACACGTCGCCGCCGACGGCACGGACGGGCACGTTCACGCTGAGGCCGTTCTGGACCACGGAGATCTCGCCCTTGAACGCGGGCTGCTTCGTGCCGACGCCCGCGGCCTTCAGGATGCCCTGCACGCCCGGCGGGAGCTGAGGGGTGCTGAGCGCGATCTTGACACCGTCCGTCTTCTCGAGGAACTTCTGGGCGGCGGCGAGGCGCTGGGCAGGGGACTCGGTCGACTTCTCGGGGCCACCACACCCGGAGACCAGCCCGACCACGAGCAGCAGCACACCGAGCACGACCGCAGGCTTCCTCATGGCGCCTAGGGTGCCATGAACGAGGTGACCGGCCCGGCGCACGCGGCGATCGGCTGGCTGCCGGCGACGCCCGACCCGTCGCGGCGGGCTACCGGCTCCGGCAGGTCGACGGCGGCGCCGCTGGCCGCGGCCGCGCGCGGAGGCGCGGCACCGGCCCACGCGAACACGAGCACGTCCTCGCCCTTGAGGAAGCGGTGGCAGCGGACGCCGCCGGTGGCACGCCCCTTGCCGGGGTACTCCGCGAACGGGGTCACCTTGACCGATCCGGCGTCGGTGCCCGGCAGCGCGGTGCCGGCGCCGGAGGCCGTGACCACGACCGCGTCGGTCGGGTCGAGGGCGCCGAACCAGACGACGGAGTCGCCGGCCGCCAGCTTGATGCCGGCCATGCCGCTGCCCTGGCGCCCCTGCGGACGGACCGTGCCGGCGCCGAAGTGCAGCAGCTGGGCCTCGCCCGAGACGAAGCAGAGCTCCTCCTCGCCGGTCGCGAGCTCCAGCCCGCCGACCACCTCGTCGCCGGCCGCGAGCGTGATCACCTCCCAGTCGTCACGGGTGAGCCGCTCGGGCTTCACCCGCTTGACGACACCATGGCGGGTGCCCAGCGCCAGGCCGGGAGAGTCCTCGCCGAGCGTGGTGAGGGCCAGGATGCGCTCCCCGGGCTCCAGCGACAGGAAGACCCCGGCCGGGGCGCCGCCCTGGAGGTTGGGGTGGTTGGCGGTCGGCGGCAGCGTCGGCAGGTCGAGCACACCGAGACGGACCACCCGGCCGCGGCTGGTGAGCACCCCGATCTCGCCGCGGGCGGTGGCCCGGACCGCGGACACGATCACGTCGTGGCCGGTGCGGGCGCCGTCGTCGCCGGGCGGGTCGACGCTGCTGGTGCGCGCGAGCAGCCCGGTGGAGGAGAGGTAGACGAAGCACGGGTCGTCGGCGACCTCGAGCGGAGAGGCGGTGGTCAACGTCTGGCCGGACGCCTCGAGCAGGACGGTACGGCGCGGGGTGCCGTAGGTCTTCGCGACGTCGGCCAGCTCGTCGGAGACCACCCGGCGCAGCTTGGCCTCGTCGCCCAGGATCTCGTCGAGCGCCGCGATCGATCCCCTCGAGCTCGGTCTTGCGGTTGTCGAGCTCGAGCCGCGAGAACTTCGTCAGCCGCCGCAGCGCCATGTCGAGGATGTAGTTGGCCTGGAGCTCGCTCAGGTCGAACACCGCGATCAGCCGCTCGCGCGCCTCGCTCGCGTTGTCGCTGGCGCGGATCAGCTGGATCACCTCGTCGATGTCGAGGATCGCGATCAGCAGCCCCTCGACCAGGTGGAGCTCGTCGGCGGCCTTGGTACGACGGTGCAGCGAACGGCGGCGTACGACGTCGAGCCGGTGCCCGAGGAACACCTCGAGCATCTGCTTGAGCCCGAGCGTGCGCGGCTGGCCGTCGACCAGCGCGACGTTGTTGATGCCGAACGACTCCTCCATCGGCGTCTGCTTGTAGAGCTGCTCGAGGAGCGCCTCGGGATGGAACCCGTTCTTGACCTCGATCACGAGCTGGAGGCCCTTCTCGCCGTCGGTGAGGTCGACGACGTTGGTGATCCCCTGCAGCTTCTTGGTCTGGACAAGCACCTTGATCCGCTCGATGACGCGCTCGGTGCCCACGCCGTAGGGCAGCTCGGTCACGACGATGCCCTTGCGCCGGGCGCTCACCGAGTCGACCCGGGCGGTGGCCCGCATCCGGAAGCTGCCGCGGCCGGTCTCGTAGGCGTCGCGGATGCCCTCGAGGCCGACGATCTTGCCGCCCGTGGGCAGGTCCGGCCCCGGGATGAACCGCATCAGGTCGTCGACGCGTGGCCGTCGGGTCCTTGATCAGGTGGCGCAGCGCCTGGACCACCTCGACCAGGTTGTGCGGGGCCATGTTGGTGGCCATGCCGACCGCGATCCCGGTGGTGCCGTTGACCAGCAGGTTGGGGATCGCCGAGGGCAGCACCGACGGCTCGGTCTCGCGGCCGTCGTAGTTGGGCTTGAAGTCGACCGTGTCCTCGTTGATCGAGGCGGTCATCGCCACCGCCGCGGGCCCCATCCGGCACTCGGTGTAGCGCATCGCGGCGGGCGGGTCGTCGGGGGAGCCGAAGTTGCCGTGGCCGTCGACCATCGGGAGCCGCATCGACCACGGCTGTGCCATCCGGACCAGGGCGTCGTAGATCGCGCCGTCGCCGTGGGGGTGCAGGCGACCCATCACCTCTCCGACGACGCGGGCGCTCTTGACGTGGCCGCGGTCGGGTCGCAGGCCCATGTCGGCCATCGTGTAGAGGATCCGTCGCTGCACCGGCTTGAGCCCGTCGCGCGCGTCAGGCAGCGCGCGGGAGTAGATGACGGAGTAGGCGTACTCCAGGAAGCTGGAGCGCATCTCGTCGCCCATGTCGACGTCGACGATGTGTTCCTCGAAGTCCTCGGGCGGTGCGGGGGTACGACGTGCCATGCGGCGCATTCTCCCTCGCGCGACCGACGGTCCTGCGGGGGCACGCCGCTGTCACCCACGACCGGTACATTCCCCGTTGTGACCGCCCCGTCCGAGCAGCCGACCTACCCGGCCCACTGGGAGGCCGACGTCCTGCTCCGCGACGGCCACACGGCCCACCTGCGGCCGATCCGCACCGACGACAAGGAGCTGCTGGTCAGCTTCTACGAACGGGTCTCCGACGAGTCGAAGTACCTCCGCTTCTTCGCTCCGATGCCCCGGCTGTCCGAGCGCGACGTCGCCCGGTTCAGCACCGTCGACCACCACGAACGGGTCGCGTTCGTGCTCACGGTGGCCGGCCGGATGATCGCGGTCGGTCGCTACGACATCGTGTCCCCCGGCGAGGCCGAGGTGGCGTTCCTGGTCGAGGACCAGCACCAGGGGCGCGGCATCGCCCAGCTCCTCCTCGAGCACCTCGCGCAGGCCGGCCGCGAGAACGGCGTCGACCGGTTCGTGGCCGACGTGCTGCCCGAGAACGTCAAGATGATCCAGGTCTTCCGCGACGCCGGCTACCGGATCGAGGGTGGGTACGACGAGGGCGTGCTGCGCCTGGTGTTCCCGATCGACCCCACCGACACCGCCATCGGCGTCATGCAGGACCGCGAGCACCGGGCCGAGGCGGCGTCGATAGCGGCGTTCTTCGACGCTCGCAGCGTCGCGGTGATCGGCGCGTCCCGGCGTCAGGACACGATCGGTCAGGCCCTGGTCCGGCACCTCGTGCTCGGCGACTACGCGGGCCGCATCTACGTGGTCAACCCGACGGCGGACTCGGTCGCGGGCATGCCCGCCTACCCGACCGTCGGGGCGATCCCCGACCAGGTCGACGTCGCGATCGTCGCGGTGCCGGCGGAATCGGTGACCGACGTGGTCCTCGACTGCGCCGCCAAGGGCGTCCACGGCCTGATCGTGATCTCGTCCGGCTTCGCCGAGGCCGGGGAGGAGGGCTGGCAGCGCCAGCGCAAGCTGCTCGGACTGGCCCGCAGCTACGGCCTGCGCCTGATCGGGCCCAACTGCCTCGGGATCATCAACACCGCGCCCGGCGTCATGCTCAACGCCTCGCTGGCCCCGTCGATGCCGCAGCGCGGCCGGGCCGGGTTCTTCTGCCAGTCCGGGGCACTCGGCACCGCGATCCTGGAGAAGGCGTCCAACCGTGGGCTGGGGCTCTCCTCGTTCGTGAGCGCCGGCAACCGCGCCGACGTGTCCGGCAACGACCTCCTCCAGTACTGGGAGGAGGACCCGTCGACCGAGGTGATCCTGCTCTACCTGGAGTCCATCGGCAATCCGCGCAAGTTCTCCCGGATCGCCCGCCGGGTCTCCCGGCACAAGCCGATCGTCGCGGTCCGCTCCGGGCGTACGACGCAGGGCGTGCCGATGGGCCACGCGGTCCGCACGATCGGCGCCCCGCAGGCGGCCGTCGACGCGATGTTCAAGCAGGCCGGCGTGATCCAGGTCGAGTCGCTCGACGACATGTTCGACGTCGCCCAGCTGATCGCCCACCAGCCGCTGCCACGCGGGTCCCGGGTCGCGATCGTCGGCAACTCCGACGCGCTGGCCCTGCTCGCGGCCGACGCCGCCGCCAGCAACGGCCTCGAGGTGGTGAAGTCGGTCTCGCTCGGTGCCGAGGCGACCGGCGCCGACTTCGAGGACGCGCTCGACCTCGCGATCGACGACGACGAGGTCGACTCCGTGGTCGCGGTCTACATCCCGCCGCTCAACACCTCGGGGGTCTCGGTCGCCAACGTGCTGGCGGCCGTGGGGGAGCAGTCCGACAAGCCGCTGGTCTCCACGTTCCTCGGCACCGAGGGCGTCCCCGAGCTGCTGCGCGTCCCCGACCTGGCCGGCAACGTGGTCGGGCGCGGCTCGGTGCCGTCCTACCCCGCCGTCGAGTCCGCGGTGCGTGCGCTGGCGCGGGTGGTCGAGCACGCGGCGTGGCTGGAGAAGCCCGACGCGGGAGCGGCCGCCGCTCGACGACGTCGACTCGGCCTTCGCCAAGCGCATGCTCAACGAGGTGCTGATGCGCGCTCCCGACGGACGGGAGCTGACGTTCCGCGAGCTGCAGGACCTGCTGCGGGCCTACGGCATCGCGGTCTGGGACCGCGTGGAGGTCACCGAGCGCCGACGAGGCCGTGGCGGCCGGCGAGTCGCTCGACTGGGACGTCGTCCTCAAGGCCACCGCCGAGCACCTGCGCAACCGCCCCGACCTGGCCCACGTCTGGCGCAACATCGACAACGAGACCGAGATGCGTGACGCCTGGACCACGCTGACCGAGCTGATCACCGACTCCGACGCGGCCGGGTTCGTGGTGCAGCGCGTGGCCGACCCTGGCGTGCCGGTCGCGATCGGAGGCGTCGAGGACCCGCTCTTCGGGCCCACCGTGTCGTTCTCGATCGCCGGCTCGCTCACCGACCTGGTCGGTGACCGCGCCTACCGGATCCCGCCGATCACGCCGCTGGAGGCCTCGGAGATGGTGCGGGAGCTCAAGGCGGCACCGCTCCTCTTCGGCTACCGCGGCAGCGAGCTGGTCGACGTCCCCTCCATCGAGGTAGCTGCTGCGCCGGGTGGCGCTGCTCAAGAACGACCTCCCGCAGCTGGGCAGCATCGACCTGAGCCTCGTGCACGCGACCGCCGACGGGGTCCGAGTGCTCAGCGCCCGGGCCCACGCGTCGCCGGTGACCGACGCGCGGTCGCACTGGTTCGCGCGCCGGCTCAGCAGCTATCCCGGCGACTCCCTTCCCGGCTGAACGTGCGTGACAGACTGACGGGCATGCGCAGCAACCCCGCGTCGGCCACCGGCGACCGCTACGACCGATCCGGCGACCTCAACGTCGCGATCGAGAAGACCGGCTACTACCCGACGGTGGTGTCGTCCGGTGTCGACGCCGCGCTGGCCGGCGAGCCCGTGGTCTCGTTCCTGGTGCACCACGAGCCGACGATCGACCGCGACGAGGTGCGTCGGCACATGACCGTGGCGGTGCTGACGCCGAGCCGGCTGATCCTCGCCCACACCGACGAGAACCCGCCGGACAACCTGCTGCCCGAGCCCTACACGTCCACCTCGACCGAGGCGATCGGGCTGACCTCGGTCCGGTCCGTCGTGGTCAACCGGATGGTGGCCAACCCGGCCCGGCTGCACGGCAGGGTGCCGCCGCCGGCGGAGGCGGTGCTGACCGTCGGCTGGGGCGGCGTCGCCGGGGTCGACCTCGAGCCGGCCATGTGCGACGACCCGCAGTGCGACGCCGACCACGGCTACACCGGCGTGATCCGGTCCGACGACTTCTCGCTGCGGGTGTCCGCGGCGGCCGACGGCCAGGACGCCGTGCACGCGCTGCTCGCCTTCGCAGAGGCGCTCAGCGCCCGCACCCAGCTCCGCGAATGAGCCAGCCGACGGTGACCCAGGGCATCAGGGGCTTCGTCGAACCTGCCTACGGCCGGCGCTCCCTCGGCGACGTGCTCCCCGCGGTCGCCGCGGCGCTCGGCGCCGACGCCGGCTTCCCTGCGGTCGGGCTCGAGCTCCCGCCCGCCCCGTCGTACGTCGTGATGCTGGTGGACGGGATGGGGCAGGAGCTCCTCGGACGGCACCGCGACCACGCGCCGTACCTCCACTCGCTGCTGGCCGGCTCCGAGGGCGGCACAGCCGGGGTGCCCTCCACCACGGCGACCTCGCTGGCCTCGCTCGGCACCGCCCTCACGCCGGGCGAGCACGGGCTGGTCGGGTTCACCTCGCGGGTGCCGGGCACCGACCACCTGCTCAACGCGCTGTACTGGGACAAGGACGTCGACCCGCTCGAGTGGCAGCCGCACGACACGGCCTTCGACCGGCTCGGCCGGGCCGGCGTGATCACCACCACCGTGAGCAAGCGGGTCTTCGCGGGGTCGGGCCTCACCGTCTCCAGCCAGCGCGGGGCCGAGCACCTGGGCGCGGACATGATGGGGGAGCGCATCGCCGGCGCCGTCACCTCGTCGGCACGGTCGCCCTCGGTCACCTACGTCTACGACGGCGACCTGGACTGGATCGGCCACCGCCACGGGGTCGACTCACCGGCCTGGCGCCAGCAGCTGATGGCACTGGACGGCGCGGCCGAGCAGCTTCGCGACGCGCTCGCGCCCGCCACGCGGCTGATCGTGCTGGCCGACCACGGCATGGTCGACAGCGAGATCACGAGCCGCTTCGACGTGGACTCCGTCCCGGACATGCGCGACGGTGTCGAGCTGGTCGGCGGCGAGGCCCGCTTCCGCCACGTGTACTGCCGGCCCGGTGGAGTCGAGGACGTGGCCGCGATCTGGCGCACGATCCTCGGGCACAACGCGCTGGTCCTCACCCGTGACGAGGCGATCGAGCGCGGCTGGTTCGGCCACGTCGAGGACCGGGTGCGCCCCCGCCTCGGCGACGTCGTCGCGGCCTGCGCCGGCGACACCGCGATCATGTCGTCGAAGGACTTCCCGTTCGAGAACAAGCTGATCGGCATGCACGGCTCGCTCACGCCCGACGAGATGCTGGTGCCGTTCCTGGTCGACTGACCCGCGCCTCCAGTCCGTCCAGGATCAGGTCGAGGCCGAACTCGAACTCGCTGCCGAAGTCGTAGTCCGGTCGCATCACGTGCTTGGCGGAGAACTCGGCGAGGTACGGGAAGTCCGCGGCCGGGATCAGCTCCATCATCGGGCCGGCCACCTCCGCGACGGTCTCCGGGCCGTTGATCGGCAGCGACGCCTCGGAGAGGGCGAAGCCGTAGACGTAGCTGTCGATGAGCGCGTAGGCGTGCGCGGTCATCGCAACCGGGAAGCCGGCCTCGCGCAGGGTGCCGATGTTCGCGTCGAGGTGCCGCACCGTCGCCGGGCCGGGGTTCGTCCGTGACTGCAGGAGCGGGATCGCCCAGGGGTGCACCCGGAGCACGCTCCGCACCGAGAGCGACCGCCGACGCATCTCCGCCCGCCAGTCGCCGCCGGGGGAGGGCACCGCGAACTCGGCGAAGACGAGGTCGACGATGCCGTCGAGGATCGCCTCCTTGTTCGCGACGTGGTGGTAGACGGCCATCGGCTTGACCCCGAGGTGCTGTGCGAGCGAGCGGATGGTCAGCGCGGTCAGCCCCCCGTCGTCGGCGACCGCCATCGCCCCACGGAGCACGCGGTCGCGGCTCAGCGGGGTCCTCGCAGGGCTGGGTTCAGGCTCCGGGTTAGACATCTCGAGGGTGACCATAGCAGTTTCGTACTAAGTACGTTATGGTCACCGTACTAAGTACGAACCATCCCGAGAGGCCCATCATGCCCACCACGAGCAGCACCGCCCACACGACCACGAACACCGGCACGACCATGCAGGCGATCGTCCAGGACCGGTACGGCGACGCCGACGTCCTGCGTCTCGCCCACGTCGCCCGCCCGGTCGTGAGTGACCACGAGGTGCTCGTCCAGGTGGCCGCGGCCGGCCTCGACCGGGGCACCTGGCACCTGATGACCGGCAAGCCCTACCTGATGCGGCCGTTCGTCGGGCTGCGTGGACCCCGGAACCCGGTGCTCGGCCGGGACGTGGCCGGCACGGTGGTCGAGACCGGTTCGGCGGTGACCCGGTTCGCCATTGGCGACGCGGTGTTCGGAATCGCGCCCGGCTCGTTCGCGGAGTACGCCGTGGCCCGCGAGGACAAGCTGGCCCACAAGCCGCCCATGGTGTCCTTCGAGCAGGCAGCCGTCCTGTCGATCTCCGGAGTCACCGCGATCCAGGTGCTCGAAGCCGGGAGGGTGCAGGAGGGACAGTCGGTACTCGTTCTGGGTGCCTCCGGCGGCGTCGGCAGCTACGTGGTCCAGCTGGCGAAGGCACTCGGCGCGGAGGTCACCGGCGTGGCCAGCACGGCCAAGCTCGACCTGGTCAGGTCGCTCGGTGCGGACCACGTCGTCGACTACACCCGCGAGGACTTCGCGTCCGGTGAGCACCGCTACGACCTGGTCATCGACCTCGCCGGCAACCCGACGCTGTCACGGCTCCGGCGCGCCCTGAAGTCCCGAGGCACCGCCGTGATCGCCGGTGGCGAGGAGGGCGGCAGCTTCTCGGGAGGCATGAACCGGCAGTTCCGGGCCCTCGCCCTCTCGCCCTTCGTGGGCCAACGGCTCACCATGTGCGTCAGCAAGGAGCGTGGCAGCGACGTCGCGCGCCTCGCCGAGCTCGTCGCCGCCGGCTCCGTCACTCCCGCCATCGACCGGACCTACCCGCTGAGCCGGGCGCCCGAGGCCATGCGCGAGCTCGAGGCCGGTCGCGTGCGCGGCAAGGTCGCGATCCGGGTCCGCGACGAGTAGTCAGTCGCCGAAGGGCAGCGGCTCCGGGGCCAGCGACACCGCGTGGGCGCGGGCCGCTGTCATCCGGCGCCGGTGGTGCTGGCGGCAGAGCACCTCGTAGCCGACCACCGGCGTCGGGACGTCGGCGTCGAACACGTCGCCCACCACGATCACGTCGCCCTCGGTGACCATCTCGCCGTTCTCGGTGCGGGCGTTGTGCGTGGCCCTGCGGCCGCACCAGCAGAGCGCCTCGACCTGGAGCACGTTCATCCGGTCGGCGATCTCGACCAGCCGGGCGCTGCCGGGGAAGAGCGTGGTGCGGAAGTCGGTGAGGATGCCGAACGCGAACACGTCGATCTGCAGGTCGTCGGCGATCCGGGCGAGCTGGTCGATCTGCCACGGCTCGTAGAACTGGGCCTCGTCACAGATCAGGTAGTCGATCCGGGCGCCCTGGGTCAGCGCGTCCACGACGTACCGCCAGAAGTCGAACCCGCCAGTGACCTCGATCGCGTCGTGGGTCAGGCCCAGCCGCGAGGAGAGCAGCGACTCGCCGGCGCGGTCGTGCGTGGTGAAGATCCGCCCGATCCTGCCGCGTACGGCGTGGTTGTGGTTGGTCTGCAGCGCGAGCGTGCTCTTGCCGGAGTCCATCGTCCCGGTGAAGAACTGCAGCTCGGCCACGGTCGAAATCCTTCCACAGTCAGGACATGGGGCCGGACGCGCGCGGAACGCCGTGTCCAGCGACCGGCAGGATGGACGCATGTCCGACCCGTTGATCTCCGTGGCCGACCTGCGTGACCTGCTCGGCACGGTCACCGTGCTCGACGTGCGCTACCGGATGGGCGGACCGCCGGGCGTGGCTGAGTTCGAGGCGGGACACGTTCCCGGCGCGTCGTACGTCGACCTCGACCGTGATCTTGCCGCCGCACCCGGCCCCCGCGGCCGGCACCCGTTGCCCGAGCCGGAGGACTTCGAGACCGCGATGCGCGCGGCCGGAGTACGGGGCGACCGACCGGTCGTGGTGTACGACGACTGGGCCGGCCGCGCCGCCGCCCGCTGCTGGTGGCTGCTGCGCTGGGTCGGTCACGACAACGTGCGCGTGCTCGACGGCGGCTGGTCCGCGTGGCTGAGGTCGGGTGGCCCGCGCGAGGTCGGGCCGACCCGGCCGGCATCCGGGGATCTCGTGGTCCGGGCGGGCGGCATGCCCGCGTTGCGGCCTCAGGACGTGCTCGCGGCGGGGACACTGGTCGACGCGCGGGCGCCGGAGCGGTACCGCGGAGAAGTCGAGCCCGTGGACCCCGTGGCCGGCCACATCCCCGGTGCCGTCAACGTGCCGACCGAGGCGAACCTCGCCGCGGATGGCCTCTTCCGGACGCCCGACGAGCTCCGCGAGGTGTACGCCGGGCTGGGCGCGGACGTCGCCGTCTACTGCGGCTCGGGTGTCACCGCCTGCCACGACCTGCTGGCGCTGGAGCGGATCGGTGTCCACGCCGCGCTCTACCCGGGCTCGTGGAGCGAGTGGGTCACCGACCCGGAGCGCCCGGTGGAGACCTCCTGACATGGGGCGTGCGTACGTCGGCGTGTCCGGCTGGACCTACGCGCCCTGGCGCGGCGACTTCTACCCCAAGGGCCTGACCCACAAGAACGAGCTGGCCTACGCGTCGTCGCGGCTGACCTCGATCGAGATCAACGGCTCCTTCTACGCCCTCCAGAAGCCGGCGTCGTACGCGAAGTGGCGTGACCAGACGCCCGACGACTTCGTGTTCTCGGTCAAGGGGAGCCGGTTCATCTCGCACATGAAGAGGCTCGGCGACGTCGAGGAGGCGCTCGCGACCTTCTTCGGCTCCGGCGTCTACGAGCTCGGGCCGAAGCTCGGACCGGTCCTGTGGCAGCTGCCGGAGACCTTCCGGTACGACGCCGAACGTGTGGCTGCGTTCTTCGTCCAGGTGCCGCGTCGTACGCCGGACGGTCGCCCGGTGCGGCACGCGCTGGAGTTCCGGAGCGCGACGTTCGACAACGCCGAGGCGCTCGCTCTGCTCCGCGAGCACGATGTCGCCTGCGTGCTCGCCGACACCGCCGGCCGCTGGCCCAGGGTCGACGCCGACACGAGCGACTTCCGCTACGTGCGGCTGCACGGCGACAAGGAGCTCTACGCCAGCGGGTACGGCGCCGCCGCCCTCGACGCCTGGGCGGACAAGGTCAGCGGCTGGGCGCGCGAGAAGGACGTGTTCGTCTACTTCGACAACGACATCAAGGGCTACGCGCCGCACGACGCCCAGGCGCTGATCGCCCGGCTGACCGAGCGCCAACTTCCCTAGCGAACCTGCCTCTTCCCGAGCCGGATTTCGCTAGGGAAGTTACCGGTTACCACGGGACCGTGGTATCCGGCCCCTCACCAGTGGATCCCCTTCAGCACCCGCGCCAGCATGATCTGCTCGCCCTCGGACTTCCCGTCACCCCGGGCGGCGGCGGAGTCGGGGAACACCTGGTAGGCCAGGTGCAGCACCCGGAACGCGACCTTGGGCGCCAGCGTGTGCGCGACCGCGCCCAGGTTGCCCAGGGCCGTGTTGATCTCGTGGGGCCGGTCGACCAGCGCGCTGATCACCTTGTCCGCGGCCTGCGCGGGGCTGATCGTGGGGAACTTGTCGTAGAGCCTGGTCGGCGCGATCATCGGCGTCCGCACCAGCGGCATGTGGATCGAGGTGAACGAGATCCCGTCGCCGACCAGCTCCGAGGACACCACGTTGCTCCACGCGTCGAGCGCCGCCTTCGAGGCGACGTACGCGCTGAAGCGGGGCGGGCTGGTCTGCACACCGATCGAGGAGATGTTCACGATGTGGCCGCGCTTCTGCCTGCGCATCGTGGGGAGCAGGCCCATCACCAGCCGGATCGCGCCGAAGTAGTTGAGCTGCATCGTGCGCTCGAAGTCGTGGAACCGGTCCTCGGACAGCTTCAGCGATCGCCGGATCGAGCGCCCGGCGTTGTTGACCACGAAGTCGATGCGGTCGTGGTCCTGAGCCATCTGCTTGGTGAGCTTGTCGATCGCGTGGAGGTCGGAGAGGTCGCACTGGTAGGCGTACGCCTCGCCGCCCTGGCTCTCGATCAGCGCCTTGGTGGCCTCGAGCTTGTCGATGCCCCGCGCGACCAGGATCGGGATGCCTCCCGCCTTGGCGACCCTGCACCGCCGTCACCCGGCCGATGCCGGACGACGCGCCGGTGATCACGATCGTCTTGCCGGTCAGAGCCTCGACGGTGGAGGCGTCGCCCTTGATCGAGTCGTCGAGGAAGTCCTCCCAGAAGCTCCACAGGGTCGAGACGTAGCTCTCGAGGTCGGGGACCGCGATGCCGGAGCCCGCGAGCGCCTTCTCCGTACGACGCGTCGCGAACGTCATCGGGAAGGACACGTGTCCGAGCACCGCGGGCGGGATGCCGAGCCGGCCGACCGTCTGGTCCAGCGCCATCCGCGCGGGCGTCGTCCGCGCCAGCGACGCGAGCACCGACGTCGGCTGCAGCGGCCGGGGGAGCAGCCTGGTCGGCACCAGCCCGGTGATGTTGCGGTCGACCGGCACCGCGAACTGCGGCGCCTGGGCGGCCGCGGCGAACGCGTTGACCAGCTCGACGGTGTTCTGCGGCTCGGGGTTGGCGAGGTGGAAGGCCTCCCCGTCGCGGTCGGGCAGGTGCGCGAGATGGTCCATCGCCTTGGCCACGTAGTCGACCGGCACCACGTTGGTGTCGCCGAGGTCGACGCCGACCAGCGGAACCCACGACGGCACGGTGTCGCGCAGCCGCTTGAGCACCGGGAAGAAGTAGTAGGGGCCGTCGACCTTGTCCATCGCGCCGGTCTCGGAGTGCCCGACCACGACCACCGGGCGGTAGACCCGCCACGGCACGGTCGCCTCCTCGCGCACGATGCGCTCGGACTCGTACTTGGTGCGGTGGTACGGCGAGGGCAGGCCCTGCCCCTCGTCGAACATGGTCTCGTCGAACACGCCGCGGTAGTCGCCGGCCACCGCGATCGAGGAGGCGTGGTGGAAGCACCCGGCGTCCAGGGCGGCGGCCAGCTCGAGGGCCGCGCGGGTGCCACCGACGTTGAGCTGCTCGTTCATCTCCTCGGTCGCGGTCATGTCGTAGATCGCGGCCAGGTGGAAGAAGTGCTCGATCTCGCCGGCGTGGGCGGTGACCCACTCGGGGCTGACCCCGAGCCGCTCGGCCTGGAGGTCGCCCACGACCGGTGTCACCCGGTCTGCCCCGTGTTCGGACTGAGTCCACTGCCGCACCAGCGCGTCGAGCTTCGCCTGCGACCCCTCGCGGACAAGGACGAAGATCTCACCCTGACGGTGGTCGACAAGCTCCTGGACGAGGTGCCGGCCGATGAATCCGGTCGCACCGGTGACGAAGTAGGCCATGCACGCGGAGCCTAGTCGCCGCTGCCTCCACCGAACATGATCTCGTCCCAGGTGGGCACGGAGGCCCGACCCCGTCCCTTCTTCGCGGGACGGCGAGCCTGCTGGTCGCTCTCGGCCTCGGGCGGCTCGGGCGCCGGCTCGGCCACCTCCGGCTCCGGGTGCGCGAGCGCCTCCTCGGGCCCGTCGACCCAGGCCGAGGCGTGCAGCGGCGATCCGTGGTGACCCTTGTCCGGGGCGATCCAGTCGGCGTCACCGGTGACCTCGTCGGGCTCGGGGGCGGTGGGGTGGTCGTGGCCGGCCGGGGCAGCGACGGGGGAGCGGTCCTCGCGGACCAGCTCGATCGCGTCATCGCCGAGCGGCAGCTCCTCGTCGTACCGCGGCACCGGCGTCAGCCGCCGGGTGGTGGCCTTCGCCTGCTGCCCGCGGCTGGGGAACTGGCCGTCGCCGACCAGCCAGCGACCCTCGTCGTCGTCGGCGGTGACGAAGTGGCCGGGCTGGTCGAAGCGGAAACGGGCACGCCGGGGCTCGCCGTCGTGGTGGTACGTCGCGACCAGGGTCCATCGGCCGTCGTCGCGGCGCCAGGCGTCCCAGTCGACCGACTCGGGGTCGACGCCCTCCTCGCGGAGCCTCGCCGCAGCGGACGGGCCGAGCGTGCGGACCGTCGACGACGGCTCGGCCGAGGTCCGCCGCACGGACGACGACTGGGCGGTGCGGGCGATGTGGGCGCGCTCGGCGAGCACCGGCGCGGCGAAGATCATGACCTTCTCGAGGGACGTGCCCGCCACGGCGGCCACGTCCTCCGGGGACTCGCCGGCCCGGATCCGGGTCTGGATGTCGCGGGGACGCAGTGCGCTCTCCATCTTCTGGTCCATTCTCTGGTCCACCTTTTCCCTCCGGATGCCCGGTGTGGGCGTCGCGGACGTGGTGCCGGTCGCTGACTCCGCCTGTTCCTGGACGCCGCGAGCGTTGCCCAGGACCTGGTGGACCCGGGCGATGGGAACGGCGTACTCCACGCCCTCGCCGTCGACCAGCACCAGCTGCGTGCCGCCACCGGTCAGCCTCACGGGTGTGAGGTCCCGCATCTGCTCGGAGCCTCCTTCCGGGAGTCCTCGTCCTGCCTGACGGCGAGCCTACTTGTTCGGGGGTGCCGCTACGCGGAGCGTGCCACACGTGTCCGAGTCCATTCCGTTGCTGGTCGCGCTCGACCTCCTTGGCATCTTCGTGTTCGCCCTCTCCGGGGGCCTGGTGGGGGTCCGCAAGGATCTCGACATCTTCGGCGTCCTGGTGCTCGCGGGTACGACGGGCCTCGGGGGAGGGTTCCTGCGTGACGTGCTGATCGACGCGACACCGCCGGCCGCGCTGGAGGACTGGCGCTACCTGACGGTTCCGGTCGTCGCCGGCCTGGTGACCTTCTTCTTCCACCCGACGCTCGTCAGGCGTCGTGCCGAGCGTGTGGTGACGTTCTTCGACGCGGCCGGTCTCGGACTGTTCTGCGTGACCGGCGCGCTCGCGGCGCTGGACCAGGGACTCGGCCCGGTGCCCGCCGCGCTGATGGGGATGGTG
This sequence comes from uncultured Actinomycetota bacterium, assembly GCA_963745795.1. Lineage (GTDB taxonomy): Bacteria > Actinomycetota > Actinomycetes > Propionibacteriales > Nocardioidaceae > Marmoricola. The sequence goes on along the minus strand of CAVUYR010000006.1, from coordinate 757,596 downwards.
ACCGGGATCGGCGGTGGCGTCGCCCGCGACCTGCTCTGCGGCCGGGTGCCTGCTGTGTTCGGCAGCGAGCTCTACGCAACGCCGGCGCTGGCCGGCGCGACGTACGCCGTACTGGCCGAGCAGGCGTCACTGGGCATCTGGCTGGTCGCGGTGCCGGGCGTTCTGATCTGCTTCGGCTGGCGGCTGCTCGCCCTCTGGCGCAACTGGCGAGCGCCGCTGCCCGCGGGATCGGCCAGCGTCTAGAGCACCGGTCGTCCGAGACGCCCGGACGTCATGCGTTCCGGCCGCCGGGGCGACCGGAACGCATGACGTCACTGCATCACGGGGTGGAGCCGTACACCTCCAGCTCACTGCTGTCGATGAAGTCGCAGCCGGAGAAGGGGCCGGGGCAGGCGCCGACCTGGTTCACCTGGCTGTCCTTCATCGTGTAGCGGACGAACTTCACCGCGTCGGTCGACCCCGCGGCCAGGGGCGGCGAGCTGAAGTGCCCACGGTCGGCGGGGGTGAACGTCCCCTGGTTGGCCGTGGTCCAGTTCGTGCCGTCGGTGGACGTCTCGATCGAGTAGGGGCCGGTCGAGGCGCTGCCGCCGTCGCCGCAGGTCGCACTCGGGTCGATCGCGATCTCGCTCACGTCGATCGGCTGCGGCAGCTTCACGATCACGAAGATCGGCACCGGCTTGCCGGCGCCGTTGAGCCGCCGGAACGCGCTCCAGCCGCTGCCCTGCGACTGGTCGAACATAGCCGCGGCGCCACAGCCGAACGGTGCGTCCCGTGTCGTCGTTGATGTCGGTCACGGACGCGCCACCGGCCAGTGCCGCCCAGTCGCGGCGCAGCGTCCCAGTTCGCGGTGTTCGCGCCCGAGCTGATCGACAGCGAGGCCCGCACCTGACGGTCGAAGCCGTTGCCGCCGGCCGAGACCTTCGGGTAGGTGCCGGCGAAGATCCCGTTGATCGTGTACCTGCCGTCGGCGCCCGTCGTGGCCGCGTAGTCGTTCGGGAAGCCGGAGGCGTGACCGCCGAAGGCGACGATCACGGCGCCGGCGATCGGCCGTGTCGATGTCCGGTCGGTCACCGTGCCGGTCAGGCGACCCGGTCGGCGTGCCGGCGGCCGGCGGCATCGAGAAGTCCTCGACCGGCGTGGTGTCGTCGCCGTCGATCGCAGCCGGCGAAGTAGCCCATGCCGCGGTGGGCGAACACCTTCCAGATCGTCCTGGTGCGCTTGCCGTGGTCGACGACCTGGTCGGCCTGCAGGATCGCGTTGCGCTCGTCCAGGTACGACGGGTTGGCCGGGGACAGCTCCATCGCCCGGGTGACCAGCGACTCGGTCAGCTTGCTGCCGAGCGCGCCGCGCAGGTCCCAGAGCGTCTCGCCCCAGATCTCGCCGTCGGCGTGCACCTCGGGCCGCGCCGATGATCTGGCCGAAGTCGCCGTAGGTGTAGCCGCCCGGGCCCGCGCCCGGCGTGCCGGGGCACTGCGGCGACGTCGAGCCGACCGGGCAGTCCAGCGGCTGGGTGCGGATCAGGTCGCTGCCGGCGCCGACGTACTCGCCGATCCGGACGTCGCCGGGCGCGTCGGTGTCCGTCTGGAGGCCCTGGTTGACCAGGAAGTCCATCGCGTACCAGTCGCTCCAGGCCTCGCCCATCGAGCCGGCCTGGATGTTGCCGAGCGTCGAGTTGCCGCTCGGCGTCGACGACGAGCCGGTTCGACAGGCCGTGGGTGTACTCGTGGTAGACGATGTCGGCCTCGTCGCCGCCGTTGCTCGGCAGGAACGGGTCGGTCCGGCGTCGGCCGGGCTGCGTGGAACAGGTACATCTGCATGCGTCGGCGACGGTGCCGTCCGGCGGCGTGGACATGTTCGCGTTGTCGATGTGGTTCGGCGTCCGGGCAGGCCGCCGGCGGTGTTCGGCGCCGTCGATCGGTCTCGGCCTGCACCGCGTCGTCGTCGACCGCCTCGAAGTTGCCGGCCGCGCGGGTGAAGCCGATCGGCGCCGCGCCGCAGGTGGTCGTGGAAGTTGCCGAGGAAGTAGAAGACCTGGACGGCGTTCTGCGTTGCGGTTGGTCTGCCACGAGTTCTCGAGCCCCGAGGTCCCAGCGTGCACTTGTAGCGCTGGCGAGCAGGGGGCGCCGTCGACGGCGTTGAAGTTCGTGAACGGGAACGTGAACGAACGAGCGCCCGGGCCGACCTCCTCGGTGGCCTGCGCCTGGTTGTCGTCGTTGACGTCCGACCAGACGTGGGTGTTGTTGCCCGCCAGCCGGGTCGAGCCGCGCGGCAGCCAGCCGTTCCTGGTGAAGTCGACGTTCTGCCGGGTCCCACCCTTCGGGGAGCCGGGCCAGTAGCGCCACACGTCGCCGTCGTCGTTCTGCACGAGGTTGCGTCGGTAGACGACCCGGCCGGTGGTCGCGTCCACGACGTGGCTGTACATCTGTCCGGCCCCGGGCGTGGTGAGTGTCTGCCAGGCGAGCCGGGTGCCGGACGCGGTGCGGAACGCCACCAGCGAGGCCCGGTCGCCGTCGGCGAACACGGTGCCGCGGGTGGTGCCGCTGCTCCGCTTTGCGCTGCTGCTGGTGACCCGCCCGTCGACGTTGCGGATCGCGGTGGCGCGCGCCCCCGCGGCGGTCAGGCGCGGGGTGGCCGAGAGGGTTCCGAGATTTGGCACGGGCGAGCCCTGCACACTGATCAGCCGGCCGTCGCGGGTGACGTTGCCCTTGAGTCCGTTGCCGAACAGGGGCACGCCGCCGACCTGCTGGGTCCAGCTCAGGTGAAGGATGCCGGAGACGTCGGTGTAGCGCGAGCGCAGCTGCAGAGCCGCGAGGTCGGCGCCGGTGAGCCGGAAGACGTCGGGGTGCGCGCGCACGTAGTCGAGCACCACCCGGGAGGGAGAGTGTCCGCTCGGACCGGTCAGGAACCCGTCCAGGCGCGAGACCGTGCGGGGTGTGCCGGTGAGCGGGTCGAGCGAGATCACGCCCTGCGGGCCGAGAGACTTGCGCAGCGAGCTCACCCCGGGACGGGGCGAGACCCGCAGTCGCGCGTCGCTGCGAGCGAGGGCCGCACCGTTGCTGCGCAGGTCGAAGTCGCGCGGGTGCGTCGCCGTGTGGTTGTGCACGACGGGCTTCGCCGACGCCTGTGGCGACGCCGAGGCGGGGCCCAGGGAGGCGGTGAGGCCGAGAGCGAGCACAGCCGCGGAGCCGAGGGTGACGGCTCGGGCGGTGCTGGTGTGAAGCCGGCGGCCGATCTTGGCCGCGAGCGGGTTGCGGATCATGACGTCCCTTCGAGGGTGGGAAGGATCCGGGCCACCGTCGACAGGGCGGGTCCGGGCCGAGGGACGATCGCGCGGGGTGGGGGGAGAACTAGGGCAATTTGCACCCTGACCCCGCTGTTGCACAAGGGCCCTGAGGGATGAAAAAGAGCTCCGGCCCTAGCTCCCCAGCACGCGCCGAAGGTGCTCGTTTCCGAAGAGCCGTTCGGGGTCGAGCTTGTCGCGGAGGTCGGTGAACTCGTGCCAGCGCGGGTACGCCGGCTCGAGGTCGGCGGCCGTGCGCGTGTGCAGCTTTCCCCAGTGGGGGCGCCCGTCGTACCCGCGGAGGAGGTGTTCGACCTCGCCGAAGTACGCCGTGTGGTCGGTGCGCTCGTTCATGTGGAAGGCCAGGTAGAGCGAGTCGCGTCCGGACGACGTCGACAGCGGGATGTCGTCGGCCGGTGTCACGCGGATCTCGACCGGGAAGCTGATCCGCCAGCCGCGTCGCTCGACGAGGGCGCGGACGTCGCGGAGCGCCTGGAGGCCGGCTTCGCGTGGGACGGCGTACTCCATCTCGCGGAACACCACCCGCCGAGGCGAGGTGAACACCCGATGCGCGGCGTCGCTGAACCGGCGCTCGGTCTGCGCCCGGCCGGCCACCTCCGCCAGCCGAGGCACCAGCCCGGGCCGGCGGTTGCCCAGCGCGTTGACCCAGCCGAACACCGTGTTGGAGAGGAGCTCGTCGTCCAGCCAGGCGCGCCAGCGGGGGAGCGGTTCGGGGGCTTCGATCGTGCGGTTGTCCCGCTTCACGTTCATGTGCTCGGTGTGCGGGAACCAGTACATCTCCGCGTAGTGGTTCTCCGCGACGAGCTGGTCGAACGACCCGAGCGCCTCGTCCCAGCGCATCGGGCCCTCGTGCGCCTCGATCGTGAAGAGCGGCTCGACCCGGAACGTCAGCGACGTGAGGATCCCGAGGGCACCGAGGCCGAGCCGTGCCACGGCCAGGATCTCCGGTCGCTCGGTCTCGTCGGCGTGCAGCACGGTCCCGTCGGCGGTGACCAGGTCGAGGCCGACCACCTGCGCCGACAGCGACGCGACGGTGCCGCCGGTGCCGTGGGTGCCGGTCGAGGTGGCGCCGGCCAGGGTCTGCTCCGCGATGTCGCCCATGTTGTGGAGGGAGAGCCCGAGATTCTCGAGCGCGGAGTTGAGCACGTGGAGCGGAGTGCCCGCGAGGGCGGTGACCGTCATCGCCTCGCGGTCGACGTGCGTGATCCCGGCCAGCTTCTCCGGGCGCAGCAGGACTCCCTCGGCGGCGGCGATCGCGGTGAACGAGTGGCCGGTGCCGACCATCTTCACCGTCCGCCCGGCTGCCCGGGCCGCGACCACCGCGTCGGCCACCTCGGGGACGTCACGCGGGGTCAGCACGTGCTGCGGATTGACCGTGACCAGCCCGCTCCAGTTCGTCCAGGTGCTCATGGACGAAGAATAGGAGCCTCGGGCTCGCCGGTGGCCGGGACCGCACGGCGGCGGTCGACGGCCAGCAGTCCGGACAGCACCGCGACCGCGCCGCTCAGCACCGCGACGCCGTACGCCGGAGCGCTCCCGTGCTCGTCGATCAGGAAGCCCGCCAGCGCCGCGCCCGGCGCGATGCCGGCGCCGAGCCCGGTCTGGAGGAGTCCGAGGGCCTCGGTGAGCCGGGAGCGGGGCGCGATCTCCTCGATCGCCGAGAACAGCGCGATGATCGTGGGGGAGATCGCGAAGCCGGCGACGAACAGCAGGACGCCCATCGTCCAGAGGTTCGGCACGAACGGGGTCGGCACCATCGCCAGGGTGAGCGCCAGGGCGCCGACCCAGAACCGGCGGATCGTGGTCACCTTCCACGCGATCGCGCCGGTGAGCACGCCGGAGAGGAGGCTCCCCAGCGCCCAGACCGCGAGCAGCACACCGGAGATCACCGTGTGCCCGTTCTCCTCGGCGAACGCGACCGTGGCCACCTCGGTGGCGCCGAACAGCGACCCGAGCGCCGCTCCGCCGAGCGCCAGGGGGCTGAGTCGCAGCCAGGGCATCGGCGCCCGCTTGGTCGGGTCGGGAGAGCGCGGGTGCGCCGGAGGCTGGGTGCCGCGCTGGGCGGCCAGGCCGAGGGTGCCCAGGGTGCCGAGGACGACGGCGGCCCCGAGTCCGGCGACCGGCGACCACAGCGTGGACAGGAACGTGACCAGGGTCGGACCGGACATGAACACGGCCTCGTCGGCCACCGACTCGAACGCGTAGGCGGTCTGCATCTCACGCGGGTCGGGCAGCAGGTGCGTCCATCGGGCGCGGACGCTCGACCCGATCGGGGGCATCGCCACCCCGGCGACGACCGCCGCCAGGTGCGGCCACGGCGCCGACCAGTCGTGGACGATGGCGTAGCCGAGCATGCCGCTGCCCAGGGCGAAAACCAGGCTGTCCACGAACAGCACCCGCGACTGGCCGAGCCGGTCGAGGAGCCGGCCGTGCGGGATCGCGGCCAGCGCATTGGCGATCACGAACGCGGCAGAGACCTGGCCGGCGAGCGTGTAGGAGCGGGTCTCGGCGGTCACGAGGAGGACGACGGCGAGCGTCATCATCGAGATCGGCATCCGGGCCACGAGCCCCGTCGCCGAGAACAAGGCGGCCCCCGGACGGCTGAGCACACGGCGGTAGGGGTCGAGCATCGTTGCGATTCTATGGAGAGCAGGGGTCACCAGGTGTCCCTCGGACAATCCCTAGGATGGGGCGTGTGCCCCTGAGCCAGCCGACGCCCGCCGAGCCCAGCAGCTCCCGGTCCGCCCTCGACCCTGCGCCGTACGACGCGCTGGTGCTGGTCTCGTTCGGGGGGCCGGAGCAGGCCGCCGACGTGGTGCCGTTCCTCCGCAACGTGACCCAGGGCAAGGACATCCCGGACGCCCGGCTGGAGGAGGTGGGCGCGCACTACTACGCCAACGGCGGGCGCAGTCCGATCAACGACCAGAACCGCGCCTTCCTCGCCGCGATCCGTGAGGACCTGGCCAGCAACGGGATCGACCTGCCGGTCTACTGGGGCAACCGCAACTGGGAGCCCTTCCTGACCGACGCCTGCCGCGAGATGGCGGCGGACGGCGTACATCGGGCCGCGTGCCTGATCACCTCGGCCTACTCGTCGTACTCCGGCTGCCGTCAGTACCGGGAGGACCTGGCCGAGGCCGTCGCCGACGTGGCGGGCGCCCCGAGGCTGGACCGGCTGCGGCACTACTTCAACCATCCGGGTTTCGTGGAGCCGATGGTCGACGCCACCCTCTCCGGGCTGGCCGAGCTGCCCGACGAGGTACGACGCGAGGCGCACCTGGTGTTCGTGACGCACTCGATCCCGAACTCGATGAACGAGGCGAGCGGGCCGCGCGGCCGCGCCTACGTCTCCCAGCACCGCAGCGTCGCCACCGAGATCGTCGAGCGGGTGCGGCACGAGACCGGCACCCGGCACCGCAGCGAGCTGGTGTTCTGCTCGCGGTCCGGCCCCCCGCACGTGCCGTGGCTCGAGCCCGACGTCAACGACCACCTTCATGATCTGGCGAGGAAGAACGCCGCCGGCGTGGTGATCGTGCCGATCGGCTTCGTCTCCGACCACATGGAGGTCGTCTACGACCTCGACACGGAGGCGATGGCGACCGCGGAGAAGCTCGGCCTGCCGTGCGTCCGCGCGGCCACGGCGGGGGTCGACCCGCGGTTCGTGTCGATGGTGCGCGACCTGCTCCTGGAGCGGGCGGCGGCCGAACGGGGCGGCGAGCCCGAGCGAGCGGTCGTGGGCAGCCTCCCCGCCTCGCACGACGCGTGTCCGGGTGGTTGCTGCGCCAACCCGCGCTCACAGCGAGCGGCGCTGGGCGGGACGGAGGCCGGCCGATGACCGACTCCGCCGACGACCTGCTGGCGCTCGCGCTCGACGTGGCGGCCGAGGCCGCCGCGCTTGCGGTCCGGATGCGCGCCGAGGGGATGTCCGTCGCCGACACCAAGACCTCGCCCACCGACGTCGTGACCGCCGCCGACCGGGCCGTCGAGGAGCTGATCCGCACCCGGCTGCTGACGGCGCGGCCGGACGACGCCTTCCTCGGCGAGGAGGGCGACGACGACGCAGGCACGAGTGGCGTCCGCTGGGTCGTCGACCCGATCGACGGCACCGTCAACTACCTCTACGGGTCGCACCAGTACGCGGTGTCGATCGCGGCCGAGCTCGACGGCCGGATGGTGGCCGGGGTCGTGCACCGGCCGCCGACGGGCACGGTCTACGCCGGCACCCTCGGCGGCGGGTCGACCTGTGACGGGGCCCCGCTCAAGGTGCGCGACGTCGTTCCGCTGGAAGAGCGGCTCGTGCACACCGGCTTCAGCTACGTGCGCGACGTGCGGGCGAAGCAGGCCGGCTACATCGCCGCCCTGCTGCCGCGTGTGCGCGACATCCGGCGCCCCGGGTCGTGCTCCCTCGACTTGTGTGCGGTGGCCGCCGGGGAGGCCGACGGGTACGTCGAGGAGGGCGCCCACCTCTGGGACCACGCCGCCGCGGGGCTGATCCTCGAGGAGGCCGGCGGCCGTATCGACGTCCTCCGGAGCCCCTCGGATCTGCGCCTGCTGGCGGCCGCCCCGGAGGGCGGTTTCGAGCCATTTCTGAGGCTGCTGGAGGAGTGCGGCTTCGTGGGGAACAGATGACGGGGACGGTGCGTTGTGTGAGTCCGGCGACACATCTGGACGGGGCCGTGCTTTTTGGGCCGGTTTCGTGCACAATCTGGCGCCGACACGGTTGACAACAGACGTGACAGAAGTAGGCGGCGCGCCGAACGCCGGCGACGACCGCAGGGGGCAGGGAGACGAGACATGGCAACGGACTACGACGCACCACGCAAGACCGACGAAGAGCAGAGCGAAGAGAGCATCGAGGAGCTCAAGGCTCGGCGTCACGACAAGAACTCCGGCAAGGTCGACGAGGACGAGGCGGAGGCCGCCGAGTCGTTCGAGCTGCCCGGCGCCGACCTCTCCCACGAGGAGCTGGCGGTCGAGGTGAAGCCTCGTCAGGACGACGAGTTCACCTGCATGAGCTGCTTCCTGGTGCACCACCGGAGCCAGCTCGCGGACAGCAAGAAGCTGATCTGCAAGGACTGCATCTAGCGCAGGTCGGCTCCGACCGGACCAAACACCACGGTCCCTTGGTGAACCGGCACGTCCCACGGGGAAAACACCCCGGGAAGTGCCGAAACGTCAAGGGACCTTGGTAATTCTCGGCTCAGACCCCGGCCTTCCGGCGCGCCCGACGGCCCTTCTTGCCCACCGCTTCGGCGGCGGCAGCGGCGTCCTCCTGGGCGACGGCGGCTGCCGCCCTGGCCTCCTTGTAGGCGTCGGACTGGAGCTCGGGCGGCAGGTGGCCGGTGGAGCGCGTGTAGTAGCTGGCGGCCCGGCGCCCGGCCAGCATCCGGGCGACACCGATCGCAGTGCCGCTGGCGGTCGCCCAGACGACGGCCTCCCAGATGTCGACGTCCGGGTCGGCCGGATTGGCCGGCGGGGTCTTGCCGGTGGCGGCCCGCCAACCGCCGTCGAGCACCTTCTTCGCGAACACCGCGGCCAGAATTCCGGAGAACAGGGACATCACGGACCAGACCCTCGAGCTCTCCTCCTTCTCCTGCTCCTTGACCTTCTTGTCGAGCTTCGACGCCATCCGCGGACTCCTCTTCTCTTCGGTCTTCCAGCCTAGGACCTGTCGGTGGTCCAGACCTCATGCCTCGGGGTGAGGCGGATCCGCCGAGGCGCCGAGCAGCGCCGCGGCGAGCCGGTCCGGGTGCCGCGTGCTCACCAGCCAGTACGGCGCGGGGTCGTCCGGGTCGGACACCGGCACCTTCACGGCGGCCTTCAGGTAGGGCCGGGTGGCGAGGTAGGCGCGGGCGTCGGCACCGACGCCGAGCGCCCGCCGGGTCTGCTCGCGGTCCAGCGGCTCAGGGGTGCCGAGCAGGCGCCGCGGGATCCGCGCGGGTCCCGCCGTGAACTCGGTGCCGGTGACCTCCACGCGCGCCGACCCGATGTACGCCAGGATTCCGAAGGTGACCGCGAAGCACGCGCCGGTGGCGGTCCACGCCAGCCACGGCGGGGTGGACACGATGAACGCCAGCCAGAGCGTGGCCAGGAACATCGTCGCCTGCACCCACCAGCGCAGCGGCACCGAGAGCCGCTCGCGGTAGCGCACCGACGTGTCCTCGCTCACGAGGCAGAAGCCTGTCAGCAGGACGGGGCACCACGGGCGGCGGGTAGGGTCGCCGACCGTGGTGGACATCGCTCTCCGGCGGCTCGACCCGGGGCTGCCGCCCCCGTCGTACGCCCATGCCGGCGACGCCGGCGCCGACCTCTTCACGACCGTCGACGTGACCCTGGCACCGGGGGAGCGGGCGATGGTGCCGACCGGGATCGCGCTCGCGCTGCCCGAGGGGTACGTCGCGCTCGTGCACCCGCGCTCCGGCCTCGCGGCCCGGCACGGCGTGTCGATCGTGAACACCCCGGGCACCGTCGACGCGGGCTACCGCGGCGAGATCAAGGTGCTGCTCGTGAACCTCGACCCGGCGACGCCGGTCACCCTGTCGCGCGGCGACCGCATCGCCCAGCTCGTCGTCCAGCGCTTCGAGACCGCGTCGTTCGTCGAGGTCGACGCACTTCCCGAGTCCGAACGCGGCGCAGGGGGTTACGGTTCAACCGGAGGGTTCGCCGCATCGGCGCCCGGATCGTCGGAGGAGCGCGCGTGAGGTTCGGCCGCAAGGCAGCACAGGAGCCCGCCGACGGCGACGACGCCGTCGCTGCCAGGTCGAGTCCCGGATCGAAGGCCCCCACGACGCCGACGGCCTCGACCTGGAGGACGACCCCGCGTTCGCGAACCACATCGACCTCGGTGGCCTGGTGCTGGCGCCGCCGCCCGCGGGCGTCGAGCTGCGGCTGCAGGTCGACGAGGAGAGCGAGACCGTGCTGGCGGTGCTGCTGGCCACCGAGGAGGGTGCGCTCGAGCTCCGGCCGTTCGCCGCGTCGCGCCACGGCGACCTCTGGTCCGAGGTACGCCCGCAGATCGCTGCCGAGACCGCCCGCCGCGGCGGCACGGCCGACGAGCAGCAGGGTCCCTTCGGGACCGAGCTGCGGTGCATGGTGCCCGTGCAGACGACCGGCGGTGCGTCCGCCGCCCAGCCGTCCCGGGTGATCGGCGTCAACGGTCCCCGCTGGTTCCTCCGCGCGACGCTGATCGGTCGGCCCGCCGTCGAGGAGGAGGCGGCGAAGGCGTGGGAGGACGTGCTGCGTGAGATCGTGGTGCGCCGCGGCGCGGCGGCGATGCCTCCTGGCGAGCCCCTGGAGCTCACGCTTCCCCCGGATCTCGAACGGCATCTTGATGGGTGACCCGAAGGGCGGCGACAAGGCTGGAGACCGGGGCGGTGGCCTGCGGCGCGGCCTGAACCTCTGGGCGAGCCACTCCCGCGAGGAGGCCCGCGAGCTGCGGCGTACGGCGGAGAAGGCCGGCCTGGTCACCATCGCCGACGCACCCGACCGGGAGCACGTCACCGTGCAGGGAACGCTCAAGACGGTCACGTTGCGGCCGCGCGGCGGCGTGCCCGCACTCGAGGCCGAGCTGTACGACGGCTCCGGCACGATCATGGTGATCTGGCTGGGCCGGCGCCGCATCGCGGGCATCTTCCCCGGGCGCCAGATCCGCGTGGAGGGGCGCATCGGCGTGCACAGCGACACCCGGATCATCTACAACCCGCGCTACGAGCTCCGGTCGTGACAGTGGCCGAGCCGACGCCGTCGACGCCGACCACCGCCACCGTCGAGGCAGCCGTCCGGCACCAGCTCTCGACCGCGCTCGGCGGGGGACGCGGCATGCTCGAGGCGGCCGTTCCGACCGCCCTGTTCACGGCCGTGTTCCTGGTCGGCCACGACCTGCGCACCGCCGTGCTCGCGAGCGTGACCGCGGCCGGCGTGCTGCTCGCCGTACGCCTCGCGCAGCGGTCCAGCCCGCAGTTCGTGCTCAACGCCTTCTTCGGGATCGGCATCGGCGCCTTCTTCGCCTGGCGCGCCGCGCGTGGCGGTGGGGACCAGAACGACCAGGCGCTGGCGTACTTCCTGCCGGGCCTGCTCTACAACGGGTTCTACTCCGCGGCGATGGTGTTCAGCATCGTCATCCGGTGGCCCGTGGTCGGCTTCATGATCGGCAGCGTCACCGGCGACCCGACGGCCTGGCGGGCCGACCGGCAGGTCGTGCGGCTGTGCCAGCGGCTGACCTGGCTGCTGGTCGCTCCCTGCCTGGTGCGGCTGCTGGTGCAGGGCCCGATCTACCTCGCCGCGAAGAACGACGCGATCGACCCCGGTGGGGCGGTGGCCGCGCTCGGCACCGCGAAGCTGCTCATGGGCTGGCCGCTCCAGGTGGCCGCGCTGGCCGGCATGGTCTGGCTGCTCTCCCGCAACACCACACGCGTGCAGGAGGGCGAGGAGCCCGCCTGACCGGGTGCCGTCCGGTCAGTGGTGCTCCTCGGGCGCGAGCAGCCGCTCCAGCTCGTCCTCGACGTCGGCGGGCACCACGAACAGCAGCTCGTCACCGGCCTCGATCGGCTGCTCGCGGTCGGGCACGTAGACCTGCCCGTCGCGCAGGATCGTGACCAGCGCGCAGTTCTCGGGGAACGGGATCAGGCCCGAGGGCTTCCCGACGTACGGCGAGTCCGTGGGCAGCGTCATCTCGACCAGGTTGGCGTTGCCCTGGCGGAACGTGAACAGCCGCACCAGGTCGCCGACCGTGACCGCCTCCTCGACCAGCGCGGACATGATCCGCGGCGTCGAGACGTTGACGTCGACTCCCCAGGCCTCGGTGAACAGCCACTCGTTGTTGGGGTGGTTGACCCGGCCGACCGTGCGCGGCACGCCGAACTCGGTCTTCGCGAGGAGCGAGGTCACCAGGTTGGCCTTGTCGTCGCCGGTCGCCGCGATCACCACGTCGCAGTGCTCGAGCTGGGCCTCCTCCAGCGAGGACAGCTCGCAGGAGTCGGCGAGCAGCCACTCCGCGTCGGGCACCCGGTCGGGCTTGATCGAGCCGGGGTCCTTGTCGATCAGCAGCACCTCGTGGCCGTTGCCGATCAGCTCCCGGGCGACGGACCGGCCGACCGCCCCCGCTCCGGCGATGGCGACCCTCATGAGTCCTCCCCAAGCGTCATGAGTCGTCCTCCGGTCCGCGGTCGATGACCTTGTAGACGGCGGTGGCGGTCTCCTCGCGCATCACCAGGTGGAGCGTGTCGCCCTCCTGGATCACGGTGTCCCGGGTGGAGAGCACCCCCTCGCCCAGGCGGTCGATCCAGGCGATCCGGGCGTTGGTCTGCGTCTGGAACGTGACGCTCTTGCGGCCGACCCAGGCCTCGGGTGCGGGCACCTGGTCGACCCGGATCGTGCCCGAGGGGTCGCGGAAGTCGGGCTCCGCACCGGCGGGAAGCAGCCGGCGCAGGACCTGGTCGGCGGTCCACTTCACCGTGGCCACGGTCGTGATCCCCAGCCGCTGGTAGACCTCGGCGCGGCCGGGGTCGTAGATCCGGGCGACGACCGACTGGATGCCGAACGACTCGCGCGCCACCCGGGCGGCGATGATGTTGGAGTTGTCGCCGCTGCTGACGGCGGCGAAGGCGTCCGCACGCGCGATGCCGGCCTCGGTCAGGACGGCCTGGTCGAAGCCGTAGCCGGTGACCTTGGTGCCGTTGAACATCGGGCCCAGCCGGCGGAACGCGTCGGGGTCGGAGTCGATGATGCTCACGGTGTGGTTGCGGTCCTCGAGACTGCGCGCCAGCGTCGAGCCGACGCGCCCGCAGCCCATGATCACGACGTGCACGGTCGGAACGTTACAGGTGAGACAGGGCGGTGAGTGCGCGGTAGCGCCCCCCGTCCACTAGCGTTGACCGACGTGGGAGTCGGCGATGTCTCGAAGCGGATCCTGCTGGGCCGCAAGCTACGGAGCTCCCAGCTCGGTGAGACCCTGCTCCCCAAGCGGATCGCGCTGCCGGTCTTCGCCAGTGACGCGCTCTCGTCCGTGGCCTACGCGCCGGACGAGGTCTTCATCATGCTGTCCGTCGCGGGCGTGTCGGCCTACGCGTACAGCTGGAAGATCGGGGTCGCCGTCGCGATCGTGATGCTGACCGTGGTCGCGTCGTACCGGCAGAACGTGCACGCCTACCCGAGCGGCGGCGGTGACTACGAGGTGGCCACCGTCAACCTCGGCCGGAACGCCGGGGTCACGGTGGCAGCCGCGCTGCTCGTCGACTACGTGCTGACCGTCGCGGTGTCGGTCTCGTCCGGCGTGCAGAACGCGTCGTCGGCGTTGCCGTTCATGCAGCAGCCACGAGACGACCTTCGCGGTGATCCTGGTGATGGTGCTCGCCGCGATGAACCTGCGCGGCGTCCGCGAGTCGGGCGCGTTCTTCGCGCTCCCGACCTACGGCTTCATGATCGGCGTGCTCGGCATGGCGGTCGTACGGCGTGCTGCGCGCGCTCGCCGGCGACCTGCCGCAGGTCGAGAGCGCGAGCCTCAACCTCGCGCCGGACCCGTCGTACACCGGCGACGTCAGCCAGATCGCGCTGATCTTCCTGCTGGCGCGGGCGTTCTCCTCGGGCTGTGCGGCGCTGACCGGCGTCGAGGCGATCTCCAACGGCGTGCCCGCGTTCCGCAAGCCGAAGAGCAAGAACGCCGCCACCACCCTGCTGCTGCTCGGCGCGATCGCGATCACGATGCTGCTGAGCATCATCATCCTGGCGCGCGAGATGGGCCTGAAGTACGTCGACCCGAACGACCTCGAGCGGCTCACGCGGGCCAACGGCGACGCGCTGCCGGCGGACTACGACCAGCACACGGTCATCGCCCAGATCGTCACGTGCGATCTTCGACAACTTCCCGCCCGGCTTCTACTTCCTGGTCGCGATGACCGGGATCATCCTGATCCTCGCCGCCAACACCGCGTTCAACGGCTTCCCGGTGCTCGGCTCGATCCTGGCCAAGGACGGCTTCATGCCGCGGGCCCTGGGCTCGCGCGGCGACCGGCTCGCCTACAGCAACGGCATCCTGATCCTGGCCGGCTTCGCGATCGTGCTGATCGTGGCGTTCCGGGCCGAGCCGACCCGGCTGATCCAGCTCTACATCGTCGGCGTCTTCGTGTCCTTCAACCTCAGCCAGCTCGGCATGATCCGGCACTGGACCCGGCACCTGCGGAGCGAGAAGGACCCAGCCGAGCGCCGCCGGATGTTCCGCTCGCGCGCGATCAACACCTTCGGCCTCGCGATGACCGCGGTGGTCTTCGTCATCGTGCTGCTGACCAAGTTCCTCGCCGGCGCCTGGATCGCGATCCTGGCGATGATCGTGTTCTTCGCGATCATGCAGGCGCATCCACCGGCACTACGACCGGGTCTCCGCCGAGCTCGTGATCGACGAGTCCGACCAGGTGCTGCCCACACGCGTGCACGCGATCGTGCTGGTCTCCAAGCTGCACAAGCCGACGATGCGCGCGCTGGCGTTCGCGAAGGCGACCCGCCCGAACGTGCTCGAGGGTGTCTTCGTCGACACCGACGCCAAGGTCACCGACCGGCTGCTGGAGGAGTGGGACAAGCGCCGGATCGACATCCCGCTGAAGGTCCTCTACTCGCCGTACCGCGAGATCATCCGGCCGATCGTGCTCTACGCCATGAGCATCCGCGAGGCCAACCCGCGAGGCGTCGTGGCGGTCTACATCCCCGAGTACGTCGTCGGGCACTGGTGGGAGCAGCTGCTGCACAACCAGACCGCGCTGCGGCTCAAGGGCCGGCTGCTCTTCACCCCGGGCGTGATGGTGATCTCGGTGCCGTACCAGCTGCGGTCGTCCGAGATCGCACGCGAGCGCGAGGAGCGGGACTTCGACCGGCCGCGCCCGGGCGACGTGCGCCGCGGTCGCACCGCGCGCCGGTGAGCCGCGAACGGCGGCATACCCGGCAGCGCACGTCCACCCGTCCGTCACGCGCAGGCGAGCGGCACGAGGTCGTCGCGGTCGCGATCGCGCACGGCGGGCACGTGGTGGCCAGACTCCCGGCGGTCGAGCCTGTCGAGACGGGCGTCGTCGTGTTCGTCCGGCACGCGCTCCCGGGCGAGCGGGTCGTCGTCGAGATCACCGAGGGCCGTGAGGGCGACCGGTTCCTGCGCGGCGACGCGGTCGAGGTGCTCGAGGCCTCGCCGCACCGCGTGTCCGCGCCGTGCCCCTACGCCGGCCCGGGCGCCTGTGGTGGCTGCGACTTCCAGCACGTCGAGCCCGCCCACCAGCGCGACCTCAAGACCGCCGTCGTCCGGGAGCAGCTGTCCCGGCTGGCCGGCCTCGAGGTGGACGTCGAGGTCGAGCCGGTCGAGCCGGTGCTCGGCTGGCGCTCGCGCATGCAGTACGTCGACCTCCCCGGCGGTGCCCGCGGGCTTCGCAAGCACCGGTCCCACGAGGTGGTGGCGGTCGACCACTGCCTGATCGACTCAGGTGTCCCGCCAACCGGGGTCGAGCAGGTGCGGGACCACACCTTCGCCGTCGACCCCGGCGGCTTCTGGCAGCCGCACGTCGTCGGCGCCGGAGGTGCTCGTCGACGCCCTGCTCGAGGCACTCCGCCCGCAGCCGGGGGAGTCGGTCGTCGACCTCTACAGCGGGGTCGGGCTGTTCGCGGCGTTCCTCGCCGATGTGGTCGGTCCGGACGCCGAGGTCGAGGCAGTCGAGGGCGACCGGCGCGCCGCCGCGCACGCGGCGGACAACCTCGGCCGGGAGGCCGTGGCGGCCGACGTCCAGGAGTGGCTGGAGTCCGGGGTCGTGCCCGACCACGCCGACCTGGTCGTGCTCGACCCGCCGCGCACGGGCGCCAGGCGTCGCGTGGTGGAGGGCATCGTGCGGCTCTCGCCGCGCGCGGTCGGCTACGTCGCGTGCGACCCTGCCGCGCTGGCCCGCGACGTCGCGATCTTCGCCGAGCACGACTACGCGCTCGCGGGCCTGCGTGCCTTCGACCTGTTCCCGATGACTTCCCATGTGGAGTGCGTCGCGCAATTGGTCAAGACCGACTCTGGCCCGCGGCGGTTAGAGGGATTGGCCCCGAGTTTGGTTGTCAGTTAACCAGACCGGGGCAGTCCCAACCTTTGTGAGTGCGGCCCCGGCCTGCACCGCCGTCAGGAAGACGTGCCACGTCATACCGTCTAGTTCTGGCCACTAAGGGTGATGGCGGGAGATGCGCTCTTCATCGTGGTCGACCGGGGGGTCCATCATCGACTGGGGCCGGGAGGTCGTGGGCGCCCCACGACTGAGCCGGCACACTGTCGCCGCTACCGGTGTAGCGGCCTGCTCGCCGTGAACGTGGCGGGCGATTCTCTTGCTGCAATCAGGTGACGTCACTCCGATAGACGCCTGGGGCGGAGGTCCCGCTCGCCGGCTCGGCGCGAGTGCCTGGCCGACGGCAATCCAGATCGATTCGCGGGTGCGCGGGTCGGAGTTGATCATTCCTTCGGGGGAGTCCGACCAGTCGGGCGCCGCGTCGGGACAGCAGGACAAGATGCCCACCGCGTCGGCGGCGGCTGAAGCTAGAGCGACCAGTCGACAGCGGCGCCCTGATGGGGCTCTCGGTCCTTGGAGGCGTTCGTTCGTGTGGTGCGAGCTCTTCGACGAAGCGGGGGACCTGAAAGCCGGTCAACCCACTCATGGATCAACCCCTGGGGACCGGGGGAAGCGCCATTCGGGCTGGGCGCCTCAGGCAGGAGCAGGTGATCTCGGGACTGGGATCTCGGCGCTGATGCGGGTGCCGTGCTCGGGTGGACTATCCAGGTAGAACTGGCCCTCGAGGGCCTCAATGCGGTCCGCCAGCCCGCGCAGCCCGGAGCCGTGGGCGGCGTCTGCGCCGCCGACGCCATCGTCGGAGACCGTGACCGTGGCGCACTCCCTGGAGCGGCGGACGCTGACGGTGACGTGCGAGGCGCGCGCGTACTTAGTCACGTTTGTGATTGCCTCGGCGACGACGTAGTAGGCGGCCGCCTCGACCGGGCTGGCCAGTCGCTGCTCCGGCAGCTCGGTGATCTCGACTGGCACCGGCGCACGTTTGGCCAGCGCTCGCAGTGCTGGGCCTAGGCCGAGGTCGGTGAGCACCGCCGGGTGGATGCCGCGCGCCAGCTCGCGCAGCTCGTCGAGCCCGATTCGAAGCTCGTCTTGTGCAACGGTCAGAGTCTTCCGGGCGGCTGGCGGATCCTTCTCGAGCTTCGCGCCGATCAGGGTCAGGTCAACTGCGAGGGCTACCAGCCGCTGTTGTGCGCCGTCGTGGAGGTTGCGCTCGAGCCGCCGGCGCTCGGCATCGCCGGCCTCGACGATACGTGCGCGCGATGCGGTCAGCTGCTCGTGGGCGTCGGCGTTCGCGAGCGCCTGTGCGACTAGCTCCGCGAAGTCGCACAGGCGCTGCTCGAGGCCCTCTGGCAGCGGCTCGTCGGACCGCGTGCCTGCGGCCAGCGCGCCCCATAGCCGTCCACCCAAGGTGACCGGCGCCGCGACGGCCGCCCGGTAACCGGATCGCTGCATGGTCTCAGCAAGGTTCCCGCTCGTGTCCTGGTAGCGGTCCACGCGCTGCGGGGTGCCGCTGCGGAGCACCTTGGCGACGACGGTGTCGCCGTCGAGGTCGAACGTGCTGCCCATCGGGAGGGTGAGCGCGCCGTCCTCGCTCCACCCCCCAACGACAGTGGCCGTCCGAACGCCGTCGTAGCGCATGACGTTTGCTCCGGGCATCGCCAGGAGCATGGCGACCTCCTCGGTCACCTGCCCGAACACGCGGCTCGGCGGCAGTCCGCTCGCGACGAGCGTGGCCACCCTGCGCAGCGCCGCCTGCTCGTCCGCCAGCGCGCGCTGGGACGCCTCGCTTGCCGCGAGCGCCGCGCCCGCCCGGGTGCGCTCGGCGGTCTCCGCCGCGAGGACCAGCGATGTGAGCGCCGAGATGGCGATGAAGAGCTGCGTCGCGAGCAGGCTGTCGGTGACCGAGTCGCGCACGAATGGCCCATCGTTCTGCGCCGTGTTCCAGACCGTGATCGAGCAGACGACGAGGACGGCCGTGGCGGCTCCGCGCGGCCCGAAGCGGACCGCTGCCCACAACAGGACCGGGAAGACGATGTAGGGCACATCGCGCTGTGGCGTCAGCTCCGCCAGCGCCACCAGCACGGCGAGCATGACCGTGCCCTCCACGAGTTCGCGCCCGTGAATGGCCCGCAGACCCGCGGTCGCCCAGGTGAGGATAAACGGTGCGACCACGAGGACACCGGCGGCGTCGCCAAGCGTCCAGGTGCGAAACACCTGCCCGAGCTCGTCGGCCGAGATCACGTCGCCCAGCCGCAGCGACAACGGTCCGAATGCGGCACTGACCACCGCCGCGACCAGGGCGCAGCCGACAAGGGCGAGCACATCGGCGACCCGATCCAGCCCTCCACGCCCGCCCGTGAGGCGGCGCAGGAGCAGCGCGGCGACCACGATCGCGACGGTGTTCCCGAGCGTCTGGGCGAGCACCGTCCCGAGCGGCGTCGAGTAGTCGGCCAGCAGCAAATCGCCGATCACGATCGCGGGCCACAGGCGGACGCCGTAGAGGAACAGTACGGCGAGGCCGAGACCGGCTGGCGGCCACAGCGCCGCCACCGCGCCGTTGAGGTAGGCCAGCTCGAGGCCGATGCGACCTGCGCCGTAGTACGCGAGCGCGACGACCGCGACCGCGACCGCATAGAGTACCGGCCCCGCGTGCTTTCGGCGGCGCAGGGCATCGATCTGTTCACCCACCGCGTAGCGGCGCGGGCCGAGTGCGGGGAGGGGAGGTGCGCTCACGGCCTCAATGCAGAGTCACCCACTTCTCGGACAACTGAGACCCCGGCACGATTCCGGGGACCGGAGAAAGGATCTCCAACTCAACATAATCACCCAGAAGGCCTCAGTCCAGCGTGCTTGACGCGGACCATTTCCTCGCTCGGGGCCTCGCACACACAACGCGCGCGGACCTTGAGCCCTGGCAGGGTAGAGAGTTGAATTTCAACACAGGGGGGCACGACTGGCGCGCGACGAACGCTCTTCGCCGTGCTGGGCGCCCTGTCGCGGCGATGACTGACGCACCTTGGCGGTCGCGCGGATCGCGGCCAGATCCGGACGTTTGACGATCGGTCGCGCGATGCTGCTCGGCACCAGCGGGTGCACGGTGCTATGGCGACTCCTGGGGTTTGCGGGTGAGCATTGAGATGTGAGCTAGCTGGATCGGAAGCCCTCACTCGCTCGCCGGGGCTCGAGTGCCTCGAACGCCTGACGCCACCAGGCAGCAAGCTCGGCTGCCTGTTCGGGACTGGGAATCTCGTGGTACATGGCTTAGCTCTCGTTCGTGACGTAGGTGACCCGGAAGCCGGCTGCGCACGGGCAGCTGCCTGTGATGACTCCGCCCGCGGTGCGAATGGCGCCGAGGAGGCGTTGGAACTCGTCGGCGGCCGCGACCACGGTGTGCCAGGTCATGACCGGCTCCCGAGCACCTGGACGAGCCGACCGTTCATCACCTTGCCGCTGAGCGGATGTCCGTCACGGGTGCGGGTGACGCTGAACCAGCCGTCCCAGTACGCCGAGTCAGGGCCACGGTGACTGCCGAACTCGAGGCGGACGTAGCCCACCTGCCGATCGGCATCGACGACGCACGCTCCGTCTCCCAGCGTTGAGCCGAAGACATCGCGGAGGTACTTCTCGTTCTGGGGGAGGACGCTGTGCATGGTCAGCTCCTTCAGCTGGCGGTGGCGAGTCGATCGGCTTCGGCACGCAGCAGCGTGGCCGCCGTGCGGTGCCCGAGCACGGTCGGGGGGCAGGGGGCCCAGTAGCGCGTTGCGGCAGCCTCGGTAGCCGCAAGCTCGTCCTGTCCCTTAGCGAGCTGGATCAGGATCGAGTACAGCTTCCGGGTGGTCTCATCGGTTTGCATGTTCCTCGCCGCCTCGCTTCTTGTTCCTCTTGGGCTTCGCTGACTCTCGGTGTGCCAGGAACGCTAGTGACCTGAGCCGTTCCAGCGCGGTCGTGCAGACCCGCCGGCAGTGGCTGGTAGCCGCACGGCTGGGGGTGGGTTGGCCACACCTTGGGCTGGCTGGTCTCCGGTCCCACTGAGTGTCCTGAGCGGACGCGCGGATACTCCTGCCAGAGGCCGCAACAGCGCCACCGCATGGGACAACATCGCCCTGGGCGTTGCGCTCAACACCGCTCATCGGGGCGACACGTGGCCTCCCTCCACGTCGCGCCTTCTTGCCGCCAAGGAAGGTGCGTTTTAGTGGGCTACCTCCGGGCGGTGGCTGGAGGGTCTACGAGTCGTCGCTGTGAAAGGGCGTGGGTGGGACGGTGTCGGGGGGCTCGCCGCTGCCGGGGCCCCGGTGTTGGCTGCGGGGCCGGTTGAGGGCGTCGAGGTTCTTGGTGTCGGCGTCGGGGAGCGAATGTAGGTATTTCTGGGTGGTGGTGATTTGGGCGTGTCCCATCCGGTCCATGACGGATTTGAGGTCGGAGCCGCCGGCGAGGAGCCAGGAGGCGTGGGCGTGGCGTATGTCGTGGACGCGGACGGGGAAGTCGACGCCGGAGGCCTTGATGGCGGGTAGCCAGATCCGGGTGCGGAAGGTGTTGCGGGAGATGGGGGTGCCCTCGCGGGTGGCGAACAGCAGGTCGTCGGGCCCGAGCCGGAGCTCGGCGATGTGCGCGGCGAGCTGGGGGATGAGGTCGGCGGGCAGGCCCATGGTGCGAGCCTCGTTGTCCTTGGGGTAGGGCTTGGTGAGCATCCGGGTGCCGGTGGGGGAGTTCTTGATGGAGACCTCGACGAGTGTCTCCTCGACCCTCAGTTGGCGCTTGAAGGGGTCGAGGTGGCGGGGCTTGAGGGCGATCAGCTCACCCCACCTCAGGCCGGTGTTGATCGCGGTCTCGATCATCAGCCGATGCTGGGCGGGAAGGGAGGCGAGGATGGCGGTGTACTCGGCAGGGGGTCAGTGTCCGGGTCGTCTTCTTGATGACTTTGGGGAGCTCGGTGTGGGCGCAGGGGTTGAGGGTGACCACCTGGTCGAGCAGTGCGCGTTCGAAGATCGAGCGCAGCATGGTGTGGTACTTGCGCGCGCTGGCAGCCGAGAGGCCGTTCCCGTTCTCGGTAGGTGTGCCGGTGGCGGTGGTGACCCAGCGTTGGATTTCGGAGGGCAGATCTTGCCCATCGGGCGGCGGCCGAAGGTGGGGATGAAGTGTTTGTCGAGGTAGGACCGCTAGGCGGCCAGGGTGGAGGTCTCGACCTGTTTGGAGGGCAGCCAGACGGTCTGCACGTATTCGGCGAAGGTGACCTGGCCGCGGGAGTGGTCGTGCCAGGCGCCCTCCCTGACCGTGGCCTCTTCGCGGTGGGCGGCGCGTTCGGCGGCCCGTCGCGAGGAGTAGGTGCCGGCGGAGCGTTGTCGGCCTTCGGGGTCGCGGTAGCAGGCGACGTAGCGGGTGTCGCCGTCGTCGGTGGTCCGGGTCTTGATCCACGTCACGGGTGCCTCCCGACAGACTCCAAGATGCTGATGTCCGCACAGTGTCCACAAACGTTGCCCGAATGCTGGCGAAGGGAGGCGAAGCTTGGCGAAAACTGAACGTGGCTCTGACGCGAAGGGTGAATCTTCGCGTCAGAGGCCGGTTTCGCCTCCTGAGCGCAGCCGACCGCAAAGAATCGCGTTTACGCTCGTGCTCATCGGTGTCTTCCCGATGACGCACCACGTCGAGTGCGTCGCCCTGCTGGAACGGACCTGACCGGTGCCGTGCGGCATCGACGACGCGCTGGCGCTGCTGGACCAGCTCGAGGAGGTCCGACGTACCGAGCTCACGCGCTACACGAAGCTCGAGGTGGGCGGCCACACGTTCGGCTACCTCTGGTACCCGACCCGCACGATCGGGCTGAAGCAGACCCTCGCGGAGCAGCTGGCCCTGACCGCCGAACGGCCCGACGTGTTCGAGGTCCAGTTCACCGCCGGTGGCTTCGGCTGGATCGTCGTCCACCTCGAGGGCATCGAGCGCGACGAGCTCGCCGAGCTGGTCTTCGAGGCCTGGCGGCTGACGGCCTCCGCACGGCTGCGCGAGCAGCGCGGAAACCGGTTGCCGGTCTGAGGCCGGATAGTCCCGGCCAAGAAGCACCCTCCAGTGGGCCCTGGAGGTGCCGAATGGCCGGGACTACCCGGGCGCTCACCCGTGCTAGGGTTATCTTGACATCAAGATACTTAGCAGGAGCGTCCGCTGGACCCCGCCTTCCCCGGTCACGGCCGGGTCGGCAAGATGGGCGGTGGACCCCCAGGAGCAAGGAGATTCCTCCATGGCCAGTGCGGACAGCTTCGGTGCCAAGGGCACGCTCGACGTCGGCGACACGTCCTACCAGATCTACCGGCTCAGCGCGGTCGAGGGCGACGGCCTCGACGTCGACAGCCTCCCGTTCTCGCTGAAGGTGCTGCTCGAGAACCTGCTCCGCACGGAGGACGGCGCCGACATCACCGCCGACGACATCAGGGCGCTGGCCGGGTGGGACGCGGACGCCGAGCCGGACAAGGAGATCCAGTTCACGCCGGCGCGCGTGATCATGCAGGACTTCACCGGCGTGCCGTGCGTGGTCGACCTGGCCACGATGCGCGAGGCGATGAGCGACCTCGGCGGCGACCCGACGAGGATCAACCCGCTGGCGCCGGCGGAGATGGTGATCGACCACTCCGTGATCGCCGACGTCTTCGGCACCCCCGAGGCGTTCGGGCGCAACGTCGAGATCGAGTACGAGCGCAACCGCGAGCGCTACCAGTTCCTGCGCTGGGGCCAGGGCGCCTTCGACGACTTCAAGGTCGTCCCGCCCGGCACCGGCATCGTGCACCAGGTCAACATCGAGCACCTGGCGCGCGTCGCGTTCACCCGCGAGGTCTCGACAGGCTCGACCACCGTGGTGGAGGCGTACCCCGACACCTGCGTCGGCACCGACTCCCACACCACGATGGTCAACGGCATCGGCGTGGTCGGCTGGGGCGTCGGCGGCATCGAGGCCGAGGCCGCGATGCTGGGCCAGCCGGTGTCGATGCTGATCCCCCGCGTCGTCGGCTTCAAGCTCAACGGCGACCTCCCCGAGGGCGCCACCGCCACCGACCTGGTGCTGACGATCACCGAGATGCTGCGCAAGCACGGCGTCGTCGGCAAGTTCGTCGAGTTCTACGGACCGGGCGTCTCCGTGCTGCCGCTGGCCAACCGGGCCACGATCGGCAACATGAGCCCGGAGTTCGGCTCCACGATCGCGGTCTTCCCGATCGACGAGGAGACCGTGAAGTACCTCAAGCTGACCGGTCGCTCCGAGGAGCAGCTGGCGCTGGTCGAGGCCTACGCGAAGGAGCAGGGCCTCTGGCACGACCCCGATGCCGAGCCGCGCTACTCCGAGAAGCTCGAGCTCGACCTGGCCACCGTCGTCCCGTCCCTGGCCGGGCCGAAGCGGCCGCAGGACCGGGTCTCGCTCTCCGACGCTGCGCAGTCCTTCGAGACCGCGCTCGCCGACTACACCGAGGACCGCGACGCGACCGCGCAGGTCAAGCTCGCCGACGGCCAGGAGTTCGAGCTGACGCACGGCGCGGTGTCGATCGCCGCGATCACGTCGTGCACCAACACCTCCAACCCGTCGGTGATGATCGGTGCGGCGCTGCTCGCCAAGAACGCCGTGGAGAAGGGCCTCGAGCGCAAGCCCTGGGTCAAGACCACGCTGGCGCCCGGGTCGAAGGTGGTCTCCGACTACTACGAGAAGGCCAACCTCACGCCGTACCTCGACAAGCTCGGCTTCAACCTCGTCGGCTACGGCTGTACGACGTGCATCGGCAACTCCGGCCCGCTGATCCCCGAGATCAGTGACGCGGTCAACCAGAAGGACCTCGCCGTCGTCTCCGTGCTGTCGGGCAACCGCAACTTCGAGGGCCGGATCAACCCGGACGTGAAGATGAACTACCTCGCGTCGCCGCCGCTGGTCGTCGCCTACGCGCTGGCCGGCTCGATGACCGTCGACCTGTTCAACGACCCGCTGGGCCAGGACACCGACGGCAACGACGTGTTCATGAAGGACATCTGGCCCTCCGCCGCCGACGTCGAGGAGGTGATCGCCGAGGCGATCAGCTCCGACATGTTCACCACCGACTACTCCGACGTGTTCGCCGGCGACGCCACCTGGCAGTCGCTGCCGACGCCGGACGGCAAGACGTTCGAGTGGGACGCGGACTCGACGTACGTGCGCAAGCCGCCGTACTTCGACGGGATGCCCGACGAGCCGGAGCCGGTCACGGACATCGAGGGCGCCCGGGTGCTGCTCAAGCTGGGCGACTCGGTCACGACCGACCACATCAGCCCGGCGGGCGCGATCAAGAAGGACTCGCCCGCAGGCAAGTACCTCGCCGAGCACGGCGTCGAGCAGCGGGACTTCAACTCCTACGGCTCGCGCCGCGGCAACCACGAGGTGATGATCCGCGGCACGTTCGCGAACATCCGGCTCCGCAACCAGCTCGCCGAGGGCACCGAGGGCGGGTTCACCCGCGACTTCACCGGTGACGGCGACGTCACCACGGTCTTCGAGGCGTCGGAGAAGTACCTCGCTGCGGGCACCCCGCTCGTGGTCCTCGCCGGCAAGGAGTACGGGTCCGGCTCGTCCCGCGACTGGGCCGCGAAGGGCACGGCGCTGCTCGGTGTGAAGGCCGTGATCGCCGAGTCCTACGAGCGGATCCACCGCTCGAACCTGATCGGCATGGGCGTGCTGCCGCTGCAGTACCCCGAGGGCGAGACCGCCGAGTCGCTGGGACTCACGGGCGAGGAGGAGTTCTCGATCGCGGGCGTCACCGAGCTCAACGACGGCACCACGCCGCGCACGGTGAAGGTCACGGCCGGCGACACGGAGTTCGACGCCAAGGTCAGGATCGACACCCCGGGCGAGGCGAACTACTACCGCAACGGCGGGATCATGCAGTACGTGCTCCGCAACCTGCGCAAGGCCTGATCCGTGCTCGAGACGAGCCGGGAGAACTGAGTACGCGGACGGATCCGCAGCCGGTGTCCGGCTCCTACGGTTGCTCGCATGAACACTCGTCACCGCGACACCGTCCGGATGGTCCTGGCGGGCGCAGTGGCCTTGGCGGCGCTCGGCCTCGGCGTGCTCGCCGTGTCGGTCAGCTTCGGCCTGATCGCGGAGTACGGCGGTGTCGGGTCGGGTGACGTCCCGCTGTACGCCGTCTTCTTCGGGCTGCCGGTGCTGGCCGCGACACTTGCGGCCCTCGTCTGGCCCAAGTCGGGTCGCGCCGTCGTACGCCGCCGGGCCTACCCGGCCGCGGTCGTGCTGATGGCTGTCTCACTGGCCGGCTCGGTCCAGGCCGGGCTGTGGCTCAACGACAGCCGGCACGCACAGGAGAGCCGCGACTTCCGGTGCGACGACGGGAGCGCTGCCCTGGACCGTGCCGTGCGGGGGATGCCGAAGCCGGTCCGGGTCTACGGCCCGATCGAAGGCAGCCCACGCCACTGCGTGGCCGGCGTCGACGGGGACGGCGAGACCGCGATCCGCGCATACCGCGACGCCTGGCGTGACGCCGGCTGGACGTTCGTCACCGACACCGCCGGCCGCGTGGCCGCCGACCACGGCGACGTACGCAGCACGGTGTACCTGGACGGGGACCAGCCGCTGCTGCGGATCGAGGTGCGCGACCGCACCTGAGGTGCAGCAGACTGTCCCGCATGCTCACGACCGAGACCCCGGCACCGCCCCGACGCGCCGCCCCGACGCTGGTGGCCTCCTGGGTGGGGATCGCGGTCGTTGTCGTCGGCGTTGGCTGGCTGCTCACGCACCCGCTCGAGCACTCCGTCGGCGATCCGGAGAACGACCTCGCGCGCTGGTTCGAGGACCGTCGTACGTCGACGCTGACGACGACGGCGCACGTGTTCACGACGCCGGGGGACACGATCGTGGTGCTTGCCCTCGCGGCCCTGCTCGCCGTCGGATTGCTGGTCATGCGGCAGTGGCGGTCGGCCCTCTTCGTCGCGCTGGCGGTCGGCGGGGTCTACGGGATCTATGTGCTCGGGTTCACGCTGGCCCACCGGGACCGGCCGCCCGTGAAGATCCTGGACCCCGGACTGGTGCCGAACCACAGCTTCCCGTCTGGACACGTCGCCGCC
This sequence comes from uncultured Actinomycetota bacterium, assembly GCA_963745795.1. Taxonomy (GTDB): domain Bacteria; phylum Actinomycetota; class Actinomycetes; order Propionibacteriales; family Nocardioidaceae; genus Marmoricola. The sequence continues at coordinate 731,151 of CAVUYR010000006.1, read as the reverse complement.
GCGACCGTCCTGTGGGGCGTCGTCGTCGTACTCGCCCGTGCCTACCTTCCCGGCGTCGCACGCTGGCTGGTGCCCGTGCTGGTCGTGATCCCCCCGCTGGTGCTCGTCTCCCGGCTGTACCTCGGCGCCCACCACCTCAGCGACACGCTGGTCGGGATGCTGTTCGGGCTGGTCTGGCTCGTGGTCCTCACGCTCACCCTCCGTCCCGGTCCGGAGGCCGAGCGGGAGGGTTGAGGGGGTCAGGCGTCGGGGATCCGTGGGTCTCGTCGAGCCGGCACCTGGCGGGTCGCTACCGGCAGTCGCTGAGTTGCCGTGTCGGCGACGGCGTCTGCTGTGGTTGCGCATTCCGGCGCCGCCACGCCGCCTTTTACGCTCCCTGCCGGCAGCGCCCCACCCGCACCGGCCCGCCCACACCGACACTCGATGCTCGCTGGCTGGGGTGGGGAGGTCAGGCGTCGGTGGCTCGAGGGCTGGTGCCGGTCGGCCCCCGGTGCCCACCTCCGGCGGTCGCTGGGGGATGCCGTGTCGGCGACGGCCGCCGCACGGGTAGGGCATTCCGTCGCCGCCACGCCACCCTTTACGCTCCCCGCCGGCGGCGTTCACCGGGTGTCGGCCGGGGGCAGCCGACTCTCGTGCTCGCAGGCTGGGTGGGGGAGGTGCTGCCGGGCGGCTGATCTGAACTGGGACATGCCGGTGGCCCCGCGCGGGTCAGTCCGGCGCGGGGTGTGGGGCGGGGTCGCTACTGGTCGGGTGGGTGCGTGGTCCGGTCGCGGGTGACGTCGGTGGTGCCGCGATGGTCGCGCAGGAACTGGTAGCCGTGCGGTGAGGACCACAGGTACGACCCGGGCTCGAGCACGGTGTAGCGCCAACCCCCGTGGTGGGTCTTGAGCCGGTGGTGCCGGCGACAGAGCGGACCGATGTTGTCACTCGCCGTCCGGCCGCCGTCGGAGTAGGGGATCACGTGGTCCAGGTCGCACGCCTCGGCCGGGCGGGTGCACCACGGGAACACACAGGTCAGGTCCCGTTCGGTGGCTTGGGCGGCCATCCGGTCGGGGACTTCGTACTGCTCGACGTGGAGGTGCGCGGTCAGGTCGACCACGGGCTTCACGCTCACCTGCACGCAGGGGTGGCCGCACCAGGTGCGGACCTGGTCGACGTCGACGAACGAGCGGGTGTTCGCCACCCGGGCCAGGTGCAGCTTCTCGTCCGGTGTCGCGATGGCCTGTTCGGAGAGGTGCACGTGCAGCACCACCTGCCGGGCCGGAGTCGGGACCGGGGTGATCCCGGTGTCGGTGGTGGTTTCGAGGTCCAGCGTGAGCTGGTGCCGCGCCATCTGGCCGAGCGCTTCGGAGCGGCGCACGTCCAACGAGGCGGTGGAGCCCAGGTCGGCCAACCGGGCGGCACCGACCGAGAGCGCGGTGTCGAGGTCCAGGGCGTCGGCGAGGTCGACCTCGGCCTCGACCCACACGGTGCCCTCAAACGACACCTGATGCGTGTGCACGTGGGCGTGCCGGCCATCCACGGCGGCCTCCCGGCGACGCCGCGCCTCGGCCGGCATGAACCGCACAACCGCCTCCTCGACCAGCCGGTCCACCCCGGTGGGCCGGACCCGATGCGCGAACGGCGCGACCTGGTCGTCCACGAACCCCGCCCCAGCCACCGAGAGCCCGATGGTCTGGCGGGCGATCCGGCGGGCCCGCCACGACGCCAGGTCCCCGGCCAGCACCCGGGCCCAGGTGCGCGGGAGCCGGTGCCGGAGCTCCAGAGCCTCGCCGAGGTAGGCCCTGCCGGTCTCGGTGGGCAGCCCGACCGCGGCCGCGAACTCGGCCACACAGAACTCCGTGACCAGCGGTGCACCGGGTCCGGCGACCGTCAGCGGCTGGTCCCCGTGCCGGCTCAGCAGCGCCGCGTCGTGGATCGACTCCGCCGGGTGCAGGTCCGCCCACGCACAAGCGGCGCGGAGCAGGTCGACCTCCGCGGCGTCCGCGGCGGCACGGCGGTCCCGGGCGAACGCGAGCACCCCGTCAGCGGTGTCCGCTGCGGTGTCGAGGCTGGTGGCGGCTCCCGAGGTCATGGCTCCATTCTAGTCGAACTGGTGTTCGAATCAAGTGTGGTATCCGTCGACTTTGCCCTTGGAATTAGGGCGATCCGAAGTGGATCGCGGGGTTTCGAGACGGTTGCTGTGCACCCCTTCGACACGGGCCTGGTGGCCCTCCTCGGGGACCGCCTCCTCGACCCCCGCCGAGCTGGCGCCCGGCCAGTCACCCGAACCTCCGCGGTGCCACCCCGTCTCTGCGCTTTCCACTCCTGAACTCCCGCAGCCGCGAGGCGTGGTCTCGACACCCGCTCGCTGGCGCTCGCTGCTCGACCACCGGAAAGCTCAACCACCGCCACGCCGCTGCCCGGCCAGTCAGTCATCCGCACCCCCGCGGAGCAGCCCCGTCTCTGCGCTTTCCACCCTTGAAGACCCCGCAGCCGGAACCGTCACATCAGTCAGCACGCACGAACCCCGCGAGCTGCTGACCGCGCACCTCGGCGAGCACAGCGGCCTCGTGCTCCGCCCGGACAACTTGCGCCTTCGTCAGCCGCGCCCAGGGCTCCCACGTGATCGTCAACCTCGCACCGGCGGACTTCGGGCGCCAGGTGCCGACCACCTCGCCGTCGACCACGACCGCGCCGGGACGGCCCAGGTTGCGCCACAGGTCCTTCGCACGCGTCCGGTCCTCCACCAGCGTCGCCCGCTCGCGGAGCTGGAGCCACGGGTCGAACGGTGCCAGCAGCCGCACCCGACCGGCGCGGTCCGGCCCCGAGGCGAGCGATGCGACGTCCTCCTCCAGCGCGAACCGCGCGCCGGAGACGCCGGGGAAGCCGTCGACCTCGACCGGCACCGCGTCGTCCGGCCAGTGCGCCTTGACCTCCTTGACCGCGGAGTCGAGGTGGGCCGCCACCTCCTGCGGCCGGGCTGGGCCGAAGAAGCGCAGGTAGCCGCGCACCTGGTCGAACCGGGGCTCCGCATCGGTGCCCGGTCGGCGGAAGTACAGCGGCCGGAGACCCGGGATCCGTTGCAGCACCGGGGGAGAGGTGCCCGGCTGGAGCTCCAGCCCGCCCTGGAGCGGCGCCATCCGGAACGGATTCTCCCAGGCATGGACGGCGTCGCAGGGTCGGCAGTAACGGAGGGAGTGCGGCTCGAGCCGGTCGGTCAGTGCCGTCGAGAGGGCGCCCTTCACCGTGGGCCTGCGGACCAGGTCGCGCTGGGTCTGCGCGATCACCGCCAGCGCCTCCAGTACCGGGATGCCCGCCTGCCGGAGCGGCTTGGACGCGTCGAAGACCCGCTTCGCGGCGTCGATCTCGCTCAGCGGGGCGGTCGCGACAGCCACGGCCGCGGCATCCGCGCGACGATAGAGGTGCGGAGAGGACCTGACGGTCCAGGCGAGCAGCGCCTCGGCCTCGTCGTACGACGCCAGCCCGCGGTTGACCAGCGCCCAACGTGCCGCGACCGGGCCCGTGTCCTGCACCCCCACGTCGAGCATGGCCACGTCGTCGAGTCCCGACGCCGCACCGGGATCGCGGTCGAGCTCGTGGGCACGCCAGCGGTGGGCGATCACCTGCTCACGGCTCACCTGCGGTGCCATGCCTCCACGGTAGAAGGCGGGTCTGACAGGCTGGCGAGCATGAGGTCCGAGCTGCTGGAGGTCCACACCGGCTCGCGCGAGGTGGTGCACGACCTGACCCGGGACTGCACCGCGTTCGTGCAGGGCGAGGACGACGGGCTGCTGCACGTGTTCGTGCCGCACGCCACCGCGGGCATCGCGATCCTCGAGACCGGTGCCGGCTCCGACGACGACCTCCTCGCCGCGTTGGGCGACCTGCTGCCGGCCGACGACCGCTGGCAGCACCAGCACGGGTCCCCCGGGCACGGACGGTCCCACGTCATGCCTGCTCTCATTCCGCCGTTCGCGACGGTGCCGGTGCTCCACGGCAGGCTTGCGCTCGGCACCTGGCAGAGCATCTGCCTGGTCGACCTCAACGTGGACAACCCCGACCGCCAGGTGCGGCTGTCGTTCCTCCCCGGCTGACCGACTCGGTCGACCGATCACTAGAACATGTGTTCGAACATAGGCTAGGCTCCTGCCATGCCCTCGTACGTCGCCCCACCCGGCTGGCCGGGCGCGGTCCGTCCCCCCGGTGCCCCCGACTGGGAGCGCACCGCGGGGAGCTGGCTGCTCGACATCTGCCCTCCGGAGTACCGCTCCTACCCGGCGCTCCGGCGCCACGTCGTGGTCCTGGCCCGGTTCGCGGTGCTCCACGTCGAGGCCCGCCAGGCGGCGATCAACCGCGGCCTGAGCGAGGCCCGGGGCGCGCTGCGCGACGTGGCCGACGCTGACGCGGTGGAGGCCGCGGTCGACACCTACCAGCGCGAGTCGGCGCGGCTGATCGGCGAGCGCCGGGCGGTCGGGCTGGTCGAGGAGGCGCTGCGCGGGCGCCGGTTCGCGGCGCGTCTGTAGCCAACCCAGATGCGGGTACCCTCGCCGCCATGTCTCCCCACCGCTTTGCCAGCGTGATCCTGGTCGACGACCGCGGCTGGTTGCTGCTGCAGGAGCGTGACGAGCACCCCGACATCGACCCCGGCAAGTGGGGCTTCGTCGGCGGAGGCGTGGAGGACGGCGAGGACTTCCGCACCGCTGCCTACCGCGAGCTGGGCGAGGAGACCGGGGTCGAGATCGACGACGGCCTCGAGCTGTACGGCACGTTCTCGGTGTTCCACGAGCACTGCGGTCGGGACGACGAGTTCCAGCTCTGGGCGATGGGAACCGACCTGGCTGACAGCGACATCGAGTGCCACGAGGGCCGGCAGATCTGCTTCGTCGACCCGGGCGAGCTCGGCTCCCTGGAGCTCACCGCGTCGGCCACGGTCGCGCTCCGAGGGTTCCTGGACTCCGACCACTACCGCCGGCTGGCGTCGTGAGCGCGTCACGGCCGCTCACCGTGGTGCCGGTCCCGGCCCACGGGGCGGAGGACGTGCTCGTCGTCGACGGACTCGTCTACACCGGCACCGAGGACGGCAGCATCTTCCGGCTGCGACCTGACGGCAGCCGGATCGACCGGGTCGGGCACACGGGCGGACGCCCGCTCGGGCTGGAGCTGCTGCCCGACGGTCGGGTGCTTGTGGCCGACGCCGACCGCGGACTGCTCGCGCTCGACCCGTACGACGGGGGCATCGAGCCCCTGGTGACCAGCGTCAACGGCCGCCGGATGCGGTTCTGCAACAACGCGGCGGTGGCCGCCAACGGCGACATCTGGTTCTCCGACTCGAGCACGGTCTACGGGATCGCGCACTGGAAGAGGGACTTCGTCGAGGACACCCGCACCGGGCGGCTGCTGGTTCGTCGCGTCACGGGGCCGGTCGAGGTCGTGCTCGAGGGACTGGCGTTCGCCAACGGTGTCGCCCTCGCCGCCGACGAGTCCTACGTGGCCGTGGCCGAGACCGGCGCCCGCACCGTCGTACGCCACTGGCTGAGCGGGCCGCGCGCCGGTGAGCGCGACCTGCTCGCCGAAGACCTGCCCGGCTACCCCGACAACATCTCCCGCGGCTCCGACGGCCTGATCTGGGTGACCATCGCCTCGCCGATCGACCGGGTCGTGGAGCGCCTGCACCGCGCTCCAGCGGTGCTCCGCCGGCAGGTCACTCGCATTCCGGACGCGCTCCAGCCGCAGCCGAAGCGCACCGCGCGGGTGCAGGCCTACGACGACGCCGGCCGGCTCGTGCACGACCTCCAGGGCGACGGCTCGGCGTACCACATGGTCACCGGCGTCCGGGAGCACGCCGGGCAGGTCTGGCTGGGCTCGCTGGCCGAGCCGGCGGTCGCCTCGATGACCGTCACCGGCGCATAAGGTGGTCATGGCTCACCACCACGACGGGCCAGACGCGAAAGGCATGGCATTGGGTCATCTCGAGAAGCTGACCGGTCCGGCGGACCTGCGTGACCTCGACGACCACGAGCTCGACGAGCTCGCGACCGAGATCCGGGACTTCCTGGTCACCCGGGTCTCGCGCACCGGTGGCCACCTCGGGCCCAACCTGGGCGTCGTGGAGCTGACCATCGCGCTGCACCGGGTCTTCGACTCGCCGCGCGAGCCGATCCTCTTCGACACCGGGCACCAGTCCTACGTGCACAAGATCCTCACCGGCCGCGCCGCGGGGTTCGACCGGCTCCGCCAGGAGGGCGGTCTGTCCGGCTACCCGAGCCGCCGGGAGTCCGAGCACGACCTGGTCGAGAACCAGCACGCCTCGACGTCCCTGTCCTACGCCGACGGACTGGCCAAGGCGTTCGCGATCCGGGGCGAGGACCGCGCGGTGGCTGCGGTGATCGGCGACGGCGCGCTCACCGGCGGCATGGCCTGGGAGGCGCTCAACAACATCGCGGCCGGCAAGAACCGCCGCCTCGTGATCGTGGTCAACGACAACGGCCGCTCCTACACCCCGACCGTCGGCGGCGTCGCCGAGCACCTCACCGCGCTGCGCACCAATCCCCGCTACGAGCAGGTGCTCGACGCGGTGAAGCACCGCCTCAACGGCGTCCGCGGCGTCGGCCCGGCCGTGTACGACGCCCTGCACGCGATGAAGAAGGGCATGAAGGACGCGCTCGCCCCGCAAGGGCTCTTCGAGGACCTCGGCCTCAAGTACGTCGGCCCGATCGACGGCCACGACCGCCCCGCTGTCGAGCAGGCGCTCCGCCAGGCCAAGACGGTTCGGCGGCCCCGTGATCGTCCACGTCATGACCCACAAGGGCTTCGGCTACGGCCATGCGGAGCGCGCACGAGGAGGACCAGATCCACTCCCTCGGCGCCTTCGACGTCGCGACCGGTCGAGCAGAAGCCCAAGGGCCGGCAGTGGACCGACGTCTTCGCCGACGAGATGGTCGCGCCTCGGCTCCGAGCGCGACGACATCGTCGGCATCACCGCCGCGATGCTCTACCCGGTCGGGCTCGACCGGTTCGCCGCGGCCTACCCCGACCGCACCTTCGACGTCGGCATCGCCGAGCAGCACGCCACGACGTCGGCCGCCGGCCTGGCGATGGGCGGCCTGCACCCGGTGGTCGCGGTCTACGCGACGTTCCTCAACCGCGCCTTCGACCAGGTCCTGATGGACGTCGCCTGCACCAGCTGCGGCGTCACGTTCGTGCTCGACCGCGCCGGCGTCACCGGCGACGACGGTGCCAGCCACAACGGCATGTGGGACATGTCGATCCTCCAGGTCGTGCCCGGGCCTGCGGCTCGCGGCACCGCGTGACGCGACGCGGCTGCGCGAGCTGCTCCGCGAAGCGGTCGAGGTCGACGACGCCCCGACCGTGGTCCGGTTCCCCAAGGGCCCGCCGATCGACGACATCCCGGCGCTCGACCGGGTCGGCGGCCTCGACGTCCTCGTGCGCGAGGGAGCCACGCGACGTGCTGATCGTCGGCGTCGGCTCGATGGCCGCGACCGCCGTCGACGTGGCCGCCCGGCTCGGCCGCCAGGGGATCGGCGTCACCGTCGTCGACCCGCGCTGGGTCAAGCCGGTCGACGAGGCGATCGTCGGCCTGGCGCGCGACCACCGGCTGGTGGTCTCGCATCGAGGACAACGGCATCGTCGGCGGCTGCGGCACCGTCTGCTACAGCTGCTCAACGAGCACCGGGTGACGACGCCGGTGCGGCTGCACGGCATCCCGCAGCAGTTCCTCGACCACGCCAAGCGCGCCAGCATCCTGGAGCGGATCGGGCTGACCGCGCAGACCATCGCGCGCCGAACGGTCGAGGACATCAGTGAGCTCGACGCCGCGACGGCACCACACCCCGCGACCGACCAGGTCTGAGCCATAGGGGCGCGGCCAGGACGCGGTTCTCCGGGGGACCCGAAAGGGTGGGACCCCTTGCCGTCACCGTCACAGGTGTGCGTCTACTGGCGATGGGCCATTACTCCCGGGCCCACCCGGTTCGCCGGGGGTGCGTCTCGGAAAGGGCTGTCATGGCAATCGGAGTTGCAGGCTGGTGGGCGACCAAGGACGTCACCGACATCGTCGGGTCGAGCCGAGGAGGAAGGCCACTCCCTCAGACGGACCGTCGGCCCGGTCGGGCTGACCGCCCTGGGCGTCGGCGCGATCATCGGCACCGGCATCTTCGTGGTGATCGGCGAGGGCGCCGCCGAGGCCGGTCCAGCCGTCGTCCTGTCGTTCGTCCTCGCCGCGGTCACCTGCCTGTTCTCGGCGCTGTCGTACGCCGAGCTCGCCTCCGTCGGTCCCGGTCTCCGGCAGCGCCGTACACCTACGCCTACGCGACGATGGGTGAGCTCGTCGCCTTCATCATCGGCTGGGACCTGATCCTCGAGTACGGCGTGTCGGTGGCCGCCGTCGCCGTCGGCTGGGGCGGCAACCTCAACGAGTTCCTCGACGCCGCGTTCGGCTACCAGCTGCCCGAGGCGATCGCGCTGGCGCCCGAGGACGGCGGCGTCTTCAACCTGCCCGCCGTGATCATCGTGCTCGCGATCACGCTCCTGCTGGTCCGCGGCACCCGCGAGAGCGCGACGGTCAACCTGGTGATGGTCGGCATCAAGCTGCTGATCCTGGTCTTCTTCATCATCGTGGCGTTCACGTCGTTCAACTCCGGCAACATCTCACGCCGTTCAACCCCGACGGGCTCAACGACGGGATCGTCGCCGGCAGCGGGCCTGATCTTCTTCGCCTACATCGGCTTCGACGCGGTCTCGACCGGCGGCGAGGAGTCCAAGAACCCGGGACGCGACCTGCCGATCGCGATCGTCGGCTCGCTGGTGATCTCCACGGTGTTCTACATCCTGGTCGCGATCGGCGCGATCGGCCTCGCTGCCGGCCAAGCAGCTGGGCGAGCAGCGACGCCCCACTGGCCGCTGCGCTGCAGGACGGCGCCGGCATCGACTGGGCGGCCGCCGTGCTCGCCTTCGGCGCGCTCGTCGCGATCACCAGCGTGATCCTGGTGATCATCTACGGCCAGACCCGCATCATCTTCGCGATGTGCCGCGACGGCCTGATGCCGAAGCGGCTTCGCCGACGTCAACCCGCGGTTCGGCACCCCGGCCCGGCTGACCCTCGACCTTGGGCGTACTGATCGCGATCCTCGCCGCGTTCGTGCCGCTCGAGCTCGATCGTGGAGCTGGTCAACATCGGCACCCTGTTCGCGTTCATCCTGGTCAACATCGGCGTGATCATCCTGCGCCGCACCAAGCCCGACATGGATCGACCCTTCCGGGTCCCGTTCTCGCCGGTGTTCCCGCTGATCGGTGTCGCCTTCTGCGTCTACCTCGTCCAGGACCTGCCGGGCGTGACCTGGATCCGGTTCGTGGTCTGGATGGCGGTCGGACTGGTGGTCTACGCGACGTACGGCTACCGCAACTCACGCCTCCGCGAACGCGAGACCTCGCCCGGCAGGGCCAAGTGAGATGGGCGGCGACCGCCTGATCGTCGGGTACGACGGCGGTCCGACGGGCGCTGACGCGCTCGCCTTCGGCCGTCGCTGGGGATCCGCCTCGGGCACCACGCCGGTCGTCGTCACCGTTCACCCCGGGCAGGCGCCGCTGGGTCCGGGACGCACCGACGCCGAGTGGAACGCCTACCAGCGCGAGGAGGCCCAGGCGCTCCTTGCCGAGGCACGCGGGCTGCTCGGCGACGCCGCGGAGTACCGGTCGGTCGACGCCAGCTCGCCCGCCCACGGGCTCAGCGACCTGGTCGAAGCAGGTGACTGCGTACTGGTGCTGGGCGCCCGTCGAGCCGGTGGCCTGCGGCGTACCTACCCCGGCTCCAACGCCCAACGCCTTCTGCACGGGTCGGCGAGCCCGGTCACGATCGTTCCCGGCGACTACGCCGAGCGGGAGGACGTCGGCTTCCGCCGGGTCACGGTGGCGTACCTCGACACCCCCGACGGACAGGCCGCGCTGTCGTCGGGTGCCCGGTTCGCCCGCCAGCTCGGCGCCGAACTCGAGGTGATGACCGTGGTGCCGGACACCCGCCGACATGCGGGCGAACCGTCGCGCTTCGGCGCCGAGCAGCGGGCCGACTACCAGCAGGCGCTGGACCGCGCGGTGACCGCGGTGGACGGCGTCCGCGCGACGGGGCGCCTGGTCGAGGGCCCGGTCGTCGACACCCTCGTCGACATCGATGCCGGTCAGACCGACCTGCTGGTCTGCGGCTCCCGCGACTACGGTCCGGTCGGTCGGGTGCTGCTCGGCGGCGTCTCCGGCCGGGTCGTGCGCCATTCGCGCGTGCCGGTCACCGTGGTGCCACGCTCGCGCTGATCATCCGAGGTGCCTGAGGGCCTCACGCCGGCTGAGCCCGCCGGAGCCGTTGCCCGACGTCCACGTGGTCCCACCACGCACCGGTCACGACGAGGTGCAGGAACGCCTGCATCGTCGCGGCCTTCGCCGGGTCGGCAAGTGCAGCGATGCCCGTGCGCACGGCTTCGACCAGGTCCTCGGGCGTGACCGACAACGCGGAGACAGGGGGCATGGACGAGCAGGCTAGCGACGTTGCGACACTAGGCTGGGAGGACAGGGAAGGAGCCTGATGACGCAGGCACGCTTCGTGCACATCGTGGACGACGTACCGGAGCTCGCCGAACAGGACGAGGGACCGGTGATGCTGGTCGCCCTCGACGGCTTCCTTGACGCCGGGAACGCCTCCGCGCTCGCGGTGGAGCACCTGGTCGGGTCGGTCTCGACGGGCTCGACCACCAGTGGTGGCCGGGTGGTGGCGAGCTTCGAGGTGGACGAGTTCTACGACTACCGCGCGCGCCGGCCTCCACTGACCTTCCAGGAGAACCGCTACACCGACTACGACGCGCCCCGGCTGGTCGTTCGGCTGCTCAGCGACCAGGAGGGCACGCCGTACCTGTTGCTGGCCGGACCCGAGCCCGACATTCGCTGGGAGGCCTTTGCCCGGGCTGTCCGTCGCGTCGTGGAGCACTTCGACGTGCGGCTCGTGGTCTCCCTCGGCTCGGTGCCGATGGCCGTCCCGCACACGCGACCGGTCCAGCTCACGAACCATGCGACGTCCGAGCACCTGCTGACGCAGGAGAACGTGTGGCGCGGCGAGCTCCGGGTGCCTTCGAGTGCCCAGGCACTGCTCGAGCTGCGGCTGGGGGATTGGGGCGTCGACGCACTCGGCTGGGTCGCGCACATCCCGCACTACGTGGCGCAGCTCGGCTACCCGCTCGCGTCCGTGGCGCTGCTCGACGCGATCGGCTCGACCACCGGGCTCTCGTGGGACGTCGAGACGCTGCGGGAGGCCGGCACGAAGCAGACCGTCGAGATCGAGAGCCAGCTCTCGGAGTCCGGCGAGGTGCGCGACGTCGTACGCGGACTGGAGCAGCAGTACGACGCCTTCCACCGCGCCGCGGAGAGCGAGTCCAACCTGCTCGCCGAGGGAGAGCCGATGCCGTCCGGCGACGAGATCGGCGCCCAGTTCGAGCAGTTCCTGGCCGGGCTCGACGACAAGCCCGACGGCGGGGAGCAGTAGTGCCGGGCTCGGTCCAGGAGCTGGTCGAGCTCCTCGACCTCGAGGCGATCGAGGACAACCTGTTCCGCGGCACCCAGCCCGACACGTCACTGCAGCGGGTCTTCGGCGGCCAGGTCGCGGCGCACGCGCTGGTGGCGGCGACCCGCACCGTGCCCGACGAGTACGCCGTGCACTCGCTGCACTCGTACTTCCTGCGCCCGGGCGACGTGAAGGTCCCGATCGTGTACGACGTCGACCCGCTGCGCGACGGCCGGTCCTTCGTCACCCGGCGCGTCGTGGCGCGCCAGCACGGCCGGCCGATCTACTTCCAGACCGCCAGCTACCAGAAGCACGAGGAGGGGTTCGAGCACCAGGACGCGATGCCCGACGTGTCGCCGCCCGAGGAGTGCCCGACCCTGGGCGAGCTCTTCGGCCGGCAGTCGCCGAAGCGCTCCGACCAGTGGGAGCGGGAGTGGGCGGCGCTCGACGTGCGCTGGGCCGGCGACTCGCGGCCCGACGGCGAGCTCGACGCCAGCGTCCACCCGGCGCAGGCGCGGCTCTGGATCCGGGTCAACGGTGACCTGCCCGACGACCGGATCCTGCATGGGGCGGCGTTCACCTACGCCAGCGACATGACCCTGCTGGGCGCAAGCCTGGTGCCGCACGGCGTGCACGTGGCGTCACCGAAGGTGCAGTCGGCCTCGCTCGACCACACGATCTGGTTCCACCGTCCCTTCCGCGCCGACGAGTGGTGGCTCTACGACCAGCTCTCGCCCTCGGCCTCGGGTGGCCGCGGCCTGGCGTTCGGCCGGGTGTTCACGCAGGACGGACGCCTGGTCGCCACCGTCGCCCAGGAGGGTCTGGTCCGGCCGGCGCGGTCACGGGAGTCTGGCTAGCGCTTCGGGGCATCGGCGAACTACCAGGATGTAGTTCCTTCCGCCCCCCGCCGCGGGCCGGAAAACGAGGGTACGGTCGTGTGCTGTTGTGACTCGTGTGACTAGTGAGGTTTCGCTATGAGCCGTTTCCAGACCCGTACCCTGACCGCCGGACCAACCCTCCTGCTGGCAGCCGGCCTCGCCGTGGGGACGCCGGCGCCGGCGATCTCAGCCCCGGCCGCCGGCGTCGACCCGGCCACCGGGCCGGACTACGAGATGCCCTTCCTGTGCGGGGAGGCGTGGACCGGCACCTCGCGCTCCTACCACTCGCCGAGCTTCTACTCGATCGACTGGAACCGTCCCGGCGACTACGGCCACCCGCTGCTCGCCGCGGCCCCCGGCGTGGTCACCCGGGTCGTGCCGGACGGCGCCACCGGCTACGGCCGCTACGCGATCATCGACCACGGTGCGGGCCGCTCGACGCTGTACGCCCACATGAAGGAGACCTGGCTGGTCGAGGGCATGACCATCGACCAGAGCCAGCCGGTCGGGTTCGTGGGCGACACCGGCAACGTCACGGGTCCGCACCTGCACTTCGAGGAGCGGCTCAACGGCACCGACGTCCCGTCGTACTTCCACCGCACCACGTTCAAGATGAACACCACACAGGCCTCGACCAGCTGCCCGGACACGCCGGTCTCCGGGGACTGGAACGGCGACGGCAGGACCGATCTCGGTGTCTTCCACCGCACGGCCACCGGCTCGTCGTTCCACGAGCTGGTCGGCACCACGACGTCGACGCTCACGTTCGGCACCGGCTGGGACCGGGTGTTCGTCGGTGACTGGAACGCCGACGGCAGGGCCGACGTCGGCGTCCGACCGCCGGGCAGCACGAAGTTCGTGCAGCGCCGAGGGTCCGGTGCGCTGGTCAAGACCGCCGTACGGCATCAACCTGGCCATCCCGCTCGCCGGCGACTGGGATGGCGACGGCACCAGCCAGCTCGGCCTCTGGCGCCCGGACATCCACCGCTTCGCCATGCGCACCGCCGACGGCGTCTCGAAGTACGCGACCTACGGCCGCGACGGCGACCTGCCGCTGGCCGGTGACTGGAACGGCGACGGCAAGGACGACCTCGGCGTCTACCGCCCCTCCACGACGACCTTCCTGATGCGCAGGGTCGCCGCCAACGGCACCGTCTCGACCACGACCGTCGCGCTCGGCGCGTCCGGGAACCTGCCGGTCGTGGGCGACTGGAACGGCGACCGGATCGACGACCTCGGTGTGTGGTCGCCGACGAAGGCCGTGTTCACGCTGCGCTACGTCGCCAGGGGCACGACCGTCGCGGCCACGAAGACCGTCGCGTACGGCGCCAAGCGGGGTTGAGAACCTCAGGCCGGCACGGCGAGTCCCACGAGGTGGGGTGCGCCGTCCTTCGGCCGGGTGAGGGAGAAGGCGACGCGGTCGTGGTCGATGCGTGACCCGAAGGCCACGGTGCCGGGCAGGAACACGGGCTTCTTGAACTCCACGCGCACGGTCACCGCGTCGGGCAGCCGGTTGTCGAGCACGGCGACGCAGCGGGCCTTGGTCCACATCCCGTGGGCGATCTGCCGCGGGAACCCGAACGCCTTGGCGGTCAGCGGGTAGAGGTGGATCGGGTTGTGGTCGCCCGAGACCGCGGCGTAGCGACGACCGAGGTCGCCGGGCAGTCGCCAGACCACCGGGCCGGCCGGCACCACGTCAAGCGGTGCGTGCTCGGGCTCGAGGTCCTTGTCGCCACCGCCGATCCGCAGGTACTCCGACGTCGACTCCCACACCGTCTCGCCACCGCTGGTCACGGTGGTGACCAGGTCGAACACCCTGCCCTTGGGGTGGGGGCGCAGGTTGCCGGCGGTCGCCGAGACGTCGAGACGCTCGGTCGGCGCGATCAGCCGGTGCTGGGTGATCGTGTTCGCCAGGTGCACGGTGCCGATCGCCGGGAACGGGAACGAGCCGTCGGTCATGATCCCCATGTGCAGCGGGAACGCGAGCATGTGCGGGTAGGTGAGCGGCAGGTGCTGGCGTGCGGGAAAACCGCAGACCTCGGCGTACGCCGCGACGTGGCCGGCGTCGATCGCCAGGCCCGATCGCGTGAGCGTCAGGTCCGGCAGGTCACCGCCCTTCTTGGCGACGCCGGGGATCAGGCTCACCCCCGGCAGCACCGGGAGCGCCGCCTTGAGCATCGTCGACAGACCGACCCCGCCCTGCACCTCACGGGTTGTCATGGCTTCGTCGGGTGTCATCAGGCGCCCAGCATCATCTGGCCGCAGACCCGGACCACGTTGCCGTTGACGGCCGTGGAGCCGGGGTAGGCGAACCAGGCGATGGTCTCGGCGACGTCGACCGGCAGGCCGCCCTGGCTCATCGCGTTGAGCCGGCGGCCGACCTCGCGGGTGGCGAACGGCACGGCGGCGGTCATCTTCGTCTCGATGAAGCCGGGCGCCACCGCGTTGATCGTGACGCCCTTCTGCAGCTCGTCGGCGAGGCTGTCGACGAGGCCGATCACGCCGGCCTTCGAGGCGGCGTAGTTGGTCTGGCCGACGTTGCCGGCGATGCCCGCGATCGAGGCGACGCCGATGATCCGGCCGTTGTCGTTGACCAGACCCTGGTCGAGCAGCTCGCGGGTGATCCGCTCCGGGGCGGTCAGGTTGACCGCGATCACGGAGCCCCAGCGTCCCTCGTCCATGTTGGCGAGCTTCTTGTCGCGCGTGATGCCGGCGTTGTGCACGACGACGTCGACGGCGCCGTACTTCTCCTTGACGTACTGGGCGATCCGCTGCGGCGCGTCCTTGTTGGTGATGTCGAGCGTCAGGTTGTCGCCACCGAGCTCACGCGTGACCTCGAGCAGCTCGCTCGCTGCCTGGGGCACGTCGACGCCGAGGATCGTCGCGCCGTCACGGTGCAGCACCCGCGCGATCTGCTCGCCGATGCCACGGGAGGCGCCGGTGACGAGCGCGACCTTGCCGGTCAGCGGCTTGTCGATGCTGGGCACGGTTCCGGCCGCGGTCGCGCCGGTCGCGCCGATCCGCACCACCTGGCCGGAGACGTACGCCGACTTGGGGGAGAGGAGGAACGCGAGCGTCGAGTCGACCGCCAGCTCTGCGCCCTCGGCGACGTACACGAGCTGGACGGTGCCGCCGCGGCCGATCTCCTTGCCGAGCGAGCGGGTGAAGCCCTCCAGGGCGCGCTGCGCGACCCGCTCGGGCCCGGACAGCCTCTCCGGCACGGCGCCGAGCACCACGACCCGGCTGCACGGGAGCAGGCTGCGCATCAGCGGCGTGAAGAACTGCTGCAGGGCGACCAGCCCTGCGGAGTCCCTGATGCCGGTGGCGTCGAAGACCAGGCCCTTGTACTTCTCGCCCTCGACAGCAGTGGTGGTGCTCGCGATGCCGAGGGCGTCCAGCGAGGCGGTGACCGGGTCGGCCAGGCGACCCGTGCCGCCGGTCACGACGGTGCCGTCGACGAGCGGGGCACCCTCGTGCCACCGGTCGAGCGCGACCGGGTCGGGCAGGCCGAGATTCCTGACCAGCAGCTTGCCGAGCGGTGTGGACGTGAAGGACTGGCATAGCGATCGCTCATGCTCGTCGAACGTAACGAGCCGGTTTAACTGGGTGTCCATTCTTCGTGACGTGCCCCTCACAACGTTTCCTTGGCGCGGTCTGCCGGACAGGATGGAGACATGAAGACCTCTCCCCGACGGGTCGCCGTCCTCGGTGGCAACCGGATCCCCTTCGCCCGCTCGAACACGGCATACGCGACCGCGAGCAACCAGGAGATGCTGACCGCCGCCCTCGACGGGCTGGTCGCCCGCTTCGGCCTCGCAGGGCCAGCGCCTCGGCGAGGTCGTGGCCGGTGCCGTGCTCAAGCACAGCCGCGACTTCAACCTCACGCGAGAGTCCGTGCTCGGCTCCAGGCTCGCGCCGGAGACGCCCGCCTACGACCTCCAGCAGGCGTGCGGCACCGGCCTCCAGGCGGCGATCCACGTCGCCAACAAGATCGCGCTCGGCCAGATCGAGGTCGGCGTCGCCGGTGGCTCCGACACCACCTCGGACGCCCCGATCGCGGTCGGCGAGAAGCTGCGCAAGATCCTGCTCGAGGCCAACCGGGCGAAGACCATGCAGGGCCGGCTGGCCGCGCTCACCAAGGTGCGCCCGCAGTACCTGGTCCCGTCCATCCCGCAGAACGGCGAGCCCCGCACCGGGCTGTCGATGGGCGAGCACGCCGCCCTGACCGCGCTCGAGTGGCAGATCACGCGCGAGGCGCAGGACGAGCTCGCCGTCGCCTCGCACCAGCACCTGGCGGCGTCGTACGACCGTGGGTTCCAGGACGACCTGGTCACGCCGTTCAACGGCCTCGACCGGGACCAGAACCTGCGGGCCGACTCGTCCCTGGAGAAGCTCGCGAAGCTCAAGCCGGTGTTCGGCAAGGGCGTGGCGGCCACCATGACCGCCGCGAACTCCACGCCGCTGACCGACGGTGCCTCCACGGTGCTGCTGTCGTCGGAGGACTGGGCGACCGAGCACGGGCACGAGGTGCTCGCGTACTTCGTCGACTCCGAGACCGCGGCCGTCGACTTCGTGCACGGGGGCGAGGGACTGCTGATGGCGCCGGCGTACGCCGTGCCGCGGCTGCTCGAGCGCAACGGGCTGACCCTGCAGGACTTCGACTTCTACGAGATCCACGAGGCGTTCGCCTCGCAGGTGCTCTCGACGCTCAAGGCGTGGGAGGACCCGGTGTTCTGCAAGGAGCGCCTCGGCCTCGACGCGCCGCTCGGCCCGATCGACCGTGCGAAGCTCAACGTCAACGGCTCGTCGCTGGCGGCCGGCCACCCGTTCGCAGCGACCGGCGGCCGGATCGTGGCCAACCTCGCCAAGCTGCTCGCCGAGAAGGCAGGCAAGGACGGGTCCGGCGGTCGAGGCCTGATCTCGATCTGCGCCGCCGGGGGTCAGGGCGTCACCGCCATCCTCGAGCGCTAGCTCCGCCGAGGCGTCACTCGTGGTTGGCGTGTGTGCGCCGAGAAGTCACTCGCGGTTGGTGAGGGCGAGCGCGTTGGCGACGAGGTAGTCCTTCACCTGGGCTGGGGAGACCGGTGCCACGACCGGTACGCCGGGTGCCGCCTCCTTGACCAGCATCCCGACCCGGGCGAGCTGAAGTGCGCCGAGGCCGCTTGCGTAGAGCGTGTTGGCCAGCAGGTGCACGTCCGCGATCTTGAAGTCGCCGCGGGCGACGCCGGCCTCGAGCGCGTCGGTGACGTGGCGCAGGCACGAGGCGATGCCGCGACCGAGCCGGAACAGCGCGCCCTCGGAGATCTCCTGGAGGAGCTCCGGGCCGGGGCGCCTCATCAGGGTCTGCGCGCAGTCGACGAACGCCGGGTGCTCCAGGCCGAAGTCGACGAAGGCCTCGGTCAGTGCCGTGACCCGCTTCCTCGGGCCGAGCCGGGTGCTCACGGCACCGAGCCGCGCCTCCAGGTCGTCGAGGTAGCCGACCAGGGTGAGCGCGAACAGCTCCTCCTTGCCGGAGAAGTGCCGGTAGATGATCGCCCGGTTGACCCCGACCGCGCGGGCGATGTCCTCGATCTGGGCGTCGCGCACCCCGCGCGCGTCGAACAGGGCCCGCGTGGCGTCGAGGATCTCGCGCTCACGTGCCCTGCGGCGTACCAGAGCGGCCCCGCGGCGTCCGTTGTAGGTGGTGGTCATGCTGGCAGGTTAACGGTGGAGGTAACCCGTAGTTGCACACCCGTGATGGGTCACGCGTTCCGGCTGCTCGTCGACCCCTGACCCGTGATCCGCCGGCGGGTCGGGATCAGGGTCGTCCTCGCTCACGCTTCCAGTGAGGCCGACGATGGGCCCGAGGGCGTTGGCAGCACAAGTGTGCTGCCAACGCCTCCGAGCACTTGTGTGTTCGCGGTGCGGACGCGAGGAACCTACGTGACCAGCGACCTCACGGTGTCGATCGTGTCCGCCTCGTCGGCGCGCTTGTCTTCGCGGTAGCGCAGCACGCGGGCGAAGCGCAGGGCGAGGCCGCCGGCGTAGCGCGTCGAGCGTTGCAGGCCGTCAAAGGCGATCTCGACCACCTGCTCGGGGCGTACATGGACCACGTGGCCCTCGCGGGAGGTCTCCAGCTCGAGGAAACGCTCGGTCTGCCAGGCGAGCATCTCGTCGGTCATGCCCTTGAAGGTCTTGCCGAGCATCACCCAGGGCTGCCCGGTCGTGGCGCCGTCCGGGTCGCGCGCGCCCATGTGGATGTTCGAGAGCGTGCCCTGCCGGCGGCCGCTGCCCCACTCGACCGCCAGCACCACCAGGTCGAGGGTGTGGCGCGGCTTGACCTTCACCCAGCCGGAGCCGCGGCGGCCGGCCTCCCAGGCGCCGTCGACCGACTTGACCACGACACCCTCGTGGCCGTCGTCGAGGACGCGGGACTGGAACTCGGTCGCCTCGCTCGGCCGTGCCCGCGACGCTCCTCGGCACCCGGTGGCGCTCGGGCACCAGGTCGGCCAGCACCTCCAGCCGCTCGGCCGCGGGGGCGTCGAGGAGGTCGCGGCCGTCGAGGTGCAGCACGTCGAAGAAGTACGGCGTCAGCACCAGCTCCGACTCGGATCGCGTCATCGACCGGGACGCGGTCTCCTGGAAGGCCCGCGGCCGACCCCCCTCGTCGACCAGGAGCGCCTCGCCGTCGAGCACGAGCGAATCTGCCGGCAGCGACCGCACGAGGTCGACCAGCTCGGGGAACCGCGTCGTCAGCTCGTCGAGGCTGCGCGACCACACCGTGACCTGGTCGCCGATGCGATGCACCTGGATCCGGATGCCGTCGAGCTTGCCGTCGACGATGCACGGCAGCCCGGTGATCTCGAGCGCTGCCGCGAGGTCGGGAGCGCTGCCGGCCAGCATCGGCTGCACCGGGCGGCCCACCTCGAGGCCGATCGCGGCCAGCGCGTCGGCGCCGCCCTCGGCCGCGGTCCGGGCGGTGTACGGCGCCGAGCCGGCCAGCATCACCGCGCGGCGTACGACCGGCGACGGGACCTCGAACGCGGTCGCGATCCCTTCGACCAGCACGCCTTCGAGGGCACCGGTGCGTACCTCCCCGGTGACCAGTCCGCGCAGCAGCGCCTGCTCGTCGGCCGTCGCGGCGCCGAACAGCGCGTCGAGCAGTCGCCGTCGTTCGGCCTGCGAACCCGCCCCGGCCACCCCCGCCAGCGTCTCGAAGGCCGCGTCGACCTCCAGGACCGTCAGCGACGGCCCCGCCGCCGGAGCGGGCAGGTCGGTCAACGACCGCCAGCCGACACCGGTGCGTCTCTGGGTCAGCGAGCCGGACAGGTACGTGGCGACCACGAACACCTCGTCGTCGGCGGCCAGCCGCAGGCTCGCGGCGACGGCGGCGATCTTGGCCTTGCGCGATCGGGTCGCCCGCACGGCGTCGAACGTGGTCACGAGGTCGATGAGCTGCACGGGACCATTCAACCCGGAGGCGCCGACCGCTCAGGACACGTCGACGTGCACGTGGTCGCGGTGCTCGAGGATCGCGGCGACCGCGCGCGAACGGCCCCGTGTGTCCGGTGCGTAGTCGCGCCACCCCTGGAACGAGCGGCGCGCGGTCCAGATCCGGCCGTCGAAGATCACGGTAGCGACCCCGAGCCGCGCCGGCGTTCGCGACGAGGTACTGCGCGACCGCCCAGCCGTGCTGCCGGTTCGGCACGGTCACCGGACGCACGAAGACGTCGACCGCGCGGCCCTCGTAGTGGGCCGAGCCTGGGCTGTGGCCGGACGACACCCCACCGGGCGCGAAGCCGCCCACCTTCTGCCTCCCGAAGACACGGTCCAGCTCACGACGTACGTCGCGCGCCCTCGGCACCAGTCCGCTCGGCGTCAGTCGGGTCGAGCCGGGCGCGGCGTCGGTGGCCTGCGTGCAGGTCAGTGCGGCGGGCGCACGTCCGGCCAGGGCGGACGCGACCAGACGCCGATCTGCGACAGGCAGCTCGGTGTCGAGGGCCGCGGCCGCCGACGCGGGCGTCCCGCCCCGGCGTACGACGCGCGCCGTGGTGCTCGACGCCGAGGCCGCCTGTGCGCTGCTGAGCCCCACCTCGCGCTCGCCCACGGTCACCGTGCAGTCCGGAGCACCGGGCAGCAGGCCACGCTGCGCCGGTGTCGATCACCAGGAAGCCTGCGGCACCGAGCAGCAGGACCAGCCCGGCGCCGACCACCACCGCCGTTCGCCCGCGCATGCCACCAGTTTCCGGACCGCGCCAAGTCGGTGGCGTGCATCTTAGGGTGGCGCCATGAGCACGCCGCGGGTCCGGGTCTGGCGCCCCGGCTGGCCGTGCCCCGTCGCCCAGACGCTGCGCATCGTGCGCCGCGGCGGCGCCGACCCGACCTACCGCACGACCCCCGACGGCAGGATCTGGCGCGGCATCGGCACCCCGGAGGGGCCGGCGACCCTGCGCATTCTTTCCCGGCCCGACACCGGCGACGTCCTCGGCGAGGCCTGGGGGCCCGGCGCGACGTGGGCCCTGGACCAGATGCCGGCGATGCTCGGCGCCGACGACGACCCGTCGGGCTTCGAGCCCCGCCACCCGGTGCTCGAGCGGGCCTGGCGGCGGCACTCGCACTGGCGCCTCACCCGCACCGGCCGGGTGATGGAGGCGCTGACGCCGGCGATCATCGAGCAGAAGGTGACCGGGCAGGAGGCGCTGGCCGGCTTCCGCACCCTCGTCTTCCGCTACGGCGAGCGGGCGCCGGAGTCCGGCCACGAGGTCAAGCTGTGGGTGCAGCCGTCGGCCGAGACGATCCGGATGGTGCCGTCGTGGGCGTGGCTGCAGATGCACATCGACCCGGCGCGGTCGCGTGCGCTGGTCTCGGCCGCGCGCTACGCCCGCAACCTCGAGCGCACCGTGGAGATGGGAGCCGACGGCAGCGCCGAGGCCGACCGCCGGATGCGCGCCCTCCCCGGGATCGGGGTCTGGACATCGGCGGAGGTGCGCTTCCGCGCGTTGGGCGACGCCGACGCCGTGAGCTTCGGCGACTACCACGTCGGCAAGAACATCTTCTACGCGTTGACCGGCGAGGTCGTCGACGACGACGAGCGGTTGGCGGAGCTGCTCGAACCATGGCGCCCGCACCGCTACCGGGTGCAGCGGCTGCTCGAGCTGGCGCGGATCGCCCGGCCGCGCCACGGCTCCCGGATGGCGCCGCGCACGCACCTGCCGGTTCGCTAGAGCGTGGCCTTGAGCTCGGCGAACATGTCGTCGAGCGCACCCACCGCGACCGAGAGGTGCCCCTCGCCGTCGAGCAGGTGCGCCCGGACGCCGGGCACCTGCGTGGCCAACCACTGGCCGTGTGCGTAGGGCACCATCAGGTCCTCGCTGCCCTGCCAGATCGCCACCGGCACCGTGATCGAGGCGACGTCGAAGCCCCACGGATGCGTGAACGCAAGGTCGTCGTCCACCCAGCCGTCGACCCCGTCGCGCAGGCCCTCCTTGAAGTTCGCAGCCAGGTCCTCACCGAACTCGTCGGTCAGGTGGTCGCGGTCGACCTGAGGGAGCAGCGTCGCCATTCCCTCGATAATGCCTGCCGCGTCGGTGTCGGCGAGCTCCTCGGCGTCCGCCTCGAGCGACGGCCGGAGCGTCTCCTCGCCCGCGAGCGCCGCGTTGAACTCGACCACGTTCTGCTCGCCCATGCCGGCCATGAAGTCGATGCCCTGGGCGCCGTACGGCGCGATGCCGGCGATGCTCACCACTCCGGCCGTCCGCTGCGGCAGCAGCGCGCCCATCGCGAGCGCATGCGGACCGCCGCCCGACCACCCGACGGTGACGCAGCGCTCGACACCCAGCGCGTCCAGCAGCGCCTCCATGTCCGGCGTCACGTCGGCCACGGACCGTCCGGCGTTGCGGCTCGACCCGCCGTACCCGGCCCGGGTGTAGGTCACCAGCCGGAGCCCGGCGGTCTCGGCCGCGCGCTGCATCGCCCGCACCGGTTGTCCCGACCCGGGAGTGCCGTGGTGGAACAGCAGCACGGACCCGTCACCGCCTGCGTCGACGATGTCGAGGGAGCGTCCGTCGGGCAACGTGATCGAGGTCATGCCCGGATACTGGCACGACGGCCGTCGGGAGTCGGGGTGAAGGCTTGCCCGCCGGTAGGTTGGTGCTCCGTCCCCGACTGTGTGGAGTCCGATGCCCGACCCCGCCCCCCGGCCCCGGCAGCGCCACCTGCTGGACCTCGACAACCCGCGCCCCCAGCGGTCGGCCGCCGAGCGCGAGAAGTCCCTGAGCCGGGTGCAGCGCTGGGTGATGTCGGTCCTCGCGGTCACCACGATCCTGCACCTCGCCGCGGGGGTCGGGATCGCCGCGATCTTCATGCCCGACGACCGGATGGACGCCCGGGTCGGGCTCAACGTGATCGCCGCCGGCATCGGGGTCGTCGCCGTGGCGACCGGTCGGCTGATCCACCAGAAGTCCCTGTTCACCCCGTGGCTGCTGCTGGGGCTGGTGCCGGGGCTCGTGGGCGCCTGGTTCACGTTCCACTGACCTGCCCACCCGGGCAGGCCCTCTGGACGCTCGCCTCCGGGTCGGTGAGGATCACTTCACGACGTCAAGGAGGCTCCGCGATGCGCAGCACCATGCAGGACTACCAGCTCACGATCGGTTCCATCCGCCAGCACGGCACGACCGTGCACCGTGACTCGGAGGTCGTGACCGCGACCCCCGGCGGGTCGCGCTCCACGTCGTACGGCGAGCTCGCCGAGCAGGTCGCACGCCTGGCGAACGGGCTGCGTTCCCTCGGCATCTCCGGCGACCAGCGGGTGGCGACGTTCCAGTGGAACAACGCCGAGCACCTCGCGGCCTACCTCGCCGTCCCGTCCATGGGCGCCGTGCTCCACACGCTCAACATCCGGCTGTTCCCCGAGCAGCTCGTCTACATCGCCAACCACGCCGAGGACCAGGTCGTCATCGTCGACGACTCGCTGGTGCCGCTGCTGGCCAAGCAGCTCGGCAAGCTCGAGACCGTCACGCACGTGCTCGTGTCCGGACCCGACGCGGCGTCCGCCGACCTGGACTCGCTGCGCGCGTCGGGCAAGGAGGTCACGCTCTACGACGACCTCCTGGCCGATCAGTCCGAGGAGTTCGACTGGCCCGAGGTGAACGAGCGCGACGCCGCCGCGATGTGCTACACGAGCGGTACGACGGGCAACCCGAAGGGCGTGGTCTACAGCCACCGATCGGCGTGGCTGCACTCGCAGGCGGTGTGCACCGCCGCCGTCGCGGGTCTGGACTTCCACGACCGGATCCTGCCGATCGTGCCGATGTTCCACGCCAACGCCTGGGGCCTGGCCTACGCCGCCCTGATGAGCGGCGCCTCGCTGTGCATGCCCGACCGGTGGCTGCAGGCCGAGCCGCTGGTGCGCTTCGTGCAGGAGAGCCGGCCGACCCTGTCCGGCGCCGTCCCCACGGTCTGGAACGACGTCCTCAACTACCTCGACAGCCACGAGGACGTCACGCTCGACTCGATCCGGCTGATCCTCTGCGGCGGCTCCGCCGTCCCGGTCGCGCTGCAGAAGGCGCTCAAGGAACGCCACAACCTGGAGATCCGGCAGGCCTGGGGCATGACCGAGACCTCCCCGGTCGCTACGGCAGCAGGCATCCCGCTCGGGGTCGAGGGGGAGGCCGAGTGGAAGTACCGCGGCGGCCAGGGCCGGCTGCTCTGCGGGGTCGAGGCCCGCACCTGCGGCGACGACGGTCAGGTCCAGCCGCGCGACGGCCTGGCCGTCGGCGAGGTCGAGGTGCGCGGGCCGTGGGTCACCGACGGCTACTACAACCCCGACGACCCGGTCGACGACAAGTTCCACGACGGCTGGCTGCGCACCGGCGACGTCGGCATCCTCGACGACCTCGGCTACATCCAGCTCACCGACCGCGCCAAGGACGTGATCAAGTCCGGCGGCGAGTGGATCTCCTCCGTCGACCTCGAGAACGCCCTGATGGCCCACGACGCCGTCGTCGAGGCCGTGGTCGTGGGCATCCCCGACGAGAAGTGGGCCGAGCGCCCGCTCGCGTCCGTCGTGGTCAGGGAGGGCGCCTCGGTCACGGTCGAGGAGCTCCGCGAGTTCCTCGCCAAGGACTTCGCCAAGTGGCAGCTCCCCGACGCCTGGGCGTTCATCGACGAGGTGCCCCGGACGTCGGTCGGCAAGTTCGACAAGAAGGTCATCCGCAAGTGGTACGCGGAGGGTCAGATCGACGTGGAGTAGGGGATCTTGGGCGTCGGTTGCGGGGGCCCGCCCCTGACGGGCGCGCGACCAGAGGCCTCGGCAGTCGCTGGACTCGCCGTGTCGGCGGTGGCGCGCGCTCTGCTCGCGGCCGCCGTCGCCGCCACGCCTCGCTTTACGCTCCCTGCCGACGCCTCTCGCCGCGCACCCTCCGCGCACGTCGCCGATGCCTCACCCCTCCGCGACAGCGGAGGACGAAGTCGACGTGGCGTCGGCCGGCGGACGGGGCAGCCCTCGTCGTGAGCGTAAAGGTTGGCGTGGCGGCGGCATCCGCCTGTGCCCCCGCGGACGTCGTCGCCGACACGGCATACCCCAGCGAACGGCGAGGGCTGACCCCGGGAGCCGGCCGCCGTCAGGCCCGTGAGACCGCCAGCCCGATCACTCCTAGTGCCCTCCCACCAGCGGCGCCATGAGCCTGGCGATCCTGCTGCTCCTGCCGGTCCTGTCCTCCTCGGCGTCGGCCAGCGTCATCGCCCGGAGACCGGCATTGATGCCGAGCCAGCGCAGTGGCTCGGGTTCCCAGCTGCGGCTTACGTGGTTGACCCAGGGGAGGGTGACCAGGTCGGAGTCGGCGCCGGTGACCAGATCCGCGAGGGTGCGGCCGGCGAGGTTGGTGGTGGCCACCCCGTCGCCGACATAACCGCCCGCCCAGCCGATCCGGGTGGCCTTGTCCAGGCCGACCGATGCCGCCCAGTCGCGGGCGATGCCGAGCGGGCCTCCCCACGCGTGTGTGAACCGCACGGCGCCGAGCTGGGGGAGGAGCTCGAGCAGCACCCGCCGGAGCTCGGCGAACACCCGCGGCTCCGCGTCGTACGACGGACGGATGCGGGACCGGAAGTGGTACGGCGCCCCGCGGCCGCCGAACGCCAGCCGACCGTCGGCCGTGCGCTGGCCGTAGATGATCAGGTGCCGACCGTCAGTGAAGGTCGGGCGGTCAGCGAGGCCGACCGACTCCAACGTCGCCTCGTCCAGGGGCTCGGTGGCGACCATCAGCGAGTACACCGGCGCCACCGCGCGGCCGAGACCGGCCAGCCGCGGCGTGTAGCCCTCGGTCGCGCGCAGCACCACCTCGGCGGTCACGGTTCCCGCGTCGGTCTCCACCCGGCCGGGCTGGATGCCGCGGACGCGGGTCCGCTCGAAGATCGCGACCCCCGACGCCTCCACCACACGCGCCAGTCCGCGCACCAGCCGCGCGGGGTGGATCGCCGCGCAGTGCGGGGTGTACGCCGCGCCGAGCACACCGTCGGCGGCCAGCATCGTGCTCGCCTCGTCGGCGTCGAGCAGCCGCTCGTCGTCCTCGGTGAACCCGCGGGCGTGTGCCTCCGCGACGCCGGCCCTCAGCCGTTGCAGCTGCACTGCGGTGCGGGCCAGGGTGACCGTGCCTCCGCGCTGGTAGTGGGCGTCGATCGCCTCGGCGTCGGCGACCCGGCCGACCTCGCGCACCGTCTCCTGCATCGCGCGGTGCATGCGGAGGGCGCCGTCCGTCGACGACGCCTTGACCAGCTTGTCCCAGCCGGTCGGGAACAGCGCGCTGCACCAGCCGCCGTTGCGGCCGGAGGCGCCGAAGCCGGCCACCTCCGCCTCGAGCACCGCGATCCGGAGCGACGGGTCGGCCCGACGCAGGTAGTACGCCGTCCAGAGCCCGGTCAGGCCGGCGCCCACCACGACGACGTCGTACGACGCAGGGCCGGTCAGCGCGGGACGCGGTACGAACGCGTCGTCCGCGGTGTCGTGCCAGAGCGAGAGCGACCGGTAGCTCTGCAGGCTCAACGAACACCCCACGCGTAGGTCTGCTTGGTCAGCCTGAGGTACATGAAGGTCTCGGTGGTGCGTACCCCGGCCACCGCGCGGATCTGCTTGGAGAGCAGATCGAGCAGGTGGCTGTCGCTCTCGCAGACCACCTCGCACAGCAGGTCGAAGCCGCCGGCGGTCATCACGACGTAGTCGATCTCGTCGATCTTTCCGAGCTCCTGGGCGACCGGGTCGAGCTGCTCCGTCGACCTTGATCCCGATCATCGCCTGGCGGGCGAACCCGAGCTGGAGCGGATCGGTCACCGCAACGATCTGCATGACGCCGTTCTCGGTCAGCCGCTGCACGCGCTGTCGCACGGCCGCCTCGGAGAGGCCCACGGCCTTGCCGATCGCGGCGTAGGATCGTCGCCCGTCCTGTTGGAGCTGTTCGATAATGGCCTTGGAGACGTCGTCGATGGCGACCCTCGCGGGCTCGGGGCGAGTGGTCTTGTCCGGCATGGAGGCAATCGTGGTGGTTCGTCGTGGGTAAGGCAAGGATGCGGCGAAGCGTCGAGCCGCCACGTGCGTATGAGCGATTTCGTTGAACGCCACTCCGGAAACAACGAGATCCCTTGTCGCGCGCCACGTCTCGTGCGAGGCTGCGCGGGAGATGAGCAAGGAGGCCGGGATGTGAACGAGTCGACGTTCCCGCAGGGTCAGCCCGGGGGCGGGCGCCGGGTCGGAGGTGGACGCGGCGGTGCGAACCGCCGGGCGGTCCTCAAGGGTGCCGGACTCACGGCGTTCGGTATCGGCAGCGTGGCCATCCTGCCGTTGTTCGGAACGCCGTCGGCCGAGCAGGACCCGGCCGACTGCAAGGCGACCGACGCGTCGTCGAGCAGCAAGCAGGTCGTGGTCTCCAACTGGCCCGACTACATCGACCCGATCAACCACAAGGCGTCGACGGTCAAGGAGTTCGAGTCGGCGACCGGCATCACCGTGCACTACACCGACGACGTGAGCGACAACGCCGAGTTCTTCGCCAAGGTGCGCAACCAGCTCGGCGCGTGCCAGACGATCGGGCGCGACATGATGGTGCTCACGGACTGGATGGCGGCCCGGATGATCAACCTCGGCTGGGTGCAGCCGATGTCTGCGAGCGCCATCCCCAACCTCCACAAGAACCTGATCCCGGCCCTGCAGGACCGGCAGTGGGATCCGCACCGCAAGTTCTCGGCGCCCTGGCAGAGCGGCCTGACCGGGATCGCGTACAACGCGAAGAAGACCAAGGAGGTCCGCAGCTTCGAGGAGCTGATCACCCGGCCCGACCTCAAGGGCCGGATCACGCTGCTCTCCGAGATGCGCGACACGATGGCGTTCATGCTCAAGGTGACCGGCGCCGACCCGGACAAGTTCACAGAGGATGAGTGGAACACGGCCATCGCGAAGCTCGCGGAGGTGGTCAAGGCAGGGCAGGTTCGCGCCTTCACCGGCAACGACTACATCCAGGACCTGACCGCGGGCAACACGCTGGCCTGCGAGGCGTGGTCCGGCGACGTGATCCAGGCCCAGTTCGACAACCCGAACATCAAGTTCGTGGTGCCCGAGGAGGGCATGTCGCTGTGGAGCGACAACATGCTGGTGCCCAACCTTGCGGAGCACCAGAAGAACGCCGAGAAGTGGATCGACTACTACTACGAGCCCGAGGTGGCGGCGAACCTCGCCGCCTACGTCAACTACATCTGTCCGGTCGAAGGCGCCCGGCAGGCGATGGAGAAGGTCGACAGCTCGCTGGTCGACAACAAGCTGATCTTCCCCGACGAGTCCGACCTGAAGGGCACGTTCGACTTCATGGCACTCACCGAGGCGCAGAACAAGCAGTACGAAGGAGACTGGTCGGATGTCACAGGTGGCTGAGTCCGCGCAGGACACCGAGGGCCTGGTGCCATCGGACCAGACGTTCGAGGGTCTGCGGCTGCGGAGCCTGACCAAGGAGTTCGCTGCGTTCACGGCGGTCAGGTCGCTGGACCTCGACGTGCCGGCCGGGTCGTTCTTCGCGCTGCTCGGTCCGTCGGGGTGCGGCAAGACGACCACGCTGCGCATGGTGGCCGGGCTCGAGACGCCCACGTCGGGCCAGATCATGCTCGGTGACCGCGACATCACGTGGGACAAGCCGTACAAGAGACCGGTCAACACGGTCTTCCAGAGCTACGCCCTGTTCCCGCACCTCGACATCTACGAGAACGTCGCCTTCGGGCTTCGTCGGCGCAGGACCAAGGACGTCGACCAGCAGGTCCGCGAGATGCTCGAGCTGGTCGAGCTCGGCAGCCAGGCCCGCAAGAAGCCGGCGCAGCTGTCCGGTGGGCAGCAGCAGCGTGTCGCCCTTGGGCGGGCGTTGATCAACAGCCCGGAGGTGCTGCTGCTCGACGAGCCCCTCGGCGCCCTCGACCTCAAGCTCCGTCGGTCCATGCAGATCGAGCTGAAGCGGATCCAGACGGAGGTGGGCCGCACGTTCGTGCACGTCACACACGACCAGGAGGAGGCCATGACCATGGCCGACACGATCGCGGTGATGAACGCGGGCGTGATCGAGCAGATGGGTGCGCCGGCGGAGCTCTACGAGAACCCGCGTACGACGTTCGTGGCCAACTTCCTGGGTCAGTCCAACCTGATCGGCGGCGACGTCAAGGGCAAGGACGGCGACTTTGTGGTCGTCGACATGCACGGCACCGACATCTCCGTCCGGGCCGACCGCTCCCACACCGAGGGCGGACAGGGCTGGGTCGGCATCCGGCCGGAGAAGGTGCTCATCGCGGAGGTCGGCGAGGTGATCGACGCGCCCGGACACAGCATCTCCGGCGGCGTGGTCACCGACGTCAGCTTCGTGGGGGTCAGCACGCAATACCTGGTCCGGATGCCCTGGGGCCAGGAGCTGCAGGTCTTCGAGCAGAACACGGGTCGCCGACGGCTCTTCCACACCGGCGAGAACGGTGGACGTGTCGTGGCGCCCGGAGTACGCCTTCCTGCTCGACCACAGTCAGGACGCATCGGCCGGCGCGGACAAGGAGGACCTGGCGCCGTGACCGCGGTGTCCGCACCCACCGTCCCGCCCGCGCAGCGGGCGAGCCGGCCGAAGCGCCACTTCACCGGCTACTGGCTGCTGCTCCCCGGGGCGATCTGGCTCGGCCTGTTCTTCGTGGTGCCCCTCTACTCGCTGGTCGCGACCAGCCTGTACGACCCGGACGGGTCGGTGCTCACCGGCTACGACATGACGTGGGCGTTCAGCAACTACACCGATGCGCTCCAGGCCTACTGGCGGCCGTTGCTGCGATCCCTGGTGTACGGCGGCGTCGCCACGCTCATCTGCCTGGTCCTCGGCTACGTGCTCGCGTACGCCATCGCGTTCAAGTCCGGGCGCTGGAAGAACCTGATGCTGGTGCTGGTGATCGCGCCCTTCTTCACCAGCTTCCTGGTGCGCACCCTGTCCTGGAAGCTGCTGCTGAGCGACGACGGCTTCATAGTCAACACGCTGCAGTTCCTGCACATCCTGGGTGCCAACCAGCGGTTGCTGGCCACGCCGGTCGCGGTCGTCGCCGGCCTCGTCTACAACTTCCTGCCGTTCATGGTGCTGCCACTCTTCGCCAGCATCGACAAGATCGACCACCGGCTGATCGAGGCCGCTGGCGACCTCTACTCCCGACCGTACGTGGGGTTCTTCAAGGTGACCTGGCCGCTGTCGCTACCCGGGGTCGTCTCGGGCACCCTGCTGACGTTCATCCCGGCCGTCGGCGACTACATCAACGCCGAGCTGCTCGGCAGCCCAAAGCAGCGGATGATCGGCAACACCATCCAGAGCCTGTTCACCGACGCCAACAACTACCCGGCAGCGGGTGCGCTCTCGGTGATCCTGATGGTCTTGATCCTGGTGCTGGTCCTGTTCTACGTCCGTCGCGCCGGTACGGAGGAGCTGCTGTGATCACCCCAGGAGAACACTCGCTTCGCTCCTGTTTCGCCGAGGACCCCGAATGAGCCCCCTGCAACGCCTCGGTCGCTGGATCGGAAACCACCTGATCCTCGCGGGAGGGCTGCTGGTTCTGATCTACACATTCATCCCGATCGCGGTCGTCGTCCTGATGAGCTTCAACCAGCCGACGAGCAAGCTGATCTACAAGTTCGACGCCTTCACCCTGCAGAACTGGCTGCACCCCTGTGCGGACCCGAGCATGTGCCACGCGGTCAGTCGCAGCATCCAGATCGGGCTGCTCGCCACGGTGGCCGCGACCGTCCTCGGCACCATGATGGCGTTCGCGCTGGTGCGGCACCGGTTCGAGGGCCGCTCGGCAGCCAACCTGGTCATCTTCATGCCGATGGCCTCGCCCGAGATCGTGATGGGCTCCTCGCTGCTGGCGCTCTTCGTGGCGTCGGGCTTCGGTGGGCAGCTCGGGTTCGCCACGATCCTGATCGCCCACATCATGTTCTGCCTGTCGTTCGTCGTGGTTACGGTGCGCGCCCGGCTCGCCGGTCTCGACAACAACCTCGAGCAGGCGGCGATGGACCTCTATGCCACCGAGTCCGAGACCTTCCGCCGGATCACGTTCCCGCTGGTGTTCCCGGGCATCCTCGGCGCAGCCCTCTTGTCGTTCTCGTTGTCCTTCGACGACTTCATCATCACCAACCTCAACGCCGGCAACACGACGACGTTCCCGATGTACGTGTGGGGTGTCGCCCAGCGCGGAGTGCCGATGCAGGTCAACGTGGTCGGCACGCTGATGTTCGTGGTGTCGATCGTGATCGTGCTCGGTGCAGAGGTCAACCGGCGGCGGCAGGAGAAGGCCCTGGTATGACCCGGGTCAGCTCGCCCGCGTCGTCCTCCCTGGTCGACGCGAGCACGACGCCGTACTGGCTCGACGACCCGCAGCGGCCCGCGCCGCTGCCCCGGCTGGAGGGTTCCACCGAGGCCGACCTCGCGGTCGTGGGCGGCGGCTACCTCGGACTCTGGACGGCGCTCCTCGCCAAGGAGCGTGACCCCGGCCGCGACGTGGTCTTGCTCGAGGGGGCGACCTGTGGCCATGCGGCGAGCGGGCGCAACGGCGGGTTCTGCGAGGCCAGCCTCACGCACGGCTTCGGCAACGGTCGTGCCCGCTGGCCCGACGAGCTGGACGAGGTCATCGCGCTCGGCCACGACAACCTGAACGGCATCCGGGCCACCATCGAGCGCCACGGCATCGACTGCGACTTCGTCAACGCGGGTTCGCTCGCGGTGGCCACGCAGCCGCACCAGGTCGACCCGCTCCGCGAGGAGTACGCCGCGATGTCGGAGCACGGGCTCGACCCGGTATGGCTCGACCGCGACGAGCTGCGCGAGCGGCTCGACTCGCCGACCTTCCTCGCCGCCGTCCACGACCCCCATGCGGCGATCGTCGAGCCCGCACGGCTCGCCTGGGGACTGCGCGCCGCGTGCCTCTCGCTCGGGGTACGGATCCACGAGCACACGCCCGTCACCGGTGTCCGTCGGCACCGGGCCGGGGTCGAGGTCACCACGTGCAGCGGCCCGGTCACCGCGCGGCATGCGGTCCTCGCCACCAACGCCTACCCGCCGCTGCTCCGCCGGCTGCGGCTGATGACGGTGCCCGTGTACGACTACGCCCTGATCTCCGAGCCACTGACCGCGGACCAGCGCGACGCGATCGGCTGGCGGGGACGCGAGGGCCTCTCCGACACCGGCAACCAGTTCGTCTACTCGCGCACGACACGGGACGGACGCATCCTCTGGGGCGGCTACGACGCGATCTACCACTACGGCAGCGCGATCAGGTCGGAGTACGACGCGCGCCCGGAGACGTTCCACCTGCTCGCCGACGGGTTCTTCAGAACCTTCCCCCGGCTGGAGGGCCTTCGCTTCACACACGCCTGGGGCGGCATGATCGACACGTGCACGCGGTTCACGGCGTTCTACGGCACGGCCCTCGGTGGTCGGGTCGGCTACGCGCTGGGGTTCACCGGTCTGGGCGTGGGGGCGACCCGCTTCGCCGGCGACGTGATGCTCGACCTGCTGGCCGGCGCGGACACGCCGCGCACCCGGCTGGAGATGGTGCGAACGAAGCCCCTGCCGTTCCCGCCGGAGCCGATCCGGTGGGCCGGGATCGAGGCCACCCGGCGCTCGCTCGCACGGGCGGACGCCAACGGCGGCAAGGAGAACGTGTGGCTGAAGGCGATGGACCGCCTCGGCCTGGGATTCGACTCATGACCATGGAGGAGACATGACGCACGCAGAGCTGTTGCAGCGACACCGGGCCGTGATGCCCGACTGGTTGTCGCTGTTCTACGACCAGCCGATCGAGATCGTGTCCGGCGACTGGCCGCCACGTGACCGACGGCGAGGGCAACACCTACCTCGACTTCTTCGCCGGCATCCTCACCAACATGCTCGGGTACGACGTGCCCGAGGTGCGCGAGGCGATCAAGGAGCAGGTCGACCGCGGCGTCGTGCACACCTCCACGCTGTACCTGTTGCGCACGCAGGTCGAGCTGGCCGAGAAGATCGCCGCGCTCTCCGGCATCCCCGACGCCAAGGTGTTCTTCACCTCCTCCGGCACCGAGGCCAACGAGACCGCGCTGATGCTCGCCACGTCGTACCGCCGCAGCAACCAGGTGATCGCGCTCCGCAACAGCTACCACGGCCGCGTCGTTCGCGACCGTCGGGATCACCGGTAACCGCGGCTGGGCGGCGTCTCCTCGCTGAGCCCCGTGCACGTGACCTGGGTGCAGGGCGGCTATCGCTACCGCAGCCAGTTCCGGCACCTCTCCGACAGCGACTACGTCGCCGCCTGCACCGCCGACCTGCGCGACCTCATCGACACCACGACCGCGGGCGACGTCGCCTGCATGATCGCCGAGCCGATCCAGGGTGTCGGCGGGTTCACGGTGCCGCCCGACGGCCTCTACGCGGCGTACGCCGAAGTGCTCGACCGAGCACGGCATCCTCTTCGTCTCCGACGAGGTGCAGACCGGCTGGGGCCGCACCGGCGACCACTTCTGGGGCTACCAGGCGCACGGCATCACGCCGGACGTGCTCACCTTCGCCAAGGGCATCGGCAACGGCACCGCGATCGGCGGCGTCGTCGCCCGTCGCGAGCTGATGGACTGCCTGAACGCCCAGTCGGTCTCCACGTTCGGTGGCAACCCGCTGTCGACGGCAGCCGCGAAGGCGACGCTCGACTACGTGCTCGAGCACGACCTCCAGCAGCAGGCGCTGCGCGTGGGCACCCTGCTCCGGGAGGGCCTGGAGAAGGCGACCGCCCAGCTCCAGATGGTCGGGGACGTGCGCGGTAGGGGCCTGATGATCGGCGTCGAGCTGGTGCGGCCCGGCACCACCGAGCCGGACACCGCCGCGGCGGCCGCCGTGCTGGAGCGCGCCCGCGAGGGTGGGCTGCTGATCGGCAAGGGCGGCCTCTACGGCAACTGCCTCCGCATCGCCCCGCCCCTGACCCTGACCGACGACGAGGCCCGCGAGGGACTCACGATCCTGACCGACGCCCTCCAGACCGTCGGAGACGCACGGCTGAGCAGGTGACGCCATGGCTGATGGTCGACTACGGCGAGGTGATCAGCCTTGCGTACGACCACACGGTGCACGAGCGCGTGGCTGCGCTGCTGGGGATCACCCCGGAGAGCCCTCGCCGAGCGGTACTGGCCGGACCGGCTGGCGCTCGACGCCGGTCTGCCGAGTGACGAGTACTGGTCCCGCGTGGCCGGCCGGAGCGTCCCGGTCGACGAGGCGCACGAGCTCGACCGCGTCGACATCGGCGGGTGGGCGCGCGTCGACCCGGGGATGCTGGATCTGCTCGACGAGCAGTCCGCCGCCGGCGTACGCCTCGCCCTGCTGTCCAACGCGCCCCTGATCCAGGCCGAGGCGTTCGACGAGCTCAGCTGGACCGACCGCTTCGAGCACGTCTTCGTCAGCAGCCGGATCGGTCTGGTGAAGCCCGACCCCGCGATCTACACCCACGCCGTCGCCGCGATGGGTGCCGACCCGGGCGATGTGACCTTCGTCGACGACAAGGAGGTCAACGTCGACGGGGCCGTGCAGGCTGGGTTGCGGGGCGTCGTGTTCACGGGCGTGGACCAGCTCAGGAGAGAGTTGGGTTAGGGGGATCAGGCTTCGGCTGGTCGAGGATTGTCCTCGGGCCGCCGCTGGCGTGCGACGCGGGCGTTCGCTGGACTCGCCGTGTCGGCGGCAGCGCTCGCTTTGCTCGCTCGCCGCTTCGCCGCCACGCCTCGCTTTACGCTCTCCGCCCGCGCCCCACGCCACCGTCGCCCCCTGGCCCACCGACTCTCCCCGCTCGCTGTCTGGTGGGAGAGGTGATGTGAGCACCTGCCGTCGAGCGTCCACCACACCCACCCAGCCAGCGAGCGGCGAGAGCCGGCGCGCCGCAGGGCGGCGCGCGAAGCGGGCTTCGGGCAGGGAGCGTAAAGGGTGGCGTGGCGGCGAAGGAATGAGCGAGCCAAGCGAACGCCACCGCCGACACGGCATCCCCAGCGACTGCCCGGAGCCCGCTGCGGGTGGCGCCCGGAGAACGCGTCCTCGAGCAGCCGAAGCCTGATCCCCCTACAGCTTCGACTCGGCGCGGGTCAGCACGTCGCGCAGGATCGACTCGATCTCGTCGAAGTGTGCCTGGTCGCAGATCAGCGGCGGCGCGAGCTGGACGACCGGGTCGCCGCGGTCGTCGGCGCGGCAGTAGAGCCCGGCCTCGAACAGGGCGCCGGAGAGGAAGCCGCGGAGCAGCCGCTCGGACTCGTCGTCGTCGAACGTCTCCTTGGTCGTCCTTGTCCTTGACCAGCTCGATCCCGTAGAAGTACCCGTCGCCGCGGACGTCGCCGACGAGCGGCAGGTCCTTCAGCTTCTCCAGGGTCGCGCGGAAGTCGCCCTCGGTCTCGAGCACGTGCTCGTTGAGCTGCTCGCGCTCGAAGATGTCGAGGTTGGCCATCGCGACCGCGGTCGAGACCGGGTGGCCGCCGAAGGTGTAGCCGTGCGGCGAACGCTGGTGTCGCCCTTCGAGAAGGGCTCGAACAGCCGGTCGGTGGCGATCATCGCGCCGAGCGGGGAGTAGCCGGAGGTGAGGCCCTTGGCGCAGGTGATGATGTCGGGCTGGTAGCCGTAGCGCTCGCGCGGCGAACATGTGGCCGAGCCGGCCGAACGCGCAGATCACCTCGTCGGAGACCAGCAGCACGTCGTACTCGTCGCAGATCTCGCGGACCCGCTCGAAGTAGCCGGGCGGCGGCGGGAAGCAGCCGCCGGAGTTCTGCACCGGCTCGAGGAACACGGCGGCGACGGTGTCGGGACCCTCGAACTCGATCGCCTCGGCGATCCGGTTCGCCGCCCACTGGCCGAACGCGCGCTCGTCGTCCGGGCCCAGGTTGGAACTCTCCGCGGCGCGGTAGAAGTTCGTGTTGGGCACCCGGAACGTCGAGGGCACCAGCGGCTCGAACGGCGCCTTCATGCCGGGCAGCCCGGTGATCGAGAGCGCGCCCTGCGGGGTGCCGTGGTAGGCGATCGCGCGGCTGATCACCTTGTGCTTGGTCGGCTTGCCGGTGAGCTTGAAGTACTGCTTGGCCAGCTTCCAGGCGCTCTCGACGGCCTCACCGCCGCCGGTGGTGAAGAAGACCCGGTTGAGGTCGCCGGGGGCGTAGTCGGCGAGCCGTGCCGCCAGGTCGATCGCGCCCGGGTGGGCGTAGGACCAGAGCGGGAAGAACGCGAGCTCGGCGGCCTGCTTGGCGGCTGCCTCGGCGAGCTCGGTGCGGCCGTGCCCGGCCTGTACCACGAAGAGGCCCGCAAGACCGTCGAGGTAGCGCTTGCCCGTTGCGTCGTAGATGTAGGCACCGTCACCGCGCACGATCGTCGGCACGTCCTGCGTGTCGTACGTCGAGTGCCGGGTGAAGTGCATCCAGAGGTGGTCGCGGGCCTGCTGCTGGGAGTTGTCGCTGCTCACCCGACCATCGTGCCTCTGGCAACGGCACTCTGCAAGTGATTCCGCATCTGCGGCGTGTTCAGACCACGGAATCCATCGAACGGTGACCCGGTTTCCTCCGTAACTGGCAGGACCTTGGACATGGCCCGGTATGGCCTCGGTGAGTGCGTCGTGCCGGTTCCGCCGCAAAACGATGCGAGGACACCCGATTCCATCGCGAACCCGCATGCGCCCCTATCGATTTCGTTGCCCCGTGGATAGGGTGCGCGTCATGGCAGACCTGTCGTTCCGCAACGTCATCGGCGGTGACCTGGTCGACTCGGCGTCGGGGGAGACCTACGACGTCATCGACCCGACGCACCGGGGAGGTCTACGCCACCGCGCCGATGTCCGGCGCCGAGGACGTCGACCGCGCCTACCGGGCCGCCGAGAAGGCGTTCGAGGGCGGTTGGGGGGACGCGACGCCCTCCGAGCGGCAGCGAGCGCTGCTCAAGATCGCCGACGCGCTCGAGAGGCGCTCCCCGGAGTTCGTCGCGGTCGAGTCCCGCGACACCGGCAAGCCGCTCGGCTTCACGATCGACGAGGAGCTGCCGCCGGCGATCGACCAGCTCCGGTTCTTCGCCGGCGCGGCCCGGGTGCTGGAGGGCAAGTCCGCCGGCGAGTACCTCAAGGACCACACCTCCTTCGTACGGCGCGAGCCGATCGGCGTCGTCGGCCAGGTGACGCCCTGGAACTACCCGCTGATGATGATGGTCTGGAAGATCGCGCCGGCCCTCGCCGCCGGCAACACGATCGTGCTCAAGCCGTCGGACACCACGCCGGCCTCGACCACGCTGTTCGCCGAGATGTGCCAGGAGTTCCTGCCCCCGGGCGTGTTCAACGTCGTGACCGGTGACCGGGACACCGGGCGCGCCCTGGTCGAGCACCCGATCCCGCAGCTGGTGGCGATCACCGGCTCCGTGCGGGCCGGCATGCAGGTCGCCGGCTCGGCGGCTCAGCAGCTCAAGCGCGTCCACCTCGAGCTCGGGGGCAAGGCGCCGGTGATCGTGTTCGACGACGCCGACGTCGAGTCAGCCGCCGAGGGCATCGCGGGTGCCGGCTACTTCAACGCCGGCCAGGACTGCACCGCCGCCACCCGGGTGCTCGCCGGGCCGGGGGTGCACGACGACTTCCTCGCCGCGCTGACCGAGCAGGCGAAGAGCACGAAGACCGGTATGCCCGACGACGAGGACATCCTCTACGGCCCGCTGAACAACGCCAACCAGCTCGAGCCGCGTCTCCGGCATGGTCGACCGGCTGCCCGACCACGCCACGCGTCGACGACCGGCGGCACGCGGCAGGGCGACCGCGGCTACTTCTACGAGCCGACCGTGCTCTCGGGCCTGCGGCAGGACGACGAGCAGATCCAGAGCGAGATCTTCGGCCCGGTGATCACCGTCCAGAAGTTCTCCGACGAGGCCGAGGCGCTGCGCTGGGCCAACGGCGTGCGAGTACGGCCTGGCCTCCAGCGTCTGGACCAAGGACCACGGCCGCGCGATGCGGATGTCGAAGCGGCTCGACTTCGGCGCGGTGTGGATCAACACGCACATCCCGTTCGTGGCCGAGATGCCGCACGGCGGCTTCAAGCACTCCGGCTACGGCAAGGACCTGTCGATGTACGGCCTCGAGGACTACACCCGGATCAAGCACGTGATGTCCTACATCGGTGAGTAGTCACTCGACGCAAAGGTGCCGGTCATGAGAATCCTGCTGGTCGGCGCCGGCGGCGTCGGATCCGCCTTCACCGCGATCGCGGCGCGTCGCGACTTCTTCGAGCTCTGCGTGGTCGCCGACTACGACCGGGCCCGCGCGACGAAGGCGGTCGAGGCGCTCGGCGACGACCGCTTCGTCGCGGCGCAGGTCGACGCCTCCGTCTGCGGATTCGGTGACCGCGCTGTGCCGGAGCACCGGATCACCCACGTGATGAACGCCGTCGACCCGGTCTTCAACATGCCGATCTTCGACGGTGCGTTCGCCGCCGGCGCCGACTACCTCGACATGGCGATGTCGCCTGTCGAAGCCGCACCCGCGAGCGCCGTACGAGGACGCGGCGTCAAGCTCGGCGACGAGCAGTTCGCCATGGCCGAGCAGTGGGAGGGCGCGGGGCGGCTCGCGCTGGTCGGGATCGGCGTCGAGCCCGGGCTCTCCGACGTGTTCGCGCGGTACGCCGCCGACCACCTGTTCTCGCGAGATCGACGAGCTCGGCACCCGCGACGGCGCCAACCTCGTCGTCACCGACGACGACGGCAACGAGATCTTCGCGCCGTCGTTCTCGATGTGGACCACGATCGAGGAGTGCCTCAACCCGCCGGTGATCTGGGAGGACGGCGTGGCTGGTTCACCACCGCGCCGTTCAGCGAGCCGGAGGTCTTCGACTTCCCCGAGGGCATCGGGCCGGTCGAGTGCGTCAACGTCGAGCACGAGGAGGTGCTCCTGATGCCGCGCTGGGTCGACTGCAAGCGGGCGACCTTCAAGTACGGCCTCGGCGACGAGTTCATCAACATCCTCAAGGTCGCTGCACACCCTCGGCCTCGACAGCACCGAGAAGGTCCGGGTCAAGGGCGTCGAGGTCAGCCCGCGCGACGTCGTCGCCGCCGTGCTGCCCGACCCGGCCACGGTCGGTCCGCGGATGAAGGGCAAGACCTGCGCCGGCCTCTGGGTGACCGGCAAGGGCAAGGACGGCCAGCCGCGGTCGACGTACCTCTACCACGTGGTCGACAACGACGTGGACGATGCGCGGAGTACGGCCACCAGTGCGTGGTCTGGCAGACCGCGATCAACCCGGTCGTCGCGCTCGAGCTGCTCGCCGACCGGCACCTGGTCCGGCGCCGGTGTGCTCGGCCCGGAGGCCTTCGACGCCGTGCCGTTCCTCGACCTGCTGACCGAGTACGGGTCGCCGTGGGGCCAGCGCGACGACTGACCCGTCGGGGAGCGCGACGTCCCGTCGTACCCTGCCTCCATGAGGTGGTGGGCCGTGCTGGTCCTGCTGCTGGCCGGGGCGGGTTGTGGCAAGGGTGTGTCGAGCAGGGACGATGCGCCCCCGCCGACGCCCACAGCGCCGAGCCGGATCGTGTTCCAGGGCCGCGTGCTGGTCACCGCCCTCGACGACATCCGCTCGACGCCGAACCAGCGGCAGTGCGTCACCCGTGGCCGGTCGCGCGACATCGGCCAGGGCACGCGGCTCGAGGTGCGTGACGCCCGCGGCCACCGAGTCACGGTCGGCGCCCTCGACGGCGGACGGCTGGTCGACGGGAAGGGCGGACCTGCGGGGTGCTCGTTCTTCTTCTCGATGTCCGGCCGCGCCACCGGACACGACTTCACGGTCAGCCTGGGGGAGTACGTCACGGTCCGGGTCGCCGAGCGCGACGCCAGCCGGATCCTGATCCGGGTGCCCTAGCCGGCGTCGACTTCCTCGCCGAACCGGCCCCGTGCGTCGCTCGGGATCAGCGGCTTCTCGGCACGCACCTTGAGCTGCTGCACGGCCCAGGTGTTGCCGTCGGGGTCGGCGAAACCGAAGAAGGTCCCGCCGTCCCGCTCGTCGAAGACGTTGATCTCGCTTGCCTCCACTCCACGGTCCAGCAGCTCCTGCCGGGCCGCCGCCGCGTCGCTCACCACGAGCTGGAGCCCGCGCATCGAGCCGGGAGCCATCTCGTTCTGGGCCGGAAGGGTGCCGATCACGATCGAGCAGCCGGATCCGCGGGGCGTCAGCTGGGCGACGTGCATGTGCTCGTTCTCGGTGTCGTGGTCCAGCGCGAACCCCACCTGGTCGCGGTAGAACGCGATCGACCGGGCGAGATCACTGACGGGGAGCACGACGACTTCCAGGGTCCAGTCCATGGAACGGATCAGACCAGACCGGTCGCGACCTCGTCCAGCACGTCGAGCGCCTCGTCGAGCAGGTGGTCGGGCATCACCAGCGGTGGCAGGAAGCGGAGCACGTTGCCGAACGTGCCGCAGGTGAGCGTGAGCACGCCTGCCTGGTGGCACCCGGCGCTGATCCGGCCGGCCAGCGCCGCGTCGGGCTCCGTCGTACCCGGCTTCACGATCTCGACCGCCAGCATCGCGCCCCGGCCCCGGAGGTCGCCGATCGCCGGCACCTTGTTGGCGAGCGCGGAGAGGCGTTCGGTCATCCGGGCCTCGATCGCCCGGGCGCGGGCGTTGAGGTCGAGCTCCTTCATGGTGGCGATCGCGCCGAGGGCGGCCGCACAGGCGACGGGGTTGCCGCCGTACGTGCCGCCGAGACCGCCGGCGTGAGGGGCGTCCATCATCTCCGCGCGACCGACAACGGCCGCGAGCGGCAGGCCGCCCGCGACGCCCTTGGCGACGGTGACCAGGTCGGGGACAACGCCTTCGTGCTCGCTCGCGAACCAGGCGCCGGTGCGGCACAGCCCGGTCTGGATCTCGTCGGCCACGAACACGACGCCGTGCTCGCGGCACCAGTCGGCGACCGCACCAAGGAAGCCCGGAGCCGGTACGACGAAGCCGCCCTCGCCGAGCACGGGCTCGATCACGACGCAGGCCACGTTGTCGGCGCCGACCTGCTTGTCGATCACCTCGATCGCGCGGGCGGCCGCCTGGGCGCCGGTGATCGGGGTCGGCTCGCGGAACGGGTAGGAGATCGGCGCCCGGTAGACCTCGCCTGCGAACGGACCGAAGCCGTGCTTGTAGGGCATGTTCTTGGCGGTCATCGCCATCGTCAGGTTGGTGCGACCGTGGTAGGCGTGGTCGAAGACCACCACCGCGTCGCGGCCCGTGTGCACACGCGCGATCTTGACCGCGTTCTCCACGGCCTCGGCGCCCGAGTTGAACAGGGCGCACTTCTTCGCGTGGTCGCCCGGTGTCAGCTCCGCGAGGCGCCTCGCACACCTCGACGTACCCCTCGTACGGCGCGACCATGAAGCAGGTGT
The DNA here is from genome assembly GCA_963745795.1 of uncultured Actinomycetota bacterium. GTDB lineage: Bacteria > Actinomycetota > Actinomycetes > Propionibacteriales > Nocardioidaceae > Marmoricola. Next base: position 689,845 of record CAVUYR010000006.1, on the reverse strand, counting down.
GGGTGAACGCCGCCACCTGGTCGGTGACCCGGCGCACGACCTCGGGCGCGCTGTTGCCGACACTCGTGACCGCGATCCCACTGGCCAGGTCGATCAGCGAGTTGCCGTCGACGTCGACGACCACGCCACCGCCGGCCTTGTCGACGTAGACCGGCAGCACCGAGCCGACGCCCCTGGCCACGGCCGTCATCCGGCGCTCGTGCAGCGCGCGTGACTTCGGCCCGGGGATCTCGGTGACCAGGCGTCGCTCCTGCGGCAGGTCGGGTCCTCCGGTGGCGGATGCTGACATCGGTGCTCCTGCGGTTTCGGTGGGCGGGTCCGGCTCAGGTGACAGTGTCCGTCGTTCGGCAGCGCTCAGGCAACAGATTCCGTCACGAGTTGCCGACGCGTTCCAGGGCGCGCGCGATCTCCTCGGGGAGCACCCCAGAGCCGACCACGCTCTGCCGGAGTGGCGCCAGCAGCATGGCCAGCCGCTCGGTCTGCTCCAGCCCGACGTGCTCCCACCCGGCCAGGCCGGCCGCGTCCGTGCGCTGCTCGACGTGCTCACGCGCGTGACGTCCCTTGTCCGTGAGCGCGTCATCCTCGACCCAGCCACGCCGGACCAGGGACGCGGTGCCCTCGGCGAACTCCTCCTCGGACCAGCCACGTGTGCGGTGCAGGAAGGTCGTGCGGCCGGACCACAGACCGTCGAGCACCGTTGCCTCCACGGGGCCGATCCCGCTCGCGGTGAGCACCGCGACGTGACCGTCGCCGCGGTACTCGCGCACCAGTGTCGCCGCGTGCCACAGCGCGAGGAGCTCGTCGTCCGGCCAGTCAAGCCCGGCGTGCGCTGCGTACAACGGACGGCCGGGGGCGGTGAGCCCCTCCGTGACCTGGCGGGCGATCGCCAGCGCCTCGGAGACGTCCGGCTCGCCGAGGATCCGGCCGAGGGCCTCCGCCGTGCCGTCGCGGCGCGCCTGCACCAGGCGCTCCGGCGTGGTGACGTCCCATGCCGAGGGGAGCGCCGCCTGGTGCAGCCACGGAGCGAAGACGTAGAACGTCGCCTCGCTGACCCCCGGGCCGACCGGCCCCATCGCGGCCGCGCGCGCCGGGAAGTACGAGAGTCGCGGGTGCAGACCGAGGGCGACGTACTTCTCGCGCGTCTCCTCCGCGAAGTAGCCGATCACGTGCAGGGACTCGAGGCCGGACCAGGCGCGACGGGCGGCAGGGACGAGGGAGGGGTCGGTCATGGACCGACTCTAGTGTCGGCGGTGACGGCTACCGTCACCGTCATGAACGACCGGCTGGCCGCGGCCAGGGAGCTGTTCGACGACCTTGCCGTCGACCACCTGGGCCGCCCGCACGTGACGATGGGCCGCATGTTCGCGAGCGAGGGACTCGCCGTCCACGGCAAGATCTTCGCCTTCGTCGGCCGTGACGGCCGGCTGATCCTCAAGCTCCCGCTGGCGCGTGCCGACGAGCTGAAGGGCGAGGGCGCGACGGAGTCGGTCACTCTGGGTGGCCGCACGATGCGGGAGTGGGTGGGCGTCCCGCTGCCCGATCCCCAGCCCGGCTCGTGGGGCGGCCTGATGGAGGAGGCGCACACCTACGTCGCCGAGCTCGCGGCGGCGGTCGCGTCCGACGAGGGCAGGGAGAGCCGCTGACGGTGGACGGCTGACCGACCACCAGGGTGGTTACAGGAGCCCGCGCAAGGGGTTCAGCACCGCCTCGGTGAAGCGCCGGTGGACGCCACGCTCAGCCCAGTTGCCGGCGATGAGCTCCACGCAGTTGGTGAGGTCGGTCCGGAAGATCTCCTCCATGGCGGCAGCCATGTTGGGGTCGATGAACTCCACGTTGATCTCGTAGTTGCCGGTCATCGAGAGCCGGTCGATGTTCGCGGTGCCGATGGTCGCCCACGCGCCGTCGACGGTGGCCGTCTTGGCGTGCACCATGGCGCCGGTGAACCGGAAGATCCGGACGCCCGCCCCGAGCAGCTGGCCGAAGTAGCCGCGGCTGATCCAGTCGGCGACGACGTGGTTGGACGTACGCGGCAGCAGGATGCGTACGTCGACCCCGCGCCGGGCCGCAGCCACCAACGCCTCCACGAAGTTCGCGTCGGGGATGAAGTACGCGTGCGTCATCCAGATGTTGCGGCGCGCCCGGTCGATCGCCTCGAGGTACATCGCCCGGATCGGGAACGTCCACTGCCGCGGCAGGTTGCGGTGCACCCGGATCCGCGGCTCCCAGTCCGACGCGGTCTCGATCAGGAGCGGTCGGGTGTCGCGTCGGTCGCGGCGGTGCACGTGCCGCTGCGCGTTCCAGAAGTCTGCGAATGCCCGCTTCAGGTCCCAGACCCCCGGGCCGGTGATCCGGCAGTGGGTGTCGCGCCACTCCGTGGCGTAGGGGGTGCCGATGTTGTAGCCGCCGACGAACGCGTAGTCGTCGTCGACCACCAGGATCTTGCGGTGGTCGCGGCCGTAGCGACGGAGGTCGAAGAACCGCCAGCCCGGCGTTGTAGATCGGGTAGGCCAGCACCCGCAGCGACGCCGGGAACACCTTGAACCGCGGTGACACCACGATGTTGGCGAACGCGTCGTAGATCGCGTACACCTCGACCCCGCGGTCTGCGGCACGCGCCAGTGCGGCCTTGAACGCCTCGCCGGTCTCGTCGCCCTTCCAGATGTAGGTCTCGCAGCAGCACCTGGTGCTTCGCGCCGTCGATGGCGGCCAGCATGTCGTCGTACAGGTCCTGGCCGAAGGTGTACGTCGTGACCGTGCCGTCGCCGATCGTGACGTCGAGCGGCGGCGTGGTCGGGAACGGCCTGGGACTTCTTGCCCCGTCGGCGCCAGGAGTCGACCAGCGTCAGCGCGAGGGCGAGCACCAGCTGGACGCCGAGAACGGTGAACAGGACGCGCCTCGCCACCTGCACGAGGGGGTGCCCCATGTTGATCAGTGGTGCGGGCTTGGGCACGGGCCCATCCAACCAGACGGGCGGAGGCGCTCCTGCGGGCCGGATCGTCAGGTCCGCGCGTCGAGTAGCCGGCTCAGCTTCTGCGGCGCGCAGAAGCGGTAGCTCTCGGTGACCAGCTCGGCGACCTCGGCCCAGTCGGTGTCGTCGTCGATCACCAGCCCGACGACCGTTGGCGACCAGTCCGGCTTGAAGTAGGGCAACCCGGCGTTGGTGAGCGCCAACAGCTCGTCACCCGTCGACCGGAAGGTCAGCACCGTCGCCGGACCGGGGTGCCCGGTCGCCTCGGCGTACGCCGAGGGTCGGTCGGGGAGCACGGTGATCAGGTGCGCGATCGTGGCCTGCCGCACCCGCCAGCGGGTGCCGCGCCACGCCTCCTCCTCCCGAGTCTCCGGCAGCGCGAGCGCGATCGCCCGCACCCGGGCGACCAGCTCCTCGGCCGGTGGCATCGGGTCCATGGAGTGAGCCTGCCACCGGGCACCGACATCCGAGCCCGGGCTTGCATGTCGGTGGGCGCCCGTAGGCTCGTACCCATGAGGCCTGTCACCGATCTCGAGCGCCGCGTGGCGCCGTTCGACGTGCAGTCGGACTACCAGCCGTCCGGCGACCAGCCGGCCGCGATCGAGGAGATCGCACAGCCGGATCAACGGCGGGGAGAAGGACATCGTCCTGCTCGGCGCCACCGGCACCGGCAAGACCGCGACGGTCGCCTGGGTGGTCGAGCAGCTGCAGCGCCCGATCCTGGTGATGCAGCCCAACAAGACGCTCGCCGCGCAGTTCGCCAACGAGCTGCGCCAGCTGTTCCCCGACAACGCGGTCGAGTACTTCGTCTCCTACTACGACTACTACCAGCCCGAGGCCTACGTCCCGCAGACCGACACCTACATCGAGAAGGACTCCTCGATCAACGAGGAGGTCGAGCGGCTGCGGCACTCCGCGACCAACTCGCTGCTCACCCGGCGCGACGTGATCGTGGTGTCGACCGTCTCCTGCATCTACGGCCTGGGCACCCCGCAGGAGTACGTCGACCGGATGCTGCGGCTGCGGGTCGGCGAGGAGATCGACCGCGACACGGTCCTGCGCCGGCTCGTCGAGATCCAGTACACCCGCAACGACCTGTCGTTCACCCGCGGCACGTTCCGGGTGCGCGGCGACACCCTCGAGATCTTCCCGGTCTACGAGGAGCACGCGGTCCGCGTCGAGTTCTTCGGCGACGAGATCGAGCGGCTGATGACGCTGCACCCGGTCACCGGCGAGGTGATCAGCGAGGACCAGCGAGCTCTACGTCTTCCCGGCCACCCACTACGTCGCCGGCCCGGAGCGCATGGAGCGCGCGATCAACGGCATCGAGGAGGAGCTCGAGGAGCAGCTGGCCGACTTCGAGCGCAACGGCCAGCTGCTCGAGGCGCAGCGGCTGCGGATGCGCACGACCTACGACATCGAGATGATGCGCCAGGTCGGCTCCTGCTCCGGCATCGAGAACTACTCGATGCACATCGACGGGCGCAGTCGCGGGGAGCGCGCCCAACTGCCTGCTCGACTACTTCCCCGAGGACTTCCTGCTGGTCGTCGACGAGTCCCACGTCACCGTCCCGCAGATCGGCGGCATGTACGAGGGCGACATGTCCCGCAAGCGCAACCTGGTCGACCACGGCTTCCGGCTGCCGAGCGCGATGGACAACCGGCCGCTGCGCTGGGAGGAGTTCCTCGACCGGATCGGCCAGACCATCTACCTGTCCGCGACCCCGGGCAACTACGAGCTGGCCAAGGTCGGCGGCGAGGGCAACGTCGTCGAGCAGATCATCCGGCCGACCGGCCTGGTCGACCCCGAGGTGATCGTCAAGCCGACCAAGGGCCAGATCGACGACCTGATCGCACGAGATCAACGCCCGCACCGAGAAGAACGAGCGGGTCCTGGTCACGACGCTGACCAAGAAGATGTCCGAGGACCTCACCGACTACCTGCTCGAGGCCGGCATCCGCACCCGCTACCTGCACTGCGAGGTCGACACCCTGCGCCGGATCGAGCTGCTGCGCGAGCTGCGGATGGGGGAGTACGACGTCCTGGTCGGCATCAACCTGCTGCGCGAGGGCCTCGACCTGCCCGAGGTCTCGCTGGTGGCGATCCTCGACGCCGACAAGGAGGGCTTCCTGCGCTCCGACAAGTCGCTGATCCAGACCATCGGCCGCGCCGCCCGCAACGTCTCCGGCCAGGTCTTCATGTACGCCGACAAGATCACGCCGTCGATGGAGAAGGCGATCGACGAGACGAACCGGCGCCGCGAGAAGCAGGTCGCCTACAACAAGGCCGCACGGCGTCGACCCGCAGCCGCTGCGCAAGAAGATCGCCGACATCACCGAGATGCTGGCCCGCGAGGACGAGACCACCGAGGAGCTGCTCGCCACGTGGGACGGCACCGGTGCGCGCGGCAACCGGAGCAGGAAGGCGCCGGTGCCGGCGCTGCCGAGGCTCGACGAGGCGGTCGAGAAGGACCGCGCGCGGATGCCCGACCTGGCCGGCCTGCCGTCCACCGACCTCGCCGAGCTCATCCAGCAGCTCACCGAGCAGATGCACCGGCGCCGCCGCCGAGCTCCAGTTCGAGGTGGCCGCCCGGCTGCGCGACGAGATCTCCGAGCTGAAGAAGGAGCTCCGCCAGATGCTGGAGGCGACGCGGTAGTGCCGGCCCGGGCCAGCGTCGCCGACCACGCGCTGGGCAAGCCCGGTGCGTGGGCGGACCAGCCCTGGGAGGGCGACCACGTGGCCAAGGTCCACGCGGCAAGATCTTCGCGTTCCTCGGCTCGACGGCGGTCGGCGTCAAGGCCGGCGCCACCCGCGACGAGGCCGACGAGTGGCTGGCGCCGCTATCCCGACGACGCGTCGGTGATGGCCTACATCGGCCGGTCCGGATGGAACACCCTTGCGGTCGGCGGCTCGATCCCCGACGACGAGATCCTCGAGGCGGTCGACGAGTCCTACCGGCTGGTGGTCTCGCGGCTGCCGAAGAAGCACCGACCACCAGGATGGGAACAGTGAGCGAGCTCCGCCAGATACAGGTCACCTTCGACGCCGCCGACCCGGCGGCCCTCTCCCGGTTCTGGGCGGAGGTGCTGGGCTACCGCCTCGACGACCCGCCGGAGCCCTACGCGACGTGGGAGGAGGCGCTGGAGGCGTTCGGGGTGCCCGAGCACCTCCGCAACAGCGCGAGCGCGGTGCACGACCCGACGGGGGCCGGCCCGCGGCTGTTCTTCCAGCAGGTGCCGGAGGGCAAGTCCGCCAAGAACCGCGTGCACCTCGACGTCCGGGCCGCGCCGGGGCTGGAGGGCGACGCGCGGATGGCCGCCTTGGAGGCCGAGTGCGCGCGCCTGGTCGCGCTGGGCGCATCCCGGCTCGAGCGCCACGAGCCGGCCCCGCCGATGAGCAACGGCTTCATCGTCATGCAAGACCCCGAGGGCAACGAGTTCTGCCTCGACTGAGGCGGATCTCGACACGCCCGCCCACCGGTGGTCGAGCCTGTCGAGGCGCAGCGCTCCGACTGTGAAACACTGACGGCGCAGGAGGGGAGTATTCCTTCGCAGCGGTGTCGTCATCACGGCGGTCCTCGACCGACCCGGTGCTGCTGGTCCGGCCAACAGATCACGGAGGCCGGGCGGAAGAGACCTCCGGAGCATCGCTCTGTCGACGTACTCCGGGAGGCATCTGATGGACGTAGAACCTTGGGTCTGGTGGACCACGATCGCCGTCACCTCGGCGGTCCTGCTCTTCGACGTCGTCAGTCATCGGGAGGCGCCCGCACACGCCGTCGATGAAGGAGTGCGCGGTCTACCTGGCCGGCTACATCGGCCTCGCGCTGCTCTTCGGCGTCGGCGTCTACATCACGTCCGGCAGGCAGTACGGCACGGAGTTCCTGGCCGGTTGGCTGACCGAGTACTCCCTCTCGGTCGACAACCTGTTCATCTTCATCATCATCATGGGCAAGTTCAGCGTTCCGAAGAAGTACCAGCAGACCGCCCTGATGATCGGCATCGTGCTGGCGCTGATCATGCGCGGCATCTTCATCGCCGTCGGCGCGGCCGCGATCAACAACTTCTCGTGGATCTTCTACATCTTCGGGCTGTTCCTGCTCTGGACCGCGTGGAAGCTGGCCAAGGAGGGCGCCGAGGACGAGGACGACTACGAGGAGAACAAGCTCGTCAAGTGGGCCGAGAAGCACCTGCCCGCGACCAAGGAGTGGAACAGCAACAAGATGTTCGCCAGGGTCGACGGCAAGCGTGTGATCACGCCGATGTTCCTGGTGGTCCTCACGCTCGGGACGACCGACCTGCTGTTCGCGCTCGACTCGATCCCGGCGATCTACGGGCTCACCAACGAGCCCTACCTCGTGCTCACGGCGAACATCTTCGCGTTGATGGGCCTGCGCCAGCTGTACTTCCTGATCGGGGGGCTGCTGGAGCGCCTGATCTACCTGTCCTACGGTCTTGCTTTCCTGCTCGGCTTCATCGGCGTCAAGCTGGTGTTCCACGCGATGCACGAGAACGAGCTCCCCTTCATCAACGGGGGCGAACCCATCCCCTGGGCGCCTGAGATCCCGATCTGGCTCTCGCTCGGCGTTATCGTGCTCACCCTCGCGGTCACCACCGTGTGGAGCCTGGCCGCGAGCAGGAAGATGACTCATGAGGAGCTGGACATCCGCACCGGTCCGCGCCGGCACTGGGAGGACGACTCCTGACCCTGCCTGGACCCGCGGAGTGGGTCTCCTGGGCCGGGGTGCTGGTCACGACGACCCGCGGCGCGCGAGACTGGCCCCTCGACACGATGGCGCGACCGGGGAAAGGACGCACGTTGGCCCAGCAGACCGTGGATCACGACCCACGCGAGGTGGAGGCCGACCTGCTGATCGTCGGCGCCGGTCCGGCGGGGCTCTTCGGGGCCTACTATGCCGGCTTCCGGGGCTGGTCGGTGGCGGTCGTGGACTCGCTCCCCGAGCTCGGGGGCCAGGTGTCCGCCCTCTATCCGGAGAAGGCGATCCTCGATGTCGCCGGCTTCCCCAACGTCAAGGGACGCGTGCTGATCGAGCAGCTGGTGGAGCAGGCCGCCAGCGCGCGGCCGACGTACCTCCTCGACCGCACCGCCACCGGCCTGACGATCGACGCCGCCTCCGACGGGGGCGTGACGATGGCGCTCGACGACGGCTCGACGGTGCGCGCCAAGGTGGTGATCATCACCGCGGGGATCGGCAAGTTCACGCCGCGCCCGCTGCCCGCCGGCGACGGCTGGGAGGGCCGCGGTCTGGTCTTCTTCGTGCCGTCGTTCGCGGAGTACGCCGGCCGAGACGTGGTGATCGTCGGTGGCGGCGACTCGGCGTTCGACTGGGCGCACAGCCTGCAGCCGATCGCCTCGTCGGTCACGCTGGTCCACCGGCGCGACAAGTTCCGTGCCCACCAGGCCACCGTCGACGCGGTGCTCGCCTCCGACGTGGAGGTGATCACCAATGCCCAGGTCACCTCGCTCACCGGTGACGGGATCGTCGAGAAGGTCGAGATCACGACCAAGGACGGCGAGGTGCTCGTGCGCCCCGCGCAGGGCGTGGTCGCGGCGCTCGGCTTCGTGGCCGACCTCGGCGCGATGAAGGACTGGGGGCTCGACCTCGACAAGCGGCACATCCTGGTCGACACCGCGATGCGCACGAACCTGCCGCGGGTGTTCGCCGCCGGCGACATCACGGAGTACGAGGGCAAGGTGCGCCTGATCGCGGTCGGCTTCGGCGAGGTCGCCACGGCGGTCAACAACGCGGCCGTGGTGATCGACCCCCACGCCCACGTGTTCCCCGGCCACTCCAGCGAGGGATCCTAGGTGGCGAAGGCGCGCGACGCCGTTCGCATGACCGACGAGGAGGTGGCGGCCTTCCTCGAGGGTGCGTCGAAGGTGCAGGTCGCCACCATCGGTCCGCACGGGGAGCCGCACCTCACGACCTTGTTCTACGTGCTCGACGAGGGCCGGATCGTGTTCTGGACCTACGGCCGCTCGCAGAAGATCGCCAACCTGCGCCGCGACGACCGGATCACCTGCCTGGTCGAGGACGGCCGGGACTACGTCGAGCTGCGCGGCGTGAGCATCTCCGGCCGGGCCCGTCTGGTCGAGGAGTACGACGACGTGGTCCGGATCGGCTCCCGGATTGCCACCCGGATGGCCGACGGCGCCGACCTCGGCGCCTACGGCGACGACCTGGTCCGGCAGCAGGCACGCAAGCGGGTCGGCGTCGTGGTCGAGCCCGAGAAGGTCGCCAGCTGGGACCACGGCAAGATGGCCGGCTCGAGCTGACGGCATCCACCGAGGAGGAAGCCTTGAAGGTCCAGGTCGACTTCGACCTCTGTGAGTCCAACGCGCTCTGCGAGGCGCTCGCCCCCGAGACGTTCGAGCTCGGCGACGACGACGCCCTGCAGATCCTCGACGACCGGGTGACCGATGACAACGTCGACACCATCGAGCGGGCGGTTGCGTCGTGCCCGAGATCCGCGATCAGCATCGTCGACGACTGAGACACCTTTCCAGCGCCGAGACGCCATTCCTGGTTGCCCGGATCTCGCCGAGACGCCAGCCGTGGTTGGCCCTGAGGCGCCGAGAGGCCAGCACTGGTTCGTCGTACGGCGCCGAGACGTCGTTTGCCGGTCGTCAGGGGCAACCATGAGCGACGCCTCGGCGGTAACCGGGCAACCACGAGTGACGCCTCGGCGGTAACGGGGCAACCACGAACGACCTCTCGCGGGAGGTCAGCGCAGGAGGAGGTGGACGGCCTTCTGCAGGGAGGCGGCGACGTCGTGGGCGGAGGCGCGGCCGGTGACCCAGGCGACCAGGGCAGCCAGCCATACGTCGCTGATCACGCGGGCGATCGCGATCTCGTCCTCCGTCGGCGGCTCGCTCCCGGGCTCGCCGTCGTCCCGCATCGCCCTGGTCAGCATGGTGGTCAGCTGCGTCCCGACCACGTGGATCTCGGGGGCGACGGACGCGTCGGCGAACATGAAGGCCCGGGTCAGGGCCTCGGTCAGGTGTGGCTCGCGCTGCAGCCCGCGCGTGGTGCCACCGACGACGTGCATCACCCGATCCTCCGCGGGTGTCACCGGGGATCGGCCGGCGGTCGAGCACCGCCTGCGACACCTCGAGCTGGGTGGAGAGCGCCGAGACCAGCAGGTGGATCTTCGACGGGAAGTAGCGGTAGAGGGTGCCGAGCGCGACGTCGGCGGACTCGGCGACGGCGCGCATCTGGACGGCCTCGAAGCCGCCCTTGCGAGCAAGGACGATCGTGGCGTCGAGGATCCTGCGGCGACGGTCGCGCTGCGCGGGCGACCCGAGCCTGTCCAGGGCGAGAGGGCCGGCGACTGAGACCTGCCCGGAGATCCGCGTGGCCACGTCGCTACGCTAACAGTCCGATCACTCAGAACAGCAACACGTTCCAGTTGGGTGCCGCCCCTCCCATGGGCCACCAGAAGGGCCCGGGGGTAGCCACGTGCGCATCGCTCTCCTCTCCTACCGGAGCAAGCCGCACTGCGGCGGCCAGGGCGTCTACGTCCGGCACCTGAGCCGCGAGCTGACCGCGCTCGGCCACGAGGTCGAGGTGTTCTCCGGCCAGCCCTACCCCGCACCTCGACCCGGGCGTGACGCTGACGAAGGTGCCCAGCCTCGACCTGTACCGCGAGCCGGACCCGTTCCGGACGCCGCGTCCCTCGGAGTTCCGCGACCTGATCGACGTGCAGGAGGTCGCTGACGATGTGGACGGCCGGGTTCCCCGAGCCGCGCACGTTCAGCAAGCGTGTCGCCCGGCTGTTCCGCGACCGCGCCGGCGACTTCGACGTGGTGCACGACAACCAGACGCTCGGCCACGGGATCCTCGACATCGAGCGGATGGGGCTTCCGCTGGTCACCACCATCCACCACCCGATCACCTTCGACCGCCGGATCGACATCGCGAACGCTCCGACGCTGCGCAAGAAGCTGAGCCTGCGGCGCTGGTACGGCTTCCTGCGCATGCAGGGCAAGGTGGCCCGGCAGCTGGGCCGGATCCTCACCGTCTCGGAGTCCTCGCGGCGCGACATCGTCCGCGACTTCGAGGTCGACCCGGAGCGGATCGAGGTGATCCCGCTCGGCGTCGACGAGGTCTTCCGGCCGCCGACCGCGCCGCGGGTGCCGGGCCGGATCGTCGCGATGGCGAGCGCGGACGCCCCGATGAAGGGCATCGCCACGCTGCTCGAGGCGGTCGCCAAGCTGCTCACCGAGCGCGAGGTCGAGCTGCTCCTGGTCAGTCGCCCCACCGAGGGCGGCCGCACCGAGCGGCTGGTCGAGAGGCTCGGCATCGGCGACCGGGTGCGTTTCGTGCACGGGATCAGCGACGCCGACCTGGTCGACGTGATGGGCTCCGCCGAGGTCGCCTGCGTGCCGTCGCTCTACGAGGGCTTCTCGCTGCCGACGGCCGAGCTGATGGCGTGCGAGACGCCGCTCGTCGTGAGCCGTGCCGGCGCGATCCCCGAGGTGGTCGGACCCGACGGCGAGTGCGCCGACCTGGTCACCCCCGGCGACGTCGGCGAGCTCGTCCTCGCGCTGCGCGACCTGCTCGACGACCCGGACCGCCGGGCCCGGATGGGAGCGGCCGGCCGGCGCCGGGTGCTCGAGCAGTTCAGCTGGCGCGCGGTGGCGGTCGCCACCGCGGCGGCGTACGAGCGCGCGATCGCCAGAAGGCTCGACAGCTCGACCACCGGAGAGCAGCCGCACGGAGCAGACCCCGTTGCTGACCGTTGACTTCGACCGGCTGGGGCTGCGCCCGGGTGACCGGGTGCTCGACATGGGCTGCGGCGCCGGACGGCACGCGTTCGAGATGTACCGGCGCGGTGCCGACGTGATCGCGTTCGACCAGGACGCCGACGAGCTGTCCGCGGTGCTCGGACCTGTTCGCGGCGATGCGCGACGCCGGCGAGGTGCCGCTCGGCGCCGAGGCCGACGTCAAGCAGGGCGACGCGCTGTCGCTGCCGTTCGCGGACGGCGAGTTCGACCGGGTGGTCGCCTCCGAGGTGCTCGAGCACATCCCCGACGGACAGCGACGCGATCGCCGAGCTGGTGCGCGTGCTGCGCCCCGGCGGCACGATCGCGGTCACGGTGCCGCGGTGGCTGCCCGAGAAGATCTGCTGGGCGCTCTCCGACGCGTACCACGAGGTCGAGGGCGGACACGTCCGGATCTACACCGGCGACGAGCTGGTCGCGAAGCTCGCAGGCGGCCGGCCTGGCGTACGACGGCAAGCGACCACGCGCACGGGCTGCACTCGCCGTACTGGTGGATCAAGTGCGCGGTCGGCGTCGACCAAGGACGAGCACCCGCTGGTGAGGGCGCTACCACCAGGTGCTGGTGTGGGACATCATGCGGAAGCCGCGCGTGAGCGTGCTGACCCGGGCGGCCGAGCGGGCGCTCAACCCGCTGATCGGCAAGAGCATGGTGCTGTACCTGCACAAGCCCGAGGCGGGCTCGCTGAGGTGCGGGCCCCGATGCCCAGCGTCCGCGGCGTCCTGACCGCAGCCGCGGTCGCCGAGACGGCGGCCTCGATCGCGGCGATGCAGGAGCCGGACGGGGCCGTGCCGTGGACGGTCGGTGCCCACGTCGACGTGTGGAACCACGTCGAGGCTGCGATGGCGCTGCTGGTCGGCGGCGAGGTCGAGGCTGCGGAGCGGGCCTACGACTGGTGCCGTCGCACCCAGCGCGCCGACGGCTCGTGGCCGATGAAGGTCGTGGCGGGCGAGGTCGAGGACGCCAGCGGCGAGACCAACATGAGCGCCTACCTCGCGGTCGGGGTCTGGCACCACTGGCTGGTCCGTCGCGACGAGGCGTTCGTCGAGCGGTTCTGGCCCGTCGTACGACGCGCGCTGGACTTCGTCGAGGGCATGCAGCTGCCGTTCGGCGGGATCGCCTGGGCGCAGGAGTGGCACGACGGCGACCGGCAGCGGTCAACGCGCGACGCGCTGCTCGCCGGCTCGTCGAGCATCTACCAGGCGCTGCGCGCCGGCGTGGCGCTCGCCGAGCTCGTGGGCGAGCCGCAGCCGGAGTGGGAGCTCGCCGGCGGGCGGCTCGGCCACGCGCTGCGCGAGCACCGCGACCTGTTCCTGGACAAGTCGCACGTTCTCGATGGACTGGTACTACCCGGTCCTCGGTGGCGCCGTCCGCGGCGACGCGGGGCGGGCGCTGATCGACACGCGCTGGGACGACTTCGTGGTGCCCGGGCTCGGCATCCGCTGCGTCGACACCAACCCGTGGGTGACCGGCGCCGAGACCTGCGAGCTGGTGCTGGCGCTCGACGCGCTCGGCGACCGGACACGCGCGGCTGCGGCTGTTCGCCGACATGCAGCACCTGCGCGACGACGACGGTCGCTACTGGACCGGCTACGTCTACCCCGACCAGGTGAACTGGCCCGCCGAGCAGACGACGTACACCGCCGCCGCGGTCGTGCTCGCGGCCGACGCGCTGGCCGCGGGCGAGGGCCACGGCACGGCCGGCTCCGGGATCATGCGCGGCGAGACGCTGATCGCCGGCTTCGCCGAGCTCGACCTCGAGTGCGGCTGCGCCTCAGCCGACCGGGTCTCCCGCACCTCCGCGCACGCGCGCTAGCACCCGCATCGAGCCGACCGTCTCGCCCGGCGCGAAGCGCGCCGCTCCGCACGGCACGCAGCCAGACGTCGGTACGGCGCCTGGCCACCGTCCTCGGGCCGCGCGAACACGTCGTGGATCACGAGCGCGCCGCCGGGCATCACCCACCGGCGCGAACCCGGCGTAGTCGTTCTGCGCGTGCTCCTCGGTGTGTCCGCCGTCGATGAACAGCAGCGACAGCGGCGTACGCCAGTGCGGCGGAGACCGTCGTCGACCGGCCGACGACCGCCGACCACCTGGTCCTCGAGGCCGGCTCGCTCGATCGTGTGCCGGAACGTCGGCAGCGTGTCCATCCGCCCGGACTCCGGGTCGACGAGCGAGGAGTCGTGGTGCTCCCAGCCGGCCTGGTTCTCCTCCGAGCCGCGGTGGTGGTCGACGGTGAACACGGTGCCGCCGACCTCGCGCGCGGCCGCGCCGAGGTAGATCGCGGACTTGCCGCAGTAGCGTGCCGACCTCGAGCGCCGGACCCGTCCGGGAGGCGCTCGCGCGCGACCCGGTGCAGGAAGGCGCCTTCGTCCTCGGGCATGAACCCCTTGGCCGCAAGGGCGTGGGCGAGGAGGTCGTCGGGCATCATGCCGCGACTCTAGGTGGAAGGGAACATGTTGCAGATTCGAGCCTCTGGACGCCCGGGTGGCCCGGTGCAACGCTGAGCCATGATCACCCCCCTCAGGCACAAGATCCTGCTCGACGAGGACGAGATGCCGACGCGCTGGTACAACGTCCTGCACGACCTGCCGACGCCACCGCCGCCGGTGCTGCATCCCGGGACCGGCCAGCCGGTCGGCCCGGACGACCTGGCGCCGCTGTTCCCGATGGACCTGATCCTGCAGGAGGTCACGACCGAGCAGTACGTCGACATCCCCGAGGAGGTGCTCGACGTCTACCGGCTGTGGCGGCCGAGCCCGCTGTACCGGGCGCACCGGCTGGAGAAGGCGCTCGGGCACGCCGGCCCGGATCTACTACAAGTACGAAGGGCGTCTCCCCGGCCGGGCTCGCACAAGCCGAACACCGCGGTGCCGCAGGCGTACTACAACGCCAAGGCCGGCATCCGGAAGCTGACCACCGAGACCGGCGCCGGCCAGTGGGGCACGGCGCTGGCGTTCGCGTGCGCCCAGTTCGACCTCGAGTGCGAGGTCTGGCAGGTGCGGGCGTCGTACGACCAGAAGCCGTATCGCCGGATCATGATCGAGACCTTCGGCGGCACCGTCCACCCGAGCCCGTCGGACCTGACCGAGGCCGGCCGCGCGATCCTCGCGCAGCACCCGGACTCGACCGGGTCGCTCGGCATCGCGATCAGCGAGGCGGTCGAGGTCGCGGCGCAGGACCCGACGATCAACTACGCGCTCGGCAGCGTGCTCAACCACGTGCTGATGCACCAGACGATCATCGGCGAGGAGGCGCTGCTGCAGCTGGCGAAGGTCGGCGAGACGCCGGACCTGCTCGTCGGCTGCACCGGCGGCGGCTCGAACTTCGGCGGCCTGATGTTCCCGTTCCTGCGCGAGAAGTGGGCCGGCCGGATGGCGCCGGTCGTCCGCGCGGTCGAGCCGGCGGCCTGCCCGTCGCTGACCCAGGGCACCTACGCCTACGACTTCGGCGACACGGTCGGGATGACGCCGCTGATGAAGATGCACACGCTCGGCCACGACTTCGTGCCCGACCCGATCCACGCCGGCGGCCTGCGCTACCACGGCATGAGCCCGCTGATCAGCCACCTCTACGAGGAGGGCGAGATCGAGGCGATCGCGAAGACCGCAGTCCGAGTGCTTCGCGGCCGGCGTGCTGTTCGCCCGCACCGAGGGCATCGTGCCGGCGCCCGAGCCGACGCACGCGCTCGCGGCGGCCGTCGAGGAGGCGCTGCGCTGCAAGGAGACCGGCGAGGAGAAGGTGATCCTGACCGCGCTGTGCGGGCACGGCCACCTCGACCTGCCGGCGTACGACGCCTACCTGTCGGGCTCGATCGTCGACCACGACTGGGACGACGCGGTGCTGCGCGACGCGGTGGCCGCTGCCCTGGAGAAGCTGCCGGCCGGCGTCGGCTGACCGCGGGTCAGGAGGACGCGCGCCACCCCGCCGGCGGGTCCTCGCCCACGCGTCCGTCGACGGCCTCGCGCAGCAGGTCGGCGTGCCCTGTGTGGCGGCCGTACTCCTCGAGCAGGTCACAGACCAGTCGCCGGAGGTTGGCGTGCTCGCCGTCCGGGGTGGCAGCGTGGACCAGCTGGTCGAGTCCACCGTCGGCGAGCGCCGCGCGGTAGCGCGCACGCGCGCGCTCCACGGCGCCGTCCCAGAGCGCGTAGAGCTGCTCCGGGCCGTCGTCGGCCGCCGTCCGGAACTCCCAGTCGTTGGTGCCGTCGTGCCCGGTGCTCTCCCATGGCTCGCCGATCGGCTCGCCGCGCATCTTGGTGGTGGAGTAGAGGTCCTCCGCCGCGGCCAGGTGCTTCAGCAGCCCGCCGAGGGTCAGGGTGGACGCGCCGATCGTGGTGCGCAGCCCTGCCGCGTCGAGACCGTCGGCCTTCCAGCGGAACGTCGTACGCAAACGGTCGAGGGAGCCGATCAGCTGCTCGGCGTCGGTGCCGGCCAGCGGGGGCTCCCAGGGGTAGTCGTCGTTGCTCATGCGGAGACGGTAGGACGCGACACCGACACCGCGTTGCGTATCAAACGCGGCGGCGTCAGCTCCGGACGTTGAACGTGAGATGGGTGACGCCGCTGGGGGAGGAGACCGCCTCGATGTCGTAGGCCTCCTCGAGGGCCTCCAGACCGTCCCAGATGCGGACGCCACGGCCGAGCACGATCGGGACCTGGACGAGATGCATGTGGTCGACGAGCCCGGCGGCGAGGAAGTCGCGTACGACGGTCGGGCCGCCGCCGATCCGGACGTCCTGGCCATCGGCCGCTTCGCGGGCCGTCTCGAGCGCCTCGGCCGGGGCGGCGTCGAGGAAGTGGAACGTGGTGCCGCCCTCCATCTCGATCGAGGGCCGCGGGCGGTGAGTGAGCACGAAGGTCGGTGTGTGGAACGGCGGGTTCGGGCCCCACCAGCCCTTCCAGTCCGGGTCGTCCTGCCAGCCGGGCGGGCCGAACTTGTTGGCGCCCATGATCTCGGCGCCGATGCCGTGACCGTGGCGCTGAGCGAAGGCGTCGTCGACTCCGGCGGTTCCGCCCGCGTCCCAGAACCGGGTAGCGAACATCCACTCGTGCAGACGCTCGCCCGCATGGCCGAAGGGTGCATCGGCGGACTGCGGCTCGCCGGTGGCGAAGCCGTCGAGGGAGATGGACAGGTTGTGGATTCGTGTGAGTGACATCCGCACGCTCCTCGAGGTGATGGCGCTTTGCCATCGGTTCCAGGGTGACCGACCAGGGTGACCAAGGATTCTCATCGGCCGGGGTGTATCCGGATCTCGGCACGAGCGGATCGCGGCGCTACCGAATCCAAACGTGCTGCGGACCCAGCGGCTCGAAGCCTGCGTCCAGCATGGCCTCGAGGTCCCGACCCCAGGCGTAGTCGACGACGGCTCGACCGGGGTAGGTGTCCGCCGCGATGTCGAGCAGCACGCGCGGATCGATCGGGTTGTCGTCGGAGGACCAGGTGTTCGAGAGCCCGACGACGGTGCCTGCGTCGTGCAGGATCGCCCCGCCCGTGAGGACATCGCCGTCGTGGCGGGCCAGGACCGTGAAGCGTGGGTGCGTCCACAGGTCGGACGGCAATACGCCCACCGTGGCGTGGTGCTGGTTCCACCGAGCCATCACGTCGGAGTCGAGGACGCGATTCCAGCCGGGCGTTGGGGCGCCTGATGCGACGCCACGGTGGTGGAGCCAGGTCGCGGCGAACAGCAGGTCGAACCGCTGCGACGTCAGGTCGAGGAGCCCGAACGAGTCCGCGATCGTGCCGTGCGGATGCCGCTCCATCCTCAGTAGCGCTCCGGAGGGGTCGGTCGTCGGGACCAACGTCTTCACGGCCGAGTGCCAGCGCGGTGGTGCGCCCTCGGCCCACCACAGAGCTCCGTCGGATCCGACTGCGATCCGGTGCAGGTCGAAGATGTCGTCGTACCAGCTGCGGCTCGCGGCGATCGCCGCCAGAAGGCGCTGCTCCATCACCGGAGCAGTCTGTACCTAGCCTCGGTTTGCCGGCGCCGTCGTGGCGACAGGTCGCAACCGCTCATTGGCACTCCGGCAACAAGTTTGTTAGCATTTTGGCAGCAAGGACGCCCGGACGAAGTCACCGAGTCCTGTCGCAGTTCGGTCTCGGCGCCAAGGGCACCCACCCGGCTCGAGCCGCCCGGCGCACATCACGCACACAGAGGGAAGAACCTGCACATGGGTCCGGCCGACGACTACGAGGGCGCCCGCCAACGCGGTCTGGCGGATGCGGAGCTGATCCTGCTCGCGGTGCAGTGGCTCGAAGCGGTCAAGAACGTGCCGGACGCCGAGCTCACCCCGGAGATGCGCGGCTACCGCGACGGCCTGCAGGAAGGGCTGGGCCTATGAGTGGTCACAACATCCCTACCGCAGGTCCTCGATCCGCAGAGCCGCGCGTGGGGCTGGGGTCAGGACTCCAAGACGAACCAGACAGTGGTGCCCACCGAGTCCCTTTCGGAGCCCCATCGGGTGACGAGAGAATCGACCAGGCGCAGTCCGCGACCGTGCACCTGCAAGGGGTCATCTAGCGGGGCGGTCGAGGCGGCCTCCGGGCTGCCCCCGTCGCGGACCGTGATCGTAACGGTGCTCTGCTCCAGCACGGCGCGCACCGCACAGCCCGTACGCGCGTGGATCAGGGCGTTGGTGACCAGCTCGGAGAGGCACAGGACTGCCGTGTCCGTTGTCTCATCGTCGATGCCCCAGTCCTCCAGGGTGCGCCGCAGGAACTTGCGCGACTCCGAGACGGCAACGGGGTCCGCTGCCATGTCGTGGACGGCGGTGCTGGACCCTGGGCGCGGCCGCTCGTCAGAGGTGTCGGTGGCCGGGCGGGCGCCAGCCCGCTGGGCGCGGCGCAGCTTCGCCCCCCAGTCCTCTCCCACGCGTGTCAGTTCAAGCCGCTGCAACGTGCCGAACTCTTGCCTTTGGTCGAAGAACAACACGATGCCGCCGATCGTTCGTGACGCCGCGACCAGTGGGACCGCCGCGACCGCGACCGTGGCCGTGCCGCGCTGGCGTTCGACGAAGTCCGCGTACCTTGCGTCCAGCTGGTCCAAGGCACCACAGACCGGAGTCCCGGTGCGAACGGCCGTGGTCAGGGGCACATCGTCGTACGCGTCGATGTAGCACCACTCGACACGTTCGTGGTTGGCGCCTTCGCTGGCGGTGAATCGCAGCCTTCGGCCACCCCCCTCAGGAAGAGCCAGCCCGGCTCGGTGCACACCGGGAAGCTCGTTCACCGTCGCCAAGGCCGCTCGTGCCCACGCGGACACGTCGAGACGCGAGTCCGCTGACGACAACGCCCCACCTTGCACGACGATGAGTCTAGGCCAGCGCGTGCATGCATGATGTGCGGCGTTTGTGGGTACAACCCCAGGATGGGCGCGAAGCCAGCATTGGTTCGGATGATTCTCGCTGGGCGCGACGAAGGTCGTGATCTCGAGGAAGCGCTGGATGGTCTAGCCCGCATTTTCAGTCGCCCGCGAACGGCGGAGCGGGTTGGCCCGTATTTCACCTGCCAGGAGGCGAACCGCATCGCCTATGTCCTGGTTGCGAGTCGCCACGTCGACGCTGCGATCGTCTGGCTGGACATGCATGCAGCCAGCGACACCGAGGACGACGCGCACGGGGGTGCCGACTTCGACGCGGCTCACTACATCTACACCGGTGGTCGCTGAGCTCACGACCACTCATGCGGCAGGCCAGGGTCGACCGCAAGAGGCAGAGCCGGGGGTGGCTGCTCCGGGTCCAGCCAGCGCCTCCGATGGCGTCGGGGGGGACGGCGGGCACCGAAGGCGTTGGCTGGACTGCAACAAGGTATTTCAGCGTGGGTACACGGCGTTATTGGGCGTTGGTCGTAGAACCTGGAGAGCAAGGAGCCGCCCCGGCATCGAGGTCGAGGGTTTGCTGGATCCGGTCCAGCCTCGAGGTGATGTCCGAGAGCTGGGCAGTCAACTGCTCGATACCCGCCGCCTCCGCGGTCTCGGAGTCGGCGATCCGCTGCTGGCGCGCCCGCTCCACGAAGCTGGACGTGATCACCGCGGTCACGATCGTCACGAACGAGATCGCCTCCAGCAGGAACAGCGCGCCCACCACCCGCCCAGCCGTGTTCTCGGGGGTCACGTCGCCGTATCCGACCGTGGTCACCGTCTGCAACGCCCACCACAACCCCGTACCCAGGTCCGGGAACTCCTCCGGATCGAACAGGGTGATCAGTACGCCGCCGACCACCACACTGGCCAGTGTCGCGGCGACGATCACCGCCATCGCATTGCGCACCGACAGCGGGTTGCGCCGGAACGCCTCGAGTCGGCGCTGCACCAACAAACGAGCCATGACGTCCGATCCTTTCCTGGAACACAGTAAGGACGATGGTCCCATCGTCAACTGGCAACGGCATCGGGGAGAAATCCGGTCCAGCGCGATGCGGCTCTCAGTGAAACGCCAGACGCGTGACTGATCGACGCATTCATCTGTCGGCCTATCTGCGGCAGAAGATGACGCGCCCGTTGTTGAGGGTCTTCATCGTGTACTTCGGTGAGTGCGCGTAGGAGCGGTGCCGGGGGCCAGAGCAGCCGGCCGACCGGCTCGCGAAGTCCCTCGCCCACCGCCTGTGCGGACCTATCCTGTCGCGGTGACCTCCGCCACGATCGTCGCCGGACTGCTGGGGCTGGTGGCGGTTTGCTTCCTGCTGCTCTCGCTCCGCCGCGTTCCCTCGGGTACGACGGGCGTGATGGAGAGGCTCGGGCGGTACCACCGGACCTTGTCGCCGGGACTGCACCTCGCCCTCCCCGGTGACCGGATCCGCGCGGTCGACCGGTCGGAGCAGCGCAGCTACTTCCCGGACGTCGCGGTCGCCGCCGTGGACGCGTCGATGCTGGCCGACGGCTTCGTGAGCTACGCGGTCGGCGACGCCCGGCTGGCGACCTACGAAGTCGCCGACCACCGGTCGGCCGTGCAGCAGCTGGCGATCACGAGTCTTCGAGCGCTCGCCAGCTCGCGCACCGCCGAGGACCTGCTCGCGAGCAGCGGCCAGGTCGCCGAGCAGCTCCGTGGCGTGCTCGAGGAGACCGGCCCGACCTGGGGACTCGAGATCCGTGACGTCGAGATCACCCTGCTCCGGGATCAGCCCCGGTAGTTCTCCACGGTGCTCGCGTCGCGCACCGATGCGTGGTCGGGGTTCTCTCCGAACTCACGCCGGGCGTCGCGCTGGCGCAGCAGGTCCCACAGCTGGTCGAGCTCGACCTCGACCCGGCGGAGCTGCTGGTGCTCGTCCTCCTGGCTGATCTCGCCCCGGGCCAGGCGCTCGCGCAGGGCGCGCTCGGAGGCGATCAGGTCGGCGATGTGCTGCCGGATGTCGACGTCGGAGGCCATGCGCTCACTGTCCTCCGTGGAAAGCTGGCTAGGCAACCTGACGGCCCAAATCGGGGCGAACCGGGACGGCAAATCGGACACATCCGGCACATGCCGAATGTCGCTCCCTACGAGCGTCCGAGCCGCCACTATTGAGGTGATCCGGCGCGTGGTGGGGGCCACGCAGGCCGGCAGGGACAACGGGGGAAAGACACGCACAGGTTGGCTGTGATTGCTGCAGCACCAGCGCTCGTGATGCTGGTGCTCGGCACACGCTTCGTCCCTGCCGGCCATGCTGGACTCATCGAGCGCTGACGACGAGCTGCGCGAGATCATCGACGACGTCCAGGTGGAGGTCTGGCTCTTCCTGCAGCCGCCGCGGCCGCGCAACCCGCACGTGCGCAACCTCGACGTGCCTGCCTGAGCCGCGGTCACGCCTCGGGCTTCAGCCGTTCACCGAAGAAGGCCAGCACGCGATCGACCGCCGCCTGCTGCCGGTGGGCCGTGAGCGTCGAGTGGCCGCGACCCTCCAGCTCCACGCGCACGAACCTGTCGCCGAGCTCGCGGGTCAGGGTCTCGAAGCGGGTGCCGGTGGCCGGGTCCTTGCGGTAGCGCACACCCAGCACGGAGCAACCGTCGCCCGCCCGGCGCTTGACCATGGCAAGGTCCACGGGGCTGAGGTTGAGGTCCGCCCGGCGGGCCTTGCCGATCGCGAACGGCGCGGAGGGCTGGGCCACGACCGGCGCCGCCACCGCGTCGTCGACCATCATGGCCAGCGCGAAACCGCCGGTGAAGCACATGCCGAGCGCGCCGACGCCGGGCCCGCCGAGCTCGGCGTGGAGCTCGCGGGCCAGGCTGCGCAGCCAGGTGGCGACCGGGGCAGTCACCCCCGTCGCGAGCTTGGTGAACTCGTTGCTGACGCACACCTGACGCATCGCGGACCCGACCGACAGCATGTTGAGGCCGGCACCCGGTGTGCCGAACAGGTGCGGCATCACGACCGTGAAGCCGGCCGCCACCACCTCCTCGGCGAAGCCGATGACGTCAGGGGTGATCCCCGGGATCTCGTGGATGACCACGACGCCGGGACCGGTGCCCTTGCGGTACGTCGGGTGGGTCACGCCGGACGCCTCGTGTTCGCCGAGGGTCCAGCCGTCGAGGACCGTCATGCCGGGGAGACTACGCAGTCCGCCAGCACCGGGGAGCCGACGCGCTCACCGTCGCCGATGGTGGCTTCGACGCGGACGTCACCGTTGGCCGACCACGCACGCACCCGGATCGCCTCGCCGGGGAAGACGACTCCGGCGAATCGTGCCGTGACCCGGCGCACGGCCGCTGCGTCACCGTCGAGGAGGCCGTCGACGACCATGCGGAGGGCGATGCCGAGGGAGCACAGGCCGTGCAGGATCGGCGCCGGGAAACCGGCCGCCTCCGCGAACGCCGGGTCCGAGTGCAGCGGGTTGCGGTCGCCGCAGAGCCGGTAGAGGAGCGCCTGCTGTGGTGTCGTGCTGTACGACGCGTCGAGGTCCGGGTCACCCTCCGGCACCTCGAGCCGGGCGGCGGACGGCCCGCGCTCGCCGCCCCAGCCGCCTTCCCCCCGCACGAACATCGACGAGCGGGTCGACCACAGGTCGGTGCCGTCGGCAGCAGTGGCGGTGCCCTCCTGCACGATCACGGCCGCGCTGCCCTTGTCCCAGACGTCGATGATCCGCGTCGTGACCGTGGCCGAGCCGCTGGTCGGGATCGGTCCGTGGACCTCGATCGCCTGGGTGCCGTGGAGCGCCTGCGACAGGTCGATGTCGCAGCCGGGCAGCTTCTGTGGCGGCTCCGTCAGGTGGAACGTGGGGGACACGATGCCGAACGACGGCAGCACCTGCAGCCGGTCACCCTCGACCGTCCAGCGCAGTGCCTGCCCGGAGACGTTGTCCCCCGGGGCCGCGCCCGCGCCGACCGCGAGGTGGTAGAGGAGCACGTCGGACTCGGTCCAGGTGAACGGGATCTCCGGCAGGGTCGCGCCGACCGCGACGTCGGGGTCGATCGGCATGCGGTCCTCCGGGGATTCGAGTCCTTCGAGACGGTTGCGGCGCAACCTCCTCAACCAACGTCTGGGTCAGGTACAGCGGCTCCGGAGGGTGGCGACGCCCTCGCCGGTGAGGTCGTCGCAGGCGACGCTGCGGCCGGTCATCGCCATCAGCAGCGAGAGCAGCGGGCCTCGCACCTCCGGACCGTCGCCGTTCGTCCAGTCCGTGTCGGTGGCGGCGAGCCGGAGTCCGGCGACCCGGTTCTTGGCGCCGATGAGGGTGTTCGAGCCCTTGTAGAAGTCAGCCACCTGGCGAACCGCGTCGGCGTCGTACGTGTGCGCGATGCCGAGCGGGCGCCGGATGTCCTCGGCGTGGATCACCGTCTCCCCGAGCCAGGAGACCTTCGGTCCGGGCGGGCTGCTCGTGGAGTGCTGGAACGAGCGGAACGTCGCGAGCGTGTCGGCGGGAGTGCCACCGAGGTGCCGCTCGATGCCCTTCCGGGCGAACTTCGAGAAGTTGAAGCCGGAGCCTGCGAAACCGGCGAAGAACTTCCCGGGGGTCATCTGCGCGGTCGAGGCCATGTGTGCCAGCGCGTCCCGGACCGTCCATTCGGTGCACAGGGACCGGGTCCGCCAGCGGTCGTCGGCCAGATCCTCCAGGTCGTCGGCAAGGGCGCCGCGCTCGCGCGCGATGGTGCTCCAGAGGTCGCTCATGCCAGAACCGTAGACCGCGACGTGTCCGACGCGGAGACCACGGCCGTCTCGCACTGGGGGCCCGAATTCCCGATCGGGCAGCAGCCCCGACAATGGTGCGTGTGACCGACAGCGCCCAACACCCCGACTCGTGGCTCGGGGAGTTCGACTTCGAGCTTCGCCCGGGCGAGCCGAGCCACATCGATCGTGACGACGTGCATGCGGTCGAGCGGGCGCAGGCCTTCCGCGACGTGCTCGGCCGCTTCGCGACCGGTGTGGCCGTCGTGACCGCGATGTCCGACGGCGAGCCCGTCGGGATGACCTGCCAGTCGTTCAGCTCGGTGAGCCTGAGCCCGCCGCTGGTGCTCTTCTGCCCCGCCCGGACCTCGCGCGCCTGGCCGTTGATCCAGCGCTCGGGCTCGTTCTGCGTCAACCTGCTCGCCGACGGCCAGCACGAGCTGTCCAACGTCATGGCCACCAAGGGCGTCGACAAGTTCGCCGACATCGGCTGGGAGCCCACCCCGCGCACCGGCTCGCCGTTGCTGAAGGGTGTGCTCGGCTTCGTCGACTGCACGATCCACGCCGTGCACGAGGCCGGTGACCACTACGTCGTGCTCGGGCGCGTGCAGGAGCTCGAGTCGTACGACGAGGTGACCGACCCACTGCTCTACTACGAAGGCCGCTACCGGAGCACCGGAGGCTGAGCCTCAGGGCAGGTGGTGCGCGGCCGGAGTGACCGGGTTGGCCGCCGCCACGTCGGCCATCGCCTCGACGATGTTGCGCAGGTTGACCAGCAGCGCGCCGTACACAGGCCAGTGCAGCGCCGCGAGGTCGTGACGGGTGAGCTCCCGGCACAGCACGTCGAGGTCGGCACGGACGGCGCGCAGGTCGTTGTCCTTCGCGTCGATCACCGCCGTGGCCGTGCGGCGGAGCAGGACGAGCCACCGGTCCTTGAACACCGGGTCCCACGCGTCCGACGTCGCGATCGAGATCGACAGCGTGCGCGCCATGCTGCGGATCTCGGCAACCGACTGCTCGAGCCGGCGCAGCACGTCGCCGTACGTCGCGGGCTTGCCGGAGCGACCTCGCAGCCGGCTGCGCAGGTTGAGCCTGGTGCTCTCGCTCGCCTCGTCGACCGCCCGCCAGGCGTGCTCGATGTCCTCGTCGAGGTCCCGCGAGCGAGCGACCCAGTCCTCCGCCTCATCGGCGTCGCAGCCCTCGGCCAGACCGGCGGCCATGTCGCGCAGGAGCTCTCCGGCCTTGTCGTCGATCTGGTCCACCTGGCGTGCGGCGGCCCGGTCGTTGAGCGGCGGGAACACCACCAGGTTGACCAGGATGCCGACTGCGATGCCGATGCACGTGTCCACGAGCCGCTCGGCCAGCGTGCCCGAGCTCGTGCTGTAGCCGGTCGTGAGCACGATCAGCGCCGTGGTCGCCACCGCCACGCCCTCGTCGCGGAACAGCGGCAGCGACCCGATCACGAAGCCCAGCACCAGCGTGGCCGCGAGGGTGACCACGTTGACGCCCAGCACGCTGCCGACCGCGAAGGCGAGCAGCACCCCCACCACCGCGGCGCCCACGGACTGCAGGCCGCGGGTCAGGGTGCGATAGACGGTGGCGTGCACGGTGAGCAGGGCCGACCACGGCGCCAGGAACGCCTGATCGTGCCCGGTCACCTCCACGGCCACCACCCAGGCGACGACGGCCGCGACCACGGTCTTCGCCACCTGCAGCGCGTCGGCCTGGTGCACCGGGTCGGTGACGTGTGCCTTCAGCCGGCGGCCCAGGCCGGTGTTCCCCTCCATGGGCCCGGACGCTACGCGGTCGGGGCCTGGCGCGCTCCGGTGCCGTTCACGGCGCGTCAGGCCCGTTCCGCCTCCAGCGCCCGGATCGCGTCGTGCATGGCGAGGGTGCGCCGGGCGGACTCGACGTGCAGGTTCTCGACCATCCGGCCGTCGTAGGTGACCACGCCGGAGCCCCGGCCGTCCTCCCAGGCCTGCAGGATGCCGCGCGCGTCGTCGACCGCCTGCTCGGACGGGGCGAACGTGGTGTTGGCGCCCTCGACCTGGCCCGGGTGGATCAACGTCTTGCCGTCGAAGCCGAGCTCGCGGCCCTGTCGGCACTCGGCGAGGAAGCCGTCGGTGTCCTTCACGTCGTTGTAGACGCCGTCGAGGATCGCGGTGCCGGCGGCGCGGGCGGCGAGCAGGCAGAGGCCGAGCCCGGCGAGCAGGGGCTGTCGGCCGGGCACGTGCTCGGCGTACAGCTCCTTGACGAGGTCGTTGGTGCCCATCACGAGCACCGTCAGCCGCTCGGACGCGGCGGCGATCTCCTCGCACGTCGAGCATCGCGTCCGGTGTCTCGACCATCGCCCAGAGCTGGGTGTGGTCGGGCGCGCCGGCCGCTCGAGCCGTCGCCTCGACCAGCCGGCGGACCTGCGTCGGCGGTGCTGACCTTGGGCACCACGACGGCGTCCGGTCCGGCGGCGCACGCGGCCTGCAGGTCGGCGCTCGTGCCACTCGGTGTCGATGCCGTTGACCCGGATGGTGAGCTCGCGGCGGCCGTACTCGCCCGAGGCGGCGGCGGCGCACGCGGCCTCGCGGGCGGCGGGCTTGGCGTCGGGCGCGACGGCGTCCTCGAGGTCGAAGATCAGCGCGTCGACCGGGAGCGTCTTGGCCTTCTCCAGCGCCTCGGTCGTTGGAGCTCGGCATGTAGAGGACCGAGCGGCGGGGGCGGAAGTCGTCGACGTCGGGCTCATCGGGCGCTCGATCGCGTCGTACGCCTTCTTCAGCTCGGGGTCGACCGCGGCCAGCTGCTCGGCGAGGCGCGACCATCACCAGGCACTGCTTGAGCGAGGCGTCGTCCTCCATCTTGCCGTCGAGCATCACCGCGCCGGTGCCGTCGCCCATCGCGGCGACCACCCGGCGGGCGTGGGCGACGTCGTCGACGCGGGGGCTGAAGACCCTGTTGGCGATCGCGATCTGCTTGGGGTGCAGGCTCCAGGTGCCGACGCAGCCGAGCAGGAAGGCGTTGCGGAACTGGTCCTCGCAGGCGACGACGTCGGTGATGTCGCCGAACGGGCCGTAGTAGGGGTAGATCCCGTTGCTCACGCAGGCGTCGACCATGCGGGCGATCGTGTAGTGCCAGAGGTCCTGCTGGTAGGTCGTCCGGCCGGTGGCGTCGATGTCGTCCAGCTCGTCCGAGCGCGGGTCCTGGCGCACCAGGTAGCCGGGGTGGCCGCCGCCGACGCGGGTGGTCTTCATCCGCCGGTCGGCGGCGAGGTCGGCCGGGCCGAGCGAGAGGCCCTGCATGCGCGGGCGACGCGGCGCAGATCTCCTCGACGTTGACCATGCCGCGGGCGGTCTCGAGGATCGCGTGCACCATGAGCGGCTTCTGTCAGCCCGGCCTTGGCCTCGAGCTGGGCGAGCAGCCGGTCGACGTAGTGGATGTCCTCGGCGCCCTCGACCTTCGGGCACCATGATCACGTCGAGCCTGTCGCCGATCTCGGTGACCAGCGTGGTCAGGTCGTCGAGCCCCCAGGGGGAGTCGAGCGAGTTGACGCGGGTCCACAGCTGGGTGCGGCCCGAAGTCCGTTGTCCGGGCGATGTCGACCAGACCCTGCCGGGCGGCCTCCTTGTTGTCGGCCTTGATCGCGTCCTCGAGGTTGCCGAGCAGGACGTCGACCGTGCCGACCATGTCCGGCACCTTCGCGGCCATCTTCGGGTTGCGACGGGTCGAAGAAGTGGATCGCCCGCGATGGGCCGGGCCGGGATCTCGCGTCAGCGGGGTCGGGTGCCCCCACGGCGAGCGGGCGGAAGAAGTCCTTGGCTGAGCGCATGTGGCGGAACGCTAGCAGCGGGCTCGGCTTCCGGCGTATGACAGATCCCACGCCGCCGCGGCCCCTGACTTCCCTAGTCGAACTGCCGCTTCCCCACCGAAATATCGCCAGGGAAGGGGCCATTTACCACGGGACCGTGGTGTTCGGCCCCGGGTAGTACGCGACTCGGCATCACCCGATCGGACGGGTCCATGTCATCGCGCCCTCGTCGAGGCGCGAGCTCGGCGTCGGTCTGCGCCGCGGCCTCGGGGTCGTGCGTCGACATCACGACGATCGCGCCGCGCTCGGCCTCGGCCCGCAGCGCGGCGATCATCCGCTCGCCGGTTGGCGGCGTCGAGGTCGCTGGTCGGCTCGTCGGCGAGCAGTACGTCGGCCTCGGCGGCGAACGCCCGGGCCAGCGCGACCCGCTGCTGCTGGCCGCCGGACAGCTCCTCGATCAGGTGGTCGCCGGACTCCTCGAGCCCGACCAGAGCCAGCGCCCGCGTCGGTACGGCGGGCAGCGTCCGCGGGCGCGACCCCGGCGGCGAGCAGCGGCACCAGCGACGTTCTCGCGCGGCGGTCAGCGCGGAGGCGAGGCCGTTGCCCTGCGGCACCACGGCGACGCCCGAGCCGCGGCGGCCTGCTCGCGGCCGGTGATCGGCGGTGTCGCCGAGGTGCGACCGTGCCGTCGGCGGGCGCAGGCGCGCCGGCCAGCGCCCAGAGCAGGGACGTCTTCCCGGCGCCGGACGGGCCGGTCACCGACACCAGCCGACCCGGCCGCGACCGCCAGGTCGACGTCGGTGCAGGGCGACGACCTCGCCGTACGTCGCACGCGCAGCCCGTCGGCCCGCAGCGTGCTCGCATCTCCTCCTGGTCCCGGCGCCGCCGCGTCGGGCGCTGCTCCTTCTCGGCGAGCAGCGTGTAGGCGCCGTCCTCGGCCAGGTGGAACCGCACCAGGGTGCCCGGGCGGCAGGTCCTCGCGGACGTGGAGCGGCAGCGGCAGGAACCCGTCGGCGGTCACCACGGCGTACTCCTCGCCGCTGCGACCCTCGCCGCCGATCCGGCCGTCGCGGATCGTGATCGTGCGCGGCAGCGCGGCGGCGACGTCCGGGTCGTGGGTCACCAGGACGACGGTGGTGCCGAGCGTCGCGGTTGACGCCGGCCGATCGTGCCGAGCACCAGGTCGCGGGCGTCGTGGTCGAGCTGGCTGGTCGGCTCGTCGGCGAGCAGCAGCCCCGGGCCGCGGCGGCCACCGCGACCGCGACGCGCGGCGAGCTGGAGGTGCCCGGGCGTCAGAGCCGCGCAGCGGCCGGTCGGCCTCGGCGGCCGAGGCCGACGGTCTCCAGCACGTCGGCGCGGCGTCGGGCAGGTCCTTGCCGGCTCGCGCGGGCGGCACCCTGGGCGAAGCGCGACGTTCTCGCGCGGCGTGAAGTAGGGCAGCAGGTTGCGGGTGGCGCCCTGCAGCATCAGCGAGACCTCGCGCGGCGCGCAGCTCGTCGAGCTCGCGCGGGCGCGACCGCGGACAGCTCGATGGTCGCCGACGTGGACCTTGCCGGCGCTGGGCCGGAACAGCCCGCCGAGCAGGCTGAGCAGCGTCGACTTGCCGGCGCCGGACGGGCCGAGCAGGCCGACCATCTCGCCGGCGCGCGACGTCGCAGGTCGACGCCGGACAGCGCGGCCACGTCGTGGCCCTCGGAGCGGTAGATGTGCACCAGCCGGCTGGGTGCTGACGACGGCAGCCCGGTCACAGCGTCTCCCGCAGCCGTCGAGCGTCGGCGCGGCGCGGCGACCGCCCGGCCGATGAGCCACGCTGCCGAGTCCGAGCACGACCAGCGCGCCGAGCGCGAGCCACGGCACCGCGCCGACCAGGCCGGTGCGACAGGTCGAGCGTGGAGACCTCCGGCGCGGTCGGCGAACAGCGGCACGATCGGCAGCGCGAGCTGGGCGCCGACCAGGCCGCACGACCGCTCCGGCGACGACGGCGAGCCCGATCGCCGGGCAGCTGCTCGGCGACGGCGATCCGCCGGATCGAGCGCAGGCCGTACGCCGCTCATCCGCAGCGCGGCGAGGTCGCGGGACGCGAAGCCGCCAGCGTGGTCACCGCGATCACCAGCAGGACCAGGAGCGCGATCAGCAGGCCGGCGACGCCGACCAGCACCGCGAGCTGCAGGCTCCAGGCGGCCGTGGACTCGTCGTAGGTGCGTCGTACGTCGCTGAGCGTGTGCGTGTCGCCGACGCGGATCCCCTTCGCGGCAAGGGCGCGCGTCACCCGGGTCAGCGCGGCCGGGTCCTCGTGTGCGAACCAGAGCATGACCTGCCCATCCGGGTCGACCGTGCTGCCGCGCTGCACCACGTCGAGGTTGACCATCGCCGCATCGGGCATCGACGCCGGGAGGCGCGGCACCCGGACCACGCGCCGGGCGTCGCGGGTGTCGCCGGACAGGGCGGTCGCGAGGAAGTCCGCACCGTTGCTGCCGTCGGGCAGCCGGCCGGCGACGATCGCAGGGACCCGGCTCGGGAACCAGGCCTGGTGCACGGTCACGGTGTTGTCGCCAGAGGTGTCCAGGCCGACCCGCAGCCGGTCGGCGGAGGACGAGGTCACGGTCAGCTTGCCCGTGGTCGCGTCGTCGACCGAGTCCCACCGCGCGGCGGGGCCGATCCGGACGGCCCGGGCGTCGGCGCGCAGCCCGGCGAGCGCGATCGTTCCGGAGATCGAGCTGCCCGGTGTGGTGGTGACGGTGATGCCGGACAGCAGGCAGCCTCGCCGGCAGTGGAGCTCGGCGCTGAAGCGGCGCGTGTGGCTGCCGGTGGCGACGGTGCCCAGCGGCGCGCCGAGCGTCCCGTTCCGTCCGTCCACGAGGTCCAGCGTGACCGTCGGTGGCACGTCGCCCCCCGGTCCGGTCACCCCGAGCGATGCGGTCGAGATCCGGCCGGTGAGGTGCGTGCCCAGGAGCCGGATCGGCTCCTGGGAGGGCGGGTCGAGGGCCTGCCAGCGGATCCGGGCCCGGTCCTGGGCCGGGAACAGGCCGATGTGGCGGAACTGGTCGGGCACGACCGCGAGCGTCGCCGGTGCCCCGGTGCCGGGCGGGCTCAGCTTGACCACGGGGGTGACCGTACGGCCACGTGGGTCGACGTCGTCGAGGACGCCACGGATCGTGCGGAGGTCGGAGTCGAGGACGGTGACGACCTGTCGAGCGCCGGACTCCTGCTCGGCGGCATAGTCCCGGTTGCGGGCGCCCACCACCAGCGCATCGGCGGAGAACACCAGGAGGGCCGTGGCGACCGTGACGATGGCGACGGTACGACGGGTGGCCGGCGTACGCGCGGCGTCGAGCACGCTCACGCCCAGCCGTACGCGCCCGCGGTGCAGCAGACGGCGCCCGGCGGCGGCCGCGACGGGGACGGTGGCGTGTGCCAGCAGCATCCCGACCACGAGGGCCAGCAGCGCCGGCGCCGCGAGGGCGATCGGCCCGGTGAGGCCGCCGGTGACGAACGCGACGACGGCCGTGCCGGCCGCCGCAAGCACGAGCGTCTCCGTGACGCCGAGGCTCCAGCCCGCACGCCGCGACGGCACCCGGCGCAACAGGGTCTCGACCGGCTCCCGCGTCACGCGTCGTACGGCGAGGAGCGTCAGCGTGGCGAGCACCACGGCGGCCGCGAGCGTCGTCAGCACCGGGGCCGGCCGGACCTCGAAGGGAGCGGCTCCGGGGAGGAACAGGGTGCGCGCAGCCCAGCAGAGCACCGCCGCCGCGACCACCCCGAGCGGCACTCCTGCAAGGGTGACCGGGAGCAGCTCGCGCAACAGCAGCGTGCGGGCGCCGGCCCGGCCGCGTCCCCGCAGCAGGGCCAGTGCCACCTCCGGGCGTCGTTGCTCCGTGGCTGCGGCCAGCACGAGCCACAGCACGACGACCGCGAGCAGCCCGAGCTGCAGCATCAGCAGCGGGATGGTCACCCGCGACTGCTCCCGCTCGACGCCAAGGGAGTGGGCGAGCTGCGCCAGACCGGAGTAGACCGTCGCGTCCTCCCCCTGGGTGGCCACCTTCTTCGCGGCCAGATCGAGGTCCGTGATCCGGGGTCCGAGCTCGAGCAGCTGGTCGATCCCGGTCGCAGCCACGTCGAGGGGGTAGTCGATCCCGGTGCTCGGCGAGGGCAGCGGCGGGACGGTGCCGGTCTCGAACGTGGACCGCGCGGTCAGCCAGGTGTCGTGCTGCACGTGCACCGGCGGGGTGGTGTCGACGATGCCGGACCGGCCGGCCAGGATCCGCCCGAACCAGTACGGGCCGCGCACCTGGCGGTAGATGCCGACCACGCGCAGCCCACCGGTCGCCGCGGGCCGGCCGGCCACCGCGTCGTCCACCGCCCCGGTGACCCGGAGCCGGCTTCCGACCCGGTAGTGGAAGACCCGGGCGTCAGCCCCGGTGACCATGATCTCGCCGACGGCGTGCGGACAGCGGCCGTCGACCACGGTGACGTGGTCGCAGGCGCGGGCCCGCCACAGCAGCGGGCCGCTGCCGGAGCTCGCGGTGTCCGGGGACACGGTGGCGGTCGCTCCGTAGCTCTCCACCGGTGCCCGGAAGTGGCGGCGCACGTTCGTCGGCACCAGGGAGTCGAGGCTGTTCAGCTCCATGGTCGAGGCCGCGCTCGTTGCTCCCGAGAAGTTGTTGCCGAGAGCTGGGGCGGACACCAGCCCAAGCCCGCGCACCTGTTCGGGTACCTGGCCGAGCCGGACATCGACGAGGGCCTGCTGGGTGGCGCGGTCGTACATGGGGGCGAACACCGCGCACGTCGTGATCAGCGCCGCCAGCATGGCGATGCTCAGCGACTGCAGGCGCCGGTACCTGATGAGCTTCCACACGATGCTTGCGACCCCCCGAGAGACCTGTTCGACGCGAGCAAATGTCCCAGACGAACCAGCCCTGTGGAATCACGGAGTGGTATCGATTCGACCCGGCTCGAGGAGCAGGCATCGCCTCCCACGGATATCCGTGTGCAGCGCGGCGGCGGCTCGGGCAGGCTTCGAGCATGGGCCTGAGGGAGTTCACGGCCGACGACGTCGCCGCAGTCCGGCTCGCGACCGGCATCGAGAACGTGCGCAACGCCGTCGACGCACCGTGGGAGCTCCTGCTCACCGAGCACCGGATGGCGATGGAGGTCCGCTTCGGGTGGGACGGCGAGCCGGGCCGCTACTTCCTCGCGTACGACGGGGAGACCGTGGTGGGCCTGGGACACATCGGCGCCAGCGAGTGGGACAACCTCGACCTGGCCTGGCTCGACCTGAAGGTCCTACCCGAGCACCGGCGCAGCGGGCACGGTGCCGCGCTGCTCGACGGGCTGCTTGCGGAGGTGGTGGCCGCCGAGCGGCACCTGGTGGGCGTCGACGCCTGGGACGGCACTCCCGGACCGGCGTTCGCGGAGGCTCACGGGTTCGTGCGCAAGAGCCAGGAGATCAAGCGACGCATGTACCTCGCGGAGGTACCGCTGGAGGAGGTCCGGGCGCTTCGGGACGACGCGGCCGCGGCGGCGTCGTCGTCGTACGAGCTGCTGCGGCTGCGGGGAAGGACGCCCGACGACCTGCTCGACGGCGTCGTGGAGATGACCCGGGCGATCAACGACGCTCCGACGGACGACCTCGAGATGGAGGACGAGGAGTACTCACCGGAGCGGATCCGGACCTACGAGGACGCGGTGATCCAGGGCGACCGCCGCCTGTACCGGCTCGTCGCGCGGCATCGGGAGTCCGGCGAGCTGGCCGGGCACACGGTGGTGGCGGTGGACGTCGACGCCCCGGAGCACTCGGAGCAGCACGACACCAGCGTGGTCCGCAACCAACGTGGTAACCGCCTCGGGCTGCTGCTGAAGGCGGAGATGGTGCTGTGGCTCGCGGAGGTGGAGCCACAGCTGGAGACGATCGACACCTGGAACGCCGAGTCGAACGTCCACATGATCGGCGTCAACGAGCGGCTGGGCTACCGCGTGCTGGGCCGCGAGATGCAGTTCCAGCGCCGGCTGGGCTGACCCGGCGGGGTCCGGCGTACGACGCCGGGAGGTATTTTCGAGTGTGTGCCGGGGCCGGTCCCGGCAGAACGTCGGGAGACACCTCATGGTGAAGAAGCTGGGTGCGACCGTCGCGGTGGCGCTCCTGCTCGCCACGTCTGCCTGCGGTGGCGGGCGTCCGTCCGAGGAGGAGCTCTCGACGGCGATGCAGAAGGGCGTCAAGACCAGCGACCAGACCGTCAAGCTGACCAAGGAGCAGGCCGACTGCGCGGCGAAGGTCTTCGTCAAGTCCGACGTCTCCGACGAAGCCCTCGAGGCGATCGCCGAGCGCGACGAGACGTACAAGGAGTCCAAGAAGGACGCAGCTGCGTTCGAGAAGATCAGGGACGACCTGGGCGCGTGCGTCTGACGGGGGTGGCGGCGGAATTCCCAAGGTATCTAGGTTTTCTGGCGCATCCAGGGGTGTGTACGCCGCTGGAAGCGCGAGAAGAGATTGGGAAGACGGCCGGGTCTGAACGCTAGGCGGCGCGCAGCATCAGCTTGCGGATCCGGTCCGCGGTGTACGCGCCGAGCCCGAGGTCGGCCCAGACCAACCGGACCATGGCCCACTGGGTGATCTCCCGGAGCCGGTCCTCGCGACGCTTCTCGTTGAACAGCACCTCGCTCGGATCCTGGCCGGGCAGGAGTCCGCGTCCGTACTTCATCCGGCCGTCGAACTCCCCCAGCAGTCGATGCTCGGGCCAGGCGAAGTCCGAGACGCCGACGAGCTCGCCGTGCTCGTCGTACACCTCGAACTGGAGGTCCGGCGCGGGCAGCCCGTGCCGCCAGCACAGGTACCGCGCCCGCGTCTCGCCGGGGGACTCGGACCGGCCGTCCGCCAGTCGGACGACGAGCTGCGTGTGCAGGGTGCGGGGCCAGCGCTCCATGGCGGCGAACTGGTCCACGAGCTCCTGGCCGGTGCAGCGGCCCAGGTGCAGCGCGCCGTCAGCGGAGACGAGTGTCGACTCCACGGAGTTCAGGGTCCCGTGCTCGATGACGGCCCGGGCTGCGCTGGTGGCGGCAAGGCCCTCGGCCGTCGTCACGAGCTCGAGCCTCGCCGACCTCGCCCTCGTGATGGTGGACGCCGGCGTCGGTGCGGCCGATTCCGCCATCAAGGCGCGTGACGTGGACGACCTCGAGGTTCGCAGCCCAGACCGGGACGTTCTGCATTACGAGCGAGGACGTGTGGGAGAGGGCGACGCGCGGGCCGAGGGATCGCATCACCGAGGTGCACATCAGCTTGTGGCGTGCGACGTTCGTGACCGTGTCCCACCGGTCAGGGGTGGTGTAGGCACCTTGTCGCACGCGGCGCAGCACGCCGTGGCGGAGGCTGGCCGCGAGCTCGCGGTCGGTGACGCCGAATCCGATCATCTCGCGGCGGAGCGCGACGCCGGTGTCGGCGATGAGCTGCAGTGCTTGATCCATGCGGGAACTGTCCGACGACGCGGGCGTCGCGAGAACCGGTCGGGCTCGGTCGGTGGAGATCGACCGTCGGTGGTGCACCTGTGGACGCCGGGTGGCGCGGCCCGCCGCGGAACTTCCCAGTCTCTTCTGGCGGTTCCAGCGGCGTACACACGACTGGAACAGCAAGAAGACCGCGATACCTTGGGAATTCTCCCCCGCGCCGCGCGGCTAGGCTGCGCTGGTGTTCAAGGTGGGTGGCCCGGTCCGGCGGCAGGCGAAGAACGTGCTCCGCGCCTACGTGCGCTACCGCCCGACCGAGATCGACCGTCGTCTCGGCGCGCTCGCCGACGTGGTCCGCAGGGCCGAGCCGGGGCTGTGGGGGAGCGTGGACCTGACCCGCTACGAGCACAAGGTCTTCTCGCAGAACGGCGAGGACGGCGTTCTGGTGGAGATCTTCAACCGCATCGGCGCCACCAACCGGTACTTCGTCGAGTTCGGCATCCAGAACGGCACGGAGGGGAACGCCGTGATGCTCGCCGATGTCTTCGGCTGGTCGGGGCTGTTCCTCGAGGCCGACCCCGGGGACTTCGCGGAGCTGAGCGCGAAGTACGTCGGAAGCCGGGTCGCCTGCCGCCAGGCGCGTGTTACCGCCGCGACGATCGACGCCTTGTTCGCAGACGCGGGCGTGCCGGCCGAGCCGGACCTGCTCTCCGTCGACATCGATGGCAACGACCTCTACGTCTGGGACGCACTGACGGCGGCGCGCCCCCGGGTGGTGGTGATCGAGTACAACTCGGGGATCGCGGACGACCGTCCCCGGGCGCAGCCGCACGATCCCGATCGCGGGTGGGACGGCTCCGGCGCGTTCGGGGCGAACCTCGCCGCGCTCGACGTCGTCGCCGCCCGCAAGGGTTACCGGCTGGCCCATTCCGACCTGTCAGGGGTCAACGCGTTCTACGTCCGCGACGACCTCTGGGACACGCTCGGCATCGACCGTGCCCCCCGTCGTACGCAGAACTACGGTCTCACCGGGATCCGGCAGCGGTCCGCCGAGCCTCCCGGCGGATGGACCGTGGTCCAGTAGCGCTGGGCCGGCTCGGCGGGATCGAGCTGCCCGGTCTCCCTGCCGACGATCGCGGTCAGGCCGAGCCCGGTCCCTCGTCGCGCACCCGCTGAACTTCGGTCATCGCCTCGCGCAGCCGGCCGAGCCACTCGTCGGCGTTCTCGCCCACCAGTCGGACGCACCACGCGAGCGCCTCCGCACGGCTGCGGGCGACGCCGGTCTCGACCAGGGTGTCGAGCACCAGCCGCTCGGGCTGCCGCAGCCGGGTCATCACGGGTACGGCGAGGTTGGTGAACACCGACCGCACCGGGCCGCACTCGGCGCCCCACGCGATCTTGCGGCCGAACCGGTGCTCGGCCTCGCGGGCGATGTGGATCCGCTCGTCACGGGTGTCCTCGCGGAACCGGGAGATCCGGCCCTTCGCGGCGGCGGTGGCCTCAGCGCCGTCCGGCTCGCCCTCGATGCCCTCGGGGGCAGCGAGGGTGCCGACGACGAGGATTTCCTCGCGGTCGGTGGTCACCTCTGCCGCTCCGGTGAACCAGGCGTCGGGCAGGCGTCCCTGGATCCAGCCAGCCACCTCGGTGTCGCTCGTCGTCATCACGGCCTCCTGTGTAAGCGTGTAATGAAGTAATCATGTAAGCACGGCCTCCTCAAATCAAGGTCTGCTGCTCACGGCAGAACCGCCTGCGGCAGAACCGCTGGAACGCCGCGCTCCGGCCTGACCACGCTGGCGGCACCACAACCCGGAGGTGCCCATGACCAGTCCGCCGATCCCGACCGGCTCGCTCGACGACCAGCTGACCGCCCGCCTGCTGCACCAGCGGATCATCGTGCTCGGCCAGGAGGTCGACGACGCGCATCGCCAACCGGCTCTGCGCCGAGCTGCTGCTGCTCTCCGCCGAGGACCCGCAGCGCGACATCAGCCTCTACATCAACTCACCCGGCGGCTCGGTCTCGGCCGGGCCTGGCCATCTACGACACGATGCGGCTGATCCCCAACGACGTCAGCACCCTGGCGATGGGGCTGGCGGCGAGCATGGGCCAGTTCCTGCTCTCGGCCGGTACGCCGGGCAAGCGGTACGCCCTGCCGCACTGCGCGGATCCTCATGCACCAGGGCTCGGCCGGGATCGGCGGCACCGCGATCGACATCGAGATCCAGGCCGAGAACCTCGAGCACACCAAGAACGTGATGATGCGGCCTGATCGCCGAGCACACCGGCCAGCCGCGTGGAGAAGATCGAGCGCGGACGCCGACGGGACCGGTGGTTCACCGCCGAGGAGGCGCAGGACTACGGCTTCGTCGACCAGGTCCTCACCGACGTCGCCGACGTGACGCCGGCCGCCCGGCCGGCCCGGCATCGGGTGGGGGTCGCGCGATGAGCAGCTACACGATCCCGAGCGTGGTCGAGAAGACGATCCGCGGCGAGCGTGCCGTCGACATCTACAGCCGGCTGCTGACCGACCGGATCGTCTACATCGGCACCGAGATCGACGACGGCGTCGCCAACGTCGTGATCGCGCAGCTGCTGCACCTGGAGTCGGAGAGCCCGGACTCGCCGATCGACCTCTACCTCAACTCGCCCGGCGGCTCGGTCACCGCGATGCTGGCGATCTACGACACGATGCAGTTCATCGGCTCGCCGGTCGCCACCACCTGCGTCGGCCAGGCGGCGTCGTCGGCCGCGGTGCTGCTGGCGGCCGGCGCGCCGGGCCGGCGGATGGTCCTGCCGCACGCGCGGGTGGTGCTGCACCAGCCCTCGGGCGGTGGTCAGGGCGCGCTTCCCGACCTCGCGCTGCAGGCCAAGGAGATCGTGCGGCTGCGCGCGCAGATGGAGCAGATCCTGTCCCGGCACACGGGCCAGACCGTGGAACGGCTCCGCGAGGACACCGATCGCGACCTGGTGCTGACCGCCCACGAGGCGGTCGCCTACGGCCTCGCCGACGGGGTGCTGGAGGAACGCTAGGCGGTCAGTGCGACGGGACCGGTCGGCCGGGTCGTCAGTGTGCGGGTCACCCGGCCGGTCAGGTCCACGAGCCGCAGCCCGAGCGCGCCCTGGATCGCGCCGAGCACCTCGGAGCTCGGCTCCTTGCGTCCGCGCTCGACCTCGGAGAGGTACTGCGTCGAGACCCCGGCCTCGCCGGCCACGTCGGCCAGCGTGCGGCCCTGACGGTGCCGCTCCTCGCGCAGCTCGCGGCCGACCACCTCGCGCCACAAGCGGCTCGACGGCGGGCTCGGCCGGGCGTGCCGGCTCCGGCGTCGAACGCGGGAACCCGATCACGTGACCCATGCACCGAGGGTAGGCCCGTCGTACGAAGCCGGACAGCGACGTTCACCGAGGGCGAAACGTGTCAACGGTGTCGACGTGACCGCGTACGTCGCCGAGGAGCTCGACCGGCGCCACCCGGAGCGGGTTCAGCTGCGGTCGATCGGCAGCGCCGACGACTTCCGGGCGATGTGGGACACCGTCGAACGGCTCTGGGCGGTGACGACGGCCCGGGCCGGACGGCCGCCCGGCGCGGCCCGCGACGAGCGCGTCGACGGCGAGTGGTCGACCGGATGGCGGTGGTCCGCGCGATCGTGGACGGCCTAGCCGACGCCGACGCCGACGCTGACCTCGGGCGAGGCTGCGCCCAGTCGCCCGCACCCGGCTACCCGGAGGGTGAGCGGCCGGTGTGGGAGTGCCTCGGCGTGGTGATGGAGGAGGAGTGCGAGCAGCACCGGTTCGCGACCCGCGACCTGGCGGTGCTGGAGAGCCGTGCCGGTTAGATGTCGGCGAGCGCCACCGTGTCGTCGGCGAGTTGGTCCGGAGTGACCCGGGTGCCGACGATCCGGCGTACGTCCTCGATCGCGTCCCAGTCGTTGGCGTGCATGCCGGCCACCACCTCGTCGCCGCGCAGCCACCAGGCGGTGAACGCGTACGACGCCGGGTCGCCGCGCAGCACGACCCGGTCGAAGCCGTCCGGTCCGGGGCTGCCGACGTACTCCATGCCGAAGTCGTACTGGTCGGTGAAGAAGTACGGCAGCGCATCCGCGACCGTGTCCTTGCCGAGCACGTTGGCGGCGGCGACCTTGCCGTGCTGGATCGCGGTGTCCCAGTGCTCGACCCGCACCGGCCGACCGAGCCGCGGGTGGTCGGCGTTGGCGACGTCGCCGGCCGCGAGCACGTGCGGGTCGCTGGTTCGCAGGTGCGAGTCGGTGCGGATGCCGTTGTCGATCACCAGCCCGGCCGCTCCGGCCGGCTCGACGACCGGTTCGACGCCGATCCCGACCACCAGCAGGTCGAAGTCCAGGGGGTCGCCCTCGCGCAGGTGCACGAGGGCCCCGCCTCCCGATCGCTCGATTCCGGTGACGCCGACGCCGGTGCGCAGGTCGACGCCGTGCTCGCGGTGCAGCCGGGCGAAGATCGCTCCCACCTCGGGCCCGACGACCCTCAGCAAGGGCTGGTCGAGGGTCTCCAGCACGCTCACCTCGGCGTCCGCGTTGCGGGCGGCCGCGGCCACCTCGAGACCGATCCAGCCGGCGCCGACGATGCCGATCCGGGTGCCCGCGGTCAGCCGTTCCTTGAGCCGCAGGGCGTCCTCGAGGGTGCGCAGGTAGGCCACCGGGGCACCGCTGTCGTCGGCCATCGCCAGCCGGCGCGGGCGGGAGCCGGTCGCCAGCAGCAGCTGGTCGTAGCCCGTCGCGCCGCCGTCCGCATGTACCTCGCGCGTGCCGAGGTCGAGGGAGTCCACCCGGTTGCCGATCCGCAGGTCGACGTCGTGCTCGGCGTACCAGGCGGACTCGTGGACCAGCGGGTCGTCCTCCGTGGCGTTGCCCAGGAGCAGGTCCTTGGACAGCGGCGGACGTTCGTACGGCGGGCGGGGCTCATCGGTGAACAGCGTGATCGGCCCGTCGTGCCCGCCCTCGCGCAGCTCGGTGACGAACGTACCGGCGGCCAGGCCACCTCCGACGACGACGACGCGGTCGCTCATGACCGGCCGCCCTGCTCGCGGGTGAGCGCCAGGAACTCGGCGCGTGTCGCCGGATCCTCGCGCATCCGGCCCAGCAGTCGCGCGGTCACGGTGCTGGCTCCCTCGGCCCGGGCGCCGCGCACACTCATGCAGGTGTGCTCGGCCTCGATCACCACGCCGACGCCGTGCGGGGCGAGCTGGTGGCGCAGATGGTCCGCGACCTGGCTGGTGAGCCGTTCCTGGGTCTGCACCCGTCGCGCGAAGTGGTCGACGGTGCGGGCCAGCTTGGACAGGCCGACGATCCGGTCGGCGGGCAGGTAGCCGACGTGGGCGACACCCACGAACGGCAGCATGTGGTGCTCGCACAACGAGCGCACCGGGATGTCACGCACCAGCACCATCTCGTCGTACCCCTCG
Source organism: uncultured Actinomycetota bacterium (assembly GCA_963745795.1). Lineage (GTDB taxonomy): Bacteria > Actinomycetota > Actinomycetes > Propionibacteriales > Nocardioidaceae > Marmoricola. The sequence continues at coordinate 649,342 of CAVUYR010000006.1, read as the reverse complement.
CTGTTGGGGAACGTCGTCATCTCGAACGGCTCCGGGCTGAGCAGCTCGGCGTACGCCTGCACCAGCCGACGCGGGGTCTCGGCCATGTCCTCGTCGTCGATCGGGAGCCCGAGGGCGCGCAGCATCTCGGCTGCCGCGTCGGTGGCCCGGTCGACCTGGTGCTCGAGGCGACGTTCGAGGAGGGGAGTGACGGACTGGCTCATCGGGCGGCTCCTGTGGACGACGTTTCTAAAAGACAGTATTGTGCACGGTAGTAATCAGGAGCAGCGACGTCAAGTGAGGCGACTATGGACGACTACGCCGCGGTGGCCGCACTGGCCGACCCGGTCCGGCGCCGTCTGTACCGCTACGTCGTCGCGCAGGCCGACGCCGTCGGCCGCGAGCAGGCCGCCGAGGGTGCCGGGGTGCCCCTGCACACCGCCCGGTTCCACCTCGAGAAGCTCGTCGACGAGGGACTGCTGGAGACCGAGTACCGCCGGCTGTCCGGTCGTGCCGGCCCGGGGGCGGGGCGCCCCGCCAAGCTCTACAAGCGCAACGCGACGGAGGTCTCGGTGCAGCTGCCCGAGCGCAGCTACGACCTGATCGGTTCGGTGCTGGCGGGGGCGGTCGCGCGGTCACTGGCCGGCGAACCGCTCGAGTCGGCGCTCACCCGGGAGGCACGGGACCGTGGCCACACCTCCGGCGTGACGTACGACGGCAGCGGGAGCGACGTGGAGCGCACCGCGGGCCTGCTGGCCGACGAGGGTTTCGAGCCGAGCGTCGACGACGGCATCCTCTCGATGCACAACTGTCCGTTCGACGTGCTCGCTCGCGAGCAGCCCGCGCTCGTGTGCGGGGTCTCGCTGGACTACGTGGAGGGTGCCCTCGAGGGCCTGGGGTGTCGCCGGCTGGAGGCGCGGCTGGAGCCGGCTCCGGACCGCTGCTGTGTCAGGGTCGCGAGAAAGTAGCGCGACAGGCGTTCTGGCAGGGTGGCGCCATGAAGCTGGGACTACAGCTGGGGTACTGGGGCGCGCAGCCGCCGGACGGTGTCGGCGAGCTGGTCTCGGCCGCCGAGGACGCCGGCTTCGACGCCCTGTTCGCCGCCGAGGCGTGGGGGAGCGACGCGTTCACGCCGCTGGCGTGGTGGGGGCGCGAGACCACGCGGCTGCGGCTCGGGACCTCGATCGTGCAGATGTCCGGACGCACGCCGACGTCGATCGCGATGCACGCGCTCACGCTCGACCACCTCTCAGGGGGCCGGGTGATCCTGGGCATGGGGGTCTCCGGGCCGCAGGTGGTCGAGGGCTGGTACGGACAGCCGTTCTCGAAGCCGCTGGCGCGCACCCGCGAGGTGGTCGACATCGTGCGCCAGGTGCTCGCGCGCGAGGGGCCGGTCACCAACGACGGCCCGCACTACCCGTTGCCGTACGCCGGCGAGGGAGCGGTCGGGCTCGGCAAGCCGCTGAAGTCGATCGTGCACCCGCTGCGGTCCGACCTCCCGATCTGGCTCGGTGCCGAGGGACCGAAGAACGTCGCGCTGGCCGCCGAGATCGCGGACGGGTGGATCCCGATCTTCTACTCGCCGGCCTCCGCGGCCATGTACCAGCCGTGGCTGGACGAGGGCTTCGCCCGCCCCGGCGCCCGTCGTACCCGGGAGGACTTCGAGATCGCCAGCACCTGCCACCTGCAGGTCACCGACGACCCGGGGCCGGTGCTCGACGCGCTGCGCCCCAGCCTGTCCCTCTACATGGGCGGCATGGGCGCGAAGGGGCAGAACTTCCACAAGCAGGTCTTCGAGCGGATGGGGTACGCCGAGCTCGCCGACCAGGTGCAGGAGCTGTACCTCGAGGGCAGGAAGGACGAGGCCACCGCGCTGGTGCCCGACGAGCTGGTCGACCAGCTCCACATCGTCGGCGACGTGGCGAAGGTGCGCGACCGGGTGCAGGAGTGGGAGGAGTCCGGGGTGACGACGCCTGCTGCTCAGCCTGCGGTCGGCGGCCGAGGTCCGCTCGGTGGCCGAGCTGCTGGCCTGACGTCCGGTCGGTCAGTCCGTCGGCAACCGCGACCAGCTCTGCATGTCCTCCCGCCGCCCGTTCTTCTGGTGCACCGAGCGCAGCACGCCCTCGAGCGTGTAGCCGCACTTCTCGGCGACCCGGGACGACGCGGTGTTGGAGACGGCGATCAGCAGGGACGCGCGGATGATGCCGTCGGCGAACGCCCACTCGGTGAGCAGCCGGAGCGCTTCGGTGGCGTGACCGCGACCGCGCGCCCACGGCGAGATCGCGTAGCCGAGCTCGGCGGTCGCGCCCGCGCGGTCGATGGGCCCGGTGACGGCGTAGCCGACGAATCCTCCGGCGTTGTCGATGATCGCGAAGTTGGCGCGGTCCTCGTCGAGGAACCTCTGTCGCCAGGCCTCGATCCAGCCGTCCGGTGTCGGCACCGGGGTGCCGGTGTACTGCAGGATCACGGGGTCACGGATCGTCTCCGCGAACGGCGCGACGTGCTCGTCGGCGAACGTCACCAGCCGGGTCGTGCTCACGCCGGGCACGCTACCGGGCGCGTGCGTTGAGCCGATGGACCTGGGCAGGGCGTCAGCACGGGTAGGGCGGGGTCACGAAGTCCGAATTCCCAAGGTATCTATGTTGTCCCACGCACTTCCCAATCGTTCCTGGCACATCCAGTGGTGTACCTGCCGAGGGAAGCGCCAGAAGAGATTGGGAAGTGCGATCGGGGCCGGCGAGCAGACGACAGTGCCGGGTGCCCGAAGAATTCCTAGATACCTTGGGATTTCGCCGCCGGCCGGCTCACACACCCCCGACCTACACCTCCGCGACCCCCGCCCGGTGCCGCTGCGCCAGGTCGCGGTAGACCTGCGGGTTGCTCTGCACCCAAGCCTCCGCCGAGGTGCCGGCGATCGGGCCCTTGACCCGCGCGGGCGTGCCCATCGCGAGGACCTCCGCCGGGATCTCGCCGGTGACCACCGATCCAGCGGCGACCAACGTACGGGTGCCGACCACGGCGCCGTCGAGCACCGTGGCGTGGTTGCCGACGAGCGCCTCCTCGCCGATTGTCGCGCCGTGCACGACGCAGGCGTGGCCGATCGTCGCGCCGGGACCGATCTCGGTGACGATGCCCTCGGGCGAGTGCACCACTGTCCCGTCCTGCACGTTGGCGCCGGCCCGGACCGCGATCGGGCCGAAGTCGCCCCGGAGCACCACGCCGTACCAGACCGAGGCGTTCTCCTCGACGGTCACGTCACCGATCACCGAGGCGGTGGGCGCGACGAAGGCGGTGGGATGGACGGTCGGGGACTTCCCCTCGAAGGAGTAGAGCGGCATGGCGCCCAGATTACGCAGGGGTAACCTCGCGCCGCTCGACTCGTTGGCCAGGTATGGGAACGACCGAGGGAGCGCCATGACCGAGCACCGGAACACCCAGCCGTCCCGCGTCCGCCGGGCTGGCGTCGTACGGCTCCTCGTCGTTGTGCTCGGCCTCGCCCTCGGCGCGGCCGCGTTCGGTCTCTGGCCCTCCACGGCTGCGACCGACCCCTTCCCCAGTGCACTCGCGAAGCCGGTGTGCGGACCGGGCGCGCTGCGCGAGACCGGCCGCGACGGCCGGGTGCCTACCTCGGACTACGATTCGGGGCGCTACCGGAAGGGCTACCGCTGCAACACCGAGCTAGTCTCCCGCCAGGGCGACACGGGCGGTTTCAAGGTCGAGCGGTACGTCGACGACGCCGGCCGCGTGTGCGCGTTCTACGACTCGACGCTGCTCTTCCCCAAGGACGTCCTGATGCAGGCGGCCAAGGGCCTCGGTGTCGTCGTCCTCGACATGAAGAACCCGGCGAAACCGGTGAAGACCGACCAGCTGGTCTCGCCCGCGATGCTCAGCCCGCACGAGTCGCTACTGCTCAACATCAAGCGCGGGCTGCTCGGGGCCGAGCTCGGCAACCCGGCGACCAACGTCTCCGTGCTCGACCTGTACGACGTGCACACCGACTGCCGGCACCCGAGGCTGCTCTCGAGCACCCCCACCGGCGGCTTCGGCCACGAGAGTGGCTGGTCGCCGGACGGGAGGACCTACTACGTCACCGGCACGGCCGGGAACACCTTCCAGGCCGTCGACGTGAGCGACCCGGCCGCACCGAGGGTGATCTACACGGAGTACGGCGTGAACTACCACGGGCTGCGCGTCAGCAAAGACGGCCGCCAGCTCTACGTCGCCAACATCGGCAACCCCGGCGACGGCCGCTTCGCCACCGGAGGGCTGCGGATCCTCGACGTCAGCCAGATCCAGGCACGGAGGCCCGATCCGCAGGTGACGGTGCTGTCCTCGCTCACCTGGCGCGAGATGTCGATCCCGCAGGCGGCCGAGCCGTTCACGCGCGACGGCCACCGGTACCTGCTCGAGTTCGACGAGTACGCGAACTACTCCGCGGCCGGAGGCGCCGACCAGTCCGGCTCACCCGTGGGCGCCGCCCGGATCATCGACATCCAGGACGCCCGGCACCCGAAGGTGGTCTCGAACATTCGGCTCGCCGTGCACCAGCCCGCGGCTCGGAAGGGTGAGCAGAAGAACGACCCGGGCGCCTCCAGCCCGGTGCAGGGGTACGCCGCGCACTACTGCTCGCTGCCGAATCGCACCGACCCGAACCTCGTCGCGTGCTCGATGATCCTGTCCGGACTGCGGATCGTCGACATCCGTGACCCGGCCCACCCGAAGCAGGTCGGCTACTACAACCAGCCGATCGCGATCGGCGACAAGCCGGCCAACCCGAGCGTCGGCGGCGCCTACGCGATGTCCCAACCGGCGTGGGACGTCGGGCGGGACTCGATCTGGTACACCGATGGCAACTCCGGCTTCTTCGACGTCCGGCTGACCAACGGGCTGCAGGACCTGTTGTGAGTGACCAGGCCAGATCAGACGAGATCCTCGAGTACATCCCGAAGAGGGTGGCCGTGTTCCTCTCCTGTACCGCGACGTGCCCTGGTCGGTGGACCACGTGCGGTACCCGGAGCTGGTCCAGGACCTGATGGACCTCGGACTGGTGCCGGGCGGCTGCATGATTCTCGACGGCGACATCGATGTCACGCCGATCCCGCTGCTGGTCGACCGCGAGGCCACCATGACGGTCGAGGTCGGGGAGGTCGAGCCGGGAGCCCAGCAGAGCCGCAAATGCGTGGTTGATGGGGTCTGCGCCGCGTCGTCGACCCCGACAACTCAGCAAATGCGGGCTCCCGCGGCGAGCACGCCCACCCCCGGCGTGACGTTTCCCAACACTTGTCCCGGAACTGCACGGGATTCGCCCGATCCGGTGCAGTTCCGGGACAAGTGTGGGGAAAACCGCAGCCCCCGTATCGCCGCCCTCGAGCACGGCATCCTGCACTCACCCAACCCCGCCCACCACGCGGCGGGAGTCAGCGTTCGTCGACTGCGCCGAGCACCGGCTTCAGGTCGACGACGGGCGTGCCGTCGATCGCCTCGAGCCCGGACACGTGCAGCCGGGTGCCGTCGACGGCGAGCACGGTGACGCGGTGGAGGCCGAGCGGGTTCGGGCGGTCGGGCGAGCGCGTGGCGAAGACGCCGGTCTCGGGGCGGGTCGGGTCGTTGCGGGGACGGGTGGTCAGCGTCGAGCGGTCGCCCTGGTGCAGCCAGGTGAGCACCAGGAGCTCGTCGCCGACGGTGATCCCGCTCAGCGCCGGCGCGACGTCATCCACGAGGTCCAGGTCGGCTTCAGGCGCGCCTTCGTCTCCCTGGCGTGGCGCGTCGGCGCGCGAAGTGAGTGGGCTGCGGACATGCCCGATGACATGGAGCGTCAGGTCCATGGATCGCATTCTGGCGCACCCGGCCGTCGATGACTTCCGGACCCGGGAGGGTCAGGATGGTGTCCCGCCAGCGGAACAGCGAGGAGCAGACCATGGGCCGCATCGTCTCCAACTTCTTCATCTCGCTCGACGGCGTCGTGGAGGCGCCACACGAGTGGCACCTGACCTACTTCGACGACGCGATGGGGGAGGTGGTCGGCAGCGGCATGGCGAGCCAGAAGGCGTTCCTGCTGGGCCGGAGGCTGTACGACGAGTGGTCGGAGTACTGGCCGGCGCAGAGTGACGACGTGCCCTTCGCGTCGTACATCAACAACGTGCCGAAGTACGTCCTGTCGCACACCCTGATCGACCCGACCTGGAACAACACCACCGTGCTGTCCAAGGACGACCCGGTGGCCGCGGTGCAGGCGGTGAAGGATGACACGGACGGCGACATCGGCATGTCCGGGTGCGCGACGACGGTGCGTTGGCTGCTCGCCAACGGGCTGCTCGACGAGCTCGCGCTGCTGGTGCACCCGATCGCGGTGGGGCATGGTCAGCGGTTGTTCGAGGACACCGCGACCACCCCGTTGCGGCTCGTGCACAGCGACACGCTGCCGAGCGGGGTGCTGCACGTCCGCTACGCGCCCGCCTGACCCGCCGTTGCCGAGAACATGAAGCAGCCGTAGCCGATGTTGCGGCTGTGCACCTCGACCACCCCCGGCTCCGCGAGCACCTCGGCCAGCACCTGCTCCGGGTCCGTGCCGTCGTGGGTGCGGGTGGCCGGGTGGATCCAGCCGCGCTCGTCGTACGCGCGCAGCACCTGCGGACGCGAGCGCCAGGCCTGCGGGTACGACGTGGTGCTGGCGGGTCCGGTGCACGAGCCCGCGTGCACGAAGACCGCGCCGGTCTCGACGTAGGGGCTCGCGGGGAGGCGTGGCCGGTAGCCCATCAGCAGCAGGTTCGCACCCGGCTCGGCGTCCGTGAGGCAGCAGCGCACCGGCTCTCCGCCCGAGGCGGTGACCTGCTCGACCGGGGTGCCGTCCATGTCGACGCCGGTGCGCCGTGCGTGGTCGACCGCGTCGGGGGCGACGGTGTGGAAGGTGATCGTGTCCATGACCGGTAGACGATCCGGCCGGGGCAGACGTGAGGTCAGCGGCGTCGGCGTACGGCGTCGGCGAGGCCGACCAGCACGAGCACGACCGCCAGGCCCATGAGCACGAACCCGAACACCTCTGCAGGCCCGCGCTCGGCGGCGTACGACAGCAGCCTCCCGAACAGGCCGAGCACGATCCCGCCGGCGACGAACGGCACGGTGCGCGGCACCGTGATCGGCTCGACGGTCGCCGGTGCCAGCGAGGGCGGCTTCTGCTCGTGCTCAGGGCGGCTGAGGGCGCCGCCGCACTTGGGGCAGACCTTGAGGTAGTCCTCCGCGACCGCGTGCCCCTTGCTGCAGGTGCGCGTAGTCACCATCCGCGCTCGCGCCACTCGGCGAGGTGAGGTCGCTCCGTGCCGATGACCGAGTCGTTGCCGTGGCCGGGGTAGAACCAGGTCTCGTCGGGCAGCCGGTCGAAGATCTTCGCCTCGACGTCGTCGACCAGGCTCACGAACGCGTCGGAGTCGCCGAAGGTGTTGCCGACCCCGCCAGGGAAGAGGCTGTCGCCGGTGAACAGGTGCGGAGTGCCGTCCGGGTCGTCGTACAAGAGCGCGATCGAGCCGGGCGTGTGGCCTACGAGGTGGATCACGTCGAGGGTGCACTCGCCGACGGTCACGGTGTCGCCGTCACCGACGGTGCGCCCTACGTCGACCCCGGTCTGCTCGGTGATCGCCCCGGCGTCGTCGGCGCCGGACACGGTGGAGGCGCCGGTGGCGGACACGACGTCGGCGAGGGCGCGGTGGTGGTCCCAGTGCTGGTGCGTCGTGACCACGGTCGCGAGACCGCCGTCACCGACCACCGCGAGCAGCCGGGGCGCGTCGGCGGCGGCGTCGACCAGGAGCTGCTCGTCGGTCGCACGGCATCGCAGCACGTAGCAGTTGTTGGACATCTGGTCGTCAACGGCCACCTTGGTGATCACCAGCTTCGCGAGCTCCCGGACATCGGGGGTGCCGCCTGGCTTGACCTTGCCTGTGTACGCCGCCATGACGTGATCCTAGGCACCCACCGGAACCTCCCACGTGGTCGCCACCGCGTCCGCCAGGTCGTGCACCGCCCGGGTGAGGTCGTCCTCGCCCTCGAGCTGCAGGTCGAGCTGGAGACCCATGAAGGTGGCGTCGAGCAGGGTGGCCGCGCGCCGGGCGGTGCGGGCCGGGACGCCGGAGGCCGTCAGGTGGGCGGCGAGGGCGTCCATCCAGACCTCGTTCGCGCGCGCGACGAGTGAGGCGTAGGGCTCCACGCCGAGGACGCCGATCGCGGCCGCCTCCACGTACAGCCGCTGGCAGCGGGCCTGGGCGGGGGAGTTGACCGTGGCCCAGAGGTCGAGCACGGCACGTCGTACGTCGGGGGAGGGCGCGAGCGCCCGGATGCCCCGTACGGAGCGGTCGTTGGACGTCGTGAGCACCGTCGCCAGCAGGTCGTCCTTGTCCCGGAAGTGGTAGAGCAGCATCCGGTCGCTGGTGCCGATCGCGGCCGCCAGCGGCCGCAGGGTCAGCCCGATCAACCCGTGCTCGAGCACGTAGTCGGTCGCCGCCTCGGCCAGCTCCTGCCTGCGGTCGGTCATCGCACTCCTGTGCTCGGAAACGGTGCTCGGGAAAACGCTTTTGGACTCCAGTGTAGCGAGTGCTACGTTGGCTGTGTAGCAGGTGCTACACACACGACGGAAGAGGACGACATGGGACTCGCGATCCCGCTGCTGATGCTGGCGATCGGCGTGGAGGTGGCCGCGACCGCGGCGCTGCCGCGCGCTGACAGCTTCCGCGACCCGTTGTGGACGGCGCTCGTGCTGGGCGGGTACGCCATCGCGATCTGGCTGCTGTCGGTCGTGGTGGAGTGGATGCAGGTGTCCGTCGCCTACGCGATCTGGGCCGGTCTGGGCACCGCGCTGATCGCCGTGGTCGGCGTGGTCGCGCTGGGGGAGTCGTGGGACCTCACGAAGGTGGTCGCGCTGTCGCTGATCGTGGTCGGCGTCGTGGTGCTGAACCTGCACGGTGTCGCCCACTGAGCGTGCCCATCGGCTGAGACGTCCCCTGCCCTGCGCGTCAAAGCCACCTAGGTTTGTGGACATACCCATTCCTGAGGAGATGCCCATGAGCGTGACCGACGAGTTCCTCGCCGCCAACAAGGACTACCAGAACGGCTTCGACGGTCCGCTGCCGCTGCCGCCCGCACGGAAGGTCGCCGTGCTGGCCTGCATGGACGCGCGCCTCGACCCGGCGAAGATCCTCGGCCTCGTGGAGGGCGACGCCCACGTCATCCGCAACGCCGGCGGCGTGGCCACCGAGGACGCGATCCGCTCGCTGGCGATCAGCCAGCGGCTGCTCGGCACCGAGGAGATCGTGCTCGTGCACCACACCGACTGCGGGATGCTCACGTTCTCCGACGACACTTTCCGCCAGGACATCGAGAAGGAGACCGGGATCCGTCCCAGCTGGTCGGCCGAGGCGTTCCCCGACCCGGCCGCGGACGTCCGGCAGTCGGTGAACCGGATCAAGGCCTCGCCGTTCATTCCCAACACCGACCGGGTGCGGGGCTTCGTGTTCGACGTCGCGACCGGTGGGCTCGACGAGGTCTGAGCCTCAGGTGCGTCTCGGCGTACGGCGCCACGGTGCCAGCTCCGGCAGGGTCCCGGCCTCGCTCGTGAGGCCCTCACCGGCGCCGCGGCCCACCAGCCACCAGCCCAGCGCGCTGCCGGTGCCGCGCACCTCGGGTCCGTCGCCCTCGCCCACGGACCAGGGGCGGCCGAGGTCGGTGGCCACGGCCGTGAACGGACCGGAGCCGGACTGGTCGCGGGCGACGACGTCGAGCAGATCGCCGACGAACGGAGCCGGCCAGTCGGTGTGGGAGTAGCCGGCGTCGAGGTCGGCGTGGTGGATCTCGACCTCGCGGTGGCGCATCGTGGAGCGTCTCGACAGCCGGCAGCTGGGGGCCGCCGGGCAGCCGGTCGACGGTGCCGGACCAGGACTTCGTGGGCATGCGTCGTACGGCGTCGGCGAACGCGACGACGCCGGTGTGGAGCCGCACACGCACCAGCTCCGGGTCGGTCGCCGCGAGCGCGTCGATGTCGCCGTCACGGGCCTCGTCGGAGGCGTAGATCGGCCGGGGCTCACCCGCGGCGAGGCCCGAGAGTGCCGCCGCGAGCCCCTCCGCGTTGAGTGCGAGGTGGGCCACGACGTGGGCGCGTGTCCAGTCGGGGAGCACGGACCGCTCCGCGAAGCCGGCGGCGGACAGCCCCTCGACCGTCGCCAGCAGGCGGTCGGAGGCGGCCTCGACGGCCTGGAGCCGGGCAGGGACATCGGCGGGAACAACCTCGGCGCTCATGTGCTTAGGCCTACCAGTGCCCGCCGCCCGCTGCCACCCGTCCGTGCCATCCGTCCAGGGCCATCCGTCAGGGCCACCCGTCTGTGCCATCCATGAGTGCGATCGGTAGACGGGCCTGTCGGTGCCCCGTGAGAGGGTTGCACCCGTGGGCGTGGCGCGCTTGCCAGGGTGTCGCCGGCGCCCGCTAGCATGGGAACACACGTTCGAAGCCGTCTCGATCCAGAGGACACCGTGGCCGACCAGCTGATCATCCGGGGTGCGCGCGAGCACAACCTCAAGGACGTCTCGCTCGACCTGCCGCGCGACTCGCTGATCGTGTTCACCGGCCTGTCCGGGTCCGGCAAGTCGTCGCCTCGCGTTCGACACGATCTTCGCCGAGGGCCAGCGCCGCTACGTCGAGTCGCTGTCGGCCTACGCCCGGCAGTTCCTCGGCCAGATGGACAAGCCCGACGTCGACTTCATCGAGGGCCTCTCGCCGGCGGTCTCGATCGACCAGAAGTCGACCTCGAAGAACCCGCGCTCGACCGTCGGCACGATCACCGAGGTCTACGACTACCTCCGCCTGCTCTACGCCCGCGCCGGCCGGCCGCACTGCCCGATCTGCGGCGCCGCCGATCGAGCGCCAGACCCCGCAGCAGATCGTCGACCGGATGCATGACCCTCGAGGAGGGCACCCGGTTCCAGGTGCTGGCGCCGGTGATCCGCGGCCGCAAGGGCGAGTACGTCGAGCTGTTCCGCCAGCTGCAGACCCAGGGCTTCTCCCGGGCCCGGGTCGACGGCGAGATCCATCAGCTCGCCGACCCGCCGAAGCTCGACAAGCAGAAGAAGCACACCATCGAGGTCGTCGTCGACCGGCTCGCGGTCAAGCGCGTCCAGCCAAGCGCCGGCTCACCGACTCGGTCGAGACCGCGCTCGGGCTCGCCGGCGGGCTCGTGGTGTTCGACTTCGTCGACCTGCCGGCGACGGACCCGGGCCGCGAGCAGAAGTTCTCCGAGAAGATGGCCTGCCCCAACGACCACCCGATCGACACCGACGAGCTCGAGCCGCGGTCGTTCTCGTTCAACTCGCCGTTCGGCGCCTGCCCCGACGTGCCACGGCCTCGGCACCCGGATGGAGGTCGACCCCGAGCTGGTCGTCCCCGACCCCGGCGGCAGCCTCGACGACGGGCGCGATCCAGCCCTGGAGCGGCGCCCACGTCGCCGACTACTTCATCCGGCTGCTCGAGGCGCTGGGCGACGAGCTCGGCTTCGACATGGACACCCCGTGGGAGGACCTCCCGCGACCGCGCCCGCAAGGCGATCCTCGACGGCCACCCGACCAAGGTCCACGTCCGGTACCGCAACCGCTACGGCCGCGAGCGCTCCTACTACACGAACTTCGAGGGCGTCATCCCCTACATCGAGCGTCGCCACCGCGAGGCCGAGTCCGACACCAGCCGCGAGCGGTTCGAGGGCTTCATGCGCGAGGTGCCGTGCCCGGCCTGCGAGGGCAGCCGGCTCAAGCCGGTCTCGATGGCGGTCACGATCGGCGGCAAGAACATCGCCGAGGTCTGCGCGATGCCGATCGACGAGACCGCCGACTTCCTGCGCGAGGTCGACCTCTCGGCGCGCGAGCGCCAGATCGCCGAGCGGGTGCTCAAGGAGATCCAGGAGCGGCTCCGCTTCCTGCTCGACGTCGGCCTCGACTACCTCTCGCTCGACCGGCCCTCGGGCTCGCTGTCCGGCGGCGAGGCGCAGCGGATCCGGCTGGCGACCCAGATCGGCGCCGGGCTGGTCGGCGTGCTCTACGTCCTCGACGAGCCGTCGCATCGGGCTGCACCAGCGCGACAACCAGCGGCTGATCGAGACGCTGGTCCGGCTCAAGGACCTCGGCAACACGCTGATCGTCGTCGAGCACGACGAGGACACCATCCGCACCGCCGACTGGGTCGTCGACATCGGCCCGGGCGCCGGCGAGCACGGCGGCCAGGTCGTCGTACTCCGGGCCGGTCGCAGGAGCTGCTCGACCACCCCGACTCGCTGACCGGCATGTACCTCTCCGGCCGCAAGGAGATCCCGCTGCCCGCCGTACGCCGCCCGCGCACCAAGGGCCGCGAGCTGATCGTGCACGGCGCGCGGGAGCACAACCTGCAGGACATCGACGTGTCGTTCCCGCTCGGGCTGTTCGTCGCGGTCACCGGCGTGTCCGGCTCCGGGCAAGTCGACGCTGGTCAACGACATCCTCTACACGGCGCTGGCCAAGCAGATCTACAACGCGCGCGACGGTGCCGGGTCGGCACCGCGAGATCACCGGCCTCGAGCACGTCGACAAGGTGATCCACGTCGACCAGTCGCCGATCGGGCGCACGCCGCGGTCCAACCCGGCGACGTACACCGGCGTCTTCGACCACATCCGCAAGCTGTTCGCGTCGACGCCCGAGGCGAAGATGCGCGGCTACCAGCAGGGCCGGTTCTCCTTCAACGTCAAGGGCGGCCGCTGCGAGGCGTGCGCCGGCGACGGCACGATCAAGATCGAGATGAACTTCCTGCCGGACGTCTACGTCCCGTGCGAGGTCTGCCACGGCGCCCGCTACAACCGCGAGACGCTCGAGGTGCACTACAAGGGCAAGACCATCGCCGAGGTGCTCGACATGCCGATCGAGGAGGCGGTCGACTTCTTCGCCGCGATCCCGGCGATCTCGCGGCACATGAAGACGCTGGTCGACGTCGGGCTCGGCTACGTCCGGCTCGGCCAGCCGGCGACCACGCTGTCCGGCGGTGAGGCGCAGCGCGTCAAGCTGTCCTCCGAGCTGCAGAAGCGGTCGACCGGGCGCACCGTCTACGTGCTCGACGAGCCGACCACCGGCCTGCACTTCGAGGACATCCGCAAGCTGCTGCTGGTGCTCGGCCGGCTGGTCGACCAGGGCAACACGGTGCTGGTGATCGAGCACAACCTCGACGTGATCAAGACCGCCGACTGGCTGATCGACATGGGTCCCGAGGGCGGCAACGCGCGGCGGCACCGCTGGTCGCCGAGGGCACGCCGGAGGAGGTCGCCGCCGACCCCGACAGCTACACCGGCCAGTTCCTGGCACCGCTGCTGGAGGGTCGCAGCCGCACCACGCAGGCGTCCCGCAAGCCGACGGGGTCTCGACAGGCTCGACCGCCGGAGACCCCGCCCAAGGCGCCGGCGAAGAAGGCCGCCAAGTCGTCGGCGAACAAGACCGCCGCGGCCAGCGGTCGTACGACGAAGCGGCGGGCGTCTGCCCGGGCGTCCGCGGGTGCCCGGGGCTCGGCCGCGGAAGGATCGACAGCGAGTTCACAGCGAACTCCCAGCAAGCGGCAAGCCGCTTCCTGACCGCAGCGCGTTAGCGTTTGCGTGACTTTTCAACCGAAGGAGACCCTCCCGATGGCTGACCATGAGCCCCGTCCCACCCGCAGGATCGTCTTCCACGGTCTGGGGGCGCTCGGCGTCGCGGTGGCCCTCGCCGGCTGCGGGAGCGACAACACCGGCTCGACGGAGACCGCACCCGACCAGTCGAAGAGCTCCGGCGGCGGTTCCGGCACGTCGTCGGGCAAGGAGCTTGCGCCGACCAGCGAGGTTCCGGTCGGCGGCGGCGTGATCCTCGCCGAGCAGAAGATCGTGATCACCCAGCCGACGGCGGGCGAGTTCGAGGCGTTCTCCGCGGTCTGCACCCACCAGGGCTTCCTCGTCACCTCGGTCGAGGGCGGCACGATCGACTGCAACCGCCACGGCAGCGAGTACGACGCCAAGACCGGCGCCGTGACGCAGGGTCCGGCGCCGGCCGGTCTCGCCAAGGTCGGGATCGTGGTCAAGGGCGGCAAGATCCTCGCCGCCTAGCTCAGCCGGCCAGCGCCGTCCCTGCGGTCGCCTCGGCGCGGAACCACTCGTCCCGGCGGCAGTGCCGACGGTCGAGACGGCGGTCGACCAGCGCGATCGCGCCTCGTCGTACCGGCCGGCCCGGAGCAGCGCGCAGATCCGGGTCTCCTCGACCACCTCGCGCTGGGCGTCGCTCCCGCCGACGCGCCACAGCCGCGGGGTGAGCGCGGCCAGGTCGTCCGCGGCGCCCGAGGCCTCGCCGAGCACGAGCCGGCGCATCGCCCGGGCCAGGGGCGCGATGACCTCGACCTGCGTCGGGTCGTCGTCGCCGGCACAGCTGCGCGCAAGGGCGGCCAGCCCGGAGGCGTCCCCGGCGGCACACAGTGCGACGGCCGCGTGCAGGCCCATGAACGGGCGTAGGGGGACGCGGAGCAGCTCGTCGTCGACCTGGGCGAGGACCTCGTCGATCCCGGGGACGGCGCCGCAGCCGGGCGTCAGCGCCCACCGCCAGAGCAGCGACCCGGAGTCGACGAGGCTGCGACAGCCCATGTCCGGGGTCGGCCGGAGCTGGGCGTCGTAGCGACGCCGGACCGCGTCGAGGTCGCCGATCGACAGCTCGTGCAGGGCGGCGTGCCAGGAGAAGTGGCTGAGGCTGTCGACGCGCGCGCCGTCGCCGGTGATCCAGTCGTCCATCCAGGCCAGTCCGGCGGCGTGGTCGCGCGGTCTCGTAGTGCGCGTGGGCCCGGGCGTGGGCCGAGTGACCGGCGGCGGGCTCGGCTGCGAGCGACGCGCGGGAGAGGTCCATCGCCTCGTCGAACCGGCCCTGCTCCTGGCGCATGAACGCGAGCAGGCCGGCGTACCACCAGTCGTTGCCGTACGCCGGGCCGCAGCGCTCCACGATCCGCCACGCCTGCTCCGGCACCGTGGTCACCCCGGCGAAGGCGATCGTGGGCACCGCCACCGACAGCAGCAGCGCGTCGGCGGGGTAGCGCTCGAGGTGCCGGACCAGGGGCAGCGGAGTCGCCGGCGAGGTGCCGGTCGACCGCGTGCACGTGGCTGCGCTCCCGCTCGGTGCTGCGGCGCGCGTGCAGCCGCGCGTCGCGCAACCGGGCGGCGACGTCGACCGGCGCACAGAACTCGTGGCCGAGCAGCGCCAGCGCGGCGTGCCCGAGCGCGAACGTCGGGTCGAACGCGACGGCCGAGGCGACCGCTTCGACGGCCCCCCGTTCGAGCCGGAGCAGGTGCCCGATGCCCCGGTTGTACGCCGAGACCGCGTCGGCGCCCGCGGTCAGGGCGAGGCCGTAGCGGTCGACATGCCACATGTAAGTACAGTAGAGAACTAGACAAAGGATTCCAACTCGCCACGCGGGCTCGTCCGCTCGTCGTACGCAGACCGTGCCGCTGGATGATTCCCGATGCGTGGGTCGGCGCGAGGCTGGTGCCCATGGTCGAACCGGTCGTCACCGCGCTCGGGCACGCCGGACTGTGCGTCGAGGCCCAGGGGGTCCGGCTGCTGCTGGACCCGTGGGTGTCCCGGTCCGGGGCATTCCTCGGGTCCTGGTTCCCGTTCCCGGACAACGAGCACGTGCCCCGGCCGTGGCTGGCCGACGCCGACCTGGTCGTGGTCTCCCACGAGCACCTCGACCACCTGGACCTGGACTTCCTGGCACAGCTTCCGGAGCAGGTGCCGATCGTGGTGCCTCGCTACCCCTCGACGATCATCGAGCGTCGGCTGGCGGCGGCGGGACGCAAGCACGTGATCGTGCTCGACGCGTGGGAGCGGCTCCGGTTCGGTCGCGACGGCTGGCTGACGGTGATCCCGGAGCAGTGCCCGATGAGCCACGACGCGGCCGTCCTGGTCAGCGTCGACGGCTACTCCGTGCTGCACACGAACGATGCACGGATCTCCCTGGCACAGACCCGTCGGGCCATGACCGAGGTGGGTGGCCCGCCGTCGTTGATGGCGGTGCAGATGTCCGGGGCGAGCTGGCACCCGGTCTGCTACGACTACCCTCCCGACGCGCTGGCGGAGGTCAGCGAGCGCAAGCGGGTGGCCAAGTTCCGCGCCGTCACGCGGCTGGTGCGTTCGGTGAAGCCCACCCTGGTGCTGCCGTACGCCGGCCCGCCGTGCTTCCTCGACCCCGCCCTGTTCGAGCTCAACGCTCGACTGCACGGAACCGGCATCTTCCCGGACCAGCACGAGGCGCTGGCCTGGCTGCGCGAGCGGCTCCCGGACCAGCGGAGCGCATATCTCCTGCCCGGGGACGCCGTCCGGCTGGGGGCAGGTCGCATCCGGCGCGACCCGTACTGGTCGTCGTTCACTCTCGACGACACCGTCGAGCAACGTCGCCGGTACCTCGAGGCGTACGCCGAGCGGCGCCGCCCCGCGATCGAGGCGGTGTGGGCGGCCAACCCCCCACCGGCGGCCGACTCCGGGCTGGGCGAGGCGTTCCGGGCGCACCTGGAGTCGCTGGCCACGCTGTCGTCGTACTTCCTGGCCCGGATCGGGCTGATCGTGCGCTTCCGCGTGCTTGGTCCGGCGGGTGGCACCTGGGACGCCCACCTCGGGCCGGACGCCGTGCGCGTGGATCTCGACGGCGGCCAGGGGCCCGCCGACTATGAGATCACCGTCGACGCCCGCTGGCTCGCGGGCGTGGTCAGCGGGCGCACCCGGTGGGAGGAGCTGTTGCTCTCGCTCCGGATCTCGGCCCGGCGGGAGCCTGACATCTACAACGACTACCTCGTGGGCCTGCTGAAGCACGCCGACCTGGCTGCACTGCGTGCGGTCGAGGCGTTCGAGGCGGCCCGCGACCCCGAGGACACGTTCCTGCTCGAGCACGACGGCAGGATGCTGGAGGTGGGGCGCTACTGCCCCCACAACGGTGAGGACCTCACCGAGACCGGGGTCGTCGTGGACGGGAAGATGCACTGCCTCGGGCACAACTTCGAGTTCGACCTGACCACGGGGGAGTGCCGCAACGCGCGCTGCGACCCGCTGCCGGTCCGTGAGGTCGATCCCAGCTACTCCTGGAGGTCGGCCAGTCCCACCACGAACAGCCCGGTGAGCACGACGTAGCGCAGCGTCGCCGCCAGCGTCGGCCGCCGCAGGTACTCGAGGTCGAGCCGGGTGCGCCTGGGCACCAGCACCGTCAGGTAGTACGACTCCACGTCGACTCCCGGCGGCGGCACGTTGGCGGCCTCGCGGATCGTCAGCTGTGCGGGTCCCGTGAGGCCGGGGCGGGCCTGCAGCACGGCCACGCAGTCGGCCGGGTACCTCTCTGCCAGGGCCAGGCTCTCCGGCCGCGGTCCGACCAGAGTCATCGTGCCCCGCAGGACGTGCCACAGCTGCGGCAGCTCGTCCAGCGATGTGCGCCGCAGGAAGGCACCGACGCGGGTGATCCGTGGGTCTTGGGCGACCGTCAGGCCGGGGCCGGCGGGACCGACTCGCATGGTGCGCAGCTTGGTCAACCGGAACGGCCGGCCTTTCTCGCCGACCCGCTCCTGGTGGAAGAGCAGGGGTCTCCCGTCCTCGAGCAGGACGAGCGCGCAGGCCAGTGCGAGGAGCGGGGCGGTGGCGACCACGAGCAGGGTGCCGAGCACGAGGTCGCACGCGCGGCGGGACGCACTCACGGCGAACGGGTGTCGAGCGCGGTGGCTGGCGAGGCGGGTCCGGGGCAGGGCGCCTCTGGTCGACGAGGTGGTCATGGGGTGCTCCTCAGATCGGGCCGGCCGCGACGAACACGGCGTGGAAGACGCTGGCCACCAGGTCGTACTCGTGCGCCCGCGTGAGCGCACCGGCCGACAAGGTGCTGGGTGACAGGTGCGTGAACAGGACCGCGCCGTCGTGGCGACGGGCCAGGAGGACCTCCCAGAGAGGGTTCGCCCGGAGGTCGGGCGCGAGCAGGCTGTAGGTGCCGCGGTCGTACGCCTGCCGCCAGGTCCAGATGTCGACGGCATGGGCACCGTGCTCCCGCGGGACGTCGACGTTGAGCTCCGCGGCCCGCGACGCCGCAGCGTCCGTGCCGGTCCAGCCGCCGTCCATCGCCAGCGCCTTGCGGGCCTGCAGCCAGGTCATCGCGGACCACCCGAGGGCGTCGACGTCGCTCCAGACCTTGCGGTCGGCCTGGAGGAGGGTCAGGCCGCGATCGTGGTAGTCCGACGCGGACAGCAGCCCGACACTCAGGTCGAGCCGGTCGACCAGCCCCGCCGCGAGGTACGTGGACACCGTGTCGATGCTTGCTCCGGGACTGGTGGCACGGGCGTTGCGGGCGCAGGTTGCGCCGGATGAGCCGTCGTCGCGGAGGCAGCCCAGCTCGGGCACCACGGCGTCCACGAGCACCTGTGCCTGCGGGGCCACTCGGGCCAGCGCGGACCGGGTGGCACGCAGGAACGCGAGCACCTGCGCCTTCGAGGTCAGGCCGTCGTGGTAGCCGAGCTCGTCGGCGACCTTGAAGCCGACGGTTCCGGGGGACTGGGCAAGCTCCGCCATGCGACGTACGGCGCGGTGGAACGTGGTCGGCCCGTCGAGCCACCGAGCGACCAGGTCGATCTCGAACCAGACCCGCACCCTTCGGTCGTGCAGCTGCGCGGCCGCTCGCAGGTAGGGGTCGGTCGACGTGATGCCCGGCAGGCCGGGCGCGGCGCCCGCGACCCGGGGCGGCGGGGCGGCAGTCCGGACGTCCGCGCCGCCCGCCGGGCGGTGCGCACCGCACGCGACCAGGGTGGTGAGGGCGACCAGCGCCAGACCGGTGCGCCGGAGGCGGCTCACGACGACGCCACCCGGTCGACCGTTGCCGGAGCGGGTCGGGGATGCCGCGCGGCGCTCCGGCGGAGCACGAAGAACACCAGCACGGCGTCGCCAAGCAGGTAAGCGGTCGACGATGCGACGGCGGCGCCGAGGGCGCCGTACGGCGGGATGAGGGCCAGGTCGAGCGCCACGGTGGCGACCAGGCCGAGGCCGAGGCCGATCGAGTTGAGGCCCGGCCACCCGCGCCCGTAGAGGTAGCCGCTGGCGACCCCGGAGGCACCGGACAGCAGCATCCCCACGAGCAGCACCTGGGCCGGACGCACCCCGGAGTCGAAGGCGGCGCCGTAGAGCAGCCGCAACACGGGTCCGGCGAGGAGGAAGAGCGGCACCACGGCCAGGGAGACGAGCACCAGCGCGGGACCCAGCATCCGGCGGACGTGGGCGGCCGCCTCGGCGGCGGTCAAGCGCCGCCATCCGGGGGTAGGTGACCCAGGTCAGGGCGGTACCCGGGAGCCGCACCAGCTCGGCGTACTTGGAGGCGACGGCGTAGGTGCCGAGCACCGCGGGGCCCGCCAGCGCGCCGAGGAACAGGAAGTCGAGCCGGAGGTTGAGCAACGTGATCAGGCCGCCGAGCTGGCCGCGCATGCCGTAGGCAACGACCTGCCGGGCCAGGTCGGTGCGGGGCCGGCCCCACCAGCCGTGGTCACGCGACAGACCCAGCCGCCGCCAGTGCAGCCGCCGGGCCACGGCCCGCCATGCGAACACGCCAACCGCGAGGTCGGCGAGCGCCAGGCCGAGCACGATCCCAGACAGGCCGTGCAGGCCGGCGAGGGCGGCGAGCAGATAGCAGGGAAGGAAGGCGATCTCCTCAGCCGCGATCACGGTGTCCCCGCCGCGCCGGTCGCCGAGGCCCTGCAGCGCCGTCTTGCCCACCGTCAGGAGCAGCTGGGTCGGCACCGTCAACGCTGCGGCGACGACCGTGGCCAGCGGTGCGTGGGGGAAGAACAGCGCCGCCAGGGCCACGGCGCCGGCCGCCCAGAGCAGGCATCCGAGCGTGGCCCCGGCGGCCGCGATCGCGACGAGTGTCGGCCACAGCCGCTCCTCGCCGCGGCGTCGGGGAGCCAGGAAGTAGGCGAGGGCGCCGGGCAGCCCGGCGACGCAGAGCACACCGACCAGTCCCGGCAGCATGCGGAGCAGCGCATAGCTGCCGACGGCACCGGCCCCGTCGGTGCGTGCGATCACGACCGTCGCGGCCGTCAGCCCGAGTATCGCCAGCAGCCGTGCTGCACTGTTGGCGGCCGCGCTGCGAGCCACCCCGCCGCGTGACGTCACGCGGGCCAGGAGTCCCGCCGGGTCGCCGCTCACGGCGTCGTCTCCCGCTCGCGCTGCTCACGCCGCGCGTCCTGGAGGGCGAGCACGAGCGCGGCCACGATGCCCAGCCAGGTCCACAGGTGGCGGAAGTGAAGGACCTCGTAGAACGCGGCCGCCGTGGCCATCACCGGGGCGATCGCCACCAGGAGCCACGGCCGGGGCACCGACGACGCGAACTCCGCCGGCAGCGGCGTCGGTCCGGCCAGGGCCATGCAGCGGAGGGCGATCGCGACGATGAGGAGCACCAGGCCGACGGAGCCGATCACGCCGCGCTCCAGCAGGGTGGCGAGGTAGTCGTTGTGCGCCTCCTTGACATACGGCGCCTGGTCGTTCTGCAGGGTGGCCTTGGTGCGGGCAGGACCGTAACCGGTGGTGTCCCCGCCGAGGAAGAGGGCGAAGCCCTCGGAGACGATGCTGCTGCGCTCCGAGGTCGAGCTGCCGCTGCGGCCCACCGAGTCGCGCAGCAACGGGATGCTGTCCGCCGTGGCCTGGCGCACCCCGTCGAGGCTGACGTTCGGGATGACCCACACCGCAAAGGTGATCGCGATCAGGGCCGAGACCACGAGTGCGCTCACGCCCTTGGCGGCACCGAGCCGGGCCCGGGACAGCACCCAGCACGCGACGCTGCCGAGCACGAGGGTCAGCATCGCGCCGTTGGAGCCGGTGAACAGCACTGCGGTGAGCACGACGAGGTAGCCGGCGTGGCGCACCCAAGGGGTCCGCGGTCGCCGGCAGGCGGCCATCATGAACAACGACACGACCAGGTAGTTGCCGGCCAGGTTGGGGTCGCCGAAGGTGTACGACGCCCGGACCCCGTCCTTGCCCGACACCCCGCTGACCGCGTTGATCCCGGTCAGGTAGGCGATCACCATGACCACGCAGTACAGCGGTGCCATCCGGCACCAGGCCACGGTCGCGGCCCGCACCAGGGCCGGCCGATGCCGGCCCAGGGCCAGCGTGCAGGCCCACGAGAGCAGCACGAGGTCCTCCACCAGCACCAGGGCCGCCGAGCTCGGCGCCCGCGCCAGGATGGTGGCGGTTGCGCCGCCGATCACCAGGAGCGCGACCCCGGGAGCGTAGGGCAGGTGGACCGGGAGCCGTGCACGCGCGGCCCACAGGAACGCCAGGATCACCGCGCCCACCATGCTGACGTCGCCGAGCGCCGAGTTGCCGGGACCGGCGGGCGCGAGGAACGGGAGCAGCACCACCGTCGTGCCGACCGCCATCGCGAGCGGGTCCGTGCGTCGCCGCGAGACGGGGGCGTGGACGCCGACCGGTTCGGTGAGCGTCACGATCGGGTCCGACCCGGCTCCGGCGGACTCTCGGGGAGACCCGCGAGCAACGTCAGGTGGCCGCGCCCGAACGTCTCGTCGTTCGCCGTCGCCGCCACCTCACCGAGGCCGATCAGCGCGACGTCGTACCAGTGCTCGGGCGGCAGGCCGAGCCGCAGCAGGCCGTCCCGCAGGAAGCCGCGGACGAGGCGTGGCAGCCAGCCACTGCCGAGGAGCCCGTAGCGCACCCCGGAGCCGAAGCCGGCCCGGCGCAGGCCGGGGTGCCCGAGCACCCGGTGCCCGGGCCGGGTGTGCCGGTCGAGGTACAGGCTGTAGCTCAACGGGAATCGCGCCAGGTCGCGCAGCGGGCAGCCGGTGACTCCGCCGTTCTCCCAGTCGACGACGCCGGTGACCGCGTCGCCGGCGACGAGCAGGTTGCCGAACCAGAAGTCGCCGTGCACCGCCGTCGTCGGCGCGGTCCGACCCTCGAGGTGGCCGCGCGCCACCTGCAGCCGGCGCAGCGCGGGGTTCAGACACGGGTGCCCGTCCCACCGCCGGCGCAGCGCCTCCTCGATCTCGGTCGGCCAGGTCATCGGCTTGTCTCCGAGGTGGGTGTCGGTCTGGAACACGGTCAGCCATGCGTCCGCCCGGCGGAAGTCGGCGGCGACGCGCGATCGGCGCGCGGTGTGCAGCCACTGGTGGTAGCCGACGCTCATGGGTGCGCCCGGCAACGCCGTCGACACCAGGGCCGAGCGCTCCTCCACATGCACGGACTCGACGTACCGCGGGAACGTGCTGACCAGTGGGCCTGTGCACATCCGGCGCAGGTCGACCAGCATCCGGCCCTCGCGGGTGACCGCTTCGGCGGCGACCGCGCTGACCGGGATCTTGACGACCAGCCGGGTCGAGCCGGCCGTGCCCGGGAGCTGCCGGGTGACCACGAACGTCACCTTCGCGTCCGGGTCGCGGGAGGCCGTGATCAGCACTCCTCGGGGTCGGCCGAGGAGCTCGTGGAGCCGCCGCGCAGTCATGTCCGCACCCCGACCAGGATCCGGCCAGGGGCGATGGCCCCGGTCCACTCCCAGGGGGCGGACCGGGCCGCGCGCAGGGCGAGCGCGGCGACGGGCGCCGTACGGCACAGGCCGGGTGGCACCGTGGCCAGTCCGTCCCACAGGAAGCGCACCGCGCTCTCGTCGTCGTCGACGAGCAGGATCGGGTGACGGGTGCTGGGGACCGCGATCAGCTCGCGCTCGACGCGCACCCCGGTCGCCCGGGCCAGGGCGTGCAGCCGCGCCCGGGACCTCGGTGCGTCGACCCGGACCGCGACCGGGGTACCGGGGCAGAGCGCGGTGAGGGTGCGGCGGTCGAACCCGTCGACGACGACCACGTCCGGGGGGCACAGGACCAGCCAGGGGCGCTCCGCCAGGTCGGCCCGAGGCGGATCGAGAAGCGGGAGCGCCGGGTCCAGCATGAGGTCGGTCAGCGCGTCGTCGGCGCGCCCGCGGCTGCGGAATCGCAACATCATGCCGTCCTCGCACTCGCGACGAGCCGGCGGCCGAGACCACGGCGGTACACCGCGTCGAGCACCCCGGCCAGTCCCGCGACGTCGTACCCCTCGGCGGCGAGCGCCTGCCCGCGGGCCGCGAGCCTCCCGGCGCGCGCGGGGTCGTCGAGCAGGCAGTCGATCGCGCGCGCCAGCAGCTCCGGACGGCCGGGCGGCACGAGCAGGCCGCTCTCGCCCGGCACGACCAGGTCGGAGACCGAGTTGACCGCGGTGGCCACCACGGGGAGGCCGCAGTGCATCGCCTCCACCACCGCGCAGGGCAGGCCCTCGTATCGGCTGGCCATCGCGAACACGTCGAACGCGGGGAGCAGCATGTCCACATCGGTCCGCTCGCCCACCAGGTGCACGCGGTGGGCGAGGCCGCGGGCGCGCACCAGCTCCTCGGTCCGCCGGGCGTCGGGACCGGACCCGACCCAGACCGCGTGCGCGTCGCGGCGGGCGAGCGCGTCCACCGCAGCCACGAAGTGCTCAGGTGCCTTCTGGAACTCGATCCGCCCGACCGTGCCTACCACCGGCACGTCCGGGTCGAGTCCGAGCAGTGCGCGTGCCCTCGCGCGGGTGTCCGCGGTGCGTACGACGGGGCTGACCGCGACAGCCGGCGCGATCCGGTGCAGTGCGTCCGGTCGGGCCAGCCCCCGCCGGAGTGCCTCGGTCGCCACCCCGGTGCCGATGGCGAACACCTCGTCGGTGATCCGCGCCAGGCGCCGCTCGATGCCGACGTACGCCGCGTGCCGCAGCGGGTCCTGGAAGTCGTGGAACGGGAATCCGTGGTACGTGTGCGCCACGAGCGGCACACCGGCCCGGTGGGCGGCGATCCGGCCGAGGGCGCCGGCCTTGGCACTGTGGGTGTGGACCACGTCGAAGCCACGCGCCCGGAAGAGCGTCGTGAGCCGGGTCAGCGCCGACACGTCGCTGAGGGGTGCGATCGGTGCCACCAGGGACGGCTCGACGACGGTGTCCATGCCGGCCGCCTCGGCCCGGTCCAGGAGTGCGCTGCGCGCGCCGGTGACCACGGTGACGTGGTAGACCGCGGGGTCGAGCTCCAGGGCGCCGCGCAGCGCCACGCCCCCGGCACCCGCGATGAATCGGGTGACGACCTGGGCCACTTCGATCCGTGCGCCGTCGCTCATGACCCGGCCCCCGCAACGGGCCGCGCGGCAAGCTGGTCGAGCAGCAGGGCCCGGAGCGGGTCCCCGGGGACGCGCCCGAGCCGGACCTCGACGCAGGGCAGGTCCTGGACCAGGCGGGCGGCGACCGCCTCGACCGGTGGCACCGCGGGGCCGCGGTCGGTGGCGAGCGCGAGCGAGGCCGCCAACGGCCAGAAGCGGCGCAGCTCCCCGGCGGTGAACGTGCCCGCCACGAGCTCGCGGCAGGCGGCGGCGGCGGTCGTCGGTCGCACCGTCGCGAGCGCGGTGTCGCCGCGCCTGAGCACCACGACGAGCTGTGGCCGCAGTGCGGGCAGCCGCTCCGGCCAGGGCCGCTCGCGGCGGCCGTGCGGTGCCACTGGCCCGTCGCTGGGTGAGCCGGCCTCCGGCGGCAGCTTGAGCGGTTCGGAGAGGCCGAAGGTGGTGGTGCCGTCGGAGACGGCCAGGTTGTCGCACACGGCGCGGCCACCGGCTGCCAGCTCGCGGGCGACCAGGCTCGACTTGCCGACGCCGCCGGGACCGGCCAGCAGCACGGCGGTGCCGTCGATGTCGAGGACCGACACGTGCAGCGGTGCCAGCCCACGCACCGCCGCCCACCACAGCACCGGGTGGTGCAGCAGCACCTGGCCGCGCAGCGCCCGGAACCGGGTCCGCAGCGCGTGGCGGGCCGCCAACGCCCCGGGGGCCGGGCACCAGCGGGTGCGCACGACCAGCTCGTCGCCGGTGCAGGACCACTGCTGGGCGTGTCCGGAGCCGCCCACGTCGTCGATGGTCGTGGTGCCGTCGGGTGCGACGCTCACGCCCCGGGTGACGGGGCGCGCGCCGGGCTTGAACGGCTCCCGGCTGCGCTCCAGCACGAGCCGCACGTCGTACGGCGTGCCGCTGGTCGCGGGGGCGAGGGCTTGACACCGGCTGCGGCGGCTACGTCGTCCAGCCCCGAGCGGGTCTCGGCTTCGACGTGCACCCGGCTGCCGGCGCTGACCAGTGACCCGGCCGGGATCGTGGCGCTCACGAGTCGTCCCCAGGGTGGCGCCGCTTCTTCGAGGCGTCCACGATTCCGATGACCGGCCAGCGCATGGCCGCGGTCAGGGTGGTCAGCGCGTCGTAGCTCGCCTGCAACGGTGCCCCGGAGACGACGACCAGGACGCCGGCCCGGTCCTCGTCCTCGCGGGTCAAGCGCGACAGGTCGGTGATCGTGACCGGGCGCTCGGTCCGGGAACCGTTTCCGTTGGTGGGGGCGATCCGAGCTGCGGTCGCCTCCGCAGCCGGGCTCGGGCCCGCGCCCGCGGCGACAGCCACCTTGAGTCTCACCCGGGGCCCGACCTCGACGCGTCCGGGCGCTGTCGGGGCTGCCCTGTCCACGGCGGCGAGGGTCGTGACCAGCTCCTGCGTGGCCGGGTCGTCACGCTGCTCCAGCGGCATCAAGACGACCGTCTCGACACCCTGCCGCCGCGCCGCCAGTGCCACGGTGCGTGCCAGCTGGTCGCTCCCGCCGCCTCGGGCGGACAGGACGGGCACGCCGAGCAGCCGGCTGACCGCCCGGGCGTCGGCGAGCCGCGGGCGCAGGGTCTCCAGGAGCACGGCGACTGCGAGTCCGAGCACCAGGCCGAGCAGTACGGCGAGCGCGCTGCGTGGCAACAGGGACGAGGACACGGCGCGGACGTCGCGGCTGTTCGGGTCGATGGCCACCACCAGGTCGCGGTTGGCGTCGGCCACGACCAGCGAGGTGCGCTGCTGCGCCAGCTGGGACGAGGTCGAGGCGAGGGTGCCGAGCCGTGCCCGCAGCGAGTTCCGCGCGCGCGGGTCGCTCGCGGCCGCGAGCGACGTCGTGACCTCGTCACGGGCCCGGTTCGTGGTCGCGATCTGCGCGTCCACCTGGGCGAGTGTGGACTGGAAGTGGCTCCGGCTGCCCTCGTTCATGAAGGTCGCCACGCGGTTGGCCAGGGCCTTCACGATCGCGCCCGCCGCGGCCGGGTCCGTGTCCTTCACGCCGATCTCCACGACTGTGGACTCGCCGAGGCGCTGGGCCGAGATGGAGTGCTCCGCCAGGTCGGTCGCGTCGCGCTTGACGTGCGCGTCGGCGAGCGCGCGACGGACCATGCCGGGTGTCGTTGCCAGCGCCAGCACACGGGAGCTGCTCCCGTCGGCCTCCGTCGTGGAGGAGGGTGCGCCGTCGAACACCTGGACCCGTGCGTTGGCCACCCAGACCGGGTGCTGCCGGCTGCCGAGCAGCAGTACCCCGAGCAGCGGCACCAGCACGAAGCAGGCGAGGAGCGGCAACCGCGCCCGTACGATGCGCTTGATCAGGTCGTCGATGGTCATGGTGTGGCCTCCTGGCCGGTGTGGGACATCAGCGGACCTTGAACTTCGCGGTCCTGGTGCCGACCAGGCCGACCGTGTCGGTCGCCCAGACCTGCACGGTGTAGCTGCCGGCCTGCGCGTAGCTGCACGTGTACGTCGCGCCGACCTGCTCGCCCGACGTGACCCCGTTGCCGCAGCTGAAGCGGAAGGTGGCGATCGGTGACTTGTCGACACTGGTGGACCCGCTCGCGTCGAGGCGCACGGGCGCGTTGCGGGTCGGGCTCGTGGGAGAAACGGACAGCTGCGCGGTCGGAGCCGTGTCCGGGTTGATCTTCACGTGGACGGTCCTCGTGGTCGCCAGGCCGGCGGTGTCGCGGACCGTCACCGAGGCGGTGAACGTCCCGGCCTTCGGATAGCTGCAGGTGTACGTCGCCCCGGCCTGGCTGCCCGAGGACTGGCCGTTGCCGCAGACGAAGGAGTACGACGCGATCGGCGTGCCGTCGGTGTCGGTCGAGCCGCTGGCGTCGAGCACCACGTCCTGCGGCACGTACGCCGTCGCGGGCGTCGCGGTCAGCGTCACCGCCGGGGCCGTTTCGGTCGTCGCCTTCACGGTGCCGGACCAGGTGTCGGTCAGGCCGGACCCGTCGGTGACCTTGAGAACCACGGTGAAGGTGCCGGTGCTCGGGTAGCGGCAGGTCGCTGTGACGCCCGAGGCCGAGGTGCCGTTGCCGCAGGTCCATGCGTAGCTCGTGATCGGCGCGCCCAGGGCGACGCTGCCGGTTCCATCGAGGGCCACGGTGAGCGGCGCCGGGCCGGCGGCCGGCGTGAGGGTCGCCCGCGCCGCCGGTCCGACGTACTCATAGGCGCCCAGGTCGGCGACCGCGTCCGGGCCGGTGCCAGTGTCGGCAACCGCCGGGTCGTCGACCGGGGCAACCCCATCGCGGTCTGAGGGGGACCAGGCCGCGAGGCTCGTGAACGCGGCGTCGATCGCCGGCGATGAGCTGGTCAGGTGCAGGTTGCGGCCCGCAAGGTCGGCGAACCGCGGATCCGCGGCGATCCCGTGCGGCTCCTGCGTACTCACCGCCTGGAACCCGGCCAGGGTGGTGTACGGCTGCGAGGCCCACTCGAACAGGGCTCCGCCGCTTCCGTTGGACACGAGGTCGCGGTCGAGCGACGCCCCGGGTGCGGACGTCTCGTCGATCCGGATCTCGCCGATCGTGCGGGTGCTCCCCACGGCGTTGTCCCGGGTCACGTTGTCGCGCAGCAGACCGTTGGTCGAGCCGCCCTCCAGGTTGATGCCGGCCGTGGCGTTGCCGACCACCGTGTTGGAGACGACGGTCGGCGCCGTCGAGGCGGACACGTCGATGCCGTGGTCGCCGTTGTCGTGTGCGACGTTGCGGCGGAACGTGGTGCCGGTCGCCGCCGTGTTGCTCTCGAAGCCGGAGTCGTCGTTGTTGCGGCTGGTGTTGCCCTCGACCACGACGTTGCTCGACCCGGCGGAGACGTCGATTCCGGCGGCAACGCGGCTTCCCGGTCGCTTGTTGGCGTACGACGTGTTCCCGGCGATCGTGACCCGCTGGCTGCCCTGCACGCTCACCCCGTGGAACTGGTTGTCATGGGTCGTCGATCCCCGCAGCGAGCTGTCCGAGGTGTTGAAGAACCGGACGCCGATGGAGAGGTTTCCGGAGGAGGTGACACCCCGCACCGCGGTCTGGGTCGAGCTGTCGACGGTCACCCCGTGTGCTCCGGCCTGGGAGACGGTCAGGTCGCTGAGGCTGACCTGGGACGTGGTGTCTAGGTAGACGCTGCTCAGGTCCGTGCGGCCGACGGTGAAGCCGGAGATGTCGACGTTGGAGACGCCCCGCACCAGGATCCCGAAGTTGCGCGCACCGGCCTCGACGCTGTGTCCGGCGCCCGGGTTCGCCCCACCGACGTCGACGTACAGCAGCTTGGCGACGCCGTCGTAGAACCAGGTGCCACTCGTCGTCGTGGTGGCGGACGAGGCCATCGCCAGCGGCTGGCCGTCGAGCCAGACCTGGGTGGGCGTGGCGCTCGGCGCGAACGCGTGCTGCCAGGCCGTGGTCGTGGTGGCGGTCCAGCCGGCCGTGCCGGACAGGTCGTCGGAGCCGAGGATCACCGCGTTCGGCGTGGTGGCGTGCACGGTCAGCGGGGCACCCTGCTCGCCGCCGCCGGTGGTCACGGAGAGCTGCTCGCGGTAGGTGCCGGCCCCCACCAGCACCGTGTCCCCGGCCTGAGCCTTCTTCGTCGCGGCGCCGATCGTGCAGAACGGGATGGCCTGGCTGCCGGTGCCGCTGTCGGTGCACAGTGCCGACGAGCCGGTGACGTAGTAGGTCTGGAGCAGGCGCTGGGTGACCACCTCGTCGGCGCCCGCCGAGGACTGCTGGCCGGCGTCGTCGGTGACGGTGACCGTGGCGTGGAAGGTGCCCAGGCTCCGGTAGGCATGCGTCGCCGTCGGTGCCGGCTGCGGACCGACGGTGGTGCCGTCACCGAAGTCGAAGGTGTACGACGTGATGCCGGTCGCGTCGGCGTCGCTCGACCCGCTCGCGTCGGCGGTGACCGTGGTGGCCGGCGGCACCTGCACGGTCGGGGGGTCGAGCACGAGCGCCGCATGCGGCGCGTAGTCGGTCGCTCCCGCCGGTGGCTGCTGCTCGAGTGCTCCGCGGTCGGCGTACGTCGGGGTGCCGGTGCCGGCGTCGGCGACCAGCGGGTCGTCGACGAGCGGGTTGCCCGCCTGGTCCGTGCCGGTGAATCCGACGGCGTCCGCGTCGGCGGAGTCGACGGCGGCCGTGCCGGGGGTGAGCCGGAAGTCGCCGTGGGCGGGGTCCAGCAGCCCGGGGTCGATCCCGAGCCCGTGGGTCTCCTGGCTGGTGGCGGACGCGAGCGCACCGATCGTGCGGTAGACGGTGCCGTTGAACTTCGTGGCCGGTGTCGTGGTGCTGTTCCAGGCCAGGTCGTGGTCGCCGGAGAAGCCCGGGGCGGAGCTGGCGTCGACGTACAGGTCGTACTCGTTGGTGGCCGCTCCGTTGTCGACCAGCACGTTGTTGGCGAGCGTCGCGCGCAACGAGTTGCCCTCGACCGAGATGCCGTCCCGCCGGTTGCCCCAAGCGGTGTTGTTGACGTAGCGCACGTCCGTGGACGACAGCGTGTCGAACCCGTGGTCGCCGTTGGACCAGCTGATGTTGCGCGCCACCACCGTGCGGTGCGAGCTGGAGTAGACCTGGATCCCGGAGTCCTGGTTGTCGTGGCTGAGGTTGCCGGACACCACGTTGTCCGGTGAGGACGTGTCGACGTCGATGCCGTTGGCGGTCGCGTTCGGGTTCAGCGAGACGTTGCCGTACGTCGTGTTGCCCGACAGCGTGTTGCCCGGCGACGTCGCCAGCCCGATCCCGTGCAGCCCGTTGTCGTGGCTGGTGCTGCCGCTGACCGTGGCCCCGGTCGTGCCCGTGAGCCGGATGCCGGTGGAGAGGGAGTGGTCCACGGTCGCACCGCGCACCACGACGCCGCTGGTGCAGGTGTCGACGAGGATGCCGTTCGACGCGGACCAGCCGGCCGCGACCTGGTCGAGGGTGACCGCGCTGGAGGTCTGGACCCGGGCGCCCGCGAAGTTCTGCCGGCGGAACTCGATGTTGCTGACCACGACGTCGTGGCGGCCGGTCATCGTGACGCCGAAGGACTGGGCGCCGGCGTCGACGCTGTGCCCGTCGCCGGGGTTGGGGCCGCCGATGTCGACGTAGAGGAGCTTCGCGGTGGCGTCGTAGAACCAGCTGTTGGCCGTCGTCGTGGTCGCGGACGTCGCGGCGGCGAGCCGGGCGTCGTCGAGGAAGACCTGGCGTGGCGCGGACGGGGGTGCGTACGGCGTTGTCCACGCGCTCGTGGATGAGGCGGTCCACCGCGCCGCGCCGTCCAGCGCCTGGCTGCCCAGCACCACGACGCCGGGCGCGTCGCCGACGAACGTGATCGGCGCCCCGCTGGCACCCGAGCCGGCCACCGTGACCTGCTCGCGGTACTGGCCCGGCGCGACGTGCACCGTGTCGCCCGGGCCGACCGCCTTCTTGGCGGCCGCCGAGATGGAGCAGAACGGCGCCGCCTGGGCGCCGGAGCCCGCGTCGCTGCAGGCCGCAGCCGTGGCATCGACCCAGTAGCTCGTGTTGGTGGCGCTGGCTGCTGGGCCGAGGCCGAGGACCGAGAGCATCGGGACGACCAGGAGCAGGCAGACTGCTGCTGCCCGGCGTGCGCTTGTTGTCGTCATGGGTGTTCTCTCCGTCGTGGGCTAGTGCAGGACTGCGATGGGTCGCATCCGGGCTACCGGGGTGACCAGGCCGTTGCGCTCCAGGACGCGCAGGGCTGCGTCGACCCCGACGTCGTCGAAGTGCGCCGCGAGGGCGGGTGCGGCGTCGTCGTACCGGTAGCGACGTGTCTGCCGCCCGAACGGGTCCGTGGACGAGAGGCCCCGGTCGACGAGCTGGGAGACGACCGTCCCCGCGCCGTGGCAGGCGGAGTGCAGGCTGGCCTCGGCGCGGGGACCGGCGACCGCGAGGTAGCTCGACGTGCGGTGCGTGCCGGGCAGCAGCACTGCCTGGCCGGTGCTCGCGAACGTGGTGCCGGGCCGCATCCGCTCCGCCGGGAAGGCACGACAGGAGTTGTGCCGGTGCACCACTGCCTCGGTGCCGGCAACGTCCTCCTCGTAGATGCTGTTGTGCGGGGAGTCGACGACCAGCCGGCCGGTCGCGCCCCCGAAGCACTCGGCGGCGAGCCGCCGCAGGGTGGCGTACGTCGCGGTGCGGAACGCGAAGCCGTAGTTCATCGCCGCGGCGTTGGCGAGCATCAGTCGCTGCCCCTCGTCGCTGTCGAGCGCGAGCGGCTCGCACCCGTCGGTGAAGTAGAGGTGCAGCCGCTCCCGGAGCTGGGCGTAGGAGCGGGCCGTGCGCAGGTGGAACCAGGGCTTGAGGGCGGCGTTGACCGCCTTGATCTGCCGCGGGTAGTCCTTGCGCCGGAAGAACAGCCGGCCGAGCTCGCCGGCCAGCACCCCGCCTCCTCCGTGGTACTGCAGGGTGAGCTGACCCTCGGCCACGCCGAGCGCCGCCGCCCGCTCGGGGTCGAGCACCTCCTCGACGCGCTGCAGCTCCACGAAGTGGTTCGAGGGGCCGACGGTCCCGAACCGGTAGCGGGAGAGCTGCAGCGCGAAGCCGGGCAGCTCCGCGACCAGGCGGTCGACCCCGCCGTAGCGTTCCAGGTCGAGGCGGCCGTGCTCCTCGATGCGCTCGAGGTCCTCGGGCGGGGCGTCCCAGCGCTCGACGCCGAAGTCGGCGCCGTCGGCGGCCGCGCGCACCACCTCGGACGCGGTCAGGTCACGCCGGCCGCGGGTCGGGTAGGGGTAGTGCTCGCGCACCGCCCGCATGAAGGCGTCGACCGCGCGGTCGTTCGGCAGGTCGCAGTCCAGCGCGACCAGGGCCATGCCGCAGTTGACCGACGAACCCGTCAGGTCGGGCCGGACGGTGCCGTTGGTCGCGACCGCGACGCTGGACGGCAGCTCCATCTTGCTCTTGTGGTGGAAGTCCGGCAGGACGACGGGGGGCGCTGCGAGGTCGGCCCCGGCGCCGACCTGCCGACCCAGCGAGGCGAGGGAGCGGGCGTCGACGGGCAGCAGCCGCTCGTCGTCGAAGACCCGGGCGGCCGGGTCGTCGAGTACGCGCACGGACGCGGCGGAGGTGGTGTGGTCCACGATCGGTCAGTCCTCAGTAGTCGTCGGGGTAGGGGCTGGCGAGCACCGGGACCCGCTCGGCCGTCGGCGGAGGCGCGTACTCCGGCACCAGTCGACACAGGTGCTCGCGAACCTCGTCGGCCCGGTTGTGCGACGCCGCGTCGTACAGGTCGAGGAGCGCGGCCCGGAAGCCGGCGGCCGGCTGCGAGGGCGCGGTCCTGGTGATCCGCGGGTGGTCCGTGGGCAGCGTGGCCTCGTCGGAGCCGAACAGCTCCTCGGCCAGCTTCTCGCCCGGGCGGAGCCCGGTGAAGCGGACGGCCACGTGGTCCAGGTTGAGCAGCCGCGCGAAGTTGTCGACCAGGTCGACGATGCGCACCGACTCGCCCATGTCGAGCACGTAGGTCGTCGGGCTCGTCGGCCATCCGGGCCGCCTCGAGGACCAGGCCGACCGCCTCCTCGATGGTCATGAAGAAACGCGTGACGTCGGGGTGCGTGATGGTCACGGCCATCCCCGACGCGAGCTGCTCACGCAGTACGTGCAGCAACGACCCGCGGCTGCCGAGCACATTTCCGAAGCGGACCGCGCAGAGCCGGGTGCCAGACGCCCGGTGCCGCTGGAGGACCAGCTCGGCGAGCCCGCTTCGTGGCGCCCAGGACGGATACCGGGTTGGCCGCCTTGTCGGTCGAGATCAGCACGAAGCGCTCCACGTCGTGGATGATCGCGGCCTCGACCAGGTTGTCGGTGCCCCAGACGTTGGACTTCACGCCCTCGCAGGGATGCCGCTCGAGGGCGGGGAGGTGCTTGAGGGCCGCCGCGTGGAACACCACCTGCGGCCGGTACTCGCGGAAGATCTGGTGGATCCGCTCCGGGTCGCGGATGTCGGCGACGACCACCTCGTCGGCGTCCATCGCGGCCGATCCCCACAGCTCCAGCTGCAGGCGGTGCAGGTTCGACTCGTCGTGGTCGAGCATCACCAGCTGCTCGGGTCCGAACCCCCAGACCTGGCGACACAGCTCGCTGCCGATGGACCCGCCGGCACCTGTGACGAGCACGCGCTTGCCGGCGAGCACCGCAGCGGCGGCTGGCTGGACGACGTGCATCTCGGACCGGCCGATGAGCGACCCGATCTGGAGCGCGCGCATGTCCGTGCCGGCGATCTCGCGCTGGAGGGCGGCCAGGAACGGAGGGAGGTGCCGGAGCGTGACGCCGTGGGCGGCGGCCCGCAGGCCGAGAGCACGCACCCGGTCGCGGGAGAGGGAGGGGATCGCGATGACCACCACGTCCACGGCGCGCGAGGCCAGCACCAGGTCAAGGTCTGCGAGCGACCCGAGGCACGGCGGGTACGGCCCGTCCGCCAGCACCTGGCCCGGCGCGTCGTCGAGGAAACCCACCGGCGCCAGCCCGAACGAGCTGACTCGCTGCAGGTCCCGGCACAGCGCCCGCCCCGCCTCGCCGGCCCCCACGATCAGGGTGCGCAGACCGGCGGGCTCGAGGTAGCTGCTCTGCAAGGCGCTCATCGCGCAACCGCCCCGTTGCCCGCGGCCCGGTGAGGCCGCGAGGCGCGCATCCGGGTGACCCCGGCAGGTGCGCCCAGCGCGTCGGCAAGCGCATCGGCCACCCGGTGGGTCTGGGAGTCGCGCAGGCGCGGGTAGAGCGGTAGCGAGATCAGCTGGCCGAAGATCGTCTCCGCGCCGGGGAGCCCCTCCGGTGGCACGTCGGCCACGCGGCCGAAGTACTCGAGGTGGTGGATCGGGATGAAGTGCAGCGAGGTGCCGACGCCGGCCTCGTCCAGGGCCGGCCATCACCTCGTCGCGCGACAGCTCGGGGTCCACGACCCGCACCGGGTACAGGTGCCAGGCATGGACGCCCAGACCCGGTTCCGGCCGGTGCGGGAGCGCCAGCCCGGGAAGGTGGGCGAGCCAGCGGTCATAGCTCGCCGCGTGGTGAGCCCGCAGCTCCTGCCAACGGGGGAGTCGCGCGAGCTGGCCGCGGCCGATGGCGGCCTGCACGTCGGTCATGTTGGCCTTCATGCCGGCCTCGAGCGACGTCGTACCTCCAGCCCCCGCCGGGAAGGTAGCGACGCCACGCGTCGGCCGACATGCCGTGCAGCCGCGCCCGGCGCAGCCAGCTCGCACGCTCGGGGTCGTCGGTGGTGATCATGCCGCCCTCACCGATGGGGAGGTTCTTGGTGGCGTAGAAGCTGAAGCAGACGGCCGAGCCGTCCCCGACTCGTCGGGAACGGTACGAGCTCCCGACGGCGTGCGCCGCGTCCTCGACCACCCGGTCGAGCGGGAGGTTCGCGGCCGCAGCGAGCGCCGCCACGTCCGCGGGGTCGCCCGCCCAGTGCACGACCACCATCGCCTCCGCGCCACCGCACCGGGTGTTCGCGGCGCGGGTGGTCTCCGGCGTCGGCATCCCGGTTACCGGCGAGACGTCGACCAGGACGGGTCGCAGCCTGGCGTGCAGGATCGCCTGGACGGCGCCGCAGAAGGTCAGGTCGGAGACCAGGACCGGTGCCCCCTCCGGGAGCCGCAGGTAGCGGAGCGAGAGCTCCAGCGCCGCCGTGCACGAGGAGACCGCGATCGCGTGCGCCGCACCGACGTACGCCGCGAACTCGGCCTCGAACGCCGCCACCTCGGGTCCGGTCGTCACCCAGCCGGACTCGAGGACCCGGTGCGCAGCGCGTCGGGAGCCGGCAGCGATGTGGCAGTCCGCGAAGGGAATCCGGTCCGGAGCAGGAGCAGAGGCGAGTTGGGTTGTCATGTCCACAGACGCTAGGAGCGCCGGGGGCCCGGCAAACCGTCTGAGCGGGGTGAGCGGCCTACGTCATTCGCACGACCACCAGTGGACGCCCGGCCGAATCAGGAGGCGTTGCCCTGGGGATCCGGGACCTCGGTGAGACCGGCCCGTCGGGCCGCCGCGACCAGCTCGGGCGTCGAGTGGAGTCCCAGCTGGTGCAGCATGTTCTGGACGTGCGTGCGAACCGTGTTCGTGGACAGGAACAGATGGGACGCGGTCTCTTGACGGCTCATCCCGGCGACCAGGCAGCGCAGCACGTCGACCTGGCGATCGGTGAGGTCGTCGAGGAAGCCACGCGACCGGGCCACGGCCCGGGACTCCTCGAGCAGCGCGTTCACCACCGGCTTCATCCTGTCCAGCGGCAGGTGCAGATGGCCGTCGAGCACCTGGGTGGCCGCAAGCAGCACCTCCTCGAGGTCGCCGTCCTTGGTGATCCAGCCCTCCACGCCCGCCCGGAGCGCGGCGACGATGTCGCTGGTCTGCTTGCTGCCGGAGAGCACGATCACCCGCGGTCGTGCGCCCGCCTCCTCCAGGTCGGGCAGCAGGTCGAGTCCGCAGACGCCGTCGAGGTCGAGGTCGAGCAGCACGATGTCGTGACGCACGGTGTGCACCATCGCCCTGGCGGCCGCCAGCGTCGTGACCGCGTCGACGCGCCCGACGCGGTCATCGGCCTCGAGCCGGAGGGCCAGGACGTCGGCCAGGATCCGGTGATCGTCGACGATCAGGATCGAGAGGTCGTGATCCGGGTGCTCGCGGCAGGGGTGCTCGTGCAAGCGCGGGTCACCGGACGGTCCGGTCATGGGTCCTCCCCGAGACGTGTGGCGGGTCAGTGGGTCAGACGCCGACCCGGACGAGTCCGAGCTCGACCGCACGGTGCACGGCCTTGCTGCGGTGATGCACGCCCAGCTTGCGCAGCACGTTCTGCACGTGGGAGCGCACGGTGTTGGTGGAGACACCGAGGCTCTCGGCCATCAGCGCCGTGGAGACTCCGTCGACCAGCAGCGCGATGACCTCGCGCTCCCGGGCCGTCAGCGGCTCGTTGTCGGAATGCCCTGACACAGCCGGCACCGGTCGTGCGAAGCCCTCGACGAAGTGCTCGCCTGCGAGGACCCGCCGCACCGCGAGATCGACCCTCCGGATGTCGACGGACTTGGAGACCAGCGCGTCGACGGCGCGGGACTCGTAGAGCCGCCAGATGCCTTCCGTCGCCCAGCCTGTGAGCACGAGCACGGAGATCCCCGGGACGCTGGCGCGCACCGTCTCGACCGCCTCGAGCTTGTCCCGGCCGCCGAACTGGACCCCGAGCACGCACAGGTCGGGCCGGGTCTGACGGAGCACGCCCGGCAGGGCCTGCGGGTCGGAGCAGGTCGCGACGACGTCGTGGTCGCGCGCCCGCAGGGCCATGGCCAGAGCGTCGACGAACATGCGGTGGCCGTCGCAGAGCACCAGGCTCACGACGCGGCCCCCTCAGGGCGCCGCAGGACCGGTGGGCGGTTCCGCTCGTGCCCGCCGCTGGGGATCAGCATCCGGACCGTCGTGCCGGGCCCGGGGCCGCTGGTGATCTCCAGTCGGCCGTGGCACTCCTGCAGCACGCGGCCCACCACGGACATCCCGTGGCCGTTGCCCGATGCGATGGTGCCGAAGCCGGTGCCGTCGTCCCTGACCTCCACCGAGGCGCTGTGCTCGTCGGAGCTGACCTCGACGTGCACCGTGCCCCGGTCGCCCGCTGCCCGGAGCGCGTTGTCGAGCACGTTGCCGATCGCGCGGCGCAGCAGCACCGG
Organism: uncultured Actinomycetota bacterium; assembly: GCA_963745795.1. GTDB lineage: Bacteria > Actinomycetota > Actinomycetes > Propionibacteriales > Nocardioidaceae > Marmoricola. The sequence continues at coordinate 612,564 of CAVUYR010000006.1, read as the reverse complement.
GTCGCCCAGGCCGAACGCGGGTCCGGAGTCGTCGACCTCGACGGGGACGTCGTAGGTCAGCCCGAACACCTGAAGGCACTCGCTGACGAGGCTGGTCAGGTCGACAGACCTCATCACACGCTCGTCGCGCTCCTGCTCCAGGTTGCCGCCGACCATCTCGGAGAGATGCTCGAGCAGGAGCTCCAACGTCTGCAGCCGATGTCGTACGGGTGGTGGCAGGTCCTCGTCGCCCGGCATCCGGGCGACCATCAGTCCCGCGGCGACGTACTGGCGCACGTCATGGCACAGCCGTGCCATCGTGGCCTTTTCGGACGCGACTACGTGCAGAATCCCCACCGTAAATGCCCCCCTCGGCATCCCCCATGCAAGCTGTCGGAGCCGCACCCACTCACGACAACATGAGCCAATCACAATGGACCGGTCCCCGCATGACCCGTTCGGACTATTCGATCTGCGACGGTGTCGGATTTCGGGTGATCCGACCTGCTTCGGTCGGTGGCAGGACCTAGGGTTGAGACGTGCCGGACCCGTCGACCTACCGCCCCGAACCCGGGTCGATTCCCGACCCAGCCGGGGGTCTACCGGTTCCGCGACCCGCACGGGCGTCGTGATCTACGTCGGCAAGGCGAAGAACCTCCGCGCCCGGCTCTCGTCGTACTTCCAGGACATCGGCGACCTGCACCAGCGCACGGCCACGATGGTCACCACCGCGGCGGGCGTCGACTGGACGGTCGTCAACACCGAGGTCGAGGCGCTGCAGCTGGAGTACTCCTGGATCAAGGAGTACGACCCGCGCTTCAACGTGAAGTACCGCGACGACAAGTCCTACCCGTGGCTGGCGGTGACCTACGGCGACGAGTTCCCGCGGGTGATGGTCGGGCGCGGGGCCAAGCGCAAGGGCACCCGCTACTTCGGCCCCTACTCCCACGCCTGGGCGATCCGCGAGACCGTCGACCTGCTGCTGCGGGTGTTCCCGATGCGGTCGTGCAGCAACGGCGTGTTCAAGCGCTCCGGCCAGATCGGCCGGCCGTGCCTGCTCGGCTACATCGACAAGTGCTCCGCGCCGTGCGTCGGCCGGGTGACCGAGCGAGGAGCACCGCGAGATCGTCGACGACTTCTGCGACTTCATGGCCGGCAACACGAGCGCGTTCGTCAAGCGCATCGAGCGGCAGATGTACGACGCGTCCGACCGGCAGGACTACGAGAAGGCGGCCCGGCTGCGCGACGACCTCGGCGCGCTCAACCGCGCGCTCGAGAAGCAGCAGGTGGTGCTCGGCGACGGCACCGACGCCGACGTGATCGCGCTGTGCGAGGACCCGCTCGAGGTCGCCGTGCAGGTGTTCTACGTCCGCGGCGGCCGGATCCGGGGCCAGCGCGGCTGGGTGGCCGACCGGGTCGAGGACGGCGACACCGGCGACCTGGTCGGCGACTTCCTGCTCCAGCTGTACGACGGCGAGTCGAGCGACGCGATCCCGCGCGAGATCCTGGTGCCGGCGATGCCCGACGACGCCGCGACGTACGAGGAGCTGCTCGCCGAGTCGCGCGGCGGCAAGGTGTCGATCCGGGTGCCCGCAGCGCGGCGACAAGAGGGCGCTCGCAGGAGACGGTCGCCGCGCAACGCCAAGCAGTCGCTGGCCCTGCACAAGACCAAGCGGGCCAGCGACCTGACCACCCGCAACCGGGCGCTGGAGGAGATCCAGCGACGCCCTCGGTCTGGCCGACCGCGCCGCTGCGCATCGAGTGCTACGACATCTCCAACCTGCAGGGCACCGAGGTGGTCGCGTCGATGGTGGTGTTCGAGGACGGGCTGGCCCGCAAGAGCGAGTACCGCCGGTTCGTGATCCGCGGCGTCGACGGCCAGAACGACGTCGCGTCGATGCACGAGGTGATCACCCGCCGGTTCCGGCGGCTGCTCGACGAGCGCAGCGAGATGCCGGGTCTCGACGGCGAGCAGGTCGACGAGAGCGACGACCCGAGCGGCCCGATGCTGATCGACCCCGACACCGGCCGGCCGCGCAAGTTCGCCTACGCACCCGGCCTGGTGGTCGTCGACGGCGGTCCGCCGCAGGTGGCCGCGGCGCAGCGGGCCCTCGACGAGCTCGGCATCGACGACGTGCCGGTCGTCGGTCTCGCCAAGCGGCTGGAGGAGGTGTGGCTGCCCGCCCAGGAGGACCCGGTGATCATGCCGCGCACCAGCGAGGGGCTCTACCTGCTGCAGCGGGTCCGTGACGAGGCGCACCGGTTCGCGATCACCCACCACCGCTCGCGGCGCTCGAAGTCGATGGTCGAGAGCCTCCTCGACGACGTCCCGGGCCTGGGCGAGGTGCGCCGCAAGACGCTGCTCCGGCACTTCGGCTCGCTGAAGAAGCTCCGCGCCGCCACGGTCGACGAGATCGCCGAGGTGCCCGGGATCGGCGCCGCGCACCGCCGACCGCGATCGCAGACGCCGTGGCGGCGGCACCGACGGGCCGCAAGACTGTCTCCGTGAACACCGCGACCGGCGAGATCGAGGAGTCCTGATGGCGGCTCCCAAGACCGGCCCGCTGGGGCGAGCTGGTCGTCGTGACCGGCATGACCGGCGCCGGCCGGAGCACGGCGGCCAAGGAGCTCGAGGACCTCGGCTACTTCGTCGTCGACAACCTCCCGCCCGAGCTGGTCGACGACGTGGTGCGGCTGGTCGACGAGCGTCAGGGCCGCGACCAGCCGGTCGCCGTGGTGGTCGACGTCCGCACCGGGTCCTTCTTCGGCTCGCTGCAGGAGCACCTCGCGGTCGGCATCCCGTCGCGGCGTACGACGCTGCTGTTCCTCGAGGCCTCCGACGACATCCTGGTGCGCCGGCAGGAGGCCGCCCGGCGACCGCACCCGCTGCAGGGCACCGGCCGGCTGCTCGAGGGCATCCACCGCGAGCGCGAGGTGCTGGCCGCGCTGCGCGGCGACGCCGACCTGGTCATCGACACCACCAGCCTCAACGTCCACCAGCTCAAGGACCGCGTCGCCCAGGCACTGGGCTCGCCGGAGCACATGGGCCTGCAGGTCAACGTGGTCAGCTTCGGCTTCAAGTACGGCATCCCGGTCGACGCCGACCTGCTCGCCGACATGCGCTTCCTGCCCAACCCGTACTGGGTGCCCGAGCTGCGCGACCAGACCGGACGCGACCCAGCGGTGGCGAGCTACGTGAAGGGCCGTCCCGACGCGCAGCTCGTTCCTCGACCGCTACGTGCCCGTGATCGAGACCCTCAGCGACGGCTACCTGCGCGAGGGCAAGCGGTTCATGACCGTGGCGATCGGCTGCACCGGTGGCAAGCACCGCAGCGTCGCGATGACCGAGGAGATCGCCCGGCGCCTGATCGCGCTCGGCATGGACGCGCGGGCCACACACCGTGACCTGGGACGGGAATGACCACGGACCCTGGCGTGCGCGACCGAGTGACGGGGACCGTCCCCAGGGTCGTCGCGCTCGGTGGCGGGCACGGCCTGGCCGCGTCGCTCTCGGCGCTCCGTCACGTCACCGACGGAGCTGACCGCGGTCGTCACCGTCGCCGACAACGGCGGCTCGTCGGGCCGGCTGCGCGAGGAGTTCGGCGTGCTCCCGCCGGGCGACCTCCGGATGGCGCTGGCGGCGCTGTGCCGCGACGACGAGTGGGGCCGGACCTGGGCCCACGTGCTCCAGCACCGGTTCGCAGTCCGACGGGCCGATGCACGGCCACGCGGTCGGCAACCTGCTGATCGTGGCCCTCTGGGAGCTGCTCGGCGACGCCCCGCGCCAGAGCGGCGACGGGCTGGTAGCGGACTCGACTGGGTGGGCCGGCTGCTCGGCGCCGAGGGCCGGGTGCTGCCGATGGCGACCACGCCGCTGGACATCTCGGCGCGTGGTCCGCGGCGCTCGACCCGAGCGCGCCCGACGAGCTGACGACCGTGCGCGGTCAGGTGGAGGTCGCGACGACGCCCGGCTCGGTCGTGTCCGTCTCGCTCGAGCCGGACACTCCCGACGCCTGCCCGGAGGCGGTGGCCGCGATCCGCGCCGCCGACTGGGTGGTGATGGGTCCGGGGTCCTGGTACTCCAGCGTGATCCCGCACCTGCTGGTCCCCGGGCTGCGGCAGGCGATCGAGGAGACCGACGCCCGGGTGCTGGTCACGCTCAACCTGGTCGCGCAGCAGGGGGAGACCGAAGGGCTGACCCCGGCCGACCTGCTCGAGCGGCTCGGCCGTCACGCGCCCGGTCTGGATCTCGACATGGTGCTCGCCGACGTCAGCACCGTCGGCGACACCGCGGCGGACGTCGAGGCACTCGAGCGGGTCGCGGCGTCGTACGGCGCAGGGCTGGTGGTGGCCGACGTGTCCCGGGCGGACGCGATCGGCCAGCACGACCACGAGAAACTCAGACGCGCCTATGCGGAGATCATGCTGGCGACATAAGGTGTGCCCCTTGGATGCCTTCGGGCAGCCGGCGCGCTTGTCCATAAGGGAATGGCAGGGATCGAACGCATGGCAATGACGGCTCAGGTCAAGGCAGAGCTCGCCAACACCAAGGTGACGAAGACCTGCTGCCGCAAGGCCGAGGTGTCGTCGATGCTCAGGTTCGCGGGAGGTCTCCACATCAGCAGCGGCCGGATCGTGGTCGAGGCCGAGCTGGACACCGGAGCGGCCGCACGGCGGCTGCGCCGTGACATCGCCGAGGTCTTCGGACACACCTCCGACGTCGTCCTCGTCCAGGGCAACGGCATCCGCAAGGGCAGCCGCTACGTCGTCCGCGTGGTCAAGGACGGCGAGTCCCTGGCCCGGCAGACCGGCCTGATCGACCAGCGCGGCCGTCCGGTGCGCGGCCTCCCGCCGCAGGTGGTCTCCGGCTCCGGCTGCGACGCCGTCGCCGCGTGGCGGGGCGCGTTCCTGGCCCACGGGTCGCTCACCGAGCCCGGCCGCTCGTCCTCGCTCGAGGTGACCTGTCCCGGACCCGAGGCCGCGCTGGCCCTGGTCGGCTCCGCCCGTCGGCTCAGCATCTCCTCCAAGGCCCGCGAGGTGCGTGGCGTCGACCGGGTCGTGATCCGCGACGGCGACGCGATCGGCGAGCTGCTGACCCGGCTCGGGGCGCACGAGTCCCTGCTGGCCTGGGAGGAGCGCCGGATGCGCCGCGAGGTGCGCGCGACCGCCAACCGGCTCGCGAACTTCGACGACGCCAACCTCCGCCGCTCGGCACGCGCCGCGGTCGCGGCCGGTGCCCGCGTCGACCGGGCGCTGGAGATCCTCGGCGACGAGATCCCCGACCACCTGCGTCAGGCCGGCCAGCTCCGGCTCGAGCACAAGCAGGCCTCGCTCGAGGAGCTCGGCCAGCTGCACGACCCGGTGCTCACCAAGGACGCGATCGCGGGCCGGATCCGGCGGCTGCTGGCGATGGCCGACAAGCGCGCGCAGGACCTCGGCATCCCCGACACCGAGGCGTCCCTGACCCCGGAGATGCTGGCCGAGGAGGCCTGAGCCTGCGAAGGCCTCCTGAGGGTGGTTGAGGAGCCGACCTGCGAGGCTCGATGGTGGTTGAGCAGCGACCGCGGCTGAGGGACGAAGCCGCGACGAGCGTGTCGAAACCCGAGGCAGCTTGAGAGGCCTCAGGGGGCCGAAGCCGCGACGAGCGTGTCGAAACCTGAGGCCTGAGCGCCGCTCGGTCGTCCGACGTCGGCTTGTTACCCGTACGTAGTCCGGACAGCGGGAACGGGCAGGCGCCGGCCCCGCGATAAGGTCGAATCTCATCGTTCCCCGCTAGCCAGGAGTGAACCCGTGACCGTCCGCGTAGGCATCAACGGCTTCGGCCGGATCGGCCGCAACTTCTTCCGCGCCGTCCGCGCGTCCGGCGCCGACATCGAGATCGTCGGCGTCAACGACCTGACCGACAACAACGTCCTGGCCCACCTGCTCAAGTACGACTCGATCCTCGGCCGGCTCGACGCCGACGTGACCTCGACGACGACGTCGATCAAGGTCGGCGACCAGACGATCACCGCGTTCGCCGAGCGCGACCCGTCCGCCCTGCAAGTGGGGCGACATCGGCGCCGACGTCGTCGTCGAGTCGACCGGCTTCTTCACCGACGCCACCAAGGCGCACGCCCACATCGACGCCGGGGCCAAGAAGGTGATCATCTCCGCGCCCGCCAAGAACGAGGACTTCACCGTCGTCATGGGCGTCAACGACGGCGACTACGACCCGGAGAAGCACCACGTGATCTCCAACGCGTCGTGCACCACCAACTGCCTGGCGCCGATGGCGAAGGCGCTCCACGACGAGTTCACGATCGTCAAGGGCCTGATGACGACGATCCACGCCTACACGTCCGACCAGAACCTGCAGGACAACATCCACAAGGACCTGCGCCGTGCCCGCGCGGCCGCGCTCAACGTGGTCCCGACCTCGACCGGTGCCGCGAAGGCGATCGGCCTGGTGATGCCCGAGCTGAAGGGCAAGCTCGACGGCTACGCGCTCCGGGTGCCGGTGCCGACCGGCTCCGCCACCGACCTCACCTTCGAGGCCGGCCGGGAGACCTCGGTCGAGGAGGTCAACGCTGCCGTCAAGAAGGCCGCCGACGGCCGCTACCTGCGCTACTCCGAGGACCTGATCGTCTCCTCCGACATCGTCACCGACCCGGCGTCGTGCATCTTCGACGCGCCGCTCACCAAGGTGATCGGCAACCAGGTCAAGGTGGTCGGCTGGTACGACAACGAGTGGGGCTACTCCAACCGGCTCGCGGACCTGATCACCTACGTCGGCGAGTCCCTCTGAGGTGTCGGGCATCGACTCCCTCGCCCCCCAGATCGGGGGGAGTGTCCGGGGCAAACGGGTCCTCGTCCGCTCCGACCTCAACGTGCCGCTCGACGGCGCCCGGATCACCGACGACGGCCGGATCCGGGCGAGCGTTCCGACGATCACCCAGCTGGCCGACGCCGGTGCGCGGGTCGTGGTCACGGCGCACCTGGGTCGGCCGAAGGGCGCACCGGAGGACAAGTACTCGCTGAAACCGGTCGCCGACCGGCTCGGTGAGCTGCTCGGCACTCCGGTGGCGTTCGCGACCGACACGGTCGGGGAGAGCGCGCAGCAGACCGTGGCCGCTCTCGCCGACGGTGAGGTGGCGCTGCTCGAGAACGTGCGGTTCAACCCGGGCGAGACCAGCAAGGACGACGCGGAGCGCGGGGCCTTCGCCGACCAGCTCGCTGCGCTGGCCGATGCCTTCGTCAGCGACGGCTTCGGGGTCGTGCACCGCAAGCAGGCGAGCGTGTACGACGTGGCGCAGCGGCTGCCGCACGCCATGGGCAGCCTGGTCGCCAAGGAGATCGACGTGCTGCGCCGGCTGACCGAAGACCCGGAGCGCCCGTTCGTGGTGCTGCTCGGCGGTTCCAAGGTCTCCGACAAGCTGGCGGTGATCGACAACCTGCTCGGCAAGGCCGACAAGCTGCTCGTGGGCGGCGGGATGCTGTTCACGTTCCTCGCCGCGCAGGGTCACCCGGTGGGCAACAGTCTGCTCGAGGCGGACCAGGTCGACACCTGCAAGGAGTACCTGCAGCGGGCCGCCGACGCAGGTGTCGAGCTGCTGCTGCCGACCGACATCGTGGTCGCCTCGGCGTTCCCGTCGGCGGACACGGCCAGTGACCCGTCCGTCGTACCTGCCGACGCGATCCCGGACGACAAGCTGGGGCTCGACATCGGGCCCGACTCGGCGAAGGCGTTCGCGGCGGCGTTGACCGACGCGAAGACGGTGTTCTGGAACGGGCCGATGGGCGTGTTCGAGTTCGACGACTTCGCCGGGGGCACCCGCACGGTCGCCGAGGCACTGACCAAGGTCGACGGGCTCTCGGTGGTCGGTGGCGGCGACTCCGCGGCCGCCGTACGCAAGCTCGGCTTCGACGAGTCGGCCTTCGGCCACATCTCGACCGGCGGCGGCGCCAGCCTGGAGTATCTCGAGGGCAAGGACCTACCCGGTATCGACGTCCTCGAGTCGGACCCGGAGGACTGACCCATGGCACCCAACAACACGCGCGTCCCGCTGATGGCGGGGAACTGGAAGATGAACCTGAACCACCAGGAGGCGGTCGTCCTGGTGCAGAAGCTGGCCTGGACGCTCGACGACAAGCAGCACGACTACGGCAAGGTCGAGGTCGTCGTGGTGCCGCCGTTCACCGACATCCGCAGCGTGCAGACGGTGGTCGACGGTGACCGGCTGAAGATCCGCTACGGCGCCCAGGACGTCTCGACGCAGGATGAGGGCGCCTACACCGGCGACATCTCGGCGGGGATGCTTTCGAAGCTCGGCTGCTCCTACGTCGTGGTCGGGCACTCCGAGCGGCGGGAGCACCACGCCGAGGACGACGCCACGGTCAACGCCAAGGCGCACAAGGCAGTCGCCGCCGGGATGACCCCGATCGTCTGCGTGGGCGAAGGGCTCGACGTGCGCCAGGCCGGTCGTCACGTCGAGCACACGCTCGAGCAGCTCGACGGGTCGCTGGCCGGCTTCGACGCGAAGCAGGTGGCTGCGCTCGTGGTCGCCTACGAGCCGGTGTGGGCGATCGGCACCGGCGAGGTGGCCACGCCCGACGACGCCCAGGAGGTGTGCGCGGCGATCCGCGCCCGGGTCACCGAGACGCTGGGCGACGAGGCGGGGGGCGCCGTACGCATCCTGTACGGCGGCTCGGTCAAGGCCGCCAACGTCGCCGGCATCATGCAGCAGCCGGATGTCGACGGCGCGCTCGTCGGCGGAGCGAGCCTGCAGGCCGACGAGTTCGGCGGGATCTGTCGCTTCTATGACATGCCGGTCATCTGAACGGCAACCTCGGTGAGTTAGGCTCCACCCCGTGATTACGGTCTTCGAAGTCCTGCTGGTGATCTCCAGCCTGAGTCTGATCCTGCTGGTGCTGCTCCACAAGGGGCGCGGCGGCGGGCTGTCGGACATGTTCGGTGGCGGCATGTCGAGCAGCTCGGGCGGTTCCTCGGTGGCCGAGCGCAACCTCGACCGGATCACTGTCGGCATCGGCGGGATCTGGATCGCCTGCATCGTCGGTCTCGGTCTGCTCCTCAAGACAGGCGCGTGACGCGCTCGCAGCAACGTACGCTTCTCTTCGCACCGACACCCTCAGCAACACCGTAGACAGGAGACCTCAGACGTGGCAGGTGGTGGCAACGCCATTCGTGGGAGCCGGGTGGGGGCCGGGCCCATGGGCGAGGCGGAACGCGGCGAAGCCGCTCCGCGCCAGAACGTCAGCTATTTCTGCTCCCAGGAGCATCGGACGCTGGTGACCTTCTCGGTCGAGGCGCAGACGCCCGAGACGTGGGACTGCCCACGCTGCGGCCTGCCGGCGAGCCTCGACTCCGAGAACCCGCCACCGCCTCCGAAGATCGAGCCCTACAAGACGCACCTCGCCTACGTGAAGGAGCGCCGCTCCGACGCCGAGGCCGCCGACATCCTCGACGAGGCGATCAAGACCCTCCGCGACAAGCGCAAGCGCGGCGAGATCATCTTCTGACGCGAGACGTCAGTTTTGGTTGGCGTGATCCTCGCGAGAGGTCACTTGTGGTTGGGCTGTGCCCCGCGACAGGTCAGTTTTGGGTCGTGTGATCGGTGGCCTGTGGATGACGACGTCGCCGCGGGTCCGATCGGTGCATCATCTCGGGATGCCACATGCATCCTGGTTCGACGGCTCGGGCGTGCTTCTCGGCGCCGGTTGCCCGCTCCCGCTCGATGCTCCGTTCACGCCGGCACAGGCAGAGATGTGGGGTGTCTCGCGCCAGACGCTTCGTGGGCTGGTGTCGGGAGGATACGTACGACGAGTGCTCACCGGCGTGTACGCCGCCGCCCAGGCACCCGACAACATGGCACGTCGTGCGCAAGCGGTCGCCCTCGTCGTACCTCCCTCGGCAGTGGTGACCGATCGCACCGCGGCCTGGCTCCACGGTGTCGACATCCTGCCGCGGACGGCCTTGTCCGTGCCGCCGCCGGTGACCGTGTTCCGCGCAGCCGGGACCAGGCTGAGGCGGGCAGGCGTCGCGAGCGGCACGCGTGGGCTGCTCCCGAGCGACGTGATGGTCGTCGGCGGCGTACGGGTCACGACTCCCTTGCGCACGGCGTGCGACCTCGGCCGTCTGCTCTGGAGGTTCGACGCGCTCGCGGCGATCGACGGGTTCCTGCGACTCGGGGTCGATCCGGTCTTGTTGGCTCTGCAGGTCCCCAGGTTCAAGGGTTTTCGCGGAGTGCGCCAGCTCCGGGTGCTCGTCCCCCTCGGCAGTCCCAGAGCCGAGTCCCCGGGGGAGTCAGCGCTCAGGCTGCACTGGTACGACGCCGGGCTGCCGCGGCCCGAGGTCCAGTTCTGGGTGTACGACGACGGGGGCCGTGAGCTGTACCGGCTGGACCTCGCGCTTCCCGAGCTGCGCTACGCCGCTGAGTACGACGGCGAGGAGTTTCACACCGCGGATGACGACAGGGCCCATGACGAGCAGCGCCGCGACTGGCTGGACATCCACCGGCACTGGACCGTGGACGTCTTCACGAAGCATGACGTCTACGGTCCGACCGGCGCGGCGGCGACCCGGCTTGCGCAAGGGCTGGTGCAGGCGCGCAAGAGCCATGTGATCTGGACCCCACGTCGTACCGCTTGAAAGCAACCACGAGAGACCGGTCGATAGCCCAGACGCAACCACGACTGACCTCTCACGCGTCAGTCGGCAACCACGGATGGCGTCTCGCGGGAGTAGGCCTGGGCGGAGCGGAGGACGGGGGAGAAGCCGAGGGAGCGGTAGAGGTGACTGGGGGCGCCGTCGGCGTCGGCGAGGATGACCAGGCGGTCGCAGGCGCGGGCGTGGGCCCAGTCGGCGGCGACGCCGAGGAGGTGGGAGGCGAGGCCGTGGCGGCGGTGCGGCTCGGCGGTGACCACGGACTGGTAGCGGGCGATGCCCTCCCCGCAGTCGACGATGCCGAGGTCGGCGACCAGGTCGGGGCCGTCGAAGGCGCCCAGGAACACGGCCACGCCGGCCGCGCAGATTCGGGCCTTGGCCGCCGTGGCGCCGCGCTGGAACACGGCCTCCGCGGCGTCCCGCGGCCCCATGGACAGCCGCACGTCCTGCTCCCAGTCGTCGGCGCCGTCCAGCGGGCGCACCACGTAGCCGTCCGCCAGCGGCGTCCGGCGCGGACCCGGGCCGGCCAGCACGTCCTCGTGCTCGATCTCCAGGCCGAGCGACTCCCACGCGGACGCGTCGGGCGGGTCGGCGCACAGCCCGATCGCACGGTGCCGAGCGTCCGGGAACGCCGCCTCGAACACCCCGAGCCAGCGCCCGGCCTCACCCACGGCGTCCGGGTCGGTGACGAGCACGAAGTTGCCCCAGTGGTACGTCGGGTTGGCGGGCGTCCGCAGCACCAGGTGGTCGGCGTGCTCCTCGACCTCGGACCCCGAGTACCGCAGGACCGCGACGTCGGTGTGCCAGCCGAGCGGGAGGGGCGTCGCCATCAGAGCAGGGAGGCGGCGGCGTCGTCGACGAACCAGAGCGTGGCCTCGCGCCCCGACACGCCGCGGGCGGGGGTCTCGTGGAGATCGCCGGTCTCGGCCAGACCACGGCGCACCGCGTCGGCCTTCTCCTCGCCCGAGACCAGGAACCACACCTGGCGCGACCGGTTCAGGGCCTCGAAGCTGAGGCTGATCCGCTGCGGGGGCGGCTTCGGGGAGTCCGTGACGCCGACCGCGATCCGGTCGGCGATGTCGAGCGTTGCATGCCCCGGGAACAGCGAGGCCACATGACCGTCCGGCCCGACCCCGAGCATCAGCACGTCGAACTCGCCGGCGCCGTGCACCCGCATCACCTGTCCGTACGCCGCCGCGCCCTCGTCGACCGTCGCCGCATCGGCGGTGGACGGCATCTCGTGCACATGGCCCGGATCGGCGCCGACCGCGTCCAGGAACGCCGCGCGCGCCTGGCCGGCGTTGCGGTCCGGGTCGTCGGCCGCGACGAACCGCTCGTCGCCCCACCAGACCACCACGCGCGACCAGTCCACGCCGGAGTCGGCGGAGAGCCGCGCAACCTCGCGGTGGACGGCGTCGGCGATGGTGCCGCCGGTCAGCCCGATCTGTGGTTCCCGGCCCGCGGCCTGCACCCGCGCCAGCTCCTCGAGCAGCCGGGTCGCGACGTCCGCCGCCACGGCGCCCGCGTCGTCGTGCCGGACGACCTCGGCGGTCACTTCTTGGCCGGCTTCGATGCCGGCTTCCTTGCCGACTTCTTCGCCGACTTCTTCGCGGTGGCCTTGCGGGCCGCCGGCCGCGCGATCCCGCTCGCCACCAGCTTCCGCGCGGTCGCGGCATAGACGTCGTCCTCGTCCAGCCGGCGCAGCTCCTCGGCGAGCAGCTCCGGCACGTCACGCCGCTTGAGCGCGACGGGGCGGTCGGGCTGTTCGGGGGAGGAGAACGTCGCCAGCCGCCCGTCCTTGCGTGAGATGGTGATCGGCCCCTCGGCGGTGTCGAGGACCACCTCGGTGATACCGGGGCCCTGCGAGGTCGCGCGCGCGGCCTTCACCTTGAGCCGGTCGGCCAGCCAGGCGGCCAGCAGGTCGGCGCTCGGACTGATCCGTTCGGCGGTGACCGTCGCCGACCTCACCTTGAGCGGCTGCTGGTCGAGCGCCGCCGCGAGCAGGGCGCGCCACGGCGTGAGCCGGGTCCAGGCCAGGTCGGTGGTGCCCGGCGCGTAGGCCGCGCAGAGTCGGTGGACCGCCTTCGTCTTCCCGGTGCGTACGGCGGCGGCGTCGGTGATCCGGCGCCGTGCGAGCCGACCGATCGGGTCTTCGGCGGGGTCGTCCGGGTGGTCGTTCGACCACCAGACCACGACCGGCGAGTCCGGCAGCAGCAGCGGCAGCACGACGGACTCGGCGTGCTTGACCACCTCGCCGGACAGCCGGATCAGCGCTACCTCGCCGGACCACCCGTCACCGATCCCGATCTGGGCGTTGACCGCGGGCTTGCCGCGTGCGGAGCCCAGGATCAGCCCGATCACCCGCGCCGGGTGCTCGTGCGATGCCTTGCGCGCGGAGGCGAGCGCTTCGTGGGCGCCCTCCTCGTCGGCGACGATCACCATCGTCATCACCATGCCCTGCGCGGGCGAGCCGTGCAGCGTGCGCTGCTTCACGAAGGCCGCGGCAATGGCGGAGGACTTGGTGTTGAGAAGCTCGATCATCTCGGGGTCCCTGCCGAAGTTGGTGCGGAGCGAGTGCTGCCGTGGGGTGAGGTGTCTTCGGGGTCCCTGCGGAATCGGGAGCGAAGCGAGTGACTCTGTGGGGTGATCTTCATGGTCGCCTCCAGACGCGTCCGGTGCGCGCGAGCATGTCCTCCGCGGACTCGGGCCCCCAGGTGCCGGACTCGTACTGGTCCGGCTTCCCGTGCTCGGCCCAGTACTCGAGGATCGGGTCGAGGATCTTCCAGGAGAGCTCGACCTCCTCGTGCTGCGGGAACAGCGGCGGGTCACCGAGCAGGACGTCGAGGATCAGCTTCTCGTAGGCCTCGGGACTCGCCTCGGTGAACGTGCCGCCGTACGCGAAGTCCATGTTGACGTCGCGGATCTCCATCGCGGTGCCGGGCACCTTGGACCCGAAGCGGATGGTGACCCCCTCGTCGGGCTGCACCCGGATCACCAGCGCGTTGTGCGTGAGGTCTTCGGTCTGGGTGTCGTTGAACGGCAGGTGTGGCGCGCGCTTGAACACCACCGCGACCTCGGTCACCCGCCGACCCAGCCGCTTGCCGGCACGCAGGTAGAAGGGCACGCCCGCCCAGCGCCGGGTCTCCACGTGGAGGGTGATCGCCGCGAACGTGTCCGTGTGCGAGCTCGTCGGGATGTCCGCCTCGTCGAGGTAGCCGACCACCTTCTCACCGCCCGCCCAGCCCGCGGTGTACTGCCCGCGCGAGGTGGTCAGGTCGAGCCGCTTGGGCAGCACGACGGACGAGAGCACCTTCTGCTTCTCGTAGCGGAGCGCGGCGGCGTCGAACGACGCCGGCTCCTCCATCGCGACCAGCGCCATCAGCTGCATCAGGTGGTTCTGGATCACGTCGCGCGCCGCGCCGATGCCGTCGTAGTAGCCGGCGCGGCTGCCGATGCCGATGTCCTCGGCCATCGTGATCTGGACGTGGTCGACGTAGTTGCCGTTCCAGATCGGCTCGAACAGGTTGTTGGCGAAGCGCATCGCGAGGATGTTCTGCACCGTCTCCTTGCCGAGGTAGTGGTCGATCCGGAAGACCGACTCCGGCTTGAAGACGCCGTCGAGGCTGGCGTTCAGCTCCTGCGCCGAGGTCAGGTCGTGGCCGAACGGCTTCTCCACCACGACCCGGCGCCAGGCGTCGTTCTCGGAATCGGCCAGCCCGTGCTCGTGGAGCTGCTGGACGACGTCACCGAAGAACTTCGGCGGGATCGACAGGTAGAAGGCGTGGTTGCCGCCGGTGCCGCGGGCTTCGTCGAGCTCCTCGAGGGTCCGACGGAGCGTGTTGAACGCGAGGTCGTCGGCGAAGTCGCCCTGCACGAAGCGGAACCCCTCCGCCAGCTGCCGCCAGACCTCCTCGCGGAACTCGGTGCGGGAGTGCTCCTTCACGGAGTCGTGCACGATCTGGGCGAAGTCCTGGTCTGCCCAGTCGCGGCGCGCGTAGCCGACCAGCGAGAAACCGGGCGGCAGGAAGCCACGGTTGGCGAGGTCGTAGATCGCCGGCATCACCTTCTTGCGCGCCAGGTCTCCGGTGACGCCGAACAGCACCATCGAGCACGGCCCGGCGATGCGGGGGAGCCGCCGGTCCTGCGGGGCGCGGAGCGGGTTGGTCCAGCCGCTCGCAGTGGGGTGGTCGGTCATGGGTGTCGGTGCTCCCGGTAGTACGCGATGAGGGACTGGGTGGAGGCGTCCTGCTCGGCCTGGGCCGCGGCGTCGCCGGAGACGGCCGGACCGACCTCCTGGGCCAGCTGCTTGCCGAGCTCGACCCCCCACTGGTCGAAGCTGTCGATGCCCCACACGACGCCTTGGGTGAAGGTGACGTGCTCGTAGAGCGCGACCAGCTGGCCGAGCACCGAGGGGCTCAGCTCGGGCGCCATGATCGACGTTGTCGGCCGGTTGCCGGTGAACACACGCGCCGGTACGACGGCCTCCGCGGTGCCCTCGGCCCGGACCTCGTCGGCCGTCTTGCCGAAGGCCAGCGCGCGGGTCTGGGCGAAGAAGTTCGCCAGGAACAGCTCGTGCACGTCGACACTCTGCCCGTCGTGGGCGTCCTGCAACGGGTAGGCGGGCCTGGCCACGGCGATGAAGTCGGCCGGCACGAGCCGTGTGCCCTGGTGGATCAGCTGGTAGAACGCGTGCTGGCCGTTGGTGCCGGGCTCTCCCCAGAAGACCTCGCCGGTGTCGGTCGTGACCGGGGTGCCGTCCCAGCGCACGCCCTTGCCGTTGGACTCCATGGTCAGCTGCTGCAGGTACGCCGGGAAGCGGTGCAGCAGCTGGGCGTAGGGGAGCACCGCGTGGCTCTCGGCGCCGAGGAAGTTGGTGTACCAGACGTTGAGCAGCCCCATCAGCACCGGCACGTTGCGGGCAGGCTCGGTGGTCCGGAAGTGCTCGTCCATGGTGTGGAAGCCGGCCAGGAACTCGGCGAACCGCTCCGGTCCGATCGCCACGACCAGCGACGTGCCGATCGCGGAGTCGAGCGAGTAGCGTCCGCCCACCCAGTCCCAGAAGCCGAAGGCGTTGTCGGGGTCGATCCCGAAGTCGGCCACCTTGTCGAGCGCGGTCGAGACCGCGACGAAGTGCTTGGCCACGGCAGCCGTCGTCGCCGTCAGCCTCCGCGCACCCGACGACCGGAGGCCGTCGAGCAGCCAGGCCTTGCACAGCCGGGCGTTGGTGAGCGTCTCGAGGGTGCCGAAGGTCTTGCTGGAGACGATGAACAGCGTCGTCTCCGGGTCGAGGCCGGCCAGCGTGATCGCGGCATCGGTCGGGTCGATGTTGCTGATGAAGCGGCACTCGAGCCCGTCCTGGCGGTAGGGCGCAAGGGCCTCGTAGGCCATCACCGGACCGAGGTCGGAGCCGCCGATCCCGATGTTGACGACCGTGCGGATGCGCTCGCCGGTGACGCCGGTCCAGGCGCCGCTGCGGACCTGGTCGGCGAAGTCGTAGACCCGCCGCAGGACGTCGTGGACGTCGGCGACCACGTCCTGTCCGTCGACCTCGAGCGCGGCGTCGGCCGGGAGCCGGAGCGCCGTGTGCAGGACTGCCCGGTCCTCGGTGACGTTGATGTGCTCGCCCCGGAACATGGCGTCGCGTCGCCCGGTCAGCCCACCTCCTCGGCCAGCTCGAGGAGTGCGTCAAGGACGGCATCGTCGAGCAGCGACTTCGACAGGTCGACGACCAGGTCACCGGCCGTGAAGGTGAGCCGGCCGACCCGGTCGGGGTCGTCGGCGAACCAGGCGCGCAGGTCGGGGGCGAAGTCGGAGGCGAGGCGCTCGAGGCGCGACCACGCCGTCGTCGAGCTCGGGTCCACCGGCGAGTCGCTCACTCGGCGGCCGCGTCGAGCTGGCCCTTCACCGTCTTCGAGGAGCTCACCCCACGAGGTCTCGAACTTCTCGACGCCCTCCCGCTCGAGGGTGTCGATCACGTCGTCGTAGTCGACGCCCGCGTCCTTCAGGTCCGCCATCACCTGCTGGGCGTCGTCGTAGTGAGGACGCACCTGGTCGCCGCGGATCTCGCTGTGGTCGCGGACCGCGTCGAGGGTCTTCTCCGGCATCGTGTTGACGGTGTTATCGACGACCAGGTCGTCGACGTACATGGTGTCCCGGTAGTCCGGGTTCTTGACGCCCGTCGACGCCCACAGCGGGCGCTGCCGGTTGGCACCGTCGGCCGCGAGCGAGTCCCAGCGCTCGCCGGAGAAGAACTCCTCGTAGGCCTTGTAGGCGAGTCGCGCGTTGGCGACGCCCGCCTTGCCCTTGAGGTCGTCGGGCGCCGCCGAGTCTGGTCAGGCGCTTGTCGATCTCGGTGTCGACGCGGGAGACGAAGAACGAGGCTACGGAATGGATCTGCGAGAGGTCCCTGCCGTTGTCGCGGGCCTGCTCGAGGCCGGACACGTAGGCCTCCATGACCGACTGGTAGCGGTCCAGGCCGAAGATCAGGGTCACGTTGACGCTGATCCCCTCGGCCAGGGTCGACGTGATCGCTGGGGCGCCCGCGGTCGTCGCCGGGATCTTGATGAAGAGTTCGGCCGGTCGACCTCTGCCCAGAGCGCCTTGGCGGAGGCGTTCGTCGCGTCGGTGTCGTGCGCCATCCGCGGGTCGACCTCGATCGACACCCGGCCGTCGACGCCGTTCGTGGCGTCGTACACCTCGCGGATGACGTCGCAGGCGTTGCGGACGTCGGTGGTGGTCAGGTCGAACACGATCCCGTCGACGTCCTTGTCCTGGGCGGCGAGCTCGCGGACCTGGTCGTCGTACCGCTCGCCCTCGGAGAGCGCCGCGGCGAAGATCGACGGGTTGGTGGTCACTCCGACCACGTGGTCGTTCTTGGCCAGCTCCGCGAGGTTGCCGGTCTCGATGCGCTCACGCGAGAGGTCGTCGAGCCAGATCGAGACGCCGGCCTCGGTGAGCTGCTGCAGGTTGTCGGACATGTGCTTCCTCCTTGATGGACTGGGTGACCAACCGGCGCGAGGTCAGCCGGTGGCGATGCGGATGCTGTCCTCGGCCGCGTTGGCGACGGCCTCGGCGGTGACGCCGAACTCCTGGTAGATGCGGGCGTAGTCGGCGGACGCACCGTAGTGCTCGATCGAGACGATCCGGCCGTGGTCTCCGACCACCTCGTGCCAGCCCTGCCTGACCCCTGCCTCCACGGAGACCCGGGCCTTGACCGTCGGCGGGATCACCGTCTCGCGGTACGACGCGTGCTGCTCGTCGAACCACTCGCGGCAGGGCATCGACACGACCCGGGCCCGGATGTCCTTCTCCGCGAGCAGGTCACGGGCCGCGACCGCGAGCTGGACCTCGGAGCCGGTGCCGATCAGCACCACGTCGGGCTCGCCGCCGTCGACGTCGAGCAGCACGTATCCGCCGCGCTGGACGTTGGTGGTGTCGGAGTAGCCGTCCTCGCCGCGTGGGAAGACCGGCAGGTTCTGCCGCGACAGGACCAGACCGGCCGGCCGGTGGTTCACGAGGATGGCGCGCCAGCAGGCCGCCGTCTCGTTGGCGTCGGCCGGACGTACCACGTCGAGGCCCGGCATCGCCCGGAGCGCCGCGAGGTGCTCGATCGGCTGGTGCGTGGGCCCGTCCTCGCCGAGCCCGATCGAGTCGTGCGTCCAGACGTAGGTGACGCCGAGCTGCATGATCGCAGCCAGCCGCACCGCGCCGCGCATGTAGTCGGAGAACGTGAGGAACGTGCCGCCGAACACGCGGGTGCCCCCGTGCGCGGCGATGCCGTTCATGATCGCGCCCATGCCGTGCTCGCGGATCCCGAAGTGCAGCACCCGACCGGCGAGCGGGTCGGCCTTCCACATCTTGGTGGCGCGGTCACCCGGCAGGAACGACGGGACGCCGCTCGATGGTCGTGTTGTTGGAGCCGGCCAGGTCGGCCGAGCCGCCCCACAGCTCGGGCAGGGTCGCGGCGACGGCGTTGATCACCTTGCCGGAGGCCACCCGGGTCGCCATGCCCTTGGGGTCCGCCGGGAACGTCGGGATCTTGTCGTCCCAGCCGTCGGGCAGGCTGCCGGACTGCAGCCGCTCGAAGAGGGCCGTGTCCGCGGACGGCTTGCGCGCCCACACGTCGTACGCAGCGCCCCACTCGGCCTGCGCGGCCTTGCCGCGCTCGACGGCGCGACGGGTGTGCTCGAGCACACCGGGCGGGACCTCGAAGGTCTGGTCGGGGTCGAAGCCGAGCACCTTCTTGGTGGCCGCGACCTCGTCCGTCGCCGAGGGCGGACCCGTGCGCCTTGCCGGTGTTCTGGGCGTCGGGCGCCGGCCACGCGATGATCGTGTGCAGGACGATGAAGCTCGGCTTGTCGGTGACCGCCTCGGCCTTGCGGATCGCGTCGTACAGCGCCGGGACGTCCTCCTGGTAGGACTTCCCGCCGTTGGTCCAGTCGACGTGCTGGACGTGCCAGCCGTAGGCCTCGTAGCGGGCGCCGACGTCCTCGCTGAGCGCGATGTCGGTGTTGTCCTCGATCGAGATCCGGTTGTCGTCGTAGATCAGCGTGAGGTTGCCGAGCTGCTGCACGCCGGCGAGCGCGGACGCCTCCGCGCTGACACCCTCCTCGATGTCGCCGTCGGAGCAGAGGGCGTAGATCTGGTGGTCGAACGGCGACTCGCCCAGGGCCGCGTTGGGATCGAGCAGCCCGTGCTCGCGGCGGGCCGCCATCGCCATGCCGACCGCGTTGCCGATGCCCTGCCCGAGCGGGCCGGTGGTGGTCTCCACGCCAGCGGTGTGGCCGTACTCCGGGTGGCCCGGGGTCTTGCTGCCCCAGGTGCGCAGCGACTTGACGTCCTCGAGCTCGAGGCCCCAGCCGCCGAGGAACAGCTGCAGGTAGAGCGTGAGGCTGGAGTGCCCGCACGAGAGCACGAAGCGGTCGCGGCCCGGCCAGTGCGGGTCGGCGGGGTTGTGCCTCATCACCTTCTGGAACAGCAGGTACGCCGCCGGGGCGAGGCTCATGGCCGTGCCCGGATGGCCGTTGCCGACCTTCTGGACCGCGTCCATCGCGAGCACCCGGATGGTGTCCACGGCCTTGTCGTCGGTCTCGGTCCAGTCGAGCGTTGCTGCGGCCACGGGGCTGGTTCCTCCTGCTGTCGGGGGGAGCGCTGTCGCACGGGTAACGAATCCGGGCCCCGGAACCTTTCCCGAGCTTGTCCAGAGGCCGATTCGAGCCTACTCACGTCGCGACCGCTCTACGACCCCCCGTAAGGGCGGCGATAGACTCCGGTGGCTGCTCGTCGAGCAGACCATCTGGCCGGTTCGAGGATTGAGAGGCGTGCGTGACCGCGGTCCACTCCGATGCGCCCGCCACCGGGCAGGATCACGGGCCGGTCTCGGCCAAGGACGTCCTCGCCGCGTACGTCGGGCTGACCAAGCCCCGCGTGATCGAGCTGCTCCTGCTGACGACCGTGCCGGTGATGTTCTTCGCCCAGCGCGGCGTCCCGCCGCTCGGGCTGGTGGTGGCGACCGTCGTCGGCGGCACGCTGTCGGCAGGCAGCGCGCAACGCCCTCAACTGCGTCTACGACCGCGACATCGACGAGCACATGCGGCGCACCCGCCGTCGTGCCCTGCCGCGCCACATGGTCAGCCCGCGGGCGGCGCTCGTGTTCGGGCTGGTGCTGGCGGTGGTCTCGACGGTGGTGCTCGCCCTGTGGGTGAACTGGCTCTCGGCCGGGCTGGCGCTGGTGGCCAGCGCGTTCTACCTGTTCGGCTACACGATGCTGCTCAAGCGTCGTACCACCCAGAACATCGTGTGGGGCGGCCTCGCGGGCTGCTTCCCGGCGCTGATCGGCTGGACCGCCGTCACCGGGGAGCTGGCCTGGCCGCCGGTCGTGCTGTTCCTCGTCGTGTTCTTCTGGACGCCGCCGCACACCTGGGCGCTGGCGATGCGCTACCGCGAGGACTACGCCCGGGTCGACGTCCCGATGCTGCCGGTGGTCATGCCGGCCCGCGACGTCGCCGTGCGGATCCTCGGCTACTCCTACCTGATGGTGCTCACCTCCCTGGCGCTGTGGCCGGTGGCCGACACCGGCCTGGTCTACCCGGTCGTGGCCGCCGTGCTGGGCGTGGCGTTCCTGTTCGAGGCACACCTGATGCACGCTCGCGCGATGCGCTCCGACGACCTGTCGGTGGTGCGCCCGATGCGGCTGTTCCACTCCTCGAACATGTACCTGTCGCTCCTTTTCGTGACGGTTGCCCTCGACCCGCTGCTCCAGATCCGGTTCTAGCCCGCACGCACGACCAGCAGCAGCCGGGTCACCACGGCGGACAGGATCGCGGCCCCCAGCATGTGCAGGCCGACCAGCACGATCGGCAGGTCGGTGAAGTACTGCACGAAGCCGATCGCACCCTGCAGCACCTCGACCAGCACCACCGCCTGCGCGGCCCGGATCGCCGTCGGCTCGGCGTGCGTGGCGCGGAGCACGGACCACAACCCGACGCTGAGGCCGACCAGCAGGAAGACCAGGTCGGCGTGGAGCTGGCTGGTCTGCACCGGGTCGAGCCCGTTGCGCGGGGAGTCGACGTCTCCGGCGTGCGGGCCGGAGCCGGTGACCACGGTGCCGAGGTAGAGGACGGCCCAGGTCACACCGAACGTCGCGCGGGCCAGCCACACGGTCGGTGACGGACGTACGGCGGGCGCCGACGGCTCGTCGAGCCGGAACAGGAAGAGCACCGCGAGCCCGATCATCGCCAGCGACACCAGCAGGTGGAACGACACCACCCACGGGTTGAGGTCGGTCAGCACCGTGATCCCGCCGACCACCGCCTGGGCGGGGATGCCCAGCGCGAGCACCACCGAGAGCCCCAGCAGGTCGCGCCGCGACGGAGCGCAGCGTGGCCAGGAACGTGGCCACCGCGACCGCGACCAGCACGAAGGTCAGCGTCCGGTTGCCGAACTCGATCGCCGTGTGCACGTCGAGGGCGCCGTGCGGTGTGAACGACTGGTCGGTGCACCGCGGCCAGGTCGGGCAGCCGAGCCCGGAGCCGGTCAGCCGGACGGCGCCCCCGGTGACCACCAGCACCATGTTGGAGACCAGGGTCGCCCAGCCGAGCGGGCGCAGCCAACGGTCGGTCGCGACGTGGGGTGCGGCCGTGCTCACTCCCACGAGAACGTCCTCGCGGTCAGGAACGCGCCGACCAGCGACCACACGACGAGCACGGTCACCGCGTGCAGGTTGAGGGTGCCGTTGATCAGCGCGCTGCGCAGCCCGTTGCCGAGCGCACCCGAGGGCAGCCACGCCGCCACGTACCCGAAGGCACCGTATGCCGAGGTGGGCAGGACGACGGCGCCACCGGCCATCAGCAGCAGGTAGACGAGGTTGGCCGACGGCGAGCGTCGCCTCGGCGCGGAGCACGCCGGCCAGGAACAGTCCGAGGCCGGCGAAGGCAAGCGTGCCGAGGACCACCACGAGCAGCGCCGAGCCGAGGGCAACCGCATCGTGGGCCGGGTCCCAGCCGAGCGCGAGACCGACCGCGCCCACCACCAGGAGCTGGAGCACCTCGACCAGGAACAGGGCGCCGACCTTGCCGAGCAGCAGGCCCGACCGGGGGAGCGGGGAGGCGCCGAGCCGCTTGATCACGCCGTAGCGGCGCTCGAAGCCGGTGGCGATGGCCAGCGAGGCGAACGACGTCGACATCACCGCCAGCGCGAGCACGCCGGGCGTGAAGACGTCGACCGCCGGGTGCGCGAACGTCAGGCCCACGTGCTTCGCCCCGGTCACGGCGCCGACCAGCACGATCACGGGGATCACCACCGCGAGCAGGAGCTGTTCGCCGTTGCGCAGCAGCAGGCGCGCCTCCATGCCGGCCTGCGCGACCACCTGCCGGGCGAACGGCGCGGAGCCGGGCATCGGCGTGAACGTGCCGCGGTGGTCGAGGCTCACGGCACCAGGCCCCGTCCCGTCAGCTCGAGGAAGACGTCCTCCAGGTTGCGCTGGCCGAGGTTGAGCGACTCGGGCAGCACGCGGTGCTCCTCGCACCAGCGGGACACGACGCCGAGCGTGGTCGAGTCGGCAGGACCGGACACGAGCAGGCTGTAGGCGTCGATCGGCGTCACCTCGGTGCCAGGAGCCAGGGCGGCCTGCAACGACGCCGGCGCGCTGGGCGGGTAGGGCTCGGTCACGACCAGCCGGATCGTGGCGTGGGAGCCGCCGCGCGTCAGCTCCGCCGGCGAGCCGGACGCGATCAGCCGGCCACGGTCGATGATGTGGATCCGGTCGGCGAGGCGCTCGGCCTCCTCCATGTAGTGGGTGGTGAGGACGACGGTGACGCCGTCGGCGCGCAGCTCGGACAGCAGCTCCCACGTCGTACGACGGGCGGCCGGGTCCATCCCGGCGGTGGGCTCGTCGACGAACACCAGCTCCGGCCGGCCGACCACCGCCATCGCCAGGCCGAGCCGCTGCTGCTGCCCGCCGGACAGACGTCGGTAGGGCGTGCGCCCGCAGCCGCCGAGCCCGAGCCGCTCGGCCAGCATCGCCGTGTCGAGCGGGTGGGCGTGGAGCGACGCGATGTGCCGCAGCATCTCCATCGCCCGGACGCCGGACCAGGCGCCACCGGCCTGGAGCATCACACCGATGCGCGGGAGCAGGTCGCGCCGGTCGCCGACCGGGTCGAGACCGAGCACCTGCACCCGCCCGGAGTGTGCCCGCCGGTAGCCCTCGCAGGTCTCCAGCGTCGTCGTCTTGCCGGCGCCGTTGGGGCCGAGCACGGCGGTGATCGAGTCGCGCTCGACGGTGAGCGAGAGGTCGTCGACGGCGGTCTTGTCGCCGTAACGCATCACCAGGCCGTCGAGCAGGACGGCGGGAGTCGGCGCGGGCACCTCCTCAGTCTAGGAAGGCGTTCGTCGGCAGGTTCACCACGGTATGCCGACGAACCCGCGCTCCCCACAACGAGCACATTGTGGGAAGCGCATGTTGCTCTGCATACCGTGGTGAAACCACAGGCGTCAGCGGTCAGACCTCGACCGCCTCGCTTTCGCCCTCCCTGGGCAGGCGGGCGAACGCCGCCGGCGGCTCGCGCCACGGGTCGGGCAGCGTGCCGGCCCGCGCCTGCTGGATCGCGGTCCAGACCCGGTCCGGGGTGCACGGGATGTCGATGTGGCGCACGCCGAGGTGGCTGAGCGCGTCGACGACGGCGCTCTGCACGGCCGGGGTCGAGCCGATCGTGCCGGACTCGCCGATGCCCTTGGCGCCGAGCTCGTTGAGATCGGTCGGGGTCTCGGTGTTGGAGGTCTCGAGCGAGATCGTGTCGGCCGCGGTCGGCATCTGGTAGTCGGCGAACGTCGAGGTCAGCGGCTGGCCGTGCCTCGTCGTACACGAACTGCTCCCAGAGCGCCTGCGAGATGCCCTGGGCGATGCCGCCGTGCTGCTGGCCCTCGACGATCACCGGGTTGAGGATCCGGCCGCAGTCGTCGACCGCGACGTGCCGCAGCGGCGCGACCTGGCCGGTCTCGGTGTCGACCTCGACGACCGACGACGTGGGCGCCGAACGGGAACGTCGCGCCGTTCTGCGGCTACGTCGAGGTCCGCGTGCAGCGCGCCGTCGCCGCTCGGCGGCGGCCGGCCAGGTCGGCCCAGCTCAGCCGCGACGCCGGGGACGCCGGAGACGCCGAGACCGCCCCGTGCTCGTCGCGCACCACCTCGACGTCGTCCGGCGTCGCCTCGAGCAGCTCGTGCCGCGAGCCGCACCGCCTGCTCGTGCACGTCGCGGGCCGCGGCGGACGACCGCGCTGCCACCGAGCTGCAGCGACCGGGAGCCGCCGGTGCCGCCGCCGGTGCGGACGACGTCGGTGTCGGACTGGACGTAGCGGATCCGCTCCATCGGGATCCCGAGCCGGTCGGCGACGATCATCGCGAACGACGTGGCGTGGCCCTGGCCGTGCGCCGAGGTGCCGGACATCACGGTCGCCGAGCCGTCGGGCTCGATCACGCACGCTGCCGAGCTCGGTGCCGCCGAAGCCGGTGATCTCGACGTACGTCGAGACGCCGATGCCGAGCAGCTGCGCGTCGCCGGCCTCGCGTCGGCGCTGCTGCTCGGCCCGGAGCGGCGTCGACGTCGGCGACCCGGAGCGCCTCCTCGAGCGCCGCCTCGTAGTCGCCGACGTCGTAGGTCAGCGCCGGTGCGGGTCTTGTAGGGGAACGCGTCCTTGGCGATCAGGTTGCGACGCCGGATCTCCTCCGGCGTGAGGCCCGAGCTCGTCGGCGGCGAGGTCGATCAGCCGCTCGAGCATCGCCGTCGCCTCCGGGCGCCCGGCACCGCGGAAGGCGCCGTTGGGTGCGGTGTTGGTCAGTCGCCGCGATCGCGGCGTAGTCGATCTGCGGGATCTCGTAGGGGCCCTGGGCCATGATGTGGGTCGGGCCGACGGCGAGCGACGCCGCCGAAGCCGGCGTAGGCGCCGCAGTCGCCGATCGTCGCGGGCCCGGAGCCCGACGATGCTGCCGTCGCGGGGCAGCCCGAGCTCGGCGAACTGCACCTGGCCGCGGCCGTGCATCGAGAGCATCGCCTCGCTGCGGGTCTCGGTCCAGGCGACCGGGCGGCCGAGGTGGCGGGCCGCGGCGACGATCGCGGCGTGGTCGTAGCCGATGCCCGGCCTTGCCGCCGAAGGCGCCGCCGACGTGCGGGGACCACGACCTGGACGTCGGACTTGTCGAGCCCGGTGTACTTCGCCAGCAGGTCGCGCGCCAGGTGCGGGTGCTGGGTGGCGAGTACGCCGTGAGCAGCCCGGTCGCCCTTCGGCGCGGGTCGACGAGGATCGCGTTGCCCTCGATCGGGGCGATGGCGATCGCGCTGGTTCTCGATCCGCGCCCGGACCACGACGTCGGCGTCGGCGAGGGCGTCGCGGCGTCGTCGGGGTGCGCGCACCGACCGCGGCGACGTTGCTGCCGAGCTCGGGGAACTGCAGCGGGGCGTCGTCGGCGAGCGCCTCCTCCATGTCGACGACCACGGCGAAGCTCGTCGTAGTCGACGTCGACCAGCTCGGCCGCGTCCACCGCCTGGGCGCGGGTCTCCGCGACCACGAGGGCGACCGGGTCGCCGACGTAGCGGACCGCGTCGACCGGCGAGCGCGGGCCGGAGGCAGGCCTCGTTGACGATCGGCGAACGACGGCACCGGGTCGCCGCCCGAGGGTCTCCGCGGTGTGCACGGCCAGCACGCCGGGCGACGCCTCGGCCTCGCCGGTGTCGATGCGGGTGATCCGGGCGTGGGCGAAGCGGGCTGCGCACGAAGACCGCGTGGGTGGTGCCGTCGACCCGCAGGTCGTCGACGTAGGTGCTGCGCCCGGCGATGAGGTCGGGTCCTCGACCCGGCGGACGGGGTTCCCGAGGATCGATCCGGACGCATCTGGGTCATGATCCGAGACTAGTCGCACCGGACACTGCCTCCGGTTCCGGTGGTCGGGCGGTGTCGCCGACGTCACGGGAACTTAGGGCACCTTGCTTGAAGTGCTCCCGTCATTAACGGCACACTGGTGTTGTGGAAATCGACGAGCACGTGCCAGCCGACCCGGACGGGCCGACCCGCGAGCGTGTCGCCCGGTCGATCCTGGTCAACGGACCGTCCACCGCGGCGGCGCTCGCGCGAGCGGCTCGACCTGACCCCGGCCGCCGTACGCCGCCACCTCGACCAGCTGCTCGAGGACGGCACCGTCGAGGCCCGCGAGCCGCGCGCTCCACGGCGCCCGCGGCCGCGGCCGACCCGGCCAAGGTGTTCGCGCTCACCGACGCCGGTCGCGACGGCTTCGACCAGCAGTACGACGACCTCGCCGTCGCAGGCGCTGCGGTTCCTCGCCGAGACCGGCGGCGACGAGGCCGTGCGCGAGTTCGCGCGCCGGCGCGTCGCCGTTCATCGAGGAGCGCTTCGAGCAGGTCGTGGCCGACCGACCCGAGCTCGACCCGGCCGAGGTGCTGGCCCGGCGTCTTCACCGACGAGGGCTACGCCGCGTCCGTGCGCGCACGGCCCGGTCGGCGAGCAGCTGTGCCAGCAGCACTGCCCGGTCTCCCACGTCGCCCACGAGTTCCCGCAGCTGTGCGAGGCCGAGACCGAGGCGATCAGCCGGGTCCTCGGCCGCCACGTCCAGCGGCTGGCCACCATCGCCCACGGCGACGGTGTCTGCACCACCTGCATCCCGACTGCCACCAGACCCACCGACCACCGACAGCACCGAAGGAAGGTCGCTCGATGACCACCATCGAAGAGCGCAACCCGGAGCTCGAGGGCATCGGCCGCTACGAGTTCGGCTGGTCCGACAAGACGTCGCCGGCGCCGGCGCGAAGCGCGGCCTCAACGAGGACGTCGTCCGCGACATCTCCTCGAAGAAGAGCGAGCCGCAGTGGATGCTCGACCTGCGCCTGAAGGGCCTCAAGCTCTTCGACCGCAAGCCGATGCCGACCTGGGGCTCCGACCTGTCGGGCATCGACTTCGACAACATCAAGTACTTCGTCCGCTCCACCGAGAAGCAGGCGGCCACCTGGGACGACCTCCCCGAGGACATCAAGAACACCTACGACAAGCTCGGCATCCCCGAGGCGGAGAAGCAGCGCCTGGTCTCCGGCGTCGCGGCGCAGTACGAGTCCGAGGTCGTCTACCACACGATCCGCGAGGACCTCGAGGAGCAGGGCGTCCTCTTCCTCGACACCGACACCGCGCTGCGGAGCACCCGGAGCTCTTCCAGGAGTACTTCGGCACCGTCATCCCGGTCGGCGACAACAAGTTCGCCGCGCTGAACACCGCGGTCTGGTCGGGCGGCTCGTTCATCTACGTGCCGAAGGGCGTCCACGTCGACATCCCGCTGCAGGCCTACTTCCGGATCAACACCGAGAACATGGGCCAGTTCGAGCGGACGCTGATCATCGTCGACGAGGACGCCTACGTGCACTACGTCGAGGGCTGCACCGCGCCGATCTACTCCTCCGACTCGCTGCACTCCGCGGTCGTCGAGATCATCGTGAAGAAGGGCGGCCGCTGCCGCTACACGACGATCCAGAACTGGTCGAACAACGTCTACAACCTCGTCACCAAGCGCGCGACCTGCGAGGCCGGCGCGACCATGGAGTGGGTCGACGGCAACATCGGCTCCAAGGTGACGATGAAGTACCCCGCCATCTACCTGATGGGCGAGCACGCCAAGGGCGAGACGCTGTCGATCGCGTTCGCGGGCGAGGGCCAGCACCAGGACGCCGGCGCCAAGATGGTGCACGCGGCGCCGTACACCTCGTCGCTCGATCCTCTCCAAGTCGGTGGCGCGCGGCGGCGGCCGCACGTCGTACCGCGGCCTGATCCAGATCAACGAGGGCGCGCACCACTCGAAGTCCAACGTGCTCTGCGACGCGCTGCTGGTCGACCAGATCAGCCGCTCCGACACCTACCCCTACGTCGACATCCGCGAGGACGACGTGTCGATGGGCCACGAGGCGACGCGTCTCGAAGGTCTCCGACGACCAGCTCTTCTACCTGATGTCGCGGGGCATGGAGCAGGACGAGGCGATGGCGATGATCGTGCGCGGCTTCATCGAGCCGATCGCCAAGGAGCTGCCGATGGAGTACGCCCTCGAGCTCAACCGGCTGATCGAGCTGCAGATGGAAGGTGCTGTCGGCTGACGCCCGGCGCTTCGGCGTCCTGCCCGCTCCGCGAGCGACCCACCAGCCTCGCCAGACGGCTCAGCCCACGCAAGGTGCGCGCGCCACCGCCAGCCTGGTCGCAGCACGACGACCAGACCTGAACGCGAAAGTGACTGTGACTGTGACCGAAGCCCGTGCGGAGGCTGTCGAGACCGTCGACCCGGCACGATCTCGAGCCACCTGCACCCGGAGGGGTCGTTCGACGTCGCCGACCACCCCGTGCCGACCGGGCGCGAGGAGATCTGGCGGTTCACGCCGCTCAAGCGGCTGCGCGGGCTGCACGACGACGCGCCGCTGGACGGCCTCGGCATCGGTGTCACGGCCGAGGTCGACGACGCGGCCGACGGCGTGACGTCGAGGTCGTCGGCGCCGACCACGCGCTGCGCGGGCTCGTCCGGCATGCGTGCCGACCGACCGGGTCAGCGCCCGCGCCTGGGCGGCCGCCGACGCGGCTGTTCCTGGTCGACGTACCCGCCGAGGCGGAGCTCGGCGAGCCGGTCCTGGTCACCGTCACCGGCACCGGCGTCGAGGCCGCGCGATCGCGCGGGCACACCTGGTCAACGTCGGCGCGCACGCGCAAGGCGACCGTCGTGCTGCGCTTCGAGGGCTCGGCGACGCTGCGCCGACAACGTCGAGATCGTCGTCGGTGACGGCGCCGAGCTGACCGTCGTCTCGATCCAGGACTGGGACGACGACGCGGTGCACCACTCGCACGCCAGCACGCGCATGGTCGGCCGCGACGCGACGCTGCAGCCACGTCGCCGTCTCCTTCGGCGGCGACGTGGTGCGCATCGACGCCACCGTCGAGTACGCCGGGCCCGGGCGGCGAGGTCGAGATGCTCGGCCTGTACTTCGCCGACGACGGCCAGCACATCGAGCACCGGCTGTTCGTCGACCACAACGCAGCCGCACACCCGCAGCAACGTCGACTACAAGGGCGCGCTGCAGGGCCAGGGCGCCCACGCGGTCTGGATCGGCAACGTGCTGATCCGCAAGGAGGCCGAGGGCATCGAGACCTACGAGGAGAACCGCAACCTGGTGCTCACCGACGGCTGCCAGGCCGACTCGGTGCCCAACCTCGAGATCGAGACCGGCGAGATCGAGGGCGCCGGGCACGCGTCCGCGACCGGCCGGTTCGACGACGAGCAGCTGTTCTACCTGCGCTCGCGCGGCATCGAGGAGGCCGAGGCGCGCCGCCTGGTCGTGCACGGCTTCTTCAACGACCTGATCCGCAAGATCGGCGTGCCCGAGCTCGAGGAGCAGCTGATCGAGCACCGTCGAGGCGGAGCTCGAGAAGAACGTCGGTCGCAAGGCTGCTGACCGCATGACCTTCGAGCGCGCCTGCGCGCTCGCCGAGCTCGACCGACGGCACGGCCGCTGCGCGTCGAGGTCGACGGCCTCGACGTGGCCATCGTGCGCGACGGCGACGAGGTCTTCGCGATCGAGGACGAGTGCTCGCACGCCGCCGTCGCGCTGTCCGAGGGCGACGTCGAGGACTGCGCGATCGAGTGCTGGCTGCACGGCTCGCGCTTCGACCTCCGCACCGGCAAGCCGACCGGCCCGCCGGCCACCGAGCCGGTCCCGTCTACCCCGTCCAGGATCGACGGCGACGACGTACTCATCGACCTCGACACACCAATGAGGAGACGAACTGACATGGCAACGCTCGAGATCAAGGACCTGCACGTCTCGGTCGACACCGAGGACGGGCCCAAGGAGATCCTCAAGGGCGTCGACCTGACCATCAGCGACGGCGAGACCCACGCGATCATGGGCCCGAACGGCTCCGGCAAGTCGACGCTGGCGTACTCGATCGCCGGCCACCCGAAGTACACCGTCACCAGCGGCTCGGTGACCCTCGACGGCGTCGACGTGCTCGCGATGACGCGTCGACGAGCGGGCGCGCGCCGGGCTGTTCCTGGCGATGCAGTACCCGGTCGAGGTGCCCGGCGTCTCGGTCTCCAACTTCCTGCGCACCGCGAAGACCGCGATCGACGGCGAGGCGCCCAAGCTGCGCACCTGGGTCAAGGACGTCAACGCCGCCATGGAGCGGGTGAAGATGGACCCCGACTTCGCGCAGCGCTCGGTCAACGAGGGCTTCTCCGGTGGCGAGAAGAAGCGCCACGAGATCGTCCAGCTCGAGCTGCTCGACCCGAAGGTCGCGATGCTCGACGAGACCGACTCCGGCCTCGACATCGACGCGCTGAAGATCGTCTCCGAGGGCGTCAACCGGTTCAAGGAGAAGGGCGACAAGGGCGTCCTGCTGATCACGCACTACACCCGGATCCTGCGCTACATCACGCCCGACTTCGTGCACGTGTTCGTCGACGGCCGGATCGCCGAGGAGGGCGGCCCCGAGCTCGCCGAGCAGCTCGAGGCCGAGGGCTACGACAAGTACGTCGAAGGCGACGGCCTGACCATGTCCGACGCTCGAGCGGACTGGCCTGCCCGGGCTGCTGGACGGCTCGAGGTGATCCGCAAGGACTTCCCGATCCTGGAGCGCCGACTCGGCGGGCGACCTGCCGCTGGTCTACCTCGACAGCGCCAACACCTCGCAGAAGCCGCAGGTCGTCATCGACGCGATGGTCGACCACCTCGAGCGGCACAACGCCAACGTGGCCCGCGCGATGCACCAGCTCGGCGCGGAGTCGACGGCGGCGTTCGAGGCGGCCCGCGACAAGGTCGCGGCGTTCCTCAACGCGCCCGTCGCGCGACGAGGTGATCTTCACCAAGAACGCCTCCGAGGCGCTCAACCTGGTCGCCAACACGCTGGCCTGGGCCGGGTCCGCTCGAGGTCGGCGCCGGCGACGGCGTGGTGATCACCGAGATGGAGCACCACTCCAACATCGTGCCGTGGCAGCTGCTCACCGAGCGCAAGGGCGCGAGCTGCGCTGGTTCGGGCTCACCGACGACGGCCAGCTCGACCTCTCGAACATCGACGAGCTGATCACCGAGCACACCAAGGTCGTCTCGCTGACCTGGGTCTCCAACATGCTCGGCACGTCAACCCGGTCGCCGAGATCGCCCGCCGCGCCCACGAGGTCGGCGCCGTCGTGGTCGTCGACGCCTCGCAGGCGGCGCCGCAGCTGCCGGTCGACGTGCAGGCCGTCGACGCGGACTTCCTCGCCTTCACCGGCCACAAGGTCACCGGCCCGACCGGCATCGGCGTGCTGTGGGGCCGCGCCGAGCTGCTCGACCAGCTGCCGCCGTTCCTCGGTGGCGGCGAGATGATCGAGACCGTCACGATGGAGCGGTCGACGTACGCCGGCATCCCGCACAAGTTCGAGGCCGGCACGCCGCCGATCGTCGAGGCGGTCGGGCTCGGCGCGGCCGCTGGACTACCTGACCGACGATCGGGCTGGACAACGATCCACGCGCACGAGCAGGCGATCACCGGCTACCTGCTCGACGGGCTGGCCACGCGTCGGCGGCGTGACGCGTGCTCGGTCCGCTGGACGCCGGCGCAGCGCGGGGGAGCGGTCGTCCTTCGAGGTCGACGGCGTCCACCCGCACGACGTGGCCCAGCTGCTCGACAGCCGCGGGATCGCCGTCCGCGCCGGGCACCACTGCGCGAAGCCGGCGCACAAGCGGTTCGGCGTGCAGAGCTCGACGCGCGCGTCGTCGTACCTCTACACGACGCCGGCGGAGATCGACGCGCTGGTCGAGGGCGTTGCACTACACCAAGAAGCTACTTCAAGGTGGGTTGAACGAGACATGGACCTCGACGCGCTGTACCAGGAGATCATCCTGGACCACTACAGCAGCCCCCACCACGAGGGCCTGCGCGAGCCGTTCGAGGCCGAGGTGCACCACGTCAACCCGACCTGCGGCGACGAGGTCACCCTGCGGGTGCACCTCGACGGCGAGCACCGTCGACGGACGTGTCGTACGACGCCGAGGGCTGCTCGATCAGCCAGGCCGCGGCCTCGGTGATGACCGACCTGGTCATCGGCAAGCCGGTCGACCGAGGCGATGGCGGTCCACGAGGCGTTCCTGGAGCTGATGCAGGGACGCGGCCAGGTCGAGCCCGACGAGGACGTGCTCGAGGACGGCATCGCGTTCGCCGGCGTCGCGAAGTTCCCGGCCCGCATCAAGTGCGCCCTGCTGTCCTGGATGGCGTGGAAGGACGCGACCGCACAGGCTCGTCACCAAGGAGGAAGCATGACCATGACCGATGACACACGCGACCTGCCCGAGGTGCCCGAGGCGACCGGCGGCGCGCCACCGCGACCGCCAGCCGGACGACGTCACCGAGGCGATGAAGGACGTCGTCGACCCCGAGCTCGGCATCAACGTCGTCGACCTCGGCCTGGTCTACGACGTGCACCTCGACGAGCACTCCAACGCCGTCCTCGACATGACGCTGACCTCGGCGGCCTGCCCGCTGACCGACGTGATCGAGGACCAGACCAACACCGCGCTCGAGGGCCTGGTCAACGACGTCACGATCAACTGGGTCTGGATGCCGCCGTGGGGCCCGGACAAGATCACCGACGACGGCCGCGAGCAGCTGCGCGCCCTCGGCTTCAACGTCTGACGGAACGCCTTCGCTGACCCGTCGCAGATGGCGGGGATTCGGGCGCTGACCCGTCGCAGATGGCGGGACATTGGCGCGCTGACCCGTCGCAGATGGTGGCGGGTCAGGTGGGGGCATGTCGCCATCTGCGACGGGTCACCGGTCCCTGCGTCGCCATCTGCGACGGGTCACCGGCCCCTGCGTCGCCATCTGCGACGACTCACCGGTCCTTACCTCGCCATCTGCGACGGGTCAGCGGGGGACGGGGGAGACTGGGGCGCGTGGGTGAGGTGATGGTGCCGGGTGGGCGGCTGCCGCGGTGGCTGGAGAACTTCGGTGCGTCGCACGGTGAGCCGGTGCTGAGCACGGTCGGCGACGCCTTCTGCGGTACGGCGCCGGACGGGTCGACGTTCGAAGCGCGACTCCCCTTCGGCCGCGGGTACGGCGGGCCACCGGACCTCGACGGGTTCCTGTCCGGGATGCTGCCACCGGACCGCTGGGGCGTGCTGCTCGTGCGCAAGGGCGGGTTCGCCGTCGCCCGGATGGCCGGCGACGCCATGGTCGAGTCCAAGGTCGGGCAGCGTCACGTGCAGGGGCGGACCAAGGCCGGGGGCCAGAGCCAACAGCGGTTCGCCCGGCGCCGGGACAACCAGGCACGCCAGGCCTACGAGGCGGCGACCGAGCACGCCGTCCGGGTGCTCGGGCAGCGGCTCACGGCCCTGGTGACCGGCGGTGACCACGTCGCGGTCGACGCGGTGCTGGGCGACCCGCGGCTGGCCCGGTTCCCGGTGGTGGCTCCCTGGCTCGCCGTGCCCGACCCGCGGCGTGGCGTGCTGGAACAGGCCGTTGCGGACGCCTGCTCTGTCAGGATGAGCGTGACCAACCGCTGAGCCAGGAGGATGGCGCGATGACGGCCGACGCCGCCTGGCAGCCCGACCCGGGCTGGGTGTCCGTGCCAGGTGGTCCCGCCAGCACCGGGATCTGGCTGGCCGAGCTCGATCACCGGACCCTGGTCGTCAAGCGGCTCACGCCACCCGAGCCCGACGACCGCGAGGCCCTGCGTCCGCGCGCAGCGACGTACTGGCGGCGCGAGGCCGACGTCGCCCTCGACGGGCTGCTCGACGGGTCGCGCGGCATCCGTGCACCCGAGGTGCTCCGGGTCGAGGAGGACCCGGGCGGTGTCACTCTCTGGGCGGCACGCGTCGACGACGCGGCCAACAACGGCCTCTACCTCGCCCACGCGCTCGGAACCCTGGCCTCGACCACGGTCGACGACCGACCCTGGCTCGCGCGCGACGTGCTTGCCGGGCGCCTGGCCCGGTTCGCGACCCGCGGCGGCTGGCCGACGCTGGCGCGCACCACGCTCGCCGACGTCGCCGACCGTCTATGGCAGCGGCGCACCCACCACCTGGCCACGCTCGACGCCCTGCCACAGGTGCTCACGCACGGCGATGCCACCCCGCGCAACCTGCTCGGGCGCGACGGCGACGACGTGGTCGCCGTCGACTGGTCCACGGTCGGCACCGGTGCCGTGGGCAGCGACCTCGGCTACCTCGCGCTGTCGGTGCGCGAGGACCTCGACACCCTGCTCGCCGCGTACGGCGAGGCACTCGGCGGGCCGTCGGCTGAGGCGCGCACAGGGGCCACCGTGACGGCGGCGTACACCGCGCTGTGCCGGGCCGAGTGGGCCCTGGCCCGCGTCGCGTCCGGACCGGGTGCGCTGGCGGGGAAGTACCGGCACCCGGCGGTCGTGCCGTACCTGCGGTCCCTGCAGCGGCTGTTCCCCCAGCTCGAGGCGCTCCTCTAGTCCACGAGCAGGAAGCCGAGCACCGCCAGGCCGACCGCAAGCGAGGCCAGCACCACGAGCAGCACCGGAGCCACGGTGGAGACCGCCCATCGTCCCGGGTAGACCGGGGGGTGGGCGAAGAACTCCTCCAGCGAGGACTCGACAGGAGTCCTTGGAGCGGCCGGCGCACGCCTGGCCCGGTGGGCTCCCCTCGGCTGCAGCGGGATCCGCGGCCGCACGAGTTCCGCGAGCGGCGGTGCGTTCCTCGCCAGCGCCGGGTCGGTGGTGACGGTGAGCGTGACCCGCGGCCAGAGCCGGCGCTGGTCGGAGCGGTCAACCACCACGGGGTCGTGGTACGCCGCGCGGGCGTAGCTCATGGCGGACTCGAAGGAGCCGGCCGTCACCCGCCACGTGGGCGCACGGCCCGTGACCTCGATCCGTTCCTCGATCGCCTCGACCAGCTCGTTGATGCCCTGTCGGAGTGGCACGGTTACCACCTGCTTCCCTCAGCGAGACCCCAGACTAGGCACGACAGCGCTCCGCGTGTAGTCCCACACGCGGTGATTCAGGGGTGCAGCAGCACGGCCAGGATCAGCACCACCGCGACGATGGCGAGGCCCGCGGACACCAGTGGCGCAAGCCCCGTGACCGGGAGCTCGTCGCCCCGCCGGATCGCCCGCTCCGCGGCGATCCAGCGCTGGAACGAGCCGATCGCGAGGGCTGCACCCAGGGCGAGGAGCACGACGGAGAGCGTCACGCGCACACCGTCCGGGATGGTCTCGTCGACGAACGCGTCCAGGCTGATGCCGCCGGCGATCAGCGCCAGCGAAGTGCGTAGCCAGGCAAGGAACGTGCGTTCGTTGGCCAACGACATCCGCGGGTCGGGCGTCGCGCCCTCTGCGATCAACCGGGTGCGCCATGTACTCACGGAGCCAGTATGGACGGCGGGTGGCCCGCACGCCGGGCTCAGTCGTCGACGCCGCGGGCGGCGAGCGCCTCGCCGAGCGCGTCGGCGTGCCGCAGCGTCCGTACGACGAGCGGGACGGCGAACGCGCGCGGCGACGCGCCGAGTCCGCGCGCGCGCTGGGCCTCGCGCACCTCCTCGGCCAGCCCGACCACGACCGGCACCGACCGGATGCCGAGCGAGAGCAGCAGCCCGATCCGCTCCGGGTCGACGCCGACCAGGGCGCAGCGGACGGCAGACGCGCACCACGACGTCGATCAGCGCGGTGGTGCGCGTCGTGAGCGTGACCAGGGCGGCCAGCAGCACCAGCCCGACCAGCACCCCGACCACCTCGTAGCGCCCGCTGCCCACCCGGACACGAGCACGTGGAAGACGCCGAGCAGGACCAGCACCCACCACAGCGGGCGCACCTGCTGCCAGCAGCACCGCGGCGGAGAGCCCGGCCACCAGGTACAGGACCATCACGGCGACGAGCCAGGCCGTCACCTGCGACGGGCGTGCGCAGGAACACCGAGCCGATACCGGCGAGCACGAGGGCGAGCAGCTTGACCCCGGCCGGCAGCCGGTGGATCAGCGACGACCCGGGACGGAACAGCCCGATCGGGTTCATGCGCGCATCAGCGCCTGGTAGTGGGCGACCGCCTCGTCGGGCGGGGCGTCGCACACGATCCGGCCGCGCGTCGAAGACCAGCACCCGGTCGTAGCCCGTCGAGCAGGTCGAGGTGGTGGGTCACCAGCACCACCTGCTGCGGGAGCCCGGCGACGACGCTCGGTGACCATGCGCGCGTTGCGCGAGGTCGAGCAGGGTGGTCGGCTCGTCCATCACCAGCACGTCGGGCTCGGTGACCAGCACGGAGGCGAGCGCGAGCAGCTGCTTCTGGCCGCCGGAGAGCAGGTGGGCGGGGTGGTCGCGCGTGCTCGGCCAGCCCGTACGACGCGAGCGCGCGCTCGACCCGGTCCGCGATCTCCTCCTTGTCGAGCCCCCGTCGGCGCAGTCCGAACGCGATGTCCTCGGCGACGGTCGGCATCACGATCTGCGCGTCCGGGTCGGTGAAGCAGAAGCCGACCCGCCGCCGCACCTCGCGAGCCTGCTTGTCCGGGTCGAGGTCCGTCGACGCGCACCGTGCCGGTCGTCGGCACGACCAGGCCGTTGAGCATGCGCACGAACGTCGACTTGCCCGAGCCGTTGGCGCCGATCACGCCGATCCGGCGCTCGTCGAGCCGCACGCTCGACGTCGCGCACGACCGTTGCGGTCGCCGTACCGGTGGGAGACGCGGTCGAACGTCGATCAGCGACACGACTCGACCACCATCGCGACACCCTGGCCGCCGCCGACGGCGATCGCGGCCAGCCCGTAGCGACCGCCGGCCGGGCGCATCAGCTGGCTGAAGAGCCGCACGGCGAGCACCGCGCCGCTCGCTCCCCACGGGTGCCCCAGCGCCAGGGCGCCGCCCTCGGCGCAGACCCGTTCGGGATCGAGGTCGAGCTCGGCGCAGCAGGCGAGCACCTGCCCGGCGAACGCCTCGTTGAGCTCCACGACGTCGAGGTCGTCCAGCCGCAGGCCCGCCCGGTCCAGGGCCGCGCGCACCGCGGGCACGATGCCCAGCCCGGGCCGGTTCGGGTCGACGCCGGACGAGGCCGTGGCCAGGATCCGTAGACCGGGCAGGCCGGAGTCGCCCGGTCGACGACGGCGACCGCGGCGGCCCCGTCGTTGATGCCGCAGGCGTTGCCGGCGGTCACGGTGCCCGTCCGGGCGGAAGGTCGGCCGCAGCCGTGCGAGACGGGCAGCGGTCATGCCCGCGCGCGGTCGCTCGTCGGTGACGACCCGGCCGACCGGGACGATCTCGTCCTCGGAACGTGCCCGCCTGCTGGGCCGTCCAGGCGCGCACGTGGGAGCGGACGGCGTAGGCGTCCTGCGCGCTCTCGGGTGACGCCGTGCTCCTGCGCGAGCAGGTCGGCGGCCAGTCCCATCTCGGGGTCGCCCACGTCCGTGGGCGCGAAGGGCGCCCGCTCGTAGCGGACCGGGGGCGCGTCACCGGTCGGCGGCCAGAACCGCCAGGGCGCGGTCGACGCCGACTCGACACCTCCCGCGAGCACCGGGCGGCCGGTGCTGCGTACCAGCGCGGCCGCTACCTCGATCGCCGCCAGCCCGCTCCCGCACTGGCGGTCGACGGTCAGCGCAGGCACGCCGTACGGCAGGCCCGCGGCGAGCGTCGCCACCCGGGCGACGTCGCCGCCGGGGCCCGTGCAGTTGCCCAGCACCACCTCGGCAGGCGCGATCTCTCCGGCCAGGCGGGCCAGGACGGGTGCGGCCAGCGACGCAGTGTCGACGCCCGCGAGCGCGTGGCCCGCCGTGCCGACGGGCGTGCGGGCAGCGGCGACGATCAGGGGAGGCTCGGACACGGTGGAGCCTCAGTCCCGTTCACGGAGCAGGGTGCGCTTGTGCCGCTCCCAGCGCTCGGCGAGCATCTGCATCTCGCGGGTCACGAAGAGCAGGAACTCGCGCGTGAGCTCCAGGCGGTGCCGCTCCGGCGCGTCCGCCGGGATCCGGCCGATCGCCCGGTCCAGCGCGTCGGTCATGGGCGTGTAGAGCCGGGTGTTGTTGACCATCGTGTCGTGCCACGCGTCGTCGTCGACGACGTACACGTGGCGCCGCCCGCCCGGCACCGTCTCGCGGCGGATCATGTTGACGCGTGCGAGATAGGTGACCGCCCCGGAGACCCCGGCCGCGCTGATCCCCAGCGCCTCGGCCAGCTCCGCCGACGTCATCCGTCCGTCGTCGTCGGACAGCAGCGCGGAGAAGACCCGCGACGGCAGCCGGGGGAGCCCGGCCTGGTTCAGCGCCGTGGCCATCTCGTCGACGAAGCGGTCGCGCGCGGCGCTGGACATGGCGTCACGGTACTGGCGGCAGCGGCGTGCCGCGCGTCACGGACCAAACTTTCACGAAATCGTGAAAGTCAGGTCTAAGGTGGTGGTGTGAACACGCAGCGGGACCTCGCGATCGAGGTGCACGACGCAGTGAAGACCTTCGGAATCGTCCGGGCCCTCGACGGGCTGGACCTCGCGGTGAGGACGGGGGAGGTGCACGGGTTCCTCGGCCCCAACGGCGCCGGCAAGTCCACGACCCTCCGGGCGCTGCTCGGCCTGCTGCGCACCGACGCGGGCACGCTCCGGCTGCTCGGGGGCGACCCGTGGCGCGACGCCACCCGGCTCCACCGGCAGCTCGCCTACGTCCCCGGCGACGTGTCGCTGTGGCCCAACCTGAGCGGTGGCGAGGTGATCGACCTGCTGATCCGGCTGCGCGGTGGCGACCCGGCGGCGTCCCGGCGCGACGAGCTCCTGGCCCGGTTCGAGCTCGACCCGACGAAGAAGGGCCGCGCCTACTCCAAGGGCAACCGGCAGAAGGTCGCGCTGGTCGCTGCGCTCGCCAGCGACGTGCCCCTGCTGCTGCTGGACGAGCCGACGTCGGGCCTGGACCCGCTCATGGAGCACGTGTTCGCGCAGCTGGTGCGGGAGTGGGCCTCCGGCGGACGGACCGTCCTGCTCTCCAGCCACATCCTGAGCGAGGTGGAGGCGCTCTGCGACCGAGTCACGATCATCCGGGCTGGGCGTGCGGTGGAGACCGGTTCGCTGGCCGACATGCGGCACCTGCGTCGTACCCGCGTGCGGGCGGAGCTGCTCGGCTCGATGGACGGGATCGCCTCCGTGCCCGGCCTCCATGACGTCGCCGTCGACGACGGCGTGCTCACCTGTACGGCGGACCCCGAGGCGATCAACGACCTGCTCGGAAAGCTGGCCGGCATCGGCGTCCAAGGCCTGACCTGCTCGCCACCGTCGCTGGAGGAGCTCTTCCTCGACGTCTACCGGACGCCGGCGACGCAGTGAAGACCTCCCCAACAGACCGCTCGCTGCGCTCGCGCTCCGTCGGGGGCCCCGGAAGGACTGAGTCGCTGGTCGGTGCTCCACGGCTGCTGCGGCTGGCGCTGCGGCGCGACCGCGTGCTGCTGCCGGTCTGGGTGGCAGCACTCGTGCTGGGCTCGGTGTCGTCGGTGCAGGCGACCGTCGACCTCTACCCCGACGCGGCCTCCCGGGTCGAGGCGGCCGCCGCCGTCAACGACAACCCCGCCGTGGTCGCGATCTACGGGCCGCTCGCCGACGTCAACTCTGTGGGGTCCCTGGCCACGTTCAAGCTGTTGCTGCTGGGCGGCGTGTTCGTGGCCATGCTCTGCAGCGTCCTGGTCCGCCGGCACACCCGGCTGGAGGAGGAGTCCGGACGCGCGGAGCTGCTCGCAAGCACGGTCGTCGGCCGGCACGCGCTGCTCGCGGCGGCCGTGACCGAGGCCGTCCTGGCGGCCGTGTTGACCGGCCTGCTGACCGCGCTCGGCAACACCGCCGCCGGGCTCGACGCCCCCGGCTCGCTGGCCTTCGGCCTCGCCTGGACCGGTCTCGGTCTGGCCGCCGCCGGGGTCACCGCGCTGTGCTGCCAGCTCACCGCGAGCACCCGCACCGCGGGCGGCCTGGTCGCGCTGGTGCTCGGGGCCGGCTACGTCCTGCGGGCCGTGGGAGACCTGTCCGCGGGCTGGCTCAGCTGGCTGTCGCCGTTCGGGTGGGCGACGCAGCTGCGCGCGTACGGTGACGAGCGCTGGTGGGTGCTGGCCCTGCCGGTGCTGCTGGCTGCCGCGACGCTCGTAGGTGCGGTCGCGCTGGCCGACCGGCGCGACGTCGGCGCGGGGCTGGTGCCCGACCGGCCGGGGCCTGCCCGCGGAACGCTGGGCTCCGTGACCGCGCTGACCCTGCGGCTGCACCGGGGGAGCGCACTCGCCTGGGGGCTCGGGATCCTGGTCCTCGGTGCGGTGATGGGCGGGATCGCGCCGGGGGTGGCCGACATAGCCGGCTCGGCCGAGGTCCAGGACATGCTCCGCCGAACAGGTGGCGGCGGGGCACTGGTCGACGCGTTCCTGGCGACGGAGGTCTCGTTCCTGGCCGTGGCGGTGACCGCGTTCGCGGTGGCGGCCGTCGTACGCGCGTCGGGGGAGGAGACGGAGGGCCGCACCGAGTCGGTCCTCGCCACCGCCACTTCGCGCTCCGCGGTGCTGGGTGCGGTCGGGCTGGTCGCGCTGGCCGGACCGGTGGTGCTGATGCTGGGCTTCGGTCTCGGCGCCTCGCTGACGTACGGCGCGCAGCAGGACGGCGTGCCAGCGGCCCTGGGTGTCTTGCTCCCCGCGGCGTTGGCCCCCCTCCCGGCGGTGTGGCTGGTGTCCGGCGTGGGCATGTTGCTGTTCGGCCTCCGAGCCCGCTGGGCGACGCTCGGCTGGGCGGTGCTGGCCGGGTGCCTGCTGCTGGGACAGGTCGGCGAGCTGGTCGGCCTGCCGGGCTGGGTGGTCGGGCTCTCGCCCTACGGCCACCTGCCGCGGCTGCCCGCCGAGTCGTTCGCGATCGGGCCGGAGCTGGGGCTCACGGCGATCGCGGCGGTGCTGCTGGCGCTGGCCGTGTGGCGCTACCGGGAGCGCGACGTCGGCTGAGGGCCGCCCGGTCGACCTTCCCGGCCGGCGTCAGCGGGATCTCGTCGACGACCAGCCAGACCCGCGGCCGTTGCGCGGGGGAGAGCCGGCTCCGGGCCAGCGCCTGCACCGCGGGCAGCTCGTCGGTGTCGGTGACGGCGGCGGCCAGCACCTCGCCGACCGACTCTCTGACGATGCCGAAGCAGGTGGCCCGCCCGTCCAGCGCCGCCTCGACGTCGGCCAGCACCACGGTGGCGCCCGCCGTCGTGACGGTGCCCGGCCGGCCACCCAGCCGGAGCCGGTGGCCGTCCCAGGTGCCCGTGTCACCGACGGTCTGCCATCCCGGGGCGGCGGTGTACGGCGAGCGCACCCACACCACCCCGGCGCGGACCTCGATCTCGACGTCCGGGAACGCGCCGAGCGACGCGGTGTCACGACCGCAGGCCACGAACGACAGCTCGGCCGCGCCGTAGTAGTGCGCGACCGAGTGCCCGGCCCGCTCTGCCCGGTCGGCAAGGGCGGGGGAGAGGGCGTCACCGGCCACCGTCACCCGGGTGCCCCGCGGCAGCAGGTCGAGGTGCCGGTCGAGCAGGGCCGGCGTCAGGCAGGCGTGCGTCGCCCGTTCTCGCTCGACGACGCTGGCGCCGACGACGCTGGCGTGCACGGCAGCGAACAGGTTCATGGTGCCGGTGAGCGGGCCCGGCACCCAGACCCGCGAGCCGGCGGTGACGCCGGACAGGTCGGTGTACGGCGCGAACGACGCCCACCAGGACTCCGTGCTGCGCACGACCGTCCGCGGCGCGCCCGTCGTACCGGACGTGGCGAGGGTGAGGTCGCGGCCCTCGTCCCGCGCGGCCAGGACCGCGGCGACCGGGTCAGGCGCGGGCGAAGAACCGGGCACGCCGGCCGCCCCCGAGGAGGCCTGGGTAGGCGCGGTGGACGCCGACGGCAACCGACGCGGCGATCACGGCCTTGACCAGGTCTCCGAGGATGAACCAGAGGTCGGTCGCGATGGCCGCCTCCAGGGACAGCCCGAGCCGCACCATGAGCCCGACCAGGCCGCACGCGTGGATCACGAGGATCCCGCCGATCACGTTGATCCCGAACCCGGTCGCGAAGTCGTACGACGAGCGACGGCGCTCGGAGAGGAACCCGATCACGCCGGCACCCACGATCCAGCCCACGAAGTAGCCGACGGAGGGGCCGACCAGGATGCCCAGGCCGCCGCGTCCTCCGGCGAGGAGGGGTAGACCGAGCGCCACGAGCGCCAGGAAGAGCAGGACCGCGGCGGCTCCGCGGCGAGCGCCGATGATCGAGCCGGCGAGCATCACCCCGAGGGTCTGCGCGGTGATGGGGACGGCGACGCCGGTCGGCAGGAAGCCCGGGACCAGGCCGAGCGCGGCGATGACGCCGGCGAAGGTCGCGACCAGGGCGAGGTCACGGGAGCTGAGGCGGAACATGCGGG
The DNA here is from genome assembly GCA_963745795.1 of uncultured Actinomycetota bacterium. Lineage (GTDB taxonomy): Bacteria > Actinomycetota > Actinomycetes > Propionibacteriales > Nocardioidaceae > Marmoricola. The sequence continues at coordinate 570,028 of CAVUYR010000006.1, read as the reverse complement.
AACTCCTGGGGGTGAGCGAGAGGGCGGTGCTCAGAACAGGTTGCAGGCCTTGATCGTGCCGTTCTTCAGGCCGTGGTTGAACCAGCCTGCATCCGCTGGGCTCGGCGGAGCCGTGCGTCAAGGTCTCGGGGTTGACCCGACCGCCGCTGCGCTTCTGGATGCGGTCGTCGCCGACGGCGCTGCGCAGCGTCGAGGGCGTCGGTCGATGTCGTCCTGGGTGAGATCGGTGATGAGCGGCTGCCCGCCGGCGTCGTCGGTCTCCTGCGCGTGCTTGGCCCAGACGCCGGCCAGGCAGTCGGCCATCAGCTCGAGCTTGCACCGAGTCGCTGTTCGGCCCGCTGGGCGCTGCGGATCCGGCCGAGGATGCCGAGCTGGTCCTCGATGTGGTGGCCGTACTCGTGCGCGATCGACGTACGACTCGGCGAACGGTCCACCCTTGGCGCCGAGCTGGCCCTGGAGCATGCTCGTCGAAGAAGCGTGAGGTCGAGGTAGACCCGCTGGTCGTTGGGGCAGTAGAACGGCCCGACGTCGGAGCTGGCGCGTGCCGCAGCCCGGCGTGGACGTCTGAGCCGGTGAAGCAGACGGTCTTGATCGGCTCGTAGGGCTTGCCGGTCTCCTTCGGGAAGCTGCGTCGGTCCAGAAGGCCTGCACCGAGTTGGTGAACGCGACCAGGCGGCACGTCCGCGGACTTGTTGGCGTCGGCGCCGGTCTGGCAGCTGCTCGAAGCTCGTGTCGGTGCCGCCGCCCGCGCCGGGCGTCGCGCCACCGCCGGCCGCCGCTGACTGGGAGAGCACGACGAACAGGATGATCGACGACGATCATGCCGCGCCGATGCCGCCGCCCACCGCGGATGCGCCCGGGCAGGCCACCGCCACCGCCGCCGCCGACCCGCCGCCGCCGCCGCGGTCCTCGACCTGGCTCGGGTCGAGCCGTGCCTTCGGGTTGAAGCGCATCTGGGTCCTTCCAGTGGGCAATGCCTCGTTAGACTAGTGGCTCGCGAGAGGCGAGCAGCACCCCCGCAGGTGCAGCGAGACCCGGACCAGGCCCCAGACTGGCAGGGTCGGTGACCCCTCATCCGTCCACATCTGACCCGACGTCGAAGGCTGCCGCCGTGATCACCGTCCACCAGCTCGAGGTGCGTGCCGGCGCGCGCCTGCTGATGGACGACGTGTCGCTTCCGGATCGGCGCCGGCGACCGGATCGGGCTCGTCGGCCGCAACGGCGCCGGCAAGACCACGCTGACCCGGATCCTCGCCGGCGAGGGCGCTGCCCGCCGGCGGGCAAGGTCACCGTCGACCGGGTCGGTCGGCTACCTGCCGCAGGACCCGCGCACCGGCGACCTCGAGGTGCTCGCGCGCGACCGGATCCTCTCCGCGCGCGGCCTCGACGACGTCGTACGCCGGCTCCGTGACGCCGAGGCCGAGATGGGCAGCGACGACCCGGCCGTGCGCGAGACAGGCGATGCGGCGCTACGACCGCGGCCGACGCCGACCTGCACGCCGCGGGCGGCTACGCCGCCGAGGCCGAGGCCGCCCAGATCGCGGCCAGCCTCGGCATCGAGGACCGGCTGCTCGGCCAGCCGCTGCAGCACCCTGTCCGGCGGCCAGCGGCGACGCGTCGAGCTGGCCCGGATCCTGTTCTCCGGCGCCGAGACGCTGCTGCTCGACGAGCCCACCAACCACCTCGACGCCGACTCGATCGTGCTGGCTGCGCGAGTTCCTGCGCACGCACAAGGGCGGTCTGGTGGTGATCAGCCACGACGTCGGCGCTGCTCGAGGCGTGCGTCAACCAGGTGCTCCACCTCGACGCCAACCGGGCCGAGATCGACGTCTACAACATCGGCTGGAAGACCTACCTCACCGCAGCGCGAGACCGACGAGAAGCGCCGCAAGCGCGAGCGGATGAACGCCGAGAACAAGGCCAAGACGCTCACCGACCAGGCCAACAAGATGCGCGCCAAGGCCACCAAGGCGCAGGCGGCGCAGTCGATGCTCAAGCGGGCCGAGAAGCTGATGGCCGGCATCGAGGGCGAGCGCAAGGCCGACCGGGTGGCCCGGATCAAGTTCCCCGCGCCGGCGCCGTGCGGCAAGACGCCGCTCACCGCGCAGCGAGCTGTCGAAGTCCTACGGCTCGCTCGAGGTGTTCACCGACGTCGACCTCGCGATCGACAAGGGCAGCCGGGTGGTCATCCTCGGCCTCAACGGCGCCGGCAAGACCACGCTGCTGCGGATCCTGGCCGGCGTCGACGCCCCGGACACCGGCGCAGGTCGAGCCGGGCCACGGGCTGAAGATCGGCTACTACGCCCAGGAGCACGAGACCCTCGACGTCTCGCGCACCGTGCTGCGAGAACATGCACTCCGCCGCGCCCCAGCTCACCGACACCGAGGCCCGCTCGGTGCTCGGGCTCGTTCCTGTTCTCCGGCGACGACGCGCACAAGCCGGCCGGCGGTGCTCTCCGGCGGCGAGAAGACCCGGCTCGCGCTGGCGATCCTGGTCGTCTCCAGCGCCAACGTGCTGCTGCTCGACGAGCCGACCAACAACCTCGACCCGGCCTCCCGCGAGGAGGTGCTGGCCGCGATCCGCACGTACGCCGGCGCGATCGTGCTGGTCACCCACGACGAGGGCGCCGTACACGCGCTCGAGCCCGACCGGGTGCTGATCCTGCCCGACGGCGTCGAGGACCTCTGGACCCCCGACTACGCCGACCTGGTCGCGCTGGCGTAGTCGCCGTCTCGGGATAGTCCGTCACGTCTGGCACCGGAAACACCGGCGAGATGGTGCTTTTCGTGACGGACTATCCGGCTGCGTCGTCGAGCACCTCACGGAGCCGGGCGGCGAAGGCCTCGGGCTCGCCACCCTGGCCGTGCTCGTTGCCGAGGAAGCCACCGTGGTGGCTGGGGAACTCCGTGAGCGGGAGTCCGAGGGCGTCGGCGGTGGCGGCTGACGTCCTGCCGGTGACGTTCTCGCGGGACTCCACGCCGACGGCGACGACGACCCGCGTCGGTGCCGCGGTCACGGCGGCGACGTCGGGCCGGTAGGCCGTGACCGGGTTGGAGACGCCGGAGAGCAGCGGGTCGGTGCGGCCGCCGTCGTCCTCGGTCGGCAGCCCGAAGGCGGCGGGATCGGGTGCGGGCTGGGCGGCGTACCTGCCGTCGTACTCGCCCTGCCACGAGGTCAGGGCGATGAACTGCGCCATTCCGGCGCCCCAGCCGCGGGCGTGGTAGGCGTCCTGCACGGCACGCTCGGCGACCACCGCCGCGGCGGCGTCCGGGAGCAGCGTGAAGAGTGGCGGCTCGTGCGCCACCAGGGTGCGCACGTCGTCGGGGTGCGCGGCGACCAGTGCGAGCGAGGTCACGGCGCCGCCACTGCTGGCGAACAGGTCGACCGCACCGACGCCGAGCGCGGCGACGAGCCGGTGGAGGTCCTCGGCCTGGACGGCGGGGTCGTTGACGATCGACCCGTCGCTGCGCGTGCTCCGGCCCAGGCCGCGGGGGTCGTAGGTGACGACGGTGCGGTCGGGAAAGTACGACGCCAGCGTGCCGAACCCGGTGGCGTCCATCGGCTGGCCCACCATCAGCAGCGGCGGTCGCCCGGTCGTCGGCAGGCAGGCTCCCGTGCACGTCGTACACGATCGTCGCTCCGGGCACCTCGAGTTTCAGTTCGGTGGCCATGCGCGTGCTCCCGTCTCGTGGGGTGTGTGCCCGGGCTGACCGTCCGAGTCTGCCCGACTCATCGGTGGTCCAGCCGGGTTGCCATCGGCGTGCTCGGGCGCGCCATGCTGAGTCCGTGACCGAACGCAACGTCCTCGGCGGAGAGCTCGAGCCCTGTGGCACCGACCCGATGACCGGGTTCTACCGCGACGGCTGCTGCAACACCGGCCCGGAGGACCTGGGCAGCCACACGATCTGTGCCGTGGTGACCGGGGAGTTCCTCGACCACCAGCGCAACATCGGCAACGACCTCTCGACGCCCCGCCCGGACTACGGCTTCCCCGGACTCCGTCCCGGCGACCGCTGGTGCGTCACCGCGTTCAACTGGGGCCGCGCCCACCGCGACGGCGTTGCTGCCCCCGTCGTACTCGCGTCGACCAACGAGGCGGTCCTCGAGATCGTCCCGCTCACAACCCTCCAGCAGTACGCCGTCGACGTACCCGCCGACCCGAGCGCGCTCGACCTCTGATCTTCTTTCGCTGACCCGTCGCAGATGGTGGCTGCGGGCATGGTGACCCGTCGCAGATGGTGGCTGTGGGCACGGGTCAGCGGAGGGACGAGCGGCCGACCTCGCCAGGACGTCTGGAGTGTCGCCCGGCCCCGGCGTAGCGTGCGAACGACCGACCAAGGGAGGCGTGATGGCGAACCTCGTCGTGCACTTCGAGATCCACGCAACCGAGCCGCAGCGGCTCGTCGACTTCTACGGAGGACTGCTGGGCTGGACCTTCACGCAGTTCGGCGAGATGCCGTACTGGTCCATCGACACCGGGGACGGTGCGATCAGCATGGAAGGACCCGGTCGCGGCATCAACGGCGGGCTCACGCTGCGCCGCGGTCCGGCTCCTGAGCCCGGCGCCCCGGTGAACGGGTCGAACTTCGTGGTCGGCGTCGACGGCAACATCGACGAGCTGTTCAAGAAGGGACTGGAGCTCGGTGCCACGGAGGCGCTGCCCCTCGACGACATGCAGGGGATCGGCCGGGTGGGCTACCTGCTCGACCCCGACGGCAACGTGTTCGGGCTGATCTCGTCGGTGCTCTCCGACGGCACGGACACCATGGCCGGCGGCACCTAGACCACCGCGTTCCCCCGCTGACCATCTGCGACGGCTCAGCGGCCCTGGCGTGACCATCTGCGACGGGTCAGCGGAGGAGGGCGCCGGCGTGACGAGGGAGGGTCAACGAGGAGGCGCGGTCGACGAGCACACCGTCACCGGTCGCGAACAGGAGGTCGGTGGCGTCGCGGAGGGGCACGGTCAGCGGGGAGTCGCCGAAGTTGACGACGATCTCGAGGGCGCCGCGCCGCATCCGGAAGAGGCGGGTGTCCTCGTCGACGGTGCAGTCGACGCGGTCGAAGCGGGGGTCGGTCAGGTCCGGGTGGGTACGACGCAGCCGGGCCAGGGCGCGGTACACGGACAGGATTCGCGCGTGCCGGCCGGACGCCGGCTCGGACCAGTCCAGCTTGGAGCGGAGGAACGTCTGCTCGTCCTGCGGATCCGGTACGACGGCCGGGTCCCAGCCGAGTGCCGCGAACTCGGCCAGCCGCCCCTCCGCGGTCGCGCGACCGAGCTCCTGCTCCAGGTGGCCGGTGAAGAACTGGAACGGCGTCGAGGCGGCCCACTCCTCACCCTGGAACAGCATCGGCGTGAACGGGCCGCACAGCGTCAGCAGCGCCGCGCAGCCCAGCTGGTCGTCGTCGAGCGCCTCGGTGATCCGGTCGCCACGCGCGCGGTTGCCGACCTGGTCGTGGTTCTGGATGGACACCACCAGCCGCCAGCTCGGCATCTTCGCGGTGTCGATCGGCACGCCCGTGCGCGCGGCCACGGAACGACGACCAGGTGCCGTCGTGGAAGAACCCGCGCGTGCACACCTTCGCCAGCGCAGCGAGCGGCTCGAAGTCGGCGTAGTAGCCCTCGGACTCGCCCGTCAGCGCGACGTGCAGCGCGTGGTGGAAGTCGTCGCTCCACTGCGCGTCGAGCCCGTAGCCGCCGGCCTCGCGCGGGGTGACCAGCACCGGGTCGTTCAGGTCGGACTCCGCGATCAGGGTCAGCGGCCGGCCGAGGTGGGCCGAGATCGCCGACACCTCCGTGGCCAGCTCCTCCAGCAGGTGCACGTCGGAGAAGTCCACCAGCGCTTGCACGGCGTCGAGCCGCAGCGCGTCGACATGGAAGTCGGTGAACCACATCGCCGCGTTGTCGAGGATGTAGCGCCGAACCTCCGCGCTGCCCTCGCCGTCGAGGTTGACCAACGCGCCCCAGACAGTCGCACCCTCGGCCTTCAGGTAGGGCCCGTAGCGCGGCAGGTAGTTGCCGCTCGGCCCGAGGTGGTTGTACACGACGTCCTGTACGACGCCGATGCCCGCGGCGTGGCAGCCGTCGACGAATCGCTGGTACGCCGCCGGCCCGCCGTACTCCTCGTTCACGGCCGACCAGAGCACACCGTCGTACCCCCAGTTGTGCGTGCCGTTCACGGCGTTGACCGGCATCAGCTCCACCAGGTCGACACCGATGTCGCGCAGGTGGTCGAGCCGGCCGAGCGCGGCGTCGAGCGTGCCCTCGGGCGTGAACGTCCCGACGTGGAGCTCGTAGAGCACAGCACCGGCGAGCTGGCGTCCGGTCCACGCGCCGTCGGTCCAGGCGTACGCCGCCGCGTCGAACGTGCGCGACCGCCCGTGCACGCCGTCCGGCTGCCGCCGCGAGCGCGGGTCGGACAGCGGCTTCTCGTCGTCGTCGAGCAGGTAGCCGTAGTCGACCTCGCCGACGGGCAGCGGCTCGGTCGTGGTCCACCAGCCGCCGCCCCTCGGCTGCATCTCCAGCGTCTCGGCGTCGATGCTCAGCCGCACCCGGCCGGCGTACGGCGCCCAGACGTCGAACCGGCTCACGGCCGCACCAGCAGGGCCACCGGTCCGCCGGCCAGCACATCGGCGACCGCGGTCGGGCCGTCGGGGAGCCGGAGCACGGTGTCACCCCAGCCGCCCCGGGCGGAGAGGCCGACGGGCAGCCGGGTCACCACGGTGACGGCACCGCCGCGGTCGAACGCCAGCACGTGGTCGGCGGCCGGGCCCTCGGCCGGCACCGGTGTGTAGGACGTGAAGAGCTCCGGACGGTCCCGGCGCAGTGTCAGCGCCTGCCGCACCACCCGCAGCTTCGCCGCTCCGTCGACGACGTCGCCGGCGAGCACGCGCCGGCGAAGGTCGAAGTCGACGGGGCGCCGGTTGTCGGGGTCGACCAGGCTGAGGTCCCACAGCTCGGTGCCCTGGTAGACGTCGGGCACCCCCGGCATCGTCAGCGCCACCAGCTTGGCGGCCAGCGCGTTGCTGCGGCCGGGCTCGAGCACGATGTCGAGCAGGCCGTCGAGCACGGCGCTCACCGCCGGGTCGTCGTACGACGCGTCGACGGCGGCGTGGACCGCGGACTCGTACGCCTGGTCCGGCGACAGCCAGCCGGTGTGGTCACCAGCCTCGCGCATCGCCTTCTCGGCGTAGGCGTGCAGCCGCTCACGCCCGATCGGCCGGGCGCCGAGCGCCGCCTGCCAGAGCAGGCTCCCGAACCCCGGGTCGGGCACCGGCGCCAGGTCCAGCAGCCGGGTGAGCGCGTCGCGCCACAGCCGGGGCACCTCGGCGAGCACAGCTAGCCGGGCGCGGACGTCCTCGCTGCGCTTGGTGTCGTGTGTCGACAGCGTGCTCATCGCCGTCGGCCAGTCGCGCTGCCGCTCGATCATCGCGGTGTGGAAGGCGTCGGGGGCGACCGCGAAGGTGGCCGGGTCGGCGCCGACCTCGTTGAGCGAGGTCAGCCGCGACCAGCGGTAGAACGACTGGTCCTCGACGCCCTTGGCCATCACCATGCCGCTGGTCTGCTGCAGCCGGAGTGCCGGGGGAGCGGAGGGGTCGCCCAGCAGCGGGGCCAGCTCGTCCAGGTCGGACGCCAGGTCGGGCCGGTGCTCCCGGGCCGCGGCCAGCGCCTGGTCGAGGTGCTCGCGCCCCTCGGGCAGGTAGGACCGGTAGACCGGGAAGCAGGCCAGCACCTCGGCAAGCGCGTCGGTGGTCGAGCCTGTCGAGACCCCGGCCTCTCCGGTCTCGCGCGCGATCCGGCGTACCTCGGGGCTGAGGTCGCTGTCGGCGACGTGTCGTTTCGCGTCGTGCACCATCACGGGCCAGTCGACCGGCCCGCCGCGCAGCGAGGTCTCCAGGTCGTCGAGCGGCACCTCGCCGGCCGGGTCCGTGAGCACGCGGTCGACGAGCGCGAGGGCGTCGTACCCGGTGGTGCCGGCCGTCGCCCAGTCCCGGGGCAGGTCCTCGCCGGTCTCAAGGATCTTCTCCACCAGCACGTAGGGACTGCCAGTGAGCTCGGCGAGGTCGTCGAGGTAGGCCTTCGGGTCGCGCAGCCCGTCGGGGTGGTCGATACGCAGCCCGTCGACGAGTCCTTCCCGGAACCAGCGCGCCACCTCCCGGTGGGTGGCAGCGAACACGTCCGGGTCCTCGACGCGGACGCCGGCCAACGTGCTGACCGTGAAGAACCGCCGGTAGTTGAGGTCACCGTCGTTGTCGGCACCGGGCAGCACCAGGCGGCCGTCGCCCGCAGCCCAGTCCACGTCGAAGTACGACGCGTAGGCCGAGTCCTCGCCGTGTTCGAGCACGTCGGCCCACCAGGGGTTGGCCTCGGGCGTCGCGACACCGACGTGGTTCGGCACGATGTCGACGAGCACGCCCATGCCGAGCCGGCGCGCCTCGGCCGACAAGGCCGCCAGCCCCTCGGCGCCCCCGCGGCTGTCGTCGACGCGTGTCGGGTCGACCACGTCATAGCCGTGGTCGCTGCCCGGCTCGGCCTTCAGGATCGGGGACAGGTACACCCAGTCCACCCCGAGGTCGTGCAGGTAGGGCAGCAGCCGGGTGGTGGCGAACAGGTCGTTGTCCGCCGTCACCTGCACCCGGTAGGTGCTCGCCGGCGCCCGTCCAGCAGTCCGCACCTCAGCGCGCCCTCTTCCTGCCCGTCGCAGTCGGTTCGCTCGGCTGTGAGTAGGCGGCGAGCGACGCCGCGACCGAGTGGTCAGGCTCTGGCGTCGGCTCGGTGTGCTCGCGGAGCACGATCATGCTCTCGGCCGCGAGCTTCATCGTCGACCCGGGCGTGTGCATCGCGGTGGCCACCGAGCCACCGGACGTGTCGAGCACGACGTCCCAGGCCGCGGCGTACTCCTCGTGAGGGAGCGTCACCTCGGCGTCGTCCTGGGCCGCGTTGAAGTAGAGGACGAAGTGGTAGTCGACGATCTCCTGGCCACGCGCGTCGAGCCCAGCGATGCCGTTGCCGTTGAGGTACATGCCGATCGCCCGGGTGTCGTCCGCCCGCCAGTCGCCCTCCTCCATCGGACGTCCGTCGACGTGCAGCCACACGATGTCGTTGAGGCGCTCGCCCTTGCCCACGCGCACCGTCTTGCCGGTGAAGAAGCGCTTGCGGCGGAACGTCGGGTGCGCCTTGCGCAGCTTCGCGATCGCAGCCGTGAACTCGACCAGCGGCTGGTCGACGCGGTCCCAGTGCACCCAGCTGATCTCGGAGTCCTGGGCGTAGGTGTTGTTGTTGCCGTCCTGGGTGCGGCCGAGCTCGTCGCCGTGCAGGATCATCGGCACGCCCTGGCTGAGCAGGAGCGTGGCGAGGAAGTTGCGCTGGGCACGAGCCCGCGCCCCGAGCACCCCGGGGTCGTCCGTCGGGCCCTCGACGCCGTGGTTCCAGGACCGGTTGTGTCTCTCGCCGTCGTTGTTGTCCTCGCCGTTGGCGTCATTGTGCTTCTCGTTGTAGGACACGAGATCACGCAGTGTGAAGCCGTCGTGCGCGGTGACGAAGTTGATGCTCGCGACGGGACGCCGGCCGGAGTGCTCGTAGAGGTCGGACGAGCCGGCGAGCCGGCTGGCGAACTCGCCCAGCGACGGCTCCCCGCGCCAGAAGTCACGGACCGTGTCGCGGTAGGCGCCGTTCCACTCCGTCCACTGCGGCGGGAAGTTGCCGACCTGGTAGCCGCCGGGCCCGACGTCCCAGGGCTCCGCGATCAGCTTGACCTGGCTGACCACCGGGTCCTGCTGCACGAGCTCGAAGAAGGTGGCCAGCCGGTCGACGTCGTAGAACTCGCGCGCCAGCGCAGCGGCGAGGTCGAACCGGAACCCGTCGACGTGCATCTCGGTCACCCAGTAGCGCAGCGAGTCCATGATCAGCTGCAGCGAGTGCGGGTGGCGGACGTTGAGGGAGTTGCCGGTGCCGGTGTAGTCCATGTAGTACTGCGAGGTCGTCCTCGACCAGCCGGTAGTACGCCGGGTTGTCGATGCCCTTGAACGACAGGGTCGGCCCGAGGTGGTTGCCCTCCGCCGTGTGGTTGTAGACCACGTCGAGGATCACCTCGATGCCGGCCCGGTGCATGGCCTTGACCATGGTCTTGAACTCCTGCACCTGCTGGCCGTTCGTCGTGCTGGCCGCGTAGTCGGCGTGCGGCGCGAGGAACGCCAGGGTGTTGTAGCCCCAGTAGTTGCGCAGGCCCTTCTCCAGCAGCGTGTTGTCCTGCACGAACTGGTGCACGGGCATCAGCTCGATCGCGGTCACCCCCAGCCGGGTCAGGTGCTCGGTGATCGCCGGGTGGGCGAGGCCGGCGTACGTGCCGCGCAGCTCCTCCGGCACGTCGGGATGCAGCTGGGTGAGCCCCTTGACGTGCGCCTCGTAGATGACCGACTCGTTGTAGGGCACGTTGAGCCGGCGGTCGCCCTCCCAGTCGAAGTACGGGCTGGTGACCACGCCGAGCGTCATGTGCGGGCCGGAGTCCTCGTCGTTGCGCGACTCCGGACCCTGTTCGAGGTCGTAGCCGAACACCGACGGGTGCCAGTCGATCTCACGGTCGGTGGCCTTGGCGTAGGGGTCGAGCAGCAGCTTGGCGGGGTTGCAGCGCAGCCCCTTCTCCGGGTCGTAGGACCCGTGCACGCGGTAGCCGTAGCGCTGCCCCGGCTGCACGTGGGGCAGGTAGCAGTGCCAGACGTGGGCGTCGACCTCGCGGAGCTCGATGCGCACCTCGGTGCCGTCGGGGTCGACCAGGCACAGGTCCACCCGCTCGGCTACCTCGCTGAACAGCGCGAAGTTCGTGCCACCTCCGTCGAAGGTCGCGCCGAGCGGGTAGGCGGTGCCGGGCCAGACGTCAGTGTCGGTAGTCATTGGCACGATCCAATCACAGCGGCCGACCTCCCTTGGGGTGAACGTCAGCGGGCACACATACGCTGACCGGCATGACCCCATCATCGGCCCTGCCCGACGCCGACCGCCTGCACGCCGCCGGGCTGGCCCTCGCTCTCGACGGTGCCGTGGCGACGATCACGCTGGACCGTCCCGAGCGACGCAACGCGATGACGCCCACCACGTGGCGCACGCTGGCCGAGATCGGGGCCGGACTGCCCGACGATGTGCAGGTCGTGGTGGTGAAGGGCGCCGGCGAGGCGTTCTCGGCGGGGCTCGACCGGTCGATGCTCTCGCCAGATGGCCCGCCCGGTGAGAAGGGCTTCCTCGAGCTCCTGGAGCAGAGCGACGACGAGTTCGCCGACGAGATCGCGGACTACCAGGAGGGCTTCGTCTGGCTGACCCGGCCCGACCTGGTCACGATCGCGCAGGTCCACGGCTACGCGATCGGGGCAGCCTTCCAGCTCGCGCTGGCCTGCGACCTCCGGGTGGCCGCCGACGACGTGCAGTTCTGCATGAAGGAGCCGGCACTCGGCCTGGTGCCCGACCTCGCGGGAACAAAACCGCTGGTCAGCGCCGTTGGGTATGCGCGGGCGCTGGAGATCTGTGCGACCGCGCGCTACGTCGGGGCCACCGAGGCCGCGGCGATCGGTCTGACCACGCTCGTCGTACCCCGCGGGGAGCTGGATGCCACCGTCACCGACCTCGCCAACGCGATCCTGGCCAACCCGCGCGACGCGGTCTCCGGCACCAAGGCACTGCTGCAGCAGGCGGCGGACCGTTCGCTGGACGACCAGCGGCGTGCCGAGCGCACCGCGCAGGTGGGCCTGATGCGGGCGCTCGCCGCACAGTTCTGACGCGTCGCCCCCGGCGGCGCCTGACGGGAGGGAGAAGCCGATGAACAACCCACCAAGCCACTCGCCTCGCTCGCGCCTCCTCGGGGACCCCGAGAAATGAGCGGCATGCACCCCATGGGTGGACGCTGGCTCCGCACCGACCGCAGCGCGCTCAACGCCCGGCTGACCCGCAAGACCCTCCGCCGGATCGGCCGGTTCGCGGTTCCCCACCGCGCCGTGATCGCCGCTTTCCTGGTGGTTACCGTGCTCGACGCCGCGATCGTGGTGGTCAACCCGCTCCTGATCAAGCGCCTCATCGACGACGGCATCGGCACGGGTGACAGTCGGCTGGTCACCCTGCTCGCGCTCGCCATGGTCGGGGTCTCGCTCATCGACGCCAGCTTCGGCGTGCTCATGGGGTGGCTGTCCTCGCGGATCGGCGAGGGCCTGATCTACGACCTGCGCACCAAGGTGTTCGCCCACGTGCAGCGGATGTCGCTGGCCTTCTTCACGCGCACCCAGACCGGCGCCCTGGTCTCCCGCCTCAACAACGACGTGATCGGCGCCCAGCGCGCGTTCACCTCCATGCTGTCCGGCATGGTGTCGAACTCGATCAGCGTGGTCGTGGTCGCGATCACGATGATCGCCCTGAGCTGGCAGGTGACGCTGCTGTGCCTGGCGACGTTCCCGATCCTGATCCTCGCCTCGCGCTGGGTCGGGGCCAGGCTGGCCGGGCTGACCCGCGACCAGATGAACGGCAACGCCGACCTCGGCAACATGATGACCGAGCGCTTCAACGTCGGCGGCGCGCTGCTGCTCAAGCTGTTCGGGCGCCGCGACGAGGAGGACGAGAAGTACGGCGAGAAGGCGGCCGTGGTCCGTGACCTCGGCGTCCGGATCTCCCTGATCTCGCGGGTGTTCATGCGCCGCGATGATGCTGGTGCCGGCGCTGGCGACCGCGCTCGTCTACGGCGTCGGCGGTCAGCTGGCGATCCAGCAGTCGCTCACCGTCGGCACCCTGATCGCGCTCGCGACGCTGCTGCTGCGGCTGCTCGGTCCGCTTCAGGGGCTCAGTCCAACGTGCGGGTCGACGTGATGACCGCGCTGGTCAGCTTCGACCGGGTCTTCGAGGTGCTCGACCTGCCCTCGACGGTGCAGGAGAAGCCGGGCGCCTCGGTCCTGCCCCCCGACGCGGCGAGCGTGGAGTTCGACCACGTCGGCCTTCAGCTACCCGCAGGCCGACGATGTCTCGCTGGCCAGCCTGGAGACGGTGAGCCCGCAAGGAGAGCCGCGACAGCGGACCAGGTGCTCCACGACGTCAGCTTCCGCGCCGAGTCCGGGCAGATGGTGGCCCTGGTCGGACCCTCCGGCGCCGGCAAGACGACGATCACGCACCTTGTCGCGCGGCTGTACGACGTCACCGGGGGCAGGGTCCGGGTCGGCGGCGAGGACGTCCGCGACGTGACCCTCCAGTCCCTGGAGGACAGCGTCGGCTACGTGACCCAGGACGCCCACATGTTCCACGACACGATCCGGAGAACCTCCGCTACGCGCGCCCCCACGCCACCGACGACGAAGTCTGGTCGGCGCTCGAGGCGGCGCAGATCGCGCCCCTGGTGCGCGGGCTGCCCGACGGGCTCGAGACCGTCGTCGGCGACCGCGGCTACCGGCTCTCCGGCGGCGAGCGGCAGCGGCTGGCGATCGCCCGGCTGCTGCTCAAGGCGCCGCCGATCGTGGTGCTCGACGAGGCCACCGCGCACCTCGACTCCGAGTCCGAGCACGCGGTCCAGCGCGCGCTCGACACGGCGCTCTCCGGCCGCACGTCGCTGGTGATCGCCCACCGCCTCTCCACGGTGCGCAACGCCGACCAGATCCTGGTCGTCGACGACGGCCGCGTCGTGCAGCGAGGCACCCACCTCGACCTGCTCGCCGAGGGTGGCCTGTACGCCGACCTCTACCGCACCCAGTTCATCGGGGACGAGGCCGGCGAGCCGGTCGGGTAGAACGGTCGGGTAGAACGGTCGGGTAGAACGGGGGCCATGGATCTCCAGCTGACCGACAGGGTCTTCCTCATCACCGGCGCCGCCCGCGGGCTCGGTCGCGCCACCGCCGACGTGCTGGTCGCCGAGGGTGCCCGCGTGGTCATCTCCGGCCGCGACCGGGCCTCGCTCGACAGTGCCGTCGCCGATCTCGGTGACCGGGCGGTGGGGGTGGTCGGCGACAACGCCGACCCGGCCCAGGCCGGCCGAATGGTGGCCGCGGCGTTCGACACCTGGGGCCGGCTCGACGGCGCGCTGGTCTCGGTCGGCGGACCGCCGGCGAACAGCGTCATGGACACCACCGACGAGGAGTGGACCGCCGCGTTCGAGTCGGTCTTCCTCGGCGCCGTCCGGATCGCGCGCACGGTGGCGGAGCGGCTCGCGGAGGGCGGCTCGATCGCCTTCGTGCTGTCCAGCTCCGTGCGGGCGCCGCTCGCCGGGCTGGCCATCTCCAACGGCCTGCGCCCAGGCCTCGCGATGGTGGCCAAGACCCTGGCCGACGAGCTCGGCCCGCGCGGGATCCGGGTCAACGGGCTGATGCCCGGCCGGATCGAGACCGAACGGCTCGCGCGAGCTCGACGCCCGTGGCGGCGACCCGGAGGAGTCGCGGGCGCGGTCACATCGCCGGCATCCCGCTGCGCGCGCGACGGACGGCCCGAGGAGTTCGGCCGGGCGGCGGCGTTCCTGCTCAGCCCGGCGGCGTCATTCGTGTCGGGCGTGATGCTGCCGGTCGACGGGGGCATGGTCCGCGCCCTCTGACCGGGTGCGCCGCTGCCGCCACTCGTCGTACACGAGGTAGCCGAAGCCGACGATCGCGAGCAGCCCGAAGAACCACCACTGGAGGCCGTAGAAGAAGTGCGGTCCGTCGTTGATCTCGGGCAGCTCCACCGCGGCGAGCGGCTTGTCCGCGCGGGGCGACTGGCGGGCCAGCTCCAGGAAGCCGCCGAACAGCGGGTAGGGCACGACCGAGCCGATCGCCCGGCTCGAGATGGAGCGCGTGGACAGGTCGGTGACCTGGGTCGAGCCGCCCGTGGCGTCGGCGCGCACGTAGCCGGTGACCGTGACCAGCCCGCTCGTGGCCGGCGGGAGGTCCGGGCGCCGGGCTCCGGAGTTCTCCGCCGCCATCCAGCCGCGGTCGACCAGCACCGCGTCGCCGCTGTTCGTCACCAGCGGCGTCACCACGTCGACGCCGGACGCGCCCTCGCGGGTGCGGTAGCGCACGACCACCGTGTGCTCGTCGTCGTACTTGCCGGTCGCCGTGACCTGGCGCCACTCGTCGCTCTCCGTGGCACCGCGGCCCACGGCCAGCACGTCGGCGACCGGCACGGGTGAGTCGGCGAGGTTGTGCACGATCCGGCTGTTGGCCGCACGGCGGTCGTCGAGGCGGTGGAACTGCCAGTCGCCCAGGCGCAGCGCGAGGTACGCGAGTGCGCCCACGACCAGCAGGAACCCCAACCAGCGTCGGGTCAGCAGGAAGCGCACGTCGCGACGATAACCGCCGGTGCCGGATGCGCCTGCGGCAGTGCCCAGCGCCCAACTACGATGAGGAAATGCCGACGACCGGACTGCTGGACACCTGGGGCCGCACCGCGACCGACCTCCGGGTCTCCCTGACCGACCGGTGCAACCTGCGCTGCAACTACTGCATGCCGGCCGAGGGTCTGGACTGGCTCCCGACCGACGAGGTCCTCACCGACGACGAGGTGGTCCGGCTGATCACGATCGCCGTCGAGCGTCTCGGCGTCGAGCGAGGTCCGGTTCACCGGCGGTGAGCCGCTGCTGCGCCGCGGCCTGGTCGACATCGTGCGCCGCAGTGCCGCCCTGGAGCCGCGACCCGAGCTGTCGCTGACCACCAACGCGCTCGGCCTCACGCGCACCGCCCACACGCTCGCCGGGGCCGGGCCTCGACCGGGTCAACGTCAGCCTGGACACGATCCGGCCCGAGACCTTCCACACGATCACCCGGCGCGACCGGCTCTCACGACGTGGTCGACGGGCCTGGAGGCGGCTGCCGACGCCGGGCTGACCCCGGTCAAGGTCAACGCGGTGCTGCTGCGCGGGGTCAACGACGACCAGGCGCCCGAGCTGCTCGGCTGGTGCCTGGAGCGCGGCTACGAGCTGCGGATCATCGAGCAGATGCCGCTCGACGCCCAGCACGACTGGAGCCGCGAGGCGATGGTGACCGCGGAGGAGATCTTCGCGACCCTGGAGGCGGCGTTCACGCTGACACCGGCCGAGGAGCCCCGCGGCAGCGCGCCCGCGGAGCTGTTCCGGTCGACGGCGGCCCGGGCACGGTCGGCGTCATCGCGTCGGTCACGCGGCCGTTCTGCGGCGACTGCGACCGGGTGCGGCTCACCGCCGACGGCCAGGTCCGCAACTGCCTGTTCGCTCGCGAGGAGTCCGACCTGCGGGCGGCACTGCGCGGCGGTGCCGACGACGCCGAGATCGCGGACCGGTGGCGGCTCGCGATGATGACCAAGCTGCCCCGGCCACGGCATCGACGACACCAGCTTCCTGCAGCCCACGCGCCCGATGTCCGCGATCGGCGGCTGAGCGGCAGGTCCGGGATCAGCCGCCCGTGTGCGGCCGGACGTCGCGCAGGAACTGGCGCGCGGCCAGGAAGTCCGCGAGCGACTGCCGGTGCTCGTCACAGGCCAGCCACACCTTGCGCCGGTCGGGCGTGTGCAGCTTCGGGTTGTTCCAGAGCAGGTCCCAGACCGCGTCGGACTGGCAGTCCCTGGCCGAGCATGTCGGCTTCTCGGGCTCCATCAACGACTCCACCTGGTCCGGACATGGAAGTGCCGGACGGCTACGGGGGGAAGCCGTCCGGCACTCAAAGTCGTGTCCAGACGGGGGAGACCGGGCACGACTCTCGTTGATTCTTGCACGATCGCTTTTTGGATGTCGAACGCGTGCCGTAATTCACGGAGGACTTTGTCCCGGAGGGAGCGATTTGCGCTGAAGGTCAGGACCCTCGGGCATGGTTCCGGCCACCTTCGGGCTCGCCGCGTTGGCCATCACCACGGCGACGTAGGGGAGCACCAGGGCCGCCGCCACGAGCACCCAGCGCAGCCAGCCGGAGCCGACCACGATCGCGCTGATGAAGCACAGCGTGCGCAGCCCCATCGAGAGCAGGTAGCGCCGCTGCCGTGCACCGATCTCGTCGGCGGTGCTGATGGGTGCGTCGGTGATCCGGACGACGTCCGAACCCGTGCGCGGTCGGCGGAGCATGCCTCGAGCGTACGCCGGGGTTCCGCGGTGCGACGTGCGCCGTGGCATCCTTCGGACCACCGGCCCGCGCGGCCGTCCCCGACCTCGAGGAGTACCCATGTCCGACCGCACCTACCGCGTCACCGAGATCGTCGGCACCTCGCCGGACGGCATCGACCAGGCGATCCGCAACGGCGTCGAGCGGGCCTCCCGGACCGCTGCGCCACCTCGACTGGTTCGAGGTGACTCGAGGTCCGCGGGCAGGTCAAGGACGGCGGCGTCGAGCACTTCCAGGTGGCCATGAAGGTCGGCTTCCGGCTCGAGGACGACTGAGCGTCCGCTGCCGTCCTGGACGGCGGCGTCGAGCTCGCCGATTGACCATGAAGCTCGGCTTCCGGCTCGAGGACGACTGAGCGTCCGCTGTCCGGGCACGGGCCGCGTCACTTTCGCCTACCCGGCGGTAGTCGATAGCGTCGACGGGTGAGCAGATCCGTACTCGTCACCGGCGGCAACCGCGGCATCGGACGCGCGATCGCGGAGGCGTTCCTGGCCCAGGGCGACGAGGTGGCCGTCACCACACGCAACGGCGACGCGCCCGAGGGTGCGTTCGGCGTGGCCTGCGACGTGACCGACCCGGAGTCCGTCGACGCGGCGTTCGCCGCGGTCGAGGAGCACCAGGGCCCGGTCGAGGTGCTGGTCGCCAACGCCGGCATCACCCGCGACACGCTGCTGCTGCGGATGAGCGAGCGACGACTGGGACGCCGTGATCGAGACCAACCTCACCGGCTCGTTCCGGCTGGCCAAGCGCGCGGCCAAGGGCATGCTCCGGCAGCGCCAGGGCCGGATCATCTTCGTCTCCTCGGTGGTCGGGCTGCTCGGCTCGCCCGGCCAGGTCAACTACGCCGCCAGCAAGGCCGGCCTGGTCGGCATGGCGCGGTCGATCGCGCGCGAGCTCGGCAGCCGGTCGATCACCGCGAACGTGGTCGCCCCCGGCTTCGTCGAGACCGACATGACCGCCGTGCTCCCCGAGGAGCAGAAGGCGGCGTACCAGCAACAGATCCCGCTGCAGCGCTTCGCGTCGCCGGCCGAGGTCGCCGCCGCCGTCACCTGGCTGGCGTCCGAGGGCGCGGCGTACGTCACCGGGGCCGTGATCCCGGTCGACGGCGGACTCGGCATGGGCCACTGACCGGTTCGGCCACCACTGGCCATCACTGACCACCACCGACCAGCTCGACCACCGAAGGAGCAGCATGGGCATTCTCGACGGCAAGCGGATCCTGGTCGCCGGCGTCACGATGGACAGCTCGATCGGCTTCGCGGTCGCCCGCGTCGCCCAGGAGCAGGGCGCGCACCGTCCTGATCTCCAACTTCGGCCGGGCGCTCGGCATCACCAAGCGGATCGTCAGCCGGCTGCCCGAGCCGGCCCGGTGCTCGAGCTCGACGTCACCGACGAGGAGCACCTCGAGCGGCTGCCCGACCTGCTGCGCGAGCACGTCGACGGGCTCGACGGCGTCGTGCACTCGATCGCCTACGGCAACCCGGAGACGCTGCTCGGCGGCAAGTTCCTGGGCGGTCCGTGGGCGGACGTGGCCCAGGCGGTGCAGGTCTCGGCGTACTCCCTGATGTCGCTGGCCAAGGCGTGCCCGCCGCTGATGGGCCAGGGTGGCTCGGTCGTCGGGATGACCTTCGACGCGACCGTCGCCTGGCCGGCGTACGACTGGATGGGCGTGGCCAAGGCCGGGCTCGAGTCGTGCTCGCGCTACCTGGCCCGCGACCTCGGGCCCGAAGGGGATCCGGGTCAACCTGGTCTCCGCCGGGCCGCTGAAGACGCTGGCCGCCAAGGCGATCCCCGGCTTCGAGGACCTCGAGTCGATGTGGAGCGACCGCGCGCCGCTGGGCTGGGACGAGAAGGACCAGACGCCGACGGCGAAGGGCGTCGTCGCCCTGCTGTCGGACTTCTTCCCGGCCACCACCGGCGAGATCGTCCACGTCGACGGCGGCTTCCACGCGATGGGGGCCTGACCGCCCGGACCGCGGAGCGCTAGCGTGCGCCGGTGACCTCCCTCGTCGAGCTGCGGGTCCTCGAGGGTCCGAACCTCTACTTCCCGCGCGCCGCCATCAAGCTCACGCTCGACGTCACCGGGCTCGCTGCCGCCTCCGAGCAGGACCTGCGTGCGTTCGGCAGCCGCGCTCGGCATGACAGGCGGTGCGTCCCGGGCGGGCCGACAGCGGCTTCCGGCAGCGGTTCGTGATGCGCCTCGTCGAGCGGCTGGTCCGGCGGATCGCCGCCGAGTGCCGGGACGACCCGGCTCGCGCGTGCGGGTGCGGCCGACGAGCGACAGCCAGCGCGTGGTCGTCGCCTACCCGTGGCGCGACCGCAACCGCGCCCGGGCGCTCGGTGAGGCGGTCGCCGAGGTGCTCGACGAGCTCGGCGGCGACGCGGCTGCCCTCGGCGAGTGGCGGCCGCTGGTCGCGTACGACCGAGCGCGGCCCGGGACCCACGACTCTGCGACCCACGGTTCCCGTCGTCGCGGTGACCGGCACCAACGGCAAGACCACGACCTCGCGGATGATCGCGCACATCGCGCGCGGTGGCCGGGCGCCACGTCGGCTGGTCCAACACCGACGGCATCTACGTCGACGGCGTGCTGGTCGAGGCCGGCGACTACTCGGGCCCGTGCGGCGCCGGCCGGGTGCTGGCCCACCCGGAGGTCGAGTTCGCGGTCACCGAGACCGCGCGCGGCGGCATCCTGCTCAAGGGCATCGGCCTGGTCCGCAACGACGTCTCGGTGGTCACCAACGTCACCGCCGACCACCTCGGGCTGCAGGGCATCGACACCGTCGACCAGCTCGCCGAGGTCAAGGGCGTCGTCCCGCGGATCACCAAGAAGACCGGCTGGGCGGTGCTCAACGCCGACGACCCCCGCGTCTTCGCGATGCGGCGCGACCACGCCGCGCGCAGCCGTGGGTGTTCTCGCGCGACCCGGACTCGCCGGCCCTGCGCGACGTGCTCGCCGCGCGGTGGCCGGGCGACGACCGTCATCGACGGCTGGATCACCGTGCTCGACCGGGCAGCCGACCCCGACCCGCTGGTCGAGGTCGTCGACGTGCCGATGACGCTGGCCGGGCTGTCCCGCTTCAACGTCGAGAACGCGCTCGCCGCCGCCTCGGCGGCGCTGGCCGTCGGGCTCGACCGCGAGCCACGTGGTCGAGGGGCTGCGGCTCGTTCCTGCCCGACACGGAGCACAACCCGGGCCGGATGAACATCTTCACGCTGCGACGAGCGTGCTCCGTGGTGATCGACCTCGCGCACAACGAGGCCGGCCTCGAGGCGCTGCTCGAGATCATGCGCGGCGTCGCCGCCCCCGGGGCGCGGCTGCTGCTCGGCGCTCGGCGCCGTGGGCGACCGCACCGACGACCTGGTCGAGAGCCTCGGCGAGATCGCCGCGCGCGACGCCGACGTGGTCGTGATCGGGCACAAGGAGAAGTACCTGCGCGGCCGCACCACCGACGAGCTCGACGCGCTGATGCGCGCCGGCGCCGCGCGGGTCGGGCGTCGACGACATCTGCCGGCGTACCCCACCGAGCTCGACGCGCTCCAGGCGCTCTGTCGAGCCTGGCCGAGCCCGGCGACGTGGTCGGGCTGATGTGCCACGCGGAGCGGCAGGAGGTCTACGACTGGCTCGCCGCGAGGCGGGGGCACGGCCGACGGCCCGGACGACCTGCGCGAGAAGGTACGGCGCGCGCGTGGCTGAGACCGCCGCTCCGCTGAGCCGAACCGAGGTCCGCGGCCGGCTCACGTTGCTCGCGGTCACGCTCGGATCCGGGATCGCCATCCTCGACGGCTCGATCGTCAACATCGCGCTGAGTCGATCGGCGAGGACCTCGACGCCTCGCTGGCCCAGCTGCAGTGGGTCACCAACGGCTACCTGCTCGCGCTGGCGTCGCTGATCCTCGTCGGGGGCGCTCTCGGCGACCGGCTCGGGCGGCGCCGCGTCTACCTCGTCGGCGTCGTCGGGTTCGCGGTCTGCAGCATGCTCTGCGCGGTCGCCCAGACACCGCCCCAGCTGATCGCGGCCCGCGTGCTCCAGGGCGTCGCGGCCGCACTGCTGACGCCGGGCAGCCTCGCGATCATCGAGAGCAGCTTCCGGCGCGAGGACCGCGCCGGTGCGATCGGCTCCTGGGCCGGTGTCGCCGGGGTGACCACCGCGCTCGGGCCGTTCGTCGGCGGCTTCCTGCTCGACCACGGCAGCTGGCGGCTGATCTTCCTGATCAACCTGCCCCTGTGCCTGGCGGTGCTGGTGCTCTGCCGCTGGGTGCCGGAGTCCCGGGCCGAGGGAGCCCCGCGCCCCTTCGACGTGCGCGGCGCGCTCCTGTGTGTCGTGGCGCTCGGTGCGATCACCTACGCGCTCACCGTCGGCAGGTCCAACGACCCGACCGTCTTCTGGCTGGCCGCAGCCGTGGGCGTGGCCGGGATGGTGGGATTCGTCCTCGTCGAGCGGCACCCGGGCGCGATGGTGCCGACCGAGCTGTTCGCGTCGCGGATCTTCACCGCGGCCAACCTGATGACGTTGCTCGTGTACGGCGCGCTCGGCTCGGTGTTCTTCCTGCTCGTGCTCCAGCTCCAGGTGAGCAGTCGGGTTCAGCCCGTTCCAGGCGGGGCTGGCCGGGCTGCCGGTCACGGTGGCCATGCTGCTGCTGTCGTCGCGGTTCGCGGAGCTGGCCGCCCGCACCGGTCCCCGGCTGCCGATGACGATCGGTCCGCTGTTCTGCGCCGCCGGGGTGCTGCTGCTGGTGGGCGTCGGCGAAGGCACGTCGTACTGGACGGGCGTGCTGCCCGGGCATGGTGCTCTTCGCCCTCGGCCTCGCCGGCCTGGTGTCGCCCCTGACCGCGGCCGTGCTGGCCGCGGCACCCGACGAGTACGCGGGCGCCGCGAGCGGGATCAACAACGCCGTCGCGCGGGCCGGCTCGCTGCTGCTGGTCGCCGCGCTGCCGGCCGCGGTCGGGCTGAGCGGCACCGACTACCGCCAGCCGGACGTGCTCACCGCCGGCTACCGCGAGGGCATGGTCGTCTGCGCGGTGCTGCTGGCGCTCGGCGGGATCGTGTCGTGGTTCGGGCTGCGCGAGCTGCCGCCGGAGGTGGCCGACGCGTGCACCGACCGGCTCGCCGGCGACGAGCCTCCGCACACCGAGTGTGGGCAGCTGCACCCGAGCCAGGGGGTGGGGCAGAGGGTGGGCTGATTACCACGGTCCCGTGGTAACCGGCCCCTTCCCTAGCGAAATCTCGCGAGGGAAGAGGATGGATACCACGGGACCGTGGTATTTGGCCCGGCCCGGCCGGAACCCACCCACCACACTCAGCCACGCAACGCGATCCGGCCACCCGAGCACAGGTACGCCCGCCCGCCGTCCAGCTCGCCGAACTCCACGGGCCACCACGGCAGGTCCTCCGCCGCCCGGCCGACGAACCTCCGGCCGCCGGCGTCGGCCGGCAGCATCCGCAACGTCTCCGCCTCGCCCGTCCACGGCATATCGGCGGCCGGGAGCACCTCGATCGTGAGCCCGCCGTCGCCCGCCGTCACCTCGAAGTCGACCGCACGACGGTGGTAGCGACCGGCGAAGCGGTCGAGGTCGCCGGGGCGCGCGTCGAGATCGGGGCGTGGTCCCGCGGGCACGACCAGGTCGGCGAACGACGCGAACACCTCGGGCAGCACCCGCTCCTCCAGCGACTCGCCCTCCGCGGAGTTGGTGAGCAGGCAGCAGGCGAAGCCACGCTCCGGCACCACGCGCAGCATCGCGGACTGCCCGAGCGTGGCGCCGTCATGGGCGAGCACCTGGACGCCGTCCCAGTCGCCGAGGCGCCAGCCGAGACCGATGTGGTCGAACGCCTTCGGGTTGGGTACGACGCCCTGCGGCTCGCGCATCTCCGCCAACGACGGCGGCCCGGGGTCGAGGTGCATCCGGGCGTAGCCGAGCAGGTCGTGTGCCGTCGTCGTGATCAGCCCGGCCGGACCGAGGCTGCGCGGCAGCATCCACTGGTCGAACGGGCGGTCGGTGTGCGGGTGCTCGTGGTGACCCACCGCGGCCCGTCGCAGGATCGCGTCCTCCGGGAGCAGGCACACGTCGTCCAGCCCGAGCGGCTCGACCAGCCGGGCGCGGAGCGCGTCGTCCCAGACGCACCCGTCGAGCACCTCGATCATCCGGCCGAGCAGCACGAAGCCGCTGTTGCAGTAGCAGTACAACTCTCCCGGCTCGGTGATCTGCGCGGCGTCGGCCAGCAGGGCGACATACCGCTCGACGCAGTCGTCGCCACGCCCGGTGTCGACGAAGATGTCGCCGTCGATGCCGCTGGTGTGGGTGAGCAGGTGGCGCACGGTCACCCGGTCGGAACGGTCCTCGACGCCCAGCCGTACGCCGGGAAGCACGTCGGCCACCGTCGCGTCGTACGAGAGCCGGCCCTCTTCGACGAGCTGGGCGACCATCGTCGCGGTCCAGGTCTTGGTGATCGAGCCGATCTGGAACACGCTGTCGGGCGTCACCTCGACCCCGGTGCGCGTGCTGAGCACCCCGGACGCGTGCACGGTCTCGCGGCCGTCGGCCCAGACGCCCAGCACCGCTCCGGGGACCCCCGCCGCGTGGGCCGCCTCCGCGAGCAGTGCCGCGAGGTCGGTCACCCGGAGACGGACTCCGCGGCCGGCTCCGGTGAGTGCACCGGCGCGTAGTCGGGGTCGGCGACCGGGGCGTCGGCGACGGCGACGTGGCACCGGCCTGGGCCTGGTTCGACCAGTTCTCCAGCTCGGCTCATCACCGCGGGGTGCTTGTCGACGCAGACCACGACCAGGTCGCCGCGGTTGGCGCGGGTCATCGCGTGCCGGACGGCCTCGATCTCGTCGAGGATCGACCTCGACCTGCTTGCAGCGGGCGCCCTCGTCCATGGCCCGGCGTACGCCCTCGGCGACCAGCGCCGCGGTCTCGCCGCGCTCGCGGCCGCGCAGCGCGACGTCCTCGCGCACGATCACGACGTCGAAGTGCTGGGCGGCGATCGTCGCCGAGCTCGCGCATGTCCTCGTCGCGGCGGTCGCCGGCGGTGGCGATGACGCCGATCCGCGACGGCTTGCCGAGCTCGCTGCCGCGAGTCGAGGCTCTCGCCGACGCGGTCGACGAAGTCGCCGAGCATGCGCATGCCGGGCGCGTTGTGGCAGTAGTCGACGATCACGTTGACCCCGTTGACCTCGATCTCGTTGAGGCGGCCGGGGGAGAGGTAGTAGTTGGTCGAGAAGGTGCGCAGTCCCTGCCGGATGTCGTGCAGCGGAGCACCGGCGGCGAACGCCGCGGCGGCGGCGGCCAGCGAGTTCTGCACGTTCATCCGGGCCCGGCCGCCGAAGGTCGCCGGCAGCAGGTGGGTCCAGGCGAGCTGCATGTCGCGGCGCGCCGTGGCGTACGACGATCATCTCGCCGCGCTCGGTCGGCTCGAGCACCAGCGCCTTGCCGCCGCGGCGGCAGTGCGCGTCGATCATGTCGCGCGTCCTCGGAGCCCGGGCTCGCGCCATCGAGAACCAGACCACCTGGCCCGAGCAGCGGCGCCGCATCTCGCGCACCAGCGGGTCGTCGGCGTTGAGCACGGCGTGGCCGTCGCGGGGGACCGCCTCGACCAGCACCGCCTTGACGTCGGCGAGCTGCTCGACGGTGTCGATGCCGCGCAGGCCGAGGTGGTCGGGCTGCACGTTGAGCACGACGGCGACGTCGTTGCGCTCGTAGCCGAGGCCCTCGCGCAGGATGCCGCCGCGGGCGACCTCGAAGACCGCGAAGTCGACGCGCGGGTTCTGCAGCACCATCCGGGCGCTGCGCGGGCCGGACGCGTCGGCCCGGATCAGCAGCCGCTCGTCGATGACGACGCCGTCGGTGGAGGTCATGCCGACCTTGCGGCCCATGCCCTTGAAGATGTGGCTGATCATCCGGCTGGTGGTCGTCTTGCCGTTGGTGCCGGTGACGGCCACGATCGGGATCCGGCTGGGCGCGCCGGGCGGGAAGAGCATGTCGACGACCGGCTTGGCGATGAACTGCGGCTCGCCGATCGTCGGGTGCGTGTGCATCCGGAAGCCGGGCGCGGCGTTGACCTCGCAGATCGCGCCGCCGGTCTCGCGCACCGGCTGCGGTGATGTCGGGGCAGATGAAGTCGATGCCGGCGATGTCGAGGCCGACCATCCGGGCGGCCTCCTCGGCGATCTCGACGTTCTCCGGGTGCGCCTCGAAGGTGCGGTCGATCGAGATGCCGCCGGTCGACATGTTGCCGGTGAGGGCGAGCTTGACCATCTCGCCCTCCGGCGGCACGTCGCTCAGCGCGTAGCCCTGGTCGCGCGAGCAGCTCCATCGGCGGCGGCGTCGACCTTGATCCGGGTCAGCACCTTCTCGTGGCCGACGCCGCGACGCGGGTCGGCGTTGGTCAGTGTCGACGAGCTGCTCGACGGTGCTGGTGCCGTCGCCGATCACGTGCGCGGGCACCCGCTCGGCGATCGCGGCGATCCGGCCGTCGATGATCAGGCAGCGGTAGTCCTTGCCGGTGATGAACGACTCGACGATCACCCAGCCGCGCCGCGACTGCTCCTTGGCGATCGGGAACGCCTCGCGCACGTCGTCCTCGTTCTGCAGGTCGAGGCAGACGCCGCGGCCGTGGTTGCCGTCGAGCGGCTTCACGACGACCGGGAAGCCGATCCGCTTGGCCGACCGCGACCGCCTGGTCCGCCGTGCGCACGACTCCTGCTTGGGCACCGGCAGCCCGGCGGCGCCGAGCAGCCGGGTGGTGAGGTCCTTGTCGGAGGCGATGTCGACCGCGATCGCGCTGGTCTCCGAGGTCATCGTGGCGCGGATCCGCTTCGCGTGGACGCCCTGGCCGAGCTGCACGAGCGAGTACTGGTTGAGCCGGATCCACGGGATGTCGCGCGAGACCGCCTCGTCGATGATCGCCTGCGTCGACGGGCCGAACGCGGTGCGCTCGGCGCGCAGGATGAACGTCTCGAGCTCCTGCTCGAAGTCGAAGTCGGGGTCGGCCTCGACGAGGTGGTTGACCAGGCGTACGGCGAGCCGCCCGGCCGCGAGGCCGACCTGCTCGTCGACGTACCCGTAGATGATGTTGTAGCGGCCCTGCTCGCCCTTGACCTGGCGGGTCTTGCCGCGCCGGATGTCGTGGCCGACGACCTGCTGGAGCGCGAGCGCGACGTGCTCGGCGACGTGGCCGAGCCAGGTGCCCTCGTTGAGCCGCTCGACGAAGCCGCCGCGACGACCGCGGGAGCAGGAGTGCTCGCGCAGGCCGGGCAGCAGCCTCGAGCAGGTGCGTCGGTGAACCCGGGCAGGGTGTTGGTCGGGAACTCCTCGAGGCACGCCGAGGTCGACGACGAGGTGGATCGCCTGGTCGTAGGACCAGACGTTGGCGCCGCGGTAGACGCGGGTCTCGACGATCGCAGGTCGGGGGCGGGCGACTCGACTCATGGGCGGCTCCTCTGCGTACGGCGGCGCCCGTGCGGCGGCGCAGCGACGGTGGGGCGAGACGTCGCCGGCGGCGATGTCGCGAGCCATCTTGCGCAGGTCACGGCTGGCCGCGGCCAGCTCGGCTACCGGACCCAGCTCGTCGACCTCGTCCTCGATGACGCGGGCCTCGTCGGGGACCAGCGTGCGGGTGGTCAGGTCGAACTCGCGCGCCGGCGGGCAGCACGTGCAGCAGCGACGCCGGAGGCGAGGATCGGCGACGTTGCGCTTGGCCTCGTGGGCGTTGGTGACCATGTGCGCGCCGTCGAAGATCGTGACCGCGCCGCGGCCGACCACCTCGCAGCACCTCGGCGGCCTCGTGTCCGGGTGATCACGGCGGCGGTGTCCTCGTCGACGCCGATGCCGAGCAGCTGCGGGCTCTGGGACGACGATCATCAGCAGCCGGCCGTAGCGGTTGCGCTGCGCGAAGTGCTGGTCGATCACGCAGCTCGCGGAGCAGGCCGAGGCCGGCGGCGACCTGGGTCATCCGCTGCTTCGGCGTCGTAGCCGCCCGGAGCCGAAGGCGACCATGTGCGAGGACTGGATGCTGCGCCCCGGCCGACGTGCCGCCGACGGTGACGCCGCGGCGCGTGGGCGGCGACGATGGCGTCGCCGAACGGCGTGCCGGCGATCGACCGCCGGACAGCTTGAGCTGGTTGCCGCCGGTCATGAAGATGCCGGTCGCCTCGTCGAGCTGGCTCGACGCACGTGCGGGGTCGTCGGCCTGCTCGCGGTCCTCGGGCCGGACGCCGAACACCTCGGCGGCGCCGAGCTTGCGGAAGAGCGGCGTCGTACACCTCGACGATCTCGGGACCGAGCGAGCGACGCCGTCGGGATCACCGCGATCCGGGCGTCGGGGCCACCGGCGCGCCGCACGAACTCGGCGTCAGGACGGTGCGCCGCCGAGCTTGTCCTCGGCTCCGCCGATGACGAACAGCGGCCCGGGACCGTCGTCGCCGGGACCGATGGCATGACAGGACAGTCTCCGGCGGTCGGCATGACAGGCGCAGCCTATCGGGATGCCAGAGTTGACGCCCGTGGCCACCCGAAGCCGGATGCTCGTCGTCATGCGGCACGCCAAGGCGGAGCCCTTCGGCGCCGAGGACCACCAGCGCCGGCTGACCGAGCGCGGCGCACCGCGACGCCGCCGAGGCGGGCGCCTGGCTGGCCGCGCAGGGGACTCGTGCCGACGCACGCGATCGTGTCGTCCGCGGCGCGCACCGCAGGAGACGTGGGAGTCGTCGGCCGCGAGTGCCGCGGGCTCCGCGGTCGGGCCGACGTACGACGACGCGGTCTTCGCCGCCGGCCCGGACACGCGCCCTCGACGTGCTGCCGCACCGCCACCCCGGAGGCGACGGTGCTGGTGTTCGTCGGGCACAACCCGACCGCGGCGTACCTCGCGCACCTGCTCGACGACGGCGACCCCGACCCCGACGCCTTCCGCGCCATGACCGAGGGCTTCCCGCCCGGCGGCGCTCGCGGTGCTCGAGGTCCCCGTCGCCTGGGCCGACCTCGCCGAGGGTTCCGCCAGCGTGACCGACTTCCACGTCGGCCAGGGCTGACGCCGAGAAGTCAGTTGTGGTTGCCGGGAACGCACCGAGATGTCCGCGACTGACCTCTCGACGACTTTCTGGCAACCAGAACTGACCTCTCGCGGGAAGGGTCAGACGGGGGAGAGGGCGTGGTGATGCCGTCCTCGGCGTCGGCGGCCTCGACCTCCTCGCGGCTGATGCCGAGCAGGTACAGGATCGCGTCGAGGTAGGGCACGTTGACCGACGTGTGGGCGGCCTCCTGCACCACCGGCTTGGCGTTGAACGCGATGCCGAGGCCGGCGGCGGTGAGCATGTCGAGGTCGTTGGCGCCGTCGCCGATCGCGATCGTGGCGCTGCTCGGAGATCCCGGCCTGCGGCGGCGAACCGGCGCAGTGCCTGCGGCCTTGCCGGCCCGGTCGACGACGTCGCCGACGACGCCGCCCGGTGAGCGTGCCGTCGACGATCTCGAGCTCGTTGGCGGCCGAGAAGTCGATGCCGAGGTCGGCGGCGATCCGGTCGGTGATCTGGGTGAAGCCGCCGGAGACGATCGCGAACCGGTAGCCGAGCCGCTTCAGCGTGCGGACCAGCGTGCGGGCGCCGGGCGCGAGCACCAGCTCGTCGTACACCTGGTCCAGGGCGCCGGCGTCGAGCCCGGCGAGCAGGGCGACCCGCTGCGCGCAGGCTCTGCGTCGAAGTCGAGCTCGCCGCGCATCGCCGCCTCGGTGACCGCGCGCGACCTCGGCCTCGCAGCCGGCGTGCGCCGCCAGCATCTCGATCACCTCGCCCTGGATCAGCGTCGAGTCGACGTCCATCACGATCAGCCGCATGCCGCGCCGCAGCAGGTTCGCCGGCTGCACGGCGATGTCGACGCCCTGCCGGCGGCCTCCCGGGCGAGGATGTCGCGCAGCCTGTCGGGGTCGGCGCCGGAGACGTGCAGGTCGATCGCGGTGACCGGGTAGCGCGCCATCCGCTCGATCCGGTCGATGTTGGCGCCGGTGTCGGCGATCCGGCCGGCGATCGCGGCGACCGCCGGCGACCTCAGCGGCGTGCCGAGCACGGTCACGTGGCTGCGGCCCTCGGGCCGGCGTCGGTTGTCGCCGGTGCCCCGGTCGACCTCGACCGTCATGCCCAGGTCGGCGGCGACCTGCTCGAGCGCGTCGCGCAGACGCCTTCCAGTCGCGCGGCGCGCTCACCAGCACGCCCGAGGATCAGCCGGCGCCGCAGCACGATCTGCTCGATGTCGAGGACCTCGACGCCGAACGGCGCCAGCGTGTCGAAGACCATCGAGGTCACGCCCGGGCCGGTCCTTGCCGGTCAGCGTGATCAGCAGGGTCCGCGGGCTGCTCGCGGTCGGCTCGTCCAGCGCGCGCACGAGGTTATCCGTGCGCACGGGCGCACCGGCCACGTCGCGGCACCGAGCAGGCGCCGACCAGGGCGCGCCGGGCCGCCCGGTCGAGCGTCGCCGAGGGCCTGCCGGCGCGCTGCTCGCATCTCGTACGCCGTCACCGCGCCGCCCTCGTCCTGGCACGGGCCAGCGCGACGATCTCGAGGCACAGCATGGCCCGGTCGACGGTCTCGACCCGCCGCGCGTCGGTCCACGCCGGGCGGGAGCGGCAGCCGAGCCGCTCGGTGGCGGAGGTTCATCAGCAGGTCGGCGATCTCGGGCTGCCAGCGGGCGACGTCGAGGTCGACGAGCCGTTGCGTGGTCTCCGCCAGCTGGCGTGCGCAGGTCCGAGCCGGCCTCGGTGCGAGGTCGGGCGGCGGCGGCGCCGGCGCTTCGTCGGCCCGCCAACACGATCCCGTGCGGGCGTCGGCTCCGGCACCAGCCCGAGGCCGGCGCCGTGACCACCACGGCCTGACCGGCCTCGAGCGCCGCGGGCGTTGAACGCCGGTGGACCGGCGAGGCCGAGCGGGTCGCCGGGAGCGGGCAGCGCCAGCGAGCACCCGGAGCCGCCTCTGCGGCGCAGGCATGCCGACCGCGAGCACGAGCGGGACCGGATCCTCGTCCAGGCCGACGACCACGTGCTCGCGGGCCGGCGCATCGCAGCGACGTCAGCAGGTCCGTCGAGCTGTGCACGACCCGCGAGGACGCCGCCCAGCCAGGTCGACAGGATCGCCGAAACCGGGAGCAACGGGGCGGACACGGGGGCAATGTAGCGGTCCGACGGACGCGGCCCCGGGTTGGGTAGGTTGGGCCCCGCCCCCGCGTCGCCCCGAAATGTCCGCCGCCCGTATCGACCACCGAGGTGCCCGATGGCCGCCGTCCTCGAGCTCGCCGACGTCACCGTCCGGCGCGGCCAGGCGACGCTGCTCGACGCGATCGACTGGTCGGTCGAGGAGGACGAGCGCTGGGTGATCCTCGGTCCCAACGGCGCCGGCAAGACCACGCTGATGCAGGTCTGCTCGGCGCAGATCCACCCGACCGCCGGCGTCGCCGGCATCCTCGGCGAGGTGCTCGGCACCGTCGACGTGTTCGAGCTGCGCCCGCGGATCGGTCTGCACCAGCGCCGCGCTCGCCGAGCGGATCCCGCGCGACGAGCGGGTGCGCGACGTCGTGGTCTCGGCGTCGTACGGCGTGGTCGGGCGCTGGCGCGAGCACTACGACGAGCTCGACCACGACCGGGCCCTCGCCCTGCTGGTCGAGGTCGGCGCCGGCCACCTCGTCGACCGCACCTTCGGCACCCTGAGCGAGGGCGAGCGCAAGCGGGTCCAGATCGCGCGGGCGCTGATGACCGACCCGGAGCTGCTGCTCCTCGACGAGCCGGCCGCCGGGCTCGACCTCGGCGGCCGCGAGGACCTGGTCTCCACGCTGTCGACGCTCGCGCTGGACGCCGGACTCACCGGCCACGGTCCTGGTCTCGCACCACGTCGAGGAGATCCCGCCGGGCTTCACCCACGCGCTGCTGCTGCGCGAGGGCGCCGGTCGTCGCCGCAGGACCGCTCGCCGAGGTGATGACCGCCGAGATCCTCTCCGAGACGTTCGGGATGCCGCTCGTGCTGGGCCACGCAGGACGGCCGCTACACGGCCCGACGCGCCTCCCGCCGCCACCGCCGCTGAGCCGGTTCCCGCGACCGGCTGCCGGGTAGTCTCGCGGCATGGACTGGATCAGCGACCACCTGTGGGCGACCTGGCTGATCGCCGCGGTCGGTCTCGCCGTGGTCGAGCTGGTCAGCCTCGACCTGATCCTGGTCATGCTGGCGGTCGGCTGTCTCGTCGGGATGCTCGCGGCCCTGCTCGGTCTGCCCGACGCGCTCCAGCTGGTGGCCGCGATGGGCGCGACGGTCGGGCTGCTGGCGTTCCTGCGACCCGGCCTGGTCAAGACGCTCCACGCCGGCCCCGACCTGCAGACCGGGGCGGCGGCACTGATCGGTCATCCGGTCCAGGTGCTGACGATCCTCGCGCCCGGCCAGCCGGGGCGGGTCAAGATCGGCGGCGACGAGTGGACCGCCGCGCCCGTACGACGAGTTCGACGAGATCGAGCCCGGTGAACGCGTCGAGGTGGTCGAGATCAGGGGCGCGACGGCGTATGTCCGCCGCGCCTGAGACAGTGCACGGCACAACAAGGAAGAGGGGGACACCATGACCACCGGCTTGATCATCCTCGCGGTCTTCGTGATCTTCGTGGTCATCCTGCTGGCCAAGACGGTGCGGATCATCCCGCAGGCGCGCGCCGGCATCGTCGAGCGGTTCGGCAAGTACCGGACACGCTCCCGCCGGGGCTGAACATCGTGACGCCGTTCGTCGACAAGGTCCGCTACGTCATCGACATGCGCGAGCAGGTCGTCTCTTTCCCGCCGCAGCCGGTGATCACCGAGGACAACCTGGTGGTCTCGATCGACACCGTCATCTACTTCCAGGTCACCAACCCGGTCTCGGCGACGTACGAGATCGCCAACTACATCTCCGCCGTCGAGCAGCTCACCATGACCACGCTCCGCAACATCGTCGGCGGCATGACCTCGAGCAGACGCTGACCTCGCGCGAGGACATCAACCGGGGGCTCTCCGGCGTCCTCGACGAGGCCACCGGTCGCTGGGGCATCCGCGTCGGCCGGGTCGAGATCAAGGGCATCGACCCGCCGCCCTCGATCAAGGACTCGATGGAGAAGCAGATGCGCGCCGACCGTGACAAGCGTGCGGTGATCCTGACCGCCGAGGGCCAGCGGCAGTCCTCGATCCTGACCGCGGAAGGCAACAAGCAGGCCGCGATCCTCTCCGCCGAGGGTGACCGTGAGGCGCTGATCCTGCGCGCCCAGGCCAACCGCGAGGCCGCGATCCTCAAGGCCCAGGGTGAGGGGCAGGCGATCCAGACCGTCTTCCAGGCGATCCACGACGGTCAGCCCGACCAGTCCCTGCTCGCCTACCAGTACCTCCAGATGATGCCGAAGATCGCGGAGGGTGACGCCAACAAGGTCTGGATCCTGCCCTCGGAGTTCACCAAGGCGCTCGAGGGCCTCGGCTCCTCGATCCATGAGATCGCGGGCATCCCGGTGAAGACCGACGGCCCGCTCAAGCGCGTGGACGCGCCGACCATCGAGCCGCCCACGGAGCCCGACTCGACCCTGTCCAAGGCACACGAAGAGGTGCAGAAGGCGATCCGCGCCGCCCAGGAGTCCGCCGCGTCGGCAGGGGGCCGGCCCGCGGCGCGCACCCCGCCCCCGGCCGCCCCGCCGGCTGCCCCTCCGGCGGAGCCCGAGGTGCGGCCGGCCGACGAGCCTCCGGTGAGCTGACCTGATCTCGTCGGTCTGGGAGGCGCTCGCCGTCCTCCTGGCCGGGGTCGCGGCCGGCACGATCAACGCGGTGGTCGGGTCGGGCACCCTGGTCACGTTCCCGACGTTGCTGGCCTGCGGCCTGCCCGCGGTGACCGCCAACGTCTCCAACACGGTCGGCCTTGTGCCGGGCAGCCTGTCGGCGGCGATCGGCTACCGCGCCGAGCTCGCAGGCCAGCGCTCGCGGGTGCTCCGGCTCGGGTCCGCCTCGGTCGTCGGCGCCGTGGTCGGGGCGCTGCTCCTGCTGGTGCTGCCGCCGTCGGCGTTCGACGCGATCGTGCCGGTGCTGATCGGGCTGGGCGTGCTCCTGGTGGTCTTCGGCCCGGCCATCTCGAAGCGCGTCGCGGCCCGCGCCGAGTCGCGCGGCGGCGTACCCGACCACGGCGTCTGGTGGGTGTGGCCCGCGGTGCTGCTCGCGGGCGTGTACGGCGGCTACTTCGGCGCCGCGCAGGGGGTGCTGCTGATGGCGATCCTGGGCATCGGTGTGGTCGACAGCATGCAGCGGCACAACGGCACCAAGAACGTGCTGGCGCTGCTGGTCAACGGGATCGCCGCCGTGGTCTTCCTGTTCGTCTCCCATGTCGACTGGCGGGCGGTCGCGCTGATCGCGGTGGGATCCGTGGTCGGCGGCCAGATCGGGGCAACGGTGGGTCGCCGGCTCCCGCCCGTCGTGCTGCGCGGCGTGATCGTGGTCGTCGGCGTGGTGGCGATCATCAGCCTGCTGCTGCGCTAGCCGCGTCGATCAGCCGCTGGAGGTAGGGCAGCCAGTGTCCGGCGTAGCGCCGCTGGAGCTGCGGGATGCGCCAG
This sequence comes from uncultured Actinomycetota bacterium, assembly GCA_963745795.1. Taxonomy (GTDB): domain Bacteria; phylum Actinomycetota; class Actinomycetes; order Propionibacteriales; family Nocardioidaceae; genus Marmoricola. The sequence continues at coordinate 536,405 of CAVUYR010000006.1, read as the reverse complement.
TCGGTGCCCTCCACCATCTGCCGGCACCGGTAGGTCTCGCAGTGGCACCTGAGCAGGTACGACGGGTCAGCCGTGCTGGTCGCGTAGTCGTGGGTCACCTCGTCCCCGGGCGAGAGGTCGCGCAGTGCCACCAGCGTGTAGCCCGCGGACCAGCCGACCGACGGCTCGCAGCTGTGGTTGCCAAAGTGGAGGTCGGTACCGGACGGCAGCACCAGGTGCCGGTCGTCATCGACAACGATCGTGTCGACGTACGCATCACTCGCCGCGAACAGCTCCCGGAGGCCGGCCGTCGTCACCAGCCGACCACCCAGCCTCGCCACCTCCGCCCCGGCCGGGAGCGGCGCGGTCGCGAAGAGTCCGGTCCCGGCGATCCGGCTCGGTGCAGGACGGACGTCGGGATGCAGCCAGCAGTCCGGCCTGGGCGTCGTCACGAGGGAGAGACTAGGCGTGCGCGCCGACCGTGACCTCGCCCAGGGTCAGCCGCGGATCCCCCTCGAGGATCTCGCCGAGCCGTGCCACCTGTGCGTCGAGCGCCCGCAGCCGCGTCGTGCCGAGGTCGGCCCAGGTCTCGACCGTGACCTCGATCCGGCGTCCGGAACGGCGCTGGTGCCAGACACCCTGCACGACGCCGTCGACCAGGAGCACCGGGTAGTTGCCGGCCTGGGTGCGGGCGAGCGCGCGCTCCCAGGCGCGGCCGGGGAACATCTCCTCCCGCGGCGCGAAGCCGACGCCGAGCGCGTCGAAGTAGGGCAGCAGCCGCACGCTCCTGCCGAGCGACTCCGGTGCGGTGTCGCCCGCATTGACGAGGGCGCTGCCGCGGTCGACGTCGACCTCCTGTGTGGGAGCCGCGTCGAGAAGGGCGCGCGCCCAGGGCAGGGGAGCGGCGTTCCACCGGGCCAGGTCGGCGGGGGTGGCGGGACCGTAGGCGTGGAGGTAGCCCGCCACGAACCAGGGCTCGGCGACCTCGGGCGGAGTCGGGGCGAAGTCCGGGTCGCGGCGGCGTGGGTTGGTGTAGGTGACCTTGCGCCCGCGGTCGGCCCCGAAGACCAGCACGCCGTCGTGGGCGCACCGGGCGACCGCCTGCCGCCAGCGGGGCCAGAACCCCTGGAACGCAGGCATCACCAGGTCGCCCGCCCACGATCCCGTGCGCGCGACCACCTCGGCGTCGAGCTCGTCGGCCGTGAGCTGGCCCTCGAGCAGTGTCTCGCCCACCGCGGCCACCACCTCATCGGCCTGCGCCTCGGTGAGCCGGACGTCGGCGGGGAACCGGTTGGCGCCGCGCGGCACGTTGCCCAGGGCGCCCACCCAGAGCGCGAGGTCACGGGTGGGCACCAGGTGGAGGGTGCCGCGGGGGCCGAACGTCTTTGTCAGCGAGCCGTCCGCCACCGCCTCCCGCACCGTCTGCCTGGTGCTTCCCGGCAGCCGGATCGCCACCGACACCTCCGCCGCCGACATCACCTGGGCATGCGCCGCATGCATCGCGGCAGCAGCGCCGGCCGGCGTCGGGTCCGCGAGGGCACGGGTGAGCCCGTGCCGCGCCAGCCGGCGGGCCCGGACCTCCCGGGGTGTCAGGTGCGGCAGCGACACGGCTCAGTCGGTGCTCGACAGCGACCGGAACCGCTGGACAAGGTCCGTGTCGGCCACCGGCAGGTCGACCCGTCCGTAGACCCACAGGATCAGTTCGGCCGAGGTGCCCTCGACGGTCGGCCGTCTGCCGCCGTCCTCCCACGTGAGCGCGGCCTGCGGCGTCTCCTGGCGCACCGTCCAGACCCGCTTGGTGTCGGTGGCGCGGAGCACCAGCTCGCCGTCGAGGGTGTGCCCGAGGCGGGCGACGTCGTCGGCCTCGGCGAGGGACGTCGTGAGGAACTCCTCGACGCAGTCGTCGGCCACCTGCGGGTCGATCGCGATCTCGTGGCCGGCGGCGTTGGCCGCGTCGAAGTGGTGGACCGCGGCCTCCTGCACCTGGTGCCGGGTGATGAAGGCGACCTCCTGCTGCGGCGGGAACCAGGTCCAGCATGCGGCGGACTGGTCGGCGGTGCGCAGCGTCTCGACCAGGTCCTCGGCACCGGACAGGAACGTCTCGAGCAGGTCGTCGTCGGTTGGCCGGGTGGGGCGCCGGCTCTCGTCGACCGGGGCGGACAGCCGCTCGCCGGCGATCGTGCGCCAGAACCAGTGCACCTCGGTGACGTGCCAGACCAGGTCGCCGACGTTCCAGTCGGGGCAGTGCTCCACGCGAGCAGCGAGGTTGCCGCGGGCGTCGTCGGCGAGCCCGTGGCTGTGCGCGGAGATGGCCGCGAGGGCGCGTTCGAGGGTGAGGGGCATGCCCGTGAGGCTAGACGCGCGCGCCGACAGGTCCTAGCGCAAATCCGGGTCCCGGTGCGTCATCGGTCGACGTAGGCGTCGAGCCACCGGCCGAGCTCGTCGAACACCCGGTCGCGCGCGGGCTGCCGGGACAGGGTCACGTCATGCATCGCCCCCTCGACCTGGGCGATGGTGACGTGCCGGCCCAGCGACGGCGCCCAGTGCCGGATCTGCTCCACGTCGAGCACGATGTCGGTGGACATCGCCGCGTCGCCGAGCTTGGCCTCGGTGCCGCTCCGGGTGGAGCTGAGCACCAGGACCGGCGCCCCGACCTCGAGACCCCGGTGCACCCGCGCGTGCGCCCGTCGTACGGCGCGCAGCCAGCCGGCGTACACGGCGAAGCTCTCGAGCGGCTTCCAGCGCAGGTCGAAGTCCCACTCGCCGGCGTGGTCGCGGTGCAGGCTGCGCGCGTAGTGACCGCTCACGTCGCGGGGGATCAGCCGCATCGGCTGCCGGGCGCCGACCGCATCGACCACCTTGGTGCCGAGCGTGCGCATGAGCAGGCCGGCGTTCATCTCCAGCCACGGCGAGTTGAGCACGACGCCGACGACCCGGTCGGGCCGCCGGTCGTGCAGCCACAGCGGCACGGTGAGCCCCCCGGTGGAGTGCGCGCTCATCACCACGTGGTCGTGCTCGGCGGCGACGACGGCCAGGGCCGCGTCGAGGTCCTCGTAGTAGGTCGTGAAGTCGGCGACGTACGTCGGCGTCTGGTGGCGCAGCCACGACCGGCCGTACTTGCGGAGGTCGAGTGCGTAGAAGTCGTAGCCGCGCTCCACCCACCAGTCGGCGGCGACGGTCTGGAAGAAGTAGTCGGCGAAGCCGTGCACGTGGAGCACCGCCCGGTTGGTGGGCTGCGCGGCACGCCGGCTCACCAGCGTCGCCACCACCTCACCCTCGTCGTCCGGGCGCAACGGCAGGGTGCGGGCGGTGTACGGCGCACCGAGGACGTCGGTGGACTCCTGCTGGTCGGTCACGTGGGGATCCTCCCTCACCTGCTCAGGCGTCACCCGCCGGGGAGTGTTCGTCAGGTGCCTGCCCGGGTGGCATCCTCCACGATCGGCGTACCTGCGTCAGTCTTCGCGGCATCGGGCTGGGCGCCGGGCGCGTCGCCCTCGCGCTGGGTGCGCACCAGCTCCTCGATCTTCTTGCCGGTGTCGGCGTCGACGCTCGTCCAGTACCGGAAGGCCCGCTCGAGCACGTCGCCCTCGACACCGCCGAGGAGGTGACCGGCGACCGTGTTGACGAACGCCTCGCGGATCTCGTCGTTCCAGACCTCCCGGACCAGGGTGCCGGCCTGGCCGAAGTCGTCGTCCTCGGCGCGCAGCGTGTAGGCCTGACGCACCATCTCGCCGTCGGCCTCCCAGCCCTCGGTCGACCTCGCCGACCTCGTCGGCGTACCCGCGCCCGAAGGAGTTGGGCGCGTAGACCGGGTCGTCGGCGCGGTGCTCGTAGGCCATCGCGCCGTCCTGGGTGTAGGTGTTGGCGTTCTCCACCCGGTGCTTGTTGACCGGCAGCTGCTGGTAGTTCGGCGCCGATCCGGTAGCGGTGGGTGTCGGAGTAGGCGAACACCCGGCCGAGCAGCATCTTGTCCGGGCTGAAGCCGATGCCCGGCACGACCGCGCTCGGCTCGAACGCCGCCTGCTCGATCTGGGCGAAGAAGTTCTCGGGGTTGCGGTTGAGCGTCATCGTGCCGACCTTGATCAGCGGGTAGTCGCTGTGCGGCCAGACCTTGGTCAGGTCGAACGGGTTGAACCGGTAGGTCTTGGCGTCCTCGTAGGGCATCACCTGGATCGACAGCGTCCACGACGGGTAGTCGCCCGCGTCGATCGACGCTCGAACAGGTCGCGGCGGTGGAAGTCGGCGTCCTCGCCGGCGATCCGCGGTCGCGTCGTCGTCGGTGAGGTCCTCGCACGCCCTGGTCGGTGTGGAAGTGGTACTTCACCCAGTACTTCTCGCCGGCGGCGTTGATCCACATGTAGGTGTGCGAGCCGTAGCCGTTCATGTGCCGCCACGTGCGCGGGATGCCGCGGTCGCCCATCAGGTAGGTCACCTGGTGCGCCGACTCCGGGTTGAGCGTCCAGAAGTCCCACTGCATGTTGTTGTCGCGCAGCCCGCTGCCGCCGCGACGCTTCTGGGACCGGATGAAGTGCGGGAACTTCATCGTGTCGCGGACGAAGAAGACCGGGGTGTTGTTGCCGACGAGGTCGTAGTTGCCCTCGGTCGTGTAGAACTTCAGCGCGAAGCCGCGCGGGTCGCGCCAGGTGTCCGGGCGAGCCCTGCTCGCCGGCGACGGTCGAGAAGCGGGCCAGCATGTCGGTCGCTGACGCCGGGCTGGAACAGCGCGGCCTTGGTGTACGCGCGAGACGTCCTCGGTGGTCTCGAACTCGCCGAAGGCGCCCGAGCCCTTCGCGTGCACGTTGCGCTCGGGCACGCGCTCGCGGTTGAAGTGCGCCATCTGGTTCAGGAAGTGGTGGTCGTGCAGCAGGATCGGGCCGTCGGAGCCCAGGGTCAGCGAGTTCCGGTCGCTCGGCGCCGGGGCGCCCGTCTCGGTGTTGGACCCGAGGCGGGCCTCCTCGGACGGCGCGGTCGCGATCGAGCTGTCGGTCGGCTGCGGGAGATCAGGGGAGGATGTCATGTCCTCGACCCAACCAGCGGTTCTGGAACGAGTCAAGAACAACTGTCGTGGATGCAGCGGTGGTCGATCAGTGCTGGTACGTCCCCTGCACGATCGCCCGGCCGGCCGTCTTGAAGACCAGGTTGAACGACACCACCGCGGGGGAGGCGTCGGAGTCGACGCCGAGGGTCTCCTCCCTCACGGCGTGGACCACGAAGTAGTAGCGGTGCACCTGGTCGCCCTCCGGGGGTGCGGCACCCATGAACCCGTGGCCGCCGCCGTCGTTGCGGCACATGAAGGCCTTGCCCGGCAGGTCGGCTCCTTCGGCTCCGGCCCCTGCGTCGAGGGACGTGGTGTCGGCCGGCAGGTCGACCAGCACCCAGTGCCAGAAGCCGCTCGGCGTGGGCGCGTCGGGGTCGAAGCAGGTGACCGTGAAGCTCCTGGTGCCCTCGGGAGCGCCGGACCAGGACAGCTGCGGTGAGGTGTTGCCGGCGTCGGCGACCTGGTCGTCCTTGAGCGGCTGCCCGTCCGTGACGTCGTCGCTGGTGACCGTGAACGACGGCACCTGCGGCAGCAGCTCGTAGGGGTCGGGGGAGACGGGGCGTTCGAGGCTCATGCTGGCTCCTGGCGGGACGGTGATCGGTCTTCGCCAACGTAGTCCGACCCGTGGTCGCGGGCCAACGCCTCATCGCGTGGGGGGTTCGATGGGGTCGTGACCGACTTCGCGACGTACCCCGCCGGTCTGCGCCTGGCCGGACGACGGGTCGTCGTCGTCGGCGGTGGGCACGTCGCCCAGCGCCGGGTGCCGACGCTGCTCGCCGTCGGGGCCGAGGTCACGGTGGTCTCGCCCGAGGTGACACCCGCGATCGAGGGGCTGGGCGACGAGATCACGCTGGTGCTGCGCGGCTACCGGTCCGGTGACCTCGCCGGCGCCTGGTACGTGATCGCGGCGACCGACGACCGCGAGGTCAACGAGCTGGTCTCCGCGGAGGCCGAGGCCCAGCACACCTTCTGCGTGCGTTCGGACGACGCCACGCGCGCCACGGCCTGGACCCCGGCCGTGGGCCGGCACGACATCGTCACCGTCGCCGTCCTCGACAACTTCGTCGGTGGCCGCGACCCGCGGCGCTCGGCGTACGTCCGCGACGAGATCCTGGCCGGGCTGCGGGACGGCGCGATCGCGGCGCCGCGGCACCGCGAGCGGACGGCCGGGGTGGTGCTGATCGGCGGTGGTCCGGGCGACCCGGAGCTGGTCACGGTCGCCGGACGCAAGGCGCTGATGGAGGCGGACGTGGTCGTCGCCGACCGGCTGGCGCCGCGCGAGCTGCTCGGTGAGCTGCCGCCCGACGTCGAGCTGATCGACGTCGCGAAGCTCCCGCGTGGCCGCTTCACCGCGCAGGAGGAGATCAACCGGGTGATCGTGGAACGTGCCCTGGCCGGCAAGCGCGTGGCGAGGTTCAAGGGCGGCGACAGCTTCGTGTTCGGCCGGGGCTACGAGGAGGTAGAGGCGTGCCAGGCGGCCGGGGTGCCGGTCACCGTGGTTCCCGGGATCAGCAGCCCGCTGGCCGTCCCGGCCGTCGCGGGCATCCCGGTCACGCACCGCGGAGTCGCGCACGACTTCACCGTCGTCTCGGGTCATCTGCCGCCGGGCCACGAGGACTCGCTGGTCGACTGGGACGCCCTCGGTCGGCTGCGCGGCACGGTCGTGCTGATGATGGCGGTCGCGAACGCGCCCGCGATCGCGGAGGCGCTGGTCGCGGCCGGACGGTCCCCACGGACCCCGGTCGGGATCGTCTGCGACGGCACGATGCCGGGGGAGCGCACCGTCCTCGGCACGCTCGGCAGCATCCGCGACGACATCGCCACGCACGACGTACGGCCCCCCGCGATCATCGTCGTGGGGGACGTGGTGGCGGTGGCCCACCCGGAGCACTTCGGACCCTTGGCATAGTGGCGCCATGCGGGTAGCAGTCATCGGGACCGGGATCATGGGCGCCGGCATGGCCGGCTCACTGGCACGGGAGGGCCACGAGGTCGTGGTCTGGAACCGCACCGCCGCCAGGGCCGAGGCCGTCGCCGGCGACGGAGTGACGGCCGCCGGGTCGGTCGCCGAGGCCGTGTCCGGGAGCGACGCCGTGGTCACGGTGCTCTTCGACACCGACGCCGTGCTCGCCGTCACCGGGGAGATCGCCGGTGCCCTCGATGCCGACGCGGTGTGGATCCAGACCAGCACGGTCGGGCCAGACGGTGCGCGACGGATCGCCGAGGCAGCCGGCGGGCAGATCGTCGACGCACCCGTCCTCGGCACGAAGAAGCCCGCCCAGGACGGCGCGCTCGTGGTCCTCGCGTCCGGGCCGGCGGAACTGCTGGAGAAGGCGAAACCGGTCTTCGACGCCATCGGCAGCCGGACGGTGGTCGCGGGCGACGTCGTTGGGCAGGCAAGCGCCCTGAAGCTGGCCACGAACTCCTGGGTCGGGCTGATCACCGCCGGAGCGGCGCAGTCCCTTGCCCTTGGCCAGGCGCTCGGTGTCGACCCCCGTCTCGTGTTGGAGGCGATCAAGGGGGGCGCCGCGGACAGCCCCTACCTGCAGCTCAAGGGCGCGGCCATGATCGAGGGCAGCTGGACCACGTCCTTCGCGGTCGACGGCGTGGTCAAGGACCTCAGCCTGATGATCGACGCCGCCGAGGGGGCCGACTTCCCGTCCGACCTGCTGCGGAGCGTCCGCAGGCTGTTCGAGACCGCGTCTGCCGAGGGGCACGGAGCCGACGACATGGCCGCCGTACGCACCGCGTTCCCACACAGCCCGTGACGGCCATGACGTGCCGATGACCCCCCTGTTCGGCGGGACCCGGAAGCCGTCCCTCCGCTTCGAGTACCGGGCTCTCGCCCCCTCCGGCGTCGTCGACCAGTGCCTCTCGATCCACAACCGGACGACCCAGGCGGTGGTGCTGGCCGGGCAGGTTGCGATGTCCGACACCCTCGGTCAGCCCTTGCCCGAGGTCACCGTCCGCAGCGTCCACGGAAGCCTCGAGGGCGGCCAGGTGCTGGTGCCGGGCGAGAACGTCGACTTCCTGTCGTTCTCCGGGCCCGGCGCGGAGCTGGTCCGGTCGGTCCAGGTGCAGGTCGAGGCCGTCGAGGAGGTCGCCTTCCCGGCCGTGCGCGGCGTGGTCGAGGTGGTCACGTCCGACGTACAGGACCGCGAGGTACGGCCCGGCGACCCCGGGCTCGCCCGGCTGGCTCTGGTCAACCACGGCGACAGCGACGTGTCTGTGCGGGTGCGGGCTCTCGTCATGGACCACCCGCACCCCGGGCAGCCCCAGCAGGTGGTGGACGTGCTCGATCTGGCCGGGCTGGTCGCGGCGACTGTCGGGACGTCGTTCGTGGAGCTGTCGCCCGACATCCGCGCCGAGCTGGAGCAGCTGGGCCGAGCAGCAGTGGGTGTCCGTCAAGGCCGCCTTCGCCCGGTGACCCGGTGGCGACGCTGATCGAGGTCACCGACGCCGCCGACCCGCGGCTGGCCGACTACCGGGACCTCCGCGACGTCCAGCTCCGGATACACCTCGAGGCGGTGCACGGGCTGTTCCTGGCCGAGGGCGAGAAGGTGGTACGACGGGCCGTCGAGGCGGGCTACGTGCCCCGGTCGTTCGTGATGGCCCCGCGCTGGCTGGACGGCCTGGCCGACGTGCTCGCAGGCACCGATGCCCCGTGCTTCGTCGTGTCCGAGGCGCTCGCCGAGCAGGTGACCGGCTTCCACGTGCACCGTGGCGCGCTGGCGTCCCTGGAACGCAAGCCGTTACCCGCCCTGGACGAGGTGCTCGACAAGGCGCGGACCGTGCTGGTGCTGGAGGACGTCGTCGACCACACCAACGTCGGCGCGATCATGCGCAGCGGCGCCGCGCTCGGCGTGGACGCCGTGCTGCTCTCGCCGCGCTGCGCCGACCCGCTCTACCGGCGGTCGGTGAAGGTCGGCATGGGCGCCGTCTTCACCATGCCGTGGACCCGGCTCGACGAGTGGTACGACGCCATGCCGGCGCTGGAAGCCCGTGGGTTCACGACGGTCGCACTCACCCTGGCCGACGATGCCGTACCCGTCGACGAGGCGGTGTCCGGCGTCGACCGGCTGGCCCTCGTGCTGGGTACGGAGGGCCACGGACTTTCGCCGCGCTGGACCGCCTCGGCGTCCCGCCGTGCCGTAATCCCGATGGCGGCGGGCATCGACTCGCTCAACGTCGCCGCCGCGTGCGCCGTGGCGTGCTACGTCGCGCAACGCCGAGCGGCCGGGGACCCGGACCCCGGCCGCCCACCGCCCCTCAGCTGATGCAGCCCGGGAGCCGTCGGCTGCTCCTGATCCAGTGCTCGGCCGCGTCCGCGGATCCCGAGCAGTGCCGGCCGGCGATCTCGGCCGGTCCTCCGCAGGCACCGTGCCCAAGCCACGCCGCCGCCGCGTCCGCGGTCAGGTGACACCCCTGGTGGGAGGCGGGAGCCGCGGGTGCCGCCGGTGCCGGCGGCGAGGCCGCCTGCCGCTGCGCGAACACCATGACCACCAGGGTCACGGTGGCGGCGACCGCCACAGCGATCGCGAGGAAGGTCCGCAGCCGGTGCGGCGCGTGGTGTCCGAGGTCGGTGGAGGTGAGAGAGGTCATCGTCGTGTCCTTCGCTGAGGGGCTGCGACCCGGATGGTGCAGCCGATGGAAGGACCGTTGACCGGACCGGTGTCGCGTCGGTCAACCGCCGGTATCAGCGCGGTATCAACCACGTTGACGCCGCAACCGGTCGGTATCACGCTGAACTAGTGGACATCGGCCTCCTCGGCCCACTCCACGTCGACCACAACGGAAGTGCGCTCGGGCCACGCGACCGCGTCGTGCTCTCCGCCCTGGCGGTCCGGCCCGGCGATGTCCTCACACCCGACCAGCTGGCCGACGCGCTGTGGCACGAGCAACCTCCCGCGTCCTGGCCCAAGGTGGTCCAGGGGTGCGTCGTCCGGCTGCGCAAGGCGCTCGGCAGCGACGCGCTGGAGACCACGCCGCACGGCTACCGGCTGGTGACCGAACGGCTGGGTTTCGACACCCACGAGTTCGAGCGCTTCGCCCGGCTCGGCGCCGAGCACGCCGGCGACGGGCTCCCCGAACGCGCGGTGACGGCATACCGGCGTGCGCTCGGGCTGTGGCGCGGTCTCCCGTTCGAGGAGCTGCAGGACTGGGACAGCGGCCGCCAGGAGGCCGAGCGGCTGCTGGAGCTCCGGCGCTCCTGCGAGGAGGAGCTGGTGGCGGCGCGGATCGCGGCGGGGGACCGCGCCGTCACCGCGGACGCCCGGGCCCTCGTCGCCGCGGAGCCCTGGCGGGAGCGCCGGTGGTCGGTGCTCGCCCTGGCCCAGTACCGCGAGGGTCGGCAGGCCGACGCGCTCGCCTCGATCCGACGGGCGAGCCGGGCTCTCCAGGACCACCTCGGACTGGACGCCGGGGCGGAGCTCGTCGCGCTCGAGGCGGCGATCCTGCGCCAGGACCCCGGCCTGGAGGACATCCAGCAGCGAGCCGCGCAGGATTCCTGCCCGTGGAAGGGACTCGCGGCGTACGACGCGGACGACCGGGACGCCTTCCACGGACGCGAGGAGGAGACCGCCGAGTGCGTTGCCCGCCTGGACCGGCACCCGATGCTGGTCCTCGCCGGGCCGTCGGGCTGCGGCAAGTCGTCGCTCCTCCGGGCCGGGATCGTTCCGCTGCTGCGCGAGCGGGGCCGGCAGGTCCTGGTGATGGTGCCCGGCCAGGACCCGGCCGCGACCATGGCGACCGCGCTCGCTGGCACCCGCGGCGACCCAGTGCTGGTGGTCGACCAGTTCGAGGAGGTGTTCACGCTGCGCGACGACCCGGCGAGCGCACGCGCCTGGCTGGCCGACCTCGCGACGTACGCCACCGAGCGGGCGCCGGTGGTGCTCGCGATGCGCGCCGACCACGTGGCCGAGCTGGGCGTCGAGCAGTCGCTGGCCCGGCTGGCCGAGGCCGGGCTGCACCTGGTCTCGCCGCTCACGGGCGACCGGCTGCGGGCCGCGATCGAGGGACCAGCCCGCACCGCAGGTCTCCGGCTCGAGCACGGGCTGGTCGACCTGTTGCTGCGCGACAGCGAGGGTGAGCCGGGGGCGCTGCCCCTGCTCTCCCACGCCCTCACCGAGACCTGGTTGCGTCGCGACGGGCGCTTGCTCACCGTGAGCGGCTACCGCGACGCCGGGGGGATCCGGGGTGCGGTCGCCCGCTCGGCGGACCGGCTCTACGAGGAGCTGGCACCCGGCGAGCGGGCAGGCCTGCGCTGGACCCTGCTGCGGCTGGTCGCGACCTCCCCGGACGGAGAGCCGTTCCGCACGCGGGTGCCGAGCGCGAGCGTCGTGGGGGATCCGACCCGGGAACGGCTCGTGGAGGTGCTCGCCCGGGCCAGGCTGGTCACGGTCTCGGAGTCGTCAGTCGAGCTGGCGCACGAGGCCCTGGCCCGGGCCTGGCCCCGGCTCCGCGCGTGGCTTGACGAGGACGCGAGCGGACAGCGGATCTGGCGCCACCTGGCCGCCTCGGCCGACGGCTGGGACGCGCTCGGGCGACCCGACAGCGAGCTCTACCGGGGCGCCCGGCTCGACGCGACCGATGAGTGGCTGCGCGACGCGGGGGCCGCCCTGGCGCCGGTCGAGGAGGCCTTCCTGGTCGCCTCCCGGCAGCGGGAGCACTCCTCGCGGCTGGCCATGGCCGAGGCGAACCGGCGGCAGGCAGCGCAGAACCGGCGGCTGCGGCAGCTCGTCATCGGCGTCGGCGCGCTGCTGGCAGTGGCGCTGGTGGCCGGTTTCGCGGCGGTCGACCGGGGACGCACCGCCCAGGCGGAGGGCAACCTCGCCCGGGCCGCCGAGAAGACCTCGCTCCACGAGTCCCTGACCAGCCGCTCGCTCGCACTGCGGTCCACCAACCGGGCGCTGGCCGCGCTGCTTGCGGTGGAGGCCTACCGACAGCAGCCGGACGCACTGGCCCGCTCCGCTCTGCTCGGCACGTTCACGTGGTCGCCGGGGTTCCTGGGCTACGAGCACGTCGATGCGAACTTCCTCAACGGACAGGTGGTGCCTCACAGCAACCAGGCGATCGTCGCGGTCGACGGGCGCAACCTCGCCACGCTCGACCTCCGCTCCGGACGGCTGACGCACCCGTTCCCGACGAGCGGCAAGAAGGCTCTCAACTACTCCACGATCCGGGTCAGCGGGGACGGTCGACTCGTCGCGCAGGCCGTGGCCTGGGACCGCGGCCAGGGGTGCGGCTCTCTCGAGGCGTTCAAGGTGGCCGACGCCAGTGGTTGCACCCGGTTCAGCGTGTACGACCGGCGCACGGGGGCCCGTGTGATGGGCCCGATACCGGGACCCTTCGGCGGCGGCGACCTCGCCCTCAACCGCGACGGCTCGCTCCTCGCCCTCGTGGGTGGGTACGACGGGAACCTTGCGGTCTACCGGACCCGGGACGGGCACCAGGTCGGGTTCCTGCGCGGGATACCGCGTCCCCCCGGCGTGACCGTGCGGCGGGACACGGCGGCGGTCGCGTTCGGACCGGACGGCCGGACGGTGTACCTCGGCTCGATGGCCGGACCGGTCCGCAGGGTGCAGGTGCCGTCGATGCGGGTCACCAGGACCTACCGGGGTCCGTTGATGAGCTCGGCTAACTTCGTGCTTCTCTCGAGGCACGGCCTCCTGGTGGCCAGCGGCGAGAACGCGATCGTCGCCTACGACCTGGCAACCGGGCGCCGGCGCTGGACCGTCGACCTCCGGGGTGGCACGTACGAGGATCCGTGCCCGTTCCTCGGGATCGCGGATGCCGCCAACACCCTGTACTGCGGCAGCTACTTCGGCCAGATCGAGGAGCGCAGCCTGACCGACGGCGGCCGCACGGGGCGGACGCTCGACCCGCAGAACGGCAGCGTCGGTGACCTGGCGGTCAGCGCCGACGGGCGGGAGCTGCTGGCCTTCGCGGCCAACTCGGGCGTGGTGAGCGCGTGGCGGCTCGACGGCAGCGGGCCGATCACCCGGCTGGTGGCCGCCGGCCGGGTGGCGACGGACGGCTACGCCGGTGGCATGTTGCTCACGTCGCGGCGCGCGGCCCTGATCGGCGGTCGCGTCCCCGACGGGGTCGCCGTCTGGGACCCCGCTCGCGACGTACCGGAAGCACGCGTGCCCGGCGGCGACGCCATCTGGGTGGGCGACGGCATCGTCAGCCCGATCTGGGGCGACGACTCGACCGACGTGTACGACACACGCTCCCGTCGGCGCCGGCCGTCGTCGGTCCTGACCCCGCACAGCGAAGGGGTCTGGCGGTCCACCGACGGCTCCGTGCTCTTCGTCGCTGACAACCTCCAGCCACAGCGGGGCGGCAACAAGTCGCGGCGCTACGGGATCTCGGCCTACGACACCGCGACGTACCACCCCGTGGGGCACGCGGTTCACCTCCGCGCCTGGGGGATCGACTCGGTGGCCATGACACCCGACCGGCGCCGCATCCTCGTGGCGGGAGACCTCGACGACGGGCTCGGCACGCCCACGTATGACGCGCGGTCCGGTCGGCTGCTCAGCAAGGGGATCCATGACCAGTCCTACGCAGTCGTCTCGGCGAGCAACCAGGTGGTCTCGGCGTCCGTGCGCGGTGGTCTGACGCTGTCCGACCTGGACACCTGGCGTCCTGTGGCGAGCTTCGCCGGTGCCCGCGGGCTGGTGTCGGACCTCCAGCTCAGCAGCGACGGATCAACGCTGGCCGTGACGTCGCTCGACCAGACCGTCCAGGTCTACGACATGAAGTCCCGGATCCGGCTCGGGGACGCGATCACCTCCGAGTCGCCCCGGCTGCAGGGGTTCCTCCGTCCGGACGGGAAGGCGCTGGCGGTCAACATCGGCTCGGGAGTTGCGATCTGGCGGCTCGACGCTGAACGTCTGGTGCCCGCCGCGTGTCGGCTGGCCGGGCGCAACCTGACGAGGGCGGAGTGGGCCACCTACCTGGGGGCGTCGGTGCCCTACCGGCCGTCATGTCCCGCATCCACGACGGTGCCGGCCACGTAGGTCACCGGCTCGCCGTCGAGGCCGGTGCCTCGTCACGCCGTGGGTGGTGGCGTCCAGATGTACGGCGTCGTGCCACCGACCACGTGCAAGCCCAGCCGCTCCAGGATCGGCCGGCTGTCGTCCGAGGCGTCGACCTGGAGCAAGGAGTAACCGGCGGCCACCGCGTCGCCGGCACGCCGGGCGACCAGCGCTCGGTAGATGCCGCGGCCCCGGTAGTCGGCCAGGGTGCTTCCGCCCCAGAGCCCGGCGAACCGGGTGCCCACGGTGGGCGCCAGCCAGGCCGCGCTGACCACGCGGTCGCCGTCCTCGACCACGTACACCGTGGCAGGAGCGTGCGGATCGGCGATGCGTTCGACGAGGTCGTCCGCGAGCCAGCTCCAGTCCTCACCCCAGACCTCGGACTCCATCGCGGCCACGCGGTCGAGGTCGGCGCGGGAGCTCACCGTGCGCAGGCTGAGCCCGTCGGGCACGGGAGCATCGGTGGCCAGGTCCCTGGCGGTGCCGATCACCAGCGCCTCGTGCTCGTCGGGGACCAGCCCCCGCTCGCGGAGCACCGCGCCGAGATCGGACCGGTCGTGGTCGTAGGTCTTCCACTCGAACTGGCGGTTCCGCTCGGCATAGAAGGCGACCGTGCGGTCGGCCAGTCCGGCCAGCTCGTCGTCGGTGAGCTCGGTAAGGGACGTGGCCGCCATGGCGAACCCGCCCTGGGCGGTCAGGCAGCGCGTCAGTGGCCCGTCCTGGCTGGGCGCCCAGCCCGAGGGCAGCCGCTGGGCGAACGTCGACCGCACATCCGCGTCGTACGCCGCGAGCAGGCCGGCGGCGTCGCTCACGCCGGCCAGTCCGGCGGGTAGTCCTCGGCGGCGGCCTCCATGCGCTTGCGGAGCTTCTTCATCGACCGTGAGCTGATCCGGTCGCCGAAGACCGTGCCCCGGGTGTGGTCGGTCTCGTGCTGGAGGCAACGGGCCAGCAGTCCGCCGCCCTCGTACGTCACCGGCTCGCCGTCGAGGCCGGTGCCGCGCACCCGCGCGAAGTCGGGACGGGCACAGTCGACGAAGGCGCCCGGGAACGACAGGCAGCCCTCCTCGCCGTCGTCGAGCCGGCGGTCGCGGCCCTCGGGCAGCTCGACCTCCGGGTTGCAGACGACGCCCCGGGTGACCACGTCGTCGTCGTCGGGGCAGTCGAAGACGAACATCGCCAGGTCGACGCCGATCTGGCACGCGGCGAGGCCGACGCCGTCGGCGGCGTACATGGTGGCGATCATGTCCGCGGCCAGCGCGCGCAGCTCCTCGTCGTACGACGTGACGGGCTGCTGCGGGGTGTGCATCACCGGCGTGCCCCACCGCGTCATCGGGCGGACCGTGCCGCCCTCGGGGAGTACGACGGACGCCGGGGAGACCTCGGGAGCGTCGCGCATGGCGTGATCCTAGGGGGTGGCACCGCGTGACCCGTGACACGCCCGCCTTCTGTGGCGAGGTGTGTAACTCAGAGTTACATTTACCGGCATGTCCTTCATCGACGCAGCGAGGAACGCGCTCGCACCCGGCGGCAGGAACGGCCTGGCCAGCAGCGAGCGACGGGACCCGATCGGGCTCATGGTCGCCGCCCTCAACAAGCTGGCGCAGGCCGATGTCGTCGACCGGTTCGGCATCCGCAGGAGCACGCGAGCAGACCGTCTTCCGGGTCACCAGTGCCGGCTTCCGCACGATCGGCGCCACCAGCCGGTCTTCGCCCGGAGCGGCAAGAAGGGTGCGCGGCACCCGCGTGCCGCGCGCCAACCCGGCCGGCGTCTTCGACCTGACCCCGACCGAGGACCAGCAGATGCTCGTCGACGTGGTCTCCGAGTTCGCCGCCGAGGTGGTGCGCCCGGCCGCCGCCGAGGCCAACGAGGCCTGCCTCGCGCCCGACGACCTGCTCAAGGCCGGCCTCGAGATCGGGCTGCCGATCCTCGGCGTGCCGGAGGAGCTCGGCGGCATCTCCGAGGAGCGGTCCGCGATGACCGGCACGCTGGTCGCCGAGGCGCTCGCCCACGGCGACATGGGTCTGGCCGTCGCCGCTCTCGCGCCGGGCGCCGTCGGCACCGCGATCGTCGCTGTGGGGCAGCGACGAGCAGCAGGCGACCTACCTGCCCGCCTTCACCGGCGACGACGTCCCCGCCGCCGCGCTCGCGCTGACCGAGCCGCGCCCGCTGTTCGACCCGCTGCACGCCCGCGACGACCGCGGTCCGCGACGGGTGACGGGCTACGTGCTCGACGGGCGTGAAGTCGATGGTGCCGCGCGGCGCCGACGCCGAGCTGTTCGTCGTCGGCGCCGAGCTCGACGGCGAGCCCGGCGCTGTTCCTCGTCGAGTCGCGGCACCGACGGGCTCGAGATCGAGGCCGAGCCCTCGATGGGGGTGCGCGCCGCGTCCCTGTCCCGGCTGGTCCTCGACCGACGTCGAGGTCGGGCCGATCGCGCTGCTCGGCGAGGCCGACGGGTCGACGTACGCCGAGTGCGTGCGGCGTCCCGCGCTCGCCTGGTGCGCGCTCGCCGTGGGCACCGGCGCAGGCGGTGCTCGACTACGTGACGCCGTACGTCAACGAGCGCGAGGCGTTCGGCGAGCCGATCAGCGCACCGCCAGTCGGTGGCGTTCATGGTCGCCAACATCGCGATCGAGCTGCAGGCGCATGCGGCTGGTCACCTACCGCGCCGCCTGCCGGCTCGCGCAGGGCAAGGACGCTCGCCCGCGAGGTCGCGCTGGCACGGCGGCTCTGCGCCGAGAAGCGGCATGCAGATCGGCAAGCGACGGCGTGCAGCTGCTCGGCGGCCACGGCTTCGTCAAGGAGCACCCGGTCGAGCGGTGGTACCGCGACCTGCGAGCCATCGGACTCATGGAAGGCGGGGTGCTGGTCTGATGATCAACCTCGAGACACCGAAGAAGTTCCGGCCGCTGATCGGCAGGCCCACCAGGTCGCGATGAACATGCTGCGGCCGATCTCCCGCAAGTACGACCAGCACGAGCACGAGTACCCCAAGGAGCTCGACATGCTCGCCGCGATGATCGACGGCCTCTCCGAGTCCGGCCAGAGCCAGGGCGCCGGCGCGTCCGGCGTCCGGCGCCGCCGAGCGACGACGAGTCGACCGGGAAGGGCGGCACCAAGCAACGGCACCAACCTCGCCTCCGTGCTCTCGATCATGGAGATGTGCTGGGGCGACGTCGGGCTGCTGCTGTCGATGCCGCGCCAGGGGCTGGGCAACTCCGCGATCGCGTCGGTCGCCAACGACGAGCAGGCCGAGCGCTTCAAGGGCGTGTGGGCCGGCATGGCGATCACCGAGCCGGGCGTCGGCTCCGACTCCGCCAACATCCGCACCACCGCGGTCAAGGACGGCGACGAGTACGTCATCAACGGCGAGAAGATCTACGTCACCGCCGGCGACCGCTGCGACGCGCGTCGTGGTGTGGGCGACGCTGGACAAGACCCTGGGCCGCGCCGCGATCAAGTCGTTCGTCGTCCCGAAGGGCACGCCCGGCATGACCGTGGAGCGGCTCGAGCACAAGCTCGGCATCCGCTCCTCGGACACCGCGGCGATCCGCTTCGACGGACTGCCGGGTGCCGACCGAGAACCTGCTCGGCTACGCCGGACGTCGACACCAAGCAGGGCTTCGCCGGCGCGATGGCGACGTTCGACAACACCCGCCCGCTGGTGGCGGCGATGGCGGTCGGCTGCGCGCGCGCGTCGCTCGACCTGACCCGCGAGCTGCTCGAGCGAGGCCGGTGTCGAGATCGACTACGACCGCTCCGGCGTACACCCAGTCGCGCGGCGGCCGCGACGCTTCCTGCAGCTGGAGTCCGACTGGGAGGCGCGCCTACCTGCTCACCCTGGAGTCGGCCTGGATGGCCGACAACCGGCAGCCGAACTCGCTGCAGGCCTCGATGGCCAAGGCGAAGGCCGGCCGCGTCGGCTCCGACGTCACGCTGCGGCTGCGTCGAGCTGGCCGGCAGCGTCGGCTACAGCGAGCACGAGCTGCTGGAGAAGTGGGCCCGCGACTCCAAGATCCTCGACATCTTCGAGGGCACCCAGCAGATCCAGCAGCTGATCGTCGCCCGCCGGCTCCTGGGTCTGTCCTCGACCGAGCTGAAGTAGCCGCCCGCGCATACGGGTAGTCCCGGCCAAAAGGCACCTGATTTCCCCTGCGGGAGGTGCCGATTGGCCGGGACTATCCGGGCTGGGGAGGTCAGCGAGCTCAAGTAGCCGGCGACGCACGGATAGTCCGTCACGTTTGGCACCGGCCTGGCTCGCAGACCGGTGCCAAACGTGACGGACTATCCGGCTCGGGTCAGCCCCTGCGGTTGGAGGAGAACGACGCGGCGCTGTGCGGACGGCCACCGGATGCCTGCGTGGTCGCGGCGCCGGAGCGGCCACGGCCACCGCGGTTGCGGTTGCCGCCGGCGGGCTTCGACGCGGCCGAGGCGTTGCCCCGGCCACGACCACGCCCCGCGTTCCGGCCTGAGCCGCCGTTGCGACCCCGTTGCGACCGCCGCCGTTGCGGCCACCGCCGTTGCGGCCACCGCGGCCGGCCTCGTCGTTGGCGGCGCGCTCGGGCATCGCCGAGGCGGCGACGAACGTGCGCTCGCCGGGGGCGATCTGCTCGAGCAGCGGGTGGCCGGTGCCGAGGCGGGTGATCGTCGGCCTGATGCCGGCCTTGCGGGTCAGGTCGCGTACGTCGGAGACCTGGCTGTCCAGCATCAGGGTGACGACGGTGCCCTCGTTGCCGGCGCGCGCCGTACGGCCGGAGCGGTGCAGGTACGCCTTGTGCTCGACCGGCGGGTCGGCGTGCACGACGAGGCCGACGTCGTCGACGTGGATGCCGCGTGCCGCGATGTCGGTGGCGACCAGCGTGGTTGCGGTGCCGGTGGAGAACGCGGCGAGGTTGCGGGTGCGCGCGTTCTGCGACAGGTTGCCGTGCAGCTCGATCGCCGGCACGCCCTTCTGCGTTGAGCTGGCGGGCCACGTTCTTCGCGCCGTGCTTGGTGCGCGTGAACACGATCGTGCGACCGGGTGCGGCGGTCAGGTCGACCAGCACCGGGATCCGCGCGTCCTTGCCGACGTGCAGCACGTGGTGGGTCATCGGCGCCGACCGGCGACTGCGCCGAGTCGACGCTGTGCGTCACCGGGTCGGTCAGGTAGCGCTTCACCAGTACGTCGACGCCACGGTCGAGCGTGGCGGAGAACAGCATCCGCTGGCCGCGTCGCGGCGTCGCGTCGAGCAGGCGCTTCACGCCGGGCAGGAAGCCGAGGTCGGCCATGTGGTCGGCCTCGTCGAGCACGGTGACCTCCACCGCGCCGAGGTCGGCGTGACCGCTGCGGACGTGGTCCTCGAGCCGGCCCGGGCAGGCGATCACGATGTCGACGCCGCTGCGCAGGCTGCTGATCTGGCCGCCGGGCTTCACGCCGCCGAAGATCGTGACGGTGCGCAGGCCGAGGGACCTGGCCAGCGGGGCGGCAGCCGCGTCGATCTGGGTGACCAGCTCACGCGTGGGCGCCAGGATCAGCGCGCGGGGCTGGCCGGGACGGCGCTTGCCGGGACGCTGCGCCGACAGCCGCGCCAGCAGCGGCAGCAGGAACGCGTAGGTCTTGCCGGAGCCGGTGCGGCCGCGGCCGAGCACGTCGCGCCCGGCGAGCGAGTCGGGAAGCGTGGCGGACTGGATCGGGAACGGCTCGGTGATTCCGTGCTCGGCGAGCACGCGGACCAACGGGTCCGGGACACCGAGCGCATGGAACGAAGGGTCGTGACAGGGACGTGGACATGAGGTGACTCCGAAAGCTTGAAGGGCGTCCTGCCCGGCGCGAGTAAGACCATCGCGGCGCGTGGGTCGTGTGACGCAGATCCGGCCCGAGGCAGAACTGAGGGGCCGATGCGTCGAGTGTACGGGCGTTCACCTCTCCCTTCGCACCAGACGCGCCTTCCCGGGTGTGATGTCCACGACGCCGACCCGGCAGGGTGGCCCGATGAAGACCTACTCAGACCTCCCCGTACGACGCGCCCTCCAGGTCGCGGGCGACCTTCTCCTCGTGCTCTGGATCTGGCTCTGGGTGTCGATCGCCGACTCGGTGCACGACGCGACCCTCGGCCTCGCGAGGCCCGGCCGGCAGATCGACGTGTCGGCCACCGGCCTCGCCGGCAGGCTGCGCGACGCGGGCGAGTCGATCAGCGGCGTGCCGTTGGTCGGCGACGACGTGCAGAAGCCGTTCGAGGGCGCCGGCGGTGCGGCGGACAACCTCGCCGCCGCGGGGCGGGCGCAGGTCGAGGCGGTGCAGACACTCGCGTTCTGGCTGGGCATCGCGGTCGCGCTGATCCCGATCCTGATCGCGCTCGCGGTCTACCTGCCGCCGCGCATCCGCTTCGTACGTCGGGCCACCGCGGGCAAGCGGTTCCTCGACTCGGCCGCAGACCTCGACCTGTTCGCGCTGCGGGCGATGACCAACCAGCCGCTGCACGTGCTGGCCCGGGTGAGCGACGACCCGGCGGGTGGCTGGCGCGACCGCGACCCCGACGTGGTGCGGCGCCTCGCCCAGCTCGAGCTCAGGGACTGCGGCCTGCACGCGCCGCGCGAGCTGGTGGGCGGCTGACGGAACATCTGCGGGCGCCTGCGCCTTGACCCGACATGGACCTCGACATCGCACTCGCCGCCGCCCGTGACCGCAACCAGTCGGTGCTGACCACGATCAAGAGCGACGGCAAGCCGCAGCTCTCCAACGTCCTGCACGCCGTCGACGACGAGGGCGTGATCCGGGTCTCCACGACGGCCGACCGCGCCAAGTACGCCAACCTCCGGCGCACGCCGTGGGCCGCGCTGCACGTCGACGGCGAGAACTTCTGGTCCTACGCGGTGATCGAGGGTGACGTCGAGCTCTCGGAGGTCGCGGCCGACCCGAACGACGCGGCGACCGACGAGCTGGTCGAGGTCTACCGGAGGCTCGCGGGAGAGCACGAGGACTGGGACGACTACCGGGCCTCCATGGTGCGGGACCGGCGCGTCGTCGTGCGGATCCGGCCGACCCACGCCTACGGCGCGCTCCGCTGAGTCACCCCCGCAGCACGCGCGCGGCGTCCGACGCCCGCGCCGGGAGGTACGACGGCGCGCGCCACCCGTGGTCGGCGAAGGCGGCGCTGACCGCGGTCCGCACCTCGTCGACCCGGTCGGCCGGCACCAGGGCGATCGCGGAGCCTCCGAAGCCGCCGCCGGTCATCCGGGCGCCCACCGCGCCCTGGGCCTTCGCGGTCTCCACGACGGCGTCGAGCTCGGCGCACGAGATCTCGAAGTCGTCGCGCATCGAGACGTGCGAGGCCAGCATCAGCGTGCCGACGTGCGACCAGTCGGCGGCCGCCAGCGCCTCGACGGTCTCCGAGACCCGCGCGATCTCGGTGACCACGTGCCGGGCGCGGCGTCGTACCCGCTCGTCGGGAGTCCGGTCGAGCGTCGTCGAGCGTCGCCTCGCGGAGCGTCTCGACGCCGAGCGTGCGCGCCGCCTCCTCGCAGTCGGCCCGCCGCGACCCGTAGCCGCCGTCAGTGAGCGAGTGATGCACGCGGGTGTCGACGACGAGCAGGGTGAGGCCGGCCGCCTCCGGCTCGAACGGCACCTGCCGCGTCGGCCCACGACCGGCAGTCCAGGAGCAGCGCGTGGTCGGACGCGCCGAGCACGGCCACGGTCTGGTCCATGCCGCCCGTCGGCGCGCCCGCCACCTCGGTCTCGGCGCGGATGCCGGCGTCGGCAAGGGTGCGGCGCAGCGCGGGTCGAGTCCTCCTGACCGAGCAACGCGAGCACCGCCAGGCCGACGCTGCACTCGAGGGCGGCGGAGCTGGACAGCCCGGCGCCGAGCGGCACGCGTCCCGTCACCGCCAGGTCCAGGCCGGCGACGCGGTGCCCCGCCTCGCCGAGGGCCCACACGACGCCGCCGGCGTAGCCGGCCCAGCCCCGCGCCGCGGTCAGGTCCTGGTAGCTGCCCTCCCAGGTCTTGCGCTGCTCGCGGCTGACCAGCCGGACCCGGCCGTCGTCGCGCGCGGTCGCGGCGGCGTACGTCGCGTGCGGCAGCGCGATCGGCAGGCACAGGCCGCCGTTGTAGTCGGTGTGCTCGCCGATCAGGTTCACCCGGCCCGGGGCCACCGTGACCACCGCCGGCGCCTCGTCGTAGGCGCTGCTGAACCGCCCGCTCGCCCGCCGTACACCCTCGTCGACGCTCCACGCCTCCAGTGTGGTCACGCAGGCAGCCTAGGCTGTCGCCATGCGCTTCCTCGACGACGAGCCGCCCGGCTACGACCTCACCTACGACGACGTGTTCATGGTGCCGCGTCGCTCCGTCGGTCGTCCTCCCGGTACGACGTCGACCTCTCCACCGCCGACGGCACCGGCACGACCCTCCCGCTCGTCGTGGCGAACATGACCGCGGTCGCCGGCCGGCGGATGGCCGAGACGATGGCCCGCCGCGGCGGGCATGAGCGTCCTCCCGCAGGACATCCCGCTCGACGTGGTGGCCGAGGTCGATCGCGTGGGTGAAGTCGCGGCACCTGGTCTTCGACACCCCGATCACGCTCGCGCCGCACGAGACCGTCGGCGACGCGCTGGCGCTGCTGCCCAAGCGCGCGCACCGGGCCGCGGTCGTGGTCGACGACGGACGGCCGGTCGGGGTGGTGACCGAGGCCGACTGCGCCGGCGTCGACCGGTTCACCCAGGTGCAGCGACGTGATGACCACGGACGATGGTCACCCTGCGCGACGACGTCGACCCGCGCGAGGCGTTCGACACGCTCGGCCAGCACCCGGCACCGGCTCGCCCCGGTGGTCGACGCCGACGGCGTGCTCGTCGGCGTGCTCACCCGCACCGGTGCGCTGCGCTCCACGCTCTACGCGCCCGCGCTCGACGCCGCCGGGCGGCTGCGGATCGCCGCCGCGATCGGGGTCAACGGCGACGTCGACGGGCAAGGCGGAGCGGACTGCTCGAGATCGGCGTCGACTGCCTCGTCGTCGACACCGCGCACGGCCACCAGGAGCGGATGGTCGAGGCGCTCGCGGCGGTCCGCTCCGCTCGGCGCCGCACGTGCCGGTCGTCGCCGGCAACGTCGTCTCCGCCGAGGGCGTCCGCGACCTGGTCGACGCGGGCGCCGACATCGTCAAGGTCGGCGTCGGCCCGGGCGCGATGTGCACCACCCGGATGATGACCGGCGTCGGACGTCCGCAGTTCTCCGCGGTGCTCGAGTGCGTCGCCGAGGCCGCGCGGAGCTCGGCCGGCACGTCTGGGCCGACGGGGGAGTGCGCCACCCGCGCGACGTCGCGCTCGCGCTGGCCGCCGGCGCCTCCGCAGGTGATGATCGGCTCGTGGTTCGCGGGCACGCACGAGTCGCCCGGTGACCTGCGCACCGACAGCGACGGTCGCGCGTACAAGGAGTCGCTTCGGCATGGCGTCCGCCCGCGCCGTGGCCAACCGGACCTGCGACCGACACCGCGTTCGACCGGGCCCGCAAGGCGCTCTACGAGGAGGGCATCTCGTCGTCGCGGATGTACCTCGACCCGTCGCGGCCCGGCGTCGAGGACCTGATCGACCAGATCTGCGCCGGAGTGCGCTCGGCGTGCACGTACGCCGGCGCGACCACCCTGGCCGAGTTCGCCGAGCGCGCCGTGATCGGCATCCAGTCCGCCGCCGGCTTCCAGGAGGGTCGGCCGCTTCCCGCCGGCTGGTGACGCCGGCCACGACCACATCACGCAGCAGGAGTTCGCGCTGCCCGGCGGACGGGCGGTCCGCACCGATGTGAAGGTCCCCTCTTTCCTTTGCTAGGGTTACCGGCGCGCCGGACGGCCCCACGAGGACCGTCCAGCACCACTCGTCCGGGTGGCGGAATAGGCAGACGCGCTAGCTTGAGGTGCTAGTGCCCGTATTAGGGCGTGGGGGTTCAAGTCCCCCCTCGGACACAGAAGCTGCCGCTCGCTCGATCGGGCAGGTCATGCACCGGGGTCCGCCGCGCCCGCGCCCCAGCTCGGACCCCACGACCGGGATGATCTCGATGCCTTCGTCAGCGAGATACCGGTTGGTGGTGGTGTTGCGCTCATAGCCGAGGACCACGCCGGGCCTGATCGCCAGGAAGTTGTTGCCGTCGTCCCACTGCTCCCGCTGAGCCCCCATCTTGTCGATCGGGGTGCGCAGGACGCGGACCTTCTCCATGCCGAGAACGTCCGCCACCGCGCCGAACAGCTCCCTGTTCTCCGCGATGGTGAAGTCGCCACCCACGCCCTTCGACGTGAGGGTGAAGGACCGGAGCCCGTCGGGCAGGTACGGGTAGACGCTGAAGGCGTCCCTGTCGACCATGGTCATGGCCGTGTCGAGGTGCATGAAGGCCCGTTCCCGCGGCAGCTCGACGGCGATAACACGATCGACCGAGCCGTTGGCGAAGAGTGCGCGTGACAATGCCTCGACGCCTTGCGCAGTGGAGCGTTCTCCCATGCCGATCATCACGGCTCGCTCCCCGATGACGGTGACGTCTCCGCCCTCGACGGTCGCCGGCTCGTGGGGCACCGAGTCGTTGCCGTAGAGGAACGGGAAGCCTGCGTCGCGAAACATCGGGTGGAAGTTGTAGACCACGCGGGAGTTGATCGTCTCCCGCTTGCGAGCCGGCTTGGCCATCGGGTTGATCGACAGACCGTCGTAGATCCAGGCGGCGTTGTCCCGCTGGAACAGATGGTTGGGGAGCGGCCGCAGCAGGAAGTCGTCGAGGCGCAGGAACTCCATCAGGAGACTCGGTTCGCGCAGCTGGTCGACCACGTCGGACTTGAGCACACCGCCGATCAGTCGCTCCGCCAACGCCTCCGCCGGAGTTGAGGCGACGAGGTCGTCGAGCGGCTTGTCCAGCGCCTGCCCGAACCGCGTCGCGGTGGTCAGGTGTTCCTGGACGAACTCCCGGGCTCCTGGCTCGTCGAGTGCGACGGCCAGGAGATCCACGAAGCGGTGAACGACGACGCCTTCCGCCTGGAGCTGGTGGACGAACGTGTCGTGTTCCTGTCTCGCTCGGGCGGCCCACAACACGTCGTCGAAGAGCAGCTCGTCGACGTTGCCGGGAGTGAGCCGGTCCAGCTCGAGGCCGGGGCGGTGGACGATGACCTGCTTGAGCTGTCCCACTTCGGAGTCGACGTGGAATCTCATCTGCCGGCCCTTCTCACTTGTACTCAGGGACGGGGTCGGGTTCGGTCATCGACCCTCGCTGGGCGAGGTAGACCGGGATACCGAGCACGGCGGCGCCTCCCGCCATCAGGAACGGGCCCCAGACGACGTACCAGCTGGCGCCGCTGTTGCGCGAGTACCAGACGAATGCCAGCGACAGTGCCAGCGCGACGATGGCCACGCCCAGGTCGAGGACGAGGTGCGGCGTGTGACCATGCCGGCGGTCGGAGAGCCGCCATTTCAGCTGGGCGAGTGCGGAGGCGGCGTACGGAATCGCGGCGGTGATCCCGGTCATCAGGACCAGCGTGGTGAACACGGTCGCCCCGCTGTTGCCCAGGTAGCTGATCAGCATGGCGACCGACGCCAGGACCGTGGAGGAGATGATCCCGAACGCAGGGACGCCACGACTCGAGAGCGACCCGAACACGCGAGGGAACAGACCGTCCTTGGCGGCGGCCAGCGGCATCTCCGCGCAGATCATGGTCCAGCCGTTGAGTGCGCCGATGCCGGAGACGACCACGCAGGCAGCTACGAGGTAGCCCAGCCAGCTGCCGCCCGCGATCGAGTCGGCCGCGGCGGAGTAGGACGCCTGGTTGCTGTCCCGGGCCAGGGTCGCGGCCGGCAGGATGCCGAAGACAGCGACGAGCGAGAGCAGGTAGACGACGGCGCTGGCCAGGGTGCCGTAGACGGTCGCCTTGGGCACGTTGCGTCCGGGGTGGCGCACCTTGCCCGCAGCGACGGCTGCGGTCTCGACGCCGAGGTAGCTGAACAGGCAGATCGCCATGGCGCCGCCGATCGCCGACACGTCGGTGTCGCCGCTGGTGTTCCAGGGCGTGAAGTTGCCAGCCTTGACGAAGAAGAGACCAGCAGAGGCCATCAGGGCCAGGGGGATGAACTTCAGGACTGTCGTCCACAGCTGGAACACCCCCATGTTGCGCACTCCGGAGAGATTGACGGCCGCCGGGATCCACAGCCCCGTCAGCGCGATCGCGATCGACCCGAGGGTGCTTCCCTCCTTGTTCACGAACTTCTCCACGTAGAAGACCCACCCGACCGCGATCGCGGCGTTCCCGGCCCAGGCGGTGATCCAGTAGAGCCACGCCTGGCTGAAGCCGAAGCCGTTGCCGAAGGCGGCGCGTGAGTACGCGTACGGACCGCCCTCGGCCGGGACACGTCGGGACATCACGGCGAACATCAGGGCCAGCGCCACCGCCCCGACGGTCGCAACGCCCATTGCCACCAGGCTGATCGGGCCGTACGACGCGATCGCGTACGGCAGGCTGAAGATCCCGACGCCGATGATGCTGCCCATGACCAGGCTGGTCGACGTCGACAGGCTCAGCCCGGCAGTGGAGGCCGGTGGTGGCGTCTTCGAGGGGCGCGCGAGCTCGGTGGTCATGGGGTCCTCCTCGGTGTTGCTTCCGATGTACCGAAGGTTCTGCGCCGTGGACTACGGGCCCAAGGCCCGACGCTCAGGTCCGAAGGTCCCGAACAGGCCCAACGTCCCGCCGACTGACGGCGTTGGTCACTGCCGTCTCGCGTGATTGCAGCCGACCATGGTGACCATGGGACGCCGGGCTCTGTGGCTGAGGTGGGTCGCGCTCGTCACGCTCGGCGAGGTCACCGGGTTCACGGTCTCGACGCTTGCGGGGATCTGGGCCGCTCAGAGGCCGGCGGGAGTGCAGCTCACGATCCTCACCGCAGCCGGGCTCTTCGAGGGCGCCATGCTCGGCCTCGCCCAGGCCGCGGTGCTCCACCGCCGTCTCCGGGGACTCAGGCGCTCGGCCTGGGTCGTGGCGACGAGCCTCGGCGGCGCGGTGGCCTGGTTCCTCGGCACACTCCCGGCTGCCACGCACGACCGATGGGTCTCGTGGCCGCTGGGCTGGGTGATTGCAGCCGCGACCGTTCTCGCAGCGGCGCTGCTGTGCACCATCGGCACGGCGCAGGCACTCGTGCTGCCGAAGAACACGTCCTACGCACTCGCCTGGGTGGGGTGGACCGCGCTGGGCTGGTGCGCTGGGCTCGCAGCCTTCTCAGCGGTGGCACCACCCCTGTGGCACGAGGGTCAGTCGTTCTGGTTCGGGCTCGTTGTCGGTCTTGCCGCGGCCATCGTCATGGCCGTCGTCATGGCTGCCGTCACCGGGGTGGGGGCGGTGCGTCTGGTCGCCGCTCCGGCGTCGACGGACCGCCGAGGCCGCCAGTTCGTGACCTCCCTCGCGGGCACGCCGATCTACGACGGCGCCGGCCATCAGCTGGGAACGGTCGACGACATCGTCGCCGACCTGGCTTCCGGCCTCGATCCCGTCCCAGTGAACGCGCTGGTGATCCGTTCCGCTCGCGGACGGCGCTCGGTGGTCCCGTGGCGGTCGGTGATCGCGCCCCCCGGTCAGGCGCGGTTCGCGACCGGTGAGCAGCCCGCTCCCTTCGAGGACTCCGGCCTCGGGCCCTGCGAGCTACTCGTCGGACGTGACGTCATGGACAGCCCCGTGATCACAGCCGATCCGCCCCGGCGCACCAGGGTGAGCGACGTGCTGGTCGACATCGGGGTGGCAGAGGCCAGGGTCGTCGGGGTCGACCTGAGCCCCGGGAGAGTCCTGCGCCGGTTCGCCGGTCGGCCGTTGCCCGTGGAAACACCGACGGTCCCGCTCTCGCGCGTGCACCTGGCCTCCCACCGCGGCCACGCTGCGCAGCTGGCCACACCGCAGGCCATGGTGCGGAACCTGGCGGCTGATGACATGGCGGAGGTGCTGACCCGGGCTTCGGTCACCCACGCCCGGCAGATCTTGAGCTCGGCCGATCGAGCCGTGCGCGAGGAGGCTATGCGGTTGCTGCACCCAGTCGTCCGGGCACGAGTCGCAGGTGGTGGCCCTCCGCCGCGACGAGCCCGACGACTCAATGGATGGCGACTCCACCGTCCAGAACGGCATCCCTCGTCCACGGATGAGTCATGACCAGCCTCACCGCGCAGCGGCCGAGCAGGCGCACGTCGAGGGGACGCCGAGCGCTCCCGTTCCTCGCCGTATTGGGCCCGGGGCTGCTCGCAGGACTGTCCGACGACGACCCGGCCGGCATCACGACGTACTCGGTGCTTGGAGCCGACAACGGATATCAGTTGCTGTGGGTGCTGCTCCTCTCCACCCTGGCGCTGATGGTGTTCCACGACCTCGGCGCCCGCCTGGGAGTGGTCACCGGCCAGGGTCTGATCGGTCTGGTGCGGCACCGGTACGGCGTGGGCGTGGGTGCCGGCGCGCTGGTCGCCCTCGTCCTGGCCAACCTGGGAACGGCCACCGCGGAGTTCGCAGGCATCGCTGCCGGCGCAGAGCTGCTGGGAGTGAGCCGCTATCTCGCCGTGCCCGTGAGCGCCGTGGTCGTTTGTTCGCTGGTTCTGGCAGGCAGCTTCCACCGGGTCGAACACGTGCTCATGGGGCTGGCCGCCGTGTTCGTGGCATACGTCGGCGCCGGGGTGCTGGCCCATCCGGACTGGTCGGCAGCGATGTCCGGCCTGGTGACGCCACGCATGTCCTTCGGACATGCCGACACGGCGATCGTCGCCGCAACGGTGGGCACGACGTTGGCCCCGTGGGGACTCAGCTTCATCCAGTCCTACGCCGTCGACAAGAAGCTCACGGTCGACGATCTGAGGTACGAGCGGGTCGACGTCGTTCTTGGCGCGCTGCTTACCGGCGTGATCGGGTTCTTCGTGGTTGTGGCCTGTGCGGCGACCCTGCACCAGGAGAACATTCCCATCGACAGTGCCCAGGACGCTGCGCGGGCCCTGGCGCCGCTGGCGGGCGACCTGGCGGGAACGTGTTTCGCCGTCGGCCTCATCGGTGCCGCTCTTCTCGCCGCTGCCATCCTGCCTCTCTCCACCGCGTACTCGATCTGCGACTTCACCGGGTCCGAGGCTGCTCTGGACTGCTCGTTCGGCCAGGCGCGGCTCTTCTACGTCAGCAACATCGCCGTGACTGCCCTCGCCGCCGGTGTCGTGATGGTGCCGAGCATCCCGCTGATTCCGCTCCTGGTCTCCACGCAGGTGCTCAACGCGATCCTGCTGCTGCCGCTGCTGGTCCTGATGCAGCGTCTGTCCCGGGACCGGAGCATCCTCGGGATCCATGTTGTCTCGAGGAGGTGGGCGGGGGTTCAGCTCGTGGTCGTCGTCGCCGTCTTCGCCTGCGTGGGTCTGTTGTTGGTGTGACGCGAGGCCTGCGAGCGGAACCGTGGTCGACGCTCAGTGCGTGACGAGCCGGTAGGGACCAAAGGCCCGTCCGGAGGTGCGGTTGGGCCGTGCCACACCGCAGGACGCACCGGGAAGAGTGCCGGCATGGGTAATGAGACCTCGGTGATCGCCGGGTTCGACGGAAGCGCGGACGCAGAGCGCGCGTTGGCGTGGGCGGCCGATCACGCCGAGGCGGTGCATCTCCCACTCCGGGTCTGTATCGCCCGGGGAGACCTGCACCAACTCTCGAGATGGGCTGACCAGTGGACTGCGGGCCTGGCTCAAGAGTGGGCAGATGACGCGCGAAGTCTGCTCGACGAGCGTGGGGTCGACGGTGAGGTGGAGATCGCGGACGGGAACGCGGCGCCGGTCCTGATCGACCGCTCGAAACCCGAGTCCCTGGTAGTCGTCGGCAGTCGCGGGCGTGGCGTCTTCGACGGGATCGGCGTCGGCTCGGTCGCCCAGCACGTCGCGCGGCAGGCGGGCGGTCCCGTGGTCGTGGTCCGGCAGACGGCGAGGCGGTCGAGCAGGCGGGTCGTCGTGGGCGCGGACGACTTGCCTGAGAGTCTCGATGCGGTGAACTGGGCAGCCGACTTCGCATCTTCGCGGAGCATGGACCTGTGCGTGCTGCACTCCCCGGATCCGCCCGTGCCCGTCTCCGGCACCGACGCCGCAGAGGTTCTCGAGCACTTCCCGTTGCTGCGGGAGAGGGAGGCAAGGATCCGCGAGCGGGTCGAGCTGGTGCGAGAAGGTCACCCGGGTCTGACTGTCGAGATCGAGATGTCGATGGACGACCCTCGTGAGGCGCTGAGACGTGCGTCGCGGGACGCCGCCCTTGTCGTCGTCGGTGCACGCGGCCGCGGAGCGTTCACCGGCCTGATGCTGGGTTCCGTGGGCGCAAGTCTGGTGGCTCATGCCGGGTGCCCGGTGGCCATCATCCGGTGAGACCCAGGACCGGGGCACGAGTCCCGGACCCGCGGGCAGTTCGACCCTGTGCCGGCTGCGAGCCGACACGAAGACTGACAGGAAGACGACAGAGGAGGAATGATGAACGAGACAGGCGCGAACGACGTCAGGCAGGGCCTCGTGGTTGTCGGCACCGACGGTTCTAAGGGCTCGTTGCATGCCCTGCGCTTTGCATTCGAGGAGGCCCTTCGCCGAGGGGTAGGTGCAGAAGTCGTCACAGCATGGACGGTGACGTCTCCCTACACCGACGACTACTCGGCACCAGTGCTGGACGAAGCACGCGAGCGCGCGACCGAGGTCCAGGACAAGGCTGTCGCCCGGGCCGTCGACGGGATGGACCTGACACCGCCCATCTCGCGCTCCGTCATCCACGGGTACGGCGGCAGCGTGCTCGTCGAGGCGGCGCGCGATGCCGCAGTCCTGGTCGTGGGGCACACCCAACGGAGCCGCCTGGCCCGGGCAATCACCGGATCGGTGAGCGCCGAATGCCTCCGGGACTCCTCAGTGCCGGTCATCCTGGTCCCCGTGCCGGACCCGGGCGACCATGCGTCGGCGCAGCACCAGGCGCTGGCGGAATCTTCGGCCACGGATACCGCCACCACCTGAGCACCCATCCCTCGCCATCGGACTGGCCGCGGCTGAGCCCCGGGTCGCATCCCCGGGGCTCAGCCGTGCACCACTGCTGGACAACGCACTCTGAGGCGCGCCGAGGACGTCTTTCGGACCAAGGTCCTGTGCCCTCCGGACCTCTGCCACTGCTGCCGCAGACGCGCTCGCCAGAGGCTGGAAGCAAGACATCGAAACCAACGAGGAGGACATCATGAGCACCATCCGCCGCGACCACCGCTCGACAGCTGGCACCGCCACAGTCGACGGCAGCAAGTCCGAGGCTTCTGGCCCGGTCGCCCGTTACGTGGCAGCCGCGCTGCGGCTCAGCCTGGGCTGGGTGTTCCTGTGGGCCTTCCTCGACAAGACGTTCGGGCTGGGTCATGAGACCGCCAGCAAGGACGCCTGGGTCAACGGGGGCAGCCCGACCAAGGGCTTCCTCTCCTTCGCCGCGTCCGGACCGTTCGAGGGCATGTACCACCAGATCGCTGGGCAGACGTGGGCCGACTGGCTCTTCATGCTCGGCCTCCTGGGCATCGGCGTCGGCTTGATGCTCGGCATCGCGATGCGGGCAACAGCCGCAGCGGGTGCACTGCTGCTGGTGATGATGTGGACCGCCGTTCTCCCTCCCGAGAACAACCTGTTCATGGACGATCACCTGATCTACGCGATGGTCCTGGTCCTGCTCGCGGCTATCGGCGCCGGACACACGTTCGGCCTCGGGGACCTGGTGGGAGCAGATCCCGACGGTGCGCCGTCACCCCTGGCTCCGGTGAACGAGACGATGAGCCGGACTCCTGCGGGAGTCCGGCTCATCGTCGCTTCGACCCGATTCCGAGGCGCAATACGGGACCACTTCCGATCCCAGTTCGATGCCGAGGCTGTCGTCCTGCACGCCTGGAAGCCGCCCACCGCCTACGACGACATCGTCGACGGAGAGGTCCGGCTGAGCTGGTCTCGCGGGTCAGGTGCTGTTGGGCAATGATGGCGACCTGACATCCCGACCGCTTCCGCGACATGTGCGGAGTTGCCGAACATGGACTCATGCCACGAGTGCCTGGGGACGTGGTCAGTTCATCGCTGTCGCGACCCGTTCGGGGACGACGACGACGCGTCCGTCGACCGCACCGGATCGAAGCTGCTGGTAGGCCTGCTCAGCCTGGTCAAGATCGAACCGGGTGATCTCGGCGTGCAGCGAACCGCGCGTGGCAAGGTCGAGCACCTCGACGAGCTCGGCGCGGTTTCCCCGGTAGGTCGACTGGTCGCTGACCTCGTACGGGATGCCGAAGAAGCACACGGGGAGCGTCCCGCCACCGAGGCCGACAATGGTGAGGTCTGCCAGCATCCTCGCGGACCGGGCCGCGAGCTGGAGCGGTCGCGCGAGAAGCTGGCTCCGGGTGCCGTCGCCCTGGTCATCGGCGTCGGAGATTGGGGCATCTCGGAATCCAGGTCCTGCGGGCAGCCACCGGAGCGCAGGGTCGGAGTGACAGGCGCCCGCGCCGCCGACGCGGACCAGCACCTCCCCAGTCCACGGCTGGAACTCGTGCATCAGATGGGATCTCAGCTCGTCTTTCCGTTGTTTGTCTTCGCTCTGTCTCACGTCCTTGGACGTGGAACCAGGCGCGGTCAGCTCCACAGCGTGTCCCGCAGGAACGGTCCATCGCCGGCACGGATGTGTCCGAGCCACCGAAGCGTCAGCCACGCGCTCACGGCCAACAGCAACGCGCTCGGGCCTGCGTCGGCCGCGAGGTGGACCGGCACGTCCGTCATCGCCTGGACGGCGACTCCGGCCCACAGGGCCGTGAACAGGGTGACGATCTTGACCAGGGCTACGACCGCCAGCGGGGTCCCCACGACGCGGCCGCGGACCAGCAGCATTCCGACGGCCACGATGCACGGCAGCGCTATGGCAAGGTCCAGGACGAAGACCGGATACGGCGCGCCACCTGGGCCCTGCGGCGTGGGCTCCGGGCCGCCGAACGCGAACGGGACCAGCACGGTGAGCCACAGCGTCGCGAAGAGCGACCCGGTGACCACCAGAAACCACCCAGTGCCGCGTTCCAGCCTTCGGCTTTCGCACCGAGCCCACCCTGCTGGGCGGATCCGCAGGAGACCGTCGATCAGGGCGGCGCCGGTCAGTGTCTCGATCGCGACGTACACCAGAAAGCACCGGTTCATCGGCAGCCCGATGAGGTAGATGGCGTAGCTGTAGGCGAGGTAGGCCACCAGACCCAACCAGACCAGATAGGCCCGGCGGGACCGACCGCTCCGTGTCGCCGCCATCAGCAGCACCGGGACCACCACGAGGCTCAGTGCGTCCTGCGCACGAGCGGACACCCGCGTCGCCTCGGAGATCCCTCGGTACGGATTGCCTGCAAGCAACCCGTAGCTGCACGCGACCACGACACCGGCAGCAATCGCCACGCTCACCCAGACCCTACGTCGGGAGCGTGCTTGCGACGGGGCCTCCTGTCGTGGCTCGTTAGGCCCGGTTGTGACCCTCGTACTCATCGGACTCACCGTCTCGTCGGCGTGCTTGGCATCCAGTCTCGGAACTACCGCTCCGCGCCAGCAGGGTCGAAAGTCATGACCCCGGCGACCCACGACCACAGCCGGACGTACCACCGCGGCAGGGGAGTGCTCGGTCGTGGATTGTCCATGCCACCAGCCTCGTGAGACGGAACTGACCGCCCCAGAGCCGAGGGTCCTCGACCGCAAGGGCACATCGGACCCTGTTCGGCGGGCCCTTGCCGGAACTGCACGCGTCGATACTGGAGGAGAAAAATCGAGGAGGACATCATGCAACCCGACGCGACTCCTCCGGCCATGCAAGCGTGGGTGGTTCCCTCCGAGCATGGCGCCCAGCCCCGACTGCGGTCCGAGTCGCGGGACATTCCCAGTCCAGGGGCCGGGGAGGTGCTTCTCCGAGTGCTCGCGTGTGGCGTGTGCCGCACCGACCTGCATCTCGCCGACCACGACCTGACCCCGCGACGCGTGCACACCGTTCCAGGCCATGAGGTGGTGGGTACCGTCGTTGCGCAGGGCCCGGGTGCGGAGCGGTTCGCCCTTGGCGAGCGAGTGGGCGTCGCCTGGCTGCGTGGCACGTGCGGTCGATGCCGCATGTGCCGGTTCGGGCGCGAGAACCTGTGCCGTGACGCCACCTTCACGGGCTGGGACGCCGACGGCGGCTTCGCGGAGTACGCCGTGGCGCCCGAGGCCTTCGGTTATCGACTTCCCGACGTGTTCTCTGACGTGGAGGCAGCGCCCCTGCTGTGTTCCGGAATCATCGGTTACCGGGCACTTCAGCGTGCCAACGTCCCCACGGCCGGACGCCTTGGTCTGTACGGCTTCGGCGCCAGCGCCCACCTGACAGCCCAACTGGCCATCGCCCAGGGGCTCGAGGTCCACGTGCTCACACGCGACGACGATGCGCGTCGCCTGGCCATCGAGCTCGGAGCAGCATCTGCCGGGGGTGCACAAGACGCACCGCCAGTCGCTCTGGACGCCGCCATTCTCTTTGCGCCGGTTGGGGACCTGGTTCCCGTGGCGATGGCAGCCCTGGACCAGGGTGGGACGCTGGCGGTAGCGGGCATTCACCTCTCCGACATCCCAACTCTCGACTACCAGCGTCACCTGTTCCGCGAGCGCACCTTGACGAGCGTCACCGCCAACACGCGCGCGGACGGTGAGGAGTTCATGCGTCTGGCCGCGGCGCTCGGTGTGCGTCCGCGCGTGACGACGTACCCGCTGAGAGAGGCCGACCTCGCGCTCGACGATCTGGCGGGTGACCGGGTCACGGGAGCCGCTGTCCTCGTCGCAGACTTGTGATGTCGCAGTCCTGGTCCCGGAGGACCTCGTCCAGGGATCTCCGGGGTGTGCGGGGCGGGTCGCTGCGGCCGATCTCCTGCCATCCGACGCGAAGCAGGATCTGTGGGCGCAAGCCGGGTCCGAGCAGGTCATCGAGCAAGATGCGGGTCTCGGTCACCTCGACGACCTGGCTGAGTGGCACGATCGACAAGCCTTCGGTGGTGGCCTCCAGCCATAGAGCGCTCAGTGCCTCTCCCGCGTGGAGCCACGAGAGTCTCCCGTCGTCCTCCGTGACGACCACGAGCAGTCCATCGGAGCTCTCGATCGGTCGGACCGCGATGTCATCTCGCACGGCCGGGGGCTCGGCCTCATGATCGAAGCGGGTTCGCCGACGACGAATGTGACCCTCGCCCCATGACACCTCAACCGGGTCGACCAGTCCGTCATCCGCGCTGTGTCCGGTCCAGGCCCGCTCCTCCATCCGCACCCGGAGGTCCTGATCCTGGACCTCCGTCGCCCGGTCGACCAGGCGCTCGAGCCGTAGCCGTTTTCGCGGATCGAGGATCGGGACCACCGTCGCACCGAGACTCCGGGTCACCGACGAGAGCCGCCGCAGACGCTCGTCGGGGATCGGCCACGAGGTGAAGCGACGTCGATCTGTGCACCGCGCGTCGATCGTGTCCAACCAGCGCCCTGCATCCACCGGGATGTCCGCAGGTCGCAGCCGGATCCGGGCCAGCAGGTCCGGATCGCGAGGGTCCGGGAGGCTGTCCACAACGGGCGCCCACCCCAGGGCCCGGGCCGCGACCACGGCGTGGTGCAGCGCTGTGCCGCAGCTCAGGACGAGATTTCGGCCCTCGGGGTCGGCGGCCTCGAGTCGGCGTGTCTGGTCGGCGTGCAGCTCCAGCGCGCCTCCGTGGATCGACCAGGTCCACGGCTGGGTGTTGTGGACGCTGGGGGCACGGCGCGCGAGGTCCACCACGCGGCGGAACGTCCGGTCCCGTGCAGCGGCTGCGGCTGTCTGCTTCATGAGCTGCCTGCGGCCGTCTTCGCCAGGTCGCGACGTGCGAGATACAGCAGCAGCGCGATGGCAGGCAGGGACCACAACCAGAACCCAAGACCGAAGACCATCAGCAGGACGTGGAACACCAGCACGCCGGCCCAGCCGACTCTCGCTGCGCGTCCCCCGGCGAGGAGAAGCCCGCCCAGCGCAAGCTCCCCGGCCATGACGCAGAGGCCCCAGAATGCAGGGTCGGCCATGAACACCTCGCTCCATCCCGAGCGGACGAACCCGAACAGGGCCTGGTCTGCGAAGTGTCGGTACACGCCCGGATCGGCCGCCACCAGTCCCAGATGGACGCCGGCCATCATCACGAAGAAACAGCCGACGACGCTGTGCTCCCACGCGCGACGGGGTCGTCGATCATCAGACCGACCAGTGGGGACGACAGATGTGGATGTGGTCGTAGACGTCGTCACGATGACCTCCTGATGTCGCTGGGCTCCCGCCCTTCCGCATACCGCTGGCGAGGTGCCCAGAACCAAAGCCTGCTCGACCGGGAGGCGTCCTCGCAGGGTCCAAGGTCCTCAGTGGACGGGCAGAACCGCACGTGCCGGCGTCCTGCCCTCAGCTGCGACCCGGCGTGCGAGGCCTCGCAGCATCCCCGCGCACATCACCAGGTCCGCGGGCGGAACCAGGGCCACATAGGCGAGGCTCAGCCACCGGGGCTCCACCCGGCCGCGAACCCGCACGTGCACCCGGGTCTGTCCCAGTCCGGCCGGTGTCAGGTGACTTTCGGGCCAGGTCTGCAGCGTGGCCCTGCACCAGCACGCTCCATCCCTGGGTCCAAGCACCTCGCACAAGCCGAGGCACACACACGCGAGACACCCTTGATTGGTGTGGTGAGCCAAGGTTGACGTGGTCCGCTCTGAACCGACAGAACCGCCCCGGCCTCACGCCGGGGCGGTTTCGTCGCCCCCTGCCCCCTCAACCTGTTGTCTCCCCCATCTCTAGTGAAAGCCACGGTGACCCGAGGCTCCAAGGGCCGTTGGTAGGCGCCGGAGGTGACGACAGTCCTCATCGTCGTCTCGCTGCAGCGCCCCGCGGCACCCTCAGCGGGATGCTCGTCGGGTCGGTACCCGGTCCACCATGACGGGCGCGAAGATCGTGGCGAGCGCCATGAGTGCCCAGACAACGACGATGCTCAGGGTCCAACCCGTTCGGGAGCCGCGCTGATGAGTCATCAATGCATAGGTGGTTCCTGCACAATGCCGTGTTCCGACTGTCCGCCCGGTTGGCTCGCGCACGTATGGGGAAGGTCAAGGCTCAGCGCACAATGACCTTGACGACTCCAGGGATGGTGCTGACGATGACCTGGGCCATCGAGCGGTCGATCCTGGTCGAGGGTCCGTCGATCTCGACGTCGCCGTCCTCGACGGCCACGAGCCAGTTGCCGAGTCCCATGGAGTCGAGCCGGGCGTCGACCTGCCTCGCGATCACGTCATCGGCTCGCGCACGCACCTTCACCAGGTCGCTTCGGCTGACGACCCCCACGACCCGCCTGTCGTCGTCGATGACCGGCAGGCACTTGACCCCGCTCGACGTCATCAGGTCGGCAACATCGGCGATGTCGCTGGACTCGTGAGCTGTGATGGCGTGTGGTGTCATCACGTCCTCCACGCAAGTCGGCATCGGACGTTCGCCGTACTCGCCCGGAAGCATGTGGCCCCGGGCGTCGGGCACGAACGCGTCGCGAATCAGGTCCGCCTCGCTCACCACACCGCACAGACACCCGCGGTCGTCGAGCACGGGAGGGACGAGATCTGATGCTCGACCAGAATCTCGGCGGCGCGCTTGATGGTTGTCTCGCCGGTGACGGTCGTGGGCTCTCGCGTCATCACGTCCTGCACGAGCATCGTCGTTCACCCCTCTCGCCTGGTGCGCTGACCTCAAGCCTGTCTCACACAGGACGGTGGAATGAGGGGACAAAGTCCCGAGCCGCCCGGGCCGTTGGCCATCGCTGCTGTCTTGAGGGGAAACAGGACGGCTGCGAGTGACCGACGCGGTGCGAATCGCTGTGAGGGCCGGGGAGGTCTGCCAACGCAGTCTTGGCGACGGGCGACTGGCGACATGCGATAGGCCGGGAGTGACGGCCACCGCGACCAACCCATGGGGTTCACCGCGATGGTGTTCAGCACTGACGAATCGCCGTTCTGGCGGTTGACCGCTATCTGCCACATGGTTGGGTGGTGCGGTGCACCAGCAGCCGTTCCGTGTCGCGTTCGTGCCGGGCGTGATGCCGGACAAGTGGCTCAACCGCTGGCGCGAGCGGCGGCGCGACCGGCTGGACGCGTTCGTGGTCGAGACCCATGAGCAGCGCTCCGTCCTGTACGACGGTCGTGCCGACATGTGCTTCGTCCGGATGCCCGTAGACCGCGACGGCCTGCACGTGATCCCGCTGTACACCGAGGAGCCCGTGGTCGTGATGTCCACCGAGCACCTGCTTTCCTTGCTGGACGAGGTCACCTGGGACGACCTCGCCGACGTGCTGCTCAACGACGGGCCGGCCCGGCAGGCGATCGAGACCGCGGCCGCCGGCACCGGCGTGGTCGTCGTACCCCGGAGCGTCGCGCGGCTCCACCACCGCAAGGACGTCACCGTGCGGCCGCTCGTCGACGGCGAGGAGTCGCAGATCGGCCTGGCCTGGCGCAGCGACCTCGACGACCCGCGCGCCGAGGAGTTCGTCGGCATCGTGCGCGGGCGCACCGCGCAGAGCAGCCGGGGTGACGCGAAGGAGCCGACACCGAAGAAGCAGCCCGCAAAGCGGCAGGCCCCGCCGAAGCAGCAGCGACGCCCGGGCCGCCGACGCCGCTGACCGACCGGCGCAGCGAAGGGGGGCTGGGGTGGCCCGCCGGGGTGAGGCACCATGGCGGGATGGGCACCCCGTCGTACGACCCGGCAGCCGACGTCGTCGAGCTCTGTCGCGACCTGATCCGGATCGACACCACCAACTTCGGCGACCAGCCGGGGCCGGGCGAGCGCAAGGCGGCCGAGCTGGTCGCCACGCTGCTCGACGAGGTGGGGATCGAGTCCGAGCTGTGGGAGGCCGAGCCCGGTCGCAGCAACGTGGTCGCTCGATGGGGCGGCGACCAGGGCGAGCCGCTGCTGCTGCACGGACACCTCGACGTGGTGCCTGCCAGCGCCGACGACTGGCGTGTCCACCCGTTCTCCGGCGAGATCGAGGACGGCCTGGTGTGGGGCCGCGGCGCGGTCGACATGAAGGACTTCGACGCGATGCTGCTCTCGACGGTGCGGGCCCGCGCCCGGGCCGGGGCCGTGCCCACCCGGCCGCTGGTGCTCTGCTTCACCGCCGACGAGGAGGCGGGCGGCTCCAAGGGTGCCGGGCCGCTCGTCGACCGGCGTCCCGACCTGCTCGAGGGCTGCCGCGAGGCGGTCGGCGAGGTCGGCGGGTTCAGCACGACGGTGCGGGGCCGCCGGCTCTACCTGATCGAGGCCGCCGAGAAGGGGATGGCCTGGATGCGGATGACCGCCAAGGGGCAACGCCGGCCACGGGTCGATGGTGCACCCGGACAACGCGGTCACCAGTCTCGCCGCCGCCGTCGCGCGCATCGGACAGCACGAGTGGCCGGTGCGGCTCACGCCGACGATGCAGGTGCTGCTGGCCGCCGTCGCCGAGCTCGCCGGCACCGAGGCCGGCCCGGACAACGCCGAGGAGCTGATCGAGGAGTTCGGTTCGGCGGCCCGGATGCTCGGCGCCGTGATTCGCAACACGGTCAACCCGACCATGCTCGAGGCCGGCTACAAGGTAAACGTCGTGCCGGGGGAGGCCACCGCCCACCTCGACGGACGGTTCCTGCCCGGCTACGAGGACGAGTTCCTGGCGACGCTGGCCGAGCTGGCCGGGCCGGACGTGCAGATCGAGCACCTGACCAAGATGGACGGCCTCGAGACGCCGTACGACGGGTTGCTGGCCGAGGCGATGACGGGCTCGATCCTCGAGGAGGACCCCGACGCCGTCGTTGCGCCGTACCTGATGAGCGGCGGCACCGACGCCAAGCACTGGGAGCGGCTGGGCATCCGGAGCTTCGGGTTCGCGCCCCTGCGGCTGCCGGCGGACCTCGACTTCACGGCGCTCTTCCATGGCGTCGACGAGCGGGTGCCGGTGGACGCGCTGGAGTTCGGGGCGCGTGTCTTCGACCGGTTCCTCGGCAAGATCTAGGCGAACCTAGAAGAGGACCACCTGGCGCTGCCGGATGATCTTCCGGCGCAGGACCACCCGGCGGGTGCCGTCGTGCCCGACCCGCACCCGGTCGAGCTCCCAGCCGCCCTGCTCGGCGCGTTGCACGAGCAGTCGGGTGACGGACGATCGGGAGTGCTCGCGCGAGATCAACATCTTGTCGAACTCATACTCGACTCCGGGCCGCGGCGCACGCTGCGTGGCCCGGGTCATCGCTTCGGCTCGCTCATTGGGGTAATTCCCATGCCACCCTCCAACAGCAGAATCCTACGGAACTTCCCCAGCCGCGTCGCCGGAAACGTCGTCCAGGGCCTCGGTGATCTCGGTGGGGAGCTCGCACTCCTCCACGCTCAGCGAGCCCTTGAGGTGGGCCGCGGTGCGGGCACCGACGATCGGCGCCGTGACCCCCGGGCGGTCGCGCACCCAGGCCAGGGCCACCTCGAGCGGGGTCCAGCCGAGCCCGTCGGCGGCTCGGGAGACGGCCTCGACGATGCTGCGGCTGCGCTCGGTGAGCAGCGGCTCGACGAAGCCGCTGAGGTGCGCGGAGGCGCCACGCGAGTCGGCCGGCGTGCCGCGGCGGTACTTGCCGGTGAGGATGCCGCGGCCGAGCGGCGACCAGGGCAGGATGCCCATGCCGCAGGCCGCGGCGGACGGGACCACCTCGGCCTCAGGTGAGCGGTTGAGCAGGGAGTACTCGACCTGGTTGGTGGCGAGGACGGCCCGGCCGGGCACCGCCCGCTGCCAGGTGGCACCCAGGGCGGTCTGCCACCCGGACCAGTTGCTGACGCCGACGTACGACGCGCGGCCGCTGGTGACGGCGCTGTCGAGCGCGCTGAGCGTCTCCTCGACCGGCGTCGCGTCGGACCAGACGTGCACCTGCCAGAGGTCGAGGTGGTCGACGCCGAGCCGCTTCAGCGAGGTGTCGAGGCACTGGAGCAGGTAGCCGCGCGAGGTGTCGAAGACCCGCTCCTTGCGCCGGACGCCCACGCCGGCCTTGGACGCCAGCACCACCTCGTCGCGGGCCACGACCGAGCCGAGCAGCCGGCCGACCAGCTCCTCCGACGCGCCGTCGGCGTACGAGTGGGCCGTGTCGAGCAGGGTGCCGCCGGCGTCGCAGAACGCGACCAGCTGGTCGCGCGCCTCGTGCTCGTCGGTGTCACGCCCCCAGGTCATGGTGCCGAGACCCAGCCGCGACACCGTCAGGCCGGTGCTCCCGACGCGCCGCTGCTTCATGGCAGCACGGTAACCGGCACGCCGTTCAGCCCTCGATCAGGCTCGCCGCGTATGGTCTGGGACGCCTCGAAGACCGAGGACCGACGAGCTGGAAGGCCCGGCACCCGCATGACCTACTTCGACGCCGTGATCCTCGGAATCGTCGAGGGACTCACCGAGTTCCTCCCCATCTCCAGCACCGGCCACCTGACGATCGTCGCGAAGTGGCTCGGCCTCGACATCGCCTCCAAGGACGTCACCGGCTTCACGGCCGTGATCCAGATGGGCGCGATCCTGGCGGTGGTCCTGTACTTCGCGAAGGACATCTGGACGATCGCCCGCGCGTGGCTTCTCGGACTGTTCAAGGCGGAGTACCGCGGCTCGTTCGACCACCGGATGGGCTGGTACGTGATCGTCGGCAGCATCCCGATCGGGATCGTCGGCCTGCTGGCGAAGGACCTGATCACCGGTCCGCTGCGCTCGCTCTGGGTGGTCGCCGCCGCGCTGATCCTGTGGAGCGGCGTGATGCTGTACGCCGAGCGCGTCGGCAAGCAGGACCGCGGCGAGAAGCAGCTCACGATGAGGGACGCGATCATCGTCGGCGCCGTGCAGTGCTTCGCGCTGATCCCGGGCGTCTCCCGCTCCGGCGCGACGATCTCGGCCGGCCTGATCCAGGGCCTCGACCGGGTGACGGCGACCCGGGTCAGCTTCTTCTTCTCGATCCCGGCGCTGCTCGCCGCCGGCGCCTACGAGCTCAAGGACGCCCTCGGCGGCTCGATCGAGGTCGGCCCGCTCGTGGTCGGCACGGTGGTCAGCTTCGTGGTGGCCTACGGGACCGTGGCGTGGCTGCTGAAGTTCGTCGCGCACCACAGCATCGGCGCGTTCGTGCCGTACCGGGTGGGGCTGGGTGTCCTGATCCTGGTGCTGCTGGCGACGTCGGTGATGTCGGCGACGTAGGGGTGGGTCTTCGTTGGGGGTCAGTCGTGCCACAGAATTCCCAAGGTATCTAGGCGTTCCTACCGGACTTCCCAATCCTTTCTGCACTTCCCAATCTCTTCTGATGCTCCCAGTGGCGTGCATGCCCATGGAAGCGTCAGAAGAGATTGGGAAGACGGAGGGCTGGCCACCCCGCCTTGGACGTGCCCGAAGAATTCCTAGATACCTTGGGAATTCCCCGGCGCCCGGCCCAGCCGCAGCCCAGCCCAGCCCCTCACAACCACCCCGCCCGCCTCGCGATCACCCACACCGCCAGCGAGCTCAGCGCCATCAGGGTCAGCGCCATCGGGTAGCCGAACGCCCACTGCAGCTCGGGCATGTGCACGAAGTTCATGCCGTAGATGCTGCCGATGAGCGTCGGCGCGGCGACCAGCCCGACACTCGCGGAGATCCGGCGCATGTCGTCGTTCTGCCGGATCGAGATCTGCGCGAGATGCGCGTCGAACGCGGTCGAGAGCAGGTTGTCGAGGTTGTCGATCGTCTCCGCGACCCGGGCGAGGTGGTCGGCCACGTCCCGGAAGTACGGCGCGGCGTCCTTGTGCACGCCGGGCACGGAGCCGGTCGCGAACCGCATCATCGGGTCGCGCAGCGGCAGCACCGCGCGGCGCATCTCCGCCAGCTCGCGCTTGAGCAGGTAGATCCGCCGGCTGTCGTCAGTACGCTCGTCGGAGAAGACCGACGTCTCGACCTCGTCGACGTCCTCGGTCAGGAACGCGGCGACTTCCTCGTAGCGGTCGACGACCTGGTCGCACACGGCGTAGATGACCGCCGAGGGCCCGTGCTGGAGCACCTTCTTCATGCCCTCGAGGCCACGGCGCGCCTGGTGCAGGGCGCCGCCCTGGCCGTGGCGCACCGAGATCACGAACTTCTTGCCGACGAACAGGTTCACCTCGCCGGTCTCGACGGCGTCGGTCGCGTCGACGTACCAGAGCGTCTTGAGCACCAGGAACAGCGTCTCGTCGTACCGCTCCAGCTTCGGCCGCTGGTGCGCTGTCAGCGCGTCCTCGACCGCCAGCGGGTGCAGGCCGTAGACCTCCTCGACCTGGGCGAGCTCCTCCTCGTCGGGCTCGTGCAGGCCGACCCAGACGAAGTCGGCGTCGTCGGTCGCACTGTCGCGGACCGCGGCCAGGTCGGTCCTCGAGCAGTCGACCGGGACTCGCAAGCCCACCGCGGTAGAGGGCGTTGTCGACGATCACATCGCTCAGACTAGGACCCGCCCACGTCTAGGCTCGACACCATGCCGACCGTCATCCTGGCCCGTCACGGCCGTACGACGGCCAACGCGACCGGCATCCTCGCGGGGCGCACCAAGGGCATCCACCTCGACGAGACCGGCAAGGAGCAGGCCACTGCCGCGGCCGCCCGGCTCGAGGGGCTCCCGCTGGCCGCGGTCGTCACCAGCCCGATGGAACGCTGCCGCGAGACCGCAAGGCTCCTGGCCCGGGACACGCGGGTGACCTCCGACCGGCGGCTCACGGAGTGCGACTACGGCAGCTGGACCGGCCGTCCGCTCAAGGAGCT
Source organism: uncultured Actinomycetota bacterium (assembly GCA_963745795.1). Lineage (GTDB taxonomy): Bacteria > Actinomycetota > Actinomycetes > Propionibacteriales > Nocardioidaceae > Marmoricola. Next base: position 492,596 of record CAVUYR010000006.1, on the reverse strand, counting down.
GGGCAAGGAGCCGCTGTGGCGGACCGTCCAGGCCCACCCGGCCGGCGTCGTCTTCCCGGACGGCGAGGCGATGGCGGAGATGAGCCGGCGCGGGGTGGCCGCCGTCCGCGACTGGGACGCGCGTGTCGCCGCCGAGCACGGGCCCGACGCGGTCTGGGTCGCGGTGTCGCACGGCGACGTGATCAAGGCGATCCTGGCCGACGCGCTCGGCATGCACCTCGACTCGTTCCAGCGGATCATGGTCGACCCGGCGAGCTTCTCGGTGGTGCGCTACACCGAGCTGCGCCCGTTCGTGCTCACCTCCAACACCTCCTCCGGGAGCCTCGCCCACCTCAAGCCACCGGCGCGGAAGCGCGGCCGTGCGCGGCGTCGTACGTCGTCGGACGCCGTGGTCGGCGGCTCCACGGGCACGACCTAGGCTGGCCGGCATGCCTCCTGTGGTGCACCGGTTCGACCCGCCCGAGCGCTTCGTCGTCGGCACCGTCGGCGCGCCCGGACAGCGGACCTTCTTCCTCCAGGCCAGGGACGGCGCCCGGCTGACCAGCGTGGCGCTGGAGAAGCAGCAGGTGCAGATCCTTGCCCGCGAGGTCGACGAGCTGCTCGACAAGCTGATCGAGGCCGGCGGCACCGAGACCACGGTGCCCGCGGTCACGCCGCACGACCTCGCCGACGCCGAGCCGCTCGACAGCCCGATCGAGGAGGAGTTCCGCGCCGGCACGATCACGCTGTCCTGGGACGCCGACGACGAGCGGATCGTGATCGAGGTCTTCCCGGCCGCCGAGATCGACCCCGAGGCTCCCGACGACGAGGAGCCGGATCCCGAGGAGATGTTCCTGGTCCGCCTGCCCGCCGCGCAGGCCCGCGCCTTCTGCTCCCGCGCCGAGTCGGTGGTCGAGGCCGGCCGCGAGACCTGCCCGTTCTGCGGCGGGCCGATGGACCCGGGTGGCCACCTGTGCCCCCGCGCCAACGGCTTCCGCCGCACGGGGACGTGACGACACCCCCAGCCGCCGGCGGCCTCACGACGGGGGACGTCGTCATCCTCGGCCGGATCATGCCGGCGTCGAACCACACGTTCGCCTGCGAGGTGGTCGACGGGGTCACCCGGATCCAGGCCGTCTACAAGCCGGTGTCCGGGGAGCGGCCGCTGTGGGACTTCACGGACGGCACCCTCGCGTTCCGCGAGTACGCCGCGTGGGTGGTGTCCGACGCGCTCGGCTGGGACGTCGTACCCCCGACGGTGCTGCGCAACGGGCCGGCCGGCAGCGGCATGGTCCAGCTCTGGTGCGAGCCGGACGGCGGGGTCGACCCGGTCGACATCGTGCCCGAGGACGCCGTACCCGACGGCTACCTGCACGTGCTCGACGCCGTCGATGACCGCGATCGGCCGGTGGCCCTGGTCCACGAGGACACGCGCCCGTTGCGCCGAATGGCGATCTTCGACGTGGTGGTCAACAACACCGACCGCAAGGGCGGCCATGTGCTGGCAATGGCGGACGGCCACCGATTCGGCGTCGACCACGGGGTCTGCTTCCACACCGACGACAAGCTGCGCACGGTGCTGTGGGGCTGGGCCGGCGACCCGCTCTCCGACGAGGAGACCGGTACTCTTGCGGCGCTCGAGCAGGACCTGACCGGCGGGGCGCTACGCAGGACACTGGAGCCGCTGCTCACCGAGCGCGAGATCGACCGCACGGCGTGGCGGTGCCGGCGGCTGCTCGCCGATGGGATCCTGCCGATCCCGAGCGGGGGCTGGCCATCCATCCCGTGGCCGCCGTTCTGAGGGCCACCCAATAGGCTGCCGGACATGCGTGCCTGGACCTCACCCGACGTGCCCCGGCTGCCCGTTGTGGCTCCGCAGGTGCGGGTCCATGACACCTCCGCCGGCGCGGTCGTCGCGACCAGCCCCGACGGCCCGGCGCGCATGTACGTCTGTGGGATCACGCCGTACGACGCCACGCATCTGGGCCACGCCGCGACGTACGTCGCCTTCGACCTGCTCGGCCGGGCCTGGCGCTCGGCCGGCCACGAGGTCCGCTACGTCCAGAACGTGACCGACGTCGACGACCCGCTGCTCGAGCGCGCCGCCGCGACCGGCGAGGACTGGGTCGCGCTCGCCGAGCGGGAGACCGAGCTCTTCCGCACCGACATGGAGGCGCTGCGCGTGATCGCGCCCGACGCCTACGTCGGCGCGGTCGAGGCGATCCCGCGCGTGGTCACGATGGTGCAGCGGCTGCAGCGGGCCGGCGCCGCGTACGACGTCGACGGCGACCTGTACTTCTCCGTCGCTGCCGACCCGTCGTTCGGCGAGGTCTCCGGGTGGGATCGGGCGCAGATGCTCACGATCTTCGGCGAGCGCGGCGGCGACCCCGACCGGCCGGGCAAGAAGGACCCGCTCGACTGCCTGCTCTGGCAGGCCGAGCGGCCCGGCGAACCGGCCTGGGACTCACCCTTCGGCCGCGGCCGGCCCGGTTGGCACGTCGAGTGCAGCGCCATCGCGCGCGAGCACCTCGGCGCCGCGATCGACGTCCAGGGTGGCGGCAGCGACCTGGTCTTCCCGCACCACGAGATGAGCGCCTCCGAGGCGCAGGTGGCCGAGCCCGGCACGCCGTTCGCCCGGGCCTACGTGCACGCCGGCATGGTCGCCCTCCACGGCGAGAAGATGTCGAAGTCCAAGGGCAACCTCGAGCTCGTCTCGCGGCTCCGCGAGCACGGCACCGACCCGATGGCGATCCGGCTGGCCCTGCTGCGCCACCACTACCGCAGCGACTGGGAGTGGACCGCCGCCGACCTCACGACCGCCCAGCAGGTGCTGCAGGACCTCCGCGTCGCCGTCGAGCAGCCGTCCGGCGCCCCCACCGCGCCCGTCGTCGAGGCGGTCCTGGCCGCCATGGCCGAGGACCTCGACGCCCCGACCGCCGTCGATGCGCTCACCACCTGGGCCGCACACACGGTCACCGACACCTCGGAGCCCGGCGCCGGCGACGTGATCCGGGTGCTCGCGGATGCCGCGCTGGGGTTGCGGCTCTGAGCTCTGGGCCAATTACCACGGTCCCGTGGTGTTCGGCCTCTTCCCCAGCGGGATTTCGCTAGGGAAGAGGCCAGTTACCACGGGACCGTGGTAAATGGCCCCCGGCCTACCCCTCCTCCACATCCCGCCGCTTGAGATACCGCTCGAACTCCTTGGCGATCGCCTCACCGCTGGCCTCGGGGAGCTCGGCGGTGTCCTGGTTCTCCTCGAGCATCCGGACGTACTCCCCGATGTCCTCGTCGTCCTCGGCCAGCTCGGCGACGCCGCGCTCCCAGGCCCGGGCGTCCTCGGGGAGGTCGCCCATCGGGATGCTGATCTCGAGCAGGTCCTCCACGTGGCCGAGCAGCGCGAGCGTCGCCTTCGGACACGGGGGCTGCGGCAGGTAGTGGGGTACGGCGGCCCAGAACGAGACGGCCGGCACGTCCACCTTCACGCAGGCGTCGAGCAGGACGCCGATGATGCCGGTCGGACCCTCGTACGTCGACTGCTCCAGCTTGAGCCGGTCCTCGAGGTCGAGCTCGGTGGCGGTGCCGCTGACCTGGATCGGCCTCGTGTGCGGGGTCTCGGCGAGCAGCGCCCCGAGGGTCAGCACCAGCTCGACGCCGAGGGTGTCCATCGCCGCCAGCACCTCCGCGGTGAACTGGCGCCAGCGCATGCTCGGCTCCACGCCACGCAGCAGCACGACGTCGCGGTGCTCGCCCGGCGGCCGTGCGACCAGGATCTCGGTGCGGGGCCACGTGATCCGGCGCATGCCGCTGGCGTCGGTGCCGACCAGCGGCCGGTTCACCTGGTAGTCGTAGAAGTCCTCGGGGTCGACGCGCGCCACGATCCGGGCGTCCCAGACGTCGACCAGGTGTTCGACCAGGCCGCTGGCGGCCTCGGCCGCGTCGTTCCAGCCCTCGAACGCGGCGATCAGCACCGGGCTGAGCAGCTCCGGGGTCTCCTCGAACTCGATCACCGTTCCAGCCTAGGGCGTCGAGGCTCGTCTTCCCCGAAGCGGACACGGGTCCGGCGGGCCCGGGCGACTTCCGTACCCTTGACCCATGTGCCCACCGCCGTCCCCGCCCGAGAGGAGCCAGGTGACCGACGCGTCCACGCAACGTCCCGACCTGACCGACGAGCTCACCGCCACGCTGCAGGAGCGGATCCTGGTCCTCGACGGCGCGATGGGCACCATGATCCAGGCCACACGTTCGACGAGGCCGGGTTACCGCGGTGAGCGGTTCGCCGACTGGGACAGCGACGTCCACGGCAACAACGACCTGCTCAGCCTGACCCAGCCCGAAGTGATCCGCGACATCCACCGCGCCTACCTCGAGGCCGGCGCCGACCTCGTCGAGACCAACACGTTCAACGCGCAGCGCATCTCCCTGGCCGACTACGGCATGGAGGAGCTGGCCTACGAGATGAACTAGCGATCGGCCGAGCTCGCGCGCGAGCGCGACCGACGAGTGACTCCGAGCGCACGCCCGACCGCACGCGGTACGTCGCCGGCGCGCTCGGGCCGACCAACCGCACCGCGTCGATCTCGCCCGACGTCAACGACCCCGGCGTCCGCAACATCACCTACGACGAGCTGGTCGAGGCCTACCTGGAGCAGGCAAACGGCCTGGTCGACGGGGGCGCCGACCTGCTGCTGGTCGAGACGATCTTCGACACCCTCAACGCGAAGGCCGCGATCTTCGCGCTCGAGACGCTCTTCGAGGAGCGCGACCGGCGCTGGCCGGTGATCATCTCCGGCACCATCACCGACGCCTCGGGACGCACCCTGTCCGGCCAGGTCACCGAGGCGTTCTGGAACTCGGTCCGGCACGCGCGGCCGCTCGCGGTCGGCCTGAACTGCGCGCTCGGCGCCGAGGAGATGCGGCCCTACCTCGCCGAGCTCTCCCGCGTCGCCGACTGCTTCGTCTCCTGCTACCCCAACGCCGGTCTGCCCAACGCGTTCGGGGAGTACGACGAGATGCCGGACCAGACGGCCGAGGTGATCGGCGAGTTCGCGTCGGCCGCGCTGGTCAACCTGATCGGCGGCTGCTGCGGCACCACCCCGGAGCACATCGCCGCGATCGCCCAGGTTGCCAAGGGCGTCACGCCGCGCGAGCCGACGCAGGTCGCGCCGGCGCTGCGGCTCTCCGGCCTCGAGCCGCTGAACATCACCGACGAGTCCCTGTTCGTCAACGTCGGCGAGCGCACCAACATCACCGGGTCCGCCCGTTTCCGCAACCTGATCAAGGCGGCCGACTACGACACCGCGCTCACCGTGGCCCGCCAGCAGGTCGAGAGCGGCGCGCAGGTCATCGACGTCAACATGGACGAGGGCATGATCGACGGCGTCGAGGCGATGGACCGCTTCCTCAAGCTGATCGCCACCGAGCCCGACATCAGCCGGGTGCCGCTGATGATCGACTCCTCGAAGTTCGAGGTGATCGAGGCCGGCCTCAAGGTGCGTGCAGGGCAAGCCGATCGTCAACTCGATCTCCATGAAGGAGGGCGAGGAGCCGTTCATCGAGCACGCCCGGCTCTGCCGCAAGTACGGCGCCGCCGTCGTCGTGATGGCGTTCGACGAGGACGGTCAGGCCGACAACCTCGAGCGCCGCAAGCAGATCTGCGAGCGCGCCTACCGGATCCTGGTCGACGAGGTCGGCTTCCCGGCCGAGGACATCATCTTCGACCCGAACTGCTTCGCGCTGGCGACCGGCATCGAGGAGCACGCCAACTACGGCGTCGACTTCATCGAGGCCACCCGCTGGATCAAGGAGAACCTGCCCGGCGCGCTGGTCTCCGGCGGCATCTCCAACGTCTCGTTCTCCTTCCGCGGCAACAACCCGGTGCGCGAGGCGATCCACGCGGTCTTCCTGTTCCACGCGATCGAGGCCGGGATGGACATGGGCATCGTCAACGCCGGCGCCCTCGTCGTGTACGACGAGATCGAGCCCGAGCTGCGCGAGCGGATCGAGGACGTCATGCTCAACCGGCGCGACGGACGCCGCCGAGCGGCTGCTGGAGATCGCCGAGAAGTACAACGCGAGCGACGAGCGCAGCCGAGAAGGCCGAGCCGAGTGGCGCTCGCTGCCGGTCGGCGAGCGGATCACGCACGCCCTGGTGAAGGGCATCGACGCCTACGTCGAGGACGGACACCGAGGAGCTGCGGCAGATGATCGCCGACCGGGGCGGCCGGCCGATCGAGGTGATCGAGGGCCCGCTGATGGACGGCATGAACGTCGTCGGCGACCTGTTCGGCTCCGGCAAGATGTTCCTGCCCCAGGTCGTGAAGTCCGCTCGCGTGATGAAGAAGGCGGTCGCCTACCTGATTCCGTTCATCGAGGCCGAGAAGAAGCCCGGTGACGTGGAGCAGAAGAAGGGCACCATCGTGATGGCGACGGTGAAGGGCGACGTGCACGACATCGGCAAGAACATCGTCGGCGTGGTGCTGCAGTGCAACAACTACGACGTCATCGACCTCGGCGTGATGGTGCCGGCGCAGAAGATCCTGGACAAGGCCAAGGAGGTCGACGCCGACCTGATCGGGCTGTCCGGCCTGATCACGCCGTCCCTCGACGAGATGGTCAACTTCGCCACCGAGATGGAGCGCCAGGGCTTCTCGATCCCGCTGCTGATCGGCGGCGCGACGACGTCCCGCGCGCACACCGCGGTCAAGGTCGACCCGAAGCTACCACGGCCCGGTGCTCTGGGTGAAGGACGCCTCGCGCTCGGTGCCGGTCGTCGCGGCGCTCCTGTCCGACCGCAGCGCAGAAGCTGCTCGACGAGGTCGAGGCCGACTACGAGTCGCTGCGCGAGCGTCACGCCGCCAAGAACGAGCGCCCGATCACCAAGATCGAGAAGGCGCGGGAGAACCGCACGCCGATCGAGTGGGAGGGCTACCAGCCGCCGGCCCCGACGACGCCCGGCATCACGGTCTTCACCGACTACGACCTGTCCGAGCTGCGTGAGTACATCGACTGGCAGCCGTTCTTCAACGCCTGGGAGATGAAGGGCAAGTTCCCCGACATCCTCAACAACCCGGCGTCCGGCGAGACCGCCCGCAAGCTGTACGACGACGCGCAGGAGATGCTGGACAAGGTCGATCGCGGAGAAGTGGCTGACCGCGAACGGCGTGATCGGCCTGTTCCCGGCCAACGCGGTCGGTGACGACATCGAGGTCTACACCGACGACTCCCGCGAGACCGTGCGCTGCGTGATTCACAACCTGCGCCAGCAGGGCGAGCACCGCGAGGGCGTGCCGAACCGGTCGCTCGGTCGACTTCGTCGCCCCCAAGGACACCGGTCTCGCCGACCACGTCGGCGGCTTCGCGGTGACGGCCGGGCTCGGCACCCAGGACAAGGTCAAGGAGTTCAAGGACGAGCTCGACGACTACACCGCGATCCTGCTCGAGTCGATCGCCGACCGGCTCGCCGAGGCGTTCGCCGAGCGGCTGCACCAGCGGGTGCGCCAGGAGCTCTGGGGATTCGTGCCCGACGAGCACCTGGCCAACGAGGAGCTGATCGACGAGAAGTACGTCGGCATCCGCCCGGCTCCCGGCTACCCGGCCTGTCCCGAGCACACCGAGAAGGCCGTCCTGTGGGAGCTCCTCGACGTGGACGAGAACGCCGGCATCGAGCTCACCGGAGTCGATGGCGATGTGGCCGGGCGCCTCGGTCAGCGGCTGGTACTTCTCCCACCCGCAGTCGCAGTACTTCGTGGTCGGCCGGCTCGGGCGCGACCAGGTCGAGGACTACGCGAAGCGCAAGGGCTGGTCGATGGCCGAGGCGGAGAGGTGGCTGTCGGCCAACCTCGGCTACCAGCCGGACGACTGAGATAAGCCGTCGGAGGTTTCGAGACAGGCGCCAGCGCGCCTTCGTCACTTGTGGTCGGCACTGCTATCCGGTTGCATTGCGGGACAGAGATCGTCTGAGTCAGGAAGGGAACACGTGTTCGCCGAGGACTACCCACGGTTCATCGAAGTCAGCGAGCTCACGCAGAATCCAACCCCGCAAAGCCGACGCCGTCGAGGCCGCAGCGCCATCCAGCAGTCGAACCGGATGAACGAGCGCTACGAGGCGCTGTTTGCCAGCAACCGGGACATCTTCGACGGGGCGCGGGTGCTCGACCTGGCCAGCCATGACGGGCGGTTCTCGTTCGCAGCGCTGAAGGCCGGGGCGGCGCACGTGACCGGTGTCGAGGTCAGGGAGAGCCTCATCGACAAGGCTCACGAGACATTTACCTTCTATGGCCAGGACCCGGAGACCTACCGATTCGTCTGCGGCGATGTCTTCGAGGTGCTGGCCCGGGAGAAGTTCGACGTGGACGTGGTGCTGTGCCTGGGGTACCTGTACCACACCTACCGGCACACGGAACTGATGTACCGCCTTCACGACCTGGCCCCAAAGCACCTGATCGTCGACACGATGGTCGTGCCTGGGACGAAGCCGATCCTCAAAGTGCATCCCGAACGAGACGTTGGGGACATCCGCAGTGCCGCCCAGGATGCCTATTCGGTGGGTCGCGTGCTGGTGGGGTGGCCCTCGGTGCCCGCACTGCAGATGCTGCTGTCGGCCTACGGTTTCGAGATCGAGTCCATGTACGACTGGAAGAGCAGGCTGGCCGACCGACCGCCCATACCCGGTCTCGAAGGCTACGCCAGGGGCAGGCGCGTGACCCTGAGATGCCGCTCCCGCGCAGCGGCCATCGCAGGCGGCTGGGAGCCGGTCGCTCCTCTCCCCGTCGCCGCGAGCCTCCCCGGGACGCGCGGGCGCAAACAGACCCCCACGTCGCCGCCCGCGCAGCCGGCCGGTGGGTGGCGCGAACGGGTCAACAAGACGCTGGCGAGAGCCACGGGCTACGAGCTGCGGCGAGCGTCCACCAAGCGTTGACGGCTCGAGCTCACCCGGTTCTGACGAGACGCTGGCGAACGCTGCGCACGTTGCATCTAGGGTGAGTCGTCGCATGGCTCGTCGCATGGAGCTTTCGGAGGCCGTTCTGAGTACTGCTCTTTCTCGAGAATCTGCAGGTCAGCGCCCGGATGGGGGAGTGCGGTGGCCGGCGGCCGTGCTGTGGGACATGGACGGCACCCTGGTCGACACGGAGCCGTACTGGATCGAGGCGGAGTACGCCCTGATCGAGGAGCACGGGGGCACCTGGAGCGACGAGCACGCGATGAACCTGGTCGGCAGCGACCTGATCGACTCCGGTCGCTACCTGCGCGAGCACAGCGGGATCGACCTCGAGCCGGCGGAGATCGTCGAGGAGCTGCTCGACCGGGTGGTGGTCCGCATGGGGGAGCAGGTCCCGTGGCGTGCCGGGGCGGTCGAGCTCCTCTCGTCGCTCCGCGAGAGCGGCACGCCCTGCGCGCTGGTGACCATGTCCTACCGCCGCTTCGTCACCCCGATGCTCGACGCGCTGCCGCCGGGGACCTTCCGGGCGGTCGTCACCGGCGACGCGGTCAGCAGGGGCAAGCCACATCCCGAGCCGTACCTCACCGCCGCGCGGCACCTGCGCCTCGCACCCGAGCACTGCCTCGCGATCGAGGACTCCAACACCGGGGCCCGCTCGGCGGAGGCGGCCGGGGCCACCGTGCTGGTGGTGCCCAACCACGTGCCGGTGCTGCCGGGGGAGCGCCGCGTCTTCCGCGACTCGCTCGCCGGCCTGGCCGCTGGTGACCTCCCTGCGCTCCGCGCCGGGAGCGACACGTCGGCAGAGGTACGCGTTTCTAGTTAAACTCTAGTGTATTACTAGAGTATGGTTGCTCGCATGGGAGACCCGATCGTCGGCTACGCGCCCGGCGCCTACGACCTGTTCCATGTTGGGCACCTCAACGTGCTGCGCCAGGCCGCGGCTCTCTGTGACGTCCTGGTGGCCGGTGTCGTCGCCGACGAGGTGCTGGAGCGCACCAAGGGAGCCCGGCCGTTCGTGCCGCTCGCCGAGCGCCTGGAGATCGTGGCCGCGATCGACGTCGTCGACCGGGTGCACGCCGAGACGAGCGCGGACAAGGTCGACGCCTGGCGTGCCGTGGGCTTCCACCGGGTCTTCAAGGGCGACGACTGGCGGGGCACCGAGAAGGGTGACGCGCTCGAGACCGGGCTCGGGGCGCATGGCGTCGAGGTCGTCTACTTCCCCTACACGATGCACACGTCCAGCACCCACCTGCGACGCGCGCTCGGCGAACGGGCCGAGGCCGCGGGCGCGATCCTGGCCGCCCGGTGACCACCACACCGACGCGCCCCGCCCCGGTCGGGGTGACGGGGGTGCTGGTGCCGGCCGACGCCGGCGTGGTCACGGTCAGCTTCGACGGACGACGCGTGTGGTCGCTGCGCCCCGACCTGGACGGGGAGCGCGTGGCCGCGGGATGGTTCGTGCCATGGCCGCCGGCCCTGGCGTCGTACCTGCACGGGTCCGCCCGGGTGCGGGTGGCGGGCTTCGACGACGGACGCACGTACGCCGAGGAGGAGCTGGAGTTCGACGGCCACGGTGGGCGCGTGCGCGTGGTCGACGTACGCGGCAACCCACTCGTCGTGAACAAGGTAGGCACCCTGTCACGCGCGTTCGACGCCACCGACGAGGCGACCCGCCACGAGATCCTCGCCGGCACCGCCCGGATCCTGGCCGACCTGCACGAGGCGGGCGTGCCGGCGTACCTCTGCTACGGCGCGCTGCTCGGCGCGCTGCGGGACGGGCACGTGATCGGCCACGACTGCGACACCGACCTCTGCTACCTCAGCGCCCACCGCGAGCCGGTGGACGTGATCGCCGAGTCCTACCGGCTCGAACGCGTGATGCGCACCCGTGGCTGGACCACGACCCGGATGTCCGGCGCCGACTTCAAGGTCCGTCTCGACCTGGCGGACGGCCGCAGCGAGCAGGTCGACGTCTTCGCGGCGTTCCACGTCGGCCACCGGTTCTTCCAGCTCGGCAACCGCAGCGGCGCGCTGGCGCGCGAGGACATCGTCCCCACCTCGACCGTCGTGCTGGAGGGCGTCGCGTTCCCCGCTCCCGCGCGCCCGGAACGGATGCTGGAGTTCCTCTACGGGCCGCGGTGGCGGGTGCCGGACCCGTCGTTCCGCTACGACGACCCGGTCGACGGGGTTCGCCGGCTCGACGGCTGGCTCCGTGGCTTCCGGAGCGAGCAGCCGCGCTGGAACCGCTACTGGACCTCCCCGGACGCCCGCTCGGTGCCACACCGGGGCTCGTCCTTCGCGCACTGGGTCGACGCGCGGATGTCCCTGGTCACCCCGGTCGCCGACCTCGGCTGCGGCAACGGCCGCGACTCGTGGTTCTTCGCCAAGCGCCGCCGCGAGGTCCGTTCCTTCGACTGCTCGCCCGAGGCCCGGGTCCGCACCCGGAAGCTGCTGCGCCGCAAGGGCGCGCCCCACGACGTACGCCGTCTCCAGCTCAACGAGCTGCGCACCGTGCTGGCCGAGGGTCTGCTCCTGCGCGGCAGCACCCTCTACGCGCGGCAGCTACTCGACAGTGTCGACGACGAGGCCCGCCGCAACCTCTGGCGCTTGGGCCGGCTGGCCGGCGGCGAAGTCTTCCTCGAGTTCGCCTCCGGCCGGGCCCGACCGCCCGACGTGCCGGGGCTGCAGCGGGCACTGGACGCCGACTCGGTCGTCGCCGAGGCGGCCGCGGCCGGTGGTCGGCTGCTGGAGCGCGAGGACATCGACGGCACTGACCTCAACGACCGGCCGGGACTCCCCGTGTCCCGGCTCCAGCTCGACTTCACGGAGGACCACGATGAGTGACCTGTTCGGACGATCCCGCAGGCGCGAGGTACGCGCTCGCCTGGCCGCGCTCGAGGCCGAGGTGCAGGAGCAGCGCCAGCTGTCACGCCGGGTGGCCGAGCTCACCGACCTCGTGACCGACCTGCTCGTGCCGCTGTCGCTGCGGGACCATGCCCGGGTCGAGGAAATCGTGGAGAGCTACCGCGCGTCGGTCTGAGCCGCAGTGCCGGACTCGGCCGGCGGCTCCTCGCGCACCGGGAGCGGCGGCGGGGTGCCGCCGAAGGCCGGGCACACCTGCTGGAACGAGCACCACGTGCAGCGCGGACCGGGACTGGGCCGCCAGTCGCCGGTCTCGCGGGCGGTGCGGATCGCCTCCCAGAGCGCCTGGACCAGCCGCTCGGTGGCGAGCAGGTCGGCCTCGTCGGGCACGTAGCTGACCATCTCGCCGTCGCCGAGGTAGATCAGCCGCAGCAGGGCGGGTACGACGCCCCGGGTGCGCCAGATCACGAGCGCGTAGAACCGCATCTGGAACAGCGCCTGGCCCTCGAACCCGACGGCGGGGGAGCGACCGGTCTTGTAGTCGACCACCCGGATCGCGCCGTCGGGCGCGACATCGATCCGGTCGACCACACCCCGCAGCAGCAGCCGGGACTCGAGCAGCGTCTCGACGTACTCCTCGCGGTGGGCCGGCTCGAGCCGGCGCGGGTCCTCGAGGTCGAAGTAGCGCGCCAGGGACTGTCGGCAGGAAGCCAGCCACGCGGTGAGCTCCTCGGCCTCGCCGGCGAACATCTCGGCGGCACCCGGCTCGACCGCCAGCACCTGCTCCCAGGCCTGCTGCACCAGCGCCTGGGCCCGCTCGGGCGTGCGCTCGGGTGCGCTGAGGTCGAACAGGTCCTCCAGCACCTTGTGCACGACGTTGCCGCGCATCGCGGCGGGGGAGACCGGCTCGGGCAGCCGGTCGATGGTGCGGAACCGGAACCGCAGCGGGCACGAGCGAAAGTCGGAGGCACGGCTGGGGGACAGTGCCCCGAGCACGTCGACGCCGTCGACGCGCGTGCCGGTGGGCGTGCGCTCCGCGGGGTCGCCCGCTGGGATCGCGCCGACCTGGTTGCCCGGCACCGTCTCCGTCATGGACCCCGACACTAGGCCAGCGTGCCGACACGGCTTCGCCGGCAGGTTAGTTTTGGTGGGTGAGCGAGCAGACGCCGGCGCCCCGGCCCCCGGGGACCCTCCGGATCGGGCAGATCGCGGGCGTCGACGTCCTGGTGCGCTCGTCCTGGCTGGTGGTCGCGGTGCTGATCGCCTTCCTGATGGCGCCGCGGATCGAGGAGACGGCGCCCGGGCTGGGGGCGCTCAAGTACGTCGCCGGGCTGGCGTTCGCGGTCCTGCTCTACCTCTCGATCCTCCTCCACGAGGCGTCCCACGCGATCTCCGCGCGCCACTACGGACTGCCCGTGAACTCGATCAGCATCCACTTCCTCGGCGGTGCCACCGAGATCGGCGGCGAGGCCAAGTCGCCGCGTGCGGAGTTCGTGATCGCCGTCGTCGGGCCACTGACCTCACTCGCTGTCGGTGCCGCCTCGCTCGGCCTCTGGTACGTCCTCCCCGACGGCCTGCTCCGGCTCGCCGTGCAGGGCCTGGCCGTGGCGAACCTCGTGGTCGGTGCGCTGAACCTGGTGCCCGGCCTGCCGCTTGACGGCGGACGGGTGCTCCGCGCCGCAGTGTGGAAGGTGGGCGGCGACCCGCTGCGCGCGACGGTCGTCGCCGCCTGGGGCGGCCGGGTCGTCGCGGTGCTCGCGATCGGGTGGCCGGTCTTCGAGCAGAACGTGCTGCACGGCCAGTCCAGTATCGGCAGCTTCCTGATGGCCGGCATCATCGCGGCGTTCCTGTGGAGCGGCGCCAGCGCGTCGCTCGCGCAGGCGCGGCTCCGCCGGCGGATGCCCGCGATCCAGGCCCGGCTGCTGGCACGCCGGGTGATCGTGGTGCCTGAGGACCTCTCGGTCGCGGAGGCGGTACGACGGGCCCAGGAGGCCGAGGCCGGCGGCATCGCCACCCACACCGGCGACGGGCGCGTCACCGGCATCGTCAACGAGATCGCGCTGGAGGCGGTCCCGACCGAGCGTCGCCCGTGGCTGGCGGTCAGCCAGGTCGCCCGCAGCGTCGTGGACGGCATGCGGCTGCCGGCCGACAGCGCCGGTGAGCAGCTGATCCGGGCGATGACGGACACCCCGGCCGAGGAGTACCTCCTGATCGAGCCCGACGGCGTCGTCTACGGGATCCTCACCTCCGCCGACGTGGAGCGGGCCTTCGCGTCCGGGCGCTGAGCCGGCCGCTCCCTTGCTGGATAGGCTGCCCGCCATGCCCACTGCCGCCACCGACGACGCGTCACCCGGCTGGTCGGGCGTCCACCGCGGGCCGCTGGCACCAGGGGAGTGGGTGCGGCTGACCGACGCCAAGGGCCGCCGGCACAACATCTGCCTCGAGGCCGGCAAGCAGTTCTTCACCAACAAGGGCGCGATCGCCCACGACGACCTGATCGGCCGCGACGAGGGTTTCAGCGTCCCCTCGACCGCCGGCGGCGAGTACCTGGTCTTCCGTCCGCTGCTGAGCGAGTTCGTGGTGTCGATGCCGCGCGGTGCGGCTGTCGTCTACCCCAAGGACGCCGCGCAGATCGTGGCCATGGCCGACATCTTCCCCGGTGCCCGCGTCGTGGAGGCCGGGGTCGGATCGGGTGCGCTGACGTGCTCCCTGCTCCGGGCCGTGGGACCGGGCGGAGTCGTCTCGTCGTACGAGCGGCGCGAGGAGTTCGCCGACGTCGCCCGCCGCAACGTCACCCAGTTCTTCGGCGGCGACCACCCGGCCTGGCGGCTGACCGTCGCCGACCTCGCCGACGGCGCTCCCCGACGAGGCCGCGCACAGCGTCGACCGGGTGATCCTCGACATGCTCGCGCCGTGGGAGTGCGTGGACGCCGTCGCCGGGGCGCTCGCCCCCGGTGGCATCGTCTGCGCCTACGTCGCCACCACCACGCAGCTCGGCCGGATCGTCGAGACGCTGCGTGCCCACGGCGAGTTCACCGAGCCGCAGCCCTGGGAGACGCTCGTCCGCGAGTGGCACGTCGAGGGACTCGCGATCCGGCCCGGGCACAAGATGAACGGCCACACCGGCTTCCTGGTCACCGCCCGCCGGATGTCGCCGGGCGTCACCGCGCCGGTCAAGAAGCGACGCCCGGCACCCGGCGCGTACGGCGCGGACTACGAGGGGCCACGGCCCTCCGGGCTGCCGCCGCAGGCCGCCCAGGAGCCGCAGACCGACTGACCCGCCGACCCGGGGCCGTGACCGGCGTCACCACCCGGTCGGAGGCGACGCCCGGGAAAGGCACAGGACACGATGGGAAACCCATGTCGATCCTTCCGCCCGCGGGTATGGTCGCCGACATAGGCAGCCAGCCCCGAGAGGCGGAGGTGACGTCATGACACCGACGGATCCGGCACCGGACCCGCGTGAGACTGAGCGTCTGCGCGAGCAGGTGGGCTACCTCGATGCAGAGGTGACCGACCTGCGACGCAGGCTGGCGGATGTCCCCGGCCACTCCCGCAGCCTGGAGCAGCGGCTGGTCGACACGCAGCGCTCGCTGGCCGGGGTGACCTCGCAGAACGAGCGCCTGGCCCAGACGCTCCGCGAGGCGCGCGACCAGATCATGACCCTCAAGGAGGAGGTCGACCGGCTGGCCCAGCCGCCGACCGGCTTCGGCACCTTCCTGCATCGCAACGAGGACGACTCCATCGACGTCTTCACCGGTGGCCGCAAGCTCCGGGTCAACGTGAGCCCGAGCGTCGACATCGACGAGCTCCGCCGTGGCCAGGAGGTCATGCTCAACGAGGCGCTCAACGTCGTCGCCGCCCTCGACTACGAAGAGGTCGGCGAGGTCGTGATGTTCAAGGAGCTGCTCGCCGACGGTGAGCGGGCCCTGGTCATCGCCAACGCCGACGAGGAGCGCGTCGTACGCCTGGCCGAGCCGCTGCGCAACAACACGATCCGCGCGGGCGACTCGCTGCTGCTCGACGCCCGCGCCGGCTACGTCTACGAGAAGGTGCCGAAGTCCGAGGTCGAGGAGCTCGTCCTCGAAGAGGTCCCCGACATCGACTACTCCGACATCGGCGGCCTGGTGAGGCAGATCGACGCCATCCGCGACGCCGTCGAGCTGCCCTACCTGCACCCCGACCTGTTCAAGGAGCACGAGCTCAAGCCGCCCAAGGGCGTGCTGCTCTACGGCCCACCCGGCTGCGGCAAGACGCTGATCGCCAAGGCGGTCGCGAACTCCCTCGCCAAGAAGGTGGCGGCCAGGACCGGCCAGGAGGGGAAGTCGTACTTCCTCAACATCAAGGGCCCCGAGCTGCTCAACAAGTACGTCGGCGAGACAGAGCGGCACATCCGCCTGGTCTTCCAACGGGCCCGTGAGAAGGCCAGCGGCGGCACGCCGGTGATCGTGTTCTTCGACGAGATGGACTCGCTGTTCCGCACCCGCGGCTCGGGCGTGTCCTCCGACGTCGAGAACACCATCGTCCCGCAGCTGCTCAGCGAGATCGACGGTGTCGAGCTCCTGGAGAACGTGCTCGTGATCGGCGCCTCCAACCGCGAGGACATGATCGACCCCGCGATCCTGCGACCCGGACGGCTCGACGTGAAGATCAAGATCGAGCGTCCCGACGCCGAGTCGGCGCGCGACATCTTCTCCAAGTACCTCACCACCAGCCTGCCCCTGCACGCCGACGACCTCGGTGAGTTCGGCGGCGACCGCGACGCGACGCGTGGCCGGCATGATCCGGGCCACGGTGGAGCGGATGTACACCGAGACCGACGAGAACCGCTTCCTCGAGGTGACCTACGCCAACGGCGACAAGGAGGTCCTGTACTTCAAGGACTTCAACTCCGGCGCGATGATCCAGAACATCGTCGACCGCGCCAAGAAGATGGCGATCAAGGACCTCCTGGAGACCGACCAGAAGGGACTCCGGGTCCAGCACCTGCTGCAGGCCTGCGTCGACGAGTTCAAGGAGAACGAGGACCTGCCGAACACCACCAACCCCGACGACTGGGCGCGGATCTCCGGCAAGAAGGGCGAGCGGATCGTCTTCATCCGCACGCTCATCACCGGCAAGCAGGGCACCGAGCCGGGTCGTTCGATCGACAACGTCTCGAACACCGGCCAGTACCTGTAGGCAGGCCGGTTCGCTCGTCGTACGGCGGGTGTGGTGGTTGCCGAGGGTGCTGGTGCTGCGGGTTCACCACGGTATGCAGGCGGATCTGCGCTTCCCACGATGAGCACATCGTGGGAAGCGCGGGTCCATCATGGGGAGCTCGCGACCCGGGTCGACACCCAGCAGCGGGTCGCTACTCCGGCTCGAAGGCCGAGTAGCGTCCCTGACCCAGCGTGAGCTGGGGGCTGCCGATCCGGGCGTTGAGCCTGCTGGTCGGCGAGGGGACGTGGGCCTGCCTGCTGCGCCACAGGGCGGAGAAGTCGTTCATGTAGGCATTCACCCGGTCCGCGCTGCGCCACACCTGCCCGGTGTCGTCGGTGCGGAAGCCGAGGTCGCTGATGTTGGTCGTGCCGGTCCAGACGATCTTCGAGGAGCCGTCGCCGCCCCAGTTGCCGCTGATCGCGATCCACTTGGCGTGGTCGTAGGCGTCGATCTTGCCGCGGCTGTTGAACGTCACCACCTGGCGCATCGGGATCCGGCCCCGGCCCGACGGGCTGTAGAGGCGCTTCTTGACCCGGTCGACCATGATCGAGTACTCGACCGCGACGTCACAGCCGCTGTTCCACAGCGAGCGAACCTTCGTGGAGATCCAGTCACCGCGTTTGCCGAAGAAGGTGTAGGCGCCGATCCGGATCTTGGTGCGACCGTTGATCCCGTAGCCGCTGGCGACACCCGTGCAGTGAATTCCGCGGAGACCGTCCATCAGCGGATCGTTGGACGCCGTCGTGCCAGGCTTCGGGAACGTCCAGCTGGTGAAGCCCCCGGTCGACGCGCGCTCGTAGGGATGCGCACGCGGGAAGTCGGCCTTCATCTGCTTCCACCACCGCGTGTAGAGGTCGAAGGTGGCCTTTTCGGCGTAGGTGTCCAGGTGGTTCCACTGGCCGTAGGCGGCCTTGGTGGTCAGGTTGGGCGAGCCCATCATCGTGACCCACTGGCGGCAGGTGTGGGCCGCCTCGGTGCCGGCGGGGCACGACGTGCGTGCCTGGCCGGTCACCGGGTCGTAGGAGTCCTTGCCGACGATGGAGAACAGGAACATCTTGTAGTGCACGGCGCCGCCGTGGCCACGGCACGAGTACCGGCAGGTCCGGGCGAAGCTGACCCGCTCGGGGTCCTTGCCCGGCTCCGTGCGCGCCTTGCCGAGCACCCGCACCAGCCTCCTGAACGACGGCGACGGCGGGAGGCTGGGGATCGAGTTCGTGAGGTTGTGGTTGTTGGCCACGACCTGCACGCTCACCCCACGCTTGACGGCGGCGATCAGCGCGTCGACGAGGGAGTTGTCGTTGAGCGAGAACACGGCCATCCGGATCGTGCCGCCGGCGGGCACGCTCTTGACGGTCCTGGTCACGTGCACCCGGATGTCGCTGGCGCTCGCCGGGTTGAACGGGTGGTTGAACTTGGAGCCGTTCGGCGGCATGTAGTCGAGGGGCGGGCACGGACAGGGCGGGGGCGGCGTCACGGTGGGTGACGGCGAGACGGTGGGCGCCGTCGTCGTCGCGGCCGCCGCGTTGCCCGGGGCCGTGTCGGAGGAGGCCGAGGGCGTCCCCGAGCCCGACGGCGAGGCGCTCTCGGTCGAGGTGGCGCTCGGCGCTGCAGGGTCGTCGGCGCCCACCGCCGCGGTCGTGCCGGCTGTGCCCGCCATGGCGGTCAGCACGAGCACGATTGCCGTGGTCCAGCCGATCCCTGCGCGTCTGCGGTTCATTCGTGTCATCCCTGCAACCCCCCGAGGTCCCGGTTCCCGTCCAAGCAACGGCACCTACCCACGCGAGCGCGCGTGTGCCACGACCAACGCATGCTACGACATCGCGACCCCGACCGCCGCCGTTGGCCGCAATCCCGTGTCGAGTTTCCGGGGACCCGCCACGTACGCTCACGCCACATGAGCTCCACCCCACGAAGACGCTCGCTGCGCTCCCGTCTCCGCAGGGACCCCGAATGAGCGTCCGCCGAGTGATGGGCACCGAGACCGAGTTCGGCATCTCGGTCACCGGCCAGCCCCTGGCCAACCCCATGGTGGCCAGCTCACGCGTCGTCAACGCCTACGCCGGGTCGACCCTGCGGGCCCGGCGGGCGCGCTGGGACTTCGAGGAGGAGTCGCCGCTGCGCGACGCCCGCGGCTTCGACATGTCGCGCCAGGTGGCCGACCCGAGCCAGCTCACCGACGAGGACCTCGGCCTCGCCAACGTGATCCTCACCAACGGCGCCCGGCTGTACGTCGACCACGCGCACCCCGAGTACTCCACCCCGGAGTGCACGAACCCGCGCGACATCGTGCTCTGGGACAAGGCGGGGGAGCAGGTGGGTCTCGACGCCTGCCGGTTCGCCAGCACGCCCGGCGAGGGCGACCTCGTGCTCTACAAGAACAACACCGACAACAAGGGCGCGTCGTACGGCAGCCACGAGAACTACCTGATGCGGCGCTCGACGCCGTTCGCCGACATCGTGCGCCACCTGACGCCGTTCTTCGTCAGCCGCCAGGTCGTGTGCGGCGCCGGCCGGGTCGGCATCGGGCAGGACGGCCGCAAGGACGGCTTCCAGATCAGCCAGCGGTCCGACTACTTCGAGGTCGAGGTCGGGCTGGAGACCACCCTCAAGCGGCCGATCATCAACACCCGTGACGAGCCGCATGCCGACCCGGGCCGCTACCGGCGGCTGCACGTGATCATCGGCGACGCCAACCTCGCCGAGGTCTCGACGTACCTCAAGGTCGGCACCACGGCGCTCGTGCTGTCGATGATCGAGGCCCGATACCTCTCCGCCGAGCTGAGCGTCCGGCGGCCCGTCCAGAGCCTCCACGAGGTCTCGCACGACCCCGGGCTCGACCACCTGCTGGAGCTCGCAGACGGACGCAAGCTCACCGCGGTCCAGCTGCAGTGGGAGTACCACCGGCTCGCATCGGCGTACGTCGCCGACCGGCTGGGCGACGACGCGGACGCGCAGACCCTCGACGTGCTCGCCCGCTGGGCATCCGTGCTGGACCGGCTGGAGCGCGACCCGATGGAGTGCGCGCGCGAGCTGGACTGGGTCGCCAAGCTCCAGCTGCTCGAGCAGTACCGCGACCGCGACGGGCTGGCCTGGGACGACGCAAAGCTGGCGCTGATCGACCTCCAGTACGCCGACCTGCGCCCGCAGAAGGGCCTGTACCACCGGCTGCTGCGGCTCGGCCGGATGGAGCGGCTGGTCAGCGAGGAGGAGGTGGTGGCCGCGATGCACGAGCCGCCCCACGACACCCGGGCCTACTTCCGCGGGCGCTGCCTGGCCAAGTACCCCGACGCGGTGGCCGCCGCGTCGTGGGACTCCGTGATCTTCGACCTGCCCGGCCACGAGTCCCTGCAACGGGTGCCGACGATCGACCCGCTGCGCGGCAGTCGTGCCCACGTGGGCAACCTGATCGAGGAATGTGACACCGCACTCGCGTTGTTCGAGGCACTGACGCGGTGACCATGGATAGGGTCGAGGTGTCCGGTCACACCGACTGAGGAGACGTGATGGCCCAGGAGCAGAAGCAGCCTCGCAAGTCGCAGGAGAACGAAGAGCCCACCGACGGCGCCCGGGCGCCCGAGGGCGCGGTCTCCGAGCGCAAGGAACAGCTCGACGAGGACATCGACGCGATCCTCGACGAGATCGACGACGTGCTCGAGACCAACGCTGAGGACTTCGTGAAGTCGTTCATCCAGAAGGGCGGCCAGTGAGCCCCTCCCACGACGCTCGGCTCTCCGCGTCGTACCTCGCGCCGGGGAGCTCGTCCTTCGCTGACTTCCTGGCCGTCGAGGCTCCCGACCTGCTGCCCGCGCGCCGTGGTCTGCCGCCCGGTAGCGCGGCCGACCTGGCTCCGCACGGCACGACCATCGTCGCGGCCACCTTCGGGCAGCCCGACTCCGGCGGTGTGGTGATGGCCGGAGACCGGCGCGCGACGATGGGCAACGTCATCGCCCAGCGCGACATCCAGAAGGTGTTCCCGGCCGACGAGTACTCCTGCGTCGGCATCGCGGGCACAGCCGGGCTCGCGGTCGAGATGGTGCGGCTGTTCCAGACCGAGCTCGAGCACTACGAGAAGATCGAGGGCACCACGCTCTCCATCGACGGCAAGGCCAACCGGCTCTCGGCGCTGATCCGCGCCAACCTCGGCATGGCGATGCAGGGGCTGGCCGTCGTCCCGCTGTTCGCCGGCTACGACCACGACGCCAACCAGGGCCGGATCTTCAGCTACGACGTGACCGGCGGGCGCTACGAGGAGACCGCCTTCCACTCGGTCGGCTCCGGCTCGATGTTCGCCCGCGGCTCGCTCAAGAAGCTCTACCGCGACAACCTGAGCGCCGACGAGTGCGTCACGGCCGTGATCCAGGCGCTGTACGACGCCGCAGACGACGACTCGGCCACCGGCGGCCCTGACCTGGCCCGCCGGATCTTCCCGGTCGTGCACGTGATCACCGACGACGGCCAGCGGCGGATGCCGGACAGCGACGTGGCCGCGATCGCCGACCGGGTGGTGGCCGGCCGGATGCAGCACCCCGACGGCCCGACCGCCTCCCTGGAGTGACCAGACCACCGCACGTGGCACAAGGAGGACGTCAGTGAGCGAGCGCAGCGAGCGAGCAATTCAAGAGAGCCATGCCATGGCATGCTCATCGCCGGCCGGAGGCCTGCGATGAGCATGCCGTTCTACGTCTCGCCTGAGCAGCTGATGAAGGACCGGGCCGACTTCGCGCGCAAGGGCATCGGCCGCGGTCGTGGCGTGGTCGCGGTCCAGTACGGCGAGGGCATCGTGCTGGTCTCGGAGAACCCCCGCAGCCTGCACAAGATCAGCGAGATCTACGACCGCGTCGCGTTCGCCGCGGTGGGCCGCTACAACGAGTTCGAGAACCTCCGGATCGCGGGAGTGCGGCTGGCCGACATGCGCGGCTACGCCTACGACCGTCGCGACGTGACCGGCCGCGGCCTCGCCAACGCCTACGCACAGACGCTCGGCACGATCTTCTCCAGCGGCGGCGAGAAGCCCTACGAGGTGGAGATCTTCGTCGCCGAGGTGGGCGACGTCGCCAGGTCCGACGAGCTCTACCGGATCACGTACGACGGGCAGATGGTCGACGAGCACGGCTTCGCGGCGATGGGCGGTGACGCCGAGTCGGTGTCGACGTACCTCCGCGAGCACTGGACCGAGGCCGGCTCGCTGGCCGACGCACTGAGCCTCGCGGTGGCCGCACTCGGCCACGGCGCGGACGGCGACCGGCAGATCCCGGCCCACGACCTCGAGGTGGCGGTGCTCGACCGCACCCGCACCCAGCCCCGCAAGTTCCGGCGGCTGACCGCGCGCGCCCTGCGCGACGTGCTCGGCCCCGGCGCCGAGTCCGCGTCCGACGACGTACCCGACGACGACGCGTCCGTGGCGGGCGGGGGAGAGGCCTCCCACCAGCCACAGGTGCCCGATGACCCGGCCGACCCGACCGACACCTCGTCGTCCGTCCCCCCGCTGGAGGACCCGGTCACCGGAGAGCCGCCGGCTCGCCGCGACCCGGCCACGCCGGACGACTCACCGGACGACTCGCCGGTCGCACCACCGCTCGATCGCGACGACCCGACGAGCTGATGGCGCGCACCTACGCCAGCGCCGACCGGGTCGGCCGCGACGAGCTCCTCGACTTCGTGCGGCCGCGGCACCGGGTCACGCTGATCACGCGCCGCAAGGACGGCACCCCGCAGGCCTCGCCGGTCACGGCCGGCGTCGACGAGGAGGGCCGGATCGTGGTCTCGACCTACCCGGGCCGCGCCAAGGCCGCCAACCTGCGCCGTGACCCGGCCGTCTCCGCGGTCGTCCACTCCGACGAGTGGGACGGCCCCTACGTGCAGGTCGACGGCACCGCCGAGGTGCTGGACCTGCCCGACGCGCTCGAGCCGCTGGTCGACTACTACCGGAGCATCTCCGGCGAGCACCCCGACTGGGACGAGTACCGGAAGGCCATGCGGGACCAGGGCAAGTCCCTGATCCGGATCACGGTCCAGCGCTGGGGCCCGGTGGCCACCGGTGGCTTCCCGCCCGAGCAGGAGCACCGGTAGCCGGCAGGCCGGTCAGGCGGCCAGGTCGAGCTGTTCCCGGCGCGCCGCCTCCGGCGCCGGCGTACGACGCCGTCCCAGCAGCGTGGCGGCCAGCACCAGCGCCACCACCAGGAACCCGGTCGCCGTCAGGTACGACGCCGACATCCCGGTGACCACCTGACCCGGCACGTTGTGCGAGGCGTACACGGTCACGAGCACCGCGAGGCCGAGCGCACCGCCGATCTGCTGCGCCATCTGCAGCAGCCCGGACGCCGTGCCCGCGCGCTCGGGAGCGACGTCGGCGAGCACGGCCACGGTCAGCGGCATGAAGCTCAGCCCGGCGCCGATGCCGGTCAGCACCATCGGGCCCAGCAGGTGGGCGACATACGTGCTCGACGTGTCCAGCCCGGTCAGCCAGAGGTTGGCGGCACCCACGAGCACCACGCCGGTCACGACCAGCGGGCGCACCCCGAACCGCCCGACGAGGCGCGGTGTCAGTCGGGAGGTGGCGAAGATCAGCAGCGTGAGCGGCAGGAACGCGAAGCCGGAGCGCAGCGCGCCGTACCCGAGGACGCCCTGCATGAACTGCACCGCGAAGAAGAAGAACGCGAACTGCGCGCCCACGAAGAGCGCCATCACCGAGACCGCGCCCACCCGCATCCGGCTGCGCAGCAGGTCCAGCGCGAGCAACGGGGACGCGACGCGACGCTCGTTGGCGACGAAAGCGGCGAGCAGCACCACGGCGAGCGCGAACGCGCCGACCGTGCCGACCGAGGTCCAGCCGTGGTCGGGCGCGTTGATGAAGCCGAAGACGAGGCTGGCCGAGCCGAGCGTCGCCGTGACGGCGCCGGTCACGTCGAAGCGGCCAGGCTGGCGCGGGGTCTCGTCGACGAAACGGGGCACCAGGACCAGCACGAGCAGCCCGATCGGCACGTTGATGAACAGTGACCAGCGCCAGGACGCGTAGCCGGTCAGGGCACCGCCGAGGATCAGGCCGATCGAGCCGCCGGCGGAGCTCACTGCGCTGAAGAGGCCGAGCGACCGGTTGCGCGCGCCCTCGTCCCGCGCGGTGCTGGTCAGGAGCGCCAGCACGCTCGGGGCGGCGACGGCGGCGCCGGCGCCCTGGAGCGAGCGCGCCGCCACCAGCAGCTCGGGGGTGGGGGCCAGGCCGCCGAGCAGGGAGCCGAGCGTGAACACGGAGAGTCCGGCGACGAACGTGCGCCGTCGGCCGAACACGTCGCCGAGGCGCCCGCCGAGCAGCAGCAGCCCGCCGAACGTGAGCGTGTAGGCGTTGAGCACCCAGGAGAGGGCCGAAGGTGTGAAGCCGAGGTCGGTAGCGATCTCGGGCAGGGCGACGTTCACGACGGTCATGTCGAGAATCAGCATCAGCTGCACCGAGAGGATCAGGGCCAGGCCCACCGTCGTACGACGGCCGGCGCGGTCAGCCTGCTGGGTCATGGAGTGTTCCTTGTCCTTCACGTAGACTGAACGGAGAGTTCCTCCGGTTCTGTTGAGGACAATACGGAGACTGTCTCCGTTTATCAAGGGAGTTGTGCGCAGGTGTCTGCCCAGCAGTCGACCGAGACGTCGACCGATCCGGCCTCGCGGCCGCTCCGGGCCGATGCCCAGCGCAACTACGACAAGATCGTGCTGGCCGCCCGCGAGGTGTTCCGCGAGCGCGGCGCCGAGGGGTCGCTCGACGAGATCGCGAAGCGCGCCGGGGTGGGTCCGGGCACGCTCTACCGCCACTTCCCGACCCGCGACGCCCTGATCGACACGGTGATGCGCGACTGGTCCGACCGGATCAACGCCGACAGCGAGGAGATCGCGCTCTCCGACCTGCCGGCGCGTGACGCGCTGGCCACCTGGTTCAGCAAGTTCGTCGAGAACGTCGGCATCTACCACGGCGCGGCCGCCAAGGTGATGTCCGCGATGGACGACCCGTCATCTCCGATCTACCGCAAGTGCCAGGTGCTCGTGGCCGCCAACGACAAGGTGCTCGAGCGCGCCCGGAAGTCCGGGGCGCTGCGCCCCGGCGTGGAGTCGCGCGAGGTGATGCGCCTGGTCAGCGGTGTGGCCACCGTCGTCGACCAGTCCGGCATCGGCGCCGCCGGCGCGGAGCCGATGCTCGCCATCGTGCTCGACGGGATCCTGCTGCCGGAGAGATGACGGGCAGCAGGGCCCTCGTCGGTCAGCTCGTGGCCAGGTTGAAGTCGTCCAGCAAGAACGCCGTACCGAGTGAGTTGTCCTCGACCCCGGTGGCGCGCACGACGACCGCCTTGCCGACGTAAGGAGTCAAGTTGAGCGACTTCATCGCGTAGTCGCCCGCGGAGTCGTCCAGGTTGGAGTACCTAGCCAAGACGTGCGACCCGGCGTTGTCCTCGACCGTCAGCGTGAGCTTGTCGAAGGCGCCTCCGCTGTCCTCGGTGGTGACGGCGAGCCAGAAAGTCAGCGTCGCCGTGGTCGCCGTGGGGACCACGACCGATTGGGCAACCGTGTCTGTGTGGTTGGTGGCGTAGCCGTCAAGGAACGCGTAGTGAGTGCCGGCGTGCGGTGATCCGTTCGTAGTGTCCGTGATCACCCCCGGGGAGGCGGTCCAGGCGCCGTTGTTGCCCTCTTCGAAGTCCGGGTTGGCGAAGTTCGCGCCCGGCGCCGGCACCGCAGCGCAGGTGACGGCCGGCGTGACCTTGACCGCCTTCCAGGCCGCCACCGTCCGGTTGCAATCGGTCGAGTCCGCGCCGTACAGGTCACGAGCCGCGCGGACCATGCCGTCGGCCGCCTCGGGGTAGGTGCTGAAGCTGGTCCAGTACGTGGTGAGCGCGCGGTACCAGATCGCCGCCGCCTTGTCGCGGCCGATGCCTTGGACCGTGGTGCTGTTGCAGGTGGTGCTGTTGTAGGCCTTGCTCCCGATCACCTTCGAGCCGCTGCCCTCGGCCAGCAGGTAGAAGAGGTGGTTGCCGACCCCGGAGGTGAAGTGCGGGTCGTCCGAGGCGGCCTCGCTCTCGAACGCACCCAGGCCCGGGTAGCAGTTGTAGGAGTGGCCGTCGGCGTGCGGGTTGTCCAGCCGGCGCAGGTAGCCGCGGGCGCCCTTGTAGATCTTCTCGCCGATGAGGTAGTCCGGGGCGTCCCTGGTGTTCTTGGCGTAGAACTCGACCATCGTGCCCATCACGTCGGACGTCGCCTCGTTGAGCCCGCCGGCGTCACCGAAGTAGTCGAGCCCGGCGGTGTGCGAGGTGACCCCGTGGCTCATCTCGTGGCCGGCCACGTCGAGCTCCACCAGCTGGCGGAACGTCCGGTATCCGTCGCCGTACGTCATGCAGAAGCACGAGTCGTCCCAGAAGGCGTTCTCGTACCTGGTGCCGAAGTGCACGCGGGAGTAGGCGCCGACGCCGTCGCCGCGGATGCCGAGCCGGCCGAAAGTGCTCTTGTAGAAGCCCCACGTCTTGGCGGCGCCGTAGTGCGCGTCGGCGGCGGCGCTCTGGCCGTCGGTGGTGGAGCTGTTGCCGAAGATCCTGTCGGCGCTGGCCACCAGCGTGCCCCGTGTGCCGGTGGTGGAGCGCGCCTTGGAGTAGGTCTTGTGGTTGCCGTTGGGCACGTCGGTCAGGGTCCACTTGGTGCCGACCTTGGCCACGTCGATCGAGACCGTGCCGCTGTAGAGCGTCCTGCCAGTGCCGATGTCGGCCATCACGCGGTGCCGCGTGCCGAGCCGCTGGCCGGTCTTCGCGTCGGTGTAGACGAGGTCGTCGACCGGCGTGCCGTCGTCGTCAACCCCCCGGACGTGGCCCTCCCAGGCCAGGACCGGGGCGTGGCGGACGGCGTAGATCACCTTGCGATCACCTGAGCCGCGGGCCACGGACGGCGCGACAGCTGCGGTCAGGCTGCCACGCACCTGGACCTTGTGGGTGGACGACCAGCTGACGGTCCGGACGGCGCCGCTGGGCGACTCGTGCGCGATCAGGTCGCCGCCGATGACTGGCAGGCCTTGGTAGGTGCGGTCGTAGTGGACATGTTCGACGCCGTCCAGGTCGCGCTCGACGTCGCGTACGACGAGCGACTCGCCACGGTCCAGGCGGAGCGCCGAAACGGTCTTCCCGACGCGGCTCGCCGCCTCGCGCTTCGCCGCGGACCGCTGGCTGCTGCCGAAGGCTGGGTCTGCACGGTGGAGCCCCTTGTCGGAGCGGACCTGGGGGGCTGCTGGCGCGGCCTGCACGGGGGCGTTGGAGGTGAGAGCGGCCACGACCAGCGATGCGACAGCACCCGCGCCAACCAGTCCGTGAGCTCGCAACATGTGGGTCGACTTTCTCAAGATTTCGGATGGAGTCTGTAAAGAGATACCTCATCCCCAGCCCGCGATTCGGGCAAATGGTGAAACTGGAGGGGATTTGTCGCTTACGTCACGGAGCGGGCCCGGCTCGCTGCCGGCCCCGTTCGGGGGATGTCAGCAGGGAGCGCCAGCCGTGCGTCGAGACGATGACTCGCGGCGTGCGGATGTCGGTCCGTTGTTCTGGTGGCGAAAGCCCTCGGGCGGTCCAGGGAGCCCAGCGAGCACGCAAATGCGTTGTTGCCGGGGGTCGCACGGCGTCGTCGACCCCGACAACCCCGCAAATGCGAGCTTCCGCGGCGAGCACGCCCACCCCCGGCCGACACCGCCGCGTCATCTGCCAGTCGAAGCTGACAAATCTGGAGGCGGCTCGCGGCTAACGGCAGTCGCGGCACCCGCCTGCCGCCTATGGTGGGCACGTGGACCGGCGGATCTTCGGCATCGAGAACGAGTACGGCGTCACGTGCACGTTCAAGGGCCAGCGCCGGCTCTCGCCCGACGAGGTGGCCCGCTACCTGTTCCGCAAGGTCGTCTCGCTGGGGGCGCAGCAGCAACGTCTTCCTGCGCAACGGCGCGCGGCTCTACCTCGACGTCGGCAGCCACCCGGAGTACGCAACCCCCGAGTGCGACGACATCGTCGACCTGGTCACCCACGACAAGGCGGGGGAGCGGGTCCTCGAGGGGCTGCTCGTCGACGCCGAGCGGCGGCTCCACGAGGAGGGCATCGCCGGCGACGTCTACCTGTTCAAGAACAACACCGACTCGGCCGGCAACTCCTACGGCTGCCACGAGAACTACCTCGTCGGCCGGCACGGTGAGTTCGGCACGCTCGCCGACGTGCTGATCCCGTTCCTGGTGACCCGCCAGATCCTCGTGCGGCGCCGGCAAGGTGATCCAGACCCCGCGCGGGGCGTCGTACTCCGTGAGCCAGCGCGCCGAGCACATCTGGGAGGGCGTCTCCAGCGCCACCACTCGCTCGCGGCCGATCATCAACACCCGCGACGAGCCGCACGCCGACGCCGAGCGCTTCCGCCGGCTGCACGTGATCGTCGGCGACTCCAACATGAACGAGTCGACCACCCTGCTCAAGGTCGCCTCCTGCCACCTCGTGCTCCGGATGATCGAGGAGGGCGTGGTGATGCGCGACCTCACCATGGAGAACCCGATCCGGGCGATCCGTGAGATCTCGCACGACATGACCGGGCGACGCAAGGTGCGGCTGGCCAACGGCCGCGAGATGAGCGCGCTGGAGATCCAGGAGGAGTACCTCACCCGGGTCCGCGACTTCGTCGACCGTCGCCAGGCACACACCCCGACCATCGACCGGGCGCTCGACCTCTGGGAGCGCGGGATCAAGGCGATCGACTCCGGCGACCTGAGCCTTGTCGACCGCGAGATCGACTGGGTGACCAAGTGGAGCCTGATCGAGCGCTACCGCCACCAGCACGGGCTTCCGCTCGGGCACCCGCGGATCGCCCAGCTCGACCTCGCCTACCACGACATCCACCGCGAGCGCGGGCTCTACTACCTGCTCGAGAAGCGCGGCGCGGTCACCCGGGTCACCAACGACCTCGCCGTGTTCGCGGCCAAGTCGATCCCGCCGCAGACCACGCGCGCCCGGCTGCGAGGCGCCTTCATCAAGCGCGCCCAGGAGCGGCGCCGCGACTTCACCGTCGACTGGGTGCACCTCAAGCTCAACGACCAGGCCCAGCGCACCGTGCTCTGCAAGGACCCGTTCCGGTCGCACGACGAGCGGGTGGAGCGCCTGATCGAGGGCATGTGACCCCTCCCGGGTGCGGCGAGCCGGGTGCTCGAGCGCCCACTAGGCTGGCCGGGCGGCATGCGAGCGACGAAGGCGGCACGAGGCGGGTGGTCCCGGCGGCGATGGTGACGCGCGTGGTGCGACCCCTGTGCGCCGTGCTCCTGCTGCTGACGGCTGCCTGCGCCACGGGCGGGGCCGACGGCAGCGACTCCTCGACGACCGAGATGCTCACGCGGATCAAGGTCGGCGGAGCGGTCGGCGCCAAGCCCAGCCTGTCGTTCCACGCACCCCTGGTGGTCCCGGACTCCGGCTACCGGGTGCTCGAGAAGGGCACGGGTGACCCGATCCGGCTCGACCAGCAGTTCCTGCTCCAGCTCACCCTCGTCAACGGTCGCACCGGCCACGTCGCAGTCTCGACCCTCGACCCCGGCCAGACCGCGAAGTCGCTCCGCTACACCGACGAGGACCTGTTCCCGGTGCTGCAGAAGGCGCTCACCGGGCGCCGACAGGGTGCCCGGGTGCTGGTGGCCGCGTCCGCCGACGACGCGTACGGCGACGCGGGCGCACCCCAGTACGGGATCAAGCCGGGCGACCCGCTGGTGATGGTGGCCGACGTCGTCGCCGTGCCCCCGACCACAGTGCTCGACGCTCCCGAGGGCCAGACCGTCAAGCCGCACACCGGCCTGCCCACCGTCGTCGAGCGTGACGGGGAGGTGCGTCGGCTGAAGTTCGGGTCGCGCCCGATCCGAAAGCCGAAGAAGCTGGTCGTGGTGCCGCTCGTGGTCGGCACGGGTCCGGAGGCGCGCCCGGACAGCCTGATCACGATCGACTACCTGGGCCAGCTCTGGAAGAGCCGCCGCGTGGTCGCCTCGACGTACGGCTTGGAGCCGACGACGGTCTCGCTCGGCACCGGCAACGTGATCAAGGCCTGGGACCGCGCACTGGTCGGCGTGACCCGCGGGAGCCGCGTGCTGGTCCTGGCGCCGCCGTCGCTGGCCTTCCAGAGCACGGGGCAGCCGCCGACGATCCCCGGCAACGCGACCCTCGCCTACGTGATCGACGTCCTGGGGGTGAGCTAGCCCGATGAACAACAAGTCCGAGCGGCTGCTCAACCTGCTGATCCTGCTGCTGGTCTCGCGCAGCTTCGTGACCAAGGACCGGATCCGCGACGTCGATCGACGACTACCGCCGCGCGGTCCGACGAGGCGTTCGAGAAGATGTTCGAGCGCGACAAGGACGAGCTCCGCGTCGCTCGGCATCCCGATCGAGGTCGGCCACCTCGACGCCTACTTCGACGACGAGGTCGGCTACCGGATCAAGCGCGACGCCTTCGAGCTGCCCGAGATCGAGCTCGAGCCCGACGAGGCCGCGGTGGTCGGGCTCGCGGCACGGGTCTGGCAGCACGCCGGGCTGGCCGACGCCACCTCGCAGGCGCTGCTCAAGCTCAAGGCCGGCGGGCTCGAGGTCGACCGTGAGGCGCTCGACGTCGTGCAGCCGCAGCTCGTGGCCGACGAGCCGGCGTTCGACGCCGTGTGGGCCGCGACCCAGTCCCGGACGCCGGTCGCGTTCGACTACCGGCGCAGCGGGCTCGGCGAGCCGACCCGCCGCCACGCTGCAGCCGTGGGGCGTCGTCAGCGCGCGCGGTCGCTGGTACGTCGTCGGGTCACGACTCCGACCGCGGGGAGCCCCGGCTGTTCCGGCTCTCGCGGATCGTCGGCGACGTCGCGACCGACGGCCGGCCCGGCAGCTTCGTCGTACCCGACGGCACCGACGTGCGCGCGCTGACCCGCTCGCTGGCGCCCGACCAGCCGGTCGGACGGGCGACGGTCCGGGTGCGCAAGGGTGCGGCCCAGGACCTGCGCCGTCGCGCGGTCTCGACTGCCGACGCGGGGGAGGGCTGGGACGTGCTGGAGCTGGAGTACGCCGACCTCGACACCGCTGGCCGGCGAGGTGCTGACCGCGCTCGACGCGGTGGTGGCCGTGGAGCCGCCCGAGCTGCGCGACCTCGTCGTCGACCGGCTCTCTGCCGTCGCGGGGACCCCGGCATGAGCGGCGCCCGCGAGCAGGTGGCGCGGCTGCTGGCGCTGGTGCCCTACCTCAACACCCACCCCGAGGTGGCGCTCGAGCAGGCCGCACGCGACTTCGGCGTCCCGGCCCAGCAGATCGTGCGTGACCTCAAGGTGCTCTGGTACTGCGGGCTGCCCGGCCTGGGACCGGGCGACCTGATCGACATCGACATGGAGGCGCTGGACTCGGAGGAGGGCGACGGCATGATCCGGCTCTCCAACGCCGACTACCTCGGCCGCCCGCTGCGGCTGGGCAGCTCCGAGGCGGCGGCGCTGGTGGTGGCGCTCCGCGCGATGCGCGAGGGCAGCCCCGACGGCTCGCGGGACGCGATCGACCGCGTGCTGGCCAAGCTCGAGCGCGCCACCGCGGACGGCGTCGGCTGCCGACGTCGTCGAGGTCCCGTCGTACGCCGCCGACACCGCCAAGGTGCGCATCGCGGTCGGGGAGGCGATCGCCGGAGGACGGCAGGTCCGGCTGGAGTACTACGTGCCGACGCCGCGACGAGACCACCGAGCGCGTCGTCGACCCGCTCGCCCTGCTGGAGGCCGAAGGGCACTCCTACCTCGACGCCTGGTGCCACCTGGCCGAGGCCCGGCGGCTGTTCCGGCTCGACCGGATCACCGGGCTCGAGGTGCTCGACGAGCCCGCGCTGGCACACGACGTGCCCCCGCGTGACCTGTCCTAGGGCCTCTTCGAGCCGGGACCGGACGACCTGTCGGCGACCGTGCGGCTGCACCGCGTCGGCGCGCTGGGTGGCGGAGTACTACCCGGTCGAGTCGCAGACCGAGCTGCGACGACGGTGGGCTCGAGGTGGTGCTCCGCGTGGGCGACCCGCAGTGGCTGGTGCGGCTGATGATGCGGCTGGCGCCGTACGCCCAGCTTGTCGGGCCGGACGACCTGCGCGACCGGCTCCGCGACGAGGCGGTCCGGGTGCTGGCGGCGTACGACACCTCGCGATAGTCCGATCTCCCGATAGTCGACCTCCGGCACGGAGGAGTGGAGCCCGGCGTACAGTGGCATGTTGATCCACCACCGAAGAGGCAGTTATGAGCATTCCGTTGATCGCAGGTCTCGGCCCGCAAGAGCTGATCATCATCGCCGTGGTGCTGGTGCTGCTCTTCGGCGCGAAGAAGCTCCCCGAGCTGGCCCGCGGCAGTGGCCAGGCGCTCCGCATCTTCAAGGCGGAGACCAAGGGCCTCGATGAGGACGACGACAAGAAGACCCCGGAGCAGCGGGACTCGACGCGCGCAACGAGGCGAAGCCGTACCAGGCCCCGCCGCAGAGCCGACGGTGAACGTCCAACGAGCAGGGCGAGCCGGAGCGCCGCACCGACACACCCGGCTGAGGCCGCGGTTGCGTCTCCGGCCTGCTTCGGCCTGTACCGGGCGAAGCCGCAGAACCCCGTCGGCGACGACGGCCGGATGGCTCTCGCGGACCACTTCCGTGAGCTCCGCGCCCGGCTGCTGCGCGCGATCACGGTGCTGATCGTCGCGATCATCGTCGCGCTCGTTCTTCTACGACCAGATCTTCGACTTCGTCACCTCGCCCTACCGCGACGCGCGTCGAGCAGCTCAACAGCGACGTGACGACCGAGCCGCCTGATCAGCGGCGACGTCGGTGGGCCGCTGATGATCCAGCTCAAGCTGTGCACGTTCGTGGCGATCGGCGCGACGTCGCCGTACTGGCTCTACCAGATCTGGGCGTTCATCCTGCCCGGCCTGCACCCGCGCGAGCGCAAGTGGACGCTGGGTGTTCGTCGCCATCGCCGGACCGCTCTTCATCGCCGGCGTCGCGCTCGGCTACTACGTCCTGCCCAAGGGCCTGGCAGGTGCTGATCGGCTTCACCCAGACCGACGTCGCCGAACCTGGTCGACTTCGACGACGTCTGATCACCTTCATGACCCGGATGCTGCTGGTCTTCGGGATCGCGTTCGAGATCCCGCTGTTCGTGGTGCTGCTCAACCTGGTCGGCGTGCTCCCGGGACGTGCGCTCGCCCGCTACCGGCCGTGGATCATCCTCGGCACCTTCGTCTTCGCCGCGGTCGCGACGCCGTCGACCGACCCGTTCTCGATGTGCTTCCTGGCGGTCCCGATGCTGGTCCTGTTCCTCATCTCCGAGGTGATCGCGCGCGGCGTCGACCGCCCCCGGGCCCGCCGCGCAGAGGCGCAGGGCATACTCCCGGACGAGGCGTCGCCGCTCTGACGCCCGTCGCGGAGGTCGACCCGTTCGACCTTCCCGACTGGCTGGGCACCGTCGAGGTGACCTGGACCTCTGCCGGATCGGTGCACGCCGGACACCTGATCGGCGGCGAACTTTGTGGTGCCGGCTCGATCCTGCCGTGCGACCTGCTCGGCGTCGACCAGGCCTATCCGGAGCCGGTGCTGACCGAGGAGTGGCGGATCCGCAGCCATCGGTCGTGGACGCACGGGCAGGTGCTGCTGCTGCGCGTCGGCGACCGGCTCACGCTCGCCGTACCGGGCACCCGGTTCACGGCCGACCGCGTCGTGGAGGTGCTCGCGAGGTTCGCACGGGCCGTGGGCGTGACACCCGCGCGCTACGTCGTCGCCTTGCGTCCGTGAGCGGCCGGCACCGACTAGATTCGCCGCATGACCGCTGGTCGTGAGCTGGCCCTGCTGACCAACCCGACCGCCGGGCAAGGGCAGGGGGGCCCGCACCGCCGCGATGGCGTTGCCGCGGCTGCTGGAGGCCGGGTACGACGTGCGCAGCCTGGTCGGCCGCGACGCCGAGGAGGCACTGGACCTGGCGCGGCAGTGCGTCGCCGACGGCGATCGAGACGCTGGTCGTGTGCGGCGGCGACGGCATGGTGCACCTCGCCGTGCAGGCGCTGGCCGGCACCGACACCCCGCTCGGCATCATCCCGGCGGGCACCGGCAACGACGTGGCCCGCTACCTCGACCTGCCCCGCGAGCGACCCGGCGCTGGCCGCGGACGTCGTGGTCCGCGGCAAGGACCCGGCAGATCGACCTGGCCCGGGTCGGGTCGACGTACTTCGTGACCGTGCTGGCGGCCGGCTTCGACGCCATCGTCAACGAGCGGGCCAACGCGATGACGCTGGCCGAAGGGCCAGATGCGCTACAACCTGGCCACGCTGGCCGAGCTGCGGGTCTTCGAGCCGCTCCCCTACATGCTCGAGCTCGACGGCGAGGAGCAGCGCGCTCGACGCGATGCTGGTCGCGGTCGGCAACGGGCCGTCGTTCGGCGGCGGACTGCGGATCACCGAGGGCGCCGTGCTCGACGACGGGCTGCTCGACGTCGTGGTCATCAAGCCGATGAGCAAGCTGGAGCTGCTGCGCACCTACCCGAAGCTGTTCAAGGGCACGCACGTCCACCACCCGCAGTACGGGCACCACCGGGTCCGCCGGGTGACCGTCGCTGCGCCCGGGATCGTCGCCTACGCCGACGGTGAGCGGATCGGTGCCGCTGCCGCTGACCGTCGAGGTCGCCCCGGGCGCGCTGCGCGTGCTCGTCCCCTGACGCCCACCGCGACAGGAGCGCCGTGACCAGCCCTGCGCAGGGAGACAGCCCGGCCGACGCCTACGCCCGGATGCGCCGCGACCGGCGACACC
This sequence comes from uncultured Actinomycetota bacterium, assembly GCA_963745795.1. Taxonomy (GTDB): domain Bacteria; phylum Actinomycetota; class Actinomycetes; order Propionibacteriales; family Nocardioidaceae; genus Marmoricola. The sequence continues at coordinate 457,829 of CAVUYR010000006.1, read as the reverse complement.
CGCTGTTCGCCGACTTCGCGGCGCTCTACGACTTCGACGCTCGACGACTTCCAGGTGCGGGCCTGCCGCGAGCTCGAGGACGGCACGGGCGTGCTCGTCGCCGCGCCGACCGGATCCGGCAAGACGCTGGTCGGCGAGTTCGCGGTGCACCTGGCGCTCGAGCAGGGGCGCAAGTGCTTCTACACGACGCCGATCAAGGCGCTGTCGAACCAGAAGTTCGCCGACCTGGTCGAGCGCTACGGCGCCGACAAGGTCGGGCTGCTCACCGGCGACAACACCATCAACGGCGAGGCGCCGGTCGTGGTGATGACCACCGAGGTGCTGCGCAACATGCTGTACGCCGGCTCCCGCACGCTGCGACGGTCTCGGCTACGTCGTGATGGACGAGGTGCACTACCTCGCCGACCGCTACCGCGGTGCGGTCTGGGAGGAGGTGATCATCCACCTGCCCGAGTCGGTGGCGCTGGTGTCGCTGTCGGCGACCGTCTCCAACGCCGAGGAGTTCGGCGAGTGGCTGCGCGACCGTGCGCGGCGAGACCGCGACGATCGTCGAGGAGCGCCGGCCGGTGCCGCTGTTCCAGCACGTGCATGGTCGGGCGGCGGATGCTACGACCTGTTCGCCGACGACCCGAGCCGACGGCACCGGCCCGACGCGCAGGTCAACCCCGAGCTGCTCGCGGGTCGCCCGCGACGACTGGGCCGAGCAGCCGGATGCGCGACCGCCGTACGCCGAAGGGCGCGGCGGCCAGCGCGGCAGCGGCGGTCGCCCGGCGGCAACGGCCGGCGGGTCTGGGTCCCGAGCCGGGTCGACGTGGTCGAGCGGCTCGACGCGCGCCGGGCTGCTGCCGGCGATCGTGCTTCATCTTCAGCCGGGTCGGCTGCGACGCGGCCGTCCAGCAGTGCCTCGAACGCCAACCTGCGGCTGACCACGCCCGAGGAGCGCGACGAGATCGTCGCGTTCGTCGAGGAGCGCTGCGCCGACCTGCCCGACGAGGACCTGCACGTGCTCGGCTACCACGACTTCCTCGACGGCCTGACCCGCGGCATCGCGGCCCACCACGCCGGGCATGCTGCCGACGTTCAAGGAGTGCGTCGAGGAGCTGTTCCTGCGCGGGCTGTGCAAGGTCGTGTTCGCCACCGAGACCCTGGCGCTCGGGCATCAACATGCCGGCCCGCTCGGTGGTGATCGAGAAGCTGTCGAAGTGGAACGGCGAGACCCACGCCGACATCACGCCGGGGGAGTACACCCAGCTGACCGGCCGCGCCGGCCGCCGCGGCATCGACGTCGAGGGCCACGGCGTCGTGCTGTGGCAGCCCGGGCTCGACCCGAAGGCGGTCGCCGGGCTCGCCTCGACGCGCACCTATCCGCTGCGGTCGTCGTTCCGGCCGTCGTACAACATGGCCGTCAACCTGGTGCGCCAGGTCGGCCGCGAGCAGGCGCGCGAGCTGCTGGAGTCGTCGTTCGCGCAGTTCCAGGCCGACAAGGCGGTCGTCGGGCTGGCCCGGCAGCTGCGCAAGGCCGAGGAGGCGCTCGACGGGCTACGCCGAGGCGGCGACCTGCGACCGCGGCGACTTCATGGAGTACGCCGGGCTGCGGCGCCGGCTCTGCGACGTCGAGAGCCACCGCGGCCAAGGCGCGACGCTACGACCGGCGGCGCGAGGCCGAGGAGTCGCTGGAGAGCCTGCGGCCGGGCGACGTGATCGAGGTGCCGGCCGGCAAGTACGCCGGCATCGCGGTCGTGATCGACCCCGGCATGCGGTCCGACCGCGAGGGCCCGCGGCCCTACGTGCTCACCGCTCGACCGGCACGCCCGTCGGCTGTCGCATGGTCGACTTCCCGACGCCGGTCGACGCGCTGACCCGGATCAAGGTGCCCGAAGAACTTCAACGGGCGCAACCCGCAGGCGCGGCGCGACCTGGCGTCGACCCTGCGCCGCGCACCCGGGACCTGCCGCGGCCGTCGGCGAGCGCGAGCCGGCGCCCGACGGTCGACGCGGGGAGCGACCGCGGAGGTCGAGCGAGCTGCGCAGCCGAGCTGCGCGCGCACCCCTGCCACGGCTGCCCGGACCGCGAGGACCACGCCCGGTGGGCCGAGCGCTGGTACAAGCTCGACCGCGACACCCAGACGCTGCGGCGCCGGATCGAGCAGCGCACCAACACGATCGCGCGCCAGTTCGACCGGGTCTGCGAGGTGCTCGACGAGCTCGGCTACCTGCGACGGCGACGGACGACCACGGTGACCGCCAAGGGCCAGCGGCTGATGCGGATCTACACCGAGCTCGACCTGGTCGCGGCCGAGGCGCTCGGGCAGGGCTCTGGGACGGGCTCTCGCCGTCCGGCGCTGGCCGCCGTGCTGTCCGCGCTGGTGTACGAGTCGCGCCGCGCCGACGACGCCGGCCCGCCCCGGCTGCCCGGCGGCGCGGTCAAGGAGGCGCTCGCCGAGACGGTGCGGCTGTGGGGCGAGCTCGAGCAGCTCGAGCGCGAGCACCAGCTCGACTTCCTGCGCGAGCCCGACCTCGGCGTTCGCCTGGGCGGCGTACCGCTGGGCCGAGGGCGACGAGCTCGACGAGGTGCTCGACGAGACGGACCTGGCCGCCGGCGACTTCGTGCGCTGGGTCAAGCAGCTGCTCGACCTCGCCGACCAGGTCGCCGACGCGGCCGGCCACACCGTGCTCCGAGACACCGCGCGCCAGACCGTCGCGCTGCTCCGACGGGGCGTTGTCGCCTACTCCTCGGTGTCCTCCTGACCTCCTCCTGACCCCTCCTCGCGAGGGCCGCTCCGCACTGTGACGGTTGACGCATGGGAACTAAACCGGTTTAGTAGACGGCATGGGCAGACCGACGATCACCGATGTGGCGACGGCCGCCGGCGTCTCCAAGGGCGCCGTGTCGTTCGCCCTCAACGGTCGCCCGGGCATCTCCGAGGAGACCCGCCGACGGATCCTGGCGACAGCGGAGGACCTCGGCTGGACGCCCAGCGCCAGGGCCCGTGCACTGTCCAACTCCCGCTCCCACGCGGTCGGCCTGGTGGTCGCCCGCGCCCCGGAGGTCCTCAGCGTCGACGCCTTCTTCCCGGCCTTCATCGCGGGCCTGGAGACCGCGCTCTCCGCCCGTGGGCATGCGCTGCTGCTCCAGGTCGCCGAGCACGACGACCTGGTCGCCTACCGCCGGCTCGCCCAGGAGGCACGCGTCGACGGCGTCCTCCTCACGGACCTCCGGGTGGACGATGAGCGCCCCGCGCTGCTCGAGGAGCTCGGCCTGCCGTGCGTGCTGATCGGCCCGGAGCTCTCCTATCGCAGCTTCGCGACCCAGTCGGCCGTGTGGCACGACGACGCGGAGGGCATCCGCTCCGTCGTGCGCCACCTGGTCGAGCTGGGCCACACCCGCATCGCGCACGTCGCCGGACCCCAGAACCTGGTCCATGGCCGCTCGCGGCGTCGGGCCTGGAGCGCCGCGCTCGCGGCCGCCGGCCTGCCCGAAGGCCCGTGCGTCGAGGCCGACTTCTCGGCGGAGTCCGGCGCCCGTGCCATGGGCGAGCTGCTCGACCTCGCGGACCGACCGACCGCGGTCGTCTTCGCCAACGACCTGATGGCGACAGCGGGGCTCTCGCTCACCCTCGCCCGTGGCATCTCCGTGCCCGGCGAGATGTCCGTGACCGGCTTCGACGACATCGAGCTCGCGGCGCACCTCCAGCCCCCACTCACGACGGTCAGCACCGACGTCGTTGCCTGGGGACGGGCCGCCGCGACCCGGCTGCTCGAGCTGATCGACCACCAGCCACCCACCCCGCACGACCTGCCGGACTCACGCCTGATCGTTCGTTCCTCGACCGGCCCCAGTCACGACCGTCAACATTCGCCCCGCTGAAAGAGAGAAGCACCATGAAGAGCAAGTTCCTCACCACCTCCGCCGCCGTTCTCGCGCTCGGCCTCACCGCCGCCTGCGGTGGGGGAGGGGACGCCGAGAGTGCGCGCTCCGCGAAGGGCCCGATCAAGGTCTGGCTCTCCAACAACCCCGAGGAGATCGCCTGGGGCAAGGCGATGGTCGAGGCGTGGAACGCCGCACACCCGGACGAGAAGGTCACCGCCCAGGAGATCCCGGCCGGCAAGACCTCCGAGGAGGTCATCGGCGCGTCGATCACGGCCGGCAACGCCCCGTGCCTGGTGTTCAACACCTGCCCGGCCGCGGTGCCGCAGTTCCAGAAGCAGGGCGGTCTCGTGCCGCTCGACGACTTCTCGAAGGGCACCGCGTACATCGAGTCGCGCTCCGGGCGACACCGCCGACCAGTACAAGTCGCCGGACGGGAAGCTACTACCAGATCCCGTGGAAGTCGAACCCGGTGATGATCTTCTACAACAAGGACGCTCTTCAAGAAGGCCGGGCTCGACACCGAGCAACCCGCCGCTGACGACGTACGCCGAGTTCCTCGCGACCAGCGCGCAAGATCGTGGAGCAGCGGGGCCGCGCACGTCCGCGATCTGCGCCGGCGCCGTCGAGCGAGTTCTTCCAGTCCTGGTTCGACTTCTACCCGCTCTACGCCGCCGAGTCGGGCGGCAAGCAGACTGGTCGAGGACGGCAAGGCGACGTTCGACGACCCGGCCGGGCAGCGACGTCGGCGAACTTCTGGCAGACGATGTACGCCAAGAAGGCTCGCCGCCGAAGGAGAAGTACAACGGCGACTCGTTCGCCGACGGGAAGGCCGCGATGGCGATCGTCGGCCCGTGGGCGATCGCGGTCTACAAGGGCAAGGTCGACTGGGGCGTCGTCCCGGTGCCGACCAAGGACGGCATGCCGCTGCCGGCGACGATCTACACGTTCACCGACGCGAAGAACATCGGCCATCTACTCCGCCTGCAAGAACCAGCGGCACCGCGTGGGACGTCGCTGAAGTTCGCCACCAGCAAGGACCAGGACGGCAAGCTGCTGGAGACGACCGGCCAGATGCCGATCCGCACCGACCTGGCGACGACGTACGCGGACGTACTTCGCGAAGCACCCCGAGTACAAGATGTTCGCCGACCAGGCGTCGCGGACCGTCGAGGTGCCGAACGTGCCGAACTCCGTCGAGATCTGGCAGAAGATTCCGCGACGCCGTACTCGTAGTCGGTGATCTTCGGCAAGGAGTCCGGCTCCGTGGACGACGGCCATCAGCGAAGGCGGCCGCTTGCCGACGATGGCCGCATCTGGCCGGCCGAGTTCGCTCGACGCCCACGGCGCCGGTGACGGCGGCGGCATCCTCGGCCGCCAGCCGCTGGGTCTGCTGTTCGTCGCGCCGTACGTCGTCTTCCTGGTGATGGTCTTCGCCTACCCGCTCGGCTTGGCGGTCTGGATGTCGCTTCCACGACTACTTCTTCGCCGCGCCCGGCGCGCCGGTCGACCGGCCGTTCGTCGGGCTCGACAACTACGCGACGGTGCTCGGGGACCCCGACGTACGCCGCTCGTTCGTGCAACGTCGGGATCTTCCTCCTGATCAACGTGCCGCTGACCGTGGTGCTGGCGCTGGTGCTGGCCGCGGCACTGAACGCGGCCGCGCGAGCGCGGACGTTCCTGCGGGTCTCGTACTACGTGCCCTACGTGACCGCGAGTGTCGCGCTGGTCGCGGTCTGGCTGTTCCTGTTCAGCTCGCGGCGGCCTCGTCAACGAGATCCTGGGGCCGCTGGCGCCCGTCCCGTCGTGGCTGGTCAACGCCAAGGCCGCGATGCCGATGATCGCGCTGTTCGTGACCTGGAAGCAGCTCGGCCTGTTCATCCTGCTGTACCTCGCGGCGCTGCAGACGATCCCCAAGGAGCTGTACGACGCCGCGGCCGTCGACCGGGCGACCGGGTTGCGCGGCGTTCTGGCACGTGACCGTGCCCGGCGTCCGCCCCGCCACCGCGCTCGTCGTCATCCTGGCGACGATCACCGGCGCGAACCTGTTCACCGAGCCCTACCTGCTGACCAACGGCGGTGGGCCCGACGGGGCCTCGACGTCGCCCGTGTTCGTGATGTACCAGAAGGGCATCGAGCAGGGAAACCCTGACACCGCCGCGGCGATCGGGGTGATCGCTGGTGATCGGCGTGCTCCTCATCTCGCTGGTCAACCGCAAGCTACCTGGAGCGTGACTGAGCCATGAGTCGAACATTCTGGACCCGTGCCGCCCTGTTCCTGGGCGCGCTGGTGTTCCTGTTCCCCTTCTACTACATGGTCGTCGGCTCCTTCCAGAAGTCGCCGGACACCACCGTCAAGGGCGTCGTTCCCGCACGGGCGGCTGGACCCTCGACAACTACGCGGACATCAACGACCGCGTGGACCTGGCCCAGTCGCTGCTCAACTCGGTGATCGTCACCGGCGGCGTGCTGTTCGGGCACGGTGATCTTCGGGGTGCTCGCCGGCTACGCCCTGGCCCGGCTGCACTTCCGCGGCCGCGGCACGCTCTTCGCGGTGATGCTGCTCGTGCAGATCATCCCGTTCCAGCTGCTGATCATCCCGATCTACGTGATGATCGTCCGCAGCTACGGACTGGCCGACAGCTACGCCGGCATGATCCTGCCGTTCGCCATCAACTCGACGGCCGTCTTCGTCTTCCGGCAGTTCTTCATCGGGCTCCCGGAGGACCTCTTCTCCGCCGCGATGCTCGACGGTGCCGGTGAGCTGCGAATCCTGTGGTCCATCGCCATCCCGCTGGTGCGACCGGCGATCCTCACCGCGTGCCTGATCACGTTCATCGGCCCGTGGAACGAGTTCCTCTGGCCGTTCCTGGTCACCAAGGACCAGCACCTGCAGCCACTCGCGGTCACGCTGGCCAACTACATCAGCAACATCGCGGGCCGTGCCACCAACCCGACCGGCGCCATCCTCGCGGGGGCGGTGGTGCTCGCAGCACCTGCCGTCGCCCTGTTCGTGGCGTTCCAGAAGCACTTCACCGCCACCGAGATCAGCAGCGGAGTCAAGGGATGAGCCTCACCATGCACCTGACCACCCACCGGAGCCGCGCCGCGGTCGCCACCACACTGCTCCTCGCGGCGGGCCTGCTGTCCGTGCCCGCGGCGACCGCGAGTCCCGACCGTGCTGCGGCCGGCACGGGCACCCGGCTCACGAACCTCGCCCATCTCGACTTCCTCGCCGCGGAGGTCACGCCCCCGACGCAGACCGGCCACACGACGTACCGGCTCGCCTCGCAGCCCGGGATCGGCGTGCTGTGGACGTACGCCGACCGCAACGCCGACGGCAGCTTCCGACGCGTCGGCGGCGGCACGTACGACGCCGCCACCGACACCTACGGCCAGGGCGCGTTCAACGCCGACGACATCTCCCGCGCGGCGGTCGTCTACCTCCGTGACTGGCAGCAGACGAGGAGCACGTCCAGCCGCGACCGGGCCCGCGAGCTGCTCCGCGGCCTGACCTACCTGCAGACCGCCTCCGGCCCGAACGCCGGCAACGTCGTGCTCTGGATGCAGCCCGACGGCACCCTGAACCCCAGCGCGGATCCGGTCGAGCAGCCCGACCCCTCGGACAGCGACGCGTCCTTCTGGCTGGCCCGCACGCTGTGGGCGCTGGGGGAGGGCTACGCCTCGTTCCGCGGCTCCGACCCGGCCTTCGCACGTTTCCTCCAGGACCGGCTGCAGCTCGCGGCCCGCGCCGTCGACCGCGAGTCGCTGGACGCCTACGGCCGGCACCACCAGGTCGACGGCCGGAGCACCCCCGCATGGCTGATCGCCGACGGCGCCGACGCCTCAGCGGAGGCGGTGCTCGGCCTGGCTGCCTACGCCCACGCCGGAGGCGACCCCGCGTCGCGTCGCACGCTGGTGCGGCTCAGCGAGGGCATCTCCGAGCTCGCCGGCGGCGACGCCCGTCACTGGCCCTTCGGCGCGGTGCTGCCGACGCCGACGTCGCCTCAGCAACTGGCACGCCTGGGCGTCGCAGATGCCCGGAGCGCTGTCCGCCACGGCCGACGCTCACGGGGCAGCGGAGCCTGCACCAGACGGCACTCCGTGACGCCTTCACCTTCATGCCGTGGCTGCTCACCTCGGGCGGCCCGGACAACGGCCGCGCGCCGTCCCGTACCGACGGCACCCAGATCGCCTACGGGGTCGACTCCCGGGTGCAGAACCTGATCTCCCTGGCCGGACGGTCCGACGACGGGTCAGACAACGGGGCCGGTCAGCTCGCCGGCATGACCGCCGCCTGGTTCTTCGGGGCGAACGCGGCGAGACAGCCCGCCTACGACCCCGCGACCGGCGTCACGATCGACGGGATCGCCGAGGACGGCACCGTCAACCGGAACTCCGGCGCGGAGTCCACGATCCACGGCCTGCTGACCATGCTCGCGCTCGACGCGCACCCGTCCGTGCGCAGCATCGCGACCCAGTCGTCCGAGGTGCAGGGCGTTGTGGGCACGCAGTACGTCCAGGCCGAGGACGGCACGCTCGGTGCGGGCGCCACGGCCGTGGTCCCCACGGCCTTCTGGACCGGAGAGGCCCAGTACGACGGCTCAGGCTACGTCGATCTCGCGGACCAGGGCAGCGAGACGCTCGCCCTCGGCGCCCACCCGCGCTCTCTGGCGATCCCGGTCTTCGATCTCCAGCCCGACAGCTCGGCACGGACCGCGTTCAGCGCCGGGGACCGCCCACTCGGCGCGATCCGGTCGGACTCGATCGGCCCCCAGGGCGACTCACCCGCGCCGGGGGCTCTCCTGCCGCGGACGCTGGACACGGCCCTGCCCGCCTCGGCGGACACCCTCACGGTGCGCACGACGGCCGCCGCCGGCGACGTCGCCCGGCTGGACGCCGTACTGGTCCAGCCACTCGTCTCCCGGCTCGTGCTCGGCAGCGAGGGACACGGCACCGCTCTCCTGCGGAGCGCGGCACGGACGGTGCAGCACGCCACCGTGACGGTCCCCGGCACCGGACCCGCCCGGGTGCTCGAGTACGACGGCGAGGGCACGTTGCTCGCGCGGTCGTCCGTCCGGACTGCCGACGTGCCGGTCCGGATCGCGCCAGGCGGCGTCACGCTCGTGCGCCGCTGACCCTGCACCACCCCGACAACACCGAGGAGTCCGCCATCATGGCGCACCCGCATGCAGAGTTCCCGCTCGGACCGTTCACGCCGCACGCCGCCAACCCGATCCTGCGCCCGCAGGGCGACGGATGGGAGTCGTCGTCGGTCTACAACCCGGCGGCGATCGTCAAGGACGACCGCGTGGTGCTGCTCTACCGTGCGCACGCCGACGACATCGTGTCCCACGTCGGGCTGGCGACGAGCGACGACGGGATCAACTTCGAGCGGCACCCTGAGCCGGTGCTCTCGCCCAGCGAGCCCTACGAGGGGTTCGGCTGCGAGGACCCGCGGGTCACTGAAGTGGACGGCACCTACTACCTGACCTACTCCGGCTGGGACCGGACCCATGCACAGCTGTGCCTGGCCACCTCGACCGACCTGTTCACGTGGGAGAAGCACGGGCCGCTGTTCCCGGACTTCAACACCTTCGAGCCCAAGGCAGACGGCATCCCCACGCCGTGGAGCAAGGCCGGCGGCATCCTCCCGACGCCGATCGACGGGCGGTACCTGATGTTCTTCGGCGAGGGTTCGATCTACACGGCCTGGTCCGATGACCTCATCCACTGGAAGCCGTGTCCGCAGGACGAACCGATGATGGTGCCGACCCCCGAAGGCACGTTCGGTGACTTCCTGGTCGAGGTCGGGCCGCAGCCGATCGTCACCAACAACGGGCTGCTCCTCCTGCTGCACAACGCGGCGGTCAAGTTCGCCGACGGCAGCGTGCGCTACACCTGCGGGCAGCTCCTGGTCGACCCGCGTCGTCCGAACGAGGTGCTCGCCCAGATGAACCGCCCGTGGCTCGAGCCGTCGACGTTCGAGGACCAGAACGGGCTGGTCTCCAACGTCACCTTCGTCGAGGGCCTGGTCCACTACCACGACACGTGGTTCGCGTACTACGGCCAGAGCGACTCGACGCTGGGCGTGGCCACCTACCATGTCGGCGACACCTACCCGGGGGTCTCCCGGTGACCTGGCTGGGCAGCCCGGCCCACGGCCGGTGGCTGGAGCAGGAGACCGACGGCCTGCTCCGGTTCGCCGGCGCCTCCCGCCATCCCGACGGCGGGTTCGCCTGGCTGGACGACGACGGTGCGCCCGTCCTCGACCGGCCGGTCGAGCTGTGGATCAGCTGCCGGATGACCCACGTGTTCTCCCTGGGACACCTGATCGGCCGTCCCGGCTACGGCGCGCTCGCCGACCACGGGATCGCGGCGCTCGAGGGTCGGTTCCTCGACGAGGAGCACGGCGGCTGGTTCGCCAAGGTCGGTCCGGAGGGACCCACCACGACCGACAAGACGGCGTACGAGCACGCGTTCGTCGTCCTCGCCGCCGCGAGCGCCACCGCCGCCGGACGACCGGGCGGTGCCGCCCTCCTGGACCGGGCGCTCGAGACGCTGGTCGGCAGGTTCTGGGACGACGACGCCGGCATGGTGGTCGAGCAGTGGGACCGGGACTGGACGACCCTCGACGGCTACCGCGGCGTCAACGCGAACATGCACAGCGTGGAGGCTCTGCTGTCGGCCGCGGACGTGCTCGGTGACGCCTCGCTGCGGGACAAGGCAGAGCGGATCCTCACGCGCGTCGTGCACGACCTCGCAGCCGGCAACAGGTGGCGGATCCCCGAGCACTTCGACGCCGACTGGCAGCCGGTGCTCGAGTACAACGTCGACGAGCCGGCGCACCCGTTCCGGCCCTACGGCGCCACGATCGGTCACTGGCTGGAGTGGGCACGCCTCGCGCTGGACCTGCGCGCGTCCCTGGGCGACCGGGCACCCGACTGGCTGCTCAGCGACGCGGTCGCGCTGTTCGAGGCGTCCGTGCGCGAGGGCTGGTCGGTCGACGGCGCGCCGGGCTTCGTCTACACCGTCGACTGGGACGGTCACCCGGTCGTCCGCGAGCGCATGCACTGGGTCGCCGCGGAGGCGACGGCCACGGCCGCCGCCCTGCACGAGGCGACCCGCGACCCGTCGTACGCCGCCTGGTACGAGACGTTCTGGGAGCACGTCGCCACCCACTTCCGCGACGACGAGCGTGGGTCGTGGCGCCACGAGCTCGTCGCCGACCCTCGCGCCCAGCGCTCTCACCTGGGCGGGCAAGCCCGACGTCTACCACGCCGTCCAGGCGACCCTGCTGCCCCGCCTCCCGCTGTCCCCGACCCTCGCAACCGCCCTCGCCCGCGGCCTCCTCGCCTGACCCCCCTTTTCGTTGAGATGTGCCTCCGGCTCCGTCGAAACGCGCATGCGGTCCCAGCTCGACGGGGCCGGAGGCGCACCTCAACGGAGCCGGAGGCACATCTCAACGAGAGAGGGCGTTGAGGACGCGCTCGACGGAGGAGGTCAGGCCCCAGCGCTCGGCGAGGGCGGCCAGCGACTCGGGGTCGGCCGGCTCGGTCGGGCAGGTGAGGTCGGGTTCGCCCAGGTCGATGTCGCGGGCGACGGCGACCACGGTGGGCGCCACCTTGAGGTACTCCTCGGCGGCCTGGATCTTGCCGCGCGGGCCGGGCGCCATGTCGGAGTCCTCGTCCTCGGCGGCGGCGATGATCCCGCGCAGGTCGCCGTACCGGTGAGCAGCAGCGACGACGCGGTCTTCTCGCCGACGCCGGCCACGCCCGGGCAGCCCGTCGGAGGCGTCGCCGCGCAGGGTCGCGAAGTCGGCGTACTGGCTGGCGGCGACGGCGTACTTCGCCCGCGACCACGTCGTCGGTCACCCGCTCGTGGTTGCCGACGCCGCGGGCGATGTAGAGCACCCGCACGTCGCGCTGGCGTCGTCGACGAGCTGGAAGAGGTCGCGGTCGCCGGTGACGATGTCGACCGGCATGCCGGGCGCTCGGTGGCCAGGGTGCCGATCACGTCGTCGGCCTCGTAGCCGTCGGCGCCCACGATCGCGATCCCGAGCGCCTCGAGCACGTCGACGATCACCGGGACCTGCGACCTCCAGCGGGTCGGGCACCTCCTCGATGTCCGGCGTCGGCCCCGGACGCTCGGCCACCACCCGGTGCGCCTTGTACGACGGGAGCAGGTCGACCCGCCACTGCGGTCGCCAGTCGTTGTCCCAGCAGCAGACCAGGTGGGTCGGCTGGTAGTCGGTCGACCAGCCGGGCGATGAAGTCGAGCAGCCCGCGGACCGCGTTGACCGGCGTGCCGTCGGGGGCCTCACGGATCTCGGGCACGCCGAAGAACGCCCGGAAGTACAACGAGGCGGTGTCGAGAAGCATCAGCCGCGAGCTCGGAGGTCACGATGGCGATCCTTGCATCGGCTAGTCTGCGCCGTGAGCATGCTCGAGGACACCGACCGCCGCATCCTCGAGCTGCTCGCGGCCGACGGCCGGATGTCGTTCACCGACCTCGGCAAGGCGACCGGCCTGTCCACCTCCGCGGTGCACCAGCGGGTCAAGCGGCTCGAGTCGCGCGGCCTGATCATGGGCTACGCGCGCCACGGTCGACCACGACGAGCTCGGGCTGCCGCTCACCGCGTTCATCTCGATCCGGCCGATCGACCCCTCGCAGCCCGACGACTCACCCGAGCGGCTCGCAGGACATCGCGGAGATCGAGTGCTGCTGGTCGGTGGCGGGCGACGAGTCCTACATCCTCAAGGTGCGGGTCGCCGCCCCGGTCGCCTCGAGGACCTGCTCGCCCGGATCCGGGCGGCCGCCAACGTCTCGACGCGCACCACGATCGTGCTGTCCACGCCGTACGAGAACCGGCCGGTCCCGGCGCCCCACGCGACTGACTAGCGCGACGTCCTCGCAGGCTCGGCGGTGCCCTCGAACGCGGCCCGGAGTGCGGCGATGTCGAACGGCTCGCCGTCCACCTTGAGGAACGCCTGGGTGACCCGGTTGACCTTCTCCTGGTCGGGATCGGTCAGCATCGTCTCGAGGTCCGTGCTGGAGACCTGCCAGGACAGCCCGTAGCGGTCCTTGAGCCAGCCGCACGGCCCGGGCTCGCCGCCCTCCACGAGCGCCGCCCAGATCCGGTCGATCTCGGACTGGTCCTCGCAGCGCACCTCGAGCGAGACCGCCTCCGTGAACGGGAACTGCGGCCCGCCGTTGATGCCCAGGTAACGCTGGCCCATGAGCTCGAACTCGACGAGCATGGTGCTGCCCTCGGGGCCGGGCGTGTCCGGGCCGTAGGGCACCACGGAGACGATCCGGCTGTCGTCGAACAGGCCGACGTAGAACTGAGCGGCTTCCTCGGCCTGGGTGTCGAACCAGAGGTTCGGGATGATCGGCCTCATGACGTCCTCCTCGGTGAGCGGGTACGACGGGACAGACCGGCACCGCACGGGGAAGTCATCGGTCTCGACAGGCTCGACCACCGACAGACCAGGCTCGACCACCGACAGACCAGGCTCGACCACCGACAGACCAGGCTCACCACACGCCAGGAGGCGGCGTCAGTACGCCTGCAGCGCCGCCGTACGACGGGACGCCTCGGCCATCTCCGCCGCCCTCAGGTGCGCGAGGTCGAGCTGCCCGTGCTGCGCCCACCACGCCTGGCCCTCGGCCGGCAGCGTGTGGATCGGGTCGTAGTACTCGTAGGTGCGCGAGAGCGCCTCGGCGTCGGTGGCCTCGATGGACGTGCGGTAGTTCTTGGTCCAGTAGGAGATGCCGTGCACCTCGTCGTAGTCCGCGAGCTGGTGCACCCAGCGCTTGCCCACGAACGGCACGTCGCACACGATGCGCGGCGTCGCGAAGCCGGGCAGGTAGCCCATGATGTGGTGCTGCAGGCGCTGCGCCTCGGCGACCGAGACCCGCCAGTGCTCGGAGAACGGGATCATGTCGCACATGTAGAAGTAGTAGGGCATGATCTGCGCGCCGTCGAGCAGCCGGAAGCACAGGTCGAGCAGCGCGTGCGGCTCGGCGTTGACGCCGGCCAGCAGCACACCCTGGTTGCGGACGTCACGCACGCCGGCGTCGAGCATCGCCCTGGTGGCGTCGGCCACCAGCGGGGTCACCGAGTTGGCGTGGTTGACGTGCGTGTGGATCGCCAGCGAGACGCCGCGGTCACGCGCGGTGCGGGCAACCCGCTCGACGCCGGCCCGGACGTCGTCCTGAAGCCAGTGCTGGGGCAGTCCCATCAGCGCCTTGGTGGCGAGCCGGATGTCGCGGATGTTCTCGATCTCCAGCAGCCGCGTGAGGAAGTCCTCGAGCCGCGCCCACGGCATGTTCGCGACGTCGCCGCCGGAGACCACCACGTCGCGCACCTGGGGCGTGCGGCGCAGGTAGTCGAGCATGTCGCCGAGCCGGTCGTTGGGCTTGCCGGCGAACTTGAGCTTCTGGATCACCGGGGTGGAGTTGCCGACCAGGTCCATCCGGGTGCAGTGGCCGCAGTACTGCGGGCAGGTCGGCAGCAGCTCCGCGAGCACCTTGGTCGGGTAGCGGTGGGTCAGCCCCTCGGCCACCCACATGTCGTGCTCGTGGAGCGAGTCGCGGGTGGCGTGCGGGTGCGACGGCCAGTCGGTACGACGGTCCGAGAGCACCGGCAGCATGTAGCGGCGGATCGGGTCGGCGAAGAACGCGTCGGTCAGCGAACCGGCACCGCCCGGTGTGACGTCGGGTGCCATCGTGTTCATCATCTGCGGCGGCACCAGCATCGACATGGTGGCCCGCTCGGCCTGGTCGCGGCCCAGGTCGGCGTAGAAGGACTCGTCGACGAGGTCACCGAGCAGGTCGCGCAGCTGGCCGAGGTTCTTCACGCAGTGGGCGCGCTGCCACTGGGCGGAGGCCCACTCCTCGGCGGTGACGTCTCTCCAGCCCGGGAACCGGGTCCAGTCGGGCTCCACCAGCTCGACCCGGCGATAGGGGTAGGGCTGGCCAGTGAGGTCGCTGGAGTCGGGACTCCACTCGGGTGTGGAGTCGATTCCGTCGTCGAGGTTGATGCTCATGCGGTCCTCCCCAGGTGGCGCGCCTGCGGTGGCAGGGCATGCGGATGGGCGCGTCGGTTGTATCGCCCACGGCCTGATGTCAGAGTAGGAGAGGAAGTTCCGCCAGTCCAGCGCAACGCCGCAAATCTGCCGGTGAATTGCGATATCAATGAAAGGATCTTGCGCGTGAGTCGCACGGCCATCCAAACGGGCACCACCAGTGATCCGGTCGGCACGCACCGGGTGCTGGCTCCCGCCGGAGCGCTCCCGCAGTCCGCCGACCGACTCGACACCCGGCGCGAGATCTGGGACGACGAGGTGCGGGTGCGGGTACGCCGGCTCAACCTCGACGCGGCGTCGTACCGCCAGCTGGCGGAGAAGCACACCGTCGACGGCCTGGTCGACGGCGAGGCGGTCCGCGACGAGGTGCTCACGATCGTCGGGGAGCGGGGCAAGATGCAGAACCCGGTCACCGGGTCCGGCGGCATGCTGGTCGGCGTGGTCGAGGAGGTCGGCCCGGTTTCGCCGCTCGGGCTCGAGGCCGGACAGCCGGTCGCCACCCTGGTCTCGCTGACGCTCACCCCGCTGGTGATCGAGGACGGTCTGCAGGAGTGGGACGGCCTGGGCGAGCAGGTCCCGACCGACGGCTACGCGATCCTGTTCGGCCAGTCGATCGCTGCCGTGCTGCCCGACGACCTGCCCGAGGCACTCTCGCTGGCGGTCATGGACGTCTGTGGGGCGCCCGCCCTGACCGCACGCGTCGTCGACGGGTACGACTCCCCGTCCGTGGCCGTGATCGGCGCAGCGGGGAAGTCCGGGTCGCTCGCGCTGGTCGCGGCGAAGCGGGCCGGCGCGCGGCGCACGATCGGGGTCGTCCCGCACGAGCAGGAGGCCACGCTCCTGCGCGACGCCGGCCTGGCCGACGAGGTCGTCGTCGCCGACGCGCGTGACCCGCTCGCGCTGCGCGTCGCCGTCGACCGGCGCCGGAGGGCCGGCGGACGTCACCGTGGTCTGCGTCGACGTTCCCGGGTGCGAGGGTGGCGCGATCCTGTCCACCGCACCCTCGGGCACCGTCATCTTCTTCTCGATGGCCACGTCGTTCAGCGCGGCCGCGCTCGGCGCCGAGGGTCTTGCCGCCGACGTGACCATGCTGGTCGGCAACGGGTTCGTGCCCGGTCACGCGGCGTACGCGATCGACCTGCTGCGCACCTCCGACGGGGTGCGCTCACTGTTCGAGAGGCGGTTGCACTGATGGCTCCCCCCACACGCAAGGCCACCACGGCCACCAAGGTGGTCAAGAAGTTGGACCTGGACCCGGCCACGGTCCGCAAGGCGCGCACCCTGGCCCGGCGGGTGGGCAAGCCGATCGTCGACCTCGCGCGGCAGCACACCACTGTCTCGGTCGAGCGCGCGACCCTGCGCCTGGCCGGGCTCTCCGGCGCCGACGCCGAGGGCACGCCGTGGGTCAACCGGCTGTTGGACGCGACGCGCGGCGACGTCGGCCTCGAGCACGGCATCTCGCTGCCGGTCTGGGACGCGCTGATCCGCGGCGAGGCCGAGGACCTGACCACCCTCGCCCAGAAGGCAGCTGCCGGCTCGGTGCGGTTCCGGCTGCCCGAGGGACGCGACGCCACCCGCGCCGCCGCGGCGGCGCGCAAGCAGGTCGGCGCGGGCCTGCGCCGGGTCGACCGGCGTCGGACGGAGCGGGAGCGGCTGATCACCCGGATCGGCGACGCCCCGCGCCAGCCGTGGATCTACCTGATCGTCGCGACCGGCGACATCCACGAGGACATCCCGCAGGCTCAGCAGGCGGCCCGTGAGGGCGCCGACGTGATCGCGGTGATCCGGTCCACCGGGCAGTCGCTGCTCGACTACGTGCCGGAGGGCGCGACCCGCGAGGGGTACGCCGGCACCTACGCCACGCAGGAGAACTTCCGGCTGATGCGGGCCGCGCTCGACGAGTCCAGCAAGGAGCTCGGCCGCTACGTGCGGCTGACCAACTACGCCTCCGGGCTCTGCATGCCCGAGATCGCGGCACTGGCCGGCCTCGAGCGGCTCGACATGATGCTCAACGACTCGATGTACGGGATCCTCTTCCGCGACATCAACCCGATCCGCACCTTCGTCGACCAGCGGTTCAGCCGTCAGGTCCACGCGCGGGCGGGGATCATCATCAACACCGGTGAGGACAACTACCTCACCACCGCCGACGCGGTCGAGGCCGCGCACACGGTGACGGTGTCCCAGCTCCTCAACGAGTACTTCGCCAAGGAGGCGGGGCTCGAGGACTGGCAGCTCGGTCTGGGTCACGCGTTCGAGATCGACCCGGCGGTCCCGGAGTCGTTCCGGCTGGAGCTGGCCCACGCGATGCTGGCCCGCGAGCTGTTCCCGAAGGCGCCGCTCAAGTGGATGCCGCCCACGCGACACATGACCGGCGACGTCTTCCGCGGCTACCTGCTCGACGGGTTCTTCAACCTGGCCGGCGCCCTCACCGGCCAGGGCATCCTGCTGGTCGGGATGATGACCGAGGCCGTGGTCACGCCGTGGCTCTCCGACCGCGACCTCGCGCTGCAGAACGTCCGCTACGTGATGGACGCCGCCGGCGGGCTGGCCGAGGACTTCCGGCCGGCACCCGACGGCCTCATCGCCGAGCGCGCCCGCGTCGTGCTGGGCGAGGCGATCGACCTGCTCGAGAAGATCACCGCCGAGCCGAAGGGGCAGTGGCCGCCGTTGTTCTCGGCGATCGCCGACGGCACCTTCGGCCTGATGAAGCGGCCCCCCGAGGGCGGCCGTGGGCTCGACGGCGTGGCCCGGAAGGCCGAGACGTACCTCAACCCCGCGACCGAGATGCTGGAGGAGTGATGGTGATCTCGACAAGCGCGATCCCAAGCTCGACAGGCTCGACCACCGGGGAAAAGAAGCTGCTGCGGCCGTACGGCGACACCACCGGCGACGGCATGGTGCAGCTGTCGTTCACGCTGCCGATGCCGCACGACAAGACCGCCGAGGGCGCCGCCCAGCAGCTCGCGAACAAGATGGGCATGGACCCGGCGCTGGTCGTGCACGCGAAGCCGATGGGGCCGGACTTCACGTTCTTCGTGGTCTACGGCCGGGTCAACCACCTCGTCGACCCCTCGCAGGTGGTCGTGGTCGAGCGTGACTACCCGCTGCTGACGCCCAAGGAGGTGAACGCGACCGTCAAGCGTGCGCTGCGACGCCGGATGGTGGTCGTCGGCGGCTGCATCGGCACCGACGCGCACACGGTCGGCATCGACGCGATCCTCAACATCAAGGGGTTCGCGGGGGAGAAGGGGCTGGAGTACTACCGGGAGCTCAAGGTCGTGAACCTCGGCGCCCAGGTGGCGGTGCCCCAGCTCGTCGAGCGGGCGATCGAGGAGAAGGCCGACGCGGTGCTGGTCTCGCAGGTCGTCACTCAGCGCGACGCCCACCTGCTCAACACACGCGAGATGTCGGCCGCCTTCCGCGAGGCGTTCCCGGCCGAGCGGCGCCCGCTGCTCGTCGTCGGCGGTCCCCGCTTCGACGAGGCGATGGCCGACGACCTCGGCGTCGACCGCGTCTTCGGCCGGGGTACGACGCCCGGCGAGGTGGCCAGCTTCATGGTCCACCGGATCACCCAGCGAAAGGCTTCTTGATGCCCGCCGAGACCGGCCTCACCGTCACCCACCGGCGCTACGTGCCGTACTCCCATGCCCACTACGCCGGCAACCTGGTCGACGGCGCCTACTCGCTCGGACTCTTCGGTGACGTCGCCACCGAGCTCTGCATCCGCAGTGACGGCGACGAGGGCCTGTTCGCGTCGTACGCCGAGGTGCAGTTCCGCGCGCCGGTCCGTGCCGGCGACGTGCTCGAGGTGACCGCCGAGCTGGTTCGAGTCGGCCGCCGGTCCCGCGAGATCCGCTTCACCGCCACCGTGATCGGCCGCGGCACGCCCGACGTCTCGTCCTCGGCGGCGTCGATGCTGGCCGAGCCGGTGGTCGCGACGACCGCCATCGGCACCGTGGTCGTTCCCTGAACAGGGGTCTGGACCTGACCGGCGTGTCGGTCGCGACACGCCGTGCTGAAGCGTTTTTCTTCATCCGCCGTTCGCCTGTCGCACACGTTTCTGACCTGCGGCTTTACGGCGTTCGCGCAGGTCACGCAGCGCTTGACAGGGGTGGAGGGGCCAATGGCAGAGTGCGGCTTCGTTCCTCCAGGCAGAACGACCTGGTTGGGTGTCGGATCAGGGGTCGGAGCGCGGGTCGAGTGCCACGTCGCGCTGCATCCGTCCACGGGGCCGGTCGCGCCAGCATGGTCGGGAGAACACGGGGGGAGAACGTGGCCAGTAGACAACGCACCTGCATCGCCGCCCCCAGCGACGACGAGTGCGGTCCGAAGGTTCACGCGGCTCCCCCCGATCCTGCCTGGCAGCGATCCCGGGCTGGATAAGGTCGCCCCGTGCAGCGCTTGCTGATGGTGGTCCCCACCTACGACGAGGCCGACAACCTGGCCTGGCTGGTCGGCCGGATCCTGGCCTCGGTTCCGCACGCCGACGTGCTCGTCGTCGACGACAGCTCACCTGACGGCACCGGCGCCATCGCGGACCGGATGGCCGCCGAGGAGCCGCGGATCCAGGTGCTGCACCGGCCGACGAAGGAGGGCCTGGGCAAGGCCTACCTCGCCGGTTTCCGATGGGCTCTCGCTCACGACTACGACGTGATCGGTGAGATCGACGCCGACGGCTCGCACCAGCCCGAGCAGCTCCCGCGGCTCCTCGCCGCGCTCGAGGACGCCGACCTGGTGATCGGGTCTCGCTGGGTGCCCGGTGGCAGCGTTACCAACTGGGCGTTCACGCGCGAGCTGCTCTCGCGCGGCGGCAACCTCTACACGCGGCTGCTGCTCGGCATCCACGTGCGCGACGCGACCGCAGGCTACCGCCTGTTCCGGCGTACGACGCTGGAGAAGATCGACCTCGACGACGTCTCGTCCTACGGCTACGTCTTCCAGGCCGACCTGGCGTTCCGCACGCTGCGCGCCGGGCTGCGCGTGGTCGAGGTTCCGATCGAGTTCGTGGAGCGGGTGCGGGGCGACTCGAAGATGACCCGCGACGTGGCCACCGAGTCGCTGCTGCGGATCACCCGCTGGGGGCTCTCGGAGCGTCGCCGCCAGCTTCGCGAGCGGCTCTCCCGCCGAGCGGCGTGAAACATTCCGCGCCGTCTGCTCGTTGAACCGCTGGAAGGACGTGTGATGAAGCGAAAGTTCTCGAGGTGGCTGCTGCTGGCGGCGTTCGTCCTGGTGCCCCTGGTGGAGATCTACGTGATCATCCAGGTCGGCAAGGCGATCGGCCCGTGGTGGACGATCCTGCTCCTGATCGCCGACAGCATGCTCGGATCGTGGTTGGTGAAGCGCGAGGGCGCGCGCGCGTGGCGGGCGCTGCGCTCCGCGCTCGACGAGGGCCGGATGCCGGCCACGGAGCTCGCCGACGGGATGCTGATTCTGGTCGGCGGCCTGCTCATGCTCACGCCCGGCTTCGTGCTCGACATCGTGGGGGCATTCTGCATCCTGCCGTTCACGCGCCCGATCGGGCGCAGGGCGCTGGCCGGCTTCGTCAGCCGCAGGCTGACGGTGACGGCGTTCCCCGGCGCGGTGTCGTACGACGGCGGTGCACCGCGTGGACCGGCCGGAACTGACGGTCGCCCCGGACCCGATGTGGTCCGAGGCGACGTCGTCGACTGAGGCGGCCGCGAGGGCCTGGGCTCAGGCCTTGGTCTTCCTGCGCGGCCGGTGGAGGTGTGCCGGGCCGATCTCGCCGCCGCGGAGCAGCTCCAGGCGCTCGGTGAGGATGTCCTCGAGCTCCTTGACCGAGCGGCGCTCGAGCAGCATGTCCCAGTGCGTGCGGACCGGCTTCTCGGCCTTCACCTCGGGCTTGATCCCGTCGACGGAGAGCGCCTCCGCGCCGCAGCGCGGGCACTCCCACACGGCCGGGATCTCGGCCTCCGTGGACATGGTGATCTCGAACCGGTGGCCCTGCGGGCACGCATAGCCCACCTGCTGCCGGGCGGCGAACTCGATTCCACGCTCGTCCTCGAAGCTCTGGCCTCCGAGACGGGCTCCTCGAAGTGTGCGCTCTGCCATGGAGCACCTCCCACAATTGGTTTGCTACGGCAAAGAAGTCAGGGGGTCCCGCACGGGTGCCACGCACCCACGGCGAGATGAAAGGGCGTAGGACCCTTCGTCATCCCTCAACGACTGTCGTACTCCGATGATTCCCCCAGCGCCACCCCTGTAGGCGTGCTTTGCGCCACTTCGAGGCTCAGACCACGGCTGGGAGCCGGTTGCCGGCCTCCTCGATGCCGCGTTTCGGGTCGACCCGGAGCAGGAGGAACGCGCCCAGGACGAAGAAGACGATCAGGGCGAAGATCGCCGGCCGGTAGGACCCGGTGACCTGGAACGTCACCCCGAACAGCAGGGTGCCGAACCACGAGGTGCCGCGCTCCGCGGCGCTGTAGAGGCTGAAGTACTCGCCCTCGCGGCCCCGCGGGATCAGCAGGCTGAAGAACGACCGGGACAGCGCCTGGGTGCCGCCGAGCACGATGCCGATGGCCACCGCCACCAGGTAGAACAACACCGCGTTCCTCTCGGGCAGGAACATCGCCACCACCACGATCACCATCCAGGCGAACGTGCCGTAGAGGATCGACCGGTAGGCCCCGAACCGCGCGGCCAGGCGTCCGAAGAACAACGCCCCGCCGAACGCCACGAACTGGATCAGCAGGATGGTCGCGATCAGGACGGTCGTGTCGAACTTGAGCTGCTTCTCGCCGTACGTCGACGCCGCGAAGATCACGGTCTGGATGCCGTCGTTGTAGAACAGGTAGGCGACCAGGAACGTCAGGGTCATCGGGTAGTTGCGCATGTCCCTCAGCGTCGCGAACAGCTGGCCGAAGCTGCGCTGGAACAGGCTGCCCTCGGCGGCGACCATGTTCACCGGCGCGTAGTTGTGCAGCCGCACCAACGGGATGATCGTGAACCCGGCCCACCACAGCGCGGCCGAGAGCAGCGAGAGCCGCACCGCCATCCCCTCGCCCAGGCCGATCGTGTCGTGGCCGAGGTAGACGCCGAGGTTGATCGCGAGCAGCACCCCACCGCCGAGGTAGCCGAAGGCCCAGCCGCGGGACGAGGCGCGGTCGCGCTCGTCCTCGGTGGAGATGTCCACGAGGATCGCGTAGTAGGCGACCAGCGAGCAGCCACCGAGGATGCTGCTCATCACGACGGCGACGGCGCCGATCTGCCAGCTGTCACCCTTCAGGAAGAACAGCAGCGCGGCGAAGAACGCGCCGGCGAAGGCGAACCCGCCCATGTTCCACTTCTTGCGCGGCGACCGGTCCACGAATGCTCCGACGACCGGCAGCACGAACGCGCTGGCGATGGTCGCGAAGCTGGTCAGGTAGAACGGGAGCGACCCGGCCGCGAGGTCGAGCCCGAGCAGGCTCACCGTCTTGTTGCAGGTGTCGTCGGCGTCGACGCAGCCCGCGGCGTTGCCGGCGACCGTGATCATGTACGGCGCGAACAGCACCGAGAGCACGGTCGTGTAGTACGCCGAGTTGGCCCAGTCGTACCAGTTCCAGGCCTTCTGCTGTTTCAGCCGGTCGACGGGCCCGAGGTCGGCGATGCTCGTGGGCGCCGCGTGTGTCATGGGTGGTCCCTCCACTGTCCACGGGCCACGAGGACGTCCCGCAGCAGGTCGGTGCGATCGGTGATCAGTCCGTCGACCCCGAGGTCGAGAAGGTGGTGCATCTCGTCGGGCGCGTCGACGGTCCACACGTGCACGTGGAGACCTGCGGCGTGCGCACGTCGTACGAGGGTGGGCGTGACGACCGTGAGCCGTCCGCGCGTGTGGGGCACCTGCAACGCGACGGGCCGCGTACGGACCGCGCAGCAGCGTGTGGGCGACGGCCGCCGAGGGCACCGCCTTGACCACGGCCACCTCCGGCGGCGACGCGGAGGTGGCGACCCGGCCGGCCGTGAGGGCGCGGAACGTGCGCATCCGCCGGGGCGAGAACGACCCGACGCACACCCGTCCGTGGGCGGCGGTGCGCTCGATCAGGGCCGCGAGCGGGTGGACCGCCGCCTCCGCCTTGAGGTCGATGTTGAACCGGACGGCCGGGAACTCCTCGAGCAGCTCGGCCATGGTCGGTACGGCGTGCGCACCGGCGATCCGGGCCCGCCCGATCTCCTCGGCGGTCAGCGTGGCGAGCGGCCCCAGCTGGTCGGTCACCCGGTCGAGCACGGCGTCGTGGAAGGCCAGCAGCACGCCGTCCCGGCTCGCGTGCACATCGGTCTCGAGGTAGTGGTAGCCGAGCTTCACCGCGTGCCGGAACGCGTCGAGCGTGTTCTCCAGGCCCACCAGCTCGGCGTGCATCGCGCCGCCGCGATGGGCCATCGCGATCACCGAGCCGGGCTGGTCCAGCACGGCGTCGAGGTAGGCGAACCCGGTGCGCGGGGTCCTCGTCGGCGCCACGCGTGCAGTATTCACGGCCATGGACCCGATGGTCCCGGCAAACCACCGGCCACCACCATCCGGGTTGCTACTCAGGTTTCCGGTGGTCATCCCCGGTGGTCGAGCTTGTCGAGACCCCCGGGGCCTCGACAGGCCCACCGCGGCTACAGGTCGTGGAAGGTCTCGATCTGCGCGCCGAGCTGGTTGAGTCGGTCGGCCAGGCCCTCGTAGCCACGGTTGATCACGTAGACCGAGCGCAGCACCGAGGTGCCCTTGGACGCCAGCATCGCGAGCAGGATCACCACGGCCGGTCGCAGCGCGGGCGGGCACACGATCTCGGCGCCGGACCAGTGGGTCGGGCCCTCGATCATCACCCGGTGCGGGTCGAGCAGCGTCACCCGGCCGCCGAGCTTGGTGAGGTCGGTGAGGTAGATCGCCCGGTTCTCATAGACCCAGTCGTGCAGCAGCGTGTGACCCTCGGCCGTCGCCGCGATGATCGCGAAGAAAGGCAGGTTGTCGATGTTGAGGCCGGGGAACGGCATCGGGTGGATCTTGTCGTGGGGGGAGCGCAGTGCCGAGGCGTGGGTGGTGATGTCGACCAGCCGGGTCTGCCCGTTGGCGGCGAGGTACTCCGACGAGCGGTCGTAGCCGAAGCCCATCTCCTCGAGCAGTGCCAGCTCGATCTCGAGGAACTCGATCGGCACCCGCCGCACCGTGATCTCCGACTTCGTCACGATCGCCGCGGCGAGCAGGCTCATCGCCTCGATCGGGTCCTCGCTCGGCGCGTAGTCCACGTCGGCCTCGATCTCCGCGCACCCGACCACGGTCAGCGTCGTGGTCCCGATGCCGCCGACCTTCACCCCCAGCTTCTCCAGGAAGAAGCAGAGGTCCTGGACCATGTAGTTGGAGCTGGCGTTGCGGATCACGGTGGTGCCCTGGTGCGAGCGCGGCGGCCATCAGGGCGTTCTCGGTGACCGTGTCACCGCGCTCGGTGAGCACGATCGGGCGCTGCGGGGAGACGTCGTCGTGCACCCGGGCGTGGTAGCTGCCGTCGGTGGCCACCACCTCGAGCCCGAACGGCCGGAGCGCGGTCAGGTGGGGTTCGACGGTGCGCTTGCCGAGGTCGCAGCCGCCGGCGTACGGCAGGTCGAAGCTGGTGTCGCGGTGCATCAGCGGTCCGAGGAACATGATGATCGAGCGGGTACGACGGGCGGCCGCCGCGTCGATCCCGGCCAGGTCGAGGTTGGCCGGCGGCACGATCTCGAGGTCGTTGTCGGCGTTGAGCCAGCGGGTGCGCACGCCGATGCTCTCGAGCACCTCGAGCAGCCGGTGGACCTCCTCGATCTTGGCCACCCGCCGCAGCGTCGTCCGCCCGCGGTTGAGGAGCGCGGCGCACAGCAGGGCGACGCCGGCGTTCTTCGAGGTCTTCACGTCGATGCTCCCGGAGAGCGTCGTGGGCGCCGGTGACGCGCAGGTGCGTGGGGCCGGCGCCGAGCTGGACGATGGGGTTGTCCAGGGCCGCGCCGATCCGGGCGATCATCTCGAAGGTCAGGTTCTGGTGGCCGCGCTCGATCCGGTTGACCGCGCTCTGGCTGGTGTTGAGCACGTCGGCGAGCTGTTGCTGCGTCCAGCCGCGGTGCTTGCGCGCGTCGCGGATCAGGGCGCCGATGCGGCTCAGGTAGTCGTGGTTCACGCCGGACACCGTAATGCCAGATATGAGATAAGTCGAAAGACCCGCAGGGGTGAGCGGCGGCCGTGTCGCGGGTCGTGTCGCGGGTGGTGTCGCGAGGGAGTGGCGGTTCAGGTGGTGCCGATGACGACGGTGGCGTCGTGGTCCTCCGAGTGCGCGATCCGGGCGCGGAGCCCGTGGCGCTGGAACAGGTCGCAGGCCACCGGGGCCTGGGCGAGACCGGTCTCGATCAGCAGGTGCCCTGCCGGGTGCCAGCCAGTCGCGCGCGCCGGCGGCCACCCGGCGGTGGACGTCGAGGCCGTCACCGCCGCCGTCGAGCGCGATCCGCGCCTCGTGGTCGCGGGCCTCGGGAGGCATGGTCGCGATCGCGTCGGTCGGCACGTAGGGCGCGTTGACGGCCAGCACGTCGACCCGGCTACGCAGGTCGCCCGGCAGCGCGTCGTACAGGTCCCCCTCGTGGACCCGGCCCCCGCGGGGCTCGAGATTGAGCCGTGCCGAGGCGACGGCCCGCGGGTCGAGGTCGGCGGCGTGCACCTCGACGCCGGGCACCTCCGCCAGCAGGGCGGTCCCGATCGCGCCGGTGCCGCAGCACAGGTCCACGACCACGGGCTGGGGCCGCTCGGCCAGCAGTCCGAGCGCGACGTCGACCAGGAACGCCGTGCGCCACCGGGGCACGAAGACGCCGGGGCCGACGGACACCCGCAGGCCCCGGAATCCGGCCCAGCCCAGAACGTGCTCCAGGGGCTCACCGGCGACTCGCCGCGCAAGGAGTCGTTCCAGGTCGTCCGGCGCGTCGGCCGCGTCCAGCAGGAGCGTGGCCTCGTCCTCGGCGTACACGCAGCCCGCCGCCCGGAGCCGGTCGACGACCGCTCCGGCGTCGGTGGCCGTCACTCAGATCGGTGCGGCGTAGCGCAGGAAGAAGTCGCGCTCCGGGTCACGCCCACCGTTGGGGTCCGGGACGTCGCGCGTGTCGAGCTCCGCACGCGTGTCCTCGAGCCGGATCGGCTCGGGGAGGTGCCGATAGTCCGGCTTGTCGTCGATGTCCATGCACCCACCTCCGTGTGTGTGGTCAGGATACGCCGGGGTGCGCAACCATGACGCTCATGAGCGACCTCGTCCTCGGCCCCCTCGTCCGCTACGTCGACACGACACGGGCCTGTGTCTGGGTCGAGACCGGCGCCTCGGCCGAGGTCACCGTCGTGGCGGGGGAACGTCGCTTCTCCGCGCGCACGTTCGCCGCGCACGGGCACCACTACGCGGTGCTCGAGATCGACGGGCTGGGGAAGGGGACCCACACCCCCTACGTGGTGGAGGTGGACGGTACGACGGCGTGGCCGCCGCCCGACACGTCGTACCCGGAGCCCGTGCTGGCCACCCTCGAGCCGGACAAGCCGCTGCGGATCGCGTTCGGCTCCTGCCGCACGAGCGTCGGACACGACGAGCCACGGCAACCGCACCCACGGTGTCGACGCGATGCGCGCCTACGCGCTGCGGATGGCCGGGGTCACCCACGCCGGCGAGGACGACCCGGACGGCGGCCCGGACGCGATGGCGTGGCCGGACCTCGTGCTGTTCCTCGGCGACCAGGTCTACGCCGACGAGACCACGCGGGAGATGCAGGAGTTCATCGAGTCCCGGCGCGTCCATCGACGAGGAGCCGGGCACGGAGCTGAAGGACTACGAGGAGTACGCCCACCTCTACAAGCTCGCGTGGAGCGACCCGGCGAACCGCTGGCTGCTCTCGACGCTGCCGAGCCTGATGATCTTCGACGACCACGACATCCGCGACGACTGGAACACGTCCCAGGCGTGGAAGGAGGAGATGGAGCAGACCTCCTGGTGGCACGGCCGGATCGTGGCCGGCCTCGCGTCGTACTGGGTCTACCAGCACCTGGGCAACATGACGCCGGAGGAGCGTGCCGAGGACGCGGTCTGGCGTCGTGTCGCGCGACCACGACGGCGCCGAGCGAGGCCGACATCAGCGACGCACTCGACGCGTTCGCCGACCGCGCCGACCAGGAGCCGGAGAGCTACCGGTGGAGCTACGTGCGCGAGCTCGGCACCCAGGCCCGGCTGGTCGTCGTCGACTCCCGCGCGGCACGGGTGCTCGACCCCGAGAAGCGCTCTCTGCTCGACGAGGGGGAGTTCGCCTGGCTCGACGAGCAGCTCCGCGGTGACGTCGACCACCTGCTGATCGGGACGTCGCTGCCCTACCTGCTCGCGCCCGGCCTGCACTACGTCGAGGCGTTCAACGAGGCGCTGGCGTCGGGCGGGTGGGGCCGGCGGCTGGAGACGCCGGGCGAGATGATCCGGCAGGCGGTCGACCTGGAGCACTGGGCGGCCTTCCAGGACGCCTTCCAGCGGGTCGCACGCACGGTCCTCGAGGTCTCCGCGGGGCGGCGGGGCCGGGCACCGCGCACGATCACGTTCCTCTCCGGCGACGTGCACCACAGCTACGTCTCCGAGGCCTTCGCCCGCGGCCGCGGGCGCAGTACGGCGCAGGGGAGCCGGATCCTGCAGGCCGTCTGCTCGCCGATCCGCAACCCGCTGGCGCGCAAGTGGCGCTTCGCGACCGCGTTCCTCTCCTACGGCGTGGCCGGGCCGGTGGGCCACGTGGTCGCCCGCTCGGCGAAGGTGCCGGACGCACCCATGAGGTGGCGGCTGCTCAAGGGGCCCTGGTTCGACAACAACCTCGCGACCCTTGAGGTCGTGCCCGACGGGCTGCGCATCTGGTGGGCGACCGGTGTGGTGCCCGGCGACGACCACGAGCACCCGCGGCTGACCACCGTCGCCGACGTGCATCTGGTCGCCGACGGGAGTCCGCCCGAGCCGCCGGAGCCTCGCCGCCGCGCGGCGGTTCGCACGGTGCGGGAGAAGGTGTCCCGGGTCAGGTTGTCGCGTCGGGGGAGATGACCGCTGGTGGTCGGCGGCTGAGGGTGGCTGGGGCTGCGGGTTCACCACGGTATGCAGACGAACCCGCGCATCCCACGATGAGCACTTCGTGGGAAGCGCGGGTTCATCGTGGGAGGCTCGTGGGCTGTCCGCGTTGCCCGACGACGACCTCGTCGCCGACGCGCATCCGCCCGGGGGCGACCACCTCGGCGACCAGGCCCAGGTTGGTCCCGTTCGTCTCGCCGATCCGGGCCAGCAGGCCACGCTCCTCGGGTAGCCCGATCTGCGGCATCGTCACCATCACGCAGCGCTCCATCGGGCGCAGGATCCGCAGCTCGACGTCGCCGATCCGCACCGTGCGGCCGAGCCAGTCGTCCTCGTCGAAGCCGGCGTCGGTGCCGTTGTCGACGAGCAGGTTGGCGCGGGCCCGGCGGGCGTCGACCGGGCTGCCGTAGAGCTCGGCGATCCGGGCCAGCGACGATGTGGTCAGCAGGTGCAGGTCGGCCTCGTCGAAGTGCGGGACGTCGTCCTCGCGGGCCAGGCGCACCGCGCGGCCCACGTGCCGGCTCAGCCGTTCGTGCACTGCCGGGTCGTCGCCCCGGGCACTCGTGCCGTCGGGGAACGCCACGACCGGGGTCGACCCGTCGTACGACGCGGACAGGGAGAGCAGACCGTCCATCTTCCGGAACCGCTGCGAGCTCTTCCCGCTGCCCAGCTTGCCGTCGGCGTCGCGGACCGCCCAGAGGCGGTCGCCCTCCACACCGCGCTCATCGACGTGGACGGCGGTGAGGTCCTCGCCGACCACGGACTTGACCGGGTAGCGCGTGAGCGCGGCGACGTGCACCGTCGCAGCCTACGAGCCCGCTCGGACGAAACCCGCTCGACACCGTCCGC
Organism: uncultured Actinomycetota bacterium; assembly: GCA_963745795.1. Lineage (GTDB taxonomy): Bacteria > Actinomycetota > Actinomycetes > Propionibacteriales > Nocardioidaceae > Marmoricola. Next base: position 428,959 of record CAVUYR010000006.1, on the reverse strand, counting down.
CGACCACGTCAGGCTGCGAGGCGATGACCAGCAGCGAGGTGTGGGACGAGGAGACGGCGGAGCGCTACGACACCGACTCCGCCGAGATGTTCGCGGCCGACGTGCTCGACCCGGCCGTCGACGTGCTGGCGCGCCTCGCCGGCACGGGTGCGGCGCTGGAGCTCGCGATCGGCACCGGGCGGGTCGCTGTCCCGCTCGCCGCCCGTGGCGTGCCCGTGACCGGGATCGAGCTGTCCGCGGCGATGGTGGCACAGCTCCGGCGCAAGGTCGGTGAGGCCACTCTTCCGGTCGTGGTCGGCGACATGGCGACGACGACCGTGCCCGGAGAGTTCTCGCTCGTCTACCTGGTGTGGAACACCATCTCCAACCTGCGCACGCAGGCCGAGCAGGTCGCGTGCTTCCGCAACGCGGCACGGCACCTGGGCCCGGGCGGACGGTTCGTGATCGAGCTGTGGGTGCCGCCGATCCGTCGCCTGCCACCCGGCCAGCAGGCCGTGCCGATGACCCTCGACCCCGGGCACCTGGTCTTCGACACCTACGACCTCGTCACGCAGCAGTGCACCTCGCACCACTACTGGCAGCAGGCGGACGGCTCGACGCGCTACGGCTCCGGGAGCTTCCGCTACCTCTGGCCGGCCGAGTGCGACCTGATGGCGCAGCTGGCCGGCCTGGTGCCGGAGTCGCGCTGGGCGGACTGGGACGGCAGCCCGTTCACGTCCGAGAGCGAGCGCCACGTCTCGGTCTGGCGCAGGCCCGAGTGAGCGCAGACCACCCTGACCGCCGGTGTGGCACGATCGCCCGGGTGAGCAGCAGCTCCCGCCATGGAGCAGCACCTGCGCGACCTCGCCCGCTGCGAGGGGAAGTCCCGATGAGCAAGGCCACGCACGCAGCCGACACCCATGACCTGATCCGCGTGCACGGGGCGCGCGTCAACAACCTTCAGGACGTCAGCGTCGAGATCCCGAAACGCCGGCTGACGGTCTTCACCGGCATCTCCGGATCGGGCAAGAGCTCGCTCGTCTTCGCCACGATCGCCGCGGAGTCCCAGCGGATGATCAACGAGACCTACAGCGCGTTCGTGCAGGGCTTCATGCCCACGCTCTCGCGCCCCGACGTCGACCTGCTCGAGGGCCTGACGACGGCGATCATCGTCGACCAGGAGCGGATGGGCTCGAACCCGCGCTCCACCGTCGGCACCGCCACGGACGCCAACGCGATGCTCCGGATCCTGTTCAGCCGGCTGGGTGACCCCTACGTCGGGCCTCCCACCGCGTTCTCGTTCAACGTCCCGACGCGCAAGGCGAGCGGGGTGATGAGCACCGAGAAGAGCGGCCGGGTCGAGAAGAACGTGGTACGCAACGTGGTCTACCTCGGGGGGATGTGCCCGCGCTGCGAGGGGATGGGCGCGGTCAGCGACTTCGACCTGACCGCCCTGTACGACGAGAACAAGTCGCTCAACGAGGGCGCGCTCACGATCCCCGGCTACAGCATGGACGGCTGGTACGGGCGAATCTTCAAGGGTGCCGGCTTCGACATGGACAAGCCGATCAAGAGCTTCACCAAGAAGGAGATGCAGGACCTGCTCTACAAGGAGCCGACCAAGATCCAGGTCGAGGGCATCAACCTGACCTACGAGGGCGTGATCCCGAAGATCCAGAAGTCCATGCTGTCCAAGGACGTCGACGCCATGCAGCCCCACATCCGCGCCTTCGTGGAGCGGGCGATCACCTTCGACAGCTGTCCGGAGTGCGAGGGCACCCGGCTCAGCAAGGAGGCGCGCTCGTCGAAGATCAAGGGGAAGACCATCGCCGACCTCTGCACGATGCAGATCAGCGACCTGGCCGGATGGGTCAGGGACCTGGACGAGCCGTCGGTCGCCCCGCTGCTCACGGGTCTGCGACACGTCCTCGACTCGTTCGCGGAGATCGGTCTGGGGTACCTCTCGCTCGACCGTCCGGCAGGCACGCTGTCCGGCGGTGAGGCGCAGCGCACCAAGATGATCCGGCACCTCGGCTCGTCGCTCACCGACGTCACCTACGTCTTCGACGAGCCGACGATCGGCCTGCACCCGCATGACATCGAACGGATGAACGACCTCCTGCTGCAGCTGCGGGACAAGGGCAACACGGTGCTCGTCGTGGAGCACAAGCCCGAGACCATCGCGATCGCCGACCACGCCGTCGACCTCGGTCCCGGCGCCGGCACGGATGGTGGCACCGTCTGCTTCGAAGGCACCGTGGAGGCACTGCGGGCCAGCGACACCACGACCGGCCGCCACCTCGAGGACCGGGCCACGCTCAAGGAGTCGGTTCGTCCGCCGTCCGGTGTGATGGAGATCCGCGGGGCCTCGACGCACAACCTCCAGGACGTGGACGTGGACCTCCCACTCGGGATGCTCTGCGTGATCACCGGCGTCGCCGGCTCCGGCAAGAGCTCGCTGATCCACGGCTCGGTCGACGGCCGCGACGGCGTCGTCGTGGTCGACCAGGGTGCGATCCGCGGCTCGCGACGCAGCAACCCGGCGACGTACACCGGACTGCTCGACCCGATCCGCAAGGCCTTCGCGAAGGCAGAACGGCGTCAAGCCGGCGCTGTTCAGCTCCAACTCCGAGGGCGCATGCTCGACCTGCAACGGCGCCGGCGTCATCTACACCGAGCTGGGCGTGATGGCCACCGTCGAGTCAACCTGCGAGGAGTGCGAGGGGAAGCGCTTCCAGGCGTCGGTGCTCGAGTACACCTTCGGTGGCAAGAACATCAGCGAGGTGCTCGGCATGTCCGTGGCCCAGGCCGAGGCGTTCTTCGGTGCCGGCGACGCCCGGACGCCGGCCGCCCACAAGGTCCTCGACCGGCTGGCCGACGTCGGGCTCGGCTACCTCCGCCTCGGCCAGCCGCTCACGACGCTGTCCGGCGGCGAGCGGCAGCGCCTCAAGCTGGCCACCCAGATGGCCGGCAAGGGCGACGTCTACATCCTGGACGAGCCGACCACCGGGCTGCACCTGGCCGACGTCGAGAACCTGCTCGGCCTGCTCGACCGGCTCGTCGACTCCGGCAGGTCGGTGATCGTGATCGAGCACCACCAGGCGGTGATGGCGCACGCCGACTGGATCGTCGACCTCGGCCCGGGCGCCGGCCACGACGGCGGCCGGGTGGTGTTCGAGGGCACGCCTGCCGAGCTGGTCGCGAAGGGCTCCACACTCACGGGCAAGCACCTGGCGGCGTACGTCGTGGACTGAGCCGTCCCGGTATCGCCGATAAGGTGCATTATGTCAACTTGCGAAGAGATGACCCCTCTCCGCCAGGGCTGTCGGGTGCTCTGCCCGTCGACCCGTGATCAGGCGTCGAGCCAGCGCCCGTCGCGCATCAGCAACCGGTGGGCGAGCTCGTCGACCTCGCGCCAGGCCCGGATCTCCCGGGGTACGACGCGGTAGAAGGTGTAATTGTCTAACTGACGAGGATCGAACCCGGTCTTCCCGGCGAACGCGTCCCCGGTCGCCTCGTCCACCTCGTCCAGCACGGTCGCGGCGGCCTCGACCAGCACCACGTCACGGGTCGGTCCCACCCCCACGCGCACCTGGCCGCCGCTCTGCAGGTTGCGCGCCGTCGGGCTGCCGTCGTCGGTGGCGATCAGCAGCGCGTCGTCGTGCCAGAGGAACGACAGCGGCACCAGGTGCGGTCCGTCGTCCCCCGACGTGGCGAACCAGGCGTCGACGTCGTGCTGCAGGCGCGCGCGGGTGTCCCGGATGCGCTGGTCACGGGGTCGTGGTGCGTCCATCGTCAGCTCCCTTGCTTCGGGGCCGGCGCTTCGAGGGCGAACGCGTTCATGATCGCCTCTGTCAGCAACGCCTCCTGGTCGTCGTACAGGTGACCGACCTGGCGACCGAGCCGGCCGCTGCCGATCGTGAGGATGTTGTCGCAGCTCACCACGCTGTCCCCGTCGATCCCGTTGCGCGGCCCGACCGGCACCTCCGTCGACAGACCCTTGATCGTGCTCGTGATGGGCGCAACGGTGACCCGTGACATCGCCTCCCGCACCTGGTCACGGGTCAGCACGAGCACCGGCCGCGTCTTGTCCAGCCGGGCCAGCATGATGTCGCGCATCAGTCAAGGTCGTCGAGGTCCAGATCCGCGACGAGGTGCTCGAAGTCCGGGTAGTCCCCCGTGCGGGTCAGGATCTCGGCGTCCCGTTCGGCGAGGCGGCGACGGCGGTCGGCCTCGAGCGCGCGCGCGACGACGGCCGCACGGCTGCCGCTGCCGTCACGCACCAGTTGGTCGACGTAGCTCACCAGCTCGTCCGGAAGGCGGATCGCGATCTGCCGGCTCATGAGCACGAGCATACCAGAGCGGGATTCGATCCGGTATGCAGGCGTCGGGTGGGCTTCGTCCAATCTCCTCAGCCCATCCGGAGCGACTCCAGCAGCCCGCGCTCCTCGTCGTCGGTGAGTCCCGAGCGCCACGGCCGCTCCGGGTCCCGCTGCCGCCAGGCAGCCGTGTCCGCCAGCGTCTCCTCCAGCGGCCGCGGCGCCAGTCCGGCGGCGTAGGCCCTGTCTCCCCGCAGCGAACCGAGCGCCCTCGAGTCGTCGGGCAGCCACAGCGGCAGGGAGCGTGGACCCATCCACTCGTGCACGTCGTGCGCGCGAAGCCAGTCCGGTTCGGCCCACACGACCTCGCCGGTGTGGCCGGCGGCCGACCGGGCCGCGGCGACGTGCTCATCCAGCGGGACGGCGGGCCCGCAGGTGTTGTAGGCGCCAGTCACCCGCTCGCTCGCGCAGAGCAGCAGCCACGCGGCGAGGTCACGGGCGTCGATGACCGACGTCGGGAGGTCGCGGACGTCCGGGGCGAGCACGTCACCGGCGGGGTTCGAGGGTGCGGCGCACCGTGACGGCCAGTAGCCGGTGCGGTCCGACCAGTCCCCCGGGCCGCCGATCAGCCCCGGACGGGCGATCGTGCAGCGCTCGCCGTACACGTCCTGCACGGCCTGCTCGCAGGCGACCTTCGCGGCGCCGTACTCCTCCATCGAGGCCATCGTGTCCGCCGCCAGCGGTGCGCGGAGCGCCGACGACTCGTCCTGGTCAGGGGTCACGGCATCGGCGTACACGTTCGCGGTGGACACGAACACGAAGTGCGGGACCGCCGCCAGCGCCTCGGCCGCGCGTCGCACCTGACCGGGCTGGCGGGAGACGTCGACCACGGCGTCCCACGGCTCGCCGGCCACAGGCTCCAGCGCGTCCGGACGGTCCCGGTCCGCGCGCAGCAGCCGCGCCCCCTCGGCTGCCTGCCCGGACTCGCCGCGCGCCACGCAGACCACCTCGTGCCCGGCGTCGCGCGCCTGGAGAGCCACCTCGCGTCCCAGCCACGCGGTCCCACCCAGCACCAGAATCCTCATGCCGCAACAATGGCGTGCCCGGCCCGTCACGTCACCCGACCAGCGGCCGGCTCACCGGGCCCGGATCCTCATCCGGCATCGCGCATCGCGCGCCGGCGGAAGAGCGTACGGCGAGCCACCACCGCATCGATCTCGGCTTCCAGCCGCCCGATCTCGGCACGTGCGGCCTCGAGCTCGCGACGCGTCTGGAAGAGCTCGTCGCGCACGTTCTCGGTCGCCGCGTCGCAGATCTCCCGGCGGGCGGCGATCGCGCGATATCCGTCCTGCCGCCGTTCGACGAGCTGCTGCCGTTCGGTGTCGTCGCCCCGGGCGACCAGCACGCGCACCCGGTCGACGATCGCGCGCACGTTGTCGTCGGCCAGGCGGCTCAGCTCGCCGGCCGCCGCCCGGACCTCCGACCGTTCCGCCGCCGCCAGCGCGGCACCGAGGGCGTCGTCCAGCTGGGACAGCCGCACGTTGAACGGCATCAGGTCGTCCCAGTGCGCGGCGTACCGCGCGGGCTTGACGCGGCGCAGCGTGATCCGCGGGAGCGCGTACGCCGCCGCCACGATCCGCACGTGCAGGGAGGTGCCGATGACGATCCGGGCCTGCCGGATCTGGTGCACGACGTCGAGCGGGCGGCGCTCGGTGCGCACCTCGACCGCGCGACCGGGGTCCACCTCCCGGATGTGATCGGCGACCCGCTCGAGGTCGGCGACCGAGTCGTGCCCGGTCGCGGCGCCCGCCATCAGGAGCCGGATCCGCAGGCCTGCGAGGTGGCTGCTGGTGGCGAGGGCCCGCGCCACCCGGCGGTGGCCGATCCGCTCGAGGTGGCTGGTCGAGGCCTGGAAGACCACGACGTCGGACGCCGGGTCGGGCTCGAACGGCTCGAGAAGGCTGATCGCATGCACCACGTCGGGGGCCAGCGCGTGAGGAACACCCAAGCCGTCGAGGAAGGTGCTCGACTCGCGGTCGCGCACCGAGATCGCGTCGGTGGTGCGCAGCGTCTCGACGAGCTCCTCGCCCACGTGCGGACGGCGCTGGCGGACATCGGCGATGCCGGCGATGCCAACCGAGTTGAGCACCGTGACCGCCCCGGCGTTCAGCTCGAAGGCTCCCGGTGTCGGGATGTACGGCGAGACCAGCGGCGCGCCGTGCACGGCCGCCCGCGCCAGCTCCCGACGCTGCGAGGGCGAGGCGGCGAGGTACGCGGCGTACTCGTCCGCGGACTTGGACAGCTTGAAGGCGCCCTCGAGCGATGTGCCTCCAACCTGACCGCCGACGGTCCAGATCGCGTCGAAGCGGCTCTCACCGAGGGCGTCGCCGACGGCGCCGACCTTGCGGTCCAGCAGCGCGGTCATGTCCGCGGCAAACGGCGCCGACGCGACCACCTCGGAGCCCTCCAGGTAGCGCTCGGTGACCAGCAGGAAGAGCAGGTCACCGAAGTTGTCGCGCTCGTAGGCGCCGACGGACAGTACGCGCGGCGTCACCGCGACGCTCGTGGGGGGCTCGCTCACCGTCGAGATACTAGAGTAAGTGGACTAGTTTAGATGCATTCAGGAGCCCGCGTGGTCTCCCGGATCCTCGTGCGGCAACAATGGCCCGCATGCCTCGCCACGTCACGTCCCGGATCGTCTGCGACATCACCGACCCGGCCGATCTCGTCCTCGCCTTCGCCGCTGCGGACCACCACGAGCTCGAGTGGGAGCGGATCTCGTTCACGGTCGACGACGCGGAGGTCCCCCATCGTGAGGTGGGCGACCGCCACGGCGGGCGGCTGCACCTGCTCTCACCGGCCCCGGTCGGCCGGCTGGTCGTCTCCTACGAGGCCAGCGTGGCCGCGGCACCCGGACCCGCGCCCGGGTGGCCCGCGGAGCGGATCGAGTACCTGCGCCCCAGCCGCTACGCGGAGTCCGACCGGCTCGGGCCGGTGGCCGCGGCCGCGTTCGGCGACGTGACTGGCCGCGAGCTGCTCGACGCCGTGAGCAGCTGGGTCGGCGTCCGACTGGCCTACGTGAGCGGGTCGAGCCGCCCCACGGACGGTGCCGTCGACACCTACCTCGCACGTCAGGGCGTCTGCCGCGACTTCGCGCACCTCGCGATCGCGCTGCTGCGGGCCCGCAACGTGCCGGCGCGCCTGGCCGCGGTCTACGCACCGGGACTGAGCCCGATGGACTTCCACGCCGTCGCCGAGGCCTGGGTGGAGGAGGCGTGGCACGTCGTCGACCCCACCTCGCTCGCCCCGCGCCAGTCGATGGTGCGGATCGCGACCGGCCGCGACGCCGCCGACACAGCGTTCATGAGCGTGTACGCCGGGCTGGTCGACCTGGTCTCCGTCGAGGTGTCCGCGGTGGTCGACGGCGAGCTCCCGCGTGACGACGCCACCACCCTGTGCACGCTCTCGTGACGGGGACCGGAGCAGGCCGGTTGGGCATCATCGCCTAGGCTTTCACTCCGTGACTGCACGCACGAAGTACCTCGCCGTCCTGCTCGCCTGCCTCGCGCTCGTCGCCACCGGCTGCGGCGACAAGGGCACGTCGGACACCAAGGCCTCAAAGGACACCAGCGCGACTGCATCGCCCTCCGCGGACAGCGGAGCGTGCCAGTACCTCGACAGCGGCCAGCAGCCGGCAAAGAAGGTCCAGAAGCCCCCGGCCACGCCCGTTGCCGACGGTCCGGTCGGGGTGACGATCAAGACCAACTTCGGTGACATGCCCGCCACGCTCGACGGGAAGCAGGCGCCGTGCGCCGTCAACTCGTTCCTGTCCCTGTCCAAGCAGGGCTACTACGACAACACCAACTGCCACCGGATCACCTCCGACAAGCGTGGGTTCCACGTGCTCCAGTGCGGCGACCCGACCGCAACCGGCTCCGGCGACCCCGGCTACCGCTACGCCGAGGAGCTCACCGGCAAGGAGGACTACAAGGTAGGCAGCCTTGCGCTCGCCAACACCGGTCAGCCAGGCACCTCGGGCGCGCAGTTCTTCATCAACTACGACACCACCACCCTGCCGCCGAACTACACGCAGTTCGGCCAGCTGACCCCTGCGGGACTCAAGGTCGCGCAGAAGGCGGCGAAGGCCGCGACCAAGGGCAAGCCCGACGGGTACGACGGTAAGCCGGCGACCAAGGTGACGATCACCGGGGTCACCCAGCAGTAGCTGCTCAGCCCAGCGGCTGCGGCGTGTGCGGGTGCGCCGGGTCGTCCGCGAAGATCCGCTCGTAGATCTCGTAGACCAGCTCGCCCTTCTCGGCGTTGTAGTCCATCACCGAGTCGAAGGTTCGCGTCGCGAGGTCGCGCTTGAGCGCGGCGTACGCCTCCCGGTCGTCGTCGTGCTCGCGCAGCCAGTCGCGGAAGGCGCGGGTCCGCTGCGGCTCGACGGCGCCCGGCGAGAACACGTGCAGGTTGGAGACCGGGTCCGCGCCGCGGAGGCAGCGGTGCTCCTCCCAGTCGGGCTCGCGCACCCGGAGCGTGAAGCCGGCCGCCTCCAGGTCCGGGAGGTACGACCCCTCGTCGGCGGAGTCGGCGACGGTCAGGTCGAGGTCGATCACCGGCTTGGCGTGGAGGCCGGCGACCGATGTCGAGCCGATGTGCTGGAGGTCGAGCACCCGATCCCCCAGCGCGTCACGCACCTGGCGCGGCCACCTCGTCGTACCGCTCCGACCAGGTCGGATCGGGTGCGGCCACCTCGACCCGGCCCCCTGGCACAGGAGTGCGTTCACCCACCTGGGCGCGGCGGATCTCCTCCGGCGTGGGCCGCTGGTACGGCCGCCAGAGCGGATGCAGCTCACCCATCCAGGCGCCCTTGCTCCATGGTCACCGGGGACTCGACGGCGACCGTGCGCGACACCGTGCACAGCCGGTCGCGGGTCTGCTCGATGGTGCGCGGCAGCACGTTGCGGGCCGCGTCACCGGCCTCGCCCTCGGGAAAGGTGATGTCGAGGGTGACGGTCAGGTTGACCATCCGGTTCCCCAGCTCGTCGCGGATCTTGTCGCCGCTGCAGCGCAAGGAGAACGAATCCGGCTCCGCGCGCTTCCCGGTGATGTGCGCGACGTCGAGTGCTGTGCACCCGGCGATCGCTGCCAGAAGCAGCTCGACCGGGCTGAAGTCGGGATCATCACCCGAGCTGATCGGGAGCACGCCGCCGCGGCGGTTGACCGCCTTGTAGCGCCCCTCCCCCATCTGGCTCAGCTGGACGGAACGGTAGGTGTCGGCCATGCCTGCACTCTGCCACCCGGGGACATCCATGGGCGGGCGCCTAGGGTTCGGGCATGGCCCGTACGGAGTTCCGCATCGGTGACGACGGCGTCAACGGCTACCGGCTGCTGAACTCGCTCGTCGTCCCCCGTCCGATCGCGTGGGTGTCGACGCTCGACGCCCGCGGCCGGGCCAACCTGGCGCCGCACTCGTTCTTCAGCGTCGCCAGCTCCGATCCGCCGACGGTCATGTTCACCTCCGTCGGCGACAAGGACACGCTGCGCAACGTGCGCGAGACCGGCGAGTTCGTGGTCTCCGTCGCCAGTGCTCCCTTGCTGCACGCGGTGAACGACTCGAGCGCGCCGTTCGAGCACGGCGCCGACGAGGCCGAGCAGCTCGGGATCGCGATGGAGCCCTCGGTCACGGTCGCTCCCTCACGCGTCGCGGCCTCACCGGCGTCGATCGAGTGCCGGCTCGACCGTCTGGTCGAGGTGGGGTCGTCGACAGTTGTCCTCGGCACCGTCGTGCTGGTGACCGTGGTCGACGACGTCCTCGACGGCGCGCACCCGATGATGGAGGGGCTGATGCCACTCTCGCGACTGGGCCGCAACGAGTGGGGTCTCCCGCCCGAGGTGATCCGGCTGGACCGTCCGCGCACCATCGACGACGTGCGCTGACCGTCAGGCCGAGCAGCCCTTCGCGAACATCCGGCGGTGCTTCACGTCGGGGAACTCCTTGCCCAGCCGCTGGTCCAGGATGTTGTCCGCGACCTCCGTCGTCGCTCCCCTGGTCGCCCGCAGCCCGTCGACGGCGTACCGCGTCTCCTTGACGTCCCAGGCGAACACGATCCCGGGCGGCTCGTGCACCACCGCCTGGCGCACCACGAGCGCGCCGTCCGCGCAGCTCACGCTCAGGTAGCCGCCCGTGGTGTCGGTCGCCACGAACGGCACCACCGGCTGCCCGGCCGCCGTGACCTCGCCCAGGCCGTCGTCGAACCCGTAGACCTGGACCTGGAAGCCGCCGCGAGGGTGCTCGGCGCGCAGCGCCAGCAGGTCGCCCTCCCGACCGGGCAGGCTCACCCGCGTCGCCGACGTGAGGTCCAGGCCAGCGTCGCGCACCTTCGCCGAGTACCGCCGGTCCTTCACCGTCGTGAAGAGCACGCCCGGGCACGCCGCGTCGTCGCGCGTGATCAGCACCTTGTCCGGGGACCCGTCGCCGTCGAGGTCGACCTCGGCGGGCACCTCGCTTGCGTGGCGCGCCGCCGCCTTCGACTGGGCCTGAGTGCAGCCGACGAGTGCTTCAGGAGCCTGCGTCGGCGGATCGGAGGCTTGCCCGCACCCCGACACCAGCAGGCCTGCGGCGGCCAGGGTCAGCATCAGCGTGCGCGTCATGCCGATGGGACGCGACGGCCCGGACCGTGGTTCCATGCGGCTCAGCCTAGGGTGAGGCATGGCCGCCACCTATCGCAGTCTGCAGCTCTCCGAGGCCCGGCACCGGTTCGACCTGCTCCGGGTCACGTCGTACGACGTGACGCTCGACCTGGCCGCCTCGGAGACCACGTTCCCAAGCCGCACGGTGATCCGGTTCGAGTCGGTCGGCGGCACCACGTTCGTCGACGTCAAGCCGGTCACCCTGCACGCCGCCACGCTCGATGGCGCACCGCTCGACGTCGACGCGCTCGACCGCGGCCGACTGCCCCTCGAGCTGGCCGCGGGCAGCCACGAGCTCGTCGTCGAGGCGACCATGCCGTTCCGCAACGACGGAGAGGGCCTGCACCGCTCGGTCGACACGGTCGATGGCCGCACCTACGTCTACGCCATGTGCTTCCTCGACGCGGCGCCCACGATCTTCGCCTGCTTCGACCAGCCCGACCTCAAGGCGCCGTACACGCTCCACCTCACCACGCCGAGGGACTGGACCGTGCGGGGCAACGCGGCAGCCACCCAGGTCGAGCCCGGCCGCTGGGAGCTCGCGACCACCCGGCCGCTGGCGACGTACTTCGTCAGCGTCATCGGCGGGCCTTACCACGTGCTCGAGCAGGAGCACGACGGCATCCCGCTCGGCCTGTCGTCACGGCTGTCGCTGGCCGGGCACCTCGACGAGCAGGCCGAGGAGCTGTTCACCGTGACCCGGCAGTGCTTCGACGCGTTCCACCGGATGTTCGGGGTCCGCTACCCGTTCGGCGACTACCACCAGGCATTCCTGCCGGAGTTCAACGCCGGCGCGATGGAGAACCCCGGGCTGGTGACGTTCCGCGACCCGCTGGTCTTCACCTCGCGTGCGACCCGCCGCCAGCACATCTCCCGTGCGGTGGTCGTCGCGCACGAGATGGCCCACCAGTGGTTCGGCAACCTGGTCACCCTGGCGTGGTGGGACGACCTCTGGCTCAACGAGTCGTTCGCGGAGTACACGGGCTACCGGGTCACCGCGGAGGCCACCGAGTTCACCGACGCACTGGTCGAGTTCGCCAACGTGCGCAAGATCTGGGGGCTGGTCGCGGACGGACGTCCGTCCACCCACCCCGTCGCAGGCACCGGCGCGGTCGACGCGGCGTCCGCGCTGCAGGACTTCGACGGGATCAGCTACGCGAAGGGGTCGGCGGCCCTCGGCCAGCTCGCCTCACTGGTCGGCGACGACGTGTTCCTGGGTGGTGTCCGGCGGCACTTCGACCAGCACGCCTTCGGCAACGCGACGATGAGCGACCTGTTCACGGCCTGGGAGGACGCCGGCGCGGGTGACCTGACGCCGTGGACCAGCGCCTGGCTGCGTACGTCCGGCATGGACGAGATCCGGCTCGACCGGGACGCCGGCGTCGTGCGTCGTACACCCCCGGACGGGCAGGACGTACGACGCAACCACGCGATCCACCTTGCCCGCTGGGACGGCTCCGGCTGGGCGGAGGAGCCGCTCACGATCGAGGCCGACGAGACGCCCGTGGACCTCGGCGAGGCACCGGTCATCCTCGACCCGCGGGGCGAGACCTGGGCGTCGATCGTGCTCGACCCGGTCTCGGTCGATGCACTGCCGGAGCTGGTGGCCGGCACGTCCGATCCCCTGTTCCGCGCCTCCGTGTGGAACGCCCTCAAGATGGGCGTGCACCACGCCCACCTCTCCCCTGCCGCAGCCGGTGCCGTGCTCGAGGCCGGTCTCCGGGTGGAGGACCAGGACTCCGCTCTCAGCTCTCTGCAGACCTGGTCGAGCAAGCTGGTCGCGGTGAGCGCCGACCCGGACTCGGTGGCCCGCCGTCTCCACGACGCGTTCCGTGCCCGGCTCGCCACCGCCGATCCTGCATCGGGCCTGGCCCTCGCCGCCCTGCGGGGAGTGATCGCCACGGACTCCGACGTCGACGAGCTTCGCCGGTGGCTGGCCGACGGCATCGAGGACGGCATCCCGCTCGACCTCGACCTGCGCTGGCGGATGGTGCGGCGGCTCACCCAGCTCGGTGCCACCGACCGGGCCGAGCTCGACGCCCGGCTCGAGGAGGACCGGCGGGCCGAGTCACAGGTGCACCACGCCTGGTGCGCCGCCGCGCTCGCGACGGACGAGGCCAAGGCGTGGGCGTGGCGACGCTTCCGCGGCGAGGACGACGTGCCGAACTACGAGCTCGAGGCGACCGGCCTCGGCTTCTGGCAGTCCGGTCAGGGCGACCTGCTCGCGCCGTACGTCGACCGCTTCTTCGCCGAGATCGCCGCAACCGTCAAGGTGCGCCAGGGCTGGGTGCTGGGCGAGGCGGCACGGTCGTTCTTCCCGCTGACCGTCCTCGACCAGCGTGCGGTCGACCTCGCCCACGGCACGCTGGCGGACCGGAACCTCGACCTCACGCTGCGCCGCAACCTGGTCGACGAGACCGACGAGCTCGAGCACCGGATCGCCGCGCGCGACCTCGACCTCCGGGAGGGTGGTCGGGGGTAGGCGGTTGGTGAAGGGTCGTCGTGGGGGCCGAGGGTCCACCACGGTATGTCGGAATAACTACGACATTCCGGGCGACGCCGATCGGCTCCCACGATGAACCCGCGCTTCCCATGAGCTGCTCATCGTGGGAACCGCCGGTTGGTCTGCATACCGTGGGCAAACCGCACGCCCACGCACCCACGCGCCCACACCAGCTACGGCGCACCCACGTCGTGCCGGCGGAGCACCAACCCCGGCAGCCGCCGCAGGCCCGGCCGCAGCCCGGCGGCGAACGTGTCACGCGGGATCGCGTGGTCCACGCCGGAAGTCAGCGCGAGCACCACGCCACCGATCAGCAGACCGGCCCAGAGGTCGGCCAGCCAGTGCCAGGTCAGCGTGACCGACACGGTGACCATCAGGGCCGACAGCAGCACCACGACGCCGCCGAGCACCTGCACCGTGCGCGTCCGCACCCCCGCGTAGGTGCCAAGCAGGTACGGGATCAGTCCGTAGACGAGCAGGATGTTGGCCGTGTGGCCGGACGGGTAGGCCATCCCGCCCACGAAGAAGTCCGGGATGCCGGAGCCCGGCTCCCCACGCCCGAGCCCGATCTTGAGCACCGCGACGATGGCGTTCAGCATGAACACCGAGATCGCGGCCACCACCAGCGGCCGCGTCCGCCCGGTGCGTCGCCAGATCCAGAAGATGACGGCACCGAGGATCGGGAGGCACACCGCCCGCTGCCCGATCCGGTCCAGCACGTGCAGCACCGGGAGCCACGCGTCGGGCGGCCGACGGACGTTGAAGAACGCGTCGATCCCGATCCAGGGACCCATCACGAGCAGCGTGAACCCGATGAACACGGCGAACAGGAAGCCCGCCAGCGCGTAGGAGGACGAGACCTCCGAGGTCCAGTCGGAGGCCGGTCTGCGGCCCGCTCGGAGCATGGGTCCCTGCCTGTCGGTGGCTAGAGTCGGTGCATGTCCACTGCCCGCCGTCCCGGTCCGTCGGTGCGGTTGCGGATCACCGAGATCAAGGGTGCCATGCGCACCCAGCACGAGGACCGGGTCGTCACCGAGGAGCCGCTGGAGATCCGGCTCGCGGAGCCGCGGCTGCCGCCCGGTCGGGTGACCGTCACCATGCGCACGCCCGGCCACGACTTCGAGCTCGCTGCCGGCTGGCTGTTCCACGAGGGCGTGGTGGCCTCGGTCGAGGACCTGTCCTCCGTCGCCTACTGCACCGACGTCGCCCTCACCCCGGAGCAGGAGCTCAACGTGGTGACCGCGACGCTACGGGTGCCGGCGCGACGCACGGTCGGTGCCCGGTACGGCGGCATGACCGCCGCGTCGTCGGCCTGCGGGGTGTGCGGCACCGAGACCATCGACGAGGTGTTCGCGACGCTGGCCGACCGGGTCTCCCCCGCGGTCGGCCCGGCACTCGCCTGGGACGTCGTACGCCGGATGCCGGAGGCGATGCGTGAGCATCAGCGGCTCTTCGACCGCACCGGCGGACTGCACGCCGCGGCCCTCTTCTCCCCCGACGGCGACCTGCTCGTGCTGCGTGAGGACGTGGGTCGGCACAACGCGGTCGACAAGGTGTCCGGCCACCGGCTGCTGTCCGGCGCCGAGCGTGGCGCCGAGGTGCTCGTCGTGAGCGGCCGGATCGGCTTCGAGATCGTGCAGAAGGCGGTCGCCTCCGGCGTCGCGGCACTGGTGGCGGTCGGGGCGCCGACGTCGCTGGCCGTCGGCCTCGCGGAGCGGGCCGGGCTGCACGGTCCTCGGCTGGACCCGCGACGACCGGACGGTCGTCTACACGGGGGCGGAGCGACTGGTCACGTAGCCACGTGGGAGACCGTGGCCGGCGCAACTGCCGGTCCCGCGCGATCTCCGCATTTGCGTGGTCGTTGCGGGTCCGCACACCTCTGCGACACCCGACAACGTCGCATCTGCGGACGCCCCGGCCCGCGCACCACGACGCCCACATTCGGTCGCCCGACGCGCCGCGCAGCCGCGTGGGACCACCAAACTGTCCGTCCGCACTTCTACCGTTCGGGCATGCGCATCCTGCACACCTCCGACTGGCACCTGGGCCGGTCGTTCCTGGGTGTCGGGATGCTCGATCACCAGGCGTCGTACGTCGACCACCTGATCGCGACGGTCGAGTCCGAGCGGGTCGACCTGGTGCTGGTCGCGGGTGACGTCTACGACCGCGCGCTGCCGCCCGTCGACGCCGTGCGGCTGTTCGAGGAGACGCTCGAACGCCTCGCGGACTCGCGGTGCCACGGCGGTCATCACCAGCGGCAACCACGACTCCCACCAGCGGCTCGGGTTCGCGTCGCGGCTGATCGAGCGCGCCGGCATCCACCTGCGCACCCACGCCCGCGACGTCGGCCGCCCCGTGCTGCTCGACGACGACCACGGCCCGGTGGCGGTGCACGGGCTGCCCTACCTCGAGCCCGACCACCTGCGCGCGGCGTGGGGGCTGCCCGGCCGCAGCCACCAGGCGACCCTGACGCGAGGCGATGCGCCGGGTCCGTGCCGACCTCGACGCACGACCGCGAGGCACCCGTTCGGTGGTGATGGCCCACGCGTTCGTCGCCGGCAACCAGGAGCCACGGCCCAGCGACAGCGAGCGCGACATCTCCGTCGGCGGTGTCCAGATCGTGCCGACCACCGTCTTCGACGGTGTCGACTACGTCGCCCTCGGCCACCTGCACGGGCGGCACACGCTGACCGGCTCGGTGCGCTACTCCGGCTCCCCGCTTGCGTACTCGTTCTCCGAGGCCGACCAGCACAAGGGCTCCTGGTTGGTCGACCTCGACGCCGACGGGCAGGTCGCGACCGAGTTCGTCGACGCCCCGGTCCCACGTCCGCTCGCCCGGCTGCGCGGCACGCTCGACGACGCTGCTGACCGATCCCGCGCCACGTGGACGCCGAGGCAGCGTGGGTGCAGGTCGTCGCTCACCGACACCGAGCGCCCGGCCCAGGCGAAGCCGCGGCTCGAGCGCCGGTTCCCGCACCTGCTGTCGGTCGACTTCGAGCCCGAGGGCGCCTCCGCGGTCCGGCTGCCTGCCGCCCGCACCGGCACCGGGGTCAGCGACCACGCGATCACCCTCGACTTCGTGCGTGACGTGCGCGGCCGGCCGGCCGATCCCGCCGAGTCGGCAGCTGCTGCTCGACGCCTGCGACGCCTGCGGCCACGACCCCGACGCCGACCGGGTGGTGCACGCCTGATGCGCCTGCACACCCTGGAGATCACGGCGTTCGGACCGTTCGCCGACACGGTGACCGTCGACTTCGACGCGCTCTCAGAGGCGAGCGTCTTCCTGCTCTGCGGCGACACCGGCGCGGGCAAGACGACCGTCCTCGACGCCGTCTGCTTCGCCTTCTACGGCGACGTGCCGAGCGAGCGCAGCGCCGCCAAGCAGCTCCGCTCCCACCACGCCGCCGACGGGGTCGCGCCGCGCGTCGTGCTCGACGCCAGCCTGGCCGGGCGCCGGTTCCGGTTCACGAGGTCACCGCAGTGGCAGCGCCCCAAGAAGCGTGGCACCGGGCTCACCACACAGCAGGCACACGTGCTGGTCGAGGAAGCGGTCGTCGCCGCCGACGGGACCTGCTGGCGCAGCCTCACCAACCGGCTCGACGAGGCGGGCCACCTGGTCACCGACCTCCTGGGCATGACACTTGGCCAGTTCAGCCAGGTGGTGCTGCTCCCCCAGGGCCAGTTCGACACGTTCCTGCGCGCCAGCTCCGACGACCGGCACAAGGTGCTCACCCAGCTGTTCCGCACCCGCCGCTTCGAGGACGTCGAACGCTGGCTCTCCGACCGTCGTACGACGCTCCGCCGCGCGGGCGAGCGGCACCACGACACGGTTGCCGGCCTGCTCCACCGGGTCAGCGAGGCGACCGGCGCCGACCTTCCCTCCGCCTGGGACGTCGCCGACCTCGCCGAGCCCGCCGGCGCCGGCGACATCGTGGCCTGGACCGCCTCGCTCGCGGCGCATGCCGTCGAGCAGGTCACCTCCAGCGCGACGACGCTGGACGCCGCGGCCCGGGCGCTGGCCTCCGCGACCGAGGCCCACGACGCCGGGCGCCGGCTCCGCGAGCTCCGGCAGCGGCACGCGACGGCGCTCGCCGCACAGCGGGCACTCGCGGACACCGCCGGCCAGGCCGAAGCCGACCGTCAGCGCCTGGTCCGGGCCCGCCGGGCCGCGATGGTGGCGCCGCTCGCCCGGGTCGCCGAGCGCTCGGCCGGCGCCCGCGAGCGCGCCCGCACCGACGCGAACCACGCCCTTCGCCGGGTGGCGGCGCTGCTGGAGATCGAGCCGGACGGCCTCGAGCCGGCGTGGCTCGCAGAGCGTGCCCGCCACGCCACCGAACGCGCCGCTGTCGCCCGCAGCTTCCTCCCCCGCGCCCGCGAGCTCGCCGAGACCACGACCCGCCTGACCGCCGTAGAGCAGCGCCGCCGCCAACTCGCCGCCGAGCACGACCGGGTCCGCCACCTGGCCGCTGCCCTCCCCGGCCGGCAGGCGGCGCTCACGGTGCTGCTGGAGACGCAGCGAGCCCAGGCCGAGCTGCTCCAGGAGTGCAGGGCCGAGCTGGCCGAGCTGGCCCGGCGGGTCGCGTTCGTCGCCACGATCGAGGAGCTCGAGTGGCAGGTGGGCAAGTCGGCAGAGCTCCTCGACGAGCGACGCCAGCGAGACGATGCGGCTCAAGGATCAGCTGATCGACCTGCGCGAGGCCCGGCTCAGCGGTATGGCCGCCGAGCTGGCCGCGGCGATCGCCGTCGGTCAGGACTGCCCGGTGTGCGGGTCGCACGACCATCCGCGGCTGGCGTCACCGGCGACCGGCGCTCCGACCAAGGCAGACGAGCAGTCCCTCCGACGCCGGGTCGACGACGCGGAGGTCGCCCAGGAGATGGTGGCCGACCAGAGGCGCGGTCTCGAGGCCCGGCTCGCGACCGCCCGCGAGGTCTCCGGTCACGCCACGACGGAGCAGGTGCGGGCCGCGTGCGATGCCGCCCGGGTGCGGGTCGCCGCCGCCGAGGCGAGCGCTGCCTCGGTCGCCCGGCTCGAGCCCGAGCTGACCGCCCTCGACGCCGAGGCCCGAGCCCTTGACGAGAAGCTGGCCCGGCTGGACGCCGATCTCCGAGTGGCCGACGAGCAGCGGGTCGCGGCCGCCTCGACCGTCACCGCGCTCACCTCGCGGCTTACCGACCTGCTCGACGGACGCGACGCCTCCCTCGACGAGGTGATCAGGCACCACGAGCGGGCCGCCGCCGGCCTGGCGCAGGCGCGCGACGCCCTGGTCGAGCAGGAGCGCGCCGACACCCACGCGGCGGAGGCAGCCGCGGCCGCCGACGCAGCCGCGGCCGGGCAGGGGTTCACCGACGTCGCCGACGCGCTGGCCGCGCGTGCTGGACGACGAGGCGACCGCCGCCGTCGAGGCCGGGCTGCGTGCCCGCGACGTCGCCAATGCCGAGGCCGAGGCCGTCCTGCGCGACGACCTCGTCCGCGAGGCGGTGGCCGCCGAGGCGCCTGACCTGCCGGCGCTGGTGGCGGCGCGCGACGACGCCACCGAGTCGCACGCCGCCGCCCGAGCGGCGCACGAGGCCGCCGTCGGGCGTCGCGAACGGCTGGCCGCCCGGGCCGCGGCACTACGAGAGGCGCTGGCAGCCTGGGCGCCGGTGCGCGCCGACTACGCCCTCGTCCGCTCGGTGTCGGAGTTCGCGGAGGGCAAGGGCTCCGACAACACCCGGCAGATGCGGCTGTCTGCCTACGTGCTGGCGGCCCGGCTCGGGCAGGTCGTGGCGGCCGCCAACGAACGGCATGTCCCGGATGAGCGACGACCGCTACGTCCTCGAGCACACGGCACAGCGCGGCGTCGGCGAGCGCCGCGGCGGCCTCAGCCTGCTGGTGCGCGACCAGTGGACCGACGAGCACGCGCGACCCGGTGACCCTGTCCGGCGGCGAGACCTTCGTGGTGTCGCTTGCTCTGGCCCTCGGACTGGCCGACGTCGTGACCGGCGAGGCCGGGGGGGCGCGGATCGACACCCTGTTCGTCGACGAGGGATTCGGGTCGCTCGACGCCGACACCCTCGAGCTCGTGATGGACACCCTCGACCAGCTCCGCGAGGGCGGCCGGGTGGTCGGCGTGGTCAGCCACGTGCCCGAGCTGCGCACCCGGATCCCCACCCAGCTCGTCGTCCACAAGACCCGCACCGGGTCCAGCGTCGAGCAGCGCCTCGGCACCGGCTGACACGCCCTCTCGCTTAGGGTCGCTGCATGGCCTCCACCTCGGACCCCGACGCCTGGGACCGGATCGACCCGACCTTCACCGCCCTCCCCTACCGCCGCCTCGCCGAGGTCGCGCTGGCCGGGCCCGGGACTTCGGCGTCGAGCCACGCCGACTTCCGCTTCGAGCGGATCCGCTACCAGTACCTCGCCGTCCGCGACGGCCGCTCCAGGGCGCCTCGGACAGCGAGGACCTCGGCTTCGCGGTCCGGGTGATCCACGACGGCGCCTGGGGCTTCGCCTCCGGCGTGGTGCTGACCCGCGACGACGCGGTCCGGGTCGCCGAGCAGGCGGTCCGCGTCGCCCAGGTGGCCGGCCGGATGACCCGCGCGCCGGATCGAGCTCGCCCCCGAGCCGGTGCACGACGACGTCGCGCTGGGTGCTCGTCGTACGAGATCGACCCGTTCGACGGTGCCGCTCGCGCGACAAGGTCGACCTGCTTCCGTGACTGGACCGCGCGGCTGCTCGCGCGCCGCGGCGTCGACCACGCCAGCGGCGGCCTCCAGGTCGTGCAGGAGAACAAGTTCTACGCCGACCTGGCCGGCACCACGACCACCCAGCAGCGGGTCCGGCTCGAGCCGGACCTCGAGGCGTTCGGCGCCGACGAGGCGACCGGGCGTCTTCGACTCGATGCGCACGATCGCGCCGCCGGTCGGCCGCGGCTGGGAGTACCTCGCCGACGGCGGCTACGACTGGGACGCCGAGCTCGACGCAGCTGCCCGAGCTGCTCGCCGAGAAGCTCGCGGCGCCGAGCGTCGAGGCCGGCAGCTACGACCTGGTCATCCACCCGTCGAACCTGTGGCTGACCATCCACGAGTCGATCGGCCACGCCACCGAGCTCGACCGCGCGCTCGGCTACGAGGCCAACTACGCCGGCACGTCGTTCGCGACGTACGACAAGCTCGGCACGCTGCCAGTACGGCTCGCCCGTCATGAACGTCACCGGCGACCGCACCGTCGAGCACGGCCTGGCCACCATCGGGTACGACGACGAGGGCGTGGCGACCCAGAGCTGGGACATCGTCGCGCGACGGCGTCCTGGTCGGCTACCAGCTCGACCGGCCGATGGCGCACACCTACGGCGCCGAGCTCAACGGCGGCCGCTCCAACGGCTGCGCGTTCGCCGACTCCCCCGGCCACATCCCGATCCAGCGGATGGCCAACGTGTCGCTGCAGCCCGACCCGCGACGGCCCGACACCGACGAGCTGATCGGCCGGGTCGAGCGCGGCATCTACGTCGTCGGCGACAAGTCCTGGTCGATCGACATGCAGCGCTACAACTTCCAGTTCACCGGCCAGCGGTTCTACAGGATCGAGGACGGCGAGCTCGCCGGGCCAGCTCCGCGACGTCGCCTACCAGGCCACCACCACCGACTTCTGGGGCTCGATGGAGGCGGTCGGCGGGCCGCAGACCTGGGAGCTCGGCGGCGCGTTCAACTGCGGCAAGGCCCAGCCCGGCCAGGTCGCGCCGGTCAGCCACGGCTGCCCGTCGGCGCTGTTCCGCGACGTCCACGTCCTCAACACCACCGAGGAGGGCGGCGCCGAGCTGACCGGTCGACGCACCCCGGCGACGGAGAGCCCGCATGAGCAGCCCGCAGCAGCTCGTCGAGCACGCCCTGGAGACCAGCGCCTCGCCCGACTGCGTCGTGATCGTGCGCGACGCGACCAGCGCCAACCTGCGCTGGGCCAACAACACGCTCACCACCAACGGCGTGATGCACGGCGTCGAGGTCACCGTGATCGCATTCCGCGACGGCGCCGACCGGCGTCGGTCGAGCGGCACGGCGCGCCTCGACCGAGCAGGTCGACCGCGCTGGTCGAGGCCGCCGACGCCGCCGTCCGACGCGCGCAGCCGGCCGAGGACGCAACGACCTGGTCGCCGGCGATGCCGCCGCCGACTGGGACGACGCACCCGGGCGACCGCCATCGAGGTGTACGACGCGTTCGCGCCCGCGCTCGGCGAGGTGTTCGGGCGGGCCGAGGCCGAGGAGCGCGTCCTCTACGGCTTCGTCAACCACGAGGTCACCACGACGTACCTCGGCTCCTCCACCGGGCTGCGGCTGCGCCACGTGCAGCCGACCGGGCACTACGGCTGCACCGGCAAGACCGCCGACCTGTCGACCAGCGCCTGGGTCGGCGGCGCGACCCGCGACTTCACCGACGTCGACGCGCACGCGATGGCGGACGAGCTCGCCACCCGCCTCGGCTGGGCCGACCCGGCAGGTCGACCTCCCGGCCGGCCGCTACGACACGATCCTGCCGCCGACGGCGTGGCCGACCTGATGCTCTACGCCTACTGGGGCGCCGGCGCCCGGGTCGCCCACGAGGGCCAGTCGGTCTTCGCCCGCCGCGGCGGCGGCACCCGGATCGGCGAGCGGGTCGCCCGGCCCGGCGCGCACCTGCTACTCCGACCCGGCGTACCCCGGCCTGCAGTGCGAGCCGTTCGCGGTCGCCTCGTCGTCCGGCAACACCAGCAGCGTCTTCGACAACGGGCTGCCGCTCGGGCGCACGGACTGGATCCCCGACGGCATCGCTCACCTCGCTGATCCAGACCCGGCACTCGGCGGCGCTGACCGGGCAGCCGGTGACCCCGGGCATCGACAACCTGGTGCTCGAGGTCGACGGCGCGTCCGGCGCCGTCGACGACCTGGTCGCCGGACGTCGAGCGCGGTCTGCTGCTGACCTGCCTGTGGTACATCCGCGAGGTCGACCCGCAGACGCTGCTGCTCACCGGGCTGACCCGCGACGGCGTCTACCTGGTCGAGGGCGGCGAGATCACCGGCGCGGTCAACAACTTCCGCTTCAACGAGAGCCCGGTCGACCTGCTGCGCCGCTTCACGGCCGCGTCCGCGACGGTGCCCGGCTTCTCCCGCGAGTGGGGCGACGACTACTTCTCGCGCACCGCGATGCCGGCGCTGCGGGTCCCCGACTTCAACATGTCGAGCGTGTCGCAGGCCCTGTGATGGACCAGCCACGCGACTTCGTCGTCCCGGACTCCCCCGCCGCACGACGACAGGTGAGCCGTGCCACGGTGCGGGTGCTGGTGCTCGACCACGACGGCCGGCTCCTGCTCTTCCAGGACTCCGACCCCGGCGCCGGAGCGTCTTGGTGGATCACGCCCGGCGGCGGCATCGACCCGGGCGAGACGGAGCACGAGACCGTCCTGCGCGAGCTGGAGGAGGAGACCGGACTGCAGGTCACCACGGACGACGTGATCGGGCCGATCGCCCGCCGGCACGTGCGCCACGGCTACTCCGACCAGGTGGTCGAGCAGGACGACGCGTTCTACGCGGTGCGGGTGCCGGCGTTCGAGATCGACACCGCCGGCCACACCGAGGAGGAGCAGGTGACGATCCTCGCCAGCCGCTGGTGGACGCCGGCCGAGGTTGCCGCCAGCGACGAGGAGATCTGGCCGGTGCTGCTGCTCGACCTGGTCGACCTGCTCGACACTCCCGACGCCTGGCCGGTCGCGCTCGACCCGGTCGAGGAGTCGAGCGTCCCGGTTTAGTCAGCTGGCGGGCCGCCCGGGATCGGCGCGGCGGGGTCGTACGGCGTGCGCGTGAAGATGAACGTCGCGCAGACCAGGTGCGACGACCGTGCCGTCGGGACGCACGCACCACCTCGAGCAGGGTAGCCGTCGGTGCCGACCCAGCCGCGGTCCTCGCGGTGGTACTCCTCGTACGCCGCCTGCGCGCGGAGCTCCAGCATCCGCAGCTCGCCGGAGTCCCAGCTGATCTCGAACGCGGTCTTGCCCCAGTACCAGACGCCGACCAGCTCGCGCACCTCGTCGGCCACGTCGGTCGTCGGCCGCCACGGCTCGCCGCACCTCGGGATCGCTCTCCGCGAGGGCGTCGAGCATCGACGTGGCCAGCGCCACCGAGGGCTGACCCGACGGTCGCGTTGGCGAGCACACGAACGCGTTGCCCGTCGCCCGGTCGCACAGAGCACGGCCAGGAACCCCGGCATCGAGCCGGTGTGCCCGACGAGCCGGCCCCGGGCGCCGGGGACGGTGCGGAAGCCGAGCCCGTACTGGCTGCCGGGGTGTCGCCTGCGACGGCAGCCTCCTGCAGCGTCGGCGGCGCGAGCACGTCGAGATGGCCGTGCCAGCACGAAGTCGCGCGTACGTCGCGAGGTCGGTGACCGTGCTCCACAGCTGGCCGGCCGGCGCCATCGCGCCGGTGTCGGAGTGCGGCTCGGGGGTCAGCGTGCCGAGCAGGTGGCTGACGCTGTAGCCCTGCGCGTGCGGCGGGGTCGGCCTGGTACGTCGTGCGGCGCATCCCGAGCGGCTCGAGGATCCGCGACTGCACCAGCGACCACCAGTCCTCGCCTCGCACCCGCGCCACCACCTCGCCGAGCAGCGCGAAGGCGAGGTTGCTGTAGTACGTGGTCGCGTGTCGACGTCGTAGCGCGCGGGCTGGTCGCGGTTCGCCGTCAGCCAGGGCCGCGAAGTCGCCGCCGGGACTGCGCTCCCACCACGGCCCGGCCGGCTCGGCCGGCATCCCCGAGGAGTGCGAGAGCAGCGCGCGCAGCGTCCGGTCGCCGTACGGCGCCTCGGGGAGGTACGACGCCAGCGAGTCGTCGAGCGCGAGCAGGCCCTCGTCGCGCAGCCTGGAGCACCAGCACCGCGGTGAAGGTCTTGGTGATCGAGCCGATCCGGTACTGGGTGTCGGCCGGTCGCCGGCCGCTCCCGCACCCGTCGCCGGCGCGGCCGACCCACGCCAGGCCGGCCGCTGTCCTGAGCCTGTCGAGGCCGCGGACCAGCCCGGCCGTCATCGACGGCAGCCGGCCGGCCCGCTGGGCGTCGGCGAGGAGCGCGTCGAAGCGCCGGCCCGGAGCCGGCAGGTCGCGCACGCGGGGTCAGTCCTCGAAGGCCTCGAGCGGCGGGCAGGCGCAGACCAGGTTGCGGTCGCCGTAGGCCTGGTCGATCCGGCCGACCGGCGGCCAGTACTTGTCCGGGTCGGAGCCGGCCGGGAAGACCGCCGACGTCGCGGGAGTACGCCCGCTCGGTCCCGTTGGCCAGCGAGCGCGCGCCGTGTGCGGGGCGCCGCGCAGCGGCGACGTCTCCGCCGGCCACTCCCCCGCCGCCACCTCGTCGATCTCGGCGCGGATCGCGATCATCGCCTCGCAGAACCGGTCGAGCTCGGCGAGGTCCTCGGTCTCGGTCGGCTCGACCATCAGCGTGCCCGGCGACCGGGAAGCTCATCGTCGGCGCGTGGAAGCCGTAGTCGATCAGCCGCTTGGCGACGTCGTCGACGGTGACGCCGGTGGCCTTGGTCAGGCCGCGCAGGTCGAGGATGCACTCGTGGGCGACCAGGTCGTCGTGGCCCGTGTAGAGCACCGGGAAGTGCTCGCGCAGCCGGTGTGGCGACGTAGTTGGCGGAGAGCACGGCGACCGCGGTCGCCCGGGTCAGCCCGGCGGCGCCCATCATCCGCACGTAGGCCCACGAGATCGGCAGGATCCCGGCCGAGCCGTACGGCGCCGCGCTGACCGGGCCGATCCCGTCACGCCGCTCGGCCTCGGGGTGCATCGGGTGGGACGGGAGGTACGGCGCGAGGTGGGCGCGCACGGCGACCGGGCCGACGCCCGGGCCGCCGCCGCCGTGCGGGATGCAGAACGTCTTGTGCAGGTTGAGGTGCGACACGTCGCCGCCGAACTCGCCCGGCTTGGCGAGGCCGAGCAGCGCGTTGAGGTTGGCGCCGTCGACGTAGACCTGGCCGCCGGCTCGTGCACGATCTCGCACAGCTCGGTGATGCCGTCCTCGTAGACGCCGTGCGTCGACGGGTAGGTCACCATGATCGCGGCCAGGTCGTCGGCGTGCGTCTCGCACTTGGCGCGCAGGTCGTCGAGGTCGACCGTGCCGTCGGTCGGCGGCCTTGACCACGACGACCCGCATGCCGGCCATCACCGCGGACGCGGCGTTGGTGCCGTGCGCGCGAGGACGGGATCAGGCAGACGTCGCGCGCGGCGTCGCCGTTGCGCGCGGTGGTAGCCGCGGATCGCGAGCAGCCCGGCGAGCTCGCCCTGCGAGCCGGCGTTCGGCTGGATCGAGACCCGGTCGTAGCCGGTGACCTCGGCCAGCCAGCCTTCGAGGTCGGTCGATCAGCTCGGCGGTAGCCCTCGGCGTCCTCGGCCGGCGCGAACGGGTGCAGGTCGGCGAAGCCGGGCAGGCTGATCGGCTCCATCTCGGTGGTCGCGTTGAGCTTCATCGTGCACGAGCCGAGCGGGATCATGCCGCGGTCGAGCGCGTAGTCGCGGGCCGAGAGCCGGCGCAGGTAGCGCAGCATCGCGGTCTCGGAGTGGTGGGTGTTGAACACCGGGTGGGTCGAGGAACGTCGCTGGTGCGGCAGCAGCTCGCCCGGCAGCGCATCCGGGGTGCGGACGTCGACGTCGATCAACGAGTCGGCCTCGAGGCCGAACGCGGTCAGCACCGTGGCCACGTGCGTCGAGCGCCGTGCGCTCGGAGCAGGAGATGCCGACGCGGTCGGCGTCGATGCCCCGCAGGTGCACCCCGGCCAGGTTGGCCGCATCGACCACGGCGGACGCCCGCCCGGGGACCCGGGCGACGACGGTGTCGAAGAACTGGCTCGTGCTCGAGCTCGACGCCTCCCTCCCGCAGCGCGGTCGCGAGCACCGTCGCGCAGCGGTGGGTACGCCGTGCGATCGCGGTCAGCCCCTCGGGACCGTGGTAGACGGCGTACATCGCGGCCATGACCGCGAGCAGCACCTGGGCGGTGCAGATGTTGGAGGTCGCCTTGTCGCGGCGGATGTGCTGCTCGCGGGTCTGCAGCGCGAGCCGGTAGGCGGGCTTGCCGTGCGGCGTCGACGGAGACGCCGACCAGGCGCCCGGGCAGGTGCCGCTCGAGACCGGTCGCCACGGCCATGAAGCCGGCGTGCGGTCCGCCGTAGAACAGCGGCACGCCGAAGCGCTGCGAGCTGCCGACCACGACGTCGGCGCCGAGCGCGCCCGGGGACTCCAGCAGGGTCAGCGCGAGCAGGTCGGCGGCGACGACGGACGAGCCCGCCGCCGGGCCGTGACGTCCTCGACCAGCTCGCGCGGGTCGAGGATCCGGCCGGACGCGCCGGGGTACTGCACGCAGCACGCCGGACAGGTCGCCGTCCGGCAGGCCGTCGGCGAGGTCGGCCACGACCACGTCGATGCCCATCGCCTCGGCGCGGGTGCGCACGACCGCGATCGTCTGCGGCAGCGCGTCGGCGTCGACGACGAACGGACCGGCGGCCTTGGGCTTGGCGCGGCGTACCAGCGTCATCGCCTCGGCGACCGCGGTGCCCTCGTCGAGCAGCGAGGCGTTGGCGGTCGCCAGGCCGGTGAGGTCGGCGACCATGGTCTGGAAGTTGAGCAGCGCCTCGAGCCGGCCCTGCGAGATCTCCGGCTGGTACGGCGTGTAGGCGGTGTACCAGCTCGGGTCCTCGAGCACGTTGCGCCGGATGACGGCGGCGTGATCGTGCCGTGGTAGCCGAGCCCGATCATCGGCTCGAGCGGCTTGTTGCGCGCGGCGAGCGCCCGCAGCTCGGTCGCGGCGGCCTCGCCTCGGTGCGCCCGTCGAACAGGTCGAGCGGTGCCGTCGGTGCGGATCCGCTTCGGCACCGCGGCGTCCATCAGGGCGTGCGAGCGACTCGTGCCCGATGGCGGCCAGCATGGTCGCCACCTGCGTCGGCGTCGGGCCCGATGTGCCGGTCGGCGAAGGACTGCGTCGCCGAGGTCGGCGAGGGTGAGGTGGTCGGACAACGAGGCTCCCGATATCGAGTCGGTGACCGTCGTCGACGACGGCCTGGTCGCCTCCCCCTCTGTCACCAGCGACGTCGCGCGGCTCCTGAGTTGCCTGACCGCACGGTCCTGGCGCCTGAGAGGTTCCGGGGAGTGTTGCCCCTTCGGCGCTCCGGCCCGCTTCCTCCTCGACGCGACCGACCGGAGACTCTCCCGTGCAGGGTTGTCAGCGCCTCAAAAGTACCAGCCGCCGGTGGTCCCGAGCAGCGAGCGCCAGCGGGGCGTGTCGAGACGCTCGGGTCGTGCGGTGAGCGAGCGAGGCGTGTCAGCCCAGCCGCTCATGCGTGCGCGACGGCGGGCGGCGAGCTCGTCGCTGGCGGCGTCGCTCGCCTCGTCGCTGGTCGCGCGCTCGCTCGGCAGCTCGGCCAGCGAGCCCTCGATCTCGCGCCAGACGCCGCCGATCGCGATGCCGAAGACGCCCTGGCCGCCCTGGAGCAGGTCGATGACCTCGTCGTTGCTGGTGCACTCGTAGACCGCTGGCGCCGTCGCTCATCAGCGTGACCCGGGTCAGGTCGTCGGTGCCGCGCTCGCGCAGGTGCTGGACCGCGGTGCGGATCTGCTGCAGCGAGATGCCGGCGTCGAGCAGCCGCTTGATCACCTTGAGCAGCAGGATGTCGCGGAACGAGTAGAGCCGCTGGGTGCCGGAGCCGGTGGCGCCGCGCACGGTCGGCTCGACCAGGCCGGTGCGGGCCCAGTAGTCGAGCTGGCGGTAGGTGATGCCCGGCCGCGTTGCACGCGGTCGGGCCGCGGTAGCCGAGGTCGCTCGGGCAGCGGCGAGACGTCGTCGTCGAAGAGCAGTCCCTGCTCCTCGGCGGTCGCGCACCGCCTCGTCGAGCGCGGGGTCCACGTGGCCGACCGCGATGGGGGTCACCGTTGCCGTTCATCGCGTACCTCCGAAGCTCGCAGTTCGTTGAGCGTAACCCCGGGGGAAGGCCGGAGCCGGGACGCGGTCGAACCAGGCACGGAGTACAGCCGTGGAGTTACAACGAAGACAGTCGCGAAGGTAAACCCGTACTTGAGGGTTGGTCAAAGACCGCGACCGGCGTGTCGCCGACCTGCAACCTTGAACTTCAGCGTTGAGAGTTACGAGTCCTCGGGCTCCTCGAAGTCGTCGGGCGTGACCTGGTCGAGGAACTCGCGGAACTTCTCGACCTCGTCCTCCTGCTCGTCGGGCGACCTCGATCCCGGTCGCGTCGAGGAGCGTCCTCGGAGCAGACGATCCGCGCGCCGGTGCGCAGCGCCAGCGCGATCGAGTCGGAGGGCCGGGCACTCACCTCGACGCCGGACGCGAACGCCAGCGTCGGCGTAGAAGACGCCGTCGCGCATCTCGGTGATCCGGACCTCGGTGAGGTCGTTGCCGGTGGCGTCGATGACGTCTCTTGAGCAGGTCGTGGGTCAGCGGCCGCGGCGGGACGACGCCCTGCTGCGCGAACGCGATCGCGGTGGCCTCGACGGCGCCGATCCAGATCGGCAGGTAGCGCTCCCCCGTCGACTCGCGCAGCAGCACGATCGGCTGGTTGGAGGGCATCTCCACCCGGACTCCGACGACCTCGACCTCGCGCACGCGACCAGCCTACTCCGGCGCGCCCAGCTCGTCGAGACGCGCGTCCAGCCCCGCGAGACGTCCGCGACACGTGCGAAGTCCACGCGGCACGTCTCGAGCCGGAGGCGTCTCGACGGGGCCGAGCCCGACTCAACGAAGGCGCGCAGACCGACCTTGACCAGGCTCGCGTGCAGCCGGACGCGACAGGGCGGCGATCTCGTCGATCGCCTGGGCGGCGCGGCCTTCGGCGCCGTCCTCGCGGCTGCGCCGGATCGGCGACACGACCTGCTCGACCAGCCCGACCTCGCGGTCGGCCGCGGTCTTGAAGGCCCGCAGGTGGCGCGGCTCGATCCCGAACGCGGCGAGCTCCCCGGCGGTCCGGGCGATCACGAGCGCGTCGCCGTCGTAGTGCTGCGAGCCGGTGCGCGGGTCTGGACCAGCCCGTAGGCCTCGAGCTCGGTCGAGCAGCTCCTCGGTGATCCCGGCCGTCTTGACCAGCTCGCGCCGGGAGACGCGCAGGTCGCTGCGCTCCGGACCGTACGACGGCGCCGAGGGCGTGCCCGGCGCCATCGAGCACGCACCGGTGGCACCGCCGGCCGAGCAGCCGCCGGGGCGGCTCCAGTCCACGGTCGATCGCGTCGAGGTGCTCCGGATCACCTTCAGCGGCAGGTAGTGCTCCCGCTGCGCGCGGAGGATGTAGCGGAGCCGCTCCATGTCCTGCTCGGAGTACTTGCGGTAGCCGCGACGGGGTGCGCTCCGGCTCGACCAGTCCCTCGCTCTCGAGGAACCGGATCTTCGACTCCTTGATGTCCTCGTCGGGGAACTCGGACTTGAGCAGGGCGCAGCGCCTCGCCGATGCTCATCCGCGCTGCGGACGCCGCGACGACTCACGTCTGCGCCCTCAGAGGTCGCCGGGCACGTCGCCGGCGAAGAAGACCAGCCGGAACTTGCCGATCTGGACCTCGTCGCCGTTCTGCAGCAGCGGCCTCGTCGATCCGGTCGCGGTTGACGTAGGTGCCGTTGAGGCTGCCGACGTCGGAGACGGTGAACCCGTCCGCCGTCGCGGCGGAACTCGACGTGGCGGCGGGAGACGGTGATGTCGTCGAGGAAGATCTCGCTCTCGGGGTGGCGACCCGCGGTGACCACGTCCTGGTCGAGCAGGAACCGGTTGCCGGCACCGGGGCCGCGCTGCACCACGAGCAGCGCGCTGCCGACGCGGCAGCGCGTCGACGGCAGCGGCGTCGTCGTCGTCGAGGGCCGCCCGCTCCGTCTCCTCCAGGTCGGACTGCTGCGGGGCCCCGAAGGTGATCGTCGCCGAGGTGGTCCGTGACGCGACGGCCGGACTCGGCGGTCTCCTCGGCGACGGGCTCGGACGCCGGCGCGGGACGGAGCCGACAGCGGTCGGGCCGCACGGGCGCGGAGCCGCGATCGGGCGTCACCCGTCGGCGTCAGACGTCGCCCCTCTGGGTTGCGGTGCCCGCACTGCGTGCAGAACTCAGCGTCGTCCGGGTCGTACGCGGTCGCGCACGGTGCGTCCCTGGCAAGTGTCGCGACCGTGACGCACGCAGGTCGAACCCTCAAGCCTCAGTGGAGGTTCACGGTTGGCAGCGAACCTATCAACATTCGGTCGCCGAGCAAACCAGATGCCGCGAAGATCCGGCGCCGGTCGATCAGGACTCGACGGTGTCGCCGTACGCCGTCGGCGTCCATGAGCGCGTCGAGGTCCTCCGGCTGTCGGCGGGCACGACCTCGAACAGCCAGCCCGCGCCGTACGGGTCGGAGTTGACCAGCTCGGGGGTCGCGTCGAGCGACTCGTTGCGGGCGACCACCTCGCCGGTGACCGGCGCGTAGACGTCGCTGACCGACTTGGTCGACTCGAGCTCGCCGAGCGCGTCACCGGCGGCGACCGTCGTGCCGACCTCGGGCAGCTGGACGTAGACGATGTCGCCGAGCGCGTCCTGGGCGTAGTCGGTGATGCCGACCCGGACCGAGCCCTCGGCCTCGCCGGGCTGGCGCACCCACTCGTGCTCGGCGGTGTACTTCAGGTCGTCGGGGATCACGCGCGCTCCTCGTGTGTCGGGTCGGCGGCTGCTCTGCGCTGCCCGGTGCCGTCCGAACGTCACTCGGCCGTCGGCGGCGGAGGCGAAGCCGCGGCGATCGCGGGCTTGGTGACGCGTGGTGATCTTGACGTTGTCGAGCTTGTTCACCGTCACGTCGCCGTCGCTGGCCTTCACGTCGTCGAGCGAAGCCGCCGATGAAGTCGAGCGTCGTCGGCGAGCGTCGTCGGGGTCGCCGATCGACGTCGATGACGTACGGCGCGGTAGACCCGGTGGCCGTCGACGACGACCCCGCGGTCGGCGTCCTCGAAGGAGGTCTGTGCGACGACCCGGACCTAGTCGTTGAACTCGATCGCCTCGGCGCCGGCGTCGCGCAGCTCCTCGATCCCGTCGAGCAGGTTGTTGAGGCTGACCTTGTCCTCGGGGTCGGTGACCGTGATCCGGATGCCCGGGCCCGTCGGCGGGAGGGTGCCGGCGAGGATCCCGAGCGTCGTCGACTCGTCCGTGGCCTGCTTGAGCGCCGCCTCGCGCCGCTGGGTGCTGTCGGCGAGCTGCGAGCGGGTCTTCTCCAGGTCGGCGATCTCCTTGTCGGCCCGTCGCGACTGCGGCGTTGAGGCCGTTGAGGAGCTGGACCAGGTCGGCCGAGCGCAGCCCGGCGTACGTGTCGTCGCTGCTGGGTCGACTGCACCTGGGTCACCGTCGCGAACCCGAGGACGGCGAGCAGCACCGCTGCGGCGAGCTGGCCGCGGCGACGGCGTGCGCAGCGCCTCCAGCAGCTGCCGCGCGGGACCGCCGCGCGTGGCCGGGCGGTGGCGCTCGCGAGGTCGGTCGAGGGGGGCCTGCGCGTCGCGGGTGATCATGCGTGGAAGATGTGCCGGCGGATCGCGGCCACGTTGGAGAAGATCCGGATCCCGAGCACGACGACGACGCCGGTGGACAGCTGGGCGCCGACGCCGAGCTTGTCGCCGAGGAAGACGATCAGCGCCGCGATCACGACGTTGCTGACGAACGAGACCACGAAGACCTTGTCGTCGAAGATGCCGTCGAGGAACGCGCGCAGCGCGCCGAAGACCGCGTCGAGCGCGGCGACCACGGCGATCGGCAGGTACGGCTCCAGCCACAGCGGGACGTCGGGCTCGAGCACCAGCCCGAGGACGACGCCGACGACCAGGCCGATGACGGCGATCACTCGGGCTCCTCCTTCGAACGCGGTCGGCGTACGCGGAGCGACAGCTCGGTCCGCGGCGGGCAGCACGAGCGTGCGGTCGGTCGTCATGTCGAAACGCAGCCCGACCTGCTGCTGCAGATCAAACCATGCTGGCTCCGTGCGGTGGTCTCCGCGAACCGCGACGGCAGCGTGTTCGGGTCGCCGATCGCGAGCACGGTGTACGGCGCGGTGAGCGGGCGGTAGTTGACGGTGATCGCCAGCCCGGCCTGCCGGATCGCGGACAGGTTGGTCAGCCGCTGGCCGTTGATCGAGATCGCCTCGGCGCCGGCCTCCCAGAGCCCGTTGACCAGCTTCTGCAGGTCGGAGTCGAGGACCTTGTTGCGGTCGCTGACTCGGCGTTCGGGGCGTCGTCGACGACGACCTGGACGCCCTGGCCCGTCACCTGGCCGGTGCCGGTCAGCACGGACAGCCGCTGCGACGTGCGCGAAGACGGCTGGACCCCGTCTGCCGTCCGGCAAGGAGGTCGGTGCTCGAGCTGGTCGTTCTCGCCTGCGCAGGGCACGGACCCGGTCGTTGCGCTGCTCGAACGGTGGCGCGACGCGCGTTCACCTGGTCGATCAGCGTCGCGCCGGTCGCGGCCTCGGACGTGCTCGCGTTGCGGGTGGTCTGGCCGGCAGCGGTGACCACCAGCACCGCGAAGACGGCGAGCGTCACCAGCATCGCTCCGGTCGCCGGCCACGAGCTGCGGCGACCGGGACGCGTTGCGCGCGACCTCGGCGTAGTCCTCGTCGAGGGTGTGCCTGGACGAGGTACTCGATCAGGCCCGACGCTGGATCCGCTCCTGTCGTGCTGCTCAGCCGGGGACGGACATCAGGCGCTCGATCGTGTCGCTGGTCGGCCAGGAGCTTGCGCACCTGCCAGGCGTAGAGCAGTCCGGCCCACCAGTAGAGGCCGATCCCCCAGATCGCGAACGCCCAGCCGAAGACCTTGGCGAGCGTCGGCCAGAACGCCGTCGCCGTCACCGAGGAGCAGCAGCGGGAAGGCGTAGAGCAGGTTGAACGTCGCGGCCTTGCCGAGGAAGTGCACCGGGCAGCGCGGTGTAGCCGCGGGTGCGCAGGAACGGCACCAGGCACCACAGGAAGGCGTCGCGCGCGGGCAGGATGATCGCCACCCACCACGGGATGATCTCGCGGAACGCCAGCCCGATCACCACCGCGAGGATGTAGAGCCGGTCGGCGACCGGGTCGAGGATCTCGCCGAGCTTGGAGGTCTGGTTCAGCCGGCGGGCGAGGTAGCCGTCGAGCCAGTCGGTGACGCCCGAGAGCATCAGCACGACCAGGGCGCAGCGCGTCCTCCTCGGGCCCGAGCACCAGCCACAGGAAGAGCGGGCACGCCGAGCAGGCGGAGCGCGCTCAGCAGGTTCGGCACGGTCCACACCTGCGATGAGCGCCGCTCCGCGCCATGCGCTGGTCGAGCGGTCACGGCGGTCCTGCCTCCAGAGGATGTCGGGCACGTGTCCACGGGAATTCCCCCCAGGGACTGCGCGGCCACTTTAGCCGCCCGCCGACGGCTCCACGGGACGGCTCACCCCTCACCGTCGATCAGGTAGTCGCCGCCCCGGAACACCAGTCGGAGACGGGTGCTGTCCACGGAGGTGCTGCCGTCACGCCGGGTGTAGTCGACGGTGTAGCCGATGGTCAACGCGCGGGCGTCGGCCACGACGTCGCGGGGCACCGCGCGGGTCACGGTGTCCAGAACTGGGAGTACGACCCGAAGCCACCACTGGCGTTGCGGAACGACGGCGTCAGCAGCGACCAGCCCGCGGCCGGGTCACGCGCGACCGTCGCCAGGTAGCCGGCCACGAAGCGTTCCATGTCGGCCGCGGTCGGTTTCGGCTTCGGCGTGGGCTTCGGCTTGGGCTTCTTCGTCGCGGTGGGGGTCGCGCTCGGGCTCGGCGCGGACGAACCGGTGTCCGCCACCGTCGGGGGGCTGCTCGAGGGTGCCGCCTCGGGCGCCGCCGACCGGTGGGGGTCACCGAACACGACGCTCCCGATCAGCAGCGCGCCGCCGGTCACGAAGATCAGCACGACCAGCGCGACCGCGCGACGCAGGATCTGGGCGTCGCTCGCCGGTGTCCCCTCGAGACGACGGTTCGGTGACGCCACGCGGACCAGTGTGCCCGCCGTTCGCTCGGTCGAAAATGAACGAGTGAGACGCGATTTGGCGAGACCAACATCGCGCTCGCGGAGCATGCTGGTCCCAGACATGAGGAGGTGTCGGCGGACATGAACGGCGTGGTGGTGCTCAACGCGTCGTACGAGCCGTTGCACCAGGTGTCGTTCAAGCACGCCGTGCGCATGCTCTTCCG
The DNA here is from genome assembly GCA_963745795.1 of uncultured Actinomycetota bacterium. Taxonomy (GTDB): domain Bacteria; phylum Actinomycetota; class Actinomycetes; order Propionibacteriales; family Nocardioidaceae; genus Marmoricola. The sequence goes on along the minus strand of CAVUYR010000006.1, from coordinate 394,292 downwards.
TGAGGTCGCAGTGGTCGAGGAAGCGCTCGACGACCGGATGATCGGACCGCATCCGTGGCCGAAGGTGGTGCGGCTCGTGCGCTACGTCGTCACGTCCTGGATGCACCGCCCGGCGATCTACGGGCGGACGTCGGTGCTGCGTCGCGACCGGTTCCGTTGCGCCTACTGCGGCCGTCCCGGTCACACCCTCGACCACGTGCTGCCGATCTCGCGAGGTGGCACGTCGACCTGGCTGAACACGGTCACCGCGTGCGGCTCCTGCAACGGCCGCAAGGCCAACCGCACGCCCGCGGAAGCCGGCATGCGCCTGCTGTTCGAGCCCTGGGTCCCGACCCGCGCCCAGATCGTCCTCTGACAGCCCTGCGGCCCGGAGGTTCGAGGTGGGTGGTCGAGCAGCCCCCCGCTCACTGCTCGACCACCGGCATGCGGGTCTCACCGAGGCCACTGCGCGGTGGACACCTCTCCCCCGGTGACGTCGACCACGAGCTCGAGATGGTGGCTCTCCTTCAGGTAGAGCTCGTAGCCGCCCTCGACCAGCTCGGGGAAGACCAGCGACGGCACCGGCCCCTGGGCCGTGGGACGGAGCACGACCGCCACATGCGGGCAGCGCCCGTGCCCGTGTCCATCTCCAGGTCCATGACCGTGCTCGCGACCAGGGAGGGCGGGGGTGCCGAACGGCCGGATCTCGACCTCGACGCCCTCCATCTCCGGGGGCATGGTGACGATCAGCGCACCGACGTCTCCCCCGATGTCGAGCAGGACGGAGCCCTGCCCGGCATGAGGGTTCTCGGTCGAGGGGCTCATCTTTCGGGGTCCCCGGCGGAGCGGGAGCGTAGCGAGCGCTCTGTTGGTGTGTTCATGACGCCCTCGTCGTGCCCGGCTCGGTCTGGTAGCCGCCTCCGGGCAGACCGAGGTAGGGGAACACGTCGAGCAGCGGAGCGTTGGTGTTCGTCGTCCCGTCCTCGATCGCGCTCGCGGCGCCGTCCACCGAGTAGCTCGGGTCGACCAGCGGGATCGTGAGCCCCGCGACGGCCCGGAGCTCGATGGTCACCACGTCGTCGTCGATCCGGCGCCCGTTCGGGAAGCCAGCCGCGTCGCCTGCGACCAGCCCGAGGTTGTTCGGGTTGTCCGACGCAGGCACTGCCACGTTCAGCCGCAGCATGTCCGCCTGCTTGCCGCCCGTGAAGTTCTGGAACCCGTCGACGACCCCGGAGGGGATCCCGGTCAGCAGGATCGCGGCCAGGTCCGCACGTGGCTTCGCGTACGCCTTCAGGTTCTTGAACGTGTCGCCCGGGTAGAGCACCGGCAGCAGCTTCGCGAGCTCCGGCTGCAGCACGTACTTCGCGAAGACCGAGTCGAACGCCGGGTTCCGAACGTTCCACACGTCCTTCTTGCCCATCGGCACGATCACCTCGTTGAACAACGGGTTGCCGAGCCGGGAGACCTGACGCAGCTCTCCGTGTCCCACGTACCTGCCCGTGGACATGTCGAGGATCCGGGAGGTACGACGGCGCGCCGTCGACCACACGCCGATCACCGAGTCCGGGCTCATCACGTCGGTCGGCACGTTGCCCTTGCGCGTGACCTCGGAGATCGGCACCTGGATCGCGATCGTGTGCACGTTGAACGACTGCACCGAGTTGATGCCGTCCATCTTCGCCAGCGGGATCAGGTGCGCCTGGTTGAACGGCCGCAGCCCCCCGAGGTCGAACACGCTGCCGAGGTCGACGTGGAACGCATCGGCCCGCTGGCCGGCGAACACCTTGCGACCACCGATCGTGTGCACGGCCTGGTCGGCGAGGTGGGCGTAGTCGGGCGTGCTGCGCTTGCCGACGTTGACCGGCGGCACGGCCAGCTTCGTGCCCAGGGTCTTCGTCGTGCCGTTCTCGGTCCGGGTCAGGGTGTAGAACTGCGGCCGGTTCCAGGTGGTGTCGGTGATCTCCTTGATCTGACCGGTGTTGTAGAGGAACGACTCGGGGTTGCGCACGACCGTGTCGAAGTTGAACGTGTAGACGATGTCGGCGAACCCGCTGCCCATGTTGCAGATCCGGATGTCGTAGACGACGTCGGGGGCGAACTCGTAGAAGTTGGGTCCCCCGTCCGGCTTCTGCAAGGGGATGAAGTTGGCAATGATCGTGACGGTTCCGGGACTGTCCGGGCTGACGAACGCGTAGGTGTCCGTGCTGTCCGCGGCCGGATCCTTGGCGATCTCGGGTGCTTCGCGGTGGGACGACATCTCATCTGCCCCCTGCCGCGTCGAGGATCCGGGTGACGAGGTCGCGGTCGTGGACGACCACCTCGCGGTCGCCGAGCATCAGGCGCAGCTTTCCGGAGCGGTGGTCCTCGACGTAGGCGACGACGCTCTCGGCGGCGGCGTCCTTGCTGCGGCGGCTCTCGCCCGCGGCGAAGACGGGGCCGGCGGTCAGGGCGACCGTTCCCGCTGCCGCACCAGCGCCCGTGATCGCCAGGAACTTCCTTCGATCTGTCTCGCTCATGGATGTGCCCTCCCAGGCTCCCCGGCGCGCCTCGGTGTGAGGTGCGCCACAGGTGCTTCGGAGCCGGGCCGGGGCCGGATCGGGCGAGATCCGTGGGCGGCCGTCGCCCGAAGGGCCGTCGGACGCCACACCATGGGTCCCGATGCCGGAGGACCTTCGGCCCTCGGCCCCACCGGAGACGCGGGCGTACATTCGACACCAACGCCGAACCGGTCCCCGCCGGGCCGGTGACGGTCCGCCGAGAGGAGATGTCTGATGCCCGAGAACCTCGAGCTGTCGAGCGAGGACTGCCAGCGGCTCCTGCGTGCCGGCACGGTCGGTCGCGTGGCCGTGTCGACCCCCAGAGGGCCCCACATCGTGCCGGTGAACTACGTGGTGTCGGGCGACGCCGTCATCTTCCGCACCTCGCCCTACAGCGTGCTCGGCTCTCACGCACGCAACTCATTGCTGGCCTTCGAGATCGACCACATCGAGCCCGGCCGGGAGCTCAGCTGGAGCGTGGTCGTGCGCGGTCGCTGTGAGTTCATCGACGACCCGCGCGAGCTCGACGCTCCGGACGACGCGGCACGTCCGACGGCCTGGGCAGCAGGGTCCCGCAACCTCTTCCTGCGGTTGCCGTTGACCGAGGTGTCGGGTCGCTTCCTCGGCGCCGGGCGTGTGACGTTGCCGCTACCTCTCTGACCCGGTGACGAGCGCGGCGCCGGTGTCTGCGGAACCGCCGAGGGGCGACACTGGTCAGGTGACCGACCACGCCACTGACTCCGCGCTCCCCGGCTCGACCCAGCTCCTGCTTGACGCGGTCATCGCGATCTCCTCAGACCTCGACCTCACCAGCGTGCTGACCCGGATCGTGGTCTCGGCGGCCGAGCTCACGGGTGCCGGGTTCGGCGCCCTGGGGGTCATCGGCGGAGACGGGGAGCTCAGCGACTTCATCACCACGGGCATCGACCCGCACACGCGGGAGCTCATCGGTGAGCTACCGCGCGGGCGCGGCATCCTCCGGCTGCTCATCGACGAACCCGAGGCGATCCGGCTCGACGACCTGCGTGCGCACCCGCGGTCCTTCGGCTTTCCCCCGCACCATCCGACCATGGTCACCTTCCTCGGCCTCCCGGTGCGGATCAGGGGCACCGTCTTCGGCAACCTGTACCTGACCGAGAAGGACGGCGGCCTGCCCTTCACCGAGTCCGACGAGCTCCTGGTCCAGGCGCTCGCCAGCGCGGCCGGCTTCGTGATCGAGAACGCGCGCGCCTACGGTCTCAGCGAACGTCGGCGACAGTGGCTCGAGGCCTCCTCCGAGCTTGCGGACACGCTCCAGCCACCCCTCGACCTGGGTCGCGCGCTCCAGCTGATCACCAACAGCGCACGGGCCATCGCCGGTGCGGAGGCCACAGCAGTGGTCCAGATCCCGGAGCTCGACGCCGCCTCGGTCGTCGCCCTCGACGGACCCGCCGGTGACCGAGTCCAAGGCCTCCTGGATGACATCACCGAGGCGACGCACGGGGGGCAGCGGCAGTCGCCGATCGAGCTCGCTCTCGACGACATGAAGGCGGTCGTGATCCCGCTGCGGGCACACCTCGCGGCCCCGGGGGTGCTGGTCGCGCTGTTCGACAAGGCTCACCGGGCCGGAGAGTACGAGGAGCGCGAGCTGCTGATGTCCTTCGCCGACCAGGCTGCACTCGCCCTCGACCGCGCCCAGGCCCTGGAGGACCGTGCCGAGCTCGCCGTCATCTCCGACCGGGACCGGATCGCCCGGGACCTGCACGACCTGGTGATCCAACGACTCTTCGCGACCGGTCTGCAGCTGCAGGGCATCCGGTCCGTCTCCGAGACCCCGGCCGTGAACGAGCGCATCGACGAGACGGTGGACGCGCTCGACCTGACTATCAAGGACATCCGGAGCACGATCTTCGAGCTCCAGGACCGACAGTCAGGCTCACTGCGGTCCGAGACCCGCAAGCTGGTGAAGGAGTACGTGCCGGTCCTCGGCTTCGCGCCGACGGTGCGCACGCTCGGCCCGGTCGACACCGCCGTGCCGGAGCCGATCCGCGACCAGCTCCTGGCCGTGCTGCGCGAGGCGATCTCCAACATCGCCCGCCACGCGCTCGCCGACCATGCAGACGTCGAGCTCCGGGTCGACGGGCACGAAGTGGTGCTGACCGTCACCGACGACGGCGTCGGTCTCCGCGAGGACCGGCTCGAGAGTGGACTGCGCAACGCGCGGAGACGCGCATCGGCGCTCAGCGGCTCCCTCGACGTGTCCGCGGGCGAGCAGCAGGGCACCACGTTCGTCTGGCGGGTGCCGCTGCCCTGACCGGTCCGACCGGGCCGAGACTCAGGCGTGTGGGTCGAGCAGCTTGGAGGCCAGCACGGCGGCCTGGGTACGACGCTCGAGGCCGAGCTTGGCGAGGATGCTCGAGACGTAGTTCTTCACCGTCTTCTCGGCGAGGAACATCTTCTCGCCGATCTGCCGGTTGGTGAGGCCCTCGGCGATGTGGGCCAGGAGCTTGAGCTCCTGCTCGGTCAGCTCGGACAGCTCGGGGCCGTGGTCGGGCCGTTGCGGACCCGCTCGAGCACCCGGGCGGTCAGCGTGCGGGTCGATCAGGGACCCGCCGGTCGCCACGTGACGCACGGCCTGCGATCAGGTCGGTGCCGCGGATCTCCTTGAGCACGTAGCCCGATGCCCCGGCCATGATCGAGGAGAACAGGGCCTCGTCGTCGTCGTACGAGGTGAGGATCAGCGCGTTGATGCTGGGGTCGACCGCGCGCACGGCGCGGCAGACCTCGATCCCCGAGCCGTCGGGGAGCCGGGCGTCCAGCACCGCGACCTGGGGTCGGAGCGCGGGAATCCGGTGGGTCGCCTCCAGCGCCGAACCCGACTCGCCCACGACCGTGATGTCACCGGCGCCCTCGAGGAGCGCGCGCAGGCCCTCCCGCACGACCTCGTGGTCGTCGAGCAGGTAGACGCTGATCTTGTCCGGCTCGGTCATGTTCCTGTGCTCCCCTTCGGCTGCTCTCAGCCTAGGGGGTGCCGACGACCGACGACACGGACAAAGGTCCCGTCCACGAGGGGACCTCAGGCACTGCTGCCCGGGCGCCGGACGTCCGACGCTGGAGGAGAAGAACCACCCGAGAAATCCCCTCAAGGAGGACCCCATGAGCACCGTCCATCATGACCGAAAAGCACAGCGGACGCTCGAGACACCGGCCGCCGGAGGGACCACACCACGCGTCGCACACGTCATGGCCGCCGCGATCCGGCTCAGCCTCGGCTGGGTGTTCCTGTGGGCCTTCCTCGACAAGACGTTCGGTCTTGGCCACGGTACGGCGGGCAAGGACGCCTGGGTCAACGGAGGCAGCCCGACCGCGGGCTTCCTCGGCTTCGCCACCGCAGGCCCGTTCTCCGGGGCCTACCACCAGATCGCCGGCCAGGCCTGGGCCGACTGGCTGTTCATGCTCGGGCTCCTCGGCATCGGCACCGCTCTCATGCTCGGCGTAGCGATGCGACTCGCCACGGCGGCCGGTGTGCTGCTCCTGGTCCTGATGTGGTCGGCAGTCCTTCCTCCCGACAACAACCTCTTCATGGACGACCACCTGATCTACGCAATGACCCTGGTCCTGATCACGGCACTCGGCGCCGGGCACACCCTGGGCCTCGGACACCGCTGGGACCAGCTTTCCCTGGTGCGCGGCAGGACCTGGCTCCGCTGAGCTGGCCCGCGCGCGACGCGGGCCGATCTGACCCTCATCCGACCGCCACCCCGGTCAGGTGAGGGTCAGCAGCGTTTCACCCCTCGGTGTCTTGCGGCGGTGCCGTACCGGCGGTTGTCTCGAACCATGGCTGATGACGAGACCACCGACCAGACCACGGACGGCGAGACCGGCGCGAAGGGTGAGCACAACATCTACGTGGGCGACAGCGGCGGCGACGGTCGGCCCGTCGTCCTGATCCACGGCTGGCCGCTGTCGGGCGAGTCCTGGTCGGAGCAGATCCCCGCCGCTCAAGGAGGCCGGCTACCGCGTCGTGGCCTACGACCGTCGCGGCTTCGGCAAGTCCGACCCGGGCGACAGCTACGACTACGACGCGCTCGCCGACGACCTCGACAACGTGCTCTCCGACCTCGACCTGACCGACGTCACGCTGGTCGGCTTCTCGATGGGCGGCGGCGAGGTGGCGCGCTACGTCGTCGCGGCACGGCGAGGACCGGCTGCACAGCGTCGTGTTCGCGGCCGCGGTCCCGCCGTACCTGCTCAAGACCGACGACAACCCCGACGGTCCGCTGACCGAGGACGCCGCCGACGGGATGCGCAGCGGCCTCGAGGACGACCGCGACGCGTTCTTCGACGACTTCATCACGCAGTTCTTCAGCGCCGGCGACGAGCTCAAGGTCACCGAGGAACAGCGCCAGCAAGCGATCGCGCTGTGCAAGCAGTCCAACCAGGAGGCCGCGCTCGGGTGCATGGACGCCTTCGGCACGACCGACTTCCGCGACGACCTGCCCAAGGTCACCGTGCCGACGCTGGTGATCCACGGCGACAGCGACGGCATCGTCCCGTTCGAGGGATCCGGCAAGCGGACCCACGAGGCGATCGACGGCAGCGAGCTGGTCGTCATCGACGGTGGCACCGCACGGGATCAACGTCAGTCACGCGGAGGAGTTCAACGACGCCCTGCTCGAGTTCCTGAAGAAGTAGACGTCGCGCACCGGTCAACCGGCGAGCATCCCGAGCACCGGCGTGGGATCGGTCCCGGCGTCCGCGGCTGCCAGCTCGACCAGCGACCGCGCCTCCTCGGCGCAGGCGCCACAGCCGGCCAGGTGGACGCGCATGGCCGGTCGGTCGTGGGTCGGGTCTGCCAGCAGCGCCTCGACGTAGGCGTCCACCAGCGCGAAGCAGTCGTCGCAGGAGAGGTACGGCTCCGTGTCGAGGACCAGGCGCTGCGCCGCCTGGGTGCTCAGTGGTGGCCGCTGGTCACTCATGGCGTGGCTCCCTTGGGATCTGCGCGGACAGATGACCGGAGGAGACCAGGTCGGCGCGCAGCCGCGCTCGCGCGTCGTGGACGGTCTTGTACAAGGCGTTGCGGTTGGTCCCCAACCTCTGCGCGAGCACGTCGATGGGGACCTCGTCGACCAGGAGGGCCACCGTGACCCTGCGCTGGTGCGGGGTCAGGGCCGTGTCGATCGCGGAGCGCACCGCCCAGGCGAGGTCGACGCCTTCGGTGTACCCCGCCGGGCTCGGGCCGCGGGACGGGACCTCCGCGAGCTCGTCCAGCGAGACCTCTCGGTGCTGCCACGCGAGCCGTCGTACCTCCGTGGCGCTCTGGAGGATCGCGAACTTGTAGGCCCAGGTCGTGAACCGGCTCCGCCCCTCGAACGTGTGCAGCTTCGCGAGCACCGTCATCATTGCCTCGTCCGCCGCCTGGTTGGCGATCTCGTCGAGACGCGCATGACCGGCTCCCCCGAGGGACGAACGCATCCGCCAGACCTGGTGGCGGGCGGCCCGGAGCAGCAGCGTGTGCAGGCGCTCCATCGCGTGGTCCTGGCGGGGACCAGGGCTGGTGAGCGCCTCGATCCAGTCCTCCGGCTCGGCCGCGACCAGACCGAGCTCGGGAGGCACAGAAGCGTCAGAGCCCACGATGCTCATGGGGCCGCCTGACGGGGCGTCACCGGGGACAGGATCCTGGCGGCGAGCTCGGCGGGACAGCCGCGGTCGACCAGCTCGAGCAGGGCGTGGAGGTCGATCGCCGTGCTGGACGAAAGCGCTCGCGCGAGGTCCGGCGGGAACCCGGCCTCGAGGAGCCGGCACCAGCGCCAGGTTTCGACGTCGACCGGCGGGCCGGGGCTTCCGCAGCTGCCGAGAGGCACCACGTGATGGGTCGTCATACCTGGTGAGTGTCCCGGAAGGGGTCGGGTCTTACCCACGTCAGCGAGATCGGTCGAGACCGGTAAGGACGACCGCCGCAGCGACACCAACACGGTCATGACGCTCTCCACGCCGCCCAACCTGCCCCTGGTCGGTGCCCGGGTCAAGGTGGCTCCGCGCCATGTCGTCAGCGGGGTGTGCGCGCTCAGCGCGGGCGTCCACGCGGCGCTCGTGCCGGAGCACCTGCTGGAGTCGCGGCAGCTCGGCATCGCGCTGGCCGTCGACGCCCTCCTCCTTGCGCTCATGGCGCTGGTCGTGCGCGACCCCCGCCACGACGGCTGGGCCCCCGCGACGGCGGCCTGGCTGCTCGGCGCAACCGCCGGGGCCTACCTGCTCTCGCGCAACACCGGGATCCCGGGGCTGGTCCCGCACCGCGAGGCCCTCGATCCCCTCGGGTTCGTCGTCAGCACCGCTGAAGTGGTGGCCGTGTTCGCGGCCATCAGGTTGATCACACGAAAGGAACCCTGATGGAGAACAACCGCGCTCGAAGGGGCACGACCCCCTTCCGGCTGCTCGCCCTTGCGGCGATCTTGGGCGTCGCGCTCGGCTTCGGCCTGGCCCCCTCCGACGCCCACGAGTCCGCTGCCCGGACAGCCGGGCACGGGCACGGCGATGGGCACGGGCACGCCCACCACGCGACGCCACGGAACGCCGCGCAGTCCGCCTTCCACGACCAGATGCGCAAGCTCTGGGAGGACCACGTGACCTGGACCCGACTCGCGATCGTCACGTTCGCGGACGGGTCCCCGGGGTTCGACGCCACCGCGGCCCGGCTGCTCCAGAACCAGTCCGACATCGGCGACGCGATCAAGCCGTACTACGGCGACGCGGCTGGCAACCGGCTGACCGCCCTGCTGCGCGACCACATCAGCATCGCGGTGGAGATCCTGACCGCCGCCCGGGACGGCAACACGTCGGCCTTCGACGCAGCCAGCGCCCGGTGGTACGCCAACGCCAACGACATCGCCGACTTCCTCTCCGCGGCGAACCCGCGGTCCTGGCCGGACTCCGTGCTCCGGGCCGACATGAAGGCACACCTCGACCAGACGCTGAGCGAGGCGGCCCACGAGCTGCACGGCGAGTACGCCGCCGGAGTCACCGACTACGAGGCGATCCACCGCCACATCCTGATGATGGCCGACACGCTCAGCGCCGGCATCGTCGCCCAGTTCCCGTCCCGGTTCCGATGAGCACCACCCGTCACCAACAGAGAGGCAGCACACCATGACCAGCACCCACGCCGGATCCACGCCGACGAGCTCCAGCGCAGGAACGCTCGCCCGGATCCGGGCAGCCGAGCCTGCCGAACAGGCGTTCATGATCCTGCGAGCGGCCTTCACGGTCGCGCCGATCCTCTTCGGAGCCGACAAGTTCTTCCACCTGATGGTGAACTGGGACAAGTACCTGGCACCGGCACTCTCCGACCCGCTGCCGTTCACCCCCCATCAGCTGATGTACGTCGTCGGGGTGATCGAGATCCTGGCCGGCGTCCTCGTCGCGCTCCACCCCCGCCTGGGTGCTCCGGTCGTGGTCCTGTGGCTCGCCGGCATCATCGTGAACCTCCTGCTGATCCCGGGGTTCTACGACGTGGCTCTCCGCGACTTCGGGCTGCTCCTGGCGGCACTGGCCCTCAGCCGCCTGGCCACGACGTACGACGACCGCCCACTGCTCGGCATCGCGCGCAGGCACTGACTCTCGACCCGCGGTCCTCGTAGCCGGACCTGGAACGCCGAGGGGACGGTGAGGACAGGTGCCGACGTCATGTCCGGCACCTGTCCGCACCCGTCGGGCTGACCCCGCCGAGAAATAATTCGGTGCGCCGACTCGCGCGTAACCGCCTCGCGGTGCGAGCCTCGGGGCGTGCCCCCTCACCCACCCGTCTCCAGCCCCCGCCCGTTCTCCCGCATCGCGATCGTGAACCGCGGCGAGGCCGCGATGCGGCTGATCCACGCCGTCCGCGACCTGAACGCCCAGAGGGCGCGATCGGGGCCCGCCGATCGAGGTCGTCGCGCTCTACACCGACGCCGAGCGCGCGGCGATGTTCGTGCGCGAGGCCGACGTCGCCTACCCGCTCGGCCCGGCCTCCGCGCGCCCCTACCTCGACCTCGCCGTGCTCGAGCGGCGCTCTGCGTCGAGACCGGGCGGACGCCGTCTGGGTCGGCTGGGGGTTCGTCGCCGAGGACCCGGCCTTCGCCGACCTGTGCGAGCGGATCGGCGTCACCTTCATCGGCCCGAGCGCCGAGGCGATGCGCAAGCTCGGCGACAAGATCGGCTCCAAGCTCATCGCCGAGGAGGTCGGCGTGCCGGTCGCGCCGTGGAGCCGCGGCGGCGTCGACACGCTCGAGGACGCGCTCGCCGGCGGCCGACACAGATCGGCTACCCGCTGATGCTCAAGGCCACCGCCGGCGGTGGTGGCCGCGGCATCCGGATGGTCGCCGGCCCGGCCGACGCTCGAGGACGCCTACCAGCGCACCCGCGACGAGGCCGCAGCGCGCCTTCGGCAGCGGCGTCGTCTTCCTCGAGCGGCTGGTCACCGGGCGCCCGGCACGTCGAGGTGCAGGTCATCGCCGACGGCCACGGGCACCGCCTGGGCGCTCGGCGTCCGCGACTGCTCGGTGCAGCGCCGCAACCAGAAGGTCATCGAGGAGTCCGCCTCGCCGCTGCTCGACGGCGAGCCAGACCGACGAGCTCAAGGCGTCGGCCGAGCGGCTCGCCCTCGCGGTCGGCTACGTCGGCGCGGCGACCGTCGAGTTCCTCTACCACCCGGGCGAGAAGACGTTCGCCTTCCTCGAGGTCAACACCCGGCTGCAGGTCGAGCACCCGATCACCGAGGTGACCACGGACATCGACCTGGTCAAGGCGCAGATCCACGTCGCGGCCGGCGGCCGGCTCGAGGGCAGCAAGCCCGCGGAGGTCGGGCACGCCGTCGAGGCCCGGCTCAACGCCGAGGACCCGGACCGCGACTTCGCCCCGTCGCCCGGCCGGATCGCGCTCCTCGAGCTGCCGTCCGGGCCGGGCATCCGGGTCGACACCGGCGTCGGTGAGGGCGACACCATCCCGGCCGACTTCGACTCGATGATCGCCAAGATCATCGCCTACGGCCGCACCCGCGACGAGGCGCTGGCCCGGCTGCGTCGCGCCATGGCCGAGACGACCGTGGTGATCGAGGGCGGCGCCACGAACAAGAGCTTCATCCTCGACCTGCTCGACCAGCCCGAGGTCGTCGACGGCAGTCTGGGCCGACACCGGCTGGATCGACCGGGTCCGCGCCGAGGGCCGGCTGCGTCGTCCCACCGGCACTCCGGGGTCGCCCTCGTCGCCGCGGGCATCGAGGCCTACGAGGACGAGGAGCAGGTCGAGATCGACCGCCTGCTCGAGACCGCGCGCGGCGGCCGGCCGCAGGTGCAGCACGAGGTCGGCCGCGCGGTCGACCTCAAGCTGCGCGGCACGTCGTACAAGGTCACCGTGCTGCACGATCGGCCCGCCGCGGTTCCGGGTCGCCGTCGCCACGGGCGACGTCGCGCAGGTCGTCGACGCCGAGGTCGAGCGGCTCGACGAGTTCCACAGCCCGGCTGATCGTCGGCGGCCACCGGTTCCGGCTGGTGACCGCCACGCACGGCCCGGTCCACCTGGTCGAGGTCGACGGCGTCACCCACCGGGTCAGCCGCGACGAGGGCGGCGTGCTGCGCTCGCCCGCGCCGGCGCTGGTCGTCGCCACCCCGGTCGCGGTCGGCGACGAGGTCGAGGCCGGCGCGCCGGTGCTCGTGCTCGAGAGCATGAAGATGGAGACGGTCCTCCGCGCGCCGTTCGCCGGGCGGCGTGCGCGAGCTGCTGGTGGCGACCGGCAGCCAGGTCGAGACCGGCGCGCCGCTGCTGCGGCTCGAGCCGGTCGCCGACGCCGAGGACGACGCGGGCGAGGCACGCGGCCGGTGGCGGCGCCGACCTGGATCTGCCCGACGGCGGCCGACCGACGGCTCCGCGGACGAGCGTGCGGCGCGCGCGCTCGACGACCTGCCGCGATCCTGCTCGGCTTCGACAGTCGACGCCGCACGACCGAGGTCGGCCACCCTGGCCGGCTACCTCCGGCGCGCGGGAGGAGGCTCGTCGCGGCGGGCGCCGACGTCGTCGAGCGCGAGATCGAGCTCCTCGACCTGTTCGCCGACCTCGCCGAGCTGAGCCGCAACCGGCCGGCCGGCGAGGAGCTGCACACCGAGCTCCGGGTGCACAGCCCGCGGGAGCACTTCCACACCTACCTGCAGAGCCTCGACGTCGAGCGCGGCGGGCTGCCGGAGCAGTTCCGCGACCGGCTGGCCGCGCGTGCTCGCGCACTACGGCGTCACCGAGCTGGACCGCACGCCGGAGCTGGAGGAGGCGGTCTTCCGGATCTTCCTGGCGCAGCAGCGCTCCGCGCCCGACGTGCACCTGGTCGTCCGAGCCTGCTGCAGCGCTGGATCGCCGAGCCGGCCCCCGCGCGACGAGCTGGCCGGGCCGGTCGCGCGACGTGCTCGACCGGCTGGTCCGCGCCACCCAGCTGCGCTTCCCGGTCGTCGGCGACCTGGCCCGCAGCGTCCGCTTCCGCTGGTTCGACCAGCCGCTGGTCGACGCGCGAGCGGGCCAGCGTCCTGGCCGGCGTCCGCGACGAGGTCGCGGCGCTCGCCGCCGACCCGACGCGCCCGACCGCGCCGCGCGGATCGACGCGCTGGCCGCGATCCCCGAGCAGATCGTGCGGTTCCTGGCCGAGCGGCTCGAGAACGGCGTGCCGACGCGCGAGCCGATGCTCGAGGTGCTGGTCCGCCGGCACTACCGCGAGTACGACCTGCACGACCTGCGCGTCGCTCGATGCCGACGGGCCGACCGTTCGCGGTCGCCGACTACGTGCTCGACGAGCCGCCCGACCCACCTGGTCTCGACGGTCGGCACGATCGCCGAGCTCGGCCGACCCGGACAGCGCGCTGGCCGCGGCGGTCGCGGCCGAGGTCGCCGCCCGGCCCGACGGGTCACGAGGCCGTGCGTCGACCTCTACCTCTCACTGGCCCGGGACGCGCCGGAGCCGCCGGAGGCGACCAGCGAGGAGCTGGCGACGATCGTCGGTGGCGCTGCCCTTCGCCCACGACGTACGCCGGGTCGCGGTCGCCGTCTGCCCGGGCGCGGGCCGAGCCGGTCAACTACTTCACCTTCCGCCCGGACCGGTGGCGACGGGCGGCACGTCGTCGAGGACGACCTGGTCCGCGGCGTGCACCCGATGGTCGGCCGCCGGCTCAACCTGTGGCGGCTGCGCGACTTCCACGTCACCCGGCTCGACGCGCCCGAGGACGTCCTGCTCTACCACTGCGTGGCGCAGGACAACCCCGCCGACCAGCGGCTCGTCGCCCTGGCGCAGGTGCGCCAGCTCGCCGTCGTCCGCGACGAGGAGGGCAGGGTCACCGCGCTGCCGCACGTGGAGCGGGCGGTCGAGAACTGCCTCGAGGCGATCCGGCGGGCCCGCGCCGAGCGGGGCGCGGCGGGCGCGGCGCTCGACATGAACCACGTCTGGGTGCACGTCTGGCCGGTCGTCGAGGCCGAGGTCGACCAGCTGACCGCGCTGCAGGCGCAAGATCGCGCCGCTGACCGACGGCGCCGGCATCGAGGAGGTCCTCGGCGCAGGGCCGGGTGATCGGCCCGGACGGCACGCCGGACGCCGATCGCGGTCGCGGTTCCACGACCAGCCCGGCGCCGGCGTGGTCACCTCCATCGAGGCGCCGCCGACCGAGCGGCTCAAGCCGCTCGACGACTACGCCGGCAAGGTGCTGCGGGCGCGCCGCCGCGGCATGGTCTACCCCTACGAGCTGGCAGCGCGTGCTCGACCGGGCCGGGCGGCTCGCTTCGTCGAGTACGACCTCGACGACACCGGGCGCCCTGGTCCCGGTCGACCGGCCGCGCGGCCGGAACAAGGCCGGCATCCTGGTCGCCGTGGTCACCACGCCGACCGCGCTGCACCCCGAGGGCGTCACCCGGGTCGTGCTCTGCGGCGACCCGACGAAGGCCCTCGGCGCGGTCTCCGAGCCGGAGTGCTCGCCGGATCATCGCGGCGCTCGACCTCGCCGAGCGGATGCGGGTGCCGGTCGAGTGGTTCGCGCTGTCCGCCGGCGCCCGGATCTCGATGGACTCCGGCACCGAGAACATGGACTGGGTCGCGGCGGCGCTGAAGCGGATCGTCGAGTTCACCCAGGCCGGCGGCGAGATCAACGTCGTCGTCGCCGGCATCAACGTCGGCGCGCAGCCGTACTGGAACGCCGAGGCGACGATGCTGATGCACACCAAGGGCATCCTGGTGATGACGCCGGACAGCGCGATGGTGCTGACCGGCAAGCAGTCGCTGGACTTCTCCGGCGGCGTCTCGGCCGAGGACAACTTCGGCATCGGCGGCTACGACCGGGTGATGGGCCCGAACGGCCAGGCGCAGTACTGGGCGCCCGACCTCGGCAGCGCGCCTCGGCGTCCTGATGGCGCACTACGACCACACCTACGTCGTGCCCGGTGAGGCCGGTCCGCGCCGCGTGCCCACGACGCCGACCCGACCGACCGCGACGTCACGACGTACCCGCACGCGTCGCCGGACAGCGACTTCACGACGGTCGGCGAGATCTTCTCCGCCGAGACGCAACCCCGACCGCAAGAAGGCCTTCGACATCCGCACCGTGATGCGCGCGGTCGCCGACCAGGACCACGCCGACGCTGGAGCGCTGGGCCGGGATGGCCGACGCGGACACCGCGGTGGTCTTCGACGCCCACCTCGGCGGCTGGCCGGTGTGCCTGCTCGGCATCGAGTCGCGGCCGGTGCCGCGGCGCGGGTTCCCGCCCACCGACGGGCCGGACATCTACACCGCGGGCACGCTGTTCCCGCGGTCGTCGAAGAAGGCGGCCCGGGCGATCAACGCGGCCAGCGGCAACCGGCCGCTCGTCGTGCTGGCCAACCTGTCCGGCTTCGACGGCTCACCGGACTCGATGCGCAACCTGCAGCTGGAGTACGGCGCCGAGATCGGCCGGGCGATCGTCAACTTCGACGGACCGATCGTGTTCTGCGTCATCTCGCGCTACCACGGCGGCGCGTTCGTGGTGTTCTCCAAGGCGCTGAACCCGCGGATGACCGTGCTCGCGGTCGAGGGGCTCCTTCGCCTCGGTCATCGGTGGTGCCCCCGCCGCGGCGGTCGTGTTCGCCGGCGAGGTCGACAAGCGAGCCGCAGCCGACCCGCGGGTGCGGGAGCTCGAGGAGCGGATCGCGCGACGCGGCGGAGCCCGACCGGGTCGAGCTGCGGCTCGAGCTGGCCGACCTCCGGTCGACGCTGCGGGCCGAGAAGCTCGGCGAGGTGGCGGCCGAGTTCGACGGCGTCCACGACATCCACCGTGCCGTGGAGGTCGGCTCGGTCGACGCGGTGATCGAGGCGGCCGACTCCGTCCGCGGATCATCGCGGAGATCGACCGGGACCTCCTGGAGGGTGGCTGAGCCGGGCCGACAGGCGCACGTGACGACATGACGCACCTGACGACGACGTGGTTCGAGACCTCCCGTCTCCGGGCCCGCTCGTTCTCGGCCGCCGACGTCGAGGCCTTCGTCGCCTACCGTGCGGACCCCGACGTCGCGCGTTACCAGAGCTGGAGCGACTACACGCTCGAGCGTGGTGAGGCCTTCGTCGGGTCCCTGCAGGGAGCCTCGCCGGGCGTGCCCGGCGAGTGGTTCCAGTTCGCGCTGGAGGCGCGGTCGGACGGCATCCTCGTCGGAGACCTGGCCTTCAAGCTGGATGCGGACGAGCCTCGTGAGGCCGAGGTGGGTTTCACGCTCGCACCAGCACAGCAGGGCAAGGGCTACGGCACCGAGGCCCTGACCGCCCTCCTCGACTACGCGTTCGACTCGTTCGGGCTGCATCGCGTCGTCGCGGTGACCGACGCGTTGAACGCCCCGGCTGCTGCGTTGCTCGAGCGGGTGGGGATGCGCCGCGAGGGGCACTTCGTCGAGAACGTCTTCTTCAAGGGCGCGTGGGGCAGCGAGCTCGGCTTCGCGCTCCTCGAGCGGGAGTGGTCGGCCCGGCGTTCTCAGCCCGTCGCCTTGCCCACCGTCAGCAGGAAAACGGAGTCCTCGACGGCCTCGAGTGAGTGACGGGAGTCGGGGATGACGATCAGGTCCCCCGGCGACCCGTTCCACTTGGTCTCGCCCGCCACGAGGGTCACGCGGCCGTGCAGCACCTGGAGCGTGGCCTCGCCGGGGTTCTCGTGCTCGTCCAGGTTGCTGCCGGCCCGCAGGGCGATCAGGGTCTGGCGCAGGACGTGCTCATGCCCGCCGTACACCGTGTGGGCGCTTCGGCCGCTGGACGCCGTCCTCGCCGTCGCCAGGTGGTGGCGGACCAGCGCGGTCAGTGACTCCTTCTGCATGTGCTCTCTCCTCGTCGGGGGGTGGCGATGGGCCCGTCGCCGCTGGATCGAGCAGGAAGCTCGGAGACTCCTGGTGTGCCCGCTCGATCATCGCCCATCCGTCAGCTCCCAGCGTGACCACGGAGACCGGGAAGATCCCCAGATCCTCGCGCTCGACATGCACAGCCAGGTCGTCGAGGAGGCGCGACACCTGCGCCTCGAAGTTCGGGGAGTCGACGTCGAGCCCGGCGATCACAGCCGCGAGGCCGCGATGCTCACCCTCGAGCTCGTCGATCTCGTCGACGAAGTCACCAGCGACGCGGAGGGCGCGGAAGATCCCGTCCTCCTCGCGGTGGACGTGTCGTTCGAGGTCGGCGACGAGGCCGGACAGGCGCGCCATCGCAGCGGCAGGATTTCCCGCGCTCAGGTCCTGTCGGACGCGGTGTGCATGGTCGACGAGGGCGGTGTGCTCGTCCATCAGCTCGCCGATCGGAGGCACCTCCCGGCATCCGCAGTACTCACACACCTCAGCCCACCCGGTCCCATCCACGACGCGGCCGGTGACTGCCGAGCTGGGCGTCGTCGCGGCTCCGGTAGACGATGTAGGGGCGCGTCAGATAGCCCACCGGCGCGCTGAACACGTGCACCAAGCGCGTGAAGGGCCACAGCGCGAAGAGTCCGAAGGCGACCAGTGCGTGCAGCTGGAAGCCCAGCGGCGCGTCCGCCATCAAGGACGCGTCGGGCTGGAATGCGAGGAACGAGCGGTACCAGACCGAGACCCCTTCGCGGTAGTTGTACTCGCCGCCGATCGTCAGGATCGAGCCGGCGATGGTGTTCCACATGCCCAGCACGATCACCGCTGCCAGGAACGCGTACATCACCTTGTCCATGACCGTCGTCGCAGAGAAGACGGGGCCGACGGTGCGGCGACGGTAGATCAGGATCACCATGCCCGACCACGGCCATCACACCGGCCAGCAGACCGCCCGCGACGGCCACCACGTGGTAGGTGTGCTCGCTGATGCCCACCGCGTCGGTCCACGACTGCGGCACCAGGAGTCCGATGATGTGGCCACCGACTACCCCGAGCATCCCGAAGTGGAACAGCGGGCTGCCGATGCGCAGCAGCCGGTTCTCGTAGAGCTGGGAGGATCGCGTGGTCCATCCGAACTTGTCGTAGCGGTAGCGCCACAGGTGCCCGACGACGAAGCTGGTCAGGCAGATGTAGGGGACGACCACGAAGAGGAACTCGTTCATGCGCGCGCCCCCGGGAACGAGGGCATGGGCAACAGGGTCGTCTCGGGCGCGGCACCACTGGCGGCGCCGGGGCTGAACTGCGGGTTGGCGAACGGGGCCAGACCGACCTCCTCCTCGGGAGGCCCCTCGGCGGCCAACCGGCGTACGGCGTCGCGCTCGTCACCACGCAACGGCGGCAGGGTGGCGGTGACCGCGTCGATCAGGTGTGCCCACGGTGAGCCCAGGTCGCCCAGCGAGAGCCGCAGCAGCTCCAGCCCGGCGCGGTGGTCGAGGATCAGGTCGCGGCCCAGCCCCTGGTCGACGGTGGCCGCGAACTCCAGGACGACGCACAGGTGGTCGGGCAGCTCCGCGTCGTCGAGCTCGTAGCCGGCCCGCAGGTAGGTCTGCTTGAAGCGCAGTAGCGCCATCCCGCGCTTGCGCGTGTCGCCGTGCGCGAAGTAGGTCAGGAACAGGTTGCAGCGTCGTCGGGTGTCGAAGGTCTCGACGTAGTCGGCCTGGAGCTCGGGGAGCGGTGTGGACTCGAGGTGGTCGAGGAAGGCGCGGACGGAGTCCCCGATCCCGGGGGGCAGGTCCTGTGATGCCTCTCTGAGCAGGTCGACCCGGTCGAGCTGGCCCTCGTCGGGGTAGTCGAGAAGCAGGGAGACCGACTGCCACGCGATCGTGAGCTGGGCCGGGGACAGCGCCGCTCTCGGTCGTCGGCCGGTCACGAGTCCGGGCCCTTCGGTGGGAACATCCCGGGCGGTGATCCCTTGCCGTCCCAGTTGAGCAGGTTGACCCGGCTCGCCTTGTTCTCGGGGTCGGCGAGCGAGTCGGAGGTCTGGCGGTCCTGGAGCATCTGGAAGTTCTCCACCGCGATCGGCGTCGGTGTTCCCGAGCCCTCGCCGAAGACGTCGTGCTGCCCGCCGCCGTACTCCGAGACGGAGCACTCGGTGGAGAGCTCCTCCAGGGAGTGCGCCTGCTCGGCGTGCGCGGGCGGGATGACGTAGCGCTCGTCGTACTTCGCGATCGCGAGGAGCCGGTACATGTCGTACATCTCCTCCTCGCTCATGCCCACCGCGGCCGGGATCGAGGCGTCCGGCTCGCGGCCCATGTTGATGTCGCGCATGTAGCAGCGCATGGCGGCCAGCTTCTTGAGGACCGCGTCGACCGGACCGACGTCGCCGGCCGTGAAGAGCTCCGCGAGGTACTCGACCGGGATCCGGAGCGCGTCGATCGCCGCGAACAGGTTGCCGGTGTCCTCGGCGTCCTCCCCCGTGTCCCGGACGACGTCGACCACGGGCGAGAGCGGCGGGATGTACCAGACCATGGGCATGGTGCGGTACTCCGGGTGCAGCGGCAGCGCGACCCGGTACGTGGTGATCAGCGCGTAGATCGGCGATCGCCGGGCCGCGTCGATCCAGTCGCGGGCGATGCCGGCCTTCTCCGCCTCACGGACCACCTCGGGGTCGAAGGGGTCGAGGAACACGTCGCGCTGGGCCTCGTAGAGCCCCTGGTCGTCCGTTGTCGAGGCGGCCTCGAGCACCTTGTCGGCGTCGTACAGCATGAGGCCGATGTAGCGCAGCCGACCGACGCAGGTCTCGGCGCAGACCGTGGGCAGTCCGACCTCGATGCGCGGGAAGCAGAAGGTGCACTTCTCGGCCTTGCCGGTGCGGTGGTTGAAGTAGACCTTCTTGTAGGGGCAGCCCGACACGCACATGCGCCAGCCGCGGCACCTGTCCTGGTCGACGAGGACGATGCCGTCCTCCTCGCGCTTGTAGATCGCGCCGCTCGGGCACGAGGCCGCGCACGACGGGTTGAGGCAGTGCTCGCAGATCCGCGGCAGGTAGAACATGAAGGTCTGCTCGAACTCGAACTTCACCTTGTCCGCGATCTTCGCGAGCATCGGGTCGCGATGTGCGGTGGCGGTCGAGCCGCCGAGGTCGTCGTCCCAGTTGGCCGACCACTCGATCTTCATGTTCTTGCCGGTGATCAGCGACTTGGGCCGGGCGACGGGCGTGTGCTCCTGGGCGGGTGCGTCGGTGAGCGTGGAGTAGTCGTAGGTCCACGGCTCGTAGTACTCGCCGATCGAGGGCAGCTTGGGGTTGGAGAAGATCGTCATCAGGTTCTTCAGACGCCCGCCGGCCTTGAGCTTCAGCCGGCCACGCTTGTCGAGCTCCCAGCCGCCCTTCCAGGTCTCCTGGTCCTCGTAGGTGCGCGGGTAGCCGAGCCCGGGCCTGGTCTCGACGTTGTTGAACCAGATGTACTCCGTGCCCGAGCGGTTGGTCCACGCCTGCTTGCACGTGACCGAGCACGTGTGGCACCCGATGCACTTGTCGAGGTTCATCACCATCGCCATCTGCGCCATGACCTTCACGAGTACGTCACGTCCTGGCTGCGCTTGCGGATGATGGTGACCTCGTCGCGCTGGTTGCCGGTGGGGCCGAGATAGTTGAAGGCGAAGGTCAGCTGGGCGTAGCCGCCGATCAGGTGGGACGGCTTCACGAGCAACCGGGTCAGCGAGTTGTGGATGCCTCCGCGCTTGCCCGACGTCTCCGCGATCGGTACGTCGATCAGCCGGTCCTGGGCGTGGTACATGTACACCGTCCCCTCGGGCATCCGGTGCGAGACGATCGCCCGGGCGACCACGACGCCGTTGCGGTTGACCGCCTCGATCCAGTCGTTGTCCTCGATGCCGACCTTGATCGCGTCCCGGTCGCTCATCCAGATGTTCTGGCCGCCGCGCGAGAGCGAGAGCATGAAGAGGTTGTCCTGGTACTCCGAGTGGATCGACCACTTGTTGTGCGGGGTCAGGTAGCGCACCGTCAGTCCCTCGACCTGACCGGCCGACCCGTCGGAGACGTTGCCGAGGGCGGGCTCGGCGAACAGCGCCGCCATGTTCAGCGGCGGCCGGTAGACCGGCAGGCCCTCGCCGAGCTCGGTCATCCAGTCGTGGTCGAGGTAGAAGTGCATCCGCCCGGTCAGCGTGTGCCACGGCTTCTTGCGCTCCACGTTGATGGTGAACGGCGAGTAGCGCCGACCGCCCGTCTCGGAGCCCGACCACTCCGGTGAGGTGATCACCGGCACCGGCGGACCCTGGGTGTCGGCGAAGGTGATCTGCTTGCCCTCGTGCTCCTCGGCCAGGTCGGCGAGCTGGACTCCGGTGCGCTTCTCGAGGGTCTTGAAGCCCTGGGTCGCCAGGTGCCCGTTGGTGGTCCCGGACAGTGCGAGGATCGCCTCGCAGACGTTGACGTCGCGCTCCAGTGACGGGCGGCCGTCGGCCACTCCGCCACGCACCGCGCCGTTCTTGGCCCGCAGGTAGTCGACCTGGGCCGAGAGCTCGAAGGTGACCCCCTTCGTGGTCGCACCCAGCGTGTCCACCAGCGGGCCGAGTGCGTTCATCTTCTCGGCAACGGCGCCGTAGTCGCGCTCGACCTCGACCAGCTTGGGCATGGTGACCCCGGGGATCGGCTCGCACTCACCCTTCTTCCAGTCCCGCACGACGCCGTGCGGATTGGCCATCGCGTCCGGGGTGTCGTGCGGTGAGCGGCACCGCGACGACGTCCGTGCGCACGCCGAGGTGGGTCGCGGCCAGCTCGCTGAACTTCTCGGCGATGGTCTGCCAGGCGTCCCAGTCCGTGCGGGTCTGCCAGGGCGGAGCGATGGCCGGGTTGAACGAGTGCACGAACGGGTGCATGTCGGTGGTGTTGAGGTCGTGCTTCTCGTACCAGGTGGCGGCCGGGCAGCACGACGTCGGAGAAGATCGTGGTGCTGGTCTGCCGGAAGTCGATCGTCATCAGCAGGTCGAGCTTGCCCTCGGGTGCCTCGTCGCGCCAGCGCACGTCGACCGGGCGCTGCCCTTCCGGTGTCTCGGTCGCCCGGACCGAGGAGTCGGTGCCGAGCAGGTGCTTGAGGAAGTACTCGTTGCCCTTGCCCGAGGAGCCGAGCAGGTTGGCCCGCCAGATCGACAGGACGCGCGGGTAGTTGCCGGGTGCGTCGGGGTCCTCACCGGCGAAGTCGAGCTCGCCGGACTTGAGCTGGCTCGACGACGTACTCCCCGACCGGTTTGCCGGCAGCGGCCGCGTCGTCGCTCAGGTCGAGCGGGTTGCGGTCGAACGTGGGGTAGGACGGCATCCAGCCCATGCGCGCGCTTTGCGCGATCACGTCGGCGGTGGACCTGCCGGCGAGCTGGCCCTTGCCGGTGGTGGCCGACAGGGTGTCGGCGCCGAACTGGTCGTAGCGGAACTGGTCGGTGTGCAGGTACCAGAACGCGGTCTGGATCATGTTGCGCGGCGGCCGGTTCCAGTCGAGGGCGTTCGCGACCTGGGTGTAGCCGGTGATCGGGCGGACCTTCTCCTGGCCGACGTAGTGGGCCCACCCGCCGCCGTTGACGCCCTGGCAGCCGGTCAGGTTGGTGAGGGTGAGGAAGGCGCGGTAGATCGTGTCGGAGTGGAACCAGTGGTTGGTGCCGGCGCCCATCACGATCATCGAGCGGCCCTGGGACTCCTCGGCGTTCTGCGGCGAACTCGCGCCCGATCCGGGCGGCCGTTGCGGCCGGCACACCGGTGATCGCCTCCTGCCAGGCCGGGGTGTACGGCGACTGCCGCGTCGTCGTAGCCCGTCGGCCACGTCGCCCGGCAGACCGGGGCGGCCCACGCCGTACTGCGCCAGCAGCAGGTCGAAGACGGTGGTGACCAGGTGCCCGCCGACGCGGCGCACGGGGACGCCGCGCGGCAGGTCGGCGGCGGCGCCGTCGGGGGTGTCGAAGCGCGGCATCCGGACGAGCGACCGACTCGGTCGCGGTGTCGAGCAGCGAGAGAGCCGGGTCGACGTCGCCGAGCTCGAGGTTCCACTTGCCCACGCCCGCCTCGCCGTAGCGGTGGCCCAGCGAGCCGTTCGGGACGACGGGCTCGCCGGTCGCGGAGTCGATGAGCACGGTCTTGAAGGCGGCGTTCTCGTCGTCGCCGCCGGTCGAGCCTGCGAGACCAGGTCGGCGGCGGTGAGGAACTTGCCGGCGGTGTACGCGCCGTCGCCGGCCTCCTCGAGCCGGACCAGGTACGGCAGGTCGGTGTAGGTCTTCACGTACTCGGTGAAGTACGGCGTCTGCGCGGTCGACGAAGAACTCCTTGAGCACGACGTGGCCCATCGCCATCGCGAGCGCGGCGTCGGTGCCCGGCCTGGCCGGCAGCCACTCGTCGGCGAACTTCACGTTGTCGGCGTAGTCGGGGGCGACCGCGATCACCTTCTGGCCGCGGTAGCGGGCCTCGGTCATCCAGTGCGCGTCCGGCGTGCGGGTGACCGGGAGGTTGGAGCCCCACATGATCAGGTAGCCGGCGTTCCACCAGTCACCCGACTCGGGGACGTCGGTCTGGTCGCCGAAGACCTGCGGGGAGGCGACCGGGCAGGTCGGCGTACCAGTCGTAGAAGCTCAGCATCGAGCCGCCGATGAGGTTCACGAACCGTGCGCCGGAGGCGTGCGAGACCATCGACATCGCCGGGATCGGCGAGAAGCCGGCCACCCGGTCGGGGCCGTACTTCTTGATCGTGTGGACGTGCGCGGCCGCGACGATCTCGCTGGCCTCGTCCCAGGTGGCGCGCACCAGGCCGCCCTTGCCGCGGGCGGACTTGTAGGCCTTCGCCCGCTGCGGGTTCTCGACGATGTGCTCCCAGGCCCGAACCGGGTCGCCGTCGTGCTGGGCCTTGGCCTCGCGGAACATCTGCAGCAGGACGCCGCGGACGTACGGGTAGCGGACCCGCGTCGGGGAGTAGGTGTACCAGGAGAACGCCGCGCCGCGCGGGCAGCCGCGGGGCTCGTACTCCGGCGAGTCGGGGCCGACCGAGGGGTAGTCGGTCTGCTGGGTCTCCCAGGTGATGATCCCGTCCTTGACGTAGACCTTCCACGAGCACGAGCCGGTGCAGTTCACGCCGTGGGTGGAGCGCACGACCTTGTCGTGGCTCCAGCGGTCCCGGTAGAAGTCGTCGGCCTGCCGCCCGCCGGCCTTGGTCAGGGTGCGCAGGTCGTCGGAGACCGTGCCCCGGGTGAAGTAGCGGCGGCTGCGCACGAGCGCGTCGCTGAGCGCCCCGTCCATGCCGGGCAGGGTCGTCACGCGGTGGCCCTCTCCTCGGCGGGGTCGCGCGGGTCGTGGGCGCCTGCGGTGCGGCGGACCACGGTGAGGGTCAGGACCAGGGTCAGGGCCGCGGTGACCGAGAGCAGCCACAGCCCGATCGCGTAGGAGTCGGTGCGCCCGTAGACGTAGCCCATGATCAGCGGCGGCACGAAGCCGCCGAGCCCGCCGGCGGCGCCGACGAGACCGGTCACCCCGCCGACCCGTGACGGGTCGGTCACCTTGGCGATGAGCGCGAAGGTCGCGCCGCTGCCGGAGCCGAGCGCGGCGGCCATGGCCAGGAAGGCCACGGTGCCGACGCCGCTCGAGCGGCGGGGTGCCGGCCGAGATCGCCGCGCCACACCACGACCACGGCGTAGCCGCTGGCCAGCACCGGGATCGCGCCGAGCCTGTCGGAGAGCCAACCGCCCACGGGCCGCATGATCACCGCGACGACCACGAACCCGGCCATCCGGTTCGCGGCGTCGGCCGGGGTGAGCCCGTAGGCGGTCTTGAGGTACGACGGGCAGGTAGACCGAGAACGCGACGTAGCCGCCGAAGGCGACGGCGTAGAGGATGCACGCCTGCCAGGTGATCGGGAGCCGCGCGTTGGCCGAGATGCCGGGTCACCAGCGACGTCGTCGGCGCGATCCGGCCCGGGGCGTCGCGCAGGATCAGCCAGGCCGCTACCGGCGTAGACGGCGAGCACGGCGGCGGTGATCAGGAACGGCGCCCTCGCGCCCAGGTTCGTCGGAGAGCTTCACGGTGGTCAGCGCGCTGATCGCCGTGCCGCCCATGCCCGCACCGAAGATGCCGATCGCGAGGCCGCGCTTCTCGGGCGGGAACCAGGCGTTCACGAACGGCACGCCGACCGCGAACGCGGTGCCGGCGATGCCGAGGAAGAAGCCGCCGACCAGGATCAGGGCGTAGGAGTCGAGCGCGAAGAACGCCAGGAACAGGATCGGCAGGATCGTGGCCGCGGAGACGAGCGGGAACATCACCCGGCCGCCGAGCTTGTCGGTGAGCGCCCCGACCAGGATCCGGCCGAGCGAGCCGACCACCACCGGTACGGCGACCATCAGCGCGACGTCGGACTCGGTGAGAGTGCCGAGGGTTCCGTCGTCGCGGAAGAGCGGGCCGAGCGGGCTGATCAGCGCCCAGGCCCAGAAGTTGACCGCGAACCCGATGGTGGCCATCGCGAGCATCAGCCACGGAGACCGCGGCGCTTCGGTCACCCTGCCGAGGGCGCCGGGACCGGCCTCGGTGCCGACGGCGTGGTCGTTCATTTTCGGTCTCCTGACTGGACCCGTCCATCGTGGTTCAACCGGGTCGAATCCACTACAGCCGAGGCGGACAGAATTGGAGAGGGTCAAAGGTCCCGAACGGCCCGGTCCGAGGGTCGCCTCGTGCGCGAGAGCGCCCGCCACGACGGGCGGCTACCCCGGCACGACGTCGGTCGCCTGGGAAGTCGGGGTGGCCGACGTCGGCAGGGTGAAGGTGTGAGCGGCCGCAGCTGCGCCGGAGTCGGCGAGGGTGCCCCGGGCAACTCGAGAACGCCGCCCCATGACCACGGCCATCACGACGCCCACAAGACTGAAGACGGCCATCGTCCAGGAGGCCGCGGAGAGTCCGGAGGACAGGGCGTCGACCTGCGACTGGCCCGCGTCCGTCTGGTTTGTGATGACGTTTCCGTAGATCGTCGCGGCGAGCGCCGTGGCCACGGCCGCGCCGACGTAGCGGGCCATGTTGGAGACACCCGAGGCCGCCCCGACCTGGTCCGCCGAGACGCATGCCGTCGACGCCGAGGTCGCAGGCCCGTTCGAGAGTCCCATCCCGACGGCGACGGCGATCAGCGGCAGGACGAATGCGGCATATCGCCACGAGCCGTCGACGAAGCCCACCAGAGCGAAGCCGAGCGGCGGTGATCGCGAAACCTGCGCCGACGACCTGGCGGCCGCCGAACCGTGCCGCGACCCGCGGCACGAACGGTGCGACCGACCACCAGTCCGGCTGTCGCGGGCAGCGTGGCCAGGCCGGCCTGCAACGGGCTGAGCCCAAGGGTGGCCGGGTCCTGGAAGTAGAGGCTCACGAGGTACATCAGCGCGTTGATGGTGCCGGCGCCGATCAGGATGGCGATCGTGGAAGCGACCAGGACCCGGTTGCGCAGCAGGGCCAGGTCGAGCATGGGGACGGCGACGCGGTTCTCCACGGCAACGAACGCGAAGCCCGAGACGACGGCCACCGACCAGGCAACCGAGCGTCGCCAGAGACGTCCATCCCCAGTCGCTGCCCTTGCTCAGCGCGAGGATGACCGGCGTGAGGGTGAGCGCGACCAGCACGCTGCCGGCGAGATCGATCGAGCGCGGCCGGCTCGGGTCACGCGACTCGGTCACCTTGGCGGCCGTCATCGCCATGCACACCAGCGGCGACGCCGGCGTCGATCCAGAACAGCCCCTGCCAGCCGGTCGCTTCGACCAGGACACCACCGAGCAGTGGCCCGGCCGCGGCGCCGACGGCTGCCGCCGCACCCCAGAGCGAGACCGCCCGCAGCTGGCCCTCGCCGGGGTTGGCCACCGTCAGCAGGCTGAGCCCGCAGGCCAGGATCGTCGCACCAGCGGCGCCCTGGATGCAGCGGCCCGCGATGACCACCCCGCCCGAGCTCGGAGAGTGCGATCAGCACGCACGAAGCGACGAAGAGCAGCAGCCCGAGCTGGAAGATGCGCTTCCTGCCGAACACGTCGCCCAGCGAGCCGGACGTCACGATGGTCGCGGCGCCCACCAGCGAGTAGCCGGTGACGGCCCACTGCAACGTCGTTGACCGACATGCCGGTGTCGTCGCTGATGGCCGGGAGCAGGATGCTGACCGCGGACGTGTTGGCGTTGACCACCAGCGTCGAGAGGCAGGTGACGACCAGGACACCGCGTGCGCGGGTAGCGACGTCAGTGGTGCTCATCGGGGTTCCTCACTTCCTTGGGGTGTCGTGCCGGCTGCCGGGTCGTGCCTCTCAGGAGGCATCGCACTTGAGCGTGGCGATGTCCTGCAGGGCGGTCCAGGCCCGGTTGATGTCGGCGATGGCGTCCTCCAGCTGAGGGCGCGACATCGCCTGGGCATCGCTACGCGCGTCGGCGGCGGCCTGGCGGACGACGTCGACGTTGGCGCGCAGCGTCGAGATCGCCGTGTCGAGGCGTCCCTCGGAGACCGCCTGGAACCGGTCCAGCTCGGCCTGGAGCTTCTCGGACGCGGCGCGCAGCTCCCCAGCCTTGACGGTCAGCGGGTCATCTTGTCGCAGCTGGTCGCTTGCCTTCACCAGGTCGGCGTACTGGTTGCAGTAGTCCCGGTCGCCGGTGGTGTCGCCACCTCCGCAGGCGGCCAGGAGCGGAATCGCAGCGACCGCGACTCCGACGCGCAGCACGGATCGAGGAATCATGACCAGGCTCCCGCATCCTGGCCATCGCGGTCGGCGCCCGCCACCTCACTCATGCAGCAACGGTGGCTGCTGTTCGCGCAGTCCTCCTCACCCCGCGCGGGTGAGCGAGCCGGGACATCACAGTCAGATCATTTCCCTCGGGTCCGTGAGCTCGTGCTCATGTGCCCGTCCGGGTCGAGCCGCTCGAGCAGGCTGGACAGGATGGCGTCGAGCTGGCGCACCTGGGCGGGGCTCAGCGCATCGATGACGTGGGAGCGAACGTTCGCGACATGTCCGGGAGCCGCGGCCACCACGGCCGCCCAGCCCTGGTCGGTGAGACGCGCGTTCGTCGCGCGCCCGTCGTCCGGGCACGGGAACCGTCGCACCAGGTCGCGGTCCTCCAGCCGGCGTACGACGTGCGACAGACGCGGCAGCGTCGCGTTGGTGCGCTGCGCGAGCGACGTCATCCGCAGCGTGCGCTCGGGAGCCTCGGACAGCATCGCGAGGACGAAGTACTCGAAGTGAGTCAGTCCGGCGTCGCGCCGCAGCTGCGTGTCGAGCACGCCGGGCAACAGCTCCACCACCGCGACCAGCTTGACCCAGGCCGCATGCTGTGCGTCGTCCAACCACTGCGTGTCCATGGCCACAAGCCTACCCCTTTACTTGACGAGACAACCAAAGTGAGCGATAGTTAGTTGAAGCAACAACCAATCACTCTTCCGAGGAGAGCTCCATGGCACACGTATCCATCATCGGCACCGGCAACATGGGCCAGGCCATCGCAGGTGTCGCCGGCAAGGGCGGTCAC
Source organism: uncultured Actinomycetota bacterium (assembly GCA_963745795.1). GTDB lineage: Bacteria > Actinomycetota > Actinomycetes > Propionibacteriales > Nocardioidaceae > Marmoricola. The sequence goes on along the minus strand of CAVUYR010000006.1, from coordinate 365,938 downwards.
ACGGTCCAGCTGCTCGGCCAGGCCGACAGCGCCACGGCGGTCGCGGGCGACATCGTCGTCCTCGCGGTCCCCTACCCCGCGGTCAGCGCCGTCCTCGCCGAGCGCGGCGACACCCTGGCGGGCAAGATCGTCGTCGACATCACCAACCCGCTGGACTTCGAGACGTTCGACTCCCTGACCGTTCCCGCTGACGGCTCCGCGACCGCGGAGATCGCCGCGGCCCTCCCGACGTCGCGGGTGCTGAAGGCGTTCAACACCACCTTCGCCGGCACCCTGGTAGCGGGTAGCGTGGGGTCGCTCACCACGACTGTCCTGATCGCGGGCGACGACGCCGACGCCAAGTCGACCCTGGCCGGGCTGGTCACCTCCGGTGGCCTGAACGCGATCGACGCGGGTCCGCTCACACGCGCTCGCGAGCTCGAGGGCATCGGCTTCCTGCAGATCACCCTTGCCGCCAGCGAGAAGATCGCCTGGACCGGCGGCTTCGGCGTCGCGGCCTGATCAACGCAGACACACGAAACGGGTAGCTCGATGACTGTCAACGCCGTGCGCCTCAACCATGCCGTGCTGTACGTGGCCGACCTGGAGCGCAGCATCGCCTTCTACCAGCAGGCCTTCGCGATGGAGGTGATGGCGCGTGAACCGCGCGCCGACGCCGCCTTCCTGCGCCTGCCCCGGTCCGGCAACCACCACGACCTCGGACTGTTCGGGGTCGGCGCCCAGCCTCCGCGACCGCGCGGCAGCCTCGGCCTGTACCACCTCGCCTGGCAGGTCGACACCATCGAGGAGCTCGAGGAGGCCCGGCTCACCCTGGCCAACCTCGACGCCTACACCGGTGAGTCGAGCCACGGTGCGACCAAGAGCATCTACGCCAAGGACCCCGACGGCAACGAGTTCGAGGTGATGTGGATGCTGCCCAAGACCAGCTGGGGCGACTTCGCGAGCGCGGCACCGGTCGAGCGCCTGGACCTGCCCGGCGACGTACGCCGGTGGGCCGGCGTCCGCACCGCCGCCGAGCTGGTCCCGTTGGAGGAGTGACCGCCCCGGGGCAGCGGAGGAGTCATGCTTCGGCGGGAGCCCGGAACAGCAGGACCGCAACGCACAGCAGCCACGCACACCAGGCCACGTAGCCCGCGAAGTTGCTCAGGCTGGCCGCCTCGACCAGCGGGATGACCACCCCGGTGGCGATCAGACCTGCTGCCGTGTAACCGACCACGGCCATCCAGCGCGGCATGATCGTGCGGCTGCAGGGCGATCACGACCAGGACCGTGAACGTGGCGGTGAGGGCGTAGCCGAGGGTCTCGCCGATGACCTTGCCGAGCACCGTGTGCAGCAGCTCGAACCGGTCCTCGGCGTCGGCGCGACGCGCTGGGTCGAGTGCGTCCGTGCTGACGCCGGGGACCAGCGTTACCCATCGTTGAAGACCGATGACCTGCACGATGGCGGCGGCGATGCCGACGCCTGCGATCCAGCGCCCGAGGGTCCCGCCGACGAGGCGACCGAGGAAGAGACCGGCGGGGGCCATCAGAGCCGCACTGACGACCAGGACGAGGAACCACGTGACCACCGCTCCCTGGTGCGCGCGAAAGAGGCGCAGGATCTCCGCGGTCGGCTCCTCCAGGATCTGCGGGTACTGGAAGACCGAACCGAGGACGGTGAATCCGGCGATGGCGCAGGAGGGACGCGAGAGCCAGGGCGGCCCCGCGCGAGGCGAGCGGCGCTCCGGTCGGTGACGCCTCCCCCGGTGATGCTCTGCGTGCTCATGATGCTGTCTCCTGTCGGGTAGCGGGAACGGGCACGGCGGTGCGGTACCACGCGAGCGTGGCGTCGAGGGCCTCGTCGAGTGGGGTGGCAGAGGCACCGAACGCGGTGCGGAAGGTGGAGTCGTCGACGACCCACGGATCCGTGAACTGGTAGAGGGTGTGCAGGTACTCCCGCATCGCCGGCTTCACGAGGCCGAGGGAACGCAACGTGGTCCGTCCGGCCGCCAGGGTGCGCGGCCGATGGCCGGCAGCGCGTAGACGTGCTCGATGATCTCTCGGGTGGTTCGAGCGGGAGCCACCGGTAGGTGCCAGACCTTCCCGATGGCCCCGGCTGCGGTTCCCAGGGTGACCAGTGCCGGCGGCGACATCGGGGGTGTAGGAGTAGCTGTGCGGCTGGTCGGGATCTCCCATGACCTGCGCCCGCGCACCGGTGAGCGCGGTCGCGAACACCGTCTCGCCGAGCGCGGACATCCGGGCGCCTGGCCCGAAGTAGTCGCGGGCGCGGCCGATGGCGACGTTCGACCTGTCCCGCGGCGTGGGCGCTCAGCAGCTCCTCGGTCATCGCCGCCCGGGTCGCCGCCTTGGTCGAGGTCGGGTTGGCGGACATTGTCTCGACGAGCGGGCGACCGTTCGGAGGGCCGTAGGCGTAGAGGTTGTCGAGCACGACGAGCCGGGCGCCGGCGCGCAGCCGCTCCAGTGAGGACACCGCGCTGCAGCGGCGGGAACTCCGCAGCCCACCGAGCGTAGTTCCTCGCGTTGAGGCAGAAGTAGACGACGTCGGCGCCGTCGCAAACGCGGGTGGTGAACGTCGGGTCGCTGGCGTCACCGCCGACGACCTGGGCACCGGGGAAGCTGGTCGCGTCCGCTGCGGTTGACCGCGACGACGTCGTGGCCCGGCTGCGACGAGACTGCTCGACGAGCGGGCGACCGACCTGGCCGGTGCCGAAGACGACGTGCCGGCTCATGACGCGATCTCGTTGCTGTCGCGGCGGCTGCCGAGGGCCAGCGGCAGGACGACGGTGAGGAGGGTGGCCACGAGGGCGCCGGAGGACCCGAAGATCGTGAACTGCTGGTCGACGTCGATGCCGCGGACGTCGTGACCGCCCACGCGAGCGCGAACGTGCCGCTGAGGTAGAGCGGCCAGACCAGGGCCAGCGCTCCCAGCCGCGGCACGAGGACGACCGCCTGGGCGACGCCGGCCAGGGCGCCGCCGACCGCGCCCTGGACGACCAGCGAACCGAGGTCGGTCCGGTAGTCGACCAGTGCGGCGCCGACGGCCACGCCCGCCATCAGGCCGACCGCAGTGGCAAGGATCCAGGCGAGCGCTCGAGGCGCGGTCTTCCCCATGGCCCAGACCTGGACGGCACCGAGGATGGCGCCGGTCAGAAGCCCTCCGGCGAGTGCTGGACCGAAGCCGTCGACTCTTCCGACGAGCAGGTAAGCGGCGTACCCACCCAGCGGGTAGCCGGCGAACGACACCATCCAGCGTCCGACGTTCGTCCGGTCACTCGGGGCTTCGCGGGTGCACTGCGGGGGGCTGCGGTGTGGACGTCTGACATGACGAGCTCCTTTTCGTGGGTGTGCGTGGGTGGGTGATGTGCCGTTCAGGGGGTGGGCATCTGTCGGCCGGCGATCCAGGCCGCGAGGAGGTTGTCCGGATGCTCGGAGAGGTGGTCGCGGACGAGCGCGTCGAGCAGGTCCACGTTGCCGCGCAGGTGTGCCTCGGCCAGTGCGACCAGCTGTCGGTCACGGGTCGTCGGCGCGTGCTCGGCCGCTCGGGTGAGGAGGTCGAGGTCACCGGCCAGGATCGCGGCGGCCACCAGGAGGGGTGTCGAGGTGGAGTCTGCGGCGAGCACGAGGATCTCGGCAGGCGCGTCGGGGTGGTCGCCGATCAGGCGGCGGAGGAGGGCGGTGTTGGCGTCGGGCACAGGTGCACCGTGGACCCCGGCGCTGACGGAGCGCTGACGGAGCGCTGACGACGCCGGAGACGCCCTCGCCCGGGCGGCGTTGTCGTAGCCTCGGAGAGTGCTCACTGTCGCCGTTCTCGGCGCAGTCGAGGCTCGCAGGGATGGTGATCGGCTCTCGGTGCCGGCAGGCAAGACCACCGAGCTGCTCGTCCGGCTCGCGCTCGATGCTGGCTCCCGCGTGCGCGTGGACGTCCTGCTCGAGGACCTCTGGCCAACGACTGCCGGCCGCAACACCTTGCAGTCGAAGGTCTCCCAGCTGCGGCGCGCCCTCGGTGACAAGGACCTCGTCGTCGGCGAGGACGACACCTACCGACTCCTCGTCGAACCGGGCAGGGTCGACGCCATCCACGTGGTCGACCTTGCCGCCGAGGCGTCCTCAGCGCGGCACGCGGGTGACGCGTCCACGGCGATGGCGAAGGCCAGCGAAGGGCTGCGCCTGTTCCGCGGCGAGGTCCTCATCGACCTCGGCGACTGGGCCGAGCCCCATCGCGCCCGTCTCGAGGAGCTCCGGTTGGCTCTCCTCGAGGACGTGATGGCCGCACGGGTCGACCTCGGTGCCGGCGGTGAGCGTCGTCGGTGAGCTCGAGACCCTGGTGACTCAGCACCCGCTCCGCGAGCGGCTGTGGGCCTCGCTCATGACGGCGCTGTACCGCGGAGGCAGGCAGGCCGACGCGCTCGCGACGTACGCCCGGGTGCGGAGGCTGCTGATCGACGAGCTCGGCGTCGAGCCGGGCCCGGACCTGCGCGCCCTGGAGCAACAGCTCCTACGCCAGAGCGCCGCGCTGGGCGGTACGCCAGATCTGCACCGCGTCACGACTCCCGGCAACCTGCCGCAGGAACTCACCCCGCTCCTTGGCCGTGGCGCCGAGCTCGTCGCCCTGTCCGGACTCGTCGACGAGCACCGGTTCGTGAGCGTCGTCGGGCCGGCAGGCGTCGGCAAGACCAGGCTGCTGCTCGAGCTGGCACGAGGCGTGAGGGTGCCGGGTGGTGTCTGGCTGGTGCGTCTCGAAGCCGTCACCGGCTCGGCTGACCTGGAGCAGGTCGTCGCCGAGACCCTGCACGTCGCCGGGAGTGCGACAGCTGCGCGAGCGGCTCTCGGGCGCGCAGACCGTCCTGCTCCTCGACAACTGTGAGCACGTCATCGCCAACGCGAGCGCCCTGGTCGGCGCGCTCCTCGAGGACGTCCCCGGCCTTCGTGTCCTCGCGACCAGCCAGGTGCCGTTCGGCATCGAGGACGAGCTGGTGCACCACCTTGAGCCGCTCTCGACCGAGAGCTCGGTGGCAGCTTTTCCTGGCACGTGCTCGTGAGATGCGGCGTCAGCTCGTGGTCGATGACGACACGACCGCGCTCGTCGAGGAGGTGTGTCGATCCCTCGACGGGCTACCGCTGGCCATCGAGCTCGCCGCCGCGCGGGTGCGGTCGCTGTCGGTGCGCGACATCGCGCGACGCCTCGACGACCGGTTCTCCCTGCTTCAGGACCCCAGCAGTCGCCGGCCGGAACGCAGGCGTGCCCTCGCAGGCGCGATCGGGTGGAGCTACGACCTGCTGTTCCCTGACGACCAACGCGGCCTGTGGGCCCTGTCCTGCTTCGCGGGCAGCGCATCGCTGGCGGCCGTGGAGCACGTGATGGTGGCCCTCGAGGTCCCCCCGGGCGCCGTCGTGGACACCGTGACCCGACTCGTCGACCGTTCGCTGGTCAGCGTGGACAGCACCGACGACGGCCAGGTGCGGTACCGACTCCTGGACAGCATCCGCGCGTACGCCGCCGATCGGCTCACAGACGCCGGGCTCGCCGAGACGGCCCGTCGCGCCCACGCCGGCTGGTACGCGCAGACTGCCGCCTGGTGCGAGGCCCACGTCCGGGGCAGGCGCCAGCCGGAGTGTCTGGCGATCGCGCGAGCCGAGAGGGCGAACGTGGACGGTGCGCTCAGATGGTGCCGGACCAGCGAACCCGACCTCGGTGTCAGCATCGCGACCGGGTTCGGCTGGACCTGGGTCGTCCTCGGCGACGGCACGGCTGCCGCCACCAGGATCCGCGACACGCTCACGTCGGCCACGCCACCGTCTGCGCGGGCTTCGGCGCTCCTGCTCGCCGGCTGGCTCGAGGCGTCAGCCGGCGACGTCGCTCTCGCAGGGAGTGACCTCGAGGAGGCCGAGGGCATCGCCGACCAGCTCGAAGCGGAGGTGATGCGGGCCGACGTGTCACGCCACCGCGCCTTCGTGTGCCTCCAGCAGGGCCTGCCCGCCGACGCGCGGGCAGCTGCAACGGACGGTCTGGCGACGTACCGACGCCTGGACCTGGACTGGGAGGTGGCCGCCAGCCTGGTGCTCGCTGCCTACGGGTCGCTGATGCTGGGTGACACCGCGACCGCGGCACTCGAGGGCGCGGAGGCGCTGGGCATCCTGACCCCCATCGGGGACTCATGGGGCCTGGTGCACGCCCAGGCGATGCTCGGCGGCATCGCGCAGGCGGAGCATCGCTTCGACGACGCCATCGACGCCCTCTCCGGCGCCGCACAGGAGTCGATGGCCCTCGGCTTCCTCGGGCAGGCGGCACTCCACCTCGGGTCGCTGGCCCGAGTGCAGCAGCGGGCGGGCCGCCCGGTGGACGCGGCGGCCTCGTTCGACCGGACCCTCGCTGCCGCAACTGCCAGTGGCGACGGTCGGATGGCGGCAACTGCCCGGCTGAACCTCGCCCGGCTGCTCAGGAGCACCGGCGAGGGCAGCGCGGCCATCTCCTTGTTGAGGGAGAACCTCGAGTGGTACGCCGGCGCGGGCGGCGGCGACGGCGCACTGCTCTCGCGGTGTCTGCTCGCCGCCGAGACCGACGACAGGAACTCGCTCGAGGAGGTCCTCACCCTCGCCCGGGCCGAGGAGAACCACATGGTCACCATCCTTGCTCTTGACGGGCTGGCCAGGTTGAGCGCGGACGAGGGCGAGACCCAACGGGCGACCGAGCTGGTCGCGGAGGCAGACGCGCTCCACCCGCATGTCGCTCATCTGCTCGACGACGCAGACCGACCCGACCGCGCGGCCGCGGGTCGTCAGCGCCCACGAACACAGTGAGCCCGGCCGCACCCGGCCCGCGACGAGGGGAACACCCATGTTTGCCCAGAGTGCGCTCGGCATGTGCCCGGGCGCCTCAGGTGTTGGTCCGCCGCCATGCGGCGAACGCCATCCCGACCGCGAACACCACGAGCGCTCCGGTTGCCGGGAGTGCCGCGGAGGCGGCCTCGTGGGAGAACCCGGTCCGGGCTGTCAGGACGCCCACGGCAACGAAGCCGACCCCCGCGACCGCCGCGATCCAACCGAGCCTGCGCCCGCGGCCGCTGCCCAAGGTGAGGCCGATGCCCAAGCTGATCAGGGTGAGCCCGTTGATGAGGTTGAAGAGGGCGCTGAGCCCCTTCTCGACCGAGCGGACGGACTCGGCGACTCGGTAGGCAGCGGACTGGTCGGCGGTCGTCGTCGCCGCGTCCCAGGTGTCGACGGCGGCCTTGAGTGCGACCCCGTCGACCGCCATCTGGACGGCGAACACGGCGGCCGAGACCACGGCCGTCACCACAGCCACCTGACCGAGGAAGCCAGCCGTACCTCGGTGCCGGCCCAGAGAGGTCGCCACGGCGACCAGGCCGATCGTGGCCAGCATCAGCCCCAGGAACTGGCCCAGGTGCACCAGCGCCCAGTCCCCGGAGTGCGTGTACTCGTGGAACGCGGCCACCGAGTCGTTGGCGTACGCCTGGTGGGGGTGCAGGGCACCGAGGGGTACCTGGCTGAGCAGTCCCGCGACCAAGGTGGCGGTGCCCAGCCGGAGCTGGTCGGGGCTCTCGGGGCGGTTCGTATCCGTGGGACTGGAGCCCGGAAGCGTTCTGGTGGTCACGGTGTGTCCTTCCGTGTGTGCGAATGGGACTCAGGCGGCGTAGTAGCGGTAGCGGCGGAGCATCACGAGGAACATGGCCGGGAACATGCCGAGGTGCGTCACCGTCATCACCTGGTCGGCGGGTAGGGCACCCAGCACGTACAGCGCCGTGGCGGCCAGGGTGGGCGCGAACATGGCTACGACCATGTCGAGGATTGCGCGGGAACCGCGGCGATGACGCAGCATCAGAAGCACCATCGGCACGGTCATGTTGCCGGCCATCACCAGAGCCGAGAGCAGGGGCAGCTCGGCCCATGGATCGGCGTATCCGGCATGGGTGGCGAGCGCGTCGTACACCGGGTCCAGGACCAGCATTCCGGCGTACATCGCGACGATCATCAGCAGGTAGTGGCGGGCGAAGCGAACGAGCCGTGTCGGACGCGTGGTCTCGTCGGCGCCGTGGTGTCCGTCGTGGTGCGTGTCGGTCGCGGCGGTGCTGGGACTGGTTGTGCGGATGACCATGCGGATGCCTTCCCTCGACCCCCGCGGCGGGTCCGCGGGCACCTGAAAGCCTCGTCGTCACCGCCCCCACAGGACATGGGGCGTGCGCGCGCCCGTGAGTGGGGTGTGCCGGGCCGGCGGTGGTGCGGCAGGCCGTACCACCGCCGCAGAGCTATCTGCGCAGGAAGCGCAGTACGGCAAGGACGCGGCGGTCCCGTTGCACGCCGACGACGAGGCCGAGCTTGTCGAAGATGTTCGTGACGTGCTTCTCCACCGCGCGCACGCTGACGTGCAGCCGGTCCGCGATGGCACGGTTGGCGAGCCCCTGTGCCATCGCCTCGAGGACGAGGTACTCGCGTGGCGTCAGCCGGCCGAGGTCCTCGTCGGCCTGCCTACGGGACAGCATCTGCGACACCACCGTCGGGTCGAGTGCGGAGCCGCCCTCCCCGACCCGGCGGACGGCGTCGACGAACTCCTCGACGTCGGCGACCCGGTCCTTGAGCAGATACCCCAACCCCTCGACCCCGTCCGCGAGGAGACGAGTCGCCAGCCCGAGCTCGACGTACTGCGACAGCACCAACACCCCGACCCGTGGCCATTGCGCACGGATTGTGGCGGCCGCCCGCAGCCCTTCGTCAGTGAACGTCGGCGGCATCTTGATGTCCAGAACGCAGACGTCCACCGACCGGGCCTCCAGATCCACGAGCAGCGACTCGGCGTCGCCGTACGTGGCAACGACCTCGAAGCCGGCGTCGGTGAGCAGCCGGGCAACGCCCTCGCGGAGCAGGACGGCGTCGTCGGCGATCGCTACCCGCACGGGATCACCGCCCGGACCCTCGTGCCCTCTCCCACCGGGCTGATCACCTCCAGCTGGCCGCCCAGCGCGGCAATCCGGTCACGCAGCCCCTCCAACCCGGACCCGCTCGCCGCACCTGGGCCAGCGTCGAGGCCACCGACCCCGTCGTCGACCACGTGTACCTCCATCGTCGAGCCACCCCCGTCCCTGCGCTCCCACACGTGCACGGAGACACCGTTGGCGGCTGCGTGCTTCACGGCGTTGGCCAGCGCCTCGCAGATCACGTAGTACGCGGCGACCTCCGCGCGCGGCGGCACCCGCCGGGGCAGGTCCACAACCAGCTCCAGCGGGATCGGGGTCCGGGCCGCGACGCCCTCAAGCGCAACCGCGAGCCCGTGATCGGTGAGCACAGCCGGGTGCAAACCGGCCGCGAGCTCGCGCAGCTCGGCCAGCGATCTTCCCAGCTCCGCCTTCGCCTCGGCAGCGAGCTCCTTGGCCGTGGCGTCTGTTTCCGTGCGTCGTTCGAGCTGGCTGATCAGCATCGAGACCGCCAGTAGCCGCTGCTGCGCCCCGTCGTGCAGGTTGCGTTCGAACCGTCGTCGCTCCCGGTCGCCGGCCTCCACCAGCCGGAGCCGTGAGGCCCGCAGCTCCTCGAGCTGGGCGCGGACCTCGGCGTGCAGCCGCTCGTTCTCGAGGGCCAGCCCGGCAGCGGCGACCGCTCCGGAGATCAGCGTTGCGTCCTCGGCCAGCGATGGGTCGTGCACCAGCGCCGCGATCCGTCGCCCGTCTCGCTCGATACGGGTGACCGCTCGCTCTTCGTCCGGCGCCGGCATCGGAAACGGACGTCCGCTCCCGTCCAGGTACTCCTGGGTCTCGGGGCGCCAGTACGCGACCTGCAAGGACGGATCCCTGAGTGCGTTACGCAGCAATCCGTCCAACGGATCACCTTCGCTGACCGTGCCAAGGTCGACCACGAGCTGCCCGACCGCGGCCCGGTCCAACCGCTGCCGCAGAAGCCCCAGCAGGAACGACGCCGGGACCGCAGCGAACGCCACCGCACCCACCCACCCCACGGACTGCCGGACCTGCGCGGGTTGCGCGGCCAGGCTGACCGCCTGCACTGCCAGACAGGCCGAACCCGTTGCCAGGACGGGTGCCAACACCCGGCGTTGCGGTGCGGTCGCCGCCCGCCAGCGCCGCGCCAGGACGAGCAGCGTGCCGCCGATGACGAACGACCCGACCACCGCCTGCTGAATCACCAGAATCGAGGCCACGGCGTCAGGCTGGTCGCTGACCAGGAGCACGTTGTGCGGGCAGTCTGCGCAGCCGGGCAGGTCAGCCGACGACGTGAACAGCAGCCGAAATGCCTGGAGCGCAGTGACATCGAGGTACAGCAGGACCACCAGGCGGCGAGGCCATCTGCCCTCGAGCCGACCTCCGGGGAAGGTGTGCAAAGCATGGAAGAACGTTCCGAGCCACCATGGCGCCGTGAGGAGACCGAGGCTGAACACCAGTGGGCTGTCTGCCGCCATCAGCGCGGAGGTGAACCACATCAGCCCGGTCGCGTACAGCAGCAGCCCGAAGCGGTTGTGCGGCCGTAGGACCGATGCCACCACGCCGGCGCCGGCGAACGACCATCCGATGAGCAGGGAAAGCACCGGCGCGTCAACGGGCATCAGCCCGCGTGGCGTCGGGGAACCGGTCGACGAGAGGGCGAGCACCCCAAGACCGGCCGCGACCGCGACTGTCAGCGCCAGGAGACCCAGACGCCTGTCCATCGAACCAGTAAAGCGAGGTCACGGCCCGGTCTGGTAGGGGGTGCGCCCACTTCAATCGCTGCCTTGGCCACACGGGAGAGCCGCTAGCCAGGCGGCGATACACCTGCGCCCGTCGTGGTCCCGGTCTGCCTGCGTGTCTCCTACTTCCTCGGATCGGTGGGACTGTCTACAGCACCGTGATCCAGTCTGCCCTGGTGATCTCGTACTCGACGTCGCGCGGGCCATGGCTTTCGTCGGCCAGCGATCGGAAGGTTCGCACGTATCGCAGTCCGGCCGCTTCGAGCAACCGGCGGGACCTGGCGTTGTCGACGCGCGTCTGCGCAATGACCCGCTCCAGGCCAACGGAGGCGAAGCCGTGATCGAGCAGAGTGGCAACAGCCTCGCGTGCGTACCCCCGTCCCCATGCCGAACGGGCCAGTCGGTATTCCGAGGTCGGCGACACCGGGATCGTCCGACTGCCCGCTCGACCTCGACCATCGACCGCGCGGCCCCACCGATGTGACGCATGACCTCCGCGTCGAAGTCGAGCTGTGCCTCGAGGTCGAGGTGCTCGGGTGCCAACGGGGCCATGACCAGCCTGTCGGATAACAGGACGGGTTGTGGCACGGCTGCACGATCGCATGGTGTGCCGGTCGGCTGCGAGCGGGTTTCGTCACCACCGCCGGTCGAGAGTCGGCGTCGTCTATCTACGGGTGAAGGTGACCCGGCCATGCTTGGTCTTCTTCATCTCGTACGTCGGGGAGTGCGCATAGGCGTGATGCCTCGGACACAGCAGTCGTCCGTTGTCGATGTCGGTCCTCCCGCCCCGGCTCCACGGGATGTCGTGATGGGCGTGGCACATCCAGGCCGGCCAGTCGCAGCCCACGGCTGTGCAGGTCTTGTCGCGGTCGTCGAGGACTACCCGCTGCGGCTTGGTGTAGAACCTGCACCCGCGCCCGACGTCGAGGACCTGGGACCTACTGCCGAGGACCACCGGGATCACGCCCGCTTCACAGGCGAGCCGGCGTGCCTGCCCGGCGGTGATCAGGTGCCCGGTGTCGAGGGTGGCTGGCTCCTCGCTATCACCCTGCAAGGACTCCAGGGTCATCTTCACCACGACGGTCGCGTTGACACCGCCAGCCTGTGGGAGGCGATCGGTGGGATAGCGCTCGACGTACTCGCAGAACGCGTGACCCAGCCCGGCCGGGGTCGCGGAGTGCCGGCGGTGCTTGGGGGCGGCGTACGCCAGGACCGCCTTCCTGAGCATCGCGCCGACCGGCGAGGGGACGGTGAACCGGCCGCGGCACTGCCCGTGCCCGTCATCGGCGATCGTGAACCGGCAGTCCTCCAGAGCCCGCTCTTCCTCGCGTTCGAGAGCCCGGCGCTGGTGCTCTTCGGCGATGTCGGGGGCGACCACATCGAGGATCCGCTTGGCCAGGATGCCCAGCTCGCGGGCGTCATGCTCGGCGGCGAGCCTGACCAGCTCGGTCTCGGCTTCGGCCTGCATCACCGGGAGCTCCTCGACCACCTTCATGATCACCGCTGCCTGGTCCTCGGCGACGGCCCCGGCTGTCATCGCGGTGCGGGTGGTGTCGTGCTGGTCGAGAGCAGCGGCGAGCTTCAGCCGCCGCTTCGCTCCCGCCTTGGTCTGCCGCGTGGTGTTGGCCCAGTACGCACCCGTGTCGGCGGCTCCGACCTCGGTGCCAAGGCCGACGGCGTCGGCCTGGTGCGCCGCGGCCAGCTCGAGGCCGGTGATCCGCTGACGCAGTCGCGTCAACGCCGGCAACACGTGCGCGAGCTCCCTGTCGGTCATCGACCACAGCCGCGGGTCGAGGTCGTCGAGCTCAGCGTGGAAGCGCGCGACAACCGCAGTGACCGGGTGGGTCCCGGGATCGGAGAATGCCGTTGTCATGCAAGGAATTCTCCCTGCCGGCACCGACAATCCAGCCCTGCGAATCGCCACATTCCGGGCGCTGTGGAGAAGTATCTTCAGAACTTCTTCGTGCCCCGCGCACGCTTGGTGCTGGCCCTGTCCTCGGGCATGAATGAGCCGACCCGCGCCAGGGCTACGCTGCGTGGGTGACCAGGAGCGTCCTGCAACGCCTGCACAACCCGCGCAACCGGAGCTGCGGCTGCGATCCGGACTGCTGGTGCCGCCGCACCGCGATCGGTCGGGCCGTGAAGTGGTGGTTCCCCGCCCGGTTCGTCGGTCTGCACCACAAGAGCACCGGGAGTGCTGCCTGGAAGCAGGACCAGGGCTGAGCCACCGGCTCGGGCCCGGCCGCCTCCCACAGAGCGATGTGGGTCACGAAGCCTCCGGTGCGGCGCCGTGCCAATACCTTTCGCCGGGCTTCCCCAGGTGCAGCGCCTGTTGTCTGGTCGTCACGGTGGGCGGGTCGCCGTCTCAGGGTCGGACGAGGACCTTGATCGACTCGCGGTTGCGCATCAGGGTGTCGAAGCGCATCGGGACATCGGTGTACTGCGCCGCACCGACCCGACCGACCACGCCACCGTCGCGTACGACGTCCAGCGCGGTGCCGATGGTCTCGACGGTACCGACGCACTCCAGCACCCGGCCCAGCAGGTCGCCCAGCCGCGCACCGAGCAGGAGCAGTCCGCCGAAGACGAGGGTGTAGGCGTCCTGGACCCAGGACAGGCCAGCCGTCGAGAGGTCCATGGCTGCGCGGATGCTCGGCAGGCCGGTGAAGATCACCGAGTTGTCCGGAAGGATCATGAAGTAGCTGACCAGGATGACCGCGAGGATCGCCTGCGCAGTGCAGGAACCGGTCGGCGTACGTCATCGATCACATCCGGGCGCTCGAGCAGGTTCAAGGGGGCTGGCACGGGACCAGCGAACCGCGGTTCACGCGGGACGCGACCCCTACGACAAGCAGCGCTCCCCGCAGCGAGCGCTTCCGCCAGCGCTGGGCCGCGCACGACGTGCGCTACCAGCGCACCGGAACCAGGCACGTCCGCCATCCGTTGGTCGGTGAGCTCACCCTCGACTACGAAGCCTTCGAGCTGCCCGGCGAGGGGGGCCAACGCGTCAACATCTACACCGCGGCCCCCGACTCCCCCTCAGCCGCCGCCCTCGACCTGCTCGCCGGCTGGAGCATCCAGGAACCGTTGCGCAACGCACCGACTTCCGCCCGCGGCCACGGGGCGGACAGTCCCGAAAGCCGTCACTGAACGCGGGGCCTCACTCGTAGACGAACTTCTGAGCTCCGGGATACACCCACGACAGCGCGTCGCGGAGCGTGTCGCGCCAGTTCTCCCAGTTGTGCCCGTCACGGGTCTCGACGAAGCGCGTGGTCATCCCGGTGGACTCGAACGTCGGCACCATGGAGCGGTTGGGCGTGATCAGTGGCTCGTAGACGCCGCAGCTCACGAAGACCCGGTCGGCAACCCGGGTCGGTCTCGCCCGGTAGCGGTTGACGAACTTGACCACCGGGTCGAAGACGGGTCCGCCGCCATGGTCGTTGCCGATGTCGGTGAAGACGAACGACCCCGACATCAGGATCAGCGAGCCGTACGTGTCCGGCGACTTCACTGCCGCGGACAACGAGGCAACGGCGCCGAGACTCGAGCCCAGCAGGCACCGGCCGGACGGCCGTCCCATCAGCGGAAGCTGGGTCTCCAGGCGCGGCACGAGCTCCTGGGTCAGGAACCTCGAGTGGGCGGTCGAGTTCGTGTACTCGATCAGCCGGTCCTGCGGGTGCAGGAAGGCGACGACGGTCTCGGCCACCTCGGAGCGGTGGATCAGGTTGTCCAGCACGGTCTTGGCGGCGGCGTACTGAAGGAAGTCCGGACCGTCGTGCACCACCAGCAACGGGTACGTCGACGTGCGGCGGAACCGTGCCGGCCGGTACAAGGTCACCGGGCAGTCGCGCCGCAGGGCTCGACTCGTCACCTCGATCTCTTCCAGAGTGCCCTGGCGTGCCGCCGGGTCCGGCTCCGTCCACTCCGGGGTCTGGTAGCCGTACCCGAAACACACCGAGGACGTGCCCATGGGGCTGTAGGAGAGCCGTGGGTTGAGCGGATCGTTGAGCCGCTCGACCTGGTCGCCGCGGTGCACCTCGAGCTGGTAGTTGACCCGGGAGCCATCGGGCAGCTCGAGAACGAGGTACCACAGGTCGGTGCCCCGCAGCTTGCGCATCGGGATCTGTTCGGGCAGCCCCACCACGCGCTGCACGAGCAGGACCTCGTCGGCGTCGCCGCGATACAGGAACGTGCAGCGCGCCCCTTCGACGATCGGCACCTCGTTGCGGGCCAGGAACCGATCGACGGTGGCCGGGTCCAGTGGTTTGCGGTCCCTGAGCCGGTTGATCGCCAGCTTGCGCTTCAGCGCGGACGAGGTCATGCCGCTTCGAGCTCCGCGATGTGGCCCTTGGGGTGCAGGACGCGCGCGTCCGCCGGAAGGCCACGATCCTCGGTGAGCGTCACCCGGGTGACGTCGTCGAGCACCAGGCAGTGGGCCGGCGCGAATCGCCGGGCCAGCACCGACATCCGGATCGGGTCACCCACCCGCAGTCGACGCCGTGCATGAGGGAGAACCACGACGCCGGGCACCACGCCGATGCCTGCGCCGTAGACCTCGGTCTGGGCAATCCCGTGGGGGACGAAGTCGTGGAAGAGGACCACGCGTTCGGTCAGGGCCATCGCCCCGGCCGACCAGGCCACCACGCGAGGCGGCAGATGAGGCGCAACGTGGAACAGGTGCAGCACTCGGGCAAGCTCCCCGACGTGCCCGCCTGCGACCAGCAACGCCGACGCCCCCTCGAGGAGGTGCTGGATCTCCTCCCGATGACGGGCAACCGCCGCTCTCTCCTGCGGGCGCCAGGCGTCGTAGAACGCCTGTTGGGCCCAACCCACCCGCTGCATGTGCTGTTCGTCCAGCAGCTGCACCACGCGGAGCGAGTCGGTCACCGCCCGCTCGCGCAGCCGGGGTCTCGCGTCGGAACGTCGGGCGACCTCGTACGCCGCACTGAGCGCATGGTCGAGCTGCACGAGGTAGAGCTGGCGCAGCTCGGCCAAGGCAGCCTCGTGCTCGCGCTCGGCATGGGCGTACTCCCGGTCCTCCTCGTAGACAGCCAGGAGGCGCGCGTTCAGAGCAAGGTTCGTGGTCCGGTGCCCTGCCAGCTCGCGCAGCTCGGCGTCGTCGACCTCACGTTCCTGCCACCCCGCGGTCACCATGGCCACCACGGCCTCCGGATCGAGGTCCCCGAGGACCCGCGGCAGGTTCACGCCCGGCCTGGGCCCCATCAGGTGGATCTGAAGGCTCACGTGGCATGCACGGTGATGGTCCGACCGACGTCGTCGAGCATCTCACGAAGGACGTCGAAGTCGGGGTGTCGCATCCGGACGTAGGCGTTGGCCATGTAGCCGGCCTCGGGTGACTGGGTCGGCGTCCCGGGGTCTGGCAGGTGCGCGTCGAGCACCCACTCGCCGTACCTGTCCTGGATCGCGTCGACGCCGGAGTAGCCGCCGATCTGTCCGTCGTGCTCGGGCCGCAGGGCGACGATGCCGCTGGAGAACCGGCGGGACGGCTGGGCGGACACCGTGCCGTGCACGATCGCGTTCGCCCACTCGCGGTACAGGTCGAGATCGTTGCCGGCGGAGTACAGGTCCCAGGCGCCGACTCCCGGCGGGCGACATCCGATCTCCGAGAACTTCAGCCCCTTGGGTCCGAAGAACCATTCCATGTGGGTCGCGCTGGTGCCGATCCCGAGCGCCTCGACCACCCGTTGGCCCATCTCACGCAGCTGCTGGTAGTCGCCCACCGACTCGACCCGGTTGGTGGAGATGAACTGCGGCGAGATCCAGCGGGTTCGCATCGCCTCGAGCACGTTGGGGAAGTAGTGGCACACGAAGTCGGCCGCGGGGCCACCGTTGATGGACAAGGTGTCGTAGAAACCCTCGTGCCCCTCGACGAACTCCTCCACGGCGATCGAGTCGACACCCTTGGCCCCGAACGACGCCAGCACGGACGCAAGCTGGCCGTCGTTGTCCACGCGCGTGGTGTCCGCCGCCCCGGCACCGCTTCGCGGCTTGAGGATGAGCGGGAATCCCACCGCTTTCGCGAACTGCTGGACCTGCTCGGCGTTGTCGGCCGCGGTGGACGCGGCCGTCGGCACTCCCGCGGCCCGCAGCGCGTCTTTCATCGACGGCTTGTCACGGCACAGGTAGGCGGTGCGCACGGAGGTCCCGGGAATGGTGCAGGCCTCCCGCACCTGGGCGACGGACAGGATGTGCGACTCGATCGTGGACTCCAGGCGATCCACCCAGGCACGGTCCTGCACCCACCGGACGGCGCTGGTCATCGCACCCACGTCGGTCACGTTGGGCACCTGGTGGTAGTGCCGCATCCAGCCCCGGAGCTCGTCGTCGAGGGCCTCCTGCGGCGACTCGCCGATGCCGATCACCTCGGCACCGACCGAGGCCAGCGCCCGGACGAACTCGCGCTGGTTCCTGGGAAATGACGGTTCTACGAACACCACTCGCACGCCCCACATGCTAGCGGGGCGCCTGGCCCGCGGATCGGCGCCCGTCCCGTCGCGACCTGTCGGTGGAGCCGGTGCTGACACTAGGGTGCGGTTCATGGTCGCCGCAGCCTTCGTCGCGCCTTATCTCATGGAAGCGACGGCGCGTTTCGTCGCCGACACCGCCGCGCTCCCCGGCGTGCGAGCTGGGCCTGATCACGTGCGACCCCCTCGAAAGCGTCCCTCCCATGCTGCGCGACCGCCTGTCCGGACACTGGCGCGTCGAGAACGCCCTCGATCCGCGGCAGATCGCCGAGGCGGTGAGCGGGCTCGGTCGCCAGATGGGCCGGGTGGAGCGCCTCGTCGGCGCGCTCGAACAGCTCCAGGTGCCGCTTGCCCAGGTGCGGGAGGCGATGGGGATCGAGGGTATGGACGAGCGGACCGCCCACAACGTGCGTGACAAGTCGCAGATGAAGAAGGTGCTCCGCGAAGCCGGTGTGCCCTGCGCCGCGCACGCTCTGGTGACCGGCGCCGACGAGGCGACTGCGTTCGCGCGGGAGGTCGGCTTCCCCCTGGTCGCCAAGCCCCCCGCCGGAGCCGGCTCGCAGGGCACCTACCGCCTCGACGACGCCGATTCGCTGAAGGGCTGGCTGCACGTCGTGCGGCCCAATGTCGAGGAACCGGCACTCCTCGAGGAGTTTCTCGTCGGCGAGGAACACACCTTCGACAGCGTCACGATCGGTGGCCAGACCGTGTGGTCCTCGATCGCCGACTACCAGCCGCCGCCGTTGGAGGTCCTGCGCAACCCCTGGATCCAGTGGACGGTGATGCTCCCCCGCGACATCTCCGGACCCGAGTACGCCGGCATCCACGAGGTCGGCCCGGCCGCGCTTCGCGCCCTCGGGGTCCGCGACGCGCTCACCCACATGGAGTGGTTCCGCCGTCCGGACGGCTCCGTGGCCGTGTCGGAGGTCGCGGCACGGCCCCCCGGAGCGCAGCTGACCTCCATGCACGGCTACTCCCACGACTTCGACCTGTTCCAGGCCTGGGCCGAGCTGGTGGTGCTCGACCGGTTCGAGCCGCCCCAGCGTCGTTACGCCAGCGGTACGGCGTACCTGCGAGGTCTGGGCAAGGGACGGGTGCGCACCGTCCACGGTGTCGAGGAGCTCCAACACCGCCTGGGTCACCTCGTGATGGAGTCGCGGTTGCCCGAGCCCGGCCAGCCAGCCGCCTCCGACTACCTGGGAGAGGGCTACATCATGGTTCGTGACGCCGAGACCGAGGTGGTGCGTGAGGCGCTCCGGATGATCGTCAGCACGGCCCGGGTCGAGCTGGTGGAGACCCTGTGAACGCGAGCGGAACCAACGTCGTGATGCTCTCTCCGGGCTACCCCATCGAGATGAGCTACTTCACCCGGGGGCTTGCCGCGGTGGGCGCGACGGTGATCGGCGTCGGCGACCAGCCACCACACGCCGTACCCGAGGTCGCACGCCACGCGCTGGCCCACTACGAGCACGTCTCTCTCACCGACGAGGGCGCGGTGATGGCTGCTCTGCACGGTCTCGCCAGGCACGTGCGGATCGACCAGGTCGAGTGCCTCTGGGAGCCGTACATGCTTCTCGCGGCACGGATCCGCGAGGCGTTCGGGCTACGCGGCATGACCGTCGAGCAGACGATGCCGTTCCGCGACAAGGAGGAGATGAAGCGCCGCCTGGACGCCGCCGGCATCCGCACCCCGTGGCACGTCCGTGCGACGAGCGTTGCGCAGATCTGGGAGGCCGCCGAACAGATCGGCTACCCCCTCATCGTGAAGCCGATCGCAGGAGCCGGCTCCGCCGACACCTACCGCGTCGACTCGACCGGCGAGCTCGCCGAGGTGCTGCCGATGCTGCGCCACGTGCCGGAGGTCAGCGTGGAGGAGTTCGTCGACGCCGAGGAGTTCACCCACGACACCGTGTGCGCGAACGGAAGGATCCTCTTCGAGCACGTCCTGTGGTACCGCCCACGTCCGTTGCAGATGCGCCTGCACGAGTGGGTCAGCCCCGTGGCGATCTCCTTCCGCGACCTGGACGTGCCCCACCTCCGGGACGGCCGGGAGATGGGCCGGCAGGTGCTGACGGCACTCGGGTTCGAGACCGGTTTCACCCATCTGGAGTGGTACCGCAAGGAGGACGGCGAGGTGGTCTTCGGAGAGATCGGTGCCCGGCCGCCGGGAGTGCGGGTCGTCGACATGATGAACTTCAACACCGATGGCGACCTGTACGTCGGGTGGGCGGAAGCGGTCGTGAACGGCCGGATGCCTGAGCTGGAGAATCGGTACAACGTGGGCAGCGTCAGCAAGCGCGCCCGTGGCTCCGGCCGGATCACCGGCATCACGGGGATGGACGCGCTGATGGCGGAGTACGGGTCGGACGTGGTGCTCGTCGACCTGCTTCCGATCGGTGCCCCCCGGCGCGACTGGCGCGCCAGCACCATCGGCGACGGCATCCTGATGGTCCGGCATCGCGAGCTGCAGCGGGTGATCGAGATGACCGAACGGTTCGCTGGCGATATGCAGCTGCACGCCGAATGACGCGCACGGCGCAGCAGGTCCGCGATGCCGTTGCGTCCGTCCTGCCCACGGTGCGGGCGGACCTGGAGCGGCTCGTCCGGATCCCGTCAGTCTCCGCGGACGCGTCCGCGCGGCCACACGTGCAAGCAAGCGCGGAGATGGTGGCCCGGCAGCTGGGCGAGGCCGGGTTGACCGACGTCACCATCACGAACGTCGACGGTGGGCTTCCTGCCGTGATCGGTTTTCGGCCGGGCGCTCCCGGTGCCCCCACCGTCCTGCTGTACGCCCATCACGACGTGCAGCCGGTCGGAGACCTCGGGGCGTGGGACAGCGAGCCGTTCGAGCCGGTCGAGCGCGACGGTCGGCTCTACGGGCGGGGCGCGGCTGACGACAAGGCCGGGATCGCGGTGCACTGTGCCGCGGTGCGTGCGCTCGGCGCACACCCCGGGGTGTCGATCGCCGTCCTCGTCGACGGGGAGGAGGAGATCGGGTCCCCGACGCTGCCGAGCCTGCTCGCCGAGCACCGGGAGCGACTGAGCGCCGACGTCCTGGTCCTCGCCGACTCCACCAACTGGCGGGTCGGCGTACCCGCCCTGACCACCTCGCTACGCGGTGGGGTCAACGTCGTGGTGGAGGTGCGCACCTTGCGTCACGCCCTGCACAACGGGGTGTACGGCGGGCCGACACCGGACGCGCTCACGGCGCTGGCACGACTGCTCGCCACCTGCCACACCGACGCCGGGGACGTGGCCGTCGCGGGACTGGGGCGTGGTACCGCCGAGCCGCTCGACCTGACCGACGCGCAGTTCCGTGCGGATGCGGGAGTTCTCGACGGGGTCGCGCTGCTTGGCACTGGCTCGCTGACCTCTCGGCTCTGGAAGTCTCCGGCGCTGTCCGTCGTCGCGATCGACGCGCCTGCTGTCGACGATGCCGGGCTGCTTCTCGTGCCCTGGGCACGGGCCAAGCTCACGCTCCGGATCGCCCCGGGCGACGACCCTGCGGCCGCCAGCAAGGCCCTCGTCGCACACCTGCACACGCACGCCCCTTGGGGTGCAGAGGTCACGGTGACTGCAAGCGGGACGGTGTCACCGTACGCAGCAGAGACCGCAGGCCCGGCCTACGCCGCGGCCAGGTCGGCGTACACCGAAGCGTTCGGTGAACCGGTCGTCGAGATCGGCGTCGGCGGGTCCATCGGCTTCGTGGCACCGTTCGCTGCTGCGTTCCCCGAGGCGGAGATCCTGATCACCGGGGTCGAGGACCCCGACACCCGCGCCCACAGCCCGAACGAGAGCCTTCACCTGGACGACTTCTCCTCCGCGTGCCTGGCCGAGGCGCTGTTTCTCGAGCGCCTGGGCGCACGGTCTTGAACCTCGGGTCGAGCTGCCAGCAGATTTGCTAGCAGAGCTCGTCGAGATACTGCGGCAGCATCCTCCACCACGTGGGCCAGTCGTGGATGGTCTCCGGACCCCAGGAGTCGACACGGTTCGGCACACCCTTGCTCCCGAGCACGTCCGCAAGGGCCCAGGACTCGCCGATGTCCTCGTGAGCCCCCTCGCCGGAAGCGAGGATCACGCGGCGTTGCTGAAGAACCTGGAGGTCGTCGCCGCCGAGGCCGGGGAGGAAGTCGAGCGGGGAGGCGAAGTAGAAGTCCTCGGACCAGCGGTCCTCGAGGAACCGTCGGAGCCGGTAGGTGCCACTCATCCCGATCGCCGCCTCGAACGTGTCGGGGAACCGGCACAGCAGCGCGACCGCATTGAACGCACCGATCGAGGCGCCGGCCGTGACGATCCGCTGGGCGGAACCGCCCATGTCGGCACGGATCGCGGGAACCAGCTCATGGCGCACGGCCTGGTGGAACTGGTTGAGCAGCCACATCCGGTACTCCGGGCTTCCGGTGAAGCTCGCGAGCGCCCTTCCGGAGACGGAGTCACAGGAGTAGATCTTCACGCGACCGGCCTCGAGCAGCCCCGCGCAGGCGTCCACCAGGTGGTGGCGTTCGATCTCCTCCGCGTCGCCGCCGGCGGTCGGGAACACCAGCACCGGTACGCCGAAGTGACCCCATCGCGCCACGGTGAACTCCTGCTGCATCCGGTCTGAGAACCAACGATCGACAGTCTTCACGAGGTCATCGTGGACATCTGGCCGGTGCTACGGCAAGGTCAAGGCGAAACTGACTGGAGGCCCGGGCGGGTCGGAAGGGGAAGATGCGGGTGAGCAACCACCTGATCGGACTGCTGCTCGGAGCCGAGGAGGACTGGCCACGAGCCTTCGAGACCATCCAGAGGATGGTCGGCCCGGTGACCTACGGCGGCACCGAGCACACGGTCACCAGCGAGCGGTTGACGATCGAGCCGTTCCGGCTCGACGACCCGGTGCGGACACCGCTGGTCATCGACCGGCTTGCCCACTGGTACTACCACCCGCGTGAGTGGCTGAAGAAGGCAGCACTGGTCAACGGCACCTACCTGCTCAACAGTCCCTTCACGTTCCAGTCGATGGAGAAGCACAGCGCCTACTGCGCGATGGTGCGGCTGGGCCTGAAGGTGCCGCCCACCACGCTGGTGCCCTACAAGAACCCCGTGGACAACGCGCGCTGGGCCTACACGGCTGACCGTTACAACCAGTCCTTCGACCTCGACAAGATCGCCGAGGAGCTCGGCTACCCGCTCTACATGAAGCCGTTCGACGGCGGGGGTTGGCGCGGCGTCTCCCGCATCGGCGACCGCGAGGACCTGCACCGCGCCTACGACGAGTCGGGCGAGATGCTGATGCACCTGCAGGCGACCATCGACTTCGAGCACTTCGCCCGCGCACTGTCCATCGGCCCCGAGACCATGGTGATGGACTTCCGGCCCGACCAGCCGATGCACAACCGCTACGCGGTGTCCCATGACTTCCTCTCCGAGGAGGCCGGGTGGCAGGCCGCTGCGGTGAGCCGCATCGTCAACGCGTTCTTCCACTGGGAGTTCAACTCGGCGGAGATGCTGGTCGTCGGTGATGAGGTCTATCCGATCGACTACGCCAACGCGTGCCCGGACGTGGCGCTGACGTCGCTGCACTACTACTTCCCGTGGGCGATCAAGGCACTGGTGCGATGGTCGACGTACTGCATCGTGACCGGGCGCAAGTCCAACGTCGACCTGGAGACCGCTCGCTACTTCGCCATCGCCGACGACCCGGACCCGTCGTACGAGGAGAAGATGCGGGCCTACCTGGCACTCGCCGACGAGCACCTCGAAAGCGACAGGTACGGGGAGTGGTGCGCCGAGCACCTGCCGCACCTCGACGAGCAGGTCTGGGAGTGGGTGTCCTCCGACGACTTCGACCGGTTGCTGCGCCAGACCGTGCAGGCGACCTACCCGGCCCACGAGCAGGACGAGTTCGTCGCCCACTTCAGGGGGCTGATCGACATGTGGATCACGGACAACGCCAGCGGGTGACCGACCTCAGGGCGTCCGGGAGAGCGCTGAACCGGGCGCTGTGGGCGGTCGTCAACGAACGCTTCACCGACGCCGCGGCCGAGGACATGTGGGCGCGGCCGGACGTTGTGTGGGGGCTCTTCGCGGTGCCTGAGCGGGATCTCCGGGTCCTGGGAGACGTTGGCGGTCTCGACGTCGTGGAGCTGGCGTGCGGCACTGCCTACTTCTCGGCATGGCTTGCCCGCGCTGGCGCCCATACGGTGGCTGTGGACTTCTCCGGCGAGCAGCTGGCCACCGCGGGGAGGCTGCAGAGCCGGCTCGGGCCGGTCTTCCCGCTGGTCCAGGGAGATGCCGAGCAAGTTCCGTTGGCGAGCGGGCGCTTCGACGTCGTGGTCAGTGAGCACGGTGCCGCTGCGTGGTGTGACCCGGAGCGCTGGCTCCCGGAAGCGGCGAGGCTCCTGCGGCCGGGAGGGCGGCTGGTCTTCCTGACCAACAGCAACCTCTCGGCCCTCTGTGTCCCCGCCGAGGAGGGGTTGGCGGGAGAACGACTGCTGCGCGGCCTGCGGGAGGCCTACCGGGTGCAATGGCCCGGAGGCGGGATCGAGTTCCATCCCTCGCACGGAGACTGGGTGCGTCTGCTGCGCGGCTCCGGCTTCGTGATCGAGGCCATGCACGAGATCTACGCGCCGCCCGACGGTGCCGATCACCCTTTCTACGAGATCGTGTCCCGCCAGTGGGCGACCCAGTGGCCGGTCGAGGAGCTGTGGGTGGCGACGCGCAGCGCGCCCTAGGCCGCGCGAGCGGGCACGGGAACGGGAATGGGAGCCCGCAAAGCGAACCCGATCAACGCCAGGACGATTCCGAGGACGAACGCCATTGCCGCCACTCCGAAGGCGACGACCGAGGTGAACAGGGAGGCCTGCAGGAACGCGGAGTCCATCGCGGTGGCGCGCTTCGGGTCATCCTGGGCGAGCTCGGCGTAGGTCTTTCCGCCGGTGATCGCCTCGGTGTGATGGTTGATGATGTTCGCTTGGCAGTAGGCCGAGATCGGGCCGTTCACGTCGTCGCCCGCCGCACACTTGGCATCGTCGGCAACCGTGATCCTCTGGTCTGCCAGCGTGTTGGAGATGACCACCCAGGTGACCACCCCGGCGATGGCCATGATGATGCCGACAACGATGGCTGCGATCGACGCGGTCGTGCGCATCTCAGTGCTCCTTCTGTCTGCTTGCAAAAGACAACATCGGACCGTTGTGTACACGCTCAGTGCACATCGTTGGCAGAGCCCCCACATCACCCGCTACGCATGAGGTGGGACCCGCAGGGACACCGGCGCGGCGTCAGGTCTCAGGCGGCGCGGAGTGGTGCCCTGGACGTCGAGACCGCGGGACCTCGGCGGGTTCGTTGCCGGCTTCGGCCAGGACGTAGCGACTCCCGAGCGGCCCGGCCGACACTCCGTGAAGCACCACGCTCAGCGAAACGGTCAGGGCGACCACGGCGATGGCCTCCCCGATCATCGGCGACTCACCGAGCTCCTCGATGGCGAGGAGCGCGAACACCACGGACGCAAGCCCTCTCGGTCCGAACCACCCCACGAACCCGACCGTCCACACGTCCAGCCCAGCGCCCAGCAGGGCGAGGGCAACAGGAACCATCCGGAGGGCGGTCAGGCTCAGCAGCGCATAGGCCACGGTCGAGGCGGAAAGGTGGTCGAGTGCCACCGGCACGAGCGCGGCGCCGAAGAGGAACCAGACGGCCAGTGCCATGAACTCGCCCAGCAGCTCCGGCAGCTCGGCGGCCTCGTGCGACTCGGCAACGTCCTTGGGCAGCCCGGCTCCGAACGCGATGCCGGCGACGAACGCCGCAATGAAGCCGTTGCCGTCCAGCGCCACGGCGAGGGCGAAGCTTGCGAGGGCCGCCGCAAGGGTCGCCAGGCGTCGGCCGCCGGCGACGATCCATCGCCGTCTCGAACCGGACGTGATCAGTCGTGCACTCCCGAATCCGAGCACGAGGCCCACGACGACGCCGAGCACGAGGTCAACCAGCGCGCCGCCTGCCGAGGAGGATTCAGCGTGGCTTGTCGCCCCGAGCTCACCGGCGACGATCGCGAGCGTGAAGACGACGATGGGGGTCGCAATTCCGTCGTTCAGACCGCTCTCCACGTTCAGCGCACGACGCAACCGCAGCGGAATCCGCTCGTCGTTGATCACCTGCGCACTGAGAGCGGCATCCGTGGGAGCCAAGGTCGCGCCGACGAAACCGGCGAGTGCCCAGGAGAAGTCGTCGAACATCACGGCAGCCACGAGCGAGCCGAGGATCACCGAGAGGGGAAGACCCACGCCCAGAAGGCGTCCCGGGAAGGAGATGTCTCGTCTCAGCTGGGACACGTTCACCCGTGCCGCGTCCGCGAACAGCAAGAGCGCGAGGGCCAGCTCAGCCAACAGATGGACCGACGGCGTCGCCACGTCAACGTTGAGCAGACCCCATGTGGGATTGCCCAGCAGGTAACCGGAGACCGCGAACACCAGGGCGCCGGTGACGTTGTGGCGGTCCAACAGGTGCGACGTGACCGCCCACGCGAGAACCAGCCCCATGAAGACAGTGAAGGTGACCTCCGTCATGCGCACGCCCTCCCCTGCATCGTGAGGCTTGGTTTGGATGACGCGGCCCCTGGACCGAAATGGCTACCTCGCACTCTGGCTTGCCGGCCGCGCCAACGCTTCACCCGATCGGGATGACACCCGGACAGGAGCCGCGACCCTCTCGGGGCGGCGTAGGCTGCTGCCAGCGTTGACCAGCCGGTGACAGGCCAGTCGTTGCCGGTGCCGATCGACCGCCCTCGACTGCGCAGGAGCCCCGGTGGACGTTCTCGACATCGCACGCTGGCAGTTCGGCATCATCACCGTCTACCACTTCGTGTTCGTCCCGATCACGATCGGGCTCTCCGCAGTCATCGCCGGCATGGAGACCGCCTGGGTTCGCACCGGGAAGCGGGAGTACCTCCGCCTCACGAAGTTCTTCGGGAAGCTGTTCCTGATCAACTTCGCGATCGGTGTCGTGACCGGCATCGTGCAAGAGTTCCAGTTCGGCATGAACTGGTCGGACTACTCACGGTTCGTCGGCGACATCTTCGGTGCCCCGCTCGCTGTCGAGGGTCTCCTGGCGTTCTTCCTGGAGTCGACGTTCCTCGGTCTGTGGATCTTCGGCTGGGACAAGCTGCCACGCGGCCTGCACGCCACCACCATGTGGCTCGTGCACATCGGCACGCTCTTCTCGTCGTGGTTCATCCTCGCGGCGAACTCGTGGATGCAACACCCGGTGGGCTATCGGTACAACCCCGCCAGCGGCCGGGCCGAGCTGACCGACTTCTGGGCGGTGATGTTCAACAAGGTGCAGCTCGTGACCTTCCCGCACGTAGTGCTGGCGGCCTACATGACCGCGGGCGCGTTCGTGGTCGGTGTCGCCGCCTGGCTCTACACGCGCAGGGAGCACGTCGACGACCAGCCTCTCTACCGCAAGGCCATCCGCATCGGCGCGGTCGTCGCGCTGGTTGCCGGCCTCGGCGTCGCGATCACCGGTGACGCGCAGGGCAAGATCATGACCGAGGTGCAGCCGATGAAGATGGCGGCCGCCGAGGCGCTGTACGAGAGCGAGCAGCCCGCGTCCTTCTCCATCTTCACGGTCGGCACCCCGGACGGCAGCAGCGAGAAGTTCGCGATCAAGATCCCGAACCTGCTGTCGTTCCTCGCCACCGGCACCTGGGACGGCAAGGTCGAGGGCATCAACGACCTGCGGGCGACGTACGAGCAGAAGTACGGGCAGGACCCGGGCGCGGCGTACTACACCGCGGGCGACTACGTGCCGAACATTCCGGTGACCTACTGGACGTTCCGCTTCATGATCGGCGTCGGCCTCCTGGCCGCCGGCGGCGCCGCGCTGATTCTCTGGCTGACGCGCAAGGGACGTACGCCGACCAGCCGCTGGTTCGGGGCGATGGCACTGGCCATCCCGGTGCTGGCGGTCTCCGGCAGCTCGTTCGGCTGGATCTTCACCGAGATGGGCCGCCAGCCCTGGGCAGTGTTCGGCCTGATGACCACCGCGAACGGCGTCTCACCCAGCGTCAGCACGTTCGAGGCCGCCACGTCCGTCATCGTGCTCACGGTGCTGTACGCCGTTCTGGCGGTCATCGAGCTCGGCCTGATGGCGATGTACGTCCGCAAGGGCGCGGAACCCTTCGTCGAACCGCCGGACCCCGGCATCCGGGGCCCGACTGGACGACGACCAGCCGCTGACGTTCGCCTACTGAGGAGACCGCGATGGAGCTCACCACCGTCTGGTTCATTCTGATCGCGGTCCTCTGGATCGGCTACTTCACCCTCGAGGGATTCGACTTCGGGGTCGGCATGCTGCTGCCGGTGCTGGCACGCGACGACACCGAACGCCGGGTCATGATCAACACGATCGGCCCGGTCTGGGACGGCAACGAGGTGTGGGTGCTGGTCGCCGGCGGAGCCACGTTCGCGGCGTTCCCGGAGTGGTACGCCACGCTCTTCAGCGGGTTCTACCTGGCGCTGCTCCTGATCCTGGTCGCGCTCATCGTGCGCGGGCTGGCGTTCGAGTACCGGCACAAGCGGGACGAGGCGTACTGGACCGCCCGGTGGGACCTGGCCCTGATCGTCGGCTCGTTCGTGCCCGCAGTGCTGTGGGGCGTCGCCTTCGCGAACATCGTGCACGGCGTGCCGATCGACGCCGACATGGAGTTCACCGGCAACCTGTTCACACTGCTCAACCCGTTCGGGCTGCTCGGCGGGCTGGTCACCCTGACCCTGTTCCTCACCCATGGAGCGATGTTCGTGGCGCTCAAGACCACCGGCGAGATCCGGCAGCGGGCTCGGGAGCTGTCGGTGCGGCTGGGAATTGTCGCCGCGGTGGTCGCGGTGGTCTTCCTGGTGTGGGCGCAGATCGACACCGGGAGCCTCGGCTCCGCCGTGCTGTTCGTGCTGGCGGCGGCCGCCCTCGTCGCAGGCACCTACCTGGCTCATCTCGGACGGGAGGGCTGGGCCTTCGTCGGAACGTTCGCGACCATCGCGCTGGCCGTGGCCGGGCTGTTCGCGGCCCTGTTCCCCGACGTCATGCCGACCACGCTCGCCGATGGGGTCTCTCTGACGACCACCAACGCCTCCGCCACGGCCTACACGCTGAAGGTGATGACCTGGGTCGCGGTGATCTTCACCCCGATCGTCCTCGGCTACCAGGCCTGGTCCTACTGGGTGTTCCGTCGGCGGATCGGGACCCACCACATCCCGACCGCCGAGCTCGCCGGACGATGAGGCCGCTCGACCCACGCCTGCTCCCCCACCTCCGCCCGGCCCGCGCTCCGCTCGCCGTGGCACTGGTCGCCGGGGCGGTGTCGGGCCTGCTCACCGTCGCGCAGGCGTTCGCGCTCGGCACGCTGGTCGTCGACGTGGCCACCGCTCCGGCTGGTGTCGGGTGGCACACGCCAGCGGTGTGGCTGGCGGGCGTCGTCCTGGCCGGCGCCGTCACCTCGTACGTCGTCGACGCGGCCACCGCTCGCGCCTCTGGCCAGGTCTCCACCAACCTGCGGCGCCGGTTGCTTTCGGCGACCGCCGCGGCCGACCCGTTGGCCATGTCGCGCCGACGGACCGGCGAGCTCACGCTGCTGGCCACCCGGGGGCTCGCCGGGATCGAGCCGTACCTCACCCGCTACCTGCCGTCCCTGGTGCTGGCGACGGTGCTGCCGTTCGCCGCCCTGCTCGCGATCGCCTGGCTCGACCCGCTGAGCGGGCTCGTCGTCGCCCTGACGCTGCCGCTGGTGCCGGTCTTCGCGATTCTGGTCGGGATCGGGACGCGTGACCGGGCGGGGCGCCAATGGCGCCGCCTGTCCGCCCTTGCCGGGCACTTCCTCGACGTGGTTCGTGGCCTGCCTACGCTTGTCGTGCACCGCCGGGCCACCGCGCAGTCGGCGACCATCCGCCGGGTGACCGGGAGCTACCGCCGGGCCACGCTGGACACGCTGCGACTTGCTTTCGCATCGTCGGCCGTGCTCGAGCTGGTGGCCACGCTGTCGGTCGCACTGGTCGCGGTGTGCGTGGGCCTGAGGCTGGCATCTGGCACTCTCGACTTCCGGACCGCGATGATCGTGCTCCTGCTCGCCCCCGAGGCGTTCTGGCCTCTGCGCCGCGTCGGGGTCGAGTTCCACGCCGCCGCCGAAGGCACCGCCGCGTTCGAGTCCGCAACGACGCTGCTCGACACCCCACCCGCGCCCGACCGTCCGGCGCTGCCGGCGAGCGGTCCGCGCCCGGTCACGGTGCGCGGCCTGACCGTGTCCTGGCCGGACCGCGCGGCGCCGGCCCTCGAACAGATCGACGCCGACTTCCCGGCACCCGGGCTGACCGCCGTCACGGGCCCGTCGGGCTGTGGCAAGTCCACGCTTCTGGCGACCTTGCTCGGCGAGCTCAGCCGCGGCAACGGAGCCGTGCGCGACGGGAGCATCCGGGTCGGCGACGACGACCTCCTCACCGCCGACCCGGCGTCCTGGCAGCGGCAGGTCGCCTGGCTGCCGCAGCGGCCATGGCTGGTCGCCGGAAGCCTCGCGGACAACGTCCGGGTCGGCCGGCCGGACGCGGCCGATGCCGACGTGTGGTCGGCGCTCGAGCAGGTAGGGCTCGGCGAGCTGGTGGCAGCCTCGCCCGACGGGATCGACACGGTGCTCGGCGAGGACGGGTCCGGTTGGTCGGCCGGACAGCGGGCGCGGCTGGTCCTGGCGCGGGTGCTGCTCGCGGACCGTCCGTTCGTGCTGCTCGACGAGCCCACGGCGCACCTCGACGCGGAGACCGAGGCCGTGCTGCTCGAGACGCTCCGTCGCCTGGCTCGGCGGGCCGCCGTCATCGTGGTCGCGCACCGCGAGGCAGTGGTCGCCGCCGCGGACCACGAGGTCCGGCTCCCCGCACCCGTCCCGGCCCACGTTCCCGAGCACACGGAGGTCCCGACCCCCGACCGGACGCGCACCGACGAGCCGGACTCGCAGGTCTCGGACCCGACGTCGCGCTGGGGCCTGCGGACGGGAATCGTTCTCGGCGCGCTCTCGGCCGCCGCCGGGGTCGCGTTGACCACTACCGCGGCGTGGCTCATCACCCGGGCCTCCGAGCACCCGCCGGTGCTCTACCTGATGGTCGCGATCGTCGGGGTCCGCCTGTTCGGGCTGGCCCGCCCGATCCTCAGGTACGCCGAGCGGCTGGTGTCGCACGACGCAGCGCTCCGGCTTCTCGCGGAGCGCCGGGCGGCCGTGTACGACGCCCTGGTGCCGCTGGTGCCCGGGCGGCTCGGTCGGCGTCGTGGGGACGTGCTCGCGTCCGTCGTCGACGACGTGGATGCGCTGGTCGACGGGCAGCTGCGGGTGCGGCAGCCCGCCTGGACGGCGGTGCTCGTCGGCAGCGCGGCAGTGCTGCTCGCAGGCCTGCTCTCGCCCGCCGCCGGCGTCGTCGTGCTCGCCACCACCCTGGTGGGGGTCGCCGGAGGGCTGCTCGCGCGCCACGGCGTACACGTCGCCGCACCGGTCTTCGTGGCCGCCCGGGCGGAGCTGGCGGCCGAGGTCGAGGCGTTCACGGGGGGCGTGCGCTCGCTGGCGCTGTGGCAGCGCGTCCCCCGCGCGCTCGCCGAGGTCGACGCGACCGGCGGCCGCCTCGCGGCCGCGGGCGCCTGCTCGGTGCGGGCTGCGGGCCGCGGGCGATTGCTGGTCCGGCTCGGCTGCGGGCTGGGTGTGGTCGCTGTCGCGGCAGCGGTGCCGCCCGGCAGCGTCTCCCCCCGCTCCTGGCCCTGCTCCTGCTCCTGCCCCTGGCTCTGTCGGACACCCTGCTCCCACTGCCCGACGCCGGCGCCACCTCGGTCCGCACCCGAGCGGCGCGGGAGCGCGTGGACGAGCTTCTCGCCGCCGATCCGGCTGTGATCGACGCTGCCGATGCCGCACCCCTGCCGGAGCTGCCTGCAGCGCTGGCAGCCCGGTCGGTGGACGCCTCGTGGGACGCGAACCCGGTGCTGCGCGGTCTCGACCTCCACCTGAGGCCATCCGCCCGCATCGGCCTGGTAGGCCCGTCCGGGTCCGGGAAGTCGACGGTTGCAGCGCTGCTGGTCCGCTTCCTCGACCCGACCGCGGGCAAGGTCACCCTGGGGCCGCGTGACACACGTGAGCTCGCCACCGATGACCTGCGCGGCGTGGTGACCCTGGTCGATGACGACCCGCACGTGTTCGCCTCCACCGTCATGGAGAACGTGCGCCTCGCCCGCCCCGACGCCTCCGACCACGACGTACGGCGGGCGCTCACCGACGCCGGCCTCGGCGCGTGGGTCGCCTCGCTCCCGGACGGGGCGAACACGTTCGTCGGAGAGGGCCACGCCGACGTGTCCGGCGGCGAGCGCGCCCGGTTGGCCATCGCCCGGGCGCTGCTGGGCGGCCACGACGTGGTGGTGCTCGACGAGCCGACCGCCCACCTCGACACCGCGACCGCACGCGCCGTCGCCGCCGAGGTGCTCGGGCCGGACAGCGCGCGTACGGTTCTCTGGATCACCCAGGGCCGGGTCGGCCTCGACCTCGTCGACAGCGTGGTCGTGCTCGGCGACACGGCGGAGGCCTCGGCCCCCGCTGGGTGACTGCGGCAACCTGCCTACGCGACCTCGTAACACGGCCGGTTTCGTTCGCGTGGACAAAAACCCTCGCAGGTATGACAGCGGGGCTCATTGGCGGGACGATGTGACCCATGCCCGATGCCCCGACGCGCACCGATCCGCCGATCGCGCGCGTAGCGCCAGGCCTCGCGAGCATGTGGAGGTACAAGGGAGGGTGGCTGCGTCACGATCTGGTGGCCGGGACTGGTCCTGACCGCGCTGCTCGTGCCACAGGGGATGGCGTACGCCGAGCTGGCAGGTCTGCCGCCGATCACCGGGCTGTACACGACCATCCTGAGTCTCATCGGCTACGCGGTCTTCGGGCCCTCTCGGATTCTCGTGCTGGGCCCGGACTCGGCGCTGGGACCGATGATCGCGGCGACCGTCATCCCACTGGTTGCAGCCGGTGGAGATCCCAACCGCGCTGTGGCCTATGCGTCCTTGCTGGCGTTGATGGTGGGCACGATCACCGTCCTCGCCGGAGTCCTCAAGCTCGGATTCGTGGCTCGAGCTCCTGTCCAAGCCGACGCAGATCGGGTACATGAACGGTTTGGCACTGACCATCGTGGTGAGCCAGTTGCCCAAGCTCTTCGGGTTCTCTGTCGACGCTGAGGGCCTCATCGACGAGGCGGCCGAGTTCGTGCGAGGCGTAGCCAACGGAGACACGGTCGGGGCATCCCTGGCGGTCGGCGTAGCGGGTCTGGTCCTGATCCTGGGCTTCCAGCGCACTCTTCCTCGCGTTCCGGGGGTCCTCGTCGCCGTGGTGCTCTCGATTGCGGCCACGAATCTCTTCGACCTGAAGGACCGCGGCGTGACGGTGGTTGGGCCGATGCCGGAGGGTGTTCCACCGTTCACGGTGCCGACCGTTCCGCTCGAGGACGTCTGGCTGTTGGTCGTCGGTGCCTTGGGAATCTCGTTGGTTTCGTTGGCGGACACGATCTCGACGGCGTCGGTGTTCGCCGCCCGCACCGGGTCGGAGGTTGACGGTGACCGCGAGATGATCGGCGTGGGGGCAGCGAACATCGCCGCGGGTTTCTTCCAGGGGTTCCCGGTCAGCACCAGCGGATCGCGTACGGCGGTGGCCGCGGAGAACGGCGCCCAGAGCCAGATGACAGGCCTGGTGGGAGCAGGCGGCCATCCTCCTCCTCCTGCTGTTCGCGCCAGGGCTGCTGCGTGACCTGCCCCAGCCAGCGCTCGCCGCCGTCGTCATCTCGGCCGCGATGTCCCTCGCCGACATCTCCGGACTGCGCCGGCTGCGACGGCAGCGGACGTCGGAGTTCCTCCTGGCCGTAGCTGCGTTCCTCGGTGTCGCCTTCCTGGGAGTCCTGCCCGGAATCGGGATCGCGGTCGGGCTCTCGATCGTCAACGTGTTCAGGCGAGCATGGCAACCACACCAAGCCGTGCTTGGACGTGTCGAGGGCTTGCCTGGGTATCACGACTCTCAGTTCACCCCCTCCACACACCACCTGCCCGCCCTGGTCATCTATCGGTTCGACGCCCCCCTGTTCTTTGCGAATGCGCGAACCTTCCGCGATCAGGTACGACGTCTCGCGAGGGCTGAGCCTCGGCCGCAGTGGATCGTCGTGGCGGCCGAGCCGATTACCGATGTCGACACCACGGCGTCAGACATGCTCGAGGATCTCGACCTGGAGCTGAACGCCGACGGGATCAGCCTGGTGTTCGCCGAGCTCAAGACGCCCGTGCGGCAGAAGATCGAACGCTACGAGCTCACCGACACCATCAACCCAGACCACTTCTTTGAAACGATCACCCAAGCTGTCAAGGCCTTCTGCGAGCAGACTGGCGCGCAATGGACCGAGGGCCCGGGCCCCTACTCGCTACGTTGAGCAGGAAGCAGCCAGACCTCGTCCCCGTCGGGACTGCCGAACGTCGGACATCGCGCGCCGGGGACGGTCTGCACGTCGAAGATCTCTTCCACGCCGTTGTCGAACTGAAGCGTCGCGACCGTGTTGCCGGTGCTGAGCTCGATCACTCCGACACCACACTTGAGCTGCTCGTGGTAGGCCGCGATCGGACCTCCTCGCGGTGTCTACCCCCGTGCCCGCGCTGCTCATCTCGTCGCCACGTCTGCTGCGACGACGGTCACTGGCAGACCGAAGTGCCGGAGCCGGTGTGCCAGGTCCTGGTGCAACCAGGTCGAGAGTCCGTGGGGAGCGACCGAGAGCATGATCTCGTCGATCGGTTCGCTGAAGATGGTCTCCTCGATCGCGTCCATCGGGTCGTTGCGCACCGAGACGGTGCCGATCACGGGGCTGCCGGCAGCGCGCTCCAGGAGCGGCTGCGCCTGGCGCAGCACCTGCTCTGCCTCCCGGGCCTTGTCGTGGCGCTCGGGGTGGAGCAGGTGCAGCTCTGCCCTGGCCGGGTTGGGCACCACCAGGCGGAACTGCACGTCGCCGGTCTCGGCGCGGTGCGTGATCGCCTCGAGCAGCGCGTCCGAGGGATCGGCGTGGTCGGTCACCACCAGGATCCTCGTGGTTCGTTGCTGCACCATGCTGGGCTCCTTTCCAGGGGTGTGCAGGGGTGTGCAGGAGGGGTGGCCCCGAGCGCCGGGACGGGTCAGTCGCGAACGGCTTCGGGTTCGGGCTGGGGCTCGGGCTGCTCGAGCTCGGTCCGGTCCTTGTGGGTCTTGGTCAGGTAGACCACCACCGCCAGGATCGTGCCCAGGAACAGGACGCTGGTGCCCAGGGTGCCCAGCCCGAGCCCACCGTCCGCGTGCGGTGCGCCGAGGTAGTCGCCGATGTTCGCGCCCAGCGGCCGGGTCAGGATGTAGGCCAGCCAGAACGAGAGCACCGGGCCGGCGCCCAGCTTCCAGGCCACGAACACGGCAAGCAGCAGGCTCAGCGGCAGCAGCACCGCGGCGCCGGGCGACCAGCCGGTCAGCTCCAGGGTCCAGTCACCGGCAGCGGTGCCCAGGGCGAAGGTCACCAGTACGGCAACCCAGTAGAAGGCCTCACGCGGCGTCGTGACGATGGTGTGGATCGAGAGCGTGCGCTCCCGGGCGTACCAGATGCCGAACACCACAGCCAGCAGTGCCGCGAACGCCGTGGTACTGATCCACAGCGGTACCCCGCGGGCGTCGGTCAGATTGTCGGTGAGCAGGGTGCCGACCACGCTGATCAGCACCACCGCGAGCCAGTAGATGCCCGGGACGTAACGGTCGAGCCGGAACTGCGCCACCAGCGCCACCACCAGTGCCGCGGAGAACAGCAGCGTGGTGTTCGTCAGCCCGAAGCCCAAGGTCTCGTTGACGTAGTCGGCGAAGCTCTCCCCGACCGTCGTGCACAGGATCTTGATGACCCAGAAGTACACGGTGACCTCGGGCACCTTGTTCAGCATCTGCCGGGCACGGGTTCCGTCACCTGTAGTCGTCACCATGCCCAGGAGCCTCGAGGACGCCACCTGCACCTAACCTGACTAGGTCGCGACGGCCGATGGGTCAGGCACCGGCCGCGGCACGGTTGCGTGGCAGGCTCTCGGTGTGCAGGAGGTGTGGAACGACGCGTGGTTCGGTGCCCGGCTGCTCGTGCTGGCCGCGGCGACCGTGGCGCTCGGCCTCTGGTACGGCACTGGCCTGCGCCTGTTCCCCCTCTGGGCGATCGTGCGGGCCGCGATCCAGCTCTCGATCGTGGCTCTGCTGCTCCGCGGCGTGCTGGCCGTTCCTTGGACCGCCGCGGCGTTCGTGCTGCTCATGCTGTCCACCGCCTCGATCACCGCGATGGGACGCACCCGTGAGCTCTGGCGCGGACGCGAGGCTGCCGTGGTCGGAGTCGCCGCCGGCGCACTGGTCAGCCTCGGTGCGATCTTCGCGCTCCAGCTCGCGGACCTGGAAGCGCGCTACGTGGTGGCGACGGGCGGCATCGTCATCGGCAACGCGATGAGCGCGGCCACTCTGTCGGGGCGCAACTTCCTGCGCTCGGCACGCGCCCGAGCCAGCGAGGTCGAGGCCTGGTTCTCACTCGGCGCCACTCCCGCGGCCGCCCACCGCGAGATCGGTCGCGAAGCCGTGCGGGAGTCGCTGATCCCCACCCTGGACCAGTCCAAGTCCACAGGGCTGGTGACGCTGCCCGGTGCGTTCGTGGGTGCCCTGTTCGGGGGCGCGAGTCCGGCCGATGCAGCCAAGTTCCAGCTCGTGGTGCTGGCTGGGATCGCGTTGGCGATGTCGGTCACAGCGATCGTGGTGACCACGATCGCCGGCCGCTCGCCGTACGTCGTGGACACGCACTCCTGACCGGGTCAGACGTGCTCGTCCGACCGTTGCTGGGGCGGCTGGACGGACCAGCTCGGCGGCTCGTCGTTGCCCGACTCCTCGTCGCGCGCCGCGTCGGCCGCCGTGGCCTGGACCTTGCCAGACGCGTGGTGGACCGGCGCATAGACGGTGTAGAGCCGAAGGGGCTCGCCACCGATGTTGGTGACGTTGTGCCACGTGCCCGCGGGCACGAGGATCGCCCACCCGTCCTCGACCTCCCGGTCGAAGTCGAGCCGGTCCTTGCTGGGGCCCATCTGCACGCGGCCCCGGCCCGCGTCGAGTCGCAGGAACTGGTCGGTCTCCGGGTGAGCCTCGAGGCCGACGTCCTCGCCGACGGGGATCGACATAAGGGTCAGCTGGAGGTACTTTCCGGACCACGCGACCGCCCGGTAGTCCCCGTTCTCCAGCGTTGCGCTCTCGAGGTCGAAGCACTGAGGTTCCGGCCCGATGTCCTTGATGGTCATGAGTCACTCCCGGTCACGTTTTGGCACTGCGCGGGTGGATCCGTCGCTGTCCCGTCTGCCTGCTGCCACTGTCTCAGACCCGGGAGCCAGAGAGGCCGTCAGCGGAAGGCGGCGATGCCGGTCATCGCCTGGCCGACGACCAGGGTGTGCATCTCGACGGTGCCCTCGTAGGTGAGAACCGACTCCAGGTTGTTGGCGTGCCTCATCACGGGGTACTCGAGCGAGATGCCGTTCGCGCCGAGGATGGTCCTCGACGTCCGGCAGATCTCGAGCGCCTCCCGCACGTTGTTCAGCTTGCCGAGGCTCACCTGCTCGGGGCGCAGCCGGCCGGCGTCCTTGCGCCGCCCCAGGTGGAGTGCGAGCAGCTCCCCCTTGACCAGCTCGAGCGTCATGTCCACGATCTTCTGCTGGGTCAGCTGGAAACCGGCGATGGGCTTGCCGAACTGGGTGCGCTCGACGGCGTACCGCACGGCCGCTTCGAGCGACGACCGCGCGGCACCCAAGCGAGCCCCAGACGATGCCGTAGCGGGCCTCGTTGAGACACGACAACGGCCCCTTGAGCCCGCGCACGTCAGGGAAGACGGCCGAGCCGGGCAGCCGGACCTCATCGAGCACGAGCTCGCTGGTCACCGACGCGCGCAGCGACATCTTGTGCTTGATCTCCGGCGCTGAGAAGCCCGGAGTGTCCGTCGGAACGAGGAATCCGCGCACGCCTTCGTCGGTCTGGGCCCAGACCACGGCGATGTCGGCGATGGAACCGTTGGTGATCCACATCTTGCGACCGTCGAGGACCCAGCCGTCCTGGGAACGCCGGGCTCGCGTGCGCATCCCCCCGGGGTCCGAGCCGTGGTCGGGCTCGGTCAGGCCGAAGCAGCCGATCGCCGTGCCGGCCGCCATCCGTGGCAGCCAGTCCTGCTTCTGCTCCTCGCTGCCCCAGCGCCAGATCGCGTACATCGCGAGCGAGCCCTGGACCGAGACCATCGAGCGGATGCCCGAGTCGCACGCCTCGAGCTCGAGGCAGGCGAGGCCGTAGTCGACGGCCGACATTCCCGGGCAGCCGTAGCCGTCCAGGTGCATGCCGAGCAGGCCGAGGTCCCCGAACTGCTTCATCAGCTCCCGGGGATCGTCGATGCGGCCCTCCTCGAACCAGCCCGCGACGTGCGGTTCGACGTCCTCACAGAGCCTGCGGACCGAGGACCGCACGGCTCGCTCGTCATCCGTGAGCAGGTCGTCGATGCCCGCGGGGTCGTGGGCGTCGAAGGCCGGAAGCGTGGCGTTGTTGCTCATGGGGTGTCCTCCAGTCGGGTGCGGAGCAAGGTCGAGTGCTCGCCGAGGGCAGGCGGCGGGGTGGGCGTACGCAGGGGGCTGCGCGACCAGGTGATCGGATGCCGTACCTGGTCCGGGTGGCCGTCGCCGACGCTCGTGGTCGGCGAAAGGCCGAGTCGGTCGGCCAGCTCGAGGGCGCCGCCGAGATCGTTGACCGCACCGGCGGCGACGCCCACGGCGGTGAGTCGCTCCGACCAGACGACGACGTCCTGCCGGGAGAGCTCCTTCTCGAGCGCCTCGACGAGGTCGGGGCGGTGGCGGACCCGCGAGGAGTTCGTGGAGAACCGCTGGTCCTCCGCCAGGTCAGGGCGGTCCACCACGGCGCAGATCCGCGCGAACTGCCCGTCGTTGCCGCACGCGACCGCCAGCATGCCGTCGGCGCAGCGCAACGTCTCGTAGGGCGCTATGGACGGGTGCCGGTTGCCCATGCGCGCCGGCGCGGAGCCGGTCGTGAGGTACGACGACGCCTGGTTGGCCAGTGACCCGAGCAGGCTCGAGAGCAGGTTGACCTCGATCCGCTGGCCGCGGCCCGAGCGCTCCCGCTCCTGCAGCGCGGCCAGGATGCCGATCGTGGCGTCCTTGCCGGTGAGCACGTCCACCAGCGCGACGCCTGCCTTCGTCGGCTCCCCCTCCGGGTCGCCGGTGATGCTCATGAGACCGCCGAGGGCCTGGACGACGAAGTCGTAACCGGGGAGCGAGGCACCCGCCCCGCCGCCGAACCCGGTGATCGAGCAGTAGACGAGCCGCGGGTTCAGCGCGGCCATCTCGTCGTACCCGAGGCCGAGCCGGTCCATGGTGCCGGTGAGGAAGTTCTCGACCAGCACGTCGGCCCGGGAGGCCAGGGCCCTTGCGACGGCGCGGTCGGACGCGGAGCGGAGATCCAGGGTGATGCTCTGCTTCGAGCGGTTGACGCACTCGAAGTACGACGCCCCCCGCTCCGTCCACGGCGGTCCCCACTGTCGGGTGTCGTCACCGGTTCCGGGTCGCTCCACCTTGACCACCTCCGCGCCGAGGTCCGCGAGCGTCATGGTGGCCAAGGGACCGGCAAGCACGCGCGTGAAGTCGGCGACCAGGATGCCGTCGAGCGGGGAGTTCACGGCATCAGCTGGCCGTCGACTCGCCGCGGCAGCCGCCACGGGTTGTCCTCCTGCAGGGCAGGGGGGAGCGCCGGGGCCGGCGCAGACTGCCACGTCACCGGCCGGGTGAAGCGGTCGAGCGCGGCGGCGCCGACCGACGTGGCGGACGGGAAGGTGGTGGCCGGCCACGGTCCACCGTGCTGCTGGGCCCACGTGAAGGCGACCCCGGTGGGCCAGTCGTCCACCGCGACCCGGCCGGCCAGCGGAGTAAGCGCACCAACCAGGTCCGGCGTCTCGGGGTCCTCGGGGCCCGCCGACATCACGCTCGCAGCCAGGGCACCCTGCAGTGCCCCCAGCACCTCGGTGAGCTCGCGGTGATCGGCGTACTCGGCCACCAGCGCGACCGGGCCGAAGCACTCCTCGAGGAGCCGTGAGCCCGGCTTGAGATCGGCGGCGGACACGACCAGCACCATGGCGTCCGCGGACCAGCCCCCGGCGGGACCCGGCACCCGGCCGAGCACCTCTGCCCCTGCACCGACGAGCTCGGCGACGCCGGATCCGTAGGCGGCGGCGATGCCCTCGGTGAGCAGCCAGCCGGTCGGCCGTGCGCTCTGCAATGCGGCCGCGACACGGGCGGGGACGTCGTGCCCGGTGGGAGCGAGGAGGAGCCCCGGCTTGGTGCAGAACTGGCCGGCGCCGAGGGTGAAGGAGCCGACGAACCCGGCGGCGATCTCCTCCGTTCGGGCAGCCGCGGCGGTGGTCATCACGACCGGGTTCACGGTGCCCATCTCGGCGTACACGGGGATGACCACGTCTCGCTCGATGGCCAGTCGCCACACCGCCAGGCCGCCGCGCTGGGAACCCGTGAAGGCAACGGCGGCGACCTCGGGGCCGCGCACCAGGGCCTCACCCGCCTCGAAGCCCGCGACCAGCCCGAACGCACCCTCGGGAGCCCCGGCGTCCGCGAGCGCGGTGATGGCGACCGTCGCGAGGAGCGCACTGGTCTGCGGATGGGCCGGGTGCGCCTTCGCGACGACCGGGCACCCGGCTGCTATCGCCGACCCGGTGTCGTTGCCCAAGGCTCCGAAGGCGAAGGGGAAGTTGCTCGCGCCGAGCACGGCGACCGGGCCGAGCGGCACCTGCATCCGGCGCAGGTCCGGGGTGGTGTCCGTCGCATGGTCGACCGTCACGCGGAGGTACGACGCTTCCACGCCGACGTCGCCGTAGAAGCGCAGCTGGTCGGCGCACCGGACGAGTTCGCTCGTGAGCCGCGCCTCGCCGAGCGCGGTCTCGCGGTCGGCGACCCGCACCAGCTCGGCGGCGGCCCGGGAGTCCCCGAGGGCGTCGGCGACCGCAACCAGCCAGAGTCGGCGCTCTGCGGGGGTGGCAGCCGCGACGGCGGGAGCCGCCGCGGCCGCTCGGGTGACGACGTCGCGCACCTGGTCGGGCGTACTGGTGGGCGTCCTGGCGACGGCGGCGCCGGTCCGGGCGTCGTGGCTGAGGTCGCTCATCGACCCGAATGCGCGTCGACGGCGCCCTCGATCACGCAGAGCGCGTCGTCGAGCTGGGCGTCGGTGATCACCAGCGGCGGCAACAGCCGGATCACGTTGCCGAAGGTGCCGCAGGTGAGCGTGAGGACACCCTGGCTGTTCGCCGACGCTGCCACCGCCTTGGCGGCGTCGGGATCGGGCACCGTCGTGCCGGGCCGGACGAACTCGATGGCCAGCATGGCGCCCCGACCGCGCGCGTCCCCGACCGACGGGTACCGGTCGCGCAGCAGCTCGAGACGCGCCAGCGCGAACGCCTCGATCTCTCGGGCGCGGGCCGGCAGGTCCTCGCGCTCGATGATGTCGATCGCGGCGAGGGCGGCCGCGCAGGCGACCGGGTTGCCGGCGTAGGTGCCGCCGATGCCGCCGGGGTCGACGGCGTCCATGATCTCCGCCCGGCCGGTGACGGCCGACAGCGGCATCCCGCCGGCCAGGGCCTTGGCGGTGGTGATCAGGTCCGGCACGAGTCCCTCGTGCTCGCAGGCGAACATCGCGCCGGTCCGGCCGAAGCCGGTCTGGATCTCGTCGGCGACGAACACGATGCCGTGCTTGCGAGCGAACTCGGCGACGCCAGGCAGGAAACCGACGGCGGGGACGATGAACCCGCCCTCGCCCGCGATCGGCTCGGCCACGATGCAGGCCACGTTGTGAGCGCCGATCTGGGTCAGCACCATCTCCTCGAGCGCCGCGAGCGCCTCCTCGGCGGCTCGCTCGGGGCCGCCCGGCCACCGGTAGGGGTAGGCCGTGGGGGTCCGGTACACCTCGGGCGCGAACGGGCCGAAGCCCTCCTTGTACGGCACGTTCTTGGCCGTCATCGACATCGTCATCAGCGTGCGGCCGTGGTAGGCGTGGCCGAGGACGACGACGGCCGGCCTGCCGGTGTGTGCACGGGCGATCTTCACCGCGTTCTCGACGGCCTCGGCGCCGGTGGTGAAGAGCGCGGTGCGCTTCGCGTGGTCGCCGGGCGTCAGTCGGTTGAGCGCCTGCGCAACGTCCACGAAGCCGGCGTACTCGGTGACCATGAAGCAGGTATGTGTGAACTTCGCCGCCTGCTCCGCGACAGCGCTCGCGACCTCTGGGGCTGCGGCGCCCACGCTGGTCACGGCGATGCCGGAGGCCATGTCGATGAGTCGGTTGCCGTCGACGTCGATGAGCAGGGCGCCCTCCGCGTGATCGACGAAGACCGGCTGGACGACGCCGAACCCGCGCGCGACTGCGCGCTCGCGGGCGGCGTGGAGCTCGCGGGAACGCGGACCGGGGAGCTCGGTGAGCAAGGTCCGGCCGGAGGCGGTCGTGCCGTTGGTGGCGGGCGCGGTGAGCGTCATGGCATCTCCTCGTGTCGATATGAGGGGCCCACGCTAGGCGCGGTTCGCCGAGCACGGCACTACCATTCCGTCTAATGTCTCCTCAAAGAACTGCCATTTCGTACAACGACGGTGAAGTCGCCGAGACCGTGCCGCTGAGCTGGCTGCTTCGGCGCCCGACCCTCGACCTGCGTCCGGTGCACGTCAGCGACCGCGACCCGGACCTCTCCTGGGCACACGCCATCGAGCTCGACGACCCGGCGCCGTTCCTGCATGGCGGCGAGCTGGTGCTGACGACGGGCCTGCGGCTGCCGCGCTCGGCCGCAGGCCAGGCGGCGTACGTCGACCGGCTGGTCGAGGCCGGCGCGGCCGCTCTGGGACTCGGCACCGGTCTCCGGCACGCCCGGGTGCCCGCCGGCATCCGTCGCGCGTGCGAGGCCGTGGACCTCCCGCTGGTGGAGGTGCCCCTGGCCACTCCGTTCATCGCTGTCTCCCAATCCGTCGCCGACCGTCTCGGAGAGCTTCGCCGACTGCGGCTTACCGAGACGATGGACCAGCAGCGAGCCTTGAGCCGGGCCGCGGTCCGAGGAGGCGTCGACTCGGTGGTCCGCACGCTCGCCCGCCAGCTCGCCGCCGGCGTCTATCTCTGCGATCGCGCCTGGCGGGAGCAGGCCCGGGCCGGCGCCGCGCGAGCGCTGCCGGAGCGGCTGGAGGCGCTGCTCGGTAGCGGCCGTCGGGGAGCGGTGAGCGAGGCCAGCCCGACCGGCTGGACCGAGGTCCAGCCCGTGGGCGAGCGTCCCGTCGCCCGACTCGGTTGGCTGGCCCTCAGCCGGGCCTACCCGTTGTCCGTGCCCGAACGACTCGTGCTCACACATGCGGTGTCCCTGGTGCTGCTGCTCCTCGACCGCCCGGGGGACGCGGTCCCGGAGGCGGAGGCTGACCTGGTGCGGCTCCTGCTGGACGCCACCGACGCCCCGGGCGCCATCAGCTTCAGCGCCGGGCGTGCCGTGTGCGTGCTGGTGGCGAACGGACCGCGCCACCGGCTGATCCCTGCGGTGGATGACGCGCGGCGCTCCGCACCGCATGCCGTCCGCGCCGAGGTCGCGGCGGACGCCCGGCTGCTTGTCGTCGAAGCCGAGGTCGATGGCGTCGTCGCGACCCTGCTCGAGTCCCTCGGGACCGACGGGCGGGTCGGCATCGGGCCACCGGTCGGTGTGGTCGAGGCGGCCTCGACCTTGGCGGCCGCGCGACGTGCGTGCGAGGCGTCGCACCCCGGTGCGGCTCGACGGTCCGCCGACTTGCCGGTCACGGCTCTCCTGACCCAGCCAGAAGTCCGCGATGCTGTCGCCTCGAGCACGACCGGTCCGCTCTCGGCGTTGGGCGGCAGCGACTTGATGGAGA
Source organism: uncultured Actinomycetota bacterium (assembly GCA_963745795.1). GTDB lineage: Bacteria > Actinomycetota > Actinomycetes > Propionibacteriales > Nocardioidaceae > Marmoricola. The sequence continues at coordinate 322,780 of CAVUYR010000006.1, read as the reverse complement.
CCCTCGCGTCGTTCCTCACCCACCACGGCAGCTGGGATCGCACCGCGGCCGACCTCGGTGTGCATCGGCATACGGTCCGGCACCGAATCCGCAGGGTGGAGGAGCTGACCGGTCTCAGCCTCGACGACCCCGAGGACCGGTTGCTGCTCCACCTGGGGGTGCTTTGCGACCCTGGTCGTCGCTGACGTCGTCGAGATCCGCTCGGGAGCTGGCCGGTCCGAGGGCCGGCGTCTGGCTGGAAGTGCACGGATCGTCCAGACTGATCCCGTGACCCGGCCTGTCCACCTCGACGACAAGTCCAAGAAGATAATCGCGCTGCTCCAGCAGGACGGGCGGATGTCGTACACCGCGATCGCTGCCGAGGTCGGACTGTCCGAGGCGGCCGTCCGCCAACGGGCCCAGCGCCTCATCGAACAGGGCGTCATGCAGATCGTTGCGGTCACCGACCCCCTCCAGCTGGGCTTCGCGTGGGAGGCGATGGTCGGCGTTCGCGTGTCGGGCAACATCGAGGCGATAGCCGACACACTGGGCAAGATCGAGGCCATCGACTTCATCGTCCTCACCGGTGGCAGGTTCGACATCATCCTCGAGCTGGTGGCCGAGAGCGACGACCAGTTCATCGACCTGACCGACACGATCCGCAGCATCCCCGGTGTCGTCGGGTCCGAGACGCTGGTCTACCTGAGCACCCGCAAGCAGGCTTACTCATGGGGAGTCCGCTGAGCTTCTGGGCCTCCGGCTACGGGCGCGGGCTTGCGCGTCCGCGCTCACCCGACCGTCAGAGAAAGGAAGGGCCGGGCCGCCTTGCCGTGCGACCTCGGCTGAGACCGGAGACGACTCCGGGGAGCCGGTGGATGTCTCCGGTGGAGTCTTGGTGAGTGAGCGCCCCGCTCACGGCGTCGCAGGCGCGCAGCGTGTCCTGGAGGTATGCCGGGTTCTGGGCATCCGGCCAGCCGGACAGCTTCACGCACACCGTGTCGGTACGGCGACTGACGTACACCAGCTGCCCGTGGATTCCCATGCACAGCAGCACATCGCCGTACTCGCCGACACGGAACCAGAACTGGTTCCGGTACCAGCCGCCGGGGAAGGTCAGCTCCGCGGGCGACTCCATGAACGCCGAGCGGACGTCGGCGTCGACCGCCCATGCCTGGCGCAGCCAGCGTGGCGGAAGCACCTCGCGACTACCGCCTTCGGGCACCGGCACCGAGCCGCCACTCAGCAGCAGCTGCCCGAACCGGAGGAGGTCCCGGGTGGTCGCGCTCAGCCCGCCGTCGTGGAGCGCCGTGCCGGTGCGGTCGGACATGATCTCCGCGTCGTTGGCGGCGCCCATGGGCGCCCAGACGAGCTCCCCGATCAGCTCTGCCATGAGGGACCCCGATGCCCTCTCGCACACCCAGCCCAGGACGTCCGTCTCCGACGAGCGATAGAGGAAGTGACCGCCGTGCGGACGCTCGGCGCCGAGCGTCGGCAGGTAGCCGTAGAGTCCTCGCTCGCCCAGGAGCCACTCCTCCATCCGCCGGATCCCGCCGCTCGGGTCCGTGTAGTCCTCGAGGAAGCGGGCGCCGCTACGCATGTCCAGCAGGTGCCGCACCGAGGCGCCGGCGTATCCGGATGAGGCCAGCTCGGGGACGTACCGGTCGGCGGGCTCGCTCTCGTCGAGCACGCCGCGGTCCAGGAGGATCCCGGCGACGCACCCGACCAGGGACTTGGTCACGGAGAGGACGGCGTGGACCATGTCTGGTCCGCCGCCCGGTGCGTACCACTCAGCCGCGAGCTCGCCACCCTGGAGCACCGCGAACGCGTCGGTGAACGTGTCGTCAAGCACTCCGCGAACCGTCCCGGCCGAGCCGTCGGCCCGGGTGAGCGCCACCTCCCCGTCCAGGTCGAGCGGCTCGGCCCGATCGGGGAGCGCCAACACCGGACCCGCTCCTCGCGAGACGACCTGCGTGGGGGAGATCTCGCGGACGTGCCACATGGACCACCGGTTGTACGGCGCCTCCAGCCAGTTCGCTGCGGACACCCCGGGATCGCGGGTCGGGGGTGTCGCGTCACTCACCCCTGAATCTTAGGGGTGTCTGATGGATCTCGGCCGTCGTGAGCGTCGTTCGGTGCGTGCGATGGCAAGGCCGAGGAGGGAGGGCGCGGCAGCGCCGCGTTGACCGACGAGAACGCAGCCAGCGTGCGTGCCGGGCGGCGCGTAGCAGGCCATGGATCCATCAGACACCCCTGGGGAACCACGCGGACGACCCGCCCGGCGGTATGTCCTGCGACCCGGCTGGACGGGCCACCTAGGGTGTCGGCATGGACAGGATGACCGGTTTCCCGCCGGACAAGGACTCACGCGTCACGGTGGCCAACTGGCAGGAGCCGGGGAGCGTCCGCTGGGCCTTCCGACACATGCGCGAGATCATCCCGACCCAGGTCATTCCGGCCGGGCCGGCGCCCGCGGTCGACTTCGCCAAGCGCGACGAGGTCGACCTCGGTGGTGTCACCGTGCAGCGGCTCGACGGTACGACGTCGAGCGTCGAGGACGTCTTCGACGAGACCTCGACCGATGCGCTGATCGTGTTGCACGACGGCGTCCTGCTGACCGAGCGTTACTACGCGGGCAACACCGAGGCCACTGCGCACCTGCTCATGTCGGTGTCGAAGTCGATCGTCGGGTGTGTGGCGGGAATCCTGGCCGACCGCGACACCCTCGACGTGTCCGCTCCGGTGGAGCAGTACGTACCCGAGGTCGCCGACTCCGGCTACGGCGGCGCCACCGTCCGCGACCTGCTCGACATGCGGACCGGCGTCCATTTCCGCGAGACCTACGACGCGCCCGACGCTGAGGTCCGCGTGATGGAGCGCTCGATGGGCTGGCACCCGCGGCTGGAGGGCGACCCGGTGGGTGCCTACGCCTACCTCGCGAGCCTTCGGCGGGCCGAGCCGCACGGCGGGACCTTCACCTACCGCTCGGCCGACACCGACATGCTCGGGTGGGTGTGCGAACGGGCCGCAGGCACCCGCATCGCCGAGCTGGTCTCGACCCTGCTCTGGCAGCCGATGGGTGCCGAGGCCGACGCCGAGATCACCTGTGACTCCGTCGGAACCGGCATCCACGACGGAGGGATCTCGACGGTTGCGCGTGACCTGGCCCGCTTCGGCAGGCTGCTGCTCGAGGACGGCCAGGTCGACGGCCGCGAGGTGGTCCCGGCGGGCTGGCTGGAGGACGCGTGGAACCGGCCCGACGGCGTCAGGGCCGCGTTCGCTGCCTCGGACAACGAGGAGGTGTTGCCCGGCGGGTGGTACCGCAACCAGTTCTGGTTCGTGCCGACACCACGTGGTGAGGCCATGCTCTGCCTCGGCATCCATGGTCAGATGGTCTACGTCAACCGCGCGACCCGCCTCGTCGGCGTCAAGCTCTCGTCGTGGCCGACCCCTCAGCACACCGAGTCCCTCGTCGACACCATCCGGGCTTTCGGGTCGATCGGAGGCGCGCTCCAGGCTGACGGCGAACGCCGCCCCCCAGCCCGAGGGAAGAGTCGGAAGGGCCGCCGACGCTAGGTCCTTGACGGACGCCGCCGGGGGCGCGAAGACTCGAGAGATGACCCGATACGGCCAGCAGTTCGGCCCGGACTTCACCTTCCTCGGCGTCCCGATGTGCGACCTGGACGATCCCTCGACGTACGCAGACGCCCAGGTCGTGATCCTCGGCGCACCGTTCGACGGCGGCACGTCGGCTCGCTCCGGCGCGCGCTTCGGTCCGATGGCGATCCGGATGTGCGACTACCTGCCGCACGACGGGGAGCGCCCCAGTCTGGCTCTGCGGACGGACGGCCTCACGGATCTCGGTGTCGTCGACGCTGGTGATGTCGAGATGTACTCCGGTGACATCGAGGTCGCACTCCCGGCGCTCGAGGCGGCCGTCGAGAAGGTCACGCGCTCCGGGGCGATGCCGCTCATCCTCGGCGGCGACCACTCCGTCACGTTCCCCGACGCCAAGGGCGTCGCCAACGTGCTCGGGCACGGGCGGATCTCGATGATCCACTTCGACGCGCACGCCGACACTGGAGACATCGAGTTCGGATCACTGTGGGGTCACGGACAGCCGATGCGCCGGCTGATCGAGTCGGGCGCGCTGCGTGGCGACCGGTTCCTCCAGGTCGGCCTTCGCGGCTACTGGCCGCCACCCGAGACCCTGGACTGGATGGCGGGTCAGAAGATGCGGTCCTACGAGATGACCGAGATCGTGCACCGTGGACTCGAGGAGTGCCTCACCGAGGCGTTCGGCATCGCCCTGGACGACTGCGATGGAGTCTTCCTGTCCGTCGACATCGACGTGTGTGACCCAGGGCATGCGCCGGGCACAGGGACCCCCGAGCCGGGCGGGCTCAGTGCCCGCCAGCTCCTCGACGCCGTACGCCGGATCTGCCTCGAGGTGCCGGTCGTCGGGATGGACGTCGTCGAGGTGGCGCCGCCCTACGACCACGCGGACATCACGGCCGCCCTCGCCAACCGGGTGGTGCTCGAGGCGCTCTCCGCGCTGGCGCGTCGGCAGCGCGACGAGCGGGAGGGCACGACCTGGGACCCGTCCCGGCCGCTCCTCGCCGACCGTCCACCCGTCCAGTCCCCCGCGTCCCACCACGCCAGCCGTCTCGGACACGACCAGACCTGACCGGTCGACCCGCGCTACGGCTCTTCGATGATCAGTGCAGGCGTGTCCTTGACCAGGGTCTCCCCGCGGAAGTAGGCCGGGTCATTGAAGCGCTGCCACAGCATGAAGGCAATGCCGATCAGGATGATGCCCAGACCCAGGATCAGCACCAGGCCGACCCCGAAGATGTCCGCGCCACTGCCGTAGTCGGGCGATGCGCTGTCGCGAAGCGTCACCACGAAGACCCACCCGAGCCCCAGTCCGCCGATCAGCGGGAAGAGGAGTTTGAAGATGAAGCTGGAGAAGTCGTTGAACAGCTCCTTGCGGAAGAACCAGATGCACGCGAACGCCGTGAGCCCGTAGTAGAAGCAGATCATGATGCCCAGTGAGTAGATCGTATCGGTCAGTACCTTCTCGCTCACGAAGGTCAGGACGGCGTAGAAGATGCCGGAGCCGACCGCGGCGAAGACCGTGGCGTACGACGGGGTCTTGTGCACCGGGTGAACCGTCGCGAACTTCTTCGGGAAGGCGCGGTAGACGCCCATCGCCAGCATGGTGCGAGACGCCGGCAGGAAGGTCGTGATCAGGCTGGCCGCGCTCGAGGCAAGCACGGCCAGGAAGAGGACGAGGTCGAGCGGCTGGCCGAGCACCGGTCGGGCGAGGGCGCCGAAGACGTTGTCCGAGATCTCCTCGTTGGCCAGGCCGTTCCCCTCGTGCCCACTCCGGCGTACATCTGCGTCGCGACGGCCACGATCAGGTAGGTCAACAAGATCGACAAGACGCAGAGCAAGGCCGCGCGACCGGGAGTCTTGTCGGCGTCGACGGACTCCTCGTTGACGGTGAGCGCGGTGTCCCACCCCCAGAAGGCGAAGATCGAACCCGAGAGTCCGGCGATGAAGGCCGAGAGCGTCAGCCCGGATGGGCTGAACCAGTCGAGGCTGAAGGGGATCCCCGTGGGTGAGTCGGCGGACTTGGCGAAGGCAGCGATCGCGAAGACGCCCAGGACAACAGCTGGAAGAGCACCAGCACGATCTGCACCTTCTCGGTCGTGGTGATGCCGCGGTATGCGACCCAGGCCGAGATGGCCAGGAAGACCAGACAGGTGATGACGTTGACGCCGCGGTTCTCCCACAGATCGCTGATGTTGTCCTGGTTGAGCAGGTCGCCAAGGAACTGGTAGAAGAACTGGACCGCGACGCCGGCCAGGTTGGACAGCACGATCACGGTCGCCATGATGGCCGCCCAGCCACCCAGCCACCCGACGTACGGACCGAAGGCCTTCGTGGTCCAGGTGAACGACGTGCCGGAGTCGGGGACGACCTTGTTGAGCTCCCGATACGCGTACGCCGCGAAGAACATCGGCACGAAGCCCGCGATGATGACCACCGGCATCTTGGCGCCCGCCTCGGCGACCAGGATCCCGATCGTGGCCGTCAGTGCATAGGCCGGGGCGACCGACGAGATCCCGAGGACAGTGCCGCCGAAAAGCCCGACAGCGCCCTCCGTCAGCCCCTTGTCGACGAGGTCGGCTTCGGCGCGGTGGTGCGGATCGTGCTGCTCTGCGTGGAGACTGTGCTGCCCATCTCCGATAGGCGTGCTCATCCCTCGAACCCGTGGTAGATCATCACGTGCTTGATCCGGGTGTAGTCCTCGAACCCGTACATCGACAGGTCCTTGCCGTAGCCGGAGTGCTTGAACCCGCCATGCGGCATCTCACCGACGAGCGGGATGTGGGTGTTGACCCAGACACAGCCGGCATCGATCCGGGCCGCCATGCGACTGGCCCTCCCGATGTCCTTGGTCCACACCGAGGAGGCGAGACCGTATTCGCTACCGTTCGCGAAGCGCAGCGCCTCCTCCTCGTCGGTGAACTTCTGCACCGTGAGGACCGGCCCGAAGATCTCGGTCGTGATCAGCTCGTCGTCCTGGTTCAGGTCCCCGACGATCGTGGGTTCGTAGAAGAACCCGGCGCCGCCGACCCGGCTGCCACCGGTCGTCACCCGGGCATGGTCGGGAGCACGGTCGACCAGGCCGGAGACGTGCCCGAGCTGGTTCGCGTTGTTGATCGGGCCGTAGAGGATGTCCTCGTCCTGGGGGTCGTAGCCCGTCTTGGTGTTCTTGGCGGCCTCGGTGAGCTCGGAGAGGAACTCGTCGTAGAACCCCTCCTGGGCCATCACCCTGGTCGCTGCCGTGCAGTCCTGCCCCCCGTTGAAGAGGCCGGCCACGGAGATCCCCTCGACCGCTGCCTCGATGTCGGCGTCGTCGAAGACGACCACCGGGGACTTGCCGCCGAGCTCGAGGTGCGACCGCTTCAGATCCGCAGCGGCCGCGGTCGCCACGGCGATGCCCGCCCGGGTGGAGCCCGTGATGGACACCAGCTGGGGGATCGGGTGCTTGGTCAGCTCGGCGCCGGTGTCGCGGTCGCCGCAGACCAGGTTGCAGACCCCCGGCGGGTAGATCTCCTGCATCTTCTCGCACCATCCAGTACGACGAGGCCGGCGTCGTGTCTGACGGCTTCAGCACCACGGTGTTGCCCGCGGCGAGCGCGGGGGCGAACTTCCAGACCGACATCATCATCGGGTAGTTCCAGGGCGCCACCTGGCCGACCGGCCCCACCGGCTCGCGACGGATCGACGAGGTGAAGCCCCTCATGTACTCGCCGCTCGCCTTGCCCTCCAGGACCCTCGCTGCGCCGGCGAAGAACCGGATCTGGTCGAGCATCGGGGGGATCTCTTCGGACATGGTCAGCGAGACCGGCTTCCCGGTGTTCTCGGACTCGATCGCGACGAGCTCCTCGGCGTTCTCCTCGATCGCGTCGGCGAGCTTCAGCAGCGCTCGCTGTCGCTCGCTCGGCGTCGACCACCGCCACTTCTCGAAGGCTCGGCCTGCAGCCTGGAACGCCTGGTCCACGTCCCGGGCGTCGGAGTTCGGGGCCGAGGCGTACACCTCGCCGGTCGATGGGTTGATGATGTCCATCATCGCGCCGGACGCCGACGCCTGGACCTCGCCGTCGATGATGTTGTGGAAGACCTTCTTCTCGGACATGCCGCCTCCTCGACTCATAGCCGATGCCGAACGGATCCCGAGCAGTTGCCGAATTCAGGCTATTCCTACGGAGGGCCCACGGTCGACAGCCCGGACGCCCCCATTTCTCGGCCAGGTCAGACGGTGCTGGCCGCGGAGGGCCCGAGGGTGGTTACATGGCGCAGGGCTCGTCCGGTGCCGAAAACGAGCCGGAGGAGCGCGCATCATGGCGAAGCATCCACTCGAACCGCTCGACGCAGACGAGTTCCGGCGGACCGCGGAGATCCTCCGACGGGACCGGGGGGTCACCGACTCCTGGCGGTTCGCCTCGATCGAGCTCAAGGAACCACCCAAGCGGGACGTGAAGGCGTGGAAACCCGGCGACCCGGTCGGACGTGCGTCATTGGCCGTGCTGTGGAACCGCGAGGACAACCAGGCCTACGAGGCAGTCGTCGACCTGGTCGGTGACGAGGTCAATTCGTGGACCCACCTACCCGGTGTCTGCCCGAACTTCACCGTCGACGAGTGGCACGACTGTGACGAGGCGATGCGGGCGCACCCCGACGTCATCGCTGCACTGGCCGCCCGTGGCGTGACCGACATGTCGCTCCTGCTGATCGACGTGTGGACCTATGGCAAGGCTCTGATGCCCGAACAGTGGCGGGACCGGCGACTGGGCTGGTGCGACGTCTGGCGGCGCGAGGTCCCTGGCGGCAACGCGTACGCCCACCTTGTGTCCGGGATCAAGTTCATCGTCGACATGAACACCATGGAGCTGCTGCAGATCGAGGAGGACCTCGACGTCGGGTCGCCGGACGTGCAGGGCGAGTACGTCCCGGGCATCTGGACCGGCGAGCAGCGCTCAGATCTCACACCGCTGCACATCACCCAGCCCGAGGGCGTCTCGTTCACGGTCGATGGCACCGAGCTGCGCTGGCAGAACTGGTCGATGCGACTGGGGTTCAACTACCGCGAGGGCCCGGTCATCTACCAGGTCGCCTACGACGACCACGGCGACGTCCGCGACGTCGCCTACCGTCTGTCCTTTGCGGAGATGGTCGTCCCCTATCGCGACTCCTCGTTCGACCACTACCGTCGCACCGCCTACGACGTCGGCGAGTGGGGCCTGGGCTACATGACTACGTCTCTCGAGCTCGGCTGCGACTGCCTCGGAGAGATCGTCTACGTCGATGCAGTGCTGCACGACAGCACGGGCGAGCCCTACGACATCTCGAACGCGATCTGTCTCCACGAGGAGGACAACGCGGTCCTCTGGAAGCACATCGACGGCCAGACCGGCGCCGAGGTCCGCCGGATGCGCCGCATGGTCGTCTCCTGCCACATCACGGTGGCCAACTACGAGTACCTCGTCTACTGGCGCTTCTACCAGGACGGCAACATCGAGTGCGAGGTACGGGCCACCGGGATCATGGTGACCACGCCGTACGCCGAGGGGGCCGAGCCCCCGCGCACCGGCACCGTCGTGGACAACCGGACGTACGCGCCGTTCCACCAGCACTTCATCGTCGCCCGCCTGGACCTGGACGTCGACGGTGACGAGAACACCGTGATGGAAGTCGACTCCGAGGCGCTGCCCGTTTCCGACGACAACCCGTTCGGGCTGGACCTGGTCACGAACGCGACCCCGGTTCGCTCGGAGGCCGAGGCCGCCCGCGACTACCGGTGGGAGACGCAGCGGTCGCTGGAAGGTCGTGAACCCGACCCGTACGAACCGGCACGGCATGAACACCGCCTACAAGCTCGTGCCGACCGCCTGCTTCCCGCCGATGATGGACCCCGCCACCGCCCAGTACCTCCGGGCACCGGTCATCGGTCACACGCTCTGGGTCACCCGCCACCACGACGACGAGCGCTGGCCTGCGGGCGCGCACCCCACGCAGTCCGAACGCGACGAGGGGATGACCCGCTGGATCGCCGACGACGAGCCGCTCGAGGGCACCGACGTCGTGCTCTGGTACGTGTTCGGCCTCCACCACATCACCCGCGCGGAGGACTGGCCGATCATGCCTGCCGACACGATCTCCTTCTGGCTCAAGCCATTCGGATTCTTCGACCAGAACCCGTCGATCGACGTGGCCCCGTCCGACACGGCCGAAGGCGCCCACTGCCACACGGGCGTCGATGAGGAGCACGGCTACGACCACCACCACTGAGGGACAGGGTCTGGACGGGCTCAAATTGGCAGAGCACCTCACCAGCCCATGCTGAGGACCTCGTCGAGCCGGTCGACGAAGAAGTCGGCGCTGTCCTGCGTGATGCACAGCGGTGGCTTGATCTTGAGCACGTTCGAGTGGTCGCCGGTGGCGTGGTCGATGACGCCGAGCTCGCGCAGCCGTTCGCAGATTGCTGTGGCCTCCTCCGTTGCCGGCTCCCTCGTCTCCGGATCTCGTACCAGCTCGACACCCTGGTAGAGGCCGCGGCCGTGGACGCAGCCGATGATCGGGTGCCTCTCGGTGAGCGCCCTGAGCCGCTTCGACAGGTGCGCGCCCACGCGTGCGGCGTTGTCCTGCAGGTTCTCCTCGCGGATCGAATCGAGTACCGCCAACCCGACGGCTGACGAGACCGGACTACCGGCGACGGACGAGAAGAAGGAGCCCTGCGACGAGAACTGGTCTGCGATCTCGCGACGCGTCACGACGAACCCGATCGGGTGACCGTTGCCCGCCGCCTTGGCCATCGTGATCACGTCGGGGACGACGCCGTGGATCTGGAAGCCCCAGAAGTCACTACCGGTGCGGCCGTACCCGACCTGCACCTCGTCGGAGATGACGAGCCCGCCTGCGGCGCGCACGGACTCGTAGACCTGCGGCAGGTAGCCCGGTGGCATCTCGACCCCTCCGGCATTACCGGACAGCGGTTCGGCCACGAAAGCCGCTGGCCCGCTCGGGATCTGCGCGACGATGGATCGGACGGCGTCGGCATAGCAGTCCGCGGCATCCGCGCCACGGTGCTCGCCACGGTAGAGGTTGGGCAACGGCGCCAGGTGGACCCACGGCGGCCTCGTGTCGCGAGAGTATGGGTTGTCGTTGAGCGACGTCGAGATCTCGTCGGTCGCTGTCGACCAGCCGTGGTATCCGCCGGCCAGGCAGATGGTGTCCTTGCGGGCCGTGACGCTGCGGACGATACGCAGGGCGAGGTCGACGGCTTCGCTCCCCGAGTTCACGAAGAACACGGTGTCGAGCGGCTCGGGCAGCAGCTCCACGATGCGCTCTGCGTAGGTGACCATGCCGTCATAGCAGAACCGCGAGTTCGTGTTGAGCAGCCCGAACTGCCGGCTGGCCGCAGCGGTGACCCGGGGATTGCTGTGCCCGACGATGGCGACATTGTTGACCATGTCGAGGTAGGCCCGGCCCGAGGTGTCGATCAAGTGGTGACGCCAACCGCGTTCGATGCGTGGCGGGTGCGCGTAGTAGTGCTCCTGGACGCGAGCCACGACGGCGTCGCGCCGGGTGAGGAGCTCGTCGCCGGAGTCGGTGGGCACGTCGCGGGCGGCCACGCCGACGAGCGCAGAGGTGTCCGGGGACAGCGCCCGCCAGGCCGTGGCAACTGACGGCTCCACCACTCCTCGTGCTCCCACACCGGCGGGCGTCAGCTGCACGTGAACGTGTGCAGGCAGGGGGTTCGCCTCGTCCGACGCCTCGATGACATGTCCGACGACGTCTCCGGCAGCTACCGGGGCTCCGATGGGGACCGAGGGCCGTATCCCAGCCAGCAACACGTCCACATCGCCGCTGCGCAGCACGACAGAGCCGTCCCGCGCGTCGGCGACCGTGCTGTCCGCAGGGGCGCGGACGGTGGTGCCGCTGGGCGCGAACGCGTCGGCACCCAGGTGCACAGAGGGCACCTCATCGGCAGTGTCGCGCAGCGCCAACGGGAGCCAGGCTCCGCCCCCGGCCACGCCGTATCCGTCCCGCAATGCCGCCTCGAGCGCGGTGCGCGTCGCAGACCGGTCCGTCCAGGCTGCCCCGGGCAACATCGTCGTCGTGACCGAGAGGTCGATCCGGGGAGCGTTGGCGGGCACATCCACGACTGGCCGGGCAGGCCGCCACGCAGCAACCTTCGCCGCCATCGCGCCGGCGTCCAGGCCGACTGCGTGCCGCAGCGCGACCTCGGCGAGCGGGAACGGCACCGCCGCCGCGCGGTCGAGGATCAGCCAGTCGAGTGGCTGCTCCTCACGGGCGTAGTCATTGTCCGGATCAGCCGCGAGGATGTCCTCGACGCTCGTGGCCAGGACGCTCGCCCGGGCCGCGACCAGCGGCCACACCGCGGCGATCTCCGGCTCGGTCAGAGGCGTTACGAGGTGGAATCCAGCGACGACCGCGCACGCGTCCTGCAGTTGCGACCGTCGTTCCCGCACGAGCAGCGAGGTGATGGCCGTGGCCAGATCGGCGACCAGCCAGCTGCGTACGACGTCGCCGAAGTCGATCACGCCGCTCGGTGTGAGCCGGCCCGCCGCGTCCCTCGTGGCGACCACGTTGTAGTCGGCCAGATCGGCGTGAACGACCTGCACGCGCAGGTCACGCACCAGCGGGGTGAGGGCAGCCCAGGCCCGTTCGCTGAGCCCGGTGGCGTCCGCCCGTCGGACGGGGTCGGCCACCGAGCCCGCCAGTCGCTCCACGACACGTGCGGCGTGTCGGCTGTCGTACTGGAGGGAGCGGTCCGCCGCGGGGTGGTCGAACGTGGCCAGCGCCGCCGACAGTCGCGCGGCGAGCGCGCCGAACCTGGCCAGCACCTCGTCGCCGACATTTCCGGCGTCGGAGAACATCTCGCCGGCGACGTAGGTGAGCAAGCGGACGTTGTGGTCGATCCCGCGGATCGGCACCGTGACCAGCTCACTCCCGTCCAGCGCCGGGACCGGGACGGGGATCGCCAGACCCGTGCCGGCCACCTGGACGTGCTGCATCGCCTTGTTCTGCAGCTCGAGCACGTCCGCGCCGAACGCCGGATTGGCGATCTTCAGCACGTAGGTGCTGCCCTCTGCGCTTCGCACGCGCAGGTTGGTCTCCTGGTTGGAACCCAGTGGCTCTGCGGCACCGTCGACGCCGAAGATGTCGTGGGCGAGGGCAACTGCCTCGTGCGCTGAGACCTGGGTGGCGGGAGGAGTCTCGCCCCAGAACGGTGCACTCACCCTCCGACAATATCCTCAGCGGTTGTGCCTCCCCCGCCGACGAACCCCAGTCGAGCCGACGCCCTCCTGGAAAGCTGCCGACGGATCCAGGAGCCTGCCATTCAAGGTCTGCCCTACTTCACGTAGGCGATCGGCGCGACCGGCGGCGCTGGATCGAACGGTTCGGACTCGTAGTGCCCTCGAATGCCCTCGATGTAGCTGCGGCAGCGCTGCGTCAGCCCCTCCGCGGTCTGCATCCGCCCCTTCGTGACCAGGATCCCGAGATCAGCCCCCTTGAACCGGAAGTCCCCGGCCGCGTAGACGCGCAGGAAGAACGCCTCGTCCTCATGCGTGACGTCGTGCCAGTCGTTGGAGACGCCACCGAACTTGAGCGAGCCGTCGTCCTCGAGATGCCAGGTGCCGGTACGCGGTGCCGCCAGGATGCGCTCGACCGAGTCGTTGGGCTCCTTCATGATCAGCTGTGCCCACACGTCCACCGCGGCGAGCTCCCGCCATCGCTCGTTGATCTCCTCGACGTCGACCGAGTAGTCGACGTCCATGAACTCCAGCAGGTGGAAGAGGAACAGGGGTACGTCGGCGTAGGCCCCGGCAGTCACGTTGGTAATCGACGACGCCCCGGAGATCCGCGGGTTCAGCTCGCCGAGGTAGACCGAGTCGTCTGCGAGGTCCACGAGCACGTCGATCTCCAGGAAGCCCTTGTAACCCTCCTGCGCCAGGCGATCGCCCAGACGTCGCACGTGGCCGATCGCGGTCGCGCGCTGCTTGGCGGTCAGCGCCTCCGGGAACAGATCGTTGCCGCACCAGCCGCCCTTGTACGGCGTCAGCTCGGGATAGCCCGTCAGATCCGTCATGAAGGGGCCGACGATGGTGCCATGTCGGGTGATGCACGCCTCGACGGCCGCGGCCTTGTTGTCGATTCGCTTCATGACCTTCAGCTGCTCGCCGACGATGTCCTCGCGGTCCCGGTCCCAGTCCGCTTCGTCCTTGACGAAGAAGGTGGTCTTGCCAGAGTCGCCGTACGGCGTCTGCACGACCAGGTCGGTGCCCAGGCCGTTGCTCGTCGACAGCGCGTTGAGCTCCTCGTATGTCGACGCCGTGCCGAGCACGTTCGGGACGGACGGTGCGCCGGCCTCGTTGCCGAGCTGGGTGGTGACGATCTTGGAGTCCAGCCGCCGCCGGAGCTCGTCCGGCGGGAGAATCAGGTTGTACCCAAGCTCTTGGCAGATCTCCTCGGTCTCCTCGTCGAAGAAGACCATCGCGATCATCGGGGTGCCGCCGCGTCGCTTCAGGTACGCCTGTACCTCGGGGTCGCGCAGGAGGTAGTTGTTGATCTGCTCGCTGGACTCGAACTCGACGTAGGGCCGGTTCTTCGGCGCGAAGACGCGCGGGTGCGCTCCGTCCCATGAGTCGAAGTACACGACGTACTGGAAGTTCCTCACCCAGCGGTCGATCCCCAGCAGGTTGAAGGCGGTCGGTCCGACGAAGTAGACCGGCTGCTGGTTGGTGCGGAAGAAGGTGCGGATCTCGGCGATTCCCCGAATCTGACGGCGACCGGTCGACTCGTTGCTCATGTTCGCCTCCTTGACCTCAGGCTACGGGGGAGGAGCCGTGCGCGTCGATGGGTGCGAGAGCCGCAGGACTGTCGGTGGTATTACGGCTTCTCGTCGAGTGCCACACATGACGGGTGAACGAGCCGATCAGGCTATTCCTCGTGTCACCAGCCCTCGCGATCCGCCGGGCGCTGGCGCGTTCGCTCGACGAGGAAGCCGCGAGACCGTTTCCCGCCGACGAATCGGAACACGGTCTCTGACCTTCGGCTTCCGCAAGCCTCCAGGTGGTTTGCTCGACCCCGGGCTGCTTGCTCGTCCTCGCCCGCGGAGCTGTTCCTTGACCGCCCCCATGGGCAACACTAGGCTCCGAAACCAGGTGTGTCCCGGGGCCAGTGGTCGCGGGCCAGTGACTGGCTCCTCCGATGGAAGGGGCAACAGTGACCGCCGAATACTCGAGCAGCTCGGCCTCGACGTACCACGACCCTCGCCCCCGGCGCCTGACCTCGAGCCGGCTTCGTGACGACCGCGCCCGTGTGCGCGGGGAACGGCCGAGTGCCCTGCCGCCTCGGCACCCAAGGCCCATCCATCCCTACTCACACGACAGCCGACTGACATGACATCTGACTCCGGTCCCACCAGCCCGTCGACCGCGACCGAGGAAGCCCACCTGGTGGCGCTCGGCTACTCGGGCACCGACTTCCACAGGTCGATGAGCCTGTGGGCCAACCTCGCGCTCGGCTTCACCTACCTCTCCCCCCTGGTCGGTGTGTACTCACTGTTTGCATACAGCCTCACGCTCGGGGGGCCACCGGCGATCTGGTGGATCTTCATCGTCGGAGCGGGACAGTTCCTGGTGGCCCTGGTCTTCGGCGAGGTCGTCTCCCAGTACCCCCTTGCCGGCGGGATCTATCCCTGGTGCAGGCGCCTCTGGGGCCGCAGGTACGCGTGGATCGTCGCTTGGGTCTACCTATGGGCCGTCATCGTCACCGTAACGGCGGTGGCCGAGTTCGGCGGCGGCTTCGTCGCGGCGCTGTTCGGCATCGAGGCGACCAAGCAGGTGGGGCTGGCCACCGCCGTCGGGCTGCTGCTCCTTGCCATGGCGTTCAACTACAGCGGCACCCACATGCTCGCGCGAGTGGCCCAGATCGGCCTCGCCGCGGAGCTCGTCGGCGTCGTCGCCCTCGGTCTGTACCTCCTCATCTTCCAGCGCGAGAACTCATTCTCTGTGTTCTTCGACTCGATGGGCGCTGGCGGCAGCGACGCCTACATCGTGACGTTCTTCGGAGCCTCCTTGGCCGGGCTCTTCCTGTTCTACGGTTTCGAGGCCTGCGGCGGCGTGGCGGAGGAAGTGGATGACCCCACGCGCCGGATTCCCAGGGCGATGCAGCTGACCATCCTGATCGGCGGCGTCTCCGGCCTCTTCTCCTACGCCGGCTACGTGTTGGCCGCTCCCAACCTCCAGGCGATCGTCGACGGCAAGGTCGCCGATCCGATTCCTTCGATCCTCGAGGACACCTTGGGGGTCCCGGGTTCCAAGGTGTTCCTCGTCATCGCGGTGACGGCGTTCGTGTCCTGCGTGCTGTCGTTGCAGGCCGCGGGGAGCCGCCTCCTCTATTCCTCGGGTCGAGATCGGATGCTGCCGATGAGCTCGTGGCTCGCTCACATGTCCCCCAAGCACGCGGTCCCGACCAATGCGCTGGTGGTGGCCTGCGTGGTCCCGATCCTGATCTGCCTCTACGTGTACGCGTACCCCGACCAGCTCGCGAAGGTGACCTCGTTCGCTGTGCTGGGCATCTACATCGCGTTCCAGGCGGTCGTCCTGGCAGCGCTGCGGCAGCGGATCAAGGGCTGGCGTCCGGCCGGGAACTGGAACCTGGGATCCGCCGGGATGCTGGTCAACGTGGTCGCGCAGGCCTACGGGATCATGGCGATCTACCTCTTGATCAGGCCGGGCGACACCGGGACCTTCATCGACGACTGGATCGTCGCGCTCGGGCTGTTCGTCGTCCTCGCCACCGGGCTGCTGTACCTCTTCATCGCCAAACCCGATCTCAACTCCGGCAACGTGGCCGAGGGCGACGCCATCGAGATTGCCAACCTGTTGCGCTCGCTGCGCGAGCAACAAAGAAGTCGGTGACCTGAACAGGCCCTGGCCCGTCCCCGGGAAGGTTCAGGCCGCCAGGAGTGCGCCCGCACCGAGAACCACGATGCAGAGTCCCGCCAGCATGGCGAGCAACGGCCACACCCACCGCAGATAGGTGCCGTAGGGCACCCGAGCGATCGCCAGACCGCCCATCACCACCGCAGACGTCGGGATGAACAGGTTCATCAGGCCGGATGCGCTCTGGAACGCAGTGACGATCAGGTTGGCCTCGACGCCCACGAACGCCGCGAGGGGCGCCATGATCGGCATCGACACGGTGGCCAGGCCCGACGATGAGGGGATCAGGAACGACAGCGGCAGGAAGAGCAGGAACACCACGATCACG
Organism: uncultured Actinomycetota bacterium; assembly: GCA_963745795.1. Classification (GTDB taxonomy): domain Bacteria; phylum Actinomycetota; class Actinomycetes; order Propionibacteriales; family Nocardioidaceae; genus Marmoricola. The sequence continues at coordinate 305,926 of CAVUYR010000006.1, read as the reverse complement.
AAGGCCACCGGGCCCAGTCCGCTCGACCGCCTGCTCGGCCCAGTGCAGCACGGTGTCGGTCACGCCGCCGTTGTTCATGATCACGGTGATGCCCCGCGCGATGCCGATGATCAGCGCGACACCCGAGCAGGTCGCGGGCACCGTCGACGAACGCGTCGGTGAGCTCGAGCTCGCTCAGCCGCCCGATCAGCCCGATGATGACCGACATCAGGATGAAGAGCGCCGTCATCTCCGGGAACCACCACCACAGCGTGGGCAGCCCGATGCCCATGTCCTCCCACGGGATGACGCCGTACATCATGATCACGAAGGAGAGCCCGAACACGGTCAGGATGACCTTGTCGCGGGTGGTCATGGTGACTACCGCGGCCTCGCTCCTCCCCGCGGTTCATGCCGAAGTGCTCCTCGTTGGCCTCCATCATGTCGTGCACCACCGACTTGCTGGGATCGCCCTTGACCCGGTCGGCGTAGCGCATCACGAAGAAGATGCCCGAGGCCGAGTCCCACGATCAGGATGATCAGCCGGGAGAGGAAACCGTCGCTGATCGAGATGCCGGCGAACCCGGAGGCGATGCCGGTCGCGAAGGGGTTGATGGTCGAGCCCAGGGTGCCGATCCCGCAGCCGAGCAGGAGGATCGCGGCGCCGGTCAGAGCGTCGTACCCGGCTGCGATCATGACGGCGATGACGAGGCTGTAGAAGGCGAGACTCTCCTCGGCCATCCCGTACGTCGACCCGCCGAGGGCGAAGACGATCATCAGGATCGGGATCATCCACCGCTCGCGGCCCCTGCAGCCGCTTCACGAGCGCGCCGATCCCGGCCTGGATCGCTCCGGTGCGCCATCGTCACGCCCAGGAAGCCGCCGATCACGATGATGAACAGCGCGACGTCGATGGCTCCGAACAGGGTGCCGTTGTTGTAGTAGCTGATGTTGCCCTTGGAGTTCTCGATCCCGTAGAGGCCGTTGATCGGCGCGGTCAGCGAGTCGATCAGGATCCGCTGCGGGTGGCCGGCCACCTCCTGGTAGGTGCCCGGGGATCGGCGCGCCGGCCTTGTCGAGCTGGTAGGCGCCCGCCGGGATGAGCCAGGTGGCGATCGCCATCAGGACGATCAGCGCGAACAGGATGGTGTACGCCGACGGCAGGGTGAAGCCGCGGCGACTCTTCGGGTTCCGCGCTCGCGGTCTCCTGGCTCATGTGGTCTCCTCCTCGGGTTGTTGCGGGGGGTTCGGCGCCGTGGCCGGTCCAGGTTCGAGGTCGCTCCACGGGGCTTTCGCCGTCGGTACCTTGAACCCGATGAATCCGTAGAGGACGTCCAGGATCGGGACTGAGCAGGTTGAAGAAGCAGAACGGGAAGTAGGCGGCGGTGGACACCCCGAGCACCCCCGAGATGTAGGCACCGCAGGTGTTCCAGGGCACCAGCACCGAGGTCACGGTTCCCGAGTCCTCCACCGCCCGGGACAGCACCTGTGGTGCCAGACCGCGCTTGGAGAACTCGCCGCGGAACATGCGAGCGGGCAGTACGTCGGCGACGTACTGGTCACCGGCGATCACGTTCAGGCCGACGCCGCTCGAGTTGACCGCCAGGATCAGCGATCCGCGCCGACGGGTGCGGGACACGATCGGCTGCAGGAGTCGCTGGAGGAAGCCGGCGTGCTCCATGACTGCAGCGAACGAGAGCGCACCGAGCACCAGCCAGATCGTGGTCAGCAGGCTCGCCATCCCGCCCCGGGTGAACAACGCGTCGATCGGCTCGACACCGGAGTTGCTGACGAACCCGGTGGCCATCGCGCTGTAGATGGCCTTGATCGAGGTGGCGACGGGACCCGAGGCTCGGGTCGTCCACGAACGCCTTGACCGCCTCCCACTGGGTGAACGGGGCCAGGATGCCGGCGAACAGCGCCGACCCGAGGATGGACAGGAACGGCGGGAACTTGAGGACGGAGAAGACCACCAGCAGCAGCAGTGGGAGCAGGTTCACGAACCAGATGTTGAAGGCCGCGGCCAGCGCGGCACGGGCCGCGTCGGTGCTGATCTCCGCTGTCGGGTCGGCGTTCAGCCCGAGCACGAGGAAGATGACCAGGCTGATGCCGAGCGCGGGCCCCGCGGTCCAGAACATGTTGCGGACGTGCTCGCCCACGCGTCAGCCCACCGCCGACGAGCTTGGGCACCAGGATCGTGGTCTCCGACAGCGGGGTCATCTTGTCGCCGAAGTAGGCGCCGCAGATGACCGCGCCGGCGGCGATGGCCGTCGGTCGAGACCCATCACGTTCGCCATCCCGACGAACGCGACGCCCAGCGTGCCGGCGGTGGTCCAGGAGCTGCCGGTCACCATGCCGACCAGGGCGCAGACCACGGCCGCGGTCAGGTAGAACCAGGTCGGGCTGACCAGCCGGATCCCGTAGTCGACGATGGTCGGGATGGTGCCCGCCATGTTCCAGGTGCCGATCAGCGCGCCGACCGCCAGCAGGATGAAGATCGCCCCGATCGCGGACGTGACGCCGCCGACGGCCGCGTCCGCGACACCCGCGACCGTGTAGCCGTTCTTGAAGGCGATCAGGCTCGCGAACGCGGCGCTCAGCAGCAGCGCCACCTGGAGCGGGCCGTTGGTGGCGTCGATCCCGAACAGGGCGATGGTGAGCGCGAGCAGCGCGATCAGCACGACGATCGGCAGCAGCGCGTCGAGCATGGTCGGAGGTCGAGGAACCCGGTCAGCAGTCGCACCCCCGATGGCGTCGGGAGGCGACGCGGTTGGCGGGCTCGACATCGGCGCGTCCTCAGCCCTCGAGCCCCACCAGGACGGTGGGGTGCGCCCGCATCGCTCCGACGTCCTGGCCGTGGTGGTGGTCCGGGCCGCGAGCCCAGATGAGCAGCCCCACGACCAACGCGAGGAGCACGACGACACATGAACCAGCGAGGGAGGTCGAGGCATGCATCGCAGCCTCCTCACACCGGGTCGCGCGTCAGCGGGCAGGTCATGCAGTGCCCGCCGCCGCGACCCTTGCCGAGCTCGAAGCCCTCGATGGTGATCGACCTCGACGCCGGCCTCGCGCATCTTCTCGATCGTGTACGTGTTCCGCTCGTAGGCGACCACGACGCCGGGCTCGAGCGCGACGACGTTGTTGCCGTCGTCCCACTGCTCGCGCTCCTGCTGGTAGGCGTCGCCGCCGGTCTCGACCACCTGGAGCTTCGGCACGCCCATGGCGTCGGCGACCGCACCGAGGAACGACTCCTCCTCGGTGACGTGGAACCGCTGCCCGTTGCTGCCGGGCCGCAGGCTGATCGCGCGGATCTCGTCGACCACCCGGGGGTAGGCCGTGACCTTGTCGCGGTCGAGCATCGTGAACACCGTGTCGAGGTGCATGTGCGCCCGGTCCTTGGTCATCACCGCGGCGATGACCCGCTCGGCAGCCCCCTTGTCGAACAGCGCCGCGGCGACCTGCTCGATCATCCGCGCCTGGGAGCGTTCGCTCATCCCGATCAGGACGGTGCCGTTGCCGATCGGCTGCACGTCGCCGCCCTCGAGCGACGACCGGCCGAAGTCGTGGGCCTCGAAGCGACCGTCGTCGCCGAGCGGCGGGTACCAGTACTCGAAGTCGGCCTCGGCGAACATCGGGTGGTAGCGGTAGATCGCGGCGACGTTGTAGGCCTCGAGCCGGCGGGCCGGCCAGAACATCGGGTTGATCGAGACCCCGCCGTAGATCCAGCAGGAGGAGTCGCGGGTGAACAGCGTGTTGGGCAGCGGCGGCAGCACGAACATGCTCTCGTCGTCCAGCGCGGCGGCCGGGAGCGATCGGGACCGGTACGTGTCCGAGGTCGAGGCCCGACTCGGCGACCGTGAGCCCGCCGATCAGGTGGGTGGCCAGCTGGTCGGGCTTCATGCTCGCGCAGAGCCGCGCGGACCTCGTCCACCAGCGAGAGGCCGACGGTGTACTCCGACGCGACGAGCTCGATCAGCCGCTGCCGCGCCTCGTCGCTGGCGGCGAGCGCCTCGGCGAGCAGGTTCTGCAGCAGGAAGACCTCGACGCCGCGCTCGCGCATCCGGGCGACGAACTGGTCGTGCTCGTACTGCGCGCGCTCGACCCACAGCACGTCGTCGAACAGCAGGTCGTCGTGGTTGGTCGGGGTCAGCCGCTGGAGGCTCAGCTCCGGCCGGTGGACCATCACCTTGCGCAGCCGTCCGACCTCTGAGTGAACTCCGAACGTTGCCATTGTCTTCTCCTCGTCGCGTGCGGACTGTCAGGCGACCACCTGGGTTCCGGCCGTGCCGTCGACGATCTGCTCGATCTCGGCCAGGCTGCCGATCGCGGCGCGTCTGCCCGGTCGCCTCGACGAACCGGGCAGCGGCCTCGACCTTCGGGCCCATCGACCCGGCCGGGAACTGCTCAGCCGCGCAGCTCGCGCCGGCGTGACCCGCTCCAGCTTGCGCTGCTCGGCGGTGCCCCAGTCGGCGTACACGCCGTCGACGTCGGTCGCCAGCACGAGCAGCTCGGCGTCGACCTCACGGGCCAGCAGCTCGCTGGCGAGGTCCTTGTCGATGACGGCCTCGACGCCGATGAGGCTGCCCTCGGCGTCGGCGCTGAACATCGTCGGCACCCCGCCGCCGCCGGCGCAGATCACGACCACGCCGTGGTCGAGCAGCCAGCGGATCGGCCGGATCTCGAAGATGCGCTTCGGCCTCGGGGACGGCACGACGCGGCGCCAGGAGTCGCCGTCCGGCTTGAAGGCCCAGCCCTTCGCGGCAGCGAGCGCGTCGGCCTGGTCCTTCGTGTAGATCGGGCCCGACGAACTTGGTCGGGTCGTCGAACGCCGGGTCCGTCGGGGTCGACCTCGACCATCGTCAGGATGGTGGCGAGCGGGGCGTCCTGCGGCATCACGTTGCCCAGCTCCTGCTCGAGGACGTAGCCGATCATCCCCTCGGTCTGGGCGCCGAGCACGTCGAGCGGGTACGGCTCCACCTCGGTGTACGCCGCCGCCTGCAGCGCCAGCAGCCCGACCTGCGGACCGTTGCCGTGCGAGAGGACGAGCTGGTGCTGCGACGCGACGGCCGCCAGCGCCGGCGCTGCCGAGCCGCACGTTCTGGCGCTGCGCCTCGGCCGTCATCGGCTCGCCCCGCTTCAGCAGGGCGTTGCCGCCCAGTGCCACGACGACGCGCACGACGGTCTCCTCAGGATCCGAGGGTGGCGACCATGACGGCCTTGATCGTGTGCAGCCGGTTCTCGGCCTGGTCGAACACGATCGAGGCCGCGGACTCGAACACGTCGTCGGTGACCTCGAGGCCGTCGAGGCCGTACTTCTCGAAGATCTCCTCGCCGACCTTGGTCTCGCGGTTGTGGAACGCCGGCAGGCAGTGCATGAACTTCACGTGCGGGTTCCCGGTGCGCGTGACCACGTCGCTGTTGACCTGGTACGGCGTGAGCAGCTCGATCCGCTCCTTCCAGACGCTCTTGTCCTCGCCCATCGAGACCCACACGTCGGTGTAGAGGAAGTCGACGTCCGTGACGCCCTCGTCGACGTCGGCGGTGAGCGTCAGCCGGGCGCCGGTCTCCTCGGCGATCTCGCGGCAGGTCTTGACCAGGTCGTCGGCCGGCCACAGGTGCTCGGGCGCGCAGAGCCGGACGTCCATGCCGAGCTTGCAGCCGCCGACCATCAGCGAGTTGCCCATGTTGTTGCGGGCGTCGCCGAGGTAGCAGAAGGCGATCTCGGTCAGGTGCTTGTCGCTGTGCTCGGTCATGGTGAGCATGTCCGCGAGGATCTGGGTCGGGTGGAACTCGTCGGTCAGCCCGTTCCACACCGGCACGCCGGCGTACTCGGCGAGGATCTCGACGTTCTCCTGGGCGGAGCCGCGGTACTCGATGCCGTCGAAGGTGCGGCCGAGCACCCGGGCGGTGTCCTTCATCGACTCCTTGTGCCCGATCTGCGAGCCGCTCGGCTCGAGGTAGGTGACGTGGGCGCCCTGGTCCTTGGCCGCGACCTCGAACGAGGTGCGCGTCCGCGTCGACGTCTTCTCGAAGATCAGCGCGATGTTCTTGCCCGCGAGGCGCGGCTGCTCGTAGCCGCCGTACTTGGCGGCCTTGAGGTCGGCCGAGAGCTTCAGCAGGAAGCGGAGCTCGTCCGGGGTGAAGTCGAGCTCCTTGAGGAAGCTGCGGTTGCGGAGGTTGAACGACATGGCGTTCCTCGTTTCGTGGTCAGGCGGGGACGGGGGTCAGCGGGGTGGGTGTGGTGACGCGGGCTCGCCGGCGCAGGACGAGCTTGATGAGCTCCTCGACGACGAGCAGGCTGGCGGCGATGCCGATGCAGATGCACCACTGGGTCGAGCTCAGGCTGCCGGTGCCGAAGATCCGCTCGAGGAAGTCGAGGGTGGTGATGGCGACGATCGCGAGCAGCGAGATGCCGTACCGGCGCAGCTGGGCGGCCGCCGGGATCGCGTCCCGGTCGAAGATCGTGTTGGTCTGGTCGCGGGACAGCAGCCCGGCGACCACGTGGAACAGCGACAGCGTGGTGAGCAGCATGGTGGCGGCGACGATGGCGCCGTCCTCGTGGTTGCCGATCTGGTAGGCCACCAGCGAGCCGACGGTCATCACGGCGCCCTGGATGCAGAGCCGGATCCAGTTCGCGCGGGACAGCACGGGTGCCCCGACCGGGCGAGGCGGTCGGGACATCAGGCCCCGGGTGGGCTGGTCGAAGCCGAGGGCGATCGCGATCGGGATGTCGACGACCATGTTGAGCCAGAGGATCTGCAGCGGGTTCAGCGGAACGCCGTCGGCGATGCCGAAGATGCCGGCCCCGAGGAAGATCGCGATGTAGGCGACCAGCGTCGACATCTGGAAGCGCAGGTACTTCAGCAGGTTGTCGTAGAGCGTGCGGCCGTAGGAGACGGCGCTGACGATGGTGGCGAAGTTGTCGTCGGTGAGGATCATCACCGCGGCCTCCTTGGAGACCTCGGTGCCGGTGATGCCCATCGCGACGCCGATGTCGGCGGTCTTGAGCGCCGGGGCGTCGTTCACGCCGTCGCCGGTCATCGCGACGACGTTGCCCTCGCGCTTGAGCAGCTGGACCAGCCGGATCTTGTCCTCGGGCGCGACCCGGGCGACGACGCCGATCTCGGGGAGCTGTCGGCCAGCAGCTCCTCGTCGCTCATCGCGGCGAACTCGGTGCCGGTGATCGCCCGGCCCTCGATGCCGAGCTCCCCGGCGATCGCGGCCGCGGTCGTCGCGTGGTCGCCGGTGATCATCCGGACCCGGATGCCGGCGTCGTGGCACTCGGCGATCGCGGCCTTCGCCTCCGGGCGCGGCGGGTCGACGATGCCGACCATCGCCAGCAGCGTGAGGTCGGTGACCAGCGGCGAGCAGGTCGCCGTCCGGGTCGGAACGTGGCCGGGTCGAAGTCGCGCTGGGCGACCACCATCACCCGTTCGCCGGAGTTGGCCATCCGGTCGTTCGCCTCGAGGGCGAGGTGCCGGTTCTCGTCGGTGATCGGCACGAGCGCTGCCGTCGGGGGTCCGGTAGCGTGCCGCCGCGGGCGATGAGGACGTCCGGGGCGCCCTTGACGTAGCAGCGCACGACCGGCGCTGCCGTCGGCGTCCGGTCATCTCGTGGAAGGTCGCCATGAACTTGTACTCGGAGTCGAACGGCACCTCGGCGACCCGCGGGAAGTCGCGCGCGGGTCTCGTCGATGTCGAGGCCGCCCTTGGCCGCCGAGCACGATCAGCGCGCCCTCGGTCGGGTCGCCGATCAGGGCCTCGCCGTCGAGCACGGCGTCGGCGCACAGCGACCATCGGCAGCAGGTAGGGGTCGAGGTCGATGTGCGACCCGCCGACGTGCTTGATCTCCCCGGCGGTGCTGTAGCCCTCGCCGGAGACCGTGTACCGGTTCTGGCCCGGGATCGCCAGCTCGCGGGCGGTCATCTTGTTCAGGGTGAGCGTGCCGGTCTTGTCCGAGCAGATCGCCGACGTCGAGCCCAGCGTCTCGACCGCGGGCAGCCGCTTGACGATCGCGTTGCGGCGGGCGATCTCGCGGGTGCCCATCGAGAGCAGCGCGGTCACGACCGCCGGCAGGCCGGTCGGGATCGCCGCGACCGCCAGGGCGACGCCGGTGATGAACAGCGTGTCGAACGACTCGCCGCGGAGCAGCCCGAGGAGGACGACGAGCACCAGGGCGATGCCGGCGATCGAGGCGATGATCTTGGACAGCCCGTCGAGCTGCTTCTGCAGCGGCGTCTTGTCGGTCTCGGTGTTGGCGAGCAGGTCGGCGATGTGGCCGATCTCGGTGTCCATCCCGGTGGCGGTGACGATCAGCTCGCCGCGGCCGCGGGTGACCGACGGTGTTCATGTAGGCCATGCAGATCCGGTCGCCGAGCGGCACGTCGTCGCCCGGCACCGGCTCGATCGACTTGCCGACCGGCAGGCTCTCGCCGGTGAGCGCGGCCTCCTCGATCTCGAGGGTCGCGGCCACGCAGATCCGGCCGTCGGCCGGGATCCGGTTGCCGGCCTCGACCAGCACGACGTCGCCCGGCACGAGCTCCTCGGCGTCGATCTCGACCGCCTGGCCGTCGCGGCGTACCCGGGCGATCGTCTTCATCATCTGCGAGAGCGCCTTGACGCTCTCCTCGGCCTTCGCCTCCTGGCGCAGCCCGATCACCGCGTTGAAGACCGTCAGGCCGGCCAGCACGACCGTCGTGCCGACGTCTCCCGTGACGATCTGGTTGATCGACCGCGGCCGCCAGCAGCACGATCTGCATGAAGTCCTCGTACTGGCGCACGAACGCCTGGAAGCCGGACTCCTTCTTGCTCGCGGTCAGTCGGTTGGCGCCGTGCGACTGCAACCGGGATGCCGCCTCCGACTGGCTCAGCCCGACGCGCGACGTCGACCCCGAACTTCTGGGCGACCTCGCTCGCCTCGATCCCCGCGATCGGGGCATCCGGCCTCAGGTCCGTTTCCAACACAACCCTTCCCGTCGGCCGTGGTGCCAGACCGCGATGATCCTCAAGCTGAAATGGCCCGTCACGAACATTTCTCCATCGATGGATCCGCATGCATCACCCGTGCCGGGTGAACCCGCTTGGCCAGGACGCCTTTGCCGCCGAGGAGGGTGACCACGCGCGTCATTCTGGGGCCCGAGTGAACGACATCCGCTCAGTGAGGGCATAGGATCGCCGAGCGACCTGCACCAACGATGAAGGTGACCCGATGTCCGCACTCGTCCCCCGCTGGGAATGGCGGGGCTTCGGAGACGAACTGCACGACGTCGAGTCGATATTCGGGCGGGTGTCACCCGAGCGGGTGATGCTGAGCGACGAGTTCTACGTGCTCTCGGTGCGGGGGACCGACGCCGTCAAGGTTCGCGACGGGCTGATGGATGTCAAACGCCTCCTGGAGGTGAACGACGACGGGCTCGAACAGTGGGTTCCGGTGATGAAGGCTGGGTTTCCCGTCTCCGTGACCGACGTCGGCTCGGTGCTCAGCGCTCTGGGCGTGGATGTGCCCTCGTCGCGCCTCTCCCGAGCGGCGTACACGTTGTCTGAGTTTCTGGACGAGGTCGTGGGTCCACACCCCGACCTGCTCGCGGTCGAGGTGCACAAGAGGCGGGAGCGATACACGGTCGGCGGCTGCGCGGCGGAGGTCTCCGAGATCCGCACTGGTCGCGGATCGACGTACACGGTCGCGATCGAGTCCGAGGATGCGGACCGCGTGATCGAGACGGTTCGTGATGCCGGCTTGGCGTCGCGACCGAACGTGAGCGTCGTGCGCGGTCTCAAGACGATCGTCCGGTTCGGCGTGGAGCGATTCGCGGTCGTGGACGTGGGCACGAACTCGGTGAAGTTCCACATCGGCGAGCGCGGGCCTGACGGCGGCTGGAGCACCGTCCTGGACCGGGCCCAGGCGACTCGACTCGGCGACGGGCTGCAGGAGACCGGGCGTCTCAATCCAGAGCCGATGGAACGGACGGTCGCGGCCATCGCAGAGATGGCCGAGGAGGCCAGGCAGAACAGAGTTGCGGCGATCGCTGCGGTGGGAACCGCGGGGTTGCGGATCGCCCCCAACAGTGCCGACCTCGTCAGGGCCGTGCACGCACGGTCCGGTGTGCTCCTCGAGGTCATCTCCGGTGAGCAGGAGGCCCGCCTCGCGTACCTCGCCGCCATGACGGGGATCGGTCAGGTGCCCGGGTCGCGAGTCGTCTTCGACACGGGCGGGGGCAGCTCGCAGTTCACGTTCGGCTCCGGCGACGAGGTCGAGGAGCGGTTCAGCGTCGATGTGGGCGCCGTCCGCTACACGGAGCGCTACCACCTCGACGGCGTCGTCTCCGAGGAAGAGCTGGCGCAGGCTCTCGCCGCGCTCGATGCCGACCTCGGTCGTCTCGAAGGCCGCGCTACGCCCGAGGTGCTCGTCGCGATGGGCGGGGCGGTCACGAACCTGACGGCGGTCAAGCACGCTCTCGTCGAGTACGACGCGGACGTGGTGCAGGGGGCCGTGCTCGACCGGTCCGAGATCGATCGGCAGATCGAGCTGTACCGCACCCGCAGTCTCGACGAGCGCCGTGAGATTGTCGGCCTCCAGCCCCAGCGCGCCGACATCATTCTCGCCGGTGCGTGCATCGTGCGCACGGTGCTCGGCAAGCTCGGGAAGGACTCGTTGACGGTCAGCGACCGCGGTCTGCGCCATGGCGTGCTCGACCACAGGTTCGGCGAGGACTCCGCGCGGCCGACGGGTTGACCGCCGCGACGGTCTCCCTGACGTCTAGCCCGCGAGAGTGAGACCGATCAACGTCACGTTGAGGACGCAGATGACCGCCGCGACGGCAGTTGCGGCCACGGTGGTCGTTCGGCTGTTGACCAGTGCACCCATGACGTCGCGTCGGCGTGTCAGCAGGACGAGCGGGATGAGGGCGAACGGGATCCCGAAGGACAGAACCACCTGAGAGATCACCAGTGCGCGCGTCGGGTCCACCCCGGCTGCGATGACCACGACCGCCGGCGTCAACGTCACGAGCCTGCGCACGACCAGCGGGATCCGCCGCCGGAGAAAACCCTGCATCACGACCTGGCCGGAGAAGGTGCCGACCCCCGAGGCTGCGGACCCCGATGCGAGCAACGCAAGGGCGAACAGTAGAGCGGCGGTCGGTCCGAGGACTGTTGCCAGACCCGCATGCGCTTCCTCGATCGTGTCAACGGGCGTCGGCTGCGTCGACAGCACCTTGGCCGCAACCAGGAGCATCGACAAGTTGATCACTCCTGCGACGCTCATCGCGAGCACGACGTCGATGCGCTGGCTGCGCAGGAGCCCCAGCCGCTCATGCTCCGTGCTGCGCAGATATCGGCCCTGCGTGAGAGCTCCGTGAAGGTAGATGACGTGGGGCATGACCGTGGCGCCCAGCATCCCGGTGGCGAGCAGAACCGTGTCCGTGCCTTCGAACCGCGGGACCAGGCCCGCGACCACGTCGCCCGAGTCGACGCCTCCGACGACAAGGCTGTACAGGAACCCGAGAAGCACGACGAGCAGCATGGCGACGATGGCCACCTCGAACGGACGCGCGCCGCGACTCTGCACGCCCAGAAGCCCGAAGGCAACCGCCGCCGTGATCAGACCGCCAGCCAGCAGGGGGAGGCCGAACAGAAGCTGCAGGGCAATCGCGCCACCGAGCACCTCGGCGAGGTCGGTGGCGATGGCGACGACCTCGGCCTGCACCCACAGTCCCCGCGTGACGCGCGGGGGAAAATGGTCACGGCACAGCTCGGGCAGGTTCCGCCCGGTTGCGATGCCCGCCTTGGCCGAGAGGTACTGGATCAGCATGGCCATCAGGTTGCTGACCACCACGACCCAGACCAGGAGATACCCGTACCGGGAGCCCGCCGTGATGTTGGTGGCGAAGTTGCCCGGGTCGATGTAGGCGATGGCGGCAACGAACGCCGGGCCGAGGAGGGGCAGGGGTCCGCGAACTAACGCGACCGCGACGAAGCGTGGCTTGCGCTGGAACATGGCCGTACTCCTGGCTCGAGGTCGCGGCCTACGGACGCAGGCCGACGGGGCTCACGTCGAGCCGGGCCAGGTGCTCCAGATCGGCCACCGACATGCCCTTCAGCTCGTTGAAGATCTGCTCCTGTCTGGACACGACCCGGCCATCGACGAGACCGCTGAGCGCGTAGGCGATCGCCCCAGTCTGGCGCACCGTCAAGTCGTCGACCAGAGGCTGCCTAACGGAGGTGATCGCGACCCCGGCAGGCGACCCGCTCGCGTCCTGGGTCACCCCGACCGTGAACCTTTCCCGGGGGTTGACCCCCGGATCTGCGTAGTGGTCGCGCAGCTCCAGCAGGATCTTGTGCCAGGCAAGCACGTCCCCCTTCGGTTGGGCTTCGGTAAGGTCCGCCTCGGTCAGCGATGCCCCCGTCTCACTGACCGAGAAGCACCGCGCGTAGGACAGTAGCGCCTCCGTCCAGACCGCCTCGATGAGGACACTGTCGGGCTCTTCGGCTGCGAGTCCCTCGACCAGGTGTTCACAGCATCGCAGCACCATCTGCAGGTCCTCGAAGATCGCGACGAGAGCAACGAGGGAGGACGAAGCCTCCGTCTCCAGCCGCCGTACGACGGCTGGCGGATCGGGAGGTGTTTCGCTCGTCGGCATCGGCGTCTTCAGCCGACCGACGGTCCAAGTCCCAGTGACTGTGGAGTGCTGGAGTCGGGTGACGGTTGGTGCAGGCCCTCGTCCAGCTGTCCGAACTCGGTCATCAGCGACCGGCTGCCACCCCACGGGGTCTGTTCCTCGGCGATCAAGGTGTTCGTGGTCAGCAACAGTCCGGCGACCGAGGCGCCGTTCTGCAACGCCGAACGACACACCCGCAGCGGGTCGATGATGCCCATGTCGATCATGTTTCCGTAGCGGCCCTCGAGGGCGTCGAAGCCGTCGTCGACACCGAGCTTCGCCACTTCGGCCACGACCTCGTGGCCGGGATAGCCCGCGTTGGCGGCGATGAGGTACGTCGGTTCGGTGAGTGCGCGCCGCACGATGTCGACGCCGATCGCGTAGTCGTCGTTGACCGACGAGGTCGTCGAGCGCCGGTGCGGCATGCACCAGCGCCACCCCGCCTCCCGCCACGATGCCCTCGGCCATGGCCGCGCGGGTGGCCGACAAGGCATCCTCGACCCGGTGCTGCAGCTCGGCCAGCTCCGCGTTGGTCGGCGCACCGACCCTGATCACGGCCACCTTGCCGGACAGCGACCCGATCCGCTCGCTGAGAACCTCCTCGTCGATCCCGAACGTGGCCCGCTCGAGCTCGGCACGCAGCTGGGCGACCCGGAACTCGACCTGGTCCGCGGACCCGGCCCCGCCGATGATGGCGGTCCTGTCCGCAGTGACGCGCACCTGCCGGGCGCGGCCGAGCTGCTCGGTGGTCATGGTCTCGAGGCTGAAGCCGGAGTGCTTGCTGTAGACCTGTCCCCCGGTGATCGTCGCGATGTCCTCGAGCTTGCGGAGCCGCCGGTCACCGAACCCCGGCGCCTTGGTCGCCACGCATCTGAAGATGCCGTTGACGTGGTTGTGCACCAGCATGCTCAGCGCCGACCCTTCGACGGTCTCGGCAATGACCACCAGCGGTCGAGGTGCCCGCATGACCTTGTCGAGCAGGGGCATGAGCTCCTGGACCTTGGTGATCTTCTCGCTGCACAGCAGGATGTAGGGGTCGTCGAGTATTGCCTCGAGACTGGCCGGATGGGTCACGAGGTACGGCGACAGGTAGCCGTTGTCGTACTCGAAGCCTTCGACGAAGTCGACGCTCATCCCGTGGACGGCCGACTCCTCGACGGTCACGATCCCGGCATCACCGACGGTGTGCAGTGCCTGTGCGAGCACGCGTCCGACGGTCTCGTCGTTGTTGGCCGAGACCGTGGCGACCCGGGCGTAGTCCGCCTCGGTGACGACCGGGTGAGCGACCTTGCGCAGGTGATCGACCAGCGTCGCCACCGCGAGGTCGACACCGCGTTTGACCAGGACCGGGTTGCCTCCCTGGCCGATGGCGTGCATCCCCTCGCGAATGATCGCCTGGGCGATCACGGTGGCCGTCGTGGTGCCGTCGCCCACGATGTCGTTGGTCTTGATCGCTGCTTCCTTGACCAGCTGGGCGCCCATGTTCTCGAACTGGTCGCTCAGGTGGATCTCACGAGCGATCGTGACACCGTCATTGGTCACCACGGGCGAGCCGGTGATCTTCTCGAGGATGACGTTGCGGCCCTTGGGCCCCAAGGTCGACTTCACCGCCTCGGCAAGCTGGTCGACACCGGACAGCAACAGCTGTCTCGCCTCTTCACCGAATCGCAAATCCTTGGCCATCTGTCCTCTTTCGCTCGTGGGTGGGTCTTGAGGCTACGGAACGAGGATCGCTCTCCCCCGCACCTGCCCGGTGTCGAGATCGTGCAGCGCCTGCTGGGCGTCATCCAGAGGGTAGGTCTTCGTGTGCAGGGTGACCTTGCCGGCCTGAGCCAGCACCATCAGCTCGGCGAGCTCGTTGTAGGTGCCGACGATGTTCCCGACGATGTTGCGCTCGGTGGAGATCACGTCGAGGGTCGGGACCACCAGCGTGCCGCCGTACCCGATGACGAAGTACGAGCCGCCGGCTCGCGTCATGGCGAACCCCTCGTTCTCTGCGCCTTCCTCGGCGACGAAGTCGAGCACGACATCTGCACCCTCGGAGTTCGTGAGGTCCTTGACCGCGTCGACGTGCTTGCCGTCGGCCACCACCGTCTGCGTCGCGCCGAGCTTGCTGGCGAGCTCGAGGGCGGCCGGGTTGCGGTCCACCACGATGATGTTCGTCGCGGAGAGCGCGGCCAGGCACTGGACGCCGATGTGGCCGAGGCCGCCGGCACCGATGACGACCGCGGTGGTGCCCGGGTAGAGGAGCGGGAGCGCCTTGCGCACCGCGTGGTAGGCCGTGATGCCGGCGTCCGCGAGCGCGGCCACGTCCTTCGGCTCGGTGGACGAGTCCAGCTTCACGCAGGCACGCGCCGAGGTGAGCAGGTACTCCGCCATGCCGCCGTCGGTGCCGTCCAGCCCCGGGAAGATGCTCTCGGTGCAGTGCATGTCCTGGCCGGCGCGGCAGGCGCGGCACAGCCCGCAGGTCGGCGTCGGGTGCAGGATCACGGTGTCGCCGACCGCGACGTTGGTCACCGCGGAGCCGACCTCGTGCACCCAGCCCGCGTTCTCGTGGCCGATCGTGTAGGGCAGCGAGGGGTTCATCGCCTCGTCCCACTGGCCCAGGATGATGTGCAGGTCGGTCCGGCACACCCCGGCGCCGCCGACCTTCACGACCACGTCGAGCGGGCCCTTGACGGTGGGTTCGGGGACCTCGTCGATGGTCGGCTGCTCGTTGTACGCGTGCAAGCGCACTGCCTTCATGGGATCTCCTCCAGCTGGCCCTCGCCGCGGGTTCCGTAGCGATGGGACAGCATGCCGCGGCACACGCTGCCGTTCGCCTCCGTGTTGACCCGGGTCAGCCGGGCCCGTCGCAGGTGCAGCGGCAGCGCCTCGACGCCGACCGCCTCCCCGGTCGTCGCATCCACCAGCAGCGCCGAAGCGTCGCCCGCCGGCAGACCCAGCTCCGCACGGCGGGCGCGCAGCCGGTCCAGGTCCGACGAAGGCGGCACGTCGCCCAGGGTGAGCACCGCCAGTTCGTCCATGGTCCGGCCCTCGGCCAGGAGCGGGCGGCACACCCGGTCCGTCCCGGCCAGCACGGCCTTGCGCACGAAGTCGGTCCGGAGCTCGTCCAGCTCTCCGTCGGCCAGGCCCCCGAAGGACTCGGCGAACCCGGACCGCGCGGCGATCCCGCTGTTGATCTCGTTGGACGCGAAGTGGTCGTCGAGCACCACCTCCGTCCGGCGGACCCCCTCGACCGCGGCCACCGCGTCGTACGCGTCGGCCACCATCAAGAACGCGAAGTTGGGCGCGCAGAAGAACGTCGGTAGCCGGAGGTGTACCTGCACGTCACCGTCATCGGACACGGCGCACGACGAGACGAAACCGAGCGAGGTGACCGGCTCGTCCAGCTCTGGGTCGCGCACCGCGTCCAATGCGGCTAGTACCTGTGCCTGATCTGTCACACGTTGGCTCCGTGCTCCACGAGCGCGGCGTCATCCTGGGCGGCCGGTGTCCCGTCACCCGCGAGCTGGAACTCGGCCGGCACGTCGATGCCGTACAGCTTGGCTGCGTTCAGCCCCAGGATCTTCTTCTTGGTGTCCACATTGACCCGGGGGTAGTCCGAGAACTCGTCGCTGGGGTAGTCCCAGTCGACGAAGCCCTCGATCTGCCACTTCGGCTCCCAGATGTTGTAGTCGCTGCCGAAGGTCATCTTGTCCTCGCCGACCCAGAACAGCAGCTCACCCATCACCTTGGCGAAGAACTTCGGCCGGGCGTGCATCAGGCCGCCGATCACCACCGAGAGGCCCGCGTAGACGTTGGGCTCCTGCGTCGCCATGAAGCAGAAGTCCTCGATCCGAGGCAGGCCCACGTGCTCGACGATGAAGTTCAGCTCCGGGAAGTCCGTCGCGGCATGGTCGACGTCGGAGACGTCGAAGGCATCCTTGTCCAGGGGCCAGATCGTGGGCCCCTTGTGGACGTGGATGTTCTTGATCCCGACCTCCTGCGCCTTCGCCAGGAAGTTGTACGCCTCCGGATCACTGAGCTTGTAACCGCGCGAGCCGTTGTTCCACTCCGCCGTGTAGAGCTTGACGCCCTTCAGGCCCCAGCGCTCAGCGTCCTTCTCGAGCTGCGCCAGACCGGGATCCCCCTCGCGGGGGTCGAAGCGGCCGTTGACCACGAACTTGCCCGGATGCTTCTCCGCGAGCGAGCCGTTGCGTTCGGTCGTGTTGAAGCCCTCTCTGTACCACTCCTTCAGGTAGGTCGGCTGGAAGACCGCAATGTCCACGTACCCGTCCTCGAACACGTCCTTCATCAGGTCTTCCTCGGAGACCTTCCGGAAGTGCTCGGCGGTCCAGTGCGTCTCCGGCGGCCCCAGCCCCTGGTAGGCCTGGAAGCAGTCGATCCAGCCCTCGGCGTAGTTCTCGGCGCCCTTCACCCAGTTCTCCGGGCTGGCGTCCCAGTAGTGCATGTGGCTGTCGACGACGAAGTACTTCTCTCCGTCTTTCTCGTACATGTGTCCTCCTCAGGAGATCGCCGTGGATAGATCGTGCCGGATCACTTCGTGTACGTCTTGAGGTCGAACCCGATGTACTCCGCGGCGTCCTCCGGGTTGGCGAACATGATCGTCCGGTCGTCCTCGTGGATCATCCGGCCGTAGTGCGTCGACATGTTCTCCTCGAACTCGGCGGCGTCGAAGTAGCCCTCTTCCTCCCCGAGCGCCTCGGAGATCTCGTCGTAGACGAAGTCCATCCGGCCGACGCAGTCCACGCGGATCATGGACGGCAGCGGCGTGATGGTCACGCCCTCCTTCTCCTTCATCACCTGCGCCACCACGGAGCCCACCTGGTTGTTCATCAGTGTGACGCCGCACCTGTTGGACGGGGTGTTGTCGGACTTGAACGCGCTCTCGGTCGTCGCGTACGTCGTGGCGGTTGACTGGTAGCCGGTCACTGGGTCAGCTCCTTCGGGTTGTTCAGGCTCAGGTCGGACAGGATTCCGCTGAAGCGGCTCTTGGCACGGTCCAGGCCGTCCTCGAACCTCGGCGGCTTCGCGTCCGGCTGCGACCAGATCGGCTGCAGCTCCCGGGCGGCGACCAGGCACTTGGCCGTCCAGTTCGATAGCCACCCGTCCATGATGTTCTTGTTGTACTCGGCGAACTCCTTGTCATTGGTCAGGAGCTCGAACATCGCCTTCGTGTACCTCAGGTCACGCGACGCGTAGTCCCACTCGCCCGCCCCGACGACCGTCGGCGTCACGAAGTCTCCGTTGCCCGGGGACGCCTGCTGCACCAGCTGGCTGCGGAACAGCTCGCCGATGAGCGGCTCGAAGACCACGTTGGCGGCGAAGATCGCCTCCGCCCAGTCGTCGATCCCCGTGAGCTCCTCGGACACCCGGCGTACGCCCTGCCAGGCGGGGTCGTTGTTCCACGTGTCCACGTGGGCGGCGCCGTCGAACGCCTCGATCTCCTCACTCAGCGTGAGGTTGTACAGCGCCAGGTCCTGGGCGAAACGGATCCGGTGCATGCTGTTCACGGAGATCGCGTTGTTGTGCATGTTCGTTGGTGCGCGGCGCTGGGCGTTCGCGAAGAGGTAGAGGCCCAGGCCGTGCTCGACGTGCATCCAGGCACCGACGTTGCGCTCGACGAAGGTCACCCAGTTCGGGTTCCACTGCTCGAAGGCCTTGGTCTCGCGTGCCGTCTCGATGTTCTGGTTGATCTGGCGTACGACGTTGGCGTTGTTGCGGTAGAGCGTGAGCTCCCACTCCTCGTTCGGGTCCCGGAACTCGTGCCAGCCGTGCGCCGGCCAGTCATAGCCCTTGCCACCGGAGCCCGGGTATCGCTCGGGGTCGCCGCGGTCGACGCCCCACGCCTTGAGGATGGTCCAGTCCAGGGGATAGCCGCCACGTCCGTCGGAGAACCCGTAGAGCCAGCCTTGCGCGAGGTAGTGCCTCGGGTCGGGCTGCACCTCGACCGTGACGTCCTCGTAGTGGGACTGCTTGCGCTTCTGCGGCGTGTAGTAGTTGTAGTGCCGCAGCGTCGAGTCAGGGAAGACCTTGGCCCCTGCCTCGGCGTCGGTGAACTCCGGCTTCGGTGAGCTGCGCTCCTGTGTGACCATGTCAGATCCGCCTCGTTTCTGCTTTTTCGTGGGTCAGGATGAACCGGTGTTGGTGAACTTGTCGTAGTAGATGTTCTTCTCGGGGGCGCCCAGCGCGGTGAGGACGTCCATGGCAGCCTCGACCATCGGTGGTGGCCCGCAGACGTAGGAGTCGGTGCCGGCCAGGTCGGCTTCGTGCTTCTGCACGATGTCGGTGATCAGGCCGAGCTCGCCGTCCCAGTCCTCGTCGCCGTCGGCCTCCGAGAGCGCCGGGACGTAGCGGAAGTTGGGCAACACGTCCGAGAGTGCGCGCAGCTCCTCCTCGAAGCACAGGTCCCGCTGGCTCCGCGCTCCGTAGTAGAACGTCGTCTTGCGCGTGCTCCCCCGCTCGGCAAGGGAACGCAGGACGGAAAGGATGGGCGCCATCCCCGCCCCGCCCCCGACGAACACGATGTCCGAGTCGCGGCCGTCGCGAAGCGTGAAGACACCGAACGGACCGACGACGTCGAGCCTGTCGCCCACGGCGAGCTCCGTGTCCAGGAAATGCGAGAACTTGCCGTCCGGGTAGACACGAATGACGAACTCGAGCTGTCCACTCTCCTTGCTGGAGACGTTGGCCATCGAGAACGACCGGCTCTCGTCGCTGCCGGGGATCGAGATGTCGACGTACTGGCCGGGCCAGAAGGCGATCTCCTTGGGTTCGACCAGCTTCAGGACCAGGTGCCGCATGTCATGGGTGACGTAGTCGTTGGACACGACCTCGGCCACCGCCTCCTGGATGGGGTGGCCGGAGCGGAGCATCTCCTCGTCGTAGTTGAGGAGCTCGATGGTCACGTCCTCGTAGACGTGCGCACGGCACAGGAGGGTGTAGCCCTCCTCCAGCTCGAAGTCGGGCAGGGCGAAGGTCGAGTACCTGTCCAGCTCGATGTCGTCACCGTCGAGGACGAACGACTTGCAGGCGGCGCACTGGCCCTCCTTGCAGCCGTGCATGAGGGTGATGCCCTGCTCGGCCGCAGCACGCAGGACCGTCTTCTCCTCGTCGACCTTGATCTCGACGCCAACCGGCTCGAATCGCACGACATGCTGCTCGCCCATGGTTCCTTCCGCAGTGCATGAGTGGACCGGCGAGGGGCGCCGGCGCGCCGGCGGCCCCTCGTCGTCACTCCGTCCGGCTTGTGTCTCAGGCCTCCGCAGGAGCTGGCCGCCCAGCCGGGCCGCCCCGGATGTAGTTGGCGTGGAAGGCCTTCTGCTCTTCGGGAGACATCTCGTTGAGCAACACGTTCGGACTCTGCAAGGGGCCCATGCGCCGCAGGTGGTCCAGGGTCCACATCTTCTTCGGGTCCAGATCCAGGTGGGGCTGTGCCACCAGGGTCTTGCCGTCGTCGCGTACGTAGCCCATGTCCGAGACGACATCGGCCCAGTTCCAGCCGTGGTACAGCGTCTCCCACTCGCGCTTCCCGATCAGCTGACCCATGTTGGGGGTCTCGCGACCCTGGTAGGTCGGCCGGAAGGCCTCGACGTCAGTCCACCGGCATGCCTCGTGGCAGTAGGTGCGCATCTGGCCGTCGACCTCGGCCATGACCATGTCCTCGCGGACCAGGCACGGCACCATGCACGTCCAGCAACGGTGCGGGTACTGGTAGTTGACGTCCTCGGCCACGATCGGGTGATGCCCGTTCGGTGTCGACAGGCGTGCGTAGTTCTCCCACCAGGCGCCGTACTTGTCGTACCAGCCGGGGTACTTGTACTCGAACCACTCGAAGTCCTTGTCGGTCATCGGGTCCATCCGCCAGTAGTTGGCGAGCCACCCGGTGCAGAAGAACTGCGCGACCTCGTGGACGTAGCCCTTGTTCCAGATCTGGTTCCAGGACTCCTCGATCAGGTCGTGGGGAATCACGAGGCCGTACTTCTCGAGCGGTACGAGGTAGCTGCGGTAGTAGTCGTCGTAGATCCAGCGACGCCACATCTCGGCGTAGCTCTCCCGATCCTTGCGACGGTCCTTGGTGCCGTACTCGATGAAGGTGCCGATGGCCGCGTCGACCACCCGGTGGTTGTTCCACCACGCGTAGCGGAGGTCCCTCTCGAGCAACTGGTGGTTGCCCTCGTCGGCCAGTGCCATCAGAAGTGTGGCGTACCCGTTGCTGATGTGACGCGACTCGTCGGACTGCACCGAGTGGAACACCGTCGGCAACAGGTAGTCGCCGTTCGCGGCCGCTTCGGCCGGCATCGCGACGAACAGGGTGTTCGTGAACGCCGTCTCAGCGACGATGGTGAGGTAGATGCTCGCCGCTGTGATGGCGTCGCCGGTGATGAAGCCCTCGGCGAACTGACGGCCGATGGTGCCGCAGTAGTCGTTCTGGAAGTTCCGCAGGCTGCTGTTGAAGCCTGCCGGGTCGATGTAGTTGTTCATGTACAGGCGCTTGAGGTTCTGCTGGATCGTGGAGTGCCTGACCTCGTCGATCATCTGGATGGCCTGGCCGTTGTGCAGCTCGGGGTTGGGGACAGTGCGGAAGAGCAGAGGCATCGCACGGGCCGCGGAGATCTCAGGCAGCGGGATGATGCTCAGGAAGAGCTTTTGCCACTCCAACCAGCGCTCCTGGACCTGACGGAACATGTTGCCGCGGATCGCTCCGTCGGCCGCACCGTAGACGCGATGGTCCTTCTCCTCCTGCATCGGGAAGTAGGACCGAAGTACCTGCTTTAGCGGGTCCTTCTTCTTTGCTTTCTGGAACGTGTAGTCGGTCCCGTACTGGGAGACCGGCTCGTGGTAAAGAGGCTCCCAGGCCAGCTCCTGAATCTTCTCGTGAGCCTTGGCCACGCTTTGGCGAGTCATCACCACTCCTTCCTTGTGATCAGGTTGCTTTTCCGTTGCGATCAGGTTTGGTCTGTCAACTTCATGAAAGCCCACCGCCGCGACAGGCCCGGTCTCACCTTGAGACGTGGGCCGACTCGCGCGGTCACTCCTCCTCGAACACCACGGCACGGATCTGTGCCAGGTGTTCGCGCACCCCCTTCATCACTTCCCGGTTGCCCTCCGCGGCGGGCTCGATCCCCAGCGCCAGGAGCAGCGCCCGCGCCGGCGGACCGGGGTCGCCGCTCTCACCGAGAATGGGATGCAGGCCCTGATCCGAGAGGTGCGTGAAGACGAGGTTGACAACACTCCAGGGGTTGTAACTCTCGGCCTCTTGGTTATCGGCTGCACTCATCGAGATACCTCCGCAGGTGCGAGCCACTGCGGCCCGCCAACAGCAGTACCTCGCACGCTACGCCGGCCTTGGTTCGGTGGCGTCTCAATCTGAGACAGCCGGTTTGACCACCTCCGGGCGACACTCGACTCGATAGTTGCCATCGCCTATCGTGAGGGCTCGGGACGCCCTCCGCCCAAACACGTGGTGACCGCCCGGGGGGCGGCGGGGGTGGTGGGCGGAGCCGCGAACAACGCAGCTTGGGGTTTGGTTTGGCGCCGACGCCGGTATCACCGAGGAGTGAGTCTCCTCCTGCCCAGAAGGCCGTGGCGGCCAGCCGGGAGCGCTTCCTGACAGACGAGTCGCCGGAGCCGCGGACAGTCCGCGACACCATCCTTGCGTCCTGGCGACGGTCCCACGACCTGCAGGTGGCGGCGGACAAGATCGATATGCCCTTCGAGGAGGATGCCCACCTCGACACCCGGCTCAGCAGGAGCGCCGAGCCGGTGCTTCGAAGCCTGCAGGAGCAGCTGCAGGGACAGTCGGTGAGCGTCATCCTCACCGACCCGGCCGGACTCGTGCTCAGCCGGCTCACCGGCGACGGCGAGTTCGACCGCCATCTGGACCGCGTGCGTCTGGCCCCTGGCTTCAGCTACGCGGAGAAGTTCGTCGGGACCAACGGCATCGGCACCGCCCTCGAGGTCGGCGGCCCGGCTCATGTCTTCGGCCACGAGCACTACGCCGAGAACCTGGAGAACCTGGCGTGCGCTGGTGTGCCCATCCACCATCCGATCTCCGGGAGGTTGGTCGGTGCGGTGGACCTCACGTGCTGGCGCAAGGACGCGGGGCCGTTGCTGCTGACCCTGGCGAAGACCACGGCCGAGCAGATCCGACAGGCGCTCCTCGCCGACGCCGGCGCATCACAGCTGGGACTCTTCCAGGAGTACCTCAGGACGTGCAGCCGGAGGACGGGCGTGGTGTTCGCGCTGAACAGCGACGTCGTCATGTTGAACGACCATGCTCGTGCGGTGCTCGAGCCCGATGACCAGGCCGCCCTGCTCGCGCAGGCTACCGAGGCACTCGCGCCGGGACATCGGGGAAAGGTCCTGGTCGAGCTTCCGTCGGGTCAGACCGCGCGCATGTACTTCCGGACTGTCGGCAGCGCGGACATGGCCCCGGGCATCGTGGCGCACGTGAAGCTCGATCCGGTCCCCAGCCAACACTCTCGCAACGCCGACGCGCCTCCCTGGATGTCTCTGCCCGGAATCGTCGGCACCAGCCCACCCTGGCTTCACGTCTGCCAAGAGGTGGAGCGGGTCTTCCGATCGGGCGACTGGCTCGCGGTGGAGGGCGAGGCAGGAGTCGGCAAGCTGGCCCTGCTGCGCGCGGTCCAGCTCCGCCGCCAGCCCGTCGGGCGGTTCGTGCTCCTCGAGGCGAGGGACGCAGCTACCGACCCCCGCTGGGTGTCGTCAGTCCGCGACGCGGTGCTCGACGCCGACAGCGTCGTGATCCGCCACGCGGACGCCCTCGATGGTGCTGGGATCCGCGGACTCTCGTCCGCTCTCC
The DNA here is from genome assembly GCA_963745795.1 of uncultured Actinomycetota bacterium. Lineage (GTDB taxonomy): Bacteria > Actinomycetota > Actinomycetes > Propionibacteriales > Nocardioidaceae > Marmoricola. Next base: position 282,464 of record CAVUYR010000006.1, on the reverse strand, counting down.
AGGACGCACAGCACTCGTCTCGGGAGCGTCCCCTGTGGGCCGCCCTCACGCTCGATGCCGCGACCCACAGCAGCGATCTGCTCCACCTGCTGCAGCTGTTCCCGAGGACTGTCGAGGTGCCACCGTTGCGGTTGCACCTCGAGGACCTGCCGCAGCTCGTCCAGCTCTTCTTGTCCCGGCTCGGCCAGGGCGGCCACCTTGTCTGCTCTCCTGAGGCCATGCGGCTGCTGATGCGGATGTCGTGGCCGGGCAATGCGGAGCAGGTGCACCAGGTGCTCCGCGAGGTCGTCAAGCATCGGCGTACCGGCTCCATCGGGCCCGAGGACCTTCCCCCCGAGGTGCACACGGTGAGCCGTCGGGTGCTCAGTCCGCTCGAGGCCATCGAGCGCGACGCCATCGTGAGGTGCCTCTCGAACGCCAACGGCAGCAAGGCCCAGGCAGCGCGTTCGCTGGGGATGTCGCGGGCAACGATCTACCGCAAGGTCCACGACTACGGAATCGTCACGCCCTCAGGCTGACTAGGGCGCGTCTGATGGATCCATGGCCTGCTGCGCTTCGCCCGGCACCCACGCTGGCGGCGTTCTCGTCGGTCAACGCGGCGCTGCCGCGCCTTCCCTCCTCCGCCTTGCCATCGCACGCACCGGACGACGCTCGCGACGGCCGAGACCCATCAGACACACCCTAGCCGTCTCACATTGAGACGCCTGGCCACCGCGGCCCTCAGTAGCGTCGCGCCTGAGACCACGGTGACCGCCCTTCGGAGGAGTCAGGAGACGTCGGATGGAGTCCACGCCCCCGATCGCGATCCCCTTGCTCCAGGCAGGGGTCCTGATGGGGATCGTGCTCTGGGGAAACGTGGTCGCCGTGCGGCACCTGCCGACCGAGGACGTGCCCGGAGTGCTACGCGGGCGGATCGAGCTGTGCAACCGACTACGCCCTTGGCTCATCGCGGCCGCCTGCGCGATGACCATGACCGGTTTGGTCCTGCAACTCCTCTAGTAGCGCAGGCTGTCGATCGCCGAGCCACGCGCGTCGTACAGGTGGACGGTGTCGTGTCTGGGGTGCCACTCGTCGGTGCGCTTGCCGAGGAACAGGGCGTGCGACGTGGAGCGACCCTTCCCGGTGTAGACCTTGACGCTCGCCCCGGAGCGCAGACTGAACTTCGGCAGGACGAGCACTCTGCCGATCCTGTCCCGTAGCCTCCAGCCGCCGATCGGGGTGTCGGCCCGGCCGGTGTTGAGCAGGGTCACGAACTCGCTGCCCCGTGGTGACACCTTGTGCACCTTGACCTGGAAGACCGTCAGCTTGAGGGTGGGGCCGGTCGTCGGCACGATCGTCGGGCCTGTGACCGCGACGTGGAAGGCACTCAGGCCGCTGGCCGTTGTCGGGACCGGCAGCCGGAAGCTCCCGCTCGTGGCCGACTCCGCGATCGTCGTACTGGCGACGCGGCGGACCGTCCCGTCCGGCAGGTCCCGGCTGAGGGTCACCGTCACCCCCCGGAACGGGGTCACCGTCCCGGTCATGGCGACGGAGCCCCCGACACGCACGAGCGTGGCGGTCAGGTTGCTGGTCAGCACGGGAGCGACCGGTGCCGGCACGAACGCCTCGGGCGTCACGACGTCGGAAAAGGCGGAGAAGTCGCCGTCACCGGCCGTGTTGGTCGCCATCACCCGGAACTTGTAAGGCGTGCCGTTGCTGAGGCCGGTGGCCACCACGCTGTTGCCGGCGGTCGGATCCACCTGCGGCAGTGAGAAGACGTTTCCCGTCTTCGTGTTGGTGACCTCCACCGTGTAGCCGGTCACCTCTCCCGCCGGAGCGGTCCAGGTGACGGTCGCCCTGGTGTCACCGGCGACCGCGGTCACGGTCTTCGGCGCGAGCGGCGGTACGACGTCGGCGAACTGCAGGCGCTCGACGTTGCGGACGGTGTCGGTGCCGTCCGCGCCGCTGCCGCCCAGGTGCACGACCTGGGTCGTGGCACCGGTCGAGGTCAGGCCGCACGGCGCGGGGTCGCCGCCGTCGACGACGCACTCGTAGTTGGCGCGCAGGTCGGAGAACACCGCGGTGTCGACCGCGTCGGGTGCGGGGCCGGGTCGTCGATCTGCCGGACGATGACCAGGTCCTTCGGGTCGACCAGCCCTGCGAAGACCGCCTGCTGGGCGGTCATCCCTGGGTGGGCGTCGCCGAAGGGGCCGTTGAACTGCGTGCTCCATCAGGTCCGTGGACCCGATCTCGGTGTCGGGGTCGGACGGGTCGGTGCGCAGGCTGATCCGCACCGTCAACGCGCGGTCGCCGTCGATGATGTCGTCGCCGCCGCGGCCTTCCAGCGTGTCGCTGCCGGCGCCGCCGAGCAGGATGTTGCCGGCTCCCCAGACGGGGCCGCTGACCGGGCAGAAGCCGGCCTGCGAGGCAGCGACGACCGGCCCGGCCGGCGTCGTGAACTGCTCCGGCAGCAGAGCCGCGAGACCGTCGATCCGATCGACGCCGGCCTTGTCGAGCACGTCGCAACCGGTGTACCCACGGCCGCCGAGCGTGCTGGGCACGGTGTCGTCGCCCCGGATGACGTCGTCCAACGACGACCCGGAGACGGCCTCGGTCTCCTGCCAGGAGTCCCGATTGACCACGGACGGGGGGTTCTTCGCCTGGGTGCGGTTGATGTTCAAGTCGTCGTCGGCGCCCACCGTGTCGTACTGGTGCGTCACCCAGTCGAAGCCGCCGAACCCGCCGAACGCGTCGACCGCCCCGCTGGACGACATGACGTCGTCGCCGCCCTCCGCGTCGTACTTGTTGTTGCCCGCCTGGCCGACCAGCACGTCGTTGCCAGGCGTCACCTGGCCCGGGTCGTCGAAGTACGGCGCGTCGTGGTCACCGACCAGCGCGTCCGCCCCCTTGCCACCCTGGACCCAGTCGTCGCCGCCGTCGCCCTGGGCAGTGTCGGTCCCGTCGCCGGCGACGACGAAGTCGGTGTCCGGACCGCCGAAGATGAGGTTTCCGCCGACTCCGCCGTTGATCACGTCGTGTCCGTCGCCTCCGAGCAGGAGGTCGAGACCGGGACCGCCGTCGATCGCGTCGTCGCCGGGCCCGCCCTTGAGTGTGTCGGCGCCGTCCAGGTCGGTGACGACGTCGTCCCCGTCGCCGCCGAGTGCGACGTCGTTGCCGCTGTTCCCCTCGATGGTGTCGTTGCCCGCGCCGCCCCAGAAGGTGTCGTCGTCGGTGCCGCCGGACACCCGGTCATCGCCCGAAGCGCCGTCGTACACGGCCTGCGCGTTGATGCCGCTCGGGTCGACGCTGTTGGTCGCACGGTAGGCGATCGTCCCGTCCGGCCTGCGCTGCAGCAGCAGGTGCTCGTTGCACTCGGTGGTCGGGTCGTCCGCCACGTCCGCCCCGTCGTGTGCGAAGCCATCCGGCGTGCCTTCGAGGTGGGCGAGGTCGAACCGGCAGTCGACGGTGGAGAACGCGTCCGCCTTCAGGGCGCGCGTGCCGTCGGTGTTGCGCTGGATCATCTCGGCGAACGAGTTGCCCTCGAGCTGCGAGAGCAGGTTCATCCCGGCCGTGCGGTTCAGGTAGTAGAACCGGTCGCCGTCCTGCAGGTCGGTGAGCTGCTTCTCGAAGACGTAGCCGAACGTCGACCCGAGCAGGCCGCCGTTGATGCTCGTGGCCTCGGCCAGGCCGCCGACCCACAGGTCGACGTCCTCGATCCCGGTCTTGGTCTCACCATGGCTGAGGTGCCAGTCACCATCGCCGAGCATGAAGTCGGCGGCGTCGGCCGGTGGCACGTCACCCGGCTGGGGATCCACGATGGCCCGGGCAGCCGCGCGCTTCGCCGCCAGCGTGGTGGCATCGAGGATGGTCGGGTGCCTGCCGTAGGCAGCGACGAAGTTGACCAGTGACTCCGGGTGCTTGAGCTGCTGGCCGAACTCGGTCCAGCTCTCGTAGGGCGCCATCGACGAGTCGCCCGTCGCCTCCTCGATCTGTCCGCGCACGTCGTTCAGGGGCGGGATCCCCGACTCCCGGGCTCGGGCGATGTTGATCGCGGCGAGGTCCGTCGGCAGACCGAGCAGGTTGTTGCGCAGGGTCTCGGTGACGAACTCGTCGATCTCGTTGCCGGCCTGGTTCGAGGAGCCCATGAGCACGCTGCCCGCCGCCTGCTGCGGCGTGAGGGTGCCGGTCGCACCGCCGGCGAAGTACTCCGGCGGGTTCAAGAACGCCGTCAGCAGGGGGACGGAGTCGTCCTTGGTGGCGCCGGTGGTGGGGTCCGCGGTCGTCCGCGCCACGTCCTCATCGAGCATCGAGTGGCCGAACCGGTAGACCGCCTGCGCGAACTCCGCGCTGATGGCGGGGTTCACGTCCGGGGAGTAGCCGGCGAACTCCGAGATGCCCGGCGCCACCTTGCGCCCGAACTCCTCGAACACCGCGTGCTGGTACTCCATCTCGTTGATGAACCGCGCGGCCTGGAAGATCCGCTCGCCGTTCCAGCTGTCCGGACCTGCACCGGCCCCATCGGGGAGCTGCCAGTCGGAGAGCTTGGTCGCACCGGTCGTGTCGTGCGTCAGCACGTCCTTGATCTGGGCGACCAGCCGGTCGTGCTCGGAGTGGAACACCTGGTGGATCGCGCTGAGCGCGATGTTCTCGTTGCAGCGACCGTCCCCACAGGTGAAGTGGGAGTCGAGCATCTCGTCGTCGTACGTGCCCGTGGGCTGGGCCGCGAAGTCCGCGGACGGGGTGTGGTCGGCGTCGGGGACCGGCGCGACCGGCGGGGTCGCGGGGTTGTGGTCGGTGTCCTGACGAGAGGGGTCCGCGTTGTGCGCGATGTCGGCCACGAAGGGGGTGTCGAAGTGCAGGACGTCGGCCGGCACCGGCGTGCCCTTGCCGCCGTCGGCCGCCCTGTCGGCCTCGACCAGCCCGTGCTTGGTGACGAGCTGCGGCAGCCCGCGGTCGGGTCCGGGGAGGAACTTGCCGTATGGGTCGGTCGCGATCATCGGCACGTTGGTCACGTCACTGTCACGCAGCTGGATGCCCAACAGGTCGGCCGACTGCTTCTTGACCGCGGCCCACGTGCTCATGCCGGACTGGTCGTCCGGGGACCCGTCGTACGTCTGCCCGGCAGCCAGCCCACCGAGCAACCTGCTGGTCGACACGGGGCGGCCGGCGGCGTTGTCGACGTACTCGCGCAGGAAGACCTGGTGCGAGGCGTGCGAAGCATAGGTCTGCGACTGGTCCACCCACGGGGAGTCGGTGTTGCGTGGCGTTCTGCACGTCGTCGGCAGTGCCGAGCTTGCCGTCGGGCCCGGGCTGGTTCTGGGCCCGGGTCAGCACCATGAAGGCCTGGCTGGGAGGCACCTCGTCGCCGTTGCCCGGGATGCCGTCGGGTCCGCGCGTGACCAGGGGGTCGTCGGCATGCAGCGGGACGAAGACGGTGCCGCCGCCCTTGACTGTCTGGTCCAGGCCGTGGTCGAAGAACTGGCCGAAGAACGTGAACAGCGAGTTGAAGGGAGGCGAGAATCCGTTGTCGGTGCTGATGTTCTGAATCGGCAAGGTCTGGTGTGAGGGCACGCAACCGGCCGGGACACCCACGACGGGCGGTGCGGCCGTCGGGTCGGGGTCGGTGGTGCAGGGCACGTAGCGCGGCGCGCCGGGCTGGGCGCGGACCGGGAAGCCGGCCGCTGCCACCGCGGCCGGGTTCGTCGAGGTCTGGTCGTCGATCAGGTTGCTGATCACCCGCGGCTGCGAGTCGACGACACTGCCCGCCTTCTGCTTGTAGCTGGTCGGTCCAGGAGCCCCGACCGGGAAGGTGTTGTCGATGTTCTCGGCGTCGCGGAACGACGGGTCGGTCAGGCGGGGAAAGGTGCGGTCGGCGGATGCGAATGTGTCGCGGCCGGGGAACAGGTTGTTGCAGGAGCCGTCGACGGTACGCAGGCCGTAGGGGCTGAGCCGGTCGGGGATCTCGTTCGGTCCCGAGCCGACCAGCGTCCCGCACGGATTGGCCGGGGTGGCCGTCGCGGCATGGTGCTCGGCGATCTTGATCTGCTTGAGGATGTCGGCCAGGTCGGACGGCGTGACCGTGAATCCCGCGCCCACCGGAGCCGGCTCGGCCTGGGCAGGGGACGGTGCCGCAAGCGTTCCGGCCACCAGCCCCAGGGTCAGCAGACCAGCGGAGAGCGCGGCGTGTGCGCGCCCGGTTCGGGTGTGGTGGACGTGGTTCATGTTGGCCGGTCTCTCCAGAGGTTCGGAAGGGGGAAAGCGCGGGGCCCGGCGGATGCCGGGCCCCGCCGAGTGGGTCAGGGCGTGATCAGAAGCGGACCGGTGGCGGTGCCGCCCGTGCTGCTGATGTAGGTGACCGTGGTTCCGGTCGCGACCGGCTGTCCCCCGCCCTTGAAGGAGAACGCTCCGGCAGCGTCGATCGTGGCCTGGCCGATGAACTGGCCGGTCTCGGGGTCGGACCCGAGGACCATCGCCACCGTCTGCCCGGCCTTGAGGTCGGTCGTGCCGGTGACCCGCCACTCTCCCCTGGTCCGGTAGCGGGCGGTCCCGGGGGTGATCGTCTCCGGCGTCGGCGAGATCCGCACCGTGTCGGTCGCGACGTTGCCGCTGGCCGGGGTCGCGGCCAGCTGGAGCACGATCGGCTCGTTGTTCAGCACGTACCCGGCGGTGGCTTGTCCGGCCGCACCGAACGGGAGCGCCATCTTCGGGTAGGTGAACGTCGGGTTCAGCGTCGTGGTGCTGGACAGCTTGACCTGCGGTCCGCTGACCTGGGTCCACAGGACCGACTGCTGCCCGGTCGCCTTCCCGGCGAGGTTGACGACCTGACCACGGGTCTTGACCTGGTCGGGACCCGCGTCGGCGACGACGCCTTGCCTCGCGGTCACGTCCACGGTGTTGGACGCCGTGCTCTCACCACCGGGTCCGGTCACCTTCAGGGTGACGGTTGCGGCCGCGTTGACCTTGTCCGGGGTCCAGGTAGCCAGTCCCGGGTTGTTCGGGTCAGGCGTCACGGTGCCGTCGTCGGTCGTCCAGTCGTAGGTCTGGATGCTGCCCACCGAGGCACGGCCGTCCAGCGGCACAGGGTCGCCGGCCTGCACGGAGGCGGGCACGAAGAACTGAGCAACGGGAGCTAGCGCTGCGAAGCCGTCGCCGGACGCCACCGGGGTCTCGGAGTCCGAGCCACCGGCGCTCGAGGTCACCTTCAGCACGGCCGGCGGAGCCGCCGTCTCGAAGGTCGCCTGCCCGTTGCTGCCCAGCGGGCCGAACCCGGCGAGGCTCAGCGCAGGAGCGTCCCCACCGGACTCCATGTCGCTGGACTTGGCCTGGATCGTGAGCTTCTTCGCTGTCGGCGTCGTACGTCGCGGACGTGACGGTGACCTGGTCGGTGATGGCGACGGTCTTCTTCGCGACCGGGGTGTCAGCGGTGTTGACGACCTCGATCTTCGTGCCGGCCGGGATCTTGGTGTCGACCGCGATCCGTGCGTAGTAGCGGCCGTCGACCTCACGCATCGGGATCGCTGGCGTGCCGAGTGTGGCGTTGGCGCTGACCGCGATCGACTGGGCGGCATCGGAGGAGGCGTAGACGTCCAGGAAGCCGCCGTTGTCGTCGCCGGTGAAGGTGGCGGCGTCCACTTCGACCCCGCTGTTGACGGCCAGGCGGCCTTGCACCGAGAACTGGTCGTCCCACTGGCCCACCGGCGACCAGCTGCCGTCGTCGTTCTTCTGCTCGACCTTGATGTAGTTGGTGTCGTACGGGCTGCCGACGACCTTGTGCAGCACGCCGGGGTCGCCCGTGTAGCCGGCGGGCGCGGCCGGTGCCACCGACGGGTCCCACTTGAGGAACGGGCCGATCCGGCTGGAGAGCGCGCCGCTGAAGTTGCCCGCGGCCACCCCGATGTCCTCCGTCTCGTTGATGCCCTTGTTGGCGTCGGCGGTGAGCACGTCGACGCCGTACGGGTGCGTGATCCGCCAGGTGGTTCCGGCCGGGACGTCCTTGGCCCTGATCCGGACCCGCCCGAAGACGACCTGCTGGTCCTTGGCGGGCGAGCCGTTGCCGAGGAACGCGCCTTCGAGGTTGTTCTCGACGAGCAGTTCGCCGTTGCCGGGCACCGGCACCTTGGCGCTGGCGAGCTGGTAGAAGAACTCGTCGGGGAAGTTGCTCGGGAAGGACAGCGGCTGGTCGGGGTCGTAGGTGTCGCCTGCCGCTGACGCGCACAGCGGGTCGGCGGCGGTGATGCACGCCTCGAGCCGGAGCGCGTGGCTGTCCTTGTACGACGTCGGGAACCCGTTGTCCATCAGGGGCCCGAACGAAGCCAGCGAGCCCTGCCGCTGCTCCCCCGGGTCCACGGCGATGGCATTCGCAGCGGCGGCTGCCGTTGCGGCCAGCGCCAGAGCGGCTGCGACGGTGAGGGCCCTGCGGGCCATGTTCGACTTCATGCGTTCTCCTCAGGAGTGACGTGCGAGAGAGTGGGCAGGAGCCGTGCGGTCCCTGCTCGGGATGGGTTTCGACCGCGCACGGTCAGGTCTTGGGATGGTCGACGATCACGACGCGGACGGCTGGCTTCCGCCAGGCCCCCGGCGTCGTTGTCTCCGGTGACGTACACGGTGTAGGTGCCGGGGTTGTCGAAGGTGATCGTGAAGGTCGCCGGTGGTGCACCTGCGCCGTGGATCGGGTTGGAGAACGTGGTGCCGTGGAGGCTGTAGGTGTCGAAGCCGACGAACGACGTGCCGTCCGGGGTGTGGGAGGTGACAAGGAACGCTGACCGGCTTCCCCTTCTCCAGCTCGCTTTTCGGATCGATCGAGATCGCGGCGGTCGGCTCGGCGAACATCTGGACGTCGAGCGTCGTCGTTGCGCTCGTGCCGGCTGAGTCGACGACCGTCCACTTCGCGGTGAAGGTCCCGGGCTCGGTGTACTGGTGCGGTGTGGGTGTCCACCCGGCCGGATCTCCGCTGAATCTCTCCGGAGTCGTACCGTCCCCGTAGTCCAGGGTCCCGGACTCCAGGCTCCGGCCCGTCCCGGCGTGGGTGCCGGTGATGACGAACGCCTCGCTGAGGTTGACCGTCTGCTTCGCGGTCGTGCCCTTGGACCCGTTGAGGGACAGCACTGCCGTGGTCACCTCGACCTGGGGAACAGTGGGCTTCGTCGCGGTGATCGTGCGGCTCGCCGAGACGAGCTGGCGCGCCCTGGCGGTGGCGGGCAGGAACAGTCGGAAGCGCCACGTGCCGGCCGTGGTCGGCTTGTAGACCGCCCGGAAGTCCCCCGTCTTGGTGGAGTAGCGCGAGCTGACGGTGACGAAGGACGTGCTTCCGGGCCGGCGCGCCTGGATGCGCACGAGTCGGTTTGCCCGGGGGCGGACGCTGACCTGGTCGGTCACCGTGCCCGCCACCTGCACGGTCGCCGGTGAAGTGACGAAGCCCTGGAGCGACGTGGTCGCCCGGTAGCTCGCCACGGACGTCGAGGCCGAGGCGAAGGTGGAGGAGGCGAAGGCGGAGGTCAGTCCGGCGCCGAGAAGCAGCGCGAGGGTGCCTGCGAGAGCGGACTTCCGGTGCGAACAAGAAGGTTGAGTCATCACGGTGTTTCCCCATGGGTTGATCCGGGCTGCGCGTGGTTGACGCGAGCTGTGAGTTCCTTGCGGGTGACCGAGGCCTCCGCAGGCGTGTCTTGGCGGCGGGCGTCGGGTCTCACGACGACACCTCCACGTCGACCGGGTCCGACACCGCGGTGCCGCCCGCGTCGTCGGTCACGGTCAGGACGACCGTGTATCTGCCCGGGGCGAGGGTGACGTCCTTGGAGGACGGGGGCGCCGAGTCTCCGTCGAGGAAGAACGAGTCGTCTCCGGCGACCTCCATCCGGTACGACGTGATCTTCGTGCCCTCCGGAGTCTCGGCCCGCACCTCGAAGGGGACCACTCCTGCATCGGGGGAGCCGCTGGACGTGCTGACCGAGACCTTGGGCGCGTCGAAGACGTCCACCGTCAACGTGGAGGAGTCGGTGTTCCCGGCCGAGTCCGTCACCGTGAGCGTCACGGTCGTCGGGCCGGCGTTGGTGAACGTGTGCGTCGTGTTCAGGATGTCGACCGAGCTCAGAGGTCCGTTGAACGAGTCGGTGTCGTGGTCGCCGTAGTCGATCTCCCAGGCGACCAGGCCGGGCGTCCACCGCCGGGAGGGAATCGCTGCCGTCGAACGCCACGGCGGTGTCGACGGTGACCCGGTTTCCGGCTGTGCACCGACGGCAGCGGGTTGACCGACAGCACCGCGCTCACGCCGTTCCCCCGCGTCGTGACGGTCGTGGTCACTGCCGCTGCAGCGTGCCCGGCCCCGTCGTGGGCGAACACCGCGTAGCTGTACGTCGTGCCCGGGGTGAGGCCGGTGTCGGTGACGCTGTCCTCCCCAGAGGCCAGGTCCCCCACGGCCGTGCCCGCGGTCGCCGAGGCCGGCGGCGTCGGGCCTTCCGCGCGGCGGACGATCACGCCGGCGAAGGCGTCGTCCGTCGGGTTGGCCCAGACCAGGGTCACGGCGTTCCGCGTGACCGACCTGGCCTCGAGGAAGGAGACCCCGAACCGTCCGGTCCGCAGCGTCACGACAGTGGCACGGGAGTAGTTCCCCGAGCTGTCGTGCGCGAACAGCGCGTAGGAGTACTCGGTGCCGGCGGTGAGTCCGGTGTCGGTGAACGTCGTCGCGTTCCGGTCGGTGTCCTTGACCGCCGTTCCGTCGAGCTGGGAGGCCGGTGCGTTCGCTCCGGCAGCACGCCGGATCGTGACGCCCGTGAAGTCCTTGTCGGTCGGGTTCACCCAGGTCAGGGTCGCCGAGTCGAGGGAGATCTCGGATACCTGCAGCGAGCTCACCGCCCGGGGGGCGGCCACGTCGATGGCGTTGAGCACCCGCGTCTCGGACGTTGCCGCCGCCCTGGTCGCACTGGGGAGCACCCGGAGGCGGAACCGCCATGTGCCTGCGCTGGTCGGGGCGTAGACGGCCCGGAACGCGCCGGCCGCCGTCGAGCGGCCTCTCGACTGCGTCACGAACTTCGACGAGCCGGGTCGACGGGCCTGGACCTCGACGGTGCGCCGCGCCCGCGGCACCACGACCACGCGGTCCACGACCGTCTGGCCGACCTTGACCGTGGTCCGGTCGTCGTTGAACCCGCTGATGCGGGTCCGGCCGTGCTCCGAGGCACTCGACGGCGCCGTCAGGGCGGCGCTGTACCTCGCCGGGGTTGCCGCCATCGCGGACACGGAAAGCGGCACCGCGCAGATGGCGATGACCAACGCCCAGATAGACGGTCGCCGCATGCGCGACCAGCCGGATTGCCTCATGATCGATTTCCTCCTACTGCGACACGAGCGCCGCTTACTGACAAGACCGCGTGACGACACGCGCTTCACTCCGACATCCCCGTCGACGACTGCGAGGCCGAGACCCCGAAGGCGTCGAACCAGGTGGTGCCGGTGGCGGCGAATCCGATCGCCGTGACGGCGATCAGGGACAGGACTGCGAGACCCCTGGTGTGCGCCGACAGCCGGGGCCGGACCAGCCGGCCGAGCTTGAGCAGCGCCAGCACGGCCAGGACTGCGCCGACCTCGAGAGCGCAGGCGAGCACGTCGGGCACGCCGACCGCCTCCGCGACTCCCGGCTCGGGGCCGAACGGCAGCCCGAGGGTGCGAGACCAGAGCCACGCGACCAGCGGCACGGCCGAGAGCGCCCCCGCGGCGAGCAGCACCGCACGCTCGCGGAACCGGGCCAGCAGCAGCAGGGCGACCGCGAGCTCCGCGATCGTCAGCACGATGAAGAACCTGCCGGCGGCGGACCACTCCTCGAGGTGTTCGGGGATCACCGCTGCATGGATGGCAGCGGCGCCGAGCAGCATCACGACCAGCATCTGCCGCACGTCGTTCGCGATGCTGCCGCCGGCGGTCTGACGCTCGAGCGCTCCGTCGTCACCGGTCGACCCGGTGGACGCGGTCGCGGTCTTGATGCGACCGCCCCCCATGGCGACGATCCAGGCAACCAGCGCCGCGTTCGTCAGCAGCAGCTTCTCGCTGACCAGCAGCGCGCCTCGGAGGTGCAGGACCAGGATCTCGCCCCGCTCGCGGGAGACGCAGCCGCCAGTACAGGACGACATCCCCGTCATGCCCGTGATGTGCTGCACCTGAAGGCTGAAGTCGTACGCCGCGCTGGCCACCAGTGCGGCGATCCCGACGATGGTGCCGGCCAGCACGAGCATCAGGCCCGTCGTGAGCACCTTGCCCGGCCAACGCGGGTCCGGCCCGAACCAGCGCTTCGCGAGCGTCATCGCGCCCAGCACGCTCACGCCGTACAGCGGAAGGAGCCCGACCGTCAGCATCGACCAGGTGGCGAAGGGCGTCTGGTACCGCTCGGTGGCGCCGACGGCGCCAGCAAGCGCGACCAGCCAGAACGCGCCCGCACCGGACAGCGCCAGGGACAGCGTTGCCACGGTCGCCCAGGGCACGCCCGGCCACGCCGGGCGGAGTGCCCGGCGGGGGTTGAGGGTAGAGAGGGTAGACATGACGGACTCAGCTCACTGCTAGTGGGTGTTGGGTGGTCCGAGAGACGGTGGCGCTTGGCCACGACGAGGGCTCTGCTAGGGGGTGATCTCCCAGCCGAACATCATCCCGTGGTCCTCGTGCGCCAGGTTGTGGCAGTGCGCGACGTACGGGCCGCTGAAGTCCCGGAAACCGCGATAAAGGATCACGGACTCCCCCGGGTCGAGCGCCGAGACGTCCTCCCGCCCGAGGTCGTCGGGATGCTCCGGGTTGCCGCGCGAGACGTCCTTGCCGCCGCGCATCACAGTCCGGTGCTCCTCCATGTGCAGGTGGAACGGGTGCACCCAGCCGCCGCCGCCGTTCTGGATCTCCCAGAGGTTGAAGCTGCCCTTCTTCTGCATGGCGAGCGGGGTCTTGCCGGCCGGGTTCTTCAGGCTGCTCGCCACGGTGGACGTGTTGAAGTCGTGGCCGTTGATCTGCCACTCGATCTCGTCGATCGGGTTGTGCGCAGGAGCCCGCTCCACCCGGAAGATCAACCGGTTGTCCATCATGCTCTGCCAGTTGTTGGGCAGCGGCGGAAGCGGACGCAGCTGCTGGAGCGTCTCCGGAATCAGGCTGTCGTCGGGCGCAGTGTCGCCGATCACGAACTTCAGCACCGGCACCTTGTAGTTCGGGTCGCTGGTGCCCTGACGCGCGGAGTTCGTCCACATCAGGCCGTCGTCCATCTTCATCACGTTGGTCAGGTAGACGACGTCGCCCTTGGTGGTCGGGGTGCCGTCCTGGTAGCGGGTGAAGTCGATGATCACCTCACGACGCTTGGCCGGCCACAGCTCGAAGTTGTTGCGGGTGACCGCGAAGGGCAGCAACCCGCCGTCGGAGGCGACCTGGGTGAACTTCATGCACTGCTGGCCGTCCTCGATGCGCCACTGGCCATCGAGGTCGTCCCCCGTGTAGCCGAGGTCCTTCGCCGCCTTGGGTCCCTGCGTGGAGCTCATCAGCTTGAAGTCGTAGATCCGCGCAATCGAGGCGTCCAGGAACCGGAAGCGGTACTTGCGCCGCTTCACCTCCAGCGTCGGGTACGCGGTGCCGTTGACGGTGAAGATGTCGCCCACGAAGCCCTTGTGCGGCATGTGCCGGAAGAACGACTTGCCCCACCACTCCGGGTGCGTGCGTGGGTTTCCTGCGGCGGGGTAATCCGAGTCGTGCACGTCCTTGTGCGCGGTGACACCGTCGTCGAGGCGGCAGTCGAAGAACGCCAGCGGGATGTCGTAGTCGACGTCGAAGCTGCCGTCGGCGTGGTCGGTACGACGACCCGGCAGCCGAAGACCGCGCCGTTCGTCACCCATGTCCAGCCCGTTCTTCGGGTCGTAGATCGGGTAGAGACCGACCATGCCCTTGTAGACGTTCGACCCGGTGTGGTCCATCCGGTGGTCGTGGAACCAGAAGAAGCTCTGCTTCTCCCGGTCATCGCCACCTGCGGGCCAGTTCAGGTACAGGTTGTCCACCGACATCCCCGGCCGGTAGCCCTCGTGCTTGGGTCCGTACCGCATCGAGTAGTGCGGGTTGCCGTCACTCTCGGGGGCGGTGTGGCCGTTGTGCAGGTGGGTCAGGAACGTCAGGTCCGGCGCACCGAAGTCCTGCCGGTCGAGCCCGAGGGGGTTCTCATCGAGATGGTTCTCGAACCGGACCAGGGCCGGCTTGCCGTACTCCGCGTTGATCATCGGGCCCGGGAACGTGCCGTTGAAGCCGTAGATCGTGCTCGGCGGCAGCGTCCGCTGCTCGCCCGCCGGGTGGGTGATCGCGGTGCCCGCGCTGGTTCCCTCGAACGAGACGGTCGGCCTGCCGTTCTTGTCGATCGGCAGCACCTTCGACGTGGTGAACGCGTGCGTCCGGGTCAGCAGGTCGATCTTGTACACGATCGGGTCGGGATAGCCGACCTGGCTCGGCCAGATCTGGTGCTGCTGGTTGCCCAGCGAGCTCTGCTCGCCGCGCCCAGGGCCCGGAGGGTTCTTCCAGGAGGTGTACTCGCTCTTGGGCACCGGTGCCAGCGCCTTCGGGACCGGCAGTTGGTCCGTGAACGGCGACAGGATCAGCGGGCTGGTCGGGAACACCTCGAAGTAGAGCTGGTTCGCCAGGTCCTCGGACGTCGCGGCGAACGCGCCGTCGGGCGAGAGCAGACCGACTCCACCCAGGCGCGGTCTGACCACGCCCTGAACGGCTCCGAACGCGAGCCCGGCCCCGCCGAGTGCCCCGAGCCTCAAGATCGTACGGCGCGCCGTGGCGCGCGGTTCAGGCGTCGCCTGAGTCATGCTTTCCCCCCGGAAAGTATCGCTTGGACCGCAGTCAGCGGCGCGGTCCACCCCCGCCCCCCCAGGTTCCCCAACCTGAGGGGTGATGAGGCGACCATATGGTGGCCGACGCCCGCTCGTCATGGTTTTCCGAAACCCGTGCGCATCGCTAACGTTCTTCATGGTCTCTTTCTGCGTAGGTGGGCTGACGGCACTCCCCGGAGTAGCTTGTTGACGAAATGCTAGCAACCTATTGGCGCAGCGCCAACCCGATCAGCGGGTGAGGTGCAGCACACCGCTGGGGAAAAGTCTGAATTCAGCCGCGACGACCGATGCGCATAGGCGACAATCACGGTGCCGCGCGGCGCATCGGCGTCACCTACACTCGGGAGGGAGCCGGCCCATTTGAGGAGGTGTTGGCGCATGCGGACGATGGGCGAGCTCGAAGCTGTCGTGATGCAGGTCCTCTGGTCGGCGGAGAACCCGAAAACGGTCCGCGAAGTCCTGGGCGAGATCGATCGTCACCCTCCGCTCGCGTACACGACTGTGTTGACGGTCATGGACAACCTCCGTCGCAAGGGATTCTTGACGCGCGAGCGAGTTGGAAGGGCCCACGCATACCGGCCGGCGAAGGCACGAGCGGACTACACCGCAGACCTCATGGATGAGCTGCTCGCTGACAGTGGTGACCGTTCCGCGACGTTGCTGCGCTTCGTCGATCGCATGACGCCCAGCGAGGTCTCACGTCTCCGGGAGGCGCTTGATGACTAGCTGGTTGTTGTTGCTCGGTTTTGTGCTGGTGGCGTCAACGACCGGCGCACGGGCACTCCAGGCAGCCGATTGGCCGAGCCGCGCTCCGCGAATCGCTATTCTCGCGTGGCAGAGCCTGAGCGCGTCCGTCGTCCTGGCGGTGACACTGGGTAGCCTGATCCTCATCTTGGCGCATCCGCACTTCAGCGGGGGCGTTACCTCGTTCGCCCATCTTCGTGCTCAGGCACTGGAAGGGATCCAGGGGCCGCCGGCGCGGGTCGCAGCCTCGCTTGTCGGCTTGATGCTGCTCGCGGGCGCCCTCGGTCGTCTAGCCATGTGCGCCGTGGCGGTGGCACGGAACCAACGGCGCGAACGTCACCGCCTCGCCAGCCTGGTCGACATGGTCGCGGTTGAGGTTGACCCCTCGTCAATGACCAGGGTCATCGACCACGACCTTCCATATGCCTTCTGCGTCCCCGGCGCCAGGCCGCGCGTCGTGATGACGAGCGCCCTCGTTGCCAGCTTCTCAGCTCGTCAGCTCTCGGCCGTGCTGGAGCACGAACACGCGCATCTCCGACAACGTCATCACCTGGCCGTCCAGCTGTCGCAGACCTTCGTCTCGGCCTTCGGGAGGGTCGCCCCCTTCCTCCGAACGGCTCACGCGCAGACTCGTCGACTGGTCGAGCTCCGCGCAGACGACAGCGCTCGACGGCATGTAGGCGACATTTCCCTGGCACACGCACTGACAGCACTCTCAGAGGTTCCAATCAGGAGCTGCGCATTGGCCGCCTCGGCGGTCGGCGTCGAAGAGCGGGTCGATCGACTGGTGCGGCGTCCGTCCCCGTTACGGCCCGTCGTAACCCTCGGATGGTCCCTGGCGATCCTCACGCTGGCCGTCGCTCCGATTGCGCTTGCGGTGCTCCCCGCGCTTGCCATGGGTGGTTGGCAGGACCTCTTCCTGGTCGAGATGGAACGACCAACACGTCGGTGACACCCCTCCCCCTGGTGTAGCCGGGGGCCGGCGGTCAGCGGTCCACACATCGGGACTCGCCTGTGCCAACGTGCACCCTTGTCTGGACCAGTTCGGGACCCTGATCTCCGGCTTCTCAGGAATTCCTAAGGTGCCTAGTAGGACGGTGAGGCCGCTCGCTTCACATCACTATCGAGGTAGGTCACCGTCATGAGTCGAATTTTGCCACCAGGAAGATCTCGGACAACAAGAAGGCCACGACGCCGGCGTCGCGCGACAGCCATCGGCGCAACGCTGGTTGTCGTAGCCGGGACCGTGCTCCAGGCGGTGGTCGCCACAACGCCGGCCTCTGCCGTGCCGGCGCCCGCAGGTCAGGGCTTCACGGTGACGGCCACCGACCTGTCCTTCATCCTCAAGCAGATCAAGATCGCCGAGCGCCACACCCGCACTCTCAGCGCGGCGGAGCCTTGTTCGACTCTGATCGGCACGGACACGAACCAGATCCCGAGCCCGCTCGTATCGCAGGGACTCCGCACCGTCGACGGCTCGTGCAACAACCTGCAACCGGGCCAGGAGACCTTCGGCGCGGCCGACCAGCTCTTCCCCCGCATCACCTCGAAGTCGTTCCGCGACGCGGAGGACGTGCCGCCGGGCTTCGGTCCTGCCGGGATCGACGTCGTACGCCCAGAAGACCGGAAACGTGTTCGACTCGGAGCCCCGGGTCGTGAGCAACCTGATCGTGGACCAGACCTCGACCAACCCGGCGGCAAAGGCAGCCGCTGGCATTCCGGTGCGCACCCAGGGCAACGAGGGGGTGACTCCGTGCACCACGGATCCGGAGCCGTTGGCAGACCCGCCGGTGTTGGCTGATCCCCCGGACTGCACGCCGACCGGCCAGACCCTGTTCATCCCGAACGTCACGACGGACGTCGGCCTCTCGCCGCCCTACAACTCGCTGTTCACGCTCTTCGGTCAGTTCTTCGACCACGGCGTCGACCAGACCGTCAAGGGCGGCGGCACGGTGTTCGTGCCGTTGAAGGCGGACGACCCGCTGATCACCGTCGGTCCGGACCACAAGGCGGACACCGGCGACGAGGTCACCGACCCGCGGCAGCAGTTCATGGTGCTGACCCGCGCCCAGAACCAGCCCGGCGACGACGGTGTGCTCGGCACAGCCGACGATCGGCAGGACGCCGAGAACACCGACTCGCCCTGGGTGGACCAGAGCCAGACCTACACCTCCCACGCCTCTCACCAGGTCTTCCTGCGTGAGTACCGCCTGGACGCCGGCAAGCCGGTGTCTACCGGCAAGCTGCTCGGTGGTCCGGTGGAAGCCGATGGCCACACCAGCATCGGCACCTGGGCCGCTGTCAAGCAGCAGGCGGCCACCAAGCTGGGGCTGAAGCTCGTCGACGCGGACGTGACCAACATCCCGATGCTCGCCGCCGACCCGTACGGCAACTTCATCCCGGGTCCGAACGGTCTGCCCCAGTACGTCACCGATAGCGGACTGGTCGAGGGCAACCTCGGTTCACCCGTGGCGCCGCCGGCAGACGTCCAGCACTTCGACACCCCGTTCCTGACCGACATCGCGCACAACGCGGACCCGTCGCCCCAGGACACCGACCACAACCCCGGTACGCCCAACGTGGCCCCGACTCCTGACGCGGACAACACAGCGTCGGCGGACTTCGCGAACCAGGCTCCGGGCACGTACGACGACGAGATGCTGAACGCGCACTTCACCTGTGGTGACGGTCGCTGCAACGAGAACATCGGCCTGAGTGCGATCCACCAGGTCTTCCACTCGGAGCACGACCGCCTCATCGGCAACATCAAGAACTCCCTGGAGAACGACACCTCGGCGAAGGGCGTGGCCGAGCTGGCCAAGTGGCAGGCACCGCGGGACACCTCCGCGACCGCAGGTCCCAACGCGCCGGCGTTCGACTACGGCCAGCGGCTCTTCCAGGCTGCCCGCTTCGTCACCGAGATGGAGTACCAGCACCTGGTGTTCGAGGAGTTCGCTCGCAAGGTCCAGCCCGCGATCAACCCCTTCGAGCCGTTCGCGTTCACGCAGACCGAGCTCAACCCGGCGATCAAGGCGGAGTTCGCCCATGCCGTGTACCGCTTCGGTCACTCGATGCTGACCGACACGATCTCGCGACGCAACGAGGACAAGGCCGGGCCCGACAACACGTTCGGGACCGCGGACGACGTGCGTGGTAGCGAGAACGACATCTCGCTGCTCGACGGGTTCCTCAACCCGCCGGCGTACTACGACGGCGGCTCTGAAGGCCAGCTGACCTCCAAGGAGGCTGCGGGCAGCATCATCATGGGCATGTCGGATCAGACCGGCAACGAGCTCGACGAGTTCGTCACCGAGACGCTCCGCAACAACCTGCTCGGACTTCCGCTGGACCTGGCAACCGTCAACATGGCGCGCGCTCGGTCCGAGGGCGTCCCGTCGCTGAACAACTTCCGCAAGGACGTGTTCGCCGCGACGAACGACAGCGCCATGGCGCCGTACACCAGCTGGGTCGACTTCGGTGAGCACCTCAAGCACCCCGAGTCGCTCGTCAACTTCGTGGCGGCGTACGGCAAGCACCCGACGATCACGTCGAAGACGACGGTCGCCGGCAAGCGGGAGGCCGCACGGCTGATTGTTGCCCCGGAAGCCACCGACGCCCTGACCAGCATCCCTGAGGACAGTGCGGCGTTCATGAACGCCGTCCCGTTCGAGGGCGGTACGAACTGGGAGACCACGGCGACCGGCCTCGACACTGTCGACCTCTGGGTCGGTGGGCTCGCGGAGGTCACCAACGTGTTCGGCGGTCTTCTCGGCAGCACGTTCAACTACGTGTTCGAGAACCAGCTGACGGACCTGCAGAACGGTGACCGGCTGTACTACCTGGCCCGCACCCCGGGCATGAACCTGCGGACCCAGCTCGAGGGCAACTCGTTCTCCGAGCTGATCATGCGCAACACGAACGCGAAGAGCCTCAAGGCCGACGCGTTCGCGACGGCCGACTGCAAGTTCGAGCTGAAGAACCTCGCCGGCACACCCGCCGGGTTCACCCAGTTCGGCAACATCGTCAGGGACGACCCGGCGTCGGAGTGCAAGGAGAACCTCGTGCTGATCCGCAAGTCGGACGGCACGATCCAGTACCGCGCCAGGAACACCGTCGATCCCAGCGGCATCAACGGCCAGAGCGTCTACAACGGCACTGACGGCGTCGACCGGATCTACGGCGGCAACGACAGTGACACGTTCTGGGGCGGGCTGGGCAAGGACCGGATCGAAGGCGGTGACGGAGCCGACATCGCCCTCGGTGGCGAAGGCAAGCGACATCATCACCGACCTGAACGGTGACGACGTGCCCAAGGGCGGTCCCGGCAACGACGCGATCGACGCCGGTCCCGGTCTCGACATCGTCATGGGTGGTGAGGGCAAGGACTTCACCGACGGTGGTGCCAACGCCAACGAGACCTTCGGTGGCGACGGCGACGACTTCATCAAGCTGGGTCAGAGTCTCGACGCCGCGTTCGGTGACAGTGGCGACGACTGGGAGGAAGGCGGCGACCAGCCGGACCTGATGCAGGGAGACAGCGGCAACCTGTTCTTCCTCGACGACTCGCAGGCGCCGGGTTCGGACATCCTGATCGGACAGGGTGGCGACGACGACTACGACATGGAAGGCGGCAACGACATCGGTGTCGGCGGTCCCGGCATCGAGAAGGTCGCCGGAGCTTCCGGGTACGACTGGGAGATCGGCCTCGGCGATCCTCAGCACACCGAGATGGACCTCGCAGACCCGCTCGTCGCCGACATCCTCACGGTCGGCGTCCGGGACAAGTTCAACGAGGTCGAGGCCCTCTCCGGCGGCAACCTGAACGACATCCTGCGCGGTGACGACGTGGTTCCCTCCCAGGTGGGCGGTGGCGGCTTCATCGGCTGTGACGTCCTTGACCAGAAGGGCCTGGACCAGATCAACGGTCTGGACGCACTGGTGCCGACTCTCGCGACGCCTCTCGCGTCCGTGGTGGGGATCTCGGCGAGCCTGGACTGCCCGATCCTGAGCGGTCCGGTGTGGGGCGACGGCAACATCCTGCTGGGTGGCGGCGGCAGCGACACGATCGAGGGTCGCGGAGCCGACGACATCATCGACGGCGACAAGTACGTCAATGTTCGCCTGAGTGTTCGTAACGGTGCTGGTGTCGAGATCGGGACCGCTGGTGTCAACCAGACCGGTCAGAGCGCGATGACCAGCCAGGTGAGGGACAGCAGCGGTGCTCTCATCCTGGGCGGCAAGACGCTCCAGCAGGCTGTATTCGCTGGTGACGTCGACCCGGGGAACATCGTCGCGGTCCGGGAGATCGTGGACCCGCCGGCCAGCACCACGGTGTCGACCGACACCGCGCTGTTCTCCGGGCCACGGGCCAACTACACCATCACCCCGGGTGCCGGGTTCGTCACGGTGACCGACAACGTCGGCACCGACGGTATCGACACGGTCCGGAACGTCGAGCGGCTGCGATTCCCAACGCGACGTTCCAGACGGTCACGGTGGCGGTGCCGAACGCGCCGACCAACGTCACCGCGACGCGGGGCAACCGGAACGCGACGGTCACCTGGGTCCGTCCTGCCGGAACGATGCGGCCTCGCCAGCTACGACTTCGTCGTGAAGTCTGGTACCACCGTGGTCAGCACGACGAAAACATCGCGCCGGGCGACGCTCTCTCGCACCGTGACCGGGCTGAACCCCGGGCAGAAGTACACGTTCGAGGTGCGTGCGGTCAACGAGTTCGGTGCCGGGCCGTTCGGGGTCTCCAACGAGATCACGGCGGCGAGCACCCCTGCGGCACCGACCGCGCTGGTGGCCACCCGAGGCAACACCTCGGTGTCGCTGTCGTGGACTCCGGGGGCTGACAACAGCTCGGCCATCACCGGCTACACGCTCCAGATCCGCAACGGGGCAACCGTGGTGGAGACCCGGAGCATCACGGGCAACGTGAGCAACGCGGTGATCGGCGGGCTGAACAACGGGACGGCGTACAACTTCCGTCTCCAGGCGATCAACGGCATCGGCACGAGCGCTCTGTCGGCGGCGTCGAACACGGTGACTCCGGCAACCCTGCCGGGGCTCGTGCAGATCGCGGCACCCACCCAGGGTGCCGCGGGTGGAGCGTTGACGGCCAGTGCGAACTGGAACCCGCCACTGTCCAACGGCGGGGCGAACGTCACCGGCTACCGGGTGAGGGCGCTGAGGATGGCGGCCGACGGGACCACGGTGGAGTCCGAGCAGGGCAACGTCATCGTCGGAGCGGCCGCCCGCACCAGGCAGTTCACGCTGCCGGCCGGCAACTACCGGTTCGACGTCTCCGCGATCAACGCGGTCGGCGAGGGCCCCGCGGTGCGATCGGAGGCGATCGCAGCCCGGTAACCACCGCCGCGCCACACGGCGCCCGCGGCCTGAAGCTCCTCCAGAGGCCACCGGGCTGCGGGACGCGGTGGGCAACGCGCTGGCCGACACGACGATCGGATTCACGATCAGGTAGCCGCGGACAGCGGCGAACCGAAGGGAGACCCACGAGACACGATTCAATGGAGCACACAAAACCCTTCTAGGAAGGGGCGGTTCTGAGCCCGCCCCTTCCTAGCTCCATGTCCGGGCCAGCCAACCAGCTGGGCACACAGAACGTTTCCCACGACCCAACCGCGACGGATTTCGACCGACGCGCTGACCTCGCTGACCCGCACGGCGCTCACCTGGATGCGGACGCGGGCGTCGACGTGCACAACCTCCAAGAGTCACCGGGCACCAGGACCGCGGCCGTGACAGCCGAGACCTCCACCGCGACGCGCAGCCGATGTACGACCCCGGAACGGTGTTCTCGGCGTGGTGGTCCGGAACTGGCCTGGCGAAGCCGACGCTCGTGCTCAACCGGGAGGCCCCTATGCGGAATCAGCACGGGTCGGGCGGCGACATCAGCAAGACGAGGGCCCAGACGATGCGGGCCGACCGAAAGCCTCTGCGGCGGCCCCGGGGACAATGTGATTCGACCCAGGGACCATCATGGTGGCGCGCAGCAAGCGCACGACGACAGGCTGAACTCGCAAACCGCGCAGCCCGTCTCACCTACATCAACGGAAAGAGCACCACGTGTTCAACGACAATGGATCGTTCCTGCTTGCCCTGTTCGAGTTCTTCCTGTTCTTCGCCTGGTTCATGTGCCTGTTCTGGGTGATCAGCGACATCTTCCGCAGCAAGGACCTGAGCGGGGTGGCGAAGACGTTCTGGGTCTTCTTCGTCATCATCCTCCCCTGGCTCGGCATCCTGGTCTATCTGATCGCGCGCGGCCACGGCATGCAGCAGCGCCAACTGGAGCAGGCACAGGAGCTGCAAGCGACGCAGACGGAGTACATCCGGTCCGTCGCCGGATCGTCGGGTGGCTCATCGGCCGACCAGATCGCCTCGGCGAAGTCGCTGCTGGACTCCGGCGCCATCACCCAGGCCGAGTTCGAGGCCTTGAAGGCGAAGGCGCTCGCCTGATCCGGAGGGATTCCTACACCTGAGGTGCCGCCACGACCAGATGTCATGGCGGCACCTCAGCCTGTTCTGGCGGTATCCGCGCCCTTGCGGGTGGGACCTCGAGGTCATGACCGTGACCGGTCGCGCTGAGCGCATTGGGTCATGCCGTCTACGGAACGGGATCATTTGCCACGGTGGATGGTGGATCCACGACTTTGGCGTCGATCAGCGGGGCCACCCAGGAGGTCCTGGCGTCGGCGTCGATGAATATCGCTCGGAAGAGCAGCGTCATCGGAACGGCCAGGAGCGCGCCGAGCGCGCCGAGCAAGAACGTCCATACGACCAGTGACATGAAGGTGATCTCGGCGCTGAGCCCGACCGAGTTGCCCACGATGCGCGGCTGGATGAAAGTCTGGATCGTGACGTTGAGGACGCTGTAGGCCAGGATCACCAGCAGCAACCCACTCCACCCGTCGTCGAGCAACGCCAGAAAGGCGGGCGGGATGATGCCGATGATGAAGCCGATGTTCGGGATGAAGTTCGTGAGAAAGAGAAGAACCCCCAGACCAGCGGGAGCGGGACGCCCAGCAGCCACAGTGCACCGGCGTCGAGCACGCCGACGATGGCGCCGAAGAGCGCAGTCATCAGCAGGTAGGTCTGGGCCCCCGTCAGGAACTTGGCCATGGCCGCGGTCAGCTCGGGCTTGGTGCGCTCGAGGGCGCTGACGCGCGGCGAGAAGCCCGGCACGGCGACGACGAAGAAGAACACCAAGGTCACCAGGAAGAACAAGAACCCGATGGCGTCCAGGATCCCCGAGATCAGGTCGGTCAGCACATCGGCGAGCTTCGTCGGGTCCAGCTTCGAAAGCGCGTCACTGGTCGCGCCTGTGTTCAGGCCGAGTTGCGCGAGGCCGTCCTCAGCGTTCTTCGTGAGGTCCTTGGCCTCCGCGGCGTACGACGGAAGCAGGTCGGCGAACTTGATCAGGCACGCGATGCTGCCGATGACCATCACCACCAGGATGAGGTACGCCGCTGCCAGGGCGGTCAGCGTCGCCAATGCGCTCGGCCAGCCGTGCTTGTGCGCCCACCGGACGATCGGCAGCACCGCGATGGTGAGCACGATGGCCAGCATCGTCGGTGCGATGATCCCGGAGGCCGCCTTCATCCCGATGCCCAGGGCGACGACGCCGAGGATGCCGAGGAGCACCATGATCGAGCGCGGCAACGTCGTGGGCGTACGGTCCGGACCGATCGGGGAGCCAGCCCGGTCGGCGGGAGGCGATGACATGAGATCACGGTAGGAACTGAAAGCCACACCTGCCTCACCCGCACCGGATGAGGTAGATCCGACGGGGGGAACGACACCGGCACGTCGCCCAAGCCCTCAAGAAGCACCCCGGCAGCTTCGGGCCACGCTGACCGATACGACGACATGCTTGACCCGCCCATGAGGGCGAACAACGAACGGCTCAACCGTCAGAGGCGGGTGATGCAGCGGAAGCCGAGATGGCTGGTCGAGGTGTCGATCGTCTGGGATTGCCGCGCCGCGGGGCGATAACGCAGGCAGTAGTTTGGAGCGCAGAGGTGCGATCCGCCTTTGATCACCTTCGTCGCGGGTTGCTGAACCTGCGGTGAGGCCAGCGCGGCTGGGGACCGGCCTTGCGGCCCGCAGCAGGTGGAAACGCTCGTGGCTTCCGGTTCGGGCGCCATTGTCGCGGCGGCGGCCGCGTGGCTGCTGGTGTAGTCCTCGCTGGTCCACTCCCACACGTTGCCGGTGACGTCGACCAGGCCATAGCCGTTGCTCGGGAACCGGCCGACGGGCGAGGTGCGCTCGTAGCCGTCGAGCAGGTCGTTGTGCATCGGGAAGTCACCCTGCCAGGTGTTGGCCATCATCCGTCCTCGGTGCGCGAACTCCTCACCCCAGGCATAGGTGGCGCCCTCGAGGCCGCCGCGGGCGGCGAACTCCCACTCCGCCTCGGTCGGCAGGGCCTTGCCAGCCCAGTCGGCGTACGCGACCGCGTCGGAGTACGCCGCGTGCGTCACCGGATGCCGGTCGAGGCCGTGCAGGGTGCTGCCGGGCCCCTCGGGATGCCGCCACTGGGCACCCGGCACCCACGACCACCAGGCCCTGACGTCGTCGAGGCTCACCGGCCGTCCGGGAGGCGTGAACACCAGCGAACCGGGCACCAGCTGGAAAGGATCCGCCTCCGGAAAGTCCACGGCATTGGGCGCGATCTCCGCCATCGTGACGTGGCCGGTCGCCTTGATGAAGCGACGGAACTCGGCCACCGTCACCGGATGCTCGTCCATCCAGAAACCCTCGACACGGGCGGCGTGAACCGGCCGCTCCTCCGGGTAGAAGTTCTCCGACCCCATGAGGAATTCACCGCCGGGGACCCACACCATGTTCTGCGGCCGACGTCGCGCCGCACCCGCCTCGTCGTCCACGGTCAGGGTGATCGCCTCCCTTGTCGGGTCGCCGCACGCCAGCCGATCCTAGTGCCCGCAGGATGTAGGGAGCCTGATATCCGAGCAGGAGGTCAAGACAACGCCATGCGACTGCCTAGATTCGCCGGCGACGGCGCCCGGGGGTGACGGCGGCAGCCACAACGGCGGTCTTCGCGACCGGTGATGGACCGGGTGTGACGGCCTTTGCGACGACGGCGGTCTTGGCCACTGGGTGGCCGATGACGCCGACTCTTCCTACTCGACCTGGTCTGAGGGGCATGTCAGTCTCCTTCGGTCGTATTGTCGTCATCGGCCTCGATTGAGGCAATGATCGCCTGGATCGGAATCCGTCCGTCGGCGATGAGTTGTCCACCCGAGCGCCGCGCGGCGGATGCGAACCTTGCCGCCCAGAGGTTTTCCCAGATGAGGACTCCGGCGGTGCTTCCCGGGTCCATGGCGGCGGCGAGGTCGGCGACGTCGTCCGCGGCCAACAGCTCGGCCAGTTCGGACTCGATCTGTTGGAGCGGGCCGAGGTCGGGGACGTCGGAGAGTTCCATGGCCTCGACCGAGCCGTCCTCGTCCTTGGTCAGGATCAGTACGTCGATCACCCGTATGGTTCCGGAGTCGACCAGGGCGAGTAGTTCTTTCGCCATGTCGCCGGTGAAGTTGCTAGCTCCCGCGGGGAACTCGACGACGATGTAGTCGACGGGGCCCAGCTGGTCTAGCGATGTGTCTGTCATCGCTCGTTTCCGTTCCTGTTTGGAGGTCGGCCCGCTCCCTGGGTGAAGGCGCTGTCAGGCCGTCTTGATTTGGCTACTGGCGGGCCATGGCGATGCGGAGGCGTTCCTCGGGGTCGATGAAGTGGTCGTGGTCGTCGTCGCCGAGGTCGATCTGGACCCAGTTGATCTTGCCGGTGAACCGGCTGCCGTGGCGCGGTGTAGTCGGGGGTGACGGTGGTGCCGGACTCGTAGCCGATGTCGGTGGTCTCGTCGGCGGAGAAGATCATCGGCTGGGTGGCCTCGACCCGGCCGGTGCCGACCGCGGCTGCCGTCGTAGAAGAGGGTGACGTCGCCGCCCTTGGCCAGCCCGCCGCCGTCGTAGGCGAACTCCATGCGCACCTGGTGGGTGCCGGCCGGGATCGGCGTCGTCGGCCTCGGTGGCGAACTCCTGGATGCCGAGCACGTTGTAGACGAACTTGGCCTTGCCGTCCTTGGCGTAGAGGGCCCAGCCGCCGAAGCGGCCGCCCTGGGCGATGATCACGCCCTCGGCGCCGCCGTCGGGGACCTCGACCTCGGCGGTGACCGAGAACGACTTGTTCTTGATGCTGACCACGCTGTTCTCCGACAGCCGGCCCATGCCGGCGAAGAACAGCTGGGAGTTGCCGCGGATCAGGGTCGGTCGTCCGGCCATCTCGGGCATCGAGCCGTTCGCATGCTCCGGTCGTCCATGGGCAGCACGTTGTACTTGGTGGCCTCGATCAGCCAGAGCCGCTGCAGCTTGGCCAGCATCTCGGGGTTCTCGGCCGCGAGGTCGTGGGCCTGGCTGTAGTCGCTGCTGCCGTCGTAGAGCTCCCAGACGTCGTCGTCGAACGCCGGCAGCGTCGCCGCCGACCATGACCCAGGGGGTCCTGTGCTTGGTGACCGCGCTCCAGCCCTGGTGGTAGATGCCGCGGTTGCCGAACATCTCGAAGTACTGCAGGTCGTGGCGCTCCGGGGCGTCGCGCCTCGTTGAAGCGTGTAGAGCATGCTGGTGCCCTCCATGGGCGACTGCAGCACGCCGTTGACCATCGTCGGCTCGGGCAGCCCGGCGGCCTCGAGGATGGTCGGCGCCAGGTCGATCACGTGGGTGAACTGCGAGCGCAGCCCGCCGGGCTCCTCGATCCCGTTGGGCCAGTGCACGATGGTCCCGTTGCGGGTGCCGCCCCAGTGCGAGGCGACCTGCTTGGTCCACTGGAACGGGGTGTTCATCGCCCAGGCCCAGCCGACCGAGTAGTGGTTGTAGGAGCTCGGGCGAGCCGAACTCGTCCATCTTGCTGAGCATGAACTCGGGGGTCTCGAGCGCGGCCATCCCGTTGAAGTTGGCCATCTCGTTGAAGGCGCCGTTCATGGTGCCCTCGGCCGAGGCGCCGTTGTCGCCGATGATGTAGTAGACGATCGTGTCGTCGAGGACCCCGAGGTCGTCGATGGCGTCGATCAGCCGGCCGACGTGGTGGTCGGTGTGCTCGAGGAACCCGGCGTAGACCTCCATCTGCCGGGCCAGCACCGGCTTGAGCTCGTCGGGCATGTCGTCCCAGGCGGGGATCTCGTCGTGCCGAGCGGTCAGCTCGGCGTCGGCCGGGATGACCCCCAGCTCCTTCTGCCGGGCGAAGGTGCGCTCGCGCTGCACGTCCCAGCCGTCGTCGAACTCGCCCGGCGTACCGGTCGGCCCACTCCTTGGGCACGTGGTGCGGGGCGTGGGTGGCGCCGGGCGCGAAGTACACGAAGAACGGCTTGTCCGGCATCAGCGCCTTCTGCTGGCGCACCCAGCTCACGGCCCGGTCGGCGAGGTCCTCGGTCAGGTGGTAGCCCTCCTCGGCGGTGGCGGGCGGCTCGACCGGCGTCGTGCCGTCGTAGAGCGCCGGGTCCCACTGGTTGTTCTCGCCGCCGATGAAGCCGTAGAACGTCTCGAACCCGCCACCGCCGGACGGCCAGGCGTCGAACGGGCCCATCGGCGAGGACTGCCACACCGGCACCTCGTGGCACTTGCCGAACTGCGCGGTCGAGTACCCGTTCAGCTTCAAGGTCATCGCCAGCGGCGCCTTGGTGTTCGGCCGCAGCGAGCTGTTGCCCGGGCGCCGACGTCGCGGTCTCGGTGATGCTGCCCATCCCGACCGAGTGGTGGTTGCGGCCGGTGAGCAGCGCCTGCCGGGTCGGCGCGCACAGCGCCGTGGTGTGGAACCGGTTGTACCGCAGGCCCGCCGCCGGCCAGCCGCTCGGCGGTCGGCGTCCGGCACGGACCGCCGAACGTGCTCGACGCGCCGAAGCCCACGTCGTCGAGCAGCACGACCAGCACGTTCGGTGCGCCCGGCCGGCGGCAGCAACGGCTCGATCGGCGGGAACGAGGTGTCCGGATCCTTCGCGTCGTACGTCGTCAGACCCGGCGCCGGGCGGTCCGGGATCGGCAGCATCGTGCGCGCATGCCGGTCGGGACTCATCATTCTCCTCCTGTTGATTCACGACCACTGCCCAACTCTGCAGGCCGACCGCGCCGTAGCCAACGTACGGCCCCCGGCGGTTGCCGGTCATCGCGCAGATCGCGTGAAGCCGCAACCTCCAGCGCCCACCCCGGCGTGCCGGCCGGCTCTGCAGGTGGGTGATGGTTGAGCCAGCCGGTGATTGGTTCCATGCTCAGACCGGCGCTGGGTGTCGTCCGGGCGGGCAGACCGGGGCATGAAAGCGGCCCTGACCTGCGTGAACAGATCAGGGCCGATTGGTCGGGCTGACAGGATTTGAACCTGCGACCCCTTGACCCCCAGTCAAGTGCGCTACCAAGCTGCGCCACAGCCCGAATGCCCCGACGGAGGTCCGTCTGGGCGAGGGGAACGTTACCGCAGCAGGGTGTGCTGTCCCGCATCGGGAGACCTACGACCGGTTCCCGCGGTTTGTCAGCAACTGAGATCTGTGACAACCGATCGACGACCCCAGCGCGTCTCGACGACGAGCAGGCAAGGAGTGCGCTGGTCTGGGAATGGTAGTGGTCACATGGCTGAGGACTCGGAGTTCGACGTCTGCGTCCTGACCAGCACGCGGCCACTGCTGCGCCCTGCGTACCTGCTCGTCGGCGACGAGCAAACGGTCCGAGGATCCACCCCGGACGCGCCTTCTCAGGTAGTGCACGGCGAAGCAACAGCGTGCGGTACGGCGACGCACAGGTTCCGCACAAGTGGCAAGGGCTGAATGGACTCCGACGATCCCGCGACGTGGAGGAACCATGGACGACCAGCAGCCCGCAACAGTGCCGAGCGAGCAGGCACCGGAGCCGATCGAGACGCCGTCGCCCCTCCCCCGGCGGCGGACGCGCTGGGTGGCCGGGATCACGGCCGCCACGGCGGTGCTCGCGCTCGGCGGCGTCGGCGGGTACGCCGTGGGCGAGCGCGTTCACTCCCCAGCTCGACCGCGTCGCCGCAGCAGGACAGCGCCAACAGCCTGCCGTTCGGTGGGGCCCCCCCGAGCGACGGCACCCAGCCCGACCTCGGCGCCACCGGCACCGACAACGGCACCACGGCGAACGCGAGCCAGACCAGCGGCCTGGTGCGGATCGATGACGACGCTCGGCTACCAGGACGGCGAGGCCGCCGGCACCGGCATGATCCTGACCTCCGACGGCGAGGTCGTCACCAACCACCACGTCGTCGACGGCGCGACCAGCATCAAGGCGACCGTGATGAGCACCGGGCAAGACGTACGCCGCGACGGTGGTCGGCTCCGACACCAAGGACGACGTCGCCGTGCTCCAGCTGCCGGCGCCATCGGGCTCGACGACGGTCACCACCGACAGCACGCTTCCGGGTGTGGGCGACGCCGTGACCGCGGTCGGTGACGCCAACGGCACCGAGGACCACCTTCAGCGCCGCCGCGGGCGAGGTGATGGCCCTCGACGCAGCAGATCACCACGCAGAGCGAGGGCAACGCCGAGGGACAGACGCTCACCGGGCTGATCGAGATCAGCAACGACGTGATCTCCGGCGACTCCGGCGGCGCGACGTACGACGCGCAGGGCGAGGTGCGTCGGGATGACCACGGCGGCGTCGAGCGGCGACGACGTCGACCGGATACGCGATCCCGATCGCGAAGGTGCTCGGGATCGCCGACGACCTGCGAGAGCGGCGTCACCAGCAGCCGCTACGCCTACGGCCGGCCCGCGTTCCTGGGCGTCGCCCTCGGCGACGCCTCGAGCACCGTGGCCGGCGCCTACCCGGGCACCCCCGCCGCCGGGGTCGGGCTGACCGAGGGCGACACCATCACCGCCGTCGACGGCACCACGGTCAGCAGCTCGTCCGCGCTCCGCGAGGCCATCGCCGGGCACCAGCCCGGCGACACCGTGCGGCTCCGTTGGACGGACACGTCCGGGTCGTCGCACACCGCGACGGTCACACTCGTGGCGGGGCCGGTCGCCTGAGCCGCGCGCCCGGTTTCAGCGCTTCCGCTTCTCCCGCGGCTTCTGGATCAGGTGGATCGGGGTGCCGACGAACCCGAACTCCTCGCGGAGCCGGCGCTCGATGTAGCGGAGGTACGACGCCTCCAGCTTGCCGGACGTGAACAGCACGAACGTCGGCGGAGCCGTGCTCGGCTGGGTCGCGAACAGCACCTTGGGCTGCTTGCCGCCGCGCACCGGGTGCGGGTGCTCGGCGACGAGGCGGCCGAGGAACGCGTTGAGCGCGCCGGTGCCGACCCGGGTCTCCCAGCCCTCGAGCGCGGCGTCGAGCGCCGGCACCAGCCGGTCGACGTGCCAGCCGGTCTTCGCCGTGATGTTGATCCGGGGCGCCCACGGAACGCGCACGAGGTCGCGCTCGATCTCGCGGTCGAGGTAGTAGCGGCGCTCCTCGTCGACCAGGTCCCACTTGTTGAACGCGATCACCAGGGCGCGGCCGGCCTCGGCGACGGTGCATGATGATCCGCTGGTCCTGCTCGGAGATCGGGTGGGAGCCGTCGACGACGAGCACCGCCACCTCGGCCCGGTCGATCGCGGTGTTGGTGCGCAGACTCGCGTAGTACTCCTGGCCCGACGCCTCCTTGACCCGCTTGCGGATGCCGGCGGTGTCGATGAAGCGCCACGGCCGGCCACCGAGCTCGATCAGCTCGTCGACCGGGTCGACGGTGGTGCCGGCGACGTCGTCGACCACGACACGGTCGGACTTGGCCAGCTTGTTGAGCAGCGACGACTTGCCGACGTTGGGCTTGCCGACGATCGCGACCCGGCGCGGCCCGCCGACGGGCTCCCACGACTGGGGCGGCGTCTCCGGCAGCGCGGCGAGAACCGCGTCGAGCAGGTCTCCCGAGCCGCGGCCGTGCAGCGCGGAGACCGGCATCGGCTCCCCCAGCCCGAGGTTCCACAGCCCGTAGGCCTCGGCCTCGGTGCGCGCGTCGTCGACCTTGTTCGCCGCGAGCACCACCGGCTTGCCGGACTTGCGCAGGATCTTCACGACCGCCGCGTCGGCGTCGGTGATCCCGACACCCGCGTCGACCACGAACATCACCGCGTCGGCGATGCTGACCGCGACCTCGGCCTGGGCCGAGATCCGCTCGAAGAGACCACGGGCGTCGGGGTCCCAGCCGCCGGTGTCGACCACGGTGAAGGCGCGTCCGTTCCAGGTGGCGTCGTACGAGACCCGGTCACGGGTCACGCCGGGCCGGTCCTCGACCACCGCCTCGCGGCGGCCGATGATCCGGTTGACCAGCGTCGACTTGCCGACGTTGGGGCGGCCGACGACGGCCAGCACCGGGGTGGGGCCGACGACGCTGTCGTCGGCAATGGGCTCGGTCATTCGGGGTCCCCGGGGAAGCAGGAGCGAAGCGAGTGCTTTTTTGGGGTGATCACAGAATTTCCTCACGGTTCGGGTCCGGGAGGGGACCCGGGGTGGTCATGCCGGTGCGCCGCTCGGCCGCGTCCAGCAGGTCCTTCAGCGCCAGGCGGACCTGCTCGGCGCTGCGTCGTACGTCGGTCTGGCGGCGTGGCCACGGCTGCTGGGCCAGGTGGACCGGCTGGCCGTACTGCATCACGACCCGGGTGCCCTTCGGCGGGACCGAGTTCGTGGAGCCGCCGGGCTCGCGCGTCCCGAGGTAGACCAGCGGCAGCACCGGTGCCCCGGTGACGAGGGCGAGGTACGCAGCCCCACCCTCGGTGGTCAACAGCTCACCGGCGCCGCGTGTTCCCTCGGGGAAGACGCCGATGCAGCCGCCGTCGCGAAGCACCCGCAGCGCGGTGCGCACGGCCAACGGGTCGACCGCCTCGCGCCAGATCGGGATCTGGCCGGACTGGCGCAGGAACGGGCCCATCGGCGCCGGCGAACATCTCCCGCTTGGTGAGCGCGTGCAGCGGGCGCGGTGCCATGATCGCCATCAGTGGGCCGTCGATGAAGCCGGAGTGGTTCGCGGCGACCACCACCGGCCCGGTCGTCGGGAAGTGTTGCTGGCCGGTGATCTGCACGTCGTACCAGCGACGGATGATCGCCCGGCAGGTGCCACCCAGCCCGCGGAGCGCCCAGGTGTGCGGCCCGCGGACGCCGGTGGTGCGGGGCAGGTCCTCGTGCAGACCGCGGGTGGCGAGCGCGTTCACGCCGCCCCGACCGTGTCGCGCACCAGCGCCACGACCCGGTCGACGACCTCCTGCAGCGTGTACGGCGTGGTGTCGATGTGGACCGCGCCCGCGGGCACCGTCAGCGGCGCGGTGGCGCGCCCGGAGTCGATCGCGTCGCGGCGGATCAGGTCGGCCTCGGTGGCGTCGACCGAGCCGGCGCCGTTCTCCGCGGTGCGCCGCACGGCGCGCGCGGACGGGTCGGCGGTGAGGTACACCTTGACCTCCGCGCCGGGCCACACGACCGAGCCGATGTCACGCCCCTCGACCACGATGCCGCCGTCGCCGATCAGCGACCGCTGGAGCGCGAGCAGCCGGGCGCGCACCTCGGGCACGGACGCCACGTCGGAGACGGCCGCGGTGACCTCCTGCGTCCGGATCGCCGTCGCCACGTCGACGCCGTCGACCGCGATCGTGGGGTCCCGCGGGTCGTTGCCGGACGCGATCACGGGCCGGTCGGCGAGCGTCGCGACCAGGGCGTGGTCGGTGACGTCGACGTCGTTGTCCAGCATCCACCGCGTCATCGCGCGGAACTGGGCGCCGGTGTCGAGGTAGCGCAGGCCGAGAGCCGTCGCGACACCGCGCGAGGTGCTCGACTTCCCGGATCCGGAGGGACCGTCGATGGCCACGACAATCGCGGGGACAACCGTGCTGTTCACGGGGCAGGATCCTACCGGTGGACGACCCAGTCCCTCGCCTCGAGAGCGTCCCGGAGGGGGTCCGCGGACGTGTCCTTCACCACGAGCTCGACGAGACCGACCGGGCGACCGGGGTCGTGGTCGATGCGCAGGTCCTCGATGTTGGTGCCGATCTCCCCCACGTCGTGGAACAGCCGGGCCAGCTCGCCGGGGTGGTCGGGCACCGAGACGTGGACCGACGCCGTCTCCTGGGCCGGTCCCCCGTGCTTGCCCGGGATGACCTGGGTGCCGGCCACCCCACGACGCAGCACCTCGTCGAGGTCCTCCGGCTCGTCGAGGGCCCCGATCA
The DNA here is from genome assembly GCA_963745795.1 of uncultured Actinomycetota bacterium. Classification (GTDB taxonomy): domain Bacteria; phylum Actinomycetota; class Actinomycetes; order Propionibacteriales; family Nocardioidaceae; genus Marmoricola. Next base: position 248,680 of record CAVUYR010000006.1, on the reverse strand, counting down.
GCTCGTCGAGCTCCAGCTGGATGTCCGAGAGGACCTCGCGCAGGGCCGGCGCGTTGGAGATCAGGATCTGCCGCCACAGTGCCGGGTCGCCGGCGGCGATCCGGGTCACGTCCCGCACCCCCTGGCCCGAGAGGGCGAGCTGGCGCGGGTCCGCGTCGAGCAGGCGTCCCGCGACCAGCACCGCCATCAGGTGCGGCAGGTGGGAGGTGAGGGCGACCGCGCGGTCGTGGTCGCGGGGCGTGATCCGGACGGTCGCGGCGCCACACGCGGCCGCGAGCAGCTCGATGGTGTCCACCGCCTGGTCCGAGGACGTGAGATGCGGGGTGATCGCCCACGGTCGGCCGTCGAACAGCGCGGCACTGGCGGCGAGCGGGCCCGAGCGCTCGCTGCCGGCCATCGGGTGGCTGCCGACGTAGTGCGTGAGCGCCTCGGGACCGACCAGCCGGCCGATCCGCTCCACGAGCGGCCACTTCACGCTCCCGACGTCGGTGACCAGGGACCCGGCTGCCAGCGACCGCGCCACTGCCTGCGGAATGGCACTCGGCGGCACGGCCACGACCACGACGGGTGCCGTCATGCCCTGCGGAGCGGGCACGCCGGCACCGAGTCCGGCGGCCGTACGCACGTTGTCCTGGGACCGGTCGCTGAGCCAGACCTCGACCCCGACCCGGGCCAGCGCGAGCCCGATCGAGGTGCCGAGCAGTCCGGCGCCCACGACGTGGATCCGGTCGCCGTCCCAGTCAGACATCTTCAGTCATCCGGGACCGACCTCACGCGGGTCAGGTCGCTGCGCAGCGTCGCGGCCCCGTGCAGGTACACGTGCGTCACGTCGGACTTGGGCAGCCCCGACTCGACGTGTGCCAGCAGCCGCACGACCCGGGGCATGGAGCCCTCGATCTCCAGCTCCCGGGCGCACAGCAGCGGGATCTCACCGAAGCCGAGCTGGCGGGCGGCGTACGCCGGGAACTCGGCGTGCAGGTCACCGGTGGCCGTGAACACGACGCTGATGAAGTCGTCGACCTCGAGCGCGTTGGCGTCCATCACGGCCAGCACCAGCTCCGCCACCCGGTCGAGCATCTGCTCTCGAGTGTCGTCTTCCAGCTGGGTGGCTCCGCGCACCGCGCGCACCGACATCAGGACCCCTTCCCGTGACCCGCAACCCTAGCTGCGGCTGGGGCGCGGCTTCGAACGTGCCCGTATCCACGTCGTTCCGTTGATCGAATGTCGCTACTCGGCGTTGGCCCACTTGAACTGGAGGCGCCAGACGCCCTTCCTGATGGCGTACTCGGCGAAGACCCCCTGACCGGCATGGCAGATCCTGTAGGCCCGATCCTGCACGCCGACGTCGCGTGCGGTGACCCGACCCCGGGTGTCCCAGATGTTGTGCACCCGGGACATCCGCATGCCCTTGTGGACCGAGTAGAACTCGTTGCGGGTGACGCAACCCGGTGTGTCAGCAGCGGTTGCCGCAGGCGCGATGGCCAAGCTGGACAGCGCGACCGAGATGACCACGAACAGGGCCGCCCAGACGCGCTGGGGGTTGCGGGTTGGGACCTTGCGAAGCACTTCGGCTTCCTCTCTCGGTGGCTTTGGGCGGGGTCAGACCTTGGCGGGCCGGAACCCGTACCACCTGGCGGCAGCCTGCGTCTTGAAGCAGTACTCGGGCGTGGTCACCGCGTAGTACGCCTGACCCCGCATGTGGTAGATCATCGACGACTGGTTGCCCTTGATCGGGGCTGACGCCGGGCACCGGTAGGTGCTGATCGGCGAGTAGCGCCGGTACGGCTGGCTGCTGCCTCCGCCGCCGCAGCGGTAGTTGGCGTGGTGGGCGTCGGCGTAGTGGTAGCGGCCCTGCCGGGGGTGCCACTGGTAGCCGTCACGACTGTCGTACCGTGCGCGGGCGCCGTCGTTGATCTGGGCCAGCCCCAGGTCGCGCCCGCGGAGGGTCTGCACGTACCGGAGCAGCCGCCCATACTTGTCCCGGTCCTTGACGCTGGCCGGGTTGATCAGCCGGACCCGGCTACCGAGCACGTTCTTCGCGTGCTGGGTGGCCTTGCCGTAGCCGCAGTCGCCGCGTTCGGGGGTGTCGATCCCGATGACGCGGACGTAGGCGCCGTTGGCGAGCCGAATGGTGTCGCCGTCAACGACGTAGCCGACCCGGGCAGTGGTCGCGCTGCTGCGGTGGGTCGTCGCATCGGCTGGCGAGGCAGCGACAACCACACTCGCGGACGCGACCGCCAGGGCAGGTACCACCGCCATCATCACGGCTCTGCTTATGCTGCGCATTTACTGCCTCCTGGCTCGCTTCTGCTTCGTGGTGTTGACGCGCAAGGGGTCACCCTGACGCCGCCTGGTCATCCGGGCATCCGTCATCGAGGATCGCCGACACGTGGTGCGGGGACATCCGCCGACCTACGGGTTCGGGTACCTGTTTCTCGGGGCTGTGCGCTCGACCCTCGGTGACGAATGCGCTCGTCAGAGCCGACCCGCGTCGAGCAGGATCCCCAGCTCGTCGCGGGTCAGCTCGCGCAGCGTGCCCTGCCTGAGCCGGTCGAGCGCCACCGGGCCGATCCGGGTGCGGGTCAGCCGCTGCACCGGGTGGCCGACGTGGTCGAGCAGCCGGCGGACGATCCGGTTGCGGCCCTCGTGGATCACCACCTCGACGATGCTCTTCTCGCCCTGCGTCGAGATCACCCGGGCCCGGCGCACCTCCACCGGCCCGTCGTCGAGGGTCACCCCGTCGGTGAGCCGGCGCAGCGTGGCCCTGGTCGACCACGCCGGTGACCTCCGCGACGTACGTCTTCTCGACCTCGTACGACGGGTGCGCCAGCCGCTGCGCGAAGTCACCGTCGTTGGTCAGGATGATCAGCCCGTCGGTGTCGGTGTCGAGCCGTCCGACGTGGAACAGCCGCTCCGGCCGGTCGGCGACGTAGTCGGTCAGGGTCGGGCGGCCCTCCGGGTCGGACATCGTGGAGACCACGCCGCGCGGCTTGTTGAGCACCAGGTAGACGTTGGCGCTCGACGGGCGGGAGGCGCTTGCCGCTCGACCCGGATCACCGCGGTCCGCGGGTCGACCTTGGTGCCGAGCCGGGTGACCACCTCGCCGTCGACCTCGACCTCGCCGGCCAGCATCAGCTCCTCGCACTTGCGGCGGCTGGCCACGCCGGACTGCGCGAGCAGCTTCTGCAGCCGGACCAGGCCGTCGTCGTCGGTCGGCAGGTCGGCCAGGTCGGTCACAGGTCCTCGGTGACGGACTCCTCGAGGTCGCCCTCGAGATCGGCCATGTCGGGCAGGAACGGCGCAAGCTCGGGCAGGTCGGCGAGCGAGGTCAAGCCCGATCCGCTCCAGGAAGTAGCTCGTCGTGCGGTAGAGGTGCGCGCCGGTCTCGTGGTCGGTGCCGGCCTCCTCGACCAGGCCGCGGGTGAGCAGCGTGCGCATCACGCCGTCGACGTTGACCCCGCGGATCGGCCGAGACCCGGGCGCGGCTGACCGGCTGCTTGTAGGCGACGACGGCGAGGGTCTCCAGCGCCGCCTGGGTGAGCCGGGCCTGCTGGCCGTCGAGCACGAACTTCTCCACCACGGACGCGTAGGCCTCGCGCGTGTAGAAGCGCCAGCCGCCGGCGACGTTGCGCAGCTCGAAGCCCGCGGCCCTGCTCGTCGTACTCCCCGGCCAGGGCGGTGAGCTCCCTGGTCACCTCGGTCACCGGGTAGCCGACCGCGGTGGCCAGCGTGACCTGGTCGAGCGGCTGGTCGGCGACCATCAGCACCGCCTCGAGGGCGGGCCGCAGCTCGGCGACCGGCACCGCCAGCACCTCGTCGGTCTGCTCGTCCGTGCGCGTCTCAGTCATCGGTGGTCTCCTCCACGGCGGGCGCCTCGTCGGGCACCGGCACACCGTCGAACTCGTCGGTGATCTCGATCTCGCCGTCGTCGGCGCCGGTCCAGCGGATGGTCAGCTCGCCGAGTGGGCGTCATCTGCTCGAAGGCCACCACGCCCTCGCGGAACAGCTCGAGCAGCGACAGGAAGCGGGCCACCCGGGTCAGCATGTCGGGGGCGTCGCCGGCGAGGGCCCGGAAGGTCAGCGTGCCCTGCCGGCGCAGCCGCTCGACCACGATCGCCGCCTGCTCGCGCACGCTGACGGTCGGCGCGTGGATGTGGGCGAGCGAGAGCTCGAGGACCGGCTTCGGCTCCAGCGCCTGTGCCGCGAGCGCCGCGAACTCCTCGAGCCCGAGCCCGATCAGCACGTCGGGCAGCAGGCTGGCGAACCGCTCGTCGAGGCCGACCGCGCGCGGGTGGCGCCGTGCCTCGCTCGCCGATCCGCTTCTCGAGCACCGCCGCCACCTGCTTGAACGCGCGGTACTGCAGCAGCCGGGCGAAGAGCAGGTCGCGCGCCTCGAGCAGCGCGAGGTCCTCCTCGTCCTCGACGTCGCCCTGCGGCAGCAGCCGGGCCGCCTTGAGGTCGAGCAGCGTGGAGGCGACCACGCAGGAACGCCGTGGTCTGCTCGAGGTCCCACTGGTGCCGGGTCGTCGTCGGCGCCGCGCTTGATGTGGGCGATGAACTCGTCGGTGACCGTGGAGAGCGCCACCTCGGTGATGTCGAGCTTGTGCTTCGCGATCAGGCTGAGCAGCAGGTCGAACGGCCCCTCGAAGTTGTCCAGGCGCAGCGCGAAGCGCGGCGTCGACGTCGCTCGGGAGCCGTCGAGGGTCGTTCATCGGGACGTCATCGACCGATCAGGCGCTGGACCAGCTGCGCTGTCGTCGCCGTTGGACTCCAGGTCTGCCAGCGCCATCGCGATCGCCTCCCGGACCAGCCGCCCGCGGTCGACGGCCACGCCGTGCAGGCTGCGCAGCGTCAGCCGCGCGTGCTCGAGCTCGAGCAGCTCGGCAGCGGTCACGTAGACCGTCATCTTCTCGTCGTGCCGCACCCGTCCGCTGGGCCGCCGACTGCGCCGGCCACCGTCGCGGCCCGACTCGGACACGTCCTGCTCCTGCTGGGCCTCCGACGTCCGGCCCTGCGACGAACTCGACGGGGCGGAACAGATCGTCGGCCGCCGGCAGGCTCACTCGTCGCGCCACCGGGCCAGCACCTCCTTGGCGAGCTGACGGTAGGCGTCCGCGCCGGCCGAGCTCGACGCGTAGCTGGTGATCGGCTCCCCGGCGACGGTGGAGTCGGAGAACTTCACGGTGCGCCGGATCACGGTGTGGAAGACGGTGTCGCCCCAGGCCTCGACCAGCCGGGCCATGACCTCGCGGCCGTGCAGGGTGCGGCCGTCGAACATCGTGCCGAGCACGCCGTCGATCTCGAGGTCGGGGTTGAGCCGCTCGCGGACCTTGTCGATCGTGGTCTTGAGCAGCGCGACGCCGCGCAGCGCGAAGTACTCGCACTCCAGCGGCACGATCACCCCGTCGGACGGCGGTCAGCGCGTTGACGGTGAGCAGGCCGAGCGAGGGCTGGCAGTCGATCAGGATCACGTCGTACTTCGCGAGCGCCGGCCGCGAGCACCCGCTGGAGCGTCTGCTCGCGCGCCACCTCGTGCACGAGCTGGACCTCGGCGGCGGAGAGGTCGATGTTGGACGGCAGCAGGTCCATGCCGGCGATCGCCGCTCGGCACGACGACGTCGTCGAGGGTGACGTCGCGCTCCATCAGCAGGTTGTAGATCGATCAGGTCCATCGTGTGCGGGTTCATGCCCAGCCCGACCGACAGCGACCCCTGCGGGTCGAAGTCGACGAGCAGCACCTTGCGGCCGTACTCCGCGAGCGCGGCACCCAGGTTGATCGTGGTCGTGGTCTTGCCGACGCCGCCCTTCTGGTTGCACATCGACGATGACGCGGGCCGGGCCGTGGTGGGTCACCGGCGCGGGCTCCGGGAAGTCGGGCATCGGTCGCCCGGTGGGACCGAGTCGGGCGCTCCACGGCGGCAACGGCCGCCGGGGCGGGCTCCTGCTCCGGGGCGCCGGTGCGGGCGGCGGGTCTGATGTCGTCGAAGGTCGGGGCGGACGGCATCTGCTGGCTGGCCTCGGCGGGCACCGCACGACGTCGGGGTTCCTCCTGGGACCGATGGTCACGCTGGGCCGCGGGCACCGGACCGAAATCCTCGACGAGCTCCTCGTTGCCTGGGTACCCAGCACTCATACAACGGCCTCCTGGATGTCTGCCACGGGACTCTGTCGCTCTCGATGTCGACAGATACATTTGTCGCGGCAACGCGCGCGACTCTATGCACCCGGGGAGCCGATCTCAACGGCACCGCGCGGACGATGTGGACGCACGACGAATCTGGGGATTGCGTGTGTGTTCGTCAGGCGGCGAGTGCACAGGCACGGTCCGCGATGTGGACGAACCTGTGCACGCCGCAGCATTCCGATCGGGCTACTCGAGCGCCCGTGGGTGCGCCGCGGCGTACACCTCGCGCAGGCTGTCGACGGTCACCAGGGTGTAGATCTGGGTGGTCGTCACCGACGCGTGGCCGAGCAGCTCCTGCACCACCCGGACGTCGGCGCCGCCGTCGAGCAGGTGGGTCGCGAACGAGTGCCGCAGCGTGTGCGGCGACACCTCCGCGGTCACCCCGGCCCGGTCGGCGGCCGGACGAGCACGGTCCAGGCGCTCTGCCGCGACAGCCGCCCGCCGCGGGCGTTGAGGAACAGCGCTCCGCCGGCGTTGCCGCCGGTGCCGGCCGCGACCAGGTCCGTGCGCGGCCCCGGACGAGGTACGGCGACGACCGCGTCCCGGGCGTAGCGAGCCGACCGGCACGATCCGCTCCTTGCCGCCCTTGCCGCGCAGCAGCACCGTGCCGTCGCTCGAGGTCGAGGTCGTCGACGTCGAGGCCGACCGCCTCGGAGATCCGGGCGCCGGTGCCGTAGAGCACCTCCAGCAGCGCCCGGTCGCGCAGCGCCAGCGCCGTGCCGGCCGCGCCCGCCGCGTCGAGGATCGCCTCGACGTCGGCCAGCGAGAGCGCCTTGGGCAGCCGCTTGGCCGGCGTCGGCGGCCGGACGCCGGCCGACGGGTCGAGCGTGCGCCAGCCCGTCACGCGACCGCGAACTTGTGGAACCCGCGCACCGCGACCACGGTGCGTGCGGCCGACGCCGCGCTGAGCGGCGGGTGGTCGGCGTCGCCCTCGCGCAGCGCCATCAGGAACTCGGTGACGGTCGCCTCGGTGACCTCGTCGAGCTCGGTCGACGCCGTGGGCGAGCAGGAACCCGACGTAGCGCCGCAGGTCGCGCCGGTACGACGAGAGCGTGTTGTCGGCGAGCCCGCGCTCGACGACGAGGTGGTCGAGGTACGTGCGCACGGCGCGCACCGGCGTCGGTGACGGCGCGCTCGCCGCACGGGGTCCGCGAGGCGTCAGCGCAGCGGCTCGGTGGGGCGATCAGGCCAGGCCTCCTCGAGCGCGACCGCGTCGAGCCCGTGGGCCTCGGCGACCGGGCCGTTGGTCACCTTGCCGGCGTGGGTGTTGAGCCCGAGCGCCAGCGAGTGGTCGTCGCGGCAGGCCTGCTGCCAGCCCTTGTCGGCCAGCGCCACGGCGTACGGCAGCGTCGCGTTGGTCAGCGCGTAGGTCGAGGTGTTCGGCACCGCGCCGGGCATGTTGGCGACGCAGTAGAAGACCGAGTCGTGCACCATGTACGTCGGGTCGGCGTGCGTCGTGGCGTGGGTGTCCTCGAAGCAGCCGCCCTGGTCGACCGCGATGTCGACGAGCACCGAGCCCGGCTTCATCCGCGAGACCAGCTCGTTGCTGACCAGCGTGGGCGCCTTGGCGCCCGGGATCAGCACGGCGCCGATGACCAGGTCGGCCTCGGTCACCTGCTGCTCGATGCGCCAGCTTCGAGGACGCCAGGCCGTGGACCCGGTTGTTGTAGCGCCAGAACGACATCCGCAGCTTGTCGAGGTCGGTGTCGAGCAGCGTCACGTCGGCACCCATGCCGAGCGCGATGTTGGCGGCGTTCTGCCCGGAGACGCCGGCGCCGATGATGACGACCTTGGCGTTGGCGACCCCGCCGACGCCGCCCATCAGCACCCCGCGGCCGCCCTGGGCCTTCATCAGCGAGTGGGCGCCGACCTGCGGCGCGAGGCAGCCGGCGACCTCGGACATCGGGTAGAGCAGCGGCAGCCCGCCCGAGGGCAGCTGCACGGTCTCGTAGGCGATGCCGGTGACCTTGCGCTTGACCAGCTCCTCGGTCAGCGGCCGGTCGGCGGCCAGGTGCAGGTAGGTGAAGAGCGTCAGCCCCTCGCGCATCCGGTGGTACTCCTCGGCGACCGGCTCCTTGACCTTGAGCACCATCTCGGCGTGCCCCAGACGTCGTCGGCCGTGGTCGAGGATCGTGGCGCCGGCGGCGACGTACTCCTCGTCGGGGATCGACGAGCCGACGCCGGCGTCCTTCTGGACGAAGACCTCGTGGCCGTGCGGCACCAGCTCGTGGACCCCGACCGGGGTGATCGCCACCCGGTACTCGTGGTTCTTGACTTCCTTCGGGACGCCGACCTTCACCAGAATCCTCCTTGCGCACCCTCCCGACCTCGTCGTCGGGACGGCTCGCTCGCCGTGACCCTACTCGCTCGGGTCGGCGCCCTCGCGCCGGCGTGAGGACGGCGTAGGCGAGCACCGCGGTGACCAGCGGAGCGTCGCGCACCCGGCCGGCCAGGACCGCGTCGAGCGAGGTCGGCCGAGCGGCACCCGGTCGACGCTCATCTCGGCCTCCTCGTGCTCCGGCTCGAAGCCGCCGCGGTCGGTGTCGTGCGAGCCCGCGGGCCAGGTAGATCGCGTGCGTCTCCGTCGCTGATCCCCGGCGACGGCAGCACGCGTCACCAGGTGCCGTCCAGCTGGTCGGCCACCAGCGCGGCCTCCTCGACGAGCTCGCGCCGCGCCGCGACCGAGCGGGTCCTCCCCCGCGACGTCGAGCAGCCCGGCCGGCAGCTCGACCAGCCGGGTCGCGCGACCGGGTGCCGGTACTGGCGCAGCACGACGCACCCGCTCGTCGTCGTCGACGGCCAGGACCACGACCGCGCCGGGGTGCTCGACGACGCAGCCGCTCGAACGTCCTCGTCCGGCCGGCCCGGGCGCGCTGACAGTGTCGGCGCGCAGCGCCAGCACCCAGTCGCCGCGGTACAGGTCCGTTGACTCGGGCGACGGGCCACGGCATCCGGCTCGTCGCCGCAGGTCCTCCACCGGCCGTCGCCCGCGTCAGCTCGTCGTCGCTCGTCGGCGGGCGGGCGGCGCAGCCCGGTCTCGTCGATCGGGAACCGGAGCTCGCGCTGCCGGTCGATCGCCGCCCCGACCAGCCCGGCGAACAGCGGGTGCGGCCGGGTCGGGCGGGAGCGCAGCTCGGGGTGGGCCTGGGTGGCGACGTAGTAGGGGTGCACGTCGCGGGGCAGCTCGACGAACTCGACCAGCTTGTCGTCCGGCGACATGCCCGAGAACACCAGCCCGGCCTCCTCGAGCTGGCTCGCGGTAGGCGTTGTTGACCTCGTAGCGGTGCCGGTGCCGCTCGTCGACCTGGCCGCGCCGTACGCCGCGCCGGACCACGCGAGCCCTCGAGCAGGTCGGCCGGGTAGAGGCCGAGGCGCATCGTGCCGCCGAGGTCGCCGCGCCCTCGACGATCGCGTGCTGCTCGGCCATCGTCGCGATCACCGGCTCCGGGCACGTCGGGGTCGAACTCGGTGGAGGCCGCCTTCGTCCAGGCCGGCGACGTTGCGGGCGTACTCGATCACCATGCACTGCAGCCCGAGGCACAGGCCGAGGGTCGGGATGCCGTGGGTGCGGGCGTAGGTGCAGCGCGCCGACCTTGCCCTCGATGCCGCGGACGCCGAAGCCGCCGGGCACGCAGATCGCGTCGACGTCGGCGAGCTGCCGGGCGGCGCCCTCGGGCGTCTCGCACTCGTCGGAGGCGACCCAGCGCGACGTTGACCTTGGCGTCGTGGGCGAACCCGCCGGCCCGCAGCGCCTCGGCCACCGAGAGGTAGGCGTCGGGCAGGTCGATGTACTTGCCGACCAGCGCGACCGTGACCTCCTCGCTCGGGGTGGTGCACCCGGCGCAGCAGGTCGTCCCACAGCGGTCCAGTCGACGTCGCGGAACGGCAGGTCGAGCCGGCGTACGACGTAGGCGTCGAGGCCCTCGCGGTGCAGCACCTTCGGGATGTCGTAGATCGACGGCGCGTCGACCGCGGTCGACCACGGCCTCCTCGTCGACGTCGCACATCAGCGAGATCTTGCGCTTGATCGAGCTCGGGCAGCTCGCGGTCGGCGCGGCAGACGATCGCGTCCGGCTGGATGCCGATCGAGCGCAGCGCGGCGACCGAGTGCTGGGTCGGCTTGGTCTTCAGCTCGCCGGACGGGCCGATGTAGGGCACCAGCGAGACGTGCAGGAAGAAGCAGTTGTCGCGGCCGACGTCGTGGCGCACCTGGCGGGCGGCCTCGAGGAACGGCAGCGACTCGATGTCGCCGACGGTGCCGCCGATCTCGGTGATCACGACGTCGACGTCGCGGCGCCGCGCCATCGCCCGGATCCGGTCCTTGATCTCGTTGGTGATGTGCGGGATCACCTGGACGGTGTCGCCGAGGTAGTCGCCGCGGCGCTCCTTGGCGATCACCGTCGAGTAGACCTGGCCGGTCGTGACGTTGGCGATCTGGGCGAGGTCGGTGTCGAGGAACCGCTCGTAGTGGCCGATGTCGAGGTCGGTCTCGGCGCCGTCGTCGGTGACGAACACCTCGCCGTGCTGGAACGGGTTCATCGTGCCCGGGTCGACGTTGAGGTAGGGGTCGAGCTTCTGCATGGTGACCCGCAGCCCGCGCGACTTCAGCAGGCTGCCGAGGCTCGAGGCGGTCAGGCCCTTGCCGAGGGAGGAGGCGACGCCTCCGGTGACGAAGACGTGCTTGGTCGGCTGGCGATCTACCAAGGAGGACTCCCGTGGGCCGAGGGCGAGGTGCGAAGCGGCGATGCCTCCACGGGGTTCTAGCCTACCAAGCGTCCTGGGGCTCGCTCGCCAACCCGGCCGCCCTGGCGTCCGAACTCACCGTCATCCGGTCGTGGAGCCGGGCACCGGGCCGTCCGCCGCATCGACGGAGCCGTACTGGCCGGTGCCGCCCTTGAGGTCCTGCGCGGCGGCCAGGAGGCTGACCACCGCGCCTGCCCCGGTGCCGGCGCTGTCCACCGTCGACAGTGTGGAGGAGAGCCCGACGTCGTCGCGGATCTTGCGGATCAGTCCGCCGTCGCGGGCGGCGCCGGCGGGCCCGGCGAGGACCACGGTGGACACCTCGTCGGTGAGCGCATCGGCGACGACCGCGTGGATCTCGTCGACGCCGGCCTGGGTGCGGGTCTTCGCACCCGGACCGGTCACCACCAGCACCACCCGGGCCCGGCCCGTCGGCGTGCCCACGGCGGAGACCAGCCCAGCAGTGCCGAAGCCCGAGACAAGGCTGGAGCTCGTGGTGTCGTATCGCTGTGGCGCCTTTGACTCGGTGCCGATCGCGCGGCCGAGGAGCAGGCCGAAGCGCTGGTACGTCGACACGTCGTCCGGCATCTCCACGTCGTCGGCCTCGGGCTCCAGCTGGGTGCCCAGCTGGTCGACCAGCCCCTTGTTCGCGTTGTCGCCGAGCTTGTCGCCGACCCGGTAGCGCCCGACCAGCTTGCCGCCCGAGGTCTTGACCAGGTCCTGGAGGGAGGAGACCGTCGCGCGGTTGGCGCCGGGCATGCTCACCACCGCGACGGGTACGCCGCGTAGCTGGCCCGCGAGGACGGTCGGCGCGGTCGACTTGGCGTAGCCGTCGGCGAACGACGCGGAGGCCCGGAGCCGGCGGATCTCTGGCGCTGCTGGGTCTGGATCTTCTTCCGGGCGGCCAGCTCCTTGACGAGGCTGTTGTCCACCTCGCCCTTGAGTGGGCCGCCGCCGAGCGCGATCCCGATCGCCAGGGCCAGGAAGACCGAGACCAGGGAGACGATGTGGTAGCGGAACGTGATCACGTGAAGAGTCCCTCGATGTCGTCGAAGCGGGCCTGGATCCAGTCGCCGACGTCGTGCCACCAGACGTTGCCGATCGGGGTGGTGGCCATCGCCAGCCACAGCGCGGCGAGCGCGGCGATGAGGATCACGAAGAGGTGCCAGCCGCGCACCCGGCCGGTGTAGAGCGCGGGCACGGCGGAGGCGTCGACCAGGTGCTGGCCGACCCGGAGCCGGGTCAGGAAGGTGCTGGCCTGGGCGGACCGGTCGCGATCGAGGAACTCCTCGAATCCGGCGTCCCGGCCCACCGGCACGATCATCGAGGCGCCGGCCCCGTGGACCAGGAGCAGGGCGAGGTCGAACGCGTCGGCGTCGCTGGTGACCCGGGGCGCCCCGATCCCCCAGCGCTGCAGGCGTTCGGCGCCCGCCGTACGTTCCGAGCGGCGCTCGTGGACGACCAGCTCCCGTGCCTCCCGGAGCACCGACTCGGTCAGCGCGTCGTCGTCTTCGGACCCGACCAGGCCGGCGGAGACCAGCACCACGTCCGGCCGCAGCCGGTGGTCGAGCAGCACGCGCGCGCCGCCGTCGACGCCGACCAGCACCGGCCGCTGCTCGTGGATGAACCGGCGCAGCTCCTGGAGCTCCTCGTCGTGCCGCGCTCCGCGGGCGACGACCACCACCGGACGTCCCTCGATCCGGGTGCGCAGCGTGGGCAGTCCCTCGCCGTTGAGGAGCAGGTCCTGCTCGCGACGCAGGAACTCCGAGCTGTTGTGGGCGAAGGCCTCCAGCTGCCGGCCCAGGCCGATCCGGGCCGCGTCGCGCCGGCGCGTGATGTCGCCGGGACCGAGCACCCGGGCCTGGAGCAGCTCGCCATCCTCGCCGTGGACCACACCCTCGTGGATCCGGACCGTCGCGCCGTCCTCGACCCTGCCGACGTCGTCGGGACTCGCCTCGAGCAGCAGCACGCCGGCGTCCGCGAGGAGCTGTGGACCGAGCGTCGGGTAGCTGCCGGAGACGAACGGTGCGCTGTTCAGGACCGCGACCACGCGGTGGTCGAGCAGGGCGCGGGCGGTGGATGCGTCGAGGTCGGCGCGGTGCACGACGGCGATCTCACCGGGCCCCAGCCGGGAGGCCAGAGAGCCGGGGCGGCGCTCCACCCGCGCCTTGCCCGACAGCCCCGGCAATTCGGGTGCGCTGGCGCGTCGGGAGGGGAGCTTCATGGCGCCGCCCATGGTGCCATGGGGGTCCTCGACCCCCGCGGACCCGGGGGCCCAGGTCGTGTCTCGCCCTGCTAGGGCTGTCGCACCTCGCGGGCGGTGGCGAGGAGCTCCTCGGCGTGCGCCAGAGCGGTCTCGGACTCCTCCATCCCGGCCAGCATCCGGGAGAGCTCCCGCACCCGGGACTCGTCGTCGAGCACCTGCAGGCCGGACGTGGTGACCAACCCGTCGCTGGACTTCTGCACGACCACGTGCCAGTCGGCGAACGCCGCGACCTGGGGCAGGTGGGTGACCACGACCACCTGGGAGGTGCGCGCCAGCATCGCCAGCCGGCGACCCACCTCGACCGCGGCCTTGCCGCCGACGCCCGCGTCGACCTCGTCGAAGACGAACGTCGGCACCGGGCTGGTGCCGGCCAGCACCACCTCGAGCGCCAGCATCACCCGGGACAGCTCGCCGCCCGAGGCGCCCTTGGCCAGCGGCCGGGCGTCGGCACCCACGTTGGCCGCCAGCAGCAGCTCCACGTCGTCGACGCCGTCGGGGCCGAAGCGCACCGCGCGCCCGTCGACCTCCAGCCCGTCGGGGTCGTCGTGCCGTGCCACGGAGACCGCCACCCGGGCATGAGGCATCGCCAGCAGGGCGAGCTCGGCGGTCACCTGGTCGCCGAGGCGCAGGGCGGCGTCGTGCCGCGCGGCCGAGATCGTCGCTGCCAGATCGCCGAGCGTCGCGCGCAGGTCGTCGCGCTCGGCCCGCAAGCGGGCGATCCGGTCATCGGTGTCGTCGAGCTCGAACAGCCGCTGGGCGGAGGCCTGCGACCAGGCGAGCACCTCGTCGATGTCCTCGCCGTACTTGCGGGTGAGCGCGGTCAGGGCCGCCCGCCGCTCGGAGACCGTCGCCAGCCGGGTCGGGTCGGACTCCAGGCCCGAGGCGTAGGAGGCCACGTCGGCGGCGAGGTCGCTCAGCAGGTAGCACGCCTCGGCCAGCCGGTCGGCGAGACCGGCGACCTGCGGATCGTGCTCGCGCACGCCCTCCAGGGCCCGTCGCGCCGCCGCCATCGCGCCCAGTGCGTCGGCGGCACCCTCGTCGGAGGACAGCACCTCGCGCGCCTGCTCAGCCGCCGTGCGGAGGGTGTCGGCGAACCCGAGCCGCTGCTCCTCCGCGGCGAGGTGCACGTCCTCGCCGGGCTGCGGGCCGACCGACTCGATCTCGGTCAGGCCGTGCCGGAGCAGGTCGGCCTCGCGGGCCCGCTCGCGGGCGCTGCGCACCACCTCGTGGAGCTCACGCTCGACGGACCGGAGCCGGCGGTAGGCATCCGCGTAGTCCTGGGCCGGCGCTGTCACCGGCTCGCCCGCGAACCGGTCGAGCGCGTCGCGCTGGGCCTCCTGGCGTAGCAGTCGGTGCTGGTCGGACTGGCCGTGCACCGCGACCAGCGCGTCGGTGAGCGTGCTCAGGCTGCCGGCGGGTACCGCGGCTCCGCCGGCGTAGGCACGGGAGCGGCCCTCGGCGGACACCTGCCGTGCGAACAGCACGCTGCCGTCGTCGTCCGGCTCGCCGCCGAGGTCCTCGACCGCGGCCCGAAGCTCGTCGTCGGCCGTGAACCGGCCCTCCACGCGTGCGTTGCGGGCGCCGGTGCGGACCGCCCCCGCGTCGGAGCGGCCACCGAGCAGCAGCCCCAGAGCGGTGACCAGCATGGTCTTGCCGGCGCCGGTCTCGCCGGTGATCACGCTGAGGCCCGGCCCGAGCTCGAGCACCGACTCGTCGATGACGCCCAGCGAGCGGATCCGAAGCTCCTCGATCACGCGTGGCCGCCGTTGTCGTTGCGCCGGCGCTTTGCGGCGCCCCGCCAGCCGTCGACCGGGAGGCCGAACTTGGCCACCAGCCGGTCGGTGAACGGTGCCGAGTGCAGCCGGGCCAGCCGAACCGGCGTCGCGCCGCGTCGTACCTCGATCCGGGCACCGGGTGGGAGCTCCACCATCCGTCGGCCGTCGCACCACAGCACGCCCGCGCTCGCGGTGTTGGTCTGCACCTCGACCGCCAGCACGCTGGTCGGGGCCACCACGAGGGGCCGGGCGAACAACGCGTGCGCGCTGATCGGCACCATCAGCAGTGCCTCCACGCCCGGCCACACCACCGGTCCCCCGGCGGAGAAGTTGTAGGCGGTGCTGCCGGTCGGGGTCGCGCAGACCACGCCGTCACAGCCCCAGCGCGACAGCGGCCGGCCGTCGATCTCGACCACCACCTCGAGCATCCGCTCCCGGGCGGCCTTCTCGACGCTGGCCTCGTTGAGGGCCCAGGTGCTGGTGATCTGCTCGCCGTCCCGGTAGACGGCGACGTCGATCGTGAGCCGGTCCTCGGCGGTGTAGCGGCGGGTCACGATCGCGTCGATCGTGAAGTCCAGGTCGTCGGACTCCGACTCCGCGAGGAACCCGACATGGCCCAGGTTGACCCCGAGCAGCGGGGTGCCGTGCGCGTGGGTCGCCTCGGCCGCCCGCAGGATCGTGCCGTCGCCGCCGATCACGACCGCGAGCTCGCAGTCGTCGGCGGCGTCGTCGCCGTCGACCCCGCCGATGATCTCGACCTCCGGCTCGGTCAGCCCGAGCTGGGCGGCCTCGTCGGCCAGGAGCCGGACGGCGATGTCGTGCTTGCGCAGCGCGTGGACCACCTCGCAGGCCACGGCGCGCGCGTCCTCACGGCCCGTGTGCGCAAGCAGGAGGATGCGGCGCGGGGCGTCGTCAGTGCTCATCGGGGTCCCGCGGCGATGCCCAGCGAGCAGCGTCGTGGGGTGATCACGGTCCCCGCGGCGATGCGAGCTCAGCGAGCAGCGTCGTGGGGTGATCACGGGTTCACCTTCTCACCCGGGTCTGACCGGAGGGTGGCGAGGGAGGGGCGCGTCGCGCAGTAGCGGTCCATCCCTCGTCACCCTCCGTAATCCGGGGAGCGGGCCACGAGCGCCTCGACCGCTGCAGGGGCGAGCGCGCGCTCTCCCCGCCGCAGCCAGACGAAGAACTCCACGTTGCCCGCCGGCCCCGGCAGCGAGCTCACCGTGCCGGCCACCCCGCCCCAGCCGCGTCGGTCGGCCGCCGCGACGATCTTCTCCACAGCCTCCACCCGGAGGGCCGGCTCGCGGACCACTCCGCCACGGCCGAGCCGGTCCTTGCCGACCTCGAACTGCGGCTTGACCATCAGCGCCAGGTCGCCGTCGGGTGCGGTCACGCCGAGCAGGGCGTCGAGCACCAGCTCGAGGGAGATGAAGGACAGGTCGCCCACGACCACGTCCACGGGACCGCCGACCAGATCCGGCGTCAACTCCCGGACGTTGGTCCGGTCGTGGACGCGCACCCGGGGGTCCTGCCGCAGCGACCACGCCAGCTGGCCGTAGCCGACGTCGACGGCCACCACCTCCGCGGCGCCCGCTCGGAGCAGCACGTCGGTGAACCCGCCGGTCGAGGCGCCCGCGTCCAGGCACCGCCGACCCGAGACGCTCAGGCCGTGCTCCGCGAAGTCGGAGAGCGCCCCGGCCAGCTTGTGGCCGCCGCGCGAGACGTAGTCCGGACGGTCCGGGTCGTCGCGGACCACGATGTCCGCGTCGACGGTCACACCGGTGGCGGGCTTGTGGGCCGCGCCACCGTTGACGGTCACACGACCGGCGGCGATCAGCTCGGAGGCGTGCTCGCGGGAGCGCGCGGCGCCGCGCCGCACCAGCTCGGCGTCGAGCCGTAGCCGCCGTGGCGGCACGGGTCAGCCCTGGCCCGGCTCGCCGGCCGGAGCGTCGCCCGCGGTCGCCTCGTCGGCCGCCTGGTCGGCCGCCTGGTCGAGTACACCGCGCAGCGAGTCGTGCGCGGCCTCGAACACCGCGACGTGGTCGTGCACCGGCATGTCCTCGAGCCCCTCGAGCGAGGCCAGGACGGCGTCGACCGCGGGGTGGCCGGTGCCTTCCGCGAGGTGCCGTCCGGGTGCGGGAGCTGAGTCGGCCCGCTGAGCGCCCTCGTCCTCGCCCCGAGTCTCGGCGGGGGTCACCTCGTCCGGCTCGTCCATGGCGCTCACGCTACCCGCGGCCCGCGTCGGGCACCCGTAGCCCGGAGGTGTCGGCCGGGTCGCCATGCTCGTCGAGGTGCGCCCAGGCGCTGCAGGCGACCACACGCCACCAGTCCCCGGACTCGCCGTCTCCGTCGACCTGCAGCGCGCCTCCGTCGACGTGGGCGGTCCAGCCACCGGCCGACGCGCGGGTGCCGTCCATCTCGGGGGTCCGGTGAGCCTCGCCCAGGCCCGCCAGGTCGGCGGCGAGGTAGGTCGGACGCAGCCGCGGCGTCGCCGCCGCCAGGTCCTCGAGCCCGCTCACGCCGGTCAGCACCAGCAGACTGTCCCAGCCCGCGTTGTGGGCGCCCTCGATGTCGGTGTCGAGCCGGTCGCCGACCACGAGTGGGTGGTCGCCGCCGACGCGCCGCAGGGTCTCCTCGAACAACGGCGGCTCCGGCTTGCCCGCGACCACGGGCTCACGTCCAGCGAAATCCGCGACCAGGCGCACCAGCGCTCCGTTGCCCGGGCCCACGCCCGTGGCCGTCGGGATCGTCAGGTCGGTGTTGGACGCGACCCACGGCAGCCCGTCGTGCACAAGGATCGCCCCGGCGACGACCTGGCGCCACGGCATGTCGGGGCCGTAGCCCTGGACCACCGCGACCGGCTCCTCCGCGGGGCTGGTCACCGGCACCAGGCCACGCTCCCGCAGCGCCGTGTCGAGCCCGCCACCACCGATCAGGTAGACCTTGCTGCCCTCGGGGAGGTCGTCGGCGAGCAGCCGCGCCGCTGCCTGCGCGGACGTCACCACGTCGGCGTCCTCGACCTCGATCCCCAGATCGCGCAGGTGCTGCGCCACGTCGCCGGGCGGCCGCGAGGCATTGTTGGTGACGTAGGCGAGGTGCATCCCGGCCCCGCGTGCGCGCTCCAGGTGACCGGGCGCCCCCGGCACTGCCTCGGCGCCGACGTAGACGACACCGTCGAGGTCGAGGACCGCCACGTCGTAGGCCTGCCACAGGGGCGACTCGCTCGATCCCAGCACCGGCCGATCCTCGCAGACCGCACCCCGGCCACGCGGATCACCCCGTCACGGCGGACGCCCGCCCGCCGGCCCGGCGCACGGGCTCCTCAGCGCGTGCGACCAGCCGGCCGCCCAGCATCTCGATCTCGACCCGGCTGCCGCTGACCTCACCTGCCCGGTAGTGCCGTCGGCGCAGAGCGCCGACCACCTCCACGGTGTCGCCGACCTTCCAGCCGGATGCCCGCCGCCGAGCCGCCGCGCTCCAGGCCGTGCAGTCGACCCAGTCGGAGCGCTGGCTGGATCCCCGCGTCATCACCGTCGTCGTGCGCGGGATGACCAGCCGGAACGAGACGATCGGGGTGCCGCTCGGCAGCTCCCGGTCGACCGGGTCGGTGCTGAGCCGCCCCCGGACCTCGACGTGGTTGCCGCCCTCGTCCGTCGCGCTGTCGCCCATCTCCGCTGTCCTCTCCGCTCGCCGTACGGCAAGCGTGGCCGAGGATCCGGAGCCGTTCCCGGAGGCAACGTGATCCTGTGGACGCAGCGGGCCCCGGGGACGGGTGTGGACGCGAAACGATCAGGCGTCGCCGAGCTGGGCCTCGAGCTCCTGGGCACGCTCGGCCGCGTCGGTGAGCTCCTCGCCGTCGATCGCCTCGGTGCGGTGGAACCACTCCAGCGCGTCCGACGTGCGGTCGGCCGCGAGCAGCGTGTCGGCGTAGGCGTAGCGCAGCCGCACCACCCAGGCCGCACGCGACTTCGAGTTGATCGGGGCGAGCTCGAGTGCCCGCAGTGCGGCGTCCAGCTCGCCGCGGTCGCGGCGGGCTCCCGCCTCGACGATCGTCAGCTCCGCCTGGAGGTCGTTGGACAGGCCCTCGCGGGGTGCCTTGCGAACCAGGTCGAGCGCCCGGTCCGGGCGGCCGAGGGCACGCTCGCAGTCGGCCATCACGGCGAGGTAGTCCTGTGCGCCGTTCATCCGCCGCGCGGCGCGCAGCTCGGTCAGCGCCTCGCTGTACTCCCCCGACGCGTACGCCGCCTCGCCTACCGCCTCACGCACGACAGCGAGCCGGCTCGCGCGGGCACGCGCGGCGAGCGTGTGCTGGTAGGCCGTCTTCGGGTCCTCGTCGATGATCGCGCCGGCCGCGGCGAGGTGCCGGGCCACGCGTTGGCCGAGCTTCTCGGGCAGGCTGCGCAGCTGGGCCAGGACCGATCGGTCCAGCTCCTTGCCGGTGATCTCCTCGGGCAGGGGCGGCCCGTCGTACCGGGCCTGCGCCTCGGAGCGTTCCTCGCGGGTCAGACCGTCCGGCTTGCTGCCCTGGTAGCCGCCGCGCTGCGGGCGGTCGCCGCCCCGCGTGGATCGCTGACCTCCACGGTCGTCACGTCCACCGCGACGCTCACGCCCACCGGCTCCTCGTTCCTGCGCCATGCCATCCATCCTCTCGCAGCCTTCACGCCGCACCACCGAGACATTCCGACAAAGCAGTAAGGGCCACCCCAGGGGTGGCCCTTACCAAAAGAATGTCCGGCGACGTCCTACTCTCCCACAACCTCCCGGTTGCAGTACCATCGGCGCTGAAAGGCTTAACTTCCGGGTTCGGAATGGAGCCGGGTGTTTCCCTTTCGCTATGGCCGCCGAAACTCTATGGAGTTAGATCGACCTGGCCCTCTCCAAGAGGGCTTCGGTCCCCGACCGTAACTCGGGAACCACACAGTGGACGCGCAACATCTTTGAGGGACAAGCCCTCGGCCTATTAGTACCGGTCGGCTAGGCATTACTGCTGTACACCTCCGGCCTATCAACCCAGTCGTCTACTGGGGGCCTTACCCGGTTAACCCGGTGGGAAACCTCATCTTGAAACGTGCTTCCCGCTTAGATGCTTTCAGCGGTTATCACTTCCGAACGTAGCTAACCAGCCGTGCTCTTGGCAGAACAACTGGCACACCAGAGGTTCGTCCATCCCGGTCCTCTCGTACTAGGGACAGCCTTTCTCAAGTTTCCTGCGCGCGCGGCGGATAGGGACCGAACTGTCTCACGACGTTCTAAACCCAGCTCGCGTGCCGCTTTAATGGGCGAACAGCCCAACCCTTGGGACCTACTCCAGCCCCAGGATGCGACGAGCCGACATCGAGGTGCCAAACCATCCCGTCGATATGGACTCTTGGGGAAGATCAGCCTGTTATCCCCGGGGTACCTTTTATCCGTTGAGCGACGCCGCTTCCACATGCCAGCGCCGGATCACTAGTTCCGACTTTCGTCCCTGCTCGAGTTGTCACTCTCACAGTCAAGCTCCCTTGTGCACTTACACTCGAAACCTGATTGCCAACCAGGCTGAGGGAACCTTTGAGCGCCTCCGTTACATTTTAGGAGGCAACCGCCCCAGTTAAACTACCCATCAGGCACTGTCCCTGATCCGGATAACGGACCTAGGTTAGATATCTAATACGATCAGAGTGGTATTTCAACGTTGACTCCACGACAACTGGCGTCGCCGCTTCAAAGTCTCCCACCTATCCTACACAAATCGAACCAAACACCAATACCAAATTGTAGTAAAGGTCCCGGGGTCTTTCCGTCCTGCCGCGCGTAACGAGCATCTTTACTCGTAGTGCAATTTCGCCGAGTCCACGGTTGAGACAGCGCCCAAGTCGTTACTCCATTCGTGCAGGTCGGAACTTACCCGACAAGGAATTTCGCTACCTTAGGATGGTTATAGTTACCACCGCCGTTTACTGGGGCTTAAGTTCTGCGCTTCGCTGACGAATCAGCTAACACGTCCCCTTAACCTTCCAGCACCGGGCAGGAGTCAGTCCGTATACATCGTCTTACGACTTCGCACGGACCTGTGTTTTTAGTAAACAGTCGCTTGGGCCTGGTCTCTGCGGCCATCATTGCTTCATGCAGCAAGTGCAATAACAAATCCGGCCCCCCTTCTCCCGAAGTTACGGGGGCATTTTGCCGAGTTCCTTAACCATGGTTCACTCGATCGCCTTGGTATTCTCTACCTGATCACCTGAGTCGGTTTGGGGTACGGGCGGCGCACAGCTCGCTAGAGGTTTTTCTCGACAGCATAGGATCATCCACTTCGTCCATTCGGACTCCCCATCAGGTCTCAGGCATGCAGACGACGGATTTGCCTATCGTCAGCCCTACACCCTTAGCCGTGGTCTACCATCGCCACGGTTGGACTACCTTCCTGCGTCACCCCATCGCTTGACTACTACCAGTTCGGGTCGTGCGCTCCACCTTCATCGTCCCGAAGGATCCCGAAGGTTTTGGGCACTTAGCATCACCGGGTTCGTCATGGGCGCTGTTTTGCCGGTACGGGAATATCAACCCGTTGTCCATCGACTACGCCTGTCGGCCTCGCCTTAGGTCCCGACTTACCCAGGGCAGATTAGCTTGACCCTGGAACCCTTGATCATTCGGCGGAAGAGTTTCTCACTCTTCATTCGCTACTCATGCCTGCATTCTCACTCGTATGGCGTCCACAACTGGATCACTCCGCTGCTTCGCTCGCCATACGACGCTCCCCTACCCATCCACGCAACTGGACCCGGCAAGCCGGGCCTGTCTTAAGCATGAATGCCATAGCTTCGGTGGATAACTTGAGCCCCGCTACATTGTCGGCGCGGAATCACTTGACCAGTGAGCTATTACGCACTCTTTCAAGGGTGGCTGCTTCTAAGCCAACCTCCTGGTTGTCTGTGCGACTCCACATCCTTTTCCACTTAGTTATCGCTTAGGGACCTTAGCTGATGGTCTGGGCTGTTTCCCTTTCGACTACGGAGCTTATCCCCCGCAGTCTCACTGCCGCGCTCTCACTTACCGGCATTCGGAGTTTGGCTGATTTCGGTAAGCTTGTGGGCCCCCTAGACCATCCAGTGCTCTACCTCCGGAAAGAAACACGCGACGCTGCACCTAAATGCATTTCGGGGAGAACCAGCTATCACGAAGTTTGATTGGCCTTTCACCCCTATCCACAGGTCATCCCCCAGGTTTTCAACCCTGGTGGGTTCGGTCCTCCACGCGGTCTTACCCGCGCTTCAACCTGCCCATGGATAGATCACTTCGCTTCGGGTCTTGATCGTGCCACTCAGACGCCCTATTCGGACTCGCTTTCGCTACGGCTTCCCCACACGGGTTAACCTTGCGACACAACGCAAACTCGCAGGCTCATTCTTCAAAAGGCACGCTGTCACTCCGACCGAAGTCAAAGCTCCAACGGATTGTAGGCACATGGTTTCAGGTACTATTTCACTCCCCGCCAGGGGTACTTTTCACCTTTCCCTCACGGTACTTGTCCGCTATCGGTCACCAAGGAGTATTTAGGCTTAACGGGTGGTCCCGCCAGATTCACACGGAATTTCAGGGGTTCCGTGTTACTTGGGGTGACGCTTCAGAGTCATTGACTTACGTGTACGGGGGTATCACCCTCTACGCCGGGACTTTCCAGTCCGCTTCGACTTCATCAATGATTTCTTACTCTGTGTCGGTTCGGCAGAACCAACCAAACGGCCCCACAACCCTCAAACAGCAACGCCTGCCGGCTATCACACTGCTTGAGTTTGGCCTCTTCCGATTTCGCTCGCCACTACTCTCGGAATCACTTTTGTTTTCTCTTCCTGTGGGTACTGAGATGTTTCACTTCCCCACGTTCCCTCCAACTGCCCTATGTGTTCAGGCAGAGGTAACTGGACATGACTCCAGCTGGGTTTCCCCATTCGGAAATCCCCGGATCACAGCTCGGTTGCCAACTTCCCGGGGCTTATCGCAGGCTCCTACGTCCTTCATCGGCTCTTGGTGCCAAGGCATCCACCATGTGCCCTTAGTAGCTTGTCTTGCTACAAAGATGCTCGCGTCCACTGTGTAGTTCTCAAGATACGGGCGGTGCCACCCCTGAAGTTCCCGCTTGCCTGGCCGCAGGGCGGCCGGGTAGTTCGAGGAGGGGGATGGCCCGTGAGGAAACGATCACTCGATCCCTCAGGACCCAACAGTGTGCCTGATGCGCTCCCCTGTTCCTGCTCGAGGTTCCACGCTGCACCGCCTCTGAATGAACAGAGGCCGGTGGAGCAGTACTGACGAGCCCTCCCAGGAGAGCAGACCAAATAGTCGACGTTCCACTAGTGAGCAGTGCCTGCCGAGGAACGAACGTCCTCGTTACAGACTGCCTGGACAGCGCCGGCGAACCGGTCTGCCAGTTGATGCTCCTTAGAAAGGAGGTGATCCAGCCGCACCTTCCGGTACGGCTACCTTGTTACGACTTCGTCCCAATCGCTCGCCCCACCTTCGACAGCTCCCTCCCTAAGGTTGGGCCACCGGCTTCGGGTGTTGCCGACTTTCGTGACGTGACGGGCGGTGTGTACAAGGCCCGGGAACGTATTCACCGCAGCGTTGCTGATCTGCGATTACTAGCGACTCCGACTTCATGGGGTCGAGTTGCAGACCCCAATCCGAACTGAGACCGGCTTTTTGGGATTCGCTCCACCTTGCGGTATCGCAGCCCTTTGTACCGGCCATTGTAGCATGCGTGAAGCCCTAGGCATAAGGGGCATGATGACTTGACGTCATCCCCACCTTCCTCCGAGTTGACCCCGGCAGTCTCTTATGAGTCCCCACCATTACGTGCTGGCAACATAAGACGAGGGTTGCGCTCGTTGCGGGACTTAACCCAACATCTCACGACACGAGCTGACGACAGCCATGCACCACCTGTATACAAGTGTCCAAAGAGACCTCTGTCTCCAGAGGCTTCTCGTATATGTCAAACCTAGGTAAGGTTCTTCGCGTTGCATCGAATTAATCCGCATGCTCCGCCGCTTGTGCGGGCCCCCGTCAATTCCTTTGAGTTTTAGCCTTGCGGCCGTACTCCCCAGGCGGGGCGCTTAATGCGTTAGCTGCGGCACGGAACTCGTGGAATGAGTCCCACACCTAGCGCCCAACGTTTACGGTGTGGACTACCAGGGTATCTAATCCTGTTCGCTCCCCACACTTTCGCTCCTCAGCGTCAGGTAATGCCCAGAGAACCGCCTTCGCCACCGGTGTTCCTCCTGATATCTGCGCATTTCACCGCTACACCAGGAATTCCGTTCTCCCCTGCATACCTCTAGTCTGCCCGTATCGGAAGCAGGCTCAGGGTTAAGCCCTGAGTTTTCACTCCCGACGCGACAGACCGCCTACGAGCCCTTTACGCCCAATAATTCCGGACAACGCTCGCACCCTACGTATTACCGCGGCTGCTGGCACGTAGTTGGCCGGTGCTTCTTCTGCAGGTACCGTCACTTTCGCTTCGTCCCTGCTGAAAGAGGTTTACAACCCGAAGGCCGTCATCCCTCACGCGGCGTTGCTGGATCAGGCTTTCGCCCATTGTCCAATATTCCCCACTGCTGCCTCCCGTAGGAGTCTGGGCCGTGTCTCAGTCCCAGTGTGGCCGGTCACCCTCTCAGGCCGGCTACCCGTCGAAGCCTTGGTGGGCCATTACCTCACCAACAAGCTGATAGGCCGCGAGCTCATCCTTCACCGCCAGAACTTTCCACCACCATCGGATGCCCGAAGTGGTCGTATCCGGTATTAGCTCCCGTTTCCGGGGGTTATCCCAATGTGAAGGGCAGATTGCTCACGTGTTACTCACCCGTTCGCCGCTCGTGTACTCCCGAAGGAGCCTTACCGCTCGACTTGCATGTGTTAAGCACGCCGCCAGCGTTCGTCCTGAGCCAGGATCAAACTCTCCGTTGAAAACTTGCGACGCCCCACCCGGAGGTGAGCCGCCAATCTTGGAGATGTCCCGGCAAGAGACGAGTCACTGACAAATAAGCTGTCAGAATCATCGTTTTTCTTACCAAAGGAACCGTCGACCTCGACGCCCCGCGGAGCGGGACGCTGTCAGTCGGACGGGTATCAAACTAATTCGTCGACTTTTGGCACACTGTTGAGTTCTCAAGGATCAAGCGCGCACCCTGCTCAGCCTCTCGGCTCTTGCTCGGGGGCAACCTGGTAAAACTTACCGGTTCGGACCAGGCCCGTCAAATCCGGACCCGGGCTCTCACCCGGCCTCTCCACGCCTGTCGACCGGGATCTGCGAGGCCGCCGAAGCGCGCACTCGATCCACCCGGTCGAAGGTGATGTGAAGGGGTTTCGCCTCGGGGCCGGCCGCCCGGCCTCTCGGCCTTGCGTCCCGCCGCACCCTGGCGACATCCAGAACACTAGGAGGTCCCCCCGACGGGAGTCAAATCAGTTACTGGTGGGGCCGGTCACACGGGCTCGGACGGCGCGTTTGCCGTTACCCAGCAGGCGAATCTGGTACGGCGGGCAGCAGGTCGCGCACCTCCCGCAGGTCCCGGCACCCCGCCAGCCGCAGTGCCTCCAGCAGCTCGCCGGCGAGCTCGTGGAGCAGCCGCGTCACCCCGTCCTGCCCGGCGGCCGCGAGCGCGTACAGCGGTGTCCGGCCGAGGAAGGCGGCATCCGCCCCGAGGGCCAGCGCGGTGAGCACGTCGAGGCCGGAGCGGACTCCCCCGTCGACGTACACCTCGACCTCCCCGCCGACCTCGTCGGCGACTGCCGGCAGCGCGGTGGCCGAGGCCACGGCGCGGTCGAGCTGGCGGCCACCGTGGTTGGAGACCCAGACCGCGGCCGCGCCCGCCGCGACACACCTCCGGGCGTCGTCCGGACGCAGGACCCCCTTGACCACGACCGGGAGTCCGGTCGTCTGCGCCAGCCACGCGATGTCGGCCTCCGTGACGTCTCGCGCCCACACGCCCGGGGAGTCGCGGACGTGGTCGGCAAAGTTGCCGCGGTGCCAGGAGAGGTCCACGCCGGCCCAGTCGGCGTCGTCGACCCCGCGCTTGCTGCCGACGACCGGGGTGTCCGCGGTGAGCACCACTGCGGCTGCGCCGGCGTCCGCGGCGGCCAGGAGCACCGGGAGCGTGTCCGCGCGGTCGGCGGTCAGGTACGCCTGCAGCCACCACGGCCCGATCGCGCCGACCTCGGCGAGCGGGAACCCGGCGTTGCTCGAGACCACGTGCGGGACGCCCGCGACGGTCGCGGCCCGGGCCATCGCCCGCTCCCCCTCCGGCGCGGCCGCGCGCTGCAGCGAGGTGGGAGCGATCCCGAACGGCTGGGCGTAGGGCGCGCCCAGCAGCCGCACCGAGGTGTCGACCGCGGTGACGTCGCGCAGCGCGTGGGGCGACAACCGGACGCGCCGCCACGCCTCGCCCGCCTCTGCCGCGCTGGCGCCGTCACCGGACCCGGCAGCGAAGTAGTGCCAGACCGGTGCCGGCAGCCGTTCGCGGGCAAGGTCGGGGAGCGTGTCGATCCAGCGCGTCCCGACCTCGTCCATCTCGGTCGCCCCGGGTCAGTGGACCTCGACGCCGGCCAGGCGCTTCTTGCCCCGCCGGAGCACCAGCCAGGTGCCGTCGATCAGGTCGTCGTCGCCGGGCACGTGGTCGGGGTCCGTGACGCGCTGGTTGTTGAGGTACGCCCCGCCCTCCCCGATCGTGCGCCGCGCCTCGCCCTTGCTGCTCGCCAGGCCGGACTCGACGAACAAGTCGACGATGCCCGTGCCCCTGGCCGCCGATCCGGCACCGGCTTCGCGCAGCGCGGCCGCCAGGGTCGACGCGCTCAGCTCGCGGAGGTCTCCCCCGCCGAACAGCGCGGCCGCCGCGTCCTTGGCGTGCGCGGTCTCCGCTGCCCCGTGCACCTCGGTGGTGACCGCGTCGGCCAGCGCCTTCTGGGCGGCCCGCTTGTACGGCGCCTCCGCCGTCTGCTGCTCGAGGCCCTCGATCTCCGGACGCGAGAGGAACGTGAAGATCCGGAGCAGGTCGCCGACCTTGTCGTCCTCGGCGTTGAGCCAGAACTGGTGGAAGGCGTACGGCGACATCATCTCGCGGGTCGAGCCACAGCGCACCGCCCTCGGTCTTGCCGTACTTGGTGCCGTCGGACTTGGTCACCAGCGGTGTCGCGAACGCATGCGCCTTGCCGCCGTCGGACCGCCGGATCAGCTCGACCCCACCGGTCAGGTTGCCCCACTGGTCGGAGCCGCCGAACTGGAGGGTCACGCCGTGGTCGCGGAACAGGTTGAGGAAGTCCATCGACTGCAGCAGCACGTAGCTGAACTCGGTGTAGCTGATCCCCGCCTCGAGCCGGGAGCGCACGACGTCACGCGCCAGCATCCGGTTGACCGGGAAGTGCTTGCCGACGTCGCGCAGGAAGTCGATCGTCGACAGGCTCGCGGTCCAGTCGTAGTTGTTCACCATCGTCGCCGGGTTGGCGCCCTCGAAGGAGAGGTACGGCTCGATCTGGGCACGCACCTTCTCCACCCAGCCCTTGACCGTGTCGAGGGTGTTGAGGGTGCGCTCACCGGACTCCTTGGGATCACCGATCATCCCGGTCGCGCCGCCCACGAGGACGTACGGCGTGTGTCCCGCGAGCTGCAGCCGCTTGGCGGTGAGGATCTGGACCAGGCTGCCCATGTGCAGGCTGGGCGCGGTCGGGTCGAACCCCACGTAGAAGCGGACGCTGCCTTCCGTGAGAGCCGCGCGCAGGGCATCGGGGTCGGTCGAGTGCGCGACGAGTCCGCGCCACTCGAGGTCGTCCCACAGGTGGGGGTCGGTGTTCACGGCACCTAGCCTGCCTCATCCGCTGCCGCGGGCGCCTCCGGGTTCCGGGCGGTCGCCGCCCCCTCCCCCGCGCGGCATGCTGGAGGGATGACTGGCACCGCGCATCCGACCCTGATCGTCCTCGACGTCAACGAGACCCTCTCCGACATGTCGCCTCTCGCGTCCACCTTCGAGGAGGTCGGCGCTCCCCGCGCGGCCGCGCCGCTCTGGTTCGCCACCACGCTCCGCGACGGGTTCGCGCTCGGCATGGCCGGGCAGAACGCACCGTTCCTGGACCTGGCCAAGGACGTGCTGCGGACAGTGCTGGCGCCGTACGTCGCCGACGAGCAGCAGCGGGACGCCGCCGTGGAGACCGTGCTCGGCGCGTTCGGCGCTCTCGACACGCACCCCGACGTGCCTGACGCGCTCCGCGACCTGCGCGAGGCGGGGATCCGCCTGGTGACCCTCAGCAACGGCTCCGCCCGGGTGGCGGAGTCCCTGCTCGGCCGGGCCGGCCTGACGGACACGGTCGAGCAGATGCTCAGCGTCGAGGACGCCCCAGCGTGGAAGCCCGACCCGCGTGCCTACGGCTACGCGCTCCACCGGACGGGGGTCGCGGCGGAGCGGGCGATGCTCGTCGCCACCCACCCATGGGACGTCGACGGGGCCGCGCGCGCCGGGCTGCGGACGGCCTGGGTGAACCGGTCCGGGATCGCGTACCCCTCGTCGTTCCGGCCCGCGGACGTCACGGTGCCGAGCCTCGCCGACCTGCCGATGGCGCTCACGGCCGGCTGACGAGCACCGCCTGCGTCTGCGTGGTGCGCGAGACGGTGCGGCCGGCGTCGTCGACCAGCTCGGTCTCGACCACGATCGTGGTGCGGCCCCGGTGCACAAGGCGTCCGGTGGCGGTGACCACGCCCTCGCGGGCGCCCCGGATGAACACGGTGCTCGACGAGATGGTGCTCGTGCCGGCGCCCTCGGGCAGGTTGAGGAAGGCCACGGCGCCGCCCACCGAGTCCGCCAGCGCCATCAGCGTGCCCCCGTGCAGCGCTCCGCCGGCCGTGGTCAGCCGCTCGTGCCAGCGCACGGTGCCGACGACCGTCTGCGCGTCCGCGGAGACCAGCTCGAGGCCGAGGGTGGTGCCCAGCGGCATCAGCGTGTTGAGTGCGTGCGTGGTCAGCTCCATGCCGCAGTTCTACCGGGTCGCCCGCTTCGCGGGCACGTAGCGCGACACGGTCGGGTCGTCGGTGAGCCAGAACCGCCACGGCCGGTCGCCGGCCAGCCGGAGGCCGACGCGTGGTCCGGTGCTGACGCCGGTCGCCGGCGGGCCGAGGCTCAGGTGGCCCCGCAGGTCGAGGCCGTTCTGCTCGCGGCCGATCGCCATCGCCCTGCACATCCGGGCCGGGCCCCGCGCCAGGTCGCGGTCGCTGCACCCCGGCCGGCGCTCGCGGGCGAGGTCGAGGCCGTCGACCACCTCCGCGGCGCGGAGCAGCACGGCGGATGCGCTGCCCTCGGGTCCGGTGACCACGTTGCAGCACCAGTGCATGCCGTAGGTGAAGTACGTGTACAGGTGCCCCGGCGGCCCGAACATCACCTCGTTGCGGGGGGTCAGACCACGATGAGCGTGCGACCCCGGGTCGGCCGGCCCGTCGTACGCCTCGACCTCGGTGAGCCGGACGCTGACCCCGGCGTGCGTGAACGTGGCTCCGAGCAGCCGCGGAGCCACCTCGAGCACCGGGCGTGCCAGCACCTCGCTCAGCGACTCCATCGCACGATTGTCCCCGTCGGGCCATTGCCCGCACGCAACGGGCGACGCTTGGATCGACGCATGCCCACCCCTCCGCGCGTCGCCGACGTGTTCGACGCCCTTGCCTCGACGTACGACCAGACCGGGATGCCGTTCTTCCGGCCGGTCGGAGCGCGGCTGGTCGAGCTGCTCGCGCCGCGGCCGGGCGACCGGGCCCTCGACATCGGCTGCGGTCGCGGAGCGGCCACGGTGCCGCTGGCCCAGGCGGTCGAACCCGTGGGCACCGTGCTCGCCATCGACGTCTCGCCCAACATGGTGGCCGCGACCCGCGAGCTCGTCGAGGACGCGGGGCTCGGCCAGGTGCGGGTCGAGGTCGCGGACGCCGCCGACCTCGGACCGCGTGGACCGTTCGACGTGGTGACAGGGTCGCTGGTGCTGTTCTTCCTGCCCGACCCGGCCGCGGCCCTCACATCCTGGCTGTCCCTGGTGGCCGACGGCGGCCGACTCGGGTGCACCACGTTCGGTGTGCTGGACGAGGCCACCCACGCGCTCGACGAACTGCTCGTGCCCTATGCGCCGCCCGGGCTGCTCGACCCGCGCACATCGGGCAGCCACGGGCCGTTCGCGAGCGCCGACGCCACGCGCGCGCTGTTCCAGGGCTGCGGCGCCGAGGTGCAGCTCACCACGGAGGCGTTCTCGATGCCGTTCGCGGACGTCGCGGACTGGGAGCGCTTCTCGCGTACGACGGGACAGAGCGCCATGTGGCGTGGCGTGCCGGACGACGACCTCCCCCGACTGCGCGCACGGGCCGCCGAGATCCTCGACGGACCGCTGGTGTGGGAGGTCCGGTTCTGGATCGCCGGGCGGTGAGCACCCGAACCCGTCAGCCCAACCAGGCTTGGTGATCCGCGAGCACCGACCGCAGCTCACCCAGCTGCTCGACGACCCGCACCTGGGCCGTCCCGCCGCGTCCGTCACGCGAGGCGATCGAGCCGGCCACCGTCAGCACCTCGCGTACGGCGGGCGTCAGCCGGGCGTCGACCTCGGCCAGCTGCGCGTCGGTGAGCTCGGCCAGGCCGATTCCCAGCTCCTCGCACCGGCGCACGCACGCGCCGGCGACCTCGTGCGCCTCGCGGAACGGCACCCGCTGCCGCACCAGCCACTCCGCGACGTCGGTCGCCAGCGAGAAACCCTCCGGCGCGAGCGCCGCCATCCGCTCGGTGTCGAAGGTCAGCGTCGCGACCATGCCGGTGAACGCCGGCAGCAGGACCTCGAGCGTGTCGACAGAGTCGAACAACGGCTCCTTGTCCTCCTGGAGGTCGCGGTTGTAGGCCAGCGGCAGCGCCTTGAGCGTGGTCAGCAGGCCGGTCGCGTTGCCGACCAGCCGGCCGGCCTTGCCGCGTGCGAGCTCGGCGATGTCGGGGTTCTTCTTCTGCGGCATGATGCTCGACCCGGTGGAGTAGCCGTCGTCGAGCCGGACGAAGCCGAACTCGTGCGTCGCCCACAGGATCACCTCCTCCGCCAGCCGGCTGACGTCGACGCCGACCATGGCGGTGACGAAGCCCAGCTCGGCGGCGAAGTCGCGCGCTGCGGTGCCGTCGATCGAGTTCGGGCTGGACCGGTCGAAGCCGAGGTCGCGGGCCACCTGCTCGGGGTCGAGGCCGAGGCTGGAGCCGGCCAGCGCTCCCCCGCCGTACGGCGACTCCGCGGTGCGGGCGTCCCAGTCCCGGATCCGGCCGACGTCGCGCAGCAGCGGCCAGGCGTGCGCGAGCAGGTGGTGGGACAGCAGCACCGGCTGGGCGTGCTGGAGGTGGGTGCGGCCCGGCATCGGCGCGCCCAGGTGCGCCTCGGCCTGGTCGGCGATGGCGGCGGCGAGGTCGAGGACCAGGCCCGCCACGACGCGCGCGTGGTCGCGCAGGAACGCTCGGAACAGCGTCGCCACCTGGTCGTTGCGGCTCCGCCCGGCACGGAGCCGGCCGCCGAGGTCGGCACCGACCTCGGCCAGCAGCAGGCGTTCGAGCGCGCCGTGCACGTCCTCGTCGGACGGGTCCGGACGCAGGTCGCCCGCGGCGTAGCGCTCCCCCAGGGCGTCGAGGCCGGCCACCAGCCCGTCCAGCTCGCCGTCCTCGAGCAGGCCCGCCGTGTGCAGGGCACGGGCGTGTGCACGCGAGCCGGCCAGGTCGTAGGGCACCAGCCGCCAGTCGAAGTGCGTCGAGCGCGACAGCGCCTCGAGCTCCGGGCTGGGACCGCCGGCGAACCGGCCGCCCCAGAGCTTGCCCTCGTTGGTACCCGACATCAATCGGTCCCGGACTCCATGGCCGCATGGTCCAGCAGCTCGCTGCCGTCGGCCTCGGCGGCGGGGTTGCGCGTGATCCGGTCGCCTCCGCCGGCCTCGATCTCGCCGAGCAGCGCCCCGTTCTCGACCAGCACCTGGCCCTGGTCCAGCGGCTGCGCGGCGTAGAGCTCGAGCTTGGAGCGGGAGTCGGCGATGTCGAGGTTGCGCATGGTCAGCTGGCCGATCCGGTCGACCGGGCCGAACGCCGCGGACTCGGTGCGCTCCATCGAGAGCTTGTCGGGGTGGTAGGAGAACGACGGTCCGTCCGTGCGCAGGATCGAGTAGTCCTCGCCGCGCCGCAGCCGCACCGTCACCTCGCCGGTGACCAGGGACGCGATCCAGCGCTGGATCGCCTCCCGCTGCATCAGCGCCTGTGGGTCGAGCCATCGGCCCTCGTAGAGCAGCCGGCCCAGCCGACGCCCCTCGACGTGGTAGCTGGCGATGGTGTCCTCGTTGTGGATCGCGTTGAGCAACCGCTCGTAGGCCAACCAGAGCAGCGCCATGCCGGGCGCCTCGTAGATGCCCCGGGACTTGGCCTCGATCACGCGGTTCTCGATCTGGTCGGACATGCCCAGGCCGTGGCGGCCACCGATCGCGTTGGCCTCGTGCACCAGGGCGACGGGGTCGTCGTACCTCCTGCCGTCGATCGCGACCGGCCGTCCGGAGTCGAAGCGGATCGTGACGTCCTCGGGTGCGATCTCGACCAGCGGGTCCCAGAACTTCACGCCCATGATCGGCTCGACGACTTCCAGCGAGACGTCGAGGCGCTCCAGCGTCTTCGCCTCGTGGGTGGCGCCCCAGATGTTCGCGTCGGTGGAGTAGGCCTTCTCCTGGCTGTCGCGGTAGGGCAGGTCGCGGTCGGTCAGCCACTGGCTCATCTCGTGCCGGCCCCCGAGCTCGGCGACGAAGTCCGCGTCCAGCCACGGCTTGTAGATGCAGCAGCTCCGGGTTGGCCAGCAGGCCGTAGCGGTAGAACCGCTCGATGTCGTTGCCCTTGAACGTCGAACCGTCGCCCCAGATGTCGACGCCGTCCTCGTGCATCGCGCGCACCAGCAGGGAGCCGGTGACGGCCCTGCCGAGCGGCGTGGTGTTGAAGTAGACGCGGCCGCCGGAGCGGATGTGGAAGGCACCGCAGGCCATCGCGGCCAGCCCCTCCTCGACCAGGGTGCGCCGGCAGTCCACGACCCGGGCGATCTCGGCGCCGTACTGGAGCGCGCGTCCGGGCACCCCGCTCACGTCCGGCTCGTCGTACTGGCCGATGTCAGCGGTGTAGGTGCACGGCACCGCCCCCTTCTCGCGCATCCAGGAGACCGCGACGGAGGTGTCGAGGCCGCCGGAGAACGCGATGCCGACGCGCCGGCCGATGGGGAGGGAGGTCAGGACCTTGCTCATACGGGGTCCCCGGCGAAATGCGAGCGCAGCGAGTGTTTCGTTGGGGTGTTCACGGGTTGTCCTTGGGGATGTCGGGGTGGTGGTGGCTGGCCAAGTTGAGCAGGCGTCGCGCCAGCGCGTCGCCTTCGGGCTCGCGGCCGATCACCAGGATGGTGTCGTCGCCCGCGATGGTGCCGAGCACGTTGCCCAGGACGGCCTTGTCGAGGGCGGAGGCCAGGAACTGTGCGGCGCCCGGCGGCGTGCGCAGGACGACGAGGTTGCCGGACGCCTCCGCGCTCACCAGAAGGTCGGTGGCGAGCTTGGCGAGTCGGTTCTCGGCGGCCGCGGAGTCACGCGGGGCGATCGGCGTGCGGTCGCCGCCCTCGGCTGGTACGGCGTAGACGAGCGCGCCGGAGGACGTGCGGACCTTGACCGCGTCGAGGTCGAGCAGGTCGCGCGAGAGCGTGGCCTGCGTGACCGAGACTCCGGCCGCCGCCAGCAGGTCGGCGAGCTCGGTCTGCGAGCGCACCGGCGTGCTCTCGAGCAGCTCGACGATCCGCTGCTGGCGGGCGTTCTTGGTGAGCGGGCTGTGCGCGGCGCTGGTCATGGCTGCTCCCCGGCACGCTGGGTCATGGTCAGGACTCCTCGTAGGCGGTGGC
Source organism: uncultured Actinomycetota bacterium (assembly GCA_963745795.1). GTDB lineage: Bacteria > Actinomycetota > Actinomycetes > Propionibacteriales > Nocardioidaceae > Marmoricola. The sequence goes on along the minus strand of CAVUYR010000006.1, from coordinate 214,803 downwards.
CAGGATCGCCGGCCAGGCGGCCAGGAACTCGTCCGCGTCCTGTTCGGTGAGGACCAGCGGAGGGGCGAGGCGCACCCGGTCGGGCGTGCACATGTTGACGATGAAGCCGGCGTCCTGCGCCGCCTGCGACGACGCCGCCGGCCTTGTCGGCGTCGAGGCTGATCCCGACCAGCAGGCCCTCGCCGCGCACCTCGGTGACGTGGGCGTGCGCGAGGCCGGTGCGCAGGTGCTCCCCGAGCCTGGTCACGTGGTCGAGAAGGCCGTCGGACTCGATCGTGTCCAGCACCGCGAGCGCCGCCGCGGCCGAGACCGGGTTGCCGCCGAACGTGGTGCCGTGGTTGCCGGGCTGGAGCAGGGTGCCGGCGTCACCGAAGGCGAGGCAGGCGCCGATCGGGATGCCTCCGGCCAGGCCCTTGGCCAGGGTGACCAGGTCGGGCTCGACGTTTTCCTCGGTGGCGGCCGCGAACCAGCGTCCGGTGCGACCGATACCCGTCTGCACCTCGTCCAGCCAGAGCAGGGCGCCGTGGTCGCGGGTGATCCGGCGCGCGGCCGCGAGGTAGCCGGCGGGGGCGACGTTGACGCCGGCCTCGCCCTGCAGCGGCTCGAGCACGACCGCGGCCGTCTCGTCGGTGACGGCGGCGGCCAGCGCGTCGGCGTCGCCGTACGGGACGAAGGTGACGTCACCGGGCAGCGGCTCGAACGGCTCGCGGTAGGCGGCCTTCGCGGTGAGCGCGAGCGCGCCCATGGTCCGGCCGTGGAATGACTCCTCCGCTGCGACGAGGTGGGTGCGGCCGGTCTTGCGGGTGGCCTTGAGCGCGGCCTCGTTGGCCTCGGCACCGGAGTTGGTGAAGAACACCTTGCCGGGGCGCCCGCTCAGGGCGAGCAGCCGTTCGGCGAGGCTCACCTGGGGCTCGGTGGCGAAGAAGTTCGAGACGTGGCCGAGCGTCTCCAGCTGGTGGGTCACCGCGGCGACCAGCGCCGGGTGACCGTGGCCGAGCGCGTTGACGGCGATCCCGCCGAGCAGGTCGAGGTACTCCTTGCCGGTGTCGTCCCAGACCCGGGCGCCCTCGCCCGCGGACGAGGGTGAGCTTGGGCGGGCCGAACGTGTTCATGACGGCCTCGGCGTAGCGGTCCTTCAGGGTCATTTGGGTTCACCTCTTGATCGCGGTGCGGATCTTGGTGGTGACGCCGGGCAGCACCTGGGTGCCGACGCCCTCGTCGGTGAAGATCTCGAGGATCACGGCGTGCGGCTCGCGGCCGTCGACGACCGTGGCACGCGGCACGCCCTCGGTGACCGCCTGCAGGCAGGCCTTCATCTTCGGCACCATGCCGGCGTCCAGCGACGGGAGGATCTCGGCCAGCGCCTCGGGGCTGATCTCGCCGATCACGTCGTCGCTGTCCGGCCAGTCGCGGTAGAGGCCCTCGACGTCGGTGAGCACGAGCAGCTTCTCGGCGCCCAGCGCGACCGCGAGCGCGGCGGCGGCAGTGTCGGCGTTGACGTTGTGCACCTGGCCGTCGAGGTCGGGGGCGACGCTGGAGATCACCGGGATCCGGCCGGCCTCGACCAGGTCGAGCACCGCCTCGGGACGCACCTGCGCGACCTCGCCGACGTTGCCGAGGTCGACCTCCTCGCCGTCGACGATGGTGTCGGTACGACTCGGCGGTGAACAGGCCGGCGTCCTCACCGGAGAGCCCGACCGCGACCGGGCCGTGCTGGTTGACCAGCCCGACCAGCTCGCGCTGGACCTGGCCGACGAGCACCATCCGGACGACGTCCATCGCCTCGTCGGTGGTCACCCGCAGCCCGCCCTTGAACTCGCTGCTGGATGCCGAGCCGGTCGAGCATCGTGCTGATCTGCGGGCCGCCGCCGTGCACCACGACCGGCTTGAAGCCGGCGTAGCGCAGGAACACGATGTCCTCCGCGAACGCCTGCTTGAGGGTGTCGTCGGTCATCGCGTTGCCGCCGTACTTCACCACGATCACCTTGCCGTGGTACTTCTTCAGCCACGGCAGCGCCGCGGCGAGCGTGGCGGCCTTGGCCTGCGCGGCCTGCAGCGCGCGGGCGGAGCGTGCTGCTCCTCGGGTCGGGGTGCTCATGTCGGGGTCCCCGGGCGAACGAGCGAGCGAGCATTCGTCGGGTGTCTCATGACGAGTAGGCGCTGTTCTCGTGGACGTAGGCGTGCGTCAGGTCGTTGGTCCAGACGGTGGCGCGGGCGTCGCCGGACTTGAGGTCGATGGTCACGGTGACCTTGCGGTCGGCGAGGTCGACCAGGGCCGGGTCCTCCGTCGGGCGTCGAGCTGCGGCAGACCCAGACGCCGTTCATCGCGACGTCGAGGTCGGCCGGGGTCGAACGCCGCATCCGTGGTGCCGATGCTGGCGAGCACCCGGCCCCAGTTGGGGTCCTTGCCGAACACGGCGGCCTTGAACAGGTTGCTGCGCGCCACCGACCGGCCGACCTCGACCGCGTCGTCCTCGCTGGCGGCGTCGAGGGTGGTGATCGCGATCTCGTGGTCGGCGCCCTCGGCGTCGGCGAGCAGCTGCATCGCCAGGTCGGTGCAGGCCTCGCGTCAGCGCCTCGGTGAACTCCTCCGACGTCGGGCGTGACGCCGGAGGCGCCGCTGGCCAGCAGCGTGACCGTGTCGTTGGTGGACATGCAGCCGTCGGAGTCGAGCCGGTCGAAGCTGACCCGGGTCGCCGCGCGCAGCGCGCGGTCGCAGGTCGCGGCGTCGACGTCGGCGTCGGTGGTGAGCACGACCAGCATCGTGGCCAGCTGCGGCGCGAGCATGCCGGCGCCCTTGGCCATGCCGCCGATGCTCCAGCCGCCCCGGTCGGGGACCTCGACGACGACCTGCTTGCTCACCGTAGTCGGTGGTCATGATCGCGTGCGCGGCGTCGTCGCCGCCGTCGGCGGTCGAGGGCGGCGACGGCAGCGTCGACGCCGGCGAGCAGGTTCTCGCGCGGGTTGGTCAGCCCGATCAGGCCGGTCGAGCAGACGACCACGTCGACGGCGCCGATCCCGAGCCCGCTGGCGACCTGCTCGGCGACCGCGTGCGTGGTCTGGAAGCCCGTCGGCGCCGGTGTAGCAGTTGGCGCCGCCGGAGTTGAGGACGACGGCGCGGACGACGCCGTCCTTGACGACCTCCTTGCTCCAGATCACCGGGTTGGCGATGCAGCGGTTGGCGGTGAACACGCTGGCGCGACGCGGACGACGGGCCCGTCGTTGACGACGAGGGCGAGGTCCTTGGCGCCGGAGGACTTCAGGCCGGCGGCGACGCCGGCGGCGCGGAAGCCGGCGGGATGGGTGACGCTCATGTGGGGTTCCTTCTGGACGGGTGCTCAGACTGGTGCTCAAACGGGGACGGCGGGGGCGACGGTGTGGCCCTGGCGTCGCCAGGCCTCGGCCGCCGCGTCCGCCTTGGCGACCGGCACCAGCACCCAGTCGGTGTCGTACGTCGAGATCGTAGAACACGCTGCATCTCGGCCTCGGCCAGCGGCGCCAGCAAGGCCGGCGAGCATGCCCGGTCGGCGGTCAGGTCGAGCGTGCCCTCGACCGCGAACGCCGTGAACGGTCCGGCCTGCTGGCACCTTCTTCGGCACGCTCCGACCGGCGCAGACGATCGAGGTCTCGGTGGCGGTCGCCGTGACCGAGAACACCGACGAGGACTCCGCCCAGTCGGGCACCTCGGCGCCGGGCGCGAGCCGGGCGACGACGAGCTTCTCGGGGAACTGCTCCAGCGTGTACGGGTCGGTGCTCACGGTGCCAGCCCGACCGTGGTGAGCCCGGTGGTCTCGGGCAGCCCGAGCGCGAGGTTCATGCACTGCACGGCCGCTCCGCCGGTGCCCTTGGCCAGGTTGTCGACGGCGCCGACGGCGACCAGCCGGCCGGCGGCCTCGTCGACGGTCACCTGCACGTGCACGGCGTTGGAGCCGATCACGGACTTGGTCTGCGGCCACTGGCCCTCGGGGAGCAGGTGCACGAACGGCTCGTCGGCGTACGCCTTCTCGTAGGTCGCGCGCACCTCGGCGGCGTCGGCCGTCGTCGGTGCCGAGCGGTGGCGAGGATGCCGCGCGGCATCGGGCACCAGCATCGGCGTGAAGCGAGACCCGCACGCTCGCCGGTCGGTGAGCAGCCGGAGAGGTTCTGGATGATCTCGGGGGTGTGCCGGTGCGTGCCGCCGACGCCGTACGCGCTGGCGTTGCCCATCACCTCCGAGCCGAGCAGGTGGGGCTTCGGCGCCTTGCCGGCGCCGGAGGTGCCGGAGGCCGCGACCACCACGAGGTCCGCGGTGTCGACGAGCCCGGCGGCGACGGCCGGGGCGAGGGCCAGCGTGGAGACGGTCGGGTAGCAGCCCGGGCACCGCGATCCGGGTCGCGCCGGCGAGCAGCTGCACGCTGGTCGGCGAGCTCGGGCAGGCCGTAGGGCCACGAGCCGGCGTAGCTGCCGAGCCGTAGAACCTCTCCCACGTCGCCTGGTCGGTGAGCCGGAAGTCGGCGCCGCAGTCGATGACGACGATGTCGTCGCCGGCAGCGCGTTCGCGACCGCGCCGGACTGGCCGTGCGGCAGCGCCAGGAACACCACGTCGTGGCCGGACAGCACCTCGACCGTGGTCTCCTCGAGCACCCGGTCGGCCAGCGGCACGAGGTGCGGCTGGAGCGCGCCGAGCGGCTCGCCCGCGTTGGAGCCGCCGGTGAGGGCCCCGATCTCGACGTCGGGGTGGCGCGAGCAGCAGCCGCAGCACCTCGCCGCCGGCGTACCCGCTGGCGCCGGCGACCGCGACGCGCTTCTTCTCGGCATGTGCATGACCATACATGGTCGTGCATGTTCGCGCGAGCTGGGTCAGGAGTGGCGGCGCAGCCTCCGCCGGGCCACCACGCCCCAGGCGAGCGCGATCACGACCAGCAGCACGGCGGCCCCGATCCGGTCGATGTCCTCCGAGGGGTCGGCGATCGCGATCACCAGCGGCGCCGCCGCCAGCATCACCGCGATCGTGAAGATCACGAAGAGCCCGGTCGGCGGTGCCGATGCCCCCGGCCGGCCCCTGAACCGGGCCAGCCGCTGGCGGCCGCGCCACAGCACGTACCACACGATCGTCCCCGTCGCCGCGATGCCGAGGAGCAGCGCGGAGGCGGCCTCGAGGGCCCTCACGCGACCCATCCTGCCTGTTCGTGAAACGGGGCACACCGCTTCGGCGAAACCACCGTGAAACCGGCCGCCCCCACGCTGGAGCCATGACCACTTCACCAACCCCGCCCTCGCGGTGCTACGCCACCGGCCTGGTCAAGGACTTCGGCGACAACCGCGCCGTCGACGGCATCGACCTCGAGGTGCGCCGCGGCGAGATCTTCGGCGTGCTCGGCCCGAACGGCGCCGGCAAGACCACGATGCTCAGCATGCTGGCGACCCTGCTGCAGATCGACGGCGGCGACGCCGAGATCTTCGGCGTCGACGTCCGCAGCCAGCCCGCACGAGGTGCGCCAGCTGCTCGGTGTCACCGGGCAGTACGCCTCGGTCGACGAGAACCTCACCGGCCGCGGAGAACCTCTATGCTCTTCGGCCGGCTGCTCGGCCTGTCCGAAGGCCGAGGCCCGCGAGCGCGCCGCGACCCTGCTCGCCCAGTTCGGCGCTCGAGGACGCGGCCGACCGGCAGATCGCCAAGTTCTCCGGCGGCATGCGCCGCCGGCTCGACCTCGCGGTCAGCCTGATCAGGCGGCCGCCGCTGATCTTCCTCGACGAGCCGACCACCGGTCTCGACCCGCGCACCCGCGGCCAGATGTGGACCACGATCCGCGAGCTGGTCGCCGACGGCTGCACGATCCTGCTCACCACGCAGTACCTCGACGAGGCCGACCAGCTCGCCGACCGGATCGCGGTCATCGACCACGGCGTGAAGGTCGCCGAGGGCACGCCCGACCAGCTCAAGGCCTCGGTCGGCTCCTCGACGCTGCAGCTGCGGCTGACCGACCCGGCGTACCTCGCCGACGCGGTCAGCGTGCTCTCGCCGGGTGCTGCCCGACGAGCCGGTGCTGACCCCGGAGGCGGGCGGCATCAACGTCGCCGCTGGCCGACGCCGACCAGGCCGCCGAGGCGCTGATCGCGCTGCGCCAGCCGGGATCAGCGTCGACTCCGTGAGCGTCGCCCAGCCGACGCTCGACGAGGTGTTCCTGGCGCTGACCGGTCACGACACCGGCGAGGCCGACGCCACCCGACGCACCACCGACGACGAGAAGGAACTGGAGGCCGTCCGATGACCACGCTCAGCACCTCGAAGGGCCACGTCGACCCGGCCGCCATCGTGCGCCACCGGGTCAGCCCCGCCGACGCGATCAGCCAGACGATGACGATGGCCTGGCGGGCCACGAAGAAGATGCGCCGCAACCCGGAGCAGTTCTTCGACGTGATCGTGCAGCCGCTGCTGTTCACGGCGATGTTCGCCTACATCTTCGGCGGCGCCATCTCCGGCGACGTGGCGACCTACCTGCCGCTGCTGATCCCCGGCATCCTGGCCCAGACCACGCTGACCGCGTGCATCGCGACCGGCACCCAGCTGCGCGAGGACATGGACAAGGGCGTCTTCGACCGGTTCAAGGTCGCTGCCGATCGCGCGGATCGCGCCGCTGGCCGGCCCGATGGTGGCCGACCTGCTGCGCTACACGATCGCGACGCGTGCTGACGTTCGCGACCGGGTTCGCCATGGGCTACCGCCCCGGTGGCGGCGCCGTTGGGCGTGCTCGCCGCGGCGCTGCTCACGATCGTGACCGGCTGGTCGCTGGCCTGGATCTTCACCTTCGTCGGGATCATCGGCAAGAGCGCCCAGTCCGTGCAGGGCATGTCGATGATGATCATGTTCCCGCTGACGTTCCTGTCCAACGCCTTCGTCCCGGAGGACACGCTGCCGGACTGGCTGCAGACGTTCGTGAAGATCAACCCGGTCTCGCACGTGGTCACCGCGGTGCGTGACCTCGCCAACGACGGCGCCGTCACCGCCGAGGTCGGCTGGGCACTGCTCGCCTGCGCCGCCGTGGTCGCGATCTTCGCGCCGCTGTCGGTGCGGGCCTACCGGCGGGCGATGTGATGCCCCGGCCGGCGCTCATACGGGCTGGCCGGCTATGCGACCGGAGCGTACGACGTCACGGGCTCAGTCGGTCGCGCAGCCACGCGACGGCCGCACGCGCCTCGTCGAGCAGGTCGACGGCGGGTCCGTCGGCGTACTCGGCGACCAGGGCCTCGACGCCGCGCCGGGTACGCCGGGTCCACCGACGCGAGCACCTGCAGCACGTTGGCCCACGCCATGGTCGGCAGCGCGCGGTGGTAGCCGAAGCGCTGGCCGAGCGCGGTCATGCCGGCAGCGAGGTCTCGGCGTCGCCGACGCCGCCGGTGACGTCCCAGGTGCCGAGCGCCAGCAGGCCGCCACCGCAGACCGGGAAGTCGACGTGTGGGCCGTTCTCGTCGAGCGCCTGCGGCAGCTCGCTGCGTAGGTCGGAGGCGAGGTCGTTCGCAGCGTCGCGCCTACCGTGCAGGACGTGCGCGAACAGCGCGGAGGACTCCGCGAACAGCACCCACGGGGTCCGGTCCACCGGGATGTCGATACCCGGCATCCGGCGGTTGCGCGCGATGTCGATGCACTCGCGGTACAGGGAAAGCCCGCGGTCGACGTCGCCGCGCGCCAGGGCGAGCTCGGCCTGGCCCGAGATCCCGGCGACGCTCCAGCCGATCGTCCGGTCGTTGTGCTCGTCGGCGGCGATCCGGTCGAGCTCATCCGCGGCCTCGTCGAGCCTGCCCGCGCTCAGGTCGGCGAGCGCGATGATGCTGCGAAGCTGCGAGCACGTCCTCGGCGGCCCCGAGCGCCTCCATCACCGGCAGCGCCTCGCGGGCGTAGCGGACCGCGAGCGGCCAGTCCCCGACCTGGGTGGCCAGTCCGCACAGCTGGCCGTCAGATCAGCGCCCGCGTCCACGGACCATCGGAGTCGTCGCAGCGTTCGAGGGCGAGCTGTCCCGCCTCGATCGCGCCGGCGACGTCACCGGCGTTCTCCCTGGCCTGGCTGGCCCACTGGAGGGCAGCCGGGACACCGCCGGGTCCTCGTTCGCGGTGAGCTCGTCGATGCGGGTCAGGTCGCCGTCGCGCGAGTCGTACACGTCGAGCAGCACCGCGACACATCGCCGCGGTCCGGCTGTCCGGGCGGCTGCCGACGCCCGAGCGCCGGAGCTGGGCGACCGCAGCCGCTCGGGCGCGTCGCCGGTGAAGATCGTCGCGTTGATGATCATCGCCACGAGCACGCCGCGGAGCTCGTCCTCGACGCCCCGGCTCCGGAGTGCCGGCCTCCACCAGCAGGTCGAGGACCGGGCGCGACAGGCCGAGCACAGTCAGGTGGTCGCCCTCGATCGTCCAGAACCCGCCGAGCACCGCCACCAGGGGCGTCATCGCGGCCGCGTCACGCAGCGTCGAGCGCGGCCCGCATGACACCGGCGAGGTTGCCCACCTCCGCCCGTACGGCGTCCATCACGGCCGACCTGGTCGGGGGAGAACAGCCCCGCCAGCAGCTCGCGCGCCAGCCCGACGGCCCACGCCCGCAGCCGGCCGCGGACCTCGTCGGTCCCGCCGGCCGCGGCGAGCTGCTTGAGTCCGTACTCGCGCACCGTCTCCAGGAACCGGTAGCGCACGGTCGTCGCCCTCGCGCACGACCAGCAGCGACTGGTCGACGAGCTCGGCGACCGACGGACAGGGGTCGCGGCCGAGCACGCGCGTCGGCCCCGTCGAGCGAGAAGCCGTCGGGGAACATCGCCAGCGCCCGCAGCGCCGTCCGGTCGTCGCTCGTCGAGCAGGTTCCAGCTCCAGTCGATCACCGCCTCCAGCGTCTGGTGCCGCTCGGGCGCCGAGCGGTCGCCGCCCGGTCAGCAGCGCGAACCGGTCCTCGAGCCGGCGGGCGATCTCGGCCACGGACATGACCCGCACCTTCGCCGCGGCCAGCTCGATCGCCAGCGGCAGGCCGTCGAGACGGGCGACCAGCGGCGCGACCTCGTCGCCGTCGAGCCGGACGTCGCGGCGGGCCGCGCGGCGCCCGCTGCCCGAACAGCTCGACGGCGTCGGCGTCGTCGAGCTGCGGCAGCAGGTAGACCTGCTCGGCCGCGATGCCCGAGCGGCGCGCGGGAGGTGGTCAGCACGCTGGTGGTGTCGGTGGTCGCCGACCAGGAAGGCGACCAGGTCGGCGACCGCGTCGACCAGGTGCTCGCAGTTGTCGAGGATCAGCAGCGTCGGCGGCCCGGCCAGAGCTGCTCGCGCGATCCGCGACGCGCAGGTCGGCGCCGCAGCCCCGGCTGACGCCGCTCGGCCACCGAGTCGCGCACGCCCAGAGCCGACGCCACCTCCGGCAGCACGCCCTCCGGCGCACGTGACGCCGGCGAGCTCGACGAAGTGCACGACGGGCTGCGGCGCGAGCCGGCCGACCAGGTGCGCCATCCGGGTCTTTCCCAGTCCGCCCGGCCCGACGACCGAGACGACCCGCGAGGTCTCGAGCAGACGCGCGGATCCGGGCGACGTCGTCGTCGCGACCCACCATCGGCGCCGCGTCGTACTTCAGGCCCTCGCGCACCGGCGCGTCGCGGGCCAGCAGCTCCGCGTGCAGTGCGACGCAGGTCCTCGCCCGGTTCGGCGCCGAGGTAGTCGCGCGTGCGCTCGACGTACGACGCGTAGCGGGCGAGCGCCGCCGGCACCCCGCGCACGTTGGCCTCCGCGCGCAGCACGTCGGCCAGCCGCTGCCTCGTCGGCCGGGTCGTCGGCGAGCGCGGACTCCAGCAGCGGCAGCGCCTCCGCACTCTCCCCGCGCGCCAGCAGCGCCCGGCCGAGCAGCCGACCGGCGGCGGCGGCTCGCGCTCGGCGGCCGCCACCAGTCGGCCGAGCGGGCCGTCCTGGGCCGCGGTCGTGACCGTCGATCGCCAGCTGCCTCGAGGCCTGCGAGCCGCACCACGTCGAGGTCACCGGCCGCGGCGCGCCTCCCGCGCCGAGACGACCAGCCGGCGCAGGCGCAGCGCGTCGACCTCGTCCTCGCGCAGACCGATCCGGTAGCCGTGCCCCGGTGTGCACGACCGCCTCCGCCGCGGTGCGGGCGCGGGTGCGGGAGACCAGCACCTGCAGCGCCTTCTCGGGGTGCTCCGGCTCGTCGTCGGCCCACACGTCGCTCGACCAGGTCGCCGACGCCGACCGCGCGCGGTGAGGCGAGCACCAGCGCCGCGAGCAGCGCATGACCACGCTCCCCGGTGACCGGGTCGCCGTGCCACCGCACCCCGTCGAGCAGCGTCAGCGCCGGCGAGCTCACCGGCGGGGCTCGGCCCCGTGCCGTTCGACGGCCAGCGCGACCGCGGCGTCGCGGGCGGCACCGGTCTCGGCCTCCGTCAGGGTGCGGTCGTGGGCGCGGAAGCGCAGCGCGAACGCCAGCGACTTGCGTCCGGCACCGACCTGGGCGCCGGTGTAGAGGTCGAACAGCCGCACCGACTCGCAGAGCGCGCCGGCACCGTCGCGCAGCGTGGCCGCCACCGCAGAGGCCGGCACGTCGTCGTCGACGACGAGGGCGACGTCCTCCTTGGCGACCGGGTAGCTGGAGAACCGCGGCGCCGTCGGCACCTCCGGCGCGGCGGCGAACAGGAAGTCGAGGTCGATCTCGAGCACCGCTGTCCGGGCCGGGCAGTCCGAAGGCCGCGCTCACCTTCGGGTGCAGCTCGCCGGCGTGCCCGAACTCGGCGTCGCCCACGAACATGCGGCCGCAGCGCCCGGGATGCCAGGGCATCCGCTGCGCGGCCTCGACCCGTACGTCGACCCCCAGCTCACGGCCCAGCTCCCGCACCAGCTCGATCGCGTCGGCCCAGCCCGCGTCGCGGCCGGCTCCCCACCAACCGCTCCGTTCGACGCTCGCCGGCCAGCACCGCGGCGAGGTACAGCGGCTGCGCCGGCACCGCGTCGTCGAGCTTGCGGAGCTCCTCGTCGGTGGGCCGCCGGTCGACGGGCAGGATCGGCGCCGCGGACCCGGTCGGGAAAGCGACGGTGCCGATCTCGTACAGGGCCAGGCCCGGGGCGCCGCGACCGAGGTTGCGGGCCGCGGCCTTGAGCAGCCCGGGCACCAGGGTCGTGGTGTACTCCGGCTCCTCGGTGGAGAGCGGGTTGGCCAGCCGGACGGTACGACGCAGCACGTCGCCCGCGGGCAGCCCCAGCGCGTCGAAGGTCGCCGGTCCCACGAACGGGAACGAGATCACCTCGACGCAGCCGGCACCGGCCACGACCCGCCCGACGCGGCGGCGCAGCCGCTGCACGCGCGTGAGCCCACGGCCGGACGGGGCGTCGGGCAGCAGCGACGGCACGTCCTCGTAGCCGACTATCCGGGCGACTTCCTCGACCAGGTCGTGCGGGTCGCCGATGTCCGGGCGCCACGGCGGCGGGGTCACGGTGAGCCGGTCGCCGTTCGAATCACCGTCCACGTCGACCGTGCAGCCCACCGCGCGCAGGTGGTCCACGGTGGTGGCGGCGTCGATCGGCATCCCGGTGATCCGGGCGGGCAGGCCGGCGTCGATCTCCACGGTCGGCATCGTCGGTGCATCGCCGACCTCGGTCACGCCGTCGTCGACGGTGCCGCCGCCGTAGCGCACCAGCAGCTCCGCCACGCGGTCGGCGGCCGCGGCCGGCAGCGTCGGGTCGACACCACGCTCCCAGCGCTTCGCGCCCTCGGTGGGCAGCTTGTGCCGCTTCTGGGTGCGGAAGATTCCGACCGGCGTGAAGTGCGCGGCCTCGATCACCACGGTGGACGTGGCGTCGTTGAGCTCGGTGCTCTCACCGCCCATGACCCCGGCAAGACCGATCGGCCCGGAGTCGTCGGTGATCAGCAGGTCCTCGGTCGAGAGGGTGCGGCGGGTGCCGTCGAGGGTGGTCAGGGTCTCGCCCTCGGCGCGCCCGGCGGACCACGATCGGCCCCTGCAGCCGGTCGCCGTCGTAACCGTGGATCGGGTTGCCCAGCTCGAGCATCACGTAGTTCGTGACGTCGACGGCGAGCGAGATCGGGCGCATCCCGGCCAGCTGCACGCGCCGCGCCAGCCAGCGCGGGCTGGGCGCGGTCGGGTCGAAGCCGGTCACGGTGCGGGTCACGAAGACCGGGCAGCCGTCGGTGGCCTCCACCCGCACCGGGTAGCCGGTGCCGTTCGGCTCGGGGGTCTCCCGCTCGGCGGGGTCGGTGTACGGCGCGCCGTACGCCAGCGCCGCCTCGCGCGCGATCCCCCGCAGCGACAGCGCGTAGGCACGGTCGGGGTTGATCTCGAACTCGATCACGTCGTCGCGCAGGTGGAGGTAGGCGAAGGCGTCGTCGCCCGGCTCCCCCGCGTCGGCCGGCAGCACGATGATCCCGGCATGGTCGTCGCCCAGGCCGAGCTCCTTCGCGGAGCAGATCATGCCCGCGGAGACGTGGCCGTAGGTCTTGCGCGCGGAGATCTCGAAGCCACCCGGCAGCACGCCGCCCGGGAGCACCACCACGACCAGGTCGCCGACCGCGAAGTTGTGGGCGCCACACACGATGCCCTGCGGCTCGCCGGTGCCGTTGGCGTCGCCGACGTCGACGGTGCACCAGTTGATGGTCTTCCCGTTCTTCTGCGGCTCGGCCTCCATCGTCAGCACCCGGCCGATGACGAGCGGCCCGGTGATGTCGTGGCCGGGGTGCTCCAGCCCCTCGAGCTTGAGCCCGAGCGCGGTCAGCCGGCGCGCGAGGTCGCCGGCGGTGACGTCGTCGGGCAGGTCGACGTAGTCACGGATCCAGGACAGCGGTGCTCTCACGGCTCAGATCTCCGTTCCGAAGGCGCCGGCGAAGCGGACGTCGCCCTCGAAGAGGTCGCGCAGGTCCTCCGCGCCGTGGCGGAACATGAACATCCGGTCGATGCCGAAGCCGAACGCGAAGCCCGTGTAGACCTCGGGGTCGATGCCGCAGGCGACCAGCACCCGCGGGTTGACCACGCCGCACCCCCCGAGCTCGATCCAGCCCTCGCCGCGGCACGTGCGGCAGCTCTCGACGGCCGGGGCGACGCCGCGGCAGACGAAGCAGATCATGTCCATCTCGGCGGACGGCTCGGTGAAGGGGAAGTACGACGGGCGGAACCGGGTGCTGATCCCCTCGCCGAAGAGGGCCCCGAGCATGTGGTCGAGCGAGCCGCGCAGGTGGGCCATCGTGATGCCCTTGTCGACCACCAGCCCCTCGACCTGGTGGAACATCGGGCTGTGCGTGGCGTCGTACGGGTCGGTGCGGAACACCCGCCCGGGGCAGATCGACGTAGATCGGTGGCTCGCGGGTCAGCATGGTGCGGGCCTGCACCGGTGAGGTGTGCGTGCGCAGCACGATCGCGTTGTCGGCCGGCTCGGTCCAGAACGTGTCCTGCATGGTGCGCGCCGGGTGGTCAGGGCCGAGGTTGAGCGCGTCGAAGTTGAGCCACTCGGCCTCGACGACCGGGCCCTCCGCGACCTCCCAGCCCATCGCCACGAAGACGTCGGCGATCCGCTCGGACATCGTCGTCACCGGGTGCCGGCCGCCGTGAGCAGCGCGGTCCCAGGGCAGCGTGACGTCGACCGTCTCCTCGGCCAGCATCCGCTCCTCCTGCTCGGCGTCGAGCACCGTCTGCCGCTCGGCGAAGGCCGCGCTGACGGCGCCGCGAGCCTGGCCGACGCGCTTGCCGGCCTCCTTGCGGGCCTGCGGGGGCAGCGCCCCGATCTCGCGGTTGGCGAGCGCCAGCGGCGAGCGGTCGCCGGTGTGGTCGGTGCGGACCTGCTTGAGCGCGGCCAGGTCGGGAGCCGCCGCGATCGCGGCCAGCGCCTCGTCGCGCATCCGAAAGACCTCGTCCTCCCGCAGCGGGGTGACTTCGACGGGGTCGTACTCGGTGTTCGGGCCCGACATGGCTGCCTTTCGCTGGTGGTGCAGCCGCGCCGGTCATCGGGCGGGCCGCGGAGGCAAGTCTAGGAAGTCGCGGGCACGTCGCTGCGAGCGGGATTCGGTCAGTGCACCGTGGCGAGCGGCCAGTGCACGGTGATCCGGGCACCGCCGCCGGGTGCGTCCCCGATCTCCAGCGTGCCGTCGTGCACCGCGACCAGCCCGTTGACGATGTACATGCCCAGACCGGTGCCGCCGCGCTGACCGTGCTTCCAGAACTTCGTGAACACCCGTTTGCGGATCTCCTCGGGGATGCCCGTCGCCCTCGTCGTCCACGACCAGGCGCACCATCCCGGAGTCCTGGTCGAGCGTCACCGAGGTCATGCCCTCGCCGTGCCGGACCGCGTTCTCGACCAGGTTGGTGATCACCTGCACAGCTTGTCGGGGTCGGCGTGCACCTGCGGCAGGTCGTCGGCCACCGCCACCTCGAACTCGCGGTTGGTGCCGATCCGGCTGCTCTCGATCACCCGGGCCACGAGCGCCCCGATGTCCACCGGGCGCGGATAGAGCGGCAGCCGGCCGGTGTCGATGCCGGGCCACGTCGAGGAGCTCGGTGATCAGCCGGCCGAGCCGCTCGGCGTCGTTGTTGACGGTCGCGAGCATCAGCTTCTTCTGCTCGTCGTTGAACGACTCCCAGCGGCTGATCAGCGTGGTCACGAACCCGCGCACGCCGGTCAGCGGCGAGCGCAGCTCGTGCGCGACGGTGGCGACCAGGTCGGAGCGCTCGCGATCGAGCCGCTCGCGTCCGCGCGCCGAGCGGAGCACGACGCCGACCCGGCTCACCGGGCCGCCGCGCCCGGCACGCACGAGCCGTCCGGTGACGAGCACCTCGTCGCCGTTCGGCAGGATCCACGACTGCTCGGTGAACGAGACCCGGTTGGCCAGCCCGTCGTACGGCCGGTGCATGGTCCACCACTCCGTCCCCTCGCGGTCGCGGAGCAGCAGCACCTCGCTCAGCGGGCGGCCGATCCCGCCGTCACCGTCGAGCCCGAGCTGCTCGCGTGCGACGTCGTTGGTCAGGACCACGTTGCCATCGGCGTCGGCGACCACCAGCCCGTCGGGCAGGGCGTCGTGCATCACGGTTTCCGAGTCCACGGCGTCACCCTAGTGCGGCGCGTGCTAGTCGCAGGCCGACAGGTCGCGGATCAGGACCGGCGCTGGGCGCGGGCCGAGGCGTAGAGGCAGACGGTCGGCGGCGGTGGAGAGGTTGAGGCTCTCGGCGCGGCCGTGGATCGGGATTCGCACCCGGTGGTCGGCCAGCGCGGCCAGGCGGTCGGGCAGGCCCCACGCCTCGTTGCCGATCAGCCAGGCCGTCGGCTCGCACGAGCAGACCGGCATCGACGGCGTCGTCGAGGTCGGTCTCCCCGGCACCGTCGGCAGCCAGGACGAGCAGGCCCGCCTCCCGACAGGCGGCCAGAGCCGCCTCCGGCTCGGGGACGAGGGCGAGCGGCACGTGGAACAGGCTGCCGACCGTGGCCCGCACCGTCTTTCCGTTGTAGGCGTCGACGCTCTGCCCGGCCAGGACGACGGCGTCGGCACCCGCCGCGTCGGCGGAGCGGATCACGGTGCCGGCGTTGCCGGGATCGCGTACGTCGGCACACACGACGGCGAGCGTCGTACCGGCGAGGACGTCGGACACCGGACGGTCGACCGGGCGGCAGACCGCCACCAGACCCTGCGGCGCCACCGTGTCCCCGAGCGAGTCCAGGGCGTCGTCGGCGACCAGTGTCGCCGGGGCGCCGCCGAGCAGGTCGGCGTAGCGCTCCGCTGCGACTGCGGTCGCGAACACCTCGACCACGCAGCCGGGGACGCCGAGCGCCTCCGTCGACGGCCTTCGGGCCCTCGGCAAGGAAGAGCCGCCGCTCGGTGCGGACCGAGCGGCGGCTGAGCTTCCGTGCTTCCTTGACGCGGCCGCTGCTCCTGGACAGGGCAGGGCCGGCGCTCAGGGGTGTGCCGTTCAGGCGGTCGCCTCGACGGGTGCGTTGACGTCGTCGGGCAGGGCGGCCTTGGCCACCTCGACCAGGGCGACGAAGGCCGGGAGGTCGTTGACGGCCAGGTCGGCGAGGATCTTGCGGTCCACCTCGACACCGGCGAGGCGAAGGCCCTGGATGAACCGGTTGTAGGTCAGGCCCTCGGCGCGGGCGCCGGCGTTGATCCGCTGGATCCAGAGCTTGCGGAAGTCGCCCTTGCGCTTGCGCCGGTCGTTGTAGCTGTAGACCAGCGAGTGGGTGACCTGCTCCTTGGCCTTGCGGTAGAGCCGCGAACGCTGACCCCGGTAGCCGGAGGCGCGCTCGAGGACGACCCGGCGCTTCTTGTGGGCGTTGACCGCCCGCTTGACGCGTGCCACTAGATACTCCTTGTTGCTACTACGTTGATGTCGGGATGTCGCTCAGAGACCGAGCAGCTTCTTGGCGCGCGGCACGTCGGCCTTCGCGACCTCGGTGGTGCCCGAGAGGCGACGGGTCACCTTCGAGGGCTTCTTCTCCAGCTTGTGGCGCAGGCCGGCCTTCTGACGGCGGATCTTGCCCGTCCCGGTCACCCGGAACCGCTTGCCCGCACCGGAGTGCGACTTGTTCTTCGGCATCTGTGTGTCTCTTTCTTGTCTCGATCGAAGCCTGACGGAGTCAGGCTTCGATCTCGGGATCCAGGTTCTCGGAGCGTCCGCGCTCCTTCTTCTGGGCGGCGGGCCCCGTGTGGGCCGCCTTGTACTCGGCGCGTTCCTCGTCCTTCTCGGCCTGGCGGGCGGCGGCCCGCTCCTGGCGCTCGGCCTTCACCTCGGCCTTCGCCTCGGACTTCTTGCGGTGCGGTCCGAGCACCATGATCATGTTGCGGCCGTCCTGCTTCGGCGCGGACTCCACGAAGCCGAGCTCCGTGACGTCCTCGGCCAGCCGCTGCAGCAGTCGGAACCCGAGCTCGGGGCGGTGCTGCTCACGACCGCGGAACATGATGGTGATCTTGACCTTGTCGCCTGCCCGCAGGAACCGCACGACGTGACCCTTCTTGGTCTCGTAGTCGTGCTGGTCGATCTTGGGGCGGAGCTTCATCTCCTTGATCACCACGTTGGTCTGGTTGCGGCGAGCCTCGCGGGCCTTCTGGGCGTTCTCGTACTTGAACTTCCCGTAGTCCATGAGCTTGCAGACGGGAGGCTTGCCCTGCGGGGCGATCTCGACGAGGTCGAGGTCGGCCTCCTGGGCCAGCTTCAGTGCCTGGTCGGTCGGCACGATGCCGACGGTCTCGCCATTGGGGCCGACGAGCCGGACCTCGGGTACCCGAATCCGGTCGTTGATGCGCAGCTCGGTGCTGATGTGTCCTCCTGGGTCATACGGCGTGGTCGACCCGGAACCCCCGTGGAACGAAAAAAGGGCTTCCGCTCGCAAGCGGAAGCCATCGCGGTGCGACGCTCATCCGTGCGGCGCCACATCTCGCTGGACCCGGACCCGACGACCTGATCGTGCTGCGGCCGATGCGGGTGGGGACCCTAGGTGCGGATCCCGCTTGCGTGATCGGCCTGAGGAAGCACCGATCGGTCACGCCCAAGGCTACAAGGCGGGGCTCCGGATTGCACATCCCGCGCCGGCGCGGCCCCGTCACCCGCCGTTGTCGACGGTCGCCAGCCAGCCCCAGCCGTCCTCCAGCCGCACCAGGCGCCAGCCGCGGGCCAGGCAGGCGAGGTCCTCCCCCTCCACCACGAACCGCACCGGGCCGGCCACGTCGACCAGCAGCGCGTCGGCGCCGTCCTGCACGGCGGAGAGCGCAGCGGCGGCGGCCGGGACCGGCACCGGCCGTCCCTCGGCGTTCCACCCGGTGAGCGCACTGGTGCTGGTGAACGCGAGCAGCGCCTTGCGGCCATCCGGGCGCTGCATCAGCACCGCGGCCATGTCCGAGGACTTGTCGTGCGCCAGCCCCGCTTCGTCGTACCCGACCTCGCCGAGGACCGCCACCACCGGCACCAGGACACGTGACGTGCAGAGGGCGGCGAGCGCCTGCAGGTACCCCGCCTCCGGGTCCGCGTCGTACGCCGCGAGGGCGACGGTCAGCGTCTCCGGAGCGGTGCCGTCGTCGCCGGCGAAGCCTGGGTCTGGAATCGTTCGCACCGGCTGATGGTAGAGAACGTAGGCTCGTGGTGTGACGCTCGACTCCACGACCTGGGCTGTCCTCGCTTTCTTGTTGACCGCGGGCGGCGGGGCGTACACGTACGTCGCCTGGCGACGGAGCGGTGCGGCCGCCGGTGTGCGCGGGCTGGCGTGGACGCTGGTCCCGATCGCGGCGTGGCTCACCGGCACCCTTCGCCTGGCCGGCGACGTCGTCGACGCTGTCACCGGATGGGCGGCGCACCTGGTGTTCGACCCGTTGACGTGGCTCGGCATCGCGCTGGCCGGGGTCTCGGTCGTGCTCTTCGGCGCCTCCGCGACGATGCGCCGCCGCGGCATCGGCACCCGGGAGCGCACCCAGCGCTCCGAGCCGAAGCAGGTCGAGGCACCCAAGCGGGAGCGGGCGGCTGGGCGTGAGCGGCTCGTGGACGACGACGTCACCGCGATCCTCAAGAAGCACGGGATCACGTAGGCGTGGATCACCTCCTCGACGACGTCGAGCGACACCGGCTCGCCCGACGCCTCACCGCCGCAACCGCGCGTCTCGACGACCCGGCCGCGCCCCTGGTCGTGGTCGACCTCGACGCGTTCGACCTCAACGCCGCCGACCTGGTGCGCCGCGCCGCCCCGAAGCCGGTGCGGCTGGCCTCGAAGTCGCTGCGGGTGCCGGCCCTGGCCCGGCGCGCGCTCGGGGTGCCGGGCTTCCACGGGGTCCTCGCCTACACGTTGCGCGAGGCACTGTGGCAGGTCGCCGAGGGCGTGACCGACGACGCCGTGCTCGGCTACCCCACCGTCGACCGCGGCGGGATCGACCGGCTGCTCGGCGACGAGCGCGCTCTGGCCGCGGTCACGCTCATGGTCGACGACCCCGCACACCTCGACCTCGTCGACGCGGTGCGGGGCAGCCGCGACGCGACCGTGCGGGTCGCGATCGACATCGACGCCGGGCTGCGGCTGGGCACCTCGCACGTCGGCCCCAAGCGCTCGCCCCTGTACGACGAGGCGCAGGTCGTCGACCTCGCCCACAGGATCGCCGGGCGCGCCGGGTTCGCGCTGGTCGGCGTGATGACCTACGAGGGCCAGGTCGCCGGCCTTCCCGATGACGTACCCGGGCAGCGGGCCAGGTCGCTGGTCGTGCGCAAGCTGAAGAGCGCCTCGATCAACCAGCTCGTCGAGCGACGCGGCCGGATCGCGGCCGCCCTTCGCGAGGTGGCCGACCTGGAGTTCTGGAACGCCGGCGGCTCCGGCAGCGTCGAGTCGACCGTCGCCGACCCGGCCGTGACCGAGGTGGCGGCGGGCTCCGGGCTGCTGGTGCCGGGACTGTTCGACCACTACGAGTCGTTCGAGCCGCGCCCGGCGGCGTACTTCGGACTGCGCGTCGCCCGCCGTCCGTCCGAATCGATCGCGACCGTCGCCGGTGGCGGCTTCGTCGCCAGCGGGCCAGCGGGCAAGGACCGGTTGCCGGTCCCTTGGGCTCCCCCCGGCCTGCACCTGACCGGGCTCGAGGGTGCGGGCGAGGTGCAGACGCCGCTGACCGGTCCCGGTGCGGCGACCCTGGCGATCGGCGACCTGGTCTGGTTCCGGCACGCCAAGGGCGGCGAGCCGGCCGAGCACACGAACCTCGTGCACCTGCTCAGCGGTGACCGGATCGTCGAAACGGTGCCCTCCTACCGAGGGCTCGGGCTGGCGTGGTGACGGTCCGCTCCCGGGCCTTCGACGACCTTGACGCGCGCACGGGGTACGACGTGTGGCGGCTGCGCCAGGACGTGTTCGTGGTCGAGCAGGAGTGCGCCTACCCCGACCTCGACGGCCGCGACGTCGAGCCGGGCACCCGCCACCTCACGCTCGAGGTGGACGGCGAGCTGGCGGGCTACCTGCGGATCCTCGACCCTTCGACAAGCTCAGGGACCGGAGAGGGCTCGGGGACCGGAGAGGTGAGAATCGGACGGGTGCTGCTGGCCCAGGCGTTCCGTGGCCGCGGGCTTGCCGACCGGCTGATTGAGGCCGCGCTCGAGGAGATCGGCGAACGCCCGTCCCGGCTGGACGCCCAGGTGCCGCTAGCCGGTTGGTATGCGACGTACGGCTACGTGGTCACCGGCCCGGAGTTCCTCGACGACGGCATCCCGCACGTGCCGATGGCCCGACCCGGGTGACCCCGGAGGCGGCTGCCACCCGGGTCGTGGAGCACGCGCTGTCCCGCCCACCCACGCTCGGCGCCGGGCGGCTGGTCTGCGTCGACGGCCCGGCCGGCTCCGGGAAGACCTCGCTCGCGGAGGCGGTCGCGCGGCGTACCGACGCGCAGGTGGTGCACATGGACGACCTGTACGGCGGATGGGAGGGTCTGCTCTTCGTGGCCGGCCGCGTGGAGCGGCTGCTGCGCCCGCTGGCGCGGGGTCTCCACGGTCCGTGGCAGCGGTACGACTGGCACGCCGGACGGTTCGCGGAGTGGCACCAGGTGCGACCCGGTGGGCTGCTGCTGCTCGAGGGCGTGGGGTCGGGCGGCCGGGCCTGGGGCAGTCTGACCACGACCCTCGTGTACGTCGAGGCTCCACGCAGCGTCCGGCTGCGGCGCGGGCTCGACCGCGACGGCGATGCGCAGGCAGACCACTGGCGACGGTTCATGGTCCAGGAGGACCTTCTGCTCTCCCGCGAGCGAACCCGGGCCCGGGCCCAGCTCGTCGTACCCACGCCCTGAACCAGGTTTCCAAGAGGTTCCCCCAAATCAGGGGGTCTAGCGTCCCCAAGGTTTCCGACCTAGCCTGAATATCGAGCCGAGGGGGGTCGCCTAGGGGCGGATAACCGTGGGCATGACCCGGCGTGACGTGATCAAGATCTCGGTGCTTTCAGGGGCGGCAATCGGTCTGCCCGTGTCCCATGCCTTGGGCGACTCGGTGTCGGGCAACCGGATCGCCGAGAGCCGCCTCCCGAAACCGTTCGCGGCCGGGTTCACGAAGCCTCCGGTCAAGGAGCTCTTCCGGGCCGACCCCGTCACCGACGTCTACCGGATCGACATGCGGCCGTTCCGGGCCGTGATCGTGCCCGGCCTGACGACCGACCTCTGGGGGTACGACGGGATGTACCCGGGGCCGACGATCGTCACGCAGCGCAACCGGCGCTCCCGGGTGCGGCAGATCAACGACCTGCCCCGGGTGCACCCGACCCTCGGTTTCACGCCGTGGACCTCGGTGCACCTGCACGGCCACGCGTCCCTGCCGCAGTACGACGGCTACGCCAGCGACATCACCAACCCGGGGCAGTACAAGGACTACGAGTACCAGAACGTGCAGGAGGCCCGGACGCTCTGGTACCACGACCACGGGCTGCACCACACGGCCGAGAACGTGCAGATGGGCCTGGTCGGGATGTACATCCATCACGACCCGTTCGAGCTCGCCGCAAAGATCCCGCACGGTGACTACGACGTGCCGCTGATCATCGCGGACATCTCGTTCAACGCCGACGGGTCCGTGCTCTTCGACAACAACGACAACAAGGGGCTCTACGGAGACGTGATCCTGGTCAACGGGCAGCCCTGGCCGACGATGAAGGTGAAGCGGCGCAAGTACCGGTTCCGGTTCCTGAACGCCTGCCCGGCCCGGTCCTTCAAGTGGTCGCTGGACTCGGGCGACACGATGACCGTAGTCGGCACCGACGCCGGCCTGGTGCCGCGGCCGATACCGGTGAAGAGCTTCCGGCACGGCGTCGCCGAGCGCTACGAGATCGTGATCGACTTCAAGAACCACCAGCCGGCGACAAGATCGTGCTTCGCAACAGTGCACCGACGAACACGATCAGCTTCACCAACACCGACAAGGCGATGCAGTTCCTGGTCACCGACGAGCCGTTCGAGCCCGACGACCCGATCCCGGACCAGCTCAACCCTGACCAGCCGACGATGAAGCTCACCGAGGCGCAGGCGGTGCGCACCCGGCAGATGGACTTCGTCCGCAAGAACGGGCTGTGGACGATCAACGGGATGACCTGGGACGACGTCGTACGCAGCAACTTCACCCGGGTGATCGCCTCGACCAGGCCGAACGACGTCGAGATCTGGGAGCTGCGCAACACCTCGGGCGGGTGGCACCACCCGGCGCACATCCACCTCGTCGACTTCAAGATCTCCTCGCGCAACGGACGGCCGGCGATGCCGCACGAGCAGGGACCCAAGGACGTGGTCTACCTCGGCGAGAACGAGAGTGTGCGGCTGCTGGTCAAGTTCGACGGCGGCACCGGCAGGTACATGATGCACTGCCACAACCTGACCCACGAGGACCACGACATGATGACCCAGTTCGAGGTCGTGGGCGCCGTGGCAGCGCCCGACCCGCTCGGCACGAAGGCCATCGATCTGCCGGAGTCAACGCCCCTCTAGCCCGGTCTCCCGCGCGAATCGTGACAAATAGCAGTTGTCACGCTGCACCCTGCGTCTGGTTGGCTGTACCCCGCAGGGGAGGAGACCCATGACGCACGCCACCGACGAGGGAGCCATCGGCTCGGGCACCATCGTCGTCGACCGGCTCACCAAGAAGTTCGGCAGCCTGACCGCTGTCGACGACCTCAGCTTCACCGTCGAGCCGGGTCGGATCACCGGGTTCCTCGGCCCGAACGGCGCCGGCAAGACCACCACGCTGCGGATGCTCCTCGGGCTGGTCCGCCAGACCAGCGGCACCGCGACCATCGGCGGCAAGCGCGTACGCCGAGATCCCGCAGCCCCAACGGGTCGTCGGAGCGGCCCTCGAGGCCACCAACTTCCACCCCGGCCGGAGCGGTCGCAACCACCTCCGCGTGCTGGCCGACACGGCCGGCGTCGACAGCCGCCGGGTCGACGAGATGCTCGAGCTCGTCGGCATCCCCGCCGCCGCCCGGCGCCGCGCGGGCGGCTACTCGATGGGCATGCGGCAGCGGCTCGGACTCGCGGCGGCCATGCTGGGCGACCCCCAGGTGCTGCTGCTCGACGAGCCGGCCAACGGGCTCGACCCGGAGGGCATCCGCTGGCTGCGCGGCTTCCTGCGACACCTCTCCGGCGAGGGCAAGACGATCCTGGTCTCCAGCCACATGCTGCAGGAGGTCGAGCAGACCGTCGACGACGTCGTGATCATCGCGAACGGCCGGCTGATCAAGCAGGGACCGATCCAGGAGCTCCACGGGGAGGCCACCGCGCTCGTGCGGTCTGCCGACCCGGCGACCCTGGCGCAGGCTCTCGACCGCGCCGGCCTGTCGTCCTCGCCGATCGAGGACGGCGCGCTCGCGGTCCTCAGCGGTGACCTCCGCCAGATCGGCGAGGTAGCCCTCGCCGCCGGAGTCGCCGTCCACGAGCTGCGGGGCAAGGACGCCGACCTGGAGGCTCTGTTCTTCCAGCTCACGGAGGCACCGGAGAACGCCAACCGCAACCTGTCGACCACGGAAGGAGTCGCGTGATGGGAGGCGCGATCCGCGCGGAGATCCGCAAGGTCTTCACCACCCGCCTCTGGTGGGGCCTGCTGTTCGGCGTCGTCCTGATCGGCGGCGGGGTCTCGGCCCTGTTCGCCTCGCTCGTGGGCACCACGAACGCCGGCACCGACCCGGCCGACAACCCGTTCCTGAAGATGTCGGTGGGCACCGCCCAGCTGATCTACTCCGCCGGGTTCTTCTGGCTGATCGCCCCCCTGATCCCGCTGGCGCTGGGCGTCATCCTGATCACCCAGGAGTTCCGGCACCAGACCGTGTCCTCGACGTTCCTCGCCACACCACACCGGTGGATGGTGCTGGTGTCGAAGACCACCGCGGTGGTCCTGATCGGCGTCGTGTACGGCGTGGTCAGTGTCGCCTCGTCCGGCGGCTTCGGGGCGCTGGTGCTCGTGATCAAGGGCGAGCGCACCTACCTCGACGACGCCCAGGTGTGGCGCACGTTCGTGATGATCCTGCTGGTCTTCGTGCTGTGGGCGTTGCTCGGCTTCGGCTTCGGGATGCTGATCCGCAACCAGCTCGCGGCGGTCTTCATCGCGCTCGGCATCGCCCTGATCGCGCAGATCATCCTGGCCGTCCTGTTCAGCGCGCTGCACTGGGACACGCCGCCGAAGCTGCTGCCGAACAGCCTCAGCCAGGGAATGCTGGTCACGTCCGACCCCACCAACGGGGCGGGTGGACCGAGTCCGTTCTTCGACTGGTGGGTGTGCGCGCTGATCTTCGTCAGCTACTCGATCGCGCTCGCGGGAATCGGGTCCTGGCTGCTCTCGCGGCGAGACATCACCTGAGGCCGGCGTAGCTCCGGCGTGGCCGTCGCGAGACCCACGCGGCGGCCAGTCCGCCGCCGATCGCGCCGAACAGATGGCCCTGCCAGGACACGCCCGGCTGGCCCGGGAGCACGCCGAGCAGGAGCCCTCCGAAGAAGAACAGGAGCACCACGCCGGTGGCGATCTCGCTGCTGCGCCGGGTGAAGACTCCGCGCAGGATCAGGTAGACCAACCAGCCGAACACGAGCACCGAGGCGCCCAGGGTGATCGTGTTCGCGGGCGAGACCAGCCACACCCCGACCCCGCTCACCAGCCAGATCACGGCCGTCGCGGCCAGGCCGCGGGCGACGTCGCCGAGCAGCACGAGGAAGCCGAGCACCAGCACCGGAAGCGTGTTGCCCTCCAGGTGGCCCCAGCCGCCGTGCAGGAGCGGCGCGAACAGGATGCCGACCAGGCCGTCCTCGCTGCGGGGTGTGACGCCGTACCCGTCGAGGGCGTGGCCGTTGGCGGCGTCGACGATCTCCAGCACCCAGAGCAGCGCGACGAAGCCGAGGCTGATCAGCCCGGCCTGCGCCCACGTCGACCGGCGTTCGGTGCGCTGCATCGTCACGCCGTCAACGGTAGCGTCGGGGAGGTGACGACCAGCCCCAGCGGCAACCAGCACCTGCTCACCCACGGCCGCTACGAGGCGGTGGTCACCGAGAGCGGTGCGACGCTCCGCTCGCTGTCGTACGACGGCCGCGACCTCGTGCAGGGCTTTCCCGAGGACCGGATGCCGTCCGCGGGCCGCGGCCAGGTCCTGATGCCGTGGCCGAACCGGATCCGCGACGGCGCCTACACCTTCGATGGCGCCTCGCTGCAGCTCCCGCTGTCCGAGCCCGCGCGACACAACGCGAGCCACGGCCTGGTCCGGTGGGTCTCCTGGCGGGCCGAGGCGAGCGGCCCGGCGGTCACCATGCGCTACCGGCTGATGGCGCAGGCCGGATACCCGTGGACGCTCGACCTGGCCTGGCGCTACGCGCTCGACGACGACGGGCTGGCAGTGACGGTGACCGCGACGAACCTGGCCGCCGAGTCCGCGCCGTTCGCGTGCGGCGCGCACCCGTACCTCACCACCGGGTCGGCGCAGGTCGACGACGACGACCTCGCGCTGCCCGGTGCCACGCGGCTGCTGACCGATGGCGAACGCAAGCTGCCGACCGGGCGGGAACCGGTCGCCGGCTCGCCGTACGACTTCCGGGAGGGGCGTCCGATCGGCGACACCGTGCTCGACCACGCCTTCACGGACCTGGTCCGGGGCGCCGACGGACGCGCCCGGGTCGTCCTCCGCGCCCCCGCCGGCAACGGCGT
The DNA here is from genome assembly GCA_963745795.1 of uncultured Actinomycetota bacterium. Classification (GTDB taxonomy): domain Bacteria; phylum Actinomycetota; class Actinomycetes; order Propionibacteriales; family Nocardioidaceae; genus Marmoricola. The sequence continues at coordinate 189,204 of CAVUYR010000006.1, read as the reverse complement.
CGAGCTGTGGGTGGACGAGCGCTTCGGCTGGCTGCAGGCGTACTCCGGCGACGACCAGGGCCCCGACACCGCGCGGACGGCGCTCGCGGTGGAACCGATGACCGCACCACCCGACGCCTTCAACAGCGGCGACGACCTCGTGGTGCTCGACCCCGGAGCGACCTTCTCCGCCGCCTGGGGCATCCGGGCCCTCGACTGACCCGCCCGCCCTCACGCAGGATGGCGGCATGGCGAAGTACCTGGTCAACGACGCCGCGGTCGCCCACTGCCGCGAGCTGATCGAGAAGCGGCAGTACGTCCTGGACAGCGACTGGGGCGAGGTGCAGCCCGGCGCCGAGGCGCAGAACGGCTTCCTCGAGAAGCACTCCTGGGCCGAGTACGCCGCCTGGCACCTCGGCCTCACCGACGGCGCCAACGACGAGACCAAGGCCCGCTACGCGTTCGTATACGGCGACCTACGCCGCGTGCACCGCACCGGCCTGATCGCCTGCGTCTACCGCGCCGCCGAGTGGCGCCACAAGGACGTCGAGCTCGCCGCCCACGACCTCCTCCAGCGCCTCGACAAGGCCACCGGCTGATCTCTCCTCCGCGAGAGGTCATTCCTGGTTGCTGGTACGACGCCGAGGCGTCATCTGTGTGCCGGCTCGGCGCGTTTCGGCCAACCATTTCTGACCTGTCGGGGGGTCAGTCGTTGCGGTCGGTACGGGTCCGGGCGGCGAGGACGCGGCGGAACTCGCGGACGGCGGTCTTCGCGCGGTCGCCGTCGGATCCCTGGATCGCCATCACCGGGACCGTGGTGCCGTCGGAGAGGTCCATCTCCGCCCACGGCGCACCGCGCCGCAGCCGCAGCGCGACGATCTGCGCCCAGTCGTAGTGCCGGGCGCGGAACCCGTTGACCACCGCCACGTCGTCGTCGGTCGCGCTCAGGCGGGAGCGCAGCAGGGCGTACCAGACCGCGGCGCCGAGGATGCCGAGCATCACGAGCGTCAGCTTCTCGAACGGCGTGAACCGGCTCCGGATGTCCTCCCCGAGCGCGATCCAGGCCGCGACGCAGACCGCCAGCAGCCCGAGCCCCGCGATCACCCCGACCAGGCGGACTCCGAACGGACGCCACGTGTGCGGCAGCACCGGCCCGGCACGCGGCTTCTCAGAGTCGGCAGGCATGGATGTCGGTGACCAGGATGCCGCGGGCACCGAGGTCGTAGAGCTCGTCCATCAGCCGCTGGGCAGCCGTTGCGCGGGACCATCGACGCGTACGGCGATCCAGCCCTCCCGATGAAGCGGCGACGACGGTCGGGGTCTCGATCCCGGGTGTCAGCGCGACCGCGGCGTCGACCGCGGTCGTCGGGGATGTCGTAGTCCATCATCACGTAGGAGCGCGCGACCAGGACGCCCTCGATCCGGCGCCGGAACACCTCGACCCCGCCCGGCCGGTCGGCGCCGGCCCGTGTGACCAGCACCGCCTCGGACTCCAGGATCGGGTCGCCGAAGACCTCCAGCCCGGCCTGGCGCAGCGTGCTGCCGGTCTCCACGACGTCGGCGATCACGTCGGCGACGCCGAGCTGGATCGACGTCTCCACCGCGCCGTCGAGCCGGATGACGGTGGCGTCGATCGCCGTGCTCCTCGAGGTAGGCTGCGCACCACGCCGGCGTACGACGTGGCGATCCGCTTGCCGGTCAGGTCCTCGAGCGTGGTCGCGGTGCCGGGCCGGGCCGCGAAGCGGAACCTCGAGCGACGCCGAAGCCGAGCGCCATCACCTCCTCGGCCTTGGCCTCGGAGTCGAGCAGCAGGTCGCGGCCGGTGATGCCGACGTCGAGCGTGCCCTCGCCGACGTACACCGCGATGTCGCGGGGGCGCAGGAAGAAGAACTCGACGCCGTTCTCGGCGTCGGTGAGCGTGAGCTCGCGGGAGTCCGTGCGCTGCCGGTAGCCGGCCTCGCGGAGCATCTCGGCGGCCGGCTGGGACAGCGAGCCCTTGTTGGGCACGGCGATCCGCAGCAGTGCGGACGCGGATCGTGAGGACGATCGGTCATGGCGGGGTCCTAGAGATGTGCGTAGACGTCGTCGAGGGAGAGTCCGGCGGCGAGCATCAGCACCTGCGCGTGGTAGAGCAGCTGGCTGATCTCCTCGGCCGCCCGCTCATGGCCCTCGTGCTCGGCGGCCATCCACGACTCGGCGGCCTCCTCGACCAGCTTCTTGCCGATCTCGTGCACGCCGGCGTCGAGCGCCGCCACCGTCCCGGAGCCCGCGGGCCGGGTCTGCGCCTTCTCGCTCAGCTCGGCCCAGAGCTCCTCGAACGTCTTCACGTGTTCACCCTAGGGCTTGCGGCTGGCGGATCTTCCGCAAGGTCTGCGCCGTGAGAAGGGCCGCCTGCGCGGACTCGTAGCCCTTGTCCTCGCTCGAGCCGTCGAGACCGGCGCGGTCGAGGGCCTGCTCCTCGTTGTCGCAGGTGAGCAGCCCGAAGCCGACCGCGCAGCCGGTGTCGAGCGCGACCCGGTTGAGGCCGTCGGTGGCCGCGGAGCACACGTACTCGAAGTGCGGAGTGCCGCCGCGGATGACCACGCCGAGCGCGACGACCGCGTCGTACCCCTGCCGCGGCGAGGGCCGCGGCGACCACCGGCAGCTCGAACGACCCCGGCACGCGGACCACGACCGGCGCCTCGACCTGGTGCGCCTTGAGCGCGCGGCGTGGCGCCGGCGAGCAGCCCGTCCATCACCGTGCTCGTGCCAGCTCGACGCGACGACGGCGACCCGGAGGTCGTGGCCGTCGAAGGGCCGCGTGTCCGGTGCCCCGTCGCCGCTCATCTCAGAGGCCTCCGTCCGCGGTGGGTGTCATGTCGCCGCTCAGCCCGGGGAGCACGTGGCCCATCCGGTCGCGCTTGGTGCGCAGGTAGGTCAGGTTGTGGTCGTTGGGCCGCGGCGTCAGCGGCACCCGCTCGGCGACCTGCGATCCCGTAGGCCTCCAGGCCGGCGTCTTGTCCGGGTTGTTGGTGAGCAGCCGCATCGCTGTCGACGCCGAGGTCGCGCAGGATCTGCGTGGCCGCGCCGTAGTCGCGGGCGTCGGCGGGCAGGCCCGAGGTCGAGGTTGGCGTCGACGGTGTCGCGCCCGCCGTCCTGCAGCTGGTAGGCCTGCAGCTTGGCGAGCAGGCCGATCCCGCGGCCCTCGTGCCCGCGCAGGTAGACCACGACGCCGCGGCCCTCGCGCGACGATCGCGCCGAGCGCCGCGTCGAGCTGCGGACCGCAGTCGCAGCGCTCGCGAGCCGAACACGTCGCCGGTCAGGCACTCGGAGTGCACCCGGACGAGCACCGGTCGCCGTGCGCCAGTCGGCCGGGTCGCCGTGCACGAGCGCGACGTGCTCGGAGCCGTCGATGCGTGATGCGGTAGCCGAAGGCGCGGAACTCGCCGTGCCGGGTCGGCAGCCGGGTCTCCGCGACCCGCACCACGTGCGTTCTCGGTGCGGCGGCGGTAGTGCGACGAGGTCGTCGATCGAGATCAGCGCCAGGCCGTGCTCGTCGGCGAACGCCCGCAGCTCCGGCGACCGCGCATCATCGATGCCGTCGTCGTTGACGACCTCGACCAGCACGCCGGCCGGGGTCAGCCCGGCCAGCCGGGCCAGGTCGACCGCCGCCTCGGTGTGGCCGCGTCGGACCAGCACGCCGCCCTCGCGGTAGCGCAGCGGGAAGACGTGACCGGGCCGGGTCAGCTCGCACGGCTCGGTCGCGGAGTCGGCGAGCACCCGGACGGTGTGCGCGCGGTCGGCGGCCGAGATGCCGGTGCTGACGCCGTCGCGGGCGTCGACGGAGACCGTGTACGCCGTGCCGCTGCGGTCCTGGTTGTGCGGGCGTCATCAGCGGCAGCTCGAGCCGGTCGAGCATCGCGCGCCGGCATCGGCACGCAGATCACGCCGCTGGAGTGGCGGATCGTGAACGCCATCAGCTCCGGGGTCGCCTTGGCTGGCGGCGAAGATGAGGTCGCCCTCGTTCTCGCGGTCCTCGTCGTCGACGACGACGACGGCCTTGCCGGCGGCGATGTCGGCGATCGCGCGCTCGACGCGTGTCGAGCCGGATGCTGGTCATGGCGCGGTCCTCTCGGTGCGATGGTCCGGTGCTGCAGGAGCGTTCCGACGTACTTGGCGAGGACGTCGACCTCGAGGTTGACGGGTCGCCGGGCTGCCGGTGCCCGAGGGTGGTGCGGGCGAGCGTCTCGGGGATCAGGCGACACGGTGAACCAGTCGGCGCGCGACGTCGACGACGGTCAGCGAGATGCCGTCGACGGTGATCGAGCCCTTCGGCGACGACGTAGCGGGCCAGGTCGGCCGGCAGCGCGACCTCGACGACCTCCCAGTGCTCGGCGGGCGTGCGGCGCGCGACCGTGCCGGTGCCGTCGACGTGGCCCTGCACGATGTGGCCGCCGAGCCGGGTCGTCGGGCGTGACCGCGCGCTCGAGGTTGACCGGGTCGCCCGGGCGCGAGGTCGCCGAGCGACGGGCGTGTCGAGCGTCTCGCGCATGACGTCGGCGGTGAACGGTCGTCGCCGGTCGCGGTCGGCGACGGTGAGGCAGCACGCCGTTGACCGCGATCGAGTCGCCGTGCGCGGCGTCCGCGAGCGACCGTGCGGGCCGCGCGATCGGTGAGCCGGGCGGCGTCGCCCTGGTCCTCGACGGCGGCGACCGTCGCCGAGCTCCTCGACGATGCCGGTGAACATCAGCGCTCCTCCGTCGGCGCGGGTCATGCGTGATCCGGACGTTGCGCGTCCGGCGCCGGTGCCGACCGTGGTCACGTCGGCGACCGGCAGGCGCACCGCGTCGGTGATCGTGGTGATGCCCGAGGTCGGCGACCGCGCCGGCGCCCGCGCCGAGCAGCACCGGGCGCGACGTAGGCGACGACCTCGTCGACCAGCCCGCCGCGCAGGAACGCCGCCGCGAGCGTCGGGCCGCCCTCGAGGAAGACGTGCTGGCCGGTCGCGCGCGAACAGCTCGGCCAGCGCCTCGTCGCGGGTCGCGGGTGCGCAGCAGCGAGCGTCTCGGCGCGGTCGTCGAAGACCCGCCGGCCGGCGGGCAGGTCGCGCTGGCCCATCACGACGCGGAGCGGCTGGTGCGGCAGCGGCTCGTCGGCCTCGTCGCGCACGGTCAGCCGCGGGTCGTCGGCGGCGACGGTGCCGGTGCCGACCAGGATCGCGTCGCACTGCGGCGCGCAGCCGGTGCGCGTCGAGCGCGGGCCGGCGCGCGAGCTGATCCAGCGGCTGGTGCCGTCGGCGGCGGCGCTGCGGCCGTCGAGCGTGGTCGGCGAACTTCCAGGTGACGAACGGCCGGCCGTGGTCCATCGCGAAGGTCCAGGCCCGGTTGAGCGCCGCGCGCCTCGTCGGCAGCAGCCCGCCCTCGACGTCGACGCCGGCCGCCGCGCAGCGTCGCGGCGCCGCCGGCGGCGACCGGGTTGGGGTCGGGCTGGGCGAACACGACGCGCGCGACGCCGGCGTCGACGCAGCGCCTGCGGCGCACGGGCCGGTGCGGCCGGTGTGGTTGCACGGCTCGAGCGTGACGACGGCGGTCGCGCCCGCGGGCGTCGTCGCCGGCGCTCGGCCAGCGCGTCGACCTCGGCGTGCGGGCGTGCCGGCGCCGCGGTGGCAGCCCTCGGCGACCACGGTGCCGTCCGGCGTCGAGCAGCACGCAGCCGACGCGCGGGTTGGGGCCGAGCGGCACGCCGGGCGTCGCGCGCGAGCTCGAGCGCGCGCCGCATCGCGCGCGTCTCGGCGGCGCGATGGCCATCGGTGCGCCCTCTCGGTCCGGCTCGCGGACTCACCGGGGCCTCGACGTACGGCGTCGCGCGCGCCCGCTGACGGCGGCGCGACGCGACCGCCGCGTGCGCCTTCCCATCCGGACTCTCACCGTCGGTCCAGGAGTTCCACCTGGTCAACCGGCCGCTGGCTGCGGCCGGGTCGCGGACTGTCACCGCCGGCTCGGAATTGCACCGACCCCAGAGCACGCGAGCTGTTCGCTCGTCTGTCCCCAAGGATGCCACGCACAGGGCCGGCCCGGGAGCGTGACCCCGGCCACCAGCGCGCTCAGGCGGGCGCGGCCTGCGGGCGAGGGCGCGCAGCTCCTCGACCATGGCGTCGGGGTCGTCGGCGCCGTACACGGCCGAGCCGGCGACGAACACGTCGGCGCCGGCCTCGGCGCACCGCTCGATGGTCTCCGGCGACACGCCGCCGTCGACCTGCAGCCACACGTCGAGGCCGTGCTTGTCGGCGAGCTCGCGGGCGCGGCGGATCTTGGGCAGGCACGACGTCGAGGAACGTCTGGCCGCCGAACCCGGGCTCGACGGTCATCACCAGCAGCATGTCGAGCTCGGCGCAGCAGGTCCTCGTACGGGTCGACCGGCGTGGCCGGCTTGCAGCGCCATGCCGGCCCGCGCACCCTGCGGCGCGCAGCTCGCGGGCCAGCCGGACCGGCGCCGCGCGCGGCCTCGACGTGGAAGGTCACGCTGGCGCGCGCCGGCCTCGGCGTACGCCGGCGCCCAGCGGTCGGGGTCGTCGATCATCAGGTGGCAGTCGAGCGGGAGCGTCGGTCGCCTTGCGCAGCGCCTCGACCATCGGCGGGCCGAGGGTCAGGTTCGGCACGAAGTGGTTGTCCATGACGTCGACGTGCACCAGTCGGCGCTCGGGATGCGGCGCCACCTCGGCGGCGAGGTTGCCGAAGTCGGCGGTGAGGATGCTCGGAGTGATCTGGATGCCCATGACGGCAGGACTCTAGCCGTCGAGCAGGCTCGCGTCGTACGCCGCAGTGCGGTCGGTGTCGGCGTCGCCGGTGTTGACCACGCCGGCCGGCTCGATCAGCATCGCGCTCACGTCGCCCTCCGCGATCGGGCAGTGCTCGACCCCGCGCGGGACGACGTACAGCTGTCCGGGACCGAGGGTGACGTCGCCGCTCCGGAGCTGGATGGTGAGTGACCCCTCGACCACGAGGAACAGCTCGTCGGTGTCCGCATGCGTGTGCCACACGAACTCGCCCTTGAGCTTGACCAGCTTGATCTCGTAGTCGTTGAGCCGGGCGACCACCTTGGGTGACCAGTGCTCCGAGAACAGCGCGAGCTTCTGCTGGATGTCGACGACGGTGGTCATGGGGTCGAGCGTAGGGCGGTCGTGGGGAGCGCGGGTCCACCACGGTATGCCGGGATAACTACGACAGAACGGTCATTGCGCCGAGAGGCGTGCCGGTTCCCACGACGTACCCGCGCTTCCCACGAGCTGCTCATCGTGGGAGGCGCATGTTCGGCTGCATACCGTGGTGAAACCCCCCGCGCGGCGCCCGCCCCGAGCCCACGATCCCGTCCACACTCCACAAGACGCCCGGGCCGACGCGCAGGTTCGTCCCGGTTCAGGACTTTCGCAGAAGAGCCAGGAACATCGCGTCGGTGGAGTGCCGGTGCGGCCAGAGCTGCACCGCCTCCGGCAAGCCCGCGCAGGTGGCGTCGTCGACCTCCGGGAGCAGCGGTCCCGCATCCTCGAGCCGGACGTCGTCGCGTCCGGCGAGCGTCGCCCGCACGACGTCGACGGTCTCGGCGACCACCGGGGAGCAGGTCGCGTAGAGCACCACTCCCCCGGGCCGGGTGGCGTCGAGGGCCGAGTCGAGGAGCGCGCGCTGCAGCGGCACCAGCTCGGCGAGATCCTCGGGACGGCGCCGCCAGCGCGCCTCGGGACGGCGCCGGAGGGCGCCGAGACCGGAGCACGGCGCGTCCACCAGCACCCGGTCGAAGCCACGGTCGGCCCAGGCAGGACGGGTGCCGTCCGCCGCCACCACGCCGGCCAGACCCGCGGTGGTCGCCCGAAGCGCCTGGCGCACCAGCCGCGCCCGGTGCGGCTGCCGCTCGGCGGCCAGCACCCGGGCACCACGTTCCGCCGCCAGCGCGGCGAGGAGCGCAGCCTTGCCGCCCGGGCCTGCGCACAGGTCGAGCCAGCGCTCGTCGGTGCCGTCCACCCCGGCACGCGTGAGGGCGAGCGCGACCAGCTGCGACCCGGCGTCCTGCACGCCGGCCCGTCCGTCGCGCACGGCGGGCACCTCTCCGGGGTCGCCGCCGTCGAGCGTCACCCCGAGCGGGCTCAGCGTCGGCCTTCCCCCGAGCTCGGCGACGGTCGACAGTCCGGGCCGGGCGACCAGGGTCACCCGTGGCCGCTCGTTGTCCGCGGCGAGCAGCGCGTCGAGCTCGCCGGGCCGGCCCAGCGCCGCCGCGAGCGCCTCGACCACCCAGCGCGGGTGGGACGTGGCCACGGCAAGGTGCCCGGTCGGGTCGGCGGTCGGGTCGGGGGCCACCCGTCGCACCCAGCCGTCGAGCTCGTGCGCGGACACCTTGCGCAGGATCGCGTTGACGAAGCCGGCCGGCCGGTGCCCGACCCGGTGCCGCACCAGGTCGACGGTGGTGGCGACCGCGGCGTGGCCGGGCACGCGCATCGCCAGCAGCTGGTGGGTGCCGAGCCGCAGCGCGTCGAGCACCGGCGGGTCGACGGCGCGGTTGGCCAGCGACGCGACGATGGCGTCGTACGTGCCCTGGCCGCGCAGCGTGCCGCCGACCAGCTCGGTCGTCAGCGCCGCGTCGCGACCGCTCAGCCCCCGCTCGCGGAGCACCTGCGGCAGCACCAGGTTGGCGTAGGCGTCGTCCGCGGACACAGCTCGCAGCACGTCGTACGCCGCCAGTCGGGGCTGGTCGCCGAACGCGCGGTCAGTCGCCAAGGTGTTCCCTGACCAGCCGGGCGGGCGCCACGGCCGCCCAGGCCTCGGTGAGCACCTCGGCCAGCTCGACGCGGCTGATCTCGCCGAGCCGGGACTCCTGCACGAGCACGGCGTCGTAGCCGTCGAAGTGGGGGATCGTGAAGAACGGGCTGTCGCTCTCCACCAGCGCCAGCTTGGCCGACTCGTCGGGCACGCTGATCACCAGCAGGTCGGGGTAGGGCTCGCCGGTCGCCGGGTCGACGACGTTCTTCTGCGGGGCGCGGTGCAGCACGAACCCGCGGCCCTTCCTGCCAGTGGGCACCTTCCAGGTCGGCCGGTCGCCCCACGAGGTGCCGAGCTCGGTCTCCGGGCAGGGCGCCGCAGATCGCGTCGACGTCGGCCGGCGTCGCGCGCTCCATCAGCCGAGCCCCACCGGCTCGTCCGCGTCGAGCCGGAGCCCTCGGGCCCAGTCGGCTGCCGGCATCTCCTTGCGTCCGTGGGCACGCACCAGTCCAAGCCGCACCGGATCGGTGGCGGTGCCGACGTGCACGCTGTTCTTCGCGATGGCGAGCGAGCCCGGGGCGAGTCGCTGGTGGTCCGGGTCGGGGCGCACGGGTCCGAGCTTGATCCGTTCGTCGTCGTACGTCGACCACGCACCGGGTGCCGGGGTGCATGCGCGCACCCGCCGGTCGACCGCCACCGCGGGCTCGGACCAGTCGACCCGGGCGTCGTCGACGGTGATCTTCGGGGCCAGGCTGATGCCGTCGCCCGGCTGGTCGCGTTCCTCCAGCGAGCCGTCGGCGATGCCGTCGAGGGTCGCGCACCAGCAGCCCGGCACCACCCTCGGCGAGCCGCGCCAGCAGGTCACCCGCGGTGTCGGTCGGGCGGATCGTCTGGGTCATCAGGCCGTACGTCGGTCCGGCGTCGAGCGCCGCGGACGATCCGGAACGTGGTGGCACCGGTCACCTCGTCGCCCGCCCAGATCGCGTGCTGCACGGGCGCTGCGCCGCGCCAGGCGGGGAGCACCGAGAAATGGAGGTTGACCCAGCCCTTGCGGCGGGATCGTCAGGGCCGCTTCGGGCAGCAGCGCGCCGTAGGCCACCACCGGGCACGCAGTCGGGCTCCAGCGCGGCGCAGCGCCGCCTGGAACTCCGGGTCGCGGGGGTGCGCCGGCTTGAGCACCGGCACGCCGAGCTCCTCGGCGCGCAGGCCGACCGGGCGAGGCCACCATCCGCCGGCCCCGGCCCGCGGGTGCGTCGGGCCGGGTGACGACGCCGACCAGCTCGTGCCCGGACGCGGCGACCGCCTCGAGGGCGGGGAGCGCCACCTCGGGCGTGCCGGCGAAGACGACCCTCACAGGCCGAGCCCGCGGGTCGTGTGCGGGGAGAACCTCACGACCGGTGCCGGCTCGCCGAACCACTCGGACTCGCGGATCGATCCGCATCGCCTCGCGGCGCGCCTCGCGGTCGAGCCGGTCGAGGAACAGGATCCCGTCGAGGTGGTCGGTCTCGTGCTGGATCGCGCGGGCCAGCAGCTCGGACCCCTCGATCGTGACCGGTTCGCCGTGCATGTCGAACCCGCGGGCGACGACGTGGAGCGCACGCGTGCAGTCGATGCTCAGGCCGGGCAGCGACAGGCAGCCCTCGGGCCCGTCCTGGAGCTCCTCGGACAGGGTCAGGTCGGGATTGACGAGGTGTCCGAGCTCGCCGTCGACGTGCCAGGTGAACACCCGCAGGCCGACACCGATCTGCGGGGCCGCGAGCCCGGCGCCGGGCGCCTCGAGCATGGTCTCGGTGAGGTCGCGTGACGAGCGTGCGGAGCTCCTTGTCGAAGTCGAGCACCGGGGCGGCCGCCGTACGCAGCACCGGGTCGCCGAAGAGCCGGATCGGCTGGACGGACATGCGTGACCTTGTCGCTGGAGGGGTGGGAGCCACCGAGTCTAGGGCGGTGCTCAGCCGAGCCGGATCGGGTCGACCTCGACCCGCACGTGGGGCTGCTTGCGGGCCGAGCGGCCGCGCTGCAGGTCGGCCAGCGCCGCGGACAGCGCCGGCCCCGCGGCGCGCGGCACCCGGAGCACCAGCCGGGCCAGGTCGTCGTCGCTGCCTCGGTCGATCTCCTCGTGGGCCAGCGGTACCGGTCCGAGCACCTCGGCGCCCGGCGGGCAGGCCCAGCGCGGCCTCGACCTCCTCCAGCGCCGCCGGGTTCGCGGTCAGGGTAGCCACCCGGGACGCGGGCGGCAGGTGCGCCGAGAGCCGCTCGGCGATCAGCCGCTCGGCGTAGCCGCCCGGGTCCCACCGGACCAGCGCCTGCACCGCCGGCTGCTGCCGGGTCGCCGACCAGCGACCACCCGGCCGCCGTCGGGCACCGGGCGCACCAGCGCGGCGGCGTCGCTCCATCGGCGCACCGCCTCCTCGTCGGCGCGCAGGTCGGAGCGGGCCAGCAGTCAGCCAGGTGTCGAGCAGCGCCACCGTCGCGTAGCCGCCGTCGGCGACCGGCTCCGCGCCCGGTGTCGCGACCACGATCGCCGGCTCCGCCCCGACCCGCGGGAGCACCCGGTCGCCCGACGACGTGCGGACCAGCGTGCCCGGGAACGCCCGCCCCAGCTCCTCGGCCGTACGCCGGTCGCCGAGCACCGGCGCGCGCAGCCCGTGACCGCCGCACTCCGGGCACGTCCAGCCGTTTGCGTCGGTGCCGCACCAGGCGCAGGACGGCGGCCGCGCCGGAGGAAGGATCCGCAGCGGGCCCGTGGCACACCGTGCACGCGGCCGGGGTGCGGCAGCGGTCGCAGGCCAGCCGGGTCGCGTAGCCCGGCCCGAGGGGTCTGCACCAGGACCGGCCCGGACCTGAGCCCCGCCGCGATCGCCTGGTGCGCCTCCTGCGGCAGCCGGCTGCTGCGTGCCAGCGGGTCGCGCTCGAGGTCGAAGTCGGTCGCGCCGGTGACACCGACACCGCCACCCGGGACGCGAACGGTGTCGCGGGGGCCGACGACCTCCCGGGCCCAGCCGGTGCGGAGCAGGTACTGCGCCTCGGCGCTGCGGGCGTGACCCGCCCACGCATGGCCGCGCACCCGGTCTGCCGCGCGCGCAGGAGCAGCACCTCGCGGGTGTGGCGGGTACGGCGCGCGGGGCTCGGCGTAGAGGTCGTCGCCGTCGTCCCACATCGCGACCAGGCCGAGGTCGCGCAGCGGCGCGAACGCCGCCGCGCGCGTGCCGATCACGATCCGGGCCGCGCCGCGCGCGACCGCGAGGAACGCCGCGTAGCGCTTCGCCGGCCCGGCGTCGGCGGTCAGCACGACGTGGTGCCCGCCGCCGACCAGCGCCGTCAGCGCGTCGTCGAGCCGGGTCACGTCGCGGTGGTCGGGCACGCAGAGCAGCGCGCCGCGGCCGGACCGCGCGGTGGCGACGGCGGCCTCGGCGAGCAGGAGCGCCCAGTCGTCACCGGGCAGGCAGCGACCAGACCGCGCGTGGCGACCCGCCCGCGGCCAGCGCGTCGAGCGAGCGCCGGCCCCCCGTCGTACGCGCGCCCAGCGGCCGAGGTCCGGCGGCGGGCAGGTCGGCGGCGGGTCGGGCTCGGCCTGCTTCTCGGTGGTGGCGTGGCGGGGCGGGACGGCGAGCCGCAGCACGTCGGACCGGGTGCCCGCCCAGCGGGCGGCGATCTCGCCGGTGAGTGCGGCGATCTCCGGCGTGAGCACCGGCTCGGCGCTGACCACCCGGCGCAGCGGGGTCAGCCGACCCGTGTGGTCGGACTCGGCGGCGCGGGCGAGCACGAACCCGTCGACGTCCTGGCCGGCGAACCGCACCTTCACCCTGGCGCCCGGGCACCGCGTCGTCGGCCATCGTCGTCGGGCACCAGGTAGTCGAAGGGGCGGTCGAGGTGGGCCAGCGGCACGTCGACCAGCACCTGCGCGACCGGGTCGACCGCGGCCGGCCGGACCGGCGGCTTTGCCTTCGGCGGCTTGGCGCGGCGCGCCTCGGCACGGGCCAGCCCGGGCAGCGAGAGCTGCCCCTGGTGCGGGGCGGCGTCGGGCTGGGTCACGGCACCGATCCAACCAGCCGGTACCGACGCGGGCACGGCCCGGACGGCTCCCTGTGGACAAGAGGCAGCCGGGTCTACTCAGCCAGATGGGTAAGTCCAAGGGGGGTGCAAGCGAGCGCCGCTCAGCGCGTGCGCTGGCAAGGCGGAGGAGGGAGCCGTGGCGGAGCCACCGCCACTGACGAGAACGCAGCCAGCGTGCGTGATGAGTGGGGCGCAGCGTGCTCCCCTTGGACTTAGTCATCTAGGGACCATCTCGGTGGTGATCGCCCACCGCTCGTGGTCGCGCCAGGCGCCGTCGACGTACAGGAAGTCCGGCGAGAAGCCCTCCAGCCGGAACCCGTGCCGCTTCACCAGCGCGATCGAGCGGGCGTTGCCGGGCTGCACGTTGGCCTCGAGCCGGTGCAGCCCCAACGCGCCGAACGCGTAGCGGACGACGGTGTCGAGCGCGTCGCCCATCAGTCCCCTCCCGGCGGCGTGGGCGAACGACCGAGTAGCCGAGCGCGGCGCAGCTGAAGGAGCCGTGCACGATGTTGCCGATGTTCAGCGAACCGGCGATCCGGTCGTCGGCGAGGTCGCAGAACACCAGACCGATCTTGGCCGGGTTGTCCGTCACCCGGTCGACGTACGCCGCGAACGCGTCGGCGTCCTGCGGCGCGCTGATCCACGGGTGGTGCAGGTCTCGGCTGGCGACCGACGCGGCCACGAACTCGGCGGCGTCGGCGTGCGTGACCGGGCGGAGGTAGGTGCGGCTGCCCTCGGCGAGACGGTCGGTCACCCGCCGCACGCTAGCCGAGGACGTGGCTCGAGTGCGACGCTGAAGGACCGTCGTCTGCTGGACAGGGAGCAGGGATGAGCACGATCGCGTTCGAGCAGGTCGTCGCGGCCCCTCCTCAGCGGGTGTGGGCCGCCTGGACCACGTCCGCGGGGCTCGCGGCCTGGTGGTGGCCACACCTCCCAGACACGGTGTACGCCGTGGACGCGCGACGAGGCGGCCAGTTCCGGATCAGCTCTGTCCAGGCGGGCATCGGCGTGCGCGGGACGTTCGAACGGGTCGACGAGCCTCGGGAGCTGGTCTTCTCATGGGTGTGGCTCACCGGGAGTGAGGAGGAGCCGGAGGACCGCGTTAGTGTCGGGCTCTCCGACGTGGGGAACAACACGACCCGGGTCGTGGTCGGTCATGAGATGCGCAGCGGCGGCTCGGGCGAGGACTACCGGCAGGGCTGGAGCGACGTACTGGCACGACTGGGCGACCTGGTCGGAGCCCCTCGTTAGCCTCGACCGCCGCCGAGCACCTGGGTGATCTCCTGCCGGTCGCCATCCGCCACGACATGCGCGTAGGCGCCGTTGACCAGCGGCAAGGACGGCGCACGTGGCCGCACTCGACGTCGAGCACGACCGGGATCCCGAGGCCGCCGAGCGCGTCGGCGACCGCCTCGTGCTGGGTGAGCCCGTCGGCGTCCGGAGCCGGGTGCGGCCGACCAGCACCGCCCGTGGCGTGCTCGAACCAGCCGGCCAGCCGCATCCCGTGCAGGGCCCGGCCGATCGTGTACGCGTCGTCCTCGCTGGCCTCGAGGTAGACCACCAGCCCCTCGTCGGCGTGCGCGGCGCCGAAGCCGGCGACGTCGCCGTACGGCGTGCCCGCCAGCGGCGAGATGGTCTCGATGCAGCCACCGACCAGGCGTCCGGTCACGTCGACGCCGCGCGTCCGCCGCCGCTCAGCACCTGGACCAGCGGCCGGCGTCGGGCAGCGTCATGTGGCTGACGCCGGGATCGTGCTGCGTAGTCGTCCCATCCCGTCGGCGCGGTGCCGCCCGGGGCTGCGCTGGGTGAACGGCGCGGTTGCCGGCGGCGACGTCGGTCCAGTGCAGGAGTCCGTCGGGCGGGAGGTACGGCGTGTCCATCAGGTTGGTGCCGTGCAGGGTCGCCCAGCCGAGCCGGAGCGTCAGCGGCAGCAGCACCGTGCGTGGTGTCGCTGAACCCGACCAGCCAGGTCGGCTCCGCCGCGGCCAGCGCGTCCCAGTCGAGCTGGTCGAGGATGTCGATCGCGAGCACGCCGCCCCACGGCGGGACCACCGCCGCGATCGCGGGGTCGGCCAGCATCGCGGTCAGCTCGGCGGCTCGCTGCTCCTTGGGGGCGGAGGTGGGACCGGTGCCGTCCATGCAGTCGCCGACCACCACGTCGTACCCGCGGCCACGGAGCGCCTCGATCCCCGCCCGCAGCCGTGGCAGGAGGGGCTCGTCCACGCCGCTGGACGGGGACGTGACCCCGATCCGGTCGCCGGGGCGCAGCGGCCGCGGGAAGACCACGCTCACGGCAGGACGACCTGCCCGATCGGTCCGGGGTTCCAGGCGATCTCCCACCGGAACCCGTCGGGGTCGCCGAAGTAGCCGGTGTAGCCGCCCCAGTCGCGCTCCACCCCGTCGACCACCGGGTCGGCGCCCGCGGCCCGCGCCGTCGCGAGCACCTCGTCGACCTCCTCGCGGGAGGCGCACGTTGTGCGCGAGCGTCATCGGCACCACGCCCTCGCCGCGTCGGATGGTCCCGACCTCCGCCTCGAACCCGCTCTCCGACCACAGCGAGAGCACGAGGTGCTCCCCGGCCTTGATCATCAGCACCTCCCCCGGCACGTCGAGCGCCGGCTCCCAGCCGAGCCCGTCGACGTAGAACCGCCGGGTCGCGTCGAGGTCGGCCACGGCGAGGGTCACGAAGCTGATCCGCTGGTCCATGGGAGTGAGCCTGTCGGGGTGGGTGGGTGGGTCGGGGCGGGTCCGGCGTTGAATTCCCAAGGTATCGATGTTTCTCACGGACCTCCCAATGAGATCTGGCACTCCCAGCGGCATGCACACCACTGGAAGCGCCAGAAAACGTCGATACCTTGGGAATTCGACGCGGCCACAGGCCTCAGACGCCGGCAGCCTTCTTCAGCTCGTCGACCCGGTTGGTCTGCTCCCAGGTGAACTCCGGGAGCTCCCGGCCGAAGTGGCCGTACGCCGCGGTCTTGGCGTAGATCGGGCGGAGCAGGTCGAGGTCCTGGATGATCGCGGCCGGGCGGAGGTCGAACACCTCGAGCACGGCCTTCTGGATCGTGTCGACCGGGACGCTCTCGGTGCCGAACGTGGTCACGAACACACCCACCGGCTGCGCCTTGCCGATCGCGTAGGCGACCTGCACCTCGGCCCGGCGGGCCAGACCGGCGGCGACGATGTTCTTCGCCACCCAGCGCATCGCGTAGGCCGCGGAGCGGTCGACCTTCGACGGGTCCTTGCCGGAGAACGCGCCGCCGCCGTGGCGGGCCATGCCGCCGTAGGTGTCGACGATGATCTTGCGACCGGTCAGGCCGGCGTCGCCCATCGGGCCGCCGACCACGAACTTGCCGGTGGGGTTGACCAGCAGCCGGTAGCCCTCGGACTCGATGTCGAAGTCGGCGAGCACCGGGTCGATGACGTGCTTCTGGATGTCCGGCTGCAGCTGGGTGTCGAGGTCGACGCCCTCGGCGTGCTGGGTGGACAGCACCACGGTGTCGACGCGGACGGCGTGGTCGTCGTCGTCGTACTCGATGGTGACCTGGGTCTTGCCATCAGGACGCAGGTAGTCGAGCGTGCCGTTCTTGCGCACCTCGGTGAGCTTCTCCGCGAGCCGGTGGGCCAGCGTGATCGGCAGCGGCATCAGCTCGGGGGTGTCGTCGCAGGCGTAGCCGAACATCAGGCCCTGGTCGCCCGCGCCCTGCTTGTCCATGGCGTCGACCGAGCCGGTGCGGCTCTCGTGTCCGGAGTCCACGCCCTGGGCGATGTCGCCGGACTGCCCGCCGATGGCGACCATCACGCCGCAGGAATGACCGTCGAAGCCCTTCTCGGAGGAGTCGTAGCCGATCGTCGAGGATCCGCTCGCGGACCTTCTGCTTGATGTCGACGTAGCCGGTCGTGGTGACCTCGCCGGCCACGACCACGAGGCCGGTGGTCAGCAGCGTCTCGACCGCGACCCGGCTCTGCGGGTCCTGCTCGAGCATGGCGTCGAGCACCGAGTCACTGATCTGGTCGGCGATCTTGTCCGGGTGCCCCTCGGTCACGGACTCCGAGGTGAACAGGCGTCCAGCCACAACTTCTCCCTTGTACGTGGTCGACCGGATCGGTCGGGTTTCGAGAGAGAACGTTATCCCGAGCGTCTCCGCCCGCGGACAACGGTCTCAGGACGGGCTCTGCTCGAGTGGTACGTCGAGCAGCGCGGCCACCTGGTCCCACACGACGTGGGCCAGGGACTCCTTCGAGCCGCGCGGGACGGCGACCGCCGCGCCGGTCGCGGAGAGCACCACTGCCTCGTTGTCGGGGCTGCCGAACACGGCGCCACCGCCGACGTCGTTGACCACCAGCAGGTCGCAGCCCTTGCGGGCCAGCTTGGCCCGGGCGTGGTCGAGGACGGAGCCGTTGTCGTCGCCGGTCTCGGCCGCGAAACCGACCACGACCTGGGCGTCCCCGCGGGCGTCGCGGTCGCGGACCAGCCCGGCCAGGATGTCGGGGGTCTCGGCCAGCTCGATCGTCGGCGCCGTGCCGTCGCCGGACTTCTTGATCTTCGAACCGGACGCGGTGAGCGGACGGAAGTCGGCGGGCGCCGCGGCCATCACGACCGCGTCGGCGCCGGACGACGCGGCGGTCACCTCACGCTGCAGCTCCTCGGTGGTCTCGACGTGGACCACCTTGACCCCGGCCGGGTCCGCCAGGCCCACGTTGGCGGCCACCAACGTGACCTCGGCGCCGCGGGCGGCGGCGGTGCGGGCCAGCGCGAAGCCCTGGCGACCGGACGAGCGGTTGCCGAGGAACCGCACCGGGTCGAGGTACTCGCGGGTGCCGCCGGCCGACACCACGACCCGGCGCCCGGCCAGGTCGCGGGTGCTCGACGTACGACGGGCGAGCAGGTCGACGACCACGGCGTAGATCTCCGCCGGCTCCGGCAGCCGGCCCTTGCCGGAGTCGGCGCCGGTGAGCCGGCCCTCGGCGGGCTCGACCACGTGCGACCCGCGCTCGCGGAGCGTGGTCGACGTTGGTCTGCGTCGCGGGGTGCTCCCACATCTCGGTGTGCATCGCCGGGGCGAACACGACCGGGCAGCGCGCCGTCAGCAGCGTGTTGGTGAGCAGGTCGTCGGCGAGGCCGTGCGCGGCCTTCGCCAGCAGGTCGGCGGTCGCCGGAGCGACCACGACCAGGTCGGCGCTCTGCCCGATCCGGACGTGGGGCACCTCGTGGACGTCGGTCCACACGTCGGTCGCGACCGGCCTGCCGGACAGGGCCGCCCAGGTCGGGGCGCCGACGAACGCGAGCGCCGACGCGGTCGGCACGACGGTCACGTCGTGGCCGGACTCGGTGAGCCGCCGCAGCAGCTCACAGGCCTTGTACGCAGCGATCCCGCCACTCACGCCGAGTACGACGTGGGGGCGGGATCGAGACGTGGTCGGCCCCGTGGGTCACTCTGAGGCCGACTCCTCGGCCGCGGCAGCCTCGGCCTCGGGGTCGAACTCCTCGCAGGTGAGCATGTCCTCGTTGATCTCGCGGAGCGCGATCGAGAGCGGCTTCTCCTGGACGTGGGTGTCGACGAGCGGGCCGACGTACTCCAGCAGGCCCTCGCCGAGCTGGGAGTAGTAGGCGTTGATCTGCCGGGCGCGCTTGGCGCTGTAGAGGACCAGCTGGTACTTCGAGTCGGTCTTGGTCAGCAGGTCGTCGATCGGGGGGTTGGTGATTCCCTCGGCAATGGGCAGGGGACCGGGCACGTGTCACGCCTCACATGGGTGCTAGAAGACAGGCAAAGGCTCGCGGGACTACCGCGGGAGCCTCATCAAGGCTACCAACTCCTCGCTCGCAGCGGGAATCTCCCGGTTGACGACGACCGAGTCGAACTCCCGCTCGGCGGCCAGCTCCTCCCGTGCGGTCTCCAGTCGACGCTCCCGCTCGGCGCGGTCCTCGGTGCCCCGGCCGATCAGCCGGCTGACCAGCTCGTCCCACGACGGGGGCGCCAGAAACACGAACAGCGCGTCCGGCATCCGCTCCCGCACCTGCCGCGCGCCCTGCAGGTCGATCTCCAGCAGTGCCGGCCGCCCGGTCGGCGAGCGCCTCGTCGACCGGTGCCCGCGGGGTGCCGTAGCGCGCAGCGCGGTGGACCACGGCCCACTCCAGGAGCGCGTCGTCGCCGACCAGCTGGTCGAACTCCTCGTCGCTGACGAAGTGGTAGTGGACGCCGTCGACCTCGCCCGGCCGGCGTGGCCGCGTCGTCGCGGAGACCGAGATCCAGACCTCCGGATGGTGCTCACGGACGTACGCCGCGACGCGTGCCCTTGCCGACCGCCGTCGGCCCGGCGAGCACGGTCAGACGCGAAGGTCGAACCTCGTCACTCACCGCGGCCGAACTCGGAGACCAGCGCCTGCGGCCTGGTTGGCCCCCAGCCCGCGGACCCGACGGCTCTCGGAGATGTCGAGCCGCTCCATGATCTGCTTCGCGCGCACCTTGCCGACGCCGGGCATCGACTGCAGCAGGTCGAAGACCCGCATCTTGGCGATCACCTCGTTGTGCTGGCCCTCGTCGAGAACCTCGGCGATCGAGGCACCCGAGTGCTTGAGCCGGTTCTTGACCGCTGCGCGCTCCCGGCGCGAGGCGGCGGCCTTGTCGAGCGCAGCCTGGCGTTGCTCGGGAGTCAGCTCCGGGAGGGGCACGACTGGGAGACCTCGATTTCGTCCGGGTTGCGTCGGCGTCCCGTCTGGGGCCGCTTGGCGCAATCTAGCCATCGGGTGTTGGGCGCTGCAACGCGAGTCGTGTTCGTGAGCTGGAGAATTCCCAAGGTATCGAGGAAATCCGGCGCATCCAGCGGCGTACATGCCCCTGGATGCGCCAGGAAACGTAGATACCTTGGGAATTCCACCGCCCCCACACACGCCCTACAGACCCAGGTTCACCTTGCACACGTCACGCCCCTGGGTCTCGATGCCGGAGACGGCGCTGACCACCGGGGCCGAGCTGAGGGTGTCGGCCGCGGCGACGATCGACTGCCGGGCGTCGCCGGTGACGGACGCCGGGATCCTGCCGTGCCGGAACTCCGAGGGCTTCACCCCGGCGTCGCGGAGGGCGTCCCGAAGTCCTTCGAGCGCGTTGACGAACGTCTGCCACTCGTCGGTGAGGTCGTCCGGTGCCGCGTCGGCGAGGTCGCGGAACACCGGCAGTCCCGCCAGCAGCGCGTCGCCGCCGGAGGCGTTGATGATCTCGTCGATCCTGGTCCGGTCCTGGCGGAGCGCGTCGCAGTACTTCTCCTCCTGGTCTGCACACCCGCACAGTGTCACGGCGAGCGCGAGGGTCAGGACGGCGGCGGCACCACGCCTCACGGACGCTCGTCCAGCAGCGCCGCGAACGACTGCGCGGTCTGCTCGGCCGCGGCACGCAGCCCGGCCGCGGAGGGTCCGGCGCCGAGGATCTCCCGTGAGCTGGCCGGTAGCACGTGCGGCAGCACACCGAGAAGATCCGCCGCACGGTCGCCGGGGTGCCACCCTGGGCGCCGACGCCGGGCACCAGCAGCGGCCCGTTGACGTCGAGGTCCTCGCCGGTCTCGCCGATCGTGGCGCCGACGACGGCGCCGAACGAGCCCATCGGCTCCGCGCCGGCGTTGGCCTCGGTCAGCGCGGTCGAGCACGCCGCCGGCGACGCTGTGCCCGTCGGCGGTCCGGGCGTGCTGCACCTGCGGCGCCTCCGGGTTGGAGGTCAGCGCGAGCACGAACACCCCGGCGTCGTGCGCGCGCGCCGTCTCGAGCAGCGGGTCGAGGGTGCCGAAGCCGAGGTACGGGGCTGGCGGTCACCGCGTCGGCCGCCAGCGGCGACGCTCGGGTCGAGGTAGGCGTCGGCGTACGCCTGCGAGGTCGAGCCGATGTCGCCGCGCTTGACGTCGAGCAGCGACGAGCGCGCCGGCCTGGTCGCGCGGTCTGCGCACCACCCGCTCCAGCACCGCGATCCCGGCCGACCCGAACCGCTCGAAGAACGCCGACTGCGGCTTCAGCACCGCCACCACCGGCGCCAGCGCCTCGACGGCGGTCAGCGCGAACCGCTCCAGTCCGGCGACGTAGTCGGTCAGCCCCCAGTCGTCGAGCAGCGCCGGGGTGCGGGTCGATCCCGACGCAGAGCGGGCCGCGGTCGTCCATCGCGTCGCGGAGCCGGGCGCCGAACGGTCGGTCGTGCTGCTTCATCGGGCGTCCTTTCCGGAGAGTGCCGGCTCGGTACGACGGGCCAGCGCGCGGTTCATCCTGCCCGGCCAGGCGGCCCCTCGTAGACGAACGCGGTGTAGGCCTGCAGCAGGTCGGCGCCGGCGGCGAGCCGGGCCACGCGCGTCGCCGACGGTCGCGATGCCGCCGACGCCGATCAGCGTGAGGCTCCGGCCCCACCCGCGCCGCGCAGCAGCCGCAGCACCTCCAGCGAGCGGTGCGGCAGCGGCGCGCCGGACAGCCCGCCGGCCCCGGCGCGCTCGACCTCGGCGGCCGTGCGTGTGCAGCCCGTCGCGGCGATCGTCGTGTTGGTCGCGACGATCCCGTCGAGGCCGATCGGCCAGCGACCAGGTCGGCGACCGCGAGCACGTCGTCGTCGGTGAGGTCGGGGGCGATCTTCACCAGCAGCGGCACGTGCCGGTCGGTGACGACCAGTCGGCCTCGCCGCGTACGGCGGCCAGCAGCGGCTGCGAGCTTCTCGACCGCCTGCAGGTCGCGCAGCCCGGGGGTGTTCGGCGAGCTCACGTTGACGACCAGGTAGTCGGCGTACGGCGCCAGCAGCCGGGTGCTCTTCTCGTAGTCGTCGACCGCCTCGTCCTCGGGCACCACCTTGGTCTTGCCGATGTTGACGCCGACGACGACGTCGCCGTGCGTCGCGCCGCGCGAGCCGGCGAGCCGAGCCGCGGCGACCACCTCGGCGCCGTCGTTGTTGAAGCCCATCCGGTTGACGACCGCCCGGTCGGCGGGCAGCCGGAACAGCCGCGGCCGTCGGGTTGCCCGGCTGCGGCTCGGCCGGTGACCGTGCCGACCTCGACGAAGCCGAAGCCCAGCGCGGCCAGCGCGTCGATGCCGCACCGCGTTCTTGTCGAAGCCGGCCGCCAGCCCGAGCACGCCGGGGAAGCTCAGACCCCAGCGCGCTGCGACCGGCTCGGCCGCCAGGCGGCCCAGCGCGTGCCGGGCGACCGGACGGCCGGCCCGGATCGCCCGGAAGCCGCCGCGGTGCGCCGTCTCCGGCGTCGGTGCGGGTCAGCGACGTGGTCGAACAGGAAGCGGTACGGCGCCGTCATCGCCGGCGGCCCAGTCCTGCAGCGACCGCACCCCGATGTCGCCGGCGCGCAGCGCCTCGATGCCCTGCACCGCGGCGCCGAGACCCTGCACCGTCGTGATGCACGGGATGTTCGCGAGCACCGCGGCGGTGCGGATCTCGTAGCCGTCGATGCGCGCCGAGCCGCCGCTGGTCGAGCCGTGCGGCGTGTTGATCGATCAGGTCGATCTCGCCGTCGAGGATCAGCTGCACGGTGGTCGGCTCGCCGTTCGGGCCCGCGCCCTCGAAGTGCTTGCGCACGACGGTCGCCTTGACGCCGTTGCGGCGCAGCACCTCCGCGGTGCCCTGGGTGGCGAGGATCTCGAAGCCGTGGTCGGCGAGCACCTTGATCGGGAAGATCATCGTGCCGCTTGTCGCGGTTGGCCATGGTGACGAAGACCCGGCCGCTGGTCGGCAGCGAGCCGAACGCCGCGGTCTGCGCCTTGGCGAACGCGCGTGCCGAAGTCGGCGTCGAAGCCCATCACCTCGCCGGTCGACTTCATCTCCGGGCCGAGCACGGTGTCGACGTGCGTGCCGTCGGGGGTGCGGAACCGGTTGAACGGCATCACCGCCTCCTTGACCGCGATCGGCGCGTCGGCCGGGCAGCGTCGCCGCCGTCGCCGGTCGGCCGGCAGCACGCCGGCCGCGCGCAGCGCGGCGATCGTCTCGCCGAGCATCACCCGCGCGGCCGCCTTGGCCAGCGGCGTCGCGGTCGCCTTGGACACGAACGGCACCGTGCGGCTGGCGCGCGGGTTGGCCTCGAGCACGTAGAGCACGTCGGAGCCGAGCGCGAACTGGATGTTGAGCAGCCCGCGCACGCCGACGCCGCGCGCGATCGCCTCGGTCGCCTCGCGGATCCGCTCGATCTCCGCCGCGCCCGAGCGTGATCGGCGGCAGCGCGCACGACGAGTCGCCGGAGTGGATGCCGGCCTCCTCGATGTGCTCCATCACGCCGCCGAGGAACAGCTCCTCGCCGTCGAAGAGCGCGTCGACGTCGATCTCGACCGCGTCGTCGATGAACCGGTCGACCAGCACCGGGTGGTCCGGGCTGATCTCGGTCGCCGCGCGCGATGTAGGCCGCCAGCGCGTCGTCGTCGTACACGATCTCCATGCCGCGGCCGCCGAGCACGTACGACGGGCGCACCAGCACCGGGTAGCCGATCTCGGCCGCGATCCGCCTGCGCCTCGGCGAACGAGGTCGCCATGCCGTGCTTGGGCGCGGGCAGCCCGGCCTCGGCGAGCACCCGGCCGAACGCGCCGCGCTCCTCGGCCAGGTGGATCGCCGCCGGGCGAGGTGCCGACGATCGGCACGCCGGCGTCCTCGAGCCCCTGCGCGAGGCCGAGCGGCGTCTGGCCGCCGAGCTGGCAGATCACGCCGGCGACCGGGCCGGCCTGCCTGCTCGGCGTGCACGATCTCGAGCACGTCCTCGAGCGTCAGCGGCTCGAAGTACAGCCGGTCGGAGGTGTCGTAGTCGGTCGAGACCGTCTCCGGGTTGCAGTTGACCATGATCGTCTCGTAGCCGGCCTCGCGACAGCGCCAGCGACGCGTGCACGCACGAGTAGTCGAACTCGATGCCCTGGCCGATCCGGTTCGGCCCGGAGCCGAGGATGATCACCGCCGGCTTGCTCGCGCGGCGCGACCTCGGTCTCCTCGTCGTACGACGAGTAGTGGTACGGCGTGGTCGCGGCGAACTCGGCCGCGCAGGTGTCGACGGTCTTGTAGACCGGGCGGACGCCGAGCGCGTGCCGGACGCCGCGGACGACGTCGGCCGGCATGCCGCGGATCCGGCCGATCTGGGCGTCGGAGAAGCCGTGCCGCTTGGCCGGCGCAGCAGCGCCGGGCGTCAGCTCGGCGCGCCGCGATGACCTCGCCGGCGACCTCGTTGATCAGCAGCAGCTGGTCGACGAACCACGGGTCGATCTTCGGTGGCGTCGAAGACCTCCTCGGCGCGTGGCGCCGGCCCGCAGCGCGTCCATCACCTTCTTGCAGCCGGCCGTCGTGCGGGACCCGCGATCTCGCTCGAGCAGCGTCGGCCTTGTCGAGCTCGACCCACTCGCGTGCGTCCAGTCGAAGACGGCGCCTTCGGGCTCTCCAGCGAGCGCAGCGCCTTCTGCAGCGCCTCGGTGAAGTTGCGGCCGATCGCCATCGCCTCGCCGACCGACTTCATGTGCGTGGTCAGCCGCGGGTCGGCGCCGGGGAACTTCTCGAACGCGAACCGCGGCACCTTCACGACGACGTAGTCGAGCGTCGGCTCGAAGCTGGCCGGGGTCTCCTGTGGTGATGTCGTTGGGGATCTCGTCGAGCGTGTAGCCGATCGCGACCTTGGCGGCGATCTTGGCGATCGGGAAGCCGGTCGCCTTCGAGGCCAGCGCGCTGGACCGCGAGACCCGCGGGTTCATCTCGATGACGATCACCCGGCCGTCGGCCGGGTTGACCGCGAACTGGATGTTGCAGCCGCCGGTGTCGACGCCGACCGCGCGGATGATGCCGATCGACGAGGTCGCGCAGGTGCTGGTACTCGCGGTCGGTCAGCGTCATCGCCGGCGCGACCGTGATCGAGTCGCCGGTGTGCACGCCCATCGGGTCGAGGTTCTCGATCGAGCAGACGATCACGACGTTGTCGGCGCGTGTCGCGCATCACCTCGAGCTCGTACTCCTTCCAGCCGAGGATCGACTCCTCGAGGAGCACCTCGGTGGTCGGGCTGGCGGCCAGGCCGGCGCCGGCGATCCGGCGCAGGTCGGTCTCGTCGTAGGCCATCCCGGAGCCGGTGCCGCCCATCGTGAACGACGGCCGGACCACGACCGGGTAGCCGAGCTCGTCGGCCGCGGCGAGGCAGTCGTCGAGGGTGTGGCAGATCGACGCGAGCGGGCGACCTCGCCGCCGAGCTCCTCGACGATCTTCTTGAACGACTCGCGGTTCTCGCCGCGGTCGATCGCCTCGATGCTGGCGCCGATCAGCTCGACGCCGTACTTCTCGAGCACGCCGGCCTCGTCGCAGCGCGATCGCCGCGTTGAGCGCGGTCTGGCCGCCGAGCGTCGCGAGCAGCGCGTCGGGGCGCTCCTTCGCGATCACCTTCTCGACGAACTCCGGCGGTGATCGGCTCGACGTAGGTCGCGTCGGCGAACTCCGGGTCGGTCATGATCGTGGCCGGGTTGGAGTTGACCAGGATGACCCGGATGCCCTCGTCGCGCGAGCACCCGGCAGGCCTGGGTGCCGGAGTAGTCGAACTCGCAGGCCTGGCCGATGACGATCGGCCCGGAGCCGATCACCAGGACGCTCTTGATGTCGGTGCGCTTCGGCATCAGGCCCCCTCGGTGGTCGAGCTTCGAGACCATCAGGTCGCAGAACCGGTCGAACAGGTACGCCGCGTCGTGCGGGCCGGCGGCGGCCTCCGGGTGGTACTGCACGGAGAAGCCCGTGAGCGTCCCGTCGGCGTCGCGCAGCTCGAGCCCCTCGACCACGTCGTCGTTGAGGCAGACGTGGCTGACCGTCGGCGACGCCGTACGGCGTCTGCGGTCGGCGCGTCGAGCGGCGCGTCGACCGCGAACCCGTGGTTGTGCGCGGTGACCTCGACCTTGCCGGTGGTGCGGTCCATCACCGGCTGGTTGATGCCGCGGTGGCCGTACTTCAGCTTGTAGGTGCCGAAGCCGAGCGCCCGGCCGAACAGCTGGTTGCCGAAGCAGATCCCGAAGTACGGCAGGCCCCGCGTCCAGCGCGCCCTGCAGCAGCTCGACCTGGCCGGTGGTCGCGGCCGGGTCGCCGGGGCCGTTGGAGAAGAACAGCCCGTCGGGCTCGACCGCGAGCACGTCGTCGAGCGTCGCGGTCGCGGGCAGCACGTGCACCTCGATGCCGCGCTCGGCCATCAGCCGCGGGGTCTTCGCCTTGATGCCGAGGTCGAGCGCGGCGACCGTGAACGCGCTTCGTCGCCCGACTGCGCCGGGCACGACGTACGCCTCGGTCGTCGAGACCTCGCCGGCCAGCTCGGCGCCGGCCATCTCGCGCGGAGGCGCAGCACCCGCTCGCAGCAGCGTCGTCGGTGTCGGTCTCGGTCGGTGGAGATGCCGACCCGCATCGCGCCGCGCTCGCGCAGGTGCCGGGTCAGCGCGCGGGTGTCGATGCCGGTGATCCCGACGACGCCCTGGGCGCGCAGCTCGTCGTCGAGGACCGCGCGCGAGCGCCAGTTCGACGGGACCCGGGCGGGGTCGCGCACGACGTAGCCGCCGACCCAGATCCGCGACGACTCCGGGTCCTCGTCGTTCATGCCGGTGTTGCCGATGTGCGGCGCGGTCATCACCACGACCTGGCGGTGGTACGACGGGTCGGTCAGCGTCTCCTGGTAGCCGGTCATGCCGGTGGAGAACACCGCCTCGCCGAACGTCTCGCCCTCGGCGCCGTAGGCCTCGCCGCGGAAGGTGCGGCCGTCCTCGAGGACCAGGATCGCCCCCCGGTGGTCGAGCCGTCATCCCCGGTGGTCGAGCCTGTCGAGACTCATGCGTCGGCCTTCTCGAGGTCGTGCAGGAAGTCGACCAGGCCGGTCAGGTAGGTCGCGTGGTCGTCGACCAGCGCGATGTGACTGCCCTCGGGGCTGTGGTGGTAGCGGCCGCTCGGCAGCTGCTCGGCCATCCACCGCAGGTAGCCCGGGTCCATCGTGTCGTGCTCGGCACCCATGACCAGGGTCGGCACCTCGATCCTGCGGAGGTCCTCGCTCCGGTCCCAGTGCAGCAGCTTGCCGCTGGCCCCGAGCTCGCTGGGCCCTTGCATGGGCACGTAGATCGCGCGGTTCGTGTTCCCGAGCGACCGCACCACCTCCTCGGGCCACTCGTCGGCCGGTCGGCGGAGCACGTGGTGCACGTAGTGGTGCTCCATGAGCAGCTGTTCGTACGACGGGTCGTCGGTCTCGCCGTCGGCCTCCAGCCGCTTGATCTCCGCCAGCGCGGTCTGGTCCATCGTCGGCATCAGCACACGCTCGGCGTAGTCGTTGTAGGCCGGGACGCTGGCCATCATGTTGGAGACGACCAGGCCCTTGAGGTGTTCCGGATGGGCGAGGGCGTACTCGATGCCGAGCACCCCGCCCCAGGACTGGCCGTAGAGCACGAAGTCGTCGCGGCCGAGCCCGAGTGCCACGCGCACCTGCTCCACCTCGTCGACGAACCGGTCGATCTCCCACAGGGACGGTTCGTCGGGCTGGTCACTGAAGTGCGAGCCGAGCTGGTCGTAGAAGTAGACCTCGACGCCGGCGTCGACCAGCTCCCGCTCCATCGGCAGCAGGTACTCGTGGGTGGCGCCCGGACCGCCGTGCAGCAGGAGCAGCCGCAGCCGCGGGTTGTCGCCGGCCTTGCGGGTCCAGACATCGAAGGTGCCCGAGGTGGTCTCGACCGGGATCATCCGGACGCCGTCGCTCATGCGAGCTTGCCGTCGAGCACGGTCGGCTTGCCGCGCAGGAACGTCGCGACCACCCGGCCGGGCAGCTCGCGCCCGGCGTACGGCGTGTTGCGCGACAGCGACGCCAGCTCGGTGGCGTCGACGACGTGCGCGCGCGGACGGGTCGTAGAGCACCACGTTGGCGGGCTCGCCCACCGCGAGCGGGCGGCCGTGGTCGGACAGCCGGCCGATCCGGGCGGGCGCGTAGGACATCCGCTCGGCGACCCCGGCCCAGTCGAGCAGCCCGGTGTCGACCATCGTCTGCTGCACGATCGACAGCGCGGTCTCCAGGCCGAGCATCCCGAACGCCGCGGCCTGCCACTCGCAGTCCTTGTCCTCGTGCGGGTGCGGCGCGTGGTCGGTGGCGACCACGTCGATGGTGCCGTCGGCCAGCCCGGCCCGCAGCGCCTCGACGTCGGCGGCCGAGCGCAGCGGCGGGTTGACCTTGTAGATCGGGTCGTACGTCGCGGCGAGCTCGTCGGTCAGCAGCAGGTGGTGCGGGCAGGCCTCGGCGGTGACGTTCCAGCCCTTGCTCTTGGCCCAGCGGACGATGCTCGACCGAGCCGGCCGTCGAGACGTGGCAGACGTGCAGCCGGGAGCCGACGTGCGCGGCGAGCAGGCAGTCGCGGGCGATGATCGCCTCCTCCGCGACCGCGGGCCAGCCGCGCAGTCCGAGCCGGCCGGAGAGCTCGCCCTCGTTCATCTGGGCGTCCTCGGTGAGCCGCGGCTCCTGGGCGTGCTGGGCGATCACGCCGTCGAACGCCTTGACGTACTCCAGCGCCCGCCGCATCAGCACCGCGTCGGAGACGCACTTGCCGTCGTCGGAGAACACCCGCACCCGCGCCGCCGAGTCGGCCATCGCGCCGAGCTCGGCGAGCCGCTCCCCCTGCAGGCCGACGGTGACCGCGCCGACCGGGTAGACGTCGCAGTGGCCGGCCTCGCGGCCCAGCCGCCAGACCTGCTCGACGACGCCGGCGGTGTCGGCGACCGGCTCGGTGTTGGCCATCGCGTGCACGGCCGTGAAGCCGCCCAGCGCGGCCGCCGGGTGCCGGTCTCGACCGTCTCGGCGTCCTCGCGGCCGGGCTCGCGCAGGTGCGTGTGCAGGTCGACCAGCCCGGGCAGCGCGACCAGCCCGGTCGCGTCGATCCTCGACCTCGGTGGTCGAGCCTGTCGAGCTCGTCGATGGACCTCGGTGCCGAGCTCGCGCGACCTACGCCGTCCCGTGGCGAGCAGCAGGTCGGTCGGCTCGCCGCCGAGGATCGCGGCGCCCTTGATCAGGTAGCGTGTTCACTCGTCTCCTCCGATCGGCGGGCTCGGACCCGCCGAGCAGCAGGTACAGGACGGCCATCCGGACGGCGACGCCGTTGGTGACCTGCTCGACGATCACCGAGCGCTCGGAGTCGGCGACGTCGGCGGTGATCTCCATGCCGCGGATCATCGGGCCGGGGTGCATCACGATCGTGTGGTCCTGGAGCGTCGCCATCCGGCGTGCCGTCGAGGCCGTAGCGGCGGCTGTACTCGCGCACCGTCGGGAAGAACGCGGCGTTCATCCGCTCCCGCTGCACCCGCAGCATCATCACCACGTCGGCCTTGGGCAGCACCGCGTCGAGGTCGTACGACGTCTCGACACCCCAGCGTGTCGACGCCGACCGGCAGCAGCGTCGGCGGCGCGACCAGCGTCACCTCGGCGCCGAGCGTCTGCAGCAGCAGCGCGTTGGAGCGGGCCACCCGGCTGTGCAGCACGTCGCCGACGATCGCGACCCGGCGGCCGTCGAGGCTTCCCCCGTTGGACGGGCCGAGGTGCCGCCACATCGTGAACGCGTCGAGCAGCGCCTGGGTCGGGTGCTCGTGGGTGCCGTCGCCGGCGTTGACCACGCTGGACCTCGACCAGCCCGCGTGCGCCAGCAGGTGCGGTGCGCCCGAGGCCCAGTGCCGGACGACGACCGCGTCGGCGCCCATCGCCTCCAGGGTCAGCGCGGTGTCCTTGAGGCTACTCGCCCTTGCTCAGGCGAGGAGCCCTTGGCGCGAGAAGTTGATGACGTCGGCCGAGAGCCGCTTGGCGGCGGCCTCGAACGAGATCCGGGTGCGGGTGGAGTCCTCGAAGAACAGGTTGACGACGGTGCGGCCGCGCAGCGCGGGCAGCTTCTTGATCGGCCGGTCGGCCAGCGACCGCATCTCCTCGGCGGTCGCCAGGACCAGCTCGGCGTCGTCGCGGGTCAGGTCGGCCGCGCTCAGCAGGTGCCGCTTCATCAGGATGCTCACCCCGATCGTCGCCGTCGTGTCTCCTCGAGCCGCACGGCGACCTTCTCGACCAGCGAGGTGGGCAGGTTCTTGCCGACGAAGTCGGCCCGGATCGGCAGCTCGCGGTGGCCGCGGTCGACCAGGACCGCGAGCTGCACCGCCCGCGGGCGGCCGACGTCGTTCATCGCGTCGAGCGCGGCCCGGATGGTGCGCCCGGAGTAGAGCACGTCGTCGACCAGCACCACCGATCTTGTCGTCGATCCCGCCGGGCGGGATCTCGGTGGGCAGCAGGGTGCGGGCCGGGCGCATCCGCAGGTCGTCGCGGTACATCGTCACGTCGAGCGACCCGACCGGGACGTCGGACGCCCTCGACCGCGGAGATCTTCGCGGCGATCCGCTCGGCGAGCGGGACGCCGCGCGTCGGGATCCCGAGCAGGACGAGGTCGACTCGCCGCCCTGGTTGCGCTCGAGGATCTCGTGGGCGATCCGGGTCAGCGCCCGGGAGATGTCTCGGACGTCGAGAACGGTCCGACCACCGTCTGCTGACGGATCGGTCGGACCGTGGGGTGCGGGCTGAGGTGTGGACACAACCACCGTTGCCGGACCTCCTTCTCCGCCTCACAGGACGGCTCGTTAAAGGATGTCGATCGCGGCCGACAATAACAGGTCGCTAGAGCGCAGCCTCGTCCGGCGTGGCCAGCGTGAGCACGGCATCGACGAGGTTGGGGTCCTGCTCGATCCGGTGCTCGAGCTCGCGGAGGGTGTAGGCGACGTGCGACTCGGGTTGCTCACCGGTCAGGTCGATGCTCGCCACGAGCAGCAGCTGTCGAGGACCGACGAACTCCAGCCGGAGGTAGGCGACCTTGTCGATCTCCGGCATCGCCTTCAGGTCGCCGAGCACCCGCTCCCGGATGCGCGGGCTGCTCTCCTGCCCGGTCAGGAACCACCGGTTGCGGTTGATCAGCACCACGGCGACCACACCGAGCAGGATCCCGACCAGGATCGACCCCACCGCGTCGTACGCCGCATTGCCGGTCACCTGGTGGAGGAAGATCCCGAGCGTCGCGATCACCAGTCCCGCCAGCGCCGCCGAGTCCTCGGCGAAGACGGCCCGGAGCGTCGGGTCGGACGTGTTCAGGGCGTGCTCGACCACGCGCCGGTCGAGCCCGTGGGCCTCCCGCCGGGTCTGCCGGTACGCCTGCGTGAACGAGACCCCCTCGAGGACGAACGCGATCCCGAGCACGACGTACGCCCAGAAGTACGACGTCTCCTCGCTGGTCTCGAACAGCTTGCTCACGCCGTTCCAGACCGAGACGACCGCGCCGGCGACGAAGAGACCCATGGCCGCGAACATCGACCAGACGTACGCCTCCCGGCCGTACCCGAGCGGGCGGGACTCGTCGGGGGCGCGCCGCGAGCGCTTGTCGGCGATCAGCAGAAGCACCTCGTTGCCGGTGTCGGCCCAGGAGTGCGCGCTCTCGGCCAGCATCGAGGCCGAGCCGGTGATCATTGCGACGACGGTCTTCGCGAGCGCGATGCCGGCGTTGGCGAAGAACGCGAGCACGACGGTGAACGTTGTCTCGCCGCCCCCGGAGCCGTGCTCGTCGTCGGTCATCGTCGCCGACCCTACTCAGGGGGTCGAGGCTCGCGGCTGGAATGTCGGCGACCCGTCGCAGATGGCGACTTGCGGGTGGGTGACCCGTCGCAGATGGCGACTGGCAACCCGGTGACCCGTCGCAGATGGCGACGCCTGCCTCTTGCGCCCGCCACCATCTGCGACGGCTCAGCACGTACGCCGCAGCCATCTGCGACGGCTCAGCGCGTAGGCCCCAACCATCTGCGACGGCTCAGCACGCTCGCGGCAACCATCTGCGACGGGTCACCGAAGCGGGCCGGGCGAACCACTCCAGCGGTCGACCGGTCCTAGGCTCGGCCACATGGCCCACGGAACCCACGACCACGCCGACGACCCGCGCAACGACGAGATCCTGATCTGGGTCAACGGCGAGCTGGTGCCGCGCGACCGCGCGGTCGTGTCGGTGTTCGACTCCGGCTTCGTGCTCGGCGACGGCGTCTGGGAGGGCCTGCGCGTCCGCGGCGGGCATCCGGCGTTCCTCGAGCGGCACCTCGACCGGCTCTGAGGAGGGCGCGACGCGCGATCATGCTCGACATCGGGATGACCCGCGAGGAGCTGACCGACGCGATCTACGCGACGCTGCGCGCCAACGACATGACCGACGGCGTGCACGTGCGGCTGATGGTGACCCGCGGCGTGAAGTCCACGCCCTACCAGGACCCGCGGGTGACGATCGGCCCGGCGACCGTCGTGATCATCGCCGAGCACAAGGAGCCGATGCCGGCGACGGTGACCGACGGGCATCACGCTGTTCACCACGCACGTGCGCCGCGCGACGCCGGACACGCTCGACCCCAAGCTCAACGCGCACAGCAAGCTCAACGACATCACCGCCTGCATCCAGGCCTACACGGCCGGCGCCGACGAGGCGCTGATGCTCGACCCGCACGGCTTCGTGGCCACCTGCAACAGCACGCACTTCTTCATCGTCACGCGACGCGGCGGCGAGGTCTGGACCTCCGACGGCCGGTTCTGCCTCGGCGGGATCACCCGCGGCAACGTGCTCGAGATGTGCCGCGGCGAACGGCATCGCCGCGCGCGAGACGACGTTCAGCCTCACCGACGTCTACAGCGCCGCCGAGGCGTTCGTGACCGGCACGTTCGCCGGGGTCGTGCCGGTGCGCACGGTCGACGGCCGCACGATCGGCACCGGCGCGCGCGGCCCGGTCGTCGAGCGGCTGCAGGAGCTCTACGCCGACTGGTCGACGCCGACGTGGCGGCGGACGCGGCCGCCGTGCAGCCGATGACCGTCCGGGTCGCGATGTGGTCGGGCCCGCGCAACATCTCCACGGCGATGATGCGCGCCTGGGAGAACCGGCCCGACACGGTCGTCGTCGACGAGCCGCTCTACGCCGCCTACCTCGCCCGGACCGGCATCGACCACCCGGGCCGCGACGAGGTGATCGCCTCCCAGCCGACCGACCTGGCCGAGGCGGTCGCGCGCGCTGCCGGGCCGCTGCCGTCGGGCGCCGACGTCCACTACGCCAAGCACATGGCGCACCACCTCGCCCGACGACGCCGACCTGGCCTGGATCGCCGGCTTCCGCAACGTGCTGCTGATCCGCGACCCGGCCGAGGTGGTCGCGTCCTACGTCCGCTCGCGGGAGACCTGCGAGCCCGACGACATCGGGCTGCTCCAGCAGGTGCGGCTGCTCGACGCGCTGGCCGGACGGACTCGACGCCCGGTGATCGACGCCGGCGACTTCCTGCGCGCGCCCGAGGCGCACCTGCGCTGGCTGTGCGACTGGCTCGGCATCGCCTTCACCGACCGGATGCTGCCCTGGCCGGCCGGGCCCGCGCGAGTCGCGACGGCGTCTGGGCGCCGCACTGGTACGACGCCGTCGAGCGCTCGACCGGCTTCGAGCCGTGGCGACCGCGCGAGGTCGACCTCTCCGCGCACGACGCCGCGGTCGCCGAGGCCTGCCGCCCGGCGTACGACGCCCTCCACGCACGGCGGGTCCGGCTCTGACCCGCGCCCGGGTGTCCGGACGCGGGCCGGGGACATACTGGTGGAACATACTGGGCCATGCCCGAGCGTGCTGCCGCCCTCGACATCGCCCACCGCGCGGCGTCCTCCTGGCTCGACTCCCTGGCCGATCGTCCGGTGCCGCCGCAGGCCACCGCCGCCGAGGTCGCCCTTCGGCTCGGTGCCAACCTGCCGGACGGACCGAGCGACCCCGCCACGGTGGTGCAGCTCCTCGCGGACGCGTGCACGCCCGGGCTCACCGCCATGCCCGGTGGCCGGTTCTTCGGGTTCGTGATCGGCGGCACGCATCCGGCCGCGCTCGCCACCGACTGGCTGGTCAGCGCCTGGGACCAGAACTGCGGGCTGCGCGGCATGACCCCGGCGCACACCGCCGTCGAGGACATCGCGACCGCCTGGCTGGTCGACCTGCTCGGGCTCCCGTCGGGGTGCGCGATCGGGTACGTCACCGGTGCCACCACGGCCAACGTGACGGGGCTCGCGACCGGCCGCGACGCGGTGCTTCGGCGTGCCGGGTGGGACGTCCCCCGCGACGGGCTCAGTGGCGGCCCCCGAGTTCGCGTGCTGGTCGGCGCGGAGCGCCACGACACGATCGACCTTGCCCTGCGCTACCTGGGCCTGGGCGCCCCGGAGCAGGTCGCGGCCGACGAGCAGGGTCGTTTGCGCGTCGACGACCTGCGACGCCAGCTGGAGACCGGCCCGGAGGGACCGACGATGGTGCTGCTCCAGGCCGGCAACGTGCACTCCGGCGCCTTCGACCCCCTGGCCGAGGCGATCGCGGTCGCGCACCGCCACGGTGCCTGGGTCCACCTCGACGGCGCCTTCGGGCTCTGGGCGGCGGCCTCGCCCCGCCACCGGCATCTCGTCGCCGGACACGAGGCGGCCGACTCGTGGGCCACCGACGCACACAAGACACTCAACGTGCCCTACGACTGCGGCCTCGTGGTCGTACGCGAACCCGAGGACCTGCGTGCCGCGATGGGTGTCGAGGGCCCGTACCTGATCCTCGAGCACGCGGGCCGGCTCGAGCCGTCCGACAAGGTGCTGGAGCTGTCACGCCGCGGACGCGCCTTCCCGGTCTGGGCGGTGCTCCGCTCACTCGGCCGCACCGGGGTCGCCGACCTGGTCGACGGCCTCTGTCGTCATGCGACGACCTTCGCCGATGGTCTGGCCGACCTCGGTGCCACCGTCCGCAACGACGTCGTGTTCACGCAGGTGTGCGCGGACTTCGGCGACGATGCCCGCACCGACGCCGTGATCGACCGCCTGCTGACGGACGGCACGACGTGGATGACCGGCTCGACGTGGCACGGCCGGCGCGTCCTGCGGGTGGCGGTCAGCAACTGGTCGACCACCGACGACGACGTGACGCGGAGTCTCGAGGCCGTACGACGGGCGCTGGCCGCAACCTCTTAGGAGAGGTCGGCAAGCGCCGTCTCGAGCGCCCGGTGCAGGGTCGGATAGGCGTAGATCATCGTGCGCAGCGTCGCGGTCGGCACCTCCGCGTGCACGGCCGTGACCAGCATCCCGAGTATCTCGCCGCCGGGCGGTCCGGCGACCGTCGCCCCGACCAGCACGCCGCGGTCGGCGTCCTCGACCAGCTTGATGAAGCCGTCGGCCTGCGCGATCCAGCCCCGGGTCGACGCGGACAGGTCGGTCATGCCGACGTGCACCGTCAGCCCGGCGTCACGCGCCTGCTTCTCGGTCATCCCCACGCCCCCGACCTCCGGGTCGGTGAACGTCACGTGCGGGAGGGCGCGGTAGTCGGCGGCCGGGCCGCCCTTGCCGAGGATGCTCGCGACCGCGATCGCGGACTGGTACATCGACATGTGCGTGAAGGCGCCGTGCCCGACGATGTCGCCGATCGCCCACAGCCCGTCGCCGGCGCGCATCCGGTCGTCGACCTCGATGCTGCGCGCCGACGGGTCGAGCCCGACGGTGTCGAGGCCGGCGTCGTCGAGGTTCGGCGTGCGGCCGGCGGCGACCAGCAGCTTGTCGAACGTCAGCTCCCGGCCGTCGACGGCGACCGTGAACTGCCCGTCGTCGTACGAGACCCGAGAGATGGTGGCGCCGTCGAGCACCTGCATGCCCTCCCGCTCGAACACGTCGGCGACGAGGGCGCCGGCCTCGGGCTCCACCGGGCCCAGCAGATGCGGACCGGCCTCGATCACCGTCACCAGCACCCCGAACCGGGCCAGGGCCTGGGCCAGCTCGGCGCCGATCGGCCCGCCCCCGATGACACCCAGCGTGGACGGGAGCGTGTCGATCCGCAGCACGTCACGGTTGGTCCAGAACGGCGTGTCCGCCAGGCCGTCGATCGGCGGCGTCGCCGGACGGGTGCCGGTGTTGAGCACGACACCCGTGGCCGCCTCGAACGTCTCCCCGTCCACCTCCACGGTGCGGGGGCCGGTCAGCCGGCCGTGCCCACGCACGAACCGCACGCCGGCGTCCTCGAGCCGCTTGACCGCGACGGTGTCGTCCCAGTCGTCGGTGGCCTCGTCGCGGATCCGTGCGTGCACGGGTGCCCAGTCGGCCCGCACGCTGGCAGTGCCGGCGCGGCCGTCGATGCGGCGGCCGTCGGCGAGCAGGTTGGCCGCCCGGATCACCATCTTGCTCGGGATGCACCCGAAGTACGGGCACTCTCCCCCGACCAGGCGCTCGTCGACGCCCACCACGGAGAGTCCGGCCTTCGCCAGCTCCGTCGCCGCCGCCTCGCCGCCCGGACCGAGACCGACCACTACCACGTCACAACTGTTCGTTGCCATGGCGACAGTCAAGCAGTCAGTGGGTGCTTGTCGGCACCCCGCCTCGACGCCGGTGCGTCACCGGGACAGGTGCCGCGCCCGGGCGAAGCAGAACAGGCCGTAGCAGCCGATGCCTAGCCCGATCGCCACCAGCATCACCTGCCCGTAGGGCTGCTCCAGCACCTTGTGCAGGGCCTGGTCGAGCCCGCCGGACTTCTTCGGGTCGTGGGTGAAGCCGGCGTAGAGGAACAGTCCTCCGACCAGCGCGATCGCGATGCCCTTGGCGATGTAGCCGATCCGGCCGAAGAGGATGTACGCCGTGCCCGTCTCGCCGCTCTTGCCCTCGGCGTCGAGGTGCTCCTTGAACTTCTCGGTCCACCCGCGCCACGCCATGAACCCGCCGTAGCCGAGGATCGCCAGCCCGATCCCGATCACGATCAGCTGGCCGCCCGGCCAGCTGAACACCTTGGCCGTCATCGTCTCCGAGCTGCCACCCTGGCTCTGCGAGCCGATCGCGATCTTCAGCGCCGTGAACGCGAGGACCGCGTAGATCACGGCCTTGAACGCCGAGGCGCCACGGGCCTTGAGCTTGTCGGCGCCGGTCTTCTCCTGGTGGCCGAACACCGCGTCGAGGACGCGCCAGACGACGAGCAGGACCATGCCGATCGCGATCCCCCAGACCAGCACCTTGCCGAACGGCTGGTCGGCGATCTCGGCGAGCGCCCCCTTCTGGCTGGCGGACTTGCCGCCGCTGCCGAGGGCGAGCTGCACGGCCAGGAACCCGACCATCAGGTGCACGACGCCGTAGGCGATCAGCCCGATCCGGACCGCGCGGTCGAGCCACTCGCTGTTCTCCGCCTTGCGGCCTGCCAGTGTTGCCGACGTGCTCATCTGCTGCCCTCCGCTGATCCCCGGCTCCGTTACCGGTTCCTACCCCAGCTGGATGTCCTTCAACCACGAGTCCGTCACGTACTCGGTCTTCCAGCCCATCGAGACGTAGAGCTGGTCGGCGCTGGTGGGTGAGTCGTCGTCCACCTCGAGCCCGACCCGGTTGCGTCCCCGCTCGGCAGCGTCCGTGATCACCGTGCGCAGGAGGCCCTTGGCGACTCCTCGTCCCCGCGCGGCGCGGTTGACCCCGATGTACTCCACGTAGCTGCCTTCCCGACCCGACGCGTCCCCGGCCAGCACCGAGCAGACCAGAGCACCCGCGGGGACGTCCTGTCCGTCCACGGCGACGTACGCCAGCCACCAGTGGTCCCAGCGGTGGCCGGGGTCCTCGCGGAGCCGCTGCACGAACTCCGGGAAGCTCTCCTTGTAGGAGTTGAAGTGGTCCTCGAAGGACTCCTCCAGCATCACGTGCACGACCTGGAGGTCGCCCGCGACCGGCAGCCCGTTGTCGTGGCTGGCGACCGGGCGGATGGTCACCCCTTCGCGGACCGGTGGCAGCGAGTCGGCGTCGTCAGGGGTGACCGGCCGCTCCATGTGCAGCCAGGTGCGCCGCTTCGTGTAGCCGGCCCGTCGCAGCCATCGCACCTGCTGCTGGTCGTCCTGGAACGGGCTCTCGTCCAGCCGGGTCTCGTCGATGCCACGCAGCCGGGCGAGCGCCACCGCCTGTTCCTCGGCCCACGCGTAGAACGCGTCCGCGATCCGGTCGACCACGTCGATGGCGCGGTCGAAGTAACCCCACACGAGGGCGCGTCCGGCGGCCCGGTCGTGGACCGTGATCCAGGCGCGGGCCGTGCCGGCGTCGTCGACGGCCACCAGCTGGCGGCGGGTCCACGATGCCGGGCCGACGATCTCGGACTCGATGCCCGCCTCGTCGACCGACGTCGCACCGGTCCAGGGCTGCTGGTCGGCGATCCGAAGCGCGACGAGGGCCGGGAGGTCGTCGAGCTCGGGGGTCCGTGCGGTCCATCCCCTGGGGAGCTCGGGCAGGTCCGGCTCGGTGGTGCTGGGCTGGCTCACCTGTCCATCCTGCCGGATCATCCACCCGCTCGTGTGACACGCCGCGTGAGCGCCACGTGAGTGTCCGCGCGATCGGTCAGCCCGACGGCACCCGGAACGGGCGCGTCGACGCGGGGTCGTGGTGGCAGGCGGTCAGCCCGGCGGCCCGGCGCACCCGGTCGGCAGTCGGTCGCCCGTGGCAGCGCACGACGCCCGCGCGCACGCGGCCGATCACCACCACCGAGCCGCTGAGCCGCTCGCGCTGCGGGCCACAGGTGGCGGCGCTCCAGTCGCCGCGGTCGACGATCGCTCCGGCGTATGCCAGATAGCGGTGGCGCGTCGCGCTGGTGTTGCGCACGTCCCAGGCCAGGCCCCGGGAGCCGTCGAGCACGGGTGAGCCCTGCGGCACCTTCGCCAGCACGGCGTCGATCAACCCACGATCAGGCACGTCGTGCCGGGGTTGCGTGACGAAGACGCCGGGCTCGATCTCGGGGTAGGTGTAGTGCGTCGCGTCCTGCTCGCCGTGCTGGCGGCGGCCGGGCGCGACCGTGAACCGGAGCGAGTAGAGCACCGTCGGCACGCGCTTGCTCACAGTCACCAGCGGCCGCGGTGTGCAACCGGCGGCCTTCGTGGTCGCACCGCTCGGCTCGAAGGACATGGCCCGTGACGCGCTCGACGACGAGCCGCTCGCGGGCTTCGCGTCGTCCGCGCAGCCCGCGACCAGCACCGTGAGCATCAGGACAGCGGCGAGTCGCACGTCCCATGATGCCGCTCAGGCGGTGAGCGTCGCCTTGTCGCGGACGATGTTGCCCAGGACGCCGTTGACGAAGCCGGGCGAGTCGTCGGTGGAGAGGTCACCCACCAGCTGCAGTGCCTCGGAGACCGCGACCGCGTCGGGCACGTCGTCGACGTACAGCACCTCGAACACCCCGAGCCGCAGCACGTTGCGGTCGACCGAAGGCATCCGCGCGAGCGTCCAGCCCTGTGCGTACGTCGCAAGCAGCTCGTCGATGTGCGCCTGGTGCTCGCTGACCCCGCGCACCAGGACGCCGGTGTAGTCGGCGACCGGCCGGGCACCCGGCTCGGAGGTGGCGTCGCCGATCTCCTCGTCGAGCGCGTCGACCGCGGATCGGCCCCGCACCTCGGAGGCGAACAGCAGGTCGAGAGCGCGCTTGCGCGCCTTGGAGCGGGCGCTCATCCGCGCGCTCATGTGGAGCGGTTCATCAGGGTCACGACTTGACGCGGCCCAGGTACGACGAGTCCCGGGTGTCCACCTTGATCTTCTCGCCGGTGGTGATGAACAGGGGCACGTTGATCTGGTGCCCGGTCTCGAGCGTCGCCGGCTTGGTACCACCGGTCGACCGGTCGCCCTGAAGCCCCGGGTCGGTGTGCTGGACCTCGAGCTCGACCGAGGCGGGGAGCTCGATGTAGAGCACCCGGCCGTCGTTGGTGGCGACGATGGCGTCCTGGTTCTCGAGCATGAAGTTCTTCGCGTCGCCCACGATGTCGGGGGAGACCTCGAGCTGCTCGTAGCTGCCGGTGTCCATGAAGACGTACGACGTGCCGTCGTTGTACAGGTACTGCATCGTCCGCTTGTCGACGTTGGCCACCTCGACCTTGACGTCGGCGTTGAACGTCTTGTCGACCGTCTTGCCGGACTCGATGTTCTTGAGCTTGGAGCGCACCACGGCTCCGCCCTTTCCGGGCTTGTGGTGCTGGAACCAGATGACCTGCCAGAGCTGGCCGTCGAGGTTGAGCACCATGCCGTTCTTCAGGTCGTTCGTGGTTGCCATGCGCGCGAGGCCTGCCTGTTCGGGGACGGTGTTCCTGGGATGTCTGGTGGGGCCGGTCGAGTCTAACGGCGCCGGATCGTGCATCCGAATCGGCGGGAGGTGCCCGAATCGCGAAGGGGGTGTGACACTACGTCTACCGACGAAGGAGGGGACATGGCTCAGGACGTGCCCGGGGAGACGGCCGGTGACACGGGCGACGACGCGCTGGAGCGGCTGCAGGCGCTCGTGGACGACGACGACCGCAAGGGCCCGAGCATCCACCGGCTCGCGTACGCCGGACGACTGTCCGCCGCGTACCACGAGATCGAGGCGGCGGTCACCGACGTACTGGACCGCCCCACGTGGGACGACCAGACGCCGGAGTGGGTGGTCGCGCGGCTGCGCCTGCTCAGTCTGCTGACCGCGCACTACGCGCGCACCGGCGAGCACGCCGACCAGCACCGGGAGTGGGGTGACCGGGCGCTGGAGCTGGGTGGTTCGGCCCGCCCGGCGTACCGGGCCGGACTGCTGCTGGCGCTCTCCGAGATCGAACGCGCCCGCGGCGACCGCGCAGCGACGGCGCAACGGCTCAAGTCGGCCGCCGAGCTGATCAGCGACGCCGCGGCCAACGACGCGGTCGCGCAGACCGTGATGGCCGAGCTGCGGCTCCGGCTGGGCATCCTGGCAACCGCCACCGGCGACCGTGAGAAGGCCAGGAGCGAGTTCGAGACGGTGCTCGTCGTGCAGCCCGACCCCGGCACGGCCCGCGCCTACGCCCAGATGAACCTGGCCCTGCTGGCCAGCACCGAGGACCGGCTCGAGGACGCGTTCGACCTCGAGAGCGAGGCCGCGGAGACGGCGTACCTGGCCGGCGACCACGACGTGAACCTGTGGGCGCGCAACAACAAGGCCTGCACCCTGCTGCAGATGGGCAAGATCGAGGGCGCGTACGCCGCGTTCCTCGACCTGCTGCCCGACGTGCTCTGGGAGATCGAGACGCAGGCCTCGGTCGTCGTCGCGGAGGACTTCGCGACGGTGCTGGTCGGCCTGCGCCGCCACGAGGACGCCGCGCTGATCCTCGGCGCGGTCGCCGCCCAGCGGGAGGAGACCGGCATGCCGCGCGAGCCGCACCAGGAAGCCGCGCTCGTGCCGGTGGAGGCCGACGCCCAGGAGGCGCTCGGCGACCGCTGGTCGACGCTGCTGGACCGGGGCCGGGAGCTCCCGGTCGCCGACGCCGTGCGGCGGGTGACCGGCTAGCGCCCCGCCAGGTACTCGAGCGCGATCCGGTAGCCGTCGACGCCCTGGCCGACCACCTCGTGCGCGGCGTACGCCGTGAGCACGGAGTGGTGCCGGAACTCCTCGGGCCGCTGCTTCGGGTCGCTGATGTGCACCTCGACCATTGGCGCGCTCAGCTGTGCGCAGGCGTCGAGCAGGGCGTAGGAGTAGTGCGACCACGCGGCGGCGTTGAGCACCACCGGGGTCGCGTCGTCGGCGGCCCGGTTGAGCCAGTCCAGCAGCTCACCCTCGTGGTTGGTCTGCCGCACCTCGACCTCGAGCCCAAGGTCGTGGCCCCAGCCGACGCACAGGCCGACCAGCTCGTCGTACGTCGTCGCACCGTAGATCT
This sequence comes from uncultured Actinomycetota bacterium, assembly GCA_963745795.1. Classification (GTDB taxonomy): domain Bacteria; phylum Actinomycetota; class Actinomycetes; order Propionibacteriales; family Nocardioidaceae; genus Marmoricola. Next base: position 147,791 of record CAVUYR010000006.1, on the reverse strand, counting down.
CCGGCTGCCGGCGTCCGAGCCGGCCGAGGTTCGGGCCGTTGAGCACGAGCACCCTCATCGCAGACCACCCGCCATCACGTCGTACGACGAGCGCAGCAGCGCCTCGTCGGGTCCCTCGAGCACCGTCGGGTGCGCCAGCCCCTCGAGCACCACGAACCGGAGCAGGTCGCCGCGCGTCTTCTTGTCCACGCGCATGGTGCCGACCAGCTCCTCGAACGGCGCACCCCGCCAGCGGGTCGGCAGCCCGACCAGGTCGAGCGTGGCCGCGTGCCGGGCGGCCGTCTCGTCGTCCAGGCGCCCGGCCAGCCGGGCCAGCTCGGCGACGAACACCATGCCGAGCGCGACGGCCTCCCCGTGGCGGACCCGGTAGTCCGTCGCCCGCTCGATCGCGTGCGCCATCGTGTGGCCGTAGTTGAGCACCTCGCGGCCGGGGTGGCCGGTCCGGCCGCCGGTCTCGCGCAGGTCGCCGGCAACCACGACGGCCTTCACGCGCACGGCACGCTCGACCAGCTCCCGAAGGGTGCCGGACGTGGGATCCAGCGCGGCGGCAGGGTCGGCCTCCACCAGCCGCAGGATCTCGGGGTCGGCCACGAAGCCGCACTTGACCACCTCACCGAGCCCGCTGACCAGCTCCTCGCGGGGCAGGGTGCGGAGGAAGTCGAGGTCGCACACCACGCCGGCGGGCTCGTGGAAGGACCCGACGAGGTTCTTGCCGGCACCCGTGTTGATGCCGGTCTTGCCGCCGACGGCGGCGTCGACCATGCCGAGCAGGGTCGTCGGCACGTGCACGACGCGCACCCCGCGCAGCCAGGTGGCGGCGACGAAGCCGCCGAGGTCCGTAGTCGCGCCGCCGCCGACGGTGACCACGGCGTCCGACCGGGTGAACCCGGCCCGGCCGAGTGCCTCCCAGCACTGTAGTGGCCACCTCGGCGGTCTTGGCCGCCTCGCCGTCCGGGAGCGGCAGGTCGAGCACCTCGAAGCGGTCGCCCAGCTCGACGGTCAGGTCGCCGGAGTGGATGACGGCGACGCGTCGTACCCGCTCGCCGAGGAGGTCCGGGACCGCGTCGACGACGCCGCTCCCGATCACCACGTCGTACGGCGCGGCGGTCTCGACCCGGATCGTGGTCACGAGGTCACCACCACCTCGACCGCGGCCGCGACCTGCTCGGGGGTGAGCCCGTCGGTGTCGACGACGTACGTCGCGAGCCCCTCGTAGACGGGCGTGCGCTCGTCGATCAGCTGCTTCACCCGGCCCCGGACGTTGCCGAGGAGCAGCGGCCGCGCCACGCCCAGCCCGACCCGCTGGGCGGCGTCGGAGATGCCGACGCGGAGGAAGACCACGCGCTGGCCGGTCAGGAGCGCGCGGGTCGTCGCGTCGAGCACCGCTCCCCCGCCCAGCGCGAGCACGCCGTCGTGGGTGGCGAGCGCGTCGGCGACCGCGACGCGCTCCAGGGCCCGGAACTCCCGCTCGCCCTCGTCGACGAAGATGTCCTGCACCGACTTGCCGGCCGTCGCCTCGACGTCCTGGTCGGTGTCGCGGAAGCCGACCCCCCAGGCCTCGGCGAGCAGACCGCCGACCGTGGTCTTGCCCGCCCCCATGGTCCCGACCAGCACCACCCGTGGGCTCATCGGGTGGCTCGTGGGTGGGTGGGGAAGGGAGGGGGGCCATTTACCACGGTCCCGTGGTATCCATCCCCTTCCCTAGCGAAATTTCGATAGGGAAGGGGCCAGTTACCACGGGACCGTGGTAAGTGGCAGCGCCCCGCCAGCCCGCCCCCCAAAACCATCACCGGAACCTCAGCGCGTCCAGGTAGCCCTTGGCGTTGCGCCGGGTCTCGGCCACCGAGTCGCCGCCGAACTTCTCAAGCACGGCATCGGCCAGCACCAGCGCGACCATCGCCTCGGCCACGATCCCGGCGGCCGGCACGGCGCAGACGTCGGAGCGCTGGTGGTGGGCGACGGCCTCCTCGCCGGTGGCGACGTCGATCGTCCGCAGCGCGCGGGGGACGGTCGAGATCGGCTTCATCGCCGCCCGCACCCGGAGCGCCTCGCCGGTGGTCATGCCGCCCTCGGTGCCGCCGGAGCGGCCGGAGGCGCGGCGGATGCCCTCGGCGGTGGAGACGATCTCGTCGTGGGCCAGCGATCCCGGTGTCGCGGCGAGCCCGAAGCCGTCGCCGACCTCGACCCCCTTGATCGCCTGGATGCCCATCAGCGCGCCGGCGAGCCGCGCGTCGAGCCGACGGTCCCAGTGCACGTGCGAGCCGAGCCCGGGCGGCAGGCCGTGCACGACCACCTCGACGACGCCGCCGAGGGTGTCGCCGTCCTTGTGGGCCTGGTCGATCTCGGCCACCATCGCCTTCGCGGCGTCGGGGTCGAGGCAGCGCACCGGGTCGTCGTCGAGGCGGGCCACGTCGTCCGGCGTGGGCACGGAGCCGTACGGCGCCTCCGCCGTGCCGATCCGCACCACGTGGGACACGATCCGGGCGTCGACGGCCTGCTCGAGGAACGCGGACGCCACGGCACCGAGCGCCACCCGGGCCGCGGTCTCGCGGGCCGAGGCGCGCTCCAGGATCGGCCGGGCCTCGTCGCAGCCGTACTTCTGCATGCCGACCAGGTCGGCGTGGCCGGGCCGCGGCCGGGTCAGCGCGGCGTTGCGGGCCAGAGCCTCGAGCTCCACCGGGTCGACCGGGTCGGAGGCCATCACCTGCTCCCACTTCGGCCACTCGGTGTTGCCGACGATGATCGCCACCGGGCCGCCGAGGGTCTCGCCGTGCCGGACGCCGCCGGACGAGCGTCACCTCGTCCTGCTCGAACTTCATCCGGGCGCCGCGGCCGTAGCCGAGCCGGCGCCGCGCGAGGGCGTCGGCGACGTCGGTGGAGGTGATCCGGACGTGCGCGGGCAGCCCCTCGATGATCGCGATGAGCGAGGGTCCGTGGGACTCCCCGGCGGTGAGCCAGCGCAGCATGGCGTCAGTGTTTCACGCCCCTGGAGCGCCCCGGAGCCTGCTCTCAGTAGGGCGAGACCGACCCCAGCCACGGTCCGAGCAGCACGCCCATCGCGGCGCCCACCAGCATGAACGGCCCGAACGGGTAGCTCTTGCGGTCCAGCACCTTCGCCGCTGCGAGCCCACCGCCGATCAGCGCCCCGAGCAGGAACCCGGCGTACACACCGACCAGCAGCTCGGCCCAGCCCAGGAACCCGAGCGCCAGCCCGATCAGGCCGGCGAGCCGGACGTCGCCGAAGCCCATACCCGCTGCGCGTGAACCGCAGAACACGCCAGTAGAAGCCACGCACCGCGATCCCAGCCCCCAGCGCCAGCCCCAGCGCCGACCAGTCCCGGGTGACCAGCCCGAGCACGACGAGCACCGGCAGCAGGAACAGGTACGCCGGCACGATCAGCCGCGTGGGGAGCAGCTTGGTGCGCCAGTCGATCACCGAGAGCACCACCGCCAGCGGCGTCAGCGGGACCAGGTAGACCAGCGGCCAGTCCCACCCCAGCACCGCGCCGAACATGCCCGCGAACCAGGTGGACCAGATCGCCGTGCGCACCCGGAAGCCCGGTCGGGCGGCGATCGCGGCGTAGGGCTCCTTGGGCTTCGCCGGAGCGGGACCGTCCGGGTCGGGCTGCGGCTCGGGGAGCCGCGCGACCAGTGAAGGTGCCAGCCCGCCCAGCACGGCGGCCGCCACGGCGCAGGCCGCGGCGGTGTCCAGCTGGCTGAGAATGTCGGACATGTCGGAGAGACCCTAGGGCACCCGCGCGCTCCCGGTGAGGTTCTCCCCAGACCTCAGCCGGACGACCGCTCGGCGATCGCCTGCTCGGCGGCGGCGCGCATCGCGTCGATCGGGATCTCCCGCAGGCCGGTCATGAGTGCCACCTGAAGCGCCGCCTGGTGCACGAGCAGGTCGAGTCCGCTGACCAGCACGCGGTCGGGACCGACCGAGCGCGCCAGGGGCGTTGGCCAGGTCCCGTAGACGACGTCGAAGACGACCGGTACGCCGGCCAGGCGATCCACGAGGTCGGGAGTCTGCGCCTCTGCGGGGATCGTCGAGACCACGATGTCGGCCTCGAGCGGCTCCCCCTCGAGCGACCCGACCACGATCAGCGGTCCCTCGTTGTGGGTCACGCGCTGCACCGTGTCCGCGGCCCGCTCCGCGTCGCGCACCAGCAGCGTCACCACCCAGCCGCCGAGCTCGCCGAGGGCCAGCGCCACGGAGGACGCCGTCGCCCCGCCGCCGACCACGACCGCCGCGCGGACCGGCCCGTCGTACCGCTCCCGGATGGCGGCGGCCGCTCCGGGCACGTCGGTGTTGTCGCCGATCCGGAGCCCGTCGCCCAGCAGCACAGTGTTGACGGCCCCGGCGGCCTCGGCGATCGGGCTGACCGAGTCGAGCAGCTGCAGCACGGGGCGCTTGAGCGGCATGGTCAGCGACAGCCCGCGCCACGACGCGTCGAGCCCGGCGAGGAACTCGGGCAGCCCGTCCTCGTCCATCTCGATCGCCTCGTAGGTCCACGACAGACCGAAAGCGTCGTACGCCGCGCGGTGCAGCACCGGCGACAGCGAGTGCGCGATCGGCTTGCCGAGGACGGCGCAGCGCGTGGTCGCCATCAGGTCCTCAGCAGGCGTCCGAGGTCTGGCAGTACTTGCGGAACAGCGCCACGTTCTTCAGGTGCTCCGCATAGCTGTGCGCGTAGCGGGTCTCCCCCGTGCGCAGGTTGACCACGACCCAGAACCGCTGGTCGCCGGACGACGGGTTGAGGGCCGCCCGGATCGTCTTCTCGCCCGGCGAGCCGATCGGGCCGGGAGGCAGCCCGGTGTTCTTGTAGGTGTTGTACGGCGAGTCGAGGGCTCGCTCCGCGTCCGTGGTGTAGACGGTGCCGGACTTGTCGTTGGCGTAGGCGACCGTGGCGTCGAACTGGAGCGGCATGCCCGTGTCGAGCCGGTTGTAGATGACGCGCGCGACCTTGGGGTAGTCCTCGTCCCGGCTGGCCTCGAACTCGAGGATGCTCGCCATGGTGAGCACCTCCTCCGGGGTCATGCCGACGGCCTCCGCCTTGGTGCGAGGTCGAGGTCCTTCTCCACCGACACGGTCTTGGCGACCATCTGGCGGAGCAGGTCGAGCGCCGACGTGTCGGGGGTCACCACGTAGGTGGCCGGGAAGAGGTAACCCTCCGGGTTGCCCTTGGCGGTCGCCGGCAGGCCGAGCCGGCCGGGCTGCTCGAGCAGCCGCTCGAGCCGGGCCTTCTTGAAGTCGGTCTTCTTGGCGATCGTCGCGACGATCTTGCTGGCCCGCGAGCCCTCGGGGATGGTGACCGTGGTCTGGATCATGTTGTCCGGCTGCACCAGGGTCGCGAGGGCGTCGGAGGACTTCATCTGCTTCTTCAGCTGGTAGAAGCCGACCTGGATCGAGCTCGACCGGGGCTCCTTGCGGGCCGCATCGATGAACGCGTCGACGGACTTCACCACGTCGGCCTTGCGCAGGCCACGGCCCATGGCCGCGACGCTGTCGCCCTTCTTCACCTCGAAGATCACGCTGCCCGTGCCGGGCCCGGTGTAGTCGGGTGGGGCCGCGAACTGTGCCTTGAGCTTCTCGAAGCCGTAGGAGCCGGCGTAGTAGAGGCCACCGCCGATCAGCAGCAGCACAAGGAGTGCGGGAATCCAGCCCCGTCGCTTGCGCGGCCCTCGGCCACCGCCGCTCGTGCGAGACGGCGGGGGCTCGTCGGGGTGGCTGTCGAGATCCTCGCCGTCGCGGATCAGGCCGAAGTCACTCACCTAGCGTGGTCCTCCCTCGGCGGCTCGGGTACGACGAGCTGCCCCGGTGCTCGTCCGGTGCCGCGCTCGGTGTCGAGCGCGTGCTGCAGGATCACCACGGCCGCCGCCTGGTCGACCACGGCACGACGCTTCCTGCCCTTCTTCCCCCGGTCGCGCAGCAGCGCCTCGGCACTGACGGTGGTGAGCCGCTCGTCGCAGAGCCGCACCGGCGACCGGCGCCAGCCGGCCCGCGAGCCGATCCGCGAACTCCCGCACCTTACCGGCCGAGGGTCCCTCGCGTCCGGACAGCGACACGGGCAGCCCGACCAGAACCTCGACCACCTCGAGCTCCGCCACCAGGGCGGCGAGCCGGGCGAGGTCGCCCGGGCCGCGCGGTACCGTCTCGACCGGAGTCGCCAGGAACCCGGAGGGGTCGCTCGTGGCGACCCCGATCCGGGCGTCCCCCGGGTCGATGCCGAGGCGGACCCCGTGCCGCATGTCCGTCGTGTTCACGCCAGCCCGTTGCGGACCGCGGCGAGCGCCCGGTCGACGCCGGACGCGTCGGTGCCGCCGCCCTGGGCGACGTCGTCCTTGCCGCCGCCGTTGCCGCCGAGCTCGCCGCACGCGGCCCGGACCAGGGCGTTGGCGCTCAGGCCGCGCGCCCGGGCGGCGTCGTTGGTCGCCACCACGACGGCGGGCTTGCCGTCGCTCGACGCCGATGACCGCCACGACGGCCGGCCGGTCGCCCGGGAGCCGGCCGCGGACGTCGAGCGCCAGGGTGCGGACGTCGCCGCCGCCGGCGCCGTCGGCGCGGTGGCCGACGAAGCGTGACGCCGTGCACGTCCTCGCGGCGGCCGCGAGCGTCGCCGCCGCCGGCGAGCAGCTGGCCGACCCGGACCTTCTCGATCTCCTTCTCCGCCGCGCGGAGCCGCTCGAGCGATCTCCGAGACCCGCTCCGGCAGCTCCTCGGGGCGTACCTTGAGCAGCTCGGTCAGCTGCGCGACGAGCACGTGCTCGCGCGCCAGGAACCGGTAGGCGTCGCCGCCGACCAGCGCCTCGACGCGGCGGACGCCGGAGCCGATCGAGGACTCGCCGAGCAGCTTGACCACGCCGAGCTGCCCCGAGCGGCCGGCGTGCGTGCCGCCGCAGAGCTCGCGCGCCCAGTCGCCGACCGAGACCACGCGCACCTCGTCGCCGTACTTCTCGCCGAACAGCGCCATCGCGCCGGACTTCACCGCCTCGGCCTGCGTCATCACCTCGGCGTGCACCGCCAGGTCGGCGAGCACGAGGTCGTTGACCCGCGCCTCGACGTCGGCCATCGCCGGCGTCACGGCACCGCGCCGGAGGCGGAGAAGTCGAAGCGGAAGCGGCCCGGGCGCGTTCTCCGAGCCGGCCTGGGTCGCGGTCTCGCCGAGCGCCTCGCGGAACGCCTTGTGCACCATGTGGGTCGCCGTGTGTGCGCGGCTGATCGAGCGCCGCCGCTCCACGTCGACGAGCGAGCTGCGCCGGAGGTCGCCGACCGTGACCTCGCCGGCGACCACCCGGGCCTGGTGGACGACGACGCCGGTGAGCGGGGACTGCACGTCGTGGACCTCGACGCGGGCGCCGTTGGCGAGCTCGATGACGCCCTGGTCGGCGAGCTGGCCGCCGCCCTCGGCGTAGAACGGCGTGCGGTCGAGCACGAGCTCGACCTCGGTCGCCCTCGTGCGCCGCACCGACGCTGGTGCCGTCGGGCCCGACGATGCCGCGCACCGCGCCCTCGGAGACCACCTCGGCGTAGCCGGTGAACTCGGACGGGCGTGCCCATCGCGGCCGCGATCTCGCGGTAGACGCCGGCGTCGGCGTGCTGGCCCTTCTTCGCCCTGGCGTCCGCCTTCGCGCGGTCGCGCTGCTCGGCCATCAGCCGGCGGAAGCCGTCCTCGTCGACCGTGAGGCCCTGCTCGGACGCCATCTCGAGGGTCAGGTCGATCGGGAAGCCGTAGGTGTCGTGCAGCGCGAACGCCTTGTCGCCCGAGAGCTGCCGGCCGCCGCCCGCGGTGACCTCGGTGGCGGCCAGGTCGAAGATCTGGGTGCCGGTGCGCAGCGTCTGGCGGAACGCGTCCTCCTCGGCGTACGCGACCGGCGGAGATCCGCTCCCAGTCCGCTGCGAGCTCCGGGTAGGTCGGGCGCCATCTTGTCGCGGCTGACCGGGAACAGCTCCGGCAGCACGCGGTCCTCGGAGCCGAGCAGCCGCATCGAGCGGACGGCGCGGCGCAGCAGCCGGCGCAGCACGTAGCCGCGGCCCTCGTTGCCGGGGGTGACGCCGTCGCCGATCAGCATCATCGAGCTGCGCACGTGGTCGGCGACGACCCGGAACCGGACGTCGTCCTCGTGGTCGGCGCCGTAGCGTCGACCGGTGAGCTCCTCGGCCTTCTCGATCACCGGGAACATGACGTCGATCTCGTACATGTTGTCGACGCCCTGGAGCAGGAAGGCGACCCGCTCGAGGCCCATGCCGGTGTCGATGTTCTTCTTCGGCAGCGACCCGGCGATGTCGAAGTCGTCCTTGCTGCGGACCGCGCTCAGCTCGTCCTGCATGAAGACCAGGTTCCAGAACTCCAGGTAGCGGTCCTCGAGCTCGGTCGGCATGTCCAGCCGAGTCAGCGCCGAGTCGGCGTCGGGCCGTACTCCGGCCCGCGGTCGAAGAGGATCTCCGAGCACGGGCCGCCCGGGCCGGGCACGCCCATGGACCAGTAGTTCTCCTTCTTGCCGAGCCGCACGATCCGCTCGTCGGGCAGCGCCGGTGACCTTCCTCCAGAGCTCGACCGCCTCGTCGTCGTCGACGTAGACGCTCGGGTAGAGCCGGGCTCCTCGAAGCCCCAGCCGCCGTCGGCCTGCGGACTTGGTGACCAGGTCCCAGGCGAGCTCGATCGCGCCTTCCTTGAAGTAGTCGCCGAAGGAGAAGTTGCCGCACATCTCGAAGAACGTGCCGTGCCGCGTGGTCTTGCCGACGTCCTCGATGTCGGGCGTGCGCACGCACTTCTGCACGCTGGTCGCGCGGTCGTACGGCGGGGTCTCCTGGCCCAGGAAGTAGGGCTTGAACGGCACCATGCCGGCGTTGACGAACAGCAGGTTCGGGTCGTCGAGCAGCAGCGAGGCCGAGGGCACGCGCGGTGTGGCCGGCGCGCTTCGAAGTGCGCGACGAAGCGGCGGCGGATCTCCGCGGTGTCCATCAGGTCTGCCGTCGCTCTTCCTCGAGCTCGGTCGGTGCGCGCCTGCTGCCGGCGCATCAGCTGCGGGTCGTCCATCGAGGCCGATCAGCGAGCCGCTCGCGCAACTCGGTTTCCTTCTCGGCCATGCCCGGCGCGCACCTCGTCGCGCGAACAGTCCGAGCCCGACCGTCGAGACCGCCGAGCCGGTCGTGCAGACCGTCGAGGGTGAACGCCTCGGCGGCGCGGCGAGCCGCGCACCATCACGTAGACGCCGGCGCCGGCGCCGGCGACGAACCAGAAGCCGCGCTTCAGGCTGCGTCCACCTGCCCGTCCGCCTGCGCCTGGCCTCGCTGCCGGGCGCCATCTCGCGCCAGGCCGCCTGCATCTCGCTTGCGGCGCTCGCTTGCGGGCGCGGCTGCACCTCGCGGCGCATCTCGAACCGGATCCGGTTGCGGGTCTCCGGCCGACAGCGCCCGGCGTACGCCGTGGCCGAGCGCGACCGCCTTGACCAGCGGCTCGCCGAGACGTCGGCGGACAGCACGAGCTGGTCGGACACCGGGCGCGCGGCGACAGCGTCGGCGCTCGGCTCTCGCCGAGGCGGGTGATCACGAAGCTCGGCGTGCTCGTCGGCGATCTGGCGCTGCGCGGTCGGCGGCCCGCGAGCAGCTCGTCGACCCGCTCGCGGAGCTGCCGCTGCTCGGCGAGGAGCGCCGGCGCGTTCGGCGCGCCCAGCGACGCCGCACCCGCCACGAACAGGACGCCGAGGCGCGACCACCAGCGCCGTCACCGCGACGAGGCGGCACACGACTCACCAGAACGGCCATCCCATAGCGATCGACCCTATCGTCCCGCGGACGATGCGGCGGATCCGCTCCCAGCGCTCCTTGACCGCCGCCTCGGCGCCGAGCGACGGTCGGGCTGGTAGTACTCGGCGTCGAGCGACGCACGTCGGGGGCGTACTGCTGCTCGGCGATGCCGAACGGCGCGTCGTGGCGTAGTTGTAGCGCGGTGCCGTGGCCGAGCTTCTTCGCACCCGGCGTAGTGGGCGTCGCGCAGGTGCGGCGGGCACCGGGCCGATCTTGCCGGCGCGGACGTCGGCGCTGCGCCGCGCTCGATCGCGGTGATGACGGCGTTCGACTTGGGCGCGACGGCGAGCGCGATCGTCGCCTGGGCGAGGTTGAGCCGGGCCTCCGGCATCCCGATCAGCTGCACCGCCTGCGCCGCGGCGACCGCGGTGGGCAGCGCGGTCGGGTCGGCCAGGCCGATGTCCTCGCTGGCCAGGATCACCAGCCGGCGGGCGATGAACCGCGGGTCCTCGCCCGCCTCGATCATCCGGGCCAGGTAGTGCAGCGCCGCGTCGACGTCGGAGCCGCGGATCGACTTGATGAACGCGCTGATCACGTCGTAGTGCTGGTCGCCCTGCCGGTCGTAGCGCACCGCGGCCCGGTCGACCGCGGTCTCGGCGGTCGCCAGGTCGACCGTCGTCGCAGCCCGTGCCGACCTGCGCCGCCCCGGCGGCGGCCTCGAGGTAGGTCAGCGCCCGGCGGGCGTCGCCGCCGGCCAGCCGGACCAGGTGGTCGAGCGCGTCGTCGTCGAGCGTCGACCGCGCCCGCCGAGCCCGCGCTCGTCGGCGAGCGCCGGCGTCGACCACCGCCGCGGATGTCGTCGTCGGTCAGCGGCTCCAGGGTCAGCAGCAGGTGCGCGAGAGCAGCGGCGAGATCACCGAGAAGAACGGGTTCTCGGTGGTCGCCGCGACCAGCGTGACCCAGCGGTTCTCGACGCCGGGCAGCAGCGCGTCCTGCTGGGCCTTGGTGAACCGGTGCACCTCGTCGACGAACAGCACGGTCTCCTGGCCGGTGCGCGACCAGCTCGGCGCGCGCGCGCGTCGATCGCGGCCCGCACCTCCTTGACGCCGGCCGAGACCGCCGAGACCTCGACGAAGCGCCGGTCGGTCTGCTGGCTGACGATCGAGGCGATCGTGGTCTTGCCGGTGCCGGGCGGCCCCCACAGCAGCAGCGACATCGGCTGGTCGCCCTCGACCAGCCGGCGCAGCGGCGACGCCGGCGGCGAGCAGCTGCTCCTGGCCGACGAGCTCGTCGAGCGTGCGCGGCCGCATCCGCACGGCGAGCGGCGCCGAGGCGTGCGTGTTGCCGAGCTCAGCGAGCCGCCGCCGCCCGGCGCAGCGCGGCGCCGGACGGTCGCGTCGAACAGTCCGTCGTCCACGCGCGTCAGGCCTCAGGCGCGTCGCGGACGCGTCACGGCTCAGGCCGACGCCGATCGTCGTTGCGCTGCAGGTCGAACCAGGTGTCGGCGTAGCCGGGCTCGTTGCAGCAGGTCGGCGCCGGCGTCGGCACCGGGGTCCGGCGTGCCCTGGGCGTCGACGCCGAGCAGCGCGGCCGTGACCGGCTCGGCCGGGTGGTGGCCGAGCTCGCCGGCGAAGTGGCAGGCGACCTTGTGCCGCTGGCCGATCTGCAGCAGCGGCGGCTCGACCTGGGCGCAGATCTCCTGGGCGATCGGGCAGCGGGTGCGGAACCGGCAGCCGGACGGCGGGTTGATCGGGCTGGGCACGTCGCCCTCGAGCCGGATCCGCTCGCGGCGACCGCCGATCGCCGCCTGCTTCACGTCGGGCACCGCGGAGAGCAGCGCCTGCGTGTAGGGGTGGTGCGGCGCGGTGTAGAGCGTCTCGCGGTCGGCGATCTCGACGATCTTGCCGAGGTACATCACCGCGACCTCGGGGCAGAAGTGCCGCACGACCGCGAGGTCGTGGGCGATGAAGAGGAACGCGATGTTGAACTCGCTGCTGCAGGTCCTGGAGCAGGTTGATCACCTGCGCCTGGATCGACACGTCGAGCGCGGAGACCGGCTCGTCGGCGACGAGCAGCTTCGGGCTGCAGGGTCAGCGCCCGGGCGATGCCGATGCGCTGGCGCTGGCCGCCGGAGAACTCGTGCGGGTAGCGGTTGTAGTGCTCGGGGTTGAGACCGACGATCTCGAGCAGCTCCTGGACCCGCGCGCAGGACCTTGTTCTTCGGGCACGATGCTTGTGGATCGCGCAGCGGCGCGCCGACGATCGAGCCGACCGTGTGCCGCGGGTTCAGCGACGTGTACGGGTCCTGGAAGATCATCTGGATCTCGCGGCGCAGCGGCTTGCAGCTGCCGCGCGCGAGATCTGCGCGATGTCCTGGCCCTCGAACTCGATCGAGCCGCCGGTCGGGCTCGTAGAGCCGGGTGATCAGCCGACCGGTCGTCGACTTGCCGCAGCCGGACTCGCCGACCAGGCCGAGCGAGCCGCCCTCGGGCACCTGGAAGGAGACGCCGTCGACGGCCTGCACGTGGCCGATGGTGCGGCGGATGATGCCCGGCGGACTTCACCGGGAAGTACATCTTGCAGGTTGTCGACCTCGAGGATCGGCTTGGCGTCGGGGTCGGCCTCCGTCGCCGCGTGCGCTCGACCGGCGCGACGTAGTCGATGTCGTCCTGGTCGATCGGGTCCTCGGTGCGCGACGTCGGGCTCCTCGCGGCAGGATCCCGGCGCTCGGCGTGCTCGGTCGCTGGACGTCTCGTCGCGCGTGCTCGTCGCTCATCGGTCCTCGACCAGGTCGGGCGCGATCTCCGGCAGGACCTCTGGTCTCGTAGACGGCGTCGGGGTTGGCCAGGTGGCAGCGCTTGAGGTGCGTCTGCCGTCCGCGGTGCCCGGCGCCAGCTCGGGCATCGTCGGTGCGGCACAGGTCGCCGGGCACCTTGTCGCGGTGCGGTGCAGCGCGGGTGGAAGGCGCAGCCGCGACGGCGGGTTGAGCAGGCTCGGCGGGTTGCCCGGGATCGGGATCAGCCGGGCGCTCGGTGTCGCCGGTGACGTCGGGCACGCTGGAGAGCAGGCCCCAGGTGTAGGGCATCTCCGGGTGGGTCAGGATCTCCTTGGCCGGGCCGTACTCGACCGCGCGGCCGGCGTACATCACCAGCACGTCGTCGGCCATCTCGGCGACCACGCCGAGGTCGTGGGTGATGATGATGATCGCGGAGTCGAACTCGCGCTGCAGGTCCTGGAGCAGGTCGAGGATCTGCGCCTGGACGGTCACGTCGAGCGCGGTGGTCGGCTCGTCGGCGATCAGCAGGCTCGGGTCGTTGATCAGCCCCATCGCGATCATCGCGCGCTGCCGCATGCCGCCGGAGAACTGGTGCGGGTAGTCGTCGACCCGGCGGTCCGGCTGCGGGATGCCGACCCGGTCGAGCATCTCGATCGCGCGGGCCTGGGCGGCCTTCTTGCTGACGTCGTTGTGGACCCGGTAGGCCTCGGCGATCTGGTTGCCGACCGTGTAGTACGGGTGCAGCGCCGAGAGCGGGTCCTGGAAGATCATCGCGACGTCGCGTGCCGCGCCGCTGGCGCATCTCGCTCGTCGCTGAGCGTGAGCAGGTCGGTGCCGTCGAGCAGGATCTGGCCGCTGACCATGGGCGTTGGTGCCGCGGTGCAGGCCCAGGATCGCCGAGCTCGAGACCGACTTGCCGGAGCCGGACTCGCCCACGATGCCGAGCGTCTTGCCCTGCTCGAGGTCGAAGCGACAGCCCGTCGGTGGCCTTGACGATGCCGTCGACGGTCGGGAAGTGGACCTTGAGGTCCTCGACCGACAGGAAGGGAGACACGTTCGCCGAGTCCTATCTGTTGAGGTTCGCTCGTCAGCCGACCCGCACGCGCGGGTCGATGACGGCGTACAGCACGTCGACGATGATGTTGGCGATGATCACGAACGCGGCCGAGCAGCAGCACGAGGCCGACGATCGTCGGCAGGTCGTAGGTCTGGTTGGCGTCGACGGCGAGCTTGCCGAGGCCGTTGTAGTTGAAGACCGTCTCGGTGATGATCGCGCCGCCCAGCAGGCCGGCGAGGTCGAGGCCGGCCATGCGTGACCAGCGGCGTCAGCGCGGCGCGCATGCGTGTGCTTGACCGAGCACCCGCCGCGGCGTCGAGGCCCTTGGCCCGCGCGGTGCGGATGTAGTCCTCGCCCATCGACTCGAGCACGAACGCGCGGGTCATCCGGACGTAGCCGGCCATGTAGAACAGCGCCAGCGTGAGCGCCGGCAGCAGCAGGCCCGGCAGCCAGGCCGCCGACGCCGCCGTCGGCGATCGGCGACGTACTCGGGAATCGGGACGATCTGCCACTTGATCGCGACGAACTTGAGCAGGAAGAGGCCGATGAAGAACGTCGGGAAGGCGTAGAAGACCAGCGAGATGCCGACGATCCCGCGGTCGATGATCGTGCCCTTGCGTGAGCGCGGCGATCACGCCGAAGAGCACGCCGCCGATGATCCAGATGAGGAAGGCCAGCGAGCGCCAGCGAGATGCGAGATCGGGAAGCGTGTCCTTGATCAGCGAGTTGACGGTCGTGCCGTGTTGCACGACCGAGTAGCCCAGGCACGGGGCGGGGCAGTCGACGACCTGCTCGGGCGCGGCCTTGCGCAGCGCCGGGTCGTCGGGGTACGTCGCGGCCCGCGACGATGCCCTTGAGGAAGTCGGTCCACTGCACGATGAGCGGCTTGTCGTAGCCGAGCGCCTTCTTGGTCTGCTCGATGCTGCGCCGGCGAGCAGTTCTTGCCGCACGCGTAGCGCTCGGGATCGATCGGAGCCGGCGAAGAAGAGGATGAAGGTCACCAGGCTCATCACGATCAGCATGATGAACGCCGGCGAACGACCGGCGGACGATGTAGGCGAACACGGGCTACCACCTCGCGACGGCCCTGGGGCCAGTTGGTGCATCTGGTCAGACTACGCCGGAATCGACCGGCATGCCCCCTGGGTCACGCGTGCGGGTGGGACCGGCGGTGCCCTCACCCGGTCGCGGGTGGCTGCCCCGACATCGCTGAGCAGCCGCCCGACTCACGTGGAGTGCTGCTCGAACTACTCGGTCACTTCGAGACGCCGATCGGCACCGAGGTCCGGGTACATCGCAGATGGCGGGCGTGTTGCGTGAAGTTCGGTCACCTTCGAGCCGTGCAGGAAGTAGAACTTCGTGATCTCCAGCGGGATGTAGGCGACGTCCTGGCCGAGCACGTTGTCGGCCTCCTGCAGCGCACTTCGGTCTGGTCGTCGAGCGGTCGCGGCGCTGCGCCTGCGTCGATCAGCGCGTTGAACGCGTCGCTCGTTGTAGTTGCCGTAGTCCTGACCGTTCGGAGCCTTCGGCGTCAGGTTCGGGCGGCTGTCGAACAGCGGCGGGATCACCGTGATGGCGGACGGCCAGTCGGCACCCCAGCCGCCCCAGATCACGTCGGCCGTCCTTGCTCGGCTTCTGGATCGACGTCGTAGTAGGTGTCGCGCCAGACCGTCGAGCGTCACCTTGAAGCCGGCCTTCTCCCAGCCCTGCCTTCAGCGCGGCGGCCTGCTTGTCGGCGGTCGTCGGCTGCTCGGGTAGGTGAACGTGATCGGGTACGGCAGCGTCACGCCGGCCTCCTCGAGCAGCTTCTTGCGCCGCGGCGGGGTCACCGCTCTGCGGGCCGGAGAACGCCGGGTTGGCCTCGTAGCCCGACGACGGCCGGGTTCACGATCGACTCGGCCGGCGCGTAGGCCTTGTCGCCACCACCAGCGCGTTGATCGCAGCGCCTCGGCGTCGGTCGACACCGTGAGCGCCTGCGCGGACCTTCGGGTTGGTCATCCGGTTGAAGTTCGGCAGCAGGTAGTCGACGAACGGCGACTCGACGTTGACCGCGCGGTCCGCGACCGTCACCCGGTGATCTGCGCTGTAGTACGCCGGCGGCACGCTCTGCGGTCGGTGATCGCGTTCTGGTCGTCGCCCGCGTCGGCGATCAGCCGGTCGTAGATCGTCTCGGTCGCGTTGCCGATCTGGAAGACGATCTTGTCCGGGTTGGCCTCGCGGATCTTCGTGTCGTCGGTCGTCGGGTCGTACTTGGTCGTTGCGGACGAACGTGCCGCCCTTGTCCTCGTTCCACGTGCGCCGTCGAGCTTGTACGGGCCGTTGGAGAAGACCGCGAAGTTGGACTTGTCGCCCTTGTCCTGGTCCGCGCGGTACGGGTCGATCGATGTGCAGCGCGGCGATCGGCGAGCGGGAAGTCCGGCCACGGCTTCTTGAAGTGGTACGTGATGGTGTTGCCGTCGCAGGTGACGGCCTTGTCGAAGGCGGCCTGGCCGGTCGCCGGTGTAGGGACCCTTGTAGGCCGGCAGGCCGTCGGCGCCCGTCGGGATGTCGAGGTAGCCGAGGATGTAGTTCGGGCCACCGGTGATGACGTCGGTCGCGAAGGTCCGCGAGACGCCGTACTTGAAGTCCTCACACGTGATCGGCTTGCCGTCCTGCCACTTCGACGCCGTCCTTGAGCGTGAACGACCAGGTCTTGGCGCCGTCGCTGGACGGTGCCGGTGTCGGTCGCCAGGTCGGGGACCGGGGTGTCGACGCTTCGTCGGGTCGGTCGAGATCGGGAACGTCACCAGGCTGCGGTAGACCAGCCGGCTGAAGTTGGCGATGTCGACGCCCGACGTAGGTGCGCTGCGGGTCGAGGTGCTCGGTCGGCGCGACAGCTCGAGGTAGTAGAGCGTGCCGCCCTTGGCCGCCTGGCTGCCGCTCGGTGCTCGCCGCGCGCCGTCCGCTCGTCGAGTCACCGCCGCAGCCAGCGAGGCCGGCGGCGACGCGATGCAGCGGCGGCTGCGAGCACCCGCTTCCGATAGCGTGGCCATTACTTCTCCTTCGGAGTGTGTGTCGCGCCGTGGATCGGCGGCACATTCGGCAACTCTGTGTCGCCGAAAGCTGGTGTGGGGTCGCTGTTCACCGGTCGGCCTTCGGGTCGAGGGCGTCGCGGATGCCGTCGCCGAGGAGGTTGAAGCTGACGACGATGATCGCGATCAGGAAGGCCGGGAAGAAGAAGAAGAAGAAGTCCGCGGACGAGTAGGAGATCGAGCTCGTTCAGGATGTTGCCGAGGGTCGGCGTCGGCGGCTTGATGCCGACGCTGAGGTAGCTCAGCGCCGCCTCGGCCGAGATGTAGGCGGGCATCGTGCAGCGTGAACGTAGACCAGCAGCGGGCGCCCACAGGTTGGGCAGGATCTCCTTGAAGTAGATCCGGCGGCGCGAGGCGCCGAGCAGGCATCGCGGCGTCGATGAACTCGCGCTCGCGGATCGAGAGCACCTGGCCGCGGATCAGCCGGGCGATCGCCGGGCCAGCCGAAGAGCGCGAGGACGAGGACGACGTAGAGCGCCGTTGGCGAGGTCGCCCGCCGGGCACGTGGAGCTTCTCGGTCAGCAGCCCGATCATCACGCCGGAGAGCGCCAGCAGCATCAGGGTCTGCGGGAAGGAGAGGGTCAGGTCGATGACCCGGCCGACGACGGCGTCGATCGATGCCGCCGGAGAAGCCGGAGATGATGCCCAGCACGGTGCCGATCGTGACCGCGATGATCGTCGCCGACAGGGCGATGGTCAGCGAGAACGTGATGCCGTACCAGAGCCGGGACAGCACGTCACGGCCGGTGCCGGGCTCGACGCCGAGCGGGTGGTTCCAGGCTGATCCCGCCGAACGCGCCGTGCGGGATGCCACCCTGCGCGATGTCGAGGTACTTCTCGCTGTTGTTGAACGTGAACGGGTCGATCACGCCGAGCTTCACCAGGAACGGGGCGGCGAGAGCGGCCAGAATGTAGAGCGCGACGATCACGAATGAGACCATCGACAGCTTGTCCTTGCGGAACCGCCGGATGGCGAGCTTGGTCGGCGAGAGGCCGGCGACCGCCTGGTTCCCTGCGGAATCAGCAAGTGAGCTGCTTTCGAGACTCTCGACCTGCGACTCCTGCAGAGACATGGTCACCTCGAACTCGTTGGGCGGCAGTCGGACGACGGGCGGGGATCGCCCGCACCGACCGTGAGCCTATGTGACCAAGGGCGTACGTACGGTCACCGACCGGTAACGATCTGGACACGACCTCGGCGCGCAGGCTGGGGGCTCCGGAGCGCCCCATTCCGGATCCGCCAGGACCGGAATCCCGGTTCGCCGGGCGGCTGATGCGTACGGCCGCCCGGCTGTGGCGGGGGTTCAGGCCCGAGCCACCCTCCACGTCACTTGCCGACCCCGATGGCACCCAGGTCCGGGTTCATCGCGGAGGGTGGGGTGTTCACGTAGCCGGTGACCTTCGAGCCCCGCACGAAGTTGAACTTCTGGATGTCCAGCGGGATGTAGGCCACGTCCTTGCCCAGCCGCAGGTCGGCCTCCTGCAGCACCTTCGTCTGGTCGTCGAGCGACGACGCGGACTGGACCTGGTCGACGAGCGCGTTGAACGCGTCGCTCTGGTAGTTGCCGTAGTCCTGTCCGTTGGTGGTGGCGCCCTTGACCCCGACCCCGTTCGGACGCGAGTCGAACAGCGGCGGGGTCACCGTGATCGCCGACGGCCAGTCGGCGCCCCAGCCACCCCACATCACGTCACCGTCGTTGTCCGGCTTCTGGATCACGTCGTAGTAGGTGTCGCCGAGCCCGTCGAGGGTGACCTTGAACCCTGCCTTCTCCCAGGTCTGCTTCAGGCCCGCGGCCTGCTTGTCCGCGGTCTCGGAGCTCGGGTACTGGAAGATCAGCGGGTACGGGATCGACACGCCGGACTCCTCGAGCAGCTTCTTCGCCGCCGCTGGATCACCGCTCGGAGGGGCGGTGAACGACGGGTTGTCCTGGTAGCCCACGACCGCCGGGTTCACGATCGACTTGGCCGTGAGGTAGGCCCGGTCGCCGCCACCGGCCGTGATCCACGAGGTGGCGTCGGTCGCCATCGCGATCGCCTGCCGCACCTTGAGGCTCTTGACCTTGGTGAAGTTCGGCACCAGGTAGTTGACGTACGGCGACTCGACGTTGACCGAACGGTCGGCGACCTCGCCCTGGATCTGGGTGTAGTACGCCGGCGGGGTCCGCTCGGAGGTGACCGCGAACTTGTCGGTGCCCGAGTCGGCGATCAGCCGGTCGTAGATGGTCTCGGCCGGCTGGCCGATGGTGAACACGATCTTGTCCGGCAGCGCCTTGCGCAGCCTGGTGGTGTCGGTCTGCGGGTCGTAGTTCTCGTTGCGGACCAGGGTCGCGCCCTTCTCCTTCTCCCAGGTGCCCTGGAGCTTGTACGGGCCACTGGAGAAGATCGCGAAGTTCGACTTGTCGCCCTTGTCCTGGTCCTGCCGGAACGGGTTCATCATCAACAGGGCCGCGGTGGCCAGGTTGAAGTCGGGCCACGGCTTCTTGAAGTGGTAGGTGATCGTCCTGCCCTCGCAGGTGACCGCCTTGTCGAAGTCGGCCTGCCCGGTCTTGTTGTACGGGCCCTTGTAGGCCGGGAGCCCGTCCTTGCCCTCGGGCACGTCGAGGTAGCTGAGGATGTAGTTCGGGCCACCGGTGATCACGTCGGTGGCGAACACTCGCGACGCGCCGTACTTCACGTCCTCGCAGGTGACGCCCTTGCCGTCTTGCCACGTCACGCCGTCCTTGAGCGTGAACTTCCAGGTCTTGGCGTCGTCGCTGGCGGTGCCGGTGTCCGTGGCGAGGTCGGCCACGGGGGTGTTGGCCTCCTTGGCGTCGGTCGAGATCGGGAACGACACCAGGCTGCGGTAGACGAGCCGGTTGAGGTTGGAGAGGTCACGGCCGACGTAGACGCGCTGGGGGTCGACGTGCTCCACGGGCTTGGTGATGTAGTAGTAGAGCGTCCCACCGTCGGTGGTGCCGCCCGGGCTGCTTCCGCCTCCGCATGCTGCGAGCGACGAGGCCATGGACGCTGCGGCGACGACCGCCAGCGCCCGCTTCCGATATCTGGTCATGACTCTCCTCCGTCTCGGGGGGATCCCGCACCTGGAGGCAACTCTCGGCGGCGTACGACGCGAAACGGTCACCGAGGTGACACATTTCGGACTCCGGCGGAGCACGGTTCGGTCACCGGGAGAACACGGTCAGGTCACGCCAGATGACGTTCCGGACACGAAGCCCGTCGGTCAGGCGTCGATGGACTCGCTCGCGCCCTCGGCAGCCGGCTTCGGGGCCGCGTCGACGCCGGCCTCCTTGCGCTGCGCCGGCGTGATCGGCGCCGGTGCGGCGGTCAGCGGGTCGTAGCCGCCGCCGGACTTCGGGAACGCGATCACGTCGCGGATCGAGTCGGTGCCGCGCAGCAGCGCACAGATCCGGTCCCAGCCGAACGCGATGCCGCCGTGCGGCGGGGCGCCGTACTTGAAGGCGTCGAGCAGGAACCCGAACTTCTCCTGCGCCTCGTCCTCGGCCAGGCCCATCACCGCGAACACCCGCTTCTGGATGTCGTCGCGGTGGATACGGATCGACCCGCCACCGATCTCGTTGCCGTTGCAGACGATGTCGTAGGCCCACGCGAGCGCCTCGCCCGGGTCGGTGTCGAACGTCTCGAGGTCCTTGGGGCGAGGTGAACGCGTGGTGCACGGCGGTCCAGGCCCCGGCGCCGACCGCGACGTCGCCGCGGCGGTCGCCTCGTCGGCGGGCTCGAACAGCGGTGCGTCGACGACCCACACGAAGCTCCACGCGCTCTCGTCGATCAGGCCGCCGCGGCGACCGATCTCGAGCCGGGCGGCGCCGAGCAGCGCGCGGCGTGGACTTCACGGCCCCGGCGCCGAAGAAGATGCAGTCGCCCGGCTTGGCGCCGACGTGCGCGGCCAGGCCGGCCTGCTCCTCGTCGGTGAGGTTCTTGGCGACCGGGCCGCCGAGCTCGCCGTCGTCCTGGACCAGGACGTAGGCGAGGCCACGGGCGCCGCGCTGCTTGGCCCACTCCTGCCAGGCGTCGAGCTGCTTGCGCGGCTGGCTCGCTCCCCCGGGCATCACGACCGCACCGACGTACGGCGCCTGGAAGACGCGGAACGGGGTGTCCTTGAAGTAGTCGGTGCACTCGACGAGCTCGAGGCCCATCCGCAGGTCGGGCTTGTCGGAGCCGAAGCGGCGCCATCGCCTCGGCGTACGTCATCCGCGGGATCGGCGTCGGGCACCTCGACGCCGATCAGCTTCCAGAGCGCGACCAGGATCTCCTCGGCAGCGCGAGCACGTCGTCCTGCTCGACGAAGCTCATCTCGATGTCGAGCTGGGTGAACTCGGGCTGCCGGTCGGCGCGGAAGTCCTCGTCGCGGTAGCAGCGCGCGATCTGGTAGTAGCGCTCCATGCCGGCGACCATCAGCAGCTGCTTGAACAGCTGCGGGCTCTGCGGCAGTGCGTACCAGCTGCCGGGCTGGAGCCGCGCCGGCACCAGGAAGTCGCGGGCGCCCTCGGGCGTCGAGCGGGTCAGCGTCGGGGTCTCGATCTCGACGAAGTCGTGGCCGTCGAGCACGTCGCGGGCGGCCTTGTTGACCTTGCTGCGCAGCCGGAGCGCGGCGTTGGGGCCGCTGCGGCGCAGGTCGAGGTAGCGGTGCCTCAGCCGGGCCTCCTCGCCGACCTCGATGTGGTCGTCGATCGGGAACGGCAGCGGCGCAGCTGGCGCTGAGCACCTCGACGTCGCCGGCGATCGACCTCGATGTCGCCGGTGGCGAGGTTGGGGTTGGCGTTGCCCTCGGGGCGTGCGGACACCTCGCCGGTCACCTTGAGGCAGTACTCGGCGCGCAGGGCGTGCGCCACCTCCGCGTCGCGGACCACCACCTGGACGACGCCGCTGGCGTCGCGCAGGTCGATGAACGCGACGCCGCCGTGATCGCGCCGGCGGGCCACCCACCCGGCGAGGGTGACGGTCTGGCCGACGTGCTCGGCGCGGAGGGTGCCGGCGTCGTGGGTGCGGATCACGGGTGGAGCTCCTTCAGTTGCTGGATCAGGTGGCTGGACAGGTCGTCCAGAGGTACCGCCGTCTGCTCGCCGGTGTCCATGATCTTGACCTGCGCCACACCGGCCTCGAGGTCGCGCTCGCCGATCACGATCGCGAACGCGGCGCCGGAGCGGTCGGCGCCCTTCATCGCGCCCTTGAGGCCGCGGCCGCCGTACGCGAGGTCGGTGCGGACGCCGGCCCGGCGCAGCTCCGTGGCCAGCACGGCGGCACGGGTGCGCGCCTCGCCCCGAGCGGCACGACGTAGACGTCGAGGGCGCGCTCGGGTCCCGGCGTGAGCCCCTCGGCCCGGCACGCGAGGAAGGTGCGGTCGACGCCGAGCCCGAAGCCGATGCCGGACAGCTCCTGGCCGCCGAGCTCGGCCATCAGGCCGTCGTAGCGACCGCCGCCACCCATGCCGGACTGGGCGCCGAGGCCGTCGTGCACGAACTCGAACGTGGTGCGCGTGTAGTAGTCGAGCCCGCGCACCATCCGCGGGTTGACCACGTGCTGTGACGCCGGTCGCGTCGAGCAGGCCGCGGACCTCGGCGAAGTGGGCGGCGCAGTCGGCGCACAGGTGGTCGATCATCAGCGGTGCGTCGGCGAGCTGGGCCTGCACCTCGGGTCGCTTGTCGTCGAGCACGCGCAACGGGTTGAGGGCCGCGCGCTGCCGGGTCGCGTCGTCGAGGTCGAGCCCGGCGAGGAACGCCATCAGCAGCTCGCGGTAGGGCGGGCGACACGCTGCGCAGCCGAGGCTGGTGAGCTCCAGCCGGAACCCGGTCAGACCGAGGGATCGGTAGCCGTCGTCCGCGATCGTGATCACCTCGGCGTCGAGCGCCGGGTCGTCGGACGCCGATCGCCTCGACGCCGAACTGCTGGAGCTGGCGGTAGCGGCCGTGCTGGGGTCGCTCGGCCCGGAAGAAGGGGCCGGCGTACCAGAGCTTGACCGGGAGCTGACCCCGGTCGAGGCCGTGCTCGATCACGGACCGCATCACGCCGGCCGTGCCCTCCGGGCGCAGCGTGAGGGACCGGCCACCGCGGTCGGTGAAGGTGTACATCTCCTTGCTCACCACGTCGGTGGACTCTCCGACGCCGCGCACGAACAGGCTGGTGTCCTCGAACACCGGCAGCTCGACGTAGCCGTAGCCGGCCGCGACCGCGGGCGCCGCCAAGGCCTCGTGGACCGCGCGGAACACGGCGGAGTCGCGCGGGAGGTACTCCGGGACGCCCTTCGGGGCGTAGAGCTTGTCGGGCATCTCAGAGCCCTCGCGTGACACGTGGGGCGAGTCGACCTCGTCGAGGTCCTGGAGGAACGGGTTGCTGGCGCCGCTCCCGACCGATCGAGGTCTGCTCGCCGTGGCCGGGCAGCACCACGATGTCGTCGGGCAGGGTCAGCACCTTCGCCGCCAGGCTGCGCAGCATCGTCGGGTGGTCTCCGCCGGGGAGGTCGGTGCGGCCGATCGAGCCCGCGAAGAGCAGGTCGCCGGAGAACATCACCTCGCTGATCTCGTCCTGGTCGGCGTACGGCGTGCGGAACGTGACCGAGCCGCGGGTGTGACCGGGCGTGTGGTCGACCACGAAGCCGAGGCCGGCCAGCTCGAGGGACTGCCCGTCGGCGAGCTCGGCCACGTCGTCGGGCTCGGCGAACTCGTAGCCGCCGCCGAGCAGCATGCCGGCCGTCTCGCGAGACATCCCGGCCATCGGGTCGGACAGCAGGTGCCGGTCCTCCGGGTGGATCCAGGCGGTGGCGTCGTACGTGCCCGCGACCGGCGCCACGCACCACATGTGGTCGATGTGACCGTGGGTGACCAGGACCGAGACCGGCTTGAGGCGGTGCTCGCGGACCACCTCGGCGACGCCGTCCGCGGCGTCCTTGCCTGGGTCGACGACCACGCACTCGGCGCCGGGACCGGTGGCGACGACGTAGCAGTTCGTCCCCCACGGGCCGGCGGGGAAACCTGCGATGAGCACGCCTCGGACTCCTGTTGCACCAGGGGATGGTCGGGAGGGTCCAGCCTATCGGTCGTGGCGACGCCCCTAGACTGGCGGTGGTTCGCGAATGACCGCGACCTGCCGCAATGCCAAGGGTGGGGACAGTGACCGCTCAACCGAACGCCAACGACAGCTTCCCGGACGGGGCCTGGGGCCGCGTCGCCGCCGACGGGACGGTCTTCGTGCGCACGACCGACGGCGAGCGCGCCGTCGGCCAGTATCCCGAGGGGTCGCCCGACGAGGCGCTCGCCTTCTTCACCCGGCGCTACGACGCGCTGGCGTTCGAGGTGGAGCTCCTCGAACAGCGCGTGCACGGCGCGGCGCTCTCGCCCGACGAGGCGCGTCAGTCGGTGAAGAAGGTGCGCGACCAGGTCACCGATGCCAACGCGGTCGGCGACCTCGCCGCGCTGACGGCCCGGCTCGACGCGCTCGGGCCGGTGCTCGCGCAGCAGCGCGAGGTACGCCGCGGCGAGCGCGCGAAGAAGCTCGAGGAGTCCCGGGAACGCAAGGAGCAGATCGTGGTCGAGGCCGAGAGGCTCGGCCAGGGCCACGACTGGCGCCACGGTGCCAACCGGCTCCGCGACCTGCTCGACGAGTGGAAGGCGCTCCCCCGGCTCGACCGGGCGACCGACGACGCGCTGTGGCACCGCTTCTCGTCCGCGCGCACGTCGTACACGAGGGCGCGCAAGGCGCACTTCGCCGAGCTGGACGAGAAGCGCGACGCCGCCAAGCAGGTCAAGCTGCGGCTGATCAAGGAGGCGGAGGCGCTCGCGACGTCCACCGAGTGGGGCCCGACCGCCGGCAAGTACCGCGAGCTGATGCGGCAGTGGAAGGAGGCCGGTCCCGCCGCGAAGGCCGAGGACGACGACCTGTGGAAGCGCTTCCGTGGCGCCCAGGACCAGTTCTTCGGAGCCCGCGAGGCGGCCAACGCCCAGCAGGACGAGGAGTTCGCCGCCAACGCGCTGAAGAAGGAGGCGCTCCTGGTCGAGGCGCAGGCGCTGGTTCCGGTCGGCGACCTCGACGACGCCAAGCGCAAGTTCCGCGACATCGCCGAGCGCTGGGACGCCGCCGGCAAGGTCCCACGCGAGCGGATGAAGGACCTCGAGGCCCGGATTCGCAAGATCGAGCAGGAGATCCGCGGGGTCGAGGACGCCCAGTGGAAGCGCACCGACCCCGAGAAGTCCGCCCGTGCCGACGACATGGTCAGCAAGCTCGAGAGCGCCATCGCCGACATCGAGGCCGACCTGGAGAAGGCCAAGTCCGCGGGGAACGAGAAGAGGGTCAAGGAGCTCGAGGACAACCTCACCTCGCGCAGGTCGTTCCTGGAGATGGCGAAGAGGGCTGCTGCAGACTTCGGCTGAGGCCAGAAGGCCGAAGGAGTCGAGTTGTGTGAGACGCACCGAGGAGCGCTAGCGACGAATGCGTGTTGCGCGACTCGACGATCACCCCACGTCGGCTGAAGGTGCGTCGTGGCCGAATACCACGGGACCGTGGTATGCACCCACTTCCCTAGCCTTCCGGCCGGCGTGTCATGGCAGTTACCACGGGACCGTGGTAACTGTGTGACGCACGGGACCAGCGGGCTACTGCGTCACCCGGTAGGCGTCGAACACGCCGTCGATCTGGCGCACGGACTTCAGCACGGCGCCGAGGTGCTTGGGGTCGCCCATCTCGAAGCTGAACCGGCTCTTGGCGACCCGGTCGCGGGTGGTGGTCAGCGACGCGGACAGGATGTTCACGTGCTGCGTCGGAGAGCGCCAGCGTGATGTCGGAGAGCAGCCGGGCACGGTCGAGGGCCTCGACCATGATCTGCACCAGGAACGTCGACTGCGAGGTCGGCGCCCACTCGACGTCGACCAGCCGCTCGGGCTGGCCGAGCAGGTCGCCGGCGTTGGTGCAGTCCGTGCGGTGCACCGAGACCCCGGCGGTCTTGGTGACGAAGCCGATGATGTCGTCGCCCGGCACCGGCGTGCAGCAGCGGGCGAGCTTGACCAGGACGTCGGAGAGACCCTTGACGATGACGCCGGAGTCCTCGGAGGTCTTGGCCGCGCCGCCGGCCGCGCGGGATGAGCGTGGCCTCGGAGAGGTCCTCCTCGGCGCCGGCCTGCCCGCCGAACACCTCGATCACCTTGCGGACGACGGTCTGGGCACCGAGGTTGCCCTCGCCCACGGCGGCGTACAGCGCGGACACGTCGGCCAGGTGGAGCTCGCTGGCGACCTGGGTCAGCGAGTCGTGGGTCATCACGCGCTTGAGCGGCATGCCCTCCTTGCGCAGCAGCTTGGCGATCTGGTCCTTGCCCTGCTCGATCGCCTCCTCGCGGCGCTCCTTGGTGAACCAGTGCCGGATCTTGCTGCGGGCACGGGGCGACTTCACGAAGGTCAGCCAGTCGCGGCTGGGTCCGGCGTTGGGCGACTTGGAGGTGAAGACCTCGACCACGTCGCCGTTGTCGAGCGTCGACTCCAGCGGCACCAGCCGGCCGTTGACCCGGGCGCCGATCGTGTGGTGGCCGACCTCGGTGTGGATGGCGTAGGCGAAGTCGACCGGCGTCGGGTCGGACGGCAGCTGGATCACGTCACCGCGCGGCGTGAACACGTAGACCTGGGCGGTGTTGATCTCGTAGCGCAGCGAGTCGAGGAACTCGCCCGCGTCGCCGAACTCGTTCTGGAACTCGACGAGCTGACGCACCCACGGCATGTCCGCCTCGGCGACGGTGCGGTCGGTGTCGACGCCGGCGCGAACGTCCTCCTTGTACTTCCAGTGCGCGGCGACGCCGTACTCCGCCGTGCGGTGCATCTGCCAGGACCGGATCTGCATCTCGACCGGCTTGCCCTGTGGACCGATCACCGTCGTGTGCAGCGACTGGTAGAGGTTGAACTTCGGCAGCGCGACGTAGTCCTTGAACCGGTTCTGGATCGGCGTCCACCGGTTGTGCAGCACGCCCATCACGGCGTAGCAGGCGGCGGAGTCCTCGACCAGGATCCGGATCCCGACCAGGTCGTAGATGTCGGAGAACTCGCGCTCCCCGTGGATCATCTTCTGGTAGATCGAGTAGTAGTGCTTCGGGCGCCCGGTGACCGTGGCCTTGATCTTGGAGTCCTTGAGGTCGCCCTCGACCTGGCTGATCACCTCGGCCAGGAACTGGTCGCGCGACGGCGCCCGCTCGGCGACCAGCCGCACGATCTCGTCGTAGATCTTGGGGTGCAGGGTGGCGAACGCGAGGTCCTCGAGCTCCCACTTGAGGGTGTTCATGCCGAGCCGGTGGGCCAGCGGCGCGAAGATCTCGAGCGTCTCGCGGGCCTTGCGCTCCTGCGTCTCCTGCTTGAGGTAGCGCAGCGTGCGCATGTTGTGCAGCCGGTCGGCCAGCTTGATCACGAGCACCCGGATGTCGCGGCTCATCGCCACGATCATCTTGCGGATGGTCTCCGACTGCGCCGAGTCGCCGTACTTGACCTTGTCCAGCTTGGTGACGCCGTCGACCAGCTGCGCCACCTCGTCGCCGAACTCGGCGCGCAGCTCGTCGAGGGTGTACGGCGTGTCCTCGACGGTGTCGTGGAGCAGCGAGGCGACCAGGGTCGGCTCGGTCATGCCGATGTCGGCCAGGATCGTGGTGACCGCGAGCGGGTGGGTGATGAACGTGTCACCGCTGCGCCGCATCTGGCCGGCGTGCAGCCGCTCCGCGGTGAGGTAGGCGCGCTCCAGCAGCGCGAGGTCGGCCTTCGGGTGGTTCGCGCGTACGGCGCGGAACAGCGGCTCCAGGACCGGGTTGCGCGGTCTGGCTTGCGCGACCGCCAGCCGGGCCAGCCGGGCCGCGCGCACGCGAGCTGCCGGTCGGGGCCGGGACGGCCGGGCCGGGCTTCGGGCATCGGGCGAGGACGCCAACGAACCTCCTGGGAGCGTTGGCTCCAGTCTACGGAGTCAGAGGGTGCGCAGAGGCCGTCAACGGCACGTCGCCGACGGTCGACCGGCCGGTCAGGAACGACAGCTCGAGGAGCACGGCGACCCGTGCACGACGCCGCCCGCGGCCTCGACCAGCTCGACGGTCGCTTGCGCGGTGCCACCGGTGGCCAGCACGTCGTCGACGACCAGCACCCGCTCCCCCGGCGCGATCGCGTCGGGGTGCATCTCCAGCGTCTCGGAGCCGTACTCGAGGTCGTAGGACACCGACCAGGTCTCCCGCGGCAGCTTGCCGGCCTTGCGGACCGGCACGAAGCCGCGCCGAGGTCCAGCGCCACCGGAGCCCCGAGGATGAAGCCGCGGGCCTCCATGCCCGACCACCTTGTCGACCGCCACCGCCCCGCGCTCGTCGCGCCCGGCCCGGCGCGAGGTCGCGGACGACCGCCGCGAAGCGCGGCCGGGTCGGCCAGCAGCGGGGTGATGTCCTTGAACAGCACCCCGGGCTTCGGGAAGTCGGGGACGTCGCGGATCAGCGCGTCGAGGGGGTCTCCGCGCCTCGTGCGTCACTTCTTGGGCCGCTTGGAGCGCGGCTGCCGGCTGGGCTGGTTGCGGCCCGAGGAGCGTGACTCGGTAACGGGTGCCTTCGTGGTCGGCACGACCCGGCCGGAGCCGGTCGCCTCCGGTCGCCGGGCGGGCGGTCACGACGGGCGCGGGGTGCTCCGTGCGGTCGTCGCTCGTCGGGATCGGCATCCGGCTCGGCTTCGACCGGCATGTCCTCGGCGAACACCGGCACCTCGGCGTAACGGTCGACGGTGCGCTTCTCGCGCGCCCGCTCGCGACGCTCGGCGTCGGTCACCGCCTTCTCGCCCGACTTCAGCTGCACGACCAGCGGGGTCGCGATGAAGATCGAGGAGTAGGCACCGGCCGCCATGCCGACGAACAGCGCCAGCGCGAGGTCCTTGAGCGCGCCGGAGCCGAGCGTGGCCGACGCCGACGTACAGGATCGCGCCGATCGGGAGCAGCGCCACGATCGAGGTGTTGATCGAGCGCACCAGGGTCTGGTTGACGGCCAGGTTGGCCGCCTTCGGCGTACGTCGTGCGGCTGCCCGCGCAGGTTCTTGGTGTTCTCGCGCACCTTGTCGAAGACGACCACCGTGTCGTACAGCGAGAACCCGAGGATCGTCAGCAGGCCGGTGACCGTCGCCGGCGTGACCTCGAAGCCGGACAGCGCGTAGACGCCGACCGTGATCAGCACGTCGTGGGCCAGCGCCACGAGCGCGGCGACGGACATCTTCCACTCGCGGAAGTACGCCCAGATGAAGAGCACCACCAGCACCAGGAAGACGATCAGGCCGGTCAGCGCCTGCTGGGCGACCTGCTCGCCCCAGCTCGGCCCGACGGCGTCCTCGGAGATGTCCTCGCGGTCGACGTCGGCCGTCGTCCGTGATCGCCTGCGACGACGGCGTCGGACTGCGTCGGTGGTCAGCGACCTCGGTCTGGACCGTGATCGCGTCGGTGCCGGAGGTGTTGACGATCGGCGACGGCGGCGTCCTTGATGCCCGGTCGCCGGCGACCGCGTCGCGGATCTTGTCGGCGTTGTCCTGGGTCGCCTCGCCGGCGCGCGCACGGACACGTTGTACTCGGTGCCGCCCTCGAACTCGATGCCGAGGTTGAGGCCCTTGAAGCAGCAGGCCGCCGACCGCGAGCAGCACGATCACGCCGGAGATGGAGTACCAGAGCCACTTGCGCCCGACGAAGTCGATCGAGACGTCGCCCTCGTAGAGCGCGTTGCCGAGTCGTGAGACCTTGCCCATCAGGCGTCCTCCCTGCCGCCGCGACCGTGCGCGGCTGGTCGATGCCGAGTGATCTCGGGCGAGAGCCCGGAGCAGCGGCTGCCCGGAGTTGAAGAACCGGCACCCTGGCCAGGAGGGTCATCATCGGCTTGGTGAACCAGAAGAACACGATCAGGTCGATCACGGTGCTGATGCCGAGCGCGAACGCGAAGCCCTTGCACCACGCCGATCGTGAAGATGAACAGCACGACCGCGGCGAGCAGCGACACGGAGTCGGCCGCGAGGCAGGTGTTCCGGGCCCGCGCCCAGCCGGTCTCCACCGCGACCCGCATCGACTTGCCGGCGCGCATCTCGTCACGGATCCGCTCGAAGTACACGATGAACGAGTCCGCGGTGATGCCGACCGCCACGATCAGGCCCGCGATTCCGGGCAGCGTGAGGGTGAACCCGGACGGTCTTGGCGAGCACCAGCACCATCGCGTAGGTGATCGAGCCCGCCACGATCAGCGACGCGACCACCACCAGGCCGAGGCCGCGGTAGTAGAGCAGGCAGTAGATCATCACCAGCGCCAGGCCGACGATGCCGGCCAGCACGCCCGCGGCGAGCTGGTCGCCGGCGAGCGACGGGCCCGATCGTCTCGACCGTGGGCTGGTCGAACTTCACGCGGCAGCGCGCCGTACTTCAGCGAGTTGGACAGGGACTGCGCCTGCGACTGGGTGAAGTCGCCGGTGATCTGGGCGTTGCCGTCGAGGATCGGCGTCGTCGACCTGCGGGAAGGACAGCACCTTGCCGTCGAGCACGATCGCGAAGGTGCGGCCGGTGCCGGCCAGCTGCTTGCGTGACGTCGGCGAACGTGTTGCGGGCCTTGCTCTTGAACGCCAGGTCGACCGCCCAGCCGCACGCTGTTCTGCGGGGTGCCGTAGGACGCGTTCTTGAGCTCGGTGCCCTCGATCAGCGCGCTGGACAGCAGGAACTTGTCTGCCCTGGTCGTCACAGGTGATCAGCGGCTGGTCGGGGTCGTCGGCGCCCGGAGCCAGGCTCTTGCCCTTGGGCGGGCAGATGTACTGCGAGAACGCAGCGATCGACTTGGTGTCGGGGTCGAGCTGCCACTTCAGCGGGTCGTCGATCGACGCCCCGCCAGCGGGGGCCGCGGGGGTCGCGCCGGCGGACGGGGACGGCTTCTTCGAGGGCGTCGTGGTCGGCCTTGGCGCCGGCCTTCGGGGTGTCGTCGGTCAGCGCGCCCGGCCGCGGCTTCGGCGTGGCAGTGCCGCCGGCGGTGGACTTGCTGCTCGGCTTGGCCGTGGCCTTCTTGCTCGGGGTGCCGCTCGGCGACGCCTTGCCGGAGGGCGACGCGGAGGGTGACGCGGACGGGGCCGGCTGCGGCTGTCCGGCCTGCGGGGAGCCGGCGGCGACCAGCCGGAAGCGGAGCTGGGCGGTGCGCTTGACCGCGTCGATCAGGTCCTTGCGCTGCTTGCCGGGGATCTCGACCACGATGTTCTTGTTGCCCTGGGTGCTCACCTCGGACTCCGAGACGCCGCTGCCGTTGACCCGCTCGTCGATGATCGACGAGGCCAGCTTGAGCTGGGTCTGGGAGGTCGCGCCGTCTCGCGGCGGTCGAGCGTGATCCGGGTGCCGCCCTCGAGGTCGAGGCCGAGCTGGGGGCTCCAGTCCTTGCCGAGGGCCGCCAGCGGCGTACAGGAGCGCCACGGCGATCCCGAAGATGATCAGCGTGCGCCCCGCGCGAGGCGTCTTCTTCGCCACGTTGGTGGTTCCCCTCAGGCCTTGCCGGCGTCAGGCCGGTCGGTGAAATCGGTGGTGCTCGGTGGTGTCCGTGCTGTCGTCAGCCGTGCCGCTGCTGCCGGTCGCGCTCGGCGGGCTCGTCGGGGTCGGCCGGGGCGAGGTCCTCGGGCTCCGGGGAGTCCGTCGGCTCGTCGTACGACGACCTGGCGGGAGACCTCGATCACGGTGCCGGGCGCGATCTCGAGCTGGACCCGGGAGTCCTCGAGCTCGGCGATGGTGCCGAAGATGCCCGCCGAGAGGACAACGCGGTCGCCGACGGCAAGGTTCCGCTGGAGCTCCGACACGGTGCTCTGCTGGCGGCGGGCCGGCCGGATGACGACCAGCCAGAACAACAACAGCAGGGCCGCGAGCAGGAGCAGTGGTGTTAACTCGACCCACGGGTAGAGGCTCACAGACTTATCGCGAAACAGGACGTGGCCACGACACGTGGTCGGGGCCGGCGGGCAAGTGTAACGGCCCTTTCGCGTCATTCTGCCCCAGTGACCCCGATCCCGTCCCGGTTCTCCTCGAACAGGGTGCCGTCCGCCGCGAACGGTGCGGCAGCGGGCACCGCCAGGCCGAGGTGCCGCCAGGCCGCCGGCGGTGGCGACCCGACCCCGCGGGCGTGCGGGCGAGCAGGCCGGACCGGACCAGGAACGGCTCGGCCACCTCCTCGACCGTCTCCCGCTCCTCGCCGACCGCGACCGCGAGCGTGCTGACCCCGACCGGTCCCCCGCCGAACCGGCGGCACAGCGCGTCGAGCACGGCCCGGTCGAGCCGGTCGAGCCCGGACTCGTCGACCTCGTAGAGCTCCAGCGCCCGACGGGCGACGTCGCGGGTGACGACGCCGTCGGCGCGGACCTGGGCGTAGTCGCGGACCCGGCGCAGCAGCCGGTTGGCGATCCGCGGCGTGCCGCGGGAGCGGGAGGCGATCTCGGCGGATCCGGCCGCCTGCGAGGGGTACGTCGAGCAGCCCGGCCGAGCGGTGGACGATCCGGTCCAGCTCGTGCGGCTCGTAGAACTCGAGGTGAGCGGTGAAGCCGAACCGGTCGCGCAGCGGACCCGGGCAGCAGCCCGGCCCGGGTGGTGGCGCCGACCAGCGTGAACGGCGGGATCTCCAGCGGGATCGCGGTGGCGCCGGCGCCCTTGCCGATGACGACGTCGACCCGGAAGTCCTCCATCGCCATGTAGAGCATCTCCTCGGCCGGGCCGCGACATCCGGTGGATCTCGTCGACGAACAGCACGTCGCCGTCGTTGAGGCCGGAGAGGATCGCCGCCAGGTCGCCGGCGTGCGTGATCGCCGGGACCGCAGGTCAGCCGCAGCGGCGTCTGCATCTCGGCGGCGATGATCATCGCCAGCGTGGTCTTGCCGAGCCCGGGCGGCCCGGAGAGCAGCACGTGGTCGGGGGTGCGCCCTCGCGCGCGGGCGGCCTCGAGCACCAGGGACAGCTGCTCGCGGACCCGCTCCTGGCCGACCACCTCGTCGAGGGTGCGCGGCCGCAGCGCCGCCTCGACGGCCCGCTCGTCGCCGTCGGCGTCGGCCGCGACCACGCGTGCGGCGACGTACTCGCCGCTCGGCCTCCTCCAGCTCGGACTCGTGCACGGCGATCAGGCCTTGCTCAGCGTCTGGAGGGCGAGCCGGAGCAGCCTCGCCACGTCGGGCTCGGGCATCGTCTCGGCGTGGGCGGTCGACGGCGGTCGACGGCCCGGTCGGCCTCCCTGGCCGACCAGCCGAGGCCCGACGAGCCCGGCCTGGACCTGGCTCGCGCCAGGCGGCGGCAGCGGGCGTCGGGGCGCCTGCCACGCGAGGTCGGCGTGCCGACCGGGGAGCCGATCCGGTCCTTGAGCTCGAGGATGATCCGCTGGGCGCCCTTCTGGCCGATGCCGGGGACCGCTGGTGAGCGTCTTGACGTCGTCAGTGGCGACCGCGCGTCGCAGCTCGTCGGGGGCGTGGACGGCGAGCATCGCCTGGGCGAGCTTGGGCCCGACGCCGCTGGCGGTCTGCAGCAGCTCGAAGATCTGCTTCTCGTCCTCGTCGGCGAAGCCGAAGAGCGTCAGCGAGTCCTCGCGCACCACCATGCTGGTCGGCAGCGTCGCCTCCTGGCCGAGGCGCAGGTCGGCCAGCGTGCGTGGTGTGCACATCACCTGGAGGCCGACTCCCCCGACCTCGACGACCGCGGAGGTCAGGTCGATCTGGGCCACCCGGCCGCGGACGAAGGCGATCATCGGGCTCCTCCTCGTGCGACGGCCAGCGCGTTCTGCTGGGCCGCCTCGATCCGGGCCTGCGCACCGCCGCGCCAGATGTGGCAGATCGCCAGCGCGAGCGCGTCGGCGGCGTCGGCCGGCGTCGGCGGTGCGTCGAGCCGGAGCAGGCGGGTCACCATCGCGCCGACCTGGGCCTTGTCGGCGCGGCCGCTGCCGGTGACCGCCGCCTTGACCTCGCTCGGGGTGTGCAGCGCGACCGGGATCCCGCGCCGCGCCGCGACCACCAGCGCGATGCCGCTGGCCTGCGCGGTGCCCATCACGGTGCGCACGTTGTGCTGGCTGAACACCCGCTCGACCGCGACCGCGTCGGGCCGGTGCCGCTCGATCCACTCCTCGAGTCCGGTCTCGATCGCGACCAGCCGCTGCGCGACCGGCAGGTCGGACGCCGTGCGGACCACGCCGACGCCGACCAGGCGTCAGCGGCCGGCCGACGTCGCCGTCGACCACGCCGAGGCCGCACCGGGTCAGCCCGGGGTCGATCCCCAGCACGCGCATTGCGAGACCCCTCGCTCGTCCGAACACCTGTTCGCACCACGCTAGCCGCCCGACGGGTGGGCGGGTGGGTAAGACGCGCCGGGTGGGGTGGGGGGCGTCGAATTCCCAAGGTATCTATGTTCCCTGGCGGTTCCAGTGCTGTGTACGCCGCTGGAAGCGCCAGTTCTCATTGGGAGGTCCGGAGCGGCCGGAGCCGGTGCCCGAGAATTCCTAGATACCTTGGGAATTCAACGGTCCGCCACGATCACGCGTCGAGCGACTCCATGACGTCGTCGGAGACGTCGAAGTTGGCGAAGACGTTCTGCACGTCGTCGAGGTCCTCGAGCGCCTCGATAGAGACGGAGCACCTTGCCGGCGCCGTCCTTGTCGAGCTCGACCTGCATCGACGGCACGAACGACGCGTCGGCGGAGTCGTAGTCGACGCCGGCCGCCTGGAGCGCGGTGCGGACCGCGACCAGGTCGGTGGCCTCGCTGACCACCTCGAAGGCCTCGCCGAGGTCGTTGACGTCCTCGGCGCCGGCGTCGAGGGTCGCCTCGAGCACGTCGTCCTCGGACACCTGCTTGCCGTCCTGCTCCTGCGGGACGATCACGACGCCCTTGCGGTGGAACATGTACGACACCGAGCCCGGGTCGGCCAGCGAGCCGCCGTTGCGGTTCATCGCGGTGCGGACCTCCATCGCGGCGCGGTTCTTGTTGTCGGTCAGGCACTCGATCAGCAACGCGACGCCGTTGGGGCCGTAGCCCTCGTACATGATCGTCGTGTAGTCCGCGCCACCCGCCTCGGCGCCGGAGCCGCGCTTGACCGCGCGGTCGATGTTGTCGTTCGGGACCGAGGACTTCTTCGCCTTCTGGATGGCGTCGTACAGCGTCGGGTTGCCCGGCGAGGTCGCCGCCGCCCATGCGCGCCGCGACCTCGATGTTCTTGATCAGCTTCGCGAACATCTTGCCGCGGCGGGCGTCGATGACGGCCTTCTTGTGCTTGGTCGTCGCCCACTTGGAGTGGCCGGACATTCAGCTGTTCCTTCCGTCGGCATGCACGATCTGGTCCACGAAGTACCGGTGGATGCGCAGCGTCTCCCCCGACCTCGGGATGGAACGACGTCGCCAGCAACGGACCCTGCCGGACCGCGACGATCCTACCCGCGGCCTCGCCCGCCTCCACGCGGCCGAGCACCTCGACGGACGCGCCGACCTGCTCGACCCACGGGGCGCGGATGAAGACCGCGTGCACCGGCCGGCGTACGCCGGTCATGGCGAGGTCGCCCTCGAACGAGTCGACCTGGCGCCCGAAGGCGTTGCGCCGCACCGTGATGTCGAGCCCGCCGAGGGTCTCCTGGTCGGCGATGCCGTCGAGCACCCGGTCGGCGAGCAGGATCATGCCCGGCGCAGGTGCCGAACGCCGGCATGCCGTCGGCGATCCGCTTCTGCAGCGGCTCGAACAGCTCGAACGTTCGGGCCAGCTTCGCCATCGTGGTCGACTCCCCGCCCGGGCAGGACCAGTCCGTCGCACGCCTCCAGCTCCGCCGGCCGGCGTACGGCGAGCGCGCGGACGCCCAGGTCGACCGAGCGTGCGCAGGTGCTCGCGGACGTCGCCCTGGAGGGCGAGCACGCCGATCGTGGGAGTGGACACGGAACCATCGTAGGGAGCGACGAAACCCACCGACCATCAGGAACGAACCGTTCCTGTTGCAGGCTTAGCGTGGAGGCAACGACACCGAGAGAAGGAGCTTCATCATGGTCGACTTCCGCATCGAGCTGATCATCCTGCCGGTCAGCGACGTGGACCGGGCACGCGCGTTCTACGGCGACACCCTGGGCTGGCCCGTCGACCACGACCAGACGGTGAGCGAGGAGATCCGCTTCGTCCAGGTCACGCCCCCGGGATCGGCGGCCTCGGTGGCGTTCGGCAAGGGCCTCAGCGAGATGACGCCCGGCTCGCTCCGAGCGATCCAGGTCGTCGTGGACTCCGCCGACGCCGCGCTCGCGGACCTGAGGGAGCGCGGGGTCGAAGCCGAGGGCGTCGACGACCAGCCGTGGGGCCGATTCGTGTCCTTCGCCGACCCCGACGGCAACACCTGGACGGTCCAGGAGCTGCCCGACTGGTCGGCCCAACGGCAGGGCTGACCTCGCGCCCCACCTCCCAAGCGCGAAGTCTGGCGCTTCCATGGGCATACACACCCCTGGAACCGCCAGAAAACCTAGATACCTTGGGAATTCGACGGCGCCAGCCTCAGCCCACCGGCCGCCGCTGCCACCGGGCGGCGACCTCGATCCGGCCCTCGTCGAAGTGCGCGGCGAGGCCGTGGCGCTCGAAGCAGGACACGACGGCGGTCAGCAGCGCGTCACCGGGGGCGGCGTTGGCGGTGGTGCCGTGCCAGAGGTTGACCTCGAGCATCCCCTCGTCGACGGCGTGCCAGACGTCGGCGGCCGTGAACCACGCGATCCCGCGTGGCGTGCTCCCCTCGGCGGTACGGCGGTCCAGCTCGGCCTTGGCGGCCCAGTGGTCCTCGACGCCCTGGAGCACCGGGACGTCGTGCTCCGCGCACTCGACGAACACGGCCTGCAGCCGGTCGTGGTCGGTCTCGGCCGGCCACGTGGCCGACTCGCGCCGAAGGTCCGCGGCGGCGCCCGCGAGCCACGCCCGGGCGAGCACCCCGGCGTCCAGCCCGGGCATCTCCGCCTCGATCGCGGAGACCACCTCGGCGCGCATCCGCCCCTCGTCGAGGAAGCCGGCACGCACCTGCAGCCGGGCCCAGTCCTGGAGCTCGTCCTCCGGGGAGCGCTTCGCGCCGATCGGCACGAGCTACCAGCCGCGCTCGGCGAGCCGGTGCGGCTGCGGGATCTCGTCGACGTTGATGCCGACCATGGCCTCGCCCAGGCCGCGGGACACCTTCGCGACCACGTCGGGGTCGTCGTGGAACGTGGTCGCCTTGACGATCGCCTCGGCCCGCTCGGCCGGGTTGCCGGCCTTGAAGATGCCGGACCCGACGAAGACACCCTCGGCGCCGAGCTGCATCATCATCGCCGCGTCGGCCGGGGTCGCGATGCCGCCGGCGGTGAACAGCACGACGGGCAGCTTGCCCTTCTCGGCGACCTCCTTGACCAGCTCGTACGGCGCCTGCAGCTCCTTCGCGGCGACGTACAGCTCGTCGGCCTCGAGGCCCTGCAGCCGGCGCAGCTCGCGCCGGATCGTGCGCATGTGCGTGACCGCGTTGGAGACGTCACCGGTGCCGGCCTCGCCCTTGGAGCGGATCATCGCCGCGCCCTCGGTGATCCGGCGCAGCGCCTCGCCGAGGTTCGTCGCACCGCACACGAACGGCACGGTGAACGCCCACTTGTCGATGTGGTTCGCGTAGTCGGCCGGGGTGAGCACCTCGGACTCGTCGATGTAGTCGACGCCGAGGCTCTGCAGCACCTGGGCCTCGGCGAAGTGGCCGATCCGGGCCTTGGCCATCACCGGGATCGAGACCGCCTCGATGATGCCGTCGATCATGTCGGGGTCGCTCATCCGGGAGACCCCGCCCTGCGCGCGGATGTCGGCGGGCACCCGCTCGAGGGCCATCACCGCGACGGCGCCGGCGTCCTCGGCGATCTTCGCCTGCTCGGCGGTGACGACGTCCATGATCACGCCGCCCTTGAGCATCTCGGCCATGCCCCGCTTGACCCGCGACGTGCCGGTCCCGGTGGTCGGGTGGGTGGTGCTGTGCTGCTGCTCGTCCATGGCTCAAGCCTACGGCCCGGCAGGCGCGGGCCAGGCACCGGATCAGGGGCCGTCGAGACCGGCGGGCGGCACGTCGTCGAGGTCCACCGTGCGTCGGCTCCGGCGCGTGTCCGGCGAGGTGGAACCAGCGCACCCGTCGGCGCGAGCGCAGCGCCCGCGCGGACGACACGTGGTCGTTGTGGAAGCGCCGGGCGAGCTCCACCTTGTGGCAGGCCGCGGCCAGATCGTCGACCAGGTCCGGTGCCTCCGCCCGTACCGCCGCGACGCTCTCCGGCGAGGCGAACACCGCCCGCAGCACCCGCGAGAGCCCGGACTCCGCCTGCGCCTCGGGAGTACGACGGGCGCGCTGGGCGGCGTCTGACAGCAGCACCGCCTCGGGGTCGTCGAGCACACCGCTGCCGACCAGCTCGAGCACCACGCCCGAGCGCAGCGCGAGCTGGGTGTTGAGCGACTCGCGGCCGAGGTCGATCCGGTGGTGGAGCTGGTCGAGCCGGGTCGCGGTCCACGAGAACCAGGCGCCGACGACCACCATCAGCAGCACGGCGAGCGTGACCCAGAGCCCGGTCACGACGCGGTCACCTGCCGACCACCGTCTCGTAGACCCGTTCCACCTCGTCGGTCACGCGCGACCAGTCGTAGCGCCAGACCGCGACGCCGGCCGCCTCGACGAGTGAGGCGCGCCGGGCGTCGTCGTCGAGCAACGCGTCCACCGCGTCGGCCAGGGCCGTCGGCGTCGCCGTTGGGGAACAGCACCCCGAGCCGACCGCCGTCCAGCACCCGGGCGAACGCGGGCAGGTCGGCGGCCACCACCGCCGCGCCGGCAGCCATCGCCTCGGCGAGCACGATGCCGAAGCTCTCACCGCCGGTGTTCGGCGCCACGTAGACGTCCGCGGTGCGCAGGGCGCGCGCCTTGGCCGGGTCGTCGACGCGGCCGAGGAAGGTCACCTGTCCCCGCACCCGCTCGGGCAGCCGGGTCCGCGCCTCGTCGACGTCTCCGCCGCCGACCACGAGCAGCCGCAGCCCCGGGCGCCCGGGCGCCAGCAGCGCGAAGGCGTCCAGCAGCACCGTCAGCCCCTTGCGTCGCTCGTCGAGCCGGCCGACGAAGCAGAGCGTCGCGTCCGCCCCGGCCAGCGCCGGGTCGGGCTCGGCACCGCGGAACCGGTCGACGTACAGCCCGTTGGGGATCACCACCGGCTCGCCGCCGACGTGCTGCACCTGGGTCTCGCGGGCGTACTCCGAGACCGCGATCCGGGCCGTGATCCGCTCCAGCCGCGGCCGCAGCAGCGCCTTCGCCGCCGACATCGCCCGCGACCGCGGGTTGGACTGGTGGAACGTCGCCACGACGGGCACCTGCAGCTCGGCCGTCGCCCCGAGCGCCAGCAGGCTGAGGCTGGGCGTCCCCGGCTCGTGCAGGTGCACGACGTCGAACTGCCCGTCCTCCAGCCAGCGCCTGACCCGGGCGTTGGCGATCGGCCCGAACAGCACGTGCCCGACGGCTCCGTTGTAGGGCACCGGCACGGCCCGTCCCGCGACCACGACGTACGACGGCAGCGTCGTCTTGTCGTCGGCCGGCGCCAGCACCGAGACCTCGTGCCCGCGCTTGATCAGCTCCTCGGCGATGTCGCGCACGTGGTTCTGGACGCCGCCCATGGTGTCGAGGGAGTACGGGCAGACGATCCCGATCCTCACGTGCGCACTCCCAGGTCGGCCGTGAAGACCCGCTGCATCATGTGCCAGTCCTGCGGGCGCTCGCGGATCGCGCCCGAGAAGGCGTCCATCACCTGTTGGGTCATCGCCACCACGCCGGCGTCACCGTCGGCGTGCGGCACCGGCTCGTGGAAACGCAGCACCATCTCCGGGCCGTCGTAGCTCAGGGTGACGGGCACCAGCGCGGCTCCGGTACGACGCGCCAGCACGGCGGGACCGGCCGGCACCCGGGCCGCCTCCCCGCAGCAGCTCCACCTCGATCCCGGTGCTCGACAGGTCGCGGTCGCCGAGCAGGCACACCAGCCCGCCCTTCTTCACCCACCGCAGCAGCGGCAGCATCGGCGACGGTCCGCCGGTCAGCGGCACCACGTGCATCCCGAGCCCCGCCCGGTAGCGCACGAACTCGTCGTACAGCCGGGCCGGTTCCAGCCGCTCCGCCACCGTCATCAGCGGCTGCACCTCCCGGCACGCCCAGGCGCCCGCCCAGTCCCAGTTGCCCATGTGCGGCAGCGGGACCACGATCCCCTTGCCGGCGGCCGCCGCCTCGCGGATGACCGGCTCGCCCACGACCCGGGTGCGCCGGACCAGGTCGTCCATCGGCCAGCCCGGGAGCCGGAACGACTCGCACCAGTAGCGGAAGTACGAGCGCACGCCCGCATGCACGACCTCGTCGAGCTCTGCGGCCGGTACGACGCGGGACAGGTTGCCGCGCAGCCGCTGCACGCTCGCGCCGTCCGCCGCGTGCACCCGGTCGGCGATCCGGTCGAAGACCGCACGGGAGGCCCGCTCGGGAGCCATCCGGACCAGCCGCCAGCCGGCGAGGTAGCCGAGCGTCGCGGCCCGTCCGGTCACGGTCCCGGTGTCTGTTCCGGGGCGACCAGCGACTGCTTGCGCACCATCAGGATCCGCTGCAGCACGGTGACGGTGCTGGCCGCGGCGAGCGCCCACAGCGTGACCTCGATCAGGATCGGCAGGTCCAGCAGCCCGGCGAGGCCGGTCATCAGCAGGATCGAGACCAGCCGGTCGGACCGCTCGGCGATGCCGCCCTTGGCCTGCATGCCGAGCGACTCGGCGCGCGCCCGGGCGTAGGAGGTGACGGACCCCATCACCAGGCAGTAGAGCGTCACGCGACACGTAGAGCTGCGAGTCGCCTGGGCCGGCGAAGTAGAGCAGCAGGCCGCCGAAGATCGCCGCGTCGCCGATCCGGTCGAGGGTGGAGTCGAAGAACGCGCCGAAGCGTCGAGGTGCGACCGGACGCGCGCGCCATGTAGCCGTCGATCAGGTCGGAGAAGACGAACGCCGAGATCACGAGCACGCCGATCAGCAGCTCGCCGCGGGGGAAGAAGACGAGGGCACCGGCGCGACACCCCGAGCGTGCCGACCAGGGTGACGGCGTCGGGACTCACCCCCAGGCGCAGCAGCAGGTCGCCGACGGGCTTGAACACCCCGGTCCAGAACGCGCGAAATCTCTCCAACATGGCGGCGTCAGGGTATCGACACGCGCTGCCACGCTCATGACGGGCGTAGCGTGGCAGAACGGAGCCGTCCAGGCTTCCAACCAGGGAGCCACCATGGCCGACAAGTCCCCCCGTCAAGGCATGTCCAAGAAGTCCGGCAAGTCCCTGAAGGAGAAACGGGCCGAAAAGCGCGCGAAGAACGCTCCTGCCGAGTCGATCATGCCGCCCGGCAAGAAGCGCTGAGGTGTCCGACGCGTCACCGCGCACACCCGCGAGCCTCGGGGTCATCGGGACCTCCGCGAAGGAGAACGAGCACCGGCTCCCCCTCCATCCCGACCACCTGACGCGGATCGACGAGAGTCTCCGGCGCCGGATCACGCTCGAGGACGGGTACGGCGAGCGCTTCGGGCTCTCCGACCGCGACCTGGCACCACTCGTCGCCGGGTTCGCGCCCCGCGCCGAGGTGATCGCCACCTCCGACGTGGTGCTGCTGCCCAAGCCGCAGCTCGCCGACGTCGCGCTGATCCAGCCCGGCAAGGTGCTGTGGGGCTGGCCGCACTGCGTGCAGGACACGGCACTGACCCAGCTGGCGATCGACCGGGACCTGACCCTGATCGCGTTCGAGGCGATGAACCACTGGACCGTCGACGGGTCCGTCGGGGTGCACGTCTTCCACGCCAACAACGAGCTGGCCGGCTACTGCTCGGTGCTGCAGGCGCTGGAGCTGCGCGGGCTGACCGGCGACTACGGCCGGCGGCTGACCGCGGTCGTGATCGGCTTCGGAGCCACCGCCCGTGGCGCGGTGACCGCACTCAACGCGCACGGAGTCCACGACGTGAACGTGCTGACCCACCGACGGGTCGCCGCAGTGGGGTCCCCGATCCACTCCGTGCGCATCGTGCAGTTCGACCACGACCCGGTGGCGCCGCACCAGAGCCATGTGATCACGGCGAAGGGACGCGTTCCGCTCGCACCGTTCCTGGCCGAGCGCGACATCATCGTCAACTGCACGCTCCAGGACACCGCGGCACCGCTGATCTACCTCTCCGACGAGGACCTGCCGCTGCTACGACGTGGCACCCTGATCGTCGATGTGTCCTGTGACCTCGGCATGGGGTTCAGCTGGGCGCGACCGACGTCCTTCGACGAGCCGATGTTCGAGGTCGGCGACGGTGTCGCCTACTACGGCGTCGACCACAGCCCGTCGTACCTCTGGAACTCCGCGACCTGGGTGATCAGCGAGGCATTGCTGCCGTTCGTTGGCACGGTGCTGGCCGGACCGGACGCCTGGGACGAGGACGAGACGATCCAACGCGCGATCGAGATCCGCGACGGGCACGTCGTCAACCCGGCCATCCTGGCCTTCCAGGGCCGCTCCGCCGAGCACCCGCACCTGGTGTTGTCGGGCGCCTGAGACGTCAGACCCAGGCGTCGGCGAGCAGCTCGGCGGTCTCCTCGAGCAGCTGGGGCAGCATCTTGGTGCCGGCCGAGCACGGTCATGAAGTTGGCGTCGCCGCCCCAGCGCGGGACGACGTGCTGGTGCAGGTGCTCGGCGAGCGAGCCGCCGGCGACCCCGCCCTGGTTGATGCCGACGTTGAAGCCGTGCGGCGCCGCTGACCGCTCGGATCACCGTCGATCGCGCGCTGGGTGAGCCGCCATCAGCTCGGCCGTCTCGTCGTCGGTCAGGTCCGCGAGGTCGGCGACGTGCCGGTAGGGCACCACCATCAGGTGGCCGGGGTTGTAGGGGTACAGGTTGAGCACGGCGTAGACCGGCTCGCCCCGGCGCACGACCAGGCCGCTCGTCGTCGCGGCGTCGCGGGATCGCGGCAGAACGGGCAGCCCTCGGTCGTCGTCGCCGGCTGTCCGTCGCCCGATGTAGGCCATCCGGTGCGGCGTCCAGAGCCGGTCCGAGACGCGTCCGGGGTCCCCGACGCCAGCCCTGCGACGAGCTCGGGCGTCCGCAGCACGGCGTCGGTGTCACACCTGCACGCGGTCGCGCGACGGCGTCGACGACGCGCTGCGACCGCCTCGTCGACCGGCACGCCGTTGTCCTGGTCGCCGTTGCGGTAGCGGAACGACACCGCGCCCGCCTCGACGTCGTCGTCGCCGGCGATCAGCATGAACGGCACCTTCTGCTGCTGGGCGTTGCGGATCTTCTTCTGCATCCGGTCGTCGGAGTCGTCGACCTCGACCCGGATGCCCGGCGGCCCGCAGCTGCCGCGCGACGTCGTGCGAGGTAGTCGTCGTGCCGCTCGGCGATCGGGATCGCCGACGACCTGCACCGGCGCGAGCCAGGGCGGGAACGCGCCGGCGTAGTGCTCGACGAGCACGCCGATGAACCGCTCGATCGAGCCGAACTTCGCCGAGTGGATCATCACCGGCTGCTGCCGGGTGCCGTCGGCGGCCTGGTACTCCAGGCTCGAAGCCGCGCCGGCTGGTTGAAGTCGTACTGGATCGTCGACATCTGCCAGGTGCGGCCGATCGCGTCGCGCGCCTGCACCGAGATCTTCGGGCCGTAGAACGCCGCGCCGCCCGGGTCGGGCACCAGCTCGAGGCCGGACTCGGTGGCGACCTCCTCGAGCACCGCGGTGGCCGTCGCCCACTCCTCGTCGGAGCCGATGAACTTGTCCGGCTTGGAGTCGTCGCGGGTCGACAGCTCGAGGTAGAAGTCGTCGAGCCCGAAGTCGCGGAACAGCCCGAGGCAGAAGTCGAGCAGGTGCTTGATCTCGCCGGGCGCCTGCTCCGGGGTGACGTAGGAGTGCGAGTCGTCCTGGGTCATGCCGCGCACCCGGGTCAGGCCGTGCACGACGCCGGACTTCTCGAAGCGGTAGACCGACGCCGAACTCGAACAGCCGCAGCGGCAGCTCGCGGTAGGACCGCCCGCGCGACCGGAAGATCAGGTTGTGCATCGGGCAGTTCATGGCCTTGAGGTAGTAGTCCGCGCCCTCGATCTCCATCGGCGGGAACATCGTCGTCGGCGTAGTACGGCAGGTGGCCCGGAGGTGTGGAACAGCCCCTCCTTGGTGATGTGCGGGGTGCCGACGTACTCGAAGCCCTCCTCGATGTGCCGCCGCCGGACGTAGTCCTCCATCTCCCGCTTGATCACGCCGCCCTTGGGGTGGAAGACGGCCAGGCCCGGAGCCGAGCTCGTCGGGGAAGGAGAACAGGTCGAGCTCGCGCGCCGAGCTTGCGGTGGTCGCGCTGCTCGGCCTCCTCGAGCCGGTGCAGGTGCGCCTCGAGCGCGTCCTTGCGACTCCCAGGCGGTGCCGTAGATGCGCTGCAGCTGCTTGTTCTTCTCGTCGCCGCGCCAGTACGCCGCGGCGGTGCGCATCAGCTTGAACGCCGGGATCCGCTTGGTGGTCGGCAGGTGCGGGCCGCGGCACAGGTCCTTCCAGGCCAGCGCGCCGTCGCGGCGGAGGTTGTCGTAGATGGTCAGCTCGCCGGCGCCGACCTCGGCGTCGGCGCCCT
The DNA here is from genome assembly GCA_963745795.1 of uncultured Actinomycetota bacterium. GTDB lineage: Bacteria > Actinomycetota > Actinomycetes > Propionibacteriales > Nocardioidaceae > Marmoricola. Next base: position 103,537 of record CAVUYR010000006.1, on the reverse strand, counting down.
CGGCGGCGTCCTCGGCGCTGCCCGCGCCCTTGAGCCCGATCAGCTCGAGCTTGTACGGCTCGTCGGCCAGCTCGGCTGCGCGCGTCGTCGTCGGTGACCGGCCCGGCGGGAGAACCGCTGGCCCTCCTTGATGATCTTGCGCATCCGCGTCTCGATCTTCTCGAGGTCCTCGGGGGTGAACGGGCGTCTGCGACGTCGAAGTCGTAGTAGAAGCCGTCGCGGATCGGCGGGCCGATGCCGAGCTTGGCGTCCGGGAAGCAGCTCCTGCACCGCCTGCGCCATCACGTGCGCGGTCGAGTGCCGCAGGATGTCGTGGCCGTCGGCGCGAGTCGATCGCGACCGGCTCGACCTCGTCGCCGTCGGCCAGCTCGTGGGCCAGGTCGCGCAGCGCGCCGATCCGCCGCGTGACCCGGGCCGCGATCACGTCGGGCTCGTCGGCGAAGAGCTCCCACGCCTTGGTGCCCGTCGTGACCGCGCGCTGGGAGGATCCGGCGGGGCTGGTCACGGTCACGGTCACGTCGGACACGGCGGTGCTCCTGTCGCTGGTGCGGGTCGGGTCGCTCGATGCTAGCGGCGCGCACCCCGCCCGCCGTACCCGATATCGGCGGGCCCTCCCGAGGTGATTCAGGGGCCCCGGTTGCGCTAGTGTGACGGCGCCGCGTGAGGCAAGGGGCGATTGGCGCAGTGGTAGCGCGCTTCGTTCACACCGAAGAGGTCACTGGTTCGAACCCAGTATCGCCCACCGATCCGTGCCCGATCTTGACCGACCGACATCTCAACTATTCGCCCGGCTTGTCCGAAATTGCCGGAACAACATGGCCGAACGGTTGATGTCGGAGCGGCGTTTCGCGTGGGATTTTTTCCCGAAGCCGTCTGAGTTGAAGCCTGAAGCCGTCTGGACAGAAGCGGTGGGTGGGAGGAGTCATCGTGAAGCGAAACGCCCGGAAGACCATCATCTCCGAGCACGTGCAGCTCGAGTTCGTCGATGACGAGGGTCGCCGCGCAGCGGTCGAGGCGGACATGGTCTACGACCAGCGTGACCCGTTCGCGATGTCGATGGTGTTCCAGACACTGCCTCCGGTCACCTGGACGTTTTCTCGGGAGCTCCTGATGACCGGCATGTACGAGCCGGTCGGTGATGGCGACGTCCACGTGTGGCCCTGCCTGTCGGGCACCGGTGAAGCGGTGGTGATCTTCGAGTTCTCCTCCCCCGACGGTGAGGTTCTGGTCCAGGCCAGCCAGCGGGAGTGCGCCCGCTTCGTGACCCGGATGCGCAACTCGGTGGGGCACGGCCAGGAGGAGCAGTACCTCGACATCGACGGTGCGATCAACGAGCTGCTGGGCGAGACCCCCGAGTGGAGCGACCCCGCAGCCTGAGGCACCACACCTGAGCAGCTCGGCTCAGGTCCGGACGCGTTGCTCGGAGGTGACGCCGCAGGTCACGGATCGCTGTGCTCCGGTTCCCGCGCGGCCCAGGCCTCGGCCGCCTTCCGTGTCACCGGTCCCGGGGAGGGCAGCTCGCGCCCGTCACAGGAGTGCACCGCCTGCACGTCGCGCGTCGTGCTGACCAGGAACATCTCCTCGACGCGGTCGAGCACCTCGACCGGTTCGTCGACCTGCACCACGTCCATCCACTCCAGCAGAAGCTCGCGGCTGATCCCGGCCAGACACCCGGACTCCAGCGTGGGCGTGCGCAGCTCCCCGTCCACGACGTAGAAGACGTTGGACCCGGTGCCCTCGCACAGGTTGCCGGCCGTGTTGGCGAAGATCGCCTCGCTGGCGCCCTGCTCGTGCGCCCGGGCCAGTGCCACCACGTTCTCCGCGTACGACGTGGTCTTGAGGCCCGCCAGTGCCCCCTTCTCGTTGCGCGGCCACGGCACCGTGACGACGGCCGTGCTCGGCTCGAACGGCTTCATCGCGGCCGACACCACGACCAGGGTCGGCTCCCCCGCCGTGGCGCGCCCGCTCCCCAACGGGGACGGGCCGGCGGTCCAGGTGATCCGCAGCCGGCCCAGGTCGATCCGTTCGGCGTCCAGCACCGCCGTGATCGCCCGTCGTACGACGTCGGGGTCGGGGGCGAGCAGCCCCAGCCCGGCCGCGCTGCGCAGCATCCGACGCAGGTGCCGGGTCAGCGCGAACGGCACGTTGTCCACGACCTTGATCGCCTCGAACACCCCGTCGCCCACGGTGAAACCGTGGTCGAGGATGCTCAGCACCGGCTGGTCGGGGTGGTCCAGGAGCCGTCCGTTCGCCCATACCTGCATGGTCCGACCCTAGTTGCGGGCGGGGCTCCGCAGCACGCACCGGGCAACCGAATTGGTGCTGGGTGAGGCATCAGATATGGTTCTGATCGCACCGACGGGGAGACCCGGAAGTTGCAGGCGGACGTAGCTCAGTTGGTAGAGCGCAACCTTGCCAAGGTTGAGGTCGCGAGTTCGAGCCTCGTCGTCCGCTCGGAGTGGCCTTTAGCCTCCACGGTGGGTTGGCCGAGAGGCGAGGCAACGGACTGCAAATCCGTCAACACGGGTTCGAATCCCGTACCCACCTCGAACGACATGCACCAGCACGGGCGATTGGCGCAGTGGTAGCGCGCTTCCTTGACACGGAAGAGGTCACTGGTTCAAACCCAGTATCGCCCACCAGAGAAGCCGCAGGTGAGAGAGGTGTTTTCGCCCGTCATCTGCCCTGTCCGTCGATCCTCCCGAGACGGTCAGGCCACGCCGAGGCCCACATGAGCCTCCGAGAACGCCTCATCAAGTCTTGACGCCAAGAGTCGCAGTCGAGCACACAGCGGCATAAGAGCGCTCCATGCCCGCTCGGCTGGTGGGTCGCTCTGTCGGAAACAGGTAACCGAACCCGTAAGTCGGCGGATGTCCCGCAGCCGTGGTTCGACGACCCTAGACATTGAGTTCGGCGAGACCGCCAAACTCCACGCAGGCCCCGGGTTCCCCCGCTACCAGCGCGCAACAACAACTGACCAAATGCCACAAGGAAGAACACCATGAAGAAGATGCTCATCGGTCTCGTCGCCGCCACCGCTGTGGTCGCGCCGATCGCCGTCACCGCCGCACCGGCCGACGCCGCGGCCAGGTCGTTCGCGAACTGCACCGCGATGCACAAGGTGTACAAGCATGGCGTGGCCAAGTCGTCGACGGCAGCCGCAAGGCAGGTCCGCGCGGGCTACGGCAGACCCGCCGTCAAGCCGCTCGTCTACCGGGCCAATCTCAAAAGCGACCGCGACAAGGACGGCACCGCCTGCGAGGCCTGAGGACTGCAGATCGAGAAGATCGTCCTGAGCATCGTCGCCCTCGCGGGGGTCGCTGCACCCTTCGCGGTGCGCCGCACCGGCTCATGCCAGCGCCGACTACCACTGCGCCGGCTTCAGCAGCCAGGCGAGCGCCCAGCGGCTCTACCTGAACGCCGGAGGTCCCCAATACGAGGTTCTTCGGGGTTTAGGTTTCGAAGCAGAGGCTTGTCTACTACCCTGTGTAGTAGATGGGTTGCAGTTGGTCCTGAGACCCAAGCAAGAACGAACCGCCCCGGCAGAGATTTCTGCCGGGGCGGTTCTGCGTTTCTGGTCCAGCCATCGCCCCCGGATCGCGTCGGGGTGGCGCACCGGAGGCGTGGGCTGGACTCGTTCAGGGTTCCCAGTTCGTGGGTGGACCAAACCCCACACTCGGCAGACGAGCGCCTGGTCCGAAGGGACCAGCGGACGCCGCTTCACTTGCTCCGCATGCTTGGCCAGCTCGAGGCGCCTCGTCGTCGCGCTTCTCGACCTCCTTCGTGGCGCGGTACGACCTGCGGCAGGCGATAGTGCCGGGGGCGGTTCCGTGTGTTTCTGGCGCACCCCGCGCGACGGTGTGATTCACAGCCGCTGACTGAGCCCCTACGTTTTCCCTACCGCAGCAAAGTAGACAATCCGTCCATGACGGTCCTGCTCGTGGTGGAGCTAATCACCTTGCCTGGCTTGGTCGTGTGCGGATGGGGTCCGGACTTCCTTGCCTGGGCGCGGCGGCGGCGAAGCCCCCCACAGGTCAGCGGTGTTGGCTCTGGGGTGCCATTTGTTGTCCCCGAGCGGCAGGCCGCGCGTCACCACGTCCGCGTGCTTAACCAGCTCGAGGTGGTCTCGCATGAACCACCGTCGACCCCTCGTGCTCGACGTACGGCGGTCGACCGCGGCGAGCGCGCTTCGAGATCGCAGGCGTCGACGCACCCATGAACTCGGCGCCCGCGCGGGAGCCCACCGCACGCGCTCAGCGTCCGGCGGTTGCTCGGCTCTGACCCTCGCGACTCTTTCGGTGCCGCGCGGTCGCCATCGACCACGCGGGCACGTGGTGCACCCAGCGCTGGCTCCACGATCTCCTCCAGCATGAGCACGCGAGGACAGCCGAGACCCGAAGGGTGCGCCGAGGCAGGGGCCTCGCCGTGGTGGCTCGAGATCGCGTGGACACGATGTGGGCGAGGATCTCACCCTCAACGTTTTCCCGAGCCGCGCAGTCCTACTGTCACCTCAGCGCAGCCCCCAATCATTCGCCTGCCGGTCCTAGGCCGGGGAGCCGCGCGAGCCGCCCCGCCTCAGCGAGCCCCCTCAATGCTGCGGGGCGGCTCCCTTCACCAGGGAGCAGATCCGCGGGCGCTAAGGGGAGGCCTCACGCGGCCCGGCGGGACGCCGTCAGGCTGGTCACCGGCAAGAGTCGTACAACGTGCCCGGCCGCTTCTCAATCGTCAGGCGGTGAAAGCACAACGGAACCGCCCCGGCGTCGCGCCAAGGCGGTCCTTCCCCTCGCGGTCATGGTTCCCCGACTCCACCTGAACAAACCACTTGGTCGTGACCCACCTTCCCCGGCCGCTGCGGTTCGCTGCTCAGGCCAGGACCCGGCACGGTCGATGCCTCTCCATAGGGGCCGCTCCGTCCCGGTGGGGGGAACCTGGGACGGAGCGACGTCAGGGGGTCGCGCGCGGCAGCGGACGGGTGCTCACTACCGCCGCTCGCAGTCGCGGCGAGCGTCACCTTGAGGCGGCCGGCAACGGACGTTGGCCCACCAGCGCTCTTGCCCGAGGGACAAGCCCAGGGCGCGGGTCGTCGAAGCGGACTCGAACCTCGAGCCGTCAGGAATGTCCCGAGACATCTGCCGAGAATGTCAGCACACATCGGAGACGGGTTCATCCTTTCGGGTGGGGTTGGCTGGCACCTCTCAGGCTCGAGCCGCGGGCCACCTCCCGGCCTGGTGCTGGAGGGCGACCTCAACGTTTTCCCTACCGGAGCTGAGTAAACGTGTGGGCATGGAGGACCTCCTCATGCTGGAACTGGTCATCCTGACGGGCTTGTTCTTCTACGTATGGCTCCGTCCGGAACGGGACCGAACCTGGGAGCAGCGGTGGATGCGGCGGCGTCGGCGGCGTCGGCGGCACCGGCGGCTGCACGACGTTGGCCTTGCGGCGCACGTCAGGACCGAGGCAGGAAACGCTTCACGAGCTCGGCGTGCTTGACCACACGAGGTGATCTCGCTGTGACCACCGCCTTGCTCGAGCCTTCCGCTCGTTGAGCAGTGACTCCGGCACGAGGGGAGAGCCACTACACATCGCGTGACTTCGGCCCTTGGGGACCGAGACCCCAAGGGCTCATGTCTGTGCCTCAACGTTTTCCCGAGCCGCGCACACCTACCGTCTCAGCAGCGCGGCCTTCCCAGTCGCGACTCGGCGCGGCCCCCGTGGGGAGTCGTGCGGGCCGCCCCGCCCAAACGAGCCCCCTCACGCGGGCGGGGCGGTTCTTCAGCTTGTCTGGACAGGGTGCCGTTTCGGCACGTGACGGGCCTGCGCGACGTACGTTGTTGCCGACGTTGAGCAGTGACTCCAACGACGGGGGGGAGCCACTTCACATCGCCAGTCATCAGCCCTTGGAACCCGAAACTCCGAGGGCTTTTGCCTGTGCTCGAAGCGTGGGCAACCTCAACGTTTTCCCGAGCCGAGCGGCCCTACCGTCGCTCCAGCGCAGCCCCCCACTTCGCGCCTGGCGCTTTCCTGGGGAAGCCGCGCGGGCTGCCCCGCCTCAACGACCCCCCTCACGCGGGCGGGGCAGCCCCCTGGCGGAGATCAGGCAACCTCCTCCGAAGGCTGAGCGGCGCCCAAGGTGAGGGCGGCCCCGGAGGAGCACGAGCTGACACCGGACGTGCGCCTCGGGGCCTGAGACGCGTCAGCCACAGGCTCGGGCAGCAATGGTTCGAACCGCTGGCATGTCTCGCCTCTTACCCCCCGTCCTACGCCTTCGGGACGTGCAGCGCATCCATCCCCTTGTGAACTCTTGCTGCATTGACCCTGAGTTCCCGGCGCCGGTTCGGATGCACGCGTGACCTCACACGGGCGTAGGGGTCAAGGCCGATGAAGCCCGCCTGCTGGGGGGCGGGGGGAGGCGGGCTTCATCGGTGTCCCTCGGACAGGCGTCGATTCCTGCCGTCCGCCTCGGTTGCCGGGCCGCTCGAAGTAGGGGATGTGAGCCCACCACGTCAGGAATGCGCGACCCTGGTCGCGCTCTTCACTGCGATGCTCGATGGGCGGCTGCCTGTTCAGCCACTTCCACCATAAACCGCGGGACCTTGGCCTGAACAGGTCGCCGATGGGCACGTTTACGACTCGGCCCGGCTGCGGGACACCTCTGTCACCAGGGCCAGCGCCACGTCGTGAAGCTTGCGGTGCTCCGTCTGTGATACCTGCCGCAGCACGTCGAAGGCCGCGCGCGGGTCGCAGCCGCGCCGGGCCATGACGATCCCCTTTGCCATGTCGATCACCTCGCGCGAGGACAGGGCCTCGCCGAGGTTCGTGGCCGCCGACGTCACCCGGGCGAAGGCCTCGGCGTTGGCCAGCACGATCGCGGCCTGCTCAGCGAACAGTGTCGCGGTGGACACCGACGTCTCGTCGAACACCCACCCCTGCTGCGTGTAGACGTTCAGGGCCCCCAATCGGGCACCATGGGCGGTCAGTGGCGTGGCGACCACGCCGCTGAGTCCGTGCCCCAGCGCCGCGGCCGTGAAGCGCGGCCACCTTGCCTCACCTGCCAGGTTCTCCACCAGCACGGCGTTCTGCGTCCGGTAGGCCTCGAGGCACGGACCCTCGTCGAGGGCGTACTGGATCTCGTCGAAACGCCGGACGATCTCCCCGGCGGCAGACACGGTCGTCGGGGTGCCGGACACCACCCAGGTCACACCTGCCCCGTCGGCGCCGTACACGGCCCCGACGGACAGCTCGGCCACCCGGTGCAGGGACTCCCGCAACGAGCGCTCCGTGACCACGAACTGCCCCAGCGCGGCGAGGCTCTCGTCCAGCTCCGACGCCACCGCGTCCGAATGTCCGCGTCCCACATGCCCTCCCTGCCCGAACAGACCTGACGAATTCTGATCCCCTCCGGCGCCGGTTTCAAGACCGTGCCAGACCGGTGTACACCCAAGGCGGGGCCGCCGGCGCGTTCACCTCGCTGTGCTAGAAACCGGCGCGTGAGCTACACGAAGCGGCTGACGTACTGGGTGGATTCCCCCGACCGTGACCGGATGGACGACTGCCGGGTGCAGTACCGGGTGGACGAGGAAGGCGCCGGTACGGCGCAGCTTCTGGTCGAGGGGCAGCACCGTTTCGTGGAGCTGCTCCTCCGCGACACCGGCGAGGCGGAGTACGCCACCGGGACACGCGGTGAGCCGGGCACCGGTCGGTACCTCGAGCTGGCGGACGAGACGGCCGTGGACCTGCTGCTCGAGAGGGTGGCGGACGAGGTGCGCGGCTGGCGCGCGTCACCGCCCGACCCGAAGACGCACCCGCGGCCGATGGGCTGACGCGGGTCGGACGCGACGAACCCGCCAGTTCCGACCGGGGGGATGGTCTGGGGCCGGGGGGGTGGCCACTGTGGAACGGCGGGTTCGGGGGCTTGACGCCTTGGGCGGGGGGTCCCAGAAAGAACGGTACGGACCCGAAGGCAAGATGGGAACACATATATGCAAAAACGGACATACAGGTTTGTGCGTTGCATGCTTGTGCAGAGATCGCCTGCATGTACCGGATCTCCGCAAGGTTCCGTGGCGCCGACAGTGAATCGTTCAGTCGTCGTCCTCGTCGGAGGCGGCCTCGTTGTGGGTGCCGGGGCGCGGCGCCCACGGCAGCTCCTTCGACGGGCGTACCACGATCAGCCGGTCGCCCCGCGCGAGCTGGGTGACCGCGGGGTCGAAGTAGCGGAAGACCTTGTCGTCGCGCGCGACGGCGATGACCTGGTCGGGCAGCTGCTGCGGCTGCTTGCCCACCTCGGAGACCAGCAGCTCACGCTCCGCGACCTCGAGTCCCTCGCCTTGCGTCAGCAGGTCCTCCATCACCGCGCCGAGGGTTGGGCTCAGGGACGACAGGCCCAGCAGCCGGCCGACCGCGTCGGACGAGGTGACGACCGAGTCGGCACCGCTCTGCTTGACCAGCTGCACGTTGTCGGACTCCCGCACCGCGGCGACGATGTAGGAGTCGGCGTTCAGCTGGCGCGCAGTCAGCGTCGACAGCACGGTCGAGTCGTCCCGCCCGGTCGTGATGATCACCTGGGACGCACGGTCCACTCCGGCGCGCCGCAGCACCTCGCGCCGGGTCGCGTCACCGGCCACCACGGCCAGCCCGTCCGCGCTGGCGTCTTCGAGAGCGGTGCTGCCGGGGTCGACGACGACCACCTTCTCCTTGTCGACGCCGTTGCTCAGCAGGAGCTCGACGGCACTGCGGCCCTTGGTGCCGTAGCCGATGACGACGACGTGATTGTCCATCTTCTTCCTCCACCGGGCGACCCGGAACTGCTCGCGGCCCTGGGAGGCGAGGACCTCCAGGGTGGTGCCGATCAACAGGACCAGGAAGGCGATCCTGAGCGGGGTGATCACGAACGCGTTCACCAGGCGCGCGCCCGGCGTGTACGGCGCGATGTCGCCGTAGCCGGTGGTGCTCAGGGTGACCGTCGTGTAGTAGATCGAGTCGATGAACCCCACCCGGAAGCCGGGGGGGTCGGTGTTGTCGCGGTAGCCGTCGCGGTCGAGGTAGACCAGCAGCACGGTGCCGACCAGGATCGCGATCGCCAGCACCAGCCGGCGGCTCAGCTCCCACCAGGGCGAGCGCACGGTCGAGGGGAACCGGACCTGGGACCGGTCCTTGTTGGTGGGCACCTCAGCAGACCTCAGCCGACGACATTGCCGTAGATCACCGGTCTCGCGTCCTGGCCGGCCGACTTGTCGACGACGGAGACGAAGCGGAAGCGGTCACCCTTCGTGGGCGTGCGCGCACCGGTCGAGCGACGCCAGGTTCCGCACAGCTGACCCTCGGCGTCGACACCGGACACGTCCTTGACGCCGTTGCCACCCAGGCAGAGCGTGCCGTCGGTGGTGTCGAAGCTGACCACGCTGCCGGTCGTGCGGTCCGGAGTGTCAGGACCGGCGACGACACCGACGAGGTAGCCCGCGAGGAGAAACAGCGCGCCGCCGGCGACGAACACAGGCGTCGGCAAGGTCACGTTTCCCACGCGGCAAGCATGGCACGGTGGCACCGGCGCGCCCGCCATTGGCGGTGCAGCGCGACGTGACCTGGTTCACCGGCGCCGGAATGCGAGCACGCGCCCCGGTGGGCAGGTCAGGCACTCCTCGAGCGTGACGCGGCCGTCGGGCCAGGTGCGCAGGGTCACCCAGTCTCCGGCGACCGGGGCGCGCGAGCGGTCGCGGGCGACATCGGCGAGCATCCGGCCGCTGTAGCTGGCGCGCGTCTCGCCCTCGTCGGTCAGCACGACGGCTACGCCGGTCTCGACGCGTACGACGCATCCCACCGGATCCTCGCCGGTGACACGCATCGCCGTCACGAACGGGTCTCCTTCACGGAGGAAATGTACGACGGGAGCACGCCGCGCGCAGGTGGTTATTCGGCGGCCGAGCGGCGCGGAGGCTCCTCGCCGTCGGGAGCGTCGGCCGCGGCGTCGGCATCGTGCTCGGCCACCGTCGACGTACGCCACGGGAGCACGGCGCCGAGGCTGATCCGGCGGACCAGCTCCAGCCGCGCGGTCGCGGTCTCCTTCTGCGGCCAGAGCTGGTCGAAGGACGCGTTGAGCGCCGCGCCGATCAGCACCGCGATCGAGAGCAGGTACAGCCACAGCAGGACCGCGATCGGGGCCGCGAGCGGACCGTAGATCGAGGTGGACTCGTGCGCGGTGCCGACCAGCACCACCCGCAGCAGCGCCGAGCCGAACACCCAGCAGAACAGGGTGAAGACCGCCCCCGGCAGGTTGAACCGCCACTTCGTCCGGACCGGGACCGACACGTGGTAGAGCGTGGTCAGGAAGCAGATGCAGAGCGCGATCACGGTCGGCCAGTACAGCGAGTTGATGAACGTCAGCCGGTCGGGCATCAGGTCCCTGACCAGGGTCGGCCCGGCCAGCACCAGCGGGATGGAGATCACACCGGTGATCAGGCCGAGCACGTAGAGGAGGAACGACAGCATCCGGGTGCGCACGATCCCACGGTGGCCGCCGAGCCCGTACATGATCGTGATCGTGTCCACGAACACGTTGAGCGCCCGCGAGCCCGACCACAGCGCGAGCACGAAGCCGATCGAGATCACGTCGTACCGGCCGCCGGCCAGCACGCCGTCCAGCGTCGGCTTGATGATGCTGTTGACCGTCTGCGGGGTGAGCGCCTGCGATGAGAGGTCCAGGACGGCGTTGCGCACCTCCCCGACCTGGGTGTCGCTGAAGCGCGCGAAGACGTAGCCGATCGAACCAGCCAGGGCGAAGATCAGCGGCGGCAGCGAGAGCACCGCGAAGAAGGCCGCCTCGGCCGCAAGCCCCGTCACGCGGTTGCGCATGCAGGTGGCGACGGTTGAGACGATCAGCCGCCAGAGTGCGTCGCGGATCCTGACCAGCCAGAGCGGCCCGGAATGGGCTTCGCTGCTGCTCTCGACGGCCATGGATCTACGGTAAGGCCATGCCGATCGACAACCGGGTAGCGACGAACCAGCCCCCGCCGCTGGTCGGCCACAACGTCGTCACCGGCGACGACGCACTGGTGGACGCCGTCACCCGGCACGCGTCGTCCGAGGTCGTCGCCGAGATCGCGACGATCGGTGAGGTGGCCGGCTCGGCGGAGGCCCGCGAGCACGGGATGCTGGCCAACGAGTTCCACCCCGAGCTCACGCCCTACGACCGCTACGGCAACCGGATCGACGAGGTGCGCTTCCACCCGTCCTGGCACTGGCTGATGGAGCGCGCTGTCGGCTACGGACTCCAGGCAGCGCCCTGGGAGTCCGACAGCCCGCACGCGCACGTCCGCCGGGCAGCGGGCTTCTTCGCGTGGTCGCAGACCGAGCCGGGGCACGGCTGCCCGATCTCGATGACGTACGCCGCGATCCCGGCGCTGCGGGTCGACGACGCGATCGCCAAGGAGTGGACGCCGCGGCTGGCGGCGCCGTCGTACGACCCGGGGCTGCGCCCGGTCACGCAGAAGACCGGTGCGCTGGCCGGCATGGGCATGACCGAGAAGCAGGGCGGCTCCGACGTCCGCGCCAACCTGACCGAGGCGCGGCCGACGTCGGTCGACGGCGAGTACACATTGCACGGCCACAAGTGGTTCACGTCCGCACCGATGAACGACGTGTTCCTGGTGCTGGCCCGGGCGGCCGGCGGCCTGACCTGCTTCCTGGTGCCGCGCGTGCTGCCGTCGGGCGAGCGCAACCGGTTGGCCGTCGTACGTCTCAAGGACAAGCTCGGCAACCGGTCCAACGCCTCCTCCGAGCTCGAGCTGGACGGCACGTGGGCGCAGCGGCTCGGAGACGAGGGCCGTGGGGTGCGCACCATCATCGAGATGGTCGCCGCGACCCGGCTGGACTGCGTGCTGGGGTCGGCCTCGCTGATGCGCCGCGCGCTCGCGGAGGCGTCGTGGCACGTCGCGCACCGCTCGGCGTTCGGTGGCCTGCTCGCGGACAAGCCGCTCATGCAGAACGTGGTCGCCGACCTCGCGGTCGAGTCCGAGGCGGCCACTGCGCTCGGCATCCGGCTGGCCGCGGCCGTTGACGGTCTCGGCCCTTCGACAGGCTCAGGAGGGACCAGGCTCGACCACCGGGAGCAGGAGCACGAGGCAGCGCTGCGCCGGATCGCGCTGCCGCTTGCCAAGTTCTGGGTCTGCAAGCGCACCCCGATGATGGTGGCGGAGGCGCTCGAGTGCCTGGGCGGCAACGGGTACGTCGAGGAGTCCGGGATGCCCCTGCTCTTCCGGGAGTCCCCGCTGAACTCGATCTGGGAGGGCTCGGGCAACGTCAACGCCCTCGACGTCCTGCGTGCGCTCTCGCGGGAGCCGGAGGCGCTCGACGCCTGGCTGACCGAGGTGGGCCGCGCCCGCGGTGAGGACCACCGGCTCGACCGGGCGATCGAGGACGTGCTCGAGATGCTGGCCGACACGACCACGCTCGAGGTGTCCGCCCGCCTGCTCGCGGGCCGGATGGCGGCCTGCCTGCAGGGCTCGCTGCTGGTGCGGTTCGCCCCCGCCGCGGTCGCCGACGCCTTCTGCGCCACGCGTCTGGGCACCGACTACGGCGGCACGCTCGGCACGCTGCCGCGCCGGCACCGACCTGCGCGCGATCGTCGAGCGGGCGACGCCGGCGGTGTAGGGGCGGGCGGGCGGACGGGACGGTCGGACGTCGAACGACGGACGGTCGAGCGGTCGGTCGAATTCCCAAGGGATCGACGTTTTCTGGCGCCTCCATGGATGTACCTGCCCGCTGGAAGCGCAAGAAAGGATTGGGAGGTCCGAGGTGACGTCCGAGATGGGCGAAGAATTCCTCGATACCTTGGGAATTCGACGGCTAACAGCCCACCCCCTCACCCAAGGGCCGCAGAAACCACCTCACGCGCTTCTTCCTGCACCTGGTGCAGATGGTCGGCGCCGCGGAACGACTCGGCGTAGATCTTGTAGACGTCCTCGGTGCCGGACGGTCGGGCGGCGAACCAGGCCGAGTCGGTGACCACCTTGAGGCCGCCGATCTTCGCGTGGTTGCCGGGCGCCTCGGTCAGCTTGGCGGTGATCGCCTCCCCCGCGAGCTCGGTGGCCTTCACGTCGTCCGGTGACAGGGCGGCGAGCTTCGCCTTCTGAGACCGGTCGGCGGGCGCGTCGATCCTGGCGTAGGCCGGGTCGCCGTGCTGCGCAACGAGGTCGGCGTAGTGCTGGCTGGGCGTCCTGCCGGTGGTGGCCAGGATCTCCGAGGCCAGCAGCGCGAGCAGCAGGCCGTCCTTGTCGGTGGTCCAGGTGCTGCCGTCGCGGCGCAGGAACGACGCGCCCGCGGACTCCTCGCCGCCGAAGCCGAAGGAGCCGTCGATCAGCCCGGGCACGAACCACTTGAAGCCGACCGGCACCTCGACCATGGGCTTGTCCAGCGCGGTCGCGACCCGGTCGATCATCGACGAGGACACCAGGGTCTTGCCGATCCGCGCCGACCCGGGCCAGTCGCCCCGCGCACCGCCGAACAGGTAGCCGATCGCGACCGCGAGGAAGTGGTTGGGGTTCATCAGCCCGGCGTCGGGCGTGACGATCCCGTGCCGGTCGGCGTCGGCGTCGTTGCCCGTGGCGATGTCGTAGTCGTCCTTGCGCCCGATCAGCGAGGCCATCGCGGACGGCGAGGAGCAGTCCATCCGGATCTTCTCGTCCCAGTCCAGGGTCATGAACCGCCAGGTCGGGTCGACCAGCGGGTTGACCACCGTGAGGTCGAGCCCGTGCCGCTCGCCGATCTCGCCCCAGTAGGCGACGCTGGCTCCCCCGAGCGGGTCGGCCCCGATCCGGACGCCGGCCGAGCGGATCGCGTCGAGGTCGAGGACCGCCGGCAGGTCGTCGACGTAGGCGCCGAGGAAGTCGTAGGCCCCCGCCGCCTTCCGCGCCCGGGTGTACGGCGTGCGCCGCACGTCAGTGAGCCCGCCCTTGATCAGGTCGTTGGCGCGCGCCGCGATCACGGACGTGGCGTCGGAGTCGGCGGGGCCGCCGTGGGGCGGGTTGTACTTGAACCCGCCGTCGGATGGCGGGTTGTGAGACGGGGTGACCACGATCCCGTCGGCCAACCCGCTGGACTTGCCGATGTTGGCCCGGATGATCGCGTGCGAGACGGCCGGCGTCGGCGTGTAGCCGTCGCGGTCGTCGACGAGCACGGTCACGTCGTTGGCGACGAGCACCTCGAGCGCGCTGGCCCACGCCGGCTCCGAGAGACCGTGCGGTGTCGCGGCCCATGAACAGCGGGCCGTCGTACCCCTGCTCCTTGCGGTAGTCGCAGATCGCCTGAGTGGTCGCCACGATGTGGGTCTCGTTGAACGACGTCCTCAGGCTGGTGCCGCGGTGTCCGCTGGTGCCGAAGGCGACCTGCTGGTCGACGTCCTCGGGATCGGGCACGCCCGTGTAGTACGACGTGACCAGGTGCGGGACGTCGACCAGGTCGCTCGGCTGGGCGGGGGTTCCGGCGCGAGTCTCGCTCATCGGGGCCCCTGCGACAGAGGGAGCGGAGCGAGTGATGTCGTGGGGTGTTCAGGCATCGGGCACCTTCTGGTCCTTGGCCAGGATGGTCAGCCCGTCCTCGACGACGTAGCCGGCAGCCTTGTCCGCTTCCGGGTCGACGCCGATGGTGGCACCGTCGGGGACCACGACGTTCTTGTCGATGATCGCGTTGCGGACCACGGCCCCCCGCCCCAGGCGGACGCCGTTGAGCAGCACCGAGTCGGACACCTCGGCCCCGGCCTCGACCCGGCACGACGGCGAGAGCACGGACGTGTTGACACGGCCGCCGGTCACCACCACGCCGGGCGACAGGATCGAGTCGAAGATCTTGATCGGCTTGCCGAGGTCGCCCTCGACGATCTTCGCCGGCGGCTGGGGTCCGTACGACGTGTAGATCGGCCACTGGGAGTTGTACAGGTTGAAGACCGGGAGCGGCGCGACCAGGTCCATGTGCGCGGCGAAGTAGGAGCCCATGGTCCCGACGTCGCGCCAGTAGCCGCGATCGCGGTCGTTGGACCCCGGCACGTCGTTGTCCTTGTAGTCGTAGACACCGGCCAGCCCCTGGGACACGAACGCGGGCACGATGTCGCCACCCATGTCGTGCTTGGAGCCCTCGAGCGTCGAGTCGCTCGTCACCGACTCCCGCAGCGCGTTGGCGTCGAACACGTAGTTGCCCATGGAGGCCAGCACCTCCCCCGGAGAGTCCGGCAGCCCCTCGGGGTCCTTCGGCTTCTCCAGGAACGCCCGGATCCGGTCGGGCTGCGCCGGGTCGATGTCGATCACGCCGAACTGGTCGGCCAGCTCGATCGGCTGCCTAATGGCCGCGACTGTGGCCGCTGCCCCTGAGTCAATATGCCGATCGACCATCTGAGAGAAATCCATGCGGTACACGTGGTCGGCACCGACGACGACCACGATGTCGGGCCGCTCGTCGTTGAGCAGGTTCAGCGACTGGAAGATCGCGTCGGCACTGCCGCGATACCAGTGCTTGCCGACCCGTTGCTGTGCCGGCACCGGCGTCACGTGGTTGCCGAGGAGCGTCGACATCCGCCACGTGGTCGTGATGTGCCGGTCGAGGCTGTGCGACTTGTACTGCGTCAGTACGACGACCTTGAGGTAGCCCGAGTTGACCACGTTGGAGAGTGCGAAGTCGATCAACCGGTAGATGCCGCCGAAGGGCACCGCCGGCTTGGCGCGGTCGGCGGTCAGGGGCATCAGCCGCTTCCCCTCACCACCCGCGAGCACGATCGCGAAGACGTTCTTGCGGCTCGGGATGATGTTCATCTCGGGGTCCCTGCGGAGGCGCGCGCGCAGCGAGCGGCTTCGTGGCGTGAGTTCATGCCTCGAACCTAGTGGTGACGCGCGTCTCATTGCGAGGCTAGTTTCATGGGCATGCGGATCGATGTGCTGAGCAAGGAGTACCCGCCGGAGATCTACGGCGGCGCCGGTGTGCACGTCGCCGAGCTGGTCCGCGCGCTGCGTGCACGCGACGACGTCGACGCGCGCGTGCACGCCTTCGGTGGGCCGCGCGACGAGCCGGGCACGACGTCGTACGCCGACCTGGCGGAGCTGGCCTCGGCCAACGGCGCGATCCGCACACTCGGCGTCGATCTGGCCATGGTCGGCGACTGCGCGGGCGCGGACGTCGTGCACTCGCACACCTGGTACGCCAACATGGCCGGCCACCTTGCGTCGCTGCTGCACGATGTCCCGCACGTGGTGACCGCGCACAGCCTGGAGCCGATGCGGCCGTGGAAGGCCGAGCAGCTCGGTGGCGGCTACGCGGTGTCGAGCTGGGTCGAGCGCACCGCGTACGACGCCGCGGCCGGCGTGATCGCGGTGAGCGGCGCGATGCGCGACGACGTGCTGCGCAGCTACCCGGACGTCGACCCGGACAAGGTCTCGGTGGTCCACAACGGCATCGACACCGAGCTCTGGTCGCCGACCAGCAACCCCGACCGGGTCCGGCGAGCTCGGCCTCGACCCCGACCGGCCGAGCGTGATCTTCGTCGGCCGGATCACCCGGCAGAAGGGCCTGCCGCTCTTCCTCCAGGCCGCGGCCCAGCTCCCGCCAGACGTGCAGCTGATCCTGTGCGCGGGTGCGCCGGACACCAAGGAGATCGAGGCCGAGGTGCGCGGCCTGGTCGACGGACTCGCCCAGACGCGCAGCGGCGTGGTGTGGATCGCCGAGATGCTCCCCCGCGCCGACGTGGTCGCGCTGCTCACCGCCGCGACCGTGTTCGCCTGCCCCTCGATCTACGAGCCGCTCGGCATCGTGAACCTGGAGGCGATGGCGTGCGAGACGGCCGTGGTCGCCACCGCGACCGGTGGCATCCCGGAGGTCGTCGTCGACGGCCAGACCGGCTGGCTGGTGCCGATCGAGCAGGCCCAGGACGGCACCGGCACGCCGCTGCAGCCCGGGCAGTATGTCGCGGACCTCGCCGCCTCGCTGAACGAGGCGGTCAGCGACCCGGCCCGCGCCGCGTCGTACGGGAAGGCCGGGCGGACCCGCGCCCAGGAGTCCTTCGGCTGGCCGGCGATCGCCGAGCAGACGCTCGGGGTCTACCGCTCACTCGGACGCTGAGCGGCAGCTCATCCAGCACTCTCGAGCCGCCTGTGGACGGCCGGATGCGTCGGCCCCGAGATCGCGCCACCATCGGCACATGTCCGTGGTGAGTGCTCTGGAGTCGCTCGGTGGCGCAGCCACGCGCGCCGCACTGATCACCGCCACGTCGCGGGCCGACGTCGACCGGGCCGTGCGTCGCGGCGACGTGGTGCGAGGGGGACCGGGTCGCTACACGCTCCCTCAGGTGGACCAGGCCGTCCGCGTGGCCCACGAGTCGAGCGGACTGCTGTGCCTGACCAGCGCCGCGTTGCACCATGGCTGGGAGGTGAAGGAGGTGCCCGCACTCCCGCATGTGCTGTACCCCAGGAAGCGGAAGGTCCCGGCGCAGTACCGGGCTCGCGTCCAGCTGCATCGCGGCGACCTGCATCCCGACCAGGTCGACGGCATCGCGACCTCGCGTTTGCAGACTCTGGAGATGTGCCTCCGCTCGCTGCTGTTCGACGAGGCCCTGACGGTGGCGGACTCAGCCCTGCGGCACGACGACGTGCTCCCCCGCACGCTCGAAGGACTCGCCCTCTCCGCGCGCGGACCCGGCTCGAGGATGGTCCGCCGCGTGGCGCGTGACGCCCGTCCCGAGGCGGCCAACCCGTTCGAGTCCGTGCTGCGCGCCATCGCCCTGGACGTTCCGGGGCTTTCAGTGGAACCACAGCGCGTGATCCGCGGCCGCCGGGTGTGGGCACGACCGGACCTTGTCGATGTGGACCTGCGCATCGTGCTCGAGGCCGACTCCTTTGAGTGGCACGGCGGACGGGCGGCACTTGACCGGGACGCCAACCGCTACAACCGGTTGGCCGTCGAGGGCTGGCTGGTCCTCCGTTTCAGCTGGGAGGCCGTGATGTTCCGGCCACATGAGGTCCGGGAGGTCCTGCTGGACGCCGTGGCGTACGCAACGCGACGGACCGAACGACCACTCGGCGCGGGGCTCGCGGCCTGAGCGGTCGCCGGCAACCGCGGTTGAGTCCGTCGCGCTACGCGCGTCGCTCAGGCCAGGTCGAGCCCTGGGTAGAGCGGGTTGCGGTCGAGCATCTCCTGCGCCTGGGCGTGCACGCGGTCGGCCACACCGTCGGCGAGCACGTACGACGCCTTCGACGGATCGCCCGCCTTCGTGGTGCCCGGCGTCGTGTTCGACAAGGTCTCCACGATCAGCTCGGCGACCTTGTCGAACTCGTCGTGGCCGAAGCCACGCGTGGTCAGCGCGGGCGTGCCCAGCCGGACGCCGGTGGTGTACCAGGCGCCGTTGGGGTCACGGGGCACCGAGTTGCGGTTGGTGACGACGCCGGCGTCGAGCAGTGCCGACTCGGCCTGCCGTCCGGTGAGCCCGAACGAGGCCACGTCGAGCAGCACGATGTGGTTGTCGGTGCCGCCCGTCACGAGCGTCGCGCCGCGCGTCAGGAACCCCTCGGCCAGCGACTTCGCGTTGTCGGCGATCCGCTGGGCGTAGGCCTGGAACTCGGGCTGCCTCGCCTCCGCGAGGGCGACGGCCTTGGCGGCCATCACGTGCGCGAGCGGACCACCGAGCACCATCGGGCACCCGCGGTCGACGTCGGCCGCGAACTCCTCCTGCGCCAGAACCAGGCCGCCGCGAGGGCCGCGCAGCGACTTGTGCGTGGTGGTCGTGGTGACGTGGGCGAACGGCACCGGGTCCTCGTCACCGGTGAACACCTTGCCCGCCACGAGACCGGCGAAGTGCGCCATGTCGACCATGAGGGTGGCGCCGACCTCGTCGGCGATCTCCCGCATCGTGGCGAAGTTCACGCGGCGCGGGTAGGCGGAGTAGCCGGCGACGAGCACGAGCGGCTTGAACTCGCGTGCGGTCGCGCGCACCTTGTCGTAGTCGAGCAGCCCGGTCTCAGGGTCGGTGCCGTACTGCCGCTGGTGGAACATCTTGCCGCTGATGTTGGGCCGGAACCCGTGCGTCAGGTGTCCGCCGGCGTCGAGCGACATGCCCAGCAGGCGCTGGTTGCCGAACTCGTGACGGAGGCTCTCCCAGTCCTGCTCGGAGAGCTCGTTGACGTTCTTGGCACCGAGCCGCTGGAGCGCCGGCGTCTCGACCCGGTGGGCCAGGATCGACCAGAACGCGACGAGGTTGGCATCGATGCCGGAGTGCGGCTGCGCATAGGCGTACGGCGCGCCGAACAGCTCGCGTGCGTGCTCGGCGGCGAGCGCCTCGACGGTGTCCACGTTCTGGCAGGCCGCGTAGAAGCGGTGGCCGACCGTGCCCTCGGCGTACTTGTCGCTGAACCAGGTGCCCATGGTCAGCAGCACGGCGGGCGAGGCGTAGTTCTCGCTGGCGATCAGCTTGAGCGACGACCGCTGGTCGGCCAGCTCCTTGCGGGTGGCGTCGGCGATGCGCGGCTCGATGGTCGCGATCACCTCGAGCGCGGCGTCGTACGCGGTCGAGGCGGCCTTGGCGTAGGACAGGGAGTCGGTCATGGGGCGCACTCTAAACCCGTGGATCTACTGGTTGCTGCCGCTGCCGCAGGCCTGGTCGAGGAACGCCAGCAGCCGGGCCTGCTGGCGGCGGGTCGGCACCACGAGTCGGCCGACCGGGTCCGAGTCGCCGAGCATGAAGAACGCCCGAAACAGGAACGTCTGGGTACTCTGCCCACGCGCGTGCGGGTCGCAGCGCCCACCGGTGCCGACCTCGATCGGAACTACGGCGCGCTGTGCGCCCGAGGCGAGCACGGCGTTGCCCACGGTGCTGAGGTCGAACAGCACGGACCCCTCGACCTGCGTCACCGCGATCGGTTCGTCACCCTGCCGGCGCGTGAGCACGAGCGTGCCGTGAAGCATGCTGCGCGGACCCGAGCCCTCAGGCGTCCAGGTGTCGCCGTAGCGGACGGAGACGGCACGTGCGATCCGGCGGGCAGTGCACTCCGTGCGCCAGATCCGGTGCAGGAACCGGCGGCCGTCGGCGGCCATCGGCTGCCGCACGGTGCGGCCCCGGGTCACGGCCACGCCGTGGATCGGCGCCCGAGCCGCCGCGACCGAGCAGTCCGCGCGCGGGAGGAAGTAGCGCAGGTCGACGATCTGCTGGCCGGGCACGTCGTAGTCGACCCGGTGCAGGCGCAGCGGGTAGCCCGCCCAGTCGACGCCGACCGAACGGACGCGGACGGGCCGGTCGTTGCCATTGATCACGCGCACCTGGCTGCGTCTCGTGCCCTCGTCGATGCGCTGCTGGATGAAGGACAGGTGCACGCCCCGCGGCAGCGGTTCCGGAGGCGGGACGACGATCGTGCGGTGGGCCTTCGGGCTGGGGCTCGACTCGGGCCCGCCCACCGAGCCGGCCGCACACGCCGTCGTACCACCGAGGAGCAACGCGACCAGCAGGGCGGGAATGGATCGGCCGCTCACGGTGCTCCCCTCTATGTGTCCTGGATCACCTTAGGCGGCGGAACGGACACTTCCACGCCTGCGCCCACGTCCATATCGTGGACTGACATCTCACTGCATGAGATTGACGTTTGTGGAACGCGTGTCCGCAACCTGAGACTTGCGTCATGAATGCTGACCGGACGACCTTCCTCGTGGCCCGCCGCCACGTGGACCTCGGTCGTACGCGCAGCATGATCTGTCGTCATCGCTGACCCTGCCGCCCCCCGGACGACGACGTCCCGGGCCCTCCGTCCGCATGGAACAGGAAGCCACCGATGACCACCACACCGCAGCGAACTGCCAGTCCACGTCCCAAGCGCGGTGAGGGCCAGTGGGCGCTCGGCTACACCGAGCCGCTGAACAAGAACGAGCAGACGAAGAAGGACGACAACCCGCTCAACGTGCGGGCCCGGATTCTGAACATCTACTCCAAGCGCGGCTTCTCCTCGATCGACCCGGCCGACCTGCGCGGGCGGTTCCGCTGGATGGGTCTCTACACGCAGCGTGCCCCGGGCCTCGACGGCGGCAAGACCGCGATGCTCGAGGAGGAGGAGCTCGACGACGAGTTCTTCATGATGCGCGTGCGCACCGACGGGGCGCTGCTCCCGGCCTCCGCGGTCCGGGCATTGGGCGAGGTCTCCACGGACTACGCCCGTGACACCGCCGACGTGACCGACCGCGAGAACATCCAGTACCACTGGATCCGGATCGAGGACGTCCCGGCGATCTGGGAGAAGCTCGACGCCGCCGGCCTGGACACGACCGAGGCCTGCGGCGACTCGCCGCGGCCGTTCCTCGGCTCCCCCGTCGCCGGCGTCGCCGCCGACGAGATCATCGACGGCAGCGCGGCGCTGGATGAGATCAAGCGCCGCTACATCGGCGACCCGGCCTTCTCGAACCTGCCCCGCAAGTTCAAGACCGCGCTCACCGGCCACCCCAGCCAGGACGTGTCGCCCGAGACCAACGACGTGTCCTTCGTCGGCACCGTCCACCCCGAGCACGGACCCGGCTTCGACCTGTGGGTCGGCGGCGGCCTGTCCACCAACCCGATGCTCGCGCAGAAGCTCGGCGTCTGGATCCCGCTGGACGAGGTCGCCGACGCCTGGGAGGGCGTGGCCTCGATCTTCCGCGACTACGGCTACCGTCGGTTGCGCTCGCGGGCCCGGCTGAAGTTCCTGGTCGCGGACTGGGGCGTGGAGAAGTTCCGCGAGGTGCTCGAGACCGAGTACCTGCACCGCACCCTCGTCGACAACCCGTCTCCCGAGGCGCCCAAGCACCACCGGGACCACATCGGGATCCACGAGCAGAAGGACGGGAAGTTCTACGTCGGGGTCGCCCCGCTCGTCGGGCGGGTCTCCGGCCGCACACTGACCGGCCTTGCCGACCTGATCGAGGAGTACGGCGCGGCCGGCGCCCGGCTCACGGCGTACCAGAAGGTCGTCGTGCTCGGCGTCCCCGCCGACCGGCTGGACGGCTTCGTCGCCCGGCTGCCGGGGATCGGGCTGACAGCGACGCCGTCGAACTGGCGGCAGAACACGATGGCCTGCACCGGCATCGAGTTCTGCAAGCTCGCGATCGTGGACACCAAGGACCGCGCCCGCGACCTCGTCGCCGAGCTCGAGCGGCGGTTCCCCGAGCTGGACGTGCCGATCACGGTCAACGTCAACGGCTGCCCCAACGCCTGCGCCCGCACACAGGTCGCCGACATCGGGCTCAAGGGCCAGCTGGTGATGGACGCCGACCGCAACCAGGTCGAGGGCTTCCAGGTGCACCTGGGCGGCGCGACCGGGCTGGACGCGAACTTCGGCCGCAAGCTCCGCGCGCACAAGGTCACCAGCGCCGGCCTCGACGACTACGTCACCAACGTGGTCTCGGCGTTCCTGGCGCACCGCAAGGAGGACGAGCCGTTCGCCGACTGGGTGGCCCGGGCCGACGAGGAGCTGCTGCGTGGAGAGAGTCTCGACAGGCTCGACCACCAGGAGATCGCGGCCACATGTCTGAGCGCGCCTTCCCGAACAGCTGCCCCTACTGCGGCGACGACAACCTGTGGCCGCACCAGTCCTCGGAGGACTCCCCCGGCTTCGGCGAGTGGGAGTGCCGCTCGTGCCTGCGGGCGTTCAAGCTCACGATGCTCGGCCAGATCGCCCGTCCGGGAGGCACGACATGACCGTCCCCACCACCGAGCGCGCCCGGCTCGCACGCGGCTCGGAGACGTTCGGGCGCAGCCCCGAGGAGCTGCGCGAGATCGTGTCGCACGTCGGCGCCGAGCTCGAGCTGGCTCCCGCCGAGGACATCATCGAGTGGGCCGTCGCCACGTTCGGCGACCGGTTCTGCATCACCTCGTCGATGGCCGACGCGGTGCTCTCGCACCTGGCCTCGAAGGTCGCGCCCGGGATCGACGTGGTGTTCCTCGACACCGGCTACCACTTCGCCGAGACGATCGGCACCCGCGACGCGGTCGAGGCGACGCTGCCGGTCAACCTGATCAGCATCACGCCCGTGCAGAGCGTGGCCGAGCAGGACGCGACGTACGGCAAGGACCTGTACAAGACCGACCCCGACCTGTGCTGCGCGTTGCGCAAGGTGCAGCCGCTCAAGCAGTCGCTCGCCGGGTACGACGCGTGGGCGACCGGACTCCGTCGCGCCGAGACGCACAACCGGGTGATCGCGCCCGTCGTCGGCTGGGACGAGAAGAAGCAGAAGGTGAAGGTCTCCCCGCTCGCCCGCTGGAGCGACGAGGAGGTCGAGCGCTACATCACCGAGAACGGCGTACTCGTCAACCCGCTCCAGTACGACGGCTACCCCTCGATCGGCTGCTGGCCCTGCACGCGCCGGGTCGCCCCCGGCGAGGACCCGCGCAGCGGTCGCTGGGCCGGCACCAACAAGACCGAGTGCGGAATCCACCAGTGACCGCCCGCCTCACGTCCACCACGCAGACAACGACGTCAGCGCCGACAGCCACCGAAGGAGGCTGACATGTCCGCCCCCGCACTGATCGCCCTCGCCCACGGCAGCCGCGACCCGCGCTCGTCCGCGACCATCGAGGAGCTCGTCGCCCAGGTGCGCGAGCTCCGGCCCGACCTGCGCATCGAGGCGGCGTTCCTCGAGCTCTCGAAGCCGGCCTTCGGCAAGGTCGTCGACAAGCTGGTCCGCGCCGGGCACGACGAGATCGTCGTCGTACCGCTGCTGCTCAGCGAGGCCTACCACGCGAAGGTCGATGTGCCGTCCGCCGTCGCCGAGGCGTCCGCGCGCCACGAGAACCTGCAGATCCGCGCCAGCCGCATCCTCGGCATGGAGCCGACGTTCCTCGAGGTGCTCGACAAGCGGCTGCGTGACGCGCTGAGCAAGGCGCGCGTGCGCGAGCTGGACGCCCTGGTCCTGGCCGCGGCCGGCTCCTCCGACCCGCTCGCCAACCAGGCCGTCGCCCGGCTGGCCCGCGTCTGGGGCGCCCGCCACAGGCTGCCGGTGACCGCCGCGTTCGCCTCGGCCGCTCCCCCGGCGACCGGTGAGGCGGTACGTGCGTTCCGCGGCGAGGGCCGCCGGCACGTGGCGGTGGCGACGATGATGCTCGCCCCCGGCCTCCTGCCCGACCGGGCCGCCGAGCTCGCGTACGAGGCCGGCGCGGTCGCCGTCTCCGAGCCGCTCGGCGCCGACCCCGAGCTCGCCCGCGCCGTACTCGCCCGCTACGCCGTGGGTGCCGTCGAGCTCGTCCCCGTCTGACCCCCTCCGCTGACCCGTCGCAGATGGCGAGGGAATGAACGCTGAGCCGTCGCAGATGGTGATCGGATGAGCGCTGAGCCGTCGCAGATGGTCAGCGACCAACCGCCATCTGCGACGGCTCGGTGCGCCCACGTCGCCATCTGCGACGGCTCGCCCACTCAGGCGCCGCCATCTGCGACGGGTCGCCCACTCAGACGCCGCCATCTGCGACGGGTCAGCGGAGAGAGGTACGGCGGGCGCGGTGCAGGCGGAGGTCGCGGCGTATCTCGAAGGTGTCGGGGAGGACGGCACGGATGCGGGCGAGCAGGGCGGCGCGGGCTTCGTGCGGGTAGCAGCAGGTAGGCGGAGATCGTCGACATCAGGCCGACCATGTCGTCGGCGTGCATCGTGTCCGTGACGGTCAGCTCGTGCTGCTCCACGTCGGTGAAGTACGGCGAGGCGAGCAGCTCGTTGCCGGGCCACGGCATGACGTCGGGCTCATCCTCCGCGCCGACGACGTCCTCGGAGCCGATCACCGCCTCGCGCAGCTCCTCGACCCGTGAGCGGAGGTCCTCGTCGGCGATGTCGATCGGGCCGCCGAGGCAGGCGAACACACCGCCCTCGCGGACCAGGCGCGCGGCTCGCTCCCATCGGGTCGCCCGGTCGGTCCAGTGCCAGGCCGCCGCGGCGTACAGCAGGTCGGCCGGCGGCTGCTCCCCCAGCTCCTCCAGGCGCGAGGTGACCACCGTGACCGGGAGCCCGGCCGTGGTCCGGGTCAGCACGGCGCACATCTGCGGGTCCGGCTCGACGGCGGTGACGCTGATGCCGGCGCCCGCGACCAGGCGCGTCGCCTTGCCGGTGCCGGCGCCGATCTCGATCGCGGACGAGAAGGATCCGTCCCCGACGAGCAGGTCGAGCAGCTCAGTGGGATAGCCGGGTCGGTAGCGCTCGTAGCGTTCGGCGACCGACCCGAACGTGAGCCCACGCGTGGGGCCGGTCATCGCACGAGCCTGTCCAGCAGCCGCTCCAGCTCTCCGGCCGGGTCCGCGGTCAGGCCGCCGTGCACCGGCCCCGGCTGGACGACGGTGCTGCGCGGCGCCTTGAGGAAGCCGAACCGCACGCCGAGGTCCTTGCCCGCGATCTCGCCGAGCGCGTCGTCGCCGCGACAGACCCCGGCGACGAACTCCAGTCCCCGGCACACGGCCGTCCGGTCGACGCCCGGGTCGAGAGCGGCCAGGCGCAGCTCGTCGACCTGCCACGCCGCGTCGAGGAAACCCGACTCCTCGCAGTAGAGGACGACGCCCACGTTGACGAACTCCTCACGGTCGACGCGCGGCACGGCACGCAGCACGACGTACTGGTACGGGTGGTGGTCGGTTCCGTCGAGGCTCACGACGCGGCTCCCGGCAGCCACGGCCGGCGCCCGCCGACGCCGTCGCGGCGGGCCCGCAGGAAGGAGACGTACGACGCGCGCAGCTCGGCCGGGGTCGCCGTACCGGGCACCGGCGCCAGCCAGCCGTCGGGCACGTCGGCGACGACCTCGTTGAGCACCGTGTCGGTGAGCGTGGCCGCGAGCTCGGCGTCGAACGCCGCGACCTCGCTGACAGACCGTGCGAGCACGTGCTGGGATGCGTCGTACGGCTGGGCCGCGAAGCGTTCGGCGGACCCGACTCCCCCGCTCCAGCCGTGGTGGAAGTAGAGCGAGGCACCGTGGTCGATCAGCCAGGGCCGTCCGTGCCAGACCAGCAGGTTGGGGTTGCGCCAGCTCCGGTCGACGTTGGCGACGTAGGAGTCGAGCCAGAGCAGCCGTCCGGCGAAGTCCGCCGTGACCTCGACGGAGGTGTCGAAGCCGAACGAGCCAGGCAGGAAGTCGACGCCGAGGTTGCTGCCGAGGCTCGCGGTGAGCAGGTCCTGCACCTCCTCGTCGGCCTCGTAGCGGGCGATCGCGGCGTCCAGCTCGATCTCGACCAGCCGGGGCGTGTCCAGCCCGAGGTGCCCGGCCAGTCCGGCGACGATCACCTCGGCGACCAGCACGTTGAGGCCCTGGCCGGCTCCGCGGAACTTGCAGACGTAGGTGCCCAGGTCGTCGGCCTCGACGATGCCGGGCAGCGACCCGCCCTCCCGGAGCGGGGCGACGTAGCGTGTGGCCCGAACCGCGGCCAGGCCGGTGCGGGTCTCGCTCACGAGAGAAGGGGCTCGTTCTCGAGGCGGGCCCGCTGCTCGGCCACGTCGTAGTCCGGGTCGGGCCAGTGCAGCTCCATGGCCCGAAGCTTCTCCAGCAGCAGGCTGCCGATGGCCCAGTTGCGGTACCACTTCCGGTCGCTCGGCACGACGTACCACGGGGCGACGTCGGTGTTGCAGCGCTCGAGGGCGATCTCGTAGGCCTCCTGGTACTGCGGCCACTTGCGGCGCTCGTCGACGTCGTCCGGCTTGAACTTCCACTGCTTCGTGGGCTCGTCGAGCCGGGCCAGCAGCCGCTCCTTCTGCTTGTCGGCGGAGATGTGGAGCATGCACTTGATGATCGTGGTGCCGTCGTCGGTCAGCCGTTTCTCGAACTCGTTGATCGCGCCGTACCTGCGCTCGATCTCCTCCGGCGTCGCCAGCTCGTGGACGCGCACGATCAGGACGTCCTCGTAGTGCGAGCGGTCGAAGACGCCGACCTTGCCCGGCGCCGGCACCTCCTTCTCGACCCGCCACAGGAAGTCCTGGGCCAGCTCCTCCTTGGTCGGTGCCTTGAACGAGAAGATCCGCAGGCCGTTGGGGTCGAAGAGACCGGTCGTGTGCTTGAGGACGCCCCCCTTGCCGGAGGTGTCCATCCCCTGGAGCACGAGCAGGATGCGCCGCTCCCCGTCGGTGTAGCCGGACGCGAAAAGCTTCTCCTGCAGCTCGAAGAGCTCCTCGCCCATCGCCGGCAGCGCCTTCTTGCCGTCCTTCTTGTTGCCGTCGAACCCCGGTTTCGCGTGCGAGTCGATCGCGGTCAGGTCGACGGGACCTGGTGGCAGGCGTAGCAGGTCACCGATCGGAGTCTCGCTGGAGTCAGCCATGCGCCGAGGATAGGCGGACCGAGGTCCGCCCGTCCCCGGCGCAGGGCCGTCCGCCTCAGGGCAGGCGGGGGGTGAGCCGTACGGCGGCAGGCACCGGGCTCGGGAACCCGAGGACCACGGCGCGACCGCGGATCTGGTTCTGCGCCTGGCAGTCCGTGACGCAGTCCGTCGCACCGGGCGAGACCTCGACGGCGTCCTCCCCCATCACCTGGCCCATCCGGCCCCCGCTGGCGACCCGCCACTGGGAGATGCCGCCACAGTGGGTGCCGAATGCGTTGGTGCACTGGTCGATGCGCTCGGCGACCTGGGCGCTGTCGCGTCCGACCAGCTTCGGTGCTGCGTCGCTGGCGAAGTTGACCCGCACCGGGACCGGCATCTGGGTGACCGTTCCGTCGTCCTCGACGAACGGGACGGTGGTGCCGAGCAGCCTGCGGAAGTTGGGGTTGTCGAAGTAGAAGACTGCCGGCGCGAGCCGGTGCGTGAAGGTCGTCGACCGGCCGTCTGCGCGCTCGGCCTCCATCTGGAAGACGCCACCCTGGGCGCAGTCCTCGGACTGCACCTTCATCGTCGCGCCACCACCGGAGCGCTGGATCACGATGGCTCCGTCGCGCAGCCGCAGGGACATCCCGCCAGCGAGCGTCGCACCACGCAGGTTCGGGGTCTTGCTGGCGAACACGACCACTCGCTTGCCGCCTGTGAGGTCGCCGGCGTTGGGGGCTCCGGTGAGGGTCCAGTTCCTGACGGCGAAGTTGGCCGAGCTGACCCTGAACTCGATGTAGCGACCCTTGACCAGGAAGCTCGTGCCGAGCTGGTTGGCGGGAATCGTGGTCTTCAGGTCGACGCCGGGCGCCGGGTTGACGGTGCGCCCCGGCAGGACCAGCGACCAGTCGCCTCCCGCACAGGGGTCTGCTCCACCGCTGGCGCTGGCTGTCTGGGGAACGGCAAGGGCCGCGGCGGAGGTCGCGAGGGCGATCAGGGCGGCTGCTCCGGTCGCGAGCCGCCGGGATGCGGTTCGTCGGATCATGGGGGGTCTCCTTTGTCGGGGGTGCCCCACCATGTCCGACCTCCCTCAGGACCGGCTATCGGGCATTCGTCGTAGTACCTGCGCGTTACCCGTGCGTAGGCTGAGCGGCATGGATCTGCCCGTGATGCCGCCGGTGCGGCCGATGCTGGCCAAGTCCGTCAAGGGGATCCCCGATCCCGCGAAGTTCGAGGGCGGCCTGTCGTTCGAGCCGAAGTGGGACGGCTTCCGGTGCATCGTGTTCCGCGACGGGGACGAGGTGGAGCTGGCCTCGCGCAACACCAAGCCGCTGACGCGGTACTTCCCGGAGGTGGTGGCGGCGATCCGCGAGCAGCTGCCGGAGCGGTGCGTGCTCGACGGCGAGGTCTTCGTCTCCGTGGGCGACCGGCTCGAGTTCGAGGTGCTCCAGGAGCGGATCCATCCCGCCGCCTCGCGCGTGAACATGCTGGCGGAGTCGACACCCGCAGGTTTCGTGGCGTTCGACCTGCTGGCGCTCGGCGACGCGTCGTACGTCGACCGACCGCTCAGCGAGCGCCGCGCGGCCCTCGAGGGAGCGCTGTCCGGGCTGACCGGACCGTGCCACCTGACCCGCACGACGACCGACCCGGCCGAGGCCAGGTCGTGGTTCGACCAGTTCGAGGGGGCCGGGCTCGACGGGGTCGTCGCCAAGCCGCTCGGCTCGCCGTACCAGCAGAACACGCGCTCGATGCTCAAGATCAAGCACGAGCGCACCGCCGACGTCGTGCTCTGCGGCTACCGGCTGCACAAGACCTCGACGCCGGAGCAGCCCTTGCTGGGTTCGCTCCTGCTGGGCCTGTACGACGGCGACGGCAAGCTCCAGCACATCGGCGTCTCGGCCAGCTTCACGGCCAAGCGACGCGCCGAGCTGATCGACGAGCTCAAGCCGCTGGAGAGCGGGATCGAGGACCACCCCTGGGGCGAGTGGAGCGACTGGGCGATCGCCAACCCCGACCGGGTGCCCGGCACGCAGAGCCGCTGGAGCACCGGCAAGGACCTGTCGTTCGTGCCGCTGCGGCCCGACGTGGTGCTGGAGGTCGGCTACGACCACATGGAGGGCCGCCGCTTCCGGCACACCGCGCAGTTCAAGCGCTGGCGGCCGGACCGCGATCCCGAGTCGTGTGGCTACGAGCAGCTGGACGAGCCGGTGAGCTACGACCTCGCGGAGGTGCTCGGCGGCTAGCAGCGGCCCGGGACACTAGACTTGGCCCATGACTGACTACCCCGTCGTGCTGCTGGTCGAGCAGGAGCTGAGCAGCCTCGACGCGCGCCAGGTGCGTGGCCTGCACGAGGACATCGACGGGCCCGTCCGCTACCACGTGCTGATGCCCGTCGAAGACGCCGCCTACCGGGTCGAGAGCGCCATGGGCACGCTCGGCACCGGTGAGATGGCCAACCCCGCGCTGCTGGTCGACGAGGCGGAGATCGCCGAGATGCAGACCGAGATCCTGACCGGCGCGCGCGCCGCCCTCAAGAGCACCGTCGAGGCGCTCGAGGACGTCGGGGCAACCGCGGTCGGCGACCTGCTCACTGTCGACCCGATCGACGGACTCATCGCCAAGGTCGCCGAGATCGACGCCGCTGAGGCGATCATCCTGACCCGCCCGCACGTGGTCTCCGAGTTCTTCCACCTCGACTGGACCTCGCGTGCCCGCCGCAAGCTCGGAGTCCCCGTGCTGCACCTCCTCGAGCGCGAGAACTTCGACGAGCAGTCCGGCCAGGGAGAGGGCGTCACCGGTCTCTGACCAGCGGGCTTGCCACTGTGCCCTAGGGTCGCGGAGTGGGTCTCTTCTCCCGTGGTCACGCCTCGTCACCGGGTGCGCAGCACGACGCGTTCTGGCACTGGTGGGACGCGTCCGGCCAGCGGTTGACCACCGGCGCCCTCGCACGCAACGACCCGATGTCGGTCAGCGACGCGATCTCGTCGGCCGTGGAGACCATCCATCCCGAGCTTGCATGGGAACTGGCGGCGGGTGAGGTCTCCGAGCACGTGCTGGTCGTGACCGCGGGCGGCAACCCCGATCTGCGGGCCGCGGCCCGGCGCTGGCTGCTGGCCGCGCCTCCCGCCGACGAGGTCTGGTCCTACGCTGACTTCCGGCCGCCGGCCGGCGACCCGGAGTCGATCCGGCTCTCGTCGGGTCAGGCACCCGACATCGACTTCGCGCGGGTCTGCGTCACCGCCCGGCTGTCCGGCAGCCGCTTCGACACCGTCGTGTTCCATCCCCTGTTCGCCGACCTCGACCCGCACTCCCGGTCGCAGGTGGCGTTCCTGGCCCTCGACGCCACGCTCGGCGAGCACGACGTCGAGCTGTGGATCGGTGAGGTGTCGGCGTCGGAGATCTCGCCGGTCGACGGGTTCGGGCTCCGCGCACTGCGCGCCGTCGTACGCGACCACACGCGTGCGAAGGTCGACGAGGACGGCCGCCCCAGCTGGATCCTGATGCAGGGTGACACCCCGCAGGGCCCGCTGATCGCCGCCGCCCAGGTGCCGCTGCACCCGGCGACGGCGCCGCACCTCGGCACCCACGTAGCGGTGCTGCTCCCCTACCGGCACCGCACCCCCGAAGGCCTGCCCGACGACACGTCGCTCAGCGCGCTCCGCGAGTTCGAGGACGGTCTCGCGCAGGCGATGGGCACGGACGGTCAGGTCGTCGCGCACCAGTCCAGCAACGGCACCCGGGTGCTGCACCTCTACGTCGACGACACGTCGGGCGCCACGCACCGGGCGAAGGCCGCAGCCCGGCAGTGGCCCGAGGGCAAGGCGCTCGTGCAGGCGATGGCCGACCCCGCCTGGCAGTCGGTCGCCCACCTGCGGGCATGACCCGATGGCGTCCCTGGTCTATCCCGTGATCACGTCCCTCGACGGCTACGTCGTCGACGCCGACGGCAGCTTCGACTGGGCCGAGCCCGACGAGGAGGTGCATGCCTTCGTCAACGCGTCCGAGCGCTCCCTCGGTACCTATCTCCTCGGTCGCCGTCTCTACGAGACGATGAAGGCCTGGGAGACGATGCGGCTGGACGGCGCGACAACCGTGACGCGTGACTTCGCCGAGCTCTGGCGAGCGGCGGACAAGGTCGTCTACTCCACCACACTGGACACGGTCTCGACCGAGCGCACCCGGCTGGAGCGCACGTTCGACCCGCCCGCCGTACGGCGGGCGGTCGACGCGTCCGACCACGACGTTTCCGTCGCCGGCCCCACCCTGGCCGCGCACGCGATCCGAGCCGGGATCGTCGACGTGTGGCTCCAGTTCGTCTGCCCCGTCGTCGTCGGCGGTGGCACGCGCTGGCTGCCTCCCGGTGTGCGGGTTGACCTCGACCTGGTGGAGGAGCGCCGGTTCGCGAGCGGGGTCGTCTTCCTGCGCTACCTGACCCGGCGGTCAGGGCTTCCGGGCTGAGAGCAGCCCGGAAGCCTTGACTCAGCCAGAGTGGCTCATCGACTCTCCCGCGACTCCGAACGCGTGCAGCCACGAGATCTCGGTGCTGCCGAGTCCGATGGTCGTGATCGCGACCAGGCACAGCACCGCGATCGCCCGAGCGTAGGCGGAGGCGCCGGGAGTCCGCGCCAGCCGGCTCTGGCGGAGCCACAGGGCAACGGCCACAGCCAGTGTCACCAGCTCGAGCAGGCAGCAGGCGACGTCGGCCAGTCCCACCGCCTCCGGTGTCCAGGTCTCGGGCCCGAGCGGGAGACCGACCGTCCGCGAGACGAGCCAGAGCCCCAGTGGGACCAGCGACACCGCAACAACCGCGCCGAGCACGAGCCGGTCGAGCCGGACGAGCACCACCAGCCCGAGTGCGAGCTCTGCGATGGTCAACACGACGAAGAAGGAGCCGGCAGCCGGCCACTCCGCCATGTGCTCGGGAATCACCGCGGCGTGGACGGCGGCGCTGCCGACCAACCCGGCGACGAGGAGCGGCCGCAGGTCGTGGATCCGGCTGTTCGGCGCGGACCCGACCTCGCGTCGCGTCCCGAGGACCATCCGGCCCCCGCGGAGCGCAACCGCCCACCCCACGAGCACCAGGTTGGTGACCAGCATCAGGGCGCCGCCAACCGCGACCGCACGCACCTGCAGCGCCAGGTCAGTACGCTTCTGGCCGGCCGCACAGGCGGCGTCGCAGGCCTCGCTGCGCATCGCGTTCATGGCCCCCATGTGGATCGACTGGAGGTGGTAGTCGTAGGCCGAGCTCACTGCCAGGCCGACCACACCCGCGATCGTCCCGGCGGCCACCACCAGGAGCGCGGTGATGACCACCGCCCGGGTGCGGCGTGGCGCCCGTCCGAAACGGGCCAGCGCCACGGACATCGCGACGAGCACGGCGATCACGAAGACCGGAAGGACCAGGGTCGACTCGCGGAGCCACGCCTCGAACGGCGAGTCCATCCGCTCGATCGCCCCGGCTGCCTCGCGCAGCGACATCATCCAGAACCCGTCGCCGTACGCCATCAGGGCGGCCAGCGGCAGCACGGTCCACCACGCGACACCAGGTCGGCTGCGGGTTTCGTCCGGGACGGTCGCGGCGACCCGGACGGCAGGCGCGATCGCGGTCATCAGGTGATCTCCCAGCCGAACATCATGGCGTGGTCCTCGTGCGCCAGGTTGTGGCAGTGCGCCACGTACGGTCCGACGAAGTCACGGAACCCGCGGTAGATGATCACCGACTCGCCGGGATCGAGCGCCACGAGGTCCTCGCGCGAGACGTCGTCGGGATGGCCGGGATCCGGGGTCACGGTCACGTCCCTGCCGTTGCGCATCACCGTGCGGTGCTCTTCCATGTGGAGGTGGAACGGGTGCACCCAGCCACCGCCGCCGTTGCGGATCTCCCACAGGTTGAAGCTGTTCTTCTTCTGCTGGGCCAACGGTGTCTTGCCGGCGGGGTTCTTCAGGCTCGTCGACACCGTGGTCGGGTCGAACTCCTCGCCGTTGATCAGCCACTCGATCTCGCCGCCGAGGACGCCGCGCTTGACCTCGAAGACCAACCGGTTGTCCATCATGGTCTTCCAGTTGGCCGGCAGCGGCGGCAGCGCACGCAGCGGCTGGAGCGGCGCCGGGGTCAGGCTGTTGTCCTCCGCGTCCTCGCCGATCACGATCTTGATCATCGGGACCTTGTAGTTCGGGTCGGGCCGGAACCGGGTGGAGTTCTCCCACATGCGACCGTTCGGCATCTTCATCGTGTTGGTCAGGTAGATGACGTCGCCCTTGGTGGTCGGCGAGCCGTCCTGGTACTTGGTGAAGTCGACGATGAACTCGCGGCGCTTGGCCGGCCACAGCTCGAAGTTGTCGCGGGTGATCGGGAACGGCAGCAGCCCGCCGTCGGAGGCGATCTCGGTGAACTGCATGCACTGCTGGCCGTCGGGGATCCGGTACTGGCCCTGCAGCTCGTCGCCGGTGTAGCCCAGGTCCTTCGGCCGCCTTCGGGCCCTGGGTCGAGCTCATCAGCTTGAAGTCGTAGATCCGCGCGACCGAGGCGTCGAGGAAGCGGAAGCGGTACTTGCGCCGCTTCACCTCCAGCACCGGGTAGGCGGTGCCGTTGACGGTGAAGATGTCGCCGACGAAGCCGTGGTTCGGGAAGTGCTTGAAGAAGGTCTTGCCCCACCACTCCGGGTGCGTCGCGGGGTTCTTCGCGGCCGGGAACTCGCCCTCGAGGTCGTGCATGTCCTGGTGGATCGTGACGCCGTCGTCCAGCCGGCAGTCGTAGAAGGCCAGCGGGATGTCGTACTCGACGTCGAACGAGCCGTCCTCGTCGTTCGTTGCGCACACCAGGCAGGCGGAGCCCCTGGGTCTCGTCGCCGATGTCCATCCCGTTCTCGGGTCGTAGATCGGGTAGAGGCCGACCATGCCCTTGTAGACGTTGGAGCCGGTGTGGTCCATCCGGTGGTCGTGGAACCAGAAGAAGCTCTGCTTCTCGCGGTCGTCGTTGCCGGCCGGCCAGTTCAGGTACAGGTTGTCGACCCACATCCCCGGCTGGTAGCCCTTGTCCTTGGGGCCGCGACGCATCGAGTAGTGCGGGTTGCCGTCGCTCTCCGGCGCGGTGTGCCCGTTGTGCAGGTGGGTCAGGAACGAGTAGTCCGGTGAGCCGAAGTCCTGCCGGTCGAGGTTCTCCGGGTTCTCGTCGAGATGGTTCTCGAACCGCACCAGGGCCGGCTTGCCGTACTCGGCGTTGATCATCGGGCCCGGGAACTGCCCGTTGAACCCGTAGATGGTGCTCGGCGGAAGCGTCCGCTTGGTGCCCGCGGGGTAGGTCTTGCCAGTGGCGTCGAACGAGACGGTCGGCTTGCCGTTGGCGGTGATCGGCAGCACCTGCGAGGTCGTGAAGTTGTGCGTCGAGACCTGCAGGTCGATCTTGTACACGATCGGGTCCGGGTAGCCGAGGTCCGTCGTCGGCCACTTCTGGTGCTGCTCGTTGCCCAGCGAGTTCTGCTGGCCCAGCCCGGGTCCCGGCGGGCTGTCCCACTCCTCGTACTCCGTCTCGGGCGCGAGCGCCTTCGGGATCGGCAGCTCGTCCTTGAACGGGTTCAGGATCAGCGGGCTGGTCGGGAACGCCTCGATGTAGAGCAGCAGGTCGCCGATCGTGGTCGCGGACGCGGAGAACACCCCGTCCGCCGACCACAGGCCCTTGTCCTGCAGCGCCGGCACCACGAGTCCCTGCGCGGTGGCCAGGCCCAACCCGACTCCACCGACCGCCCCGACCCGCAGTACGGTGCGCCGACCGATCCCCCCTTCTTTCTCGTTCCCCTCGTCGATCACGTCTGTTTCTGGCATGTCTGTAGTCATGTTTTGTCCCCAGGCTGTGTCGCGGGGCCATCTGTCAAGGCCCTACCTCGACCGCAATCCTCGGGAACCGACATTGCGGAAAACTTGGGGACCCGACACAGGTCTGAACCACCGGTGCCCAAATCGGGACCGGCGAGTTACCCGAGTGCCGCGCGAGGCTGGTGGGTCGCGGCTCGATCAGGTCGGTGCTTTTAAGTTCAGCGTCTGAGAGAGACAAAGCGCCCCGGGGATGAGGTAGGGCCCGGGAGGGTTTCCGGGAGTCTAGGTTCAGAAGCAGAGCCTTGTCTACTATCCTGGATAGTAGTGAGTGCAAACGCGCGCGGGCTGGTGGATCACGGCTCGATCCGGTTGCCGTCCTCGTCCCAGTGCGCCGCGACCTTCTTGCTCGGTTGGACCCTCGGCGGCTCTCCGGGCATCTTCGGATAGTCCGGCGGGAAGTTCGTCTCACCCTCGGGCGAGGCGTCGTACAGGTCGATCAGCGGCTGCAGGTCGCAGGCCACGTCGTTGATCGCCGCCATCGCGTCGCCGCGGTCGGCGAAGCGCTCGGGAGCCGTGTGGAGGTTGAACTCCTTGGGGTCGGTGACCTGCGCAAGGTCGTCCCAGGTGAGTGGCATCGAGACCGGCGCGCCGGGCAGCGGGCGCAGGGAGTACGCCGAGGCGATGGTGCGGTCGCGGTTGTTCTGGTTGAAGTCGACGAAGATCCGCTCGCCGCGCTCCTCCTTCCACCACCTGGTGGTGACGCCCGCGTCGCGCTTCTCCAGCTCGCGTCCGAAGCCGATCGCCGCGTGACGCACGTCCTCGAAGCTCCAGCGCGGCTCGATCCGGACGTAGATGTGGATGCCGCGGTTGCCGGAGGTCTTGGGGAAGCCGACCAGGCCGAGCTCGGTGAGCAGCTCACCGGCGACGCCGGCGACGCGGACCGCATCGGCGAACGTGGTGCCGGGCTGCGGGTCGAGGTCGATCCGGAGCTCGTCGGGGTGGTCGTTGTCACCGCTGCGCGTGGGCCACGGGTGGAACGTGATCGTGCCCATCTGGGCGCACCAGCCGACGGTGGCGAGGTTGGTGACGCAGACCTCCTCGGCCGTGCGGCCGCTGGGAAAGGTCACCCGCGTCGTCTCGACGTACTCCGGGGCGCCCTTGGGCACCCGCTTGCTGTAGAACGCATCGCTCTTGTCGCCACGCCCCGTGGCCAACGTGATGCCCTCGTGGACGCCCGTGGTCCAGCGCTCCAGGGCGGTGGGCCGGTCACCGAGGGCGCGCATGATGCCGTTGCCGACGGAGACGTAGTACTGGACGACCTGGAGCTTGGTGACCTCGGGTCCGCGCTCGGTGGCCGGGTAGATCACCCGGTCAGGACTCGTGACCCGGACCGCCTGCCCGTGCGCGTCGACCTCGACCGCCGCTGCCTTCGCCATGGTCCGAGCCTAGAGGGAGTCCCAGACCGACCGCCCGACGAGGTCAGCGCTCGAGCACCTCGATCACGGAGTTGGGGCGGAACGTCGGGCGCCGGTCGAGGTCGTGGGCCTGTGCCCGCTCGTGCTCGAACCCCCCGGTCGTCACGAGCACCCAGCGGTCGACCGGCGCCCTCTGTCCCAGCACCCCCCTCTCCACGCCACGCACGGATGCGAGCACGGCGTCGCCGCACTCGACGTGCACGGGCGGGAAGTGGAAGGCCATCCGGTGCAGCTCCTCGTGCGTGCCGAGGAAGGCCACCGGACGCCCCAGGGCATCGCCGCAGACACCGCAGATCCGGCTGAGCGCGCACTGGGTGACCCGCCGCTTGTTCAGCAGCGTCAGCGACGCGCGCCCGTCGTCGTACTCGCAGGCGAAGGGCACCGCGGCCCCCAGCTCGGGGTCGCGTGGCCGCTCGTCGAGTCCGGTGGTGCCGATCATGCTGATGCCCGGCTCATGTACTTCCCGGTCTCCAGCCTCCGCACCTGACGCTCGGCGTCGGTCTTGCGGTGGCGGTCGATCGGGGCCAGCGGCTCGGTGGGGTCCGGGCCGTTGTTCTTCGTCCATCCGTTGGGCAGCGACAGCTTCATGATCGTGCGCAGGGCCTGGCCGTACTGCCTGTGCAGCGGGCCCGTCGTGTACGGGAGGTCGTACTTCTCGCACAGCGCGCGCACCTTGACCGCGATCTCCGGGTAGCGGTTGCTCGGGAGGTCGGGGAAGAGGTGGTGCTCGATCTGGAAGCCGAGGCTGCCACTCATGATGTGGAGCAGCTTGCCGCCCTCGAAGTTCGCCGAGCCGAGCATCTGGCGCAGATACCACTCCGGGCGGGTCTCGTCCTCGATCTCCTCCTCGGTGAAGTGCATCGCGCCGTCGGGGAAGTGGCCGCAGAAGATGATCATGTAGGACCACAGGTTGCGCATCAGGTTCGCGGTCGCGTTGGCGCTGGCGGTGGCCAGGAAGTTCGGCCCGGTGAGCGCCGGGTAGATCACGTAGTCCTTCGTGAGCTGCCTGCGGATCTTGCGCCCGATCTGCTTGAGCTGCTTCTTCATCACGCGTGGGTCCTTCTCGCGCTTGCGGATCGCCTCGAGGTCGAGGTCGTGCAGCGCGACGCCCCACTGGAACAGGGTGGCGAGGGCGGCGTTGTAGATCGGCTGCCCGAGGTTGAACGGGCTCCACTTCTGCTCGCGCGCCATCCGCAGGATGCCGTAGCCGATGTCGTTGTCGTAGCCGAGCACGTTGGTGAACTGGTGGTGCACGTAGTTGTGGCTGTGCTTCCACTGCTCGGCCGGCTGCGCGGTGTCCCACTCCCAGTTGCTGGAGTGGACCTCGGGGTCGTTCATCCAGTCCCACTGCCCGTGCATCACGTTGTGGCCGATCTCCATGTTCTCCAGGATCTTGGCCGTGCCGAGCATCGCCGCGCCGGCGAGCCAGGCGGGCGGGAAGAAGCTGGCGAACAGGGTGATCCGGCCGGCCGCGGCGAGCCGGCGCTGGATCGTGATCATCCGGTAGATGTACGCCGCGTCGTCGTCGTTGCGCGACTCCTCGACGTCGGCGCGGATGGCGTCGAGCTCGCGTCCCAGCTCCTCCACCTCCTCGGTGGTGAGGTGGGTGTACTCCTTCACGTCTGCGATGGCCATGCCTTTCGTGTGTCCGTCTCGTCGAGCGATGGTCTCGACAAGCTCGACCACCGGGGAGTGTCAGATGTCGAGCTCGCAGTCACCGACGGGCACGGTGATGCAGGTCTGGACGTTCTCGTTCGGGTCGGCGTACTCCGTGCCGTTGCGCAGGTCGCGCACCTTGCCGGAGACCATGGTCACCGTGCAGGTGTGGCAGATGCCGGCGCGGCAGCCGTACGGCATGCCCACCCCGACGCTCTCGCCCGCCTCGAGCACGGTGGTGGCACCGTCGACGTCGGCGGTCTTGCCGGAGTTGCGGAACGTGATCGTGCCGCCCTCGCCGCCGTCGCCCTCGAAGTTGAGCGAGAACCGCTCGAGGTGCAGCTTGTCCTCCAGGCCGGCCGTCTCCCAGAACTCCTCAGCGGCGTCCAGCATCGGTCCGGGACCGCAGGCCCAGACCTCACGCTCACGCCAGTCGGAGCACAGGCCGTCGAGGTGCTCGTCGAGCGACAGAAGCCCGTCGGTGTCCGTGTGCCGCTCATGGAGCGTCAGCGTCGGGTGCTTGTCGACCAGCTCCTTGAGCTCGTCGCGGAAGATCATCCGGTCGGGCGTGGTCGAGGAGTAGCTGAGGACGGCGTCGGGCATCGTGTCGCGCCGCGACAGCGTGCGCAGCATCGCCATCACCGGCGTGATCCCGCTGCCGCCGACCAGGAACAGGATCTTCTCCGGCGGCGGGTTGGGGAGCACGAAGTCACCGGACGGCAGCGCCAGCCGGATGATCGTGCCCGGCGCGACACCACTGACCAGGTGCTCGGACAGGAAGCCCTCGGGCATCGCCCGCACCGTGATCGCGATCGTCTTGCCGTCGCGCTCGGGCGGCGAGCTCACCGAGTACGAGCGCCAGTGGAACTTGCCCTTGATCTGGATCCCGATCCCGATGTACTGCCCGGGGTGGTGGTCGTAGGACCAGCCCCAGCCCGGCCGGATCACCACGGTCGCGGCGTCGTCGGTCTCGGGGACCACCTTCTCCACCACACCGCGCAGCTCGCGCGTCGTCCAGAGCGGGTTGAGCAGGGTGAGGTAGTCGTCGGGCTGCAGCGGCGTGGTGAGCCGTGAGCCCAGGCGGCGTACGTTGTCCCAGCTGACACGGTCGAGCAAGGCCACGAGATTCCACTCCTCCGGTCGGGGGGCTTGCATTTCAGTAAACAGATGTTCACTGAATCCGGCAACCACCCAAAGGCGTCGAATCCCCGAGTCTTGTGTGTCCTAGGACACCTTGACCAGCACCTTCCCGAAGTTCGCACCGCGGAGCATGCCCGCGAACGCCTCCGGCGCGTTGGCCAGGCCGTCGGTCACGTCCTCGCGGTAGCGCACCGACCCCTCGCGCACCCAGCCCGACATGTCGCGGAGGAAGTCGCGGTAGTGGTCCGGCACGAACTCGCCCTGGATGAAGCCGCGGATGGTCAGGCTCTTGGTCAGCACCTGGCGCATCAGGCCCGGCATCCGGTCGGGGCCACCCGGCGGCTCGGTGTCGTTGTAGCCCGCGACCAGCCCGCACACGGGGATCCGGGCGTACAGGTTCAGGTGCTTGCGTACGGCGCCGAACACCGCGCCACCGACGTTCTCGAAGTACACGTCGATGCCGTCCGGCACCGCGTCGGCCAACCGCTCGCGGAAGTCGTCGGCCCGGTGGTCCACACCGACGTCGAAACCGAACTCCTCGGTCAGCGCGCGCACCTTGTCGGGGCCGCCCGCGATGCCGACCGCACGCGCACCCTTGAGCTTGGCGATCTGTCCGACCGCCGACCCGACCGGGCCCGTGGCGGCTGCCACCACGACCGTCTCCCCCGGCTGCGGGCGGCCGATCTGGAGCAACCCGGCGTAGGCGGTGAAGCCCGGCATGCCGAGTACGCCGAGCGCGGTCGAGACCGGTCCGGCGTCGGAGTCGAGCCGGCGTACCGCCGTGCCCGGGACCACCGCATGCGTCTGCCATCCCAGGTACGAGAGCACCTGGTCACCCACCGCCAGCCCGTCGTACCGCGACTCGAGCACCTCTGCCACGGTGCCGCCGACGATCACGTCGCCCACCTCGAGCGGGTCGGCGTACGACGGCGCGTCGCTGAGCCGTCCGCGCATGTAGGGGTCGAGCGAGAGGTAGCGAACGGCCAGCAGCACCTCGCCGTCCCCGACCCCCGGCAGCGTCTCGGTGGTAGTCGCGAACGTGCCGGCGTCGGGGGCACCCACCGGGCGCCGGGCGAGGCGGATCTGCGTGGTCTCCATGTTCAACACCCTGCCAGTACCGTGAAGGGCATGTGGAAGTCGAAGTCCGAGCCCACCGATCAGAAGACCTACGCAGTCGAGAAGTCCGACTCGGAGTGGCGTGAGCAGCTCTCCCCCGCCGAGTACGACGTGCTACGCAGGGCCGGCACCGAGCGCCCGCACACGGGCGAGTACGACCAGACCTGGACCGAGGGCGTCTACCGCTGCAGGGCGTGCAACGCGGAGCTGTTCCGGTCGGAGACCAAGTTCGACGCGCACTGCGGCTGGCCGTCGTTCTGGTCGCCGCTCGCAGAGGACCGCGTCGACTTCATCGAGGACAGCACCCTCGGCATGAAGCGGGTCGAGGTGCGCTGCGCCAACTGCGGCTCACACCTCGGCCACGTCTTCGACGACGGCTACGGCACACCCACCGGGCAGCGCTACTGCATCAACTCCATCTCCCTGACCCTGGAGCCGTCCGAGGGCTGAGCCCGGTCGCTCGACCGGCCGAAGCCACGGTGATCCCAGCCGGCCAGCTGCCACCGCTGTGGGTCGAGGGCGTTGCGTGCGTCCAGCATGCGCGGTACGGCGACGTACGCACTCAGCTCGCTCGGGTCGAGCCGCACCAGCTCCTCCCACTCCGTCAGCAGCACGACCAGCGAGGCACCGCGGCAGGCGTCCTCAGGGGTCGTGGCGAAGAACAGGTCGGGCTCGACTGCGCGGGCGTTGTCGTTGGCGTGGGGGTCGTGGACCGTCACCGTCGCGCCGAGGTCACGCAGCCGGGCGGCGACCGCGAGGGCCGGTGAGTCCCGGACGTCGTCCGTGCCCGGCTTGAACGCCGCGCCGAGTGCCGCGATCCGGACGCCCGCGACGCTGCCGCCGCACAGCTCCACCGCCGTCTCGACGGTGCGCAGGCGCTGGCTCTCGTTTACCTCGTCGACGACGCCGAGCAGGCGCCGGGCGTGGCCGACCCCGAGCTCGTCGGCGCGTGCGATCAGGGCACGCAGGTCCTTGGGCAGGCACCCGCCGCCGAACCCGAGACCGGCTCCGAGGAACTGGCGGCCGATCCGCGGGTCGAGCCCGATCGACTCGGCGAGCGTGGTCACGTCGGCGCCGGCCGCCTCGCACAGCTCTCCCATCAGGTTGGCGAAGCTGATCTTCGTGGCGAGGAACGCGTTGGCTGCCACCTTGACCAGCTCGGCCGTGGCGGGGTCGGTGACCACCACGGCGGCGCCGTCACGGATCACGTCGACATACACCTGGCGGAGGATCTTCTCGGCCTCGCTGGACGAGACCCCGAGCACCAGCCGGTCCGGCCGCAGCGTGTCGTCGACCGCATGGCCCTCGCGGAGGAACTCGGGGTTCCACGCGATCTCCACCTCTATGCCTGGCGCCGCCCTCCGGGTGACCGCGGCGGCGAGTGCCTCCGTCGTGCCCACCGGCACCGTCGACTTGCCGACGATCAGCGCGTCGCGCTCCAGGCAGGCCGCCAGGGCCTCGGCCGCCGCGAAGACCTGGCTGGTGTCGGCCGCCATCCCGTCGCCGGCCTGTGGGGTGCCGACGCACAGGAAGTGCACGTTTGCCACCGCCGCAAGGTCGGCGACGTCGTTCGTGAACCGGAGCCGGCCGCTGGACGTGTGCCGGCGTACCAGGTCGGCGAGGGCCGGCTCGTAGAAGGGCAGCTCGCCGGCCGCGAGCCGGGCCACCCGCTCCGGCGACTGGTCCTGGGCCACGACGTCGAACCCGAGCTCGGCCAGGCAGGCCGCATGGGTGGTGCCGAGGTAGCCGGTGCCGATCACACCGATCACCGGCTCCAGCGGCGTCATTCTGTCCAGAGTCATCGCGGCACGTCCTGTCGGGTGTTGGTGCCGACGATGTCCGGCGAGCCGGATGCCGGCCGCGGTGCGGGACCAAAGGTGATGGGTGACAACGGACGCTCCCCCCGTTGCGGGTGCTTGGAGATTAAGTGTCTCGATCCCGGAGGGCGGTCCGAAAGTGTCCACTGGTACTAGTACCGACACGAGAAATTCGGACATACGGAAGGTGAACCCCACGTGTCCCACCGGGCCGCGACGGGTCAGAGCCGAATGGTCGGGATCGGGGTGCTGGTTTCCCGTCCGTTCAGGTTGCGTTCCTCGTCCGTTCTCCTGTCCGGGGCACCGGGCGTAGGCGGATAGTCCGTCACGTCTGGCACCGTGCGAGGGCACGGCGTGGTGCCAGACGTGACGGACTATCCGGACACGGTCAGGGCAGCAGCGCGACCAGGTCGGACGGGCTGATCCGCCGGCCGGTGTAGAAGGGCAGCTCCTCGCGGACGTGGCGGCGGGCGTCGGAGGCGCGCAGGTGGCGCATCAGGTCGACGATCCGGTGGAGCTCGTCGGCCTCGAACGCGAGCATCCACTCGTAGTCGCCGAGCGCGAACGAGGCCACCGTGTTGGCGCGGACGTCGGCGAAGTCTCGCGCCATCTGGCCGTGCTCGGCGAGCATCCGCCGACGCTCGGAGTCCTCGAGCAGGTACCACTCGTAGGAGCGGACGAACGGGTAGACGCAGACGTACGCGCGGGCCTCCTCGTCGGCGAGGAACGCGGGGATGTGGCTCTTGTTGAACTCCGCCGGCCGGTGCAGGGCAAGCTGCGACCAGACCGGGTCGAGCCGGCGCCCGAACGTGGTACGACGGAAGCGCGTTGTAGGCGTCCTGCAGCTCGTCGGACGTGGCGGCGTGCCACCAGACCATGACGTCGGCGTCGGCGCGCAGGCCGGTCACGTCGTAGAGGCCGCGGACCACGACGTCGCGTTCGCCGAGCCCGGCCACGAACTTCTCCAGCTCGCCGGCCTCGGCGCCGCGGTCGGCGTCGCCGATCACGTCGCGCAGCCGGAACACCGACCACATCGTGTAGCGGATGGACTCGTTGAGCTCCTTGGCTCGCTTGCCGGCTGACGTCGTACTCATCCGTCCAGTGTGTCAGCCGACCGGAGCAGCTCGTCCACGGCACGGTGGGCCGACGCGATGCAGGCCGGGATGCCGACCCCGTCGTACGCCGCACCGCAGACCGCAAGGCCGGGGATGTCCTCGAGAGCATGCCGTACGGCGGCGACCCGGGCGACGTGGCCGACGGCGTACTGCGGGAGACCGCCACCCCAGCGCTGCACGTGCGAGTCGACCGGCCGCACGCTGAGTCCGACGGCGTCCGAGAGGTCGCGCAGCGCGAGGTCGACGAGCTCGTCGTCGGCCACCTGGAGCACGTGCTCCTCACGATGCCGTCCGATCGAGCACCGGAGCAGGAGCGTGTCGCCGCCGGCGGCACGCACCCACGGCCACTTCGCGAAGGAGTAGGTCGCCCCCTTCACCGCACGGCCCTCGACCGGGGGTACCAGGAAGCCGGATCCGAGCACGTCGGGCAGGTCGCGCGCGGAGAACGCCAGGGTGATCACCGCCATGGACGCGTACTCGATCCCGTCGAGCCCCCGGGCGGCCATCGGCGCCACCGCGTCGAGCAACCGGGCAGTCGGGCGGGCGGGCGTGGCGAGGACGACGGCGTCGCAACGCAGCTCGCGTGGCGCACGGGTGGGTCCGACCTCGAGCACCCAGCCATCTGTCGCGCGGGTCAGGTGACGCACCATGGCGTCGGTCTCGACCGTGGCGCCGGACGCGGCGAGTGCCGCACTGGGGAGACGACCGACGCCCCCGACGAGCCCCGCGAAGACCGGGCTGCCGGCCGTCGCCGTTGCCATCTCGACCCGGTCGCTTCGCTCCCTGCTCGATGCACGCATCACCGCCGCCGCAGCACCGGTCAGCGAGTGCCGGCCGTCCAGCTTCGCCACGAGCTGGGGCACGGCCGCGCGGGCGGACAGCTCGCGCGCGTGGCCGGCGTACACGCCGCCGAGCATCGGCTCCACGAGCCGGTCGACGACCTCCCGGCCGAGGCGCTCCTCGACCAGCGCCCCGACGCTGACGTCCTCGTCCGGCGCCAGCGCGCGCGGCGGAAGCACGCCGTCGAGGGCGGCGCGGGTGAGGCCGGCGCGCGACAGCACCTCGGCCAGGGACCGTACGTCGGGCGGGATCCCCATCAGCGACCGCGGCAGCGGCCGCATCGCGCCGCGGGACCACAGCGACGCGCTGGTGGTCGCCGGGTGAACCATGTCGTCGTCGAGCCCCGACGCCCGGGCGAGGTCGACGCCC
The DNA here is from genome assembly GCA_963745795.1 of uncultured Actinomycetota bacterium. GTDB lineage: Bacteria > Actinomycetota > Actinomycetes > Propionibacteriales > Nocardioidaceae > Marmoricola. The sequence continues at coordinate 58,964 of CAVUYR010000006.1, read as the reverse complement.
TCGGGTCGGCGGGCGAGGATCGCCTCGGCGCCGACGTCGGTCACCACTCCCCCGACCTCGGCGACCGCGAGCTTGCCGCCGATCCGCGGCGAGCCCTCGAGCACGGTGACCGCCAGGTCCGGGCGCAGCGTGCGCAGCCGATGGGCCGCAGCCGCGCCCGCGATGCCGCCGCCGACCACGACGACGTGCCCTGAGCGCGATCCGTTCACCGGCTCAGACTTGCACCTTGGGGTGGGTGCCGGGCGCCGCAGCCCCGCATTTGCCGAGTTGTCGGGGTCTCGCTCGACCGACCGACCCCGCCAACCCTGCATTTGCGATGTTGCCGGCCAGCGCACCCACCGGGAACCAGCACCGGCCCCGCGACGTCCGACCCCCATGAACCGGCGCCCTGCACACCTGACCTGGGGCGTGCTCGCTCTGCTGCTCGCCCTCGGCCTGACCGCCTGCGGCGGGGTGAACGCTGGCAATGAGGACAAGGCGATGTCCGCCGACGCAGGGTCGGGGTCGCTCAGCGGGACCGCCTCCCGTGACAGCGTGACGACCGTCAAGACCGGGACCGCCGCAGCGGTCGCCAAGCGGTCGGTGATCTCCACCGGCACGGTCGAGCTGAGCAGCAAGGACGTCTCGAGCGTTCGCGACCGGATCGCCGCCCTGCTCGTCGCACACGACGGAGTTGTGGCCGACGAACGCACCAGCACCGACGACAAGGGCCGGACCAGCTACGCGCGGCTCGTGCTGCGCGTGCCGGCAGAAGACTTCGCCGCGGTGATGGACCAGCTGTCCGGTATCGCCCGGCTGGTCGACTCGTCGCGCAAGTCCGAGGACGTGACGACGCAGGTGATCGACGTCGACCAGCGGGTCGAGGTCCAGCGGAAGGGACTGCGCAGGACGGTCGAGCTCCTCGACCGCGCGCGCACCTTGGCCGATGTCCTCAAGATCGAGGACGAGATCACCCGCCGCCGCGCCGACCTCGACTCGCTCGTCGGGCAGCAGCGCTACCTGCGAAACCAGACCTCGCTGTCCACGATCACTGTCACCGTCGACCGCCGGGTGCCGCCGCCGGTCGAGCGCGCGGGCGGTTTCGTGGGCGGCCTGCGCTCCGGCTGGGACGCGCTGACCGCGTTCGTGGGCTGGGTCGTCACCGGCGTCGGCACGCTGCTGCCGTTCACGCTGCTGCTCCTGGTGCTGGCGCCGCTCGCCTGGGTGGTACGACGGGCGCTGCGCGGTCGCGGCGGCGGACCGGCGCCGGCTCAGCCGACGTCGTAGGAGTGCACGAACTCCGTCAGCCGCGCGAGCTGGTCGGGGTCGGTCGCGGGGATCACTCCGTGTCCGAGGTTGAAGACGTGTCCCTTCGCCGACCGGCCGGCCTCGATGATCTCGGCCGCCTTGGCCAGCATCACGTCGGTCGGCGCGAAGACCAGCGCCGGGTCGAGATTGCCCTGCACCGCACGTTCGCCCACGCGGTCGATCCCGTCGGCCAGCGGGACCCGCCAGTCGACGCCCACGACGTCCGCGCCGGCCTCGCCCATCAGCCCGAGCAGCTCGCCGGTGCCGACCCCGAAGTGGATCCGCGGCACGCCGAGCGCACCGGCCCGCTCGAGGACCCGCGCGGAGTGCGGCATCACATGGCGTGCGTAGTCGGCCGGGTCGAGCGCGCCGGCCCACGAGTCGAACAGCTGGACCGCGGTCGCCCCGGCGGCGACCTGCACCTCGAGGTAGGCCGCGGAGATGCCGGCGATCTTGCGCATCAGGGCGTCCCAGACGTCGGGGGCGCCGTACATCATCGCCTTGGTCCGCGCGTGCTCCTTGGACGGCCCGCCCTCGACCAGGTAGGACGCGACGGTGAACGGGGCGCCGGCGAACCCGATCAGCGGCGTGGCCCCGAGCTCGCCGACCAGGGCCTGCACCGCCTCGGTGACGAACGGGACGTGCTCGGGCGTGAGGTCCGGGATCCGGGCGACGTCCTCGAGCGTGCGCACCGGGTCGGCCACGATCGGCCCCACGCCCGGCTTGATGTCGAGGTCGACCCCGATCGCCTTGAGCGGCAGCACGATGTCGGAGAAGAAGATCGCCGCGTCGACGCCGTAGCGCCGCACCGGCTGCATCGTGATCTCCACGACCAGGTCGGGCCGCATGCACGACTCGAGCATCGAGACGCCCTCACGCACCTTCAGGTACTCCGGCAGCGAGCGCCCCGCCTGCCGCATGAACCAGACCGGGACGTGCGGCACGGGCTCGCCGCGCGCCGCCTTGAGGAACGCGGAGGAGGCGACGTCGGGGGCAGTGGGCACGGGCGACGACACGGGGGCAATCGTCGCAGGTCAGGCGGCGCGTCGAGACATCGGCTCCGCGAAACCGCGCTTAGTCTCAGGGCATGTCCGCACGTCAGGAGTACCGCATGGACGAGCCGGAGGCACCCGAGGAGTTCCGGGTTGCCGTCCAGCAGATGCGGGCTGCCACGCTCCGTCCCGAGATCCTCGCCGAAGAGATGCCGGCCCCGCAGCGCATTGCTCCGTTCTCCTCCGCGATCGCAGCCGATGTGACCGTCGACGGCGAGGACGTCGGAGGCGGTCGGCTGGTCCTCCTGCACGACCCCGACGGCAACGACGCCTGGGAGGGCACGTTCCGCTGCGTGGCCTACGCGCGGGCCGAGATCGACCCCGAGCTGGTCACCGACCCGATGCTCGCAGGGGTCGGCTGGAGCTGGTTGACGGAGGCGCTCGAGGCCCACGGAGCGTCGTACGTCGCCCCGTCCGGCACCGTCACCTGCGTCGCCTCCGAGAGCTTCGGGGGCCTGTCTCCCGAGGGCGCCACCGCCCAGCTCGAGATCCGCGCGTCCTGGACCCCCATCGGGGAGCCCGAGCTGCACATCGGTGACCACGTCGAGGCGTGGGCCGAGGTGATGTGCACCGCGGCAGGACTGCCCCCGGTCCCCGAGGGTGTGGCCACGCTCCCCAACCGCCGCGGGCAGCGTGGCCGCGGCTGATGTCGCAGTCCGGCCCTCCTGACGAGCTCTCCGCGGCGCAGGAGACCGACGAGGAGACACCCGAGCTCGAGCTGCTGACGCTGCGCGACGGCCTGCCCGAGGTGGTCGAGACCGACGCCCAGCTCGCGGCGGTGGTCCGCGACCTCACCGGTGGCACGGGTCCGGTCGCGATCGACGCCGAGCGTGCCTCCGGCTACCGCTACTCGGCCCGCGCCTACCTGATCCAGCTGCGGCGTGAGGGCTCGACGACGTGGCTGGTCGACCCGACTGCCTTCGACGACCTGACCCCGCTCCAGGAGGTTCTCTCCGGCGATGAGTGGATCCTGCACGCGGCGAGCCAGGACCTGCCGTGCCTGCGCGAGGTCGGGCTGGAGCCGACGGCGCTGTTCGACACCGAGCTGGCCGCCCGGCTGCTCGGCTACCCCCGCGTCGGCCTCGCCTCGCTCGTCGAGCAGCTGTGCGGGCTGCGGATGCGCAAGGAGCACTCCGCCGCGGACTGGTCGAAGCGTCCGCTGCCGACCTCGTGGCTGGAGTACGCCGCGCTCGACGTCGAGGTGCTCGTGGAGATCCGCGACCGGCTGGCGCGCGAGCTCGTGGAGTCCGGCAAGGACGCGTGGGCCCAGCAGGAGTTCGCGCACGTGATGGCCCAGCGCCCGGTGCCGCGCACCGACCCCTGGCGGCGTACCTCCGGCATGCACAAGGCCCGGGGACGGCGCGCCGTCGCCGCCGTACGCGAGCTTTGGCTCACCCGCGATGAGCTCGCCGAGCGTCGGGACGTGACGCCGGGACGGATCATCCCCGACTCGGCGATCGTGGTCGCGGCTTCCGCGCTGCCCACGGAGCGGAGTGCGCTTCTGGGGCTCAAGGGGTTCCACGGTCGCGGCGCCGAGCGCTACGCCGACCGCTGGGTCGACGCGATCGTCGCGGCTCGTGAGCTGCCCGAGAGCGAGCTCCCGCCGGTGTCGCTCCGGTCCGACGGTCCCCCGCCGCCCCGGGCGTGGGCCGAGCGCGACCCCGCCGCGGCCGCCCGCCTGACCGCTGCGCGCGCGGCGCTCGCCGCACTCTCCGAGGAGCGCAGCGTCCCGGTCGAGAACATGCTCACGCCCGACGTCGTACGACGGGTGCTCTGGTCGCCGCCCCGCCCGCGCGAGCCCGCCGAGCTGGCCGAGGCGGTCGCCACCCAGGTCCGCGACCACGGCGCCCGTGACTGGCAGGTGGAGCTGGTGGGGCCGGTGCTGGTCGACGCGATCCTGCATCCGGCGCCGGCTCCGGACCTGCCTCCGGAACCCTCCCCGCTGACCGACGACCTACCCTCCGACTAACCGCTCGGGCTGGCGCTCGGCGACGCGCTCGGACTCGGCGCCAGGAGCGTCTGGGAGGCCTCGTCGATCGCCTGGAGCCGCTCGTCGAGCGGGTCGATCACGGGGTCGTAGAAAAGGCGGGACAGCCGCACCGCGGTGGCCGCACGGACGCGGTCCCACGCCTCGGTCGCGGGCAGGTCGCGCACGAAGCGGAGCTGGCTGGCGAACACGCCGGAGCCGATCGGATTCTCGGTCGGCTGCGTGAACTCCTCGGAGAAGAGGGCGTCGAGGTTGGCCGGCGTGACGTAGCCGGTCGCCGCGAGCAGCTTGGAGGCCTCGGTGTCGACGAGGTAGGCGAGGACGTCGGCCACGGCCGACTTGTTGTCGAGGTCGGGCCGCACGCAGAAGCCGGAGACGTCGGCGGTCGTCGCCGCCGTGCCGAGCCGCGGCATCGGCATCACCCCGAAGATCAGCCCCTCCTGCTGGCGCAGCTCGGGAGTCAGCGACCGGTGCCCGAGGATCATGCCGAGGTGGCCGGCCTTGAACCGCGCCACCGCGTCGCGCTTGGCGAGCTGCTTGGACGTGAACGTGAGTGCCGGGTTGCGCACCACCTGCAGCAGCTGGCGCATGGCGTCCTGGCTCGCCCCGCTGGACAGGTCGAGCCGGGTGGGTTCGGCGGTGTCGTCGACGATCTGTCCGCCCCCGGAGAACACGAACGGCGCGATCTGGTGGAGGTCGGGAGCGACGTAGACACCGCGGTTGCCGCCGGTCGAGGCCCGCTGGGCGGCCGTGACGAAGTCGGACATCCGCCAACCGTCGTCGGAGTTGGGCGGCTTCTGTCCCGGTGGCCGGATCTTGGCGAGGTGGACGAGCCGCGCGTTGTAGTAGACGACGAGCGGCGACACGTCCACCGGCATGCACTGCAGGGCGCTGTCGGCGCTGAACGCCTCCAGGCCGACGCGCTCGTAGCCGTCGCCGAAGTCGATGTTGCGGTCACTGAGCATCTCGTCGACGTCCTGCGTCGCCTTCGCCGCCCGCAGCCACTCCAGGTCGTTCTCACCGGACAGGAAGATGTCGGGCGCACGCGAGGTGCCGATGTCCTTGCGGAGTGCGGCCATGGCGGACTCATGGTCGGCGTAGGGACGGACGTTGACCGAGATCGCGGGGTGCTCGGCAGAGAACCGGGCGGCTATCGCCGTATAGGCCGAGATCACCGGGTCGGGCCCGTAGACCGCCATCGTGACCTGCGCAGGGCTGGCGCTGGCGGTCGTGGTGGTGGCCGGCGGGGTCTGCCCGTCTGGCGTGCAACCGGCGACTGCGCCCGCCAGCAGGAGGGCAGCGGCAACGCCCGCCGTACGACGCATGCGCGCTGCCACGAACCCCGTCCTCCCCGACGTGTACGACCGCGCGGTCGGTGTGCCGGCGGGCCTCACCCACGATAACCGTCACCACCCCCGACACCCCGCTGGACCGCTCCCCCCGGGCCGTGACGTCCAACACCCGGGCCGTGACGTCCAACACCAAGGGGACGCGCCGGGAGAGCGCGTGCGCCGGTCTCCGGTGGCGCGATCCTAGGCTGTCAGCCATGTCTTCCCCGACGTCATACGCGCGCCTGCTCGCGCCGTTCGCCGTGGCCGTCCTGCTCGCGACCAGCGCCGGATGCGGAAGCGACAAGCAGGAGTCCACTCCACAACCGCCGAGCGACCCGCCGTCGGCGGCGGCCGCGTCCGAGACCCCGTCGGAGAGCCCGTCTGAGTCGTCGACCCCGACCGAGGCGCCCAGTCAGACGGCCAGCCAGACGCCCAGCGAGACACCCAGCGGGACGCCCACCGAGACCGCGACGTCGGGGCCGCCCGCCCTCGACACGCTGCTGCTTCCGGGCTCGGGGCTGCCCGGGTTCAACGACACCTGGACGTGGGCGGTCAAGGGCACCGGTCCGCAGCGGTCGCCGTTCGGGATCTGCCAGAGGGTGTCGATGCAGGACCTGGGCGCCGATGAGACCGTGGTCCGCCGTTACCAGCCCGCCGGCGGACTCACCGGGGGTACCGGGGGGCATCTGGTCTCACGCTTCGTCGACGACAGGTCCGCGTCGCAGACGATGCAGGTGCTCCAGTCGTGGCACGACCGGTGCAAGGAGCGACTCGACCGCTTCGAGACCGCGCGCGTCAGCCGGATGACGTCGGTGAAGACCTCCAGGGGCACCGCGTCCTGGTACCTCGTGACGCACGCCAAGCCCGACGCCGACGAGGGCCGGTTCGACGCCCTCGGCGTCCTCCGCGACGGCAGCACCGTCGAGCTGCTGCTGCTCAACCTCGAGGGGCAGGACTACAACTACGAACCGGGAAAGGAGCCCATGGTCCGGGCCCTCAGGAACGCCGCGGACCAGCTCGCGGGTTAGCGCGCGGCCTACGGCAGCTGGGCGAGGTCGTCCTCGCTCAGCGTGAGCTTCGTGGCCGCCGCCGAGTCACGGATCGACTCCGGGCGCGAGGCACCCGGGATCGGCACGACCACCGGCGACCGTGCCAGTTCCCACGCCAGCGCCACCTGGTACGCCGAGGCGCCGTGCCGCTCGCCGACCGCGACGAACGCGGCGTGCTGCGCGGCCAGCTCGGAGGCGCCCTGCATGCCGCCCAACGGGCTGTAGGGCAGGAACGCCAGGCCGAGCTCCTCGCACAGGTCCAGCTCGGGCTGGGAGTCGAGGTAGCCCGGGTTGAACCGGTTCTGCACAGACACCAGGGCGTCGCCGAGGACCTCGTGAGCCTCCCGGATCTGCACGGGGTTGGCGTTGGAGATCCCCACCCGCTGGACGATCCCGTCGTCGACCAGGTCCTTGAAGGCGCCCATCGTCTCGGCATACGGGTAGTCGGGGTCCGGCCGGTGGTGCTGGTAGAGCGCGATCGTGTCGACGCCCAGGCGGCGGGCGGAGTCCTGGGCGGCCTGCCGGAACCGGGCCGGGTTGCCGTCGATCCCCCAGTCCGCGCCGTCGCGGGTCATCCCGCCCTTGGTCGCCACGACGACCTCGCTGGTGTCGCCGTACGACGCCAGCGCCCGCGCGACCAGCTCCTCGTTGTGGCCGAACGGGCCGTCGTCGGGGTTGTAGACGTCCGCGGTGTCGATCAACGTCACCCCGGCGTCGAGAGCGGCGTGGATGGTCGCGACCGACTCTTCCTCGTCGAACGGGCTCTTCAGCGACATCTTCATGCCGCCGAGGCCGATCGCGGAAACGGACAGGTCACCGATGTGGCGTTGCGGCTGGGTCATGTCCTCGACCGTAGTCTGGGCGCGATGACCGATCGCGCCCACCACCGGCCGGCGATGCCCGGCGCCATGCACTTCGAGTCCGTCGAGGGCGGACCCGACCCGGCCGTCCTGCGCGAAGCCGCGGAGCGGGTCGCGGTCGCGCTGGTCCGTGGTCACGGTGTCGCGGACGACGCGCTGGTGGACCGGGTGGTCGGGCTGGCCGAGACCGAGGGACTCGAGACGCTCGCCGAGCTCTGGTCGAGTGCGGCGCCCGACACGGTCGCCGGGTCGTTGTGGCGGCTCTACCTGCTTCGCACGTGGGTCCACGCCGCCCCGCTGCAGGCGGCCTCCGAGTTCGGCACCGGCCGCCTGGTGATGCCGGTCGCCGAGGTCGTCGCCGGCGTCGCCGACCCGCCCGGGCCGAACGAGGTGCGGCGGCTGGTCGACGACGTGCTCGCAGGTGTGGTGCGCGGCGAGTACGCCGACGTGCTGTTCCGGGCGGCCGCGTTCGCGCGCGTGACGGCGGCCGGTCGGGCTCGGGCGGAGAGCGAGGACTCGTCGTACGACACGGACCTGTCGGCGGCCCGGCTGCTCACGATGGCCGACCAGCTCGAGCGAGCCGGACGCCTGGAGCTCGAGCAGAACCTCGGCTGAACCTGCCGCGCGCGGGCTTGCCCGCGTTGTAACGTTGGCCGGGCGCCGGGCCGTGGTAGCCCCGGGTCCCAAATGAAGCCGCTACGAGCGGCCACGCGCCGTGAGGCGCTCCCGGCCCGGCGCACCAGACCTCAGGAGACCCTCGTGCGACTTCCCCGGATCCGGCTGGTCTGGCCGCTCCCCCGGCTCCCGCGACGCAAGGAGACCGGCAGCGGCGAGGTCAGATATGCGCCCCGTGCGAACGGGCGTGCGGACCCCGGTGAGGTGGTCTGGGCGTGGGTGCCGTTCGAGGAGGACTCCAGCCGCGGCAAGGACCGGCCGGTGCTCGTGCTCGCGCGCAAGGGCGGGGAGCTGCTGACGCTCCCCCTGACCAGCAAGGACCACGACCTCGACCAGCGGCAGGAGAACCGGTCCGGCCGGTACTGGATGGATGTCGGGACCGGCGGCTGGGACCGGTCGGGGCGACCCAGCGAGGTACGGCTCGACCGGCTGGTGCGGCTGCGTGACCGCGACGTACGCCGTGAGGGTGCGGCCATCGACGAGTTCGTGTTCGCCCGGGTGGTCGAGGCGGCCCGGAAGTACCACCCGGTCTGAGACGCTGGCGCCCATGGCCTTCGAGGAACGGATCATGCGCCCGGTCGAGGCCGTGCGTGTCGGTGACTGGGTGCTCAAGGGCTACCACCTGACCCTCGCCGGCGCCGAGATCGAGCCGGCCACGGTCGCCGCGGCCGTCGAGCACCTCGGGACCATCGTCGAAGCCCCGCTCGAGGGCGAGCCCTCCCACGGGTTCTACGTGCTGCACCACGGCGAGGACGCACTGTGGCTGATCGTCTGGACCTGGCGCTATGCCGACATCGTCAGCGTCGCCTGCAGCCGCGCGTCGCTGGACTTCCCCACAGCGTTCACGCCGCTCACCGAAGCGCTTGCCGGGTGTGTGTGGGAGCTCCCCGCCCTCGTCCACGAACGCTCCGCCTGGGTCCGCCACACGATGCAGCCAACGACGCCTGACCTGTCGGCGTACCTGGTGGATGTGCTCCCTGAGGGGCCGGTCGGCGCTCCGTAGGCCGCCGTCCGTCGGCGTGCCGGGAGCCCCGCGGGCCACGCAAATGCTGGGTTGTCGGGGTCCGCACCGCATCGTCGACCCCGACAACTCGGCAAATGCGAGCTTCCGCGGCGAGCACGCTCACCCGCGGCGTGACGTTTCCCCACACTTGTCCCGGAACTGCACGAGATTCGCGCGATCCGTTGCAGTTCCGGGACAAGTGTGGGGAACAGCAGCCCCCGTGCCGCCGTCCTCGGGCCGGGATCCTGCACCGCGCCGAGGTCCACGCGCTCGGCACAGACCGTCATCCTCAACAGCTGACCTGAGCCCACAACGTGCTCGCTCGTCACCGCTCCCGATCACCCGCATCGGCCAGGCTGCTCGAACCTGGCCGTGCTGGCGACCTGGGGTAAGTCGTGCTCAGCGCGTGAGGCAGCCCGGGCCGCGAACGTTCGCTCGGTATGTCAAAACAGCATGTTTCCCGCGCGTCGCGACCGGGTACAGACCGATATCCAGGCGGCACGGAAGCCCACCCGAAGGCGGCGCAACGACCGATGCCAAGGAGTCTTCCGGGCGGCACTGGACCACGCCAATGGGCGGTAGTCAGCTCGGCGACGATTCGAGAGGACACAGCGTTATTTGGTGAGGCCGGGCCGAAAGGGCCCGGATATATGTGACTCGGGGGCGGCCCGCTGCAAGGACGCGGCGGGCTTGTGCAGGACCCCCGGCACGACGTGCCGGGCGCCAAGAGGGAGACCTGATGAGTACGGACCAGTTCGCACCGTTGACGCCCGAGGAATTGTCGGCCGAGGGGGTGACTGCGCTCCCGGACAAGGAGGTCGTCTCGATCCTCGACCTCGCTGCGGACATCGACCTCGCGATCGATGGGGCCGCACCCATCGACCTCGCCATCGCCCTGAACGCCAACGTCGTGGCGCCGATCACCGGGGCCGTGTCGGCCAACATCCTCGCCAACGGCTCCACCTCGCAGGCGCTGGCCGACCAGGGTGTCATGGTCACCCAGCACGTGAATGCGGACGCGATCGCGACCGGCCTCCAGGACAGCACGATCGACCAGTCCGACACCGTCACCGGCGGCGCCGACGCGACGCCGGCCGACGCGACGCCGGCCGACGCGCACCAGCCGACGCCCACCCGGCTCTGCTGGCTGCGACCGACGCCGCCGGGGCCACCGCCGACGCCGCCGACGCCGCCGACGCAGCGCCCGTGGACGGCTCGGTCGTGGTGGACTCGGCCGGCCACATCGTCGGCACGCTCGACACGCCCACCGGGACCGTGGTCGACTCCGCCGGCAACATCATCGGCACCCTCAACGAGACCACCGGTCTGGTCGTGGACTCGGCTGGCAACATCGTCGGCTCTGTCACCGACCTGATCGACGGCGCCTCGGTGGCGGACGCGACCGGCAACGTCATCGGTGTCCTCGACGGGGCGACCGGGACCGTCGTCGACGCCTCCGGGAACCTTGTCGGAACCCTCGACCCGCTGACGGGTCAGGTCCTCAACACCGTCGGCGACGTGCTCGGCACCGTGACCAACCTGGTCGACGGCACCAGCGTGCTGGACTCCGCCGGCAATGTCGTGGGCATCCTCGACGGTGCGACCGGCAACGTCATCGACTCCGCCGGCAACGTGATCGGCGCACTCGACCCGCTCACCGGACAGGTCCTCGACGCCGCGGGCCACATCGTCGGCACCGTGGGCGAGATCGTCGACGACGTCACCGACACCCTCGGCCAGCTCAACACCGGCGACCTGCTGAAGGGCGACCTCCTCAACGTCGACATCAACGTCGACCTGGACGCCGACCTCGCGGCGCCGATCAACGGCGCGGTGGCGGCCAACGCCAACGTGGCGGCGCCGATCGACGCGTCCGTGTCCGCCAACATCCTGTCCGACGACTCGACCTCGGTCGCGATCGCGCAGCAGCAGGCGATCATCACGCAGGACATCACCGGGACAGGCGATGGCGACCTCCGACCAGACGTCCGGCATCGACCAGGCGTCCATCGAGCCGCCCGACACCGACACCGCGTCCGCGGACGGCACCGACGGCCCGCCGACCCCGGCGACTCCTGCCCCGGCGACGGCCACCACGCCGGCGCCCGGCAGCGAGGTGCCCGCGGCCGCTGACGTGACGATCGACCCGAGCACTGAGCCTGCGCCGCAGTGACCACGATCATCGACGCGCCGGCTCGCGTCGATGACCTCCAGCTGATCGGGGCCATGGTGGGGTCCGGCTACCGGACCCCACCATCCCTGGTCCGCCGCAGCGACGGGCAGACGCTTCAGCTCACGCCGCTGCTCTACCGGGTGCTGGAGGCCATCGACGGGCGGCGCACCTGCGCCGAGATCGCGACCGTCGTCAGCCACTCCATGCGCCGGAGCGTCTCGGAGGACATGGTCGCGACGCTCGTCGACCAGCACCTGCGGCCGATGGGGCTGCTCAAGCTGGCACGACGGGTCCGAGCCTCCGCTCAAGCGGTCCAACCCGCTGCTGGCGCTGAAGCTCAAGTTCGCCGTCACCAACCCCCGGGCGACGCGGCGACTGACCGACCCGTTCCGGTTCCTCTTCCGGCCAGCGCTGGTCAGCATCGTGGTCCTCGGCTTCCTGGCGATCACCTGGTGGGTCTTCTTCGACCAGGGCCTCGCCCCGGCGGCGTACGACGCCTTCCAGCGGCCGCAGCTGCTGCTGCTCGTGTTCGTGGTGACGGTGCTCTCCGGGGGCTTCCACGAGTTCGGGCACGCGGCGGCCGCGCGCTACAGCGGAGCCAACCCCGGAGTGATCGGGGCCGGCATCTACCTGGTGTGGCCGGCGTTCTACACCGACGTGACCGACAGCTACCGGCTGGGACGGCGGGGACGCCTTCGCACCGACCTGGGCGGCCTGTACTTCAACGCCATCGTGGTGGTGCTCACCTTCGCCTGGTGGTACACCACGCAGTGGGACGCACTGCTGCTCCTGGTGGCGACCCAGGTCATGCAGATGGTGCATCAGCTGATGCCGTTGCTGCGCTTCGACGGCTACCACGTGCTCGCCGACCTGACCGGCGTACCCGACCTGTACCACCGGATCAAGCCCACCCTGCTCGGACTGCTGCCGCACCGGTGGTTCCGATCCCGACAACCGGGTCCTGAAGCCGTGGGCCCGCGCGGTGATCACCGCGTGGGTGCTGGTCACGATCCCGATGATGGCGTTCATGCTGCTGGCGCTGGTGTCGGCCTTGCCGCGACTGCTCGGTACCGCGTGGGCCGCTGTGCAGCAGGACGCCGGCGGAGTGCCTGCCGCGTGGCAGCACGGGGGACTCGTCGACGCCACCGCCCAGGTGCTCCAGGTGCTGGCAGTGGTGCTGCCCGTGATGGCGGGTTTCCTGATCATGGGACGCATCGGGCTGCGGTGGTTCCGCGGACTCGCCCGCTGGAGCCGCACGTCGATCCTCAAGCGGATCGCCGCCGCGACGCTCAGCGCCGTCGTCCTGACGATGCTCTTCTGGGCCTGGTGGCCGCAACCGGGCACGTACCGGCCGATCCAGCCCAACGAGAAAGGGCTGATCACCGAGCTGCTCCCGAGCGCGCAGCACGTCGGCCGGGTGTCCCCGGCGGCGGCGCGACCCGGGTTCCTCCCTGTCGGCGCGTCGGCCGAGCGCAGACTGGCAGACGGGGCTCCGCTGGAGGCGACCTTCCAGAAGGGACAGGCACTACCGAGCAAGGCCCACCCCCGGCTGGCGATGGTGCTCGTTCCCCGCAAGGACGCCCACGACACGAACGACGCCAACGACGGCCAACCGCCGGCCCAGCCCTGGGTCTTCCCGTTCGACAAGCCCTTGCCGCCCGACGAAGGGGACAACCAGGCGGCGGCGTTCAACACAACCGATGACTCGGTGGCCTACGACGTCGCGTTCGCCCTCGTGTGGGCCACGGGCGACGAGGTGCTCAACGTCAACGAGGCCCATGCCTACGCCTCGTGCTCGAACTGCGTGACGGTCGCTGTCGCGTTCCAGGTCGTGCTGATCATGGATCACGCCCGCGTCGTGGTCCCGCAGAACCTCTCCGTGGCCGCGAACTACCAGTGCTACCGGTGCATCACCGCCGCCATCGCCAGCCAGCTCGTGCTGTCGGTGGAGGACACGCCGGGCGAGGACCAGCTGCTCGCGCTCGGCGACGTCTGGGGCCGGTTGACCCATTTCGGTCAGACCATCACGTCGTACTCGGTCGCGCAGATCTCAGCCCAGCTGGACGCTTTCGAGGCGGAGATCGTCGCGATTCTCTACGACGCGCCACCGGTGACGCCGGGAACGGCGCCGCCGCCGACGGCGTCTCCCACCGGGACACCCCCTGCCGCCAGCAGCGACCCGTCGCCGACCGGCTCGTCGCCCGCGCCGTCGTCGACCAACCCGAGCGGGACGACGCCCACCGACAGCACACCTCCTGACCCCGCACCCACGGACACCACACCCGCCGATCCGGCACCCACCGACACCACACCCACCGAGACCACACCCACCGATCCGGCACCTACCGATCCGGCACCGCCGGCGGACCCCACGACCGCCCCGCCGTCTCCCGACCCGACGACCGCAGCCCCGGCGTCCTCACCGCCAGCGTCGCCGTAGGCGAGCGAGTGCCGCTCACCCCTCGGTGAAGAACGTGGCGACCACCTCGGCCGCGGTGGTCTCCGAGCGCAGCAGTGCGGCCCCCTGGCCGGCGTAGATGACCGCGACGTCGAAGTCCCGGCGGCGACGCCCGGCTGCGTACTCGTCCAGCGCGTCGGGGTCTGCCGCCAGCTCGTCCTCACGACCGACCCACTCGTCGAAGAACCGGTTGCGCAGCGCTCGGCCGCCGTACTCCGGCGGCCAGGCGGCTCGTTGGGCGACATCGAAGACGCGGCCGTACGCCGTCGCCTCGTCGTCCGCAGCCAGTAGCCGTTCGCGGGACGCCGCCGGGAACGCGCTCTCCCGGCAGCACAGGAAGGCGGTCCCGACCCAGCCCCCCACCGCGCCCGCAGCGAGCACCGCGGACAGGCCAGCCGCGGTCGCGATCCCACCTGCAGCGACAACCGGGACGTCCACCCTGTCGAGCACGATCTGGAGCAACGCCAAGGTGCCGACCTCGTCCCGCCCGTGGCCGCCCCCTTCGCGACCGCGCGCGACGATGAAGTCGACCCCTGCCGCTTCGGCGCGACGCGCCTCGTCGAGGGTGCCGACCTGGGTGGTCACCAGCTTCCCTGCGGCCTTGAGTCGCCCCAGCGGCTCTTCGAAGCTGCCGAAGCTGACCGAGACCAGTGCGGCGTCCGACTCGAGGGTCGCCTCCAACGGGGCCGGGTCCTTCTCCAGAGCCCAGGCCAGCAGGCCGATCCCGTAGGGCCGGCCCGCGGAGGAGGCCACGGCCGTCTGTTCCTCGAGGTCCGCCCGGGACCGGCCCGGCATCACCCCGATCATGCCGAGCCCACCCGCCTTCGATACCGCACCCGCCATCAGGCCCTCGCTGACGCCCGCCATCGGTGCCTGGACGAGTGGTACGTCGATGCCGAGCGTGCGGGTGAGCCAGGTCTCCATCACGTTTCTCCTCGGGTCGGCCGACGCTGGTCCTGCCGATTGTCCACCGGCTCCGGTCAGGACCGCTCGAGCGCCTTGCGGATCCGGGCGTCGGAGACCGGCTGCGACGTGCCGAGGCGCTGGGCCCACACGCTGACCCGGTACTCCTCCAGCAGCCATCGCACCTCCCGCAGCGCGCGGCCGGGCGGCCGCCCGGGCGGGAGCGCGTCAACCCGGTGCTGCCACGCCTCCTGGAGCACGGCGACCTGGTCCATCAGGCCGCGGTCGCGGCCCGGGTCGGCGGCCAGCCGGGCGAGACGTTCGTCCATCGCCGACAGGTATCGCGGGTACGACGCCAGCGCGGCTCGCCCGCCCACCGCGACGAATCCCGCACGCACCAGCCGGTCGAGCTGGCCGCGCAGGTCGTTCATGGCCGGCAGCAGCCGCAGGTCCACCCGCCCGGTGAGCGCCTTGTGGGTCGCGCGCCAGCGGGCGAGCACGTCACCGACCAGCAGGAGGAGGTCACGGGACCGCTGCTCCACCTCGGCGCGGGCGGCAGCCAGCAGCGCGTCGTACGACGCCTCGTCGCGCACCGGGTCGCGGGCGTCCACGAGGTCGCCGAAGACCGCCAGCACCACGTCGTCGACCAGCGCGGCGACCGTCGGGTACGGCGAGCCCGCGAGCCCCAGCTTGGTCGCGTTGTCGAGACCGTCGAGCAGCGGCTTCGCGGGGCTGGGCACCTGCAGTGCGATCAGCCGACGCACCCCCAGCCGGTGGCGCGCCTCCTGCTCGTCGGCGGAGCCCACCACCCGCAGGCCGACCGCGTCGCCCTCGTCGACGAGTGCGGGGAAGCCCTGCACCTCGTGGCCGGCGCGCACCTGCGTGAACGACGGCTCGATCGTGCCGAACGCCCACGTGGTCTCGCCGGAGCGGGCGATCCCGGACGCGACCGCGGCCTGCGCCACGGCAGCGTCGAA
Organism: uncultured Actinomycetota bacterium; assembly: GCA_963745795.1. GTDB lineage: Bacteria > Actinomycetota > Actinomycetes > Propionibacteriales > Nocardioidaceae > Marmoricola. Next base: position 43,209 of record CAVUYR010000006.1, on the reverse strand, counting down.
GCTGGGGCGCAGCGGCCGTTTGAGCGCGTCGAGGTCGCGTCCCTCCGCGACCACCGCGCCGTCGTCCTCCACCACGCGGAACCGTGGACGCAGGTGCACGGGCACCTTCGACCAATCCCAGGCCTCCGGCGGCACGTGCACGCCGGTCAGGGCGCGCAGGTGCCGCGCGAGCGCGTCCGTGAGCGGCTCCTCGCCCGGTGGCACGGCGTCGAGGAAGCCGCGTGCCACGTTGGGTGCCGGCACGAAGTTGACCCGCAGGGGTTTCGGCAGCGACCGGATCAGCGCGGTGACGAGCTCCTCGCGAACGCCCGGCACCTGCCAGGTGAACGGTGCGGCGTCGACCTGGTTGAGGGTGGCGAGGGGTACGTCGACGGTGACGCCGTCGCTCTCGTGACCGGGCTCGAAGTGATAGCGCACGGGCAGGCTGAGCGACCCCTCCTGCCAGACGTCCGGGTAGTCCGCGCCGGTGACCGCGTCGGCGCCCTCCTGGACCAGCATCGCGGGGTCGAACGTGAGCAGGTCCGGCCGGCGCCGCCGCTCCTGCTTCCACCAGCTGTCGAAGTGCGCACCGCTCACGACGCCCTCGCCGACCCGGTCGTCGTAGAAGTCGAACAATGTGTGCTCGTCGACCACGATCCCGCGCCGCCGCGCGCGGTGCTCGAGCTCCTCGGCCTCCGCCAGGAGCTGCCGGTTGGCCGCGAAGAACGACTGCCGCGTGTGCCACTCGCCGTACACGAGCGCGTGCCGGATGAAGAGCTCACGGGCCAGGACCGGGTCGACCTTGCCGAAGCTGACCAGCCGGTCCGAGGCCAGCGGGACGCCGTACAGGGTGACCCGTTCGTAGCCCATCACCGCGGCGCGCTTCCGCGACCAGTGCGGCTCGGAGTAGCTGCGCTTGACCAGGTGCTCCCCCAGCCGCTCGGCCCACGCCGGGTCGATCGCGGCGTTCTGCCGGCCCCAAAGGCGCGAGGTCTCGACCAGCTCGGCGGCCATCACGAAGTCCGGCTGCCTCCTGGCCAGGCCCGAGCCCGGGAAGATCGCGAACCTGGCGCCACGCGCACCGAGGTACTCCGTGAGTGGCCGCCGGCCGCCGCTCCTTCCACCGGTCGAGCCGCGTCGAGACTCCGGCTCCTCCTTCAGGCCGATGTGCGAGAGAAGGCCGGACAGCAGGGCCTGGTGGATCCGGTCGTCGTCCGGCTCCGAGGCGTGCTTGCCCGGGGTGAGCCCGATCTGGCGCGCGACCTGCCGCAGCTGCGACTCGAAGTCCTGCCACTCGCGGACCCGCAGGTAGTTGAGGTGCTCCTCGCGGCACATCCGGCGGAACGACGACGAGCCGCGCTCCTTCTGCTCTCCGCGCAGGTAGCGCCAGAGGTTCAGCCACGCCATGAAGTCGGAGCGGTCGTCGCGGAAGCGGGCGTGGAGCTGGTCGGCGCGGGCCCGGTGCTCGAGCGGCCGCTCACGCGGGTCCTGGATGGACAGCGCGGCAGCGACCACGAGCACCTCGCGCAGGCAGCCGAGCCGGTCGGCCTCGAGGATCATCCGACCCAGCCGCGGGTCGATCGGCAGCCGCGCGAGCCGGCGCCCGATCGTGGTCAGCCGGTTGCGCGTGGAGCCCCCGGTGCGCAATGCGCCCAGCTCCTCGAGCAGCTGGACGCCCGCGCGAACGTTGCGCTGGTCGGGCGGGTCGACGAACGGGAACCGGCCGACGTCGCCGAGGCCCAGCGCCGTCATCTGGAGGATCACGCTGGCCAGGTTGGTGCGGAGGATCTCCGGGTCGGTGAACTCCGGTCGGGAGAGGTAGTCCTCCTCCGAGTACAGCCGGATGGCGATGCCATCGGCCACCCGTCCGCAGCGCCCGGCCCGCTGGCTGGCCGAGGCCTGGCTGATCGGCTCGATCGGGAGCCGCTGCACCTTGGTGCGCAGCGAGTAGCGCGAGATGCGGGCGACACCGGTGTCGACGACGTAGCGGATGCCCGGGACGGTCAGCGAGGTCTCGGCGACGTTCGTGGCCAGCACCACCCGGCGCCGGGCGTGCTGCGCGAACACCCGGTGCTGTTCAGCGGCGGAGAGCCGCGAGAACAGCGGCAGGATGTCGAAGCCACTCCCGCGGGACCGGCCATCGAGCTTGTCAATCTTCTTCAGTGCGTCCTCGGTGTCCCGGATCTCACGCTCTCCGGGCAGGAACACCAGCACGTCTCCGTCGCCTTCCCGGCCCAGCTCGCGGACGGCGTCGATGACAGCCTCCGTCTGGTCGCGTACGACGGGCTCACCCTCGTCGTCGTCGTACGACTCCTCGACCAGCGGCCGGTAGCGGACCTCGACCGGGTAGGTGCGCCCCGAGACCTCGATGATCGGCGCGTCCGCGAAGTGCTGCGAGAACCGCTCCGGGTCGATCGTCGCGGACGTGATCACGACCTTCAGGTCCGGGCGCCGAGGCAGCAGCTGGCGCAGGTAGCCGAGGATGAAGTCGATGTTGAGGCTGCGCTCGTGGGCCTCATCGATGATCAGGGTGTCGTAGCGGCGCAGCTCCTTGTCGTGCTGGAGCTCCGCGAGCAGGATGCCGTCGGTCATCAGCTTGACCCGGCCTGCCGGCGAGGTCTTGTCGGTGAACCGCACCTGGTATCCGACCGCGTCGCCGAGCTCGGTCCCCAGCTCCTCGGCGATCCGCTCGGCCACGCTGCGCGCGGCGATCCGGCGCGGCTGCGTGTGCCCGATCAGCCGACCACCACGCCCGCCCTCCCCGCGACCCAGCGCCAGGCAGATCTTGGGCAGCTGGGTGGTCTTCCCGGAGCCGGTCTCGCCGGCGACGATCACCACCTGGTGGTCGCGGATCGCCGCCGCGATGTCGTCCCGGCGCTGGGAGACCGGCAGCTCGGGCGGGAAGTGGAGTTGCACGGGTCAGGAGTGCGTGCGCAGCCAGATCGTCGGCGGCATCGCGCCCAGCCGCGCCAGCGCGCCCTCCGACGGTGCGGTCGCCACGTCGGTGACCACGTAGCCCTGCTCCCCGAGGGTCGCGAGGTTCTGCGCGACCACGTTGACACCGTCGTCGAGCAGCACCTGGTTGATCCCGGCGAGCACACCAGGCTGGTTCACGTGCAGGAGGGCGACCCGGAACGAGCCGTCCAGGGGAGGCGGCTGCAGCTCGGGAAGGCTGACGGAGAGAGCGGTGTTGCCGCGGTCGACGTACGACACGAGCTTGGTGCTGACGAAGGTGCCGATCTCCTCCTGCGCCTCCTGCGTCGACCCGCCGACGTGTGGGGTCAGGATCACGTTGTCCAGGCCGCGCAGCACGGACTCGAACGACTCGCCCTGTCGCTTCGGCTCGACCGGGAACACGTCGAGGGCGGCACCTGCGATGTGGCCGGAGAGGATGTGGTCGCGCAAGGACACGTCGTCGACGACCATGCCGCGCGAGGCGTTGATGAACACCGAGCGCGGCTTCATCTTCTTGAACTGCTCGTCACCGAAGAGGCCGGCGTTGCCCGGGCGCCCGTCGACGTGCAAGGACACCACGTCCGCCTTCGCCAGCAGGTCGTCCAGCGTCGGCACCCGCTGCGCGTTGCCGTGCGCGAGCCGGTCGTGGGTGTCGAAGTAGATGACCCTGAGCCCGACCGCCTCGGCGACCACGGACAGCTGCGAGCCGATGTTGCCGTAGCCGACGATCCCCAGCACCCGGCCGCGGATCTCGTGGCTGCCGTGCGCGGACTTGTCCCAGATCCCGTCGTGCATCCGCTGCGTCTTCTCCGGCAGCCGCCGCGCGAGCGCGATGATCTCGCCGATCACGAGCTCGACCACGCTCCGCGTGTTTGAGTACGGCGCGTTGAACGCGGCCACGCCCCGGCGCGCCGCCGACGCGAGGTCGATCTGGTTGGTGCCGATGCAGAAGGCGCCCACCGCGACCAGGTCGGTCGCCGCCGCGAGTGCCCGGTCGGTCAGGAAGGTGTTCGACCGGATGCCGAGCAGGTCGAAGCCGGGCAGGGTCGCCACCAGCTCGTCCTCGGACAGGGAGCCCGGTCGGGTCTCCACGTCGATGCCGGCGCGCGCGAAACCCTCCGACGCGGACGGATGGATGTTCTCCAGGAGCAGGGCGCGCATGCGCCCAGCCTATGAGTTGTCCCGGTCTTCCTGCCCACCCCGGTCGCCGCGGTCCTGCTTGCTCAGGTGTGACTGCCCGGTTGTGACTCACGGGTGCAGTCGTTCACAGGATTCTCACAGCGACTCCATGGCGAACCTCCTGATCCGTTCGCGAAGGTGGTTCCATGCCTCTTGTGGACCGTCATCCCCAGCTGACCCGCCCCGACGGCTCGCCGCTGCGCGTGCTCGTCGTCGACGACGAGCCGAACATCGCCGAGCTGCTCCGGATGGCGCTGCGCTACGAGGGCTGGGACGTCGAGGTCGCGCTCACCGGCAGCAAGGCCGTCAGCACCGCCAAGGCGACCAAGCCGCGACGCCGTCGTGCTCGACATGATGCTGCCGGACTTCGACGGCATGGAGGTGCTGCAGCCGGCTGCGCGCCCAGCGCTCCGACGTACCCGTCCTGTTCCTCACCGCCCGCGACTCCGTCGAGGACCGCGTCGCCGGGCCTGACCGCCGGCGGCGACGACTACGTCACCAAGCCGTTCAGCCTCGAGGAGGTCGTCGCCCGGCTGCGCGGGCTGATGCGTCGTTCCGGCGCCTCCGACCGCACGGCCGAGCAACGTGCTGACGGTCGGCGACCTGACGCTCGACGAGGACAGCCACGAGGTCCGCCGCGACGGCGAGGAGATCGCCTCACCGCGACCGAGTTCGAGCTGCTGCGCTACCTGATGCGCAACCCGCGGCGGGTGCTGTCGCAAGGCGCAGATCCTCGACCGCGTCTGGAACTACGACTTCGGCGGCCAGGCCAACGTCGTCGAGCTCTACATCTCCTACCTGCGCAAGAAGATCGACGCCGGCCGGGAGCCGATGATCCACACGATGCGCGGCGCCGGGTACGTCCTGAAGCCGACGGACTGAGCCGCCGATGCGTGTACCCGCCCTCACCAAGTCCCTCACCGGCCGGCTGGTCGCGACCTCGGTCGCGCTGGTGGCGCTGGTGAGCGTGCTGGTGGTCCTGCGTCGACCACGCGTGGTGATGAACGCAGTACCTCACCGTCGCGGCTCGACGAGCAGGTGCACGCGTCCCTGGACCGGGCCACCCGATCCGGACGAGCACGGACCGCCGACGGGCCGGGACCGGGCGACGGCGACGACGGCGCGTTCGGCCGCGAGGCCGCAGAGCCCGGACACGCTGGTCGCGAGTGCTGACCGCGTCCCCGCCCGTGGGCGGGGTGCTCGGGACACCGACGACGAGCATTCAGCCGCTCTCCACGAGCGCCGTACGCCAGCTGGACGAGCGTCCCGGTCGACGGCAAGGCCCGCACGGTCTCCCTGGCCGGGCTCGGCGACTACCGCGTGCGTCGCGATCAGCGACTCCGCAGGACCGGGTGCTGGTCACCGGCCTGCCGATGACCGAGATCGACGACACCATCGCGCAGCCTGCTGCTGCCGCAGCTCCCTGCTCGGCCTCGTCCGGCGATCGTGCTCGCCGCGGCTGCTCGGGCTGATGCTGGTGCGCCGCCAGCTGCGACCGCTGCGCGACGTCGCCGCCACGGCGTACGACGTGACCGCGATGCCCCTCGACGCCAGCGGCCAGACGATCGACACCCGCGTGCCCGAGCGCTACACCGACCCGCGCACCGAGGTCGGCCAGGTCGGGGCCGCCCTCAACACGCTGCTCGACCACGTCGACGCCGCCCTCGACGCCCGGCACCGCAGCGAGCAGCAGGTGCGCCAGTTCGTGGCCGACGCCTCCCACGAGCTGCGCACGCCGCTGTCGACGATCCACGGCTACGCCGAGCTGAGCCGACGTACGCCGGACGACGCCGAGACGCTCTCGCAGGCGATGGGCAAGGTCGAGACCGAGGCGACCCGGATGTCCACGCTCGTCGACGACCTGCTGCTGCTGGCCCGGCTCGACTCCGGCCGGCCGCTGGAGCGCGAGGAGGTCGACCTCACCCGGCTGCTGCTCGAGGCGGTCGGCGACGCCCGCGTCGTCGGCCCCGAGCACCGTCTGGCGGCTCGACCTGCCCGACGAGCCGGTGACCGTCGTCGGCGACGAGCAGCGGCTGCACCAGGTGGTCACGAACCTGCTCAACAACGCCCGCCGCCACACCCCGCCGGCACCACCGTCACGGTCGGCGCACGCCCGCGCCCGGGCGACGGGCGAGGACGTCGCAGATCACGGTGCACGACGACGGCCCCGGCATCCCCGACGGCCTGCGCGGACAGGTCTTCGAGCGGTTCACCCGCGGCGACTCGTCGCGCACCCGCGCGTCCGGCGGCGCCGGGCTCGGCCTGTCGCTGGTGCAGGCGATCGCCGAGGCCCACGGCGGCGTCCGCTGCGGTCGACAGCCGGCCCGGGCGACACGACGTTCACGATCTCGCTGCCGTAGCGGCGGTCCTCGACACGGGCGCTGCGCCATCCTCGACAGCCTCGACATCACAGAGCCGCCACAGAGCGCGGCACACGGTCGCTCGCAGAGCGACCGACGACGCTGGCGCCATGACCACCACGGACACCGACGCTCGCCCGGTCGAGCACCGCAGGCGCGCCCATCCGAACGACCGCCGGCTCCCGGCACCTCGACGTCGCGCGCACCGTGGCGCGGGCGCGAGGACGACCCGGCCTGGGCGCGTCCGGCCCTGGTCGGGCTGCTGCTCGGCACCGCGGTCCTCTACCTGTGGGGGCTCGGCGCGTCCGGCTGGGCCAACACCTTCTACTCCGCCGCCGCGCAGGCCGGGTCGGAGTCGTGGAAGGCGTTCTTCTTCGGCTCCTCCGACGCCGCCGAGCTCGATCACCGTCGACAAGACGCCGCTCGTCGCTGTGGCCGATGGCGCTCGTCGGTGCGGGTCTTCGGCCTCTCGTCGTGGAGCATCCTGGTGCCGCAGGCGCTCGATGGGCGTGGCCGCGGTCGGGCTGCTCTACGCCACGGTCCGGCGTACGACGGGCTCGGCGGTCGCCGGCCTGCTCGCCGGCGCTGGTGCTGGCGATCACGCCGGTCGCGGTGCTGATGTTCCGCTTCAACAACCCCGACGCGCTGCTCGTGCTGCTGCTGGTCGGCTCGGTCGTACGCCGACGCTGCGCGCGGTCGAGTCGCACGGACGTCGCGCGGGCACCCGGTCCGCTGGCTGGCGCTGGCCGGCGCGCTGGTCGGGCTGGCGTTCCTGACCAAGATGCTGCAGGCGTTCCTGGTGCTGCCGGCGCTCGGCGCTGGTCTACCTGCTCGCCGCGCACACCGCGGTCGGCAAGCGGCTCGGCCACCTGCTGGTCGCGTTCGGCGTCGATGATCGCTCGCCGCCGGCTGGTGGATCGCGATCGTCTCGCTGTGGCCGGCGGCCAGCCGCCCCTACATCGGCGGCTCGCAGAACAACTCGATCCTCGAGCTCACCCTCGGCTACAACGGCTTCGGCCGGCTCACCGGCGACGAGACCGGCTCGGTCGGCGGCGGCAGCGGCGGCGCCGGCGGCGGCGATGTGGGGCGCGACCGGCATCCGGCGGCTGTTCGACTCCGAGATCGGCGGCCAGATCGCCTGGCTGCTGCCCGGCCGCGCTGGTGCTGCTCGTCGCCGGGCTCTGGTTCACCCGCCGGCACGCCCGCACCGACCTGGTCCGCGCCGGGCTCGTGGTCTGGGGCGGCTGGCTGCTGGTCACCGCGCTGACCTTCAGCTTCATGGCCGGCATCTTCCACGCCTACTACACCGTGGCCCTGGCCCCGGCGATCGCGCGCGCTCGTCGGCATCGGCGCCTGGCTGCTGTGGCAGCACCGCGACTCCCTGCGTCGCCGCCGGCGATCGCGGCCGGCACGGTCTCGCTGACCACGGTGCTCGGCTTCGTCCTGCTCGACCGCACGCCGCGACTTCGTGCCGTGGCTGCGCTGGGTCGTCGCTCGTGGTCGGGCTGGTCTCGGCGCTGCTGCTGGCCGGAGTCGGCTCCTGCCTCGCGCGGATCGCCCTCGCGGTCGGCGCCGCGGCGCTCGTGGCCGCGCTGGCCGGGCCCGGCGGCGTACGCCGTGGAGACCGCGGCGACCCCGCACACCGGCTCGATCCCGAGCGCCGGGCCCAGCCGGGCGGCGGGCCCGGCGGCGGCCGGCGGTGGCCGGCGGCGGCGCCGGCGGCCACGCGGCCCCGCAGCAGGCCAGCCGGGCGGCACCCGGCCGGCGGCCGGACCGGCGCGGCGGCGCGGCCGGCGGCCTGCTCGCACGGCAGCCAGTCGACGGCGGCGATCACCGCGCTGCTGCGAGCAGGACGCCGACCTCCTACACCTGGGTCGCGGCCGCGGTCGGCTCCAACTCGGCCGCCGGCTACCAGCTGGCCACCGCAGGAGCCGGTGATGGCGATCGGCGGCTTCAACGGCAGCGACCCGAGCCCGACGCTCGCGCAGTTCCAGGAGTACGTCGCCGACGGGGACGGATCCACTACTTCATCGGCGGCGGCGGGTTCGGCGGCTCGGCGGCGGGCCCAGCGCCGGCGGCAGCACCAGCAGCGACGATCGCGACCTGGGTCGAGGACAACTTCACCGCGACCACCGTCGACGGCGTCACGCTCTACGACCTCAGCGGCGGCGCGACCGGGACCGCCACGTGAGCGCGGCGCCGGCGTACGACGGGCCAGAGCCCGCTGTCGAGATCGCGGCCGCGACGCTCGACGTGGTGATCCCGGTCTACAACGAGGAGGCGCGACCTGGCCGCGTCGGTCGAGCGGGTGCGCGAGCACCTGGCACCGCTGCCCTGGTCCTTCCGGGTCACGATCGCCGACAACGCCAGCACCGACGGCACGCGCGGTCGTCGCCCGCCGGCTCGCCCACGCGTACGACGACGTGCGCGTCGTGCACCTGGCCGAGAAGGGTCGCGGCCGCGCGCTGCAAGCAAGGTCTGGACCGGGTCCGGCGTCGCCGGTGCTCGTCTACATGGACGTCGACCTGTCCACCGACCTCAACGCGCTGCTGCCGCTGGTCGCGCCGCTGATCTGCGGTCACTCCGACCTGGCGATCGGCAGCCGGCTGCGGCACGACTCGCGGGTCTCGCGCGGCCCGAAGCGGGAGCTGATCTCGCGCGGCTACAACCTGCTCCTGCGCGGCACGCTGCGCACGCGGTTCTCCGACGCGCAGTGCGGGTTCAAGGCGATCCGCGCCGACGTGGCCCGCGAGGTGCTGCCGCTGGTCGAGGACAACGACTGGTTCTTCGACACCGAGCTGCTGGTGCTCGCCGAGCGGGCGGGCCTGCGCATCCACGAGGTGCCGGTCGACTGGGTCGACGACCCGGACAGCCGGGTCGACATCGTCGCGCACCGCGCTGGACGACGTGCGCGGCATCGTCCGGCTCGGCCGCAGCCTGGTGCGCGGGCCGGATCCCGCTGCCCGAGGTCGTCCGAGCGGCTCGGGCCGGGCGAGCGCCGAGGCCGGAGGCGGCCGGCTCGGCATGCAGGTGGTGATGTTCGCGCTGGTCGGCGTCGCGTCGACGGTGGCCTACGCCCTGCTCTACCTGCTGCTTCGCGGCTCGGTCACGGCGCAGGCCGGCCAACCTGCTGGCGCTGCTGCGTGACCGCGGTCGGCAACACCGCGGCGAACCGGCGGCTCACCTTCGGGGTCACCGGTCCGCGGCACGCCGTCCGCCACCAGCTCCAGGGGCTCGCGATCTTCCTCGCCGGCCTCGGCGTGACCAGTGGCGCGCTGTGGCTGGTCGAGTCCGGAGCGGCCCGCGGTCACCACGGCGTCGAGGTCGCGGTGCTGACCGTCGCGAACCTGTTCGTCACGGTGATGCGGTTTGTCCTGCTTCGCGCCTGGGTCTTCGTGCGTCGCCCGTGCGTGGAGCCGTTTGCCATCCCTGAATCCATGCACTCGTCGGTGTGTGGACCGGGTGTGGACGGGGTAGAAGACTCGAAAGGTTGCGCACAAAGACTCAAGGTCGCGCACAAAGACTCGGAGGGAGTCTCATAACATGGCAACACTTCTCTGGCTGATCGCAGTGATCCTGGTGATCGCCGGCATCGTGACGGCGATTCGCGGACAGCTCCTCTTCGGGATCGTGCTGGTCGTCGTCGGTCTGCTGGTCGGGCCGGGGGGCGTCAGCATCTTCGGCTAGTCACGCCGAAGAACAGATCCCGATCGTGGGCCCCGGCCGTCAAGGCCGGGGCCCACGCATCTGTCCGGTGCGGGTCAGCGGTGGGTTCAGCGATGCCGCAGGCCCGGCCCTGAACAGTCGGGCCGGACGCCCGGCACCTCCCATACGACGCTCCCCGGTCTCCTCCACGAAGCCGTCGGTTCCGCTGACCACCTTGCGGTGGAAGTTCCCGGGGTCGAGCTCGCTCCCCCAGATCACGTCGTATACGTCGCGCAGCTCCGTGATCGTGAAGAGCTCCGGCACGAAGCGGGTGGCGAGGTTGGTGTACTCGAGCTTCGAACGCGCCCGCTCCACGCCGTCCGCGAGGATCTTCCGGTGGTCGAAGGCCAGCTGTCGTTGCCGCAGCAGTGTCTTCACCGATCGCCACTCGGCGTCGGCCGCGTCGGAGCCCGCCTGTGCCTCGGGCGCCCGGGGGATCACCGCCAGGTGGGCCACGCTCACCGTGCGTCCGCGCGGGTCACGACCCGGCGCGCCGTACGTCGCCAGCTGCTCCAGCGCATCGACCCCCACTCCGGTCTCCTCGAGCAGCTCGCGCTCGGCGGCCGGCGCAAGATCCTCATCGACGTGCACGAAGCCCCCCGGCAGCGCCCAGCGTCCGCGGTGCGGCTCCTCGCCCCGTCGTACGACGAGCGCGCACAGGGTGTCGGAACGGATGGTGAGCGCGACCACGTCGACCGTGACCGAGAAGATCGGGTAGTCGCTGGTGTACACCACGCCTACACCCTACTGTGTGTTCTTGTCAGATCAACACTATTGGGAGTCGCCATGCGCCTGGACGACGCGCAGCGTGACCGGGCCGCGGGCGTGCTGCTCGGCCAGGCGGCGGGTGACGCGCTCGGGGTGCCGTACGAGTTCGCGCTGCCACCTCACCTCGGCCAGCCCGCGGAGATGCTCGGAGGCGGCCTCGGCGACCTCGAGCCCGGCGAGTGGAGCGACGACACCGCGATGGCGATGTGTGTCGCCGACGTCACCGCCGGAGGTCTCGACCTCAGCACGCCCGACGGGATCGACGCGGTCGCCGCGAACTTCCTGGTCTGGATGGCCGACGACCCGCCGGACGTCGGTCTGCAGACGTCGGCGGTGCTGCGCGGAACGTTGCGTGCCCTGCTTGCCGGCGCCGGCGGGCGTGCCCGGGTGATGCTCGACGAGGCCGAGCACTACGCCTCCGAGCACCCCCACAGCGCGGGCAACGGCGCACTGATGCGCACCGCCGTGGTCGCGCTCTCCGCCCTCGACGACCGGGTCCGTGGTGCCCGGTCCGCGCGACGCGTGGCCAACCTGACTCACGCCGACCCGCTGGCCGGCGACTCCTGCGTGCTCTGGACCGAGGCCGTGCGCGTGGCTGTTCTCGACGGGCGCGTCGACATGTCCGCCGGCCTCGACCTGCTCCCCGGCTCGCGGCGCGCGCGCTGGGCTACGTGGCTGGACGCGTCCCGAGCAGCGGCCACGGGCGAGCTGCCCGGCGGACGGTTCAACCCCAACGGGTTCACCGTCACCGCCCTGCAGGCGGCGACGGCGGCGGTGCTCGGCACGCCCGAGGAGGGGCCGGGGACGCTGCCGCGAGCGCTCCACGCCGCGGTCCGGATCGGCCACGACACCGACACCGTGGCCGCGATCGCCGGAGGCCTGCTCGGCGCCCGCTGGGGCGCGTCGGCGGTCCCGGCCGAGTGGCGCGACCAGCTGCACGGCTGGGCACCCGGAGGTACGGCGAGCGCGCGAGAGCTGGTCGACCTCGCGCTTCGCACCGCGACGGGCTGACGCGTCAGCGTGCGGCGTCGAGCGCCCCGAGCAGCCGCACGCCGAGGTCGAGCAGCTGCTCGCACCGTCCCCTCGGTACGTTTCGACGCATGGCTACTTCGCAGACGCCCCCCGCGCCCGTCCCGCTCCCCGACCACGTCACGGTGTTCGTGGTCGGCGCCGGGTTCGCCGGCCTCGGCATGGCGATCAAGCTGCAGGAGTCCGGTCTGACCGACTTCCTGGTAGTCGACCGCGGCGACGACGTCGGGGGCACCTGGCGCGACAACACCTACCCCGGCGCGGCCTGCGACGTACCGAGCCAGCTCTACAGCTTCTCGTTCGCACCCAACCCGCACTGGACCCGGTCGTTCTCCCCGCAGCCGGAGATCCAGGCCTACCTTCAGCGCGTCGCCCGCGAGTCCGGCACGCTGGACCGGTTCCGGTTCGGTACGACGGTGGAGCAGGCGGCCTGGGACGACGAGGAACGGGCCTGGACGGTCACCACCTCGGCCGGCACCGTGCGCGCCGACGTCCTGGTCACCGGCTCCGGCGGGCTCTCGGAGCCCAAGCTGCCCGAGATCGCGGGCATCGACAGCTTCGCCGGCGAGGTGTTCCACTCCTCGCGCTGGAACCACGACTACGACCTCACCGGCAAGCGCGTCGCGGTGATCGGCACCGGGGCCTCGGCGATCCAGATCGTGCCCGCCATCGCCGAACGGGTCGACCACCTCGACGTCTACCAGCGCACCGCCCCCTGGGTGATGCCGCGCAGCGACCGTGCGTACACGGCGATCGAGCGGCTCGGCTTCCGGTTCCTCCCCGGTCTCCAGCGGCTGTACCGCACCGGGATCTACTGGGGTCGCGAGGGCTACGTGCCCGCGTTCACCCTGGCGCCCGCGCTAGCGGCGCCCGCCGAGAGGATCGCGGCCAGGCACATCGCCAGCGGCATCAGCGACCCGGCGCTGCGTGCGCAGGTGACGCCCGACTACCGTCTGGGCTGCAAGCGGGTGCTGATCTCCAACGACTACTACCCGGCCCTCGACCGCGACGACGTCGACCTGGTCACCGACGGGATCCGTGAGATCACGCCGACCGGCATCGTGACCGCCGACGGCACCGAGCGCCCGGTCGACTGCCTGATCGTGGCCACCGGGTTCCACACGACCGACCAGCCGATCGCGCACCACCTCAAGGGCAGCGACGGCCGCTCGCTCGCCGACGCCTGGCGTGAGACCGGGATGATGGCCTACAAGGGCACCACGGTCGCCGGGTTCCCCAACCTGTTCCAGATCGTCGGCCCCAACACCGGCCTCGGCCACTCCAGCATGGTGTTCGTGATCGAGTCGCAGATCGCCTACATCGTCGGCGCCCTGCGCACCATGGGCGAGCGCGGGCTGTCCAGCGTCGAACCGCGGGCAGACGCCCAGGCGACGTGGAACAAGGCGCTGCACAAGCGCATGGCGCGCACGGTGTGGAACACCGGCGGCTGCAAGAGCTGGTATCTCGACGAGCACGGCCGCAACACCGTGCTGTGGCCGCGGAGCACCTTCACGCTGCGCCGCCACCTCGGTAGCTTCGACCCCGACGCCTACGTCGTCACCGCGCGTGACGCCGCGACCACGAAGGAGAACGTCGCATGAGGACGCTGGACAACAAGGTGGTCGTGGTCACCGGCGCCGGCTCCGGCATCGGGCGCGCGCTCGCGCTCGACGTCGCCGGCCGCGGTGCGCTGGTGGCCGTCTCCGACTGGAACGAGGCCGGGCTGGCCGAGACCGTCGAGCTGCTCAAGAACGCCGGGGTGCACGAGGTGCGCTCCGACGTGCTCGACGTCAGCGACCGCGCCGGGTTCGCGGCGTACGCGCTGGCCGTGAACGACCAGTTCGGCCGGGTCAACGTCGTGGTCAACAACGCCGGCGTCTCGCACACGGGCCCGGTCACCGAGATGGAGTACGCCGACTTCGACTGGCTGATGGGCGTGAACTTCTGGGGCGTCGTGCACGGCACCAAGGAGTTCCTGCCGCACCTGATCGCGTCCGGTGACGGACACCTGGTCAACATCTCCTCGCTCTTCGGGCTGATCTCGGTCGCCGGCTCGTCGACGTACAACGCCTCGAAGTTCGCCGTCCGCGGCTTCACCGAGGCCGTGCGCCAGGACATGCTGCTGGCCGGCCACCCGGTCGGCGTCACCTGCGTGCACCCCGGCGGGATCAAGACCGGAATCGTCCGCAACGGCCGGGTGACGCGCGGCGAGAGCCACGCCGACGTCACGGCCACCTTCGACAACGAGCTGGCGAGGATGTCCCCCGAGCGCGCCGCCGCGATCATCGTCAAGGCCGTGCTCACCAACAAGCCCCGCCAGCTGGTCGGCCTCGACGCCCACGTCCTGCACCACTTCGCCCACCTCGTCGGCGCCCGCTACCAGGACGTCGTCGTGCGGGTCGGTCGGCGGCGGTTCCCGAAGCGGCCGTAGCGGCGGGGGTGTGGGCCAGCAGTTACCACGGTCCCGTGGTATCCACCCACTTCCCCAGCGCTGCACCGCTGGGGAAGTGGTCGATCCGCGAGGGAAGTTCGGCAACCTCAGGCCGCGCGGAGCAGCTGTCGCCGGATCCGCTCGGCGGTCTCCGCGTAACGCGCGAGCTCGGGCCAGGTGATCCGGACGAACGTCCAGCGGGTGATCTCACGGATCCGGTCCTCGCGCGCCTTCTCGGCCAGCACCACGTCAGTTACCGACTGACCCGGTTTGAAGCTTCGGAGGTACTTGCCTCGGCCGTCGAACTCGCCGAGGAGGCCGTAGGCCGGCCAGGCGAAGTCGGTGCGCCCGACGAGCCGTCCGTGCTCATCGAACACCTCGTACTGCAGCTGCGGCGCGGGCAATCCACCTCGCCAGCACAGGTGTCGCGTGCGCGTCTCTCCTGGTGACTCCGAGCGTCCGTCAGCCAGCCGCACGACGAGCTGCATCTGCCGCATGCCGGGCCAGTGCAGTACGCGCTGATGGTAGACGTGCAGGTTGTCGATGTTGAAGTGTTCCTTGTTGAGGGCGTGATCGGCCGACACCAGGCCGGACACAACCGACGACACGGAGGCGTGCTCGATGACCGCTCGGAGGGGCGTGGTCGCCAACAGGCCGGACGCCGTCAGGCCGACGTCTCCCTCCTCCACCGTGCCTTCGTGATGCCGGATGCCGGCACACGTGCGTCCATTGGCGCCGTCCAACCGGGTGACGTGGACGACGGACAGGTCGGCGCCCCAGACATCGATGCCGTGGGCGATCAGTGCCGACGTGTGCGTGAGCGCCACCCGGCCGGGCATCACCCGCAGCGCCGCCACGCATCGGAGGCGGTGCCGCTCGGTGGCCGACGCGTCCACCCACTGGTCCGTCGTGGTGTACGCGCCACGTCGAATCCGGTGCAACAGACCGGCCCGGACGGACGCCTTGATCTCCTTGTCGTTCGCCCCTCGCTCGAGCATCTCCCGGCGCAGGGCGACGCCGGTGTCGCGCATCAACTGCAAGCTGTCATCCATGGCTCGCAGGATTCCGATCAAGTGCCAGCTCTGGAGATCGCCATCTGGCTCCTGTGGACAACCGGCCCACGAGCATGCCTTGGGTGCGTAGAAGGGCGCGGACTTCCCTAGCCGAACCACCACATCCCTACGGACACACCGCACGGGAAGTGACCGGATACCACGGGACCGTGGTGTTCGGCCCCCTACGCTCCCCCCATGCACCAGGTCCGCATCGAGTGCCGCAAGTGGCCCGACGACCGGCACTGGGAGTTCGACGCGGTGCGGCTCGGGGCGGACGAGCACGGCATCTGGTGCGGGGTCGCGCAGGGCACGTTCATGGCCAGCGCGACGCGGTCGCTGACCGCGGCGGCCGACCACGTGACCCTCGCGCCGTACGACGACTGGTACCTCGCCACGTTCTACGGCGACGACCCGGAGCGTCCGTGCGACGTGTACGTCGACATCGCGACGCCGGCGGTCTGGTACGACGGCGAGAGCCGGCTGCGCGCGGTCGACCTCGACCTCGACGTGATCCGCGGGACCACCGGGCGGGTGTGGGTCGACGACGAGGACGAGTTCGCCGAGCACCGGGTGTCGCGCGGCTACCCCGCCGACGTGGTCTCCGGCGCGATGGCGTCCTGCGACCGGGTCCACGCCGCCGTACGCGACCGGGAGCCACCGTTCGACCCGGTCACCTCGCAGGTCTGGCTGGCCCGTTTCCGGAGCAGAACGGGGACGTGAGCGGCTCGGACGTCCGCTTGGTGGTCGGGGCGGTCGGGGTCCCTCGGCCTCGCGGGGTTCACGCATCCTGTCTGCCACCCCACCGCCCCAGGCCGCGCACCCGGCTGTGGAACGATCGGGCGATGGGTATCGACTTCGCCGCCTCCGCCGGCCCGACGCTCGGCGTCGAGTGGGAGTTCGCCCTGGTCGACAAGACCACCCGTGACCTGGTCAACGCCGCCCGTGAGGTCTTCGACGGTTTCGCGGCGACCCACGGCGAGGACCCGCACCTCCACCACGAGCTGCTCCGCAACACGGTCGAGGTGACCACCGGGATCTGCACCACCACCGCGGAGGCGATGGACCAGCTGGCCGAGCACATCGACCTGGTGCGCCCGATCACCGACGACCTCGGCGTCGACCTGTACGGCGCCGGCACGCACCCGTTCGCGGAGTGGTCCGAGCAGATCCTGACCGACGGCCACCGCTACGAGGAGCTGATCGCGCGCACCCAGTGGTGGGGCCGGCAGATGCTGATCTGGGGCGTCCACGTGCACGTGGGCCTGCGCAACCGCGACCACGTGCTGCCGATCCTCACCTCGCTCCTCAACCAGTACCCCCACCTGCAGGCGCTCTCCGCGTCGTCACCGGTCTGGGCCGGCCTGGACACCGGCTACGCCAGCAACCGGGCGATGATGTTCCAGCAGCTGCCGACGGCGGGGCTTCCGTTCCAGTTCCAGTCCTGGGCCGAGTTCGAGGGATACACCCAGGACCTGCTCACCACCGGCGTGATCGAGCAGGTCGACGAGATCCGCTGGGACGTGCGCCCGGCGCCGCGGCTGGGCACGATCGAGGTCCGGATCTGCGACGGCGTCTCCACGATGGCCGAGATGGAGGCCCTGGTCGCCCTCACCCACTGCCTCGTCGTCGACCTCGAGGACGCGGCTCGAGGCCGGCGAGACGCTGCCGTCGATGCCGCCGTGGCACGTGCAGGAGAACAAGTGGCGCAGTGCCCGATACGGTCTCGACGCCTGGATCATCCTCGACGACCGGTCCGACGAGCGGCTGCTGCTCGATGACCTCGGCGACCTGCTCGACCGGCTCGCTCCGGTGGCGAAGCGGCTCGGCTGCGAGCGTGAGCTGGCCGCGGTCGAGGACATCCCGCGCAACGGCGCTTCCTACCAGCGGCAGCGGGCGGTCGCCAACCACACCGGCGGTGACCTGGTGGCGGTCGTCGACTCCGTTGTCCGCGAGCTCTCGACCTAGGGCGCGTCTGATGGATCCATGGCCTGCTGCGCGCCGCCCGGCACGCACGCTGGCGGCGTTCTCGTCGGTCAACGCGGCGCTGCCGCGCCTTCCCTCCTCGGCCTTGCCATCGCACACACCGGACGACGCTCGCGACGGCCGAGATCCATCAGACACCCCCTAGGTCTGGGCCAGCGGCGGGATCTCGTCGGTGGCCTCGAACGGGTCCATGCCGGAGACCGCGAGCAGGTCGGCGATGATCGAGCGCACCTGCGCGAGCACCACCTCGCCGGACAGGTCGCCGGTGCGTACGACGGTCGAGCTGGCGCGACCGAGCATGATCAGGTGGTCGCGCGCCGCCTCGGCCATCCGCCCGGCCGCGAGCTCGCCGGCCACCTCGTCGGCACATGCCGCCAGGTCGCGGCTCGAGCGCCGCGTAGCACGGTCGGCATCGGCTCGCGGCGGTAGCACGCCACCGCCACGCGTCGTACCAGCACGCGGGTGTTGCGCAGTGCGAAGTCCATCGGCTCGACCAGGTCGACCATGGCCCGGACCGGTCCCCGGTGCCGCAACCGGAACGGCGACGACGCCAGCACCGACAGCCCTTCGTCTGCGGCGTCCCGGAGCTCCCGGATCAGCGCGTCGGTCGTGCGCGCGTCCTGCATCACAGCGCACGGCACGGTCGACGTCGCCGTCCTCGATGCTGTCGGCGGCGGCCCGCAGCAGCTCGCCGATCTTGCGTACGACGACCGCCGCCTGCTCGCGTGGTCTCCGCAACGGCGCCCTCGGCACCACGGTGGCCGCGACCAGCGCGACCGCGCCGCCGATCAGGGCGTCGGTCCAGCGCGTGAACGCGGCGCCGGGGTCGGGCAGCAGCGTGCTCACGACGATCGACTGCACCGCCGCCTGGGTCACGAAGATCTGGCCGGCGTCGAGCAGCAGCGCCGGTGCTCATCGCCAGCGCGACGATCAGCGCCACCTGCCAGGCACCACTGCCGAGCACGCTGGTGAGCAGGTCGCCGAGGAAGACCCCGACCGCGACCCCCAGCGTCACCTCGCCCACCCGGCGCAGCCGCTGACCGTAGCTGGTGCCGAGCGAGACCACGGCCGCGATCGGCGCGAAGAACGGCGACTGGTGGCCGAACACGTCGGCCGCCACGTACCAGGCGACCCCGGCCGCGACGGCACACTGGCCGACCTGCCACGACCGCGCGCGTAGCCGCCCGAAGCGCTGCGACAGGGACATGCGCGAGCGCGAGAGGGCGAGGTCGAGCGAGGAGGGGTGGCTCACAGGACGCCTTGCGCGGCTAGCGGGCCTTCTTCTTCGAGCCGCGGCCGTGCAGCAGCTTGATCAGACGGGCCAGCTGCCTGTCCTGCCTTCGCCGTGCGCGGTCGAACGAGGTGAGGTTCATCATCGGCTTGAACCGCTGCCGTGCGATCGCGTGCGCGTAGCTGAACTCCCTGAGCCCGTCGGGCCCGTGGATCCGGCCGAAGCCGGAGTCGCCGACGCCGCCGAACGGCAGCTGACGGGATCGCCGGCGAACGTGATCACGCCGTTGACCGCGGTCATCCCGGACCGGATCCGCTCCGCGATCTCCATGCCGTGTGCCTTGGCGAAGACGGTGGAGCCGAGGCCGTAGCGCGTGGCGTTGGTCTGCGCGACGGCCTCGTCCATGTCGCGCACCCTGGTGACGGTCATCGTCGGTCCGAAGGTCTCCTCCTGCACGGCCGCGGAGTCCTCGGGTACGTCGACCAGGATCGTCGGCTGCACGAAGCGCTCGCCGACGGCGTCCGGACCGCCGAGCACCGCCCGGCCGCCCTTGGCGATGCGCGTCGTCGATGTGCGAGCGGATCACGTCCGAGCTGCTTGGGCATCGTGATCGGCCCGATCTTCGAGTCCGGCCCGCCGTCGGCGTGCAGGTCCTTGGCCTTGTCGCAGGATCTGCGCGAGGAACTCGTCGTAGACGCGCTCGTGCACGTAGACCCGCTCGACGCCGGTGCAGGTCTGGCCGGCGTTGCTGCAGGCGCCCCAGATCGCCGCGTCGGCGGCCGCGTCGAGGTCGGCGTCGGCGTCGACGATGACGGCGTCCTTGCCGCCGGCCTCGATGACCACCGGGGTCAGCGTCTCGGCGCACGCCGCCATCACCCGCTTGCCGGTCGCCGTCGAGCCGGTGAACGCCACCTTGTCGACGCCGGCCCGGCACAGCGCGGCGCCGGTCTCGCCGAGCCCGGTGACGACCTGGAAGACCGGTCGGTCCGACCACCTCGGCGAAGGTCTGCGGCCAGCCAGGTGCCGACGCCGGGGCTGTACTCGCTGGGCTTGAACACCACCGCGTTGCCGGCGGCGAGCGCGTAGGCGATCGAGCCCATCGGCGTGAACACCGGGTAGTTCCACGGACCGATCACGCCGACCACGCCGAGCGGGCGGTACGCGACGGTCGCCGCCTGGTTGGCCATCACCAGCCCGGGCGGGACCCTGCGGCGCCTGAGCACCTTCTCCGGCGTGCCCGGCGGCCCAGGCGAGGTGGTCGATCGCGAGGGCGGCCTCGAGCACCGCGTCGCCGTGCGGCTTGCCCATCTCGCGGTGCATCACCTCGGCGAGCTCGTCGATGCGCTGGGTGATCACGGCCTTCCAGGCGCCGAGCCGCTCGGCACGCTCGTCGTACGACAGGGCCGACCACCAGGCGGCGGCCTCACGCGCGCGGCCGACGGCAGCGCGCACGTCGGCCTCGGTGTGCACGGGATGGGTGCTCGCCACGGCATCCCGTGCGCGGGGTCGAGCGAGTCGAAGGTCACCGGCTCGGTGGCAGAGGTGGCCTGGGTGCGGTTCTCGGCGAGGGTCACGACCCGAACCTACCCGCTGCGTCACGCCCGCCTTTCGTCAACGGCTGGAAACGCGCGAGGATCGCGGGACACCACGAAAGGCAGGCTCCCTGTGCCGGCTCCGATCGATCCCGACCTCGCTCGGTTTCCTGCTCGCGGAGAACCGCACGATGCCGATGCACGTGGGCGGTCTGCGCTGTTCGAGAAGCCGGAGGGCGCGGGCCGCAACTACGCCCGCGGACCTCTACCAGCAGATGCTCGACGTCGACCAGATCGCGCCGCTGTTCCTCAAGCACCCGACGCGCTCGCTCGAGACCGCGGGCCAGTGGGTCTGGGCCGACGACCAGCGAGTTCGACATCGAGCACCACGTCCGGCACAGCGCGCTGCCCGAAGCCGGGCCGGGTCCGCGAGCTGCTCGAGCTCTGCTCGCGGCTGCACGGCACCCGTGCTGGCCCGTGAGCGGCCGCTGTGGGAGGCGCACATGATCGAGGGCCTGCGCGACGGCCGGATCGCGATGTACACCAAGATCCACCACGCGCTCGTCGACGGCGTCTCCGCGATGCGGCTGCTGCAGAGCGTGCTGAGCACCGACCCCGACCAGCGCGACCTGCCACCGCCGTGGGCGGCCCGCAAGCCGGCCAAGGCAGCCCGAGGTGCAGGAGGACGGCCGAGCACGGCCTCGGCCGAGGTGCCGATGGACGCGATGCGCACGGCGATGGGCATCACCGCCGAGGCGGCCGGCCTTCCGGGCGCGCTGATCAGGACGCTCGACCAAGGGCGTCCGCAACGAGACGTCGGCACTGTCGTTCTACGCGCCCCGCACCGATGTTCAACACCACGATCACCGGGCTCGCGCCGCTTCGCCGCCCAGGGCTGGCCGCTCGAGCGGCTTCGTGGCGATCTCCAAGGCCAGCCGGGACCACCCTGAACGACGTGGTGCTGGCGATGTGCAGCGGCGCGGTGCGCACCTACCTCTGGACCTCGACGCGCTCCCTGACGCCACGCTGGTCTCGATGGTGCCGGTCGGGCTCAACGCGAAGAGTGCCGGCAGCGCCTCGGACGACGGGTGGCAACGCGGTCGGCGCGGTGATGGTCAAGCTCGGCACCGACCTCGCCGACCCGGCCGACCGGCTCAAGCAGATCCACGCGCTCGATGCTCAGCGGCAAGGAGGCACTGGGCTCGATGACGCCGATGCAGATCCTGGCGATGAGCGCGCATCGGCATGGCGCCCTCGATCGTGACCCCGATGCTGCGGCTGCACGGGATCGTGCGCCCGCCGTTCAACCTGATCATCAGCAACGTGCCGGGCCCCGGAAGCCGCTCTACCTGAACGGCGCCAAGATGGTCGGCACCTACCCGCTGTCGATCCCGATCCAGGGCATGGCGCTGAACATCACCTGCAACAGCTACGCCGACGACATGGACTTCGGCCTCACCGGCTGCCGCCGCAGCGTCCCGCACCTGCAGCGGCTGCTGACCCACCTCGACGACGAGCTGTCCGCCCTGGAGAAGGCGACCGGCGTGGCCTGAGGCCGGTCAGGCGGCGCTTGCGACCACGTCGCCGGCGGGCACCGGCGCGATCGAGGAGATCTCCTCGGCCAGTCGCTGCTCCTCCACGGCCACGTAGGCGCTCACCTCGCGAAGCACCTCGGACAGGCGCAGGTCGAGGGCGGCGCACAGCGCCGCCAGCAGCTCCGACGACGCTTCCTTGTGACCGCGCTCGATCTCCGAGATGTACCCCAGGCTCACCCGGGCATCGGCCGAGAGCTCACGCAGCGTCATCCCCTGCCGGATCCGCTCAGCGCGCAGGACGTTGCCGAGGTTGTCTCGAAACAGCACCATGCGCGGCCTTCCTTCCAGATCCGACGGACCCATGCCCTGCCCCAACGCTACCCGGCGAGCCTATCTTCCCGGGCCCACACCGGACCTTGGGACACGACAGGCCTCGTCAGCCAGGCACCCGCCCGATCACGTAGAGCCGCTCCGTGGTCTCGCCGCGGAGGGTGTGCGGCCCCCGGAGGTACCACTCGAGGTCCGTGAGCCCGGCCGCCTCAGCCGCGGACCGGACGAATCCGGGGTCGTGCAGGACGACGTCGAGATCGACCTCGACGTCGAACCAGGTCTCGGTGTGCCGTATCCCGGCCCCGGCATGCAGCGCCAGCACGAGTCGGCCACCGGAGTGGATCGGGCGGACGAGTGCCGCGAGGGCGGCCGGGATCTCCGACTGTGCCAGGTGGATCAGCGAGTACCACGCCAGCACCGCGCCCCATCCGTCATCCGTGGTCGGCCGCATCAGCCGGCGCAGGTCGCCCACCTCGTAGCTGCCGTCCGGGAACCGCCGGCGCGCCTCGGCGACCATCCCCGGGGACAGGTCGATCCCGTGGCTCCGGGCCCCCCGCCGGGCCAGGTACGCCGTCACGTGGCCGGGCCCACAGCCCACCTCCACGACCGGCTCGGTGCCGGCGTCGGCGGCGACCCGGTCCAGAAGCCAGCGCTCGAACGGCAGGTCGTCGAGCTCGTCGGCCAGCGCCGCGGCGTACGGCTCCGCGACCGCGTCGAACGTCCGGCGTACGCGCTCGGTGCGCGCCTCCTCACCGTCGCGCAGCACGCCTTCGCGATCGACGACGGCGACCGGCGCAGGTGGCGCGACGGCCGCCACCTCACCGAGCAGGTGCACCCACCGCGCGTCCTGCTGTCCCGGCCGCCGCTCCAGCTGCCGCACCAGGGGGGCCTCGCGCCCGGCCAAGCGCTCGAGGACGGCCTCCACCTCGGTGCGGTCCGCGAAGGCGTGCAGCCGTTCGGTGCGTGTGCGCAGCTCCCCCGGCGCCTGCGGCCCGCGCAGGAGCAGCACCGTGAGCAGCGCCCGCTCGTCGTCGGCGACGCCGAGCACCTCGTCGAGCGTCTGGTGGTACTTCAGGGTGCGGCGTCCCGCGTCGGCCCACACGATCCGCAGCAGGCCACGGTCCTTCAGCGCCCTCGCGGTGCGCTCGACCGTCTGCTCGTCGTAGTCGACGACGGGATCGCGGCTGCTGGACTGGTTGCAGGCCGTGCGCAGCGCGTTCAGCGACAGCGGGTACGACGCCGGCACGGTGCGCTGCTTCTCCAGCAGGCTTCCGAGCACGCGCTGCTCGACGGCGTCGAGGACGGGAAGGTCGGTCATCAGCGCTCCAGCTCGTCGTCCAGGCCCTGCTCGATCGCGTAGCGAACCAGCTGCACCCGGTTGTGCAGCTGCAGCTTCCGCAGCGTGTTCTGCACATGGTTCTGCACCGTCCGGTGCGAAAGGAACAGCCGCTCCGCGATCTGCTTGTACGACATCCCCTTCGCCACCAGCCGGAGCACCTCCTTCTCCCGCTCGGTCAGCCGCGGTGTGTCCGGCTGGTCGGGCGCGGGCGGTGCGTCGGAGAGCCGGCGGTACTCCCCCAGCACCAGCCCTGCGAGCCCCGGGGTGAACACGGTGTCGCCCTCCGCCACCCGCAGCAGCGCGGCGAGGAGCTCGGCCCGGGAGGCCGACTTCACCAGGTAGCCCGTCGCACCGGCCTTCACCGCGTCCAGCACGTCCGGCTGCTCGCCGGACGCGGACAGGATCAGCACGCGTACGGCGGGGTCGTCGCGCACCATCGACGCGGTCACCTCGACGCCGTTCGGCGCAGGGATCTGGAGGTCGAGCACGACCACGTCGGGCCGGGCCGCGGGGAACCGTGCCAACGCCTCGGTGCCGGTGCCGGCCGTGGCCACCACCCGCAGCCCGGCCTCCTCGAGGTCGCGGGCGACAGCCTCGCGCCACATCGGGTGGTCGTCGACCACCATCACCCGGATCTCGCGCGGTTGCGGCGAACGATCTGGCTGGGGTGTCTGTCATCGGGCCCCCTTCTTCGGGATCGTCGAACTCCCACTCGGTGCCCTGCCCGGGCGCCGGAGATCAAGGTCGGCGGTCCCGCCGAGCCCGGCGACGCGGCCGCGGATCGACTCGGAGACCCCGAGACGTCCCTCGGCGGCGGCCTCGTCCAGCCGGCCACCGGCGATCCCGGGGCCGTCGTCGCGCACCGAGACCGTGACCTCGTCACCGAGGTCCTCGAGCAGCACCCAGGCGCGGGCGTCGCTGCCGACGTGGTCCGAGACGTTGTGCAGGCAGGCACGCACCAGTGCCACCACCTCCTCGGCAACGGCAGCCGTCCACCGGCACCGGGCTGCCCGGCACCGCGACCTCCACCTTCGGGGTGGTGCGAGCCTGCAGTCCGGTCACCAGCACGGCAAGGTCGCGCTGGCCGACCGGCGCGCCGGCCCAGGACGACTCCTGGGTCTGCACCAGCGCCCGCAGCGCCACCTCCTGCTCCCCCGCCAGCCGGCCGAGCTCCGTGGCCTCGCCGCCGAGCTCGGCACCACGGCGCTGGACCAACGCCAGCACCTGCAGCACGCCGTCGTGCACCACCCGCGCCAGCCTCGCCCGCTCGGCGGCGGCCGCGGCCGCCCGCTCGGCGCGGTCACGGTCGCGCGCCATCTCCTGCAGCAGCCCGGACAGGAAGCCAACGATCGGGCCGCCCAGCATCAGCAGGAAGATGTTGCTGTAGTTGGTCTGCGTGATCTCCGACCGGACGGCGAGGTCGGCGACCGACACCACGGTCGCTGCCACCAGTCCGCCCTGCCACCGCCAGTGGATCGCCCAGGCCAGCACCACGCCCATCACCCAGAATCCGGGCAGGGTCGCGCGCAGGTCGTCGCCCTTGATGTAGGGCGAGGCTGCGATCGCGGCCAGCGCGACGAGCAGGTCTGCGACCAGCAGCGGAGCCGTGCGCCGCTGCGGGGCGGCGTACGCCCAGATCACGAAGGCTGTCCAGACCGCCATTGCGGCGAGCACGGCGACCGCCGCCCACGGGTGGTCGAGGGAGTCGCGGCGGTACCAGCCGAGTCCGATCGCGTTGAGCAGCACGAGGACCCGCAGCACCGCGAGCGCGCGGTACATCGAGTTCTCGACCGCCCAGGACGCGGAGTCGGCGGTCCCTGAGGGGTTCACCGACGGGTTCACCGGGTCAGGATGCCTTGGACTCGGCGACGTCGCCCGGAGCCGCGCCCTTGTCCCCGCCCTTCTCCTTCTTCTGCTCTTCCTTGTGCAGCTCCTTGGCCCGCGAGGCGTACATGTCGACGTACTCCTGGCCGGAGAGCTCCATGATCTCGTACATGATCTCGTCGGTGATCGAGCGAAGGATGTATCGGTCCTTCTCGAGGCCCTCGTAGCGGGAGAAGTCCAGCGGCTCGCCGAACCGTACGACGGGGCGGATGACCCGGCCGAACTTCTTGCCGGGAGGTGCCACGACGTCGGTGCCGACGACCGCGACCGGGATCACGTTCGCGCCGGTCTCGAGCGCGAGCCGCGCGACACCGGTCTTGCCGCGGTAGAGCTTGCCGTCGTGCGAGCGGGTCCCCTCGGGGTAGATGCCGAAGAGCTCGCCGGAGTCGAGCACCTTCTTGGCCGTGCTGAGCGCGCCTTCGCCGGCGCCGGAGCCGGAGCGGTCGATCGGGACCTGGCCCGCACCGGTGAAGAACTTCTTCTGGAACCAGCCCTTGATGCCGGGGGAGTTGAAGTACTCGGCCTTGGCCACGAACGTCACGCGCCGGGTGAGCGTGAGCGGCATGAAGAGCCAGTCGGCGTAGGAGAGGTGGTTGCTGGCGAGGATCGCGGGCCCCTCCGCGGGGACGTGGTGGGCACCCTCGGTCTGGGGCCGGTACACCAGTTTGAGCAGGGGCCCCAGGGCCACCCACTTCAAGAACCAGTAGAACACCGAAACCTCCAGACCACCCATGCCGGGTCTCCCGAACCCTAGCCCGGTTAGGCGCCGCGTGACACGATGCAGCCACGCGTTCGCGCGCCCCCGGGGCGCCTGGGCGGCAGCGACTCGACACCCGACCTTCACTCCTTCCGGAGGACCCGCAGATGGAACTGGCTCCTCACGCCGAGCCCTTTGCGTCCGCAGGGGCTCCGCGCGCCGACGGCAGGCGGATCGGGGTCCTCCTCAGCCACGGCTTCACCGGCTCCCCGGCGTCGATGCGTCCCTGGGGCGAGCACCTCGCCGAGCTCGGCTACACCGTGTCCGTCCCGCGGCTCCCCGGTCACGGCACCACGTGGCAGGAGATGAACCGCACCACGTTCGCGGACTGGTACGCCGAGGTCGAGCGCGCCTTCGAGAAGCTCCGCACCGAGTGCGACGAGGTCGTCGTCGGCGGGCTCTCGCATGGGCGGCGGGCTCGTTCTCTGGCTTGCCGCCAACCACCCGCACGACGTCGCCGGAGTGGTGCTGGTCAACGCCGCGGTCTCCAGCCAGAACCGCCAGCTCCTCGCCGTACCCCTGGCCAAGCGGCTGCTGCCCGCCCTCAACGGCATCGGCAACGACATCAAGAAGCAAGGCGTCTCCGAGCACGGCTACACCAAGACGCCGCTGAAGGCGCTGCACTCGATGATGCAAGGCTGGAAGCAGGTGCGCGCCGACCTGCCCAAGGTGACGCAGCCGGTGCTGATCTTCAGGTCCCGCGAGGACCACGTGGTGGACGAGCAGTCCACCCGCAACATCCTGGCCGGGATCTCCTCGCGCGACGTCACCGAGCGGGTCCTCGAGGACAGCTACCACGTCGCCACGCTCGACAACGACGCGCCGCAGATCTTCGCCGAGTCCGCGGAGTTCATCGCCCGCGTGACCGGGTGATCCCCGTGGGACACGAGCACGACGACAACCGCGAGGGACGCGACATCACGCCCGGCTCGCGTGACGAGGACCTGCTGTGGCGTTCGATCGTCGACAACTACGGCGACCGGGTGACGCTCGACCCGACCCCCGAGGAGCGGACCGAGGAGCCCCTCAAGGAGCCGACCGAGGAGCCCACTGCCGCGCAGACTCCCGCCGCCCCGTCGGAGCCTGAGGAGCAGCCCGCCGAGGCGCGCGACTGGCTCGACGCGTACGACGACCCCGAGGACCACTTCGTGCCGCCCGGAGCCGGAGCGGGTGCCGACGCCGGAGCCGCGGCGGCTGATCGCCTGGGCCGGCGTCTTCGGCGTCCCCGTGGTGGTGCTCGTGCTCGTCGTGCTGCAGGTGTCCCTGCCCCCCTGGGCGAGCATGCTGTGTCTGGCATGGTTCGTGGGCGGGTTCGGCTACCTGGTCGCGACCATGCGCCGGGAACCGCCCGACAACGACTGGGACGACGGCGCGCGGCTCTGACCGATCGCCGTTTCGATGGAGAGGAACGGCATTGCATCAGCAGGACGTCGAGATCACCGGGCACCTCATGGACTCCGGGATCCTCTCGCAGGTCCTCGAGCGACATCCGGGGCTACGAAGGCGACTACGTGATCACCCGGATCGACATCGGCCACGACGCGGAGAACGAGTCGCACGCGGTGTTCGTCGGTGTCCGCCGAGGACGAGGAGTCGCTGCAGCGGCTCCTGATGCGGCTGCAGACCCGCGGTGTCAACCAGGTCGACCCGGGCGCAGGCCTCGGTCGTCCCCGTCGAGCAGGACGGCGTCTTCCCCGACGGCTTCTACTCGACGACCAACCTGGTCACCCGGGTTCGGCTCGAGGGGCAAGTGGCTGATGGTCGACAACCCCGAGATGGACTGCGGGCTGGTGTACGACGACGCAGGTGCAGTCCGCCGCGGTTCTACACACTGCCGATGGCCGACGTGAAGGCCGGCATGCAGGTGGTCGTGCGGCGCCGACGGGATCAAGGTCGAGCCACCGCCTCGACAAGGCGGTCGGCGCGACGTTCGGCTTCATGGAGTCCGACGTGTCCAGCGAGAAGCCGCAGGCGGTGCTGGTGCGCCAGGTCGCCGAGAGCATGCGCGAGGCGAAGGCCGACGGGCCAGAAGGTGCTCTGGGTCGGCGGCCCGGGCGTCGTCCACACCGGTGCCGCCCCGGCCATGGTCGCGCTGGTCAGAGGCCGGGTACGTCGACGTCCTCTTCGCCGGCAACGCGCTGGCCACCCACGACATCGAGTCGGCGCTCTACGGCACCTCGCTGGGCGTCGACCTGGCCGATGGGCCGCGGCGTCGAGCACGGACACGAGCACCACATCCGTGCCCTCAACACGATCCGCAAGTGCGGGCTCGATCCAGGCCGCGGTCGACCAGGGCGTGCTCACCGGCGGCGTGATGCACGCGCTGGTCACGGCAGGACAAGACGTTCGTGCTGGTCGGCTCGGTGCGCGACGACGGCCCGCTGCCCGACGTCTACACCGACGTGATCGACGGCCAGCGCGCGATGCGGGCCGAGCTCCCCGGTGTCGGCTTCTGCCTGATGGTGGCGACCATGCTGCACTCGGTGGCGACGGGCAACATCCTCCCGGCGTCGATCCCGCTCGTGTGCGTCGACATCAACCCGGCCACCGTCACCAAGCTCGCCGACCGTGGCTCCTCGCAGGCCCGCGGCATCGTGACCGACGTCGGCCTGTTCCTCGAGCAGCTCGCCCACGAGCTCGTGCCGTCCTACCGACGTACGTAAGAGGCGTCGGCGCTGCGGTAAGTTGCGGGCGTCGGCGGCGATGCGCCGAACGCGCCTGAGAAAGCGACCTGTCGTGACCGAAGCGAGAGCCCACCCGTTCCGCGAGGCGAAGCAACCCGCCACGGAGGGCGCCGACCGCACCACGTTCAGGTACTCGATCGTGGTCCCGGTGTTCAACAGCGAAGGCGTGGTCGGTCGCACCATCGACCGCATCGTCGAGGTGTTCGAGGGCGCCGGGCTCGCCTACGAGCTGATCCTGGTCAACGACGGCAGCCGCGACCGGAGCTGGGAGGTCATCTCCGAGAGGGCGCGGGCCTCCGAGCACATCGTCGCGCTCAACCTGCTGCAGAACTACGGTCAGCACCACGCCAACCTCGCCGGCCTGCGCGAGACGACGGGCGACTACGTCATCACCATGGACGACGACCTGCAGAACCCGCCGGACCAGGCGTTGCTGCTCATCGACGAGGCGATGAACGGCTGGGACGTGGTCTTCGGCCGCTTCGAGCGCAAGAAGGCGGCGGGCTACCGCAAGCTCGGCAGCAAGCTGATCAGCATGATCAACCGCCGGGTCTTCGCCCAGCCGCCCGGGCTCTCGGTCTCCAACTTCCGGATCCTGCGGCGCGACGTGGTCGACCGGATCTGCGACTCGCGCACCGCACACCCCTACATCACCGGTCAGGCGCTGCTGTACTCCAGCAACCGGACCGACGTGCTGGTCCGGCACGACCCGCGCGAGGTGGGCTCGAGCAACTACAGCCTGACCCGGATCCTGCGGCTGGTGTTCGCGATCCTGTTCAGCTACTCGCTGTTCCCGCTGCGGGCCGCGGCCGCCGGCCGGGTTCGTGATCGCCGCGGTCAGCTTCCTGCTGGGCGCTCTTCTACCTCGTACGGTCGTTCTTCGTCGACACCCCGGTCGCCGGCTGGACCACCATCGCGGTGCTGCTCTCGGTGTTCAACGGCGTCACCATCGCGCTGCTCTCGATGCTCGGCGAGTACGTCGTCCGCACCCTCAACGCCGTGAGTGCGCAGGACACGTACCACGTCGTGGAACGGGTGTCGGGTTGACGCGTCACCTGCTCGTGATCGGTGCCCAGCGATGCGGCACCACCTACCTGCAGTCGCTTCTGGACGCGCACCCCGAGATCACGATGGCGCGGCCGGCCCGGCCGGAGCCGAAGGTGTTCCTCTCCGACGAGCGTGAAGCAAGGCCGGGACTGGTACCACCGGACGTACTTCGGGCACGCAACTGACGAGCGCCTCCTCGGCGAGAAGAGCACCAGCTACATCGAGGTCCCCGAGGCCGCGGAACGAGCGTGCCGGGTCCTCGGCGACGACACCCTGATCCTGGCCCTGCTGCGCGACCCGGTGGTCCGGGCCGTGTCGAACTGGCGGTTCAGCACCGACAACGGGCTGGAGCAGCGCCCACTCGAGACGGCGCTGCGCGAGAACCTGGTCGAGCCGGCGGAGTGGGACAGCGCCTCCACCTCGGTGTCCCCGTTCGCGTACCTGGAGCGGGGACGCTACGAGCAGCATCTCGCGCCGTGGTTCGCGGCGTTCCCCGCGAACGTCCTGCGTGCGTGTTCCTGCAGGACCTGCTGGACCGGCGACGAGGCACTCGGTACGCTCTACGAGCACCTCGGCGTCGACCCGGGCTTCCGGCCGGCCACCCGGGAGCAGCTCAACGAGAGCAGGGAGCCGATCTCGTCGCTGCCCCCGGATCTCGCTCCACGCCCTGCGCACGTACTTCCACGACCACGACCTGGCGCTGAGCCGTCGTCTCGGACGGCGACTGCCCTGGCCGCCGGAACAGCCCTCGACCCCGGAGTGACCTTGACTGACCAGCACGAGCATCCCGAGCTCCCGAGCATCCCCTTCAACAAGACCGCGATCGTGGGCCGCGAGCTGGAGTACGTCCAGCAGTCGATCGCAGGGGGGTCACCCGGCTTCCGGCGGGGAGTTCGCGGCGCGCGCCTCGGTGCTGTTGGCAGCCGGGACCGGCGCCGAGGAGGTGCTGCTGACGACCTCGTGCACGGCGGCGCTCGAGCTCTCCGCGATGATGCTCGACCTCGGACCCGGGGACACCGTCGTGGTGCCCTCGTTCACGTTCACGACCACCGCGCTCGCGTTCGCCCGGCAGGGCGCACGGCTGCTGTTCTGCGACATCGAGCCGCGCACCCTCGGCCTCGACCCGGAGCACCTCGCGGCGCTGCTCGACGACACCGTGCGCGCGGTCGTGCCGGTCCACTACGCCGGCATCGCGTGCGACATCGACGGGCATCCGCCGGGTGCTCGCCGACCGGCCGGACGTCGCGCTGATCGAGGACAACGCGCACGGCCTCTTCGGCACGCTGGCGCGAGGCAGCCGCTCGGCAGCCTCGGCCGGTTCGCGACGCAGAGCTTCCACGAGACCAAGAACTTCATCTGCGGCGAGGGCGGCGCGCTGCTCCTCAACGACGCCCGCGACGTCGACCGGGCCCGGGTGCTCTACGACAAGGGCACCAACCGGCGCGCGTTCCTGCTCGGCCAGGTCGACAAGTACTCGCTGGAAGGACACCGGCTCGTCGTTCGGTCTCGCCGACGTGCTCGCCGCGTACCTGCTGGCCCAGCTCGAGCAGCGCGAGACGATCCAGGCGAAGCGGCAGGCGCTCCACGAGCGCTACACGCGAGCTGCTCGCGCCGCACGCCGAGCGCGAACACGTTCACGCTCCCGGAGCGTGCCGGCGGACTGCGAGTCGGCGTACCACATGTTCTACGTGCTGCTCCCCGATCGTCGAGCGCCGCAACGCGGTGCTGTCGTCGATGCGTGCCGCGGGGGTGCAGCCGACCTTCCACTACGTCCCGCTGCACAGCTCGGACGCCGGCCGGAGCTTCGCGGCCCGGCACATCGAGTGCCCGGTGACCGACGACATCAGCGGCCGGCTGCTGCGGCTGCCGTTCTACAACGAGCTCGACGCCGACGAACTCGAGCGCGTGGTCGAGACCTTCCTCGCCTCGGTGTCCGCATCGGCGACGGTCTGACCGTGGCCGCTCCAGCGCACACAGCCCGGCTCCTCCTCCCTCGACCAGCCCGACTACTGGTGGTACCGCGCCCGCGCCGAGCTGCTCGCAGACGGTGCTCGGGCCGTACGTCGGGCAGCCGGCCAGCGGATCCTCGACGTGGGCAGTGCCGACGGCCCGAGCGTCGGCTGGATGAAGGGCAGCCATCGCCGGATCACGCTGGACCTGTTCCCCGACGGACTCACGCCCGGCGAGGGCGTCTGCGGGTCCGCGAGGCGCTGCCGTTCGCGGACGCGCGTTCGACGTGGTGGCCGCCTTCGACGTGGTCGAGCACTGCGAGCGACGAGCACGCTGGCCATGGCCGAGCTGTCCCGCGTGCTGCGGCCCGGGGGCCGCATGCTGCTGTCGGTGCCGGCGTACCAGTGGGCCTGGTCCGACCACGACGTCCGGCCGGCCACCACCGGCGCTACACCCGGCCGCGTCTGGTCGGCCTCGCCGAGCGCGTCGGGCTGCGTGGTCGACCGGGCGACGTACGCGTTCGGTGCGGTGTTCCCGTTCTTCGTCGCCGAGCGGCTGCTCCGCCGGGTCACGGCGCCGGCCGGCGACCGGCCGACGGCCGGCCCACCTCGGTGTCCGGACGCGTCGACACGGCTGCTCATGCGGCTGTCCGGGCGCCGAGACAGCGGGTGCTGCGGCCGGCGCGACCTGCCGTTCGGGTCGTCGGTGTTCCTGGCCGCGACCAAGCCGGCGCCTGACCGGCGTGCTCCCAGCGTGTCCGGGGGCCCGCGCCTCGACGACGGACAGCAGCGCGAACGCCGCCACCTCGGCCACCAGGAAGCTCCAGATCACGGTGTCCTCGACGGCGGTGCCGAGCCCGGTCAGCGCGACGAACGTGAGGGCCGCGACGCGAGCCGCACCAGCCAGCACCGGGCCACCGCAGCTCGACCGGCCCTGCGCCAGCGCGCTGACCATCAGCACCAGGTTGGCCACCGCCACCGCACACCCGCAGGCGACCAGCGCGGTCGGGCACGACCCGAGCACCACGTCGCGGCCGAAGACCAGCGGCAGCACGCAGGGGCCCAGCAGAGCCGCGCCGCCCCGCCGACCAGCGGCGACCAGTCACGAGCGGTCGCGAGCCGCAGCCGGCGCCGCATCACGCGCGAGCGTCGCGACCTGTTGCCGATGACGACCAGCTGCGGTGACCCGCGTGGTCAGCTGGGCGACCATCCCCAGCGCGAGCATGTACGGCGCCCGGAACAGCGCGAGCGCCGCGAACAGGGTGGTGACCTGTCGCGGGGCGCCCCGCCGGCCAGCGCGAGCACGACGGCGGCCGCCGGTCAGCACGCACCTGCCCGATCAGCTGCGAGAGGCTCGGCACCGGCGAGGAACGCGAAGGGGTTGGGCGTCTCGCCGGTGGCGTCGCCCTCGGTGCCGAGCCGCAGCGCCGACGGTCCACAACACGATCACCAGGTGCCCGGCGACCAGGCACAGCCCGTAGTCGACGACGCGCGGTCTCCCGCGGCGAGCAGGTCACCGGCCGCGGCGCAGCGAACGCCGTTCTCCGCCACCAGGCTCCAGGCGACGGCGACGAACCGGCCGCGCGCGCTGAGTCCGCCGCGCATTCCCCCGATCAGCGCCGAGCCGAACGTGGTCGCGGCCACCATGACCGGGAACCAGGCGTCGGCGCAACGAGATCGTCGTGCTGGGCAATGCGCCCGGCTGGGCCGGCGACCTGGTGATCGGCCACGACGTCATGAAGGACGCCATCGATGCCGCCGCCGCGCGCCGCGTGCTCGAAGCGCTGGGCGGCGAAACCGTCGCCGTGCTGGCCAAGGCCGAAGCCGCGCCCTCGGGCGAAATCCGCGGCCGCCGCCACACCATGCTCGACGACAGCGACATCCATTCGACGCGCCACGCCCGCGCCCTGGTCGGCGGCGTGCTGGCCGGCGTGATCGGCGACACGCTGCTCTACGTCTCCGGCGGCGCCGAGCATCAGGGCCCGGCGGGCGGCGGACCGGTGGCGATCATCGGACGGGTCTAGAACCTCTTTCCTCCCCTGGCGGAATCCGCCAAGGGGAGGTGCTCGCGCTTCGCGGGCGGAGGGGTCATCAGTCACAGACCGCAACTCATGACCCCTCCGTCGCGGGTTACCGCGACACCTCCCCGCGCTACGCGCAGGGAGGAGGAGAGTGGGCTAAGCTCGACCGATGAAAGATCCCTACGAGAGCCTCGGCGTGCGCCGCCGCATCAATGCGGCCGGCGCGCTGACGCGGCTGGGCGGGGCGGTGATGGCGCCGGAAGTCGTCGAGGCGATGGCGGCGGCGTCGCGCGGCTCGGTCGACATCGGCGAGTTACAGGACGCCGCGAGCGCGCGCATCGCCGAGGCGACGGGCGCGGAGGCCGGCCTGGTGACGACGGGTGCGGCGGCGGCGCTGACGCTGGCGGCTGCAGCGGCGATCGCGCGCTGGGACGTGGCGAAGATGGCGGCGCTGCCGCATGTCGCGGCCGACATCCTGCTGCCGCGCACGCATCGCACCGGCTACGCGCATGCGCTGGCCGCGTCGGGCGCGCGGCTGGTCGATATCGGCCACAACGATCGCGGCACCGGGCGCCGGCGTGCGCGGACTGGAGGCGTGGGAGATCGAGGCGGCGCTGTCGCCGTCGGTGGTCGCCGTGGGCTTCTCGGTCAACGCCACCAGCATCGTCGACCTGCCGACGGTCGCCGCGGTCTGCCGGGCACACGGTGTGCCGCTGATCGTCGATGCCGCCGCCCAGCTGCCGCCCAAGGAGAACCTCCGGCGCTTCATCGCCATGGGCGCCGACCTCGTGGCCTTCTCGGGCGGCAAGGCGCTGGGCGGGCCGCAGGCCTCCGGCATCCTCGCCGGCCGGCGCGACCTCGTCGCGTCGGCGCTGCTGCAGCAGCTCGACATGGACGTGGCGCCCGACACCTGGTCGCCGCCCAAGCTGATCGATCGCGCCAACCTGCGCGGCGTGCCGCATCACGGCATCGGCCGCGGCTTCAAGGCGGGCAAGGAGGAGATCGTCGGCCTGCTGACCGCGCTCGACCGCTTCGTGAAGGCCGACGATGCGGCGGCCAACGCCGCGCTCGAGGTCCGCCTGAAGGCGATCGCGGCGGCGCTCGACGGCCGCGAGGTGACTTTCGTGCCGGCCGAGAAGACCGGCCGCGTGCCGGTGCTCGAGATCGCCGTGCCCGACGCGCTGGCGCTGAGCGCGCGGCTGCAGCGCGGCGATCCGCCGGTGCATCTGTCCGAGCGACATGCTGCGCGCGGGGTCCTGACGCTCGATCCGCAGGTCCTGCTGCCCGAGCACGATGCGCCGCTGGCGGACATCTTGCGCGTCGCGCTATCCTAGGCTGCCCCTCTCGGGCATCGAGCTATGCATTGGCGCAGGGTGCCTTGGCTGCCACAGAGGGTGAACAATGTCCTCGAACCCTGCGGGAGGACGATGCAATGATGCGCAAGCTTGCGGCCGAATTCATCGGCACGGCCTGGCTGGTTCTCGGCGGATGCGGCTCCGCGGTGCTGGCGGCGGCGTTTCCCCAGCTCGGCATCGGCTTCGTCGGCGTGTCGCTCGCGTTCGGCCTGACCGTGCTGACCATGGCCTATGCCATCGGCCACGTCTCGGGCTGCCATCTCAATCCGGCGGTGTCGGTCGGGCTGTGGGCGGGCGGGCGCTTCAAGGCGGCCGAGCTGCTGCCCTACATCGTGGCGCAGGTGCTGGGCGCGATCGCCGGCGCGGCGGTGCTCTACGTGATCGCCAGCGGCAAGGCGGGCTTCGACGTCGACGCCGGCTTCGCCAGCAACGGCTACGGCGAGCACTCGCCGGGCGGCTACTCGCTGGTGGCGGGCTTCGCCTGCGAGGTCGTGATGACCTTCGGCTTCCTGTTCGTGATCCTGGGCGCGACCCACGGCAACGCGCCGCGCGGCTTCGCGCCGATCGCGATCGGCCTCTGCCTGACGCTGATCCACCTGATCAGCATTCCGGTCACCAACACCTCGGTGAACCCGGCGCGCAGCACCGGCCCGGCGCTGTTCGTCGGCGGCTGGGCGCTCGAGCAGCTCTGGCTGTTCTGGCTGGCGCCGCTGATCGGCGCGACCTTCGCCGGCGTCGTCTATCGCGTGGTCGGCGGCGAGGAGCCGTGCCCGTCGAGGTCTCGGGCACGCCGGAGAAGGCCAAGGCCTAGTCGACGGCGACGCCCTCGTCGCGATAGGCCCAGCAGGTGTCCGGCGGCAGGGTGATCGCGACCTCGCGGTCCTGCTCGTGGCGGGCCGCGGTGCCGAGCTCGAGCGCCTCGAGCCGCTGGCCGCCCATCTCGACGTCGTAGACCGTCTGCATGCCCTGGTAGCGCCGCTCGATCACCCGGCCGGAGAAGACGTTGGCCGGGCCGCGCTCGCCCAGCCGCACGTTCTCCGCGCGCAAGGCGACGCGCGCCTTGTCGCCGGCGCTGAGCGGCTGCGGTGTCCAGGCCTCGATCCTGCCGGCGGCGCCGAGATCGATGGTCGCGCGTTCGCCCGAGCGCGCCAGCACCTTGCCGAGCAGCACGTTCGAGGCGCCGGTGAAGTTGGCGACGAAGAAATCGGCCGGCCGATTGTAGATCTCGCCCGGCGGCGCCATCTGCAGCAGCTTGCCGTCGCGCATCACGCCGATGCGGTCGCCCAGCACCACGGCCTCGGCCTGGTCGTGCGTGACGTAGAGGCCGGTCATGCCGGTCGCCTTCAGGATGCGCCGCAGCTCGTCGCGCAGGCGGATGCGCAGCTTGGCGTCGAGGTTGGACAGCGGCTCGTCGAGCAGCAGCAGTTGCGGGCGGTAGACCAGGCTGCGGGCCAGCGCCACGCGCTGCATCTGGCCGCCCGACAGCGACGTCACCGGCCGCTCGGCGTATTCGCCGAGGCCGACCAGCTCGAGCGTGTCGTCGACCTTGGCCTTGATGTTGCCGCCGCCGCTGTTGCGCCGGTGCTTCAGCGGATAGGCCACGTTCTGGCGCACCGTCATGTGCGGCCACACCGCGTAGGACTGGAACACCATGCCGATGTCGCGCTCGCGCGGGCGAGACCAGCATGCCGCGCTCGGGCTCCGACACCACGCGCCCGCCGATCGAGATGCGGCCGCCGGTCGGATGCTCCAGCCCGGCGACGCAGCGCAGGGTCGTGGTCTTGCCGCAGCCCGAAGGGCCGAGCAGCACCACGATCTCGCCCGCCGGCACGTCGAAGCTCACGCCGTCGACCGCCGGGCGGATTCCCGGCGCGAACCGCTTCTCGAGATCCTCGATCAGAAGAGCACTGGTCACTGCGCGCTCCCACACCCTCGTCCCACTGGCGATACCCGTAGGTCTTGTTCCACTCCTCGAGCCACGGTCGCGCAGCTTCTCGAACTCGTCGAACTTCGGCACCCACACCTTGATCACCTTCGGATCCCAGCCCTTCGGGAAGGCCGGCGGCTCCTTGAGCGAGGTGATGTTGCCCAGCTTCTTGATGGCGAAGGTCTGGCCTTCCTTGCTGAGGCGCCAGTTCATGAACAGCTTGGCCGCGTTCGGGCTCTTCGACGTCTTGGTGATGCCGTCGGCGTAGGGGATGATCGGCACGCCCTCGGGCGCGAAGATCGCCTCGGCCGGCGCTCCTTCGACGATCTTGGTGTAGATGATGTTGTAGAGCAGCGGCGCGATCGAGATCTCGCCGCGCACCAGCGCGTCGGAGAGCGGCGCGCCGGACGGATAGAGCGCGATGCCGAGCGCCGCCTGCTTCTTCCAGTAGTCCTCGCCCAGCACCTGGCGCTCGAACATGATGCGGGTCCAGGTCGTGCCGCCCGACGGGCCGACCACCTGGCCGATCTTCTTGCCCTTGTATTCGGCCTTGGTGAGATCCATCCAGGTCTTGGGCGGGTTCTTCACCAGCTCGGTGTTGTAGGCGATCGCCCAGCCGAGCGTGACGCCGGGCCAGAGCTTGGGCGACACCAGCGCGTCGGGCCGGTAGTCCGCGGCGTTGGGCGGCGTGTAGTCCTGGAACAGGTCGGCGAGCTCCAGCATCAGGCCGCGGTCGGAATGGTTGACCACGTCGGCGGCGAGCTTGCCGGCTGCCGCCTCGGTCTTGATGCGCTGGATGAGCTGGCCGCCCGGGGCGCGCACCATGGCGACCTTGATCTTGGGGAAGCGCTTGTTGAAGGCCTTGATGACCTCCTGCTCGACCTCGGCGAAGTTGGCCGTGTAGTAGGTGAGCGAGCCTTCCTTCTCGGCCGCCGCGACCAGGTCCTTCGAGCCGAACTCGTCCTCGCGCCCGCGGGCAACGCGCAGTCGCCGGCGCCGGCGAGGCCGGCCAGTACTCTTCTCCGCTTCATCGTCTCCTCCGTGATACGCGTCAGCCCACTCGCGCGCTGCCCTGGGCGGCGCCGCGCGAGAGCCAGTTGGTGAGCCCGAGCAGCACGGCGAGGATCGCCGTCTGCACCAGGCTGAAGGCGGCCGTCTTGCCGATGTTTCCGCCCTCGTAGTAGTCGAGCAGCAGCACGGCCATCACGGTCGTGTCGCTGGTGTAGAGAAAGAGCGACGAGCCGAGCTCGCGGATCGCCAGCACGAACAGCAGCGTCATCGAGGCGACGACGCCGGGCCGTGCCAGCGGCAGCACGATGGTGGCGATGGTGCTGAGCAGCCCGCGGCCGCAGATCCAGGCGGCCTCCTCGAGCTCCTTGTGGATCTGCATGAACGAGGTCGACAGCGCCTTCACCGTGTCGGGGATGAAGCGCGCGACGAAGGCCAGCGCCAGGATCCAGATCGTGCCGTAGAGCCCGCCGGGCAGGCCGATCCACGCCCACAGATAGGCGACGCCGACGACCAGGCCGGGAATCGCGACCGGGATGGTCGACAGCAGGTCGATCGCCTTGCGGCCGGGCACCTGCGTGCGGTTCACGGTGTAGCCGATCGCGAAGGCGAGCGCGCCGCCGATCAGCGCGGTGATCACGCCGACCTTCAGCGTGTTCCAGATCGACAGCATGGTGAGCGGGTTGTCGAACACCTGGTTGAAGTGGCTCCAGCCGTAGGCCTTCATGTCGAACAGCGCGTCGAAGTCCTTGATGAACAGGAACTTGCGGAACGCCGCGATCACCAGCGCCGAGCGTCGGCAGCACGACGACGACGAACAGGTAGACGAGCGCCAGGCTGAAGGTGAACCAGCGCCACGGCCCGAGATTGAGGCTGCGCGGGCGGAACGCCTTGCCGGCCACGGTGGCGAAGCTCTTGCCGGTCAGGATGCGCTGCTGCGCCCAGACCAGGATCGCCGTCACG
Source organism: uncultured Actinomycetota bacterium (assembly GCA_963745795.1). GTDB lineage: Bacteria > Actinomycetota > Actinomycetes > Propionibacteriales > Nocardioidaceae > Marmoricola. The sequence continues at coordinate 4,203 of CAVUYR010000006.1, read as the reverse complement.
ATCATCAGCAGGATCGCGACCGCCGCCGCGGTGTTGTAGAGCGGCGGGCTCCAGGCGGTGAGCTTGAAGATGTAGGTGGTGAGCACGTTGATGTTGGCCGGCGCGCCGAGCGCCGCCGGCACGCCGTAGATGCCCAGCATCACCACGAAGGAGAGCAGGCTGCCGGCCAGGATCGCCGGCGCGATCAGCGGGAAGGTGACGGTGAAGATCGTGGCGAAGGCCGAGGCGCCGGAGACCTCGGAGGCCTCCTCGAGGCTCGGGTCCATGTTCTGCAGCGCCGACGAGGTGAACATGTAGACGTAGGGCGCGTAGTAGATGCCGAACACGACGATCAGGCCCGCCATCGAGTAGAAGTCGATGCGGAAGTCGATGCCGATCCACTTGAACACGGTGTTGATCAGGCCGGTCTTGGGCGAGCCGAGGATGCTCCAGGCGACGCCCGCGACCAGCGGCGGCACGAACAGCGGGATCATGCTGGCGCCGGCGATGAAGCGCTTGAACGGCGTGTTGGTGCGCACGACGATCCAGGAGAAGGCGAGCCCGATCACCACCGCGAGGATCGTGCCGCCGCCGCACGCGGCCAGCGCATTGAAGAAGGCGAGGTGGACGTTCTCGTTGCCCATCACCTCGAGGAAGTGATGCAGCGACGGCCGGAACTTGCCGAAGCCGTCGACCACCGGATTCGAATCGCTGAATGCGCCGAACAGCAGCATCAGCAGCGGATAGATCACCAGGAAGCTGAGCACGATCAGCAGGGCCGCCGACCCACAGGGGCGCGCCCCAGCGCCGCGGTGGCGCAGCTTCCATCGCTGCCGGCAAGGCGGCCGTACTCGTCGCCGTCAAAACGCACTCCTCCCCGAGGCGTTCGCGGGTTCGGTCCCCGCGGCTCTTCATTCTGTGTGCACCGTAGCCCATCGCGATTTCCGGCGCTACGCCTTGGTGGGCGGGAAGGCTACGCGTCTCCGTTGACCCCGGTCAGGAACTTCTTCGAGTAGGAACCCATGATCTGCTGCCAGGTCGTTTGGTGCCGCGCGCGGACCAATTGAGGATGGGCGTCACGGTCTTGATGGTGAAATCCGCCATGGCCTAGAACGAGCCCGTGATGCCGTTGGTGATGATGTCCGTGTTACTCGTGCCGTCAGGATCGGCGGTCGAGGCCTTCGACGCGAAGTAGGAAAGGTTGTAGTAGCCGTAGCTCGAGCAGCCGAAGAATCCGTAGATCTGGTACTGGCTCGGATTCCATCTTGATCGGCGAGCCGATCTGGTCGCCCATGTACTTGAGATCCAGCGCGCCGACGCGGGAATGTCCGGCATAAATCAGAACAGAGCCGCGTTCCGCCGCCTCCTTCACCATGCAGAAGAAGGCGTTGCTCTCGTCGCCTACGTTGGTGACCCCCCAGAACAGGCGCACGACGATCTTGCGCCCCGCATCCTTGCGCGCGAATTCCTCGACATGGCCCGGCGAGGCGGCCGAGTTCGTCGTTCCGCACTCACGCTCGCGCTCGTCGACGGGAACGGTGCGCCGAGAAGCCTTGATTCAGCAGGAACTTCCGCGTGTCCCGGTAGTTTGCGGCGTTGTAGTCGTCGTTCTTGTCGGGAGCGAGCTTGCCCTTGTTGTCCTTGTCGGCTCCGAACGCCAGCACGATGCGGATCTCGCCGTCGCCGTTGGCCAGTCGCTCGTAGGCGGGCGTCGTGTTGGTGGTGTTGGCGCGCTTTCCGACGATCGTGGCGTCCGCGGTGAAATAGTCATCGCCTTCGACCAGCTTGCAGCCCTTGCTCGCCGGATCCCAGAAGTAGGCCATTCGATAATTGTCGCCCCAGCTGAAGCAATCGTCGCTCGAGCGCTCCCAGATCGTACTCGGCATTGAGGGGCAGGCGGATCTTACGACATCCTGAAGCCCGTTATCGAGAACGAACGTGCCGGCGTACCGGTAGCGCACATGGAGCTTGCCGTTGCTGTCGCGATGCTTGCCGAGAATGTCGATCTTCTCGTCGCTCTTGGCGGCGGACTTCCGGGCGCGGCCTGCAGAGGGCCGGCAAGGTACAGGAGTTGCAGGTTGATGTAGAAGGCACGATCAGGAAGTCGGGCGTACCGTCGGCGATCTCGACCATGCCGGTGAACGTGACGTCGCCTTCGTACGAATCTTCCGAGTAGTAGGCGAAGGCCGGGGAGCCGGTGAGGAGAAAAAGGCAGCCGGCGAGCGCCGCCGACAGCAAGCGGTCGAGCATGGTCTCAAGCCGTAGCCTTTGTCGATCGTCCGACGCTACGCTCGGATGAAGAATGCGACTGAGAACACACAACCGCTACGACTATGTGCCCCTGCGCGGCCGCGGACCTCCTGGCCGAACGGCAAACGGCTGGCGGTCTATCTCGCGCTCAACCTCGAGCATTTCGCCTTCGGCGAAGGGCTGGGCGCCGAGCTGGCGCCCGGCGGGCCGCAGCCCGACGTGCTGAACTACGCCTGGCGCGACTACGGCAACCGCGTCGGCGCGTGGCGGCTGCTCGAGCTCTTCGAGCGCTCGCCTGCCGATCTCGGTGCTGGTCAACTCCGAGATGTACGACTACGCGCCCGAGCTGGTGGCGGCGCATCCGCGCGCGCGGCGACGAGATCGTCGGCCACGGCCGCACCAACGCCGAGCGGCAGGGCGACGCTCGACGAGGCGGACGAGCGCGCGCTGATCGCGCGAGGCGACCGCGACGCATCGCGCAGCACGAAGGGCACGCGCGCCGGACGGGCTGGCTCGGCCCGTGGATCTCCGAGAGCCGCGTCACGCCCGACCTGCTGCACGAGGCCGGCTACCCCTATCTGCTCGACTGGTGCATGGACGACCAGCCGGTCTGGATGCGGACGCGCAGCGGGCGGCCGCTCCTCGCCGTGCCCTATCCGCAGGAGCTCAACGACATCCCGGCGATCGTCGGCCGCAGAGGACGGCGCGACGGACTTCGCCGACATGATCGTCGACAAGTTCGACGAGATGCTCGAGCAGTCGGCGCGACGCAGCCGCTGGTGATGGGCATCGCGCTGCACGCCTACATCGTCGGCCAGCCGTTCCGCCTGCGCCATCTGCGGCGCGCGCTGCGCCACATCGCCGCGCAAGCGCGACGACGTCTGGCTCACCACGCCGGGCGCGATCGCCCGCCACGCCTCGCTGCCGGCTGGCACCGTCCCCTCCGGAAGAAGGAGACCGATGCGTCTGTTCACCGCCACGCTGGCGACCGAGACCAACACCTTCTCGCCGCTGCCGACCAGCCTCGAGAATTACCGGAAGTCGGTGTTCTTCCGGCCGGGCGAGCATCCGACCGATGCGCCGCGCATGTGCACCGCGCCGCTGTTCGTCGGCCGCGCGCGGGCCAAGGCCGAGGGCTTCGAGCTGATCGAGGGCAGCTGCTTCGCCGCCAGCCCCGCCGGCACGACCAACCGCGCCGACTACGAGTTCATGCGCGACGAGATCCTGGGTCAGCTCAAGGCGGCGATGCCGGTCGACGGGCTGCTGCTCGGCCTGCACGGCGCGATGGTGGCGCACGGCTATGACGACGTCGAAGGCGACATCATCGAGCGGTGCCGCGAGATCGTCGGGCCAAAGTGCGTGATCGGCGTCGAGCTCGATCCGCACTGCCATCTGACGATGAAGCGCGTTCGCAAGCCGACATCATCGTGCTCTACAAGGAGTTCCCGCACACCGACGTGGTCGAGCGGGCCGAGGACGTGCTCGACCTGGTGCTGAAGACGCTGCGCGGCAGATCAAGCCGGTGATGTCGGTCTACGACTGCCGCCAGATCCAGAGCTATCCGACGACCCTGCAGCCGATGCGCGCCCTCGTCGATCGCCTCATGGCGATGGAGGGCAAGGACGGCATCCTGTCGATCTCGATCGCGCACTGCTTTCCCTACGGCGACGTCGCCGAGATCGGCACGCGCGTGCTGGTGATCGCCGACGGCGACAAGAAGAAGGCCGATGCGCTCGCGACGACGCTGGGCGAGGAGCTGGTCCGCTGCGCGGCAAGACGACGCCGACCTATTTCGACGTAAAGGGCGGGGTCGGCGAGGGGTCGCCTTCAACGACCTGCCGGTGGTGATCGCCGATCCGGCCGACAATGCCGGCGGCGGCGCGCCGTCGGACAATACCGACATCCTGAAGCACCTGATCGAGACCAGGGTCGAGAACGCCTGCATCGGCCCGATCTGGGATCCGATCGCGGTGC
>CAVUYR010000005.1:0-908711 GCA_963745795.1 uncultured Actinomycetota bacterium | reverse complement strand
GCTCAGGTTGAGCAGCATGCTGTCGCGGCCGGCGACGGGAATCACCCGCAGCTCGGTGATCGTGGGAGTGGAGTGCGCGGCCATGGTGGGGGTTCGGCTTGGAGTCCTGGGCGAAGTCACGCAAATGTAGCCATCCTTGGCACTGGGGACTTACCTAGGCCCCCGATGCGACTCGCGGGTCTCCAATCGAGTCGCCAGCTTTTCGCACCCCCATGAACGCCCCATCCCCGGCCCTGACCGTTCGCGATGCCGTGCTGCAGCTGCTGCGCTCGTTCGGCATGCAGCGCATCTTCGGCAACCCGGGCTCGACCGAGCTGCCGCTGTTCCTCGATTTCCCGACCGACTTCGACTACGTCCTCGGCCTGCAGGAGTCGGTCGTGGTCGGCATGGCCGACGGCTACGCGCACGGCGACGCGACAACGCCGCCTTCGTCAACCTGCACTCGGCGGTCGGCGTCGGCCACGCGATGGGCGCGATCTTCACCGCGTGGAAGAACCGCACGCCGCTCGTCATCACCGCCGGCCAGCAGGCGCGCTCGCTGTTCCCGTTCGACCCGTTCCTGTTCTCGGCGCAGGCGACCGAGCTGCCCAAGCCCTACGTCAAGTGGAGCTGCGAGCCGGCGCGGGCCGAGGACGTGCCGCAGGCGATCGCCCACGGCTACTACCTCGCGATGCAGCCGCCGCGCGGTCCGGTGCTGGTCTCGATCCCGTCCGACGACTGGGCCCGCGCCTGTGCGCCGGTCGAGCCGCGGCGCGTCAGCCTCGCAGCCGCGCTGCGACGCCGGCCGTGCTCGACGCGATCGGCGCGGCGCTCGATGCGAGCGAGCGGCCCGGCGTTCGTCGTCGGTGCCGGCGTCGACCGCGGCGGCGCCTGGGACGAAGTCCGGGCCCTGGCCGAGCGCCATCGGGCGCGCGTCTTCACGGCGCCGATGTCGGCGCGCTGCGGCTTCGCCGAAGACCATCCGCAGTTCGCCGGCTTCCTGCCGGCGATGCGCGAGCGGATCGTCGCCGCCCTCGCCGGCAGCGACCTGGTGCTGGTGCTCGGTGCGCCCGCCTTCACCTATCACGTCGAAGGCCACGGGCCGCATGTGCCGGACGGCGCCGCGCTCTGTCAGATCACCGACGATCCCGACACCGCCGCGCGCGCGCCGGTCGGCACCTCCGCCGTGGGCGACCTGCGCGACGCGGTGCGGACGCTGCTGCAGCGGGCCGGCGCCGCGCGAGCGGCCCGCGCCGGCGGGTCGGCCGGCGCGGCCGCGCGCGAAGCGTCGACGCCGATGTCGGTGGCCTATGCCTTGCAGACCCTGGCCGAGCGTTCGCCATCCCGACCACGTCGTCGTCGAAGAGGCGCCGAGCTCGCGCCCGGTGATGCACGGCCATCTGCCGATGCTGAAGAGCGGGACCTTCTACACGATGGCCAGCGGCGGCCTCGGCTTCGGCCTGCCGGCCGCCGTCGGCGTCGCGCTGGCGCGGCCCGCGGCGCGGGTCATCGCCCTGGTCGGCGACGGCTCGGCGATGTATTCGATCCAGGCCCTGTGGAGCGCGGCGCAGCTGAAGCTGCCGATGACCTTCGTCATCCTCAACAACCGGCGCTATGCGGCGCTGCAGGAGTTCGCGCCGACCTTCGGCTTCGCCGCCGGCGCCAAGCTGGAAGGCACCGACCTCGGCGGCCTCGACTTCGTCGCCATGGCGCGCGGCATGGGCGTCGTCGATGCCGTGCGCGTCGAGCGCCCGGAGGCGCTGCGCGATGCCCTGGAAGCGGCGCTTCGCTCTGCGGCGCCGGCGCTGGTCGAGATCGTCGTCGCCTGAATCGAGCCTCGCCCGGAGAGACCCCATGAAGAACGCCCGCCGCCTCCGCCGTCGCGCTGCCCTCGTCCTCTCCATCCTCGCTGCTCGCTGCCAGCGTGGCGCCGCGGCTCGCCTTCGCGCAGGCCTGGCCCGACAAGCCGATCCGCGTCGTCGTCGGCTTCCCGCCCGGCGGCGCCGCCGACCAGATCGCCCGCCTCGTCGGCCAGCCGCTGCAAGAGGCGCTGGGCCAGCCGGTGGTGATCGAGAACCGCACCGGCGCCGGCGGCAACGTCGCCGGCGACGCGGTCGCCAAGTCGGCGCCCGACGGCTACACGCTGCTCATGAGCTCGGGCGGCATGGTCTCGGTGAATCCGCACATCTACCCGAAGATGACCTTCGACCCGGCCAAGGACCTGACGCCGGTGGCCGCGGCAGCGCGCGTCTCGGTCTACCTGGTGGTCAGGCCCGAGTTCCCGGCGAAGAACGTCCAGGAGTTCCTCGCCTACGCGAAGGCGAACCCCGGCAAGCTCAGCTACGGCTCGCCCGGCAACGGCAGCTCGCCGCACCTCGCGGGCGAGATGATGAACAGCCAGGCGGGCACGTCGACGCGGCACATTCCCTACCGCGGCGCGGCGCCGGCGCTGCAGGACCTGCTCGGCGGGCAGATCGATTTCCTCATGGACCCCGGCATCGCGCTGCCCCAGGTGCAGGCCGGCAAGCTGAAGCTGCTCGCCGTCGGCGGCCTGCATCGCTCGCCGCTCTATCCCGACGTGCCCACGCTCGACGAATCGGGGCTCAAGGGCTTCGATGCCGACACGCTGTTCGGCTTCTACGCGCCGGCGGCGACGCCGAAGGCCGTGATCGACCGGCTCAACGCCGAGATCAACCGGATCCTGGCGACCAAGCCGGTCGTCGAGCGCATCGGCGCCCTGGGCGGGGCGACGGCGCCGATGACGCCGAGCCAGTTCGACGCCAAGGCGCGCGACGACTTCCAGCGCTTCGGGGCGATCATCCGCGAGCGCAAGATCGTCGGCGACTGAGCCGGAACGCAGCGGTCCGGCGCAGTCCCGGCGCGAAACCCCGGACGGTCAGGCCTCGTACTTGAAGGAAAGCGAAACCTTCGCCCGGAAGGCGACCACCTTGCCGCCCTCGATCTTCAGGTCGAGCTTGCCAACTTCGGCGACACGCAGATCGCGCAGCGACGCCGCGGCCGTCTCGACGGCTGTTCTCGCAGCGTCCTCCCAGGAGATCGGGCTGGTGCCGATGATTTCCGTGACGCGATAGACCCCCGATTGAGCCTTCTTCTTGGCCATGTCTTTCTCCTTTATCGAGATCGCAAGGCCGATTCACGCCCTGCAAGGACATCATAGGCGCGAAGCTCCGGGGAGAGCGAACGTCCGATTGGCCTTAGAAACCGCGGACCGGTCCTATCGCTTGGTCACCGCCAGCCACTGGTCGAGCCGCGCGCGATCCGCCAGCAGCTCGGCGCTGCTGCCCTCGTGGACGACGCTGCCGCGATCGAGCACGATCGCGCGCTGCGTGATCGGCAGGATCAGCCGCGGGTTCTGCTCGACGATGATCGCCGACATGCCTTCGTCGCGGACGACGCGCGCGATCACCGCAGCAGCTCCTCGACGATGATCGGCGCCAGGCCTTCGAGCGGCTCGTCGAGCAGCAGCAGCTTCGGGTTCAGCACCAGCGCGCGCGCCACCGCGAGCATCTGCTGCTCGCCGCCGGAGAGCTGGTGCCCCAGGTTGGCCTTGCGCTCGCGCAGGCGCGGGAACATCTCGTAGACGCGCTCCGGCGTCCACGGGCCCGGCCGCGCGACCGCGGTCAGGTTCTCGTCCACCGTCAGCGACTTGAAGATGTTGCGCTCCTGCGGCACCCAGCCGATGCCGGCGGCGGCGCGGGTGCGGCGGCAGGCGCGCGACGTCGCGGCCGGCGAGCGCGATGCGGCCGGCGTGGCGCCGCGTCACGCCGACCAGCGTGTTGAGCAGCGTCGTCTTGCCGGTGCCGTTGCGGCCGAGCAGCGCGAGCGACTGGCCTTCGTCGAGCGCGAAGTCGACGCCCTGGACGACGACGGCCTCGCCGTAGCCGGCGCGCAGGTCCTCGACGCGCAGCAGCTCAGCCATGGCCGCCCTCGCCGAGGTAGACCGCCTTGACGCGCGGGTCGGCGGCGATCGTCGCGACGTCGCCTTCGGTGAAGACCGCGCCGTTGACCAGCACCGTCACGCTGCGGGCGAAGCTGAAGACCAGGTCCATGTCGTGCTCGATCAGCAGCACCGAGACGTCGGCCGGCAACGCGTTGACGGTCTCGAAGATCTCCTGGCGCTCGCCTTCGGGCACGCCGGCCACCGGCTCGTCGAGCAGCAGCACGCGCGGCTCGCAGGCCAGCGCGATGGCGATCTCGAGCAGGCGGCGCTTGCCGTAGGGCGCTTCGGCGACGTGCTGGTCCTGCACGTCGGCGAGGCGGAACTGCGCAGCAGCGCTCGCACGCCGGGCCGACGCGGCGTCGGCGCCGAGCGGCCGCCACCAGCCCGCGCCGATGCCGAGCTGCGCCGAGACCGCGAGCGCCAGCGACTGCAGCGGCGTCAGCGCGTCGAACAGCTGGTTGATCTGGAAGGTGCGCACGATGCCGCGCCGCACGCGCTGGTGCGGCGCGAGGCGGGTGATGTCGTCGCCGTCGAGCGCGATCGAGCCGGCGGTCGGCTCGAGCACGCCGGTCAGCAGGTTGATCAGCGTCGTCTTGCCGGCGCCGTTCGGGCCGATCAGCGCGTGGCGCGCGCCGCGCTCGAGCTGCAGCGAGACGTCGTTGGTCGCCGTGATGCCGCCGAAGCGCTTGACCAGGCCGCGCGTCGCGAGCACGGCCGTCGCCGCGCTCATCGCCGCCGCCAGGTCCAGCGGCCGCAGCAGGCGGTCGCGGCCGACCAGCACCAGCACGACCAGGAACAGGCCGAGCCAGAACTTCCAGTACTGCGGCGTCCAGGCCGAGATCAGGTCGTGCAGCAGCTTGAACGACGATCGCGCCGAAGATGCCGCCGTAGAGATAGCCGGTGCCGCCGATCACCAGCACCAGCAGCACGTCGGCGGTGCGGTGGAAGTCGAACACGTCGAGCGAGGCGAAGCCGGTGGTCTGCGCGAGCAGCGCGCCGGCCGCGCCGGCGATCGCCGCGGCGACGGTGTAGACCGCGACCAGCCGCGCGTGCACCGACAGGCCGATGCTCGCGGCGCGCAGCCGGTTGTCGCGCAGCGCCTGCAGCGAGACGCCGAACGGCGAATGCACGAGGCGGCGCGCGAGCAGCAGGCACGACGACGAGCACGACCAGCGTGTAGGCGTAGGCGACGCGGCCGTGCGAGGTCGAAGTCGAAGCGGCCGAAGGCCGACACGGCCCCATCACCACGCCCTGCAGGCCGTCGGCGCCGCCGGTCAGCCAGTCGAGCTTGTTGGCGAGCTCGTAGAGGATCGAGGCGACGCCGAGCGTCACCATCAGCCGCGTCAGGTCGGTGCCGCGCAGGATCAGCACGCTGCGTCAGCAGCGCCGAGCAGCGGCGCTGACGCGCGATCGCCGACGGCCAGGCCGAGCCAGCGGATCGGGCATCACGCGCTTGGCGAACAGCGCCGCCGCGTAGGCGCCGAAGCCGAAGAACGCCGCGTGGCCGAGCGAGACGATGCCGGCGTAGCCGAGGATCAGGTCGAGCGACATCGCGAACAGCGCGACGATCGCGATCTCGTTGAGCAGCAGCGCCTGCGCCGGCAGCAGCAGCCACGACAGCGGCAGCGCCGCGCAGCAGCGCGAGCTCCCACCAGCGCCAGCGCGCGTCGCGCGCGCAGCGAGCGCGCCGCCGGCGAGGCCGCTCGCGGCCGTCGCTCATCGCCGCCCCGGCGCGCGCGAACAGGCCCTGCGGCCGCAACAGCAGGATCACGATCATCAGCGTGTAGACGATGAAGGCGCCGAGCTTGGGCACGTAGTACTTGCCGGCGACGTCGGCGATGCCGAGCAGCAGCGCGGCCAGCAGCGGGCCGGTGATCGTCGTCGTGCCGCCGACCGAGCACGACGATCAGGAAATAGATCATGAACTTGAGCGGGAAGGTCGGATCGAGCCCGAGCACCTCGGCGCCGAGCGCGCCGCCGAGGCCGGCCAGGCCCGAGCCGACCGCGAAGGTCAGCAGGAAGATGCGGTTGACGTTGATGCCGAGGCCGCCGGCCACGCGCGGGTCGTCGACCGCGGCGCGCAGCCGGCTGCCGAAGCGCGTCCGCGATCAGCACCCACTGCAGCGCCAGCGTCAGCACGCGCGCAGACGACGATGATGAAGAGCCGGTACTGGCCGATGCCGACCCAGCGCGATCGTCGAAGCGGCCCTGCAGCCACGCCGGGCAGCTGGATGTTCTGCTGCGTCGAGCCGACGAAGTAGTCGACCGCCGTCACCGCCATGAAGACCAGGCCGATCGAGAACAGCACCTGGTCGAGGTGCGGCTTGCGCGTACATCGGCCGGTAGAGCGTGCGCTCGAGCACGCGCGCCGAGCAGCGCCGGCGCCGATGAAGGCGAGCGGCAGGCAGGCCAGGAACGGCACGCCGAGCGCGGTTCATCAGCAGCACCGTGATGTAGCCGCCGGCCATCGCGAAGGCGCCGTGCGCGAGGTTGATGAAGTTCATCAGCCCGAGCGTCACCGCCAGCCCGACGCGCGAGCACGAACAGCAGCATGCCGTAGGCGATGCCGTCGAAGAGAAGGGTCAGCATGGCGTGCCGCTCGCACGACCGCGCTCGGCGCGTACGCCTACTTGCGCCTTGCCCGGATCCTTGACGGCCTTGATCACGTCGAACTCGACGTTGTAGAGCTGTTGCCCGTCCTGCACCGCTCGACCTTGCGGATGTAGACGTCCTGCACGATGTCGCGCGTCTGCGCGTCGATCAGCACCGGGCCGCGCGGGCTCTCGAAGACCTGGCCCTTCATCGCCGCCAGCAGCGCGTCGCCGCCGCCCTGCGCCCTTGGTCGCCTTGAGCGCCTTGTAGATCACGCGCATGCCGTCGTAGCCGCCGACCGCCATGAAGTTCGGCCGCATCTTGTTGGCCTTCTCGAAGGCCTCGACGAACTTCTTGTTCATCGCCGACGGATGCGCCGCCGAGTAGTGGTGCGAGTTGACCACGCCGAGCGCGACGTCGCCCATGTCGTTGAGCTGGTCGTCGTCGGTCACGTCGCCGGTGGCGATCAGCTTGATGCCGGACTTGTCGAGGCCGCGCTCGACGAACTGCTTCATGAAGGCCGCGCCCTGGCCCGAGGGCACGAACACGAACAGCGCGTCGGGCTTGGCGTCGCGCACCTTCTGCAGGAACGGCGCGAAGTCGGGGTTGCGCAGCGGCACGCGCAGCTTGTCGAGCGACCTGGCCGCCGTTGAGCTGGAACTGGCTCTTGAAGAACTTCTCGGCGTCGATGCCCGGGCCGTAGTCGGCGACCAGCGTGACGACCGTCTTGATGCCGTTCTTCGCCGCCCAGTCGGCGATCGGCACCGTCACCTGCGGCAGCGTGAAGCTGGTGCGCACGATGTACGGCGAGGCCTCGGTGATGCTCGAGGTGGCCGCGGCCATCACGACCATCGGCGTCTTGCTCTGCGTGGCGATCGGCGCGGTGGCCAGCGCGAGCGGCGTGATGCCGAAGCCGGCGAGCACGTCGACCTTGTCGTTGACGACCAGCTCCTGCGCGAGGCGCTTGGTCGTGTCGGGCACGCCGGCGTCGTCCTTGACGATCACCTCGACCTTCCTGCCGGCGACCGTGTCGCCGTTCTGCGCCATGTCAGAGCTTGACCGCGGCGTCGATCTGGCGGCCGGTCGAGGCCGACTGGCCGGTCATCGGCAGGATCAGGCCGATCTTGATCGGCCCGGCATCGGCGGCATGCGCCAGGGGCGCGGCCAGAGCCGCGCCCGCCAGAGTCAGGCCGAGGGCAGCGCGCGAAAGACGGTCGCAAAGGTTCATGGAGTCTCCATTGTTGTTGTCAGGCCGTGTCGGCCAGGGGTTCTTCGCAGACGAAGGAAAGCTACAAGGCACCGGCGTCTGCCTTTCCGTTACGCTGGCGGCGGAGCACAGAACGAGTGCCTTATGGACGAAATCGTACTGCGGCTTGAGATTCGCGGATTGGTCCAGGGGGTCGGCTACCGCTGGGCCATGGTCGAAGAGGCCCGGCGACTGGGCATTCGCGGCTGGGTGCGCAACCGTCGCGACGGAACGGTCGAGGCCATGGTGACGGGCCCGCGCGAGGCGGTCGATCGGATCGTCGCGTGGGCAAGAAGGGGCCCGAGCTCGGCCGTCGTCGATGCGGTCGACGTGTCCGCGGGCGAGGGAGACTTTCGATTCGTTCGAGGCGCGGCCCACACCCGGATAGAGTCGTCGCCACGACAAGCGGACCGCCCGCAGGAGACACAAGCATGAAGAAGCCCGATGGTGCCCGCCACGCTGTGCCTCGCCCTGGGCCTGATCGCGACCGCCGCGCAGGCCCGCGTCACGCGCATCGTGATCGACGAAACCGTGCCGATGCCGGCGGCCGCCGGGCCGGCCTACGAGCAGATCGCCGGCCGCGCCTTCGGCGAGCTCGACCCGGCGCTCCGGCGCAACGCCATCATCCAGGACATCGAGCTGGCGCAAGGACGCCGACGGCAAGGTGCGCTACGTCGCCATCGTTCGTGATCTACAAGCCGGTCGACCTGGCGCAGCGCCAGCGGCCTGATGTGGCACGACGTGCCCAACCGCGGCCGCGTCGTTCCCGATCGCGCGGCCAGGAGCGCGCGTTCGGCGACGTCGATGCTGGCCAGCGCCTGGCAGGGCGACAACGCCGGCGCCACCGCGGTGCGGCCGACCGCAGCGCGTGACCGGCATGCAGTGGCTGCAGGTGCCGGTCGCGCGCAGGCCCGACGGCGCGCCGATCACCGGGCGAGGTCCTCGGCCGCATCGTCAACCGCTCGCGGCCCGGACTCGCAGCCGCTGATCGTGCAGACCAACCCGGTGCCCTACAAGCCGGTGAGCCTCGACACGACGCAAGTCGCGGCTCGTCTCGCGCGGCGGCGAGAGCGCAGCGCGGCGAGGTGATCGGCGAGACGGCGATCGCGCCGCGCCGACTGGGCCTGGGCGCGCTGCGATGCCGCCAATCCGTTTCCCGGCACGCCCGACCCGACGCAGATCTGCCTGAAGAACGGCTTCGACGCGACGCAAGCTCTACCAGGTCGTGTTCACCGCGGCCGATCCGTACGTGCTCGGCATCGGCTTCGCCGCCTGGCGCGACGTCGGCGCGTTCTTCAAGACGGCGCAGCGCCGACGACGCCGGCACGCCGAATCCCGCTCGCCGGCGCGTCACGCACAGCATCGCGCCGCGGCGTCTCGCAGTCGGGCAACTTCCTGCGCGGCTGGCTGCACCTCGGCTTCAACCAGGACGAGGACGGCAGGCAGGTGCACGACGGCATGTGGCCGATCATCGCCGGCCGGCGCATCGCGCTCAACTTCCGCTGGGCGCAGCCCGACGGCGTGCTCGAGCTCTACCAGGCCGGCAGCGAAGGCCCGCAGTGGTGGCTGCCGCACGCCGACCCGGTGCGCGGCCTGCCCGCCGGCGGGCATCCTCGACCGCTGCAAGGCGACGCAGCACCTGCCCGAAGATCATCGAGCACTTCGGCTCGGCCGAAGTGTGGGCGCTGAAGCTCACGCCCGAGTGGGTGGGCACCGACGCGCAAGGCCGACCTGCCGCTGCCCGACAACGTGCGCCGCTACTACATCGCCGAGCTCCAACCACGGCGGCGGCGCCGGCGGCTTCGACACCAGCCTGCCCGGCGTCGGCGCTGCCGACGACGGGCGCCGGCCTGCCCGGGCAACAACTTCGGCACCGGCGTGCTGCCGGCCAATCCGATGCCGCACACGCGAGACCGTCAACGCGCTGCGCGTGCACTTCCGCGACTGGGTGATGAAGGGCACGCCGCCGCCGCCGAGCCGCTGGCCCGACGCTCGCCGACGGGCACGCTGGCGCCGCGCCGACAAGGCGGCGATCGGGCTTTCCGACGCTTGCCGCGGCTGCGCGCCGACGGTGCCCGAGCCGGACTTCATCATGCCGGTGCTCGACTACGACTGGGGCCCGCAGTTCAACGCCGTCGACGGCTCGGGCGTGCCGACGCAACGCGCCGCCGCCGATCAAGCAGGTCCTGCACGATGCTACGCGCCGCAAGGTCGACGCCGACGGCAACGAGCTGGGCGGCGTGCCGGTGGTGCTGCGCGATGCGCCGCTCGGGCACCTACCTCGGCTGGAACATCACCGCCGGCGGCGACGCGCCCGTTCCACCAGGGCCAGATCTGCAACTACGTCGGCGGCATGATGCCGTTCGCGCAGACCGCGGCCGAGCGCAAGGCGAGCGGCGATCCGCGCCTGTCGCTGGAGGAGCGCTACGGCACCCACGACGGCTACGTCGACGCCGTGAAGCGCGCCGCGGCGCGCGCGGTGAAGGAAGGCTTTCTGCTGGAGGCGACGCCGCGGCGCTGATCAACGCGGCGCAGGCGAGCCAGGTGCTGAAGTAGCGCGCGAGGCGCGCCATCCGCGAGGTGCCGAAGCGACCCGATGTCAGGAGCTGCGTCCATGAATCTGATCCCGGTCGGAGCCAAGGGAAGTTTCTCGATGATCGTCACCCCCGAGCATCTGGCAAGCCGGTTCAAGGATGCGACCCTGCCGCCGGTGCTCGCGACGCCGCTGATGATCCTGTTCATGGAGAACGCCGCGCTCAACGCCATTCGCGAGTACCTGGCGCCTGGCGAGTCCGCGCTCGGCACGGTGTCAACATCAGGCACCTCGCGGCGACGCCTGCAGGACAGCGGGTGACGGCGGAAGCGGTCGTCACCGGCGTCGATGGCCGGCGAATCATCTTCGAAGTGACGGCGCGCGATGAGACGGAGGAGATCGGCAGCGGCATCCACGAGCGCGCGCTGGTCGATCTGCGCCGCCTGGCGGAGCGCCTCGAGGCCAAGCGCAAGCAGGGAACCTAGCGCGATCCGGACTGTCGCCGGAGCAATTGAGGGCCGAGCCGCTCGCCGGCGGCGTTCGCGCTCGAGCGGCGAGCCCGGCTCGCGCCGCCTTCGTTCGCCGCGCTAGATCAGCCCGCTCCCCGACTCGAGCACCGCGCTGATGTCGTCGCGCGTCTCCTTGAGCTGCACCAGCGTCGCCTGCTGCGCGGCGAGCGGGTCGCGGTTCAGCAGCGCGGTGAGGATCGCCTTGTGCCGCGGCAGCGACAGCGCGTGCGTGTTCGGGCAGCTGGCTGCTGAGCTTGATCGACTCGCGCAGCGCCAGCGACAGCATGTTGCCGATGTAGGCCAGCAGGTCGTTGTCGGTGGCCTCGGCGATGCGGCGGTGGAACGCCAGGTCGGGCTCCAGCAGTTCGTCGGGCGTGCGCGCCGCTTCCATGCCGGCGTAGGCCTCGGCGATGCCCTGCAGCTGCTCGTCGCTGGCCACCTTCGCCGCCAGCGCCGCGGCGGCCGGCTCGAACACGCGGCGCACGGTCATCAGCGTCTCGACGAACTCCGGCGGCGGCTGCGTCTGGATCAGCCAGTACAGCACGTCGGGGTCGAGCAGGTGCCACTCGCTGCGCGGCCGCACGATCGCGCCGGCGCGCTGGCGCGACAGCACCAGGCCCTTGGCGACCAGCACGCGCATCGCCTCGCGCAGCACCGGGCGGCTGACGTCGTACTCCGCGAGCAGCGCGGCCTCGGCCGGCAGCCGGTCGCCCGGCTCGAACTCGCCCGCGACGATGCGCATGCCCAGGTCGCGCACGATGCGCGCGTGCATGCTCTTGCGCTCGGGCTGGTGCCGGTAGTCGCGATGACTGCTCGGCGCGCGCTGGACATGTCGTGCGCTGGTCGCCGAGCGCAGCGACGCTACCACGGCCGCATTCAACGGCCCCAGCGCAGCACCAGCGGATCGAGCCGGCGCGCCGTCTCGATCAGGCCGGCGCGCGCGTCGCGGGTGCATCGCGCGGGAACGGGTGGCGCGGCGCGTCGCAGGCGATCACGCCGCCCTCCTTCATCAGCGCCTTGGCGGCCAGCAGGCCGCCCTGGCGGTTCTCGATAGTTGATCAGCGGCAGCCAGCGCTCGTAGCCCGCGATCGGCCTCCTCGCGCCGGCCGGCGCGCGTAGGCGTCGACGATCGGGCGGATGCCGTCCGGGATAGCCGCCGCCGGTCATCGAGCCGGTCGCGCCGGCGTCGAGGTCGGGCAGCAGCGTGATCGCCTCCTCGCCGTCCCACGGGCCTTCGATCGCGTCGCCGCCGAGGCGGATCAGCTCGCGCAGCTTGCGACGCCGCGCCGGCCGTCTCGATCTTGAAGTAGCGACGTGCTCGATCTCGCTGCGCCATGCGCGCGAGGAAGGCGGCGCGACAGCGGCGTGCCGGCTGACCGGCGCGTCCTGGATCATGATCGGGATGTCGAGCGCATCGCGACAGCGCGCGCGTAGAACTCGTGGATCTGCGCCTCGCGGCACGCGGAACGTGGCGCCGTGATACGGCGGCATCACCATCACCATCGCCGCGCCCTGCGCCTGCGCGCGCCGGCTGCGCTCGACGCAGACGCGCGGTGCTGAAGTGCGTGGTCGTGACGATCACCGGCACGCGGCCGGCGACGTGCTCGAGGATCGTGCGCGTCAGCACCTCGCGCTCGTCGTCGGACAGCACGAACTGCTCGGAGAAGTTGGCGAGGATGCACAGGCCGTTCGGAGCCGGCGTCGATCATGAAGTCGACGCAGCGCTTCTGGCTCGGCGAGGTCGAGCTCGCCGGACTCGCGTGAAGGTGGTCGGCACGACCGGGAAGACGCCGCGGTAGCGCGGCAGCTTACTTGTCATGAGGCTCACCTTCGTGGCGTGCTGGATCAGTGCGAATGCCGCGGCACGGCGGCGCCGCGGCAGCCGACGAGGAAGTCGAAGTCGCAGCCTTCGTCGGCCTGCAGCACGTGCTCGACGTAGAGCTTGCGGTAGCCGCCGCCGTCGGCGGTTCGGCGGCTGCGCGCGCCGCCCACGGCCGCGAGGCGGTCGGCCAGCTCGGCGTCGGTGACGTCGAGGTGCAGGCGGCCGGCGTCGCAATCGAGCTCGATCCAGTCGCCGTTCGCGCACGACCGCCAGCGGGCCGCCGGCGCGCGCTTCGGGCGCGACGTGCAGCACCACCGTGCCGTAGGCGGTGCCGCTCATGCGCGCGTCGGAGATGCGCACCATGTCGGTCACGCCCTGCGCCAGCAGCTTCGGCGGCAGGCCCATGTTGCCGACCTCGGCCATGCCGGGGTAGCCCTTCGGGCCGCAGTTCTTCAGCACCAGCACCGAGCTCGCGTCGACGTCGAGCGTCGGGTCGTCGATGCGCGCCTTGTAGTCGTCGAAGTTCTCGAACACGACCGCGCGGCCGCGGTGCTGCAGCAGCTCGGGCGTGGCGGCCGAGGGCTTGAGCACCGCGCCGCGCGGCGCGAGGTTGCCGCGCAGGATGCAGATGCCGCCGTCGGCGACCAGCGGCTTGTCGAGCGGGCGGATCACCTCGTCGTTGTAGATCGGCGCGTCCTGCACGTTGTCCCAGAGCGTCTTGCCGTTGACGGTCAGCGCATCGGGATGCGGCAGCAGGCCGGCCTCGCCGAGGCGGCGCAGCACGGCCGGCAGGCCGCCGGCGTAATAGAACTCCTCCATCAGGAAGCGGCCCGACGGCATCAGGTCGACCAGCGTCGGCGTGCCGCGGCCGATGCGCGTCCAGTCGTCGAGCTCGAGCGGCACGCCGATGCGGCCGGCGATCGCCTTCAGGTGGATCACCGCGTTGGTCGAGCCGCCGATCGCGGCATTGACGCGGATCGCGTTCTCGAACGCCTCGCGCGTCAGGATCTTCGACAGCGTCAGGTCCTTCGCGCACCATCTCGACGATGCGCATGCCCGACATGTGCGCCAGCACGTAGCGGCGCGCGTCGACCGCCGGAATCGCGGCGTTGTGCGGCAGCGAGATGCCCAGCGCCTCGGCCATGCAGGCCATGGTCGAAGCGGTGCCCATGGTGTTGCAGGTGCCGGCCGAGCGCGACATGCCCGCCTCGGCCGACAGGAACTCGTGCAGCGTCGATCTCGCCGGCCTTCACCTGCTCGTGACAGCTGCCAGACGGCGGTGCCCGAGCCGATGTCGCTGCCCTCGATGCTTGCCGTTGAGCATCGGCCCGCCGGTGACGACGATGGTCGGCACGTCGCAGCTGGCCGCGCCCATCAGCAGCGCCGGCGTGGTCTTGTCGCAGCCGACCAGCAGCACGACGCGCGTCGATCGGATTGCCGCGGATCGATTCCTCGACGTCCATGCTCGCGAGGTTGCGCGTGAGCATCGCGGTCGGGCGCAGGTTCGATTCGCCGTTGGAGAACACCGGGAACTCGACCGGGAAGCCGCCCGCCTCCGAGATGCCGCGCTTGCACGTGCTCGGCGAGCTTGCGGAAGTGCGCGTTGCAGGGCGTCAGCTCCGACCAGGTGTTGCAGATGCCGATGATCGGGCTTGCCCTCGAACTCGTGGTCCGGGATGCCCTGGTTCTTCATCCAGCTGCGGTACATGAAGCCGTTCTTGTCGGCGGTGCCGAACCAGTCGGCGGACCGGAGCTTGACGGGCGGGTTCGACATGGGCGGTCCTTAAGGCTTGCTTTAGCTGGATGCGAAATATAGTCAGAGTATATCCTTAGATGCCCGGTGAAAACCTCTATGATTATGTCACTACTTGACGAGCATAAGTCTGACCTAGATGACCGCATCCGACCGAACCGAGCGACGCCATGACCGCCTTCGCCCACTATCCCAGCCTGCACGGACCGCAGCCGTGCTGATCACCGGCGGCGCCACCGGCATCGGCGCCTCGCTGGTCGAGGAGTTCGTCGCGCAGGGCGCGCGCGTCGGCTTCATCGACATCGACGCGACGCCGGCGCAGGCGCTGGCGCGCGCGCTGGCCGGCGCGCGCCACGCGCCGGCTGTTCGTCGCCGCCGACCTGACCGACATCGCCGCGCTCGACGCGCGCGATCGACGCGGTGCGCGAGCGCATCGGCCCGATCCCCGTGCTGCTCAACAACGCCGCCAACGACCAGCGCCACTCGCATCGAGGACGACCACGCCCGAGAGCTGGGACGCCGGCATCGCGCGTCAACCTGAAGCACCAGTTCTTCGCCGCGCAGGACGTCGCCGCCGACATGAAGGCGGCGGGCGGCGGCTCGATCGTCAACTTCGGCTCGATCAGCTGGAAGCTCAAGCAGGGCGGCATGCCGGTCTACACGACGTCGAAGGCGGCGGTGCAGGGCCTCACGCGCAGCCTGGCGCGCGACTTCGGGCCGTTCAACATCCGCGTCAACACGCTGGTGCCGGGCTGGGTGATGACCGAGAAGCAGCTCCGCCTGTGGGTCGACGACAAGGGCGCGCGAGGAGATCGCGCGCGGCCAGTGCATCAACAAGCCGCTGATGCCCGAGCACATCGCGCGCATGGCGCTGTTCCTCGCGGCCGACGACAGCGCGATGTGCACGGCGCAGGACTTCATCGTCGACGGCGGCTGGGCCTGAGTCGGATGCCGCGACGTGCGCAGCGCGACTCTGATCGGCCACCTGCCGACGGCCGCGGCCGGTGCACGAGTACACGCTGGCCAACGGCCGCGGCCTGGAGCTGCGCGCGATCAACCTCGGCGGCATCGTCACCGTCGCTGCACGTGCCCGGACCGCGACGGCCGCAGCGCGAACGTCGTGCTCGGCTTCGACGACGCTCACGGACTACGTCGAGCGCAACCCGCACTTCGGCACGCTCGTCGGCCGCTACGGCAACCGCATCGCCGCGCGGCCGCTTCGCGCTCGACGGCGAGGCGCATCAGCTGGCGCTGAACGACGGCGCCAACGCGCTGCACGGCGGCGCCGGCGGCTTCGGCAAGCGCTGGTGGGCGATCGAGCCGCTGCCGCCGCGGCGACGGCAGCGTCGCGCTCGAGCTCACGCTGCACCAGCGACGACGGCGACGAGCGACTACCCCGGCCGGCTCGACGTGACGCGTGCGCTACACGCTGACGCCGGCGAACGAATGGCGCATCGACTACCGCGCGACGACGAGCCGCGCCGACCGATCGTCAACCTGACGCACCACGGCTACTACAACCTCGCCGGCGGCGGCAGCGCGCTCGATCACCAGCTGACGCTGAACGCGAGCCGCTTCCTGCCGGTCGACGCGACGCTGATCCCGACGGCGTCGCCGAGGTCGACGGCACGCCGTTCGACTTCCGCCGCCCGACGCCCATCGCCGCGCGCATCCGCTCGGCGACGCCGCAGCTGATGCTCGCGCGCGGCTACGACCACTGCTGGGTGCTCGACGGCGGCGGGCGCGGCGAGCCTGGTGCCCGCGGCGCGGCTCGCCGATCCGGTCTCGGGCCGCGTGATGGAGATCGCGACCACCGAGCCCGGCATCCAGTTCTACTCCGGCAACTTCCTCGACGGCCGGCTGCGCGGCCGCGCAAGGCCGGGCCTATCGCCAGGGCGACGGCGTGTGCCTGGAGACGCAGCACTATCCCGGACTCGCCCAACCACCCCGAATTCCCGTCCACCGTGCTGCGGCCCGGCGAGACGTTCCAGAGCACGACCGTGCACCGCTTCAGCGTCGCTCACAAGACGCTTCAACCGCAAGGAGACTCCGCATGAATATCCAACGTCGAACCCTCGTCGCGGCGACGATCGCTGCCGGCCTGCCCCTGCCGCTCTTGCGCAAGGCAAGATCGTGCTCGGCTTCGCCCAGATCGGCGCCGAGAGCGAATGGCGCACCGCGAACACCGAATCGATCAAGGCGGCCGCCAAGGACGCCGGCATCGACCTCAAGTTCTCCGACGCGCAGCAGAAGCAGGAGAACCAGATCAAGGCGATCCGCTCGTTCATCGCCCAGAAGGTCGACGTCATCGCGTTCTCGCCGGTCGTCGAGACCGGCTGGGACACCGGTGCTGCGCGAAGCCAAGGCCGCCAAGATCCCGGTCATCCTCACGGACCGCGCGGTCGACGTCAAGGACGACTCGCTGTACGTCACCTTCATGGGCTCGGACTTCGTCGAGGAAGGCCGCAAGGCCGGCCGCTGGCTGGTCGAGAAGACGAAGGGCAACGACGGGCCCGATCAACATCGTCGAGCTGCAGGGCACGGTCGGCTCGGCGCCGGCGATCGACCGCAAGAAGGGCTTCGAGGAGATCATCAAGGCCGAGCCGAAGTTCAAGATCATCCGCTCGCAGACCGGCGACTTCACCCGCGCCAAGGGCAAGGAAGTGATGGAGGCGTTCCTCAAGGCCGAGGGCAAGAAGATCAACGTGCTCTTCGCGCACAACGACGACATGGCGATCGGCGCGATCCAGGCGATCGAGGAAGCCGGGCATGAAGCCGGGCAAGGACATCATCATCGTCTCGATCGACGGCGTGAAGGGCGCGTTCGAGGCGATGATGGCCGGCAAGCTGAACGTCATCGGTCGAATGCAGCCCGCTGCTCGGGCCGCAGCTGATGAGCGCGGTCAAGGACGTGATGGCCGGCAAGACGCTGCCCAAGCGCATCGTCACGCAGGAAGGCATGTTCCCGATGGAGGTGGCGGCCAAGGAATTCCCGAACCGCAAGTACTGACCGTGGCCGACGCGACGGCCGACCGCTGCGACGGACGACCGCGCGACGAGCGCGTCGACCGGTCCTCGAGATGCGAGGGCTCACCAAGCACTTCCCGGGCGTGCGCGCGCTGTCCGGCGTCGACTTCCGCCTGCGTGCCGGGCGAGGTCCACGCGCTGATGGGCCAGAACGGCGCCGGCAAGTCGACGCTGATCAAGGTGCTGACCGGCGTGTATCCGCGCCGACGCCGGCGAGCTCGCGCTCGACGGCCAGCGCGATCCGGCCGGCCTCGCCGCTCGACGCGCAGCGGCTCGGCATCAGCACCGTCTACCAGGAGGTGAACCTCTGCCCGAACCTCTCGGTGGCCGAGAACATCTTCGCCGGCCGCTATCCGCGACGGGCGCCGGCCAGCGCTGGCGCATCGACTGGGCGCGCGATGCACGCGCGAGGCGCGCGCGCTGCTCGCGCGCCTCGAACGTCGACATCGACGTCACGCGCGCTGCTGTCGAGCTATCCGGTCGCGGTCCAGCAGATGGTGGCGATCGCCGCGCGCCGCTGAGCGTCGTCAGGCGCAAGGTGCTGATCCTCGACGAGCCGACCTCGAGCCTCGACGAGGACGAGGTCAAGACGCTGTTCGCGGTGCTGCGGCGGCTGCGCGGCGCAGGGCATGGCGATCCTGTTCGTCACCCACTTCCTCGACCAGGTGTACGCGATCTCGGATCGCATCACCGTGCTGCGCAACGGCGAGCTGCGTCGGCGAGTACCCGGTCGCCGAGCTGCCGCCGCAGGCCCTGATCGTCGGCGATGGTCGGGCGCGAGCTCGCCGGCGCGGCGGCCGGGCCGCGCCGACGCGCCGGCGCGCGCGGCCGACGGCGCCGCGCCGCGTGCTCGCAGGCGCGCGGCCTGGGCCAGCGCGGTCAGCTGCAGCCGGATCGACCTCGACGCTGCGCGCCGGCGAGGTCGTCGGCCTCGCCGGGCTGCTCGGCTCGGGCCGCACCGAGACTGGCGCGGCTGCTGTTCGGGCTCGACCGCGCGCGACCAGCGGCGACGCTGCGCGATCGACGGCAAGCGCGGTGCGGTTCGCCATCGCCGCTCGACGCGATCGCGCGCGGCCTGGCGCTCTGCCCCGAGGACCGCAAGACCGAGGGCATCGTCGCCGAGCTGTCGGTGCGCGAGAACATCGTCGCTCGCGCTGCAGGCGCGAGCGCGGCATCGTGCGCAGTCCTGTCGCGCGCGCGGCAGACGGCGATCGCCGAGCGCTTCGTCGCGGCGCTCGGCATCAAGACCGCCGACGTCGAGACGCCGATCGCGCATGCTCTCGGGCGGCAACCAGCAGAAGGCGCTGCTGGCGCGCTGGCTGGCGACCGAGCCGCGGCTGCTGATCCTCGACGAGCCGACGCGCGGCATCGACGTCGCCGCCAAGCAGGAGATCATGGACGCAGATCCTGCGCGCTGCGCGCGCGGCGGCATGGCGGTGCTGTTCATCTCGTCGGAGATGGACGAGGTCGTGCGCGTCTCGCGACCGCATCGTCGTGCTGCGCGACCGGCGCAAGGTCGGCGAGCTGCCGCGGCGGCAGCCGACGAGCAGGCGGTCTACCAGCTGATCGCGGCGGGCAGCCGTGACGATCGCGCGGCGTGCGCCGAGCTGCGTTGCGCAGCCACCGCCTGTTCTGGCCGGTCGTCGACGCTCGCTGCTGCTGCTCGCCGTGCAACGCGGTCTTCAACCCCGGCTTCCTGGCAGCTCGCAGTGGCGCGACGGCCACCTCTACGGCAGCCTGATCGACATCCTGAACCGCGCCGCGCCGCTGATGCTGGTCGCGCTCGGCATGACGCTGGTGATCGCGACGCGCGGCATCGACATCTCGGTCGGCGCGGTGGTCGCGATCGCGGCGGCGGTCGCGGCGCTGATGATCGGCGGCGAGCTGGTCGTGAGCGACGGCGTGCAGACGCACGTCAGCCGCTTCCCGATGCGCCGTGGCGATCGTCGCGCGCGCTCGGCGTCGGCGCTGCTGTGCGGGCTGTGGAACGGCGCTGCTGGTCGCGCGAGGTCGGCATGCAGCCGATCATCGCGACGCTGATCCTGATGGTCGCCGGGCGCGGCATCGCGCAGCTGCATCACCGGCGGCCAGATCATCACGATCTACTACGCGCCGTTCTTCTTCCTCGGCAACGGCTTCCTGCTCGGCCTGCCGTTCTCGCTCTTCATCGCGGCGGCGGTCTGCGGCGCGCTGCATCTGCTGATGACGCGCAGCCGCGCTCGGCCTGTTCATCCAGGCGATCGGCATCAACCCGGTCGCGGCGCGCGTGGCCGGCGTGCGCGCGCGCGCTATCACCGTCGTGCGTCTACGTCGTTCTGCGGCCTCTGCGCCGGCGTCGCGGGCCTGATCGATCAGCTCGAACGTCAAGAGCGCCGACGGCAACAACGCCGGCCATGCTGATGGAGCTCGATGCGATCCTCGCCGTCACGCTCGGCGGCACCGCGCTCGACCGGCGGCCGCTTCAGCCTGGTCGGCAGCGTCCTCGGCGCGCTGATCATCCAGACGCTGACCTCGACGATCTACTCGATCGGCGTGCCGCCCGAGATCAACCTGGTGGTGAAGGCGCGTGGTCGTGTTCGTCGTCATGCTGCTGCAGTCGGCCGAGTTCCGCGCGATCGCGCGTGCGCGGCGCTGGCGCTGGCGCGATGCCGTGAGGCGCGCGCGAACGACGCTGCGCCGGCGATCGCGCTGCGCGCGGGTCGACGCGGCGCTCACAAGTTCCTGCCGCTGCGGCACCATCGCGCTGTTCGTGCTGATGTCGGCGCCGGCTCGATCGCCTACGACGGCTTCTTCTCGCGCGCAGGTGTTCCTCAACCTGCTGATCGACAACGCCTTCCTCGTGCATCGTCGGCGATCGGCATGACCTTCGTGATCCTGTCCGGCGGCATCGACCTGTCGGTCGGCTCGGTGATCGCGCTGACCACGATGGTCTCGGCGACGCTCGTCGAGCACCACGGCTGGAGCCCGGCGCTCGTGATTCCGCTCGTGCTCGTCGATCGGCACCGCGTTCGGCGCGCTCATGGGCTGGCTGATCCAGCGCTTCCGGCTGCAGCCGTTCATCGTCACGCTGGCCGGCATGTTCCTCGCGCGCGGGCTCTGCTACCTGATCAGCATCGACTCGATCAGCATCACCGAACCCGTTCTACACCGGCGATCGCGCAGTGCGCGCATCCCGCTGTGGGGCGACAGCGCTCGATCACGCGTCAGCGCGCTGCATCGCGCTGGCGATGCTGGCGATCGGCGATCTACCTGGCGCACTTCACGCGGTTCGGCCGCACGGTCTACGCGATCGGCGGCAACGAGCAGTCGGCGCTGCTGATGGGCCTGCCGGTGCGCGCGCACCGATCGTGCTGGTCTACACCTTCAGCGGCTTCTGCTCGGCGCTGGCCGGCGTCGTGTTCACGTTCTACATGCTGTCGGGCTACGGCCTGCACGCGGTGGGCCTGGAGCTCGACGCGATCGCCGCCGTGGTGATCGGCGGCACGCTGCTGACCGGCGGCGTCGGCTACGTCGTCGGCACGCTGTTCGGCGTGCTGATCCTCGGCATCATCCAGACGCTGATCAGCGTTCGACGGCACGCTCAGCTCGTGGTGGACGCGGATCGTGATCGGCGTCGCTGCTGTTCGTGTTCTGCCTGCTGCAGCGAGCGTTCGAGGCGCGCAGGCGCTGAAGGGCCGGGCAGAAGCGGGCTCGGGCTACTCGAGCACGACCCGCGGAAAGTAGAACGAGACCACCCAGTTCGGCACGTCGACGATCGAGCTGATGCGCAGGTCGGCGCACACGCTGCACAGCATGTAGGCGTCGATCGGCTCGTAGCCGTAGCGCCTGCTCAGGCAGCTCGATCATCTCGGAGACGGCCATGCGCGCGCCGGCCATCAGGTCGGGGCCGATGCCGGTCGTGACCTCGTAGCCCTTCGCTGTCGAAATGGTCGGTGACCGGGCCCGGCGTGACGTAGCGCGGCGAGCGCAGGCGGGCGTCCTTCACCAGCTCGAACTTGAGCGCCACGTCGATCGGGCTTTCGATCGCCGTGCCGCAGACCTCGCCGTCGCCCTGCGCCGCATGCGTGTCGCCGACCGAGAAGAGCGCGCCGTCGACCTCGATCGGCAGGTAGAGCTCGGTGCCTTCGGCGATGTCGCGCGCATCCATGTTGCCGCCGACGTTGCGCGGCGGAATGATGCTGTGCAGGCCCGGCTCCGCCGGGCGCGACGCCGATGGTCCCGGTGAACGGCCTCAAGCGGCACGCGGCCGCCGGGCCCGTACATCGCCGGCGTCAGGCCGGGGTCGTAGTTCCAGTGGTGCAAGCCTCGCGTTCGGGAACTGGTCGGTGAGCAGGCCGAAGCCGGGGATGTTCGCCGGTCCAGCCCCAGCCCGAAGGCCGCAGCGACAGCACCGTGACCTTGAGCGCGTCGCCCGGCTTCGCGCCGTCGATGTAGACCGGCCCGGTGACCGGATTCACGCGCGCGAGGTCGAGCTTCTCGAGATCGGCGGCCGTCGATGTGCTGCGTGAGCTGGCCCGACGACGCGTCGAGCGTCTCGAACTGCACGCGTCTCGCCCGGCGCGATCCGTCAGGCAGGGCGCGAAACGCGTTGTTCCAGCCGTGGTGGATGTGGTCCCTGTGGATCGTGTGGCGCGTGCGAGCTCGCTCATGGCCGCGACTCCTAGACAGCGACGGTCAGCGCGCCGTCGATCACCAGGTTGGTGCCGGAGATGCGGCTGGCCGCCGGGCTCGAAATGAACACGACGCCGCTGCGCCACTTCGTCCGGCGTGCCGAACTTGCCGGTCGGATTGACCTTGAGCGTCGAGGCGAACAGGTCGGGCATGTTCTTCTCGATCGTCTGCCAGATGCCGCCGTCGAAGTAGGTGTTGCCCGGCGAGACGCAGTTCACGCGGATGCCCTTGCCGACGAGCTGCCGGCTCAGGCCCTTGGCGTAGTGGATCAGCGCCGCCTTGATCGCGCCGTAGGAGCCGGCGGCGAAGTCGACCTCGAAGCCGGAGACGCTCGAGATCAGCACGATCGAGGCGCTGCTCGACTTCTCGAGGAACGGCACGGCGGCGGCCACGGCATTGACGCGTGTGCATCATGTCGGTCCGGAACGATTTCTCCCAGGACTCGGCGTTGTCGCCGACCGCCAGCGCGCTCACGTTGCAGACCAGGGCGTCGATGCCGCCCAGCTCGCCGGCGCTCGCGCGTGATCCACGCGCCCAGCGCCGCGCCGTCGGCCACGTCGAGCGCCGCCCGAAGGCGCTTGACGCCCCTGGCCTGCAGAGCGCGCGCACGGTCGCCGCACCTCGTCGGCCTTGCGCGCGCAGATCGAGACGTTCGCGCCTTCGGCGGCGAAAGCCTCCGCGATCGCCCGGCCGATGCCCCGACTGCCGCCGGTGACGACGGCGCGCTTGCCCTTGAGTCCGAGATCCATGGCGACGCTCCTCGTTGGATCGGCCCATTTTGAGCGTCGGCGGCGTGCCTGTAAACGTCGCGCAATGGCCCTACTGGAACGCCCCGACCAGCGCGTCGAAGGTCGCTCTTGCAGCGCGGGCTGTCGCGCAGGTCCTCGTGCATCACGACCCAGGTCGCCAGCTTGAACTCGACCTGGCGGCTCAGCACCCGCACCAGCGTTCGGGTCGCGCTCGCGCCAGCGCCACCTGGCAGATGCCGATGCCGCAGCCGGCGCGGATCAGCGCCAGCTGCGCCAGGTCGCTGTCGCTGCGCAGCGAGAAAGCTCGCGCGCGGTCCACTGCGGAGGCGCCTTGCGCGCGGCGCGGAGATACGGCGTCTCCTGGTCGAAGCCGATCAGCGAGTGCTGCGCCAGCTCGTCGACGCGTGCGCGGCGTGCCATGGCGCGCGAGGTAGTCGCGGTGCGCATGCAGGCCGACGTCGATGCGCGCCGATGCGGCGCGCCACCAGCTGCTCCTGCTTCGGCTGCGCTCATGCGCACGGCGATGTCGGCCTCGCGGCGCAGCAGGTCCTGCACGCGGTTGGTCAGCACCAGCTCGACCTTCAGCTGCGGGATGCGTCTGCCGCAGTCGGGCGACGATGGGCGGCAGCACCTCCACGCCGACCACCTCGCTGGCCGAGACGCGCACCGTGCCGACCACGCCCTCGCCATGGCCCTGCTGGCGGCGCGCTCGCAGGGCGGCCGCGTTGCTGTCCATCGCCTCGGCGTAGGCGCGCAGCGCGAGCGCGGCCTCGGTGGGCATCAGGCCGGTCTGCGAGCGCGTGAACAGCGCGAGGCCGAGCGCCTGCTTCGAGCGCGGCGATGTGGCGGCCCACGGTCGGCTGCGTGATGCCGAGCGCGCGCGCCGCGCCGGACAGCGAGCCCTCGCGCAGCACGCCGAGAAACGAGCGGTAGAGCTCCCAGCCGATCGCGTCGTCAGTCATACATAAATGTATAGCGTGCTGCCTCATGTTCAGCCAATTTCATTTGTGCCCGCGCTACGCCCAGAATCGCATCCATCGCAATCACTCACGACGGAGACGATCATGGCAAACGGCAGACGTGCCCTGGTTCTCGGCGCAACCGGCGGCATCGGCGGCGAGGTGGCGCGCCAGCTGCGCGACGCCGGCTGGACGGTGCGCGCGCTCAAGCGCGGCGCTGGCAGCAGGCCGAGGCGCAGCGCGACGGCATCACCTGGCTGCGCGGCGACGCGATGAACCGCGACGACGTGATGCGCGCCGCGCGCGGCTGCGTCGGTCATCGTTCACGCCGTCAACCCGCCCGGCTACCGCAACTGGGGCGAGCTGGTGCTGCCGATGCTGGACAACACCATCGCCGCAGCCATCGCCGAGCGGCGCGACCATCGTGCTGCCGGGCACGGTCTACAACTACGGGCCGGACGCCTTCCCGCTGTCTGACCGAGGACTCGCCGCAGCACCCGGCCACGCGCAAGGGCGCGATCCGCGTCGAGATGGAGCGGCGCCTGCAGGCGGCCACGCGCGCAGGGCGCGCGCGTGATCGATCGTGCGGGCCGGCGATTTCTTCGGACCGCGGGCCGGCAACAACTGGTTCTCGCAGGGCCTGGTCAAGCCGGGACAGCCGGTCACGACGATCAACCTGCCCGGCGAGCCGCGGCGTCGGCCACCAATGGTCCTACCTGCCCGACGTGGCGCGCACGATGGTGCGAGCTGCTGGCGCGCCGCGACACGCTGGAGCCGTTCGCCGCCTTCCACATGGCCGGCCACTGGGATGCCGACGGCATGCAGATGGCGGAGGCGATCCAGCGCGTCGTGGCGCGCGCAGCGGGCGGCACGCCCCGGCTTCGCGCCTTCCCGTGGTGGCTGATGCGGCTGGCGTCGCCCTTCGTCGCCACGCTGCGCGAGCTGCTGCGAGATGCGCTACCTGTGGCGCCAGCCGGTGCGCATGGGCAACGCCCGCCTGCGTCGCGGTGCTGGGCACGGAGCCGCACACGCCGCTGGACGACGCCGTCGATGCCACGCTGCTGGGCATGGGCAGCATCGGCACCGGATTGCAGCTCGCGAGCAGTGCCTGCTAGCCTGACCGTTTGCCTGGGCTTCCGCTTGCAATCGCGCCCCTCGATGGGTACGCTGCGCACGAGCGAGCGGCCCGTCCTCGGGCCGTGATCCGATCCGTCAGCAGAGGAGCCGCCCGATGCAAACCCGTCGCAAGTTCATCCAGATCTTTCCGGCAGCGGGAGCTTCACTGCTCGTAGGGCAGGCGGCTCTGGCGCAGGCCAAGGTCGACGAGAACGATCCGCAAGCCAAGGCGCTCGGCTACGTGAGCGACGCCACCAAGGCCGACAAGAAGAAGTACGCCAACTACGCCGCCGGGCAGGAATGCTCGACCTGCCAGCTCTACCAGCCAAAGGCCGGCGAGGCGGCTGGCAACTGCGCGTTGTTCCCGGGCAAGCTGGTGGGCGCCAAGGCATGGTGCAGCGCCTACACCAAGAAGTCCTGACGCACCGGCCCGACGCAGCAATCAGCCAGGGACATCCGACCTCGCTCACGACGGCATCTTCCGTCACGCGCGGATGCCGCGCGCGAGAAAGATTGCACCGAGCATCAGATCGTCGACTTCGAGACCCGGGACTCGCTCGGCCAGGAGACTCCACGGCCTGTCCAGACCCTGCAGGCTCGAGACCGATCGCAGCGCCGCGCCCCAGACGAACAGGTTGACGGGCACCGCCCATGGCGGTGCCCACTTCAGGCCGCACGCCACCAGGCGTGCGCCGGACCTCAAGTGCTGCAAGACCCGATCCAGGGCCGCCGGCCGACGCAGGATGTCGTGGGTGAAGTGAAACAGCGCGGCATCGGCGCACCCATCGACCTCCGCCTCCTCGGCCGGCGCGCAGAGCAGCGTGACATTGCCGCCCTCCTGGCCCGCGATCCGCTTGCGGGCCCGGCCGATCATTGCCGGGCATTGTTCGATGCCGACCACATGCCCGGTCGGACCGACCGCGCGCCGCAGGCGCGCAAGGCTCAACCCGGTGCCGCAACCGACGTCGAGCACCGTCTCGCCCGGCCGGAGCTCCAGCCTTTCGATGGCCAGCTCGCGAATCGGCTCGAACACGGCCAGCTCGAGGTCGTAGGTCGCTGCGCGCCCCTCGTACTGGGCGAGTGCGGCGCCGCGATCGGGGCCTCGACGAAGGCGCTCCGCCCGTTCGCTTGACTTCCATCTCGAGCGCATGCGCACGACCTTACTCCGTCGAAAAACCGCTTGGATTCGCGGGAACGCTGGTGCAAGGGTGAAAGCGCGAAGGTGCGCCATCGCCAGTCGACAAGCCGGCGGACGATTCGACCCGTGGGGTAGCATGGCCCGGCTTTCGTTCACGACGAGGGGTTGCGGCCATGGATCGTCGAGCATTCATCGGCCGCGTTGCGGGCGGCTTCGCAGCCTCACCGCTCGCCGCCGAGGCGCAGCCGGGCGGGAAGGTCTACGCGATCGGATACCTCACGATCAGACGCTCGATGGAGGCGTTGACTTTCAAGTTTCTCAATCAGGGGTTCAAAGAGCTTGGATGGATCGAAGGACAGAACTTCGTCTTCACGATCAAGGCGGCAGGCTTCAAGTCTGAGCGCCTGCCAGAACTGGTCGACGAGCTGGTTCGGCTCAAGGTGGACGTCATCATCGCGGACGGAGCGGAGACTGCCCTTGCGGCCAAACGCGGTACCCGCGCCATCCCCATCGTCGCCGCGGCTATTGCAGACGCCGTTGCCATCGGCCTGGTCGACGCGCTCGCCCGGCCCGCGGGCAACGTCACCGGGCTCAGCTTCCTCGGCACCGAGCTGATCGGCAAACAGCTGCAGCTGTTCAAGGAGGCGATCCCGAATCTCTCCCGGATCGGCATCCTCTCGAACCCGGCAAACCCCACCCACGCACAACGTCTCAGGGAGATCGACGCGACGGCGCAGGCGCTCGCGGTGCGGATCGCGCGCGTCACGGCGCGCACTCCGACCGAGGTCGATCAGGCTTTCGCGGACATGGCGCAAACGCGTGTCGACGCAGTCTTCGTGCTGAGCGATCCCATGCTCAGCGGCGAAGAGGGAGGAGTCCGCGTGGCACAGCTTGCCTTGAAGGGCGGACTCCCGTCGATGTATGGGTGGGGTACATCGTTGAGATTCGGCGGCCTCATGTCGTACGGGCCCGACTCCGAGGACATGTATCGTCGGGTAGCGGGCTACGCTGATCGGATCCTCAAAGGGGCCAAGGTCGCCGACTTGCCCGTCGAGCAGCCAACCAAATTCCTGCTGGCGATCAACCTCAAAACATCCAAGATGCTGGGCCTGACGATCCCGCAGTCGTTGCTCGCTCGCGCAGACGAGGTCATCCAGTAGGTTTCAGGTAGCCGACGACCGGCCCACGGCAAGGGCCTCGGCGGACCGCTTGTCCACCGGACGGGCCGAGAGCGGAAAAAGCACCGGAGGCTCCTGCAGCGCGTCATGCACACTGCGGCCCGCCTGTCGGCGGAGCGCGATGGCAACTCGCGCTCTTTCCCATCAACTCGAAGAAAGACGAAATTCCCATGACCATGCTCCTCAAGGGCTCGGAGTTCGTGAAGGCCTGGAAGAAGGCCAAGCCGCTCATGCTGACCGACACCGGCATCTCCGACATGCTGCGCAAGCTCCCCGACGATGCCGATGCGTCGGACATCAAGCAGTTCAAGAAGGTGGCCGCCGACCTGACGGCGAAGATGAACGATCCGAAGATCAGGGCCGAAAAGAAGGCCCTGGCCTGCCTCGCGGAAATCCAGACCTGCATCCGCGACGAGCTGGCCTTTCTGAAGCGCAACCGCGCCACCGCGTCCAAGATCCTGGAGGACATCCATGGGTTCGCCGTGACATACCACAAGGACGTGGAAAAGGGCCAGCTCACGCCGGCCAAGGTAGGTGCTTTCAGCCCGCGCAACGGCACGCTCAGCGGGCTCGCCAAGAAGATGGACATGATCACATCGAGAGGGCGCGACGGGCGCACTGTCCCGCCCGAAATCATCGCCGAGTTCCAGGGTCAGCTCGACAAGCTGTACGCGCGCAGCAAGCTGATGCTCGACCTGGCCGAAGACGCCGCCAGCGCCAAGCCGAAGCTCGACATCAAGACCAAGTACCTGCTGATCTGGCGCAGCTTCGGCGAGTGCATGCAGAAGCTTCCGCCGATCTGGAAGCAGCTCGACGCCCTGGAGAGCTAGGCGCGGCCAAGCCGCTGACAGAAGGTGTCGGCGGGGCGGACTCGCCTCGGCTGGAACCGGTCGCCCAGGGCGGTCGGCTTCCGGCCCGAAAGAGGACGTTTCGGAACCGTCAATCAGTCAGGGCCGCCAGGTTCAGCGCGTAAGACTTGCCCAGCCAGAGCGCGCAGTCTCGATGGTCGCGCAGCTCGTCGCCGGTGTTCGGATGGACGAACACGTCCAGGACGCCGTGATTGAGCGCGAGCCAGCTCACGACCCGGGGGAACTCGGCCGGAGGAAATGCCAGCTGGTAGCTCCACATCGGATGCGGGCCGACGGGCTTCTCGTGAAAGCGCCCCATCTCGATCCGCCCGGCCAGCTCCGTTTCGATGGTCCCGCGCAGGGCCCACGCCGCCTCCCGGCTGGATGCATCGAAATACACATGGGCGTGCCAGCTGCCGACGACGGAAGGGTTCAGAGATTGCATGGTCCCCGCTCCTCGATGGGTGACGGGAATACTATGCCGTCTCCGCAAGCCGGCGGAGCACCTCCTGCGAATCGGTGACGAAGCCGAAGCACTTGCGAACGTTCCACACGGTCGCTTCGGTGCAGAAGGCGGGTGAGGTGGTGGCGCAGCAGTCCTCGAGCAGCACGCAGCCGTAGCCGAGGAAATTCGCGTCGGTGAGCGTGCACAGCACGCACTGGTCGGTGTTCACGCCGGCGAAGAGGATGGTCCGGGTGCCGAGATTGCGCAGGATCGAGTCGAGCGGCGTGTCCCAGAAGCCGCTGATGCGGTACTTGTCGACGCGCAGGTCGGCCGGCGCGATCTCCAGCTCGTCGACCACGGCGGCCGCCCAGCTGTCCTTCTCGAGCACGCGTGCGCCGTGGCCGGGCAAGGGCTCGCCGAGGCCGATGCCCTGCCCCGCCGGCTTGTAGAGGTGGTGCTGGTTGGGCGGCATGTTGGCAAGATCGGGCCGGTTGCCCCAGTTGACCCACACCACCGTCCCGCCCGCGGCGCGCCAGCCCGGCAGCAGGCGCTGCAGCGGCGCGATCGGCGCGCGGTCGGGCGCGTAGTCGAGACCGAGGTGGTCGACCCAGCCGCCGGCGGTGCAGAAGTCGTTCTGCATGTCGATGACCATGAGCACCGTCCGCCCGAGGTCGAGGGTGACGTGCTGCGGCGTGGTGGCGAGGGTGAGCGGCCGCGGCGGCAGGCCCGGCGTCGCCATGTCGACCCTGTCCTTGCCCGCGAGCCAGCGGGTCTGCGGCGAGGTGCCGAGGGGATGCAGGGTCGCCGCGCTCGCTCAACGATCGGCCCTCGTCATCCATCGAATCTCGAAGCTCACGTCCTGCGCGCCCTTCCCACAGCACCCGCCGTCCCAGCTCGCGCAGCTTGTCGACGCCATCGACGACGGTCAGGAAGTGATTCCCGGCCAGCGGCCCGACCTTGCTCGCGAAGCTGCAGGCGCCGTAGGCGATCAGCAGCTCGGCTTCGCTGTCGCCGCCGGGATAGAACAGCACGTCGCCGGCGGAGGGAAAGCGGGTGTGGTTCTCGAAGCCGACGCCGAGATCGAAGTCGCCCAGCGGAATCCAGACCGCCTCGCCGCTCCAGCGCACGTGGATCAGGCGTTGCCGGTAGGGCAGCAGACGGCGGAAGGCGGCGACGGTGCGCGGCGCGTCGGGATGGAACTTCGCGTCGAACGTGAAGCCCGAGGCGCTGATGCGTACATCCGCGGAGCCGGCCGCCGCGCTCATCGCACGTAGGCCCGGGTCAGATAGGTCGGTGCCGTCTGGCGCCCGACGAGGCCGCCCACCGCCACCAGCGCCATCACGTAGGGCAGCATGATCAGCAGCGCCGTCGGCACGTTCACGCCCATGGCCGGCAGCTGGAACTGCAGCGCCGTCGCGGCGCCGAAGAACAGGCAGGCGAGCACCGTGCGCCCGATCTTCCAGTTGCCGAAGATCACCGCCGCCAGCGCCAGGTAGCCTGCGCCGTTGGTCATGCCTTCGGTGAAGGTGTGGATGTCGCCGATCGACAGGAAGCATCCCGCCAGCGCCGACATCAGGCCGGTGAAGATCACCGCGCCGTAGCGCACCCGCGTGACCGACAGGCCCGACTTGTCGACCGCCCGCGGCTCCGAGCCGACGGCGTGGACGGCCAGGCCGAGCGCGGTGTAGCGCAGCACCCAGGCGGCGAGCACCACGAGCACCAGGCCGGCGTAGAGCAGCCAGGTCTGGTGGAAGACCGCGTCGCCCCAGACCGCGATGTCGCCGAGGCCCGGCGGCGACCAGCGTGCCAGGCCCGGGATCTCGGTGCGCGTAGCGGCTGCCGAGGAGCTCGCGGTAGGCGACCGTGGTGCCGCCGAGCACCAGGATGTTGATGCCGATGCCGGTCACGATCTGGTTGGCGCGCAGCGTGATGCTGAGCCAGGCCTGCAGCAGCGCCACCGGCAGCACCGCGAGCAGCCGCGATCGCCAGGCCCGAGCATCGGGCTGCCGGTGGCCCAGGCGCCGATCGCTCCGGCGAAGGCGCCGATCAGCATCATGCCCTCGACGCTCATGTTGAGCACGCCGGCGCGCTCGCTCACCAGCTCGCCGGTGCGCCGCGAGCATCAGGGGCATCGCCAGGCGCAGGCTCGAGCCGACGAACACCGCGGCCATCTCGTCGGTCATCGCGTCGCCTTCCTTGCGGCTGTCGATCCAGAAGGCGGTGCCGGCGAGCATCAGGATGATCAGGCCCTGGATCACCAGCACGATCGCGCTCGGCACGCCGGCCTCGAGCTCCATGTTGATGCCGCCCGAGCGCAGGAAGCCGAACAGCAGCGCGCGCGGCCAGCACGCCCGGCACCGAGCCGCGGGCGAGCAGGCCGACGACGAGGCCGTCGAAGCCGTAGCCCGACGAGAACCGCGCCTTCAGGCTGCCCTGCTCGCCCTGCAGCATGAAGGCGCCGGCCAGGCCGCCGAACGCGCCGGCGAGGAACATCGCCAGCACGATGGACGGGGCGATCGGCATGCCGGCGCGGCGCGCGGCGACCGGGTTCAGGCCGACCGCCCGCAGCGCGCAGGCCCCACACGCGTGCGGTCGAGGACGAGCGGCGACGACCAGCGATCACGAGCGCGATCAGCAGGCCCGCGTGCAGCGGCATGTCGGCGTCGGCGCTGAGCAGCGGCAGCTTGCGTCGGGTCGGGGATCTCCAGCGACTCCGGCAGGGTCGCGGTGTTCGGTCATCGGCTGGCGCAGCAGGGCCTCGACTGCACGCGAGCCGTAGAGCATCCAGACGGCGACGAACGACAGCAGCAGGGTGCTGATGACTTCGTTGGTGCCGACCTTGGCCTTGAGCACGCCGGCGATCGCGCCCCAGAGGCCGCCGGCGACGACCGCGGCGAGCATCGGCACGACCGAACGAGAGCGGCCCGGGCAGCGCGCTCGCCCCGCCGTAGAGGGCGACGGCGGTGGCGGCGATGCCGCCCACCGCGATCTGCCCCTCGCCGCCGACGTTGGTGAGGTTGGCGCGCTGCGCGATCACGAAGCCGAGGCCCGACCAGGGCCGAGCGCCAGCGCGCGGTTGATCGAGGCGCCACCGCATACGGCGAGCCCCAGGCGCCGTCGGCGAAGGCGGCGAGCGCCTTCGGCACCGAGACGCCGATGCCGACGACCAGGGCCATGCCGCACAGCGTGGCGGCGATGACCGCGACGATCGAGACCAGGATCGCCGGACGGTCGCCGCACGCTCTGGCGCAGCAGGGTCGCGGTGCCTGCCAGGGAGCGTCATGCCTCGTGCCCCGCCATCATGGCGCCGATGCGCGCGCGCGCTCCGGGTTCGGCCGCGCAATCGCCCATGACGCGGCCGCGGTACAGCACGACGATGCGATCGGCGACGCTGAGCAGTTCGTCGAGCTCCGACGAGATCAGCAGCACGCCGACGCCGCGCTCGCAGGCGGCGCGGATCTGCCCGTAGACCGCCTCGACCGCGCCGACGTCGAGGCCGCGCGTCGGCTGCGCGGCGAGCAGGAACACGCAGGCCCTCGGTGCGCTGAGTCTCGCGCGCGAGCACGGCCTTCTGCTGGTTGCCGCCCGAAAGCCCGGAGAAGGCGATGTCCGGGCCGGCCGCGCGCACGTCGAAGCGCTGCATCGTCTCTTCGGCGGCGCGGCGCAGCGCGCCGCGATCGAGCAGGCCGAAGCGGCGAAAGCGCTCGAGCCGGTTGAGCATCAGGTTCTCGGCCAGGCTCATGGCGGGCATGCAGCCGACCGCGTGCCGGTCTTCGGGCACGATGCCGACCCCGGCCGCGGTCAGGCCTTCGGCGAGGCACCGGTCATCTCGCGGCCGCGGACGAAGAAGCGCCCTCCGCTCGGCCGGCGTCATGCCGGAGAGCACCGCGGCCAGCTCGCTCTGGCCGTTGCCCTCGACGCCGGCGACGCCGACGATCTCGCCGCGGTTGCACGATGAGCGTCAGGTTCGCCAGCCGGGTCACGCCCTCGGCGTCGCGAACGGTCAGGCCGTCGACCTGGAGCGTCTCGTCGGCGGCGGGCTTGGGCGTCTCGGGGAGCGTTTCGCTGGGAAGCCGAGGCCGAGGCCGCCTCCTGGCTGGCGGCCATCTCGCCGAGGATCGCGCTCGCACCGGCGCCCAGGCCTTCGAGGTCGCGCTGGATCATCGCCCGCACCAGGCGGCCGATCTCTTCCGCCGGCGCCGACGACGCGCCACCACCCGGCCGCCGCGCAGCACCGTGACGCGATGCGCCACCTTCTTGATCTCGGCGAGCTTGTGCGTCACGAGCACCACGCTGCAGCCGCGCGCGGCGACCCGCTCGCAGACCGCGAGCAGGCCGTCGATCTCGTCCGGCAGGAGCACGGCCGTGGGCTCGTCGAGCACCAGCAGGCGCGGCTCGCGCATCAGGCACTTGACGATCTCGACGCGCTGGCGCTCGCCCGACCGACAGGTCCTGCACCGCGCGCGTGCGGCTCGAGCGGCGAGGCCGTACTCGCGCGACAGCGCCTCGCACGCGCTCGGCGTAGTCGCCGCGCCGCAGCACGCCGCGCGCCTGGCCGAGCAGCAGGTTCTCGACCACGGTGAGGTCGGGCACCAGGCTGAAGTGCTGGTGGACCATCGCGACGCCGTGCGGCAGCGCCTCGGCCGGGCCGGACGGCCGGTGCGGCGCGCCGGCCAGCCGCATCTCGCCGGCGTCGGCGCGGTAGACGCCGAAGACGATGTTGCACAGCGTCGACTTGCCGGCGCCGTTCTCGCCGAGCAGGCAGTGGATCTCGCCCGGGGCGATGTCGAGCGAGACGTCGGTCGAGCGCCTGCAGCGCTGCCGAAGCGCTTGACATGCCGCGCAGCGACAGCAGCGATGCCGCCAGCACGCGCCGGCGTCGCCGCGGCACGGTCTCGCGAGCAAGGCCTTCAGCCTTCGAGGACCTTGATCTTGCCGTCGCGGATCGCCTTCTCGGTCTCCTGCAGCTTCTTGCTTCATCTCGGGCGTCGCGTTGCAGACCACCATGCCGGAGGCCTTGGGGCCCATCGCCAGGCCGAAGGCCTTGTAGCCCGGCTTCCAGGTGCCGGTGAGCGACTGGTCGATCGCGTACTGCAGCATGTAGCCGATGCCGGTGATGCTGTAGCCGACGTAGAGCTGGTCGGTGCCGCAGCGGTCGGTGTAGCTGCCGATGATCTTGGTGCCCTTTTCCTTGGCGGCCTGCTCCATGCCGCGCAGGCCGAGGTTGAGGATGTGATAGTGGACGTCGGCGCCCTGGGCGATGGCCGCGAGCGTCGCTTCCTTCGACTTGGCGACGTCGTCGAAGTCGCCGGTGAAGTTCTGACGAAGTACTTGATCTTCGGGTTGACCGACATCGCGCCGTTCTTGAACTCGGTGCCGGCGTTGACGATCGGCGGCACCTCGATGCCGCCGATGTAGCTGATCGCGCCGTTCTTCGACAGCATCGCCGCCGCCGACGCCGGCGACATAGGCGATCTCGGCCTGCTTGACGTCGTAGCCGCGAAGTTGGGCAGGCTCTCGCCCGTCTTGTTGCCGCCGATGAGCGAGAACTTCACCTTCGGGAAGCGCTTGGCGACCTTCATCTCGGCCGTCTGCACCTGGCCGGCCGCGCCGATGACGAGCTTGTTCTTCTGCGCCAGCGCGGTGAAGCGCCTGCTCCCAGTCGGCGTTGCTGACGTTCTCGATCAGCTGCACCTTGATCTTGTCGCCGTGCTGCTTCTCGCGCGGCCATCAGGCCGTCGTAGGCCGATTCCATCCAGCCCTTGTCGCTGCGGAGCCGGGCAGCAGCACGCCGACGGTCGAGGGGATCGGCGGCCATGGCGGTGCCCACGCCGATGGCGCAGGAGCGACAGCCCGCGAGGACGCGGCGGCGCAGCAGGGAGAGGTGCGACATGCAGTATCCCTTTCAGGGCGTTGAGGCGCGCGGCCGGTCGGCCGTGGACGCCAGCTCGCTAAAGCAGTAAGAGTGCCAAGTGATTTCGACTGGCGACAGAGGCAGACCTGCCTGATCGGCATCGGCGTGCGTGCCCGCAAATCGGGCACGCTCAGCCTCACGGCAGGGCGCCATGACTGCGGCGCACCAAACTTGACCATCGTTCAAGTCACTTGAACGAAGGAGCACTCCCGTGGGCGCACGACTTGCTATCCGTCGACGACAAGGAGGAAGGCAATGGCTGCACCGAAGCAGGCGACACGTCGCATTCACCGCTGGCGCTCGACCTCGGCGATCGCGGACGCCGTCCGCGCGCGTCGCTGGAGCGCGGCCGCCGTCACCGAGGAGGCGCTGCAGCGCATCGCGCGCTCGACGCCGGCCTGCACGCCTTCTGCACGCTCGACGCCGACGGCGCCCGCGCGCCGGCCGCGCGCATCGACGCGCGCCTCGCCGCGCGGCGAAGCCGTGCGGGCCGCTCGCCGGCGTGCCGGTCGCGGTCAAGGACCTGATCTGCACGCGCGGGCTGCGCACGACGTTCGGCTCGCGCCTCTACGCCGACACGTGCCCGAGGAAGACGACGTGGTCGTCGAGCGCCTGCGCGCGCGCCGGCGCGGTCATCGTCGGCAAGACCAACACCTCGGAGTTCGGCTACGGCGCGTTCGGCCACAACGCCGCTCTTCCCGACCACGCGCAATCCCTGGAACCCGAGCGTCACGCCCGGCGGCTCGAGCGCCGGCTCGGCGCGCGGCGGTGGCGGCGCGCATGGTGCCGCTCGCGCTCGGCAGCGACGGCGGCGGCTCGGTGCGCTGCCGGCGTCGCTGTGCGGGCGTCTTCGGCATCAAGCCGTCGTGGGGACGCGTGCCGGTCTACCCGGGTTGCCGCGACGAGCGCCATCCGGGCATCTCGAGCTGGGAGTCGCTCGAGCACATCGGCCCGATCACGCGCACCGTGGCCGACGCCGCGCTGGCGCTGTCGGTGCTGGTCGGGCCGACGCCGCGCGACCGCGCACTCGCTGCCGGACGAGATCGCCGACTGGCGCGTGCCGGCCGCGGAGACGCTGCGCGGCGTGCGCATCGCCTTCAGCCCCGACCTGGGCTACGCCGCGGTCGATCGCCGAGGTGCGCGGCGGCGGTCGAGCCGGCGGCGCTCGCGCCTCGCAGCAGGCGCTCGGCGCCAGCGCTCGAACGGGCCCACCCGGCGATCGGCGACACCCAGCCGCCGCGTTCGAGACGCTGGTCGCGCTCGACACCGACCGCGCCGGGCCTGAGGCGCATGGCGGCGCGAGCACGGCGTCGTCCTCGAGGCTGGCTCGCGCAGCCTGGTCGAGCGCGCGCTGGACCGGCGACGAGTTCACCGCACGCGCAGATGGCTCGCAAGCGCATCGTCAACGCGACCTGGCGCTTCATGGAGCGATCACGACTTCCTGCTGACGCCGACGACGGCCGCGCCGCCTTCGGGCTCGACCTCGACGGACCCGAGACGCATCGATGGCCGGGCCGTCGCGCCGACCGCCTGGATCGCCTTCTCGGCGCTCGCCAACTTCACCGGCCTGCCCGCGGCATCGGTGCCCATCGGCTTCACCGCCGACGGCCGGCCGATCGGCCTGCAGATCATGGGGCGCCATCTCGACGACCGCGGCGTGCTGGCGCTGTCGGCGGTCGTCGAATCGCTGTTTCCGCGCCAGCGCTGGCCCGGCCCGCCGCTGGCCGGCGGTCGCGCACGTCGCTCCGTGAATCCGGTGATACAAGGATCGGTGTGAAGAGCGCTGCAGCGAAGGCAGTCGCCAGGCGAAAGTCGGCAGGCGGCAACGGCACGCGCCCGACGCGGGCGGCCGCGGCCGTGGCCGCAGCCGTCGCGGCGCGACGAGCTCCAGATCGGCGGCCGCCTGAAGCACGCCCGCCTGCTCGCCGGCGTCCGCATGCGCGAGCTGGCGCTCAAGGTCGGCTGCACCGAGAGCATGATCTCGAAGATCGAGAACGCCCGCGTCGTGCCGTCGCTGCCGATGCTGAAGCGCCTGGTCGAAGCGCTCGACCGCGACCTGACCTCCTTCTTCGGCTCCGACCCGCATGCGCCGGGCATCGTCCAGCGCGCCGGGAGCGGCCCGTCGCCACCACCGATCCGATCCGCAAGGGTCGCGGCGTGAGCTACGAGCGCCTCGTGCCCTTCGGCGCCGGCAACCTGCTCGAAGGCAACATCCACGTGATCGATGCCGACGGCACCAAGCACGACCCGATCACGCACCAGGGCGAAACCGTCGGCTACGTGATCCAGGGCAAGCTGGAGCTGACGATCGAGGGCACCGCGCTACCTTCTGAGCACGGGCGATTCGTTCTTCTTCAAGAACCACCTCACCAACAGCTACCGCAACCCGGGCCCGAGCAAGGCGCGGGTGCTGTGGGTGAACACCCCGCAGGTGCACTGAAGGTGCTCGACCGGCTCAGGCCTTCCTGACCCAGGCGCTGCACCACCCGGCAGTCGCCACGGCCTTGCCGCCGAACAAGGTGCACCCTCCTGAACGATCGCTCGACTTGCCCTGAAACTGCTTGCAGTTGCCGCAGAGCTGCGACCCGTCGTGGCTCGGATACTTGGTCGAATCGACCTTCCCGGTGTCCGCCTTGTAGCCCAGCGCCACGGCCGCCGCATCGCTCTCGTCGACGTCGGCAAGAGCTGGCGTATTCGCGAGGCCGAGCCCGGAGGTCGCCGCCACTGCGCGCAGCATGAACGAGCGTCGGTCGGTCCGATTCATGCAGTCCCTCCCGGCCCGCGATCGGCGATGTTTCGAGTTGGGCCCTTGGTCATTGTGCGGCTCGGCGGGGAGAAGTCAGTATCCGCGCAGATCGTCGACTTTCGCAGCGAGCGCGGTTCCCGTGATCCGACTCAGTGTCCGCGATACGACATCGATGTCGTTGTCGAAGCCTCCATGGGCAGCCCTCTGCGTCGCGTCCGGGCTGCCCAGGGCCACCCGGATCAGGTCCGAGGTCACCGCCGTCGTTCGCGACGACAGGCCGACGCTCTTGGCGGCAGCGCGCCAGTTCGCAAGCGCCTCGCCCGTGTCCGAGGACCCGTCCCATCCGGCGTAGCTCGCGTCGTTGATTCGATCGAGTCCGAGGATCGGCGTGCGGAGATCCGTCTCGAGCGCGTTGGAAACGAGGTAGAGGAGCGACTTGCGATAGATGGATGCCACGTTGTCGTCTCGCTCCTCCTTGTCCGACAGGACGTCCAGATTGAGTCTCTTCATCACGTTCTCGTCGCTCGCATAGTGCTTGCATGCGAACGACACGGTGCAAGCCGGTGCATAGAGATGGACGGACGACAAGGCCTGCTTGATGGCGGAGCGCTCGGCCATCGAGCTCAGCATGTGGCCGAGGATGATGGAACCTGCGGAATGGCCGACGAGATGAAGCTCGAACGCCGGTCCCCAGGTGGACACCAGCGCCTGTATCGCGTCGAGCAGCAGCTCTCCGCCATGGCGCGGTGCGAAGGCCAGCGCCGCGTTTTCCTTCATCTCGCTCCAGATGGGCTTGGCAAGAGGCCGGCCGATCGTCTTCTCGATCACCAGGTCGGTCTTCTCGGTGAACCATTCGCCGGCTCCCGCCGCCACCGCGGGCTGGCTCTTGCGTGCGTCGACAAGGATGTCGCTGATCGACTCGAGCAGGCCCGTCTTCCACACGAGAAAGATCGGGTAGCAGCCGTTGCCGATGAAGAACCGGCCCATGGCGCTGGCCCGCTTGATGGCCTCCTCCTCGCTGTTGAGCCCGCCGTGGGCATAGACCACCAGCCGCTTGCGCGTCCCCGCCGGCTGGGCGCGAAACCAGGTGTCGGGCAGCGCGAAGACCTGCTGCTGGAGCTTTCGCGGCTGCTCGTCTTCGGTGAGGTAGCGGCTCACGCGACCGTCGTTGCCGAAGACGACGCTGTGCTGGTAGGCGAGCCCGGTATCCCACCACTTGCTTCGATCGGCGCCGGCCCGCGCCGACGCTCCCGACGGGGCGACGGCCAGGCGCCCGGCGACGACGCCGGGCACGCCGAGCGACACGACCCAGGCGTCCATTCCGTTGGCGAGCCAGTCCAGGTAGGTCAGCACGGCGAAGCCGCCCGCACCGAACCCCGGCCCCCAGGAGTTCTGCAGGATGAAGCCCTCGGTGTTGAAGCCGACGAGCGCGAAGGCGTGGCCTCCGTCCTGCGAAGGCTTGCCGTCGAACCGGATCACCGGCACGTCGGCGTGCTTTCGCGGCTGCAGCCTGGCCGGGGGCAGCGCGTCCCAGCCGTCGTGGGTGTAGGCGGAAACGAACACCGCGCCCTGCTGGAAGATGGCCGCCTGCAGGTCGGTGATCGTCTTGGTGTCGATCCGGTAGTAGACGCCGAGCGTGTGCTCCGTCGCCCGGGTGGCAAAGCCGTACTTCGCGGGGTTCGACATCTCGGGTGCGTACGGCCAATCCTCCTCCAGGCACACGCCGTTGTTGAACCAGCCCTTGATGGCCCCGCGGCAGCTCGATCCTTCGTAGTTCTCGCCGTCGTATTCGTCGTAGCGGCGCGCCAGCGTGTACAGCATGCGCGGACTCACCGAGCTCATCTTCTTCGGCAGC
Source organism: uncultured Actinomycetota bacterium (assembly GCA_963745795.1). Lineage (GTDB taxonomy): Bacteria > Actinomycetota > Actinomycetes > Propionibacteriales > Nocardioidaceae > Marmoricola. The sequence goes on along the minus strand of CAVUYR010000005.1, from coordinate 869,670 downwards.
CCCAGGCGGATCCAGCGCAGATAGTTGATGACGCAGGTCAGGCCGAAGCCGGTGCAGGCCCCCTCCTTTCCCTGGTTCAGGATCAGCTTGGCCGCGGTGTAGGCGGGCAGGAACTTGCCGACATCGACCTCCGAGGGAAACTCGTTCGGCAGGCTGCTCGCCTGGGGCATGAAGAGTCGATCGCGCAGGTCGGCGGCATCCTTCTTCGTGCGCGAGACCTTGTGCTGGCTCTCGGGTGGCCGCAGCGTGGCTGCCTTTGCCGCCTTCTTGCGACCGGCGGCTGCGGCGGGCGGCCAGACGTCCTTGGCCAGATCGAACACGCTCTTGAAGCTGGCCAGTCCGTGCGAGCCGCCGTTGACGAGCCGCCGCGCGACGTCGAGCTTGTTGCTGGCGACGGCGTCGCGGAAGGCCTTTGCCTTGTCGGCGAGAAAGACGGCGAGCAGAAGTGCGGCGACTTCCGGGGCATTCGCCAGGTCCGGCGCCGTGTCGAGGTCGCAGCTGAGCTTGGCGCCGTAGGTCTGGTAGTTCGTCCGCCCGGTGAGCTGCACGAAGCCGCGACCGCGATAGCGGGCCCCTTCGCCGGGGCCGTTGTTGCCCAGCTTGTGGTCGTACAGGCTGAAGGGTGCCCCTCCCGGCGGCGTGTTGTACTTCGACTGGAACTCGGAGATCGGAACGAAACCCTCCGTTTCGGCGCGGATGGTTCCCAGGGCCCCCACCACCATCGCCCGATCCGTCAGCTCGGCCACGCCGAGCGCGGCTTCGATGTAGGGCAGGTAGCGGGCGATGTTCGCCGGCTTGGTGGCCGGAAAGAGCCGGCTCACGTTTGCCACGGTGATGGCCAGAGTTCCGAACTTGTCGCCCTGCGGCGGAATCATTCCCAGCAGGACCTGACATCGCGGCCCGACGACGCCGTCGGCGATGACCCCCACGCCGCTCTGCCAGCGCCGGACCGCCGCCAGGAATTCCTCGTCGATCGCAGCGCCGGCCCGTGCCAGCACCGGAAACGATGCCGCGTCCGCACCGAGCTCCCGCGTCAGCGCCTGCGCGAGCTTGTCGACTTCCGCCCCGGAATCACCTGCGTCCAAGAGAAGTTGCATCCGACCCTCCGTTGCGCCCGCAGCGCTCTAGGCCTGCGATCGCGCATTGCATCCGTTTCCTGCGCTTCGCACAAGCTGTCAGACCTCGCATGTCGCTTCTCGAATCGCATTGACACCGCGGCGCGGATTGGCTGCAAGATTTCAAGGCCACCCCGTTCGTTCCGTTGCGGTCACGGTGCGGTGGTCGCGTCCTCTGGATGTCGTTGACCGCTCATTCAAAACGCAATTGGAGACGTCGTCATGGCCAAGTCCAGCGCCAAATCCTCTCCCGGCAAGCGCAAGACACCGATTCACATGTGCTGTGATCGCGTTCTCTCGGGCACGGAGAAGGTCCGCGCCATGCACGCGGCGATCCTGGAGAACAGCAAGAACGCACCGCCGGTCAAGCGGACCAAGCTGTTCGGGGCGTCGTCGATGGCCGCGCCGGCGAAGATGGCCTTGGAGGCGGGGAAGAAATGGGCCGACGGCAAGACGCTGAACGTCTGCTTCCTGGATGGCTCGGCCACGCAGAAGCAACGCGTCACCGCCCAGGCCATGAAGTGGATGAAGTTCGCGAACATCAAGTTCAATTTCTCATCCACCAAGGCCGCCGCGCACGTCAGGATCTCCTTTGTGGCCGACGATGGCTCCTGGTCCTACATCGGCACCGACAACCTGGGAATCCCCAAGACCAAGCCCACCATGAACTTCGGCTGGCTCCGCGACGACACGGACGACACCGAGTACGAGCGCGTGGTGGTGCATGAATTCGGCCATGCGCTGGGCGCGATCCACGAGCACCAGAATCCGAAAGGCGGCATCCAGTGGAACCTGCCGGCGGTCTATGCGTACTTCGCCGGGCCGCCCAATTTCTGGAGCAAGGAAGACACGGACATCAACGTCGTGAGCAAGTACTCCGTGGATCAGCTCAACGCCTCGAAGTTCGATCCCAACTCCATCATGCTTTACCAGTTCGATGGCGCCTTGATCAAGGGCGGCAAGCCGACGAAGTTCAACACGCACATGTCCACGGGCGACAAGCGCTTCATCAGAAAGCAGTATCCGTAGGCTCTGTCGGCCGCCCGCGCAGCTCGCGGGTCGTCTGACGTTCTCGACGTCCTTGTCCGTCCCCTTACATCAACCGGGTATCGGCCGGTGCCCGATCAGGTCGGTCATGTGCGTTGTCGATGAAGTTCAATGGCGCGCAGGCCAGCTGTTCCCTGTCCACATCGTCCAAGGTGGGCACGTGAATCGCATAGAAGCGCCCGCCCAGCTGCGCCAGTTCGCCCGTGGCGTAGAGGCGGATACCGCAGCGTGAACAGAAGCGGTAGGCGAGGCCGGGCTCGGCCCGACCGGGCGGCACCCACCGGTAGGTGCTCAGCACGTCGTCGCCCGAGAGCAGCTTGAACTTGTCGCCGCGCACGAACAGAAACCACGCACGTGCCTTGCTGCAGAGGGAGCAATTGCAGCGGTTGGTCCCCGCCGCCAGGTCGAACTCCGCTTCGTACTGCACTGCCTGACAGTGGCAGCTTCCGTGGTATCGCAGGTAAGTCATCGGGCTCCTCGAACTGGTTGCATTTCAGGATCGGTATTCTGTTCAGACTGCTTGTGAATTGCAACCGGTATAAGATCGATTCCATGAGACAAGACCGCCGATCGACATGCCCCATCAGCACCGGGCTGGAGCTCTTGGGTGATCGCTGGACATTGCTTGTCATCCGTGACCTGATGTTCGCGGGCAAGCGCCACTTCCGCGAATTCCTGCAGTCCGAAGAGGCGATCTCGAGCAACGTGCTGGCGGACCGGCTCGGTTCGCTCGTCGAGAGCGGCATCGTGACGAAAAGCGGCGACCCCACGCACGCCCAGAAAGCCGTCTACAGCCTGACCGAGAAGGGGCTGGAACTCCTGCCGGTGCTGGTGGCCATGAGTGCGTGGACCCAGAAGCACTTTCCCCAAGACGCGCCGGCCCGAGGCGGTGCAACTCGTGCAGGGCGGAGCCAAGTTCGCGAGGCAACTCGAGGCACACCTTCGGCGGGAACACGGCATCTCGTGATGACCGCTCCCGGGACCTCAGCAAACTTCAGCGCTCGCTATGCCAGAGGTGAGGGGCGCGCCTCGTCAGCCTGGCGGAAATACTGCGGCGCTTCGCGACGATCGAACATGCCGTAGTCCCGCACCACCCGCACGCGGCGCAGCCGCCGATCGTTGCCGTCCGGGGAAGCGCGGTCCGATTCGTAGGTCTCGGCGGCGCCCTCGTCCTTCCAGGAAAGCAGCAGCAACAGGTCGCCCGGGGTCAGCACCGCTTCGAAGACATCCCAGGACAGAAGTCCCGGCGCCTCCGGCTCTAGCCCGAGCCGGCGCGCGCTTGCCTCGGCGTCCGCCCCGTCACCCGGGCGACGGGCGTCGATCAGGGTGACGGTCGTGCCGGCGCCCGCCGCGGTCTCGTCCAGCCGCTGCTCGCGCAGCGCCTGCCCGGCCGGAATTCGTGTGTCGCGCGTCACCTCGCCCACGCGCAGGTGGTAGTCGAGCAGGATCTGCGAACGACCCAGGCTCTGCGCCTCGTGATGCCGTACGTGGGTGCGCCATCGCACCAGGGCCTTCTCGTCCCGCCAGCCCGAAAGCGACAAGATCCATTCGGGCCGGGTGAGGCTGGCATAGCGAACGTTGTCGATGAATCCGTCCATCTGCTCCAGCTCGGGGCGAAGCATTCGGCCCTGCCCAAAGTAGGTGTCCCGGCGCTCGGGCCGCGGCCGCACTTCGAAGATCACGGCAAACATCGGCGGCTCCTGTTGCGCTCAGACCGCGGCGATGCAGTCCACCTCGATGTCGAAGCCGCCGCTCCAGGCCGGCACGTTGATGAAGATGCGTGCCGGCGGATCCACCGGGAAGTAGCGCCGGTAGACGGCGTTGACCGCGGGAAACATCTCGACCGAGGTAACGTAGACGTTGACCTTGAGCACCTCGTCGAGCGAGGAGCCCGCGGTCTCCACGCAGAGCTTCATCTGCTCGAGCACCAGCTCCGTCTGCCGCTCGATCGGGCCGAGAAAGACCTTGCCGGTGGCCGGATCGAACGGCGGTGCCCCGGTGACGTAGATCGTGTCGCCATGGCGAACCACCGTCGAGGTGGGTGCCTTGTAGTTGTCGAGCCAGGTGGCGAGCGGCTCGACGCGGATGATCTGACGTTTCATGCACCACACTCTAGCCTGCACGCTCGGGAAACCGTTCGCTGCAGCGCGAACCGTCGCGGTTCTTCTTCAGTTGCGGCACGGCCTCGCTCGCATCCGTCGCCGGCGATCGTAAGCAGCACGCGAGCGAGCCCATCCGCCTGGACCGACACAGGGCAACCGCCGGAGCAGCAGGTCGACGCCTAACGCTGCCATAACGCCGCACCGCCTACAACCCTGCCACTCGGCCACTGCGACGCCGAGGCCGGAGGAAGGCGATGCAAACGATGCGAGCGGCCCTGGCCAGCGGCATGCGGGTGTTCGCCGCACCGCGTCCCTGAGACCCAGCTGCGGCGCGACCTGCCATCATGCGGAGCCGGCCCGGCGTGCCCACGACGACCATGACCAGCGAACCTCGTACCCTCCGGGTGACCCTGGCCCAGGCGCCGGCGCATGTGCGCAGCGGCGAGGCCATGGTGCCGCTCGCCGCGCGCGATGCGGCGCTGCTCGCCTGGCTGGCGCTCGAAGGGCCGACGCCGCGGACGCGACTGGCCGCCTTGCTGTGGCCCGACAGCGATGCCGAGGCCGCTCGAAATTCGCTGCGCCAGCGGCTGCACCAGTTGCGCAAGGGGGTGGGCGCCGAACTGATCCGTGGCAACGCCACGCTGGCGCTCGGCGAGGGCGTCAGCCACGACCTGCATGACTCCGATACCGTGCTCGGGACACGGCGCGCACGACCACAGCCCCGAGTTCAGCGCCTGGCTGGCCCAGCAGCGCGAGCGGCGCAACGGCCGCCTGCGCCATGCACTGGCCGAGCTTTCGGACATGGCCGAGCGCTCCCAGGACCATGCCGATGCCCTGGTCCACGCCCAGGAACTGCTGGCGCTCGAGCCGCAGTCGGAGGAGCGCACACCGGCGTGTGATCCGCCTGCACTACCTGCGCGGCGACCGCGCCGCCGCATTGCTCGCGTTCGACCGCTGCGAGCAGATGCTCAAGGACGAGGTCGGGGTCCGGCCCTCGGCCGACACGCTCGCGCTGCTGGCCACCATCGAGCGCGCTGTGCCGGATGCGGAACTGCAGCCGCTGGCGACGGTGCCCGCCGCCTTGCAGCGTCCGCCTCGCCTGATCGGGCGCGACGCCGAACGACGAGCCCTCGCCCGCGCCATCGACGAAGGGGGCGTGCGCCTGCTGACAGGGCAGGCCGGCATGGGCAAGTCGCGCCTGATCGCCGAACTGGTCGAGGGCCGTGACTGCGCGCGGCCGACGCCTCGCGCTGCATGGTCGGTGTGCGCGCGGCCCGGCGACGCGGCCGCGCCCTACGCGTTGGCGGCACGCTGGCTGCGCGGCCTGACGCTGCGGGCAGACCTGCAACTCACGGCCGCGCAGCGTGGCGCGCTCGCGTGCGTGCTGGCCGAGCTCGGCCCCGCCGGCGGCGCGTGCGCGGCAGGACGATCGCGCGCGCCTGCTCGGGGCCATGCAGTCGCTGCTCGACGCGGCGGTCCAGCACGGCCTGCGCGCCGTGGTCATCGACGACCTGCAATACGCCGACGCGGCCAGCGTCGAACTGCTGCACGCGCTGGTGGGCAGCACGGCCTGCGCCTGGATCATCGCGATGCGGCCCGACGAACTCGGACCGGCGGCGCGTGCGTTCGTCGATGCGCATGCCGCGTCGACGACGACGCAGACGGTGCCGCTGCAGCCGCTGAGCGCCGAGGCCATCGCCGCGCTTGCTGGACTCCCTGGAGATCGAGGGCATCGGCGGCCCGGTCCAGGCCCCGGTGCTGCGCCAGCGCACCGGCGGCAATCCGATGTTCCTGCTCGAGACGCTGAAGGCCGCGCTCGCGGCAGGATCAGCGGCCGGCCAGGCGAACGTCCTCGCCTGGCCGCGCGCGCGAGAGCGTGCAGCGGCTGATCCAGCGACGCCTGACGCGGCTCGGCCCGCTGGCGCTCAAGCTGGCACGCTGCGCGGCGCTGGCGGGGCAGGACTTCTCGTCGACGTTGGCCGGCGAGGTGCTCGGCCTGCAGCCGCTGGACCTGGCCGATGCATGGAGTGAACTCGAAGAAGCGCAGGTCCTGCACGACGGCGCCTTCGCCCACGACCTGATCGCCGAGGCCGCGCTGGGACTCGGTGCCGACGGCGATCGCGCGTGCGCTGCACGCCGAGATCGGCCGCATTCTCGAGCGGGCCGGCGGCGATCCCGCGCGGATTGCCGCCCACTGGCTGGCAGCCGCCGAGCCGCGCAAGGCCGCGCCGCACCTGACCGAGGCGGCGCGGCGCGCCCATGCCGCCTGGCAGCGCGCCGAGGCGGCAGCGCTGCACGAACAGGCCGCCTTGATCCTGCGCGACGCCGGTGACCGCCGCGGCGCGTTCGACGCCTATTTCGCCGCGGCAGAGGCGGCAAGCCAGAGCGTGGGCAGGGTCGGCTTCGCGGCCTTCGGCCAGGCCTTGCAAGCCTTGGCGGACGACGACGGTCAGCGCGCCGCAGCGGCCTTGGTGCCCGCCGCCATGCTGCTCGAAGAGCGGCAGCTCGACGCCATGCGCAAGCTGGTGCTCGAGGCGCTGCCGCGGGCGCAACGGGCCGACCTGCCCGACATCGAGGTCGAGCTCCTCTGGAACCTGACCATCGTGCACCTGGACCGGCGCGAACTGGCCGAGGCCGCGCAGTGCGCCGAGCAGGCCCTGGCGCGCCTGGCGGATGTCGATCCGGCGACGGCGCGCCTGACGCAAGTCGGGACCCGGTTCAAGCTGACCCAGGCACTGGGGGCGATCCTGTCGGCGACCGGCCAGTACGCCCAGTGCAACGCGATGCTGATCCAAGCCCTGCAGCGGGCTCGGCAGGATCGCGAGTGGGCCTATACCGGCTTCGTCGCCAACGCCCTGGCCATCAACGCGCTCGAGCAGGGCAGCCTCGAACTGGCGCTTGACTGGAGCGCACAGTCGATCGCCGACGAGGACCGATTCGACGGCGGCATGCACGAGCGCGTGTCGGTGAGCAGCAACCGCGCGATCGTGCTGGCGCTCAAGGGCGACCTGGGCGCGGCGCTGTCCGCCGCCGAGCGCGCCGTGCGCCTGTGCGAATCGCTGATGCTGCGCATCGAGACGCGCACGCGGCAGCGACTGCACGCACTGCAATTCGAGCTCGGCCGCCGCGACCTGGCTCTCAAGGGTCTGCGCGACCTGCGCGGCCGCGCCGGGCTGCAGGCTGACGAAAAGACCCTGCTCGAGGCCGAATTGCTGCGGGTGGGCGACAGCGTCGACGGCGCGGACCTGCTCGAGCAGGCAGTTGCCATCGTCGACTTCCCGGTGCACGCGCGGGTCCTGTGCCTTCTGCAGCCCGGCTGCGACGCGCTGCGCATCCTGCCCTTGCTGAACGCCGGCGCCGGCACGGCCCGCAGCCACGGGGCGCACGGCCTGTGGCTGAGCTTGCAGACGCGCCGCGTCGCGGCATTGCGCGCGGTCGGCTCGCCTCGACGATGCACAGGCGCAGGCATTGGCCGTGTGGCAGCGCGTCGAAGAAGGCATTGCCGGTCTGGAGATGTTCCCCCGCATGGCGGCCGAGTTGTTTGCCGCGCTGGCGGATTCCCATGTCGATCGTGGCGCAGGTGATCGCGCTGCGCGCGTCCGCGTGGATGCAGCAGGCCGCCGCGACCCTGCCCCCGGCCTGGCGCGAAAACTACCTGATGCGCGCGCCGATCCTTCAAACCCTGCCATCGGCCGCGCGCGCGAGCCTGCTCTCGCCGCCTCCGCAGGGCGGGCATCCTCTCGCGGGTTCGGGCGCCTGAGCCGGACGGTCAGGCTTGCGAGTGGCCTGAGGCTGCGGCCGCGCTCCGGGCCTGCCGATTGCCGGCAAGTGCCATGCCGCGCCGGCAGTTGCCGGTCACGCGTGCCTTGCAACCTCGACTCCGCGAATCATGGCATCCGCATCGAATCTGAGCACGGCCGGGAAGGGAGCCGTTCTGCTGACGTCGTTGGCGCTCGCCGGCGCGCTGCTCGAGACGGCCGCCTTCTGGCGCGGCATCGGTCGCGCGCGTCGCCTCGCCGCGGCGGGGCGCCGCTTCGAGCGGCGGCTGTCGGCCCGGCGCGCGGCCATGCTGATCCTCGGCGACAGCACCGGCGTGGGTGTCGGTGCGACGTCGCCCGAGGAATCCATCGCCGGGCTGCTCGCTGCCGACTATCCCGACGCCGACATCATCAACGTGGCCGTCTCCGGAGCCGCGCGTTGCGGACGCGACTGCTCAGGTCCAGCAGTGCCTGGACGCCGGGCTGCACTTCGATCTGGCGCTGCTGCACGTCGGCGGCAACGACGTCGTCGCCGACACGCCGCTGAACCAACTCACCGACGATTGCGACACCTTGCTTCGCGGGCTGGCCCGGCTCGCCATCCGCACGGCGTGGCTGGGACCGCCCGACCTCGGGCTCGCGCCGCTGTTTCCTCGGCCCTACGCCTGGGTGATGGCGTCGCGCTCCCGCGCCGCGTCACAGGTGTTCTCGGCCGCCGCCGCGCGCCACGACGTCGTCTTCGTCGACTTTTCGGCACCGTCCCACGTCGCGCATTTCAAGAATCGGCGCCGAAATCACTTCGCGGTCGACGGCTTTCACCCGAACAGCGCCAGCTACAAGTACGGCTATGCCACCACCCGGCAGATGCTCGGTCTACATCGCCATCCGGGCTGAAGCTCCGACGTCCGCCTCAGCTCACTTGCTGCGCCCGTACTTCGCCGTGAAGGTCGCCTTGCCGAGCTTGTTGGCGTTGATCATGAAGCCGACCAGCGCCGCCGTGGCGTCGGCGGGAACGTCGAGCTTGTCGGTCTTCAGCGCGTAGCACCGTGAAGATGTAGCGGTGCGGCTTGTCGCCGGGGGGCGGGCAGGCGCCGCCGAAGCCCGGCGCGCCGAAGTCGGTGCGGCCCTGCGCGCTGCCGGCCGGCAGGCCCTTGCCGTCGGCCGCGCCGGCGCCTTCGGGCAGCTCGGTGGCGCTGGCCGGGATGTTGTAGACGACCCAGTGCCACCAGCCCGAGCCGGTCGGCGCGTCGGGGTCGTACACCGTCACCGCGAAGCTCTTGGTGCCGGCCGGCGCGCCGCTCCACTTCAGCGCGGGCGAGATGTTCTTGCCGGTGCAGCCGAAGCCGTTGAAGACCTGCGCGTCGGTAAGCGTGCTGCCGGGCTTGATCGGTCGGGCTGCTGAGCATGAAGCCCGCCGCCTGGGCGGCGCAGGCGGCACCGCCAAGCACGGCGGCGGCGATCAGTCTTTGCATCGGATTCTCCTGCTGTGAACGGGGACGCCATCATGCACCAGCGGTCGCCGGCGGCGGACCAGACAGGCACAAACTCGCACGCAGGAGCGCCGGACTCGTGCCGGACCGCACCTCGATACGATCGAGTGCTCGCAATCGCTCACTCAGTGAGGTGATGCTTGGTGGAGAGTTCACCCCCGGCTGACTCGGAGGAAATGCGATCTCCCCAAGTCGCAGACCTAGATCTGCGGCGGCGCCATCTCACACGCCCTGAACACAGGCGACTGGCTTTTGCGCTGTTGCTTTCCCTGGTGATTCACGCGCTGCTGCTGAACCTGAACTTCGGCGGGCAGGAACTTGGGTTTCCGGGCTTCGGCTTCCCCTGGCAAGATCGTCGGATCGAGGTACCCGAGCTGCGCGTGGTGCTCGTTCCTCCGAGGACCTTGGCTGCCGGTCCGGCGGCCCCGTCGGTCGCAGAGGCGCTGCAGCCAGCACCGATACAGCCGGCCGGTGCGGCCGTCGACCCGGTCCACGGACCCTCCGTATTGACGACGCAGCCCTTGCCGCGGACGACAGACGCAATTGGGCCCAGGTCTGACCAGACGGCAGTGGGCATGCCGCCGCAAGACATCGCCACCCGTCCGGCCGATGCGAAAGCGCCTTCAGGTGCCGAATCGGACGGGTGACGCAGGTCCCGGATCATTCCGAGCCCGCCTAGCACTGACGCCCGACCCGACGATGCTGCGCCGGTCAGCCGCCCCGTCTCCACCGGTGCCCTCGCCCGCCCGAGCAACGCACGGCGGCCTCGGGCCCGGAGCCGTCAAGAAGCGGCCCGTAGAGGCCGCGCGACTGGAGGCCGAACGACAGGAAGCCGCGCGACAGGCGGCCCAGCGGGCGGCGGCGAGCAGGAGGCCGCGCGTCAGGAAGCGGCGCGGGTCGAGGCCGCGCGGTTGGACGCCGAACGTCCAGGAGGCCGCGCAGCAGGCGGCCAGCGGGCGGCGCAGCAAGAGGCCGCGCGTCAGGAAGCGGCGCGGGTCGAGGCCGCCCGGTTGGACGCCGAACGTCACGAGGCCGCGCAGCAGGCGGCCCAGCGGGCGGCGGCGCAGCAAGAGGCCGCGCGTCAGGAAGCGGCGCGGGTCGAGGCCGCGCGGTTGGACGCCGAACGGCAGCAGGCCGTGCAGCAGGCGGCAACCCGCCGGGCGGCGGCGCAGGAAGAGGCCGCTCGTCTGGAAGCCGCGCGGCTTGAGGCCGAACGGCGAGGAGGCCGCGCAGCAGGCGGCGGCCTGGCGAGCGGCGGCGCAGCAAGAGGCGGCCCGTCAGGAGGCGGCGCGGGTCGAGGCTGCGCGGCTGGAGGCCGAACGGCTTGAGGCCGCGCAGCAGGTGGCTGCCCGGCAAGCGGTGGCCGAGCAAGAGGCGGCTCGCCAGAAGGCGGCGCGGGTCGAGGCCGCGCGGGTCGAAGCGGCGCGGCTCGAGGCCGAACGGCTGGAGGCCGCCCGGCAGGCGGCGGCGCGGCGAGCGGCGGCGCAGCAAGAGGCTGCCCGTCAGGAGGCGGCGCGGGTCGAAGGCGCGCGATTGCAGGCCGAACGGCACGAGGCCGTGCAGCAGGCGGCGGCCCGGCGGGCGGCGGCCCAGGAAGAGGCTGCTCGTCAGGAAGCGGCGCAGGTCGAGGCCGCGCGATTGGAGGTCGAACGCCTGGAGGCCGTGCGACTACAGGAAGCAAGAAAGGAGACGGAGCGTCGGGAAGCGGCGCGTCGAGCGATGGGACGACAGCTGGATGAGGAAGCGGCGCGGCGTGAGACGGCCGCGGCCGCGACCGCAGCGCGCCAGCCCGACACGCGCCCCTACTCTTTGAGCACCGCACGGCGAGGACGGCTGTGGGGGCGCAGCGACCCCAATTCCGACCTCATCCTGTACGCGGAGGCCTGGGCCCGCAAGATCCAGTTCAACACGACAGTCGACGTGGTCCGCGAAGTGGCGAAGCGCCCTCACGTCGATCCTCTCGTGACGGTCGCCATTCGAAGCGACGGATCCGTGGAGTCGGTGACCTTCGTCCTCTCCAGCGGCGTGACGGAAATCGATGAGACCATCCGCCGCATCGTTCAAAGCCAGGTGCCCTACCTGGCGTTCCCGCCGGGATTGGCCCGCGACTTCGACGTGATCGAAATCCGCCGGACCTGGTATTTCGACGTGGCTGTGCGGCTGTACTGAGGGACGGCGACAGAAGGCTCAGAAGAACAAGCTCGACGGCACTTCGCCTTCCCTGGCGATGGATGTGAGTTCATCTCGAATGCCCAGGGCGTACTGCTGTCGATGGACCCTCAGCGCTCGGCGATGTAGTGCTGCATCGTCACCGCCTCGCCCGGCCTGCACGAAGCGTCGCACCCGCGCCTCGAGCTCCTGGTCGGCCAGCGTGGCACGGGCACGCTGGTGCAGGTAGTCGGCCCACGAGGTGACGATGAAGCGCTCGACGTAGCGCGACGGATCGGCCAGGTCGCGGTAGATGCGCCAGAAGGTCGCGCCGTCGCGGCGGCGCGGCGCGCGCAGCATGCGACTGGTCGTCGCAGGAAGCGCGGCGCCTCCTCGGCGCGGATGCGGTAGCCGATCTCGACCGCCACCGGGCCGGCCTCCGGGATCGGGCTCGTCGGCGATGAACGAGGTCCTCCCACAGCGTCGCACCGGCGTCACCTCCGTGGCCTCGCCCATGCGCAGCGGAAACGGCGCGCCAGCAGCGATGCCCGCGGCCATCAGCACGGCCGCGCAGGCACAGCGCGATCGGCAGGCCGAACAGGCCCGACAGCGCGCCCCAGAACGCCGAGCCGATCGCGAACGAGCCGAGCGCGCAGAGCGTGTGCAGCGACGCGCGCGCGAGCGCACCCAGGGCGGCGCGCTGGTCTGCGTGGCCGTGTTGAAGGTCGACATCACCGCCATCCACGCCGCGCCGCCGATCACCAGCGCCACGTAGACGAGCGAGCGGCCAGCGCACGACAGCGCCGCCGACCAGCATCGCCGACGGCGAAGACGAGGCAGCCGACCGCGACCAGCCGCTCGAGCCCGAAGCGCGCGCGCAGCTGCCGAGAACCAGGCCGGCGCCGACCGCACCGGTGCCCAGGCAGCCCATCAGCAGGCCGAAGCCGGCGGCGCCGAGTCCGAGCTGGCGCTGGCCGATGACCGGCAGCAGCGCCCACAGCGCCGAGCCGCAGCCGCTGTAGGCCACGGTCGCGCACGCAGCTGCGCCAGCACGGTCTGCGAGTGGCGCGCGAAGCGCAGGGCGCTCAGCATGCCGCCCCACAGCCGCTCGGCCGGCAGGCGCGACGGCGGATGCGGCGCCGGCGGCCAGCGCCGGATCGCCTGCGTCATCAGCAGCGTGCTGAGCACGGCGAGCGCGAAGATCCAGCCGCCGCCGACGCCGCGAACACGAAGCCGGCCAGCGCCGGCCCGACCGCGCGCGCCGCGTTGTAGGCGATCGCCACCGCGGTGATCGCCTGCGGCAGTTCCTCGCGCGGCACGGCGTCGGCGAGCGATCGAGTTCCAGGCCGGCGACAGCAGCGCCGTGCAGCAGCCGGCGACGAAGATGAAGAACAGCAGCGTGCCCGGCCCGGCCCAGCCGGCGAGCAGCAGCACGCGCCAGCAGCGCGCCGGAGCCGGCCTGCACGCCAGGAGCGCGCGAGGATCAGGCGGCGGCGGTCGGTCGTGTCGGCCAGCACGCCCGCCGGCAGCGCGAGCAGGAACATCGGCAGGAACACCGCCGTCTGCACCAGCGCCGGCGAGAAACGACGAGCCGGTGAGCTCGACCATCATCCACGACGCCGCCATCGCCTGCATCGCGTTGCCGATGAAGTAGACGCCGCCGCTCGCCCACAGCGCCCGGAACTGCGCGGATGGCGCAGCGTGCTCCAGATCGCCGCCGTAGGACTCATTGATTTCGGATTGTCCCTCGGCGCAGGCACTACCTACGAACGAGGTGGCGCTGGCGAATTCTTCTCAGGGGCCGGCCATGGCCTCCCGCGAGCCCGCGCGTTGGCTCCGACGGCGCGCCGGCACGCTCCGCGCCGCCCCATGCTCCGTCAATGCCGCTTGAAGTACTGGACCTCGCGCTCGTGCTTCTCCGCCTGCTCGCGCGTGGCGAAGGTGCCGAGGTTGCGGCGCTTGCCGGTCTTCGGGTCGGGCTTGCGTGAATACAGGCGGTATTCGCCGCTCGAGAGCTTTCTGATCATGCCGGCCTCCTGAGTCGGCCGAAGACGATCGTCGCAAGCGGAATCGTGGTCCGCGCGCCAACGGCCCAGGGCCTGTGGTCACAGGCGGCAATCGGCGTACCCGCAGGACCGCTCCGCCTCGGCGCCACCCGGTGTCTGGGACTGCGCCGTGGTCGGCATTCCCGACCCGCGCTTCGGCGATCGGCCGGTCGCCTTCGTCGTCACCCTCTCCCGTCGACCTAGCCTCTTCCTCGCTCGGGCCCGAAGGCGGACTCAAAACGCGGACAGCCATTGTTCGGTCAGATCGATCGGCGCCGTGGGGTGCTCGGCATCGATCGCGATCGCCAGCTTGCCTTCATGCGCGTCGAGCGGCTCGACGACGGTCGCGAGGCGATCCAGCACCGCGACGTCCGCCTCGGAAGCGTCGCCGCCGCGCCGCTGTCGCGCTTCGATCCTGCGGCGCAGCAGTGGCAGCGAACCCCGGCAGTCGAGGATTGTGAAAGGCGCCGACGCTGCGGCCGCGAGCGCCGCGAACTCCTCGCGCTCGTCCCGCATCAGGAAGGCGGCGTCGACGATCGTCGGCCAGCCTGCCTCGAGCGAGGCCCGCGCCGCCGCGAGCAGACGGGTGTAGGTTGCCTGCGTGGCCGGCGCGTCGTAGAGGACAGGCCCCGGACCGTCGCGCGAGGACTCGAGCGCACCCAGGCCGAACAGGCGCTTTCGCTCGACGTCCGAGCGGACGCGAACCGCGCCTGCAGACTCGAGCAGCCCCTGCGACAGATAGGTCTTGCCCGAGCCGGGCAGCCCGTGGGTGATCAGCAGCCGGGGGTCGCTTCCTGCCGCGAGATCGATCGCCAGCCGCAGGTAGGCGTCGGCGCTGCAGGCGGCGGCCGGGGTCGATGGCGGGGACTTGCGCAGCGCCGCCACCTGCGAGCGGACCAGGGCGCGCATGACGAGGAAGAAGCGGAGCGCCCGCAGTCCTTCATGGTCGCCGCTGGCCTCGAGCCAGCCATCGAGCAGCCGGAAGGCCAGGTCGCGCCGGCCATGGGCGAGCAGGTCCATGATCGGGAAGGCCAGGTCGTCGAGCACGTCGATCCAGCGCAGCTCCGGGTCGAACTCGATCGCGTCGAATGCCGTCGCTTCCTCGCCCAGCTGGACGATGTTCGCGAGATGGAGATCGCCGTGGCACTCGCGAACGTGGCCGGAGCGCAGTCGGGCCGCCCAGTGGTCCTCGAGGCGCCTGCGCTCCTCGTCCAGCCACCGGCGCAGGCCGGGCCAGCCGGAACCGGGACGCGCGAGAGCCGTCTGCCAGGCGTCGACACCGGCAACGAGCCGACGGGTCACCCGCTCCTGCTTGCGGAGCCGCCGAAGCCGAGCGCGGTCGTTGCCACGGCGGCGTCGCGATGGAAGGCGGCCAGGCGGCGTGCGAAGGCGTCGACGTCGGCGGCGCGCAGGGTTCCGGCGGCAAGACGCTCGCTCCAGAGCGCGCCGTCGGCAAAGCGTCGCATCCGCACGGCGAAGTCGACCACGGCTCCCGCGCCGTCCAGGGTGGGGCCCGCGGGGCCATCGCGCACGGCGACGACATCGAGGTACAGCGCCGGTGCCAGGCGGCGATTGAGGCGCAGCTCCTCCTCGCAGAAGCGGCGTCGGTCGTCGAGCGCGGTGAAGTCGAGGAAGGGAAGGCGCACCGGCTTCTTGATCTTGTAGGCCTCGCGAGCGCCGAGAAGCACCCAGGAGATGTGGGTCTCGATCAAGCGCACGGGCGCCTTCTCGCGCACCTCAAGCCCGGCACGCAGCGCAGCCACGCGGGTGCGGGCGAGTGCCACCCCCTGCTCTTCACTGCCCATGCTTCGATGCTCGCAAGTTCCTGCGACCGACGATTGGCCGCCGCCGTTATTTCAGCAGCAGTCCAGAGACCGAGTCGCCAATCCCCTGGAACGGCCCGAGGGGATTGACCTCGCGCTCGGTGCGCTCGTTGTGCGGCGCGCCGCCGTAGTTGCGGAACAGCACCAGGCCCTTGCGCATGGCGACGATGGCGTCGAATTGCCAGCCGTTCACCTCCGTCGTTCGCTTGAAGTTGAGCCAGTCGAGGACGAAGGCGCCGGTGCGCACGCGAGTCTCGTTGGCGACGTGGTATTCGTAGGCACGGCATTCGAGGCGGGCCAGGATGCAATCGCGGATGCCTGGGTCGAGCTGATCGAGCGAGAGCGACGAATTCGGGGCAAGCCGTCCGACGATGTCTGGATAGCCGATCAGTCGCACATTCGATGCCGCGGTATCGAAGCCGAGCGTCTTCAGGTCATCGGCCGTCGTCCTGTAGGGCTCGATGCTCTCGAATGCGCGCCGTGCGGCATCGAAGTCGGCGAACTCGGCGCGAACTGCGATGCTCGCATCGGGCAGCAGGCCGCCGGAAGCGCACGCGCCGAGAAGCGCCGTCAGGGAAATCAGGAAAGCGCGAGGGAAGAGGGTCGGCACTTTCTCAGTGTGATGGCGGGCTGGCGCGACGCCTTTGACAGCCGTCAAGGCCCGGAGCGGGGGCGACGGTCCAGCGGGAGTCAGCGCGCGAGGCCCGGCGCGAAGTGGTAGGCATAGAGCCACAGCGCCGCGAAGCCAATGGGAAGGACCAGCGGGGTGATTCGCACCAGGGCGTGAATTCGACTGCCGATGAGCTTGCCGGAGGCATTGGTTCGTTTGGTGACCATCGTGCGTTCATAGGCGGCGAGTGCGAGCTCTTCCGACGGATCCAGTGCGAAATCAGCCTTCACCCTTGCCACCAGAGATGCCTGCTCTCGGAGATAGACGTCTTGCGCCCAGGTAGCCGCATAGATGGAAACAAGAATGAGCAAGGACAGCACGATGGCCGCCACCGGGAGAACCTGATGGAAGAACACCGGCCAGACAAAGCCGGCGTTCCATGAGGTCGCATAGGCCGTCAGGAGGAACGCCTGTGAGGTCACATACCAGGTGACCCGGCTGGCGATCAGCATGTTTTCAGCCTGAATGTCCTCCCGGATCGAGCGGAGGGCGTGCGCCAGGGTCAGGGAACTGGAAGTAGGCGTGGCCGCAGAGCTCATGGTTCGATGCTTGCAAGTTCCTGCGGCCGACGATTGACCTGCATCAAGCACCGTCCGCGACGGCCAGCCCAAGATAGAAGGCGTGCTCACCGAGGAGATCATCATGGCGCAGCCTACCCGCACGACACCCGCCCAGTCGGGCAACCCGGTCGTCAATCTGGTCGGCACGTGGCCGGTCGCGCTCGCCGACGCCTGCCTGCGGATGCAACGTCTCCAGTGGGACGCGCTGGCCGCGTGGCAACGAAGCTTCGCCACCTTCAATGAGGACTTCTGGGAGCAGTGGGCGTGCCGATATGCAGGCGGCCTCCCGATCGACGCCTGAGGCCTCGGCGGCGTGCCGGTGCGAGCGCCGGCGAAGCGCGCTTCAGGATCTGAGCGCCGCTTCGGAGGCGGAGCGAGCAGGGACTAGCGGCGCGCGAGCCTCGCTCCCAAGCCCCCTTGCGAGCGCTCGCGGACCGCGACGATCGCCAGGAGCAAGGGAGAGAGAGCAGCGGCCAATCCTGCGGCACGTGAAGCAGCACGGCAGCGCTGCCGCCGATCAGGGCCCAGGCCACGGGAATGACGAAGAGCCCGGGCCGGGCCGGGCCGGAGGCCAGCAGCAGCATGCCGAGCGTGGTCAGCACGACCGGACAAGGCGTCAGCCCGAATGCGGGAAGCTCGAGCGCGCGCTCGCCGAGCAAGAGGCCCAGGGCCGGGTAGCCCAGCACCGCGTAGACCAGCAGCGCCCATCCGAGGGCCCGACCGAGACCCGTGGCCTCGCCGAACACCAGGCGCCCGCGAAGGCCGGCCTCCGCCAGCAGCAGCCCTTCGAAGACGAAGAACATGCCGAACAGCGTAGCCGCCGGATTGATCAGGGAGAAGAAGACGACGTGATAGGCGAGTCCGGTCCAGAGCCACATGGCGGCCAGCAGAAGGAGGCCGATCCGGCCGCGACTCGTCGAAGGTGTCCAGAGCAGAGCGACCATGCCGATGCCCACCGCCTGCGCCACCCACTGCAACGGCCAGATCACGCCGTTGTACAGGGCAAAGACGAAGACGAACTGGGCGTGGGTGAACGGCAGCATGGGATCCGCGCGGAACGGCCGCGGGTCAGGTCACGACGTCTATGAAGCGTGTGCCTCGAATTTCGCCTGGCACGCCGCGCAGCGTTCTGCCGCCGGCTGGACCAGGAGGCGCTTCAACGGGATCGGATCGTCGCAACTGGAGCAATCGCCGTACGTGCCAGCGTCGAGCCGCCGCAGCGCCGCCTCGACCTGGCCCATCTCCTGGCGGTCGCGCTCCTCCTGCTGGCCGCTCAGTGCCGCCGCCTGTCCCCTTGTCGCCTCGTCCTTGCGATCGCCAACGCCCTGGCCGCCCTCGGCGGCGTCGGCCTGGCGCTCCTGCTCGGCGGCATGGACGTCGGCACGCAATTCGCCGAGCCGGTAGGTCAGCAGGTCGCGCAACGTCTTCAGGTGCGCTTGCGTGGGCAGGTCCATGGGTCGTCGGAAGGAAGGAGGAGTCGTGAAGATTCTCGGCTCGCACGGCAGGCCTTCATTGACCTGCGTCAATGGACGAGGACGGACGCCCGCGGTCCCCGGGGCGCTTCAGTCGGCCTGCACGACGACGTAGCCCAGGACGCCGCCGCGCTGGACAAGCAGGGCCGTGGGCCGGCCGCCGACGCCTGTGGAGAGTGCGGCGTCGAACGCCGCCACGCTGGCGATCGTCACGTCGTTGACCGCGAGGATCACATCGCCGACTTGCAATCCCGCTTCGCGCGATGCGCACTTGACCTCGCGCACCGTGATGCCGCCGCCTTGCAGACGCAATGCCGGGCGCTGCGCCGGGACCAGGTCCTCGACGACCAGCCCGAGTCGCGGCTCGCGCGCACGCGCGGCGGGAGGTGAAGCCTCGGCCACGGGGTCGCGCTCGATCGTCTCCGGCTGCAGCGCGAGCTGAAGGACGGCGCCGCGTCGCCAGACTTCGATCGCCAGGGTTTCCCGATGAGTCGCCGCGGCCACGGCCTGTTGCAGGGCGGGATAGCTGCGGTCGCCAGTCCCCCGAAGGCCGAGGATGATGCGCCGGTGCGCAGCCCGGCGCGATCCGCCGGTCCGCCCCGCGACACGCTGAGAACCACCGCTCCGCCCTCCTGGGCAAGCCCGAAGGAACGCGCCAGTTCCGGGGTGACCTCCTGGACTTGCGCGCCGAGCCGGCTGCGGCGCATGTAGCCGTGGTCGCGCAATTCGCCGGCCACCTGCATGGCGACGTCGATGGGCAGCGCGAGCGACACGCCATCGTATCCGCCGCTGCTGCTCATCATCATGGAATTGATGCCGACCAGTTCGCCGCGCAGACTGAACAGCGGACTGCCGGAACTGCCGGGGTTGATGGCGACGTCGGTCTGGATCATCGGCAGGCCGACTCCGACCGGCAGGTAGCGTGGCTTGGCGCTGACGATGCCGGCGGTGACGTCGCGCTCCAGGCCGAAAGGCGCGCCGATCGCGAACAGCTCCTCGTCGCCCACCGAGAGCTCGGCCGGGTCGCCGAGCCGCGCCGCGGACAAGCCATGGACGTCGAGGCGCAGAAGGGCGATGTCCGTGCGCAGGTCGTAACCCAGGATCCGGGCCGAGGCCTCCCGCCCGTTGGCGAACCGAATCCGCAGTTGCACCGCACCGACGACGGCGTGGGCGTTCGTGAGCGCATAGCCATCGGGATCGATGATGACGCCGGAGGCCAAGCTCCGATCGGGGACGCCCGACACGTCTCCCGCCTCGCCTCGTCCGGAAAATGGATCCGCCGGCGGCGAATCCTGACCGCGGTCGGCCCGGGACCGCTGCACATCTGCCGCCGCGCCGAGGGCGCGCACGCTGATCACCACCGCCTCCTCGCGCGCGACGACCACCGAGAGCCGAGGTTCCGGCAAGGCATCCGGCCGGTCTGGCGGGACGGCGACTTGTGCGAACGCCGGCAAGACGCCGACCACCAGCGCCACCGCGATCGAGGCAAATGCGAAGCGAAGGCCGGTCAAGCGCTCCGAAGTGCTTGCTTGCCGGCGCGTCGGCGTGAACAAGGATGGAGCTGGCCCGGACGCATCAGGCGCCGACGGAAGCGGCCGAGCGCACCGTCCCGCTGGCAGTTCCGGCAACGGCCGCCGCCGGGCAGGGACCGCTGCATCGGTCGAGCGGACGAGCAGCACCGGCACCGTGGCGCCGCGAAGGATCTGCTCGGCATCGCTCCCGAGAAAGAGCCGCCCTACGCCGCGCCGGCCATGCGTGCCGAGGACGATCAGATCGGCGCGGAAGTCCTTCGCCTGATCGACGACCACATCGCAGACCCGGCCCGAAAGCGGCTCGGAGAGGTAGGTCGTCACCTCGATGCCGCTGGCGGCGACGCGCTCCTTCATCTGCTGCAGGACCTTCTCGCCGGCGTCTTTCAGGATCGCGAAGATGTCGCCGGCATAGTTCTCCAAGCCTGCGGCGTAGGCCATCTGATCGAGGACATGGACGAGCCGGATGCCTGCGCGAGTCACCTTCGCAAGGCGGATCGCCTCGTCGAGGCCGCGTGTCGAGGTCGGGCTGCCATCGACCGGAACCAGAATGCGCTTGTACATGAACATCTCCTGCAAGCCACGATGCAGGAAGTGTGGCGAGGGCGCGGTACGGTGTCTTGATGCAGGTCAACGACCCGCGCCGCGTGAACCTGACATTTCTCAAGGAGCGGTGCCCGCCGTCTTCCTAGAAAGTCTTCCGTGAACGAACACCCGCGGAGAGGTCGATGAGCAGGATTCTCGTGGTCTTCGATCTCCTACACCGGAACCGGCCGCCGTACTGGCCCGGCTCCTCGCCGCCCAGCAGCAGTGGCCGATCGGGGAGGTGCGGGAACTTCGGCCGCGCTCCGGCAAGGAGGGAAACTGGCGCTGCGTGTTCGACTCGCTGTTCCGGCGTCGGCCGGCGATTCGCTACGAAGGCCCGGCGCTGCGGAACTTCGACGTGATCGTGCTGATCGCGCCGATCGGCTCCGCCGGCTCGCGGTACCGATGCGCGCAGCTTCGTTGCCGAGCTGCGCACGGCGCTTCCGGAAGTCGCGGCGCTCTCCGTGATGGGATCCGTCGGCGCCGCGGCAGCGGCGACGGAGATCGCGCGCTGGACGAAAGAGACGCCGCTGCTCGCTGCCGCGTTCACCTCCCGTGAAGTCGACGACGGCAGTTGCGCCGGACGGCTGCAGGCCTTCGGCGACGCCCTCCGCGCTTTCGGCGACGCTCCGGTCGCGACTCGGCCGATTTCCTTGTCCCCGCAAGCCGGTCCGACGCCCGCTCTTCACCCAGGACAGGAAAATGCACCGCACCCTGATCGTGATCGCCAACGCGTCGCTCGCCCGGCTCTTCGACCGCGACGCCGACAACGGCGGGCTCCTCGCGCTGGCAACGCTGCGGCATGCCGAAAGCCGGTTCGCGGGGCGGGAACTCGCCGAGGACCGTCCCGGACACGAAGCGACGGACCGGGCCGGCTCGCATGTTCTCCAGCCTCGTCATGACGTCCGCCGCCAGGAGCATGAGAAGTTTGCGCACGACATCGCGGCCACGCTGCGGCGCCGATACGCCGGCAACGAATTCAACGAGCTCTGGCTGCTGGCCTCGAGCCCGTTCCTCGGCGAGTTGCGAGCTGCGATGGACCCGCCGGTCCTCGCGACCGTGCGCGTCGAAAGGGCGTCGGACCTGACGAGCTTCGGCCTGCTCGAGATCGAGAACAGGCTGCGCGCGATCCACGACGTCCAGCAAGCCCAGCACTCGGCCCCACGCCGATCGCGCCGGACCGGCGCGGGCAGGGCTGCGCTGCGCCCTCGCCTCGCTCCTCTTTGATCGGCATCAACTGCCGATGTCGACTTGCCTCTCAGACTGATGTCGTTGGCGCGCACCCCGCGGCCAACGACACCGTAACCACGGGAGAAGCAAGGAGTACACGATGAACGCCCTGACCCGCCTCGACCGCTTCGAGGATCTCATGCCCGAATTCTTTCGTCGGATTTCCCGGCCGCTCGCAGTGGCCGAGGCCGGCGACATCCGTGTCGATGTGACGGAAAACGACAAGGACTATCAGGTCCGAGCCGAGATTCCCGGCGCGAAGAAGGAAGACATGCGTGTCCACGTCGACGGCAATTTCGTTTCCATCAGCGCCGAGGTCAAGAAAGACAAGGAAGAGAAATCGGGTGGACGCGTTCTCGTCAGAGAAAGCTACTGCGGCCGCATCTCGAGAGGCTTTTCGCTGGCCCACGAGATCGACGACAAGGCCGTGACGGCCAAGCTCGAAGACGGCGTGCTCAAGCTGACGCTTCCCAAGCGCGAAGGCTCCGGCCCGCGCACGATCGCGATCCAGTAGTGGGCTGGATCCTGTCCCGCCCGGACTGACCATCGTGCGGGCGATGGTCCTTCATGCCCCCGGCCAGCCGCTGCGGCTGGAGGAGCGTCCCCTTCCGGACCCTGGCATCGGCGAGCTCCTCTGCGCGTGCTGGCATGCGCCGTATGCCGCACCGACCTGCACGTCGTCGACGGCGACCTGCCGCCGCCCACACTGCCGATCGTGCCCGGCCACGAGATCGTCGGGATCAGGTGGAGGCGTCGGGTGCTGGCGTGCACGGGCTCCGCATCGGCGATCGTGTCGGCGTGCCCTGGCTCGGCCATGCATGCGGACATTGCGCGTTCTGCGCCAACGGACGCGAGAACCTCTGCGATACGCCGCGCTTCACCGGCTATGACCGCGACGGCGGCTTCGCGAGCCATGTCATTGCGGAGGCCGCCTTCTGCCTTCCGCTCGGCGAACGAGCAGACCCGGCGCGTATGCGCCCCTGCTGTGCGCCGGGCTGATCGGCTGGCGCAGCTCGAAAGCGGCTGGAGACGATGGCGGCACCGGGCATCTACGGCTTCGGTGCCGCGGCGCACCTCATCGCCCAGGTCGCCGTCGCACAGGAGCGCGAGGTCTATGCTTTCACGCGGCCGGGTGACCTGGCAGCGTCAGTCATTCGCGCGCTCGCTCGGTGCGGTGTGGGCCGGGCGGCTCGGACGAGACGCCCGCCGAGCCACTCGATGCGGCGATCATCTTCGCGCCGGTGGGCGAACTCGTGCCGCGCGCCCTTGCGTGCGGTGCGCAAGGGCGGGCGGGTCGTCTGCGGCGGCATTCACATGAGCGACATTCCGCCATTTCCCTATCGCCTGCTCTGGGAGGAGCGCCAGCTCGTCTCGGTCGCGAACCTGACCCGCGGCGACGCCAAGGCGTTCCTCCGATTCGCCGCCAGCGTGCCGCTGCGGGTCGATACGACACCCTATCCGCTGACCGCGGCCAACGACGCGCTGGACGACCTCCGCTCCGGTCGGTTGCAGGGCGCGGCCGTCCTCGTTCCCTGAAAGGCCGTCATGCCCGCCGCATCCGAGATGCCCTCGAACCGCTGGCTCGAGCTGCGTGCCGACGCAGCGCAGCGGACGTGAGCGTCCGCCATCTCGACCGCCTGCTCGAGCCGCGCTCCGTCGCCGTCGATCGGCGCATCGGACCGCCCGGCAGCGTCGGCGCGACCGTCTGGCGCAACCTGCGCGCGGGCGGCTTCGCCGGGCCGATCTACGCCGTCAATCCGAAGCACGCGACGCTCGACGGCGTGCCCGTGCTACGCCGGCGTCGGCCGACCTGCCGGCGGCGCCCGACCTGGCCGTCGATCTGCACGCCGCCGGCCACCGTCGCCGGCGCTCATCGCCGAGCTCGGCCGCGCGCGGCACGCGCGCGGCGATCGTGATGACCGCCGGCCTGGAGCGCGCGCGCAGAAGCAGGCCGATCGCTCGACGCGGCGCGCCCGCATCTGCTGCGCATCCTCGGGCCGAACTGCGTCGGCCTGCTGATGCCCCAGCATCGGGCTGAACGCCAGCTTCGCCCACACCGACGCGCTGCGCCGGCGACCTCGCCTTCGTCTCGCAGTCCGGCGCGCTGATCACGGCGATGCTCGACTGGGCGACGAGCCGCGCGGCATCGGCTTCTCGCACCTGGTCTCGCTCGGCGAGCAGCGCCGACGTCGACTTCGGCGACATGCTCGACTACCTCGCCAGCGATGCGCGACACGCGCTCGATCCTGCTCTATGTCGAGATCGATCGAGTCGCCGCGCAAGTTCATGTCGGCCGCGCGCGCCGCGGCGCGCAACAAGCCGGTGATCGTCGTCAAGGCCGGCCGCGCCGGCAACGGCGTCGCAGGCGGCCGCCTCGCACACCGGCGCGCTCGCCGGCTCCGACGTCGTCTATCGACGCCGCCATCCGGCGCGCCGGCATGCTGCGCGTCGACACGCTGGAGGAGCTGTTCGTCGCGGCCGAGACGCTGGCCGCGCTTCGCCGGCAATCGCGACGACGCGGCTCGACCATCCTGACCAACGGCGGCGGCGCCGGCGTGATGGCGACCGACGCGCGGCGCTCGCCGGCGGCGAGCTCGCCGAGCTCGGCGCGGCGACGCTGCGCGCGGCTCGACGCGGTGCTGCCGCCGACCTGGTCGCACGGCAACCCGGTCGACATCATCGGCGACGCGCCGGCCGCAGCGCTACGCCGAGACGCTGCGAGGCCGCTGCTCGCCGACCACGGCAGCCGACGCCATCCTGTTCATGCACGCGCCCGACCGCGATCGTCGCGCAGCGACGACATCGCGCGCGCCTGCGCGCCGCTGGTCGCGCGCGGCGCCGCCGGCCGCGTGCATGGCCTGCTGGCTCGGCGACGCCGCGGTCGCCGAGCGCGCGCCGCATCTTCGCCGAGGCCGGCATCGCCGACTACGACACGCCGGAGGAGGCGGTGCGCGCCTTCGCGCATGCTCGCCGACCTACCGGCGCAACCAGGACGCTGCTGCTGCGAGACGCCCGACCGCCAGCGAGAACGCGTCGCGCCCGACCGCGGCGTGGCGCGCGCGGTCGATCGACGCGCGCGCTCGCCGAGGGCCGGACGCTGCTCGAGCGAGGCCGAAGCCAAGGCGCGTGCTCGCAGGCCTACGGCATCCCGGTCGTCGCAGACGCTCGCCGGCGACGCCGACCGCCGATGCCGCGGCGCGCGGCGGCGCGACGCATCGGCTTCCCGGTCGCGCTCAAGATCCTGTCGCCCGACATCACCCACAAGTCCGACGTCGGCGGCGTCGCGCTCGACCTGCGCGACGCCGGCAGCGCGTGCGCGCGGCCGCCGCCGAGCGATGCTGGACGCGCATCCGCCAGCGCTGCCCGCAGGCGCGCCTCGACGGCTTCACGGTGCAGCAGATGGTGCGCCGGCCGCATCGCGCAGGAGCTGATCGTCGGCGCGAGCGTCGACCCGGTGTTCGGGCCGGTGATGCTGTTCGGCCAGGGCGGCACCGCGGTCGAGGTGATCGCCGACCGCGCGATCGCCCTGCCGCCGCTGAACCGCGTCGCTGGCCGCGCGACCTGATCGCGCGCACCCGCGTCGCCACGCCTGCTGGCCGGCTATCGCGACCGTCCGCCGGCGCGCGCTCGACGCGATCTGCGACGTGCTGATCGCGCTCTCGCAGATGCTGGCCGACCTGCCCGAGCTCGCCGAGCTCGACATCAATCCGCTGCTGGCCGACGACGACGGCGTGATCGCGCTCGACGCCCGCATGCGGGTCGACCGCAGCCGGCCGGCGGGCGCCGACCGCTTCGCGATCCGCCCTATCCGGCCGAGCTCGCGAGACGCATCGACTGGCATGGCGAGCGGATCGTCGTGCGGCCGATCCGGCCCGAGGACGAGGCGCAGCACCGCGCCTTCGTCGAGCAGCTCGCGCCCGAGGACCTGCGCCTGCGCTTCTTCTCTCGCGCCGCGAGCTGCCGCGCAGCGAGCTCGCGCGGCTGACGCAGATCGACTACGCGCGCGAGATGGCGTTCATCGCGGTGCGCGCGCGGCGCCGACGGCAGCGAGAAACGCTCGGCGTCGTCCGCGCCGTCGCCGACCCGGACAACGTCGAGGCCGAGTTCGCCATCGTCGTGCGCTCCGATCTCAAGGGCCGCGGCCTCGGCCACCTTCTGCTCGCCAAGATGATCGCCTACCTCAGGCCGAGGGACCCGGCGCATGGTCGGCGTCGTGATGCGCGAGAACGTGGCCATGCGTGACCTCGCGCTCGCCTTGGGGATGGAAATCGACAGCGAAGGCTCCGATGTAGACGCCTTGCGCCTCGTGCTGCCGCTGGCGCGCGGCGACTGAGGCTTGAGCCACGTCAACAATGCCGTGTCGGCGCCATTGCATGATCACTCGCAATTCATCGAACGGCCTTCATGGGATCTCGTCGCATCCTGATCGTCCAGGGCCATCCAGACGCGACGTCCGACCACTTCTGCCACGCCTTGGCCCGGAGCTACCGCGAGGCGGCCGTCGGCGCGGGCCACGAGGTGCGCACGCTCGACGTCTCCGGGCTGGACTTCCCCGTCCTGCGCAGCAGGCAGGAGTGGGAGTCCGGGCCCCTCCCGCCTGCGCTCGCCGAGCCGCAGCACGAGATCACCTGGGCCGAGCACCTGCTGATCGTCTTTCCCCTCTGGCTCGGGGACATGCCCGCGCTGCTCAAGGCCTTTTTCGAGCAGGTGGCCAGGCCGGGCTTCGCCGTCGGCGCGGCGGCCAAGGGCCGGCCGGGGAGGAAGCTGCTCCCCGGCGGCCGCTCCGCGCGGATCGCTCTCGTCACGATGGGCATGCCGGCCTTCGTCTACCGCTGGTACTTCGGCGCGCACAGCGTCAAGTCGCTGGAACGAAACATCCTCCGCTTCGCCGGCATCGCGCCGGTCCGTCGGTCCCTGGTCGGCCTGGTCGAAGGGCCGGTGCTGCAGCGCAGGCGCTGGCTGGGGCGACTCGCCTCCCTCGAAACGCAAGGGGGGTCTAGCCTGAACGAGCATCTCGCCTCGGGACAACTCGGGATACACGGAGAAGTCGAGGCATTGCGTCCGTTGCTGCGCGGAATGGTGCTGGCCGCGATTGTCGTGGCCGGCGCAGACTTGCTGCTCCTGATGCTCAGGCACCGGCCCGGCTCGAGCCTGCCGACCTTGTTCGTCGACGGCTACTTCAGTGTCGCGATCTCGGTGGTGTTGCTGGCCATCGTGCTGATGCTGGCGAACCGACTGGCGCGTGCGCTCGGCCGGGCCGAATCCGCGGCGCGGCTGCAACAGCAGGTGCTCGACGGCCTGGAGGCCGGCCTGGTGCTGTTCGATGCCGACGGTCGCATCGTGTTCTGCAACCGGCATTTCTTCCGCCTCTATGCGAGCCTGGGCGTGGCCGCGCGGCCCGGCACGACCTATGAGCAGCTGCTTCGCGCGGTCGTGGCCAACGGCATCGTGCCCGAAGCCGCGGGCCAGGAAGAGGCATGGATTGCGCGCCGCCTGGCGGACTTCGGCCGCACCGGCACCGGACTGATGCGCCGCATGTCCGATGGCAGCTGGCGGCGCATCGTCGAGCTGCGGTTGCCTGACGGCGGCGTGCTCGCGCATATTGTCGACGTCAGCGAGATGGTGGCAAAGGAGGAAGCCGTCGAGGTGGCACGCCGCGATGCCGAGCAGGCTCGCGAGCGGCTCGCGGGTGCCATCGAGGCGCTGCCGGCGACCTTCGAGCTGTACGACTCCGACGATCGCCTGGTGCTGTGGAACCATGCGCTGGCCGAAACCTACCCGCACATCGCGCCCCACCTCGACAAAGGGGTGACGTTCGAGCAGTTGACGAGACTGACCCTCGAAGGCGGCGGCCAGCCGGAATATGCCGATCGCGCGCAGGAGTGGCTTGCTCTGCGACTGGCGCAGCGGCGCCGCGGCGTGCAGCCGTCGAAGCTGATGAACAACGGCCGCGGGCGCTGGCTGCGCATGGCCGAGACGCGGCTGCGCGACGGCAGCACGGTGGCGATCCGGGTCGACGTGACCGACTTCGAGGAGCAGCGGCGCGCACTCGAGCAGGCGCAGCAGGAGCTGGCACGCTCACGCCAGCGCCTCGAGGACGCGATCGAGGCGCTGCCCGCAGGCTTCGAGCTGTACGGCGCTGACGATCGGCTGATGATGGTCAATCGCATGAACCTGCAGATGTATCCGCAGCTGGCCGACCTGCCCGAACAGCGGCCGACGTTCGAGCAGGTGGTGCGAACCAACGCCGCGCGCGGCGGCCTGCCGTTCCTGAAGACGCCCGAGCAGCTGGACGCCTGGATCGAGCGCAGGCTGCACGAGCGCAGGAATCCGTCGGAGATGGCGGTGCACCAGATCGCCGATAGCCGCTGGATCCGCACCTACGAGCGGCGCATGCGCGACGGCGGTTTGGTGGCCATTCGGCTCGACGTCAGCGAGCTGATGCAGCGCGATCGGGAACTGAGCCTGCTGAACGACCGGCTGGCGCAGCTGAACCAGGAGCTGTCGGTGCTGTCGCGAACCGATGCCCTGACCGGGCTCGCCAACCGGCGTGCGTTCGACCAAAGGCTCACCGAGGAGGCGTCGCGCGCCGCGCGTCACCGCGTGCCCTTGGCCCTGCTGATGGTCGACATCGACCATTTCAAAAGCTACAACGACCGGTACGGCCACCCGGCTGGCGACGCCTGCTTGCGGCGGGTGGCGACCGTGCTTCGCGAATGCGCCGCACGGCCCATCGACCTGGTGGCCCGCCTCGGCGGCGAAGAGTTCGCGATGTTGCTGCCGCACCTGGGCAATGCCGAAGCCATGCAGGTCGCCCAGCGTTGTGTGCAAGCGGTCGAGGCCGCGGCCATCACCCACGAAGGCTCGCCGGTCGCCCCGCATGTCACGGTGAGTGTGGGCGTCGCGGAGTCGACCCAACTCGCGCAAGGCGGTGCGGCCCTGCTGGCCGCAGCCGACGCGGCGCTATACCTTGCCAAACGGCAGGGTCGGCGCCGCGTCGTGCTCGCTGCGACCGACTGACGCGACGCCGCGCCGGCCGTTCAGCAGCCGCCTCAGCTTCACGAAGGCCAGCCCCGCCATCACGGCGTCGTTCAGCGCGTCGTGCGCCTCGCGCAGCGGCAGGCCGAGCTCGTTCATCATCGTCGCGAAGCGCAGGTCGATCGTGCCGCCGCGCTCGTGCGCGGGCAGCTGGCGGTTCTTGTAGTCGTAGTACATCGCCGAGACCTCGATCTTCGGCTGCGGCAGGCGCACGCCGAGCATCGGCCAGATCTCGCGGTTGAGCATCGCGACGTCGAACTCGAGGTAGTAGCCCACCAGCGGCCGGCTGCCGATGAAGTCCAGCAGGCGGCGCATCGCCTGCGCCGGCGTCGATGCCTGCGGCGACGTCCCGCTCGCGCAACCGGTGCACCCGCACGCTCTCGGCCTTCAGCGCGCCGCTCGGGGCGCACCAGCAGTTCGAGCCGCTGGCTGGTCAGCAGGCGGTTGCCGACGATGCGCACCGCGCCGATCGAGACGATCCGATCGCGGCGCACGTCCAGGCCCGTGGTCTCGCAGTCCAGCGCGACCCACTCGTCCTTCGGGCGGCGCGTCGTACATGAAGGAGAAGTGCGCGTCGGCCAGGTGGTAGAGCAGCCAGCGCGCGACGCGTCAGCCGCGCCATCGACCAGGCTGACGCCGTGCATCAGCGCGCCTCCAGGTGGAACTGGTGCCGCACCAGCACCTTGAAGCGCTTGACGACCGCCAGCGCGTCCTTCAGGAGGTCGCGCTCGAGGCTGCTCAGCCGGTCGCGTGCGCACGCCGCCGCTGACCGTGCCGGCCGCGTCGCAGCTCGGCCAGCGCCGGCCTTCAGCTTGAGCCCCATCAGGAAGTGCAGGCTGTCGGCGCAGATCGGTCGGCGAAGGTCGGCGACAGGCGCCCGGCGGCGACCAGCGCGTCGAGCCGCGCCGCGGTGCCGGTGGCCTGCACGTGGTCGCGCAGCGCCAGGCTGCGCACGCCATGCACGATCGGAAAGATGCCGGCCTTCTTCAGGTCGAGCGCCTGCTTGTCGTGCTCGCCGACAGCAGCAACCGGTTCCACCAGCCGCCGGACGCCTCGGGAAACGAGTCGATCGCTGCGGCAAAGCGGCCGAGCAGCGCATCGTCGGACGCGACGAGGCGATCGACCTCGGCGCGCACGCCGGCCAGCAGCGACGCGTCGCCGGCGACGGCGTGCGCGTCGATGAAGATGGCCAGCGCCATCAGACCCTTGCGGATCGGGCCGCAGCAGCCAGTGGCGCACCACGCCGTCGAAGTCGCTGGCGCTGCGCCGCCAGGCCGGGTTGCTGACCATGATGCCGCCCGGGCAGTCGGGGTAGCCGAAGTCGCGCAGCGCCGCCGAGAAGCGCCGGCATGCCTCCGCGACCACGGCCTCGCTCGAGCTGGCGCCGTCACGCAGGATCAGGCCGTTGTCCTGGTCGGTCTTCAGCAGCTGCTCGCCGCGGCCTTCGCTGCCCATGACGAACAGGCAGCTGTCGGCCAGCAGTTCGGGCGGCGCGACCAGCTGCCAGGCGCGCTCGAACAGCTTGGCGTTCAGCGCCTGCACCAGCCTGCCGATCTGGCCGACCCTTGCGTGCCGCCGCGGTACAGCAGCGCGACGAAGCGCGTGATCTTCGCGGCCTCGGACGCGCAGCGCGTCGAGGTCTGCGCCCGCACGATCCGCACCGTGATCAGGTAGGAATGGTTCGACAGGAAGCTCAGCAGGTCGAGCTGCTGGGTGCTCACTTCCACCATTATCGGGCCGAGTTTGATAACGATGCGGCGAGCCTGCTGAATGAAATTGATTGGCACCGGATGCCGCTTCGCCCGGAGGACGAGCGATAGCTAGCATCGTCGGCTACGCTCATGCTGATGGTAGTTTTTAGCTCCGATGCTCTTGCTCTCCATTTTGAAAATCGATCGACCCGTAGGGCGGAATAGCGAAGCGTATTCCGCCAATCAAGAGGCCGGCGCAATACGCTGCGCTATTGCGCCCTACGAGCTGTGATCCCAGTCACATGATGTCGCTGTTGTCGCCGTCGGTCGTGACGCGACGGCCGGCGATGGTGATGGTGTGACCCTCCGCAACGGTTGTCGTCCGGGTCCTTCCCGAGAGCGTGAGGAACTGCGGGGAACGCGCGACCGCGCCCTTTGAGAATATTTGCCATCGCGCAAGCCGGCGTAAATGATGTGCCATCTCGTGCACAAATGCGGTGCGAGATGTGAGCGCGCGGGATGAACACGGGCAGAGCCGCGCCCGGCCTCATACTGCTCTGCGGACGTGACGGCATACAAAAAGAAAGGCCGCTTGCGTTGCCACAAGCGGCCCAATCGAGGGAGAAAACGCCCCAAGCGGGGCAGCGATAGCGGGGCGCTACCGCATAGCCGAGCTAAGATGATCGCGATCAGCGGCTCAACTGGACATAGGTGCGCGTCGGGCATCCAAAGGGGTCACGGAACAATACGAAGGTTTATGGCGCGCGCCCTTACGGGTTACGGTGCACTTAATCGCCCGAGGAAAGTTTGTGCGAGAGGTAAAGACAGTTGGACCTTGAGGAAGTTTGGCGGCTGCGCGAAGAAAGAATTCTATCCGAAACTATTTGGCCCTGTAGGCCGCTGCATTTTTCCGCTCACCCAGGAACTCTTCGCTCGTCGGTCACCTCGCGGCACATCGAGACACGGGTCGTCGAAGGGCGGACTTTTGCAAGCGATTGCGGCCTCCCGGCTTGGTACAAAACCTCCACCACGCATCCTTTGCGAGGCGCCTTTGGCCTTGCAATAAGGGCCGCTCAGATCGATATGACTACAGTAGTCATATTGGAGCATCCCTATGATACGCGAGATTCAACTGCGTGACGCGAAGGCGAGCCTGTCTGCGGTGGTGGACGAGGCGATGCAAGGAAAGCCTGCGGTTATTACCCGTCATGGAAAGCGGCAGGCCGTCGTCGTGAGCTACGCGGAGTGGGAGCGGCTATCAACCGTTCCGAGTTTCGGCCGTCTTCTGATGGCGGCGCCATTGACGACGGACGATCTATCGAGCCGCAACAGTTCGGGCTTGCGGACATCGAATCTCTGATCTTCCAGTGTACCTCGTCGACACCAACGTCATTTCGGCTGCGGCTCCATCCCGACCGATTCCGCAGGCCCTTATAGATTGGATGGATTCGCATTCAGCCGCTTTATTCCTGTCGGCTGTAACGATAGCGGAAATCGTGGATGGAATCGCCAAGTCGCGGCGCGAAGACGCCACGCGCAAGCGCGCTGACCCGACGGCTTGGCTCGATACGGTCCTGCATCTGTACGGTGATCGCATTCTCGCCTTCGATGCGGCAACTGCGCGGATCGCCGGCGCGATGGCGGATCGGGCGCGTGGCAAAGGCCTCGGCGCAGGGATTCGCTGACATCATCATCGCCGCGACAGCGCAGCATCACGGACTGATAATCTTGTCACGCAACCTCCGGCATCTCGAGCCGTTGGGCGTTGCCGTTCTCAATCCTTTCGTGAAATTACCGCCCTCCTGAACAAAGGTCTCGGCGCGATCGCAACCCGCATCGGGTATCACGTGAAGCTCGCCGAGCGCGCCGCTGCGCACCCGCTCGAGCGCCGCCTTGATCTGCGGATCGTAGAGCAGCGAATGCGACACGCCGACCTGCAGTCCCTTCTCGCGCGAGAGATCGCGCAAGCGGATGCACGCCTCGACGTCGGTCGCGAGCGGCTTCTCGACGAAGGCGTGGCAGCCCTGCTCGCAGCGCCTGGGTGGCGACCGCCGCGTGGGTGTGCGGCGGCGTGAGCACGTGAATCACGTTGGCGCCCGCGGCGCGCAGCGCCGGCAGCGAGTCGTAGACCGGCAGGTTGAACCGCGCGCCCAGCGCGTCGGCCTTGCTGCGGTCGAGATCGTGAACGCCGACGATCTCGACGAAGGGGATGCGGCGCAGCGCCTGCACGTGAAACTCGCTGATGTGACCGGCGCCGACCAGACCGGCGCGGAAACGGATCTCGCTGTTGTGGTTGTTGCTGTGGCTCATGCTCGGTTCCTCGCCGCGAGTTGTTCCTCGACCAGGGCCATAACCTTTTTCAGATTGGCGTCCCAGGTCATCGTCGCGGCCAGCGCGGTCTGCCGCTCGATCTGCTCCTTCGTCAGCCCCTGCGTCACTGCTCGGTCGAGGTGCTGGAGATACTCCTCGCGCGAATGCGCGATGGCGACATAGTCGCGAAATTTGTCGATCTCGGGCGTGCTCACCGACACGATGGGCTTGCCCATCGCCAGGTACTCGCGCAGCTTGATCGGGTTCGCGTTCATCACTTGCTGGGTCAGATGATAGGGGATCATCGCGGCGGTGAACGCCTTGCCGTACGCGGGCAGCGACTCGATACGGGCGCTGCCCGAGGAAGTGGATGTTGGGCAGGCGCGGCACCTCGCTGTCGGTCACGGCGACGCGCCCGATCATCAGGAACGTCCAGTTGGGACGTCGGTCGCCAGGTACCGGACCAGCGCCGAGCTCGATCCAGCGCTCGATCAGCCCGAAGAAGCCGATGATCGGGCCCGGCAGCGTTCGCGGCGTCTCCAGGGATCTCGGTCTTCGGATCCTGCGCCTT
This sequence comes from uncultured Actinomycetota bacterium, assembly GCA_963745795.1. Lineage (GTDB taxonomy): Bacteria > Actinomycetota > Actinomycetes > Propionibacteriales > Nocardioidaceae > Marmoricola. The sequence goes on along the minus strand of CAVUYR010000005.1, from coordinate 836,486 downwards.
GACGAAGTGATCGAAGTCGACGCCGTGCGCGCTCACGTGCGTGTTGGGATTGAGCGCGCGCTTCGCCTCGAGCAGCGTGGCCGACGCGACGAAGACCAGGCTCGCCTTGCGGGTCAACATCTCGTCCATGGCGCGAACCGCTTCGACGTCGACGTCGGGCAGCGCCGCGTAGTCGTCGATGCAGTAGTAGACCGACATCCGCTCGTCGAGGTGGCCGACCACCGAGGCCAGGTGCGGAACCACGAACCAGGTGATCGGCTTCTTCACGCCCTGCATGCGCATGAGCAGCTTGAGCGTCAGCAACATCAGCTCGCGGTTGGCGCGCCGGACCAGCGGTGAGCCGTGCAGCGGGATCTGCAGCAGCGTCTGTACCTGGAGTCCTTCCGGCGTCGGGCGCGGGCCGCGCAGCGCGAGCCCGACCTTCGACACCAGCTTGCGCAGGTCGCGCCCGGTCCCCTTGGGCGCGCGCAGGCCGGGGCTCTCGACGTAGATCACCCGATAGCGCTTGGCCAGCCAGCGCGCGACGTGGTGGCTGGACGTGCGGTTCTCGGCCGCCCAATCGTTCCCGAAGTAGAGGATCGTGGGACGATCGGCGGTCGCTTCATCGACGGGCGCGGCCACCTGTCAGGTCTCCGGCGAGCGAGCGAGCTTTGAGTTGGACATCAGCAACAAGGCGATCACCAGGACGAGTTCCTCTCGCCGAAATTGAGCGCGCAACATAGTACCCCATCTCGTCGAGCGCGCCATCGCATGCGGCGGCCTCGATTTTGACGACGGTCCGACGGGGGGTTAGCCTGCGGGGCCTCTGACGGCTCCCCCGAGGGTTGCATCTTGAAGATCGCGCACGTTCTCACGTCGTTCCAGATCGGCGGCCAGGAGAAGATGGCCCGGGATCTCGCGGCCGGCCAGGTCCGGCTCGGCCACGAAGTCACCGCGGTGTCGCTCGCGTCCGGGCCCGACGGTCCTCTCGGCGACGAATTCCGCGCCGCGGGGGTGAAGCCGGTGCAGATCGCGAAGCGCCCGGGGTTCGACCCGACGCTGTGGGTGCGGCTGGGGCTTTTCTTTCGCAGGGCGGGAATCGACGTCGTCCATTCCCACAACCAGTTGCCGCTGGTGTACGCGGCCCCCGCGGCGCGGATGGCCCGTGCCCGCGCCGTGCACACCCGCCACGGACGGTTCGTGGGCACGCGGCGCGAGATCATGTTGCGCAGGCTGGCCGCCAGGTTCCTCGACGCTTGTATCGCGGTCTCGGACGACGCCGCGGAGGTCGCGCGCCGCCACGGCGAGGTCGCTCGCGACGGCGTGCGCGTCGTCGAGAACGGCATCGATACCGATCGGTTTGGCGCTGATCCCGCGGCGCGCGCGGCGGTGCGCAAGGAGATGTCGCTCCCGGAGGACGCCTGGGTCGTGGGCTCGGTGGGGCGCTTCGTCTGGGAAAAGAACTACGCGCTGCTGCTGCGCGCGATTGCGCCGCTGCTCGGCGACAAGTTGCACCTCCTGCTCGTCGGAGACGGGATCGAACGACCGGCGCTGGAGGCGTTGCTGGCGACGCTGCCGTTCAAGGCGTCGGTGCATCTGCCCGGGATGCGCCCCGACGTTCCGCGGCTGCTGTCCGCGCTCGACGTTTTCGTTCTCTCGTCGGTCAGCGAGGGGTTGCCGCTGGTGCTGCTCGAGGCGATGGCCGTGTCACTGCCGGTCGTGGCGACAGAGGTGGGCGGGATCCCGGCGGTGATGCGTGCCTGGGATGGAATCCTGGTGCCCGCCAATGATGAGGAGGCGCTGCGCGCGGGGCTGGCCCGCCTCGCGGCGGATCATGCGGCCGCGATCGAGATGGGGCGGCGCGCGCGCGCCTACGTCGTCGAACGCTACGATCACCGGCAGATGATCGCGACCTACCTCGCGCTCTACGAAGAGGTGCGGGCGCGCTCGCGCTCGTGACGGGCGCCGCCCAGCCAGTCGGACACGCGGCAAAACTCGAGGCCGGCGCCGCGCACGCGCTCGGCGATTCCGTCGAGCGCGTCGCCCGCGAAGGGATGGACGTCGTGCAGGAGGATCACGTCGCCGCCGGCCAGCGTTTGCGCCGCGAACCAGGAGCGCAGCGCCTCGGCGGAGCCGCACGCGAAGTCCTTTGGATCCTGGTTCCAGAGCACGATGGTTTGACCGGCCGCCCACAGCCGCAGCGTCTTCGACAGCGTGACCTTCCCGTGCGGGGGCCTGAAGAGCCGCGGCGGGTGGCCAACCACCGGCTCGAGCAATCGCTGGGACTGCCAGACCTCGCTCACCAGATCCGCCGCCGACGGTCGTCGTCGGATCGCCGTGCGTATACGAGTGGTGGCCGACGTCGTGGCCCTCGTCGGCGACGCGACGGACGATCTCCGGGTAGCGCTCGGCGTTGCGCCCGAGCAGGAAGAACGTGGCGCGAATGTCCAGCGCCTTCAGGCGATCGAGAAGCACCGGCGTGTGCTCGGGGTGGGGGCCGTCGTCGAAGGTGAGCGAGACGTGGCGCGACTCCTTCGGTCCCGACACCATGTACAGACCTCGGGGCAGTCCGGCCGCCATCCCTCGGCGGAGGAGCTGGCGCGGGCGCAGCGACGTGGGCAGGAGATTCGAGAGCATCCCTAAAAATAACTCAGGAACGGCGCGAATGCGCCGGTGTTACAGAAAGACCGCGAATGCGCCCTTCAGGCGCTGGCGCGCGACTTCGCGTGGTGGGCGACCGCGTCGCGGAGCACGTCGCGCAGGCGCGCGGCGCTCTCCGGCCAGCTATAGGGCGCGGCGTCGACCAGATCCTGCGGGTTGTAGGGCTCGTAGGCCACGCGGGCCAGCGCCTCGCCCAGCGCCGCGACGTCGCGAGGCGCCACCAGCTCGCCGAGCATGCGCGACGTGACGACGTCGGGGATGCCGCCCACCGAGGTCGACACGACCCGCCGCCCGCAGGCGAAGGCCTCGAGCAGCACGTTGGGCGTGCCCTCGTTCCAGCTCGGCAGCGTGAGCACGTCGCACGCGGCGATCCACTGCGCGACCGCCGGCATGTCGCGGCTGCCCGGCAGCGACACGCGCCCGTCGAGCCCGGCGGCGGCCTTCTGGCACTGGTCCATCTCGGGGCCGTCACCGACGATCGCCAGGCGCAGATCGGGGTGCGCGGGCGCGATCGCGCGGAACGCCTCGAGCAGATCGAGCACGCCCTTGGCCGTGTCGATGCGGCCCACGTAGAGGATCCAGCGCTTGTCGGCGTCGAGCCCGAGCTCGCGCCGTGCCTGGGCCCGGTCGCGCAGCCGGAAGATGTCGCGATCGAGCCCGTTCTTGACGACCTCGACGCGGTCGCTCGGCACCCCGAGCTCGACGGCGCGCTCGCCGAGCGGGCGGCTCACCGCGATGAGGCGGTCCACCTTGGGGAGCCCCCAGGACATGAGCGCGCGCAACTTTCGGTCCTTGGGCAGCACGTTGAGATCCGACCCGTGCACCTTGACCGCCGCGGCCACGCCCAGCAGCTTGGCCAGCATCACCGCCGCCAGCCCGTCGGGGAAGGCCCAGCAGCCGAGCACGACGTCGACGCGCCCGCGGAACTGTCGGACCTTCGGCCACAGCGACGCGGCGTAGAGCGCCGGCGACAGCGGCTGCCCGATCTTGGGGATGAAGAAGAACCGCGGGTGTTGCACGCGCAGGCCGTCGCGCTCTTCTTCAGCCGGGACATCGGCGAAGCGGGCGGCCGCCGAGGTCTTGTTGAACATCCGCGCACCCGGGAACCAGGGGATGGTCGCCTGGACGTTCACCTCGCACAGCTTGGAGAGCGCGGTGCACTGCAATCCGTTGTAGACCGCAAAGGTGGGCGCGATGGCGTTGGGAAACAGCTCCGTCACGACCAGGACGCGGAGCGGAGGCTGCGAGTGCGTCGACGCTGACATCTCGGGGGCGATCACCATACCGAAGAGTGGGTGCGCCCGCTACTCTCGCCGATCGCGCTCGTCGCTTCATGCTGGACTTTCCGGAGCAGGCAGAGGAAAAACTTCGTCTGCTCATGACTCCGCCTCTGAAGGTTGCGCTCGTCGGCTGCGGCAAGATCGCCGACGGCCACGTCGAAGAGATCCAGAAGATGCCGGAGCGCGCCCGCGTGGTCGCCGTCGTGCGATCTCGAGCTCCTCATGGCCGAGCAGATCGCCACGCGCTACGGCGTCCCGGCGTTCTACGACGTCGTACGACGCGATGCTCGGCAAGGAGCGGCCCGACGTCGTCCACATCACGACGCCGCCGCAGTCGCACCTCCCGCTGGCGCGCACGGCGATCGACGCCGGCTGCCACGTCTACGTCGAGAAGCCGCTCACGCTGAGCCACGCCGACTCCAAGGCGGCTCGATCGAGCCGCCGAGAAGCCGGGAAGAAGCTCACCATCGGCTACACCTACCTCTTCGATCCGCCGGCGCTCGAGATGCGCGAGCTCTGGCCGAGGGCGTGCTCGGCGACGTCGTGCACGTCGAGAGCTTCTACGGCTACAACCTCGCCGGGCCCGTTCGGCAGCGGCGATCCTCGGCGACGCCGAGCCACTGGGTGCACCGCCTGCCCGGCAAGCTGTTCCACAACAACATCGATCACCTGCTCAACAAGCTCGTCGAGTTCATCGACGACGACGCGAGCCGCCGATCGCGCGCGGCTTTCCAGCTGCGCCGCCGCGAACCAGCGCTTCGGCGACGTCGCGCGACGAGATGCTCGACGAGCTGCGCGTCACCATCCTCGGCCGCGCGCGTCACGGCCTACGGCACCTTCTCCTCGCACATCAAGCCGGCGGCCCACTTCGTGCGCGTCTACGGCGACGAAGAACACCGATGCACGTCGACTACGTGCTCGCGCACGCGTCACGCTCGAGCCGCGCGCGACGCTGCCGAGCGCGATCGGCCGCCTGGTGCCGGCGTTCGATCAGGCGCGGGCAGTTCCTTCGCGAGGGCGGCGAACAACGCTCGGCGCTTCGCGCGCGAGCGACTTCCAGTTCTTCTCCGGGATGAACCGGCTCTTCGCGATGTTCTACGACTCGCATCGTCGACGGCGCGCCGCTGCCCATCCCCTACCGCGACATGCTCCGCATCGCGCTGTGGATGGACGAGATCTTCCGCCAGGTCGCCCAGCACGGGAGTCGCCGATGAAGATCCTCGTCACCGGCGCCACCGGCTTCCTCGGCGGCGCGCTCGTCGAGCGCCTGCTCGCCCGCGGCGAGAACGACATCCGCTGCTTCGTCCGCGCGCCGGGATCGACGCCGCGACCGGATCGACGCGCTGGCCGCCGCGCTACCCCGACGCGCGCGTCGACGCTACATCGCAGGCCAGCCTCGCCGTCGCAGGCGGCGACGCCGAGCGCGCGGTCGACGGCGTCGACGTCGTCTACCACCTCGCCGCGTCGCTGCGCGGCGCGCGCCGGCCGACATGTTCCTCAACACCGTGGTCGCGTCGAAGAACCTGCTCGAGGCGATCGGCGCCGCCGGCGGCGCCGAAGGTGGTGCTGGTGAGCTCGTTCGGCGTCTACGGCGTCGCCGAGCCTGCCGCGCGGCGCGCGCGTCGACGAGCAGACGCCGCTCGAGACCGCGCCCGAGCGAGCGCGATCTCTACTCGCCAGGCGAAGCTGCGCCAGGAGCTGCTGTTCCGCGAGTATCGCGGCGAAGAACGGCTCGGACCTGGTGGTGCTGCGGCCCGGCGTCATCTACGGGCCGGCGGCTCGGCGCCGTTCTCGACGCGCGTGGGGTTGAATCTCTTCGGCCTGTTCCTGCACCTCGGTGGCGGCAACCTGCTGCCGCTCATCGTACGTCGACAACTGCGCGGAGGCGATCGCGGTCGCCGGCCGCGCGACCGCGGCCGCGGGCCAGGTCTACAACGTGGTCGACGACGACCTGCCGACCTGCGAGCGAGTACCTGGCGCGCTACAAGAAGCAGGTGCAGCGCCGATCCGCAGCATCTCGGTGCCGTACCCCGCGCTGTCGCTCGCTCTCGATCGCGGTCGAGCGCTACGTCACGCTGGTCGAAGGGCCAGCTCCCGGCGATCTTCACGCCGTACAAGTCCGCGACCGCGTGGGGCGGCAACCGCTTCGACAACAGCAAGCTCAAGGGGCTCGGCTGGAAGCAGATCGGTGCCGACGGAAGAGGGGATGCGACGCACGTTCGAGTGGCTGCGCGGGTCGGAGACGCACACGTGAGCGGCACCGTGCGCGCCGAGGCGCTTCGGATCGTGCCGGTCACCAGCGAGTCGGCGCTGGCGGCGCGCGCCGGCTGACTGGGCGGCGCTGCTGGCGCGGAGCGAGTCCAACCGGCCGACCCAGGCTCCGCTGTGGCTGATGGCCTGGTGGCGCGTGTTCGGCGCGCGGCAGGGACGGCGCATGGCCAGCGCGCTGCTGTACGACGGCGATAGCGTCTGGTCGGGCTCGCGCCGCTGCTGCACCGCCTGTGCTGGTACCGCAACGCGATCCCGTTCCGCCGCCTCGAGCTCCTCGCGACCGGCGAAAAAGAAGAGGACGAGATCGTCTCGGACTACGTCGGCGTGATCGCCGAGCGCGGCTACGAGGACGCGGTCGCCGGAGCGCTGGCCAAGGCCATCACCGGCGGCGTTCTCGGTCCCTGCGACGAGCTCGTGCTGCCGGCGCTCGACGGTGAATTGCCGCTCAACAAGGCGATCGCCCGCGCTCTCGCCGCGCAGGGGATGAGCGTCACCGAACAGTCGCCGACGCCGTCGCCGTACATCCGCCTGCCGGCGACGTGGGAGGCGTTTCTCGCCGGGCTCTCCGGCTCGGGCCGCTATCTCGTCAACCGATCGCTGCGCGACTTCGAAAAGTGGGCGGGGCCGGGCGCGGAGTACGGGCGCGTGACGTCGACCGCCGACCTCGCCGAGGGGAAGAAGATCCTGGTCAAGCTCCACGAGCAGCGCTGGCAGGCGGCCGGCCAGGACGGCGTGTTCGCGTCCGCGCCTCTTCTCGAGCTTTCACGACGCCGTCTTGCCGGCCCTGCTCGAGCAGAATGCTCTCGAGCTGGTGTGGCTTGTCGGTCAAGGGCGAGCCGGTGGCGGTGGCCTACAACATCGTGTGGGACAACAAGGTGCTCTTCTACCAGGGCGGGCGGACGCTCGACGTGCCGAAGGGTGTGCGTCCCGGGATCGTGTTGCACGCGCACAGCATCCGCGCCGCGATCCAGGCCGGGCGCAGCGAGTACGATTTTCTCCCCGGAGACAGCCAGTACAAGATGCAGCTCGCGACCGCGTCTCGCCCGATGATGCACCTGCGCGCGGGACGCGCGCCGCTGCGCGACCTCGCCTGCCAGGCGATCGAACGCGGCGCGGTGTTCGTGCGCGAGCGACGGGCCCGCGCGCAACAGCAGCAGCCTCCTGCGCCGAGCGTCGAGGCACCGAGCGCGCGCCCCGAATAGAGCGGGCGGCGCGAACAATTTGCACACCGCGGAGCTACGCGCCGCGTCTTTTTGCGCGACGTACGACGTCCGGCCGGCGTGACAATTAACACACAGACGGGGGCGGTGGCCTGTTACAATTTCAGCATGCCACGTTACAAGCATGGCTGTTCCGGGACGAGGGTCGCGAAACTTTCCGAGAACGCCGCTCGCTCGACGAGGTGCCGATGAGCCCTCCCGCGGTTGCCCACGGCGCGCCGCGCGTCGCGGAGCGGTCTGTCGCACGAGAAGACCGAGGTGGCTGGATTCCGCATTTGTCTCCGGGCCGCAAGGAAGGATCGGTCACACACGACGTTAGTGAGTCGTTGGATCGACTTCCTGGACTTTGGACCCAGACGGAAGAGGGAGGGGCGGTCAGCCCCACGCAGCACTTCATCTGGGCCCGCGCCTGCGCCGATGCGTTCCATGAGCGGAGTCGGCTGCAGACCTTCGTCGCGAACCGCGGTCCGCGGCGCGGCCATCGCATCTCTGGTCCGAGCGGGCGGCACAATCCCTCAGCTGGAATCGGTGGGTGTGCGAGAGCTCTTCGAGCCGACCGACTTCGTGTATTCGTCGACGGAGGCTCTCTCGGCGCTGACCGACCAGCTCGCCCGCCAACCTCTGCCGCTGCTGTTTCAACGCGTGCCGGCGGAGTCGCCGACCGTCGACGCGCTGGCGAAGTCGTTCTCCGGGCGCGGCGTGCTGCACACGGCGCCGAGCAACCCCTGTCCCTATATCACCCTCGACGCCAGCTGGGCCGAGCCCGAGCAGCGGTTCAATTCCGGACGGCGCTCCGATTTTCGTCGCGCGCAACGACACGCCGAGAAGCTGGGCGCGCTGGTCTTCGAGGTGCGTTCGCCCGGGCTGGACGAGCTCGAGCCCGCTGCTCGACGAGGCACTGGCCGTCGAGGCGCTGAGCTGGAAGGGCGCCGAGGGGTCAGCGCTGGCGTGCGATCCGGTGCGGGCGCGCTTCTTCCGCCTGTACGCGCGTGCCGCCGCCGAGAAGGGGATCCTGCGCATGGTCTTCATGCGCATCGCCGGCAGGGCGGTCGGCATGCAGATCGCGCTCGAGTGCAATCAGCGGTTCTGGCTGCTGAAGATCGGCCACGACGAGAGCGTCTCCAAGCTGCTCGCCGGGGACGCTATTGATGCTCCACTCGGTGAGATATGCTGCCTCCGTGGATTGCTGTCCTACGAGATGCTGGGCGGGGTGGCGCCCTGGACCGATACCTGGACCAAGACGCTGCGTTCTTGCGTCGTCGTGCGGGCCTATCCGTTCAGCGCCGCCGGCATGGCTGCTCTCGGACGGGACGCGGGTCACTGGATGATTCGGCGAATCGAGCGCCGACTTCGGCAAAAAGAGGTATGAAACGCCGCCTCCGCCGGGTGGTGGGGGCTTCGTTGCGGTTTGCGATCCGCCTTGCGGGCCCGCTGTTCGGGCGGGGGAGCAAGCTCTCGCACGCGATGAAGTCCAGCGCGCGGCACGCGGCGCTCGGCCGCAACAGCACCATCGGCTATTTCAACGGCGAGTCCGAAGCGCCGCGCGCCGTCGCCGACGCTTCCCTCGCGGCGCTGGCCGCGATGACCGGCCCTGGCGCGGTCGCGGCGGACAACGGCCATCCCTACCTGTCGATCAAGGTGCCGTCCCTGGGTTTCGATCCGTCGCTGGTCGCCGAGATCGTCGACAAGGCCGCGGTCGCCGGTGATCGGCGTCCATTTCGATTCGCACAGCCCGGCGGAGGCGGACGAGACCTTCCGGGCGATCGACGGCGCCCGCCAGAGAATCGCGCAGCTGTCCTCGCGGGCGACGGCGCCCGGCGATCGAGCCGCCTGGGAGCTCGGGTGCACGCTGCCCGGACGCTGGCCACGGAGCCGCGACGACGTCGAGCGCGCCGTCGAGGGCCGGCTGCGCGTGCGCGTGGTCAAGGGACAGTGGGCCGATCCATCGTCGGGCGCCATCGATCCGCGCCAGGGTTTCCTCGCGGTGATCGATCGCCTGGCCGGCCGCGCCTGTCAGGTCGCGGTCGCGTCCCACGATCCCCCGCTCGCGCGCGAGGCGCTCCAACGCCTGCGCCGAGCCGGGACGCCGTGCGAGCTCGAGCTCTTGCTGGGCCTGCCCATGCAGGGCGCGCTCAAGGTGGCGCGCGAGGTCGGTGCGCCGGTGCGGATCTACATCCCGTTCGGCGTGTCCTGGATCCCGTACGCGCTGGCGTACGTACAGAAGAACCCCCACGTCGCCTGGTGGGCCATCCGCGACGCCGCGATCGGGCGCTACGTGACCGCGCCGTCGCTGAGCGCGCTCGAGCCCGGCGCAAAATGAGTGATAGTGTCGCGCCTCGGATAGAAAGATCGCCATGCTGAGCAAACTGACTGCGGCCGTCGACTATGCGAAAGAGAAGAACCTGCACTCCTGGACCGCCGGCTACCTGCGCTGGCTGGGCCAGTCGGCCGCCTGGCGTTTGCAGGCCCGGCTCAACAAGCGGCCGAGCGGTCCCCGACATTTACTCTTCGCCTTCTGCGATCACTACGAGCCGCAGTGGCGGACCGGCGATCGCACCATCGGCGCGGCGCGCGTCCGCGCCTGGATGCAGGGGTACCCGGCGCTCGTCGAGCGGTTTCGTGACAGCGACGGGCGGCCGCCGCGGCACTCGTTCTTTTTTCCGGGCGAGGAGTACGAGCCCGGCTACCTGGACTCGCTCGGCGATCTCGCGCGCCGCGGGCTCGGCGAAGTGGAGTTGCACGTGCACCACAACGGCGACACCGCCGAGTCGCTGCGCAAGATGATCGGCGACTATCTCGCGCTCTATGCCGCTCACGGCCACCTGTCGCGCGATCCGGACGGCCGGCTGCGGTACGGGTTCATTCACGGCAACTGGTGCCTGGCGAACGCGCGCCGGGATGGTCAGTGGTGCGGCGTCGACGCCGAGCTGCCCCTGTTGTTCGAGACCGGCTGCTACGCCGATTTCACTTTCCCGGCGGCGCCCGACGAGTCGCAGCCGCCGGTGGTGAACCAGATCTACTGGCCGGACGGCGATCTCTCCCGGCGGCGCGCCTTCGACAGCGGGACGACCGCGCGCGTGGGAGAGGTGCGCAAGGATCGCATCCTCATGGTCGAGGGGCCGCTGTCGCTCGCGCTGCGGCCGGGGCGCGTGCCCAAGCCGCGCATCGAGAACGCGGCGGTGACGGCGCACGATCCGCCGACGCCCAACCGCATTCGAACCTGGGTCAACCAGGGCATCCACATCGTCGGCCGGCCGGAGTGGATCTTCGTGAAGGTTTACACCCACGGCGCCCCGGAGAAGCAGGCGGCCGCGCTCCTCGGCGAAGGGGGCCGCATGCTGCACGAAGAGCTCACCACCCGCTACAACGACGGCACGAACTGGCGCCTGCACTACCTGACCGCGCGCGAGATGTACAACGTCGCCATCGCGGCGATGGAGGGCCGCTCGGGCGACCCGGGCGCGTACCGCGACTATGTGCTGCCGCCGCCCCCGGTGGCGAAGGCGTAAACGTTAAAGCCCGCCGCCTTCGACTCCGCCGCCGAGGCCGCCGCGGAAGAGGGGGAGTGTTCCTGGCCCCCATGCGAAGATTCCGGTCAGCGTGAGCATGAGGGTTTGCCGCTCGATGCTGGCGACTGCGGGCAGCGTGGTCGTGGCCACGCCGCGCTGATCGCTGATTGTGTAGACCAGCGACAGCGCGAACGGCCGGTTGCGAAATTGCGACGTCAGCGCCGCGCCCGCGGTGAGCAGGTCGAACGCGTGGTGGAAGTGCCCGTCGGTGTCGGAGAGGCGCGCGTAGGTGTAGCCGCCAAAGCCGGAGAGGAAGATCAGCTGGTTGCGCGTCAACGGTACCGCCGCGCGCGCGCTCGCCTCGTCGTTGAGGGTCACCGCGCCGAGGTAGAGGTTCGGGATCGGCGCCTGGGACACGCCCACACTCGCGAACCAGGGCAGCTCGTGGTAGCTCAGCGACGCCAGCGCCATGAAGTTGTACGCGGTGGCGCGCCCGGTCTGGTAGATCGCCAGCGGTCCCGCGGCTGCCTGGCTGGTCCAGGTCAGCCCGATCTCGTGCTGCCAGCGGACCATGACGTCCGCCGAGATCACCTGGCCGTTCACGGGAATCGCCGTCGTCGCCGCCGCCGCGCCGTCGGTGAAGGCGACCGACGCCATCGGCTCGACGAAGAAGCTGTCGCGCGGCCCCAGCCAGCCACCACTCAGCTTCCCGGTCAGGGCGTTGGTCGTCGGCAGGCCCGCCATCGGCGAGTCGAGGGTCCGCGCCTGGCTGAAGGCGAGCGACTCGCCGAAGATCTGGCGCGGCGTCGGCTTGATTGTGAGGCCCTGGGACACCGTGACCGTCAGGTAGTACGTAGTGCTCGCCGTGTATGCGCTGGGTGTCACCGCGGTGAGGTCGGCGACCGTGACGATCGGCGTGGCGCGGGCCACGCTGCCCTGGGCGCCCAGGTTGAGGTCGATCGACGACGACAGCTTGAACAAAGACGTCCAGCCCAGGAGCGCGGTCAAGGCCGAGGGCCCGTGACCCTCGATGTACTTCGTGTACAGCACCGAAGCGTCGAGCCGGTGGATCGAGAGCGCGCGCGTGTACTGGGTGCCGGCGCCGACGCTGGCGGTGACCAGCCCGTCGGCGACCTTGGTTCCGGTGCTGGAGGCGGTTCCCGCGTTGTCGGTGACGCCGATGCCGACCGCCGGTAGCAGATGGAAGAGCACGTCGGCGTGCGCCGGGGCTCCGCCCCCGCCCAGCCAGACGAGCACCGCCGCCGCAAAGACACACCACACCGGGGCCGCTGAGCGATGGCCTCCGGAGCTGGAACGGGCCACAGTCGCTGCGCTCAGGATCGCTCTCCCTCGGGTCGGTGAAAAACCTCCGGGGAGTCTAGTCCAGAAAGGATCGGACGCTCAACAAATTTGCCGGAGCGCGGCGCGGGGCGGGGCGCGAGCGGTGCGCCCCGCGGTCAATTTGCTCAGGGACCCCAGACCGGCATGTCGGTGGCGTCGAGGGCCATGCCCTGGATGTCGGCGCGCAGGTTGGTCGTCGTCCCGTTGATGGCGATCGATCCGCCGGTCGAGGTCATGCCCTTGTTGATCGTGATGCGATGATTCGCGTCGATGGTCACCGTCAAGGTGCCGGTCGTCGCCTGCCCGGGCGCCGAATCGACGACGGTCGGCGCGAGGCGCGTGCCCGTCGCGTCCATCGCCTGCATCACGTGCAGCGTGTAGCTGGTCGTCGAGTTGGGCGCGTCGCTGATCTCGACGCGGTACTGCGTGTTTTGCGGCGGGGGAGCGGGCGATGCGCCCGTGCTCTCGTTGATCACGGTCCGCGACGACGGCGTGGCCGGCAGCAGGGTCGTGATGGCCAGCTGCTGGTCGCCGTTGACGCAGTTGACGTGGTTCGCGTCGACCAGCGACCGGATTCGTCTCGCAGTGGACCACGAAGGTCTTCGAACGAGCCGCCGTGTCCGACTGCAGGCGATCGAGCACGACCGTGGTCTCGATATCGCGCACGAACCAGTATTCGCGCTCGACGTGGACCGCCGCGGCGTTGTCTCCGCTCGACGTCCCACCCACGCAGCAGTGATAGGCGCCGGTCAGATCGACGTCGCCGTAGGAATATCCCGGCTTGCTCTCAAGCCGGTGCACGACCGGCGATGAGGTCCAGCTGCCCTCCTGGCCCTTGGCGGGCGGGAATCCGCGCGTCGGCACGCCGCCGTTGCCGTTGATGATGGGCACGTTGTGCGCGAGCGCCGTGTAGAGCTGCACGCTACCGGTGCCGCCGAAGCCCGCGACCGACTCGGTGTAGCCGGCGGTCTCGCGCGTGAGCCATCGGCCCTTGCGGTTGATCTGGAAGCCGCCCCAGTCGTCGTGGTTGTGGCCGTCGCTGTAGTGGTCGCCCATCTGCCACAGCCAGGTGGTCGCGGCGGTCGTCCAGTTGTTGCGGCCCATGAGATAGCGCGGGCCCGCGTCGTAGTAGTCGAGGGGCAGGAAGGCGAAGTCCTGCGGGCTGCCGGCGGTCACGCTCGATGCCAGGGCCTTGTCGACGTTCGGGCTCACGTTCATGAGCCAGCGCTGGGCCCAGCGCCCGATGTTCGACCCGCTCCACCGGTCGGCGGCAGCGGTCATGAACGTCCCCTTCTCGGTAGCCTGCGCCGGCGCGCCGTCTTGCCAGGTCTCGTCGTCGCCGAAGGGGAACACCTCCCAGCCCGCGCGCTGCTTGTTCACGGTCACCGTCGGCATCGGCGGCGTCATATAGATGCGATTCAGGACCGCGCCCTTCCAGTACGGGGTCGCCTCCGTCCACATGTCACGCCCCGACGACGCGAGCGAGGGGAGCACGATCGCGCTCATGTAGTAGCTCTGGTAGGGGCCGTACTGCCCGCCCTCGAGACCGAGGCCGCCCATCGCCTGTCCCGTGGCCATCGTCGCGGGGACGAAGTCGTTCAGGTAGCGCGTGGTGATCGCGTCGGTCAGGAACGCATCGGCCGCGGTCTGGTTCTCCTGGTAGCTCGCGATGGCCCACTCGATCTCGTCGCGGACCGTGCCCCAGTAGTAGTTGCTCTGGGACTGGCCCACGCCGCCCCAGTCCTGAGCTCTGACGTTGTTGAGCCAGGTGTTCCAGTTGGTCTGGAAGGTCGTTCGCTGCGCGGCGGTCATCACCGAGTAGCACCAGTCGTAGGTCAGGATCGCGGTCTCGCCGTCCCAGCGCGCTTCATCGCAGCCCGCCTTGGTGGCCACGCAGTCAGACAGGTTGACGGCCATCGAGAAGCCGATGGCCTGGGTGCAATAGGTCTGGTTGCCGCTCGCGATGTAGGCGAATAGCTGGTCCGCGACCGAGTACACGTCGTTGCGCGGGGTGAACGAATTGGACGTCCACCATTTCTTGGCCGCCGCAATGCGTGCCGGCGTCCAGAACAGGCGCGGGTGCGCGCCCGGGATGAAGATCCCCTGCACGGTGGTTCCCGTGCCGGTGAACGTTCCGCCGCTGCCGGGGGGCGCGTCGCCGCCCGCGCCGCCTGGACCCGCGCCACCGCCCAGTCCGCCGCTCACGCCGCCGCTGCTGCTGTGGGACCGCTGCCACCGCCCGTGCTGCTCGGACTGCCGTCGCCACCCACACCCGGCCGCGCTTTTGCGCCGCCACCGCCGGCGACACCTGAGCCACTGCCAGCGGGGCCTCCACCGCCGTTACCGCCGTTGCTGCTCGAGAAGCCCTGTAGCGTCGCCGTGCACGACGGGCCGACCCCGGCGCTCGCGATACACACGAGCGCGAGCGGTAGGGCGTCGGTCCAGCCCGAAAGCGCACGACGACGCGCTGCGGACAGAACTGTCGGTGTCTTGGTTGCGACCTTGAAACTCATGCTGAACCCAACCTTTCGAAAATCCCTGACTGGGTCGATCGCGGTAAGCCGACTTCGCCCTGCCCTAGAGGGCGCTCCATCGGCTGCTGTTTCGAGAAATAAAGGGAAGACCACCAAGCCGTCAATTAGTTTCACCTTTGCCTGGCCGATTTGGAGCGCGATCCCTGCGATCCGAGGGTCGTGACAGGCACGATGCCACCGCCGTCGAGGTTACCTTTCGTTACGGTTCCGCTGCCCGTTTGGATGTATCGCCCGGACGTATCGTGCCGACTTGTCGCCGACGCGCGGACGTTGTGCTACGGATCTATTGACGGCATCGCGTTCCTCCTCGAAACTCGCCACAGCGATGGTCCCGGATCTCGCAGCGCCTGCGGCCAAACGCATGGAAGCGGTGGACGCCGCGCGCGGGACGGCGATGCTGCTGGTCTTCTTCGCGCACTTCAGCGACGCGTTTTTCAGGCCATTCGTGAGCACCGACCATCATCACCCGCTGCTGCTGCTCACGCGCATGGCGTCGCCCGCGTTCATGTGTATCAGCGGTCTCATGCTGGGAATCCTCCATCACGGCAAGCGCGACCGTTTCGGATCTCTGCGCGATCGATTGATCGATCGAGGTCTCTTCCTCGTGCTCGTCGGACATCCGCTGCTCACGGTCGCAATGATCTGGATCTGGCCCACCTGGTCCGACGCCGTGCGGGTGTTGTTCATAACCGACACGATCGGGTTCTGCTTGATCGTTGGTTCTCTTCTCATCACGCGACTGGGGCCGGGCGCACGCGTCCTCGTTGGCGCGGGCCTGCTGTTCACCCACTGGGTCCTGCTCATGTTCTGGATGCCTGACTCCGAGGGCCCGGCGTGGTGGGCGAAGGTGGTGCTGATCGGTGTGTGGCGACCCGAGGGGTTGACCTACAATTTTCCGCCGCTCCCCTGGTTGGGGCTCTATCTGATGGCGAGCGCGCTCGGCGGCACGTTTGCTCGCCTGTACGAGGAGGGCAAACGCCGCCGCCTCCAGATCACGGTGTTCTGGACCGGGCTCGCGGCGATCTCCCTCGGCCTCTTTCTCAAGGAGGTCTTCGCGCACTCCGCCGAGCTCGTCAGCTCGGCGAGCTTCGCCGATCACCTGGTCAGCCTCGGGTTCCTGACGCAGAAGATGCCGCCGAGCCCGGCCTACCTGGCGTTCTACGGCGGCGCCGCTCTGGTGATGCTTTCGTTCCTGCTGGCGATCGAACAGACGACCGTCGGTCGAATGTTCATTCGCTGGGCCGCGCTCTTCGGCCGCACGTCGCTCGCGTGCTTCGTCGCGCAATTCTACGTGTACTACGTCGGCGTATTCCTGCTGCCGCGTCCACCGGTGATCTTCGTTCCGATCTACTTTCTCGCGACGGTGGTCCTGATGCGCGTGATCGCGCGCGTCTGGGACGAGACCAACGGCAATCGCCTGTTCACCGTCGGCTATCCGCGCATCGCCCAGCGCTGGCGCAGCGCCAAGAGCGATGAGCAGCCCACCTTGCGTCCCGGCTATCGGTAGGCACCCGCAGAGGGTGGTGTGCTCTTGATCGTGCCGGCTCCGGCGTGCGATCGTGGCAACTGCAATGACTGGAGCCGTCGCATCGTGAGGCAGAGCGTCGTTCTCGCGGGCACCGTGCTCGCTCGCATGGGCGTGCCGCGCGCCGCGCTGGCCGCGCGCCGGCTCGGACTGTGGCGCGGCGCCGAGCTGACGGTCGTCCTTTACCATCGCGTGGTCGACCCGAGCGACATCGGGGATCTCGATCCCGATCTCATCGACGCGACTCCGCAAGAGTTCGACGAGCAGATGGCCTACCTGCGCCGACACTTTCATCCGGTTGGTATCGAGGAGGTGCTGGCCGCGCACCGCGGCGGACCTCCGTTGCCCGGCGACAGCGTCCTGGTGACGTTCGACGACGGTTACCTCGACAACCACGATCACGCGCTACCGATCCTCGCCAAGCACGGGATCCGGGGGCTGTTCTTCATCAGCACCGGTCACGTCACTGATCGCCGCCTGTTCTGGTGGGAACAACTCAGCCTGCTCGTCCGCCGCAGCACGAGCCCGAGCGTGCGCATCGAATACCCGCGCATCGAGACGCTCGATCTGTCGTCGCCGACGGCGAAGGTGCTCGCGACGCGAAAGCTCAATCCGTCGTCAAGGACTACTACGGCCTCGACCTCGACCGATTCCTCGGTGAGGTCGCGAAGGCGTGCGGGGTCTCGTTGTCGGATGCTGAAGCGAAAGAGCGCGCCGATCGATCGCTCATGACCTGGGATCAGGTGAGAGCCCTTCGCGCGGCGGGCATGGGTGTGGGCTCGCACACCCATCGGCATCGCGTGCTCAATACGTTGCCCCCGGCCGAGCTCGAGGCGGAGCTTCGCCAGTCACGCGCCCTGCTGGAGCAGCGTCTCGGTGAGCCTGTGACCACCATCGCCTACCCGGTGGGGCGGTCGATCAAGATGCTCGCGTCGGCGCGAACGGCGGTTGCCGCGGCTGGCTACGAGCTGGGATTCACGACCACCCCGGGAACGAATCGAATCGGCAACGGCGCTGACTGCTACGATCTCCGCCGGCTCGCGATCCAGCGCGGGATGCCCGCCGGGCTGGCGCAGCTATTTCTGTCGTTCCCGGCGCTCGCACGTTGAGCCGCGGCAAGCGCCGCGAGGGCGGCGTCGCGAAGTGATCGTGCGCGCGTCGTGAAGTGATCGAGCGGCGGCGATCACGGTCGGCGATGCGACCGCTTTTCTCGACGGTGAGGAGGCCGTCCCGTCGTGGACAAGGTTGATCGCGTTCGGTAAGTTCAGCGCGTGCAGGCAAGTGTCGTCATACCGACTTACAACCGCGCGGGAATGATCCGTCGTGCGGTGGATTCGGTGCTCGCCGCGATCTCTCCCGGCGACGAAGTGATCGTCGTGGATGATGGTTCGACCGACGGCACCGACGAGGTCATCGCGTCGTATGGCGACAAGATCCGGTACGTGCGCACGCCCAACGGCGGCGCGGGAAAAGCGCGAAACCGCGGCATAGCCGAGGCGCGCAATCCGCTGGTTGCCTTCCTCGACTCCGACGACGAATGGATGGTCGATCGTCTGCTGCTCGGGCGCCGCCTCTTGCAGGCGCGGCCGGATATCCTGTTTTGCTTCAGCGACCTCGCGCTCCGACAAGTGGGACACGCCGACGTTGCCCAACGGTCTCAAAGGTTGGCACCACGATGAAAGATCCTGGGAAGAGATCCTGGGACCGGGCGTTCCCTATGCCGAGATCGCGCCCCTGCCTCCTGGACGGGCCGACTTCCGTGTGCATGTTGGAAATCTCTATGGTCGTCTTCTCGGTGCAAATTACGTTGCCGCGCAGACGATGCTGGTCCGTCGCGAGCAAGCTGGAGCGGCATTGCATTACGCCGAAGATTTGAAGACGTACGAAGACTGGGAATGCGCAGCGCGATTGGCGCGGGCGGGGACAGCTGCCTATCTGGATTGCGAGACGGCGTGGCAATGGGGGCACGACATGCCGCGCTTGACCGGCGCGGATCAATTTCGCCGCGTCTCCGCGCGCCTCGCGATCGTCGAGCGGATCTGGGCCCAGGATGCCGAGTTTCTCGCGCGCGACGGCGAGAGCGTCCGTCGCGTCGTACGCGAGCTCCGGTTGGAGCGCGCGAAGTGTTTGATCCGTGCCGGTCGGACCCAAGAGGCCCGTGAAGCGCTGGGCCTCGCGGGCGATGTGCCGCCCGCGTACTGGTTGTTGGCAGCAATGCCGGGATTCTTGATTCGCGAGCTGTTTGCGATGAAGGCGGCAGTGCGGCGAACAATCACGCGGGGAGATGCATCTTGAACGTAGTTCATTCGGCCCATACGGAGGTTGATCGTGGCGCCGTGCGAGGAGCGAGGAGGACGCCGCCGCTCCAGCGGACCCTGACGTTCCGGTCGTTCCGGGGCCTCGAGGGGCTCGCTTCGATCCAGGCGGACTGGAATCGCGTGGTCAGAGAAATGACCGATCCGCGGTTCTTCCACCTGTTCGAGTGGTACGAGTCCTACGCGCGCACGCTGGTCGAAGATCCGGCGTCCCTGTTCTTCTTCGTCGCCTCCGACAACAAGGATCCGATCGCGATCTTCCCGCTCGAGCTCCGCAGCGGCAACTTCGCGGGTGTGCCGGCGCGCACGCTCGAGCTCCCTCAGGGGGAGCACCTCAGCATCTGTGACTTCGTCTTCGAGAAGTCCGAGGCCAATGCCGGCCTGGTCGGCGCGCTGGTCGATCACCTGCACCACGAGGCGGGCGTGACCTGGGATGTGGCAGTCCTGTCGAGCATGCTCGACGACTCCGCGAGCTGGTTCTCGGTTCAGGGCGCGCCGCCGGCCGGGACGCTCGTCGAACCCTCGAAGTTCTGCGACTACCTCGACTCCATGCCGTTCGACGATCGCCTGGCGCTGGTCTCGAAAAATTTCCGCGGCGCGCTCCGCAAGGCGCGGAACAAGCTCGCCCAGGAAAAAGACGTCGAGGTCTTCAGCCTCCACGACATCGTCGACGTCCCGCCGGCGGTGGAAGAGTTCCTGGAGCTCGAGGCACGTGGCTGGAAGGGCGCCGCGGGGACCGCGATCGAGTCGGATCCGCGCGTCGCCAATTTCTACCGGACCGCCGCCACGCGATTCGCCGGTATCGGCGCGAGCGAGATCAATCTGCTGCGGATCGGCGACCGCTGCGTCGCCGGGCAGTTCTGCTTCCGGGTCGGGCGAGTCCCTCAACATCCTCAAGATCGGCTACGACGAGGAGCGCTCGAAGCTGGCGCCCGGCAACATGCTGCTCGAGGCGGTCATGCGCCGTTGCGCCGCACGAGGGCAACATCGACACGGTCAACCTGATCTCGGATGCCGCCTGGCACATCGACTGGAAGCCGAGGCGCGCCGAGCGGCACACGGCGACGATCTTCAACGGCACGTTTCGCGGGCGCGCGGTCAGCATCGCAATGCATGCCAAGGATGTCCTGCGGCCGTACTATCGCCGTTACCTGAAGCCCACCGTCGAGAAGTGGCAGAAGAAGCGGGCCGAGCCGGATGAGCGTCACCCGCCCGCTCTCCTCCAGCCGGGCTCGGGCGAGCATCCGATCGTGTCCGAGCAGCCCGGCGCCGCCGACCGGCCCAGCGCCACCGCCGCCGAGTGAGGTGAGGCTCAGTCCTCGGTCGCCACCGCGGCGGCGACCGCGACTGGCACCGGCGCCGACGCTGGCGCTGCCTTCTTGCGGCGCCGCATCAAACCCAGGAGCTGGTTCACCGAATCGCGGCTCAGCACCAGCGCCGCGCCAATGAACGCCACGCCGCCGGAGATCACCTCGGCGCCGAGGCGGAGCACCGGGGAGTGGATGCCGAGCCGATGCATGAGCATGCGCACGCCGAAAACCGTCGCCACCATCGGCGCGCAGGCCGCGAAAGGGTGGCAAGAAGCGAAGAATGAACGTCATGACGCCGACGCCGGTGCTGGACTTGGCGACGTAGAGCCCGGCGAATGTGCGCAGGGTGAACACCAGACCCACCGCGCCGCACGCCCACAGTGGCGACGCCCGTCCGATGGTGGCGATCGCGGCCATGAGCGTGCCGAGCGTGACCCACTCGAGCACCAGGAGCACCTTGGGGCCGCGCTCGATGCAGCAGGTACGACGAGATCGCGCCGAACATCGGCCGCACCACCGACAGCGCCGAGAGAATCATCAGCATCTCGCCGGTGCCGGCCCACTTCTTGTTGAGGAAGAGCTCGGCGAGGGTGGGGGCGATCGCAGCCCAGCCCGATGGCGATCGGAAACGTCACGAGCCCGATCACGCCCAGCGACCGTACCAGCGTCCGTTTCCGCTCCTCGGGCTGCATGTGAGCGAACGAGGCCTGCATGACGTCGGTGATCTGCTCGCCGACCTGGATCGCGGGGATGTCGGCCAGGTTGTAAGCGAGATTGTAGGCGCCCATGACCGCCGGTCCGAACAGCGCGACACCAGCAGGTTGTCCCAGCGCCGGCCCGCCGTATAGGCGACACCGCCGAGTGACATCGTGAACCCGTAGCCGCTGATCTTGCGCAGCACCGCCAGGCGCAACCGGTGGA
The DNA here is from genome assembly GCA_963745795.1 of uncultured Actinomycetota bacterium. Classification (GTDB taxonomy): domain Bacteria; phylum Actinomycetota; class Actinomycetes; order Propionibacteriales; family Nocardioidaceae; genus Marmoricola. The sequence goes on along the minus strand of CAVUYR010000005.1, from coordinate 815,620 downwards.
CCTGCAACCAGTCGGCGAGGTTGACCGAGACGACCATGCCGATCATGCGAACGCTGCTGCGCGCCAGGTTGCCGAACACGATCGACATCCCAGCTCCACCCAACCACCCGGAGCCGACCGACACGAGGGTGAAGCTGAGCTCGCTCAGCGAGCGGACGACGCTGACGCGGCGGAACTTGAGATTTCGAATCAGGACGCGCTCCGGCATGTAGCCGAAACGGTCGATGAGAGCCGCAGCCGCGAGCCCGGGGACGTAGGTGGCGAGGTTCGGTGTGTCGAACAGGGGCCCGAGAGGTTTGCCGAGCGCGGTGAGCACGGCGAACGCGATCAATCCGAGCGCCAGGTGAATGAACGAGGCGTGGAAAAATTCCTCGCGCGTGATGTCTCGATGGGCGATCGCGTACATGCCCACGCCGAGAGTGGTGAACTGGTTGATCGTCAGCACCACCGCCACCGCCGCCGAGACTTCACCGAAGTCACCCGGGCTGACGAAGCGAATCAGGACCAGCGTTCCGATGAGGCCGATGCCGCGGGACAGGACGCCGGAGGCGATGGACCAGGCAGCGCCCTTCGCCGCAGTTCTGGTAGTGGACATGCTAACCGGTCAACGAAACGGCGAAATTTTTCGTATGCACGAAATATCCTAACACGAGAACCTCACGGCCTCGGGGGCAGCTCGAGGTCCGCCGTGACCGCATAGTGATCCGACGCCCCCGACTTCAACACTTTAAAGTCGAGGAAGCGAAAGTGGGAGTCGGCCAGGATGCGATCGATCCTCATCCAGGGATGGCGGGGAGCCGGGAAGGTCAGACCAAACCCGGTTCCTGCTTCGGAGAACCCGTCGCTGTACGCACCAAGGATGTTGGGGAGCGCCCAGCTCAGCGACGGTGAGTTCGTGTCGCCCGCGAGGATCACCGGGTAGGGAGACTGCCCGGCGTCGTCGGCGATCTGCTGGAGCTGAGCGACGCGAAGCGGACGTGTTGTCCTTGACCATCGCCGAGGCGGTGGCTCTGCCGAGGCGCCCACTCTTGATCTCGTGCCGCAACCCTTCACCGCGGAGCTCGTCGAGAGCATCGCGCGGCGAGATCGGATGGATGTCGTAGATCTGGAGCGGGCCGGCCGGCGTCGACACCCGATAGCGGGCCCATCGCGGCGAGCGCATGACCCCGTTGTGCGAAATCTTCGGCGGCTCCAGGAGGTCGTCGATCGGAAAGCGGCTGGCCATCAGGAACTGGCCCGAGATGCGGACGTGGTAGTCGGCGAGCCCAGCCTTGAGCCCGTCGTACTGCGAGTCGTGCGTCTCCTGGAAGACGATCACGTCCGGATTGGCGCTGCGAACGACCGCGAGGAGCGGTTCGTTGCCGTGAGGGCCGGTGGCGACGTTGAAGGTGAGGACGCGCAGGTGGAACGCACCCGGCGACGGCGTGCCATGCCAGCCGATGCGCAGGCCCATGAGCGGGAAGACGAGCAGGATCAACGCGACCACCTGCGTGATCGAGCAGGCGCCGGCGCCCGCGCCACAGGAGCAACACGGTCAGGACCGGCAGCGGCAGCGCGAAGCCGAGCCGTGGGAGATAGAGGGCGACCGCGGTCACCCACCAGCGCTCGCCCACCAGGCGCAGGCAGAGCGCGACGGCCACCAGCGCGAGCGGGTACGCGATCGACGACCCAGACCAGCAACCGATCCAGGAACCCTGCCCGCCGCTCCTCCACGAGGTCGATGCCTTTCAGGGGCGGCCGAACGTCGAGCTGGGGTTCATCAGGGGACGTACACCGTGTCGCCCGCGAGGATCGGCAGGTTCTGCTCCGGGTGGGCGCCGCTCAGGATCCCCGGGTAGTCGATCGGGATGCGCGTGATCGCGTGGCCCGGATCGGAGCTGGTGCGAATGATCGCGGCCTTCTCGGGGCTGGCGAAGCGGTTCGGGCCACCCGCCATCGCGATCGCCTCGATGACCGTGACGTAGTGGTTGACCCCGTACGCCCCCGGCTTCTCGACGCTGCCGTTCACGGTGAATCGGTAGCTGTTGATGGCGGTGACGGCCACGGTGATGATCGCGGCGTCCTCCTTGATGAAGGTCGTCATGCGCTGGACCAGGTCCGCTCGCACCTGGCTCGGCGTTCGACCGGCCGCGATCAGATCACCGACGAGGGTGACCGAGATCGTCCCGTCGGGCCGCACGGTCGCGTCGCCCGACAGGTCCGGGTTTCGCCACACGTTGATGTGCAGGACGTCGGAAGGGCCGAGCACGTACTCTTTCTTGCGCGGATCCGGCTCAGCCGAATAATTGTAAGTGCTGAGCGGCGTCGCGCAGGATGACACCGCCAAAACTGCCAGGACGATTCGCCACCGATGTGTCACGTTGGTTCAGTATCATAGCCGCGGTAGGTCGCGACTCCAATGTTCCTGATTCCCGGCATCGGCGCCCTGTTCACGTTCCTCTACCTGCGCCCCCAGGAGTTCCTCGAGCTTCTTCACCCGGTGACGCTGGTCTGGGTTCTGTCCGTGGTCGTCCTCGGGCTGGTCCTGGACGTGCGCATCGGCGCCACGCGCCTGCGCAGCTCGCCGTTGCTGGCGCTCGCGATCGCGATGTTCGCGTTCTGCTTTCTCACGGTCGCCGTCAAGGCGCCGGGCCAGATGCCGAGGCAGATCGTCTCGCTGGTGCCCCCGCTCGTGGTCTTCCTCTTCGTGTCGCAGGGGCTCCAGACCCTGCGCGCGCTCGAGGTCGCAGCCGCCATCTTGCTCACGCTCACGCTGGCGGTAGCCGGCGTGGCGGTGGAGCAGGGATTGTCGCAGCCGGTCTGCTACGTCTACGGCGGCGGCCCGGGTGAAGGCGGCAAGGCCGACACGTTCGATGGCCGTCCCTGCGAGACGTCCGTGACCTGCCGAGAGGGCGGTCTGCCCAACAAGGAATACCTCTGCGAGCATCCGGGACTCTTCAACACCCACTCGGTCCGCATGCGCGTGCGCTATCGCGGCACGCTCGAGGATCCGAACGAGCTCTCCTGGATGATCTCGATGGTGCTGCCGCTCTCGTTCGGGTTCTACGAGCGAAAGAAGACGACACTGCGTCTCGGGATCCTGATCGCGACCCTGGCGGTGGGAGGCGTCGCCGTCGTCATGAGCGAGTCGCGCTCGGGGCAGCTGTCGATGGCCGGCGTGCTCGCGGTCTACTTCATCCGGCGGTTCGGCTGGAAGGGGGCGGTGGCCGCGGCCGCGGTGAGCTTGCCGGTCCTGATCCTCGGCGGGCGCTCCGGCGCCGACGCCGATTCGTCGTCGGAAGAGCGGCTCGAGTGCTGGTCGGAGGCGCTCTCGATGTTGCGCGAGAACCCATTCGTGGGCGTCGGGCAGGGCCAGTTCACCGAGCATCACTTCCTGACCGCCCACAACTCCTTCCTGCTCGCGGTGGCCGAGCTCGGGCCGTTCGGGCTCGTGCTCTGGTCCTCGATCCTGTTCGTGGCCTTCAAGATCGTGATCAGCGCTCAGATCGATTTTGCCGATCTGCCCGCGGCGAGACCGGCGCGGATCTGGGCCAGGTCGCTGCTGGCCTCGCTGGTGGGGATGGTGGTGTCGGCGTTCTTCCTGTCGCTCTGCTACCACGTGCTGCTGTGGATGTTCATCGGCCTCGTCGGCGCGCTCTACGGAATGATCCGGCGTCACTTCCCGTCGTGGCGCGTGCGCTTCACCTGGCGCGATCTGTTCATCGTGATCGCGACCGATATCGCGGTCGTCTTCATGATCGCGGTTTATCTACGGATCAAGGGCGTCTGACCGCTACCAGGTGATCCGCTGGCGCCCGGTCAAGAATCGGCCGAGACCGACGACCGCCGCAACGTTCAGCACGACGAAGGTCCGGGCCACACCTGCCAGCCGGCCGCCGGCCGGGCCGAGCGCCGAGGCGGCGTAGAAGAGCGCCTGCAGCACCACGAGCACGCGCATGATCGATGTCCACGGGCCCGACGATTCGAGTGCCGCGGCGGTCGACGTGGCCGCGAGGATCAGCAGCAGCCACGGCGCGGCGAGCCGCATGATCTTGTGCGAGATGGTCTCGAACCAGATCGGGTTCGCGAACGGGTTCAAGAGGGCAGGGAGGCGCGCGAAGATCTGGTAGTTGCCCGCGAGCGTGCGCACCTTGCGACGAAACTCGCGGTCGTCCTCGAAGGCCGCGTCGTAGGCGCGCGCCTCGCTGACCAGTGCCACCCGCTTGCCGGTGAGCGCCAGGCGCATCGGGATCCAGACGTCGTCGAGGATCAGGTCGTCGGGCAGCACCGGCAGGTCGGCGCGCCGGATCATGGCGATGGGGCCGGTCATCCCGAACGTGCCGCGAAAGCTCGACTCCTGCGTGCGGATCCAGTTTTCGTAACGCCAGTAGACCCCGCTGCCCGCGCCACCGGCCAGCACCAGGTTTCCGGTGGCGCACCCGACGCCGGGGTCGCGGATCGCGTTGACCAGCGCCCGGACGGCGTCCGGGGACAGCGGCTGGCGCACGTCGTTCAGCAGCAACACCTCGCCGGTGGCGGCCGGGCCGAGCGTGTTGAGCGCGGTCGGCTTGCCGCGCCGATCTGCCGACGGGAAGATGCGAATCCGGCCGCCCGCCTCGGGCGAGTCCGCGATCGCGCGCGCGACCGCCTCGCTGTCGTCGGTGCATCCGTCGAAGTAGACCAGGATCTCGATCCGCTCCGCCGGATAGTCCTGCTCGAGCAGGCTCTTGAGCTTCGCCGGCAGGTAGGACGCGGCGTTGAAGACCGGGAGGCAGATGCTGACCATCGGTGTCGCGTCGAGATCATCCGCGGGGGCCTGGGCGCGCGTGCGAAACAGGCGCGCGAAGATGCCGATCAGCACCGGATAGCCGGCGTAGGTGTACGCCAGCAAGGCCACGCACAGGAGGGCCAATGCGATCATATGGATGTCCCCTCGTCCTCGGCTCAGGTCCCTAGCGCCCGCAACATGACCAGGGGCGTCTTCACGATGATGCCGATCTCGACCGGCAGGAAGTGGCGCAGGTCCTCGGTCGCAGCGCTGTAGGCGAGATCGTAGAGCAGCTTGACGCGCATGTGGTCGGCCACCGATTCCTCGGCCCCCTCGATCTTGAAGGGGTTGACGAGGTCGGCCTCGTACTTCGCGGCGTCAGTATTGGGCAGTGGCTTGCCCGAGTACGAGAGGGAGATCTGGGCGAGCCCGGTGATCCCCGGCTTGACGTCGCGCATCCGCTCCTCGAAGTACGGGATCGCCATCGCAAGTTGCTCGGCGAGCTCGGGCCGTTCCGGGCGCGGGCCGACGATGCTCATGTTCCCGCGCAGCACGTTGATGAACTGCGGCAGCTCGTCGAGCCGGGTCTTGCGCAGGATCTTGCCGACTTTGGTGATGCGGGGGTCGTCCTGGGTGGCGAGCACGGGCCCCGTCATCTTCTCGGCGTCCGGCCGCATTGACCGGAACTTCATCATCACGAACTCTTCGAACTTTGGCTGCTGCACCGTGCGGGGCGCGCCATTTCCGGGCGGCGTGACCGGCGGCCGGAGCTGTCCGGCGCGGCGCTGGCGGATGAAGATGTCTCCGGGAGACTCCATATAGATCGCGGCGGCGATGACCGGGTAAAGGGGCAGCGTGAGAGCCAGTCCCACGGACGAGCCGATCACGTCGAAAACTCTTTTGACAATTCTGACGGAGCGGTGCACGGGTAGATACCCTACAACGAAACGGCGGATCTGAGCCATCGCGCGTTAGGACAAGAAGTGGCATGATACCGCTAGACATTGATACGGATTCAGATGCTAGGTCTGCTGGAACATCGGGACGTGGCGCTCCGGGCGGTCTCGGCCGCCTGCAAGCTGATCGCACAACGTCCCCAGCGACCGGAGCTGAACGAATTCCGTATGCATGTCGTCTCGGCGGTCGGCGAGGCGTTCAACAACATCGTGCTCCACAGCTACGCTGGGCGGAACGACGGTGTGATTGAAATGGAGATCCACACCGAGCCGAACGAGATCATGGTGGAGCTCCGCGACTACGGCGAAAGCTTCGACCTGGATGCGGTGGCCACCCCCGACCTGGACCAACTTCCGGAGTCCGGTTTGGGAATATTCATCATTAAAGCGTTTATGACTATCAGATATCTCCCTGGCCGCCCTAATGTTCTCACGCTATCCAAGAGCCTCGCGCCCGAACCGAGCACGGTCGGGTCGCGGGGGAATCCGTCCCAAGGAGATTCATGACTTTCTCGATATCCATCAACGAGGCCGGTGTCATTCGACTTTCGATCGAGGGAGAGCTCGACGCGGTGACCGTCTCGGACTTGCGGGTCGAGATCGAGAAGCTCCTCATGAGGCAGATCGGGCGGGTCGAGGTCGACCTGTCACAGCTGCGCATGCTCGACAGCTCGGGGGTCGGCGCGCTGGTCTCTCTCTACAAGCAGGTACGGGCCCGCGGGGGAGAGGTGGTGGTGCTCGGCTTGCGAGATCAACCGCTGGCGATCTTCCGTCTGCTGCGGCTGGATCGCGTCATGGTCGGTGCCGAGCTCAAGACGCCGCCCAACGTCGCCTCGAAGCACACCGGCTCGTCCAGCTAGATCCGGGGGGAGCGGGGGACGTCCGAGGGGATGTCCGAGGGGATCGACGGCGGCGAGGTGCGGCAGAGCGCCGGCCGGGAAACGTAGCGATCATGTTACACCGGCGGATGAATTGTGTTGTAACACACGGTTGGAGAGAGCAATATCCCAGCGCTGTGTTTCGCTTGAGGGAGAGCCCTAACTTACATGGCATCGCGTGGGGGACGAGTCATGGAGTCAACGATTAAATCTATTCCTGATTTCACGCCGATGTCGCGGCCGCTCGCCGTCGACAATCTGGCGCCAACGCCGATTCCGGTGCAGCAAGCGCTCGCCGCGATCGGCGAGCCCGAGACGACGGTCGACCTGGCGCAGCGGCTCTATGCGACGATCGCGATGTTGTGGTCGGACGTCGCGGGCGCCGACATGTTCCTACCGCAGGGCGGCTCGGGCGAGCTGCGCGGCGTGCGCGACGCTCACGGCGGCGTCGCTCTGCTGAGCGCGGTCGGATCTCAGTACGGCAACGAGCCCAGCGTCCGCGTGATCCCCGTGACCCCGACGCTGGTCCCGGGCGACGTCACGTGCGATCGCGGCGCCAGCATGTCCGTGCCCGTGATCTCGGAAGGCGCGCTCGAGAGCTTCGTCGTCGTTCAGCGCCGGCTGGGCGCGCCCAGCTTCACCACGCGCGATCTGGAAGCCCTCATCGAGCTCTCGCGCGGCGTGGGCGACCTCCTGCCGCGCGTGCGGGCGCGCGGCGGCCGCTCGGTCTCGGCGTGGCTCCAGCGCGATCTCGCCTCCGCGCGCGACATGCAGCGTATGTTCTTGCCACGGCCGCTCGAGAACAACTCGGCGCACGTGCGCGTGCTCGCCGAGTACCTGCCTGCGTTCGCCGTCGGCGGCGACTTCTACGACTTCGTCGACCTCGGCGGCGGCCGCCTGCTGGCGACGATCGGCGACGTCTCGGGCAAGGGTGTGACCGCGGCGCTCATGATGTCGCGGGTCACCTCGGAGCTGCGGCGCCTCGCGTACGAGGCGTCGGGGCCGGCCGAGATCCTCACGCGTCTCAACCGCTCGCTGCGCGGGATGCAGGACGACCGCTTCGTCACCGTGGTGTGCGTGCTGCTCGACGTGCCCAACCGGCGCTGGATCGTCGCCAACGGCGGCCACGTCGTGCCGCTGCTGCGCCGCCGCTCGGGCGTGATCTCGGGGCTCGCGTACTCGCTCAATCCGCCGATCGGGATGATCCCCATGCCCGAGTATCGGGACGAGATCTTCCCCCTCGAGTCGCACGACATCGTCCTTCTGGCCACCGACGGCGTGCTCGAGATGCTGGCGGGGGGACCCCGCGACGTGTGCTCGACGATGGGCCAGTGCCAGCTCGTCGACATTCTCCGCAAGGCGCCGCACGACCTGGCCGAGATTCATCGCCGGATCCTGAGCTCCAAGGACGCACTGTCGAACGGTCGCGACGATGTGGCGTTGCTAGGACTCGAGCTGACCGAATAAGATAAGATGGTGCAGACCGAGGGGCCCATTCCATCGGTGGCTGCCCCGAGCAATGGTGGATTCGGCAACGCGATTCCCCAGGCAGCCGGCCCGAACGCGCGTGGAGCGACCTGGTTCGAAGACGAGCCGGTCCTCGCTCACGCGGGCTGGCTCGCGCTCCGGCGCATCGGACGCCGCGCGCGTGCCTCGTGGGGGCTCTGGGTGACGCTGGCGCTGGTCGTGAGCTCGGTGGCCGCGGTCAAGCAAGCCTTGACCCCCGCCCACTACCCGGTCAGAACGTTGCTTCGCGTGTCTGAGGGGGCGCTCGATGAACGGGGAACCAACCTGACGGGGAACGGTCTCCGGTTTCAGGTGAACTCGGTCGCGTTCTCATCGGAGCACCTGGTGGCGTTGATTCGCCAGCACCCGGAGTGGTTTCCCTCCGCGAAGCGCGACGAGACGCTGGCGCTGACGGGGCTACGTGAGGCGACGGATATCTACATCACGCAGAACGGGTTCCTCGAGGATCGAGGGTCGGGCGATCCGGCTCGGTCCGCCTGGATCGAGGTGACCTATGACGGCCCCACGCCCGAGGTCGCCTACGGGGTCGCGCACGAGCTAGATGAGCTGCTGGTCAACCAGACCATGTTGGGCCAGCGCGAATCCCTGGAGCGCGAAGACACCGCGGCCCGCGACTCGCTCCAGAAGGCTCAGGAGGACTTCGCGCGGATGTCGCACGAGGGGCTACCCGAGCGGGACGAGCGGCTGGTGAGGGCCCGGGACCGGTGGCGCCACGCAGAGGCGATGGCCGCCGCCACCGGGGTAGCCTTGCGCGGGGCCTCGGCACGGCAACAGCTCCGGTTCGACGTGGTCGAGCCGGGCCGCAAGCCCGACCTGGTGAACCGCCCCATGCAGGCGCTGATACGGTTCCTGGCCTCGCTCGGAGGCGGGCTGCTGGTCGGCTGGCTGCTCTTCGGGGCGTTCGACCCCCGGGTGGTCGAAGCCGGAGACCTGGAGGGTATCGGGATCCCGGTTCTGGGAGAGTTCCCGAAGTTGCCATTTGGCCGCATTGCAGGAGAGGGCGGGCGGAAGCGACCACGTGTATAGTCCCACCAACATGGGCGAGAGTCCCTCTTCATCATCCCCGCGGGAGCACCTGTCTTCGCTCCTGTCGCTGGTTCCGCGCGCCATCCGGGCGATGTGGATCGGCGGAATCGCCTTTGCGATCGGCCTCGGAGGGACGGTCGCCTGGACGCTTTCGACGGCGCACCTCTATCGCTCCGAGGCGGTGCTCGCGATGGATCACGGTGTCCATACCGCGACGCTGGGCGGCGCGGACCATGACTCGCCGCGCGAAACAGCCACCCGCGTGAAGGATGCGCTGACCTCGCGGCAGCGCCTGGAGAAGATCATCGAGGACATGAACCTCTATCGCCGCATCGCGGAGCGTCAGGGCACCGGCGCGGCGATCGACGAGATGCAGAAGCACATCATCGTCTCCGCTCGCGAGGAGTTCGCCTACCGCGTGTCCTACGACGCCAACCAGCGCGAGCTGGCGCAGAAGGTTCTCGAGACGCTGATCAAGAGCGTCCTCGACGAGGACAGCCAGCGCCGCCTGCGAGAGGCCGAGGACACGAAGCGCTTTCTCGACATCGAGCGGACGCACGCCGACGAAGATCTCAAGAATCGAGAGTCGGCGCTGTCCGGATTCATCGCGAAGCACCCGTCGCTCGCCAGCGAGACCGGCGGCAGCGCCGCGGCGGCGGGCGGGGTGATCCGCGCCGCCGATCGCGGGCGCACGCCCGGCGAAGGCGGCGCCCTGGCGGCGCTCGAGGTCCAGGCCGCCGAGCTCGAGGGGCAGCTGGCCGCCGCGGGCGTTCGCGTGATGACGCCGGGCTCGGCGCCGCCCGCGGATCCCACGCTGCTCGCCGCGGCGATGAAGGCGCAGGGGGACCTCACGGCGGCGAGGCAGGAGCTGACCGACAAGCAGGCCCGGTTCACCAACGAGCACCCCGATGTCAAGGCGGCGCTCCGTCACGTCGCCGTCGCCGAAGCCGCACTTCACCGCGCCGAGTCCGCCGTCGAGTCCGATCGCGCCGCGGCCGCCAAGGCACCGCCGGCGACCCCGCCGACCAGCGAGGAGGACTCGCCTTCGAGCCGCACGTCGGCGCTCAAGCGCGCCCTTGGGGCGGTGCGCGGGGAGATCGCCGCGGTCAAGAGCCGGGCGGTGCCGCGGATCGAGGTGCCCGAGAAGGTCAGCTCGGTGGTGGCCATCGATACAGAGTGGACTCGATTGAACCGCGACGTCTCCGAGGCGCGCGAGCGGCAGATCAACCTCGAAGGGAAGCAGTTCCAGGCCGAGCTCATGGCGACGCTGGCCTCCGGCGGCTACGGCGGTCGCCTCATCGTGATCGACCCGCCGTTTCGTCCGGTCCGCCCGATCACGGGTGGTCGATTAAAGATCGCAAGCGTCGGGCTCGCGGCCTCGATAATGTTATCGTTGCTGACGATCGTGCTCTTCGCGGCGTTCGACGACAGACTGTACGGCGAGCGTGATTTGCACAGACTGGTCAAGGACGGAATCGTGGTGGTGATACCCAAGCTCACAGGGAAAAGTGGGTAACAACTCGAGTCGAAGCTCGAACGGCGACACGACGGCGCTCGTCCCTCAGGAAGAGGACGGCGGGATAGCCTTCGTGCGCTTCGCGCCGTCGCCACCGTTCGACGAGCGGCTGGTGTTCTGGCAGCAGAGCGCGTCGGAGACCGCGGCCAGCTTCCGCCTGCTACGGCAGCGGCTGCTCGAGCGCGGCGATCCGCGCACCGTGCTCTGCACCAGCGCCGTGCGCGGCGAGGGGACGACCACGCTGGCCGCCAACCTGGCGCTCGCCTTCGCCGAGCTGGGCAAGTACCGGGTCCTGCTGGTCGAGGCGAGCTTCCGCCGCGCGGCGATCGCCGAGGTCTTCGGGTTCAAGCCGCCCAAGGGGTTCGCGCTGCAGCTCGCGCGCCACCGCGGACGGCCGATGGAGCCGTGGGTGGTCGTGCAGGTCGGCTCGGCGCCGCTGTTCGTGCTCGCGGTCGAGCCGCGCTGCTGCCCGCACTGCCAGGCGGTGATCGCGCTCGAGGCGCGCTTCTGCGGCATGTGCGGCAAGGACGTCGCCGGCTCGGGGGCGGCGTCGCTGGACGCGGTGACGTTCTCGACGGCGATCAAGCGTTTCCGCGCGGCGTTCGACTACATCGTGGTCGATGCGCCGCCGGTGCTGGCCGGCGGCGACGTCAACCTGATCCAGGACACCGCCGACGCGATCGTGATCGCGACCCGCAAGGGCCGCTCCGAGGCGCGCAATCTGAAGCGAGCGCTGAACCAGGTCGCCCCCGCCCCGGTCGCGGCGGTCGTCCTGCTCGACGCGTAGCTGGCTCCTCGACGCCTGAGGTCGCCTTTCTTCAGCGAGTCACCCTCTCCCGTCCGCGGGAGAGGGCCGGGGAGAGGGCAGACCTTGCGAGAGGCGACGCCCGCGCAGACCTTGCGAGAGGCGACGCCCGCGCAGACCTTGCGAGAGGCGACGCCCGCGCAAGCCTTGCGAGAGGCGAGGCATGCGAGCGCCGTGGCTCGCAAGGTCTGCCCTCTCCCTAACCCTCCCCCTGCGGACAGGGGAGGGGACCGGACCCTCAGCGCTTCTCGGAGTACCAGGCCACGGACCGCGCAGCCCGTCGATCAAACGACACGGCGCCTTGTAGCCGAGGCGCGTGCGCGCCTCGGTGATGTCGGCCAGCGAGTGCTTGACGTCGCCGACGCGGCCCGGGCGAGTAGGTCATCGCGATCTTCTTGCCGACAGATCGCCCAGCTGCTCGACCACCTCGTTGAGCGTCGTGGCCTCGCCGCAGGCGACGTTGAACACGCGCCCCGAGACCTTGTCCGCGGGCGCGGTCGCCGCCGCAGGTTCGCCTCGACGGTGTTCTCGATGAAGCAGAAGTCGCGCGACTGCGTGCCGTCGCCGTAGATCGTCACGCCCTTGCCGGTCAGAGCGCCGCGGTCACGAAGCGCGGGATGACCGCCGCGTACTCCGACTTCGGGATCCTGGCGCGGGCCGAAGACGTTGAAGTAGCGCAGGCAGACCGTCTCGAGCCCGTAGGCGCCCGCGAAACCTGGCAGTAGTGCTCGCCCGCGAGCTTCGACACCGCGTAGGGCGACAGCGGCGCGGGCCGCATCGTCTCGATCTTGGGCAGCGTGGGCGTGTCGCCGTAGGCGGACGACGACGCCGCGTAGACGACGCGGCGCACGCCGGCCTTCTTCGCGTGGTGCAGCACCTTCAGCGTCGCGGTGGCGTTCGCCTCGTGGCTGCGCGATCGGATCGACGAGCGAGCGCGGCACCGACGGGATGGCGGCCTCGTGGAAGACGACCTCGACGCCCGCGAGCGCGCGCTCGAGCGCGGCCTCGTCGCGCACGTCGCCCTCGTGAGGTCGACGTCGCCGGCGACCTCGGTCAGGTTCTCGCGCTTGCCCGAGAAGAAGTTGTCGATGACGCGGACCTTATCGCCGCGCGCCAGCAGCGCGCGGACGATGGAGGATCCAATGAAACCGGCGCCGCCGGTCACCAGGCAGGATGAGCTCATGGTCGCTGAAGCTACTCTACCGTCACGCTCTTGGCGAGATTGCGCGGCTGATCGACGTCGTTGCCCTTGGCGAGCGCGATCGCGTAGCTCATCAGCTGCAGCGGCAGCACGGTCAGGAACGGCTGCAGGATCGGCGGCGCGTCCGGAACGAAGAGCACGCGATCGCACAGGTTGCCGATCTGCTTGTCGCCCTTTGTCGCCACCGCGATGATGTGGCCGTTGCGCGCGCGCACCTCGGCCAGGTTCGACAGCACCTTTTCGTAGCCCGGCCCGCGCGGCGCCAGCACGACGCACGGCACGCCGTCGTCGACGAGCGCGATCGGCCCGTGCTTCATCTCGCCGGCGGCGTAGCCCTCGGCGTGGATGTAGGAGATCTCCTTCAGCTTGAGCGCGCCCTCGAGCGCGATCGGGTAGTTCGTGCCGCGGCCGAGGAACAGGAAGTCCTTGGCGTCCTTGTACTTGCGCCGCCAGATCCTTCATGTCGCCCAGCGATTCGAGCGCCTCGCTCATCTTCGTGGGCACGCCCGACAGCTCCTGCACCATCCACTTCGCCGCCTCGGCGGCGAGCGTGCCGGTGCGGCGGCCGAGGTAGATCGCCACCAGCGCCAGCGCCGCGAGCTGCGCGGTGAAGCACTTGGTCGACGCCACGCCGATCTCCGGCCCGGCGTGCGTGTAGAGCGCGCCCTGCGACGCGCGCGGGATCGCCGAGTCGACGACGTTGCAGATCGCCAGCACCTGCGAGCCGCGCTGGCGCGCCTCTTTGACGGCGGCCAGCGTATCCGCGGTCTCACCGCTCTGCGAGATCGCGATGATGAGATCGTCGGGACCGACCACCGGATCGCGGTAGCGGAACTCGCTGGCGAGATCGACCTCGCACGGGATGCGCGACGCGCCCTCGATCAGGAACTTCCCGACCAGGCCGGCGTGATACGAGGTGCCGCACGCGAGCAGCACCACGCGGCGCAGCTTCTTCGCGTCGACGTCGAAGCCTTCCAGATCGGCGTCGCTGGTCTCGAGGCGCAGGCGCGCGCGCAGCGTGTCGGCGATCGCGCGCGGCTGCTCGTGGATCTCCTTGAGCATGAAGTGCGGGTAGCCGCCCTTTTCCGCCTGCGCCGCGTCCCAGGTGATGGTCTTCGACGGGCGGGCGATCGGGTTGCCCTCGACGTCGGTGATCTTCGCGCCGGCGGCGGTGATCTCCGCGATGTCTCCTTCATCCAGAAACACGACTTCGCGCGTGTGCTCGAGGAAGGCGGGCACGTCCGACGCCAGGAACGTCTCGCCCTTGCCGAGGCCGAGGACCAGCGGTGAAGCCATCTTCGCGCGCGACGATCTGCGCCGGGGTGCTGGTCGGAGACCACCGCGAGCGCGTAGGCGCCATGGACCTGACGCAGCGCCATGCGCAGCGCGCCCACCAGCGACGGCGCGCCCTCTTGCAGCGCCTCGTCGATGAGATGGGCGCACGATCTCGGTGTCGGTCTCCGAGAGGAACTGGCGCCCCGCGACCTCGAGCCGCGCGCGCAGCGCCAGGTAGTTCTCGATGATGCCGTTGTGAACCACGGCTACAGACCCGACCCGATGCGGGTGCGCGTTGGCCTCTGACGGGCGCCCGTGCGTCGCCCAGCGCGTGTGACCGATGCCCACGGTCCCGCGCGGGGGGTCGCGCTGGACCATGGTTTCCAGGCCGGCGAGCTTTCCCCGGCAGCGCACGACCTGCAGGCTGTCCGCGCCAGCGACGGCGAGGCCGGCCGAGTCGTAGCCGCGGTACTCGAGTTTCTTCAGGCCACTGATGAGGAGAGGCGTCGCCTCCCTCGGTCCGACGTATCCAACAATCCCACACATCGTGCGTCAGATTTTACAGGAACCGTCTCGCAATTGCCGCCATGAACGCCGATCGGCGTTTTCTCCGTCGCTTTTTGTGCAAGAGGCCCGATCCGCCCGCGTCTTGGGATAGAGGCCACCATGGATGAATCCGCAGAAGGATCCCGTCAGGCCGAGCGTGCACGGCCGACGAACATCAACGTGATCTTCTCCCTGACCGTCCTGCCGCACGAAAAGGCCCTGATCCGGCGGGCCCGCCGCCTGGTCGGCCACGACGCCGACGCGCGCGACCTGGTTCAGGAGACCCTCGAGCGCGCGCTGCGCACCTTCCACGCCTTTCGCCCGGGCACCGCGGTCTGGGCCTGGCTGCGCACGATCATGAACAGCGTCTGGATCGACGGCTGGCGCCGCCGCCAGGCCGCCGCGAAGATCTGCCACCTGCCGTCCGTCGACCTGGCCGCCTACGAGCCCGAGCCGCCGCCGTCCGACGGGATCGACGACGAGGAGATCCTCGAGCGCCTGCCCGCCGCGATCAAGCAGCTCCCGCCGATCTTCCGCGAGGTGCTCGAGCTTCGCCTGCAGGCCAACCGATCCTACGGCGAGATCTCCGAGCGCCTCGGGATCCCGTCGCGCACGGTGGGCACGCGAATCCTGCGCGCGCGCCGGCAGCTGCGCGCGATCTTGGAAGAGGAGATGTCGAAGGCACCACCACTGAAGTCACCCAAGGACGCGAATGAAGAGCGCACGATGTACCCGCCCGCGATTCCCGACGTCCGATCGCAGGACTTCAATCCGAATCCGATGAGATGATTCGATCAAGCTCCCTGTGTATTGCCCGTGCAAGCACAACTTGATACCGACGTCAGTGAGTTTCTCTAATCACTTTGGAGGAGGGGCACATGAGAGTTCTGACGAATTCGCTATCGGGAGTCGCGGTCGCTAGAAATCGAATGGACCGGCGTGGATGGTGGCTCTGTTCTATCGCCGTCGCCGTGCTGCTGGCCGGGCTCGCTCGTCCGGCCCATGCGGCCAAGCAATTCGTCTACGTATCGCGTGCCAGTTGTCAGCCGGATGGCCTGATCTTCGCAGTCTCGCCGCTGACCTACACGAACTATGGCGTCGTATACGAGGGCCTCAATACTGTCGACGTGGTCTGTCCGATCACCTGGGCGAAGCCGACCGTCCCGACCGGGCAGATCGTTGGGGAGCTTGACATCCAGGTCGATTGGCTTTCTCCCGGCCAAACGCCGTCTTGTTCGCTTGGCTACTGGGGCCCGGCAGGAACCTTCCGCGATGCAGGCCTTGCCAATTCCGTACCCGGTACCGACAGCCATGACCAGTATGAAAGCCGCGACGCTCGTCTGCACCCTGCCGTCCTATCAGGGCATTGGGGAGATTTCCTTCAACGTGTGCTTAACGAGCACGACTAATCCCGGGGCGTGCCCAGCTCCGTAGGGCATTCGCGGCTCAAACAAGAGCCGTACGGCACGTAGTTGCGATAGTGCTCGTCGCAGAGTACGTGCTGGAGTTGGGGACCGCTCGCACACGACCGCGAGCGTATAAGCGCGACTTTGAGCCGAAGGCATAAGGTAAACGGTTCTCGACTATTCCGTCGTGGACCAAGGCGACCGACCAAACCCTGGTGCGGGTGGGCGTTGGTCGCCGACGACTGCGCGTGGGGCGGCCAGAGCGTGGGACGAGGCCCGCGGACTCTTATCCACGGTATTCGAGCTCTCTAACGCCGCTCGTTGCGAGTGGGTGATTTCTCCACCGCGTTTTTTGCAGACAGCCCGATCCGCCCGCGCGTTGGGGATGCAAGGCATATCGATGAATCCGCAGAAGGATCCCGTCATGCCGAGCGTGCACGGTCGACGCACATCAACGTGACTCTCGATGACCGTCCTGCCGTACGAAAAGTCGCTGCTTCGCCGGGCCCGCCGCCTGGTCGGCCACGAGGCACCGGCGCACGCGACCTGGTTAGGCCAAGCGGTTGTACGGCGAGATCTGAGGAGCGCCTCGGGATCTCGTCGCGGGCGGTGGGCACGCGGATCCTGCGCCGCGGCGGCAGTCGCGGGCGATCTTGGAAGAGCAAATTGTCGAGTCAGCCGAGGGTCCGTCCGCCGCGAACCCGGTTCGGCCGCCGGCGTCGATTGAGGAGGGGCCCCGCGTTTGACCGACACCACCGTTGGACGCGTGGCTCCGGCTACGGGTTCCAGCGCTGCTTGAGATAACCCTCGACAGCGGTACGGTCGCCGTCGCTGAGAGCGACGTTGTAGATCACGATCTCGGCGACGTCGCCGAGGTAGCGCGAGTGGCGTGCTCCCAGATTGAGCACGTTGAAGGCGCGTCCGATGTACGCAGCGGCGACAGTCCCGAGATCGGGGTCATCTCGGTGTTGTGGTCCACGACCGTACCGTCGATCGCCAGCTTGTGGCCGACCGTCTGATCGAACACCTCGACGTCGATCGCCGCCGGCGCGCTGTGAGTGAGTATGTCGGGTAGGAGCTGATCGGGTCGATGCAGCCGCCATTGTCCGGGTCGGTGGAGTAGGGACCGGCCACGAATTTCGCCTCGGGAGTGTACTGGGGTCGTAGCCGAAGTCGGTAGGCGTGTCGGCGATCTCGTCGCAGCGGTCGACATGCCCGTCGTGCCGAGGATATAGCCCTCGGCATCCGTCTGCCGGCGCTCGACGACGAGCACCGTGTAGTCGCTGTTTCTGAGGATCGAGTCGAGATTGACGGTGAGCACGCCGTCCGTGTCATCGGTGCCGGGAACGTCGAAGAACAGCGCGGGCCGACCTGCGATCGTATCGACACCACACCTCGGGCCGGTCTTGCTCGCCACTGGTGCGATCGGCAGGTTCAAGGTGCCGCGATCCTGCCAGGCGGCTGACGCGTCCCTGGCTGCAAGAAACGCCGAAGTCGGCGGCCAGCCAGAGCGCGAGGTGGGTGCCCTGAATCGTCGTCGGGCAGCCAGCTCCGCACGCCGGTGTCGTGTCGGCGGAAGCGTCGCTCCCGCCGTCCGAACCGCCGGCGCCACCGGTGCCGGCTTCGGCGGGAACGTCGGTCGCTGGGCTGTCGGGCGGCACGTCGACGCCGGCGTCGGCGCCTGCCGCTTCCGGTCATTCCGCCGCTGCTCGCGCCGCCAGTACCCGGAGCGCCGCCGACCGCCGTCATGCCGCCCATTCCCGTGCATGCCGCCGGTGCCCAGTCACGCCGCCCATTCCGGTGACGCCGCCCGATGCCCGTCACGCCGCCGGTGCCCGCGTCGCCGCGCACGCGCTCGAGTCATGGCCGACGTCGGTGTCGACGGTCTCGGCGTGCGTCTCCGGCGTGGAAACGTCGATGTTCGCGTCGCCTCCGTCGTGGACCAGTTGCGCTTTCACGTCGACGCCCGAATCGACCACGGTGGGGGTGCCGCTGCTGCTGCTGCAGGCAGCAAGCGCGATCGATACGAAACGCGCACACCAAGACGCCGCTGCGAACGTGACTGCCTTCCGATCTCGCCATCTCTCCCTCGGGTTGGGGTCTAACCGCGGCGCGACGATATCACGAACCTGCGGTAAGACGGCGAGGCCCTCGCGTTACTCGCACTTCGTAGCCGGGCAGCGGGTCGACAGGTAGACCGCGGTGGCGCCACCGATCAACGCAACGCCGGCGATGCCTGCCCAGAGCCACCACCAGCGGCGGAGGTATGACGGGGACGTACCTTCGGGCGGTCGAGGCGCGACGATCGCCGCGTCCGTTCGATCGTTGCTGCCACTTGCACCGCGCCCGCCGGCTCCCATCGCCGGAGTCGCGATCTCCGGCGCGGGCACGGTGACGGCGATTGTCTCTGCCGGCCTTCCCATCGACAGTCGCGATCCAGGGCGGGCGGCCAGGAGCCTCGACGGAGAGGCGACGTGCGCCCCGGCTCGATCCAGATCGGCCCGTCGATTGGCGTGAGCCCGGCTGGTTCGCCGTCGATGCGGACCGCCGCGTTCGGTGGTGCCTCACGGAGTTGCAGACCCGCAACCCTGCCGTTGAGCGCGGTCACCTGGCGTTCGGCCTCGGCGCGCACCGTCGGGTCGCTGTCGTGCGGCCTCGCGCAGGAACTGCTGGTAGTGGGTGAGCGCGCGCGCCCGTCGATTCAGTCCGACTTCGCAACGAGCGATGTTGAAATACAGCTTCGGCGTCGGGAACAGCGCGATGCGCGTCTTCGAAAGCTTGCAGCGCCTCCGACACGCGCCCGGCCCAGAACATCTCGTTGCCGTCGTGAAGCAGTTGCTGCGCGCGCGCGATCGTCGTCGGATCGGCCGCGCCACCGTCGCTGGCGGCGGGGCGCGCGTCGTCGGCGCGCGCCGGTGTGCACGTCACCATGCAACCCACGGCAACCGCGAGGCAGCTGGCGTACCGACGGAGCGAGATCATCCCTCCAGCTTAGACCAGGCCATTGCTGTGATGCGAGAGACGTGATACTGACATCGCAAATTGGCCGTAATGCGGCCGGAGGGGTCGATGCATAGACGCATACTGAGACGCGTACCATCGGTTTTGTCCGGATTCCTGTCGTGCCTCTGTTTGCTGTCCAGCTGTGCCACCCTCGAAACGACGCCCGATCAGTCGGCGGCGGCGGGGGTTCCGACAGCACCGCCGGAGCCTTTGACGCCCGACCAAGAGACTCGCAAGGTCACCGAGGCGCTGCAACGAACGGGCGCGATCGCGCCTCAAGTCCAGGACGTGCTCAGCCCGGCGGCGGAGGAGGCCTTCCGCGAGACGTTCGGAACGTCGAGCCCGGCCGCTGAGTTCTCGGGCAAGGCGACCTGTTTCCGCGCCGGTTGTTCCATCTCGGTCATCTATCGAACCCGTGCATCGTCCAGCGAGCGAGCCGAGCGGCCTTCGAGCTTCCCACGTCGGCGATGCTCCGCTGGCCGGGTGCGATCTACCAGACCCCGGCCGTGAAGCGCAGCGACGGCCGCTTTGAGGTGACCTGGCTTTTCTTGCTTTCGGATACGCCGAAGCTGCCCGACGACCAGGGAAAGCAGTACGAGGCGCGCCAGCGCACCCGCCTGGAGGCGCTGGTCCAGAAGAAGCCAATCGTGCAGCCGGCGGTCCTGCAGCAGGACACCTGCACGAGCGACCGGACCGATCCTGCGTGACACGATGCGCCCGCCAACCCCAACAAGCCGGTGGCCAAATGATGCGACGAAACGTTGGTTCCTTTCGCGGTAACGGCAAGAGGTGGCTCCTGGCGCTGGCGATCACGGTCCCCGCGTTGCTCGTGAGCGGACCTGCGGCGCGCGCAGTCCCGTCGCCGATGCGCTACCAGAACTTCCACGCCTCGGCGTGCGAAGTCGCCGATTCGTCGCTGTACCACGCGATCTATGCGAACGCGGGTATGACAGTCACGCCGGTCACCGGTGAGTCATCGATGGTGGCCTGTCCGATCACCTGGTCGCTCGACGCGACGACGTTCCCCTTGCTCGAGATCTACGTCACCGTGAGCTGGTCGGGCGTGCCGACGTCGGGTCCCTCCGGACCGGTCACCTTCGAGCCCGGCTGCACAGTCAAGATGAACACGAGCAGCAGCATCTTCAGCGGTGTCTTCAACGTCCTCTACGATCACACCAACGGAAGCGGCACCTCGACGCCGACGCTGGTCTACCACTGGAAGACCCTCGATCCAGCACTAGGACCGATCTTGTACGGGCAAGTGATCGGATCGGTCCTGTCTTGCGGCAGCGTCCCCCAGGGCGTGGTGTTGAACGGCTACTCCGTCACCAGTTGCATAGCCAGCGCCACATCGAGCTGCTCCTTCTGAGGAGCTGCGAGGCCGTGCTCAGCATCCGGGCGGTAGGCAGGACCCGGCGAAATCGACCAGCGCGCAATAGCGCTGGTCGGTTGCCGCGCGCACCAACCAAGGGAAGCGGCAGGCCGGCTCCGACGACGGACGCATTCTGGCAGGCGGTGAGGCAGCCGCTCGCGTTGTCAGGGCAGATCTTCGCCAAGGCGTTGCAGAAAGTAGTGCATACGCCAGGCGGCGCGTTCGTTAGCCCACAGGCCGTCGGGCCCGAGCCTCCGCTGGGGCCGCCTGCCGCGCAGTCCTTCTGGAGCATCATCGGAGACATCCCGAGCAGCGATCGGGCGTCGTTCAGGCTGTAAAGCCGGCAGCCCATGGAGTCCTTCATGTCCATCGCGGTACCCGCGGTCCATTGTGCCCGCGCGCAGTACTGCTGGCACTGATCGATGCTCTCGTACGAGCCTTGGCATAGCGGCGGCCCGCCGTCTGCCGAGCCGATGATTTGGTTGCAGTAGTCGATGCAGGCGGGCTCGGCACTCCGGAGTCCGGGCTGCGGCGGATCGGCCCGGCGAGTCGCACGTCTGGGCATCGACCGTCGCTTCGTGACCGGCGTCGTCGCAGCCTCCCGCGCCGGTTCGTCGCTCCCCGCGTCGGCGCCGCCCGCCCCCGGTCGCGTCGGTGCCACCGTCCATTCCGCCGATGCCGGGCATGCCTCCCAGCCCCGGCTGCGCCGCCACTTCCGCCCCCGATCCGCGTCGCCGCCCTCACCCCACTTCCGGAGTCCGGCCGAGCCGCCCGCGCCGATCGGCTCGCCTGATACGCCTCCGTCCGATTCGACGACGGGACACTTGATGTCCTGATCGCTGGCAGGGAACTTCACCATCGTCACCAGCACGGCGTCGGAAACGATGGGGTAGCGGACTCGCGGGCGGGGTGTCGTTGATCAGGTTGATGAAGCCCCCGAGGCAACCGAACGGCGGAGATGTCGATCGTGGTCGCGGAGCGAGGCAAATCATAAAGGCCGAGCTTCTCGTCGAGGCTGTTCAGCTCCTTGGAGGCCTTCATGGCGATGCCGTGCAGGTTGACGACCACCTTGTTGATCGCGGGCTCCGGAGCGACGTCGGTGTGAAACGAAATGACGGTAACCCGCCGGCAGCCGCCGAACGCGGTCAGACAGATGATCGCGAGCAGCCAGGTCCGGGCATGAATCACCGCGCGCATCACCGGATGTTCTCGATCATCAACGGGCGGTCCGGCGGCCGCTCGGGTTCTGGCGTCTTCGCCGTCGCGGGCGGCGCGGTGCTCGCGGACGGCGATTCGGTTTTTGGCTCGTGCGCCGGGGCCGCGCCGGCGATCCCCGGTGGCGTCGCCGACCTCGGGCGGCTCGTCGTTCGATCGGATTCGACGGCGGACTCGCTCCGCGACGGTGCCTTGCGATTGCCGGGGCCGGGGAGCGGAGCTGCGGCGGCCGATTCTGCGCGTGAGCGGGCGGAGCGGGTGGGGCGGCCACGGCTGCCGAGGGGCTGGGCGGCGATGCCGACGGCTTCGGCGCTGGCACAGCCTCACGATCGATGGTCAATAAGCTGGCCCCCGGCGGCGGCGCCGGGTTTCCCGGGGCCGTGGCGGCCCCCTGCGACGCGCGCCACTCCGCCGGCTCCGGCGGCGCGTGGCGCGCGCGCACGTACCCCGACCACGCCCGCCGCCACCGCGAGCACGCCCGCCGACGCCAGCACCTCGCGGCGCATGAACCAGGAACGGTGCACCTTCTCCGTGACCGGCGGCGCTGGCGTCATGGCAGCCCCCTGTCCCTCGAGCGCTTGCAGGAATGCCTTCACCGACGGGAAGCGCGCCTGGCGTTCCTTGGACAGCGCGCGCTCGATCGCTGCGATCACGTGGACGGGCACGTGCGGCGAGACGCTGGCGAGCGGCGTGGGCGGCTCGTGCACGATGCGATAGAGCACCGTCGACAGCACGTCGCCGCCGAACGGGTGGCGCCCGGCGAGCATCTCGTAGACGATCGCCGCCAGCGAGAACTGGTCGGCCTCGGGGCCGACGCTGTCGGCGCTGCCGAGCGCTTGCTCGGGCGCCATGTACTGCGGCGTGCCCAGCAGCGTGCGGTCGTGGGTGACCACCATCGACGGGTTGGATCGCTTGGCCAGGCCGAAGTCGACCAGCTTGACCCGCTCGGGCTCGCCGTCGTGCTCGGGCAGCACGAAGATGTTCTGGGGCTTGAGATCGCGGTGGATGATCTGGTGCCCGTGCAGCGTGCTCAGCGCCGACACGATCTGGCGCACGCAGCCGCAGCGTGCGCATCAGCGACATCTGGCCGAGCGCCAGGACCTGCGCCAGGTCGACGCCGTCGAGGAACTCCATCACCAGGCAGGGCAGCCCGTCGCTGAGGTGACAGAAGTCGATGACGTTGACGATGTTGGGGTGGCTGAGGCCCGAGGCGATCAGCGCCTCGCGCTGGAATCGCGAGAAGGCCTGCGCGTTGTCGGCCAGGTCCGACGACAGCAGCTTGGCGGCGTAGCGGCCGGCCAGGCGCGCGTGCTTGACCTCGTAGACGTCGCCCATGCCGCCGCGCCCGAGGAAGCGCACCACCTGGTAGGTGCTGTCGAGCGGCGTCCCCGGCGCCAGCAGCGGGCGATCGCGCGCGCCGCTGCGGCCGCCGCTGTTCGGCGTGGTCGGCTGCGACGTGATGCCCTGGGGCCGAACGCCTGCCCGTCGATCGATCGCGTGACCTGGGACGACGTCCCGATCAACGGCGCCGCGGCGGCGACCAGCTCGGTGCATTTGTCACAGGTCGAGAGGTGCTCTTCGACCCCCGGCAACTTCGCGGCCGGCAACAGTCCGGAGGCGAAATCGACGATCTCCTGTTCGTCCAGGCAGCTCCGGCGCGGCTGGCTCGCGGTATCGTCGTCGGGCTTGGGCATGGAAGGCGCCTGCGGCTTCGAGGCGGTGAAAAAATCCTGCGCCTTGACGGTAACACCGGCCCTCGCGACCTTCAAACGCGCCGGCAATGGCGCGATTAGCGCCGTCCGGGCGTATACTTCCCGGCTACGATCGTGTCCTCGCCCGTCTCTACCCCCTCTACGGAGGCTCTCGTCGGTCCCTTCGCCGCCAACGTCGCGGGCGGGGTGCGCCCGCCAACCCCGGACGAGGTGGAGGGGGCAGGGCGCGCGCTGCGCGACATCCTCGCCGCCGCCGTCGCCGTCCACGGCCACCTCGCGGTCGACGAGGGGCGCTTTCTCGCCCACCTGGCCCGCCACATCCCGGCCGCCCCCGAAGAGTGGCTGCCCGCCCTGGCGCGCATCCACGGCGCCGACCTCTACCTGGCCTTCGCATGCGCAGACCAGGTGCCGGGCGCGCTCGCGGTCTTCGAGGGCACCTGCGGCTCGATCATCGACAACGCGCTCAGCGGTCAGGCCACCGCCGCCTTCGCCGACGACGCCAAGCAGCTGGTGCGCGAGAAGCTGTTCATCGGCGGCGACGCCGGGGCCGGCGAGGGAGACGATCCGAGCGCCGGCCCGCGCATCCTCTCCTACGCGGGTCGCGGCCCCCTGGCCGCCTGGGTCGCCGTCAGCGCCCAGCGGACCGCGCTGTCGTTGCGCCGGAAGGAGGCTTCCGCCCAGGCCCGCCACCGTGCCGCCGCGGCCGAGGAGCTCGCCGCGTCGGTACATCCGGAGCTGGCGTATCTCAAACGGACGTATCGGGCCGCGTTCGTGACCAGCTTCGAGGAAGCGTTCGCGGCGCTGACCAACCGCGAGCGGACCCTGCTCCGGCTGCACCTGGTCTCGCGCCTGCGCCTCGAGCAGATGGCGCCGATGTTTCAGGTCAACATCTCGACAATCTCCCGCTGGCTCGCCGGGGCGCGAGAGAGCCTGCTCACGCAGACTCGCGAAGGTTTGAGCCGCAGCCTTCATCTGTCGCCGGGTGAGTTCGATTCGTTGGCCCGGCTGCTGCGCAGCCAGATCGATGTCAGCCTGGTCCGCCTGCTGGCCGATCGGCCGCCCAGTAAATCCTGAACAAAACTCTTGGTGCTGCTGCGCATCGCGAGCCCCCTGTCTCCCCGGGGTGACAACGAGGTCCTTCATCCAAAGACGCGCCTCCCGCGGGTGACTTGCACAGAAAGAGCGAACTTTTTTCGCCTGGGCGAGGAAATATTTGCCCCGCCGGCCGTTGAGTACCCTTCGAAAAGCGACGATCCGCGGTCAGCCGGTCGCGGGAGCAGCGGCCAGTCGGCGGAACACCTACACGGTGGCCAATCCAGCTTCAGCGTCGGGTTTGCCGTCGGCGGGACGCATCTACCCTCGACGCGAGCCTTGCTTCATCGCGAGGACGTCGTGATATCTTCGCGCCCCATGATCGATCACATCAGCTTGCGCGTGCAGGATTTCTCGAGGGCCGTCGACTTCTACAAGTCCGCGCTCGCTCCGCTCGGGTACAAGGTTCTGATGGAGTTCCCGAACGTGGCGGGCATGGGCGCCGACGGCAAGGCCGACCTTTGGATCATGCAGTCGGAGCAGTCGCCCGGCCCGACGCACATCGCGATCAACGGTGAGCGTCCGCAGATCCAGGCGTTTCACTCGGCGGCGCTGGACTCCGGCGGCACCGACAACGGCCCGCCCGGCCTGCGCCTCGACTACCACCCGAACTACTACGCGGCCTTCGTCCTCGATCCCGAAGGGAACAACATCGAGGTCGTCTGCCACGTGCCCGCCGGCGTGATGGCGGCGGCGAAGAAGCCGGCCGCGAAGAAGCCGGCCGCGAAGAAGTCTGCCAAGGCTTCGGCCAAAGGCGCCAAGAAGGTCGCGGCGAAGAAGCCGGCCAAGAAGGCAGCCAAGGTCGCCGCCAAGAGCAGCAAGGGCAAGAAGAAGCGCCGCTAGAGTCCGGCGCTCGCCGGGCGTTGGTTTCGCAAGGCTTGCCCTCTCCCTAACCCTCCCCCGCGGACGGGGGAGGGGCCGGATCTGGATTCGAATCTTTTTGGAACCTGCGGGGGCGGGATGATGTCCCTCCGCCATGAGGCTGTCGGCTCGTAATCGCGCGCGGGGTCGGAACCGGATCATCGCCTGGCTCGCCGCCTGGTCGATCGGCGGCGCGATGGCGCCGACCGGTTGCGCGGTCGATCGCGACGATAGCTACGAGCTCCTGCGGCGCGGCGCCGAGCGCGCACCGGGCGCACCGACGCCGCTGCGCTACGCGAGCGACAACGATGCGAGCGCGTCGCGCGTGCGGCGCCTCATGGCCGACGAGCTCTCGGGCGAGCTGCTGCGCACGTTCGCGATGGCGCGCCGCCTGGTCGCCGAAACCGCGCCGCCTGCGTCAGCGGGTCGCGCGCTCGCACGCTTTCCGCCGTACCTCGTGCTGGGCGTGAGCGATCTCGATCGCGGGGTGCCGTATCGCGAGCGTGAGCTTCGTGCCGGCTGGTGGCGGCAGGAGATTCCGGCTCGTGCGCCGATCATCTGGATCGATGACGAGCCGGCGCGCAGCGAGGCGGGCCGCGTGCTGGCTTCGGTGCGGCCGAAGGAGGGCGCGGGCGCATCGGATGCGGCGCTGCGCGATGCGGTGGTCCTGGATCAGATCGTGAGCGGGTTCGGACAGGCGATCCTCGGCCTGATCGCACCGGCTCAAAGCTCGGGCGTCGATGCCCCGCCCGCGGCGGCAGATCCGCTGGGCGAGGGATACACGACGTTTCTCCAGGTCGTCGCCGCCGAATGGCACTCTCGCTCCGGCGATTCGATCGCGAGCGATGCGCGCGCGGTGTTGCAGCGAGCTGCTCGATTCGCGGCCGTTCGCGGCAACACCGGCGCTGAGGTCCTCCTGCGGGTCCCGCCAACGGACACCGACGCGTTCCTGCGCGACCCCCGGTTCGATTGCGGCGTTCCTCTATCGCCTCGCGACGTCGGAGACCGGGCACCGGCTCGCGCCGGACGA
Organism: uncultured Actinomycetota bacterium; assembly: GCA_963745795.1. Lineage (GTDB taxonomy): Bacteria > Actinomycetota > Actinomycetes > Propionibacteriales > Nocardioidaceae > Marmoricola. The sequence continues at coordinate 789,452 of CAVUYR010000005.1, read as the reverse complement.
CATCTATCGAGCGATGGTGCCCGAACGTCCGCCGCCCGGCATCAGCCCGGGCCGCCTGCTCGGGCTCCTCCGCAACTTTCAGGCGAAGCTCCTCTGGGCCTGGAACCGTTCGGTGATCCTCGGAAATCCGCCGCGCGACCTGGTCGATCTCGCCTCCGGCTACGCGGCCGCGTTCCCGGCCGAGCGAGCGGAGGCGATCCGGATCTTCCTGGTGACGACCGCCGCCGCGACGGTTCAGCCAGGCGGGGTTTCCGATCAGACCTCGCCGACGAGGCGGCTTCGCGCTACGCCGCGCTGACCACCGACGTGCTGTTCGGCCGCATCGATCTGCGCGGCCGGGACCACCGCTGGAGGTCTTCCCGGCCGTATCCCATCTTCTGAGAAGTGGCCGGGGCGGTCCGGGCGCTACCGGTCCAGCGCGCGCCGCTCGCGCCGCTGCTCTTTTTCTTCGCGGCGCCTTTCCTTGATTTCGCGCTTCTGCCGCCGGTCGGCGTCGCGGCCGGTCTCGCCGGGCAGGCGCAGGCGGATGTCGACGCCGCCCATGATGACGAACCCGTGCACGCGGAGCAGCGGCGCATTCTCGTCGGGGTGCGTCGGCGTGCGGTTCACCTCCTGAAAGCCCCCCATGATGGCCGACCCGTGGGTCTCGACTGCCAGCCCGGGCGGCACGATGATCTCGGTGCCGCCCATCATCGAGAAGATCTCGATGTCGACCGGCCCGGGCGGGAAACGCGCCTCGCGCAGGTCGAGATGGGCGCCGCCCATGAACGTCACCAGGCGCAGGCGGCGCGGCATGCTCCAGGCCCCGCGGCGGTCGATGCCGCCCATGATTGCCAGCATCGTCTGCTCGGCGCGCACGTGCGAAGCCGGCACCAGCGCCGGCGTGATCTGGTCGCGGGCGCCGTGGAGGCCGCCGGCGCCGGCAGCGCCGGCAGGTCGAAGAGCAGGGCGTCGATCTCGGCCGGCGACTCGGAACGCGTCGGCCACCGGTGATGAGTCCCGGGCAGCACGGCCCGTGCCAGCCGGAACGGCGCGAGCAGCATCACCCGGTGGATCAGCTCGAACCGGGCCGGGTCGAACTCCTCGACCGGGGCCACGTGCTGGAGGCCGGCGTTGTTGACGAGGATGTCGATCCCGCGCGAGCCGAGGTCGAGCGCGTCGATCGCGTCGCCGTCCGAGAGGTCGGCGGCCAGGTGCTCGCCATCGACCTCATCCGCGACCTGCCGGGCGCCGGCCTCGTCCCGGTCCAGCACCAGCACCCGGGCGCCGTCGGCGGCGAGCCGCTGGGCGACCGCGCGGCCGATGCCGCTGGCGCCCCCGGTGACCAGGGCGGTGTGCGCGGACAGTGGAGCGGAAGCAGGCATGGCCGCGACGCTACCGTGGCCGGGGTCGCACCGAGCATGCGCTCGGCACTGCGAGCTCGTCGCGCCACCTCAACGGCCAGCAGCAGCTCGCGGAGCCTGCGTTGGCCACCAGCGCCTCAGGCGTCGCGCCTCGCGAAGAGTGCGTACGACGCCGCCATCAGCGCCAGCGTGACGCCCCCGAAGACCACCGAGCCGCCGACCGCCGAGAGTGGTTCGCCGAACGTCGAGGTCGCGTCGGCGAGGACGTCGACCATCCGGCGCTGCGCGGCGAACGGCAGGAACCTCAGCACGTCCTGGTGGTCGCGCAGCCCGGGCACCAGCTGGAAGAAGACGTTGAACAGCGACTCGATCAGCAACGGCCACAGGAAGATCGTGACCAGGGCGAACGCCTGTGAGCGGGTCAGCGCCGTGAACGCCATCGCCAGCCAGGTGAGCAGCACCGTGGAGAGCGTCTGCCAGCCGATCACCGACCAGGTCTCGCCGTCGAAGACGGTCACCCACCGGTGGAGGTACACCAGCCCGATCAGACCGGACATCAGCATCGCCACCAGCGAGACGACGGCGACCCACGCAGCGACCACGACGTACTTGGCCGTCCAGAGCGCCTGCCGAGAGTTGAGCGCGGTCAGGGAGGCCCGGATCATGCCGTGCCGGTACTCGTGGCCCCACGCGAAGATCCCGATCATGGCGACCAGGAACCCGACCAGGCTTGGGATCGCCCCCGACGCCGCGAACTGCGTGACCAGGAACGGGCCGAAGCCCTCGACGTCGTCCGCGGTTGCGCCGTTGCGGGAGAAGTCGTGGTGGCCCACCCAGCCGAGCAGCACCGAGATCAGCAGGGCGACAGCGAGCGCCGAACCGGTCAGCCACCAGGTCGAGCGGATGGTGCGGATCCGGGCCCACTCGTAGCGCAGTGCGTCGCTCACGGTGTGCCCCACCCGTCGGGCGCTGCGGGTCTGGGATGACCGCCGCCTGGAACTCCTCGTCGCCCTCGGTCGCGGCCAGGAACGCCTCCTCGAGGGTCGCCGTCTGAGGCGCCAGCCGGTGCAGCCGGATCCGGTGGTCGAACGCCAGGTCGCCGATCTCCCGCGCGTCGAGGCCGGTGACGACCACCTCGCCCTCCGGGCCGGCCTCGGCGGCGACACCCTCGCGGCCGGCGAGCAGCGCGCGGAGCTCGTCGGCCTGAGGCGTGTGCACGAGCACCGACTTGTGGCTGGCCCCCTCGATGAAGGAGCTGACCGGACCGCTGGAGATCATCCGGCCGCGTCCGATCACGACCAGCTCGTCGGCGAGCAGCGCCATCTCGGAGAGCAGGTGGCTGGACACGAACACCGAGCGCCCCTCGCCCGCGAGCGCCTTGAGGAACTGCCGCATCCACTGGATGCCCTGCGGGTCGAGCCCGTTGGCCGGCTCGTCGAGGATCAGGGTGTGCGGGTCGCCGAGCAGCGCCCCCGCGAGGCCGAGTCGCTGGCCCATGCCCATCGAGAACGTCTTCGGCTTCTTGCCCGCGACCTCGGTAAGGCCCACCAGCCGGAGCACCTCGTCGACCCGGCTGGTCGGGATCCCGTTGGCCGCGGCCAGCATCCGCAGGTGGTTGCGGGCCTTGCGGGTCGGGTGGAACGGCTTCGCCTCCAGCAGCGCCCCGACGTGGCGCATCGGCTGCCGCAGCGCCGTGAACGGCTGCCCGTCGAACGTCGTGCTCCCGGCCCCGTTGTCCAGCTGCAGCATCAGCCGCATCGTGGTCGACTTGCCGGCCCCGTTGGGACCGAGGAACCCGGTCACGCTGCCCGGACGCACCTCGAAGGAGAGGTCCCGCACCGCCGGTTTGCCGTCGTACGCCTTCGCGAGTCCCCGCGCCTCGATCAGAGCCATGAGGGGGATCCTGCCAGTCGCGGAGGGATAGTCCCGGCCAGAAAGCACCTCCAGACGTGAAGATCTCGTGCAGAACGGTCGGGACTATCCGCCCCCCGTAGAATTCGCCGGATGCCCACGTCCGCCCCGCGCACCCTCGCCGACCAGTTCCGTGGCTGGTCCGACGAGCAGCTCTCCGCGCTGCTCGAGGCGCGCCCCGACCTGAGCGTGCCGGCGCCCCAGGACTCCTCGCAGCTGGCCGCGCGGGTGGCGACCCGGCCGTCGGTGATGCGCGCGCTCGACACGCTGTCGGTGCTCGACCTGGCGGTGCTCGAGGCCGCGCTGCACCTGGCGCCGGTCGGTGTCGACGGGCTGGCCAGGGTGGTCAACGCAGCAGCGGAATCCGTCGACGGCGCCGTCGAGCGCCTGCTCCGGCTGGCGCTGCTCTGGGGTACGCCGGAGCAGCTGCGCCCGGTCACCGTGCTCGCCGAGGTGCTCGCCTCGCCCCGCGGGCCGGAGCCGGCGGAGGTACCCGGCCTGCTCGCCGACCTGCCCGCCGGTGCCCGAGCCCTGCTCGACCACCTGGACGAGCGCGACGCCGACGGCCGCACCGAGTCGCTGACCGAGCCTGTGCAGCGGCTGATCGCGCGCCGGCTGGTGGTGGTGCGCGACGACCGGCGGCACATCACCGTGCCGTGGTCCGTGCGGGTCGCCCTGCGTGAGGGACGGTCGACGCGCGCGCCGGTGGACGTCGTACCTCCCCTCGCCACGAGCGAGCGGGACGCGGCCCTTGTCGACCGTGCGGCCGCGGGCGCGGCCTTCGAGCTGGTGCGCCGGGTGGAGCTGCTGCTCGACCACTGGGGCACACATCCCCCGGCCGTGCTGCGTGCCGGCGGGCTCGGCGTGCGCGACCTGCGGGCGACGGCCGTGCACCTGCACGTGGAGCCCGGGCTGGCGGGCCTGATCGTGGAGGCCGCGTCCGCGGCGGGACTCCTGGCGCCGGGTTCGGCCGACGACATCGACCCAGGCTGGCTGCCGACCGACGCGTACGACGCGTGGCTGGCCCGCCCCGTGGCCGAGCGCTGGGCCGCCCTCGCCGTCGCCTGGCTGGGCAACCCCCGCCTGACCGGGCTGGTCGGCGGCCGCGACGAGGCGGACCGGCCGGTCAACGCGCTGTCCCCAGAGCTCGAGCGGGTGCTGGCTCCCCTCCACCCGACGGGCAGTACTCGACGAGCTTGCCGACGCGGAGGGCGTGCTGGCCGCCGGCACCGGGCCGGCATCGCTGCTGGCCCGGCTCCGCTGGCGCAGCCCGAGACGGCCCGCGAACCGCGAGCGTGCGGTCGGCTGGGCGCTCGACGAGGCCGCCCACCTCGGCGTGACCGGGCTCGGCGGTGTCTCGTCGTACGCCCGTGCGCTGCTGCGGGGCGAGTCGCCGGTACCGCTGCTGGCGCCGCTGCTGCCCTCCCCGGTCGACCACGTGCTGGTGCAGGCCGACCTCACCGCGGTCGCGCCCGGTCCGCTCGAGGCCGACCTGGCCCGCCGACTCTCGCTGCTCGCCGACGTGGAGTCGCGGGGCGGGGCCACCGTGTACCGGTTCGGGGCCGGCAGCGTGCGGCGCGCCTTCGACGCCGGCTGGTCGGCGGTCGAGATCAAGGACTTCCTGCACGCCTCGTCGCGCACGCCGGTGCCGCAGTCGCTGGACTACCTCGTCGACGACGTCTCGCGGCGCTTCGGCACGGTGCGCGCTGGCGTAGCGGAGTCGTTCCTGCGCAGTGACGACGAGACCGCCCTCACCTCGCTGATGCACGACCCGGCGGCGGAGTCGCTGCGGCTGCGCCGGATCGCGCCGACGGTGGTCGTCTCCGACGTGCCGCTCCACGTGCTGCTGCCGCGGCTGCGGGACATCGGCGCGGCGCCGGTGGTCGAGGCCGCCGACGGCACGGTGCAGGTGGCCCGTCCCGACGTGTTCCGGTCGCGCTCGCCCCGCCGACGTGGTGGCGCCGGCCGCGACCTGGCCCGTCGTACCGCCCGCACGACCGCGCTCGTCGCCGGCATCCGCTCCGGCGACCGGGTGGCCGCGGCCCGGCCGGCGGGACTCGCCGCCTCCTCTCCAGGCGACGTGCTCACGCTGCTGCGCGGCGCCACCGAGACCGACGCCGAGGTGCTGATCGGGTACGTCGACAACCACGGCACCCGGGTCGAACGGGTAGTGCGCCCGATGCGCGTCGAGGGCGGCCAGCTGGTCGCGCACGACGACCGCGACGACGAGGTGCGGCAGTTCGCCGTGCACCGGATCAGCGTGGCCCGCCTGGTGTGAGGTCAGCGCTTGGCGCGGGTGGCCTGCACGGCGAGGGCGATCCCGACCAGCGCGAGCACCGGGCCGATGATCGCCCAGAGGGCCACCCCGCTCATCGCGCCGCCCCCGATCCAGCCCATGCCCTGCCCGAACCAGACGCCGCCGATGAGGACCAGAGCGACGCCGAGCCAGAAGCGGGGACTGTTCATGGGGCGAGCGTATCCGGCGGGTGAATTCCCAAGGTATCTAGGAACGCTGGCGCATCCAGTGGCGTACACACCCCTGGATGCGCCAGGAAACATAGATACCTTGGGAATTCGCCCCCACCCATAGACTCAGCAGGTGAACGACGGCCCCCTCATCGTCCAGTCGGACAAGACCCTCCTCCTCGAGGTGGACCACCCCCAGGCAGCGGAAGCCCGCAAGGCGATCGCGCCGTTCGCGGAGCTGGAGCGCTCGCCGGAGCACATCCACACCTACCGGCTCACGCCGCTCGGCCTCTGGAACGCCCGCGCGGCGGGGCACGACGCGGAGCAGGTGATCGACGCGCTGCTCGCGCACAGCCGGTACGCCGTCCCCCACGCGCTGCTCGTCGACGTCGCCGAGACGATGGCGCGCTACGGCCGGCTCCGGCTCGACAAGCACCCGGTCCACGGACTGGTGCTCTCCTCCACCGACCGGCCGGTGTTCGAGGAGGTCACGCGCAGCAAGAAGGTCGCGGGCATGCTCGGCGTCCGGATCGACGCCGACTCCGTGGCGGTCCACCCGAGCGAGCGCGGCAACCTCAAGCAGGCGCTGCTCAAGCTGGGCTGGCCGGCCGAGGACTGGGCGGGGTACGTCGACGGGGAGGCGCACGCGATCGCGCTCGACCAGACCGACTGGACCTTGCGCGAGTACCAGAAGGAGGCCGCCCAGTCGTTCTGGGACGGCGGCTCCGGGGTCGTCGTGCTCCCCTGCGGCGCCGGCAAGACCCTGGTCGGCGCGGCCGCGATGGCGCTGGCGCAGGCGACCACGCTGATCCTGGTCACCAACACCGTCAGCGCCCGCCAGTGGAAGCACGAGCTGGTCAAGCGCACCTCGCTCACCGAGGACGAGATCGGCGAGTACTCCGGCGCCCGCAAGGAGGTCCGTCCGGTCACGATCGCGACGTACCAGGTGCTCACCACCCGCCGGAAGGGCGTCTACACGCACCTCGACCTGCTCGACGCCCGCGACTGGGGCCTGATCGTGTACGACGAGGTGCACCTGCTGCCGGCCCCGATCTTCCGGATGACCGCAAACCTGCAGGCCCGCCGCCGGATCGGACTGACCGCGACCCTGGTCCGCGAGGACGGTCGTGAGGGTGACGTCTTCAGCCTGATCGGCCCGAAGCGCTACGACACGCCCTGGAAGGACATCGAGGCCCAGGGCTGGATCGCTCCCGCCGACTGTGTCGAGGTGCGGGTGACCCTGCCCGAGGGCGAGCGGCTCGCCTACGCGACGGCCGAGCCGGAGGAGCGCTACCGGCTCGCGAGCTGCACGTTCTCCAAGACCAAGGTCGCCGAACAGCTCGTGGAGCGGCACCGCGGCGAGCGAACGCTGGTGATCGGCCAGTACCTCGAACAGCTCGACGAGCTCGCCGACCACCTCGGCGCGCCTGTGATCAAGGGCGAGACCCCGGTCAAGGAGCGCGAGCGGCTGTTCCAGGCGTTCCGCACCGGCGAGATCGAGCTCCTGGTCGTCTCCAAGGTCGCCAACTTCTCCGTCGACCTGCCCGAGGCCGCGGTCGCGATCCAGGTCTCCGGCAGCTTCGGCTCCCGTCAGGAGGAGGCCCAACGGCTGGGCCGGCTGCTGCGCCCCAAGTCCGACGGACGGACCGCGCGCTTCTACGCGGTCGTCTCCCGCGACACCGTCGACGCCGACTTCGCGCAGAACCGGCAGCGGTTCCTGGCCGAGCAGGGCTACGCCTACCGGATCATCGACGCCGATGATCTGGACCGGCTGGACGTCTAGCCCGGCCGCTCGCGAGGATTGTCCAGACCGAAGATCGGGCACACGTCCTCCAATCCGGCCGCCCGGCGGCTCCGAAGCACCCTCAGACGAGGTCCTCCGACCCCGACTCCGCCAACGCCCGAGGGGAGCACGATGACCGGCATCCGGCCCGTTCCCGAAGAGTCGGCGGCGTCCTCCCCCACGCGCAGGAGCGAGAACGAGACGCTCTCCGAACTGCTGCAGCGAGCCGGGCGAGGTGACCAGGAGGCGTTCGCCGGTTTGTACGACGCCGTCGCCTCCCGGCTCCACGGGTTGGTGCTGCGCGTCGTCCGTGATCCGGCCCAGGCAGAGGAGGTGACCCAGGAGGCAATGGTGGAGATCTGGCGGCAGTCGGCCCGGTTCGACCCTGCCCTGGGCTCGCCGCTGTCGTGGCTGATGACGATCGCGCACCGCCGCGCCGTCGACCGGGTCCGCTCCGCCGAGGCCACGAGCCGCCGCGACACGTCGTACCACCAGCAGAACCAGGTCACCGAGCACGACAGCACCGCCGAGGAGGCCACGCAGAACCTGGAGGCCCGCCGCGTGCGCCAGGCCCTCAGCAGCCTCACCGACACCCAGCGCGGCGCGCTGGAGCTCGCCTACTTCGGCGGGTACACCCACAACGAGGTGTCCACCATGCTCGGCATACCGCTGGGCACTGCCAAGACCCGGATCCGGGACGGACTCATCCGGCTCCGTGACACGCTGGGAGTCGACTCATGAGCGACATGCATCCTCTGTCCGGTGCGTACGCCGTCGACGCCCTCGACGACATCGAGCGCGCCCGCTTCGAGCGTCACCTGGCCGAGTGCCCCGACTGCACCGCCGAGGTCGCCAGCCTCCGCGAGGCCGCGGCGATGCTCGCCCAGTCCGTGGACACCGGTCCCAGTGCCGAGCTGCGGGCGAAGGTGCTCGCCGAGATCTCGACCGTGCGACCGCTGCCCCCGCAGGCCCCGGCGCAGGAAGTCGTCCGCCGTCATGCCCGCCGATTTCCTCGGCTGGTGGCGGCGGCGGTCGCCGCGGTGGTCCTGGTCGCCGGCGTCGGGCTGACCGCCTGGCACCCCTGGGACCGCAACCAGCCCGGGCAGCCGTCGGTCGCCGCCCAGGTGATGGACGCACCGGACTCCAAGCGGCAGACCATCAAGATCGCCGGAGGTGGCAGTGCCACCGTGGTGCACTCCCGCTCGCTGGGCAAGGCGGTCCTGATCACCAAGGACATGCCGAAGGCTCCCTCCGACAAGGTCTACGAGCTGTGGCTGCAGGACGCCGAGGGCGTGATGAATCCGGCCGGTCTGATGACCGGTGGCCTCACCCACCAGACGGTGGTGCTGCGGGGCGACGCCGGAGAGTCCACCGGCGTCGGGATCACCGTCGAACCGACCGGCGGGTCCAAGAGCCCGACCACCGATCCGCTCGCCCTGTTCGACTTCCGGAGGTCCGTATGAGCACTCCGACGCGCCGGGTGGCCGTCGTCGGCAGTGGAGTCTCCGGGTTGGTCGCCGGCTGGGTCCTCGCCCGCGACAGCCACGTGACGCTCTACGAGGCCGACGACCGGCTCGGCGGCCACGCCGACACCCACGATGTCCAGGTCGGCGACCGCACGGTCGCCGTCGACACCGGATTCATCGTGCACAACGAGCGCACCTACCCGACGCTGCTGCGGCTGTTCGCCGAGCTCGGCATCCACACGCAGGAGTCCGACATGAGCATGTCGGTGCGCGACGAGGAGACCGGCCTCGAGTGGGCCGGCGCCCTCGGCGCCTCCGGCCTGTTCCCGACCAAGGCGAACCTGCTGCAACCCGCGCTACCTGCGGATGCTCACCGAGATCCCGCGCTTCCACCGGATGGCGAAGAAACTCCTGGCCGCTCCCGCGACCGAGCCCGACGAGACACTCGAACGGTTCCTCGAGCGCGGCCGGTTCTCCGACTTCTTCGTCACCTACTTCATGACGCCGCTGGTCTCCGCGGTCTGGTCGACCGACCCTGACCACGCCCTGGACTACCCCGCGCGCTACCTGTTCCGGTTCCTGGAGCACCACGGCATGCTCACGGTCTTCGGGTCGCCCACGTGGCGCACCGTCACCGGCGGCTCACGCGAGTACGTCGAGCTGGTGGCCAAGAACCTGCACGAGGTGCGGATCTCGTCGCCGGTCTCGGAGATCCGCGAGCACGACGACGGCGTCGACGTCACCGACCCCTCCGGCACGGCGACGTACGACGCCGTCGTGGTCGCCACCCACCCCGACCAGGCGCTGGCGATGCTCGCCGAGCCCACGCCGCTGCACCGCGAGGTGCTCGGCGCGATCCACTACCAGCCCAACGTCGCGCAGCTGCACACCGACGAACGGCTGCTGCCGCGGGCCGAGGGCGCCCGCGCCTCCTGGAACTACCAGCGCCGCGACGACGGCCGGGTGCTGGTCACCTACGACATGACCCGGCTGCAGAGACTGGATCTCGACAAGCTCGATCACCGGGAGGCGCCGCTCGATCACCGGGAGGCGCCCCTCGATCACCGGGAGGCGCCCCTCGATCACCGGGAGGCGCCCCTCGATCACCGGGAGGCGCCCCTCGATCACCGGAGGCGCCGAGGTTCCTGGTCAGCCTGGGTGCCGAGGACGTCGTCGACCCGAGCACCGTGATCGCGACCATGCGCTACGCGCACCCGGTCTACACCCCTGCCTCTGTGGCCGCGCAGGCCAGGCTGCCGCAGCTGAACACGGGCCGCGTCGCCTTCGCCGGTGCCTACCACGGCTGGGGCTTCCACGAGGACGGCGCGCTCTCCGGACGTAGCGCGGCCGAAGCGCCTCGGTGGACGCTGGACCTCTGTCGGCGAGCGCCCGCGGCTGGCGCCGACTCCGCGCATCTACGCCACCGAGATCAAGCACGCGCGGGTCGAGCCGGTGCGCAACATCTTCAGCTACCGCAGCCACACCTGGCTGGTCGACCTCGACGACCTCCCGCGCTACACCGGGGCCTTCGCGCCGCTGCTGCGCCGGCTGGCGTCGTTCGAGGCCCGCGACCACGTCGGCGACCCCGACCGCAGCCTGCGCGAGAACATCGACGGCTTCCTCGCGGAGCATGACATCGACCTGCAGGGCGGACGCATCCAGATGCTCGCGCACCCGCGCACCCTCGGCTACGTCTTCAACCCGATCTCGGTGTTCTGGTGCCACCGGCCCGACCGCGAGCTCGCGGCGGTCGTGGTCGAGGTGCACAACACCTACGGCGGACGCCACGCCTACGTCGTGCGACCCGACCAGCACGGCAGGGCGAGCGTCGACAAGGAGCTCTACGTCTCGCCGTTCAACGACACCTCCGGCGCCTACCACGTCGCCGTCCCGCTGCCCGGCGAGACGGTCACCGTCGGCGTCACCCTTCACCGCGAGGGCCGCCCGCCGTTCGTCGCGACGCTGAAGGGCACCGCCCGACCCGCCACGCCGCGCGCCGTCGTGAGCACCTCGCTCCGTACGCTGCCGGCGCCCCTGCTCGGCATGGTCCGGATCAAGTACCAGGGCATCAGGCTGTGGCTGCGTGGCCTCGAGGTGCAGCCGCGGCCGAACCACCGAGGAGACAGCCAATGACCGCGATCACCCCGCCCACCGGACGCATCGACGTGCTGCGCTGGCCGGACCTCGCTCCGATGCGCGCGTCCGTGCGCAGCCACGTCGAGTCCACGTTCGCGAGAGCGCTGTTCCACGGCGCCGTACGACGGCTGCCGGTGCGCGTCGAGCTCGCCGACGGCGCCGTCTGGGGCGCCGGCGCTCCCGGCAGCCCGACCATGCAGATCCACCGTCCGGCGGAGTTCTTCCGCCGCGTCGGCGCGGGCAAGCTGATCGGCTTCGGCGAGTCCTACATGGTCGGCGACTGGGACGCCCATGACCTCGGTGGCTTCCTCACCGAGCTGGGTCGGCACATCTCGATCCTCGTTCCCGAGCCGCTGCAGAAGCTGCGCGCGCTCGTCGTCCCCGGCACCCCGACGCCGAGCGCGGCGTCGAGGAGAACACGCGCGACAACATCGCGCGGCACTACGACCTGTCCAACGACATGTTCGCCACGTTCCTCGACGAGACGATGACCTACAGCTCGGCGCTGTTCGTCGACCCGCCGCGGACGGCGCGTACCACCACCTCCCGCGCCACCGTCGCCTCCGCGCCGGACCCCGGCTTGCCCACGCGTGCCGACCTCGTGCCGGCGCAGCGCCGCAAGCTCGACCGCCTGCTCGACCAGACCGGCGTCGGCGCGGGCACCCGGGTGCTCGAGATCGGCACCGGCTGGGGCGAGCTGTGCATCCTCGCCGCCCAGCGCGGCGCCACCGTGCGTTCGGTGACGCTGTCCAGCGAGCAGAAGGCGCTGGCCGAGGATCGGATCGAGGCCGCGGGGCTCAGCGACCGGGTCACGGTCGACCTGCTCGACTACCGCGCCGTCGACGGCGAGTACGACGCGGTCGTGAGCGTCGAGATGATCGAGGCGGTCGGCCACGAGTTCTGGCAGACGTACTTCGAGAAGATCGACTCGCTCCTCGCCCCGGGCGGCAAGGCCGCGATCCAGGCGATCACGATGCCGCACGACCGGATGCTGGCAACCCGGTCCACCTACACGTGGGTGAACAAGTACATCTTCCCCGGCGGCTTCCTGCCTTCGGTCAAGGCGATCGACGAGATCACGCGACAACGCACCACGATGCGGATCAGCGACCGGCTCTCGATGGGCCTGCACTACGCCGAGACCCTGCGTCTGTGGGACCAGCAGTTCCTGGCCCGGCAGGAGGAGGTGCACGCGCTCGGCTTCGACAGCGTCTTCGACCGGATGTGGCACTTCTACCTCGAGTACAGCCGGGCTGGCTTCGCCTCGCAGTACATCGACGTCCAGCAGATCACGTTCGTCCGGGACCCCGCATGAGCACCACCGAGATCCGGCCCGCGAGGACGGACACCGAAGCGGGCGTCGCCCAGCGGCTCGAGGCCGCGCTGCGTCCGTTCGTCGGCGGCGATCTGCCCGTGCGGCTGACCGCCTGGGACGGCTCCGCCGCCGGGCCCGACGGTGCGCCCGCCGTACGCCTGAACACGCCCGACGTCCTGCGCCGCCTGCTGTGGCACCCGGGCGAGCTCGGGGCAGCGCAGGCCTACGTGACCGGCGAGATCGATGTCGAGGGCGACCTCGACGTGGCGCTGACGCACGTCTGGGACGTCGTCCGCGAGCGCCGGCTGACCGGGATCCGGGCAACACCCTCGACCCTGGCCGCCCTGTTCCGCGCGGCACGGGAGATCGGTGGGCTCGGGCTGCCGCCGGCACCTCCGAGCACCCAGGCCCGGATCAGGGGACGGCTGCACAGCCTGGCCCGTGACCGGCAGTCGATCAGCCACCACTACGACCTCTCCAACGAGTTCTATGCGCTGATCCTCGACCCGCACATGGCGTACTCGTCCGGCTACTACGAGCGCCCCGACATGACGATCGAGGAGGCGCAGGCGTCCAAGCTCGACCTGGTGTGCCGCAAGCTCGGGCTCGAGCCGGGAGACCGGCTCCTCGACGTGGGCTGCGGCTGGGGCTCGCTCAGCCTGTACGCCGCCGAGCACTTCGGTGCGAAGGTCACCGGCGTCACGATCGCGGCCGAGCAGAAGGCGTTCATCGACGCCCGGATCGCCGAGCGCGGCCTGGGCGACCGAGTCGAGATCCGGCTGCAGGACTACCGCGCCGTGACCGATGGGCCGTACGACGCCGTCGCGTCGATCGAGATGGGCGAGCACGTCGGCCAGGCCAACTACCCGACGTACGTCGAGGTGCTGCGCCGCAACGTCAAGCCGCAGGGACGCGTGCTGGTCCAGCAGATGTCCCGCCGCGGGCGACACCCCGGGGGCGGCCCGTTCATCGAGGCGTTCATCGCACCTGACATGCACATGCGGCCGGTGGGTGAGACCGTGGAGCTGATCGAGGCCGGCGGACTGGAGGTGCGTGACGTGCACACGATGCGCGAGCACTACGTCGCCACAGTCCGCGACTGGCTGGCCAGCTTCGAGGCCAACCAGGGTCGGCTCCGCGAGATCCTCGGGGAAGAGGCACTGCGCGTGTGGCGGCTCTACCTCGTCGGTGGCGCGATGGCCTTCCGTGACGGGCGCATGGGCGTCGACCAGATCCTCTCGGTGCGCAACGACACCGCCGGGCACTCGGGGATGCCGGCGCACGCGCACGTGGTAGGCGTGGTCGTCGGCGCCGCCGCGCTGGCGGTCGTCGTGCTGATGGCGATCACGGCGATCGCGGCCCGTCGTACCGGGCGCTGGGCCGTCGTCGACGTCACCTGGGGCCTCGGCTTCCTGGTGGTCACCGCGATCGCGGTCGTGCTCGGCGACGGCGACGTGCTGCGCCGCGGCATCCTGCTCGGTCTGGTCGCCGCCTGGTCGCTGCGCCTGGCGTCGCACATCCTCCGCCGCGGCGGCGGCAAGGAGGACCCCCGCTACGACCAGCTCAAGCAGCAGGCCAAGGGCGGCTTCGTCCGCCGCGTGCTGCTCCCGCAGGGCCTCGCGATCTTCTTCGTCTCGCTGCCGATCCAGGTCGCCGTCACCTCCGACCGCCCCGTCGGATGGCTCGCCTGGGTGGGCGTCGCGATCTGGCTGGTCGGGCTCGCGTTCGAGTCGTTCGGCGACGCACAGCTGAAGGAGTTCAAGGCCGACCCCGCCAACCAGGGCAAGGTGATGGACCGAGGCCTGTGGGCCTTCACCAGGCACCCGAACTACTTCGGCGACGCCTGCGTCTGGTGGGGTATCTACCTCGTCGCCGCCGACTCGGGTCTTGCCGGCGCCGCGACCGTCCTCTCCCCCGTCGCGATGACGTACTTCCTGGTCTTCGCCACCGGCGCCAGGCTGCTGGAGAAGACGATGATGCAGCGCGACGGGTATCCGGAGTACGCCGAGCGCACGAGCATGTTCTTCCCGCTGCCCCCGAAGAAGCAGGGCACTCGGCGCGGTTGAAACCTCAGCCTGCCCGCAACCGCACCTCGACCGTGCGCGTGTACTCAGCGATCTCGTCTCGACATGCCAGCACGGTAGTGCGGCTCTTAACCGGAGACGGCCACGGTGCTTGGATGAACGGAACGCCACACCGCTTCGACCCCGGAAGGGCGTCATGCTGCTCGAGCCCCTTTGCGACGTCGCCTGGACCGCCGACCTGATGCGGTCCGTCGAACCGTCCCCTCGCGGTGACGGCCGCCTGTTCGCGCAGGGCACGGCTACCTTCACCGGCCGGCTGGCCGGTCAGGCACGGTGGTCGAACTCGCCTCGCCTGCGCGGCGGCTACGCCTTCCCGAACGCCCACGGCGTCCTCGATGTCGAGGACGGCGGATCCGTGCTCTTCCGGCTCACGGGCATGTCGTCGCTGGCCGACGGGCGCGGGGTCCACGTGCTCACCTTCGAGACCGACGACGACGAGCACACGTGGCTCAACGACGCCTTCGCGCTCGGCGAGGGCAGCATCGACGCGGCACGCGGCGTCCTGGCCATGCGCTACTACACCTGCACCGTCGACTACCTACCCGGCGTGCCAGCGCCGGTCGACGACTGACCCTTCGGGTCAGCGGCGTCGCGCGAGGGTGACGCCGTCCGCGACCGGCAGCAGGCAGACCGTGATCCGCTCGTCGGTGGCGAGCTTGGCGTTGAGCGCCTGGAGCGCCAGCGTGTCGTTGTCGGTCGCGTCCTGGTCGAGCACGGCGCCGCTCCACAGCGTGTTGTCCAGCGCGATCAAGCCACCGGGGCGCACCAGCCGGAGCAACCGCTCGTAGTACCCGTCGTAACCCGCCTTGTCTGCGTCGATGAACGCGAAGTCGTAGCCGCCCTCCTCACCGTCCATGAGCAGCCGATCCAGGGTCTCGCTCGCGGGCGCGATGTGCAGGTCGATCCGGTCCGCGACCCCGGCCTCGTCCCAGTACCTACGGGCGATCGAGGTCCACTCCTCGGAGACGTCGCAGCACACCAGATGCCCGTCGGCGGGCATCGCGAGCGCGACGGCGGTGGACGAGTAGCCGGTGAAGGTGCCGACCTCGATGCATCGGCGTGCCCCGATCAGCTCGACCAGGAGCGCCAGGAACGCACCCTGCTCCGGCGCGACCTGCATGCCGTGCCGCGGGAGTGCGGCGGTCTCCTCGCGCAGCCGGGCGAGGACGTCGGGCTCCCGGGTGCCGACCGCAACGACGTACGCCGCCAGCTCGTCGGAGATGCCGATTGTCTTGTTGGCCATGCTGTGGACTCTAGTTGTCGGTCTTGCGGCGGTAGGGGCTCGTGCCTCGGCGGCTGACGACGGGTCGCACTGCAGCTCTTCGCCCTGGTCGGTACGCTCAACCAGCATGGAAGAGCTCAAGGCCCGCCGTGTCGTCGACCGCCTGCGTGAGCGCGGCACGAACGCCGACCTCGCCCGCGTCGGTGTGCACCAGTTCGGCGTCATGATCCGGCTCCCCGACGGCCGTGAGGCGACGTGGGACTCCGACGGCACCGCCTCCCTCGAGGCGCAGGTGATGCGCAACGGCATGCTCGTCGGCTTCGTCCCCGAGATCGAAGGCTCGGACAGCTTCACCGAGGAGCAGATCATCGACACGATCGTGCGCACCGACTACGACAAGCCGATCGCCACCCAGCGCGAGAAGGCACCGCCACCGGCCGAGGCGCTTCCGATCAAGGGCGGCCTGTTCCGCCGGTTCATGGACGGGTTCCGCTACCGGTAGTGCTGCCCCTGGCGCGTGGCGAGACGCCCGGGCGCCAATCTTGACTGCCTCCAGAGTGCGCGACAGACTGCCGAACGTGGCCACCGCCGACGCGCTCCAGCACCTGCTGCGCGGAGCCGACCTCCGGGTCACCCGGCCCCGGCTCGCCGTGCTGAACGCCGTGCACGCGACTCCGCACGCCGACACCGATTCCCTGATCCGGGCGGCCAGAATCGACCTGCCGACCGTCTCCCACCAGGCCGTGTACGACGTCCTGCGGGTGCTCACCGACGCCGGACTCGTGCGACGCATCCAGCCTGCGGGCTCGGTGGTTCGCTACGAGGCCCGGGTCGGGGACAACCACCACCACATGGTCTGCCGGTCGTGCGGTGACGTCGTCGACGTCGACTGCGCCGTCGGCGATGCCCCCTGTCTCACCCCGTCGCAGGACCACGAGTTCACCGTCGACGAGGCCGAGGTCACGTACTGGGGGATCTGCCCGTCCTGCTCCGCCGCCCGCACCTGATCACCCACCGGAAGGAAGACGACATGACCGAGAAGCCCGACGCGGCCGCCCACGGCAGCGAGAGCGAGAACCCGGCGATCGACACCCCGACGCCCGAGACCACTCGGCCGCGGACGTCGCAGGACTGGTGGCCCGACCAGCTGGATCTGCAGGTGCTGCGCAAGCACTCCGCGACGACCGACCCGATGGGCGGAGACTTCCGCTACGCCGATGAGTTCGCCGAGCTCGACGTGGAGGCACTCAAGGGCGACCTGGTCGACCTGATGACCACCTCGCAGGACTGGTGGCCCGCCGACTTCGGCCACTACGGCGGCCTGTTCATCCGGATGAGCTGGCACGCCGCCGGCACCTACCGGATCGCCGACGGCCGCGGTGGCGCCGGCGACGGCGCCCAGCGCTTCGCACCGCTCAACAGCTGGCCCGACAACGCGAACCTCGACAAGGCGCGCCGACTCCTCTGGCCGGTCAAGCAGAAGTACGGGCGCAAGATCTCGTGGGCCGACCTGCTGGTGCTCGCCGGCAACGTCGCGCTGGAGTCGATGGGCTTCGAGACGTTCGGCTTCGGCTTCGGCCGCGAGGACATCTGGGAGCCGGAGGAGATCTTCTGGGGCTCGGAGGACACCTGGCTGGGCGACGAGCGCTACAGCGGCGACCGCAAGCTGTCCGGTCCGTTGGGTGCCGTGCAGATGGGACTCATCTACGTCAACCCAGAGGGCCCGAACGGCAACCCGGACCCGGTGGCGGCCGCCCGCGACATCCGCGAGACCTTCCTCCGGATGGCGATGAACGACGAGGAGACGGTTGCGCTGATCGCCGGCGGCCACACGTTCGGCAAGACTCACGGCGCGGCGTCCGGCGACTACGTGGGCCCGGAGCCCGAGGGCTGCCCGGTCGACGCGCAGGGCCTGGGCTGGAGGAACACCTATGGCTCCGGCAAGGGCGCCGACGCGATCACCAGCGGCATCGAGGTCACCTGGACCAGCGCGCCGACGCAGTGGGACAACGGGTTCTTCGACAGCCTGTTCGGCCACGAGTGGGAGCTGACCCCGAGCCCCGCCGGTGCGCACCAGTGGGTCGCCAGGAACGCCGACGCGACGGTCCCGGACGCGCATGACCCGGAGAAGAAGCACCGACCGACGATGCTGACCACCGATCTCTCGCTGCGGTTCGACCCGGCGTACGAGAAGATCTCGCGGCGCTTCCACGAACACCCCGAGGAGCTCGCCGAGGCGTTCGCCAAGGCCTGGTACAAGCTGCTGCACCGCGACATGGGTCCGGTCACGCGCTACCTCGGCCCCTGGGTGCCGGAGCCGCAGCTGTGGCAGGACCCGGTGCCGGCGGTCGACCACGAGCTGGTCGGTGACGACGACGTCGCCGCGCTGAAGCAGAAGCTTCTCGACTCCGGGCTGAGCGTCTCCCAGCTGGCCGGTACGGCGTGGGCGTCGGCCTCCAGCTTCCGCGGCACCGACCGTCGTGGTGGCGCGAACGGCGCGCGGATCCGGCTGGAGCCCCAGCGCAGCTGGGAGGTCAACCAGCCGGCCGAGCTCGCGAAGGTCCTCGAAGCCCTTGAGCAGGTGCAGCAGGACTTCAACGCCGGTGAGTCGGGCAAGCGGATCTCACTCGCCGACGTGATCGTGCTCGGTGGATCGGCGGCCCTCGAGCAGGCAGCCAGGAACGCTGGTCACGACGTGACCGTGCCGTTCCGCCCTGGTCGCACGGACGCCACCCAGGAGCAGACCGACACCGAGTCGTTCGCCGTGCTCGAGCCGCGGGCCGACGGCTTCCGCAACTACCTTCAAGCTGGCGAGAAGCTGGCGCCCGAGACGCTGCTGCTGGACCGGGCCTACCTGCTGAACCTGACCGCCCCCGAGATGACCGTGCTGGTCGGCGGCCTGCGCGCGCTCGGCACCAACGCCGGCAGCTCGTCGCACGGTGTACTGACCGACCGCTCCGAAGCGCTCACGAACGACTTCTTCGTGAACCTGCTCGCCGCGGGCACCGAGTGGAAGGCGTCGGAGTCGGCAGAGAACGTCTACGAGATCCGCGACGTCGCCTCCGGTGAGGTGAAGTGGACCGCGACGTCGGTCGACCTGGTCTTCGGCGCGAACTCGCAGCTGCGCGCGCTCTCGGAGGTCTACGCCAGCGACGACGCCCAGGAGAAGTTCGTCCGCGACTTCGTCGCCGCGTGGGTCAAGGTGATGGAGCTCGACCGGTTCGACCTGGACTGATCACACGTCGGGGCCGGCCACGGTCTGACCTGTTCTGGGGCGTCACACTGGGGCGATGCTGCACCTGCGCATCACCGCCCCGAGCGACCTGACCGATCGCGTGCTCGATGTTGTCCGCGACGACCCTGCGGTGAGCAGCTTGGCCGTGTTGCGGAACTCGTCGATACACCCGGCTGGCGACATCGTCCTTGCCGACGTCGCCAGGGAGGCAGGGAACGAGATCATCGAGCAGCTCGAGAAGCTCGAGATACCCCGGCTCGGGTCAATCCACATCGAACCCGTGCACAGCTGGATGTCAGTGAAGGGCCTGGCCGCTGAGAAGCGCACCCCGGGCAGCAGCGCCGACACCGTCGTCTGGGCCGAGGTGACCCAACGTGCCTACGAGGAGTCCGAGCTCAACTGGACGTACCTGTCCTTCATGACGCTGGCGACGCTGCTGGCCAGTATTGCCATCATCCTGGACTCCCAGATCCTGGTGATCGGTGCCATGGTGCTGGGTCCGGAGTTCGTGGCGATCGCGGCCCTGGGACTTTCGCTGGTGCGCCGGCGGCCCGGGCTCGGGTTCTACGCCGCCAGAACCTTGCTGTTGGGCTTTGGGGTCGCCATCGTGCTGACCACGCTGGTGACACTGGCCGGTCGCGCCCTGGGCTGGATCTCGATCCAGGATGTGACCGGGCCCCGGCCCGGCACCGACTTCATCTACACCCCTGACAAGTGGTCATTGGTCGTCGCGATCATCGCCGCCGGTGCCGGTGTCCTGTCACTGACCTCGGCCAAGGTCGGCGGGCTCTCGGGGGTGTTCATCTCCGTCACGACGGTGCCTGCGGCGGGCAACATCGCCCTCGGTGTGGCGTTCGCCATCCCCCACGAGATCTGGGGCAGCGCGGCCCAGCTACTGGTCAACATCAGCGGCATGGCGATCGCGGGCTGGGCGACCCTGGCCTTCCAGCAAGCCGTGTGGTCGCGAATGTCGACGCGTCGCGCACGTCGCCTGCGCCGCCGACGTGGGAGCCGGCGTCCCGAAGACGCCTAGACGCCTCTCAGTTGCAGAATCATGTCGAGCCGGTCGCGGACGGCCTCACACTCGATGATCTTGCCGTCCATCACGCGGAAGTAGTCGACGAACAGGAGGTCCAGCGTCTTGCCGGAGGGGGCGATCATTCCCAACGGTGTAGCGAGGTCGTGCTGGTGGGTCCCTTTGAATCTTCCGGTCACGTAGATCTCGTCGCCTGACTCAAGGACGCGAGTCAGCTCCATGTGGGAGTCCGGAAGAGCATCTTTCAAGGCTTGGGCTGCGGCGTGATGTCTTGCGTTGTTCAACGCCCCGGACGGGGTGATCGAGATGCAGTCGGGAGCAAAACACTCAAGCGCTCCATCGATGTCGCCGGACCCGAAGCGCTCGAAGAACCGCTCCACCACTTCTCGTGTCTGACCCATCACGCCTCCCGCCGTACGACGAATCCCGGTTCTGGTCGTGATCGTGCCACGCCTGTCCGCCTGGGCCCGGAGCACGCAGGTGGCGGCGTGACGCGCCGCGGCGACCGGACATCGCCGACGGCGCTCTGGTCGCGAGTGCTCACCATGCATGAGCCCCCGATCTGATCGTCCTTGCCCGGCTCGGCCGGACGACGCTCCGCCTCCTAAGGATCGTCCCTATCGTGGAGGCCATGGGCTCGCGAATCGCTCCGACGGCGGCCGACTTCGGAGCGGCGCTCACCCAGCTGACCGCTGCCCCCGATGAGGTCCCGGCCATGCGCGACGTCTTCGGCCTGGCCAAGACGATGATCGAGATGCCGCTCGACGAGGTGCGCCTGCTCCTCGCCTCGGACGATCACCTCCACCGAGTAGGCGCGGTGAGCGTGATGGACTTCCGGGCCAGGCGTGCCCGGATCACCGATGAGGAGCGAGCAGCCCTGTACGACCTCTACCTGGGCGAGCATGACCAGATCAACACCTGGGATCTCGTTGATCGAGCTGCGCCCCACGTCGTCGGCGGCTATCTCCACGACCATGACCGGACACCCCTGTACGAGCTGGCCGGATCCTCAGACCGCTGGCGACGAAGGACGTCGGTCGTCGCAACGTGGTTCTTCATTCGGCGCGGTGACCTGGATGACATCTTCGCCCTCGCAGACCTGCTTGCCCACGACCCCGAGGAGGTCGTGCAGGCCGCCGTGGGCGGCTTCGTCCGTGAGGCGGGAAAACGCGACCCCGTCCGCCTCCGTGCCTACCTCGATCGGCACGTGCCCGGGTTGCCGACCACCATCTTGCGGCACGTGACCCGACACCTCTCCGAGGACGAGCGCCGGTACTACCGCAAGCGGGCGACCGCAGGCCGCCCTGACGCGTAGGCGATGGATCAGACTGCCGGATCACGGCCTGCGAACAGGTCCTCGGCCGATGTCGAGAACCCGCCGTCGGCGACGTTCCCAGGTAGATGGAGGACCCGAGACTGGAGGTTGAACCCATGTCGCACGTACGACGCTTCGACCATGTCGGCATCACCGTCGCCGACCTCGACACGGTGATCGCGTTCTTCGTCGGGCTCGGTCTCGAGGTCGAGGGCACGCGGATGTTCGTTGAGGGCGAGTTCCTGGACACGGTCATCGGAATACCTGGCTCCCGCACCGAGATCGTCATGCTGCGGCCGCCCGACGGAGGTACCCGGCTGGAGCTGTCGAGTTTCGTCCGGCCCGACCACGAGCCGGGGTCACCGGCCGCGATGGCGAACGAGCTGGGGCTGCGCAACGTGGCCTTCGAGGTCGACGACCTCCGGCAGCCATCGACCGGCTGGCGCGGACGGCTACGGGCTGGTCGGTGACGTCGGCCAGTACGAGAACATCTGGCGCATGGCCTACGTGCGCGGACCGGAGGGGATCATCGTGTCGCTGGCCGAGCGCGTCAGCTGAGGCCGCCACCTCGATGCAGGGTGATCTCCTTCGGCCCCAGATGGCCTCGGAGGTTGGCACGGCCGGCTGCGGCAAGTACGGCCGCTCAGGACTGCGGATAGGGCGAGATCACCGGGAGGTACGCCGATGAGTCGCCACGCCAGGACCACGAGCGCACGTCCTCGAGGCGGCGTCTCCCGCTGATCGCGCGGAAGAGCTGGTACCGCTCCGCCTCCAGGGAGGCGGCGGGTTCGCCCTCTCCGCCGAGCACCCACGCCGAGGCAGTGTCGGCCGGATCGGCGAGGCGCAGCGGTGCGAGTCCGCTGGCGGCGATGCGTTCGCCCAGCCAGGCCCGGAAGCTTGCGAACCCGTAACGGGCGATGAGGGTCTCCGTCTCGTGGGGCAGCGCGAGCGCCTCGTACAGGTCGCCGAGATGGGCAGCGAGATCGGTGACCGGGGCCCCGAGCATCCAGGCGGGGACGTCGGTGGTGGCGGTGTCGCCCCGGCGCATGGCTCGGACCAGGGCCTGTCCGCACCGCTCCAGCTCCGCGACGAGCTGGTGCCGGTCGAGGTCGCGCCGGGCCTCGACCTGCCCGGCGGTCCATGCCTCCCGCTGCGCGGCGAGCTCGGGATCGGCCCAGGCCTGCGCTGCACCGTCGAAGAAGCTCCCGTTGGTGGAGTCTTCGGCCACCCCGCACAGGTGGGCGACGAGGTCGTGCACCGACCACAGGGGACACGCGGGCACCCGGGTCCGAAGGTCACGGTCGGAGAGACCGTCGACCAGCGCGACCAGCCGGCGCAAGCCATCCTCGTACGCCGCCGCCGCCCGCCAGCGCCGGGACCGCTCGCGGGTGAACACGTCGGACAGCGCGCTCTGCCGGGTGAACGTGTCCAGGAACTGCTGGCCGGCGACCGGGTCCGCTGCCAACCCGGCGTACCGTGCCGCGGCCTCTGGCTCGGGCAGCCGCGCCGCGCGGAAGGAGAACTCGTAGGCCTCGGCGGACCGCTCGCTCCGCCACTGCTCGTACCGCGCGAGGTCGCCGCCCCCGAGCAGATCCACGGCGATGTACTCGGCCTGGGCCAGGGCGTCGCCGATGCCCTGGCCAGTGGTCGGGTGCTTGAAGTGCCCCGCGTCGCCGACGAGGGCCCAGCCGGGGCCCGTCGCGGAGCGGTAGTAGCCGCGCATCATCGTCTCTGGTGCGCCGAGCACGGGCGAGACCAGCTCGGCGGAATCGAGCAGGCGCGGGTTCAGCACCGCCGGGAACTCCAGGAGGGCCTGGCGATAGCGACCCTCGACAGCTGCGGGAGTGCCGCGGGTCAGGTCCGCCGGTCCGGCGACCGTGAGCAGGTGGATGCCGTCCTCGCAGGGCGCGGCCATGAACGCCGACCGCTCGTGCATGTCCAGGCGGATCCAGTCCGAGGCCGGGAGCCCCCGCCAGTAGCCGAGCAGCATCGCCAGCTCGCCCCGGCGCTCCTCGACCCGCTGCAGGCCGAGGTGGTGCGCCACACTCGAGTGCTGGCCGTCCGCGCCCAGGACCCAGCGCGCCCGCAGCTCCCGACCGTCGTCGAGCAGGACTCCGCGGACCGGGTCGCGGTCGGTGGCGGAGCCGACGAGCCCCGTGACCTTGCGGTCCAGCAGCATGGTGGCGCCGCCCTCCTCGGCCAGCTCGACGAAGGCGGCGTCCAGGGTCACCCGGCGCACCGACAACGCCCGGTCATGCCCCCCGACCGGCGTGAAGCGGCCGGCGACCTCGTGGCCCAGCACCCGCCAGGAGTAGCGAGCGGGCACCAGGTCGTGCCGGCGCTCGAGGCGCTTCAGAACGCCGAGGTCGTCCAGCCGCGCCACCCCGTCGGGGAAGATCACATGGGTGGACAGCGTGTCGCTGGGGAACCGCGCCTTGTCGACGACGGCCACTCGCCAGCCACCGCGGGCCAGCCGGAGGGCCAGGGACGAGCCGGCGCAGCGGGCCCCCACGACCACGGCATCGAACGTGGCCGCGGACTCGCCGCTCGCCGCGCCGTCGAGGGCAGTGGGATCGGTCATGGCCCGAGTGTCGTGCTCGCGCGTTGAGGTCGTGTTGAGGTCCGGCGCAGCTCCGCGGCTCCGGTCGGCGCGTCGGTCCACCACCGCTGCGGGGCCCCGATCCGGGCGAGTACGGCGGCGGCGTCGTCGCGCCGGGCACCGGCCTCGTCCGCCCGGCCGTGACCGGAGAGTGCTCGTCCCCACGCGTGCAGGGCCGCCACCTGTCGCCACGGGAGCCGGTGGTCCTCGAACACGGTGGCCGCCTGCTCCGCGGCCACCCCTGCTGCCGGCCAGTCGGCGTCGCGCAGCGCCACGGCGGCGCGGGCCAGAGCCACCTCGCCCACCAGGCCTCGCCATTCGTCGCCGGCGGCCAGCACCTGCTCGCACCGGGTCAGGTGGGCGGCTGCCTGGTCAGGCTCGGTGGTGGCGAGCCCGGCCAGGCGCGCGCGGAGCCAGACCTCGCTCGGCACCTGGGGCGCGGTGGCGGCGATCTCGAGGGCCAGGTGCAGCACCTCGGTCGCCCGCCGCTCATCGCCCAGCGCCAGCAGCGCATCGGCGAGCCAGCGGGCGTTGACGACCGCGTCGTGCCGGTCTCCTGCGGCCAGGTCGTGGTCCAGGGCCGTCTGCCACTGGAGGGCTGCCTCCTCCCACTCCCCGAGCAGGAAGCGGACCAGCCGGCGCCCCACGGCCTCCTCGGGCAGACGGGACGCCGCCCGTCGCGCGGCGTCGAGCTCGCCGGTCGTGGCCAGGGCCAGCACCAGCTGGTCGGCCAGGGCGTCGTGCTGGTGGGCGAGCTGGTCGACGCGGGGCTGGCCGAGGCCCCGGCGGCACCACAACCGTCCGTGCGTCGGGTCGAGCAGGTAGACCGTGCAGATCAGGGAGGCGGCGTTGGTCGGGGGCCAGCCGACAAGCGGGTCGCCGAGGGCCTGCGCTCGCGACCACGCCTCCTCCAGATGGGTCAGCGCGGCCGCAGGCCGGCCGACGTCGAGGGCGAGCCAGCCCCGCCCCCACTCGGCTGCGACCACCAGCTCCGGCCGGCCCGCGGACCCGGCGATCGCGGAGCACCGCTCGGCCGCCTCGGCCATCGTGGCGGTGTCGAGGGCATGCATCGCCGCGGAGAGCCGGCCCCGATGGAAGCTGAAGAGGTCCGTGGACGGCGGCAGCATCCTCTCGGCGGCGGCGAAGTGCTCCAGCGAGCGGACCACGTCCATGTCGGGGTGCGGAACGACGAGCGTCCCACCGAGCCGGCTGTGCACCATCCCGGCCGCCTCGGTGTCACCGAGGGAGAGGTAGGTGCCCAGCGCCCGTTCGAGCAGCTCCACGACCCGGTCATAGCCGCGGCCGGCCCGGAGCCGGAGCCGGGCGACGTCCACATCAGCCGCGGCCTGCTCGGCCGCGGGTGCGCACCGGCGAAGCAGGGGGAGCCGGGCCTCGGCCAGCCCCACCGCCACGTCGAAGCCGAAGCTGGCCGCCGCCACGTGCGCGGCCCGATCCACCAGGGCCGCCGCCTCGGCGGGGTCAGCGGCCGGTCCGGCCGCCAGCGCGTGGCCGGCCGCGGCGATCACGTCCGCAGCGGCGTGGCGCGTGCCCAGGACCGCGTCGACCGCCCGGTGGTGCAGGCGCTGTCGCCGGGGCACCGGGATCTCGGCGTACACGGCCTCCCGCATCAGCTCGTGCGGGAACGCGTAGCCGCCGGCCCATGACTGGCCGGCCTCGACGAGGAACGCGCTGGACAGCGCCTGGTCCAGCGCGCTGACCACCCGTTCCTCGGGCTCCTCGAGCAGGTGGCTCAGGCTGGTCAGCTCGACCTCGCGGCCGAGCACCGCCGCGGCGGAGACGGCGGCCCGGGTGTCCGCGGGCAGCTGCCCGAGCCGGTGGCGCAGCACGCCCCGCAGGCCTGCGGGCAGGCCCTGCCCGAGCAGGCCGGAGCGCAGGTCCGCCGGGTCGAGGTCGCGCAGCACCTCGCGGGCGAAGAACGGGTTGCCCGCCGTCCGCTGCCACAGCGCCTCGACGAACGCGGGCGGAATCTCCCCGTCGAGGGGGTGCATGGAGGCCACCAGCTCGCCCAGGTCGTCGCGGCCCAGCGCCTCCAGTGACACCTGCCTCGTCAGCTCGTAGACGCCGCCGCGGCCCAGCAGGTCGGCGAGCGGTGGGTGGCGGCTCCCGGGAGGATCCCGGAAGCAGACTGCCACCAGGGTTCGCACCGGCAGCCGGGTCGCGAGCGTGGCGAGCAGGTCCGACTCTTCCGTTGTTAGCCGCTCGGCGTCATCGACGACCAGGAGCACGGGCGCCTCCGCCGCCAGGGCCACGATCAGCCATTCGACCGCGCGCACGAGTGCAGCGCGTTGTTCGGGGTCACCGGCACCCTCGGGCACGATCTCGGTGTCCGGCTCGAGGGGGAGCAGTGGGTGCAGGCGGGCGCGCACGCCGGGAGGTGCGCCGGCGGCGAGCTGCCGGGCGGCGGCACTGCCGGCGAAGGCCGAGGCCAGAGCGGCGTACGGCACGGCGGCGTCGCAGCGCCCGATCAGCACGGTGGCGCCGTCCTGGGTCGCCAGGTGGGCCAGCTCGGCCGCGAGTCTCGACTTGCCCACTCCAGCAGGCCCACCCACCGCGACCAGCCCCCGACCCCCGTCGCGTGCGTCCTGCCAGGTCGCCGTCGTCGTCCCGAGCCCGGCGTCGCGGCCGACCATGGCGGACCGCCTGAGCGCCGCGAACACCGCATCGGGGGGCTGCCGGGCGAGGGGTGCCCGAGGCGTGGGTGGGCTGGGGCCGACCTCGGTGACCGGGGTGGTGGCGTCGACCGAGAGCAGCAGTGCCGGGTCCTGGCGGAGCACCGCCGTCTCGAGGGCCCGGAGGTCGGGGCCGGGATCGAGGCCGAGCTCCTCGCCGAGGCGCTGCCTGGTCTCGGCGTACGCCGACAGCGCGTCGACCTGACGGCCCGAGCGGTACAGCGCCAGCATCAGCTGCCCGCACAGCCGCTCGTGGAAGGGGTGGGCCGCGACCAGCACCTGCAGCCGCCCCACGACCTCGCGATGCTGCCCGAGGGCGAGGGCGGCGGCCATGGCGGTCTCCTCCGCGACCACGCGAAGCTCCCCGAGCCTGGCGACGGCGGCGTCGGCGAAGTCCGGCGGTCCGAGGTCGCTGAGCACGTCGCCGCGCCAGAGGGCGAGGGCTTCGTCCAGAAGCGCGGCGGCGTGGGCGGGGTCGCCGATCCCGAGCGCCTCCTGCGCGCGGCCCACCAGTCCCGCGAAGACCTCGGCATCGAGGTCGGCCGGTGCCAGCGCCAGAAGGTACCCACCGGCCCGGGTGCCGAGTGCGTCCCCGGCACCTGCGGATGCCAGCACCCGACGCACCGCACCGACGTGGCTCCGTAGCGTGGTCGCGGCGCCGTCGGAGGGGGACTCGCCCCACATCCCGGCCACCAGGAAGTCACTGCTGAGCGGCCGGTTGGGGTTGAGCAGCAGCAGCGCCAGCAGCTCCCTGGCCCGCGGGCCGCCCAACGGCAGGGGGCGATGGCCGGCGTCGGTCACCTGGAGTGGCCCCAGGATGCCGAAGCGGGGCGACGCCGCTGCCTGCTCGGTGGACGGTACGTCGCCCATGTCGTTCAGCGTAGTTGTCCGAACGGTCATCGGGCGCACACCGCGACGTGCCGGGTGGGCTCCCCGAGGGTGCCGCTGGTGGTCAGCGGCGGGTGGCGCGGACGATCCGGTACTCCCAGTCCGTCACCAGACCGTCGTCGCCCGGGCGGGCGTTCACCTCGGCGTGGTTGACAAGATCGGCGCGCAACGCGGCACGGCCCGTGTCGTCGAGTCGCTGTGCGGCGGAGCGGGTGGGGCCGTAGAAGGTCAGGAAGAGGTCGGCGAACGCCTCGGCGCTGCGGAACCGCTCGGTGACGGTGTGGACCGAGGAGCTGACCCGGTCGACACCGCCCCCCAGCAGCTCGACGACGACGTCCTCCTCGCCCCACCGGACCGGGGACTGGGCGCCGGGAGGTGGCGCCACGTGCCGACCGACGATCCCGAGGATGCCGCCGACGAACCCGGACCGGGTCCAGGACGCTACGGCGATCCGGCCGCCGGGTCGGACCACGCGCACCAGCTCCGCGGCCGCGCGCTCGTGGTCGGCGGCGAACATGACGCCGATCGCCGAGATGGCAGCGTCGAAGCTGCTGTCCGCGAAAGGCAGCTGCTCAGCAGCGGCCTCTACGAAGTCGACGTCTAGCCGCTCCGCGGCGGCGCGCTGTCGGCCGATGTCGAGAAGCTCGGGCACGTAGTCGATTCCGGTCACCCGGGCGCCAACCCGGGCGGCAGCGAGGGCGGCATGGCCGGTGCCGGTGGCAACGTCGAGGACGTCCTCTCCGGGCGCGACCTGGGCGCTCGTCACCAGGGTCTCGTTCACCGCCACGGTGAGCGCGGCGATCCTGTTGTAGTCCCCGGAGCTCCAGACCTGCTGCTGCTTGGCGCGAAGCTCGGTCATGACCTCGGTGTGATCGATGTTGGTGGTGGACATGGTGACTTCCTCTCTGGGGTAGCTGTCGGTCTCCAGCCTCCGTGGAGGCCGTTGAGGCCCCGTTGAGGCGCAGTGGAGAGGGGCAGCGGAATCGGCGTCCCGCTGTTCGTCCGCGACACGCCCGGCCAGCGCGAGAGCGGCCCGCCGGTCGATCCGTGGCGGGTGGAGGAGCCGCAGCCGGCCCTCGCCCTCCAGCAGGCCGTCGACCACGTGCAGCCGGACCCCGATGCGAGTGACCAGGCGCCGCGAGGGTTCGTTGTCCGGGGTCAGCGACGCCCGAACCCGGCGTACGCCCCGGGCCCCGGCGACGGTGGTCACCGCGTCCACGAGGGCGGAACCGATGCCGAGGCCGTGGTGGTCGTCGACCACCTCCACGGCCAGGTCCGCGACGCCGGCGACAGTCGCGGACAAGGCGGGCGATGCCGACCGGTTGCCCGTGCTCCGAGGCGACCCATGCCACGTGGCGGTGACCGTCGACGTCGATGAGCGCCTCCAGCACCGTCGAGGGCAGCCGGACCATGCCAGTGAGGTAGCGCCGGGCACGAGATGCGGACGACATTCCGTCGAAGACGGCAAGCAGCGTGTCCCGCTCCCCGCGTCGCAGCGGGCGGAGCGCAACGACGCGGCCGCCGGGGAGCCGGACGGGAACAGCCTCGGGCGCCGGGTGCAGAGGCAGGATCAGGGCGGTCATGCCGGCCGGGCGATCTGCCGCTCCCAGGACGGCGACACGTGCGATTTCACGATGTGCATCACTGGCTCCTCGGGTCGTGGAGGGACCAGCGTCACGCGGGGCCGTTGGTGTGTCGTTGATGTGCCGTGGAGGCCGGAGCCCGTCCACGGGTCTAGGTTCGGCAGCATGGTGGCGACGATCGGCGAGATTCTTCCGGAGGCTGCGCGGCGATTCGGGGACAGGACCTCGGTGGTCATCGAGGACGAGACGTTCACCTTCAGTGAGCTCGAGGCGCTGTCGAACAGCGTGGCGAACGGCCTGGTGTCGGTCGGTGTCCAGCCCGGGGACCGGGTCACTCTGTACGGCCCGAACTGCTGGGAGTGGATCGTCGCCTACTACGCGACCGTCAAGACCGGCGCCGTGGTGAACCCGATCAGCTCGATGCTCACCGCCGAGGAAGTCCGCTACGTCGTCAAGGACTCCGGCGCTCGGGTCCTTCTGACGTCGGTCGAGAAGGGACTGCCGCTGCTCGACCTGGTCGGCACCGAGAACCTGTCGCACGTGGTGTTGTGGGGCGACGAGGTGCCGGTCGGCGCCCCCTCCTTCAAGGAGTGGGTCAACGAGGCAGACCGCACCTTCGCGCCCGTTCCCCGCGGGCCCGCGGAGCTGGCGGCGATCTGCTACACGTCCGGGACGACAGGACATCCGAAGGGTGCGATGCAGAGCAACCGCTCGGTCCTGGGCGCCGGGGTCGGCACCGTTCTGATGGGAGCCCGCGGTCCGGGCGACCGGGTGATCAACTCCCTGCCCTTGGCGCACGTCTACGGATCGTGCGTGCTCAACGCAGCGATGTTGGCCGGGTCGATGTTCATCTCCGTGCCACGCTTTGACGAGGTCGCAGTACTGACCGCGATCGCGGCACACCGGGCAACCTTGATGGACGGGGTTCCGACGGCGTACTACTACCTGCTGGCGCATCCGGACTTCGACAAGGCCGACCTGTCGAGCCTCACTCGCTGCTGGGTCGGTGGGCAGACACTTCCGGCGGCGAAGGCCATCGAGTTCACCGAACGGACTGGTTGCCCGATCCACGAAGTGTGGGGCATGACCGAACTCGCAGGTGCAGCGAGCGCCAACCCGGTTGTCGGACCGAACAAGCCGGGCACGATCGGAATCGCCTTCCCGGGCAACTCGATGCAGGTCGTGGACATCGCGGATCCCAACGTTGTGCTCGGACCTGGTGAGCGGGGCGAGCTGATGTTCCGAGGTCCGCTGGTCACGGATGGCTACTACGGCAACGACGCGGCGACCCAGGCTTCGATCGAACCGGATGGCTGGCTGCACTCGGGCGACATTGCGACGATGGACGAGGACGGCTATGTCACGATCGTCGATCGCAAGACCGACATGATCCTGACCGCTGGCTTCAACGTCTACCCAGCCGAGCTTGAGCGCGTTCTGTGCATGCACCCGGCGGTTGCCCTGGCGGCGGTGACCGGCGTGCCGGACGAGTTCAAGGGTGAGCTGGCAAAGGCGTACGTCGTGCTCAAACCTGGGACCACCGCAACGCGCGATGACCTCGTCGCGCATTGCCGCGAGCACCTCGCCGCCTACAAGATTCCCCGTGCCGTGCAGTTCGTGGACGATGTGCCGATCACGGCCTCGGGCAAGATCATGCGCCGTCTGCTCAAGGACTACGACGACGGAACCCGTTGACGGGACTCCTCGGCTTCCCGTGGCATCGATAGGCCCATTCGTGGCCGCCTCGCCTTGCGGGGTTGGAGTACGTCGTTCGCGGGGCTGATGGGTGACGCGCGCGCGTCGGCTGGCGACGACGTCGGGTCTCCTCTCGGTGATCGGCCCTCCCGATCACCGTGCACCAAAGCGATTCAGCACACCCGTGTCGCGGTGAATGTTGTTGGCGAAATGTCTACACCACTTGCTGGCGGAGCGCCAAGTACAAGTTTTCTTCAAGGTCGTTCCCCTGATCCTGTGCTCCTACTACCACGGGGGTCCCCAAATGTCGAATGTCCTGCGTCACGCGAATTCCTACTCATTGCAGCGTCTGCGAGGGGCCACCTGTGCCCTGTTCGTGGCGTCGCTGGGTGTCGCGTCCATCCCGAGTCTGGCGACGTCGGCAGACGCCGCCATCGTCGATCCGCCACCGTCCCCCTTTGTGGTCACGATCTTCCCTGAGCGGGACTTCGTGTCGGTGGAGTGGGACAACTCCGGGAAGCAACTGTCGTTCGACCTGGTACGCAATGGCGTCGTCATCGGCCATGCGGCCAGCGACCAGGTCACCCCGGCCCTCACCACGGCTGCCGACGGGGTTCTCGAGGTCAACCACCCGGGGGGTTTGTGCTGGGCAGGGTCCACTCCCGACGTGTTGCCGGGGGACCAGCTGGTGACCACCGAGTCCGGCACCGCCAACGGTGTCGCGGCAACCACCCTGAACGTCACCGCGGAGCATGCTCAGGAAGTCGGAACCGAACTGGTGGTACACGGCACCGCCTTCTTGGCAGACGGCACTACACCGATGGATCTGGGGTCCATCGAGCAACGCATCATCAACACGGCCTTCCTCACCGACGGAGTGGGAAAGCGCGACCTCCGGGCCACCTCCGACGGTGGGAGTCGGGGGCTGATCATCGCCGACCCACTGGTACGCGGAGGGTGGATCGCGACCTATGACTCACTCACAGCGACCCAACGCGCGGATGCTGTCGCGGGTGAGACCCGTGCAATGGCCTGGCAGGCCACGAACGCGGCCGGTGAGCGACTCGGTCTCACGATCTTCGAGGCCGGCCTCAGTGGTGGACCGGGTATGGCGGAGTGCCCGGCCCAGGCCAGCTACTCAGTGGTCGGCGCCACCCCGAACGCCGTGAATGCCGCCAACGTGACGCGCGGACTGACCCTGACCGGTGCCGCGCAGGACGCGAGCAGGGTCACGGTTACGCTCAACGACCGCGACGCGGCCACGCCGCCGGTCACAGCCAGCGCGACCCCGACGCCCGCCGCAGGTGCGCAGTCCTACTCGGTGAACTTCACCGGCGCACAGGTTGCGGGTCTAGCCGACGGGATCTTGACAGCCACCAGCAGTTTCGTGATCCCGACCGGAACCATCTCTGGCTCCAGCAAGACGGTGCTCAAAGACACCGTCGTACCGCAAGCACCGACCAGCGACACCCTCGGGGGCCAGTACGACGCCTCTCAGCACGTCTCCCTCAGTCTGCCCACCGGTGAGGACTCGGCCTCCACGATCCACTACACCACCGATGGCAGCACTCCGTCGGCTACCTCGCCCTCGGCCCAGCCGATCGTGATCAGCAGCAGCAAGAGGTTGAGGGCCGCCGTCGTTGACGCCGCAGGGAACATCAGCGACAGCAGCTGCGCCTCGGCGTGCTGGGAGTACTTCATCGAGCCGACCATCGCGGCCCCCTCGAAGCCGGACCTGACCGACGCCACTGACACCGGCCAGTCCCGGACAGACAACATCACCAACTCCATGTCGCCGGTCGTGAACGGGTCCGGAACCCCCGGGTCCACGGTCGATCTCATGCGCGGATCGGTCGTCGTGGGGAGCGCGACAGTGACCCCGGGAGGGCTGTGGAGCATCAGCCCGATCGGGCTTGTGGACGGGCTGAACACGCTGACCGCCGAGTCGTACGGCGTGCACCAGCCCATGCACAAAGCCAGCGCCCCCCTGTCACTGACGGTCGACCACGTGGCGCCAACCGTCATGGCAAAAGCTCCGGCGGCCGGCGCCGTCGGTGTCAGCCGAGGTGCGAACATCACGGTCCGGTTCGGCGAGGCGGTCACACCGTCTTCGTTGACCCCAGGCTCCGCGGTGCTTCGCAAGACCGTTGGTGGCGCGGCCGTGCGCCGCACTCTCAGCTACAGTGCGGCGACCCGCATGCTGACCATCAATCCCGGTGGTGCAGGCACCCTCCGGCTAGCAGCGAAGACCCGCTACCGGGTCTCACTCGCAAGCACCATCACGGACATCGCCGGGAACTCGCTCGCCGCGACCAGCTGGACCTTCCGCACACGATGAGTTAGCCCCAGCCACGACAGCGCCCCACCGCAGCCACAGCGGTGGGGCGCTGCGTGTTGAACGCCCCGATTGCCCCCGAGAAGTCGTGCTGTTCCTCGGCGCACCGCGGCCGGCCGGTGCGAGGAGGAGGGGGTGGCGAGCACCGGGACCCTCCCGCGGCTATTCTCTGGGCATGCTTCTCCTCGCCATCATCTTGTTCGGCATGCTCGTCGGCGCTGGTGCGCAGCTGATCCTCGGACGAAAGCACGGAAGAATCGACTGGACGATGGCGATCGTGGCCGGGCTCGTCGGCTCGTTCGTCGGTGGCTTGTTGATCAGCCTGCTGTCCGGTGATGGTCTTGACCTGAGGGCGAGCGGGATCATCGGGTCTCTGGCCGGCGCCATCCTGGTCACAGCGGGTTGGCGCTGGTGGGACGGCCGGAACAAACCGACCGCGGCGAACCGTGCCGCCAAGCGGTCGGGCGACCCCCGCAAAGCCAACCCTCGCTGACCCGGCAGCACAGGAAGGCTTCCTCGGCGTGCATCTCCTCACGCCGACCCAGGAGGAGCCGATGCCTCGCGACCCCGACGTCCCCGACGCCTTCGACGTCTACACGGTCGTGGTCCTTCGACGGGGCGATACGCCGGAGATGCCGGAGGATGAGCTGAACGCGCTCCAGGCACGCCACCTTGCCTACCGCGCCGACCTGGTGCGGCGGGGCGTGGTGGTCGTCAACGGGCCGTTCGACGAGCAGAGCGACCAGACGTACCGCGGGATGTCGATCTTCGCCTGCGACCCCGCCGAGGCCGCACGGCTATCGGACGGGGACCCGTCCGTCATCGCGGGGCGGCTCGCCTACGACGTGATGGAGTGGTGGGTCCGCGCCGGCTCGCTCGGCTTCCCGCTCACCGACCGCCCGGTCGGCGACCGACGTTCGATGCCAGACGACTGACGCCTCGGCCAGCGCGTGCCCGCCTCACGGTCGAGCGAAAGTCAGGTGCCCTGAGTCGCGCCACCTGTCACCCTTCGGCTGGATCCCGCACCGGTGGGTCCACGATGAAGGAAGGGACATGGAGCAGATCACGCAAGCGGCTGCTTCAACTGGGCCTCGATCCTCGAGGAGGGCACCCGCGAGCAGGCGGTGACGACGGCCACGATGCCGTTCATCTACCCGCACCTGGCGCTGATGCCCGACGCCCACCTGGGCAAGGGCGCGACCGTCGGCTCGGTCATCCCGACCCTCGGCGCGATCATGCCCGCCGCGGTCGGCGTCGACATCGGCTGCGGCATGATCGCGGTCCGCACGCAGTTCACGCGTCGACGAGCTGCCCGGCCGACCGGCGCGCCGCTGCGCGAGGCGATCGAGCGGGCCGTCCCGCTGTCGGCCGGCGCGGCAGCAACCGGACGGTCACGTCGCGACCGCACCGCGTGAGCGGCTCGACGAGCTGACGCGCCGGCCGAGGACGCCGGCTTCGACCCGGCGTCGCTACGCGGCGCACTGGCGAGCTGCAGCTGGCTCGCTCGGCTCGGGCAACCACTTCATCGAGGTGACCGTCGACGAGGACGGACCGGGTGTGGCTGTTCCTGCACTCCGGCTCGCGCGGCGTCGGCAACAAGATCGCCCAGCACCACATCGAGGTCGCCCGCGAGCTGTGCGAGCAGTGGTGGATCACGCTGCCGCGACCGCGACCTCGCCTACCTCGTCGAGGGCACCGACGAGTTCTGGGCGTACATCCGCGAGCTGCGGTGGGCGCAGGACGTTCGCGCTGCTCAACCGCGAGGAGATGATGGACCGGGTCGTCGCCTGCTTCGCCGACGTGGGTCGGTGCGGACGTGGAGCGAGCAGGAGCGAGATCAACTGCCACCACAACTACACCGAGCAGGAGAAGCACTTCGGCAAGGAGGTGTGGCTGTCCCGCAAGGGTGCGATCGACGCCGCGGCCGGGCCGGCCCGGGCTGATCCCGGGCTCGATGGGCACGGCGTCCTACGTCGTGGCGGGCAAGGGCAACGCGCTGGCGCTGAACTCGTCGCCGCACGGTGCCGGCCGGGAGTACTCGCGGTCGAAGGCGCGCGCGGACGTTCACCCGCGACGAGCTGCGGGCGGCGATGGTCGGGCATCGAGTACCGCGACACCGACGCCTTCATCGACGAGATCCCGGCGGCGTACAAGGACATCGACCAGGTCATGGCGGACGCCGCCGACCTGGTCGAGGTCCGGCACACGCTGCGCCAGATCGTCAACGTCAAGGGCGACTGAACAGGGTCACCTCGAAGACGCTCACGGCATCACCCTCCGCACGGGGGGTGGTGCTCGTGGGCCCGGTCGAGCCCTACCACCTGCTCGGGCCTGTGGCCGGCGATCGCGTGCGCGTGGCCATCTCTCCGTCGATGAACTCGAGCAGGACTTCCAGGACGTCGTCCGCGCACCGGATCGCGCCCACGGTACCGGCGGCGGGACTCTCCTGGCTGGTTCGGTCAATGGAGGCTTGGTCGGTAGATGAGCTCCTGGATGTGACCGTCGAGCGTCGTGTTCTCGACCAGCTCCAGGTCGAAGTCGGCCGCACCCTGGAAGATCGGTTCCAGCCCGGTCTGACCGGTGATCACAGGAAAGAGGGTCACCTGCACCCTGTCGACGAGACCGGCCGCCATCAGCGCCCGGTTCATCGACAGGCTGCCGTGCGAGCGCAACGGCACCGCGGACTCCTCCTTGAGCCGGGCGACGACGTCGACGGCGTCACCACTCACGACGGTCGCGTTCGGCCAGTCGAGGGGTGCTTCCAGCGTCGTCGACACCACGGTTGCCGGCAGGCCTCTCATCCGGGTGACCCATGGGTCGCGCACTTCGGACTCATCGGTGCTCGAGGCCAGCATCGCCGCGAATGCCCGATACGTGTTGGCCCCGAAGACCATCCGCTGCTCGGCGTCGTACAAGGCGAGGCGGTGGTCGAGCAGCTCGGGGCCTTGCTTGCCCCAGTAGCCGGTCCAGTTGCCGGTGGCGGCGCCGTAGCCGTCGAGGCTGGAGAAGACGTCGAAGGTGTAGATGGCGGTCATGCCGTTCTCCTCGAGTGCGTTGATCCGTGTGGGTACAGACCCGGGACCGGAGCGAGACTCATCGGCGAGTTCCCACCGCACTCGACGCTGACGGCTACGAGATCGCGGGCTCCCACGCCGTCACTTCATCGCGAAGCACCGCTGGCGGGGAAGCGCTGTCCAGCCGGAGCACCGGGCAGTCGAGGCGGGCCAGCCACGTCTCGTGTGAAACCCGACTGCGCCCCTCGAACGCCGGATCGTCGTACCCGCGGGCCCACTCCAGGAACTCAGCACGCGCCGCCTCGTCGACAGCACGGCCCACGTGGCGCGCACGCTCGCGAGCTTCGAGGCGGCGAAGCCGCTCAGCCGGGTCCAGCGTCAGGAACACCACCGCATCGCAGCGAGCCACGACACCGTCTCCCCACCCGACCATCGAGCCGGACAGGACCCACGCCTCGCGGGGAAGGAAGAGCCTCTCCATCAGCGCGACCCGTTCGGCTTCCGGTCGCTTCTCGACATACGGCGGATCGCTCGGTATCCAGAAGTAGTCATCCGCGTCAGCGTGTGGAACGGCCCAGCGGTCAGCCACGGCTCGTGCGAGTGTCGTCGTGCCGGCGCCGCTGGCACCCATCACGTGAAGCCGGCAACGTCGCACCGGCTCATTATCCAGACAACCGCCTGTGCGAGGCTCGTCAGCGTGTCCGCACGCGTCCCGCTTGAACGAAGTCCTGAACAGCAAGCAGAGGAGGACGCCTTCTTGGCGCTGTACGGCGCTTGGTCGCCGTTGGAGCCGGGAGCATTCGCGAGGGAGATGGACGGGTTCGCCCGGCCGTGGTGGGTCATCGGCGGATGGGCGATCGAGGCAGCCACGGGCTACCGCAGGGAGCACGAGGACACCGACGTGTCCATCCTGGCGAGCGACGTGCCGGCGTTCGTGGAGTTCATGAAGGGGCGCTGGCACGTCTGGAACAACGTCGGCGGCGTTCTCCATCCGTTGGGCGATCGTTGGCCGACTGTCGACGATCCCCGCAGTCAGCTGTGGCTGCGCGCGGATGCGGCTTCGCCATGGGTCGTCGACATTCCCCTGACGCCCGACGCCGACGGGCTCTGGACCAACAAGTTTGTGCCCGATCACGTTGCTCCGATCGATGACGTCACTTGGGTCGCCGACGACGGCATCCGGTACCTGCTCCCCGAGATCGTCCTGGTCTACAAGGCGCGACTCCGCCGCCCCAAGGATGAGCCCGACTTCGAGGCTGCTCTTCCGATCCTCACGGGACCTCAGCGGGCCTGGATGCGCCAGGCGCTTGCCTCGCTCGTTCCAGACCACCACTGGCTGGACCGGCTCTGACCGGGCAACCGTTGCCTTGCAGTGCCCCGACGCGGGTTCAGCAGTCGAACACCGACCAGCAGATGTCGTTCCGAAGCCGCTGGTCGTCGAGTACGAGCTCGCGGATCGCCTGCGGCAGCTGGTCGCGCTGCCATTGGCACTCCCGTCGCCCTGCTGCCTCGGTCTCGCGTCCTGGCGATGCTGCACGTGCTGCCTTGATCGCATAGGCGGCGGCACCGAGCTCGTGCGCGGCGACGTGTGCGACGGCGCCGGCCTGTCCTGCAGCGTAGGCGGCATATCGTGCTGCGCCTCGCAGGTCTCGGGCGGCGGCCATCGCGTGGCCGCCCGCGGCCCGTGCCCGCATCATCGGGACGTCGCCGCGCACCCAGGCACGCGCGTGCTCGATCGCCTGCCGCGGTCGCGGGTCCTCAGGCTGAGCCGACTCGAAGAGGTCAAGGACGTGCTCCGCGCACGATGCCGCCCAAAGAGCGAGGAGACGGTGATCCGAGTCAGTGAGGGTTCCGCCGCGGCGGATCGTCACGAAGCGAGGGTCCCTGACCTTCGGAAGGATCATCGTCGGCCACCCCTTCTGATCGCGTACGCACTGTCTACCCCGGTGTCACACTGCCGATGTGCAGGTTCCCGACCCGGCTCTCGTGCTGCTGGTCGGCGCGGCCGGTTCCGGGAAGTCGACCTGGGCCGCGGCCCGCTACCGCGACGTCGAGGTGGTGTCCTCGGACGCGCTACGCGCCGTGGTGGGCAGCGGCACCGCCGATCTCGACGCGTCCGAGGACGCGTTCCGGCTGCTCGACCAGATCGTCGCGGGACGCACCCGGCGCGGCCTGACCGTCGTGATCGACACCCTCGGCCTGGACCCGGCGAGGCGGGCGTCGTGCGCCGCGCTGGCTCGCGAGTCCGGGCTCCCGCTGGTGGCCGTCGTGTTCGACACTCCCGCCGCCGTGTGCCGAGCGCGGAACGCCGCCCGCGACCGCCCGGTCCCGGCCGCCGTGCTCGGCGGACAGCTGCGCCGCATGCGCGACGTCGGTGCGGAGCTCGAGGCGGAGGGCTGGGACGTCCACGTCGTCGTCCGCGGACGAGCCCGCCGCCCAGCCCGCGCGAGCCGCGGCCCCGGTCGCAGGAGTGGCGGGCGCCGGGCCGCGGGTGATCCTCCAGGTGGGACGGTTCCCGTGGGGCGAGGACCCGCTCGACTGGCTGCGCGGCATCGCGCTCGCGGCGGCGGACGCCGGCTTCGCCGGGCGTCGCACTGATGGACCACCTCATCCAGATCCCGCAGGTCGGGCGGGCGTGGGACCCGATCCCCGAGCCGTGGGTGACGCTCGGAGCGCTTGGCGGCGCTGGGCACCGACCTCGAGCTCGGGACGCTCTGCACGCCGGCCACCTTCCGCGCGCCGGGCATCATCGCCAAGGCGGCCGCGACACTCGACGTGCTCACCGGCGGCCGGGCCTTCTGCGGTCTGGGCGCCGGCTGGTGGGGCCGCGAGCACGCGGCGTACGGCCTGCCGTTCCCGGCCACCGCACAGCGCCTCGACGACCTCGCGGTCGCCGCCGAGACGTTGCGGGCCCTCTGGGCGCCCGGCACCAAGGCGTACGACGGCGAACGGGTCACGCTGCCCGAGACCACCTGCTACCCGAGGCCGGTCGGCCCGCTGCCGCTGATCGTGGGCGGCGGCGGCGAGCGGCGCACGCTGCGCATCGCCGCTCGCTGGGCCGACGCCTGCAACGTGCGCGCCGACCTCGACACGGTCCGGCACAAGACGGCCGTCCTGCGCCGGCACTGCGACGACATCGGCCGACCCCACGACGAGGTCGAGGTCACCGTCCTCGACGTGGCCGTCGTCGGCTCCAGCCGCGACGACACCTGGTCCCGTGTCGAACGACTTCGCGGACGCACCAGGGCCGCCGACTTCGCCGCACGCCACCACGCCGGAGAGGTCGCGGCCCACCATGAGCGCCACGAGCGACTGTTCGACGCAGGGGTCAGCACCGTGTTCCTCGCCCTGCCCGACTTCGACGGACCGGACGACGTGGAGCGGGTGGCGGCGCTGGCCCGGCGGTGAGGGCTCACGGGACCGACGCGTGTCCGTTACTTCCGGTTCGACTGGAGTTTGCCTTCGCGGGCAAGGCTCGGGACTCCCCCAGAGCTAGGAGTGTCATGTCCCTCGGTCGTCGAAGCCTCCTGACCAGCAGCGCCGCCGGTGTCGGCCTCGTCGTCGCCGGATCCGTCCCGTCACTGGCCGAAGCCAGCCCGCAGAGCCGCAGCCATCATGGTGCGGGGAAGCCGAACCGCCCGTTCCCGCCGCTCGTCGACGACCCGAACGGTCTCCTCGCGCTGCCGCCCGGCTTCTCCTACCAGGTCGTGACCTACGCCGGCCAGACCAAGCTCCGGGACGACCAGGGGCTCACGCCCTCGAACCACGACGGCACCGCGGTCTTCAACGGCGGGACGCGGCCGACTACGGCTGATCCAGAACCACGAGCTGCCGGCGGGATCGCCGCTCGGCGTACCGCACGTCACCGGGACCGTCTACGACCCGACCGCGCTGATGGGCGGTGGCTGCACCGTCATCGAGACGACCGCGGCGGCGCCAACCTCGGCGAGTGGGTCGGCATCTCCGGCACCCTCACCAACTGCGCGGGCGGCCCGACGCCGTGGGGCACCTGGCTGACCTGCGAGGAGACCGAGACCAAGGCCGGGACCGCCGTGGAGCGGCAACGGACAGAGCGGCATCTACTCCAAGGACCACGGCTACGTCTTCGAGGTCTTCGGGGACGGGCAGGCGCTTCCCAAGCCGATCAAGGCGTTCGGCCGCTACGCACACGAGGCGGTGGCGGTCGACCCGAGCCGCACCCGTGTCTACCTCTCCGAGGACGCCAGCGGCCCGAACGGTCTCTTCTACCGCTGGACCGCACCGCGCGGCGTCAAGCTCGCGCTCCGGCATCGCCGACCAGCCTCGGCCCGACACCGAGGGCACGCTCGAGGCGATGGCCATCATCATGGACGACGGATCGGTGCTGCCCGACGTCGCGTACCTCACCTCGGCCCAGCTCGGACGACCGTTCCCGGTCAAGTGGGTGACCGGTGCCCGAGCGGGACGGGCAGACGACGCTCGGTGCGCAAGCAGTTCACCGACGACCAGATCACCCGCGGCAAGAAGTTCGAGGGCGTGTTCGGCACCGACAAGGGCGTCTACGTCGTGAACAGCTTCGCCTTCAACACCGGCGACCTGCCCGCCGACGCGGTCAAGCACGACGGGATGGTCTGGTTCTACTCCTACGACGACGCAGACCATCACGCTGGTGACCTACTTCCCGCACCAGACGCACGTCCGACGGGCCGGCGCCGCGCTACGACGGTGTCGTCTTCGACGGGCCGGACAACGTGACGGTCACCCCGTGGGGCTCGCTGGTGCTGGCCGAGGACGGCGTCGGCGCCTCGCACGTCCTCAGCTCCGTGCCCGGCGGCCCGACGTACGCGATCGCCCGCAACCAGCTGAACATCGGTACGGCGAGCGCGCCGGAGTTCTCCGAGTTCACCGGCCCGACGTTCTCCTCCGACGGCGAGGTGCTGTTCGTCAACATCCAGACGCCCGGCATCACGCTGGCGATCACCGGCCCGTGGGAGAAGTACCTCGGCTGACCCGGAACCAGCCCGTCGTCACGCGTAGGCGGGGTGGTGGCTGCCCACCTTGCGTGCCCCCGCGAGGTGTCCACCCAGGTAGCCACCGACCCCCGCGACGGTCATGCCGGCGAGGGCCAGCCGAGTCCCGGTGTCGTGCCGGCCACGCAGCCGGGCGACGTACGACGCCGCGTAGATGCCGATCGCGAGGCCGTTGGTGACGGCGTGGACGAGGCCGACCCGCTTCTCTCGCGACCCGACCGTCGACCACTCCGCCCAGCCGGTCCACGCCGTCGGTCCGACGGCGAGCAGACTGGCGCCGATGAGCCGCTGGGCCGCGGCGGACGAGTCGGGCCCCCCGAACAGGTCAAGCACACTGGCCGAGGCCCAGGTGCCGATCACGACCTCGGTCAGCACCGGGTGGACCGCGTGGCCCAGCCAGTCGCCCCGCAGCACCGAGCCTCGCGTCCCGGAGCCGAACCAGGCCCGGATGTGAGGCTCCAGGGCCTGCACCGGCCCGTCGAGCGCCGTCGCATCCTCGAGGCCCAGGGTCCAGCGCACGAGTGCGGGGGGCCGCCCGTTGGGGTTCATGTCGCTCCTCCTCCTTGACGAGCACTCGAGACGACATTCCCGGGCGCCGTCGAACCACCTTGCCCCTCGGCGTGGGCAACATCAACCGGCACGGCCCGCCGTAGCGTCGTCTGGGGTCAACAGACAGAACTCATGGCCATCAGGGTCGGCCATCACGACCCAGCTCGACCTCGCCCTGGCCGATGTCGGCGCGAGTCGCTCCGAGGGACACGAGCCGGTCGACCTCGGCCTGCTGGTCACCGTCGGCAGGTGGCGCGAGGTCGAGGTGCAGCCGGTTCTTCCCGGTCTTCGGCATCAGGGGCGGACCGCCCCACGTGATCTTCGGTCCGCCGCGCGGCGAGCGGATCGCGGTCTCCTGGTCCTGGTCCCAGACCAACGGCCAGCCCAGCGCCTCGCTCCAGAAGTACCCGACCTCCTGCGAGCCGTCGCACGACAGCGCCCCGACGAATCCGCAGTCGGCGAGGAAGTTGTTGCCCGGCTCGATGACGCAGAACTCGTTGCCCTCGGGGTCGGCGAGCACCACGTGACCCTCCTCCGGGCGTTGACCGACGTCGATGTGGCGGCCACCGAGTCCGAGCGCCTCGGCCACCGTCTGTTGCTGGTCCTCGAGGGAGGTGCTCGTGAGATCGAAGTGCATCTGGTTCTGGCCGAGCTTCGGCTCCTGGGTCGGGGACGAACCGGATCCGGAACCCCGTGTCGTCGTCGGGCAGGAGCGCGACCCCGTCACGGGGGTCGGCGGTCATCTCCCAGCCCAGGACGCCGGACCAGAAGCGCGCGAGCCGGGGCGGGTCGTTCGCGTCGAAGCAGAGCGCGATGAGCCGAGACGTCATTCCGCTGCATCTCCTTTCGGCCCGTTCACGTGCGCGTCCAGGGCACGTGCTCACGCACGAGGTCTGCAACGCTAGGCGCCCGAAAACTGCCGAGCAACGTGATTGAGTGCGGCGCCCGAAGCCTCGTCCCGGGCAGGAGACGGGCGTAGATTCGGACCCGACCCTGGAAGGGAGGTTCCCATGCAGGCATCGGTGGGTGACCGGTTGCATGTGCACAGCCGGACTGTTGGTGTTCCCGACGAGACGTCCGAGATCATCGAGGTGCGGGGACAGGCGGGCGAGCCGCCGTACCTGGTCCGTCACCCCGACGGACGCGAGGGGCTGGTCTACCCGGGAGCGGATGCGACGATCGAGCATTCACCTGGTTCCGCCGACGCATAGCGCCGCTCGGTCCTTGCGGTCGTCCTGGCGCCGGACGATGCTGCTGACATGGCGAAGAGCGGCAAGTCGGCGGCGCGCGTGGCCACTGCGATCGAGCGTTCGCGGGCGGTGCCGATCGGGGACTACGGGTTCCTGAGCGACGGTGAGGTGTCGGCGCTCGTGGCGCCGGCCGGCTCGGTGGACTGGATGTGTGTGCCGCGCTTCGACGCGCCGAGCGTCTTCGGGTCCATCCTCGGCAAGCGCGCCGGCTCGTTCCGCGTGGCCCCGCTGGACGCCCGGGTCCCGGCCGCTCGCCGCTACCTTCCGGGGACGATGATCCTGGAGACCAGCTGGGGTACGGCGACCGGGTGGATGATCGTGCGCGATGTCCTGCTGGTCGGTCCGTGGCACCACCGGGAGGACCGCTCGGCGACGTACAAGCGCACGCCGAACGACTACGAGGCCGAGCACGTCCTGCTGCGCACCATCCGTTGCGTCTCGGGAGAGGTGCAGACCGTCATGGACTGCGAGCCGGTGCTCGACTACGGCCAGCTACCTGTGCGCTGGGAGTACACCTCGGACGGCTACCACCAGGGTCGGGCCAGCTCCGCCGACTCTGACCTCACGCTGACCCTCACCAGCGACATGCGGCTCGGCTTCGAGGGTGGCCAGGCCTCCGCACGCACCTTGCTCAAACAGGGCGACACCCGGTTCGTGGCGCTGTCCTGGGGCGGGGGCGAGCCGCCGGGATCCATAGACGACGCCTACAAGCGACTGGTGTGGACGGCCCACCACTGGCAGCACTGGCTGGCGAGAGGGAAGTTCCCCGATCACCCGTGGCGCAGCTACCTCCAGCGCAGCGCACTGACACTTCGCGGTCTCACCTACGCACCGACCGGCGCCGTCACGGCGGCCGGCACCACCTCGTTGCCGGAGACACCGGGCGGCGACCGCAACTACGACTACCGCTTCAGCTGGATCCGCGACGCCACGTTCGCACTCTGGGGGATGTACTCCTTGGGCTTCGACTGGGAGGCCGTCGACTTCTTCTCCTTCATCGCCGATCTCGCCGAGGGCGACGACGACCTGCAGATCATGTACGGCATCGGAGGCGAACGCGATCTGACCGAGCAGATCCTCGACCACTTGCCGGGGTACGCCGACTCACGACCGGTGAGGATCGGCAACGCGGCGTACGCCCAGCGACAGCACGATGTCTGGGGGGCGCTTCTGGACTCCGTGTACCTGCACTCCCAGGCCGCCGACCACCTGGACAACCGCATCTGGCCGATCCTCGACAAACCAGGTGGGCGAGGCGTTGAAGCACTGGCGCGAGCCGGACGCCGGCATCTGGGAGGTCAGGGGCGAGCTGAAGCACTTCACGTCCTCGAAGATCATGTGCTGGGTCGCCGTGGACCGGGGGGCGCGGCTGGCCCGGATGAGCGGTGAGCACGGCAAGGCGGCCGAGTGGGAGCTGGCG
The DNA here is from genome assembly GCA_963745795.1 of uncultured Actinomycetota bacterium. Classification (GTDB taxonomy): domain Bacteria; phylum Actinomycetota; class Actinomycetes; order Propionibacteriales; family Nocardioidaceae; genus Marmoricola. The sequence continues at coordinate 745,108 of CAVUYR010000005.1, read as the reverse complement.
GCCGCCGAGATCAAGGAAGACATCCTGAGCAACGGAGTCGACGACCGGGGCGTCCTCGTCCAGTACTACGGCGGCACCGCGCTTGACGCCTCGTTGCTGCTGGCTCCGCTGCTCAACTTCCTCCCCCCCGACGACCCCCGCATCCGTGCGACGGTGCTCGCCATCCGCAACGAGCTGACCGTGGACGGCCTGGTGCTCCGCTACAAGGTCGATGAAACCGACGACGGGTTCCATGGTGAGGAGGGCACCTTCACGATCTGCTCCTTCTGGCTGGTCTCGGCCCTGTGCGAGATCGGGGAGTTCAACAAGGCGCGCAAGCTCTGCGCGAAGCTGCTTTCGTTTGCGGGACCTCTCGAGCTCTACGGCGAGGAGATCGACCCACACAGTGGCCAGCACCTGGGCAACTTCCCCCAGGCGTTCACCCACCTTGCCCTGATCAACGCCGTCCTCCATGTGATCCGGCTCGAGGGAGAGAACGGCCAGTGAGGGATGGCGACCTGATCTGATCGCGGGACTACGATTCGGCGCGTGTGGTCCCTTTGGTCAGAGAACTCGCTCCTCTCGATCGGCTCCCAGGACTCGGTCCTCTCGATTGGTAGCGCTGCCTCCTTCGCGTCGTTCGCGAGCGTCGGCTCGTTCGCCTCTGCCGGGTCGATCGGGTCGGCGATGTCGGCTGCATCCCTGCTCTCGTACCGGAGCGCGGGCTCGGCCCTGTCCCACCAGAGCAACGGATCCGTGCTCTCAAGCCAGGCCAGTCACGCGCTCCGCGGCACGTCGGACCGTCGGTCGAGTCCCAGCCGGGATGGTGGGCGCGGGCGTGTTGGCGGTGCTTGCGGCTGTCGCCGTGCACCGCGCACACCGCCGGTGAAGGTGCGGGTCCGGCGCTCGGGTGGGTCACCGTCACGCCGGGCGTCGCACCACGACCAGTGCGACGTCGTCCTCGACACTGTCGTCACCGAGCCCTCCGGCGATGATGCGGCTGCAGGCTGTCTCAGCGTTGTCGCCGGCAACGAACGCTCGTCGTACGAGCTCCAGGCGTTCGACGTCGGGATCCATACGCGGGTCGGACCCTCTTCGGCGCTCGACGAGCCCGTCTGTGTAGAACGCGAGGGCAGCCCCTCGTGAGAGCTGGATCTTCTCGCTGTGGCGTTGCTGCTCTGGATCGAGGCCCAACAGCACGCCCGCCGAGACGTTGGCCACCTCGGCGGACGGTTGCCCTCGCTGGGCGATCAACGGTGCCGGGTGGCCGGCGTTGCAGATCGTCACGACGTCGAAGGGCGGTTCGGAGACCGCGTACACGACGGTGGCCGTGATTTCGCTCTCGAAGTAGCAGAGCTTGCGATCGAGGCGGTGCAGCACCTCTGCCGGGTCGTCGTGATCGAGGGCGTAGGCCCGCAGTGCGCTGCGCAGTCGGCCCATGACGACCGCCGCCCGGAGGCCGTGCCCCTCGACATCGCCCATCACGAGACCAACCTTGCCGCTGGGCAGCGGGAAGATGTCGTACCAGTCGCCTCCCAGGTCTCCTTCGGCGGGCAGGTAGCGCACCGCGACGTCGAGACCCTCGATGGACGGGGGCGCGGCCGGAAGCAGACTGCGCTGCAAGGCCAAGGCCGCCAGGTGCGCATCGTCCTCGGTCCTCTCGGACAGGCGCTGGCCGATCTCCGCCGCTGCGCCTTCCAAGCGCCTCGTGTCATCGGGCGTGGGGGTCCGTGCGACGAGCCAACCCACGTGCAGGACCCCCAACAAACCCTTTGAACCGACGACAGGGACCCCGAGGAGTCTCTGCAGACCGAAGTCTCGAAGGATGGGGTTGAGGACCGAGACCTCGTTGACCTCGTTGAGGACGACGGGCTCGCCCCTTGCGGCGACTCGTCCGGCGAACCCGGACCCGACGGGAACGTGCGTAGCACCGCGCCATCGGCGACCAAGGCCGGCAGACGCGGCCGGCTCGAGAACGGTGCCTGTCTCGTCCAACAGCAGCAAGGTGGCAGTGTCCGAGTTCATGAGGACACGAACGTTCTCCATGAAGCTCTGGACCGATGCCACGTTCACCGTCACAGCTGGTGCCTCCTCCAGCAACGCGGGGAGAGCCTAGGGGCTAGGTTCTTTTCCCGCGGGCTGATCCTTGCACAGGCGACCGGTCAGGGCTGATCCTCGGCTCGGTCGCAGGACCTTCTGTGGCAGGTTGTCGTATCGGCGGGATGCCGTTCGTGGTGGGGGTAGAAGCGGTCATCGGGACCGCCCGGAACTGAGGAGAAACGGGATGACGCACTACCTGTTGGCCGTGCACGGCCCCGCCGAGATGGACGAGTTCGGCAACTACGGCTCCAAGGAGGAGATGGAGGAGGCGTTCGCCGCGACCGGCGTCTTCAACGACAGGCTTCGCGCCGATGGCTACTGGGTCTTCGCCGGCGGGCTTCAGTCGGCCTCGACCGCGACCGTCGTCGACGGCCAGGGTGAGACGCCGGTGATGACCGACGGCCCCTACCTCGAGACCAAGGAGGTCATCGGTGGTTTCTGGGTGATCGATGCGCCCGACCTCGACGTGGCGCTCAGGCTGGCGGCCGAGGGGTCCAAGGCGTGCCGGGGCAAGGTCGAGGTCCGTCCGTTCGAGGGCCTCGCCTGAGCCGGCCGAACGACGACCAGAGACCACCCAAGAGACGAAAGAGTGATGCGGGGCGAGACGGCGGCCGTCGAGCGGGTCTTCCGCGAGGAGTACGGCCGCCTGATCGCCTCGCTGGTCCGCCGCTTCGGTGACATCGACATCGCAGAGGAGGCGGCGGGCGAGGCGCTCGTGGCCGCGCTGGAGAAGTGGCCGGAGTCCGGCGTACCTCCCAACCCCGGCGGCTGGCTCACCACCACCGCTGGCAACCGCGCGATCGACCGGATCCGCCGCGAGAAGCAGCGCGACGCGAAGCACCAGGCGGCACTCATGTACCACGACGACACGCCCCACGAGCCCACCGGGACCGGTCGAGGACGACCGACTGCGGCTGCTCTTCACCTGCTGCCACCCCGCGCTCGCACCGGAGGCGCGGATCGCGCTGACGCTCCGCCTCCTCGGTGGGCTGACCGTGGCTGAGATCGCGCAGGCGTTCCTCGTGCCCGAGACCACGATGGCGCAGCGGATCACTCGGGCCAAGAAGAAGATCGCGGCGGCGAAGGTGCCCTACCGGGTACCCGAGGCCGCCGACCTCCCCGAGCGGCTCGGCGGCGTGCTGGCGGTGCTGTTCCTCGTCTTCAACGAGGGCTACCTCGCCACCGGCGACGGCGACCCGGTGCGCGCCGAGCTCACCGGCGAGGCCATCCGGCTGACGCGGATCCTCCGCGAGCTGCTCCCCGAGGAGCCGGAGGTGGCCGGTCTGCTCGCGTTGCTGCGTGCTCACCGAGGCCCGGCGTGAGGCCCGCGTGCGAAATGGACAGCTGGTCCCGCTCGGCGAGCAGGATCGCGCCGGCTGGGACCGCGGGCTGATCGCCGAGGGGCACGACCTGGTCCGCGAGTGCCTCGCGATCAACCGGCCGGGCCGCTATCAGATCCTCGCCGCGATCAACGCCGTCCACACCGACGCCCCCACCGCCTCGGACACCGACTGGTCGCAGGTGGTCGCACTGTACGACCAGCTGACCCGGCTCGACCCGTCGCCGATCGTCGCACTCAACCGCGCGGTCGCGGTCGCGGAGCTGGACGGCCCGGAGGTCGCCCTCACCCTGGTCGACCGGCTGCCGCTCACGGGCTACCACGCATGGCACGTCGCCCGCGCCGAGATGCTCCGCAGGCTCGGCCGGACCGCCGAGGCGAAGGAGTCGTACGACGCCGCGATCGCCGCCACCCAGAACTCCGCCGAGCGCGCGTACCTGAGCAGGAAACGCGGCGAGCTGGTCTGAGCGGGTCTCGCTCGTCGTCTCGCGAGAATTCCTTCTGGCAGAGTGTCGGATCTGATCTGACCGGCTGATCAAGGGAGTCCGCATGGAACGTGTGCTTGGAATCGGCGGACACTTCATGCGGGCCGCCGACCCCGAAGCCCTGAGCGCGTGGTACCGCGACTGCCTCGGGCTGGACACCGATCAGCACGGCCTGTGGGGTCAGGAAGCCGGGCCTACCGTGTTCGCGACGTTCGAGTCGGAGACCGACTACTTCGGGTCCCGGGAGCAGCAGACCATGCTCAACTTCCGGGTCCGCGATCTGGATGCGATGCTCGCCCAGCTGCGCTCCAACGGAGCAGACGTGGCCGAGGAGACCCAGGACATGGACGGTGTCGGCCGGTTCGGCTGGGTCACCGATCCCGAAGGCAGCCGGATCGAGCTCTGGCAGCCCGCCTGACATGGAGCGAACCCCTTTCACGGTCTCCACGCCGTCCGGTGAGCTCTCGGGGTGGGTCGCCGGCGAGGGACCGCACGTGCTGGCGATCCATGGTGGTCCGGGCATGAGCTACGACTATCTCGACGATGCGGTGGCAGAGCTCGCTGCGCGCTACCAGGTCGCGACCTTTCAACAACGTGGTCTTGCGCCGTCCACGGAGCAGGGCGAGTTCACGGTCGCCGAGGCGGTGGCCGACATCGTCACCGTGCTGGACGGGCTGGGTTGGGAGACCGCCTACCTGATGGGCCACTCGTGGGGAGGCCACCTGGTGTTCCATGCCGCGGCGGACATCCCCGAACGACTGCCGTCCATCCGGGTGCCGTTCGGCGTGGTCCTCGGCGAGCTGAGCCCCATGCCGCCGAGCGCCGGCAAGCAGAGTGCCGACCGCATCCCTGGCGCCTGGTGGCATGTCGAGCCGGGGGCGGGTCACTTCGTCTGGGTTGAATCGCCCGGCTGTGTGCTGGCTGCGATGGATCGACTCGTCACCGCCAACGTGCAGTGAGCTCGCGAACACGGCCCACGAGACCAGCTCGAGGCGGGAACGCACGCGCGTCAGGACTCGGCGAAGGGTCGGCCGACGGTCAGCTCCGTGCGGGTGCCCTCGTCGAAGCTGGTGGCCAGCTGGGCGTCGGCCTGCGCGCCGCCGGCGTCGAGGACGGTGGCGAAGAAGCAACGGGCGGCCACGGCGAAGACCACGTCGGCGACGTCGGCGTCGGAGAGGCCGTGCTCGTGGAGAGCGGCGACGTCGGACTCGTCGACCGTGGCCGGGTCGGTCGCGGCCTTCGTTGCGAAGGCAACGACGGCGCGGTCCACCCCGGAGAGCGTGGCACCCGACGGGTCGGAGGACAGGGCGAGCATGGACTGCTCGTCGCTGCAGACGTCACGCAGGAACTGGGAGTGCGCGGCGACGCAGTACGTCGACGCGCGGGCGCGGGCGGCGGCGATGGTGACCAGCTCGAACCGGCGGCGGTCCATGCCTCCGCGGACGGCAAGGTTCAGCCGGGTCCACGCCTCGGCGACGTCGGGCCGGCTGGCGAAGAGGGCGGCGTAGTTGGGCACGTAGCCCCACGCCCGCGCCTGCTGGCCCTGCCACTGCGCAAAGGCGTCCGCCGTGTCCGGTCGTGGCTCTGGCTCGATCAGCATGAGGCAGCCTAACGCCGTGGTTAGGGTGGCGCGATGGACCATGACAACGCCCAGGCCTGGCTCGACCGGTACGTCGCGGCGTGGCTCTCCTATGACCGCGACGACGTTGCCCTGCTGTTCAGCGAGGACGTCCGCTACCGCTACCACCCGTACGACGAGCCGATCGTCGGTCGTGACGCGGTCGTGGCCTCCTGGCTCGGCGAGGGGGACTCTGACGACGCGTCCACGCGCGACGCACCGGGCACGTACGGCGCGTCGTACGCACCGGTCGCGGTCGACGGCGACATGGTCGTGGCGACCGGGACGTCGACCTACCGCGACGTGCCGGACGGTCCCGTGACCAAGACGTTCGAGAACTGCTTCGTGATGCGCTTCGACGCCGAAGGACGGTGCCGCGAGTTCACGGAGTACTACCTGAAGCGGCCCTGACCGCTGCTCGTCCGAGCGGCCATAGGCTGGCCGGCATGGACCTCGAGCGCTGGTGGCCGGACCTCCTCTCCGACCAGCCGCAGATCCGCGAGCGCCTGGTCACGGCGTACGACGACCCGGCCCGCGGCTACCACGACCTGCGCCACCTCAGGGAAGTGCTCGAGCACCTCGACGACCTGGTGCCCGCCGACCATCCCGAACGCGACGCGGTGGTGCTGGCGGCGTGGTTCCACGACGCGGTCTACGACGCCGTCGGCGACAACGAGGAGCGCTCCGCGCGGCTGGCAGACGCGGTGCTCACCCAGGCCGGGGTGCCGATCCCGCTGGTCGAGGAGGTCACCCGCCTGGTGCGGCTGACCGCGGGCCACGACCCGGCGGCCGACGACCTGCCCGGGCAGCTCCTCTGCGACGCCGACCTGGCGATCCTGGCCGCCGGCCGGGAACGCTACGACGCCTACGTCGCCGGTGTGCGGCGGGAGTACGCCGAGGTGCCCGACGCCGACTTCCGGGCCGGGCGCAAGGCGGTGCTGGAGGACCTGCTCGCCCACGACACGTTGTTCCACTCCGACGCTGCCCGCGAGCGGTGGGAGGAGAAGGCCCGCGCCAACGTCAGCGCGGAGGTGGCGGCGCTTTCCTGACCCGTAGGCCCGCCTTCACCAGCCGCGTGACCAGCTCCCGGCTCGACACCGGCGTGGCACCGGCCTCGACGACCATGTCGTACCACTCCGCCGGCACGTCGTAGTGGTCCCGGTCGAAGCCCCGCTCGGGCACGCCGATATCCCGGGCGAACGCATGCAGCTCGTCGTACGACGTGTCGGAGGCGAGGTGCGACCACAGCCGGCCGCGGCCGGGTGCGTTGGGTGGGTCGATCAGGATCAAGCGGAGTCCTCGACGGCGTCGACCGGTGCGCCGAGGGCGCGGTCGAGCGCATCGTCGAGCAGCAGCCGCCACGACCGCACGTGACCGGCGTCGACGTAGGAGCGGGTCCACGAACGTCCGGGACGCACGGTGGCGCCGACGCCGAACTGCCGGACACCCGCGCGCAACAGCCACGGCACCTGCTCGGCTTCGAGGCCCCCGCAGGCCAGCAGCAACCGTGCCACGTCGGGGTCCTGCGACGCACGCGTGATCAGCTCGTCACCGCCGGCAGACAGCCCGCGTGTGGAGCCGCCGGAGGCCACCGCGTCGAGGTGCGGCAACCGGGCGACGGCACGCCAGGCGTGGTCGGTGCGCAAGGCCGCGTCGAAGCCGCGGTGGAAGCCCCACGGCACCTCGGGCAGCGACCCGACCAGCTCGGAGGTCGTGGCCTCGTCGATCTCGAGGTCGTCGTCGAGGAAGCCGAAGGACAGGCTGCGCGCGCCGAGCAGGAGGTACTCCTGCGCCAGCCCGACCAGCCGCGTGAACTCGCCGCCCGTGGTGGACAGCCCCTCGTTGAGCCGCAGCAGCACCCGCACCGGCAGGTCGGTCTCGCGACAGATCGCGGACACCGCGGCCGGTTCCGGAGAGCGGCCCCCGAGCTCCGGGTCGGTCATCACGAGGATCCGGTCGGCACCCCCGTCGGTGGCCCCGGCCACGTCGCGGACGTGGAGGCAGACGACCTCGAGCAGGGGGTGTGTTGGCACACTGACACTGTGACATCCGAGGACCCCCTGATCACCGCACGCGCGCTCGTGTTGCACGACCTCGAGGCGACCGACGTGGCGACCGCGGCGCACGTGTCCCTGCTGGAGAACGCCGTCGCCGAACGCCGGTGGTGGCTGGAGCAGTGGGGCGAGGGCCGGCCGTTCGTCGCCGGACTGGTCGCACAGGACGTGCAGGACGCGCTGCTCGCCTCGGCCGGTCGCTGGCCGTTGTGCCGGTCGTGCGAGTCGCCGCCGCACGCGCTGTACGTCGAGCCCGACATCGGCGGACCCGACCCGCACTGGGTGTGCGAGGAGTCCGGCACGGTCGTCGCACCGCTGGGAGAGCTTGCATGAACGACCACCCCGTCACGCGCTGGGAGCAGGCAGACCACTCGGGCTACGGAAGGCACTTCGCGCAGCTGGTCGCCGACGGCACCGACGTCGACGGCGAGGCCCGGCTGGCAGACGTGCTGGCGCCGCGTGGTGCCACGGTCCTCGACGCCGGCTCGGGCATGGGTCGCGTCGCCGACGGACTGGTACGCCGCGGGCACCGACGTCACCGCGGTCGAGAAGGACCCCGGCCTGGTCGCCCAGTCCCGGTCGACGTTCCCGGGCGTCGACGTGGTGGAGTCCGACCTGCTCGGGCTGACGCCGGCACTCCTGGAGGCCGAGGGGCGCCCCTCGTCGTACGACCTGGTCGTGGTGGTGGGCAACGTGATGGTGCTGCTCGCGGACGGCACCGAGCGGCAGGTGCTGGAGACCCTCGGCCGGCTGCTGAAGCCGGCCGGCCGGATGCTGGTCGGCTTCCGGATGGTCGGTGGTCCGCAGAACGCGAACACCTACCCGGCGGACGCCTTCGTCGCCGACGTCGAGGCGGCCGGGCTCGTGGTGGACGCGCGGTTCGACAGCTACGAGCTGCGCACCGGTGTCGACCCCGACTACGGCGTGTGGGTGCTCAGCGCTCGAACTCGGCCCGCAGCACCGGGATCCACAGCGTGAACCGGTCGGCGCGGTAGACCGTGCGCGACACCTCGCAGGCGATCTCGCGGCAGAACGCGCGCCGCGACACCCGCAGCACCGGGGCGCCCGTCGCGATCTCCAGCAGATGGGCCTCGGACTCGGTCGCCACGTCGCCGACGACGGAGTCCTCGCCCCAGCTCGGCATCTGCTCCTGGGTCGAGAACCACTCGTAGAGGCTCTCCGGCTCCGAGCGGGAGAGGAACTCGGGGAACGCCTCCAACGAGATGTACACGTCGCTGACGCAGACCGGGCTGCCGTCGGCGGTGCGCAGCCGCTGCCAGTGCGCGATCGGGTGACCCTCCTCGACCTGCAGCGCGCGGGCGACGCCGGGGCCGGCGGTCTCGCGACGCCGCATCAGGGTGCGCGAACCCGGCGTGCGGCCGCGGCGGCGCATCTCCTCGGTGTACGACGAGAGCCGCGCCTGCATGTCGACGTGGGGCTTGGCCACGAACGTGCCGCGGCCGGGGATGCGCTCCAGGAGGCCCTGGGTGACCAGGCTGTCGAGGGCATGCCGCACCGTCATCCGGGCCACGCCGAACCGCTGGACGAGCTCGCGCTCGGACGGTGCGGGGGCTCCAGGCTCCAGGTTGTGGACCAGCGAACGGACGTACTCGCGCACCTGGACGTGCTTGAGCCGTGGGTCCGCCGTGTCAGCCGAAGCCAATGGATCCTCCCTCTTCCTTCAGGGCAGCGTAACCAACCGGTACACCCCTTGGGAGGGGACTCACGGGGAGTTGCCTACTCGGTCGCGATCGCGGTCAGCACGTCGAGGCGTGCGGCACGCCGTGCGGGCAGCACCGCGGTGACCACGCCCACGACCGCGGCGGACAGCACGAACGCGGTCAGGGACACCGCCGGGATACGGGTGACGGTGAGACCCTCGTCGCGCAGCGAGGACATCAGGGCCACCCCGAAGATCACACCCATCGCGACGCCGAGCAGCGCACCGAGCACGGCGATCACGACCGACTCCAGCCCGATCATCCGGCGCAGCTGCGCGCGGCTGAGCCCGATCGCGCGCAGCAGCCCGATCTCGCGGGTGCGCTCGATCACCGAGAGAGCGAGCGTGTTCACGACCCCCAGGAGCGCGATCACGATCGCCATCCCGAGCAGCGCGTAGATCATCAGCACGAGGCGGTCGATCGGCTCGCGCTGCTCGGCGGCGTACTCGCGCTGGTTCTTCACCGTCACCGTCGGCAGAGCGGCGATCTGCTCGTTGATCGCCGCCTCCACGCTGGTCACGTCGACCCCGGGCTTCACGGTCACGAAGGCGACGTTGTCCTGCGCCTGGAAGCCGGCGGCGGCGAACGTCGCGAGGTTGGTGACGCAGGTCGCGAAGATCGCGCCGTTGTTCTCGTAGGTGCCGACCACGCGCAGCGCCTGGTTGCCCTTCGGCACCTGCCAGGGCACCAGGTCGCCGCGGCGGTAGCCGTGCTCCTTCGCGTAGTCCTCGTTCATCAGGCAGGCGCCGTCGTCGACGTCCGCCAGCCCACCGCCGGTGGTCCTCAGACGCATCACGTCGCCGAAGTGGGCGGGGTCGACGCCGCCCAGGAACTCGCGCCTCCCCGCCACGCTGGCCTGGGCGAAGCGGGTGCGCACCACCGACTCGACGCCCGGCGCCTTCTCGGCCTTGTCGCTGACGCTGGGTGAGAACCCCTGCCCGATCAGGTTGCTGATCACGAGGTCACCGACGAAGTTCTTCGCGATGCTGTCGTCGACGCTGGCCTTCGCCGACGCACCGGCGATGGACATGGTCGCGACCAGCGCCATCCCGATCATCAGCGCGGAGGCGGTGGCCGCCGTACGACGGGGGTTGCGCAGCGAGTTCTGTCCCGCCAGCCGGCCGACGCTGCCGAACGCGGCCCGATAGCCTGCGGCCGCGAGCAGCAGGAACGGCTTCGCGATCACGGGGCTCGCCACCGCGACCCCGAGCAGGGCCGCGAGGATGCCGCCGCCGACCCAGTAGCCCTTCTTCGGCACGTCGAGCGTCAGGCCGGCCACCATCAGCCCCGCAGCGGCCACGCACATGAGCATGCCGACCGCGAACCGCAGCCGCATCGACGACTCCGGCATCGCCACGTCGTCGCGGAGCGCCGCCACCGGCGCGATCCGCGCGGAACGCCGCGCGGGGAGGTACGCCGCCACCAGCGTGACCACGATCCCGATCGCGTAGGCCGCGAGGAAGGTGCGCGGTGCGAACACGAACGCCGTGCCGGACAGGTCGAGCCCGAACCGGCCGAACACGTAGCGGATCGCCACCGCCAGCAGCACACCCAGCCCCACGCCGATCGTGCTGCCGACCGCGCCGACGACGAACGCCTCGAACAGCACCGACCGGCTGACCTGGCGCCGGGACGCCCCGAGCGCCCGCAGCAGGGCCAGCTCGCGGCTGCGCTGCGCGACCAGGATCGAGAACGTGTTGATGATCAGGAACGCGCCGACCACCAGCGCGATGCCCGCGAACACGAGCAGGAAGATCGTGATGAACCGGATCGCCTCGAGCAGCTGGCTGGCCGCGACGTCGGCCGCCTTGTCACCGGTCATGGCGCGGGCGTCGGCGGGCAGCACGCTCGCCACGTTGTCGCGCAGCTCCTGCTGGGAGACACCGTCGTCGGCGGTCACCCAGATCGTGTTGAAGCCGTCACGGCCCTCGAGGAAGAGGCGCTGGGCGGTCTTGGTGTCCCAGATCGTCGCGGTCGCGCCGTTGAGGGTGCCGCCGTCGGGGAAGTCGGCGAGGCCGACGAGCGTCGGGGTGAGCAGGGCACGCTTGGTGGCGCTGACGATGCGGACCTTGTCGCCGATCACGTAGCCGGCCCGCAGGGCGGTCTTGATGTCCATCGCGACCTCGTCGGGGCCGTGCGGGTGCCGGCCGTCGACCACCTGCAGCGGCCTGATCCCGTGGGCGGCGGGAGCGTCGTTGTCGTTGAAGGCGAACCCGGGAGGGCCCTGGCCGCCGATCACCTTGTTGTTCTTGCCGACCACGAAGACGCCGGCGGCGACCACCTTGCCGTCGGCCCGTCGTACGCCGTCGAGGTGGGCGATGTCGTCGACCAGCGAACCCGGGAGCTGGACCGTGGTCGCGACGGCGACGTTGCTCGTGACCCGGGTCGGCTGGACCACGACGTCGCCGACGCTGTTGTCGAAGATCGCGACGAAGCTCCGGTTGAGGGTGTCGGTGAAGATCAGCGTGCCCACGACGAACGCCACCCCGAGCACGATCGCGAAGGTGCTCATCACCAGCCGCACCTTGCGGCCGAGCAGCGACTCTCCAGGCGGCGTGCAGCATCAGCCGGCGGTGGTCGGCGCGAGGTCGGCGGCGCGACGCGCGTCGAGCGCGGCCATCTGCTCGAGGACGCGTTCGCGGGTGGGCTCGCGCATCTCGCCGACGACCCTGCCGTCGCCGAGGAACACGATCCGGTCGGTGTGGGCGGCCGCGACCGGGTCGTGGGTGACCATCACGATCGTCTGCCCGAACTCGTCGACGGTGCGGCGGAGCAGGCCGAGCACCTCCGCGCCGGACTGCGAGTCGAGGTTGCCGGTCGGCTCGTCGGCGAACACGATCGTCGGCCGGCTGGCGAGGGCGCGGGCGACGGCCACGCGCTGCTGCTGGCCGCCGGAGAGCTGGTTCGGCCGGTGCCCGAGCCGGTCGCGAATGGCGACGGCGTCGAGCACCCCGTCGTACCACTCCTGGTCGGGCTTGCGACGCGCGATGCTCAACGGGAGCAGGATGTTCTCCTCCGCGGTCAGCGTCGGCACCAGGTTGAACGACTGGAAGACGAACCCGATCTGGTCGCGCCGCAACCGGGTCAGCGCCTTGTCGCCGAGCGCGCCGAGCTCCAGGTCGCCGATCATCACCTGGCCCGAGGTCGGGGTGTCCAGCGCCGCGCAGCAGTGCATCAGCGTCGACTTGCCCGACCCGGACGGTCCCATGATCGCGGTGAAGACGCCCGCCTCGATGTCGAGGGTGACTCCGTCGAGCGCCCGCACCTCGGCCGCGCCCGTGCCGTAGGTCTTGACCAGGTCGGTCACCCGGGCCGCTGCGCCCCCACTGCTCATGGCACGACGCTAGCCCGTCGTACCGCATCGCCGGCATCGGAGAAGTCCCCGAGCGTCCCCTGAGAACGCGTCCGTCGCACTGCTCTCAAGCCGCCGAGCTCGCGGGCGGTGCGGGCCTTTCGGCTCTTCTGGAGGAGGCTGCGGGCTGCCTAGCGTGATGTCGTGACCCATCACGTGGACGACCCGACGGTGCTCCTGTACTGGCTGCCGCTGGGTGCGGGCGGCCGGTGCGTGCATGTCAGCGGACGCCTCTTCGAAGCCGTCGCGGCACGGCGACAGCATCGGTCTCCGTGCGACCTCTACCACTCGGCGCTCGAGGTGCGCTCCGGCACGGACCGCTTCGTGATCGAGATGACCCCCGCGTGGACCAGGGAGCAGCCGGAGCGCGGCGTCGTTCTCGAGGGACCGGTGGGGTGCTCGCTGGCTGGGCACCTCCGTCCTGTTCCGGTACGAGGTGCGGAGATGGCGCAACGGCGTCATCCCCGACCTGGCCGAGGCCGTCGGCCTCCCGCTTAAGGTGGCCACCGACCGGGCCCGCTCAGAGCTGCTCCTGCGGCTGGTGCCCCAGGTGCCGGCGTTCACCTGGGGTCGTGACGAGACGGGGTCGGCGACATGTGGAACTCCAACTCGCTGACCTCCTGGCTCCTCGCGTCGAGCGGCCACGATCCCACCTCGATGGTTCCGCCGAACGGCGGCCGCGCACCCGGATGGCAGGCCGGGCTGGCAGTCGCCGACCACCCGGACCACGCCTGTCCCGACCGCGCGCAGCGCGCCTGACGCGGGGAACCGTGATCCGTCGTGACGACCTGGATCCGCTCGGGCCTTGTTGTCCTGCTTTTCGCGCACGGCGTGCTCCACCTGCTCGGAGCCGCGAAGGGCCTCGGCTGGGCGAGCCTTCCCGAGCTCGGCGCCTCGATCGGCTCGATGCGCGGCATCGCCTGGCTGGTGGCCGCGGCGCTCGTCCTCGGCACCGCAGCGTTGCGTTGCTGCTGGCACTCCCACCTGGTGGTGGCTGGTTGCGGGCCTGGCTGCGGCGGTGTCCCAGATCGTGATCCTCACGTCCTGGGCCGATGCGAAGGCAGGCTCCGTCGTCAACATCGTGCTCGTCCTCGCCGCCATCTACGGGTTCGTCTCGGTCGGACCACCCAGCCTCCATGCGCAGTGGGAGAATGGCGTCGCCGGCGCCGACGCGCCCTCGGGCCCCGCCGGTGTCGTCACCGAGCGCGATCTGCAGGACCTCCCAGCCCCCGTGGCGGCGTACGTGCGTCGATCCGGCGCCGTCGGAATGCCCAGGGTGACGAGCTTCCGCGCTCGGTTCCACGGCCGCATCCGGAGCGCGCCGGACAAGGCCTGGATGGAGTTCACGGTCAGCAGGTCAACACGTTCGGCACGAACCCGCGACGGCTCTTCATCATGGACGCGACCATGCACGGTTTGCCGGTCACGGTCCTTCACGTCTACGACCACGGGAAGGCGACCATGCGCGGCAAGCTGCTCTCGCTGGTCACCGTGGTCAGCGCCTCCGGACCGGTCATGGACCGCGCAGAGACCGTGACGCTCTTCAACGACCTGGTGGTCTTCGCACCAGCTGCCATCGTCGATGCGCCGATCCGGTGGACGGCCGTCGACGACCAGCACGTGCTCGGGACCCTGACGTACGGCGACGAAACGGTGACGGCACGCCTGACGTTCGACCGATCGGGCGATCTCGTCGACTTCCTGTCGGGTGACAGGCGGCGCGCGTCAGCCGACGGTAAGACCTTCACGCAGGAACCCTGGTCCACCCCGGTCGGCAACTACCGCGTGATCGGGGGACGGCGGGTAGTGACCGCCGGCGAAGGCCGCTGGGACGCAGCGACCCCTGTCGGCCCGTTCATCGTACCTCGAGCTGAAGCTGGACGACATCACGTACGACCCGACTGGTCGTCGAGCAGCGAGCGACAGCGAGCGCGTCCGGACCGCTCCTCGCGGCTGAGGCGACGCGGTCGTGGAAAGCGCAGCGACGGGGAGGGTGCGGCGGCGGTGGTCGCCGCCTGCTCCTGGGGGCGCTGACGGTGGTTGAGGAGGGCGGCCAACCCGCCTTCGGATCAGCCTATCTTCCCTAGCGAAATGTCGACTGATTCCACTCTTGCCTCGAACACCTGTTCGACTAGAATGGAGCCATGACCACCACCGCAGCCGTCCCGGACCTCGACACCGCTGGTGCGGTGCTCGCGCAGGCCCGGGCCGACCGGGCCGCCGCCGACGCCGCCGAGGCTCGGCTGCTCTCCGCACGCGGTCGCCTGGGCGGACCTGCATCCGGCGGAGTCGATCCACGACGCGGCGCTGCTGAGCCGGCACGGTGACCAGCCGCTGGCGGTCGCCGGACCGGGTGCGCCGCTGGTCGCGGAGTTCTGCGTGGCCGAGTTCGCGGCCGCGGTCGGGCTGCCCACCGAGACCGGCAAGGCCTACCTCGGCGAGGCCCTCGAGCTGCGGCACCGGCTCCCGCGCACCTGGGCCCGGGTGCTGGCCGGGGACCTGCCGGCGTGGCGGGCCCGCCGGATCGCCCGCCACACCATCGGACTCTCCCCCGCTGCGGCGGGGTTCGTCGACGACCAGGTCGCCCCGTTCGCGCACCGGATCCGGCCCACCGGGGTGGACCGGCTGGTCCAGGAGGCGATCATCCGGCACATGCCGGCCGAGGCCCGGCGCCGCCGGGAGGCCGCCGCGGATGCCCGGCACGTCCACGTGCACACCGGCCAGGTGTCCTTCGAGGGCACCGTGTGGGTCGAGGCCGAGGTCGACCTGGCCGACGCCCTGGACCTCGACACCGCCCTCTCGGCTCGGTGCCGGCCCGGTTGGCCGACCTCGGCTCCACCGCCGCGTTGGACGTGCGCCGCTCCGAGACGCTCGGGGAGATGGCCCGGCGCCAGCTCGCCCTCGACCTCGACACCACCACCGACACCGCCAACCAGCGGCGGCAGGTCGTGCTGCACGTCCACCTCTCCGAAGACGCGATCACCGGCCCCGCCACCCAGCCCGAGGAGAAGCTGCACCTGGCCCGGGTGGCGAACACCCGCACGTTCGTGGACGCCGACCAGGTCCGCGCCTGGTGCGGCCACCCCGGCGCCACGGTGACCGTGAGGCCGGTGGTCGACCTGAGCGAACACGTGCACGTCGAGCAGTACCAGGTCCCCGACCGGCTCGCCGCACAAGCGACCGAGCGGGACCTGACCTGTGTGTTCCCGTGGTGCACCCGTCCCGCGGAGGGCTGCGACCTGGACCACGTGATCCCCTACTCCGAGGGCGGGCCGACGGCGAGTGACAACATCGGTCCGCTGTGTCGTCGGCACCACCGGCTCAAGACCCACCACCCCGGCTGGGGCTACACCGTGCTCGAGCCCGGGTCCTACCTGTGGTCCTCACCGCACGGCTACCAGTTCCTGCGCGACCACACGCGGCACCACCGACGTCACCCGCGACCGGGCCACCCACCCGCCCGACCGGTAGCGACACCGCCCCACACCCCGCGCCAGCCCACCCGGCGCGGGGCCACCGGCATGTCCCAGGTCAGATCAGCCGCCCGGCACCACCTCCCCCACCCCAGCCTGCAAGCACGAGAGTCGGTTGCCGCCGAGCGGCACGCGGTGAGCGCCGCCGGCGGGGAGCGTAAAGGGTGGCGTGGCGGCGCCGGAGTGCGCAACCCCAGCGGCGGCCGTCGCCGACACGGCATCCCCCAGCGACCGCCGGAGGTGGTCGCCGGGGGCCGTCCGGAGCCAGCCCTCGAGCCACCGACGCCTGATCCCACCCCGACACACGAGTGCGTCGAGACCACATCCGGAGGTCGTGGTCTCGACGCAGCTCGTGCCCTCACCGGCCGGCGAGGTGGTTCAGGAACGCTTGCGCAGCGCCCGGATCACGAACGCGAGCACGAGGAGCGCTCCGAGGGCCTGCTTCCAGTACGTCTTCGCCAGGATCGGGAGGACGGTCGCGCCCAGGTCGAGAGCGTTGTCGTCCGCAGCCGCCGCCGGGGGCAGGGGCGGCATCGGGCTCGGCGCTGCTGCCGCCGGAGCGGCAGGCTCCGAGCGTATCGGCAGGTGCCGACGTCTCGGCCGCTGCCGCCGTCTCGACCGGAGCAGCCGCGGCGGGAGGCTCTTCCGCCTCCTGGTCGCCACCGCCGAGCTTCTTCTCCACGCAGGCAACGAACTGGCCGAGCAGCTTGTCGGAGACATCCTGCATGACGCCGCGCCCGAACTGCGCCGGCTTGCCGGTGATCGCGAGTTCGGTGATCACGACGACGTCGGTCGAGTCGCCGTTGGCGGTCATCGTCGCGGTCACCTTGGCGCCGGCGGTGCCGTTGCCCCGCTTGTCCTTGCCCTTCGCGTCGATCTTCATCGAGTGGTTGGTGTCGTCCTTGTCCAGGAACGTGCCGGAGCCGTTGTAGACAAGGGCGATCGGGCCGAGCTTGACCTTGCAGGAGCCCTGGAACGTGTCGCCCTCCACCGAGGTGACCGTGGCACCCGGGAAGCACCCCGCCACGCCCTCGATGTCGTTGAACGTCGCCCAGGTCTCCTCGACCGGCGCCGGGACGGTGAACCTGTGGGTCAGCTCCACGCTGTCAGCTCCCTGCCGCGGCGAGCACGGCGCGCCGGGTCAGCACCGTGGCGAGGTGCCGGCGGTAGTCGGCGTCACCGTTGAGGTCCGAGGGCGGATTGGTGCCCTCGGCCGCCGCCGCGCATGCGTTGCGGACGGCCTCGTCGGTGGCCGGCTGTCCGGTCAGCGCCTGCTCCACGGCCGTCGCGCGCAGCGGCGTGGAGCCCATGTTGGTCAGCCCGATGCGTGCCTCGGAGATGGTGCCGCCCTCCGCCTTCACCGTTGCGGCGACCGCCACGATCGGCCACTGGTGGGCGACGCGCACGAACTTCT
This sequence comes from uncultured Actinomycetota bacterium, assembly GCA_963745795.1. Lineage (GTDB taxonomy): Bacteria > Actinomycetota > Actinomycetes > Propionibacteriales > Nocardioidaceae > Marmoricola. The sequence continues at coordinate 727,573 of CAVUYR010000005.1, read as the reverse complement.
CGTAGTGGGCCCCCCAGCCCGTGTGCTTGGGGATCCGGATCTCCGTGAGCAGCTCGCCCTCCTGGATCGCGGTCTCGAAGAGATCGACGAAGAACTCGTCGGCGCTCACCGTGCGCGAGCCACCAGTGCCCTGGATCACGAACTCCGCGCCCAGCGCCAGCGCCGGTGCGCCCATGTCGCCGGCCGGGTCGGCGTGCGCGAGTGCGCCGCCGAACGTGCCCCGGTGCCGGATCTGCGCGTCGGCGAGGTGGTGGACCGCCTTGTGCACCAGTGTCGCGTGCTGCTCGATCAGCGGGTCGGTCGCGACGTCGGCGTGCCGGGTCATGGCACCGACGACGATCGCGTCGCCGTCCTCGCGTACGCCGCGGAGCGCGTCGATCTTGCCGAGGTCGACCACCACCTCCGGCGCGTTGAGCCGCATCCGGAGCACCGGCAGCAGCGACTGCCCGCCGGCAAGGACCTTGGCCTCGTCACCGTGCTCGGCGAGCAGGCCGAGGGCCTCCTCGACGCTGGTGGGGGCGAAGTACTCGAACTTTGCGGGGATCACTTGCTTGCTCCGTCCGTGCGGTCTGCGGTATCGGCGGTGTCGAAGTGCGGGGCCGCGTCGGAGGTCTCGGTGGCCTTGCGCTTCCCGTCGTTCGAATGGATCGCCTTCCAGACCCGCTGCGGGGTGCACGGCATCACGATGTCGTTGACCCCGAAGCTGCGGACGGCATCGACCACGGCGTTCACCACGGCCGGGGTGGAGGCGATCGTGCCCGCCTCGCCCACGCCCTTGGTGCCCAGCGTGTTGGTCAGTGACGGCGTCGTCGTGTGCCCGACGTCGTAGCTGATCAGGTCGGCGGCGGTCGGCACCAGGTAGTCCACGAAGGACGCCGAGACGAGGGTGCCGGCCTCGTCGTGCACCGCCTCCTCGAACAGCGCCTGCGAGATGCCCTGCACCAGGCCACCGTGCACCTGCCCGTCAACGATCAGCGGGTTGATCACGTTGCCGATGTCGTCGACGCAGGTGTACTTGCGCATCGACACCTGACCGGTCTCCGTGTCCACCTCGACCGCGCACAGGTGCGTGCCGTGGGGGAAGTTGAAGTTGATCGGGTCGTACGTCGCGTCGGAGTCGAGCGACGGCTCCATCCCGTCCGGCAGGTTGTGCGCGGCGAAGACGGCGCCGGCGATGTCGGCGATCCCGATGCCCTGGTCGGTGCCCCGGACGGAGAAGTTCCCGGCCGAGAACTCGATGTCGTCGACCGACGCCTCGAGCAGGTGTGCCGCGACGGGCTTGGCCTTCTCGATCACCTTGTCGGTGGCCTTGACCAGCGCCTCGCCGCCGACCACCAGCGACCGCGAGCCGTAGGTGTCGAGGCCCTTGGCCGCCACCTGGGTGTCGCCGTGCAGGACCTCCACGTCGTCGAACGGCACGCCGAGCCGGTCGGCCACGATCTGGCTGAAGGCCGTCTCGTGCCCCTGCCCGTGGGCGCTTGCGCCGGTGACCACCTCGACCTTGCCGGTGGCCAGCATCCGCACGCTCGCGTGCTCCCAGCCGCCGGCGCCGTAGTCGAGCGAGCCCAGCACCCGCGAGGGAGCCAGGCCGCACATCTCGGTGAAGGTCGAGACACCGATGCCGAGCTGCACCGGGTCGTTCGACTCGCGGCGCTGCTTCTGCTCCGCACGCAGCTCGTCGTACCCGAACGCTGCCTTGGCCTTCGCGGTCGCGGCCTCGTAGTTGCCGGAGTCGTACTCGAGGCCGGCCACCGTGGTGAACGGGAACTCCTCGTGGGTGATCCAGTTCTTCTCACGGACCTCCAGCGGGTCGACGCCGAGCTCGACCGCGAGCTCGTCCATGAGCCGCTCGATCGCGAACGTCGCCTCCGGCCGGCCGGCGCCGCGGTAGGCGTCGGTCCAGGTCTTGTTGGTGAACACCGTCTGGCAGGAGAAGTGGTACGCCGGGAACTTGTAGATGGCGTTGAACATGAACGCGCCCAGCACCGGCACGCCGCCGCCGACCAGTGACACGTACGAGCCCAGGTCGGCCAGCAGCTCCACCTTCAGCCCGGTCACGGTGCCGTCCTTCTCGGCGGCCAGGGTCAGCTTCTGCCACTGGTCGCGACCGTGGTGGGCCGCCATCAGCGACTCGGAGCGGGTCTCGGTGTACTTCACCGGACGGCCGAGGCGCCGCGCGAGCGCCATCGCGATCCACTCCTCGGGGTTGGTCTGCAGCTTGCCGCCGAAGCCACCGCCCACGTCGGGCGCGATCACGCGCAGCTTCGACTCCGGGATGCCCATCGTCGCGGCGAGCGCGAACCGCAGGATGTGTGGGATCTGGGTGGCGGACCACATGGTGATCTGCTCGCCGGTGGGGTCTACCACCACGGAGCGGGGCTCCATGAACGCCGGGATCAGCCGCTGCTGGCGGTACTCCCGCTCGATCACGATGCCGCCGTCGCGCGCCTTGCTGATCGCGTCCTCGACGTTGCCGCCGGTGCCGGCCTCGCCGGAGTCGAACACCCAGAGCGCCGACTTGTTGGTGCCGAGGTCGGGGTGCGCGAGCACCTTGTCCTCCGCGGCCTCCTTGAGGTCGATCGCGGCGGGGAGCTCGTCGTAGTCGACGTCCACGAGCTCGGCGGCGTCGCGCGCCTCGGCGGCGGTGCGGGCCACGACCACGGCCACGATCTCGCCGGCGAACGTGACCCGGTCGATCGCGACCGGGGTGTGCACGGGAGCCTTCTGCTCCGGCGTGATCGGCCAGGCGTTGATCAGGATGCCCTGCACGTCCGCGATGTCGGGCCCGGTGACCACCGTGACGACGTTCGGCGCGGCCTTCGCGGCCTCGGTGTCGATGTTGGTGATCTTCGCGTGGGCGAAGGGACTGCGCACCATGGCCAGGTGCAGCATCCCGTTGAGCTGGATGTTGTCGGTCCACCGGGTGCGCCCGGTGATCAGCCGCTGGTCCTCCTTGCGGCGCCGGTCCCGCCCGATCTCCTTGACGGCCTCGGGTGCCGCCTGGGCCTCGTCGGTGACGGTCATGCGTTCACCTCCTGTCCGGACGCGGTCTGCACCGCGCGCACGATGTTGTGGTACCCGGTGCAGCGGCAGAGGTTGCCCTCGATGCCCTCCCGGATCTCGGTCTCGGTGGGCTTCGGGTTGTCGTTGAGCAGGTCGACCGTCTGCATGATCATCCCCGGCGTGCAGAAGCCGCACTGGAGCGCGTGGCACTCGTGGAAGGCCGCCTGCACGGGGTGCAGCTCGCCGTTCTGGGCGAGCCCCTCGATCGTGGTCACCTCGGACCCGTCGGCCTGGACCGCGAGCACGTTGCAGGACTTCACGCTCTGGCCGTCGAGGTGGACGGTGCACGCGCCACAGTTGCTGGTGTCGCAGCCGATCACGGTGCCGGTCTTGCCGAGCTTCTCGCGCAGGTACTGGACGAGCAGCATGCGGGGTTCGACGTCGTCGGAGACCTTCTCTCCGTCGACGGTGATCTCGATCTTGGTCATGAAGCCACTCCCGGGGGTCTGCAGACGTGTCCGACCTTCCGAACCTAGGGCCGTAGGGTTGGCGAAAGGTTGGTCAGTTCGTGATCGGCGTCACACCGTGTCGCCGTCCCGAAGCAAGGTCCCGGAGACCGCGTAAGTCGGTCGCGGCGACCCAGCCCCGGTGGCACCATCTGGGTTCGTGACCTGGCGAGATCGGCTCCGCGGCATGCGCGTCGACCTGACGCCGTTGCGCACCCGGCGCGACTTCCGGCTGCTGTTCCTCGCGGGGACCGTGTTCTACCTCGGCGCGATGGTCAGCTACGTCGCGATCCCGTTCCAGGTCTACGCACTCACCGGCTCCAACCTCGCGGTCGGACTGATCGGGCTGGTGGAGCTGGTGCCGCTGGTCGTCTTCGGCCTGTACGGCGGGGCGCTGGCCGACCACGTCGACCGGCGCCGTCTCCTGATCGGGACCGGCGTCGCGCAGGCCGGGTTCACCGCCGTCCTGGCCGTCAACGCGTTCGCCGGCCACCCGCAGGTGTGGGTGCTGTTCGTGGTCTCGGCGTTCCTGTCGGCCGCGTCCGCGCTGCAGCGCCCGTCCCGCGAGGCGCTGATGCCCCGCACGGTCGCCCACGGTGAGCTCGTGGCCGCCAACGCGCTGACCGGCCTCGGCATGCAGGTCGGCGTGCTCGTCGGTCCGGCGATCGGCGGCCTGCTGATCGCCTTCGTCGGGATCGGCTGGTGCTTCCTGGTCGACATCGCCGGCCTCGTGGTCGCCACGCTCCTGTACGTCGCGATGCGCTCCTACCCCCACCGCGCCGAGACCACGCCGCCGAGCCTGGCCGGCATCGGTGAGGGCGTCCGCTACGCGATAGCGCGGCGCGACCTGCTCGGCACCTACCTCGTCGACATCGCCGCGATGCTGCTGGCGATGCCGGTGGTCCTGTTCCCGGCGCTCGCGCAGGACGTGTTCCACCGGCCGGAGGTGCTCGGGCTCCTCTACTCCGCGGAGACGGTGGGTGCGCTCCTGGCCACCGCCCTCAGTGGCTGGACGGCGCGGGTGCAGCGCCACGGGCGGGCGATCGTGGTCGCGGCGGCGTTGTACGGCGCCTGCATCGCGGCCGCCGGGCTGATGCCGAACGTACTGCTGTTCGCGCTGTTCATCGCCCTGTCGGGCGCGGCCGACATGGTCTCGGGCATCTTCCGGACCACGATCTGGAGCCAGACCATCCCCGAGAACATGCGCGGCCGGCTGGCCGGGATCGAGATGCTCTCCTACTCCGTCGGTCCGCTCGCCGGCCAGGTGCGCGCCGGCCTCGTCGCCGACGTGTGGTCGGTGCGTGCCTCGATCGTCAGCGGCGGCATCGCGTGCGTCGCCGGGGTGACGATCACGGCCGCGATGCTGCGCGACTTCTGGTCCTACGACGCGCGCACCGACGAGCACGCCGTAGCCGAACGAGCGATCCGGGCCGCGGGCGAGGGGCCCGGCGTCACCGACGCGCTGCCGCGAGCCGACCCTTGAGCAGCGCCTTCGTGGGGTGGTGCTGGCCGTCGAGCACGGCCAGGCAAACCTCGAGCACCTCGGTGTCGTAGGGCGCGATCTCGCTGTAGCGCACCACGGCGTCGGGCTGCGGGTCGCTCATCAGGGCCTCGCGCACCGCGACCGCGACGTAGTCCGCGAGCTCGGTCAGGGCCGGGGAGTTCGTGCCCGGGAGCAGGTCGCCGCCGTAGGCCGCGACCGCCGCCCGCACCTTGCCCTGCCGGATCAGGCTGATCACGGCGTCGACGTCGAGGTTCACCGGCATCATCAGCCGGTAGGGGCGCGACGAGAGCTGGCCACCGAGCGCCGAACGCAGGTGGGAGACCTCGGCCTTGAGCGTCGACAGCGTCACCAGCTGGTCGCCGTAGAGCAGCGCGTGGAGGTGCTCGAGCGACAGCCCCTCGGGGTGCATCGCGAGCAGGGCGAGGATCTCGGTCTGCCGCCGGTTGAGCAGCAGCCGCTGGCCGTCGAGCCGGGCCTCGGCCGCTCCCAGCAGGTGCAGGGACAGGCCCGGCCGGTCGTCGGCGACCTCCCGCGGGGTGCGGGGGTGGCTGCTCGAATCGGGCATCGCGGTCTCGATCAGCCGGGCCATGACACGCGCGGTCGCCAGCCCGATCGGGTGGGTGCGGTCCCAGGTCGTCGACAGGTCGATCACGCCGAGCTGCTCACCCGTCGCCGGGTCGTGCACCGGCGCGGCCCAGCACACCCAGTTGTGCACGATCGAGGCGTAGTGCTCGGCGCTGAACACCATCGACGGCGCACCGACGCGGTTGGCCAGGTCGAGGGCGTTGGTGCCGACACTCGCGTCGTCCCAGCGGCCACCGGGCACGAAGTTGACGCTCTCGGCCTTGCGACGCATGACGCGCCCGCCGTACGTCCACAGGACGCGGGTCTCGGCGTCGGTCACCGCGATCACGAGGTCGCCGTCCTCGGCCGTGCGCCGGAGGTCGGACTCGACCCGGGAGACGGCGGTCTGCAGCGGGGAGCCGTTCCAGAAGGCGGCGGTCTCGGACTCGTCGGCCAGCGGCGCCTCGGTCACCTCGCCGGTGAGGGCCGCCCTGGAGCGCTGCCAGCTGTGCAGGATCTCGGGCCGGACCAGTCCCTCGGCTCCGTCACCCTGCTCGACGAAGGCGGTCCAGGCGCGCACAGCGTCGACACGACGACCCTGCAGGTCGGTGTGGTCTGTCGGCATCAGCGCTCCCGTGGAAGTGCACTCGCCGCCACGCTAGCCGAGAGGTCAACATCGTGTGACGCGGGACTGGACAGGGGGCCGGCCCGACGCAGGGACGGGAACCCCCGGAGCCGTGGAAGGAGCGCGCGTGGTGACCGGGCCCGTACGGCGCCCCACCACACACCGGCTCCGTAGGCGAGGTCGTCGAGGCGGCGGGCGACGACGTACCGGACCGGGTCCAGCCGCGGCGCCGTACGCCGGTGGTCGGCCAGGCCGTCCGCGACCGCGGCCACCAGCACCGCGCGCCGGATGCGGGGCGACCCGAGGCAGGCGACCGCCGCGACCGGCCAGTAGTGCCGGGTCAGGGCAGCGCCGGTCTGCCAGCCGGCCGCTACGGCACCCTCCAGCGTCAGCACCGCGGCGGCGCGCACCGGTCGATCGCTGCGCTCGAGCCGCGACGCGGTGGCGACCGTCGCCGCGCCCAGGGCGCCGGCAGCGACCGGCAGCGACCAGCGGCGCTGGGCGAGCAGCGCAGCGGAGACCACGGCCGTCCACGGCGTCACCACCATCGGGCGGACGGCGCCCTGGTGCCGGGCGGCGAGCGCGGCGGCCGAGGTGCCGTAGAACGCCTTGCGGCGCAGCCACTCGCCGAGGTCGCGTGCGGTGCTGGTGCCGCACGGTCGCGGCGGGCTCGTAGCGCACGCCCCACCCGGCGCCGAGCAGCCGCCAGACCAGGTCGACGTCCTCGCCGACGCGCATCCGCTCGTCGAAGCCGTCACCGAGCGCGTCGACGCGGGCCAGCAGGCAGGCGCTGGGGAGGTACGACACCGCTCCGTGCACGCGCACCGCCGCGGGGCGGGTGCCGAGGTCGAGCGACGAGCGGACCTGCTCGTAGCGCTCCAGCCAGCCGTCGTCGTCGCGAGGGACAGAGCCGAGGATCCGCGGCGCGACCACCGCGACGCGCCGGGTCGTCGAGGTGCCGGCGCAGCATGCCGAGCCAGCCCGGCTCGGGCACGACGTCGGAGTCGCAGAAGGCAGCGAACGCCGTGTCGCACGCGGCGCAGGCCGGTGTTCCGGGCAGCGGCCGGACCGAGGTTGCGCCGATGCACCACGAGCCGTGCTCCGTGGCGGTCGGCCACCTCCGCCACCGCGTCCGGGTCGGCGGAGCCGTCGTCGACGACCACCACCGGGACGACCGACGGAAGGGAGCCCAGCAGCAGGTCGAGCGTGGCGGGCCGGTCCTGCACCGGAACCACGACGGTGACGTCGTCGACGTCGGCGTCCGGAGTCGGCTGATCCGGCCACCACGGGTCGGCGAAGCCACGGTCGAGCAGCTGCCGGGCGACCCGGCCCACCAGCGGCCCGTCACCGACCCGGCCGGGCAGCGCCGCGACGACCCCGGTGGCCTCCGGCGCGAGGAACAGCACCGAGCCCGCCGTACCGCCGACGAGGGTGCGTCCGTCGTCGCAGACCTGGGTGCGGTCGGAGAGCCGTGCGCCGAAGTCGTCCGGGAGCCGGCGCTCCACCGGCCGCGGCAACGGCCCGGACACGGAGTGGAGCGGGGACGGCATCGGTCTCAGCCAGTGACGGCGTGCCGCTCGCCGGCGCCGAGGCGACCGTCGGGGCCGACCCCGTGGCCGGCGATCTCGCGTACGACGCGGGTGACGATCTGCTCGAGCAGGCGACGCCCCTCGTCGGCGCTGGCCCCGGTCGGGTCGCCGAGCACGCCGTTGGCCGAGACGCGCGCGCACGCCGTCCGCGCGCAGCGGCCGGCATCAGCTCCTGGACCGGCGTGGTCGTGCCGGGCGCCAGCAGGTCGACGCGCACCGTCCAGGGCGCGAGGAGCTGGAGCAGCGAGGTCTCGGTCTCGCCCGCGTGCGCGTCGGCGCCGGGCGACCGAGCAGGCCGTCCAGGCCACCGGCCGGCCCTCGTCGCGCAGCCGCGTCGACGGCCGTGCGCACCGGGAGCGGCGTTGCCGCCGTGGCCGTTGACGAAGACCAGGCCCTCGGCCCAGCGGCAGGCCGAGCGGCCGAGCTCGACCAGCAGCAGGCCGAGCGCCTCGTGGCCGATCGAGACGGTGCCCGGGAAGCCCTCGTGCTCGCCGCTCGCGCCGTAGCCGACGCGCCGGGGCGACGAGCACGTGGTGACCGTCGTCCGCCGAGCCGCGCGTGCGGCCTCCTGGGTGACCGCGGTGCGCGATCATCGTGTCGGTGCGCCAGCGGCAGCGCCGGGCCGTGCTGCTCGGTCGACCCGACCGGCACCAGCAGCAGCGGCGCGGTCCGCCGTCGAGCACGGGCCACCGGTCCGCGCGCCGGCCCGAGGCCGCGGCCGGGACGCTCGGCTCAGTCCCGACGAGCGGGCTCTCGTCGCAGGCGCCGCGTCCGGGCGCGGCGGCGCAGCAGGGTCAGCGGGCACCGGTGCGTTGCGGACCGTGCCGGTGTGCGAGTGGTCCTGCGAGGCGCCGGGCCGGTCCGCTGCCGCCGGCGAGCGCGTCGTCGGCGTTGCCCTTCACGCACTCGGGATCGGGCCCGTCGAGCGGCAGGCCGGTGAAGAACTTGGCCGCCATGCAGCCGCCCCGGCAGGAGTCGTACGCCGAGCACTTCGTGCAGGCGCCACCGGTCTGCGGGCTGCGCAGCTCCAGGAAGAGCGGCGCGGTGCTTCCAGACCGTGTCGAAGCCGCCGAGCCGTCGCGCACGTTGCCGGCCTGGAACCGGTCGTGGATCGCGAACGGGCAGGCGTAGACGTCGCCGACCGGGTCGACCAGGCAGACGACCCGGCCGGCGCCGCACAGGTTGAGGCCGGGCAGCGGCTCGCCGTAGGCCGAGAGGTGGAAGAACGAGTCGCCGGTGAGCACCTGGTCGCCGTTGGCCATCAGCCAGTCGTAGAGCTCGCGCTGCTGCTCGGGGAGCGGGTGCAGCTCCTCCCAGACGTCGGCGCCGCGACCCGAGGGGCGCAGCCGGGTGAGCCGGAGCTGGGCGCCGTAGCGGTCGGCGATCGCCTTGAACTCGTCGAGCTGGCCGATGTTGTGGCGGGTGCACACCACCGACATCTTGAAGTCCTTCATGCCGGCGGCCTGGAGGTTGGCCATCGCCCGCAGCGCGGCGTCGTACGTGCCCTGCGCCGCGGACCGGGTCGTTGACCTCGGCGGTCGCGCCGTCGAGGGAGATCTGCACGTCGACGTAGTCGGTGGCCGCCAGCTTCTCGGCGCGCTCCGGGGTGATCCGGAAGCCGTTGGTGGAGAACTTCACGCCGACGTGGTGCGTCGACCGCGTAGTCGAGGAGCTCCCAGAAGTCCGGGCGCACCGTCGGCTCGCCGCCGCCGATGTTGACGTAGAAGACCTGCATCCGCTCGAACTCGTCGATCAGCGCCTTGCACTCCGCCGTCGTCAGCTCGTCGGGGTCGCGACGGCCCGACGAGCTCAGGCAGTGCACGCACGCCAGGTTGCAGGCGTAGGTGAGCTCCCAGGTCAGGCAGATCGGCGCGTCGAGGCCGTACTCGAACTGGTCGACGAGCCGGCCGCCTGGGGCCGGCTGTCGCTCCGCGGTGCCAGCGTCATGGGCTGCGCTCCTCGATCAGTGCCGCCGTCGGCGAGGGTGCCGAGGGCCTGCGAGGTACGCCGCCCGTTCGGCGCTCGGCGACTCCGGCGCCGGAGAGCGCGTCACCGACCGTGGTGCTGCTCGCCGAGGCGTCGTACGACGTCGACCAGCGTCGGGCGTCTTCAGGAAGCTGAGCTTGCGGGTGTGCGAAGTCGTAGGCCAGCGCGCCGAACGGCTCGGGACGCAGCGCGACCGAGTCGGACAGCCGCCAGGCCGCGGCCTCGTGGACGGGCACGGGCATCAGTAGACGCCGCACATGCCGTCGATGGACACCTCTTCGACCAGTGCCTCAGCGTCGAGATCGGTGTCCGGGGCCTCCTGCTCGGTGGTCTTCTCGGGATCGGTCATGGGGCTCCTCCTCGGTGGTGGGTGTCGCTCTTCGGGTGTCAGATGGCGCCGAGCTTGGAGGCCGCGTAGACCGCCTCGGCCCGGCTGGACGCGCCCAGCTTGCGCAGGATGTTGCCGACGTGGAACTTCGCGGTGGTCTCGGAGATGAACAGGCGGCCACCGATCTCCCGGTTGGAGCAGCCCTGCGCGAGCAGCCCGAGGACCTCGCTCTCCCGTGCGGTGAGCGTGCACTCGGGCAGGGTGCCGCGCTTGACCTCGACGGCCGGCTCCTGCCCGGGCCGGGCCTCGTCGTGGCGGCGCTGCGCCAGGTGGTGCAGCGCGACGCCGGTCCGGTACTGCTCCGCGGTGTGCAGCGAGACGCCCGCCTGGTTGGCGAGGATCCGCAGCACGCACAGGTCTCCCGACTCCAGGTCGACGTCACCGCAGTTCAGGCTGAGGCTGCCGATCGGCCGACCCTCGAGGCTCATCGGCACCCGCACCCACCGCTCGTCGCTGCGCACCAGGTGGCCGGCCCGGATCGCCGCCAGCTCGCGTCGTACGAACGCCGGCAGGACGTCGGGCTCCCGCACCCGCCCGCACGCGTCGGCGACCATCGACCGGGGTCCGGCACTGCTGAGCTGGCCGTCGGCCAGCGCCAGCACCGTCCAGTCCGCACCCACGTGGTGGCCGGCGGCGCGGACCACCTGCTGCAGGAGGCCGCGCGGGCCCTCGACCGGACGGACCAGCGACCGCGAGATCGAGTCCATCGCCCGGACCGCGCTGCGCAGACGCGCCTCGGAGGGCGGCGTCCCGGTCGTTGCCGCGCCGTGCCCGTGCGTGCCGAGATCCATGCGCGGCGACAGGGTCGTCATCCCACCTCCCGATGTGTGACGCCAGCCACAGTGCGCGCCAGAGGGTTGCAAAATGGTTGGTCGGTCTCAGGGAAGCGGGCGCTGCCCGACCCTGACATCCGCACCGTTCAGGTCCGGCCCGCCGACCTCGCAGACCCGGGCCACGGTTGCCGCGACCTCCTCCGGCTCGTACGGGCGGCCGCCGGGGAGGTTCGCGGCCAGCGGGTCCGACGAGTCGAGCCCGTACAGCGCCACCGTCGCATCGAGCATCCGGGTGCGCGTCGCGTCGGGCGACACCGCGACGGCGTTCACGCCGGTGCCGGTCAGGTCGGCGGCCAGGCCGCGCACCAGGCCGAGGACCGCGTGCTTGACGGTGGTGTACGCCGTGAGGTGGAAGAGCCCCTCGCTGGCGGCGGCCGAGGCGACGGCGACGAACCGGCAGCGCGACGGGTCCGGCCCGCCCAGCAGGTGCGGTACGACGGCGGTCGCGGTGTGCCAGACGCCGAGCACGTCGGTCTGCCAGAGGGTGTCGAGGTCGGCCGGTGGCGTCTCCCAGAGCGGACGCCCGCCGGCGATCACGGCCGCGGCGGCGACGCCGACGTCGAGCCGGCCGAAGGTGTCGACCGCGTGCTGTGCGGCGCCCAGCATCGCGTGCGGGTCGCGGACGTCGGCCACGAGGGTGGAGACCGTGTCGCTCGCCAGTGTCTCCAGGTCGGCGCGGGTGGCGAGGGGGTAGTCGACACCGGCCAGGTCGTGGGCATCACCGAGGCAGCCGTCGACCGCGACCACCCGCATCCCCCGGTCGGCGAGGGCGCGCACGGTCGCGGCGCCGATCCCGCGGGCGGCGCCGGTCACGAGGGCGACCCGGTCGTCGGTCAGCGAGGCACTCCGAGCGTGCGGGTGAAGCCATCGGGCACGAGGACGTCGTCGCGGGTCAGGTCGTGGATCGAGGAGCGGCCCGTCCCGAGCAGCGCGGAGTCGATGCCGCCCCGCAGGATGTCGAGCACGTTCTCGACCCCGGCCTGGCCGTTGGCGGCCAGCCCCCACAGGTAGGCACGTCCGATCAGGACCGCCTTCGCGCCCAGGGCGATCGCCTTGACCACGTCGCTGCCGCGCCTGATGCCGCCGTCGAGCAGCACCTCCACGTCGCCGCCGATCGCGTCGGCGATCGACGGCAGCATCCGGATCGGCGCCGGGGTGCCGTCGAGGTTGTTGCCGCCGTGGTTGGACACCGACACCGCGGTCACGCCGGCATCGCGCGCGGCCAGCGCGTCGTCGACCCGCGAGATGCCCTTGAGCAGGAACGGCCCGCCCCACTCCTCGCGCATCCACGCCACGTCGGCCCACGTCGGCGGCGGTGTCCCCATCCACGCGCCGTACGCGCCGAAGAAGCTGGGTGCATCCTCCCCCGGCTCCCGCAGGTTGGGAGTGGTGAGGTCGGGCATCCCGCCGCTGCGCGCGAAGTCCAGCAGCCAGCGCGGCCGGCGGATCACCTCGGGGGCGAAAGCCACCATGGTCCGCAGGTCGATCTTGTCCGGGATCGACGGACTGCCCCAGTCGCGGCCGTGGCTGAACGACCAGTCCAGGGTGGCGATCAGGCCCACGCAGCCGGCTTCGCGGGCACGCGCCATCCGGCGGGACATCGAGTCCCGGTCGCCCATCCAGTACATCTGGAAGAACGTCTGCGGGTTGGCGGCGACCACGTCCTCCACGGGCTTGCTGGCGAACGAGCTGAGCCCCATCGCGGTGCCCCGCGCGGCCGCTGCCCGGGCGACCGCCACCTCGCCGTCGGGGTGCACCGCCTGCACACCGGTCGGGGAGATCACGACCGGCATCGAGATGTCCTGCCCCATCACGCGCGTGGCCTGGTCGCGCTTGGCGGACAGGTCTGCGACGTGGGGCGCGAAGCCGAGCTCGCCGTACGCCGCGGTGTTGTCGTCCACGGACAGGCCGCGCTCGGACCCGGCGATGAGGGCGCCGTACACGGACTTCGGGAGCCGCTTCTGCGCACGCCGCTGCGCCTCGGCAACGGACTCGAACCAGCCGGTGCTACCCATGACCCGACGCTAGCCGGGATCCGCACCGGTGGTGACCCCCCGATCGGACGGGCGCGGGTTCACGCAGGCATCTGCCTGCGCAGGAACCTGATCGTGCGGTCCATCGACAGAGGCCACTGGGGGATGAACGCGTGCTCCTCGCCCTGGTAGATCCGCAGGGTGCTCTCGACACCGGCCTTCTGCAGGAGTCGTTGCGTGGTGCGTGACCAGCGGATCGGGCACTGGTCGTCGCTGGTGCCGTGGTGGATCAGGACCGGCTCGGTGATCCGGTCGAAGTAGGTGCGCGACGAGAGCCCGCTCCAGAAGTCCGGGCTCCTGCGGGGACCTCCGAAGCGGCCGAGGAACGCGTTCGCGGCGTCGGGACGCTCGGGGCGCGTCCAGCGGTCGAAGTTGTCGCGGAACGACGAGCTCACGGGTGCGTAGATCACGGCGGCCTTCACCAGCCCCGGCCGTGCGACGAGTGCGTTGAGGGTGACCCCGCCGCCCATCGACCGGCCCAGCATCGCCACCCGGTCGCGGTCGACGTACCGCTCCCGCTTCAGCGCGACCACGGCGTTGATCGTGTCGCGGGTGTAGCCGAGCCGGGTCTCGCGCGCGACCGGACCTGACGGGTCGGAGCCCGCGTGGCCGCGGTAGTCGGTGTGCAGCACCACGAAGCCGGCGCGGGCCAGCCGGTCCTGTTCGCGGGCCAGGCCCTGGCCGGTGACGTAGATCGAGGGCTCGATGTAGCCGTGGTTGAGGACCACGGCAGGGAACGGTCCCTTCCCGTGCGGCACCAGGAGCACACCGGAGACGCGGAGGTCGCCGCTGCCGTAGGTCACGTCGTAACGGCGGTAGGCGTCGGTGACCGCAACCTGTCGCAGGCGCCGGATCGGTCCCGCGTGGAGCTTCGCGCGCATCAGGGCCGGGAGTGACACCCGGTCGGGCGACCGTGGCAGGGGTGTGCCGGTCGCACTCGGCGAGGGAGTCGCGGTCTCGCTCGTGCTCGGCGTGGGGGTGGCGCTCTCGCTCGTGCTCGGCGTGGCCGAGACGCTGGGTGCGGCCTGCTCGGGCTGCCCGCCGCAGCCGGCCAGCAGGGCGACGGCGGCAACGGCGACGAGGAGGCGGACTGCGGAACGGGGCATGGTCAGTGGTGGATGCGCCCCTCACGCCCGCCGAGCCGGTCGCCGGTGCCGCCCCACTGGAGCGCGATGATCTCGGCCGCGATGCTGACCGCGGTCTCCTCCGGCGTACGCGCGCCGAGGTCGAGGCCGATCGGGCTGGACAGCCGGGCGATCTCGTCCTCGGTGACGCCGGCCTCGCGCAGCCGGTCGAGCCGGTCCTCGTGGGTGCGCCGCGACCCCATCGCCCCGATGTAGGCGACCTCGGGGAGCCGGAGGGCCACCTCGAGCAGGGGGACGTCGAACTTCGGGTCGTGGGTCAGCACGCAGAGCACCGTGCGCGGGTCGACCCGCCCGGCCTCCGCCTCGGCTCGCAGGTAGCGGTGCGGCCAGTCGACGACCACCTCGTCGGCCTCGGGGAAGCGGGAGTTCGTGGCGAACACGGGTCGCGCGTCGCACACGGTCACGTGGTAGCCGAGGAACGCCCCCACCCGGGCGACCGCGGCCGCGAAGTCGATGGCGCCGAACACCAGCATCCGCGGCGGCGGCGCGAACGCCCACACGAACACCCGCATGCCCTCGCCCCGGCGCTCGCCGTCCGGCCCGTAGCCCAGGGTCGCGTTGCGCCCGTGCGCCAGCAGCCCCAGCGCGTCATCCGCTACGGCGTCGTCCGCCCGGTCACTGCCGAGCGTCCCCGAGACGGATAGTCCGTCACGTCTGGCACCGGAATCGGCGCTCTCGGGGTGCTTTTCGTGACGGACTATCCCGTCCGGGCGTACGACGATGCGCCGGCCGAGCCAGGTCGGATCGGGGTGCTCGACGACGGTGGCGAGCGCGACGGGGCGGCCGGCCTCGATGTCGGCGGCGACCTCGGTCAGCTCGGGGAAGGTCTCCTTGCTCACCTTCTCGACGTACACGTCGAGGATGCCGCCACAGGTCAGGCCGACCGCGAAGGCGTCGTCGTCGGAGATGCCGTAGCGCTGCAGCACCGGCTCACCGGAACCGACCACCTCGCCGGCCAGCTCGTAGACAGCGCCCTCGACGCAACCGCCGGACACCGAGCCGACCGCCTCGCCGTCCGGCCCGACGAGCATCGACGCACCGGGCGGCCGCGGCGCGGACTGGAAGGTGGCGACGACGGTGCCGACGCCGATCGTCTCGCCGGCGTCGTACCAACGCATCAGCTCGGGGAGCACCTCACGCATCGCCGATCACCTCCAGCACCTGTTCGAAGGACCGCAGCGAGTGCCCGGCGACGAACTCGTGGCAGTACGGGAGCACCGCGAGGATGCCCTGCTGCAGCGGTTCGTAGCCTTCCTTGCCCCGGTGCGGGTTGACCCACACCACCTTGTGCGCGAGTCGGTGGAGCCGCTGCATCTGCTCGCCGAGCTGCGTCGCGTCACCGCGTTCCCAGCCGTCGCTGAACACAACGACGACGGCACCCCGCGCCATTCCGCGGGCGCCCCAGCGATCGAGGAACGCGCGCGAGCGTCTCGCCGAGCCGGGTGCCGCCGGACCAGTCCGGCACCTCGTCACCGGCGCGCACCAGGGCCCGCTCGGCGTCCGCTGTGTGCATCGCGCGCGTGATCCGGGTCAGCCGGGTGCCGAGCGTGAACACCTCGGTCGGCGCCGCCTTCCCGTGGGTCGAGCCGGTCGAGATCCGGTGACACAGCCGCAGCAGGGCATCGGCGTACGGGCGCATGCTCGCCGACACGTCGACCAGCAGCACGACCCGGCGCGGCTGGGTGCCGCGGCGACGGTGCACGGTGCGGCCCGGCTCGCCCATCTGCTCCAGGGTGCGGCGCAGGGTGCGGCCGAGGTCGATCTCCCCGCGCCGCCAGGGCGTACGACGGGTGTCGCGGCGCATCGGCGGATGCGGCCGGAGCGAGCGGATCATCGCGTCGAGCAGCGCCTTCTGGTGCGGCTCGAGCGCGGCCACGTCGCGGTGCCGGAGGACCTCGGCGGTGCTGGCCGCGGCGCGCAGCGTCTCGGACTCGCCCGTGGCCCCGTCGCCGGTCTCCTCGTCCGCCGGCAACGGTGAGGCCACCTGCTGCGACTGCTCCCGCGGGATCGAGCGCGGCAGCCCCTCCCGCGAGCCGAACCACGCCTCGAACACCTGGTCGTAGCGGGCCAGGTCGTCGGGGCCGGCGCACAGCGTCGCCCGGCCGGACCAGTACGTGTGCCGGCGGTCGTCGACGCCGACCAGGGAGGTGGCGGTGAGGAATGTGGTGGCCCGGTCGTGAGTGACCGGCACCCCGGCGCTGCGCAGCGCGCGGGTGAAACCGAGCAGGATCTCGTCGGGCGCGTGGAGGGTGGCGTTCATCGTTGTGGGGTGATCATCGCGCCATCATCCGGTCGAGCGCGTGCTTCACCCGGTCGGCGTCCTCGCGGTACTTCACCACCGCACCGAGCGTGCGGGCCGCCGACTCGAGGTCGAGCTCCTCGACGCCGAGCCGCATCAGCGCCCGCGCCCAGTCCAGGGTCTCGGCCACACCGGGCGGCTTGAGCAGCTGCTCGGAGCGGAGCTGCTGCACCATGCCCACGACCTGGCGGGCCAGCGTCTCGCCGACCTCGGGCTCGCGGCTGCGGACGATGGCGACCTCGCGGTCGAGGCCGGGGTGGTCGATCCAGTGGTAGAGGCAGCGCCGCTTGAGCGCGTCGTGCAGCTCGCGGGTGCGGTTGGAGGTGAGGACGACGAACGGCGGGGTGGCCGCCGCGACCGTGCCGAGCTCGGGGATGCTCACCGACCAGGTCGAGAGCACCTCGAGCAGGAACGCCTCGAACTCGTCGTCGGCCCGGTCGACCTCGTCGATCAGCAGCACCGCGGGGCTCTCCCGGAGCGCCCGGAGCACCGGCCGGGCGAGCAGGAACCGCTCGTCGAACAGCGACTTCTCCGCCTCGGTCGGGTCGAGCTCGCCGGCCCGGCTGGCCGCCTCGAGCGTGCGCAGGTGCAGGATCTGGCGCGGGAAGTCCCAGTCGTAGAGCGCCTGGCTGGCGTCGATCCCCTCGTAGCACTGGAGCCGGATCAGCGGCACGTCGTACACCTGGGCCATCGCCTCGGCGAGTGCCGTCTTGCCGGTGCCGGGCTCGCCCTCGAGGAGCACGGGCCGCTGCATCTGCTCGGCCAGGAAGACGACCGTCGCCAGCGCGTCGTCGCCGAGATAGCCGGTCGACGCGAGCGCGTCGTTCACGGCCTGCGGTGAGTCCATGCCGGCAACGCTACTCAGCGGGAGGTTGGTCGCGGGTTGGGGCCGAGTCCACGTCGCGGCCGGTGGCGAGGTCGCCGCACTCGACCTCGGTGTGCGGGTGGGAGCGCAGGTAGTCGCGTGCTCCCTTGTCGCCCTCGCTGACGGCGAGCACGCCCGGCCAGTGCGTGCGACCGAGCAGCACCGGGTGTCCCGGCACGCCGTCGTACGTCGCCCGGGCGAGCACGTCCTCGGTGTCCGGCTCCGCCAGCACCCGGCGTACGACGTCGCGACCGACATCGGGAAGGTCGACCAGCGTGACCAGGCACCGGTTCTGCTCGCCGTGCAGGGCATGACCGAGCCCGGCGGCCAGCGACGCGCCCATGCCCTCGGCCCAGTCGTGGGCCACCACGATCGTCACGTCGTACGCGTCCAGCAGCGGCAGAGCCTCGTCCGCGCGCGCGCCGAGCACCACCACGACCCGGTCGCAGTCGGCGAGGGTCTCGACCGAGCGCACCAGCCAGTCGTCGACCAGCGCCTTGGGCCGCCCCATCCGGGTGCCGGCGCCGGCTGCGAGCAGGAGGCCGAGGGTGCTCACAGCCGGTAGGCCCGACGGGCGTTGTCACGGGCGACCAGCCCGGCGACGTACGACGCGTCGGCGGCGGTCATGTCGCCGGCGGCCACCAGGTCGGCCAGGGCATCGCCGAGCCCGTCGCGGAAGAGGACGGCGGCCAGCAGGTACAGCTCGGCCAGCCCGTAGGCGTCGGAGGAGAACAACAGCTTGCCGAACGGCACCAGCTCCAGGGTCTCGCGCACGATCGCGGCCGATGCGGCGCCGGTGTTGTGCACGGCCAGGCCGAGGTCCATGAACACGTGGTCGAAGACCTGGGCGAGGTAGGCGGCGTTGCGGTGGTAGGGGTAGTTGTGGAGGAGCAGCACGGGCACGCCGCGTTCCTCGGTGGCACGCAGGAAGTCCGTCAACCGCAGCGGGTCGCACGCGAGCAGGTCCAGGTCGCTGTCGCCGTAGCCGACGTGGAACTGCAACGGCAGACCGAGCTCAACCGCCGTGTGCGCCAGCCAGGCGCTCACCGTCATGCTCGCGATCCGCGCCGGACGGACTCCGGCCAGTGCCTTGTCGAGCTGCGCCGGGGTCGGCTTGGTCGCGGGCAGCGCCAGCCCGACGCGGTACGCCGCGATGCTCTTCGCGCCGACCGCTCGCGACACCTCCAGCCGCTGGCGGACCTCTCCCGGGAAGTCCGCGGTGCCGGCCGCGAGCACCTCCTCGGCGATGCGTTCCAGCCGGACCACCTCGCGGCTGGCCCCGCCGGCGAGGTCGGCGAGATCGCCGGGCGTGCAGACCTTCTCGGGCGTGAGCCCGGTGTCGACGAGGAACTCCTCGATGCCGGCCGCCGCGACCATCCGGCGGTTGACCTCCGCGGACCCCAGCGCCGTACGACGGGCGAGGTACTCGTCGGCGGTGGCCAGCGGCTCCAGGTCGAGCAACGGCGCGCAGTGCCGCCGGATCGCCAGCCCCAGCATCGAGTCGAAGAGGGTGGTGCCGAGCGGCGACGGCCGCGTGGCCTCGTTCATCAGCGCCTCGAAGCCGGCGCGGTCGAGGTCCTCGACGACCAGGCCGTGGCAGTGGTGGTCGATGAGCGGGCCGAGGTCGACGGTCACGACGCGACGCTCATGACATACGCCTTCCCGCGGCGGGCAACGGACCTTTGGGAGTCTGTCGGCGGCCCTATTCTTTGTCCAGATCACGACCGGGAGCCTCGGCGCCCCTGTCCCGGAGGAGCTCAGGTGGATCTCGCCGCACGCGAAGAACGCTCGAGACGAGCCGAGGCCCTGGTGCCCGACCTCGCGGAGCGTGGTGTGGTGGCGGTCGCGACGAGCTTCGTCGACAACGCCGGGATCTCGCGGGTGAAGGCCGTTCCCCTCGACCGGCTGCCGTCGCTCGCGGCGTGGGGCGTCGGGTTCTCCACCGCGTTCGACTACTTCCGCTTCGACGACTGGGTCGCGGCGCCGTCGTCTGGTGAGGGACCGGTGGGCGACCAGCGGATCGTGCCCGACCTCGACCGGCTCGTGGTGCTCGCCGCACAGCCGGGCTGGGCCTGGGCGCCGGGCGAGCGCTTCACGCAGGGTGGCCACGCGTACGACATGGACAGCCGGCTGCTGCTGGGCCGGCTGGTCGACGAGCAGGCCGAACGAGGGCTCACGTTCCGGTGCGCGTTCGAGATCGAGTGGGTGGTCTCCGCCGGTGACGGCGACGCGTTCACCCCCGCCGTCAGTGGCCCGGCCTACGGGCTGTCCCGGCTCGGCTCGGCCGCCGACTACTCGCGCGACGTGCTGGCCGCGCTCGCGGCCCAAGGGGTCGTGGTGGAGCAGTACCACCCCGAGTACGCCCCCGGCCAGTTCGAGCTCTCCGTGGCGGCCGAGTCCCCGGTGCACGCCGCCGACACCTCCGTGCTCGTGCGCCAGACGATCCGGTCGGTCGGCCAGCGGCACGGGTTCCGCACGTCGTACTCCCCGAAGGTGGACACCGCCGGCGTCGGCAACGGCGGCCACGTGCACCTCAGCCTCTGGCGCGAGGGTCGGAACCTGATGGCGGGCGGTACGTCGACGTACGGGCTCACCGACGAGGCGGCGGCGTTCTCCGGAGGAGTGCTCGCGCACCTCCCGGCGCTGCTCGCGATCGGTGCGCCCGGCGTGGCGTCGTACCTCCGGCTCGTGCCACAGCACTGGGCCGGCGCCTACTGCTGCTGGGGCCTGGAGAACCGCGAGGCCGCGGTGCGGATGGTCACCGGCTCGACCGGCAGCGAGGACTGGGCGGCGAACCTCGAGGTGAAGTGCGTCGACCTGCAGGCCAACCCCTACCTCCTGCTCGCCGCGCTGCTGGTCGTGGGCGCCGACGGCATCGACCGGCGGGCCGCACTCCCCGAGCCGATCGAGGTCGACCCGGCGGCGCTGGGCGACGAGGCGCTTGCCGCCCGCGGGATCGAACGGCTGCCTGCGAGCCTCGGCGAGTCGCTCGCCGCGTTCCGCCGCGACGGTGTCCTCCGGGCCGCGTTCGGGACAGCGCTCGTCGACGCCATCGCCGCGGTCCGCGAGTCGGAGATCGAGCTGTTCGAGGGCGCCTCGCCCGAGGAGGTCGCCGACGCCACGCGCTGGGCGCACTGAGGAGAGAAACTCGAATGCGCCCTGTCGGTGGGCGCTGACATGCTTCTGTGGTGACCGCAGCACCTCCCAAACCGCCGCTCAAGGCCTTCTGGCACGACCTGCCGCGCGAGGGCAAGCTGCTGCTGTCCGTGGTGGTGTTCGAGTTCATCGGCACCGGCCTGGTGCTCCCGTTCTGGGTGGTCTACCTGCACGAGGTCCGCAGCTTCAGTCTGAGCACGACGGGGCTCGTGCTCGGCATCCAGCCGCTGACGGGCCTGCTCGCCGTCGGGCCCGGTGGCGCGATCATCGACCGCATGGGGGCGCGCCGGGTGCTCGTCGCGGCGCTGTTCTGCGTGATCGCCGGTGAGGTGGTGATGGCGTTCGCCGCGACGGTGCCGGTGGCCGCACTCGGGATGGCGCTGTCCGGGCTCGCGTTCGGCGTCTCGTGGCCGGCCTCGCAGACCATGATCGCCAACGTCGTACCGTCGGCGATCCGGCAGCGCTACTTCGGGGTCAACTTCAGCCTGCTCAACCTCGGCATCGGGCTCGGTGGCCTGATCGGCGGCGCCTGGCTCTCCGTCGACCAGACCTGGACGTTCCAGGCGATCTACCTGGCCGACGCCGTCACCTTCCTGCCCTCGCTGTTCCTGCTGCTGGTGCCGCTGCGCCACATCGCCGGACGCCCGGAGCACGACCATGACGAGGTGGCCACGCCCGGCTACCGCGAGGTGCTGCGGCTGCCCGGCATCCCGACCCTCACGCTGCTCACGTTCCTCGCCTCGTTCGTCGCCTATGCCCAGCTCAACACCGGCATGCCCGCCTACGCGCGCGTCATCAGCGAGGTCTCGACCCAGGGGCTCGGCATCGCGTTCGCCTGCAACACCCTGGTGATCGTGGTGCTCCAGCTGGTCGTGCTCCAGCGCATCGAGGGCAGGCGCCGCACCCGGGTGATGGTGGTGATGGCGCTGATCTGGGCGTTCGCGTGGCTGCTGATGGGCGCCTCCGGCCTGGTGCCCGGCACTCTGGGCGCGACCGTGCTGATCGCCGCCTGCGCCTCGGTCTTCGCGCTCGGCGAGACGCTCCTGCAGCCGACGATGCCGGCGATGACCAACGACCTCACGACCGACCGGCTGCGGGGGCGCACCAACGCGCTGACCTCCGGTGCCTTCCAGCTGCCGATGGTGCTCGCGCCCCCCGTATCGGGGTGGTTGATCGGCCACCACCTGGAGGGTTCCTACGTCGCGCTGCTGCTGATCGGCTGCGCCCTGGTCGCCGTGGTGGCGGTGGTCGGACTCGAGCCGCGGATCACGCCTGCCGCCAACGGGATCAACATCCCGCCCGAGACCGACGGCCCGGCGCCGACTCCGGGGCCGGCCATGCAGCACGCTGATCTCTAGAACATCTGTTCGAACTTGGGGTAGACTCGGGTCCATGACGGTGGACTTCCAGGCGTCACTCTTCGACGCCCCCACGATCGGCATCGGGCCGCTGACCGGCCGGGTCGAGCGTCGCTGGCTGAGCCGCGGAGCCTGGGTCGACGTGCTGCCCGGCTGGTTCGAGGGCGCCGACGAGCTGTTCGCCACGATGCTCGCCGACGTGCCCTGGCGCGCCGAGCAGCGACCGATGTACGACAACGTCGTCGACGTCCCGCGGCTCCTGCACCACTACGGCGTCGGCGACCCGCTGCCGCATCCGGCCCTGGTCGAGGCCCGCGACGCGCTGAGCGAGCACTACGCCGACGAGCTCGGCGAGCCGTTCGTGACCGCCGGCTGCTGCTACTACCGCGACGGCCGCGACTCGGTGGCGTGGCACGGCGACAACATCGGGCGCGGCCGCTCCGCCGACACGATGGTCGCGATCGTGTCGTTCGGCTCGCCGCGCAAGCTGGCGCTGCGGCCCGTGGGCGGCCACACCGAGGCGGCGTACCCGCTCGGCCACGGCGACCTGATCGTGATGGGCGGCTCGTGCCAGCGCACCTGGGAGCACGCCATCCCGAAGACGTCACGGCCGGTCGGTCCGCGCGTGAGCGTGCAGTTCCGGCCGCGCAACGTGTTCTAGTCACTGGGGCGCAGCTCGAAGGCCTCACCCTCGGGCAGGCCGGCGATCTGCTCGCGCACCTCGTCGTACCAGGTGAGCAGCTCCGCGAACGGCACCTCGCGCAGCGACGCCGCCGAGAGGTCCCGGCCCTCCTCCGTGAACGGCGGCGGGTAGGCGGCCAGGCCCCGGTCGAGTGCCAGCACCTCGACGCGCTGCTGCCAGCCGGGCCAGCGGAGCGAGGCGTAGAAGTCGTCGAGTCCGTCGCCCTCGAGCACCCAGCGCACGAAGGTGCCGTGGCCGGCGCCGAGGCCGACCCAGGACAGCGCATCCGGGCCGAGGTAGCAGACCGCGCCCTCCTGCACGCCGAGTCCGCCGGCGTCGACGGCGAACCGCCCGCCCAGCACGTCGTACCCGACGACCAGCGCGGGTGGGGGCTTCGCGTCGGGACCGGGCGGGTCGAGGCGGTTCGCAGCGGCGAGGTCGGGCAGCCCGTCGTGCCCGCCGCCGAGGATCCGCAGCCAGCCGTGGTCGACGACCAGCCCGCCGCAGGCGCTGGCCAGGGCGCCCAGGGTCGATCGGGCCGAGACCTGCAGCCGCGAGACGACGTCCGCGTCCGCGCCGGGCTCGATCGGGAGCACCCGCACGTCGCGCGGGCTCTCGGCGACTGCGCGCTCCACGTCCGGCCAGGCCGGGTCGTCGACCTCGAGCAGCTCGCGGGCGGTGCGGACCACGATCACTCGTCGCGCCACTGCGGCTCCCGCTTGTGGGCGAAGGCGGTCGGGCCCTCGACCGCGTCCGGGTGGCCGAAGACCGTCGACATCGCCTCCAGGTTGGCCGCCCACGGGTCCGCCCCGGTCCAGGCGGCGTCCCAGTCAGAGCCCGCGGACGTGCCGCCGCGGTGCAGCATCCGCTTGGTCTGGCGTACGGCGGTCGGCGCATTGCCCGCGACCACCTCGGCCAGTGCCAGAGCCGCCGGCAGCACCCGGCCGTGCGACACCACCCGGTTGACCAGGCCCCAGTCGAGCGCGGTCGCGGCGTCGATCGGCTCGCCGGTGAGCGCGATCTCGGCGGCTCTCTTGACCGGGATCTGCCGCTGCAGCCGGACCATCCCACCGGCGGCGGCGAACAGTCCGCGCCGCACCTCCGGCAGCCCGAACCGCGCCTCCTCGGAGGCGACCACCAGGTCGCACGCGAGCGCCAGCTCGGTGCCGCCGCCGAGCGCGTAACCGTTGACCGCGGCCACCACCGGCTTGTCGACCCAGTGCCGCGCGAACCCCGCGAAGCCCCAGTCCTCGTGGCCCTCGGCCCCGATCCACTCGCCCGCGGCCAGCGCCTTGAGGTCGGCGCCGGCGCAGAATGCTCGGCCGGCCCCGGTCAGCACCAGCACCCGCACCGCAGGGTCGGTCGCGGCCCGCTCGACCCCCTCGCCCAACGCGGTCGAGAGCGCCGCGTTGACCGCGTTCATCACGTCGGGTCGGTTGAGGGTGAGGACGGCGACGTGGCCCTGCACGTCGTACAGGGCGGCTGGTTCGGTCATGGCCCCACCTTCCCAGAACGCACGAAGGCCCCCGCCGGAGCGGGGGCCTTCGTTGTGGTTCGGTGAGCGGGGGGCGACCTGGCGATCAGAAGTCCATGCCGCCCATGCCGCCGGACGGGTCGCCGCCACCGGCGGGGGCCTTCTCCGGCTTGTCGGCCACGACGACCTCGGTGGTGAGGAACAGCGCGGCGATCGACGCGGCGTTCTGCAGTGCCGAGCGGGTCACCTTGGCGGGGTCGATGATCCCGACCTTGATCATGTCGACGTACTCGCCGGTGGCCGCGTCGAGACCGAAGCCGGCCTCCACGTTGCGCACCTTCTCGGCCACGACGCCGCCCTCGAGACCGGCGTTGATCGCGATCTGCTTGAGCGGGGCCTCGGACGCGATGTGCACGATCGCGGCACCGGTGGCCTCGTCACCCTCGAGGTCCAGCTTCTCGAAGGCCTTGTCCGCTGCCTGCACCAGGGCCACGCCGCCGCCGGCGACGATGCCCTCCTCGACGGCCGCCTTCGCGTTGCGCACGGCGTCCTCGATGCGGTGCTTGCGCTCCTTGAGCTCGACCTCGGTGGCCGCGCCGACCTTGATCACCGCGACACCGCCGGCCAGCTTGGCCAGGCGCTCCTGCAGCTTCTCGCGGTCGTAGTCGGAGTCCGACTTCTCGATCTCGGCACGGATCTGGTTGACGCGACCCTGGATCTGGTCGCCGTCGCCGGAACCCTCCACGATCGTGGTCTCGTCCTTGGTCACCGTGATCTTGCGGGCCTGACCCAGCATGTCGACGGTGGCCGACTCGAGGGAGAGGCCGACGGTCTCGCTGATCACCTGGGCACCGGTCAGGATCGCGATGTCCTGCAGCATGGCCTTGCGGCGGTCACCGAAGCCCGGCGCCTTGACGGCGACCGACTTGAAGGTGCCACGGATCTTGTTCACGACCAGCGTGGACAGCGCCTCGCCGTCGACGTCCTCGGCGAGGACCAGCAGCGGCTTGCCCGACTGCATGACCTTCTCGAGGATCGGCAGCAGGTCCTTCACGTTCGAGATCTTGCTCTCGACGATCAGGATGTAGGGGTCGTCGAGGACGGCCTCCATGCGCTCCGGGTCGGTGAAGAAGTACGCCGAGATGTAGCCCTTGTCGAAGCGCATCCCCTCGGTCAGCTCGAGGTCGAGCCCGAAGGTGTTCGACTCCTCGACGGTGATGACGCCTTCCTTGCCGACCTTGTCCATCGCCTCGGCGATGATCTCGCCGACGGTGGTGTCGGCCGCGGAGATGGACGCGGTGGACGCGATCTGCTCCTTGGTCTCGACGTCCTTGGCCATCGCGAGCAGCTGCTCGGAGACGGCCTCGACGGCCTTCTCGATGCCGCGCTTGAGCGCCATCGGGTTGGCACCGGCGGCCACGTTGCGCAGGCCCTCGCGGACCATCGCCTGGGCCAGGACCGTGGCGGTCGTCGTACCGTCACCGGCGACGTCGTCGGTCTTCTTGGCAACCTCCTTGACGAGCTCGGCCCCGATCTTCTCGTACGGGTCCTCCAGCTCGATCTCCTTGGCGATGCTCACACCATCGTTGGTGATGGTGGGCGCGCCCCACTTCTTCTCGAGCACGACGTTGCGGCCCTTGGGCCCGAGTGTGACCTTGACCGCGTCGGCGAGCGTGTTCATGCCACGCTCCAGGCCGCGGCGGGCCTCCTCGTTGAAAGCAATCAGCTTCGGCATGTGGCTCTCGCGATTCCTCACGCTGAGACGGATGACCTCGACGGTGCCCGCGACGGACGGCCCCGCGCACCCCGGACCCTTCCCGGCGCCGCCTGGGACCTCACCTGGGAGATCCTGATTTCTGTCACTCTCACGGGGAGAGTGCTAACCACAGTATTAGCACTCGACCCGACCGAGTGCAAACGATTCGCCGACCCGTCGCAGATGGCGGACTTTCGACCGCTGACCCGTCGCAGATGGCGGCGGCGAGTCACCATCTGCGACGGGTCACCATGCTCAGCATCGCCATCTGCGACGGGTCAGCGGGTTGCGGGGTCCCCCAGCAGGGCGACGACGACGTCGGCGAAGGCGTCGGCGTTGGCCGGGAGGACGTCCAGGTACAGGCCCGGCTCGGTCACCTCGAGCTCGCTGACCGCCAGGGCTCCGTCGGGCATCCGGAGCAGGTCGACGCGGGCGTAGACGAGGGTGCTGCCGAGCCACCCGCTCCGCGACCCCGACGGTACGGCGCGCGAGGGCGGCGGCCTCCGGGTCGAGGTCCACGGCCACGGTCGACCCGCCGTACGCCTCGTGCACGCGGATCTCGTGCCCCGCCGGCACCTTGCGCACCTGGGCGACCGGTTCTCCGCCGAGCACGAAGACCGAGTGCTCACCCTCGGTGCGCACCGACTCCACCAGCGGCTGCACGACCCACGGGCCGGGACCGAGGGTGGCCTCGTCGATGTCGGCCGGACCGCCCTTCCTCCCGTCGAAGACCACCACCCCACGGCCGTCGGCGCCGACGCACGGCTTCACCACGGCGATGTCGTACGACGCGATGGCGGTCGGCAGGTCCTCCTCGCCCTCGACCACCAGCGTCGGCACGACCGGCAGCCCGGACGCGCCGAGCGTCACGAGGTAGGACTTGTCGGTGTTCCAGGCGAACAGGTCCACACCGTTGAGCAGGGTCGGCCCGACCGACCGGGCCCAGGCCAGGAACTCCGGCAGCCGGCCGTCGTAGTCCCACGTGGAACGCACCGCGACCAGGTCGGCCGCCGACCAGTCGACGTCCGGGTCGTCCCAGCACACCCACCGGGCGTCGACGCCCCGGGCCGCGAACGCCTCGGGCAGCAGGTGTCCGCGGGGCTCGCCAGCCGGCAGGTCGGAGGACGTGACCAGGAGGACCGACCTCATCGCGTCAACCCTTCCAGCGGCCACGGGCGGGAGGGCGAGCGGGCTCAGCCGGCACCGGAGGTGACCATCGTCCAGGCGCGCTCGACGGCGACGGCGAGGCCCACCGCGATCGCGGCGAAGGTCCAGGTGAAGCCGGCAGCGGAGTCGGTCTCGAGCAGGATGCCGCCGACGACGAGTCCGACGGCCGGGAGCATGGCGAGCGCATTGCGCCACCGCGGACCGGGAGTGGTGCCGGACGCGACCTGCACGACGGTCACCACCCCGAGGCCCAGACCGAGCACGGAGATCTCGAACCCGAGGGCGACCTCGGACTGGCCCACGGACAGCACCACCAGCGATGCGAGCAGCAGGGTCACCAGAAGCACCAGCAGGGCGGGGCCGTGCTCGCGGCCGGACCGGCGGATCGCGGTCAGGAGGACCGCACCGACCAGCACGGCGCTGGCGATCGCCGTGGCGAGGCCGATCGCCTGCCACTGGTCCTGCGCCCCGCGGACGGTCTCGATCATGGTCGGCTCACGTCCGGGTGTCGGCGAAGGTGCCGAGCTCCGGGATCTCGTAGCCGTCGGGGTAGCTGCGCACCTGCGGCAGGTCCCGGAAGTACACCGGCTCCTCGCGCGCCGGGAAATGCCGGAGCAGCCGCGCCCTTGCCCTGATCGCCCCGCGGTAGAGCACCCGCTCGGCGCGGGTGGGCGCGTCGTACCGGAAGGCGGCCAGCAGCTCGTCGTCCATCAGCGCCAGTGCCGAGCGGCGCACCGCGCGCGTCGGTCCCTTGTCGCTGGGCGGGAACGTCGCCATCAGCGCCAGGGTCGCCTCGGACACCGCCACGGCGCCCGCGTCGTACCCGAAGTTGTCGCGCTCGTAGGCGTCCATCAGGTCACCGAACTCCTGCCACGTCGCCGGGATGTCCTTGATGTTCATCAGCTCGCCGAGCCGACGGTAGTAGTTCGCACTGGCCGTCTTCTCGGCCGCGCTGAACGGGCGGTAGCCGTACTCGTCGAGCCACCGGATCGGCACCGTGACGAACGTGCTCAGCACGTAGCGCAGGTCGTCGTTGGGGATGCCGTAGCGGCCGTGCATCTGGTTCATCCGACGGATCGCCGCCCGGCCCTCGGTCGAGTCCAGGCCGTACTCACCGATCGCGGAGAGGATCAGCCCGGTGTCGTCGTAGCGCTTCTGCGTGCGCTCGGTGAACTCACCGGTGCGCGCCAGCAGGCTGCCGATGCTGGGCACGGCATAGCTGCGGTAGAGGGCGAGGCCGAGCGACTGGGTCATGTCCCAGGGGAACTCGAGCATGGTCGCGATCCGGTAGATCTCCTCGTAGTCCGTGTCCGGGTCGAGGGTCGCGATCTTCCGCAGCCAGTGCATCCGGTCCAGCGCCATGACCGTGACAGTAACGCTGTCACAGTGGTCCGCACCAGACCCGTTGCCAAGCCCGCGCGAGCGACGGAGCATGAGCCATGACCGAAGTAAGGACGGGCCGGTGGATGGCCCAGATCGACGGGGACTTCGTGGTGTTCATCATCGGCGCCCGGGCACAGCCGTTCCACCTGCTGCGCTCCCTGCGCGACCTCGGTGGCCGCCGCGGCATGCCCTACCTCCTGAAGAAGCTGAGCGAGGACCCCGAGAAGGGACTGCTGGGCTACGAGACCTACGGGTTGACCACCGTCGTGCAGTACTGGCGCTCCTTCGAGCACCTCGAACGGTTCGCGAACGACAAGACCGACCCGCACGTGGCCGCGTGGCGCAACTACTGGAAGCGTGTGGGCACGAGCAGTCGCACCGGGATCTGGCACGAGACCTTCCTGGTGCGCGCCGGCGAGTACGAGGCGGTCTACGGCAACATGCCGCCGCACGGGTTGGGCAAGGCCAGCACGGTGGTGCCGTACGCCGAGGCGGTCCGGGCTCGCGACCGGCTGCACAAGCGCGCGCGGGGCTAGGCGCCCCCGGCCACGGCCGGGATGATGCTGATCTGCACGCCCTCGGGGGTCGGCGTCTCGAGCGACTCCAGGAACCGGACGTCGTCGTTGCCGACGTAGACGTTGACGAACCGCCGGATCGCGCCCTGCTCGTCGAGCACCCGCGCCTTGATCCCGATGTGGTTCGACTCGAGGTCGTCGAGCACCTCGGCCAGGGTCGACGCCGTCGGCGGTCACCTCGGACTCGCCGCCGGTGTAGGTGCGCAGGATGGTGGGGATCCGGACGCTGACGCTCATGGGGTTCCTCTCTCCGGGTCAGATCAGGTTGGCCGCGACGAACGCGTCGTACGACGGGTCGATGGTGGCGGCCGGACCGACCCGGTCGGCGACCGCGTCGAGCGTCTTGAGGCCGTCGCCGGTGTTGAACACGACGGTCTCGCCGTCCGGGTCGAGCTGGCCGGTCTCGACCAGCTTCTTCAGCGACGCCGACGGTGACGCCGCCCGCGGTCTCGGCGAAGACGCCCTCGGTGCGGGCCAGCAGCTGGATGCCCTCGCGGACCTCGCTCGTCGGTCGACGTCCTCGACCGCGCCGCCGGTGCGGCGGGCGACGTCGAGCACGTAGGGACCGTCGGCCGGGTTGCCGATCGCGAGCGACTTGGCGATCGTGTCGGGCGCACCGGGCGGACGACGTCGTGCCCGTCCTTGAACGCGGCCGACACCGGGGAGCAGCCGGTCGCCTGCGCGCCGAAGATCCGTGTACGGCTTCTCCTCGACCAGCCCGAGCCGGATCAGCTCGCTGGAACGCCTTGTCGACCTTGGTCAGCTGCGAGCCGGACGCGACCGGGATCACGACCTGGTCGCGGCAGCCGCCAGCCGAGCTGCTCGGCGACCTCGTAGCCGAGCGTCTTGGAGCCCTCGGCGTAGTACGGGCGGACGTTGACGTTGACGAACGCCCAGCCGTCCTCCTCGCCGGCGATCTCCGAGGCGAGCCGGTTGACGTCGTCGTAGTTGCCGCTGCACCGCGACCAGGCGTGCCGCCGTAGACCGCGGTGGTGATGATCTTCGGCCGCTCGAGGTCGTGCGGGATGAACACCACGGTCTGGATGCCGGCGCGCGCACCGGCGGCGGCGACGGCGTTGGCGAGGTTGCCGGTGCGACGGGCAGGCGAACACCTTGCGAGCCGAGCTCGCGGGCGGCGGACAGCGCGACCGCGACCACGCGGTCCTTGAACGAGTGCGTCGGGTTGCCGGAGTCGTCCTTGACCCAGAGCGGCTCGATGCCGAGCTCGCGGCCGAGGTTGTCGGCCGGAGCAGCCGGGTGAAGCCGGGCTCCATGTTCGGGCTGTCGGCGATGTCGGTCGGCACCGGCAGCAGCGGCTGGTAGCGCCAGATGTTCGTCGGGCCGGCCTCGATCTGCTCGCGGGTGACCTGCGGGAAGTCGTAGCCGATCTCCAGCGGGCCGAAGCACTCCAGACAGGCGTAGAACGGGCCGAGGACGCTGCGTGGCGCCGCACTCGCGGCAGGACGAGGTGGGTGGCGTTGCCGAACGCGCCTTCGCGAAGCGCCGGGACGGCTGTCAGGACCTGGGTGCTCAAGGAGGCCTCCTTCTCATCTTCCCCGCGCGCCGACTCTCGACCGCGGGACGGAATTGGCACCTTCACCGCGCGCACGGCGTGACGTCGCGACGTGGTTGCCGGGGCTTCAGCGGGCCGTGTCCCTCTGCCCCTCTCGATGAGCTGTGCTCAGCCTAGGCAGCCGTCTCACCATGTGCACATCGGGTCCGGGATGTGGGATCCCTAGGCGCGCATGTGCCGGATGTCGTCGACGAGCTCGCGCAGGAGGGTCGATCACGCCGTCGGGGCCGGCGACGACCACGTCGGCCAGGTCGCGACCAGCGCGTGCTGCTCGTGGGAGCCGGAGCAGACCAGCAGGGTGGGCATGCCGCCGTCGCGGAGCTCCAGCACGGCCTCGAAGGCCTCGATGTCGCCGAGGTCGTCGCCGACGAAGACGAAGCCACCGGCCCCGAGGTCCTCGGCCAGCCTGTGCGACCGCCTGGC
The DNA here is from genome assembly GCA_963745795.1 of uncultured Actinomycetota bacterium. Taxonomy (GTDB): domain Bacteria; phylum Actinomycetota; class Actinomycetes; order Propionibacteriales; family Nocardioidaceae; genus Marmoricola. Next base: position 696,686 of record CAVUYR010000005.1, on the reverse strand, counting down.
CCTTGTCCATGCCGCCGGCGCGGACCTCGATCACCATCCGGCCCGGCTCGACGGTGAGGTCGTGGCGCTCGGCGGCCTCGGTGACCGGGCTCGAGCAGCCGGTCGAACGCGGCCTGCGGGTCGGCCAGCCGTCGGGTGTGGACGCCGATCGCGAGCCCCTTCTCCTCGATCGTAGCGCGTCCTCGGCGTCGTACGCGGCGCAGGATCCGGGGAGCTCGCTCGTCAGCGTCGGCCAGCCCGTGCGGCGGCTTCGGCGAGATGCACGCGGCGGTCGTGGGAGTCCCAGCGCTCGTTGCCGTACTGGCCGAAGACGTAGAGGTCGCGCCCGCGGTCGCCGAGCTCGTCGCCGACCTCGTCGAGGCCGCCGAGGGCGAGCACCTGCCGCGCCGGGCGCCCGGTGATCACCGCGACGGCGTGGACCGCCTCGGCCAGGTCGAGCAGCATCTCGGGGCCGTCGGGGTGGATCACGGCCTGGCTCGGGGTCGTCGACGATCGGGGAGAGGACGCCGTCGAAGTCGAGGCCCGACGACCAGCGAGTCCGCGGCGCGTACGACGGCGGCGTACTGCCGGTCACCGTCAGCCGAGGCGAACTCCACGCGCCCAACTCTCGCGCATGGACCTGCCACGGCAGAACCCGTGTCCGGAACCGCGCGTCAGGAGGCGTAGTCGGTGGTCAGGATCACGGTCAGCCGGTCGCCGCGCATCGGGTCGATCGCGGGCTTGATCCGACCGATGCCGAGGTCGCGAGCGAGCACCTTGGCCGCGGCGTGCAGTCGCTCCGGGTAGTAGACCGTGGTGGCCGGGATCGTGCCGTACCAGTTGTCGGAGCCGACGACCTTCCAGCCGGCGCCCTGCGCCCTGCGCGGCGTGCGGCTCGGCCAGGCCGGTGATGCCGGAGTTGTTGAACACCTCGACGATACGTGTCGCCGACGCTCGACCACGACCGGCCTTCTTCTTCGGCGGCCTTCTTGGTCGGCTTGGCGGTCGGGGTGGGCGGTCGGGGTGGGCGTGGGTGACGCGGACGGGGTCGTCGCCGAGGCGACCGACGCGTGCAGCCTGGCTCGGGCTGGCCGGGGTGGTCGCGACGAACGCGGCACCCGCGATGCGCGACGGCGACGACGGCGACCAGCATCAGCCGTGACGGCGCGACCACGCCGCGCTCGTCACGCGTCCACGAGCCGGCGGGCCATCGGACTCAGACCTCGAATCCGAGCCGGCGCGCCTGGCGCTGGCGCTGGCGGGAGGCCCGGAGCCGGCGCAGCCGCCGAACCAGCAGCGGGTCGGAGGCGAGCGCCTCGGGACGGTCGATCAGGGCGTTGAGCACCTGGTAGTAGCGCGTCGAGGACATGTCGAACTTCTCGCGGATCGCCTGCTCCTTGGCGCCGGCGTACTTCCACCACTGGCGCTCGAAGTCGAGGATCGCGCGCGTCGCGCTCGGACAGCTGGTCGCGGCTCTGGCTGACTCGGATGGGCAACGTTCTCGGCGGCCATGCTCGTCGGCTCCTTCGCGCGGGGGAAGTCGGTGTTGCGTCCGAGCAGTCTAGGTGACGAACCACAACGATGTCATTTGATCGCGTGCGCGAGTCGCCGGCGCGGCGCCGCCACCGCTCGCCTGCCGCGTCCGGCGGACGCGTGTGACTACCGTGGCCGGATGGACACGATCCGGTGGGGCATCCTCGCGACCGGCAAGATCGCGCACAGCTTCGCGGCCGACCTGGCGCTGCTGCCGGACGCCCGGCTGGAGGCCGTCGGGTCCCGCAGCACCGCCTCGGCCAGGAGTTCGCGGCGGAGTTCGCTCCCGCCGACGGCGCTCCGGCCCGGGCCCACGGCTCCTACGAGGACGCTCGCGGCCGACCCGGACGTCGACGTGGTGTACGTCGCCAGCCCGCACGGGCTGCACCTCGAGCAGGTCCGGATGCTGCTCGAGGCCGGCAAGCCGGTGCTGTGCGAGAAGGCGATCACGCTCAACGCCGGCGCAGGCCGAGGAGCTGGTCGCACTCGGCCCGCGAGCGCGACCTGTTCCTGATGGAGGCCATGTGGATGGCCTGCCACCCGCTGGTCCGCCACCTCCGGGAGCGGGCGCGGGCCGGCGACTTCGGCGCGCTCCGCGCAGCTGCGTGGCCGACCTCGGCTGCGTGGTCGACAAGCCGCCGACCGACCGGATGTTCGCCCCCGAGCTCGGCGGCGGCGCGCTGCTCGACATGGGGATCTACCCGCTCACCTTCGCGCAGCTCTTCCTCGGCGAGCCGGCCGAGCTGACCGCGGTCGGCGCACCTCGCCGAGACCCGGAGTCGACCTCGACCTGGTCGCTGGCCGCGAGGCTACGCGAGCGGCGCGCGTGGCCGCGATCACCACCAGCATGACCAGCCAACTCGCCGCGCACCGCGTCGATCGCGACGACACCGGCCGGCTCGACTTCCCGCGCCGTTCCACCACCCGTCGTACGTCACGTGGACGCCGTACGACGGCGAGCACGCCGCTGGAGCCGGAGCGGATCGAGCCGCCGCGAGCCGGTGATCGGCGCCGGCTACGGCAACGAGGCGGTCGAGGTGATGCGCTGCCTGCGCGCCGGCGAGAAGGAGAGCCCGATGGTGCCGCTGGAGCAGACGCTCATCGCTGATGCGGCAGATGGACGCGGTCCGGGCCCAGCTCGGCGATCGTCTACCCGGGCGAGTAGTCCGGGGCGGAGCCACGCAGGACGACCCGCATAGGGTGGGCGACGTGAGTCCATCCCGACGCAAGCAGGGCGCCGACCTCGTGATCGTGGCCAACCGGCTACCGGTCGACCGTGTGGTGGACGACCAGGGCAACGTCACCTGGCGCCGCTCCCCCGGCGGTCTGGTCTCCGCGCTCGAGCCGGTGATGCAGGCCAACGACGGCGCCTGGATCGGCTGGCCCGGTGGCACCGACGAGGACCTGGAGCCGTTCGAGGAGGACGGCATCCAGCTGGTGCCGATCGCGATGAGCCAGGCCGAGATCGAGGAGTTCTACGAGGGCTTCTCCAACGCCACGCTGTGGCCGCTCTACCACGACGTGGTGGCCAAGCCGGCCTTCCACCGCGAGTGGTGGGACGCCTACGTGCGCGTCAACCAGCGGTTCGCCGAGCGCGGCGGCCGAGGTGGCCGCGAAGGACGCCACCGTGTGGGTGCAGGACTACCAGCTCCAGCTGGTGCCCGCAGATGCTGCGCGACCTGCGGCCCGACCTCCGGATCGGGTTCTACCTGCACATCCCGTTCCCGCCCGCGGAGCTGTTCCAGCAGCTGCCGTGGCGCCGGCAGATCCTCGAGGGACTCCTCGGCGCCGACCTGGTCGGCTTCCAGCTCGCCGGGCGGCGCCCAGAACTTCGTCCGGCTGGTCCGGCAGCGAGTCGGACACAAGACGCACCGCGACCAGATGTTCCTGCCCGACGGCCGGGTGGTGACCGCGCAAGTCGTTCCCGATCTCGATCGACACGGGCGCGTTCGAGGAGCTGGCCCGCTCCGAGGAGGTGCAGAAGCGGTCCGACGAGATCCGGCAGCAGCTCGGCAACCCGCACAAGGTGTTCCTCGGCATCGACCGGCTCGACTACACCAAGGGCATCTACGCCCGGCTCCGCGCCTTCGGCGAGCTGATCGCGCGACGGCCACGTGACGGTCGAGGACGCCGTCTTCGTGCAGGTCGCGACCCCGTCGCGCGAGCGCGTCGACCAGTACCGGCATCCTCCGCGACGACATCGACCGGCTGGTCGGCCGCATCAACGGCGACCTCGGCCGGATCGGCCGTCCGGCGATCAGCTACATGCACTCGTCGTACCCGCAGGCGGAGATGGCCGCCCTCTACCGTGCCGCCGACGTCATGGTCGTGACGCCGTTCCGCGACGGCATGAACCTGGTCGCCAAGGAGTACGTCGCCTGCCGCTTCGACGACGACGGTGCGCTGGTGCTCTCGGAGTTCGCGGGCGCCTCCGACGAGCTGCGGCAGGCCTATCTGGTCAACCCCTACGACATCAACGGGATGAAGGCGCAGATGCTCGCGGCGTACTCCGCCGACGAGAAGGAGCGCACCAAGCGGATGAAGGCGATGCGCAAGACCGTCGCCGAGCACGACGTCGCCGCCTGGGCCGGCTCGTTCCTCGAGGAGCTCGGGGGCACGGCCGTCACCCACGAGAAGAACGTGAAGCCCGCCAGCGCTTCCTGAGGGTCAGCGGGAGCCGCACCCGGCGTCCACCGTGGAACCCCTCGGTACCCTTCGCAGCATGGATCTGATCCCCAAGCCGGAACAGATCGTGTCCGCAGCCTCCAACGTCGCGCACCAGATGTTGTACGGCGGGCTGGCCGATCTCCGTCCGATGCCGCGCACGCTCATCGACGACGGACCGTTGCGCGAGCTGTACCACTACCGACCGCAGCAGCACGTGCGCGACACCGGCGACCCGGTGCTGCTGGTCACGCCGCTCGCTGCGCCCGCGCTCTGCTACGACCTGCGTCGCTCCTGCTCGCTGGTCGAGCACTTCGTGCAGGCGGGCCGGCCGACGTACCTCGTGGAGTACGGCGAGATCAGCTTCCGCGACCGCACCCTCGGCATGGAGCACTGGGTCGACGAGGTCGTGCCCGAGGCGATCCGGGGCGCCAGCGAGCACGCCGGCGGCCGTCCCGTGCACGTCATCGGCTGGAGTCTCGGCGGGATCTTCGTCGGTGCTGGCCGCGGCCGACGACACCGACCTGCCGATCGCCTCACTGACCGTCGCTCGGCGTCGCCGTTCGACGTCTCCCAGGTGCCGCTGATCGCGCCGCTGCGCCCGATCCTCGACCTGGGCAACGGCGGCCTCGTGACCCAGGTCTACCGGCTGATCGGTGGCGTCCCGAAGCCGCTGGTGCCGCAACGCGTTCCAGCTGTCCAGCGTGCAGAAGCTGGTGACCAAGCCCTACGTCCGGCTGCGCCACCTCGACGACGCGGAGTTCCTGGCCCAGCTCGAGGCCGTCGACCGGTTCACCGCCAACATGATCGCCTACCCCGGCCGCACCTTCGGGCAGCTCTACCACCGGCATGGTGCGGAGCAACGCGCTCAAGGACGGCGTGATCGACATCAACGGCCACGACATCCGCACCGACGCGATCACCGCTGCCGGTGCTGGTGTTCGCCGGCAACACCGACGGCATCGCGCCGATCAACTCCGTGCGCTCGCTCGTGCGGCTGCTGCCGAACGCCTCCGAGGTGCGCTTCGAGATCGTGCCGGGCGGCCACCTCGGCATGCTGACCGGCCGCGCCGCGCGCGGGACGACCTGGCGGATCATGGACGAGTGGATCGCGGAGCACTCCACGCCCGACGCCGTCCCGGCCGGCTCGCCGAAACCGTCGCCGGAGAAGCGGATGCCCGCCGCCACGCGACCCGTGATGACGACGACCGTCGGCGACCCGCCGTCGATCGGCGCCAACCCCGACCGCACCTACCGCTCCGCGTCGTCGCGGGGGCTCGCCCGCTAGTGAGACGCCTGGCGACCCTGCTCGTCGTCGCCCTGCTCGGCCTCTCCGGCTGCGGCGCCGACGGCGCGACCACGGGCTCGGGCGGGAGCCCGACCGGGCCGACCTCGAGCGCCTCCGGGGACGCGACGACGATCCGCAGGTACGTCGCGCTCGGTGACTCCTACACGGCGGCGCCGTACGTCTACCTCACCGACGTCGCCAACGGCTGCCTGCGCTCCAGCGGCAACTACCCCGCCCTGCTCGCCGAGAGGCTCGGCGTGGCGAAGCACGTCGACGTCTCCTGCAGCGGCGCGACCAGCAGGGACCTGGCTGGGCGCCAGAACACCTTCCAGCAGCAGACCGTGCCGCCCCAGCTCGCCGCGGTCACGCGCGACACCGACCTGGTCACCCTCGGCATCGGCGGCAACGACTTCGGCCTGTTCGGCTCGCTCGTCGGCACCTGCCCGATCAGCGGTCCGCAGGGGCGCATCTTCGCGCCGCGCGAGGGCGTTCGGTGCGGGCAGGTCGACGTGCCCGTGGCGTCCGCCGACGTCCGCAGGATCGGTGCCCTGATCACGCGCGACCTGCGCGCGATCCACAGGAAGGCGCCCGACGCGACCGTCGTGCTGGTCGGCTATCCCCGCATCCTCGACCCGACGCGCTTCTGCCCGAAGGTGCTGCCGGTGGCGCGCCGCGACACGATCGCCCTCAACGCGGTCACGCGCTCCCTCAGCCGGCAGATGAGGTCCGCGGCGGACCGGACGGGCTCCCTCTTCGTCGACCTGTACGCCGCCTCCAAGGGCCACGACGTCTGTGCCGGCAAGAAGGCCTGGGTCAACGGCGTCCGAACCGACACCGGCCGGGCGGCGGCGCTCCACCCGTTCGCCGAGGAGCAGCGGGCCGTCGCGGGCCTGATCGCGCACGCGGTCGAGCGATAGGGCTGCACTAGATTCCTCTCATGCCGGAGGGGACCCTGGATCGTCGCGTGCGCGTGGGCTACGGGCTGGGGTCGGTGGCGACCGGCACGTTCGGCACGGTGCCCGGGGCTGATGCTGCTGCCCTACCTCACCGACACGCTCGGCATCACGGCCGCGCTCGCGGGCGTGATCGTCTTCGCGCCGAAGGCGTGGGACGTCGTGCTCAACCCGATCGCGGGTCGGATCAGCGACCGATCCACCGACCCGCGCGGTCCGCGACGGCCGTTCCTGCTGCGAGCCGGGCTCGCGCTCGCGGTGTTCTTCGCGCTGATGTTCGCCTCGGTCGACCTCGGCTCGACCACAGCGGACGCCCTGTGGGTGCTGGTGATGTTCGTGCTGTGCGCGACGGCCTACGCCTTCTTCCAGGTGCCGTACGTCGCGATGCCCGCCGAGATCACCGCGTCGTACGACGAGCGCACCCGGCTGATGACGTGGCGGGTCGCGATCCTCGCGTTCTCGATCATGCTGAGCGGCGCGACCGCACCGGCGATCCGCGACGCCGTGGGCGGCCGCGCCGGCTACGCGGTGATGGGCGTCGTCGGTCGCGATGCTGCTGGTGGCCGGCGTGGTCGGCGCCTACGTCGGCACCCGGCACGCGCCGGTCGGCGCGCCCGCGGCCGACTCGGCGGGTCTGCGCGACCAGCTGCGGATCGTGGCCGGCGCGCGAGACTTCCGGATGCTGCTGACCACGTTCGTCGTGCAGGCACTCGCGGTCGGAGCGATGCTGGCCGGCGTCGACTACATGTCGCGCTACGTGCTCGGGCGGCAACGGCGCGGCGACGATCCTGTTCGTCTGCTTCGTCGGGCCGGCCCTGCTGCTGACGCCCGTGTGGGCGCGGATCGGCGGCCGGGTGGGCAAGAAGCGCGGGTACGTCGCCGCGTCACTGGTGCTCGCGCTCGGCGCGCTGCTGCTGGTCGGGCGCGCGGTCGGAGCCGTCGGCCATGGTGTTCGGGGCGACCGCGCTGGTCGGGGTCGGCTACGCCGGTGCGCAGGTCTTCCCGCTGGCGATGCTGCCGGACGCCGCCGCAGTCGACGCCGGCCGTACGGGACAGAACCGGGCCGGCGTCTACACCGGCGTCTGGACCGCGGGCGAGACGCTCGGCCTGGCGATCGGGGCCGGGAGTCTTCGCGCTGGTGCTCGCCCTGGGCGGCTACGTCTCGTCGACCACGGGTGACGCGGAGCAACCGTCGTCGGCCGTGACCGCGATCGTGATCGGGCTTCTCGGTGATCCCGGCGCTGCTCACGCTGCTGAGCCTGGTCTTCCTGCGTCGCTACACGCTCGACATCTCGGTCGTCGAGGAGTTTGCGCAGCAACCATCTCGAAACCCGGAGGAGGTTCCATGACCGACGACGTGCTCGCCCGGCTGCGGGCGATGCAGGCCGGCGACGTGCCGGTGCACGGCGGTCGCACGCTGGCCTACGTCTACGACAGCGGACTGGCCGAGGCCGACCGGGTCGGCCGTGAGGCCGTGGCGGCGTACGCCGGGTCCAACGGTCTCGACCCGACCGCGTTCCCGTCGCTGCTGACGATGGAGAACGAGCTGGTCGGCTTCACCGCCGACCTGCTCGACGCGCCGCCGGACGTCGTCGGCACGATCACCTCGGGCGGCACCGAGTCGGTGCTGCTCGCCGTGCAGGGTGCGCGCGACAGCCGCCCGGACGTCGACCGGCCGCGGATGGTGCTGCCGATGACCGCGCACGCGGCCTTCCACAAGGCCGCCCACTACTTCGGGGTCGAGGCGGTGATGGTGCCGGTCGGTGCGGACTTCCGGGCCGACCCGGTCGCGATGGCGCGCGGCGATCGACGACCGGACGGTGCTCGTGGTGGCGAGCGCCCCGTCGTACGCGCACGGGGTCGTCGACCCGGTCACCGAGATCGCCGGCGACGCGCCGGAGCGCGGGCGTGCGCTGCCACGTCGACGCGTGCATCGGCGGCTGGGTGCTGCCGTACGCCGCACGGCTGGGGCGCGTCGTACCGCCGTGGACGTTCGCGGTCGACGGGCGTCACCAGCATCTCGGTCGACCTGCACAAGTACGCCTACACGCCCAAGGGCACCTCGCTGCTGCTGCACCGGACCGCCGGGCTCCGGCGACCGCAGCTCTTCGCGAGCGCGCGGCTGGCCCGGCTACACGATGCTGAACCCGACCATGCAGTCCACCAGGAGCGGTGGCCCGCTCGCCGGGGCCTGGGCGGTCGTGAACACGATCGGCGACGACGGGCTACCTCGACGCTGACCCGCGCAGGTGCTCGACGGGCGTCGACCGGCTGGTCGCCGGGCATCGCCGCGCATCCCGGCGCTGCGCGTGGTCGCCGCGCCGGACTCGACGCTGGTCGCGTTCGAGACCGACGGCTCGTGCGACGTCTTCACGATCACCGACGCGATGACCGCGGCCGGCTGGTGGGTGCAGCCGCAGCTCTCGTTCCGCGGGTCGCGCCCGAACATCCACCTCTCGCTCTCCGCGGCCACCGCGCCGCTGGTCGATGAGTTCCTGGAGGCGCTGGCGGACGGCGGTCGCCGCGGCCGTCGCGTCCGGCCCGATCGCGATCGACCCCGGGATCGTGGAGTTCGTGCGCGCGCTCGACCCGGCCGCCCTGACCGACGACGACTTCGACGGCCTGCTCGCCGCGGTCGGCATGAGCGGCGAAGGCGGCGTCGGGCTCCCGGACTCGATGGCCGAGATCAACGCCCTGCTCGACCTCGCCGCGCCGGCGCTGCGGGAGGCGCTGCTCTCGGCGTTCCTCGATCGGCTGGCTCGGCCGGTGCGGGGTGGCGCGTCGAATTCCCAAGGTATCTAGGGCTTTCCGCCTACTTCCCAATGCTTCCGACCTCCCAATCTTTTCTGGCGCTTCCCGTGGGATCTACGCCACTGGGAGCGCCAGGAAGGATTGGGAAGTCCGAACCGGGTCGTCAAGGAACCTCGATACCTTGGTAAACATGTGACCCGTGAGCGCCCTCCCCAGCCTCGTCGACCGCCAGCTGGTCGCCCCCGACTGGGCCGAGGCGCTGGCGCCGGTGGACGACCAGATCGCCCGGATGGGGGCGTTCCTGCGCGGCCGAGATCGCGGCCGGGCGGTCGCTACCTGCCGGCCGGCGACCACATCCTGCGGGCGTTCCAGCGGCCGCTGGCCGAGGTCAAGGTGCTGGTGGTCGGGCAGGACCCGTACCCGACGCCCGGGCACCCGGTCGGGCTCAGCTTCTCGGTGGCGCCGGACGTGCGGCCGGTGCCGAAGAGCCTGGTCAACATCTACACCGAGCTGGTCGACGACCTCGGCGTCGAGCGGCCGGCCAACGGCGACCTGTCGGCGTGGGCCGACGCCGGGCGTGCTGCTGCTCAACCGGTGCCTCACCGTCGCGCCCGGGCGGCCGGCCTCGCACCGCGGCAAGGGCTGGGAGGCGGTCACCGAGCAGGCGATCCACGCCCTGGTCGGCGCGGCGGCCCGCTGGCCGCGATCCTCTGGGGTCGCGACGCGCAGGGCGCTCAAGCCGATGCTCGGCGGCGTTCCCTGGGTCGAGTCCGTGCACCCGAGCCCGCTCTCGGCGCACCGCGGGTTCTTCGGCTCGAAGCCGTTCAGCCGGGTCAACCGGATGCTGACCGAGCAGGGCGGTACGCCGGTCGACTGGCGCCTGCCCTGAGCGTCCTAGACCGTCGAGGTCGTGCTCTTCTCGGCCCGGATCGCGCGGACTCCGATCATCGTGGCGAAGCCGAACACGGCGAGCGCGAGGACGCCGTGCAGCGCGCCGAGGATCGGCACCGCGACGGCAGCACCACCCAGCCCGACCTGCACCACGATCATGATCAGCAGGATGCCGCGCCTGACGGGCAGCGCCAGGGATCCTGGACACCAGTGCCACCACCAGCAGCGCGATCGCCGAGCACCGGGATGACCACCATGCCGTTGACGGCGTGGAGCGCGTAGCCGCCGACGCCGTTGAAGTGGGCATCCTCGAGGGTGCCTTTCGCGACCTGGTGCCCGTCGTCGACGTAGGACGCGAGACCGCTGACGGCGTACGCGATGGCCGCGGCCTGCAGCAGAACGTCGAGGGCGATAGCCAGGGCGAGGTACTTGTACGCGGACTTCATGGTTCGATGATGGAGGCTCCTCCGGAGAATCCAGTCATCCGGCACCGTGTCGTTTAGTTGAACCTTGAACTAAGATGGGATCCATGACCACGCGCATGCCCGCCCTCTACATCGGCCACGGCGCACCGCCGCTGCTCGACGACCCGGTGTGGTCCGCGCAGCTGCGCGGCGCTCGCCGGCGACCTCCCGCGCCCGAAGGCGATCCTGATCGTGAGCGCCCACTGGGAGTCCGCGCCGATCTCGCTGTCCGCGTCCGGCCCGGGCGTCGGCCTGGTCTACGACTTCGGCGGCTTCGCGGAGAAGTACTACCGGATGACGTACGACGACGCCGGACGCCTCGGCGCTCGCCCGGCGGATCGCCGCGCTGATGCCCGACACCGAGCCGGTGCACCAGCACCCGCGCGCGGCCTCGACCACGGCGCCTGGGTGCCGCTGAAGATCATGTACCCCGAGGCCGACATCCCCGTCATCCAGATGTCCCTGCCCACCGCACGACCCCTACCGGCTGCTGGCGCTCGGGCGCCCGGCTCGCGCCGCTGCGCGACGAGGGCGTGCTGGTGATCGGCTCCGGGTTCCTCACCCACGGGCTGCCGTTCCTCACGCGAGTTCCGGATCGACGCGAAAGCGCCCGGCTGGTCGGTCGAGTTCGACGCGTGGGCCGCCGAGGCGATGTCCCGTGGCGACGTCGACGAGCTGGCGTCGTACCGCGACCGAGGCACCGGGCATGCCCTACGCGCACCCGACCGTCGAGCACTACACGCCGCTCTTCGTCACGCTCGGCGCGGCGACCGACCCCGAGACTCCCGGCGAGCAGGTGATCGACGGCTACTGGATGGGCCTCTCGAAGCGATCCCTGCGGGTCGCCTGACGCTGAGCGCGCCCGAGCCGCTTCACGTTTCGCCGCGCCCGCGTGCCGGGCAGGATGGCCCGGTGAGCATCCTCTCGATCCAGTCCTCGGTCGCCTACGGCCACGTCGGCAACAGCGCCGCCGTCTTCCCGCTCCAGCGGCTCGGCGTCGAGGTGTGGCCGGTGCACACGGTGCACTTCTCCAACCACACCGGGTACGGCGCGTGGCGCGGCCCGCTGCTGCCGGCCGACGACGTCGCGCGACGGTGATCGCCGGGCGTCGAGGAGCGCGGCGCCTTCCCCGAGGTCGAGGCGGTGCTGTCCGGCTACCAGGGCGGCGAGGACATCGGCGGCGTGATCCTCGAGGCGGTCGAGAGGGTCAAGGCGGCCAACCCGACTGCGATCTACGCCTGCGACCCGGTGATGGGCAACGCGAAGTCGCGGCTGCTTCGTGCACCCGGCGATCCCGGTGCTGCTGCGCGAACGCGTCGTCCCCGCAGGCCGACCTGATCACCCCCAACCAGTTCGAGCTCGGCTACCTGACCGACACCGAGCCGCACACCCTCGAGGACACGCTCGCGTCGGTCGAGCGCGCGCGGGCGATGGGCCCGTCGACGGTGCTGGTGACCAGCGTGCTGCGCCCCGACGCCCCCGACGAGACCGTCGAGATGCTCGCGGTGCACGGCGACGCTGCCTGGATCGTGCAGACACCCCTGCTGCCGATGAAGGCGAACGGCTCCGGCGACGTCACGGCGGCGCTGTTCACCGCCCACCTGCTGGCGACGGACGACCCGAAGGTGGCCCTGGAGCGCACGGCGTCGAGCGTGTTCGACCTGCTCCGGCTCACCCTCGACAGCGGCCGGCGCGAGCTCCAGCTGGTGCAGGCACAGGAGTCGATCGCCCGCCCGGCGGGGCAGTTCACCGCGACCGCGGTCTGACCTTCAGCGCAGCCGGGTAGTCGACGTAGTAGGCGCGGGTGCGCCGGAACTCGTTGTCGCGTGATCGCCTTGGTCTGCGCCACCGTCGCGCGGAACTCCGGCGGCAGCGGCTTCGGCGCACCCGGCGCCCTTGCAGTCGTAGTACTGCTCCCAGACCTTCTGGAGCTTGCGCCAGACCCCGTCGTACGACGGGTCGTCCTGCCGGCTCTCCAGCTCCAGCGGGTCGTCCTTGAGGTCGTAGAGCTCGACCTCGCCCGTCGAGTAGCGGACGTACTTCCATCGCGCCGTGCGGACGCCGCGCTCGTTGAGGGCGGTGTCGAAGCCCTGCCGCGGGGCTGCCGGACGTAGGAGCGGTCGCCGATCCGGCCCCTCGGTGACGACCGGCCGGTTCCAGCCCTGGTCGCCGTTCTCGATGTCGTGCCCACGAGCGAGATCGCCGTCCGCGTCGGGCATCCCCTTCAGGCCGGCGTAGTCCGCGAACGTCGGCGCCAGGTCGATGAGGTGATCGGGTCGAAGCCGCCTGCCGTGCCTGATGCCCGGGCCGGCGATCAGGAACGGCACGCGCAGCGACGGCTCGTGCGCCAGGATCTTGCCCGCGGGCGCTTGCGGTGCTCGCCGAGGAAGTAGCCGTTGTCGGAGGTGAACGCGACGACCGTGTTCGTCGTACTGCCCCGGTCTTCTGCAGCCGCTGCAGCGTGACGCCCGATCTGCTGGTCGAGCACGAAGCAGCGACTCGGCGCGCTGCCGCGTCAGCCTCCGTGAGCGCGGCCTTCTCCTCGACGTTGTACGGCTCCGGGAACTTGCTGAGTAGCGCGGCTTGTCGCTCATGTCGGACTCGACCGGACCGACCGGCGGCACGCCGAGCGGGTGGGTGATCACCTGGTCGTCGAAGAGGCCGCGCACCCAGCCCGGCCGGGCCGGCGTCGCGACGAACTTGTCGAGCACGCCGTCGTCGCGCAGCACCGGCGTCGGGTCGTCGCGCTCGTGCGGGTACCCCGAAGTGCGGGGCCACGGGCGTCCACCAGACGAACCACGGGCTTCGTGCTTCTGCGCGAAGCCGCCGATCGATCGTCCTGCGCCTGGTCCGGCGGTCAGGTCGGTGGAGTAGATCGCCCGGGTGCGCGATGACCTTGCCGTTGACGATCTGGGTCATCGTGGAAGTAGTTGTAGGTGCCCGCCGTGCAGCGGGTCGCCGGCCGGGAAGCCGTGGTCGCTCCCGGCCATCCACTCGGTCCCAGCCCGGCGGCACGTAGCGGAGCGAGGGCCGGGTGCTGCCGTGGACGTGCTGGCGTGCGTAGCCGTTGAGGTACTTGCCGACCAGCGCCGTCTGGTAGCCCCCGCCGTGGAGCACGGTCGCCAGCGTCGTCCGGTCGTCGAAGGCCTGGAACCCGAACGGGTCGACGTGGCTGAGCACGTGGTGGTTGTGGGCGTACTTGCCGGTGAGGAACGAGGCGCGGCTCGGGCAGCACAGCGGGTACGGCGCGAACGAGTTCTCGAAGGCGAGGCCGCGGTCCCCGATCAGCTTGCGCACGTTGGGCATGAACTTGAGCTCGTCCCAGCGCATGTCGTCGGTCTCGATGACCAGCATGTTGGGCGCTTGACCGACGGGACGTAGGTCGTCGGGAGGGTCTTCGCCGGGGGCGTCGCCTTCGGCCGGTCCGACCCGGACGAGCCGTCACCACACGCCGCGAGGGTCCCGAGCCCGACGACGAGCGCCAGCACTGCCGCCACCGCCCGCCTCGTCACCGCAAAAGGCTATAGGTCGTCCGGTGAGCCGCTCGGCCCACACCCGAGCCGGTGACAGGAGTCGAACCCGCGACATTCGCTTTACAAGAGCGACGCTCTACCAACTGAGCTACACCGGCGTGCGGCGCCATCGTAGTCGGACGCCGGGGGCTCAGTCCGCGCGCGGCAGGAGCTGGTCCGGGTCGTCCTCGGGCGTGGTGAACGCCTCGTCCGGCCGGTGGACCAGGACGTTGGCGAAGTAGTCGCGGGCGGTGTCGAAGATGTCCTGCTCGAAGCCGGCCCGCTCGCTGAGGTACCAGCGGTGCTCGAGGATCTGGTGGTACACCTCGGGACCCTCGAGCTTGACGCGCTGGTCGGGCGGGATCATCTCCAGGATCGGCTCGTAGAACTCGCGCAGCCAGGTGTTCGCGACCAGCATCCGGTCCTCGGCGCCCAGTCCCTGGTGCGCGGCGTACGACGAGATGTCGTTGAGCAGCACCCGGGCCTGGTTGTCCTCGACGTCGAGCCCGGTGAGGTCCCGGAACTCGCGCTGGTGGTGGCCGAGCTCGACCACCCGGGGATGGATCCGGATCGTGGAGCCGTCCCAGTCCGTGACCACGTCGAGCTCCTCGACGTCGAAGCCGAGGTCGTTGAGGCGGTTGACGCGCTGCTCGATGCGCCACATCTCGTCGGAGTCGAACTCCTCGACGCTGGTCAGCTCGCCCCACAGCGAGTTGTACCGCTCCTCGATCAGCTCGACGATGTGCCCCGGGTCGACCTCGTTGCCGAGCAGCTCCCCGGCCTTCAGGTCGAGCAGCTCGGCGAACACGTTCTCGACCCCGACCTGCACGTCGTTGAGCCGCATGCCCTTGGAGAGCTCGGCCTGCAGCTCACCGGTCTCCGCGTCGACCAGGTACGCCGCGAACGCGCCGGCGTTGCGCCGGAACAGCACGTTGGAGAGCGAGACGTCGCCCCAGTAGAAGCCCGCCAGGTGCAACCGCACGAGCAGCACGACGAGCGCGTCCACCACCATCGGCAGGCTCTCGGCCCGCATCCCGTGGCTGAACAACGACCGGTACGGCAGCGCGTAGCTGAGGTGGCGCGTGATCAGGGCCGCCGGCAGCTCCTCGTCGGCCGCCGTCTCGCGTCCGGTGACCACGCCGTGCGGGACCACCGCCGGGAGGTGCAGCCGCTGGAGGTTGCGCAGGAGGCCGTACTCGCGCCAGGCCATCGGCTCCTGCGTCTCCTTGACCGCGTAGACGACGCCGTCGAGCCGGACGATGCGCACGACGTGGCGGGACAGACCGCGAGGGAGCGGGACGACGTGCTCGCTCCACGCCTCCAGCGGCGCGTCCCACGGCAGCAGGAAGACGTTCTTGTCCGGACGGTTGGCGACGATCCGGACGGCCATGCCGACAGCGTAGTCAGCGCAGCAGGTCGCGCCCGACCACCATCCGCTGGATCTGGTTGGTGCCCTCGAAGATCTGGGTCACCTTGGCGTCGCGGAAGTAGCGCTCGACCGGGTAGTCCGCGGTGTAGCCGTAGCCGCCGAGCACCTGGATCGCGTCGGTGGTGACCCGCATCGCGGCGTCGGTCGCGGTGATCTTGGCGACGCTCGCCTGCCGGGAGAACGGGCGCCCGGCGTCCTTGAGCCGCGCCGCGTGGAGGTACGACGCGCGCGCCGTCTCGACGGACACCGCCATGTCCGCGAGCAGGAACTGCAGCCCCTGGAACGACCCGATCGTCTGCCCGAACTGCTTCCGCTCGCCGGCCCACGCGACGGCGGACGCCAGCGCCGCCTGCCCGATGCCGGTCGCCACGGCCGCGATGCCGAGCCGGCCGGCGTCGAGCGCACTGAGCGCGACCCTCATCCCGGCACCCTCGTCGCCGATCCGCTGGGCGGCCGGGACGCTGGCGCCCTCGAAGATCACCTGGGTGGTGACGTCGGAGTGCAGCCCCATCTTCTTCTCCGGGGCGCCGAAGCTCATGCCCTCGGTGTCCGCGGGCACCAGGAACGCGGACAGGCCACGCTCTCGCGTCGTCGGAGGTGCGGGCGAAGAGGATGTAGTAGTCGGCATGGCTGCCGTTGCTGATCCACTGCTTGACGCCGTCGACGACGTAGTGGTCGCCGTCGGCGCGCGCCCGGGTGCGGATGCCCGACACGTCCGACCCGGCCTGGGGCTCGGAGAGGCAGTAGGCGCCGAGCCAGTCGCCGGAGAGCATCCGTGGCAGCCACTCCTCGCGCTGCTCGTCGGAGGCGTTGCGGTCGAGCACCGAGCAGGTCAGCGAGTGCACCGAGACGCCCACGCCGACGCTGGCCCAGGCGGTGGCGATCTCCTCGACGACCTGGAGGTAGGTCTCGTAGGGCTGCGCTCCCCCGCCGTACCGCTCCTCGAACGGCAGGCTGAGCAGGCCCGCCTTGCCCAGCAGCCGGTAGGCGTCGGCCGGGAACTCGGCCTTCGCCTCGGCCTCGGCCGCCCGCGGCGCCAGCTCCTTCTCGGCGATCTCGCGTGCCAGGTCGAGCAGGGCGCGCGACTCGTCGTCGGGGAGCAGGCGGTCGACGGTGGTGGCCATTACCCGATCTTCGCACGACCGGACAGTCACCCGATCGGGCCAGATCGCGCCGGCGCCGGGCGAGACCTCAGCCCGGGTGGCGGGCCCGGTCGATGGCGTAGAGGGCGACCGAGGCAGCGACGCCGGCGTTGAGCGACTCCAGCGTGCTCGCCATCGGGATCGACACGATCTGGTCGCAGGTCTCGGCCACCAGCCGCGAGAGGCCCTTGCCCTCCGAGCCGACCACGACCACGAGCGGTCCCGTGGCCAGGTCGAGGTCGGGCAGGGACACGTCGCCGTCCGCTGCCAGCCCCACCACCATGCAGCCGGCGTCCTGGTAGGCCTTCAGCTGCCGCACCAGGTTGACCGCCTGTGCCACCGGCACCCGGACCGCGGCACCGGCCGAGGTCTTCCACGCGCTCGCGGTCATGCCCGCGGCGCGACGCTCCGGGATCAGCACCCCATGGGCACCGAACCCCGCCGCGCTCCGCACGACAGCGCCGAGGTTGCGCGGGTCGGTGACGGAGTCGAGCGCCACGATCAGGGCCGGCTCCTTTGCCTCCGCCGCACGGTCGAGGAGGTCGGCGGGGTGGGCGTACTCGTACGCCGGCACCCGCGCCGCGAGCCCCTGGTGCACGGCACCCTGGGTCATCTTGTCCATCTCGTGGCGCGGCACCTCGAGCATGCTGATCCCGCGGTCGGAGGCGATCTGGAACGCCTCCCGGAGCCGGCCGTCGCGCTCGGCGCCCTCGGCCACGAACAGGGTGGTCACCGGCATGTTCGCGCGCAGCGTCTCGACCACCGAGTTGCGTCCGGCCACCCACTCGGAGTCCGCGTTGGACTTCTTCTTGGGCCGAGCCCGCTCGCTGCGCTGCTGCTTCGCGCGCTCCTTGTAGACCTTGTGGTTGGGGCGGTCCTTGGCCTTCGGCGTCGGCCCCCTGCCCTCGAGGCCACGCTTCACGCGGCCTCCGGACCCGGCCGTCGGGTTGCCCTTGCCGGTCTTCTTGATCGCGCCGCGACGCGACGAGTTTCCTGCCACGTCAGTGTCCTGTCCGGTGGTTGAGCGGCGAGCGAAGCGAGCGTGTCGAAACCCCTGCCATCAGATTGTCCACTTCGGGCCGTCGGGGGTGTCCTCGATCTCGATGCCGGCCGCCTTGATCCGGTCGCGGATCGCGTCGGCGGCGGCGAAGTCCCTTGCCGCCCGGGCCTCGGCGCGCTGCTCGAGGAGCGCCGCGACGAGGACGTCCACGGCGGCCGTCAGCTTGGCGTCGCCGCCTCCACCGGAGGGCCAGCCCGGGTCGTCTGGGTCGAGTCCGAGCACGTCGAGCATTGCGCGCACCTGGCCGGCGGTCGCGGTGGCGCTCTCCCCCGCCGCCAGCTGCCGGTTGCCCTCGCGCACGGCGTCGTACAGCACCGCGACCGCGGCCGGAGTGCCCAGGTCGTCGTCCATCGCGTCGACGAAGGCCTGCGGCAGGGTCTCGGCGAGCTCGACCGGCTCGACCACCGGGGAGGCCACGCGGTCGAGGAAGTGCTCGATCCGGCGGAAGCCGACCGCCGCCTCCTCCAGTGCCTCGAACGAGAACTCGACGTGCGAGCGGTAGTGCGCACCGACCATGTAGAAGCGCAGCTCGATGCCACGCACCTTCTTCAGCACCTCGGGGATCACCAGCGAGTTGCCCAGCGACTTGCTCATCTTCTCGCCGGCGGTGGTGATCCACGCGTTGTGCAGCCAGTACGACGCGAACGGGTGGCCGGCGGCGCGCGACTGCGCCTGCTCGTTCTCGTGGTGCGGGAACCTCAGGTCGACGCCGCCGCCGTGGATGTCGAACGCGGCGCCGAGGTACTTGCCGGCCATCGCCGAGCACTCGATGTGCCAGCCAGGGCGACCCGGACCCCACGGGGATGGCCAGGCCGCTGTCTCAGGCTCGGACTCCTTCTTCCACCCCTTCCAGAGCGCGAAGTCGCGCGGGTCGCGCTTGCCGCGCGGGTCGGCGTCCGCCGCGGCCTCCATCTCGTCGACGCGCTGGCCGGACAGCTCGCCGTACGCCGGCCAGGACAGCACGTCGAAGTAGACGTCCCCGGAGCCGTCGTCCGAGGCGTACGCGTGGCCGCGCCCGATCAGCTCGCCGATCAGCTCGACCATCTCCGGGATGTGCCCGGTGGCGGCCGGTTCGTAGGTCGGCGGCAGCACGTTGAGCGCGGTGTACGCCCGGTCGAGCTCGCGGCTCATGGCGTAGGCGAGGTTGTACCAGGGCCGGCCCTGCTCGGCGGACTTCACCAGGATCTTGTCGTCGATGTCGGTGATGTTGCGGATGAAGTCGACCTGGTAGCCGCTGGCGTCCAGCCACCGCCGCAGCACGTCGAAGTTCACCGCGGAGCGCACGTGACCGACGTGGGGCTCCGACTGCACGGTGAGGCCGCACACGTAGATGCCCGCCCGACCCTGCTGGAGGGGGACGAAGTCGCGCACCTGCCGCGTGGCGGTGTCGTGGAGGCGGAGAGTCACCGCCCGATTCTAAGGGCGCGACGCTCCACGGATTGCCACAGTTCTGTGACAGGAGAGACCTACTGTGACTCCATGCGCTACCCGCGCCTCGTCGCCGTCGTGATCGGACTCGTCCTGCTGGGCGTGCCGATCGGCGTCGGCATGCACGCTCGGGGGGTGCTGACGAGCGACGCGAACCTGGCGGCCGGGACCACCGCACAGCACACGTACACCAGCTGGAAGGGTGCGGCCGGCTTCGACGCCGGCAGGCACGAGGGCACCACGGTCGCCGACGGCGAGCTGGTGATGGGCTCCCCGATCGGCACGACGTCGCTCGGCGGCAGGTCCTGGCAGACCTCGCGCTGGACCTCGGCCTGGGCAACCCCCGCGCACGCGTTCACCCAGCTGGTGCCGTCGTGGAACGCCACCACGCCCACCGGCACCCTGATCCAGGTGCGGTTGCGCGCGAAGGCCGCGTCCGGCGCGATCTCGTCCTTCGACACGATCGCCACCTGGACCCTCCGCGACGGCGAGTTCGAGCGCACCTCGTACGGCGCCCAGACCGACGACTTCGTCAACGTCAACGTCGACACCCTCCGCGCCGACACCGGCCACTCGCTGCGGGCGTGGCAGGTGCAGGTCGTCCTGCTGCGGCAGCCGGGCAAGACCGGCCCGCGGGTGACCAAGGTCGGCGGGGTGGCCTCCCAGCTCGC
The DNA here is from genome assembly GCA_963745795.1 of uncultured Actinomycetota bacterium. Classification (GTDB taxonomy): domain Bacteria; phylum Actinomycetota; class Actinomycetes; order Propionibacteriales; family Nocardioidaceae; genus Marmoricola. The sequence continues at coordinate 676,921 of CAVUYR010000005.1, read as the reverse complement.
GACGTCGCTCCCGACCACCTCGAAGCCGCTCTACGGCGCCCGCACGCTCGAGGTACCGAAGCTCTCGCAGATGATCCATCGCGGCGAGTACCCGAAGTACGGCGGCGGCGGCGAGGCCTGGTGCTCGCCGACCAGCACGTCGATGGTGATGGCGTACTACGGCCGGCGCCCACCCCCGTCGGACTACGCCTGGGTGAGCTCGTCGTACCGCGACCGCTACGTCGACCATGCCGCGCGCCGCACCTTCGACTTCCGGTACGACGGCACCGGCAACTGGCCCTTCAACACCGCCTACGCCGCCCAGTACGTCGACGACGCGTTCGTGACCCGCATGGCGACCCTGCGCGACGCCGAGCGTTTCGTGCACGTCGGGATCCCGGTCGTCGCGTCGATCTCCTTCGCCAAGGGCCAGCTCACCGGGGCGCCGATCAGCGCCACCAGCGGCCACCTGGTCGTGATCGTCGGGTTCACGGCGGGCGGCAAGGTCGTGGTCAACGACCCGGCGGCACCTGACAACGCCTCCGTGCGGCGCACCTACGACCGCGGTCAGTTCGAGCGCGCGTGGCTCCGCAAGTCGGCGGGCCTCGCCTACGTCATCCGCGACGCCGCGCACCCCCTGCCGGCCCGCGCGGGTCACACCAACTGGTGAGCCTGCGGCTCAGCAGCCGCAGGTGCAGACCCTGGTCGAGGAGGGATCGCCCGGTTGGCCCCTCCGGTGGTCGAGCTCGTCGAGACCAAGGTGCCGCGCAGTCCTCCGGTGGTCGAGCTTGTCGAGACCACAACAACGAGGGCTCCAGAAACACTCTGAAGAAGTTGTCCACATCCCGGAATCGAGGCCGTCTCTAGGCCCTGGATTGTCGGTGGTCGATGCCAGAATTCCCTGTATGACAACGGCATTCGACGACACCGGGCAGCACCCGGTCACCTCCACGATCGCCGCCGTCTCCCAACAGCTGCACGACGTCGCCGACCTCGGACTGTGGACCCTGCGCCCGGCCGAGACCGAGGCCAACCTGACCGCGCTGGCCCGGCTGCGGCACCAGATCACCGAGCTCGAGCTCCGCCACGCCCACCACGCCGACCGCCTCGACCTCGGCGCCGACGCCGGTGCCACCGACACCGGCAGCCTGCTGGGCCAACCAGACCCGGCAGACCAAACGGGACGCCAAGCGCCGCCTCGAGCTCGCGCACGCCCTGGACCGCGACCACGAGCCGGTCCGGGACGCGATGGCCGCCGGCCAGGTCTCCGAAGAGCAGGCCGTCGTGATCGTCAAGGGTGTCGACGCGCTGCCGGTCGAGCACCGCCGCCACGCGGAGGCGCACCTGATCGGGTGCGCCGCCGTGCACGACCCGATCGCACTCCGCCGGCTCGCGCACCACGTCCTCGAGGTGGTCGCCCCCGAGATCGCCGAAGAACACGAGCTCCAGGCACTGCAACGGCAGGAAGCACTCGCCGAGGAAGCCTGCCGGTTCACCATCGCCGACGACGGGCACGGGCTGTGCCACGGCCGGTTCACCCTGCCCGTCCCCGTCGGGGCGATGCTCAAGCAGGCGGTGCTCGCGATCAACTCACCCAAGCACCGCCACCACTCCGGCACCCCGAAGGGGCTCGGGCACGCGTTCAGCGAGTACGTCACCCGCTACCCGGTCGACCGGCTCCCCCAGGCCGGCGGCGTCGACGCCACGATCGTGGTCACGATGACCCTGGAGAACCTCCTCGGGGACAGCCAGGCCCCGGCGGTGTTGGACACCGGGGACCGGATCACCGCCGACCAGGCCCGCAAGCTCGCCTGCGAGGCCGGGATCATCCCGATGGTGCTCGGTGGGAAGTCCAAGATCCTCGACCTCGGCCGCAGCAAACGGCTCTACGACCTGCACCAGCGGATCGCGATCAGGCACCGCGACCAGCAGTGCACCACCCACGGCTGCGACTGGCCCGCAGCGATGTGCCACGTCCACCACAACACCCCCTGGAGTCGAGGCGGCAACACCGACATCGCCGACGGACGCCTCCTGTGCCCGCGGCACCACTCCTACGCCCACAACCCCAAGTACGAGATGAAGACCATCCCCAACGGACGCGTCATCTTCAGCCGGACGTGAGTACTGGGTAGCGCAGGTGCGTAACGCCGACGCCCTGGATCACCGTGGGGTTGCCGAGGACGGCTGGCATACCTGCGAGATGATCGAAGAGCCGAACTCCGGAGCCGAGGAGAACCGCCGCGAGGTCGACGTGGATCTCGTCGAGGAGGCCAGCATCCAGGCACTGCTGGATGGTGTCAGCGCCGTGGACCCCGACCGACTTCCCGGCGGCGGCGGCTTTGGCTTGGTTCACGGCGCTTTCGATGCCGTCGGTCACGAAGTGCACACTCGAGTTCGGTCGCGGCCATCCGGCGGGGATGTGATGGGTAAGGACGAATGCTGGTCCCCAAGCGTGATTTCCTCCCCAGCCTTGGGCAGCGTCGAAAGTGCGCCGACCGGTGAGTACGGCGCCAAGTCCGGCGGTAAGAACGCGGAGGTGCTCGGCGCTCGGTCCGGACACGCTGAACGTCATGGGGTCCGACCCACCGGTGTGGATCTCGACGTCTCCTGAGTTCAGGTACCAGTCGAACACTTCGGCCACGCCGTCGTTCTGGTCGGCGACATAGCCGTCGAGCGACATGGACATGATTGCGACAACGTTCGACATGGCAAGGTTCCTCTCGAGGTGAGACTGCGTTCAGGCGTCAGCTCCATGCGGACCCGATGACCACCTGCTACCTCCACCACGAACGGCATCCCCTCGAAACGACAAGCGTCCACAGCACGAGCGTCCGATAGGGCGGGCTTGAGGGGTCCCAACGCCGATGAGTTTCCCGGTGGTGCCCAGTCTGTCTTCCCGGGGCACCCGCTCGCCCGACTCTCGAGCAGGGGGCGTGACCGATACGTACAGGAGGCAAGGTGAAGCTTCTACTCACTTCCGCTGGCGTCAAGAACACGAGCATCAAGAACGCGCTGGTCGACCTGCTGGGCAAACCGATCGCCGACTCCAGCGCCCTGTGCATCCCCACCGCGGCGTACGGGCACCCCATGGTCGGCCCCGGCACCAAGGTGTGGCAGTTCATCAGTGGGAAGTCGGAGCTTCCGATGGTCGACCTGGGCTGGAAGTCCGTCGGCGTGCTGGAGCTCACCGCGCTGCCCAGCATCGATGAGGAGCGCTGGGTGCCCCTGGTCCGGGAGACGGATGTCCTGCTCGTGGATGGGGGCGATGCCCTCTACCTGTGCCACTGGATGCGACAGTCCGGGCTGGTGGACCTGCTTCCGTCGCTGAGCGAGACGGTCTGGGTGGGGCTGAGCGCCGGGAGCATGGTGATGACCCCCCGGATCGGGGAGGATTTCGTGCAGTGGAGACCACCGGCGGGTGACGACACAACGCTGGGGGTGGTGGACTTCTCGATCTGCCCGCATCTGGCTCCGGAGGGCATGCCGGGCAACTCCATGGCCGAGGCCGAACAATGGGCTGCCGGCATCGCGGGTCCGGCCTACGCCATGGACGACGAGACCGCCATCAGAGTGGTCGACGGCGCCGTCGACGTCATCTCCGAGGGGCAATGGAGGCTGTTCTCCGCCTAATACGACGTTCCCAGCGGCAGAAACCAGCTCAGTCAGACGGTGTAGCCGCCGTCGATGTCGAGCTTCTGGCCGGTGACGAAGCCGGCCCGGTCGGAGGCCAGGAAGCAGACCGCCTCGGCGACGTCGGCGGCCACGCCGAAGCGCCGCAACGGGATGTTGGAGCGGGCCACCTCGAGGGCGCGTTGGTCCAGCTCACCGCTCGCGACCAGCCGATCGGCCATGCCGTCGGCCAGCATCCCCGGCCCGACGCTGTTGGCGCGGACGCCGTACTTGCCCTCCTCGACGGCGAGGGCGCGGACGAGGGCCTCGACCGCACCCTTGGGCACCGACGAGAGGCCGTCGCGGACCGGATAGCGCGCCGTGGCGGCCGTGGTGATCGCGACCAGGCTGCCCGAGGCACGGCGCAGATGAGGGAGCGCGGGGTGTGCGACCGCGAAGAAGCCGCTCACGTCCACCCGCACCTGCTCCTCGAGCATCGCCGGGTCGATCCGGCTCAGGTGCGCCATCGGCACCTCTGGCCCGGCGGCGTACACCAGCGTGTGCAAGCCGCCGAAGTGCGCGGCCACCTCCTCGACCACCGTGGCCGCATGCGCGGACGAGGTCACGTCCAGCTGCCAGGCGCGTGACCGGACGCCCGTCGCCGCGGCCTCGTCGACCACGCGGAGCGCAGCCCGTTCGCGCCCGTGCCAGGTGACCGCGACCGCGGAGCCGCGTTCGGCGAGGAGACGGGCGATCGGGCGGCCGAGTCCGCCGGAACCACCCACCACGAGAGCGGCACCGGAACGGCGCGAGAAGTCGTCCATGCCGTCCGACGCTATGTCACGGCCGGGATCAGCCGTCGCGCACCTCGAACTCCACGGTGTGCCAGCCGCTCGCGCCGTCGGGGATCACGCCGGCCCGCACCGCGGTCTGGGTGGCGCCGCTCCGGTCCGTCGCTCGCACCACGAGCGTGTGCTTGCCGGGCTTGACCGTCGCCTCGCGGCTCCACTGCACCCAGGTGTCGTCGTTCGGCACCCGGCCGAGCTCGGCCTCCTCCCACGGCCCGCCGTCGAGCTGCACCTCGACCTTCTCGATGCCCGTGTGCTGGGCCCAGGCGGAGCCGCCGAACCGGCTCCTGCCCGGCGGGATCTCCTGGCCGTCGCGGGGTACGTCGATGCGCGACTCGGTCTTGACCGGTCCCTGCGGCGCCCAGCCGCGCTCGGTCCAGTAGGCAGTGAAGTCCGAGAACTTCGTGACCTCGAGGTCGACCAGCCACTTCGTCGCGGAGACGTAGCCGTAGAGCCCGGGCACGACCATCCGCACCGGGAAGCCGTGCTCCACCGGCAACGGCTGGCCGTTCATCGCGATGGCCAGCATGGCGTTGCGCGACGGGTCGGTGAGGGCGGACAGGGGAGTGCCGCAGGTCCAGCCGTCCTGCGAGGTCTGCATCACCGCGTCGGCGCCGGCCTGCACACCCGCCTCCTCGAGCAGGTCACGCACGAGAACGCCGGACCAGAACGCGTTGCCGATCAGGCTGCCGCCGACGACGTTCGATACGCAGCAGAGCGTGACCCAGGCCTCCGTGAGCCGGCGTCGCACGAGGTCGTCGTAGGTGATCGTGAGCTCGCGGTCGACCATGCCGTGAATGCGGAGCGTCCATTCGTCAGGCGTGACCGAGGGCAGCGAGATGGCCGTGTGGATCTGGTAGAAGGTCTGGTTCGGCGTCCGCCAGGGAGGGGACGCACTGACGCCGAGGTCGGCGCCCCGCGGCACCGTGCCCTTGGTTACCGGCAGCCGGAGCAGGGAGCGGGCGTCCTCCACGCGGCGTCGCCCGCGGCCGAGCACCTCGCCGAGCCCGACCGCGGCAGCGGTGCCGAGCACCGCCAGGCCGCCGCGCAGCAGGAACCCGCGACGGTCGCCCTGCGCGGTGACCCGCGGCGCGGTCATCCAGCCGATCAGCAGCACCCAGGTCGCGAACCCGACGAGCAGCGGCATGAAGTCGTACGGCCCCGAGTCGGCACGGTGCATGACCGCGAGCAGGCCGAGACCGCCCATGGCGGCGAAGATCAGGTAGGACAGCCACGGACGACGGATGAACTGCATGCCGGCGACGCCCGCCAGCAGCAGGAGGCCGAGCGTCGTGCCGGCCACGAGGAGCGGCTTGTCGAGGCCCTTGACCAGGTGGATCAGCGGGATCGCGATCGAGCCCGGGGTCGCGTCGCGGATGACGGCGGCGACAGCGACCAGCGGTCCGCTCTGCTGTCCCAGGACGGCGGTGGCGACCTGGCTGGTGGCGAGGCCGGCCAGCCCGGTGAGCACACCCGCGACGAAGAGTCGACCGCGTCCCGGGGGAGCGAGTTCGCCCACGGCCGCCTCGGCGGCTTCGTCGCCGTCGGGTGCGGGGCTCCGGGCATCGTCCGGGCGGCCTTCGACCGTCACCAGCCAATCGTCGCGCATGCACCCTGAGGGGTCACGCGGATACGGCATGATCCGCACATGGCCGCCACTGGAGACGCGTCGGGTCGCACCGCGGCGCCGCGGGTCGGCATCGGCACCGACGTCCACCGCCTGACGGACGGGAGCCCGATGCGGCTGGCAGGTCTGGACTGGCCCGACGAGCCGCGGGGACTGGAGGGTCACTCCGACGCGGACGTCGCCGCGCACGCCGCCTGCGACGCGCTGCTCTCCGCCGCGGGCCTGGGGGACATCGGCAGCACCTTCGGCACGGCCGAGCCGGAGTGGGCCGGCGCGACCGGCACCGCCCTGCTCGCCGAGACCGTACGACGGGTGCGCGAGGCCGGCTTCGAGGTCGGCAACGTCGCGATCCAGGTGATCGGCAACCGGCCCCGGCTCGCGGGGCGGCGGGCCGAGGCCGAGCGGGTGCTCAGCGACGCGGTCGGCGCCCCCGTGTCCGTCGCCGGGACGACCACCGACGGGCTGGGGCTGACCGGGCGCGGCGAGGGCATCGCGGCGGTCGCCACGGCGCTCGTCGTACCCGTCGCCCACTGAATGCGCCAGTGAGCTCGGTCAGCTGACCCGGCGCGGCCCGATCTCCACGATGCCGTCGACCACGCGGGCCTCGTAGGTCGAGATCCGCACGGCCGGGTCGTCCAGGCACACCCCGGTGGCGAGGTCGAAGGCCTGCCGGTGAAGCGGCGACGCCACGAACAGCACGTCACCGCGGGTGCCCACGAGCCCTCGTGCCAGCACTCCGGCCCGGGAGAACGGGTCGCGGTTGCTCACCGCGCGCACCTCGTCGTCGTCGATGCGGAAGACCGCGACCCCGCGCCCGTGCACCAGCACCGCAACGCCGCGCTCCACATCGAGGTCCTCGAGGCGGCAGACGGCCACCCATGCCGGGTCGCTCACCCTCTGCACGCTAGGTGCGCCGTGTTGACCCTCGGTTTCGGCGTGTTACAGCCGTGAAAACGCTGTCCCGAAAACGAAAGAGGTCTGGCCGACCCCTTGCCAAGGGTGATGTCGATCACTTACGGTCTGAGCATACGTGATCAAGACACGCACATTTGTGCGTAAGGAGCGACATGCCACTCTCCCCGATCGAGACCCCCGCCAGCGCCCGTCACGCCCTGCTGACGATGTGGACGACCCGCCGGTTCGAGGAGGCGGTGGACGACCTGTTCGCCCGCGGCCTCATGCACGGCACCATGCACCTGTCGATCGGGCAGGAGGCCTCGGCGACCGGCGCCTGCATGGCGCTGCGCGACGACGACGCGATCACCTCGACCCACCGCGGCCACGGCCACTGCATCGGCAAGGGCGCCGACCTGACCCGGATGATGGCCGAGCTGCTGGCGAAGGAGACCGGCTACTGCCGGGGCCGCGGCGGCTCGATGCACATCGCCGACGTCGCCACCGGCAACCTCGGCGCCAACGGCATCGTCGGCGGCGGCATCCCGATCGCGGCCGGCGCCGCGCTGGCCTACCAGCTGCGCGGCGAGGACCACGTCGTCGCCTGCTTCTTCGGTGACGGCGCGACCAACGAGGGAGCGTTCCACGAGGCGGTCAACCTGGCCGCGATCTGGAAGCTGCCCGTGGTCTTCATCTGCGAGAACAACAAGTACGGCATGTCGTTCTCCACCGAGAAGTCGATGGCGGTCGACACCATCGCCGAGCGCGCCTCGGCGTACGGCATCCCGGGCGTGAGCGTCGACGGCAACGACGTCGCGGCCGTGTACGACGTGGTGCACGCAGCCGTCGAGCGCGCCCGCGCCGGCGACGGACCGACGCTCGTGGAGAGCGTGACCTACCGGCACAAGGGCCACAGCAAGTCCGACAAGAACCTCTACCGCACGCGCGAGGAGATCTCCGAGTGGCGGGAGCAAGGACCCGATCCTGCAGTTCGAGGGCGTGGTCCGCGAGCGCGGCCTGCTCTCCGACGAGGAGATCCAGGCGGTCCGCACCGAGGCCATGGAGTCGATCCGCAACGCCGTCCGCACCGCCAACGCCGCCCCCGACGCCGACCCGTCCGACCTGCTCGACGCCGTCTTCGCACAGGCCTGAGAGGAACACAGATGACTGAGACAGCACGCGAGATCACGTACTCCGAGGCGATCCGGGAGGCGATCGGCCAGGCGATGGAGGCCGACGACTCGGTCTTCATGCTCGGCGAGGACATCGGGGTGTACGGCGGGGCGTTCGGCGTCTCCGGCGACCTCTACCACCGATTCGGTGCCGACCGGATCCGGGACACCCCGATCTCCGAGCTCGGCATCGTCGGCGCCGCCGTCGGCGCCGCGCTTGCCGGCATGCGGCCGATCGTGGAGATCCAGTTCTCCGACTTCACCAACCAGGCGATGGACCAGATCGTCAACCAGGCCGCCAAGATCCACTTCATGCTCGGCGGTGCGGCCACGGTGCCGATGGTGCTGCGCGCCCCGCTCGGGTCGGGCACCGGCGCCGCGGCCCAGCACTCGCAGAGCCTCGAGGCGTGGTTCGCCCACGTGCCCGGGCTGAAGGTGGTCATGCCCGCGACCGCCGAGGACGCCAAGGGACTGCTGCTGTCCGCGATCGACGACCCCAACCCGGTGATCGTGCTCGAGCACAAGCTGCTGTACCGCACGTCCGGCCCGGTGCCGGAGGAGGCGGTGCGGGTGCCGCTCGGCAAGACCGCGGTCCGTCGTACCGGCTCCGACCTGACCATCGTCGCCACCGGGGTCATGGTCAGCCGCTCCCTGGAGGCGGCCGAGATCCTGGCCGACCAGGGCGTGGACGTCTCCGTGCTCGACCCGCGCACCCTGAGCCCGCTCGACGACGCCCCGATCCTCGAGGACGTCGCCCGCACCGGCCGCGCGCTGCTGGTGCAGGAGGCGCCCGGCCACGTCGGGTACACCGCGGAGATCGCCGCCCGGATCACCGAGTCGCCCACCCTCTACCGGCTGCTGGCCCCGATCCGCCGGCTCAGCGGGCTCAACGCGCCCATCCCGTATGCCCCCCAGCTCGAGTCCGCCTCGGTGCCGCAGGTCCCCGACATCGTGGACGCGGCGCTCACCCTGATCAAGGAGTCTGAATGATCACCCCACTCGATTCCCCGTTGGCCTCGCTGCGCTCGGGCGTGGCGCAATCGATCGGGGACCCCGAATGACACGCCTGGCGATCCGGATGCCCAAGATGTCGATGACCATGACCGAGGGCGAGGTCTCCTCGTGGACGGTCAAGGTCGGTGACGAGATCACCGACGGCGACATCGTCTGCGAGGTGATGACCGACAAGGTCGACATGGACGTCGAGAGCCCCGTCTCGGGCACCCTCGTCGAGATCGTCGTCGAGTCGGGCGTGGTCGCCGTCGGCGAGCCCATCGGCTGGGTCGATGGCGAGGACGACGGCGGCAGCTTCGGTGACCTGCTGATGGCGCCGGAGACACCCGAGCAGGTCGAGGCACCCGTGCCCGAGCCGGACCCCGTGCCCGACGCGGGGACGGCCACGCCGGAGCCCGAGCAGCCGCGCCCGAGCGGCATCGTGCCCGCCGTCCCCCGTGCCCGCGGGCTGGCCCGCGAGCTGGGCGTCGACCTGGCCACGGTCACGCCGTCCGGGCCGGAAGGGTTGGTGCGCGTCCCGGACGTCGAGGCGCTGGCACCGGCCACCCAACCGGCCACCCAGCCGGCAACGCCGTCCGCTCCCGCCGCGCCTGCCGCTCCCGCCGCTGCCGCACCCACAGCGGCGAGCCCGAGGCCTGCCGCGAAGCAGACCGACCGGCGCGCCGCGATCCGGGCGGTCGTCGCCCGCACGATGACGCCGAGCGCCGCGATCCCGCAGTTCACCGTGTGGCGCGAGCTGCACCTCGACGCTGCCAACGCGACCCGCAACGGCCTGTCCTGGACCACGGTCCTGCTGCGCACGTACGCCGCGTCGCTGCGCGAGGTGCCCGAGCTGCTGAGCCGCTGGGAGGACGACCGTGCCTCCGAGGCTGGTCCACCCTCGATCGCGCTGGCCGTGGCCACCGACCGGGGGCTGATGGTGCCGACGTTCTCCGAGCCCGACCTCGGCGACGCCGCCGACGTGGACGCGGAGATCCGCGAGGTGGTGGCCTCGGTCCAGAAGGGCCGGATGGACCGCGCCTACCTGGGCATCGCCAACGGCTCGCTGTCCAACCTCGGCGGGCTCGGCGTGGACCGCTTCCAGGCCCTGCTGACGCCACCCCAGGGCAGCGTGCTGAGCCTGGGGTCGATCAAGCGTCGCCCGGTCGCCGTCCCGGGCGGCGTCGGCACCGCGCTCACCGTGGAGGCCGGACTCACCGTCGACCACCGGGTGGCCGACGGGGTCCACGCGGCCCAGCTGCTGGACCGGATGTCGATCCGGCTGGCCCAAGAGTCAGCAGGGACCTGAAGAAGATGTCCAGCCACCCCTTGACGTGACGGGGGTCACATCCCTATACATATCCCAGAACGTTTGTGAACACCGATACGCACAGAGGTGATTATGCCAATGCCACGCGATCCCGCCACGCTGCTGGCGGCTGCGCGCCTGTACTACCTCGAGGGGCAGTCACAGGCGGACATCGCGACGCGCATGGGCACCAGCCGGTCGAACGTGTCCCGGATGCTCACCGAGGCGCAGAAGCAGGGGATCGTCGAGATCCGGATCAACGACCCCGCCGGTCGCGTCGGCGAGCTCGAGGACGAGGTGGCCGCCAGGTTCGGGCTGCGTGAGGTGCGGGTCGCGCACGCCGGCCTCGTGGCCGGCCTCCGGATGGAGGACCAGGTCGGCACCCAGGCCGCCCGGCTGCTGCTGGACAGCCTCAAGGACTCGATGACGGTGGCGCTGTCGTGGGGCCACGCGCTGCAGGCGATGGTCTACGCGACCACGTCGGACCAGGAGTTCCACCGGATCTCGCTGGTCCAGCTCGTCGGCGGGCTGAGCTCGATCAGCAACGAGATCAGCGGCCAGGAGCTGGTCCGCGAGCTCGCCGTCCGACTGCACGCCGAGTACCGCTTCCTGCACGCGCCGGCCACCCTCGAGACGGCCGCCTCCCGCGACGCGCTGATGAGGGAGCCGTCGATCGCGAAGGCCCTCTCCGAGGCGGTCCGCGCCGACCTGGCCATCGTCGGGATCGGGACGCCCACGCACGGCTCGTCCTCGGCGATCCTCGACTCGCTCAACCTCGGCGCCACGGACCTCAAGCGGTTCTGGGCCGCGGAGCCGGTCGGCGACATCGCGGCCCGCTACTACGACGCCTCGGGCCACGCCATCCACGGCGCCGTCGACGAGCGGATCCTCGGCATCGCCCTCGAGGACCTCGTCTCCATCCCCCACGTCGTGGGGGTGGCCCACGGACGAGCCAAGAGCCCCGGGGTGCTCGGCGCCATCCGTGGGCACCTGATCGACTCCCTGGTCTGCGACGAGTCCCTCGCCCGCAGCCTGCTCAGCGAAGCCCGTGGACCGGGCACAACCGGAGGTGCATGAGATGGACCCGATCTTCTACCTGCTCGGAGCCGTCGTGATCGGCTGGCTCGGCCAGCTGTACACGACGTACCGGCAGGCGATGGACTTCAACCGCCAGGTGAGGACCATGCGGCCGTTCGGGACGGTGAGCGTCGGCGTCGGCGGCCGGCGCTACCGCGGTGGTCGCGCCTACGTGGCGATCGCGGTCGACGACGCCGGCATCGTCCGGCGGGCCGTCTCGCTGAGCGGCTTCACCACGTTCGCCCGCGGCCGGGAGGTGCCCGCCCTCGACGGGTGTCCGGGTCAACGTGCTGGCCGGCGAGCGCCAGGTCGACGGACTTTCCAAGCCCCAGCGGCTCGCGGCACGGCAGGCCGCGACGCTGCTCAAGCAGGGGAAGAAGAGCACTGCCGCACGGGGGGTGACGGTGTAGCTCGAAACCTCGCCCGTCGGCCGCGGGGTGGAGCCCACGACCGACAGGGCGAAGCAAGAAATCGGGCGGCTTCGCTCGACACCCATCGATGCCAGGCAAGCATCACGGACTGGCCTTCACGAAGGTCGACTCGACAGGAGTAATCATGCCATTCACTACCTTGGCGGCGTTCGTCCCGTACGCCGCAGACCCCAAGGTCGATGAGCCGACCGGCTTCTTCGGCGCCATGGCCAGTGCCGCGGAGTGGTTCATCGGACTGTTCCAGGCAGGCGGCGACTTCTTCCTGGCGCTGGTCACCGGGATCCTCCCGCTGCTGATCGTGCTGCTCACGGCGATCAACGCGCTGATCCGGCTGATCGGACCCGAGCGCATCGACAAGCTCGGTGCCTACGCGGCCCGGCCCGGGCTCCAGTGGTACCCCGTGCGGTACATGGTGCTCCCGGCGCTGTCGGTCTTCTTCCTGACCAACCCGATGTGCTACACGATGGGGCGGTTCCTGCCGGAGCGGTACAAGCCGGCGTTCTACGACTCCGCCGTCAGCTTCGTGCACCCGATCACCGGCATCTTCCCGCACGCCAACGCCGGTGAGCTGTTCGTCTACCTCGGCATCGCCGGCGGTATCACCACTCTCGGCTTCGGCGTCGGCGACCTCGCCGTCCGCTACCTGCTGGTGGGGCTGGTCGTGATCCTGATCCGCGGCATCTTCACCGAGGTGATCACCGCCCGGATGACGGCACGCAAGGTCCGGGAGAACGAGGAGGCGACGGCATGACCACCACCACCACCAAGCCCACCACCGGTGGCAAGCTGAACGGCTTCAACAACCTGCTGGTCAGGATCGGCAAGGCCGTCGGCGGCGTCGTCGGCACCCTGTACCAAGCCGGCCGGGACAGCATCGACACGGTCATCCGCAACATCCTGCCGTTCATGGCCTTCATCTCCGTGCTGGTCGGCATCATCAACGCGACCGGCCTCGGCGACTGGCTCGCGAACCTGATCGCGCCCCTGGCCAGCAGCCTGATCGGGCTCCTCGCGATCTGCATCATCTGCTCGATCCCGATCCTGTCGCCGGTGCTCGGCCCCGGTGCGGTGATCGCGCAGGTCGTCGGCGTGCTGCTCGGCACCCGGATCGGCAAGGGTGACATCCCGCCGCAGTACGCCCTCCCGGCGTTGTACGCGATCGACCCGCAGGTCGGCTGCGACTTCATCCCGGTGGGCCTGGCGCTCGCCGAGGCGGAGCCGGAGACCGTCGAGGTCGGCGTGCCGGCGGTGCTCATCTCCCGGATGTTCACGGGTCCGATCGCGGTGATCATCGCCTACTTCGCCAGCTTCGGCCTCTACACGACCACGAGCAACTAGACAGATACCAACGGCATCGGGCACCCGCCCGACCGTCCACCAGAAGGAGCACGGATCAATGAGCGACTACAAGTCAGTCAAGGTCAACGCCGGTCGCGGAGGTTGGGGGGGTCCGCTCACGATCACACCCAGCGGCGACCGCCCGCTGATCGCGTCCATCACGGGCGGTGGCATCCACCCGGTCGCGCAGAAGATCGCCGATCTCACGGGTGGGGAGGCCTTCGACGGCTTCTCCAGCTCGGCACCGTTCGACAAGCTGGCCGTCGCGGTCATCGACTGCGGCGGTACGGCGCGGGTGGGGGTCTACCCGATGAAGAAGGTCAAGACCGTCGACATCCACGCCACCAGCCCGGCCGGGCCGCTGGCGCAGTTCATCACCGAGGAGCTGTTCGTCTCCGGAGTCAAGCCCGAGGACGTGGAAGAAGCATGACCGAGGTCACGACGGAGAACGTCGACACCGTGGTCTACGACTCCGTCGTGACACAGGTGGGCGGCCAGGTCGAGGCGTTCCTCGGCCATGGCCTGCTCATCTTCTTCAAGGCCGGCTCGCCACCCGAGCTGCACGACATCTCCGTGCTGCACGAGGCGACCACGGCGGATGACGGCCCCCGACCCGGCGACACCATCCATCTGGGGGACACCGGCCTGGAGGTGCTCGCCGTGGGGGCCGTCGTCCGCGACAACCTGCTCAACCTGGGCCATCTCGACCTCAAGGCCGACGGCCGTACCGAACCCAAGCTTCCCGGCGACGTGTGCGTCCGGGTGGGTGACATCCCGCTGCTCGCAGCCGGTGACACCTTCCGGATCACCCGTCCCCGGACCTGAGACCAAGGAGAATCACCCATGAGCTACCGCGACAGGCTGCAGCATCGGCTAGACGAGACAGGTCGGCCGCTGCGCGTCGGCCTGGTCGGAGCCGGACAGATGGGGACCGGGCTCGCCGCCCAGCTCCTCCGGATGCCGGGGATCACCCTCTCCGCCGTCCTCGACGTACAGAAGGAGCGTGCCGAGGACGCCCTCGGCCAGGCCGGGATCACGCCCGACCCGGCCGACGACGTCGACAAGGCCGCCCAGGCGATCGAGCGCGGCGGCAGCGTCGCGCTGACCGCGATCGACGACCTCGGCGGTCTCCCGCTCGACATCGTGGTGGAGGCCACCGGCGTCCCCGACGTCGGCGCCCGGATCGCGGTCGAGGGCCTGGCCGCCGGGATCAACGTCGCCACTCTCACCGTCGAGTCCGACGTCACCATCGGCAGCTACATGGCGCAGCTGGCCGAGGAGTCCACGGCGCTGTACTCCGTGTGCCGCGGCGACGAGCCGGTGGAGACGAAGATCCTGGTCGACTACGCACGTGACCTGAACTTCGAGGTGATCTGCGCGGGCAAGGGCAAGAACAACCCGCTCGACCCCTACGCCACCCCGGAGTCGCTGACCGAGCGTGCCGCCGGCAAGCAGATGAACCCGAAGATGCTCACGAGCTTCGTCGACGGCTCGAAGGCCATGATCGAGATGGCGTCGCTGGCCAACACCACCGGCCTCGGCGTCAGCAAGCGCGGCATGCACGGGCCCGCGTCCACCGTGCCGACACTGCACCAGACGTTCGCCCTCAAGAAGGACGGCGGGATCCTCGAGCGGGCCGGCGTCGTCGACTACTGCACCGGGCCGGTGGCACCGGGCGTCTTCGTCGTGGTCCGCACCGAGGACCCCTACGTGCACCACGAGATGACCTACCTCCAGATGGGCGACGGGCCGTACTTCGCGCTCTACCGCCCCTACCACCTGGCCAGCCTCGAAGCGCCGCTCACGGTCTACGAGATGGTGCTCGACCACCGTCCCAGCCTCACCTCCGAGCACTGGACCGCCGAGGTCGGCGCCCAGGCGAAGCGGCCGCTCACGGCCGGGGAGAAGATCGACGGCATCGGCGGCTCGATGGTCCGCGGCCTGATCGACCCGTCCGAGGACTTCGCCCGCGACGGCCTGGTGCCTCTCGGGGTGCTCTCGGGCGCGGTGCTCAAGCGCGACGTGCCGACCGACCACACGCTGACCTACGACGACGTGGAGCTCAACGAGGGCTCGGTGATCGTGCGGATGCGCCGGATCCAGGAGGACATCGCCGAGGGCAAGCCGGCCCCGTCGCTCACCGAGCTCCGGGCGACGCTCGCGGAGTGAGCGTTACGCTCGCGGCGTGTCGAGTCCAGCAGCCGTTCCCGCACGCCCGCGGGCGCCGCTGGTCATGCTCGCCGCGGGCGAGGGCCGGCGCACCGGCCACCACACGAACAAGGTGCTGCTGCCGCTGGCCGGGCGCCGCGTGTTCACGTGGTCGATCCGCTGGGCGCGGCTGCTGCCGTACGTCGAGCGAACGCTGCTGGTCATCCGCGAGGACGACCGCGACGCGGTCCGCGCCACGCTCGCCCGCGAGGTGGACGGGCCGCCGATCGACCTGGTCGTGGGCGGCGACAGCCGGCACGCCTCGGAGTGGCAGGCCCTGCAGGCGCTGGAGCCCGCGATCAACGCCGGCGAGGTCGACGTCGTCGTGATCCACGACGCCGCCCGACCGCTGGCCGGCACCCAGCTGTTCGAGGACGTGATCGCGGCGGCCGCCGAGCACGGCGGAGCGATCCCGGTGCGCGACCAGGGCAACCTGGTGGGGCGCGACGGCGACACCCCGCCGGGACGACCGGGTGGTGGCGGTGCAGACCCCGCAGGCGTTCCTCGCGGCGCCGTTGCTGGCGGCGTACCGGCAGGCGGCCGCGGACGGCTTCGTCGGCACCGACACCGCGAGCTGCATGGAGCGCTACACCGACCTGCCGGTGCGCTGCGTTCCCGGCGACGCCGGCAACGTCAAGATCACCTTCCCCGACGACCTCTTCCTCGCCGAGCGGCTGCTGGCCAAGGCCGACTACGACCTGTCCGGCGGGCACGAGCCGCACCGCCGCCGCGCGCATCTCCGCGACGTCCTCCCCACGGGCAGGCGACGGTGACCGAGGTCGAGCACGCCGACCTCCGCTGCGAGAGCTGCGGGGAGGTCGCCGACCACGAGCTGCAGGTACGCCGGCCGGCTGCTGGAGTCGACGCGGTGCGCCAACTGCGGACACCACATCGTGCTCACCCAGCGCTCGCTGGTGCCGGCCTACGTGCGCGACCTGGAGCAGCGGATGGTCAGCAAGCCCGGACGGATGCTGCGCCGAGCGGCACGCGACCCCCTCGGCTACGCCCGCCAGCTCCCGGCCGCGGTCCTCCGGCAGCCCGCGAAGTTCTGGCGGGAGTTCCGCGAGCTGTTCCGCTGAAGGAGGCTCCTAGGGCTCCGGCCGCACCCGGCGGCCGAGCTCGTCGATGCTCTCGAGCAGGTTGACCGCGGAGGCGTCGTCCACGCGGCGCGCGATCGCGGGTGCGACCACCAGCTCGACCGGGCCACGCTCCCGCAGCCAGCCGACCAGTCGGGCGAAGTCACCGAGCGGCGGCTCGCCGTCCAGGGCCGCGGACGCGACCAGCACCGGCGAGGTGACGGCGGCCAGCGACTCGCGGTCGATGGTGCCCTGGATCGGCGCCGTCGACGGCGGTCTTCACGGTGTCGGTGACCGGCCGGAAGGCGACCACCGAGCCGGGGCCGGTGTGCCCGGCGATGCTGGCCAGGAACTCCGCGGAGGCCAGCGGGCACAGCGCGTCGTGGACGAGCAGGGCACGCTCGGTGCCCGCTGCGGCCCACCACTCCTCCTCGGCGACCACCCGGGCGGCGAGGCCGGCGCGGGTGACGTCGGCCGCGACCCGCGCCACGTCGGGGCGTCGTACGACGACGAGGGGCTCGCCCCCGAGGGCAGCCTCGAGCGCCCGCAGAGCGAGGACGTAGAGCGGCTCGCCGTGGAGCAGCTCGAACCCGAGCGAGGGATGTCCGAGCAGCGACAGCACGCCGGTCACGGCAGGCGGCTGGGGCGTCATCGGTCCTCGCGGGGGTGCGGCATGCGAATGCCCCCGGCGGGTGCCGGGGGCATTCGAGCGTAGTTCAGTGAGCCACTCAGGAAGCGAGGACCTCGTCGAGGATCGCCTCGGCCTTGTCCTCGTTGGTGTGCTCGGCCAAGGCCAGCTCGGAGACCAGGATCTGGCGCGCCTTGGCCAGCATCCGCTTCTCGCCGGCCGACAGCCCGCGGTCACGCTCGCGGCGCCACAGGTCGCGGACGACCTCGGCCACCTTCATCACGTCGCCGCTGTGCAGCTTCTCGAGGTTCGCCTTGTAGCGACGCGACCAGTTGGTCGGCTCCTCGGCATGTGCGGCCCGGAGCACGTCGAAGACGCGGTCCAGGCCTTCCTTGTCGACCACATCGCGAACCCCGACCAGGTCGAGGTTGCAAGCGGGGACGCGGACCACCAGATCCTGCTGGGCGACGATCCGGAGTACGAGGTACTGCGTGTCCTCACCCTTGATCTTGCGCATCTCGATGTCTTCGATGACAGCGGCCCCGTGGTTCGGATAAACGACCGTTTCGCCGACGGTGAAAGTCATATGCAGATAACCCCTTTCGAGGTGACCAGTCTAACACGCCCACGGAGTGGTCCCGACCGCGTTTGTGCAGGTCAGAGGCGGTTTGCGGGGTTGACAAGTCGATATCTGGTGTGCATTCGGGGGCGGTGGACGATACTGCGCGGCATGGGAGACACGCCGCAGGGAGGCGACGGGGGCGCCGGGGTGACCGCCGGGAAAGAGACGGTGCCGGACAAGGAACCCGGGTCGCTCTCCGACGGCCCGAAGGATCGTCCGAAGGGTCGCCCCAAGGATCGCCCCAAGGATCGCCAGAGGGGCCGCTCGGAGGTTCCCGGGCAGCTGCGCGCGCTGGTCGGCTGCACCCACCCGCGGCAGACCCTGCTGATGGCCGTGGGGATCGGCGTCGCGGCCCTGGTCGCGGGTCGCCCGCTCCGCGAGAGCGTGGTCGCCGGCGCCGCCGTGCTGGTCGTGCAGGCGGTGCTCGGCATCCTCAACGACGCCGGTGACAGCGAGCGCGACGCCGCGTCCGACGCGAGTGGCAACCCGGTCGCCGAGGGCCGGATCCCCTCCGGCAACGCGACCTTCGCCGCCACGTGTCTCGCGATCGTTGCGATCCCGCTGTCCCTGCAGAACGGCACCGTGGCCGGGGCCGCGCTGCTGCTGACGCTGGTCTCCGGGTTCCTGTACGAGAAGGCGCTTCGTCGTACGCCGCTCTCGTGGCTGCCGTGGGCGATCAGCTTCGGGTTGCTGCCGGCATTCCTGTCGTACGGCGGGTGGGGAGGCGGCGTGCACGGAGGCCCGCCCACGCCGGCCCTGACCGTGCTCGCCGCGCTGCTCGGGGTCGGCGTGCACTTCCTGATCTCGCTCCCGGACCTGGTCGCCGACAACAAGACCGGCATGCGCCACCTGCCGCTGCGGATCGCGCTGAAGGTGGGTGCGCCGCGGCTGCTGGTGATCTCGATCGCGTGGACGGTGCTGGTGGCGATCGGGATCGTGCTGGCGGCGCTGTCCGTGGGGCTGCGTCAGTAGCGAGCGGGTGCCCTAGGGTTGTGCCCGTGAGGAGCACATTCCGGCGGCGGATCGCCGTCCTGGCCCTGGCCGTGTCGGTGCCGGCGCTGTCCGCCTGCGGCAACGGCTTCAACGACCAGACCGACGCGGTCTACCAGCCCGCGGTCGGCGTCAACGACCGCTCGAGCGAGGTCGACGTGCTGGGCGCAACGGTCGTGACGTCGGAGAAGGGCACGAGCGGGGTGTTCATCGCCTCGCTGTCCAACAACGACCAGACCAAGAGCGACAAGCTCACCGCCGTCGACGGGCAGGGCGTCAAGCTCACGCTCGGCGACGTCCCGCCGATCCCGGCCGGCGGCCTGGTCAACCTTGCGTCGCCGGAGATCGGCGGCATCCCGGTGACCGGCGCGCCGGTGAAGGCAGGCGGCTACGTGCTGATCCGGCTCACGTTCGCCGACGCCGACCCGGTCACGGTCAATGTGCCGGTCGTCCTCGACGAGGGCCCCTACGCCTCGATCACGCCGAAGCCGGCGCCGTCGGGCTCGTCGTCACCGTCCGGGTCGCCGTCCGGGTCACCGTCCGGGACGCCGACGCCATGACCTACACCCTGGTCCTGCTCCGGCACGGCGAGAGCGTCTGGAACGCCAAGAACCTCTTCACCGGCTGGGTCGACGTACCCCTGACCGACAAGGGCCGCGACGAGGCCATCGCCGGCGGCGAGCAGCTGGTCGAGGCCGGGCTGCTCCCCGATGTCGTGCACACGTCGTTGCTCCGCCGCGCGATCACGACCTGCCACCTCGCGCTCGACGCCGCCGACCGGCACTGGATCCCGGTGCGCCGCTCGTGGCGGCTGAACGAACGGCACTACGGCGCCCTGCAGGGCAAGGACAAGAAGCAGACCATGGAGCAGTACGGCGAGGAGCAGTTCATGCTCTGGCGCCGCTCGTTCGACGTACCTCCGCCGCCGATCGAGGCCGACGACGAGTTCTCCCAGGCCGGCGACGTCCGCTACGCCGACCTCGGCGACGAGATGCCGGCGACGGAGTGCCTCAAGGACGTGATCGCGCGGATGCTCCCCCACTGGGACTCCGCGATCGTCCCCGACCTGCGCTCCCACGGGATCGTGCTGGTCGCCGCCCACGGCAACAGCCTCCGCGCGATCGTGAAGCACCTCGACGGCATCAGCGACGAGGACATCGCGGGTCTGAACATCCCGACCGGGATGCCCCTGGTCTACGAGCTCGACGACGCCCTGCAGCCGGTCGTGGCCGGTGGTCGCTACCTGGACCCCGAGGCCGCCGAGGCCGCCGCTGCCGCCGTCGCGAACCAGGGGCGGTAGGGGCTGGGTCGTTCCTCGAGGGGTCTTTGCTGGCCCCTCGGAGCCCGCAAATGCTGAGTTGCCGGGGCTCGCGGGATGCCGCGCCGAGCCCGACGAACCTCGACAAATGCGGGGCTACACGCCCCGAGCGTCAGCGGCCAGGGAAATGCGACCGGTATCCCGCCTGAGTGGACCTACCCGCACGCCGAGCAACTGCAGGCGCGCCGGACCTTCTCCACCGTCGCCGTGGGGTCGCGGTAGATACCGGCGCTCGTGACGACGACGGTGCGCCAGCCCTCGAGTCCAACTGACTCGCGGCGCTCGAGGTCCGGCTTCCCACTGGTGGTCGCGTCGATGTGATGGCGTCCGTCGAACTCGATGATCAGCTTGAGCGTGGGGTAGCCAGGTCGAGGCGTCGGAGTACGGCACCCCACTCGTCCCGGATCAGATGGTTCACCTTCGGCTCCGGCAGCCCCGCGAGCACGAGCAGCAGCCGGAGCCTGGTCTCCATCGGGGAGTCGACCCCCTCACGCACGTAGCGCACAACGCGGCGGGCAGTGCGCGAGTGCTTCGCCACGCAGACTGGCGCAGTACGCGCGAGCTCCGACAGGCTGACCAGCTCGAGCCTCACCATCGCGTCCCCGGCGACCACCGCGTCGACGAGCGACAACGAACTCGCGAGCTCGACGAACAGCTGCGCCGGCGCAGACACACGGATGTCACCCACAACCCGGCAGTCGCTTCCGGCCTCGCGGACGTGTGGACGGAGCCCAGGTCGTGGGCGCCTTTGCAGCGCCTCGTTCGACGGTGACGTGTACGTCGGGGTCAGTCCGGCGTCGGGATGCCGAGAGCTCCGCGGCAGTTGCGTGGCTTGCGTGCGCGGCCGGCGGGTGCAGCAGAGAGCGCGCCGCGCGTCCGGAGTGAGGTCGAGAGCACGGAGCGCCGAGGACGACGTAGACACCGCGGAACAGTCGATGCCAAGCCGACGTACGCAACTGATCCGCGGGTGAAGCCCGCGGCGATCGCGTCCTCGTACAAGAACGGCAGCCACTTCGAGAGCGCCGTAGCTTCAGGAGCGGGCGATGTCATCCGAGAACGGTGTCAGAATTCGCCGATTCGTCGCTTTCGCTATCCACAGGTGCTCGCGGATGCCCGTCCGACGACGTACGCAACATGCGGAGTAGTCGGGGTTCGCGCGATGATCCGACCCCGCTAACCTCGCATTTGCGGTTCCGCCGGGACACCACCACACAAACGACCAGCCGTCCCGATACCCTCAGGCGTCCAGCATCGGGCTGGTCTCACCGGTGACCAGGAAGACCACCCGGCGGGCGACCGAGACGGCGTGGTCGGCGATGCGCTCGTAGTAGCGACCGAGCAGGGCGATGTCGATGGCGGGCTCGACGCCGTGGGCCCAGTCGGCGCCGAGCAGCTCGCGGAACGACGAGCGGCGGAGGCGGTCCATCTCCTCGTCGGCCTCCTCGAGCTGCGCGGGCGCCGTCGACGTCGCGGTCGGCGATGATGTGCTCGACCCGGCCGACCATCACCTCGGCGATCGTGGCCATCCGGGAGATCGTCGGCTCCAGCTCCTTGGGTACGGCGACCTCGGGCACGCGGAGCCGGGCGATCTTCGCGACGTGCACGGACAGGTCGCCCATACGCTCGAGCTCGCTGACCATCCGCAGCGCGGCGATCAGCATCCGGAGGTCGCCGGCGACCGGGTTCTGCAGCGACAGGAGCTCGAAGCTGTGCTCCTCGATCTCCTCGCGGGTGCGGTCGATCTCGGCGTCGTCGGAGATGACCTGCTCGGCGAGCAGGGCGTCCCCGTTGAGCAGGGCCTCGGTGGCGCGGGCGACCGCGGCCCGGACGAGTCGCGACATCGCGATCAGGTCGTCGACGGATCGCCGTCGAGCTGGTCGGAATAGGCATCACGCATGCGCGTGACCGTAAGCACGCCAGGTGAAGCGTCGGGGTCGAAGCGTGAACGCGCGGTGAACAGCTCCGGAAGACGCGTCGAAACCCGCTCCTGAGGCGCAAGCGCGCGGTGAACGCGCTGCGTACCATCGAGCACGTGGACTCCGCGACGCAGGCTGTGCTGTTCGCGCTGCTCGGCGCCGTGCTCGGGCGGCGCTGCGGTGCTGGCGTGGCGCGTCAGCGAGAGCCAGCAGCAGCGCGCCGAGGCACGGCCGAGGAGCCGGTCGCTGCCCGACGGCGTGGCCGCGGTCCTCGCCGTGCTGCGCAGCAGCGCGCTCGTGGTCGACGAGACGACGCGGTGCTCAAGGCGACCGCGCCGGCCTACGCGCATGGGCGTGGTCAGCGGCGACGCAGCTGGTCGACGACAAGCTGCTCGACCTGGTCCGTCAGGTACGACGCGACGGGCAGATCCGCGAGTCCGAGCTGCTCCTACCCGCGCCGGATCGGCGTACCGGCTCGCCACCTGACCGTGCGCGTCACCCCGCTCGGCGCCCGGCTGGTGCTGGTGCTGGTCGAGGACCGCACCCGCGAGCGTCGGGTCGAGGCGATCCGGCGCGACTTCGTCGCCAACGTCAGCCACGAGCTGAAGACCCCGGTCGGCGCGATCCGGCTGCTCGGCCGAGGCGGTCACGACGCCGCCGACGACCCCGAGGCCGTGCAGCGCTTCGCCGGCCGGATGCAGCATGGAGAGCGACGCGGCTCGGCCGCCTGGTCCAGCAGATCATCGAGCTCTCGCGGCTGCAGGACGACGACCCGCTCGAGGAGCCCGGACCGGTGTCGCGTCGACGCGGCTGCTCGACCGGCGTCGATCGACCAGAACGCCATCGACGCCTGCACCAAGCACATCCACGTCGTCCGCGACGGCGACGCAGGGCTCGTGGTCCTCGGCAACCGGACAGGTCGCGCTGGCGCGTGGGCAACCTGGTCGCCAACGCGGTCAGCTACTCGCCCGACGGGTCGACGGTGGTGGTCTCGACCCGGGCCGAGGCGACGACGGTCGAGATCGCGGTCGACCGACCAGGGCATCGGCATCCCCGCCGAGCGAGATCGACCGGATCTTCGAGCGCTTCTACCGCGTCGACCCGGCGCGGCACCGTTCCACCGGCGGCACCGGCCTCGGGCTCTCGATCGTCAAGCACGTCGCCGCCTCGCACGGCGGCGACGTCCGGGTCTGGTCCGTGGAGGGCCAGGGCTCGACGTTCACGCTGACGCTGCCGCGCAAGCAGCGACGTGCCCCGACCAGGGCCGAGACCGCCGAGGAGGCACACCCGTGACCCGAGTACTCGTCGTCGAGGACGAGGAGAGCTACAGCGACGCGCTCTCCTACATGCTGCGCAAGGAAGGCTTCGAGGTCGCGGTCGCCAACACCGGCCCGGCCGCGCTCACCGAGTTCGACCGGGCGGGCGCCGACATCGTGCTGCTCGACCTGATGCTGCCCGGCCTGCCCGGCACCGAGGTGTGCCGCCAGATCCGGCAGACCTCCAACGTGCCGGTGATCATGGTCAGCGCGAAGGACGACGAGGTGGACAAGGTGGTCGGGCTCGAGCTCGGCGCCGACGACTACGTCACCAAGCCCTACTCGCCGCGCGAGCTGGTCGCCCGGATCCGCGCCGTGCTGCGCCGCGGCATCGAGCCCGACCTGGCGCCGCTGACCCTCGAGGCCGGGCCGGTCCGGATGGACGTCGAGCGGCACGTGGTCACCGTCAACGGCGCGCGACACCCGGCTGCCGCTCAAGGAGTTCGAGCTGCTCGAGATGTTCCTGCGCAACCCCGGCCGGGTGCTGACCCGCGGCCAGCTGATCGACCGGGTCTGGGGCTCCGACTACGTCGGCGACACCAAGACCCTCGACGTGCACGTGAAGCGGCTGCGCGCCAAGCTCGAGCCCGACCCGGCCGAGCCGAAGTACCTCGTCACCGTGCGCGGCCTCGGCTACAAGCTCGATCTCTGAGCGCGCGAGCCGCGGGCGCAGAGGCGCAGAGGTTGAGAAGCGGTGGCACGCACCGGCGAAGTCGGACGTCCGAGCGTCTCGAAACCTGAGCCAGCGTGCCGGTGGCAGGATCCGTACGTCGGCTGACATTTCGCTACCGGTCGAAGCGCCATCCTAGGCTCGGACGTGCCCTACCGACCCCGCCGACACCCCCGATGCCGGCCTGGCTGCCGCTCGCGGCGGTCGGCGTCACGCTGGTGCTGTGGGCCTCGGCGTTCGTCGGCATCCGGCACCTGGCGGGCACGTTCTCGCCCGGCGCGCTGTCGCTGGGGCGGCTGCTCTTCGGCGCGGTCGCGCTCGGTGTCGCGCTGCTCGTGTCGCCGCTCCTGGCGCGCGCCGACCCGGCGCGAGTGGCTCGGCGATGGTCGCGATCGGGGTGCTCTGGTTCGGCATCTACAACGTGGCCCTCAACGCCGGCGAGCGTCGGATCGACGCCGGCACGGCGGCGATGCTGATCCAGGTCTCGCCGATCCTGATCGCGGTGCTGGCGCTGTTCCTGCTGCGCGAGAAGCCGACCGCGTTCCTCGTGGTCGGGCATCGCGCTGGCGTTCAGCGGCGTCGCGCTGATCGCGCTGTCGAGCTCGACCGGCAGCAACCACGACGTGCTCGGGGTGGTGCCTCTGCCTCCTCGCCGCGGTCGTCTACGCGATCAGCCTGGTGCTCCAGAAGCCGCTGGTCGGCCGGCTCTCGGCGCTGCAGGTGACGTGGGTCGCGTGCACGGTCGGCGCGGTGGCCTGCCTCCCGTTCGCCGGGCGAGCTCGTGCGGCGAGACCGCGGACGCGTCGCTCGCCGACGTCGGCTGGCTGGCCTACCTCGGGCGTGTTCCCGACCGCGATCGCGTTCACGACGTACGCCTTCGCGCTGCGCCACATGACCGCCAGCAGCCTGAGCGTGACGACGTACCTCGTCCCGCCGATCACGGTCCTGCTCAGCTGGGTGTTCCTCTCGGAGACTCCGCCCGCGGTGGCGTACGTCGGCGGCGCGATGTGCCTGGTCGGCGTGGCCGTGGCCCGGCGCAGGCCGCGGGCCGGCGAGACCCAGGTGCCGGCCGTGGACGAGAAGGTCACGGCGTAGGCGCGGGCTCCTGCGGACCCTTCTCCAGCCAGCCGCGGAAGGCGTCGAGGTTGCGGGTGGACTCGCCGCGCGAGATCCGCCACTCCCACTCCTTGCGGATCGAGGTGGCGAAGCCGAGCTCGAGGATCGTGTTGAACGACTCGTCGGAGTAGGTCAGCACCGACGCCGAGCAGCCGGTCGACCTCCTCGGGCGTGACCGCCGCCAGCGGCAGCCGGCGCGTCGAGGTAGATGTCGCCGGCCGCGTCGACGGCGAACGCCACGCCGAACATCCGCAGGTTGCGCTCGAGCAGCCAGCGGTAGACGCCCTCGTGGTTCTCGTCGGGCTGCCGGCAGACGAACGCGTGCACGCGAGCGCGTGCGGGCCGACGTCGAGCCGGCACGGGGTCTTCAGCTTCCGCTCCCCGGGCAGCATCGACGTCGAAGACGCCCGTCGGCGGTCTCGTCCCACTCCAGGTCGTCGTCGCCGAGCGCGGCGCGGATCGCCTCTGCGACGCGGCCTGCTCGGGCGTGGCTGCTCGTGCCCGACGCGGCGCATCATGCCGGGCCGCGAGCAGGTCCTGCGCGCATCGATCTGTGCGGCGCGCCGGTAGACCTCGAGCGTGCGGTCGGCGGTCAGCGTCCCAGCCGAAGCTGCGGCCGCCTGCTCGCACCGCGCCGCGCGACAGCTCGTCGCGCAGGCCGGGCGTGCGCACGATCCGCTCGAAGGCGCGGGCGTAGTCGGCCGGGTCGTGCCCGCTCGACGAGCAGCCCGGAGTGCCCGTCGCGGACGACGGTCGTGAGGCCGCCGACCGCGGCGGCGACGACCGGGGTGCCGACGGCCTGGGCCTCGACCGCGACCAGCCCGAACGACTCGTTGTACGACGGGACGCAGACCAGCGGTCGGCGGCGGCGTACCAGTCGACCAGCTCGGCTGCGCGAGACCGGCGGCACGAACCGCACCACGTCGGCGAGGCCGAGCGACGCGGCCAGCTGGGCCAGCGCCTCGGGCTGCTCCAGGCCGGTGCCGGACGGGCCGCCGACGACCGGCACGACAGCGTCGAGCGCAGCGACGGGTCGCGGCTCGAGCAGCGTCGGCGGCCGCGCGCAGCAGCACGTCGGGCGCCTTCAGCGGCTGGATCCGGCCGACGAACACCAGCACGGTGGGCGTCCGCGGGCGATGCCGAGCCGGGCGCGCGCCTGCGCCTGCGAGGTCGGGCGGAACACGTCGAGGTCGACGCCGGGGTGGACCACCTCGACCCGGGCCGGGTCGGCGTCGTAGCAGGTCGACCAGCTGCCTGGCCTCGTCGTCGGTGTTGGCGATCAGCATGTCGGCGGCCTCGACGACCTGCTCCTCGCCGATCACGCGGGCCGACGGGCTCCGGGGTGTCGCCCTCGGCGAGCGCCTCGTTCTTCACCTTCGCCATCGTGTGCATCGAGTGCACCAGCGGGATGCCCCAGCGGTCGCGCGCCAGCGCGCCGACCTGCCCGGAGAGCCAGTAGTGACGAGTGCACGACGTCGTAGTGGCCCGGGGTCGTGGCGAGGCCTCGGTGCGCAGCACCTCGCGCGCGAACGCGCACAGCTGACCGGGCAGCTCGCCCTTGGTGAGGCCCTCGAACGGGCCCGGCGACGACGTGGTGGACCGCGCACGCCCGTCGGCGCGCCTCGCACGACCGGCGGCAGCTGCGAGGACGTGGCCCGCGTGAAGATCTCGACCTCGATGTCGCGCTCGGCAAGGCGCTTGGCGAGCTCGACCACGTAGACGTTCATGCCGCCGGCGTCGCCGGTGCCCGGCTGGTCGAGCGGGGAGGTGTGGAGGCTGATCATCGCCACCCGGCGGAGCCGCGCGGGACCGTCGAGTCGAATCGTCACGCCACACCCTCCTTCACGCGAGCACAGTCCGTGGCCACAGTCGCGGAAACCCCCGGGCTCGTTCGCGCTATTCCTCGCGCCCTACGCTGGGACGCATGAGCGAACCGCGGACCGCCGTCGTCACCGGGGCCAGCAGCGGGATCGGCGCCGCCACCGCCCGCGCACTGGCCGGCGACGGCTTCCACGTGGTCTGCGCGGCCCGCCGCGAGGACCGGATCACCGCCCTGGCCGAGGAGATCGGCGGCATGGCGGTGGCCTGCGACGTCACCGACGCCGCCTCCGTCGCGGCACTCGCCTCCGCGGTGGGGCCGCGGCTCGACGTGCTGGTGAACAACGCCGGCGGCGCGTTCGACGCGGCCGAGGTGGCCGAGGCCGACCTCGACCGACTGGCGCCCGGATGTACGAGCTCAACGTGCTCGGCCTGGTTCGGGTCACCCAGGCGCTGCTCCCCGCTCTCCGCGAGTCCGGCCACGGCCTGGTGGTCAACATGGGCTCGACCGCGGGCCGCGTCGCCTACGAGGGCGGCGGCGGCTACACCGCTGCCAAGCACGGCACCAAGGTGGTCACCGAGACGCTCCGGCTCGAGCTCGTCGCGGAGCCGGTGCGGTTCTGCGAGATCGCCCCGGGCATGGTCCGCACCGAGGAGTTCGGCCTGGTTCGCTTCGACGGCGACGAGGCGAAGCGCGACGCCGTCTACGCCGGCGTCGAGGAGCCGCTGGTCGCCGACGACGTGGCCGAGGCGATCCGCTGGGTCGCCTCGCTCCCGGCGCACGTGAGCGTCGACGAGCTGGTGATCCGGCCCAAGGCGCAGGCGGCCCAGCACAAGGTGCACCGCACCAGCTGAGTCAGGCCGGCTGGTCGACCGTCGCGGCCAGGCTCGTGGCAACGGAGTCGACCGCGGCGTCGAGCACCTGCGAGACCTGCAGCACCACCTCGTCGGACTCGTGGATCGGGTCGGCCACGTCGTACTCGGTCAGGGCGGCGGTCGACCTGCGGTCACCGCAGTCGCGGACCAGCCCCTGCGGCGTCAGCCCCGGCGGTGCGGCCGCGGCCAGAGTGGCGAACTCCAGCAGTGTGAACGTACGGCGCAGCGCCGCCGGCACCTCGCCCAGCACCCGGCCCCGGATGTCCCTGGTCAGCGCCAGCACCAGCCCGGTGGGCGGCACCATCCGTTCTCCGAACTGCCGTGCGACGAACCCCTCGGGCGAGGCCCCGGCCTCGACCAGCCGCAGGCTCATCCGGCGGTGCATCGGCCGTCCGACCTCCGCGCACACCCCCGCACTGCCGACGTCGAACCGGTCTGCGGCGCCGAGGTCGGTGAGCCGCGAGCGCAGCAGGATCTCGGCGTAGGGGGACCTGCAGAGGTTGCCGATGCAGACAAACAGGACAGGGAAGGGCGCCACGGCGGCCACGATAGACTGGCCCGCGCGTCGCTCGGCGCCCCTCCCACCCGGCTCCACCCGTCGGACGACGTCCGGCCCGAAAGGCACGCACCCACATGAGCACCCGCATTGACCTGCGCAACGTGGCGATCGTCGCCCACGTCGACCACGGCAAGACCACCCTGGTCGACGCGATGCTCTGGCAGGGCGGCGCGTTCGGCGAGCACCAGCACGTCGACGTGCGCGCGATGGACTCCGGCGACCTGGAGCGCGAGAAGGGGATCACGATCCTCGCGAAGAACACCGCGATCCACTACGCCGGCCCGTCCGCCGACGGCAAGCCGATGACGATCAACATCATCGACACCCCCGGCCACGCCGACTTCGGTGGCGAGGTCGAGCGGGGCCTGTCCATGGTCGACGGCATCGTGCTCCTGGTCGACGCCTCCGAGGGCCCGCTGCCGCAGACCCGGTTCGTGCTCCGCAAGGCGCTCAACGCCGACATGCCCGTCGTGCTCGTGGTCAACAAGGTCGACCGCGGCGACGCCCGGATCTCCGAGGTCGTCGACGAGACCTACGAGCTGTTCATGGACCTGCTCGACGAGTCGCACAGCCAGGACGCCCTGGACTTCCCGGTCGTCTACGCCAGCGCGAAGGCCGGGCGGGCGTCGCTGGAGCTCCCCGAGAACGGCGGGATGCCCGACTCCCCCGACCTCGAGCCGCTGTTCCGCACCATCCTGGAGACGATCCCCGCCCCGACGTACACCGAGGGCGCCCCGCTCCAGGCGCACGTCACCAACCTCGACGCCAGCCCGTTCCTGGGCCGGCTCGCCCTGGTCCGGGTCCGCGAGGGCACGCTGAAGAAGAACCAGACCGTGGCCTGGATGAAGACCGACGGCAGCAAGCAGAACGTGAAGATCACCGAGCTGCTGGTGACCGAGGCGCTGGAGCGCAAGCCGGGCGACCAGGCCGGCCCCGGCGACATCGTCGCGATCGCCGGCATCCCGAACATCATGATCGGCGAGACCCTCGCCGACGCCGAGACCCCGGTCGCGCTGCCGCTGATCAAGGTCGACGAGCCGGCCATCTCGATGACGATCGGCATCAACACCTCCCCGCTCGCGGGCCGCGGGCCGACCAAGAACACCAAGGTCACCGCACGCCTCGTGAAGGACCGGCTCGACAAGGAGCTGGTCGGCAACGTCTCGCTGAAGATCCTCGACACCGAGCGTCCGGACGCGTGGGAGGTGCAGGGCCGTGGTGAGCTGGCGCTGGCGATCCTGGTCGAGCAGATGCGCCGCGAGGGCTTCGAGCTGACCGTCGGCAAGCCGCAGGTGGTCACCCGGGAGGTCAACGGCAAGGTGCACGAGCCGGTCGAGCGGCTCACGATCGACGCCCCCGAGGAGTACCTCGGCACGATCACCCAGCTGATGGCGGTCCGCAAGGGCCGCATGGAGCAGATGACCAACCACGGCACCGGCTGGGTGCGGATGGAGTTCCTGGTCCCGGCGCGGGGGCTGATCGGCTTCCGCACCGAGTTCCTCACCGACACCCGCGGCACCGGCATCGCGCACCATGTGTTCGAGGGCTACGAGCCGTGGGCCGGCGAGATCAAGTCCCGTTCGCAGGGCTCGCTGGTCGCCGACCGCACCGGCGCCGTCACGGGGTACGCGATGACCAACCTGCAGGAGCGCGGGGTGCTGTTCGTGGAGCCGACCACCGAGGTCTACGAGGGGATGATCGTCGGCGAGAACTCCCGCGCCGACGACATGGACGTCAACATCACCCGCGAGAAGAAGCAGACCAACGTGCGGTCCGCCACCTCCGACAACTTCGAGAAGCTGATCCCGCCGAAGCGGCTCAGCCTCGAGCAGAGCCTGGAGTTCTGCCGCGAGGACGAGTGCGTCGAGGTCACCCCCGACAACGTGCGGATCCGCAAGGTGCACCTGGACGCCAACGAGCGCGCCCGATCCGCTGCGAGGGCCCGGAGAGGCTGACAGAGATCGACCCATGAAGCATCGGACGGGGGTCCTGGCGATCGGCGCGCTGTACGTCGTCGGGCTGATGCTGCTGGCGTTCACACCGATCTCGTGGGTGCTCAGCGAGCTGACCTTGAGGCTGTACGTCGTCGGCGCGTACGAGCTGCACGCGCCCTGGCTGCTGCCCGATTACTACGGATACCTGCTCAACGTGCTGCTCTTCGTCCCGTTCGGCGCCCTGGTCGTGCTGATCGCCCGCTGGCCGTGGTGGGCGGCCGCGTTGGTGGCGACTGCGGCGTCGGCCGCGATCGAGGTCGTGCAGTACCTGCCGGTGCTGCACCGGCAGGCCACGCTCGCCGACGTGATCTGCAACGGGCTCGGCGGCCTGCTGGGCGCGGTGCTCGCGCACCTCGTCGTACGACGGGACGATCAACGCGCCACCATCCCGACACCTAGACGTGGCGCCCATGGTCCATGCCGAACCGGAAGCGGCAGTTCATCAGCCGCATGCGTCGACGACTGACCTCCGGAACAGGTCTCGACATGACGACACCATGACCCGCCCCCGCGTCGCGATCGCGCACGACTACCTCACGCAGCGCGGCGGCGCCGAGCGCGTCGTCCTCGCGCTGCACCGGGCGTTCCCCGAGGCGACGATCCACACCACGCTGTACGACCCCGACGGCACCTACCCGGAGTTCCGCGACGCGCGCATCGAGACCTCGCCGCTGAACAAGGTCGGCCGGCTGCGACGCAGCCACCGCGCGGCGCTGCCATTCCTCGCCCCGGCGTCGTCCCGGCTGCGGATCGACGCCGACGTGGTGGTCGCGTCCAGCAGCGGCTGGGCGCACGGGTTCGCCATCACCGGTCGCCGGCTCGTCTACTGCCACGCGCCGGCCCGGTGGCTCTACCAGCCGGTCGAGTACCTCGGCGGCCCGCCGTACACCTCGGCCAGGGGGGTGGCGCTCGCCGCGATGCGGCCGTTCCTGCTGCGCTGGGACCGTCGGGCGGCTGCCCGCGCCGACCGCTACCTCTGCAACTCGCGGGTCGTGCGCGATCGGATCGCCGAGGCCTACGGGATCACCGCCGAGGTGGTGCCGGCCCCGGTCGGCATCGACACCTCGGGCCCCACGGAGGCGGTGCCGACGCTGACGGACTGGGCCGACGGCTACCTGCTCGTCGTCTCGCGGCTGCTGCCGTACAAGAACGTCGACCGCGTCGTCGAGGCCTTCCGTGGGCTCGACGAGCGGCTGGTCGTGGTCGGGGTCGGTCCCGAGCTGGAGTCGCTGAGCGCGCTGCTGCCGGGGAACGCCCGGATCGTCAGCGACCTGCCCGACAGCCAGATGCGCTGGGTGTACGCCCATGCCCGGGCCCTCGTCGCCCCCAGCCACGAGGACTTCGGCCTGACCCCGATCGAGGCCGGCGCGTGGGGCAAGCCCACGCTCGCGCTCCGGGCCGGCGGCTACCTGGACACGGTCGCCGAGGACGTCAGCGGCCTGTTCTTCGACGCCCCGACGCCGGAGGCGATCCGGGCCGCCGTCGTCGCCGACCGCGGCCGGTCCTGGGACCCGGCGGCCATCCGGGAGCACATGGAGCAGTTCACCGAGGCCCGCTTCGCGGCGCGGCTGCAGGCCGAGGTCGCTCGACTGCTCCACGGGAGATGAGCCGCGAACTCCGGCCCGTGAGGCACAATGGCCCGGGAACCTCGTGACGGCAGGGACGGGGGAAACCCGTGATGCAGTCGGGGTGTAGACATGACGATCCAGGTTCCGCAACAGGCACGTCAGGCTGACGCGACCGTCAAGCGGCCCCTGTTGTCCTCCGGACCGGCGAGCTCACGCGTCGTCCTTCCGGTGCTCTGCGTGGTCCTGGACCTCACGATCGTGCTCGCCTCGATCC
Organism: uncultured Actinomycetota bacterium; assembly: GCA_963745795.1. Taxonomy (GTDB): domain Bacteria; phylum Actinomycetota; class Actinomycetes; order Propionibacteriales; family Nocardioidaceae; genus Marmoricola. The sequence goes on along the minus strand of CAVUYR010000005.1, from coordinate 644,692 downwards.
TGATGGCGTCCGCCCTCCGGCAGCGGCTCCCCTTCCCCACCGGTGCCAGCGATGTCGATGACCTGGTCGCCCAGATCGCGGTCTACATGATCGGCGGCTGGATCGCGATGCTCGCGTTCTTCGGCACCTACCGCACCCACCAGCTGAGCTCCGGCGTGGAGGAGTACAAGAACGTCGTCAACAGCTCGGCCGTGACCGCCGGCTTCGTGGGCATCGTCTGCTACCTCGGCAAGGTGCCCCTCTCGCGAGGCTTCTTCGTTCTCAGCTTCCTGATCGGGGTGCCGCTGCTGGTCCTCGGCCGGCTGCTGCTGCGGCGTGGCCTGCACGCGGCCCGCCGTCGCGGGATGTTCCTGCACCGGGTGCTGGTGGCCGGCAGCGCCGCGCACATCGACGAGATCGCCACGATCATGCGCCGCGAGTCCTGGCTCGGCTACCACGTGGTCGGAGCCCTGCGCTCCCACGACCAGGGCGACCTCGAAGCCACGACCCTCGGCGTGCCGTACGTCGGGGAGGCGGCCGGAGCCGCCGAGGCGGCGTCCCGGATGCGCGCCGACGCGCTCATCGTGGCCGATGGTGCGTTCCTGAGCTCGGTCGACCTGCGGCGCGCTCAGTGGGCCCTTGAGGACCAGCATGTCCAGGTGATCGTCGCGCCGAGCATCACCGACGTCTCTCGCGAGCGGGTGACCGTGCGCCCGGTGGCCGGCCTGCCGCTGGTGCACCTCGAGCGACCGCACGGCCAGGAGGCGCTCCGCTGGGCGAAGCGCACGTTCGACCTGGCCGGCGCGTCACTGCTGCTGCTGCTGACGACGCCGCTGATGCTGTTCGCGGTGCTCGCGATCAAGCGCCACGACCGCGGCCCGATCCTGTTCAGGCAGACCCGGGTGGGTCGCGACGGCGGCCAGTTCGCGATGCTCAAGTTCCGCAGCATGGTCACCGACGCCGAGGCCCTGCTCGCCAAGCTGGCCCAGCGCAACGAGAGCGACGGCGTGCTCTTCAAGATGTCCGAGGACCCGCGGATCACGCCCCCTGGTCGCTGGCTGCGACGGCTCTCGATCGACGAGCTGCCCCAGCTGCTCAACGTGCTCCGCGGCGAGATGAGCCTGGTCGGACCGCGACCCGCGCTCCCGTCCGAGGTCAGCCGCTACGACACGGATGTGTCCCGGCGACTGCGCGTCCGGCCAGGCATCACCGGGCTGTGGCAGGTCTCCGGCCGCTCCGACCTGTCGTGGGAGGACACCGTGCGGCTGGACCTCTACTACGTCGACAACTGGTCGATGCTGCAGGACCTGACCATCCTGGCCCGCACGCTACGCGTGGTGTTCCGCTCCGCCGGCGCGTACTAGCGCGCTGCCTCGAGCGCCGGAGACCGGGTCCATCGCCTGGCGGCCATACTCCCACGACGGTCACCGCCTCACCGCTAGACTCGAGGGAGTGCCGGGGGCATCTCGCATGCACCGGCGCCCTGACCGGACGCCCCGATCCCCGGTGGCTACCAGACCGGCCGCCCCAGGAGATTTGACCCGCATGGACCACGCAGGCGACCAGCCGTCGAGCGGCTCGTTCTTCGGACGTGACGACGACGACGTCGACGAGCCGGCCGCTGCCCCGGCACCGCGCAAGCGCGGGTTCTTCCGACGGCACAAGGCGCTGACGGTGCTCACCGCGCTCGCAGCCGTCGCGGTGCTCGCCATCGGCATGGTGGCGCTGTACATCAATAACGAGATCGGCCACATCCCACGGGTGCAGATCTCGATCCCGGAGAAGGACCGCCCGGCGGCGCCCACCGGCAAGTACGCCAAGTCGATGAACATCCTGCTCGCCGGTGCCGACAACGGCGACGACAAGGGCGACAGCATCGCCGAGACCGTTGCGAAGGGCGCCTGGCGGCCCGGCGTCCACCGGTCCGACACGATCATGGTGCTGCACCTCACTTCCGACCGGAAGCACGCCTACCTGATCTCCGTGCCGCGCGACACCTACACCAACGTCGACGGCTACGGCAAGCAGAAGATCAACGCCGCCTTCTCCTTCGGCGGCCCGTCGCTCTACCTGCGGACCCTGGAGCAGTTCAGCGGCCTGCGCATGAAGCACCTCGCGATCATCGACTGGAACGGGTTCCGCGACGTCAGCACCGCGCTCGGCGGGGTGCGGGTCTACGTCTCCAAGACGTCGTTCAACTCCGCCCATAACGTGCGCTGGGCCAAGGGCTGGCAGACGATCGAGGGAGACCGGGCGCTCGAGTACGTCCGCACCCGCCACGGGCTCGCCGGTGGCGACTTCGACCGCATCCAGCGCCAGCAGAACTTCATGCGCGCGATGCTGGCCCAGCTCGCCTCACGTGGGCACGCTGACCAATCCGATCAAGTTCAAGAACTCGCTGCACGCGGTCACTGGCAACCTGACCGTCGACGACGATCTCAGCAACGGCGACATCCGCTCGCTCGCCTGGTCACTGCGCAAGCTGCGCCCGAAGGACATCACGTTCCTGACCACGCCGATGAAGCGGTTCGACAGCAACCAGGCGTGGCAGCGTGATCATCCCCGACCTCGCGAAGACCCGCGAGCTGTTCGGCGACGTCGCCACCGACGACCTGGACGAGTACGTCGCCAAGTACGGCGGCGCGGGCACCCTGCACGCGCCCACCGACGTCAGCTGATATAGGTCACGGTTGAGTCGACGGGTTCGTTGAGGGCTCCCGCGACAAAACAGGTAACGGAATCCGTCAATCGGCGGATCTGCCGGTCTCCGGTCGAGTGCTGTCATTTGGGAGCCGACAAGAGTCGGTGACACCCCACAAAGGACGACCATGAAGAAGTTTCTGATCACCGCTGTCTTGGCACTCCTGACCGTGGGCGGCACGATCGCGGTTACCGACGCTCCCGCCAGCGCGGCCACCGGGTCCCCCGGATGCGTGACCCGCTCCGAGTTTCGTCAGGTGCACCGGGGCATGACCCAGGCACAAGTGCAGCGAGTCTTCGGCACCAGAGGAGAACTGCTCGATGGCGCTGCCGGCGGGTTTGCGCAGGGATATCGACGCTGTGGCGGCGGAGGTGTAGTCGTTGAGTACGGCTGGAACGCCCGGACCAACAGGGTCACCCTGGTTTCGAAGTCAATGGTGCCCCGGTCGGTCGTGAATTGCGTAACGCTTGACGAATGGCGGTCGGTCAATCCACACAGTGGATTCGGAACGGGCGGCACTATGGCAAGGGTGCATCGAGTATTTGGCACCAGCGGCTGGGTGGCCGTGCAAGGTTCCGATCCTCATTCGAGTTTCCGATGGCAGACCCGGCGTTACCACATCTGCGGCAGCGCGAAAACGCGAGCTGTTGAGTACCACAAGTTCGGCAACCGCGCTTGGCAGTCCTATTGGGGGTGAGGTGGCTGTCTCGCCGATCAACGCGATGACCAGGATCGAGCGGCTGATCGCGCCGATGGCCCTCGTCTTGCCGCGGCAAGAGGCGATGCGTCGGCACCATTCGCCGAGGAGGGTGCCGCTGCGAGCGATGACGACGGCGGTCTCGCCCTGCACCCGGGCCAGGTAGCGGTTGCCGGGCCGGTGGCGCTGGTTCCCTTGGTCTTGCCGGCTGGGGACTATGCCCGGAGAGACCTTGGCCCGGGAGCAGAGGCGTCCCCCGGGGTGGGGAAGCGGCCCGAACGGCAACGCAGCAGCGTGCGTGCAGGGCGGCGCGCACAGGTCGTGGATCAGAGAGACACACCTGGGAAGGTCGTCAGAGACCGCTGCCCTGGTCCGAGCGTCGCGTTCCGAGGTGCTCCACGTCCGGGTCGTCCCGCGGGCGACCGAGACTCGATCGGGAGCCGCCACCGGGTGGCGGCCTCGCGCTCGCTCAGCCGTGCGCGGCAGCCACGGCGCGCCACACCTCGGCGTGGCCGGCCACGCTGCGCTCCCAGGTGAAGTACGCCGCCCGAGAAGACCCGCGCTCCACGAACGCCGCTACGCCTGCCTCGGATGAGGCGGCGAACAGCACTCCCTCGGTGAGGCCCGCGGCATCGGGCTCGACCAGGATCGCGGCGTCGCCCACGACCTCAGGAAGCGAGCTGGTGTTCGCGGCGACGACCGGGACCCCTACCGCCATTCCCTCGAGCGCCGGCAGGCCGAAACCCTCGTAGTGCGAGGGGACGACCAGCGCACGGGCAGACGCCATCAGGCCGGGGATCAGCTGGGCATCAAGGTTGCCCACCTGGTGCACGCTCGGCAGACCCGAGAACAGGCTGGTCCGGCTCGGGTGGGGCGGGCCGGAGAGCACCAGGGCGAGATCCGGTCGCGCGCGGTGGATGGCCGGCCAGGCCTCGGCAAGACCAGCCAGGTTCTTGCGCCTGGACGCACCGCCGGTCGCCAGCACGAACGGTCCATTGATCCCCAGTCCCTCGAGGGCGGCGGGTGCGAGCGGGGCCGCATCGAAGAAGCGTGCGTCCACTCCGTTGGGCACCACGTAGGGGTCCTCGATGCCCAGGAGACCGACCGCCTCACTCGCGGTGAAGGCGGACACGCAGATCACGGCGTCAGCCCGACGGGCCTCCGCCGCCGCGGCGGCGACGGGGTCCGACTCGTCGTCGAACTTCCAGGCCACCACGTCGTGGAGGGTGATGACATCGGCGTACGGCGACGGCGGCAGCTCGAGGTTCATCCTGTGCACGACGGCACGCCGTGGGTAGAGCACCCGGCCCAGCTCGCGGCGCGTGCGCTCGGAGGCGCCCGTCATGAACCGCATCGGCAGGCGGTGCGTTCCCGCCAGCGGCGAGCGGATGCTGCGCACGACCATGCGGTCCATGGTCCATCCGGATCCGAGGCCGCCGGAGGCACGCGAAGCCACCTGCTCCTGGTAGACCTGGGCCCCCATCGGCACCGCGGTGGCGACGTTGGCAACGATCAGGCGGGGCATGGCAGCCTTCCCCCGTGGCGAGTGGGAGCACATGGTGTCACGCGTCCGGCTGCCGCATTCCCGGAGCCGGGTCCCGCGCTGCGTGGTGACTTCGAGGACCCGCTCGAGCTGGAGGCAGCCGCGCTGGTCGAACAAACCGTGCGTCCGGGTCGGGTGGAGCCGGTAACTTGGCCGGGTGATGGAGAGGTCAGCGAGGCTTGACCGGGCGCTCTGGACCCGCTGGATCCGTCCACGGTTCGCAGGGTCCGAGTGGTGACGCCGCTCCCGGCTGCGCCCGAGCCGTCTGACGAGCTGGGTGTCTCGGGCCGGACACATCGTGTCGCGCTGGTGTCCTCGTCGTACTTCCCCCATCCCGGCGGCGTCGAGCAACACGTGCGCAGCGTGGCCCGCGAGCTCCGTGCGCGAGGCCATGACGTCGTCGTCTGGACCGTCGACCGAGGAGAGGGACTCGGCGTCCAGGTCATCGACGGGGTCGAGGTGCGGTACCTGCCCACCCCGTTGCCCGCGCGGTCGCTGCGAGCGGTCCTGCGTTTCCTGCTGGCCCTCCCTGCCGCCGCCCGCGCATGGTGGCGTGCCTACCGCGACTTCGCTCCGAGCGTCCTCCACGTGCAGTGCTTCGGACCCAACGGCCTGTACGCCGTCTTGCTCGCCGATCTCACGCGCACCCCCCTCGTGGTGACCTCGCACGGCGAGACATTCGCCGACGACCACCGTGTCTTCGACCAGTCGGCGCTGATCCGCGCAGGGATGCGCAGGGCCTTGCGCTCGGCCGACGTGGTGACCGGGTTGCTCGCAGGTCGTGTTGGACGACCTGAGGGACCGGTTCGGCTTTGAGGGTGGGCGGGTGATTCCCAACGGTGTCGACCTCAGCGGCCCAGCCGTCGCGCCGGCGCCATCGACCGCAGGAAGCGTCTTCGCCGTCGGACGGCTGGAGCACACGAAGGGCTTCGACCTCTTGCTCGAGGCGTTCGCGGTGGCGGATCTCCCCCCGAGCACCCGGCTGGTGATCGGGGGCGCCGGGACCGTCCGATCGTCGCTGGAGCGACGGGCGGGGGAACTGGCCCTCGGCGACCGTCTTCACCTGACCGGAAGGCTCGAAGCCGACGAGGTTGCGGCCCACATGGCGTCGGCTGCGGTCGTCGTGGTCCCCAGTCGCAAGGAGGCCTTCGGGATCGTGGTGCTCGAGGCGTGGCGAGCCGGGTGCTCCGCTCGTCGTTACATCGCATGGAGGTCCCGCGGACCTGGTGACGGACGGAGTCAACGCGTTGGTCGTGGATCCAGAGAACGTTGAGGCGTTGGCTCGAGCCCTGACTACCTTGCTTCGCGATCCGGAGGCGGCCACCCGACTCGGGGAGCACGGACTCGCGGCTGTGCGTGACTACACCTGGAGCCGAGTCGCGGACTTGTACGAGGCTGCCTATCGCATCCATGCGGCGCCTTGAGGAGGGATACCCACCAGGCTCGTGGTCCACAATTGCGGCTCTACTCAGCAACCTGTCCCAACCTGTCCCTGATGGCGCCGATCAACATCCCGCGGCTCTGCTCTGTCAAGGCGGCGAGGCGTTGATGGGTGACATTCAGGTTGGCGTTGTCTGCGAGGTACGAGCACACCCCGTCCACCGCACTTTCGGCGCCCACCCATAGCCGTGTTCCGTCGACCAGAAGCGGCAGGGCATCCAACTGTGAGTAAAGATCGGTTCGCTTGTCACGACCTCCGCCAATTCCTCCGGAGTTGACGTCCCAGGCAGCGCCCGGCCTGTCCACGACACAGACAGCAGGAGTGCCCACCCGCCATGCGTTCAACGCGAGATGGTATGTATCGGTAACCACGAGCGCGCAGCTGCTTAACTGCTCGAGGAGTTGGTCCGCGGGTGGCGCGACGGGACCCGACCCACGGCCGCGAACGGCGGCAATATATGTCATGGCTCGAGCAGAGATGTGCGGGTCAACGACCTCATGTTCGAGGGCTGGCCACGCTATTCGGAAGCGCTTGCGTCTATTCATGGGCCAGAAGGCCGGCTCGTGACCCCACGGGATCCAGGCCGGCCTGAGACCAAGGCGCTTGGTCAGCCGCTGGCTGAAGCGCGCCAGCGGCTCCGGCTGAAGCGCGGAACGTCCGAAGAACACACCGAGCGCTTGGTTGCGGGCACCGCTGGTGTTGTTCCTCAACAGTAGTGCGGCATCGACGCCCTTGCAGAGTTCGTCTCGGGGGGCTCGTGCCACCCCAGCGACCTGTGCGGAGTAGGAGTCACGTAGCCACACCCTGTGGACCCTCGAGAGGAACTTGTGGAGGTCCTTTCCGTAGTCGCCGGCGTAATTGCCAGCCGCATTGAAGCTTAGAGTGCTGCCGAACGAAATGACACGCTCAAGGTCAGCACGGGATCGTCCGCGAAGCATCAAGTGCTCAGCCACAACGCCCGCGGCCTCCGCTTCGTCGGAATATGCGCGCATGCGGCGGGTCAGCACCTCGAGGTTCTGTCGTTGGTAGATGGCCATATGGAGGAAGTCACCCCAATAGATCAGGCACCGAGCGTCCAGTGCCTCACTGAGGTTTCCCCTGAGGGGGCGGAACGTGATCCGCGAGTCGCCATCTGTAAAGCTGCCGTCCTCGTTGCGTGTCGAACCTCCCGGTGGTTCCAGCCATTCCGATTGATCCCACAGCCGCCAGTAAACTACTTCGCGAGCTCCTGCTTCAGCCGCGACGTCCGCAAATGCCAGATCCACTGTTGTCATGCCAGGGTTGCGTCCGTTCGGCGGTGCGCATATCACGTGCACTTTGTCGCACTTTGTGGTCGTCGGCAGCGTCCGACGAAGCATCCGTCCCCCGAACAGTCACTCGGGCACTCCCAACCCAGGCGTGGACCGGCGCTTCGCGACGACCACGAACTGCAGGAATCGCGCGTCCCCCAGGGCGCGCACCAGCAGGAGCTTTGCCAGTCGCCGCGGTCTCGACGGGTCCTGCTTCCACTCCTGACGCACGCTGTTGATGCCCTCGCACAGCTCCACGGTGTAGCCAGCCCTCTCGAACATCTCGACCATGGTGGCCCGGGTGAAGAAGCGGACATGAGTCCGGTCGAGCGTGCCGACGATCGGTGTAGTCCCATCGGCCACGCAGGAGACTCATCACGACTGGAGCGTATTGAATGCTCGGGATGACAGCGACGACTCGCCCGTTCGGCGCGAGATGGTCACGTGCCTGCACGAGCACATCTTCGGGGTCGAGGATGTGCTCCAGGACGTCGTTGAAGGCAATCAGGTCGAATGGCGCGACACCCGCCTGCGCCAGCGCTCCAGGAAAGTAGCCATCGATCACTTCGTCGTACCCGTGACCCTTGCGAGCGATGGCCGCCTGGGCAGGAACCGCCTCGACCCCGACGATGCGCGCGTCAAGCCCCAGGACCTCGCGCAGGCTCACACCGAAGCCTCCCCGAGCGCACCCGACGTCGAGTGCGGAGCGGGCGTCAGGCGGTATGTACGGCAGGACGTCGAGACGCTCGTTCTCTCCGTACAGGCCTTGCTGAGCGGGGCTGTCCATACCGGCGATGGTAAGGGGATCGGACCTCGGACGTTATCTGAGCGGCGTCTCAGGCGACCGAAAGCACCTCGGGCCAAGCGGGCAACCTTGCACGTCGTGACTCCGGTTTCCTCATCGGTGGGTGAGAAGTCGCAAGAGCACCGCAGTCGCTGGCACCAGGCCCCTCGGCACGGTATTCAGCACAACCTTTCGGTCCCTCTCGGTGAGTCCAGACCGGGTTGTGCGCAAGCCGACGACCAGCGCGGCAAGCCCGATCATCCCGACGGCAAGCGCCATCGGGATTGCTGGGAGCGACACGAGGCCATCCCCGACCAGCCAGCAAGCCGCGGCTATCGGCATCGCAAGCAGCGCAGGCAGCGCTTGGTTGGCCAACCTCAGCCAGCCGAGGCCCAGAGCGACGATCTCGCCCCGGATCAGTAGGACAAGCCGTGACAGGGCGCCCGCCAAATTGGCGACCACAGCGCCCCACACGCCCAGAACCGGAATTAGGGCCAACGCCAGGCCGACATCGATGACAAGCGCGGTAGCGTTGGCGGCCAGCATCCGGCCTGCCGAGAGGCGCCCCATGGTGAACGCGAGCACCGGGCCCCCTGCGGCGAGTGCAGCGCCAGCGATACCGAGTGCGACCAGTAGGGGTGCCGCCGCGGAGAAGTCCTGTCCATAGAAGGTCGGCACCAAGAGCGCAAAGGCCGGGAGCGCGACGGCGCAGACTACGGAGATCACCGTGGAACTGGCTCTGACCACTCGCTCGAAGGCCGGAACCAGTGCGTCGCGATCATTGACGTGTAGTCCGGCCACCGCTGGGATGAGCGGACCGATCAGCGCATCGGCCGGGGCGAAGACGTGCGCCGAAAGGCCATGCGCCAGCGCAAACAGACCTACGGCCTCGGGTGTGGAGAGCCATGTGAGGAAGAAGACCTCGGTCCGCGAGAGCGCCAGGGTGCCTAGCAACCCGGCCGCCCCGGCCGGTAGAGCAAACGCCCAGAAACCCGGTGGAAAGCCCCTGGGAAGGGTGGGGCGAAGCACTGCCTTCCGGTACGACGTGGAGATCGGAGGGAGGAACAGGATGATGGCCACCCCGCTGACGATCAGGCGGATCAGCCAGACCACGTCCGGACTGCGCGTGATCCATGCGGCGGCGACGACTGCCAATTGGACAACTATTCCCGTCACCAACGCCAGCTTGGCGGCGGTAGCCGTCTTGTTCTCGATGATCATGCAGAACAGGGCACCGTTTAGCGCGGCGGGTACCCAGACGCCGAAGATAATGGCCATGACCATAAGGCGGGCTTCGACATCAGCGACGGCCAGGACCAGCAAGCTGGTCAGGGGGGCGACGACGAGTAACCTGAAGCCTTGGGCTGCGGAGAGCATCCGCTGAACGTCCGCGACCCGACCGCTTGCATGAGCCCGGGAGCCGAACTGGGTCAACCCGGCGTTTACCCCCACCTCCACAATCCCACCTGCGACCCCGATCAAGAGCGTCAGAAATGCGAGCCGACCGTAGTCGGCCACGCCGAGCAGCCGTGCCAGCATCAGATTCGCAAGGAACGCGACCGGGAGCGAGATCACCGTGTGGAGCAAGGTCCAGCTCGCGCCCCGCAGCGCCCGATCCTGGAGCTCGGCCCGGCCGAGCAGGGGATCGTCCGCGGGGTTGGGCGACGTCACAAGTCCACGCCGGCCATCCAACCCGCCCTCATGGCCTCATTGTCACAGACGAGCGCGGGGCGAGCAGAATCTCGTCGTGGGGACGCGAGCCGCGGGCTGTGTGGCGGAACACGAGAACCTGGGTCATACGAATGGGGTCTGAAGGTTGGGGACTACCTCACGACGGGGTGGCCGGCCCGATCGTGTCGGGATGCATACGCAAGCTGACATCCGTTTGCCATGGACTTTGGGCCGCCTTCGCGCAAGACGGCGCACCTCCGACTCTGCTCCATAGCATCGACCATGCAAGTAACGGCGGTCGGCCCGCCGGACTCCTCAGACGACTCAGACAAACCGTTTGGCGTAGCCGAGGCCATAACGGAGGTCCCGCTCACGGGCCCTGATGGTGCGGGCAGGGTTTCCGCCAACGATCGTGAACTCGGGGACATCTTTGGTCACGACCGCTCCTGCGGCCACGACGGCGCCCCGGCCCACGGTCACACCCGGGAGCACGATCGCATGACTCGCAATCCATGCGTGCTCTCCAACAAGGACGGGGCCCCCGGTTTCCGCGAAGGACGGCGAGTCGACGTCGTGCTCCCGGGTGTAGATGGAGACGTGACTGCCGAGGTTGACGTTGTCGCCAATCGTGAGACCCGACCGCCCGTCCAGGAAGCACGAGTCGCCGATCGTGACTCGGTCACCGATCACGATGTGCTCCGGCTCGTAGAACTCGGCTCGCCAATGGATGGAGGAGTTCCGAGGCAGGGTCATCCCGGCACGCCTGTAGAACCAGTTGCGGACAACGTGTGAGGGGAAGTGGCCGACGTCGGCCAGTAGACGCAGCCGAAGGTCTGACCACACGTCCCGGCCCCACGAGTTCAGGCGAAGTACCGGCAACGGGGCGACGTCTCGAGCTCGATCCTTTAGCCGGTGCATGACGCGTCCTCTACATCGATCCTACGAGTGGCTGCCGTAGTGTCTCACCGAGTCCGGAGTTCCGAAAACGGGCCCCGACATCCCTGCTGGAGGAGCTTTGTCGCGCGACGTGGTGGTGGTGCTGCACTACAGGGGTCTTGCGGACACCGAACGATGCGTGGAGTCACTGGTGAAGGGGTCCCCAGACGCGCAGGTGCTGGTGGTCGACAACGGATCCGAGGATGGCGCTCTGGATCACCTTGTCCGCAGGTGGCCCGCTCTCGCCACGCTGAAGAACAGCGAGAATCTCGGTTTCGCGGGGGGGATGAACACGGGTCTGCGCTGGGCTCTCGAACGGTCGTACTCGTCCATCACCATCCTCAACAACGACACAGTGGTGCCTCCGGGGACCGTCTCGGTGCTCTCGGCACGTGCTCAGCGCGGGATCGCTGTGAGTCCGGAGGTGCGCTATGCGGACGGAACGGATCAGGTGTGGTTCGGCGGGGGAGTGGTGGATCGGGCCACCTGCCTGGCGCGACACCTGGCGCCCTACGAGCAAGCCGCTCCGGATGCAGACGGGCTACGGGCCACGGAGACCCTGGCCGGGTGCTGCGTCACCGCTGCTCCCGACGTGTGGCGTCAAGTTGGTCTCTTCGACGAGAGGTACTTCCTCAACTTCGAGGATTCCGATTGGAGCCTCCGGGCAGCTGGGGCCGGCGTGCCCTTGGCTGTGGACACGACGATGCACATCTATCACCGTGTCTCGGCCTCGTTCACCGGTGCCTACACCTACCTCGGCCTCTACTACTACGTGCGAAATGGCCTGCTCTTCGGGCGAGATCGGTGCGGAGGCTCCTTGAGAAACTCGCTTCGCTTCCTGCGACGTCACGTGCTGCCAGGGCTCCGTGGGACGGAACAGCCCGCGGGACGCCGCATGGTGGTCGCCGCGACGGCTGTCCGGGACTTCGGATGCGGTCGATTTGGGCGAGCTCCCCGATGGCTGGAAGAACGGGCTGCGGATTGGTCCGGACCGAGGTCCCGGGCCACGAGGGCGTCGAGGTCGGGGCCCGCCGCCGATGAGGTCGCTCATCCCGGTCGTGATCCTCAGCCACACCATCCAACTCGGCGGAGCCGAGATCGCCCTGGTGCGACTTCTTGAGTCAGTGCCCCCCAGGGTTTGAGATCCGGGGACTGCTGTTTGCGGACGGCTCACCCGCGAACCCGGCCCGGCGCGTCCCCAAACGGTGCCCAACGTTAGTGGTCGCAGTACTAGCATTGCGTAGCTTCGCGATACACCGCGTGAGTCGCCGCGGCGGTACGCGTCCAGGTAAACCGAGCGGCACGAGCCAATCCAAGGGTGCGGAGCTGTTGCAGCCGCAACGAATCGTTCAAGAGATCGACGATGGTGGACGCCCAAGCGCTGACGTCGTGTGGGGACAGGAGTACACCTGCTTCTCCGATGACTTCGGGGAAACATGACGAGTCAGAGGCTAGGACCGGTGTGCCGCACCGCATTGCCTCGACGGCAGGCAGGCCGAAGCCTTCGTAGTACGACGGGAAGGTGAAGAGGTCTGCGGCGGAGTACCAGCCCCCCAGGTCAGGGTCGGACACGAAGCCGGTCAGCCGCAGTCTTCCGCCCAGGTCGAGGTCACGGACGGCGTGCCGTAACTCGCCGCTGAGCCAGCCCTGAGGACCAACGATGACGAGGTCGTGTGGGATGGCCTTCCGTGCCTTGGCGAAGGCCCGCAGCAGCATCGGCATATTCTTACGCGGCTCGAGCGTGCCGACCGCCAGGATGAACGGCCGCGTGATCTTGTTCCGCCGTCGGAACCGCTCGAGGGAGGCGCCTTCCATCGCGCGGATGGCCGGGGAAGGTGCAGAGTGAATCACCGCCACTTGTTCGGAGGGCACGTCGAGCCTGGCCACAAGGTCATCGGCTGTGCTCCTGGAAACGGCGATGACGCGGTCTGCCCTCCGCACGCTGAGTCGTACGGCGGCCCTGAGCCACGTTCTTCGGCGGGCGCTCAGGTGCTCGGGATATTGCAGGAAGGCCAGATCATGGACTGTGACGACGCTGGCACCTCCCCAGGCCAGCGGAACCACGTTCACCGGGCTGTGCAGTACGTCGAGCCGCTCGCGGCGTGCGTTCATGGCGAGGACTGTCTGTTCCCAGGCAAGGCGGGCAGGCGGCCATTGACGGAGCCGGTTGTGGCTGTCCCCCATGCGGACCAAGGAGTCCCCGTCGGGCAGGTGAATTCGCAAGGCGTTCTCGAGCTCACTGATGTACCGACTCACCCCGGTTTGGCGGTAGGTGGCTGTGCTACTGACGAGGCTGACGTTGATACCCATGCGCATGTGCAGCGTCCTCGAGGTCGGTTTCCAGCGGAGCGTCGAGTGCCAGCGAGCGTATTCCTCCGCCGCTGAGGCGAGGGGAGGCCCGGCCAAGGACCCGCGGTGAAACCCGATCATCTCGCAGCAGCGTCGGTACGATCGCCCGGTGTCGCTACACATCACCGCCCAGGCGCGATATGAGTTCCTCCGCCACTTGATCAGCGAGCGCCTCCGGCCGCCTGCGGCCATCGTCGAGCTCGGCGCTGCACCTGGAGACCAGGTTTGTGCTCTCGCCGATGCAGGCTTCGCGACGACGGCCGTGGACATCGGGATCGCCTCCGACGGGTGGGCCGACAACACCGAAGGGCGCATGCGGCGACTCTTCAAGGAGCACGGAGTGGCGTTCGTGGAGTGGGACCTGGAGCAGGTGCCGTACCCACTTCCCGACGGTGCATTCGACGGCGTGGTCTTCACCGAGGTCTTCGAACATCTGCGGGACTACCCGGTCCGGTCGCTGCAGGAGTGCGCACGAATTCTCAGGCCGGGTGGATATCTCTTCTTCACAACTCCCAATGCCGGCTACGTGATGAACAGACTTCGGCTGCTGCGCGGGCGATCCGTCTACACCCCCATGCAGGACTGGATCGGAGGGGTCCCGCACGCGCGACATGCGCGCGAGTACCTGTTCTCAGAGGTTGATCAAGCCATGAGCATCGCGGGCCTCGACGTGGTGCTGTGCACGAGTCGACACTTCCACGTGGCTGACAAGTCCCGAGTACGCCGACAGGTGAAGCGGGCCATCGACCTGCTTGCCCGGTCGCGCAACACTTTGGGGCCGCTCATCGTCATGGTGGCTCAGAAGCCAGCCGACTCAGCGCACACCGACCGAATCAATCACAGGCGTCGACCTGATGAGGCATGAGTCCATCCTCGTTTCCAAACGATGGAGACTCCAACCAATCCAGGGCGATTCACGACTGTCTCCGTCCGACAGGCCCGATGGGCGCCGTATTGTCGTCTGACGTGACGGGGACGAAGCAGCAGCACGTGGCGGCGTTAGACGGCGTGCGAGCGATAGCCATTGTTGCCGTGATGCTGCTGCACGCAGCGAGTGACTACTTCCCGGGCGGGGCCATCGGCGTTGACGTCTTCTTCGTGCTGTCCGCGTTCCTGATCACCTCGATCATCGTTCAGGAGCATCGCGCTGGTCGGTTCAGCTTCGCTGGCTTCTACTGGCGACGGTTGCTGCGGCTGGGTCCAGCGCTCGTGTTGTGGTTGGTGTTGGTAGCAGCGCCCACCGCTGTGCTCATGGGTCAAGGGGACCGCGTTCTCGCAAGCACGCTTGTGTCGCTCTTCTACATCGGTGACTTTGCCATCGCGTACGACTGGGTGCCGATCGCCGACGCGTACGTGCACATCTGGTCACTGGCCATCGAGGAACAGTTCTACTTCGTCTGGCCGGCAGTCCTGGTGTTCCTTGCCCTGCGCCACCCTGAGCGGCTGCGGACCATCCTGTGGTGCCTGCTGGGCGCGGCTGTTGGCGTTCAGTTAGCGGCGCACCAGTTTGGCTCGCACGCCTATTTTCTACCCTGGGGGCACATCGTCGCGATCGCCACCGGTTGTCTAGCCGCAGGACTACGCGCCCACGGCGTACCAGGTTGGATGAATCGCTTGGTGAGAAGCACCACGGTGGCCGCGGCCGTGATCCTGATGATTGGCGCCGTGTGCCTATGGGCTGATCAGATGCCCGCTACCGCCTTTTCGATGGTAGTGACAGTGACCTCTATCGGCGTCGGCTTGCTAGTCATGCATGCTCGTGAAGTTCGCAGCGGCTTCGTCATCGGCCTGTTGACCCTCAACGTCATGGTCTGGCTCGGGCGACGTTCCTACGGCCTCTACCTGTACCACCGGACACTGGCCATGCTCATTCCCGTACTCCTCCCGGGCATCACCCTCAAAGTTGGAGGTCCTCTCGTTCTGATATTGGCCTTCCTCGTGGCCGGGGCGTCCTACCGCTGGGTCGAGCTGCCCATCATGCGCGCCGGCCGAAGACGCTCCGCGCACCGCGAGGCGAGTGCGGTATAACCGGAGTCGACTCGTGTGCGTTCGCCGACTGGGGCACCAAGATCATCGGTTCCCAGCCCGCAAGGGCATCCTCGCGTTACGGCTCGCTCAAGCTACTGTTGACCACGTGATCATCGGTGGATCCGGGCTTGGCCGTGCGGATCCGTGACCGCGATGTGCGGCGCATCCTCGCTGCTCCGGTCGACCTTCGCCACTGGCGAGCGCTGCGGCGCATGTTCTCGGTCTACGAGCAGCCCGGCCGAGCGCTGATCCGCTACCTGACCAACGCCGGTGGTTATCCATGGCAACCGGGCTTGCGGACACCGTCAGGAGTCGTGCGGCCCGTCCTGACCAGCTATCACGACCTGCTCACCGTCAACGAGGTCTTCTGTCGACAGGACTACGGCGACGGGGAGGGGGTGGACACGGTTGTCGACATCGGTGCGAACGTCGGCCTGGCAGCGCTCTTCTTCCTGACCCGCTCGCCTGGTGTCCGGGTGTGGTGCTGCGAACCCGATCCGGCGAATCTCGAGCGGCTCGAGGAGACGCTCGACGGACGTTTGGACCGGGTGACGATCGTCGCGAAGGCCGTGACGGCCGAGCCGGTCGACTCGGTGCGCTTCGAGGCAGCAGGACGCTACGGCCGTGTCGACGTCGGAGGAGCCCTCGAGGTTCCGGCCATCAGCATCGGCGAGCTGCTGCGATCGGTGACGCAACGGGCCGGACACATCGACCTGGTCAAGATCGACACCGAGGGGTCGGAGCTCGAGCTGCTCAACGCGATCCCACCCGAGGTTCGTGTCGGTGCGCTCGTCTATGAGGACGAGACCGGCCGCACCCGATGGCGACACTCCTGAGATCGCCTAGCCCGGGCTGGGCGTGAGGCGGACGAGCACCGCGCGCAGCTGCTCGGCTCGCTCGGTCCACGTCGGGACACCATCTGTCGCGACCACCTGGCTTGACGGTGCGGCCATCGCCTGTCGAACGGCCTCGGGGAACTCGGTTGCTGGTGCGATGGTCACCCGGCTTCCCGGCTGCTCGCGGAAGCCGGCTACCGGCGTGCTGACCACGGGTCGCCCTGCTGCGCGGTACTCATAGACCTTGATCGGATCCAGACTGTCGGTGAACGCGTTGACGAGGTGCGGTACCACGAGCACGTGGGCGTGCCGCAGGTAGGCCGGGACGTCGTCGAAGCGCCGAGCGCCGGTCAGGAGGACGTTCGTGTCGCGCAGGCGGCGACGGACGTGAGCGGTGACGAGATCTGGCCCGACGAGGACGAGCCGACCGTGACCATCGATGGCGCGAGCGGTCTCCTCGCAGAGGGTGATGTCCACGCGGTCGGTGTGGACGGTGCCGACGTACACGGCCAGGCGGCCCTCGGGCAGGTCCCACGGTCGTGCTCGAGGAACGGCGTAGGCCCCGAGGTCCACGGCGTTCTGGACCAGGGTGACCGGACCCGTTGCCGCCTTCGTCGCTGCGAGCCGAGGCGAACAGACCACGACCTCGCTGCAGTGCTCGAGCAGGAAGCCCTCGTCGCGGACGAGGCGCTCGTGCTCGGCGGCAGGTCGCTCGGCGGCCAGCCAGTCGTCGGTGATGTCGTAGAGCGCGGGCCACCCCGTGCCCGCCAGAAGCACGGCCCCGGTCGGGTCGTTGATCCAGAGAACCGGTGCCTCGAAGCCGATCCGTGCCGCAGCCGCGACTGTGCGGTCCGCCAGTCGCCGGTCGACCTGTCGGTCGAGGCGCCGTGGCAGGGCCTTGGTCGACTCCAGGAGCCAGAGCTGGCCCTCCTGGACACCCGGCACCTGCGGCCCCGGGCGAAGCCCGCGACCACGTCGAGGAAGCCGGCGACTCAGAGCGGCGTGGAGGGGGTCCGGGGAGGGCTCCACGAACAGGACGCTGAGACAGGGATCCTGACGGAGTAGCGCGACAACGAGGTGCTGGTTGCGGCGCCAGACGTCGTCCCACGGTTCCAGAGACACCAGCACGACGTCGCTCACAGCACGCCCCGGTAGACGACCTCGGTGGCCGTCGTCTGTGCCTCGACGGTGAAGTCCGCCCGCTGGGCGGACTGCAGCGACTTCCCGTAGGTGTCACGTCTCGCCGGATCTCGTGCGAGCCTCACCAGCAGGCGCCCCGCGTCACCGGAGTCGTGAGGTTGGAAGAGGGCGGCGTCGGGCACGACGCCGACGGTCTCCAGGTGACCACCGCCCGCGGCCGCGACAACGGGTAGGCCAGCCGCCATCGCCTCGAGAACGGTCAGCCCGTACCCCTCGTCCGGACGGGGGGCGAGCAGCACGGCGGCGGTGGACATCAGCGAGTCGACGTCCTCTCGCGGCCCGAGGAAGTCCACGGCCTCCCCCACCCCGAGCGCCGTGGCCAGGTGCTCGAGGGAGCCGCGGAGTGCGCCTTCTCCCGCGATCTGCAGTCGCCACCCCAGCCCAGCGAGACCAGATGTCGCGAAGGCCTCGATGCCGACGTGGGTGGCCTTCTCCGGCTCCAGCCGTTGCGCGATCAGCACGATCGGCTGGCGCGAGTCGGCGGGGAGGCCGTCGGGCCTGCTCGCAACTCCGGAGCGGATGACGGTGCTCGGGTTGTCGATGTGGTCGGCGACGTACTGGCTGACAGCGATCTGGGCGGCGATGCGTCTCGCCGCCGCCCGCACCATGGGGCGCGAGAGTGGCCGGGAACCCCGCGGCTGGGCGAAGTGGCGGGTGCTCACGACCGGGACGCCCCGCATCCGCACGGAGGTGACGGCGGCCAGCTCGGCAGCCGTCATGTGAGCGTTGATCACCGAGGGTCGCGGGACCCGCCGCATGGCCGCGAAGGTCTGCGGGATCGTGCGTGCAGGCTGGTGTGCCACGTGCCGGTCACCGATGTGCCGGGTGATCATCTCGGGGTGGCCACCGATCACGTGCACCTCGTGCCCCCGCGCGGCCTGGTCGGCGGCGAGGGCCGCGATGTGCCGCTCCACCCCGGCGAAGGCATCGGTGCAGCACACGTGCAGGATGCCGAGCCGCGTCACGCTCGTCACCCGGAGGGCTGCAGCCGGCGGATGGACGAGGCGGCCAAGGTGTGGTCGGGTTCGCTGGCGTGGAGCGCTTCGGCGCCGAGGCAGATGCCGACGATGACGAACGGGATGGAGGTCTGCACCGCCACCCAGAACAGGTCCAGCTGGCCCTGCACGAATCGGCTGCCCAGTACGGCGAACGCTGCGGTGCCGTAGACCGGATCCATCTTCCAGAGCACGACCAGTGCGCCCAGCATCAGGACCAGGAAGGCGGCCAGGCCGATGACTCCTGTGCTGCTGAGGACCTCGATCTCGGCGTTGGGAGGCTGGGAGGCCAACGAGAATCGGTCGGTGTACCAAAATCGCAAGCCGGCTCCCACCCAGGGCTGCTGACTCCAGACCTCCACCGAGTCCGAGAACCAGGCCAACCTCTGGTTCGCGGAGTTGAACCGGTTCCCGGACGCCAGCTGGTCGCGAACCAGGGTGCCGACGAGCGCGAGAGCCGGGACGACCGTGACCAGGATGACCTTCGAGCGACGGCGATGGGGATCGCGCTTGAGGACCAGCACGATCAGCACCAGGGCAAGCGCGACGAGCGACTGGCGCGACTGCGTGGCCAGGATCCCGCCTACGCAGATCCAGAAGGCCGCGAGCGACCACGACTTGGGCCATCCCATCCACGCGGGACGCGCGTAGGCGAGGGCGGCGGCGACGCCGAGGACACACCCGGCGAAGTTCTTGTGCATCGGGAAGGGCCACGAGGGAAAGACTGCACTGAAGTCGCCACGCAGATAGCCCGGCATCCCTTGAACGATGCAGATCACGGCTAGGAACACCGAAGCGATGAGGACCAGGGAGAGACCAGCCCTCGCGTGGCCTTCGCGACCGATCGTCCAGCCGACCACCAGGGCGCCGGCGGTGAGCAGCCAGGCGTGGAACCATTCGATCGTGTTCTGGCTGTAGGGGTTGACGACAACCGTGAACAGCGTGGCCACCTGGTACACCGCGGTCAACCAGAGCAGCTTCCGCAGGGGCGCACTGTAGGGGCGCCGTCCGAACAGGACGGCCGGCACGAATGCGGTCGCCAGCGCGATGTCCGACCACGACACGTCCACACCTCCGAACACGGCCCGGAAGCTGACGAACAGCGGGAGGACGGCGAGCAGCGGAATCACCGCGGCGTCCACGAGGGTGAGTCCGAAGGCGAGGATGACGAGGGCGACGAGGACAGCGACCAGTGGACGAGTCGGCATCGCTCCGCCGACCGCGAGGGCGAGTGCAATCGCGGCGCCGACGCCGGCTACCCACCCCAGCCCCTGGAGCAGGCGTCTCGGCCATCCGGTTCTCACGGCGCCTCCACTGGCGGAGCGTCCCCCGGTAGGCGGTCACGTTGCTGCCGGATCTCCATGCGCATCGGACCTCGCGCGTACAGCAGGGCGCGTTCGCGAGAGTCCCGGGCCCGGCCGGTGGGCAGCACCAGGGCGCGCGTGATGGCTCCGACGAGCTGTGCCGTCCGCGCCAGCTGCCACCCCCAGGCGCCGTGGTGCTTGCGCAGGTAGCGTTCCTGGGAGGCATGGAAGTGCACCTCACGACGACGAGGGTCGGTGCTCGTTCCGGCGCCGACGTGAACCGCGCGCACCGTCTCGACGAGGGCGTGACGCCAGCCGAGCGCGGCAGCGCGGCGAGCCCAGTCGGTCTCCTCGGCGTACAGGAAGAAGGACTCGTCGAAGCCGCCGACCTGACGCAAGGCCTCGGCGCGGAGAAGCAGGACCGAGCCGATCACGTAGTCGCTTCGTGCACGAAGCCTGCCGAAGCCGAGAGCCTCGATGCACGCTCCCCACGGTGTGGGGAAGGGCCATCCCACGCGGGCCGGCTTTCCTGCCAGGTCGACCTGCGCGGGCGCCACACTCGCCAGGTGGTTGTCGGTCAGCAGGGCTCGCTGTAGTTGCGACACCGCTTCCGAGGAGATCTCCGCATCCGGGTTGAGGAGAAGCACGTCCCCCTCGGGGGCGCGCCGTCGAGCCAGCGCGAAGTTCACCCCCGCAGCGAAGCCGAGGTTGGTGCCCGAGTCGTGGTAGGCGACGCCGAGCTCGTCGCACACCTTCGCCACGTCAGGCGACGAGGAGTTGTCGACCACGGTGACCGGAAGCCGTCGAACGGGCTCGAGCGCACGGCGCAGCAGATCGGGTGCACCGAACGCGACCACGACGACCTCGACCGGTCGGCGGCCGGCACCCGGCAACGGGGTGTGGAGCGCTGCCTTGTACATCTGGAGGTACCGCTCGGCGACCCGGTCCCACGAGCACTCCTCGGCCCGCGCGTGCCCGGTGCGCCGGGCAGTTGCAGCCATAGCCGTGTCGGTCCCGAGGCGCACGAGCGCCTCGCGCAAGGCCACTGGATCTCCGGGCGGCACCAGCTCACCTGCTCCACCAACGACATCAGGGAGCGCGCCGGTGTCGCTGGCGACCACGGGCACCCCGCAGGACATGGCCTCCACGGCCACGCGTCCGAACTGTTCCCGCCACCCGGGCACGGGCAGGGACGGTACGGCGAGCACGCCCAGGGTCGAGTAGAAGCCGGGAAGGTCCTCGTGCTTGAGGGAGCCGAAGAACCGCACCCGGTCAGGGATGTCGAGAGCCGCTACGCGTGCGCGCAAGTCGGGAGCCGACGGGCCGTCCCCGGCCACGTGAAGCTTCAGGCGGGCATCGGCCGCGACAGCCTCGAGAAGCACGTGAACCCCCTTGTGGGGAGCCAGACGTCCGACGTACCCCACGGTGATGGGACCGGCGCCGAAGTCGGGGGGGCGGTCCGCCCCCGGGGTGAAGCGTGTTGTGTCGATGCCGAGGGGAATGGTGCACGGAACGCCGGGCAGTCCCTTGCGCTGGGCAATGCGGCCGGCCTCCACGTTGCAGACGCTGATCCCCGCTGCGTGGCGCAGCGCCCACTTCTCGAGCCAGCAAAAAGGGGCTGGATAGCGTTTGGCAAGGTTCTGCGCGGAGTACAACGTGTAGGGGGCGGCCTGGCGACGGAGGCGGCGCAGCAGGAGGAGCTCTGCGGTCGCGAGGGCGAACGGCTCCTCGTGGATGTCGATGACGTCCCACGGCCGACCCATGGCACGCCAGATCGGTCGGGGGTCATACAGGAACAGGGCTGGGTGTCGACCCCAGGTGCATATGCCTGTCACCTGTTCATCGCGCTGCGGGACCAACTGGACCTGTGCGCCGCCTTCGTCCCAGGCAGCCGCGCTGATGAGCTCGACATCGACGTCCAGCCGGCGCAGGGCTCGTTCGCGCTCCCGCCAGGAATCCACGACGGCGCTGTGGGAGATCCGGAGAACCCGCAACGCTGCGCTCCTTCGGATAGGCTCCTCAGAAGCGTAGCGGGCACTCTCAGTGCGGTAGGCGCTTTGCGTGGTCGGGTCCGGAGGGTGGGTCAAGATGTCAGCCAGCGTAGGGCTCCAAGGGGTGCTCCGTGTCACTGCGTGACTTCCTGCTCGTGATGCGCACTCGCTGGCGGGTGATCGTGGCGAGCACGCTCCTCGTGCTCGCTGCGGCGGCCGCCGTGACCTGGGCTCAGACGCCAATTTACACGGCTGACGCACGGTTCTATTTGGCAGCCCAAGACACGGTTAAGGGCCGTGAAAATCGGGGGACCTACGTGGTCACAAGGGAGGACCTCAACACCTATGTGGCCGTACTCGGGTCACCGGCTGTGCTCGATCCCCTGCGCGAGACCTTGGGTCTGGGGCCGGACACGCCACTGGATGTTGCCGCTGAGGTCTCTCCGGAGAGCTCGATCCTGAGCGTGACCGCGCGGTCGTCGGACCCGGAGCTGGCGGCGGAAATCGCCAACGCGGTCGGTCCCCAGTTGGCGGAGGTGGCGGCTCAGTTCTCCGTTCTCTTGCAAGCAACGGGGCAGAAGATCGCCGCCACGACGATCACTCCGGCAACGGTCCCGACCGTCCCCTCCTCACCCGACGCGCAGCGCAATCTGTTGCTGGGCTTGCTAGCTGGGCTCTGTCTTGGCACCGGTCTCGCATTCGTGCGGCACGCGCTCGACACCAAGGTGCGCACTGACTCGGACATCCAGGCAATGTCCAAGGGCCCGATTCTTGCCGCACTTCCGGACGAGGGGAGCAGTGCCAAGGGCTTGGGGGTGGTGGACGACCCGCACACCGCGTACGCCGAGTCAGTCCGGCGCCTGCGGACAAACC
Organism: uncultured Actinomycetota bacterium; assembly: GCA_963745795.1. Lineage (GTDB taxonomy): Bacteria > Actinomycetota > Actinomycetes > Propionibacteriales > Nocardioidaceae > Marmoricola. Next base: position 622,075 of record CAVUYR010000005.1, on the reverse strand, counting down.
TCCTCTTCGTCGACGTGACCACCGGGACTCATTCGTTCGTCATCACCTCGGCCATGCCTGGGGAGGGAAAGACCAGGACGGCCGTCAATCTTGCCCTTGCCATGGCCAAGGCGGGCGGGCGGGTGCTGTTGGTGGACGCCGACTTGCGGAATCCGTCGGTAGCACGGGTGATGCACCTCGTGGAGAGCGTCGGCCTCACCACGGTCCTCCTCGGCAGGGCCACCGTGGAGGACGTTGTCCAGAAGTGGGGGGACACGGAGCTCTTCGTCATGGCTGCCGGCCAGGTCCCGCCCAATCCGAGCGAGTTGCTCGGCTCGGAGCCGATGCGCGTCCTGTTCGACCAGCTGTCGGAGGAGTACGACTTCATCCTGGTGGACAGCCCCCCACTCGTTCCCGTGGTCGACGCGGTGCTGTTGGACAAGTTGACTGGGGGGATGCTGATGGTCGTGGCATCCAACCGGACCAAGAAGCGGTACCTCGCGAGCGCGCTCAGATCTCTTGAAACCGTCGGTGCGAACGTCTCGGGCTTCGCGTGGAACTTCGTGTCTACCAGCCGATCGGACGGCGGAAGCTACGGCTACTACCGATACGTCAGCGACGAGTCCAAGCGGGGACGGCGCGGACGGAAGAGCAAGCCGTCGGTCACCGACCCAGCGTCGCAGGGTCAGGGCGCAGCTCTCTCGAGCAGTCCTCTGCCGATCAGCGAGTCCCAGAGCGAATCGACCTCGCGGTCGAGGCGTGCTGGCGCATCCGGGTAGCGCCGAGCCAGCTCACCCGCCAGGTCGTCGCGGCGCATGCCGGCCATGGTCAGCATCCAGATCGTGCCGGCCGTGGGTGTGAGCACAAGGCGGTCGCCGGAATGGAGATCGGCGATCACCACAGAGTCTCGGTCCTGCGTCCAGGCCACGTGGTCCGGTTTCACCAACCCGTTCCCGGGTGCCGCCGGCTGCCGGACCGCGAGTCCGCCGTCACTGACCTCGCTGACGAAGCGCCTGACATCGGCCTCCACGTCCTGCGCCTCAGGATGTCGATGCCTCAGCAGGGTGATCACCTCATCCACGCTCGCGTTGCCGAGTGCTCGCCAGATCTCGGCGGCTGACCCCGCGAACAGACTCAAGCGCTGACCGTCGAAGAGGAGGTAGGTGCCGTCGATCTCGACCTGCTCCAGGCCTGAGGAGGGTGCAACGTAGCCGCTGGTCAAGCTGCATCCGCCCACAGGGTCTCGATGATGTCGGCTGCTTGCTCGGAATCGTCGTACTGCAGCCTGAAGCACGGAGCGCGCCTGGCCATGCGGGCCACACACCGGAGCACACCGCCCCGGATCGACTCGCGTTGGGAGGAGTTGGTGCCGAAAAGGTAGGCAGCATGAGCGGGGGCCACCTCCTCGACCTTGACAGCCTCTCCCGGGAGGTACGTCGGAAAGATCGCGACCTCGGGAAACAGCGGTTGGCGCGGAAGAGGGGCCGTGTCCAACGAGGAAGGCGGGAGGTACCAGCGATCACCCACCAGTGGGCTCGGCACTGTTCCTTCGGCGGGTCGGAGCCAGGAGAGCGCCTGTGTGCGCCCCCTGCTTGAGGACCAGCGGCTTGCGGAACGGCGTGATCCGCAGACTCTCGGGGGTGACGCACACCGTCTCGTCGGTCACGTAGGCGTGGCGGGAGCTCAGCGTCGCGGTGAGCGTGCTCTTGCCGCTACCGGAGGGTCCACACAGGACGGCGACACCGCCATCCTGGCGCGCCACTGCACCGGCGTGCAGTAGCAGGGATCCCGCCGATGCACCTATCGCGCGCAGGTTCACCGTGCCGATCACGTGACCGACCTCGTCGGGTCCGGGTCCAGCCTGGGCGCCCGCCGGTGCCGCGCGGAGCGCGAACTCCACAGCACCCTCCGAGGGGGCAGCCTCAAGCCCGCTCAGGATGTGCGCCATGTAGGCAGCGGATGCCTGGTCTGGGCAGGTCAGGCTGAACCGGAACCCGAGCGCGTCATACATCGATGCTGGGTCAGACTAAACGTTGCTCGAGTAGAAGCAGATGCTGTTCGGCTGGCCCGGGTTTTCGCAGTTTCCGCTCGGCTGGCACTGGTTATCGCGAGCGCAGTGCTGTGCGCAGAAGCCCGTCGATGTGTCGCAGAACTGCACTCGCAATGACCAGTGTTCGAGCACCCGGCGTCCGATGTACAGGTCCGCCGGCAGTAGCTGGTAGTGCCGCTTGTGGAGTTAGCCGGAGAGCAGACGAGGGTGATTCCCGGGGCCTGGGCGCAGTCGGCGTTGGTGGTGCAGACCGCCCCCTCGCCGCCGCAGATGTTCGAATGGCTACAGCCGTTGCACTGGTCCGGGACATTTTCGTTGCCGTTGCAGTGCACCACTCGGCACAGTCCAACTGCCCGAGTTTCCGCAGATCCCGCCGATCTCGTTCTGTGCAGCTCGGCGTGCCCCCGAGACCACCTGTCGGATCGCACGTCTGCCCGTTGGGGCAGCACACGCCGGTGGCGGGGTCGGTGCCGCAGATGAAGGTGCCCGCGGGGCAGGCAGACGCACCCACCGCTGCCGCGCTGGAAGCCATCAGCATCGGGGCGGTCCAGGCGGTGGCTGCTGCAGCACTTCCGCCGACGACCAGCCGTCGCCGCGAGATCTGGGCATGACGACCGACGTGTATGTCGGTGCCGGCCCGTTGCGCAGAGCGCTTTGCGACGTTGTCGAACCAACCGGCCATTACTGGCCCCCCTACGGGATTGACTGATGCAGGAAGCGTCGGAAAGCGAGTTGCCGCTTTCAGCCGTGAGTGAATCTACCGCATTGTCCGAGATACCGAATCTTCGGCCTCGAACTGGGGCGAGTGGTCTAGATCGGCGTCGGACCGCTCACGCGGGCGGGATCTGTCGTGCAGCAGTGCGAGGACCTCTGGTCCCCCCACCCCGACGGGCGAGTCCAGGGTGCCCTCGCGAACCCATGCCGCCGAGGGCGTGCCCGGGACACCGAGCCAGGTCTCGAGCGCGCCGGTGGGGTCTCGCAGGACCGTGCTGATGAGGCCGGTTGCGCGAAGGGAGAGCAGGTCGGAGCCGGAGACGATGCGGGATCGGGGTGGACGCCGAGAGATCGCGGACACCCGCCATGGCCAAGGCGGGTGGGCGGGTGCTGTTGGTGGACGCCGACTTGCGGAATCCGTCGGTCGCACGAGTCATGCACCTCGTGGGGCGTGCAGGAGCAGGGATCCCGCCGATGCACCTATCGCGCGCAGGTTCACCGTGCCGATCACGTGACCGACCTCGTCGGGTCCGGGTCCAGCCTGGGCGCCCGCCGGTGCCGCGCGGAGCGCGAACTCCACAGCACCGTCCGAGGGGGCAGCCTCAAGCCCGCTCAGGATGTGCGCCATATAGGCAGCGGATGCCTGGTCTGGGCAGGTCAGGCTGAACCGGAACCCGAGCGCGTCATACATCGATGCTGGGTCAGACTAAAAACGTTGGCCGAGTAGAAGCAGATGCTGTTCGGCTGGCCCGGGTTTTGGCAGTTTCCGCTCGGCTGGCACTCGTTATTCGCGAGTGCAGTGCTTTGCGCACAAGCCCGTCGATGTGTCGCAGAACTGCACTCGGTTTCGGCCGGGACGTTCGAGCACCCGGCGTCCGATGTACAGGTCCGCCGGCAGTAGCTGGTAGTGCCGTTCGTGGAGTTAGCCGGAGAGCAGACGAGGGTGATTCCCGGGGCCTGGGCGCAGTCGGCGTTGGTGTGGCAGACCGCCCCCTCGCCGCCGCAGATGTTCGATTGGCTACAGCCGTTGCACTGGTCCGGGACATTTAGCGTTGCCGTTGCAGTGCACCACTCGGCACACTCCACTGCCTGAGTTTCCGCATCTCCCGCCGATCTCGTTCGTGCAGCTCGGCGTGCCCCCGAGACCACCTGTCGGATTGCACGGCTGCCCGTTGGGGCAGCACACGGCGGTGGCGGGGTCGGTGCCGCAGAGGAAGGTGCCCGCGGGGCAGGCAGACGCACCCACCGCTGCCGCGCTGGAAGCCATCAGCATCGGGGCGGTCCAGGCGGTGGCTGCCGCAGCACTTCCGCCGACGACCAGGCGTCGCCGCGAGATCTGGGCATGACGACCGACGTGTATGTCGGTGCCGGCCCGTTGCGCCGAGCGCTTTGCGACGTTGTCGAACCAACCGGCCATTACTGGCCCCTCTACGCGATTGACTGATGCAGGAAGCGTCGGAAAGCGAATTGGCGCCTTCAACCGAAAAGGAATCTACCGCATTGTCCGAGATACCGAATCTTCGCTCTCCAATTGGAGCGAATTGTCCCGTTTGGCGTCGGACCGCTCACGCGGGCGGGATCTGTCGTGCAGCAGCGCGAGGACCTCTGGTCCCCCCACCCCGACGGGCGAGTCAAGGGTGCCCTGGCGAACCCATGCCGCCGAGGGCGTGCCCGGGACACCAAGCCAGCTCTCGAGCGCCCCGGTGGGGTCTCGCAGGACCGTGCTGATGAGGCCCGTCGCGCGGAGGGAGGGCAGGTCGGAGCCGGAGACGATGCGGATCGGGGTGGACGCCTCGAGCTCGCGGACGTCTTCGAGAATCTGCTCGCAGAACCCGCAGTCCGAGCGCCAGAAGAGCAGCAGCGCCTCGTCCCCAACGGCCTGCGCCAGCGGCAGCTCGAGGTCATCCTCGGACGTGACAAGCACGTCACCGGGCACCGGGTCGCCCACCCCAATCGGGCGTGGCTCGATCTGGTGGAGGTGTTGGGGGGCAGTTCCGGGCGAGTTGCCCTCCGCCATCAGGTCGATCAAGGTCCGGTGCAGGGAACGTACTTCGCCCAACGCATGCGCTGGCGACCCGGCGAGGCGGGCGTCCGTTCCTACGACCACGGCTGCGGGAGTGCCCTGGATGCCGTAGGCGTCCGAGACGGAGAGATCAGGTTGCAACAACACGCGCAACGGGCCCACGTCCTCGAGCTTGATCAGGTTCTCCTGCACGGTGCCGTCGCTGATCACGACGACCGAGAACGGGTGGTCAGGATCGTTCTGCCAGGCGCTCAGATCCGGCAACAGCTCCGTGCAGTTGCGGCAGGTTGGGCTGATGAAGACGAGCATCGCCGGGCGGTTCTCGTTCAGCAGGTCGTCCCGGGTGACGGTGACGCCGGCCAGGTCCGCGAGCCTGAAGTCCGGCGCAGGCCTGGGCGCTGCCACCCCCGTCGCCTGCTCCAGCGCCTCGAGCCGCAGGAGAACTGTGCCGTAGCGCTGCATCAATGTCCGGAGGGCAACGCCCATGGCCACCAGAACTGCCGTCAGGAACCCCAATCCGGCGAGCACAGCCCCTTCGGTCGCGGAGAGATCGGCCAGGGTCGCGGGCACACTGCGCAGACCACCGGCACCGATCAAGGAGACCGCCGAAAGCACCATCAGCGCCGCGTTTCTCGCCACAGTTGTCCAGCCGATGCCGCCACCGTCGCCGAGGTCGCCGAAGCAGTGGCACTCCGGGTGCTTGCCCTGCACCAGGTTGACGACGATCGCAACCGTGAAAGCGAGCAGGAGCGCAAGTGACCCGACCGCTCCCACGGTGGCGAACGGGTCCGGCAGGAGAAGGAGGGCGGCGCAGGCCAGCTCCACCACCGGCAAAGCCCCAGCGACCAGGCCGACGAAGACGGCGGGGACGCCGAAGGCCTCGACCCCGGCTCGGGAGCCATTCCTGTCGCGCAGCTTGGCAATCGCCGAGACGATGAAGACGCCCGCGAGCACGAGGCGGACGACAGCAACCACAATGGTCATGCGGGGAGTTCTCCCATTCAGGGACCGTTTTCGCGGGCGTCGCCGCGGATGCGAAGCAACGCCCGGACTGAAGGTAGCGCAGCCACGAGGCCGTCGCGCATTCGCCGGAGATAACCACCGGTCAGCCGGAAAATGTTCCCGGCCGCCGCAGGGTCCCTCATCCGGATGATGGCCGGGGAGGGGAAAAGCCATCGGGCGAGGGCCTGGGGTCGGCTGCTCCACGGGAGCCGCCCCAGCTCCTCCAGCCGCAGAGCGGTCCGAGGAGCGCCCAATGCCCGCAACGCCCATTCCGGTGACACGGATACATGGGCGAGTCCGGCGGTTTCGACAATGTTCGTTCCTGCGGGGTCGATCTCCAGCCCCGCGCGAAGAGCGGGTAGCGCCTGCACCCGCCCGGCCAGCCAGACGACTTCCTCCCAGTCCTCTGGATCCCCGGTCCTGATCAGCCGGGCCAGGTCCTCGCGCGCCTTCGGAGTGGCCGAGCGTGCCGTATTGAGGGCGATCAGAAGCGCGCGGGTGGCGATGTCGGGAAACCACACGTCGACGTGGCCGAGCTGATCGGGTTCGCGGCGACGCCAGAGTTGGTCGAATGCCCACTCGGGATCAGCCTCGATCCCCACGAAGCGGTCGTGGACGTCCACCTCCGCGCCCGCCGAACCAGGATCTCCCGGAGGAGTGTGCACGAGCGTGATGGCGTGGTCGGTCGTGGTCCGCCGAGTGACGCCGGGGAACCTCTCATCGAAGCCCGAGGAGAGCAACACCTCCAGCGCGTCCTCCATCCGACTGGGCGGTACCAGGATGTCCACGTCCCCCCAGGGGCGCTCTCCCTCGTCGTACAACCACAGTGCGACCGTGGGGCCTTTGATGTGCAGGGTCGGAATGCCAGCACTGCGCATCAGGTGTGCCACCTGGGCATGGAGCAACTCGCTCCAGGCCCTTGCCGAGACCTGGGTCACAGCAGGGTCCTCCGTCCGTGGGTTGCAGCCAGCATAGGTGGCCAGTGAGGGCTGCCCTGCGACTCGAGGTGCATCGTGACAGGTCCGTCATTGACCTAGGGTTGGGTCGGTACGAGCGCCTGACGCGGGCTGGGTCGACTGAACAGGAGACACCGTGAGAGAGCGGATGGGTCTCGCGGTCATCGTCGCGCTGGTAGTCGCCAACATGATTCTGATCCCCCTGGCCATCAGGCATGCGCAAGGGTCTGACGATCGGGGAACCCGTCAAGCGCCTGAGACCCCACCACGCCCGGAAGCGCAATCCGGTCACCAGCCCAGGGAGCGCGACCCGCTGCTCATGTCGAGCGGTGGACGAATCATCCTCAGCTCGACCCGTGGGAGTTGCACGGATCGGACCCAACCCTCCGTGCGGCTGTCGACGGACCGGGGCCAAACCTTCCGCACCCTCAAGCTGAATCCCAGACCGACCGCAGTGCTCGCGCTCGAGGTGGTTGGTGGCGAGTCCATGCTGGTGATCGGGGCGGACGACCGTTGCCGCCCGGGTGGCTACGAGAGCCGAGACGGGGGCAGGACCTGGGAGAAGGTCGACGTCAAAGGGCGCTGGCACCTCGCGGGTGATCCCGCCCAGAGGCAGGTGTCTTCGCCCAACGGCGAGATGGACGTGCCGTGTCGGCCGACGGGGCTGAGCAGCGTTCGCAACGACGTCGCCCGAGTGCTCTGCGCCGACGGTCGGATCCTTCGCACGGAGGACGACGAGAGCTGGACCGTGGTTGGCAGCACTCCAGGAGCGGTGGCGATCCGCTTCCCGGCGCCAGATGTCGGGTTCGCGCTGGCTGCGCGTGGGAGCTGTCCTGCGACCGTGCTGCGTAGCGCCAACGGTGGGAAGAAGTGGAAGCGACTCACTTGTCTGAAGGGGGACGACCCGCGCGGAATCTCCGGCCAGGACGGTTCCTATGCGGCGATCGTTGACGACACGGTGCATGTGAGCAAGGACCGGGGCGAGACCTGGCGAATCCCGTAGCCCAGCTTGGGTGGCTGTATCAGTCCGGTGCTCGGCGTCATGTTCCGGACGACCCGCGACCGCTCCTGCGCCTATGCTCCGCAGATGGACCGGGTTCAGGGGGCACGAGAGCTGGGCAGTGTGCTGGGCACTGCCGAGGCCGCCTCGCCGGTCGAGGCGGTCGAGGCGGTCACGCGCGAGCTGGGTCTGGCGCTGGGAGCGACCAAGGTCTCCTTCCTGATCGCCGACCTTTCGGGACGCGCCCTGGTTCGCCTCGCGCACGTTCGGCTGCGCGACCCCGAGGGAGCACTGCTCAACACACCGCTCGGAGATGACGAGCGACGGACCTTCGAGGAGTCCGCCACCGTCATGCCTTTCGACGGTGGTCCCGCGGAAGTCGCGGTGCGCACCCAGCAGGTGCAGGTCGTCGCGCTCGACCCGGGCTCCCCCGAGTCCGGGCCGGGTTCCTGGCTGGTTCTGGCACCGGTGACCGAGCGTGGGGAGGTCATCGGGCTACTCGAGCTGACGCTTCCCGACCGGCCGGAGACCGCGTCACTCGGTGAGATCGCGCGGTTGGCGCATCTGCTTGCCTTCGTGGTGATCGCCAACCGGCGGCACACCGACCTGTACGAGTGGGGGCAACGAACCCGCCCCTTGAGTCTGTCCGCAGAGATCCAGCACCGCCTACTGCCCGGGCCACAGACGTGCGAGGCGGGGGCCTTCACCCTCGCCGCCTGGCTGGAGCCCGCATCGGACATCGCGGGTGACACGTTCGACTTCAATCTGGCGCGCGATCTCCTGCACGTTTCTCTCACCGACGCCATGGGTCATGGTGTGGCGGCGGCACTCGCTGCGACGCTGTGCGTGGGGAGCCTGCGGAACGCCCGCAATGAAGGAGCATCCCTGCTGGAACAGGTCGCCCTGACGAACCAGGCGTTGCTCGAACACGCGGCCAAGAGTGGCCTCGAGGACTTCGTCACCGGCCTGATCGGCCGCGTCGACCTGCGCACCGGGTCGCTGGAACTGGTGAACGCGGGACACGTCATGCCCTACCTCGCCCGCGGTGAAGAGCTCACCGGCGTGAATCTGCACGTGGATCTTCCCCTCGGCCTCTTCGGCGACACCGCCTATCGCACCAGCCGCGTCGACCTGGAGCCCGGCGACCGGATCGTGTTGCTGACGGACGGGATGCTGGAACGCAACGCCGACAACGTCGACCTTCCCCGGGCGATCAGGGAAACCAGGTCGCTGCACCCGCGCGAGGCGGTCCGCGCCCTGGCCGACCGCGTCCTCGAGGCGACCGGCGACGCACTCAGCGACGACGCCACGGTGTTGTGCCTGGACTGGCACGGCGACCATGGGCGTGACCGCGTCACCGACAACGGAGCCGAACGAGCCCGGGCCAGCGCGGCCCTGACCTGAGTACGCCGGCTAGGCAATCTGACACCTCCGGTTGTTCTCGGCTCCGCGGGCTCCGGGCTGTGGTCTCACCACGGTATGCAGAGGGACATGCGCTTCCCATGATGAGCACATCGTGGGGAGCGCGGGTCCGTCGTGGGAAGCGAGCGGCCTTGCCCGGTTTGCCGTAGTTACACCTACAGACCGTGGTAATTCGCCGCCTGCACAACCCACGGCCCGAAGCCACCGCGCGCTACGCCTCGCCGAGCAGGCCCAGCAGGTAACCCCCGTAGCCGCTCTTCACAAGTGGCTCGGCGCGCTCGCGGAGCTCCTCGTCGGTCAGGAAGCCCATCCGCCAGGCGACCTCCTCGGGCGACGCCGATCTTGCAGGCCCTGCCGGTCCTCGAGCGTGCGGACGAAGTTGCTGGCGTCGTTCAGCGAGTCGAAGGTGCCCGGTGTCGAGCCAGGCCGTGCCGCGCGGGAGCACCTCGACCTGGAGCTCGCCGCGGCTCGAGGTAGATCCGGTTGACGTCGGTGATCTCGAGCTCGCCGCGGGCGGACGGCGTCAGGCTCGCGGGCGATCTCGACGACGTCGTTGTCGTAGAAGTAGAGGCCGGGGACGGCGTAGTTGCTCTTCGGCTTCGCCGGCTTCTCCTCGAGCGAGAGCGCCGTGCCGTCGTCGTCGAACTCGACCACGCCGTACGCGGTCGGGTTCGGCGACCTGGTAGGCGAAGACCGCGGCGCCGTCGAGGTCGCTCGAACCTGCGCAGCTGCGTGCCCGAGTCCGGGGCCGTAGAAGATGTTGTCGCCGAGCACCAGCGCCGACCGCGTCGCCGCCGATGAAGTCGGCGCCGATCACGAAGGCCTGCGCCAGGCCGTCGGGCGAGGGCTGCTGCGGCGTAGCGTGATCGACGATGCCCGAACTGCGAGCCGTCGCCGAGCAGCCGCTCGAACTGCGGCGGCGTCGTGCGGCGTCGTGATGACCAGGACGTCGCGGATCCCGGCCAGCATCAGCGTCGACAGCGGGTAGTAGATCATCGGCTTGTCGTAGACCGGCACGAGCTGCTTGCTGATCGCCCGGGTGATCGGGTGCAGCCGGCGTGCCGGAGCCGCCGGCGAGGATGATGCCCGCGCATGGCGGCGATCCTAGCGGGCCGATGCCGACCGGGCGGCCGTTCACCGTAGGCATCACCGCTGCATGGACCGCCTGCTCGTCACCGGTGGAGCCGGTTTCATCGGCTCCAACTTCGTCCACCACGTCCTCGACGCACACCGACGCACACGGTGACCGTGCTCGACAAGCTCACCTACGCCGGCAACCGCGAGTCGCTCGACGGGCTGCCCGCGGACCGGGTCGACGCTCGTCGTCGGGCGACGTCGCCGACGCCGCCGCTGGTCGACCCGCTGGTCGCCGACGCACGACGTGGTGGTGCACTTCGCCGCCGAGTCGCACAACGACAACTCGCTGACGCGACCCGTCGCCGTTCGTCCAGACCAACCTGGTCGGCACCTTCACGCTGCTGGAGGCGGTGCCGCCGGCACGGCACCCGGCTACCACCACATCTCCACCGACGAGGTGTACGGCGACCTCGAGCTCGACGACCCGACGCGCTTCACCGAGGCGACGCCGTACAACCCGTCGCAGCCCGTACTCCGCCGACCAAGGCCGGCTCCGACCTGCTGGTCCGGGCCTGGGTGCGCTCGCTTCGGGCGTGCAGGCGACGATCTCGCAACTGCTCGAACAACTACGGGCCCTACCAGCACGTCGAGAAGTTCATCCCGCGCCAGATCACCAACGTGATCGACGGCGGCCGGCCGCAAGCTCTACGGCGCCGGGCACAACGTGCGCGACTGGATCCACGTCGACGACCACACGCTCCGCGGTGCTGCGCGATCCTCGAGCGCGGGCCAGATCGGCGAGACCTACCTGATCGGCGCCGACGGCGAGCGCAACAACCTCGAGGTCGTGCGGACTGATCCTCGCGCACGTTCGGGCGCGGCCGCCGACGACTACGACCTCGTCACCGACCGGGCCGGCCACGACCTGCGCTACGCGATCGACTCGACCAAGCTGCGCGAGCGAGCTCGGCTGGCAGCCGCGCTACGCCGACTTCGAGGCCGGGCTGGCCGCACCATCGAGTGGTACCGCGACGCACGAGGCCTGGTGGCGCCCGCAGCAAGGCGGCGACCGAGGCGAAGTACGCCGCGAAGGGCCAGTGACCGCGTGCCCGACTGCTCGACACCACCCCGATCCCGGGGCTGCTCGTGGTCGACGCTCGACGTGCACGGCGACAACCGCGGCTGGTTCAAGGAGAACTGGCAGCGCGCGAAGATGACCGCTCTCGGACTGCCCGACTTCGGGCCGGTGCAGAACAACGTCTCGTTCAACGCCGCCGCGGCGTCACCCGCGGCATCCACGCCGAGCCGTGGGACAAGTTCGTCTCGGTCGCGACCGGTCGGGTCTTCGGCGCGTGGGTCGACCTGCGCGAGGGCCCGACGTTCGGCACGACGTTCACCCGTCGAGCTCGGACCGGACACCGCGGTCTTCGTGCCGCGCGGCGTCGGCAACGCCTACCAGATGCTCGAGGACGCCACGGCGTACACCTACCTGGTCAACGACGCACTGGCGCCCGGCGCCGGCCTACACCGACGTCAACCTCGCCGACGCGACGCTGGCGATCGACTGGCCGATCCCGCTCGACGAGGCCGAGATCGTGTCGCGAGAAGGACCGCGACAACCCGCGCTCTGGCCGACGTGACGCCGATGGCCGCGGCGCCGATGCTCGTCGTCGGCGGCTGCGGACAGCTCGGTCGCGGCGCTGCGCCGGGCGTTCCCGGCACGCGCCGCGCGTCGACCGCGATCGGAGCTCGACCTGGCCGACCCGGACTCGGTCGCCCGCTTCGACTTCTCGTCGTACGACGTGGTGATCAACGCCGCCGCGTACACCGCCGTCGACGCCGCCGAGACCGACCGAGGGCCGACGGAGCCTGGGCGGCCAACGCCACCGGACCGGCGCCCTGCTCGCGGCGCGGCCACGCGAGCACGGCTTCACGCTCGTGCACGTCTCCTCCGACTACGTCTTCGACGGCACGCGTCGAGGAGCACACCGAGGACGAACCGCTCTCGCCCGCTGGGGGTCTACGGCCAGAGCAAGGCCGCCGGCGACCTCGCCGTGTCGCGCCACGCCCCGGCACTACCTGCTCCGCACGACCTGGGTGGTCGGCGACGGCCACAACTTCGTGCGCACCATGCAGCGGCTGGCCGGCGACGGCGTCTCGCCGACCGTCGTCGCCGACCAGGTCGGCCGGCTGACCTTCGCCGACGAGCTGGCCCGCGCGATCGCGCCACCTGCTCGACACGTGCGCGCCGTACGGCACCTACAACGTCACCAACGGCGGCGACGAACACAGCTGGGCCGACTTCGCCCGGGCCGTCTTCGCCGCCTCCGGCCGGTCGGCCGGCGACGTCAGCCCGGTCAGCACCGAGGAGTACGGCGCCGGCAAGGGCCTGGCCCCGCGTCCCGCGCACTCGGCACTGTCGCTGGCGAAGATCCGGGCGACCGGGTTCGAGCCCCGCGACGTACTGGAGGACCTCGAGGCCTACCTCCGCAGCTGATCTCAGCGCATCGCCGACAGGTCCTCGCGGATCACCTCGAACCGGCGGGTGTGCTGGTCGACGCGGACGACCAACTCCGGCCTCGTCGGATGTACCGCCGCGCCACGTGCGCCGCGCGCGCCGCGGCCGCCGCCGCCACGTGTACGCTCGTCGGACGTCTCCCCCGCCAGCCCCGGTCTGGAGTTCCGCAGCGCGGGCACCTGGGGCCATCCCCGGCACCCGATCGACCCGCCGATGGCGCGCCAGCTGGAGGAGCGCGGGATCTCGTCGGCGTCCTTCCGCAGCCACCAGGTGACGGCGGACGACGTCGCCTGGGCCGACGTGGTGCTGACCATGGAGAAGAGCCACCGGGAGTTCCTCCTCGAGGACCACCCGAAAGCGCTGACCAAGATCTTCACGCTCGGTCACTTCGCCGACCGGGTCGTGGGCGCCGACCTGCGCGACCCCTACCGTCGCGGCGAGCTGGCCGCCGCCCGGATCGTCGACCTGGTCGACACCACGATCGTCGCGCTCGGCTGAGCCGGGCGGTCCCGGTCAGTCGTCGAGCACGAGGGAGGCCAGCCGGCGCAGGTCGTCGGTGAGGTCCTGCTCCTGCACGACCACCCGCTCGCCGGCGGGGGTGCGGAACTCGTAGACGTATCGGTCGGGCTGCGGCATGCCCGCGCGCAGCTGGGAGAAGTCGATGCGGTCGACCAGGTCGCGCACGTCGGAGGCGCGCAGGTCGGCCGCCGCCAGGTCCACCGCGCCGCTCACCCGGCGCCCGGCGAAGCCGCCGCTGCGCGAGACCTGCACCTGTCGGGTCGGCTGTGCGGGCGGGGGCGCGCCTCCGGAGGACGACGCGCCGGGCGTGACGCCCACGGTGGTCCACGCTGTCGTGACTGCCTCGGCGTGCTCGCCCGCGGACTTCGACGGTGGCCTGCGCGAAGCGCGCGAAGTCGGTGGCGGCGCCGATGCCCGACGTGAGCGCGGCGTACCAGATCCGCCCGGCGCCCTCGGCCGAGCTGCCGCCGATGGCCGTGGCCGCGAGGTAGAAGGCACGGTTGGGGATGCCGGAGTTGAGGTGCACCCCGCCGTTGTCCTCGGTGGTCTCGACGTAGTCGTCCATCGACCCGACCTGCGGGTCCTTGCCCAGGTCGGGGTCGTCGTAGGCGGTGCCCGGCTCCTTCATCGAGCGCAGCGCCGTGCCGTGCACGCTCGGCAGGAAGATGCCCTCCCCGACCAGCCAGTCGGCGTCGGCGGCGGCCTGTCCGAGCACCCGCTGCTTCACGCAGGCGCCGAACACGTCGGAGATCGACTCGTTGAGCGCGCCGGACTGCCCCTGGTAGGTGAGCCCGGCGGTCTTCTCCGTGAGCGCGTGTGACAGCTCGTGGCCGAGCACGTCGATCGGCTTGGTGAACCGGTCGAAGATCCTCTGGTCGCCGTCGCCGAAGACGAGCTGGGTGCCGTTCCAGAAGGCGTTGTCGTAGTTCTGCGCCGTAGTGCACCGTGGCCAGCACCCCGGCACCGTGTCCGTCGTAGGAGTCGCGGCCGAAGACCTCGCTGTAGAGCGCGAGGGTCGCGGTGACCCCGGTAGCCGCCTCGTCGACCGCCGTGTCGCCGGACTCCCGCTCGCCGGCCGAGCGCACCAGCCTTCCGGGCAGCGTCGTCGAGTTGCCGGCCGTGTGGATCGCCCAGTCACCGGCGACGGCCACTTCAACACCCGCTGCTGGTGGCACGCGTGGCGCGCAGCGTGGTGTCGAGGATCAGGGTGTCAGACGCGCAAAGCGTCAGGTGCTCGTCGTCGCAGGCGCTCAGCCGCTCGAGGAGGTAGGGCGGGATGAAGCCGCAGAACGGTCCCGAGATCGCCGATGTCACGCCCTCGGTCACCCTCTCCGGGTCAGGGCCATCAGGGCCGGGCGTACGTCGAGGAAGTAGACGAGCATCGCCACGATCGCGAAGAAGCCCAGGATGCTGAGGGCCTGGAAGAGCAGCACCACCGCGAGGGACAGGCCGAGGATCAGGAGCCAGCCGTTCTTGGTCAGCTTGTCGGCGGCCACAAAGACCTCGTTCTTGCGCGTGGCCGCGTCGGCCAGCGCCCACAGCGTGGCGATGGAGATCACCAGGCTGATCGCCGACATCAGGCTGGCCTCGAGTGCGAATATCACGATGCCAAGTCTAGATGGCTGATCCCAAGGGGAGCACGCAGACAGACCCCCGGACCATCTGGTCCGGGGGTCTGCTGGTGGTTCAGAACAGGGTGAGCTGGCCGTCGTCGGCGCTCACCGCCTGCGGGATCCTTCAGTCGCCGACCTTCTGGGCGGCGGCGGTGGTGGCCTCGGTGGCCTTCGCCGCGGTCTTCGTGGCGGCGGTGCCGGTGGCCTTGGCGTTGCTCTGGGGCGCCTTCGCCGCCTTCTTGGCGGTGGTGGCGGTGCCCTTCGCGGCGGCTCTTGGTGTCCGAGGCGGTCTTCGCGGCGGACTTCTTCGCCGTGGTGGCGGTGCCCTTCGCGCTGGTGGTCGTCGCGGACGCGGCCTTGCCGGCGGAGGTCTTGGTGGACTTCGCCTTGGCGACGGTCGTCTTCGCCGCCGCCTTCGCGTCCTGCGTCGCCTGCTGGCCGAGGATCCGGGTCACCAGCGTCTCGCCGCGGGCGGCGAGCTCGACGTAGGTGCCGTTCAGGTCGGCGATGGTGCCGTTGAGGTACGCCTCGACCTTGGCCGGGAGCGCCTTGGCCTGGCCCTGGAGCTCGGCGTAGGCCTTCTCGACGCGCGCCTGGCGTGCCTTGGCCTCCTTGCTGAGCTCGTCGACGCGGGCGTTCATCAGCGAGACGGCCTTGGTCTGGAGCGCCTTCGGCTCGAGGTCAACCGACGAGACGCGCTGGGTGGCCTTCTTCTGGGCGTCGGTCACCTTGACCTGGGCCTCGGTGACGTAGCCGCGGGCGATCTCGACCGCGAGGTCGGTCGCGCCGGCGGCGGCGTACAGCGGGCGCACGGCCTCGCTCGGGAGCTTCACGTTGAACTTCGGGTTCTTCGCCATGTTCAGATTCCTTCCGGTGGGGTGGAGGTCGCTTCGGTGAGGTGGCCGTTCGCTGCACGGAAGGACGCGTAGACGTCCAGCAGCGACTGCTTCTGCCGCTCGGTCAGGCCCGGGTCGGAGAGGATCGCGAGCTCCACGGAGCGCACCTCTCCCTCGTCCGGCTTGAGGATCCCGGCGTGCACGTAGAGCTGCTCCGCCGATATCCGCAGCGCCTTGGCGAGCTGCTGCAGCACCTCGGCCGACGGGCGACGCAGACCGCGTTCGATCTGGCTGAGGTACGGGTTCGACACACCGGTCTGCTCGGCGAGCTGCCGCAGTGAGAGCTGGGCGTTGACCCGCTGCTCACGGAGGTAGTCCCCGAGTGTCTCGACGGTCTTCCCGACCTTGCCCTTGGCCATGCCCCCCATAGTGCTAACTATTGTTAGCAGATGCAAACCAGAGCATGGTGAAGCAGGTCACAAACGCCTTGTTTCACATAGGGAAACAGTGCTAGCGGCTGCTAGCACCCCACCCGGAAGGGTGGCCCGGATCTCCCCGACGGGCACGCCGCCGCCGAGCACCGGGGCCCGACCGGTGGCGCGCACCGCCTCGGTGTCCACGCCGTCCTCGGTGTCCACGCCGAGCCGCCGGAGCAGGGCGGCCATGGTGACCGCCCGCACCCGGGGTGCGCCGTCGTCGTGCTTGAGCGCGAACGACCGGCCGTCGGGCAGCGCCACCGCGTAGCAGGACTCGGCCCCGGCCTTGCCGATCGCGCCCGGGATCGCCGTGAGCAGCGCCCGCTCGTCGCGCGTCGTACCGCTGACGAAGGCGGGGTGCGCACGGATCGCCTCCGCCACGCGACGTTCCTCTGTTCGGTGGTCAGCGCTGTGTTGGTCGAGCTTGTCTGTTCGGTGGTCGAGCTTGTCGAGACCCGCGGTGGCCACCGCCGCGAACCCGCGGGCCAGCCCGGTCAGGCTGGCCGAGAACAGCGGCGCCCCGCATCCGTCCACCGCGACCGTGGTCACGGGCTCGCCGGTGAGGTCGGAGAAGGCCGCTCGGATCGCCCGCTGGAGCGGGTGGTCCGGGTCGCGGTAGGTGGCGAGATCCCAGTCGTTGACCACGCACGTGGCGAGCATCGCCGCGTGCTTGCCCGAGCAGTTCATCAGCACCGGCTCCCGGTGGCCACCGGCCCGGACCACCGCCTCGCGCGAGTCGTCGTCGAGCGGGAGGTCCGGCGGGGTCTGCAGCAGCGACTCGTCCAGACCGGCACCGGCCAGGATCCGTCGTACGGCGTCGATGTGGAACGGCTCCCCGGAGTGGGACGCGCACGCCACCGCGAGCAGCTCGCCGTCGAGGTCCAGACCGGCGCGCAGCATGCCCACCGCCTGGAGCGGCTTGTTGCACGAGCGCGGAAGCACCTGGCTGGTCACGTCGCCCGCGGCGTACGCCGTGCTGCCGTCGGCCGCCAGCGCCACCACCGACCCGTAGTGGTGCCCCTCCACGAACCCCGAGCGCACGATCTCGGCCAGCACGGCCTGCCTCTCCACCATGAGCCAGACGCTATCCACCCCCGGTGGTCGAGCCGGTGCCCGGTGGTCGAGCCTGTCGAGACCCCCGGTGGTCGAGCCTGCGAGACCCCGGTGGTCGAGCCTGTCGAGACCGGGGTCGTGACCCGGTGGTCGAGCCTGTCGAGACCCCGCTGGTCGAGCCTGTCGAGACCCCGGGTCGAGCCGGAACCCGGTGGTCGAGCCGTCGAGACCCCGGTGGTCGAGCCTGTCGAGACCACCGGTGGTCGAGCCTGTCGAGACCGCCCTACCGGTGGTCGAGCCGGGTACCCGGTGGTCGAGCCTGTCGAGACCATCTCCGATCCACAGCCCCGATTGCGCACCCAAAGTCCACAATCTCCGATGAGACTCGACGCAATCGACGCGCTCCCGGTAACCCTCGTCCGCATGGCTTGGACCTACATCCTGAAATGTGCAGACGGCTCCTACTACGTCGGGAGTACGACGAACCTCGCCGTGCGCCTCCATGAACACCAGGAGGGTCGAGGCTGCGCATACACCGCCCGCCGACGCCCGGTCGAACTGGTGTGGTCCCAGGAGTTCGAGAGAGTCGCCGAAGCCTTCGCGGTCGAGAAGCAGGTCCAGAATTGGTCTCGCGCGAAGCGCGAAGCACTCATCGAGGGCCGGTTCGCTGATCTGCCCGCCCTCGCTCGTGGCCGGACAGGGCGGCCCGAGGGACGGTAGGGGTCTCGACAAGCTCGACCACCGGGTAGGGGTCTCGACCACCGGTATGGTCTCGACAAGCTCGACCACCGGTAGGGGTCTCGACAGGCTCGACCACCGGGTAGCGGGTCTCGACAAGCTCGACCACCGGGTCCGGCAGGCTCGACCACCGGTAGGGGTCTCGACGGCTCGACTGGGTCTCGACAGGCTCGACCACCGGGTAACTGCTCGACCACCGGGTGAATGGCACGATGAGCGCCGTGTCCCTGCCGCAGTACTGCCCCGGCCCGCGCGAGCTGGACGACCTCGAGCTGCTGGTCAACGGCGGGCTGGCCCCGCGCACCGGGTTCGACGCGACCGGGCCGGTGACGCTGGTCCTGCCCGACGAGGTCGCGGTCGCGGCCCGCGAGGCGGGTGGCGTCGAGCTGGTCGACCCCGAGGGCCTGCCGCTGGCCCGGGTGGCGAACGACGGCACCGTCGAGTCGCTGGCCGCGCACGAGGTGGGCGCCTTCCGGCGGCTGCACCTCTCCCCCACCACCACCCGCGAGAGGTACGACGGCGCGCTCACGGTGCCCGTCGCCGCACCGCTCACCGACCAGGACCTGGCCCTGGTCGACCGGACCCGCGCCGACCGGCCGGTGCTCCTGCTCGCGCTCACCGGCACCGGCACGCCCCAGGGCGTCACGCCCGTCGGCCTGGTGCGGGCCACGCTCGCAGCGGCCGACCTGCTCGGCGACGCGCACGTGGTCGCGGTTCCGCTGCCCTCCCACGGCGACCCGGAGATCGACCACCTGCTCGGTCAGCAGGTGGTCGCGACCTACGCCCCCGGCGAGGTCCTCGCGGTGACCGGCGAGGGCGACCTGCCCGACCCGGTCGAGGAGGTCGTGGCGTCCGACCAGCCGGCTCCCGACGAGCAGGGCCTCGTCGTGTTCTTCACCGGCCTCTCGGGCAGCGGCAAGTCGACGCTGGCGCGGGCGCTGCACGACCTGCTGCTCGAGGACGGCCGCCGCACCGTCACCAGCCTCGACGGCGACGTGGTCCGCCGGAACCTCTCCGCGGGCCTCACCTTCTCCAGGGCCGACCGGGAGACCAACATCCGGCGGATCGGCTGGGTCGCGGCCGAGATCGCCCGCCACCGCGGCGTCGCCATCTGCTCACCGATCGCCCCGTTCGACGAGACCCGCCGACAGGTCCGCACGTACGCCGAGGAGGCCGGCGGCGCGTTCTTCCTCGTGCACGTCGCGACGCCGCTCGAGGAGTGCGAGCGCCGCGACAAGAAGGGCCTCTACGCCAAGGCTCGTCGGGGCGAGATCCCGGAGTTCACCGGGATCTCCTCGCCGTACGAAGAGCCGCTCGACGCGGCGGTGCGGGTCGACACCACCGGCCGGAGCATCGAGGATGCGTTGGGGGACGTGCTCGCCGCGCTCGCGGACACCGGTCACGTCGACCTGCTCGACCCGAGGGAGCTGACCCGTTGACCGGCCTCACGATGGACCTGTTCGGCAGCAACTGGCTGTCGATCCTGGCCACCGGCTTCTTCGTCGGCACCATCGTCGGCCTCACCGGCATGGGCGGCGGGGCACTGATGACGCCGGCCCTGATCTTCCTCGGCGTGGGCGACCCCTCGACCGTGGTGACCGCCGACCTCACGGCCGCCGCGGTCTACAAGTCCGGTGGCGCGGCCGTCCACTGGCACGAGGGCTCGCCCAACCTCAAGCTCGCCGGCTGGCTGATCGCCGGATCCGTGCCGTTCGCGCTGCTGGGCCCGTACCTGATCCGCTGGGTCGCGGCCGACTCCGAGGGCGACATCGACCAGGTGCTGCTGGTCTGCATCGGGGTGGCGCTGCTGGTCGCGGCGTCGACCTATGCCCTGCGCCTCTACATCCAGCTCCGGCACGTGCGCAGCGACCGGAAAGCCCCCCTGACCAACCCGCGGATCCGCCCGCTGCCGACGTTCCTGGTCGGCGCCATCGGCGGACTGCTGGTCGGCATCACCAGCGTCGGGTCGGGCTCGGTGATCATGGTCGCGCTGCTCATGCTCTACCCCGGGCTGTCCGCGGTGAAGCTCGTCGGCACCGACCTGGTGCAGGCCGTGCCGCTGGTGCTCGCAGCCGCGATCTCCAACATCGCGATCAACGGTCTTGACTGGTCGATCACGCTGCCGCTGATCCTCGGCTCGGTGCCGGGCAGCATGCTCGGCAGCCGGATCGCGCCCCGGGTGCCGCAGTCGGTGATCCGCCGCGGCATCGTGATCGTGCTCACCATGTCCGGCGTCGCGCTGCTCGACAAGTCCGGCTGGGCGCCGCTCGGCGCCGGCAAGGACGACACGCATCCCTACCTGATCGCCGGCATCGGCATCGCGATGCTGTTCCTCGTCCCGCTCGTGTGGGGCGTGCTCCGTCGGGGTGTCGGGCTCCCGATGTTCGGCAGCCCGACGGTCGCGGAGATCGAGGGCGAGGAGCCGCGTCGTACGACGCACCGACGCTGACCCCCGGACGGGTGCAGTTCGCGGGACGGTCAGTCGATAGCATGACTGCTGCCTGTCCCGACGAGAGGTCCCCCTCCCCCCATGACTGTCACCCACGCCGACTACCAGCTGAGCCAGCTCGACCAGCTCGAGGCCGAGTCGATCCACATCTTCCGCGAGGTCGCGGCCGAGTTCGAGAAGCCGGTGCTGATGTTCTCCGGCGGCAAGGACTCGATCGTGATGATGCGCCTCGCGGAGAAGGCGTTCTACCCCGCGAAGATCCCGTTCCCCGTGCTCCAGGTCGACACCGGCTACGACTTCCCCGAGGTGCTGGAGACCCGCGACAACTGGGTCAACCGCCTCGGCGTACGGCTGATCGTCGCCTCCGTGGAGGAGGCGATCAAGGACGGCGTCGTCGTCGACGACGGCAAGACCAGCCGCAACCGGCTCCAGATCGGCACCCTGCTGCACGTGATCGAGGAGAACGGCTTCACCGCGGCGTTCGGCGGTGGCCGGCGCGACGAGGAGAAGGCCCGCGCCAAGGAGCGCGTCTACTCCCACCGCGACGACTTCGGCCAGTGGGACCCCAAGATGCAGCGCCCCGAGCTGTGGAGCCTCTACAACGGCCGGATCCACGGCGGCGAGCACATGCGGATCTTCCCGCTCTCCAACTGGACCGAGCTGGACATCTGGCACTACCTCGGCCAGGAAGGGATCGAGATCCCGCAGATCTACTTCGCCCACCAGCGCCGGGTGTTCGAGCGCGACCGCATGCTGCTCTCGGAGTCCGAGCACAACCCGCTGCGCAAGGGCGAGGAGGTCGTCGAGAAGCAGGTCCGGTTCCGCACCGTCGGTGACCTCACCCTGACCGGCTGCGTCGAGTCCGACGCCGACACCATCCCCAAGATCATCGACGAGATCGCCATCGCCCGCGTCACCGAGCGCGGCGCGACCCGAGGCGACGACCGGTTCTCCGAAGCTGCCATGGAGGACCGGAAGAAGGAAGGCTACTTCTGATGCCCGCGACCGACTACACCAAGCCGGACCGTCCCGCCATGGACCTGCTCCGCTTCGCCACGGCCGGTTCCGTCGACGACGGCAAGTCGACCCTGATCGGGCGCCTGCTGCTGGACTCCAAGTCGATCTTCGAGGACCAGCTCGAGGCCGTCGAGGCCACCAGCGTCTCCCGGGGCTACGACTACACCGACCTCGCGCTGCTGACCGACGGGCTCCGCTCCGAGCGCGAGCAGGGGATCACGATCGACGTGGCGTACCGCTACTTCGCGACCCCCAGCCGCAAGTTCATCATCGCCGACACCCCGGGCCACGTGCAGTACACCCGCAACATGGTCACCGGCGCCTCCACCGCCGACCTCGGCCTGGTGCTGGTCGACGCCCGCCAGGGGCTCACCGAGCAGTCACGCCGGCACGCGGTGATCCTGTCCCTGCTCCGGGTGCCGCACCTGGTGCTGGCGGTCAACAAGATGGACCTCGTCGACTACGACCAGGCCACGTTCGACCGGATCCACAAGGAGTTCAGCTCCTTCGCCACCAAGCTGTCCATCCCGGACCTGACCGTGATCCCGATCTCGGCGCTCAAGGGCGACAACGTGGTCAACCGCTCCGAGCACATGCCCTGGTACGAAGGCTCGAGCCTGATGCACCACCTCGAGAACGTCCACGTGGCCTCCGACCGCGACCTCGTCGACACCCGCTTCCCCGTGCAGTACGTCGTCCGCCCCAAGTCCGACGAGTTCCACGACTACCGCGGCTACGCCGGCCAGGTCGCCGGCGGCGTGCTCAAGCCCGGCGACGAGGTCGTCGTGCTCCCGAGCGGCATGACCAGCACGATCGAGGCCATCGACCTCTTCGACGAAGAGATCGCCGAGGCGTTCCCCCCGATGAGCGTCACCGTGCGGCTGGCCGACGACGTCGACGTGAGCCGCGGCGACATGATCGCCCGGATCAACAACGCGCCGAAGCCCAGCCAGGACATCGACGCGATGATCTGCTGGATGACCAACGAGCCGCTGCGGCCCCGCCAGAAGCTGGCGATCAAGCACACGACCCGCACCGGCCGGGCGCTGGTCAAGGACATCCAGTACCGGCTCGACGTGAACTCTCTCCACCGCGACCAGGACACCAAGGAGCTCGGCCTCAACGAGATCGGCCGCGTCCAGCTGCGCACCACGGTGCCGCTGCTGTGCGACCCGTACTCGAAGAACCGGACGACCGGGTCGTTCATCCTGGTCGACGAGGCGACCGGCGTCACCGTCGGCGCCGGCATGATCAATTCGGGCTCCTGACCTGCGTGCGCCACGAAATACGAAGTCAGGCAGAGGGCCGGTGACGATGACCGATGCTGCGCCGAAGCGTGTCCTGTTCTTCGACGATCGGTACTACGCCGCGCAGGGTGCCCAGAAGCTCCTGGTGCAACTGGCCGTGTTCGCACGCGACGCTGGGTTGGACGTTGCCGTCGGGTCGACCCGCGGTGGAGCGCTGCTTGATCTGGCCGAAGAGAACGGGCTGGAGACGATCGTGCTCGGCATGCCCCGGCAGTTGGACAAGTGGGGCGGCGAGCTCAGGCAAGGGGGACCTTCAAGTGCGTGGCGGACGACCTGGGCCCTCGCACGGCAGAACGTCGCCCTCGCGCGACAGGTGCGCGAACAGGGCTATGACCTGGTCTGGGCGGCCGCCATGCGGGCGATGCTCTCCCTGCTGGCGACGTCGTTCGTGCTGCGCGTCCCGGTCGTCTGGCAGATCATGGGCAGCGGCTACTTCCGCGGGTTCAGCGAGCTGGCAAGCTTGGCGGCCAAGCGGATCGTGCTGATCGCGGACGGCCTGAGGCCGGCCGTTGGCGTCCTTCGCTCCCGATCCTTTGTCCGACGACGCATCCGGATCGTGCAGACCGGGCTCCCCGCCCCGCGGGATCTCAGTAATCCTCGGCACGCCCTCCGGGTCCGACTCGGACTGCCCGAACAAGTCGAGGACAAGATCTGGCTGGTGTCGGTGGGCGCCCACATCGCGGAGAAGGGCCATCTCGATGTCGTCGAGGCGGTTCGGTCCCTGTCGCCCGAGGTCCAGGAGCAGGTCTTCCTCCTCATCGGCGGGCCACCACTCGCCGGGGCGTACCACGACGAGCTGGAGCGGCAGGCAGCGAAGGCCCCGGACCTCGTGTCGGTGCACGGCTGGGTTGACAAGGTGGACGAGTGGCTGCGGTCGGCAGACATCTACGTCCTGGCGTCACGTCGAGAGGGGATGCCGCTCACGCTGGTCGAGGCCATGCAACGTCGTGCCACAGCTGTGGGCTATCCGGTGGGCGGCGTGCCCGAGCTGATCCACGACGGCCGGACCGGGCTCGATCGCCGGCTACCTCGGCGACACCCACGACCTCGCCGCGAAGATCGCCGCCCTGGTGACCGACCGCGAACTCGCGGAGCAGCTCGCGGCACGGGCCGAGCAAGTCGTTCTCGAGAACAACAGTGACGCCAGCATGCGCGAGAAGTTCGAACTGGTCGCGGCCGAGTGCCTCGGGACGTCCGGCCTCGACTCAGGCCGGGCATGACGCGTTCGCCCGGGCCGGGTCCCCTCCGTGCCGGGTCCGGGAGCGCACCGAGCGTGGTGGTGATCGGCGCTCCCCGATGCGGCACCACGTCCCTGGCGACGTGGCTCACCGACGCGGGGTTGGGGGTCGGCGTCAAGGACAGCTTCTACCTGATGGATGATGATGCCGGGCTGCGCGGTCCCACCCATCTGACGACGCACGGCGTCCTGGGCTACCTGAGCCTGTTCCCGGACGATCACCAGCCGACCATCGAGTGCAGTGCCGGCTACGTCTACCAGCGCCGGGCGTTCGAGTTGTTCCGGCAGTGGGAGGATCCTCCCAAGTTCGTCCTCGTCGCGCGGGACCCGGTCGAGCGGCTGCGCTCGGTCCACCGATATTTCGCGGGCGATCTCAGCGTGCTCCCGCGCGACATGGATTTCGAGACCTACGTCGACGCGCTGTTCGCAGGCACCGTCGGGGCACCGGACAAGACCGTGTCGAATGCCTTGGTACAGGGGCGGTACGCCGAAGCGCTAGAGCCTTGGGTGAACGCCTTCGGGCGCGATCGGTTGCAGGTCGTTCCGTTCGACGACCTGAAGCACAGACCGGCTGAGGTCGTCTGGTGTCTTGCGAGGTTGTCTGGGGGCACGCCGACGATCGACCCGAGCTCCTACACGTTCAGCTCCCGCAACGAGTCTTACATGCCCCGCTCGCGGGTTCTGAGCTGGACGACGACGACGGCCCGCAGGTGGATCCCCACCGGACCGCTGCGCGCCTGGGTGGCGAACGGCTCCGGCGGCTTCAGGTCGGACGCGAGCGACGCGCGAAGGCCCGCCCCGGTTGGCTGCGGACCCCCTCGAGGTGGACGTCACCGTCCAGCGGCTGAGCCGGTACTACGACGAGCCGAACCGTGAGCTGTCCCGACGGTTTGGCGTCCCGACCGCAGAGCTGGACGTGAATGTCCGCCCCGCCACCGGACGAAGACCCCGCGGAGTCCCGGGACGCCCCGGGAGCAGGCTTCCGGCTGACCCGGCGCCGGGTCGGGCTGGTGGCCGGCGCGGCGGTGGCCGCCGGGGTCGGTGCGGGAATCCGCGCTCACGTCGCAAACGACCAGGGCCCGGAGTCGCCCACCGAACGCCCAGAGGACGGACCACGGCGTGACCGGCACCAGGGACGACAGCCCGGCGATCCAGGCGGCAATCGACGCCGCGGCGGGGCACGCCGGAACCGTCGTCCTGTCAAGGAGCCATGTCATCGGACGGAGCCTCCACGCCCGGGACGGCGTAACTCTGCGGGCTGCGGCCCGCGCGCTCCTGTGGCGGACATCTCCGGCCATGCGCTCGTCCGCAACGAGGACCTCACCACCAAGGTGAAGAGATTCCGGATCGTCGGGCCCGGCACACTCGGCGCCGCCGACCACTCCCTCGCCGGCCAGGCCGTCTTCCTGTACGGCGACGAGATCGAGCTCTCGGGCTTCACTATCGACACGTACACAGGCGGCCAAGCCCTGCTCATCGGCGGCGACCACAACAGGCTCGCGCACCTGCGCATCCGCAACCCCCAGCCGGCATTCGGTGTGGGCGGGATCCGCATGATCGGTGGCACCGACTTCCGTGCCACCTCCTGCGACGTCGTTGCCGGCGATGACGCGCTCCAGTTCACGCCAATCGCCACGCCGGGGCACCCCTTGCGAGACCTGTCGGGTCTCGGACAGCGCCTTCGTCGACTGCACCGGCGGATCCATGGCGGCGCGCTTCGCAGTCGCCATTCTCTCCACATCCCCTCCCGGCGGCAGGACGCTGACAGCTAGCATCTCGCGCGTCTCCTTCACCGGCTGCCGTGGGTTCGCGCGCCGGCGAGGACTCGTGGTCTCGAACACCGACTCGACCGGCGAGATCGGCCATGTCCTGCTCGAGTGCGACGTGGACATGCGCGGATCTGATGCCGACCCTCGGAGCGAGGAGGTGCTGATCGCCCGCGGGGACGGGGGAGGCCGCGTCCACAACATCCGCCTGCACGACGTCCGAATCAGGAACCCGGCCGTAACCACATTCGCCACAAACGGCCATGCCACCACGGGCAGTGTCGTCGAGGACGTCGTGCTCGATCAGTGCATCCTGAAGCCGCCCGCGAACGGCGACTCCACCGTCAAGACATTCGCCGTCGTTGGCCTCACCGTGCGCGGCGGAAGGATCGAGGGCACAGGCACCGCGGACGTCGTCTCGGGGGGCGCTGGCGATCGCGCTTCCCAGAACATCCGCTTCACCGAGACCACAATCACCGGCATCGGGCAGAGCAGGGCGGGGATACGGCTGCCCGAGACCGCCGGCTATCTGGTCCGCGGCTGCAACTTCGAGCCGGCGCCTGGCGCGATCGATGCGACGGGCGTGGCCGTCGGCAGCACCAGCACGAAGGGCGTGGTGATCGACAATGACTTCAAACGATTACCCGGCGCGGGTGTGACCGGCCCCACGCCGGAGCCGTAGTTACGGACGACAGCGACGGCTTGTGAGCAGCCGTGGTCAATCGAGCGGGTGTCCTCCGTGCCTTCGCCCTCTGCGCGTTGGGCTCCCGGGGAGCCACGGAAGGGTCCTGCGGACCCGACAGCAGCCGGAGGAGTGTGATCATCGCGAGCAACGGCACGGCGTCGGATCACGAAGCGGTTCGCGGACGCCGCTGACACACCGAATGGGAAGACGATCAGAGTCATGACCAAGGTCGCTACCGTGGCCAACTCCGGCATCGGCGAACGCTGCAGTCCATTGGTTAGCGCGCGGTAGATCAAACCGGTCAGGAGCCCGCCGATGATCACGCCGACCCAGCCGAAGTTGATGTACCACTCTTCGGTCGGAGCACCGATCGGCCACCCGTTGTGCGTGTCAGGCTCGTAGATCCGGTGGAACTGGGCGCCGATGGTATCGACCACCACGCCGTCGGGCCGCATCGACTGCGGCATCGCGCCCCACAGGCCGTCACTGAAGTCCACGCCGTTCCGCCAATAGTGCACTCGGGGCCAGTCCTTGACGGCCAGCAGAGAGCTGTCCAGCGACGTCCCGTTCGCCGAGATCGAGATCTGCCGGAACTCGTTACCTTGTGCCTGTGACACCGCCGTCTCGCCGCCGAGGATGTTGTCGCGGTAGAGCCGCAGCCCGAAGCCAATCCCGACCACGATGGCGAAAACAAGGGCGGCATTGACGAACCAGCTGCGGCGGGCATTCCGGAACGCCGCGATCGCTGGGGCGCCGAGCAGGTACGCCGCCGCCAGCACCGCGAACTGCCGGGAGCCCCACACCGACGCCGAGAGAGCGGATGCCAACGCGCATGCGAGAGCGATTAGGCGAACGGTGCGCCGTGCCACCAAGGCGTCGGTCGTGCGCTCGGCGCTGTAGAACAGCGAGCACGAGAGGACCACGGCGATCGTGGCTGGGATGCGCATCAGCGCCTCGCCCGCCTCGCGTGACGACTTCGCGGAGTAGACGGCCTGCCCGAACCCGCCATGCGACGTCACTTGGTACACGGCCAAGGGGCTGTCGCCACTGCCGTGGTGGCCAGCGTGGCACCCAGAACGAGTCCGGGCTGCAGGCGCGTGCTGGGCAGCGGGAGGATCTTGGCGACGATCGACGCAGCGTCACGGGAGAAGTGATGGGCCACGAGGACGGACAGGCAGAACACAAACACGAGCAGCCCGAATCGGCCCATGGCACTGCCGATGTTCGTCGCGGAGAACAAGTAGTCGGGATACGGCGTATCCAGGTGGAGGGCGATGCCGATGGCCCGGATACCGTAGAACGCGAACAGTGACACCGCGAGCACAGAGAGCGCCAACGACTGGGTTCTGATCGCCGCGCGCAGCGTGAGCAGGATCCCCGCGAGGAGCAGGGCCACGCCGATCATCGAACGTCCTGGGGCACTCGCGACAGCACAAGGAAACAGCATACGAAGGCGAACGCCAGGAAGGCGACGCCGGCCGCCAGACCGGACACCAGGCCGATCGGCAGTGCGAAGGCACAGAACGCCGCGAGCGTGAGGAAGGTCAAGGTCGCCGCCGGTGTGGCGACGTCCGACGGGTCAGCCGCTGGTACGCGTGCTGGCGGTGAGCGGTCATCAGGCCCTCCCCTCTCCTTGCGCGCCGAGCCAGGGTGGTCGAGGTATCGATGAAAGCAGGCACCAGGGGCGCTAGGCCGAGAACCAGTACCGGGGACACGCGTGCCATGTCGGCGACACCGAGCGTGAAGATCGCGGCGAGCGAGTAAGGGAGCACGTTGC
Source organism: uncultured Actinomycetota bacterium (assembly GCA_963745795.1). GTDB lineage: Bacteria > Actinomycetota > Actinomycetes > Propionibacteriales > Nocardioidaceae > Marmoricola. The sequence goes on along the minus strand of CAVUYR010000005.1, from coordinate 593,861 downwards.
CGGGGAAGCTACGCGCGTCCGGGAAGTTGTCCGGAAGGTACCCCAGGCACGCCGCCGCCGTGACCGCACCCACCGTCTGCCACGACGTCGAGTCGACGTATTGCCCCATGAGTACCAGTGTCAGCCCGAGTAGGACGCCCAGCGACGCGGTGATGCCGTTTATCCCGTCCATGAAGTTGAGGCCGTTGGCGGCGGCCACCACCGTGACCACTGCGCCGAGCGCGTACAGGGTGGGGAGTTGACCCAAGGAAAGAACGCCAGCGAAGGCGATGGCCACCTGAGTGACCAGCCGGGCCAGAGCCGGCAGGTCCAGGAGATCGTCGACGAAGCCCAGCACGGCGAATGCGAGCACCGCCGCGACCGTCCAGGTCAGCCGACCCTCCACGACAACGACGACCACCGCGACGGCCACTGGCACGACGACGCCGACACCCACGGGAGTAGGCGTCGCGTGAGAGGACCTGCTGTTCGGTACAGCCACCAAGCCGACGCGGCCGAAGATGGACGACAGGCAACGCGAGCCGACCAGCGTCATGACCAGCACGACGAGGGTTGTTTCGAGCAGATCCAGGCTCATAGGGGCGGCGTCCTAGTGACGAGCGGGCGCTGGTCGATCAGGGTCGACACCAGCTGCTCGACCCTGGTGGCCGGCGCCGTGGTGCGTCGGAGGGCCGCGACCGACACGGCCGCTGACCGCAGCGCCCACACGGGCACACGCACGACTCGGGCCCGGGTGCCCGCGGCACGACCCATGGCCTCGGCGTACTCGGCCAGTGTCACGGGGTGGTAGCCGGACACGGAGTGCACGCCCGCCGGCACGTCTCCCCGGATCGCGGCGACCAGGAAGTCCACCACCTCGTCGATCTCGACGACGTCGTAACGCACGTCGTTGGCCGGGACCGGGACACGCTTGCCAGCTTCGACGCGGCGCCGGATCGTGCCCCAGGCGCCCGGGGTGTCGGGACCGCCGATACCCGCCGGTCGTACCACGACGAGCTCCGTGGCCAGACCCCTTGAGGGCCGCTGCTACAGCGATCTCGCCCGCAGCCTTGGAAGCGCCATACGCCGTGAAGGGGTCCTGGTCGATGGCGTGGGGTTCCAGACCGCCCGAACCGACCGGCACCGAGCTCACGTGAACCAGCCTCTTCACGTGCGGGCTCGACGCGACGGCGTCGGCGACCCGGCCCGCACCCGTGGTGTTCGACGGCCAGAACCGGGACGGATCCTGGGTGTGCAGATGGGCGCGGCCGGCGGCGTTCACCACGACCTCCGCTCCGGCGATGGCTCGCGCGATGTGGTCGACCGGACCCGACGATGTCGAGCCGCCCACCCCCGGGTCCCGTCGGAACGATCACGTCCACGTCAGACGCCTCCAGCCGGAGGACGAGGTGCCGGCCGATGAAACCTCCCGCCCCGAGCACCGCAATCGGTCCGTGAACTATCGTCATCCGTCAACCCCACAATGCACGGCCATGAGATGGTCAGCCCAAGCTTTGGCCACGCGCTCGGCATCGAAGTCTTTACGCACACGATCGAGCGCTGCTGCGCCGCGAGCATGCGTCTCGTTCCGGTTCCGGATTATATGAGCCATAGCACCGTACAGATCACCGGGCGACATGCGTGGCACGAACCAGCCCGTCTCCCCCGGGACGATCGCGTCGCGGATGCCGACGATGTCCGTGCCAACGGCCGGGAGACCCACCGCCGCGGCCTCGATGAAGGTCGACCCGAATCCCTCGCGATGGCTCGCCAGGACCAGGGCTCCATCGCCGCGAGTACGACCTCGGGGTGGTCTGTGGTGAAGGGAAGGATCTCGACGCCCTCTCCAACAGACCGCCGCCCAGCTCCTCCTCGTCCCGGCCCAGGAGGAAGAGCCGAGGCTCACGGTCCAGCTCGCCACCCGCCCAGGCGGAGTGCAGCCGACGGAAGGCTTCGACCAGCTCGACGACGCCCTTGGCGCGCGCGATCCGGCCGACCTGCACGAAGGCCACTGCGTCGTCGTCGATTCCGTGGACGGCACGTAGGTCGGCGTGGCTCGTCCGGACGGGGCCGAAACACGCCCAGGTCGACGCCCCGGATCGAGCCCGGGGGGTGCGGCACAGCCACCTGCCTGCGCCGCGGTACAACGCCTGAATGCTGCAGGCTCAGCGCCTGCGACGGACTGTCGGCGGCCAGATGCGTGGCAGTGCGTGCGATGACCTTGTCCGCGGACATCACGGCAAACCGCCTCGCGCCCTGGCGGCATCCCCTCCCAGACCTGGCCAGTGAAAATGTGCAGCCGGTGCTCGACTCCGGCACTCCTCGCCGAAGCTGCCCGATGAACCCCGCCTTCGGAGACATGGTGACGACGGTGCGGACACCTGCCTTGCGCAGCTCTCGACGGAGGATGACCCCGCTGCGCAGGTCCGATCGGGTGACGTACTGGGCACGCCCGATCGGGATGTGTCGCTGCTCGAGGTCCGGCACCATGTCCTGGTAGGCGTCCCGCGTGTTGGTGAAGATCAGCGGCGTCACGTGGGCTGGCAGCGCCTCCATGTGCGATCGGAAGGAACAACGCAACCTGATAGGGGCTGGTCGTCACGATCGCGAGCGCCTCTGCGGGGCCCGCGCTTGTGGACGGAGACGTCACGACCTGCGGAACACCGCCATCGGGTGCGCGATCGGGGTCATCCCGATCGCATGACGGCAGCTGCGCAGCAGCATCACGTTGACCACGATCTGCCCAACCGAGTAGCCGACAGCGAGCCCGACACCACCGAAGTAGATCGCGCCGACGAACATGCTCACCAGGCGCAGGGTCGAGCCGACAACCGTGTCCCGCATGAGTCGGACCCGTTCCCCCGCGAGCATCAGACACAACCCGGCGACGCCCGCGAAGAGGCTCGCGAGCGGTCCGATGGACAGGATCACCAGCTCCGTATGGCCACGAGGCGTACTCCGGGCCGAACATTACCCGCAGCAACGTCGCGCCCCCGACGAGGTAGACGAGGGCAAGGGCAGCGCCGGCCAGGAAACAGGCGCCGGTGAGTCGCTGCAGCCGCGCCTCGACGCGCTTGAGCTGGGTGGGGTCGTCGGATTGCAGCGCGAGGCCGATGTCAGGCGACGCGATGCTGGAGATGATCATCAGCGGCGCGCCGGTGAGGGTGGCGAGCCTGGCCGCCGCGGCGAAGACGCCTGCGTCGGCCAGACCCAACGCGTAGCCCGAGATGATGATGTGAGCTTGCTGGATTCCGACGTTGAGCACGGAAACGACGCCCAGCACGACGCATCCCGTGACGGAGCCGGTACTTAGCGCCGTGCTGCACGCGCGCGAGAGTTGGCTTGACCGGGGCTATCCAGATGGCGATGCCCACCGCCAGCACCCACCCGACCGCGAGCGCCCAGGCGAACGCCTCGCTCGTCGTCATCGCCCCGAACGCGACGCCGGCGACGACGACGACGACGAGGCCCAACCCGGGACGCAAGCAGGTCGGATCCCACGACGGCGATGTTGACGCCGCCGTATCCCTTGTTCGTCTCGCTGAAGATGCCGGCTGGCCGGCGCGGCCGATCCCAGCCAGCGCGACGGCCACAAGCATGCCGCGTGTGGCGTTCGGCACGATCCAGTCGGGCGGGACTCCCCACGGTGGGACGGCGAGGACCAGCAGGAGGACCGTCAGCGCGAGGAGGAACAGGCAGGCGCTCCGCAGGTTCCCGCGCAGCAGGGCCAAGGAGATCAGGCCCGCCCGCACCTGGGCGACCCGCAGCGAGACGAACGGGAGGCCGACCTGACCGACAACCCCGATCATCGTTGCGACACTGACCGCGATCATCACCTGGGCGACGCCCGAAGTGTCCAGCGTCCGTGCGGCCACCACCGGCGTCAGCACGACGAGGAGCAGGGCCGTCGCCCGGATCCCCGCTCCGAGAATCAGGTTCTGCCGGGTCAGCCCCCGCCGCGCCGCCGCGCCGGGGTGCGCGTTGACGCCTGCCGGGCGCGGTTCGTCCATGCTCAGGATTCTCCATCCACGAACGCCAGCAACCCACCCGAGGGGTCGACGTGGATGTCGGCGTGATGCCCGCCCCGTGCCCGCCAGTCTGTCCCAGTAGGGAGAAGGACGTCGCGGCCACCGCTGGTCCACGGTGGGCTCAGTGGGAACGAGCGAAGCCGCTCTCCATAGCGACGTGAGCAGTCCTGGCCGAGGCGGTGCATCTCCCCGTCGACGGCGAAGCAGTGGCCACCCGGCCGGGCCTGGTCGGGGCTGTCGACAACGAGCGGGCTCTCGGCCGTTTCCTGCCACGGTCCGGTGATTTCGTGGGCGTCGTACCGCATCAGTGTCGAGTTGTGCACGCCCTCCGCCTTGCATAGCAGCATCGACCACCCTCCGGATGCGGTCCGGAACAGCGTTGGGTCGGTGCCAGCAACCCCGTCCAGCAGCACCCGGTCCAGGACCCATCTCGAAGGAAACGGGTCGGCTCGGTAGAGGCGCACCTGCTTCGACTCCCACGTCTCGGGAATCATCCAGACCACGCCGTCGGCCTGGTAGACCGCCGGGTACGACAGGTGGAACGGTTCGGCGAGCACCAGCCCCTGGTAGGTCCAGTCGCTCAGGTCTTCGCTGCGGGCGTAGCCGATCTCGCCCTTGCCGGAGTCCCTGCTCATGACCTCGAAGAACAAGTGCCAGGCACCGTCGCGCTCGACGGCGAAGGGGTCGGCGACAAACGCAGCGTCCACGTCCGTTACGTCCGTAGCCGAGACGACTGGATCACGCTGTCCACTGCGCTCCCCGAGCGACCACGGCGTCTCGCCCGTCAGAAGACCGATGCTCATCCGGGGCAGGGGCCGCTTCCTGTTGCGGTAACGGCGGAGCTTGAGCTGCCGGGCCTCAGGGAGGGCAAGGACGGCGCGTTGGACCCGCCCTACGTGCGATGGTGACCGCCAGGTCCCTGCCCTTCGCACGTTGCGAGGCGGCCGTGGATTCGATTCTGTCGGGCCGCGCCATGCATTCTCCTCGGACTGGTCGTACGGGCCGCTCGCGGCGGCTAGCTCGTGGCGGCGTGACTAGCGAACACGGTGGGGCCCGTACATGCCGCCGCTGAGACAGCTGCCTGCACCGTGCGTGCACCCGACTTGGATCGACCGGTTGACGGTCACCGAGACCTCGGTGGCCGTCCAGACCGGCACCGACGGCGAGCTTGCCGTGCATGACCAGGCAGGCCTCGCCGAGCGACCGGGTCACCGCACGCGCGGACGAGCCACGGGTCGAGCTCGCGGGCCTCGAGCGGCGAGTAGTGCGGGACCGGGGTGTGCGAGATCAGCGGGTGGACCGGGCGCTCGTCGGGCTCGCCGTCGCCGAAGAGCTCCTCGTGCAGCTTCTCGCCCGGGCGCAGCCCGGTGTAGACGATGTCGACGTGCTTGCCGGACAGCGCGATCAGCTGGTGGGCGACGTCGTCGATGCGGACCGGCTCGCCCATGTCGAGCACCAGCGCCTCGCCGTCGCGGCCGATCGGCACCGGCCTGGATGACCAGCTGCACGGCCTCGTCGATGGTCATGAAGTAGCGGGTGACGTCGCCGGTCGGTGACGGTGACCGGGCCGCCCATCGCGATCTGCGTCGCGAAGGCGGTGAGCACCGATCCGCGGCTGCCGAGCACGTTGCCGAAGCGCACGCTGAGGTAGGTGCCGTCGGCGTCGCTGGCGATCGCCGTGGTCAGCCCCTCGGCGAGCCGCTTGGAGTAGCCGAGCACGCTGCACGGGTTGGCGGCCTTGTCGGTCGAGATGTTGACGAACCGCTCGACGCCGGCGGCGGCGGCGGCCTCGAGCACGGTCAGGGTGCCCCAGACGTTGGTCTTGATCGCCTCGCCCGGGTGCCTTCTCGAGCAGCGGCAGGTGCTTGAGCGCGGCGGCGTGGAAGACCACCTGCGGGCGGCGGGTCTCGAACAGCTCGGTGACGAACTGGGCGTCGCGGATGTCGCCGAGCACCATGTCGTCGGAGTCGAGCAGCGCCCGGCCGGTCGAGGCTGAGCTGGACGGAGTGCAGGGCGGACTCGTCGCGGTCGAGCATGATCAGCTCGGCCGGGTCGAAGCCGCGAGATCTGGCGGCACAGCTCGGAGCCGATCGAGCCGCCGGCGCCGGTGACGAGCACCCGCTTGCCGGTGAGGTAGTCGGCGATCGACCGCAGGTCGGTGTCGATCACGTGGCGGCCGAGCAGGTCGGTGACGTCGATGTCGCGGATGTCGGAGATCGCGGCCCGGCTCGGGCTGGAGCAGCTCGCCGGTGCCGGGCAGCACCTTCACGTCGAGCCCGCACTGCGACGCCCGGCGGCTGATCTGCCGGATCGCCTCGGAGCTGGCGCTCGGGATCGCGATGATCGCGGTGCGTGGCGCCGGTCTGGTCGCGGATGTCGGCGAGGTCGCGCGTCGTCCCCATCATGGAGACGCCACGGATCCGGCGGTGCCGCTTGCTCGGGTCGTCGTCGACGAGACCGACCGGGCGCCACTGGGTGCTGGTCGCGTTGCACATCGAGTGGATCAGCTGCCGGCCACCCTCGCCGGCGCCGATCACCAGCGTGGGCTCGGTGCCGTGCGGTACCGCTGGCCGAACGCGTGGTCCCGGAGCACGCGGTAGGTGCCGCGACCCCAGATCATCAGCATCAGGGCGGCCGAGCGGAGCGGCGACGAGAAGCATCGGGCTGATCCGCGATGCTCGAGACGGTCAGAGCCACGACGACCAGATCGGTCGACGGCCCCGACGACGCCGGCCACCGTGGCGACCAGGAACGCGTTCTCGAAGCTCCCCGTCGCGGAGCGCCCCTGGTGGAGCCGCACCGTCGCACCGAGCAGCAGGAACGCACCGGCGCACGCGCACCCGACCAGGAACGAGCGGTAGATGTGCTCCGGCGGGCCGTCGTGGACGAGCACCTGCAGCCACGCGAGTGCGGTGAAGCTGACGATCCAGGCGGCGGAGTCGAACACGACCAGCAGGAGCGCCCGGATAGGGCGCACCCTGCTCAGGATGTCCTGGATCACCACTCTGTCCTGTCTGTGTCCCGAGAATCAACTGAGGGCCGGAGCCAGTTGCCGAGGATACGTGAAGGCGGCCACTCGCGTGGCACCGTCCCGCTCCATCCTCCGATATCGGGCATACGACGAACATCCTCCCGCGGGGTGGGACATTCCTTGGGGCGGCCCATCAGGTGCCGCCGTCCGGGAGTCGCCCGTAGTCGTCCTGGAGCCGGACGATGTCGTCCTCACCGGTGTAGCTCCCGAGCTGGACCTCGACGATCACCAGCTCCTCGTCGTGTGCATTGGCGATGCGGTGCTTTGCGCCTCGCGGGACGTCGACGTGCTCGCCGGGACGGACGACCAGCTCCGCGTCTTCGAGGGTGCAGGTCGCCGTGCCCCGCACGACCACCCAGTGCTCCGAGCGGTGCTCGTGTGTCTGGTACGACAGCCGGCGGTGTGGCAGCACGTGGATCCGCTTGACCTTGAACCCGTCGTTCTCGTCGAGGACGTGCCAGGAGCCCCAGGGACGCTCCTCGCTGTCTCGCGACACCGCGTCTTGCTGGATCATGCACCCGCTCCGCTCAGCTGGTCCCCATTCCGAGGTCGGGAGCGGTCATTGTGGCAGTTGTGACGGAGGGCCGCACAGAGTTCGGGACAATCGGGTTCCGGAGCGACCGCGTCGGACCGCGGGTTCCGGTGCTCAGCGCAGGTCGGGGCGGACGTGCAGGCCGACCTCGGGGTCGACCACGACCTCCTGCGCCACCGGCATCCCGTCGGCGTCAAGCGTGGCATCCAGCGGCACGTTGCGCTTGACCAGGCCGAGCGCGATCGGTCCCAGCTCGTAGTGTCGCGCCGAGCTGCCGACGACACCGACCTGGCGACCGTCGTGGACCAGCGGGGTGCCTTGCGCGGGGAGCCGGTTCTCCGAGCCGTCGAGATGGAGCAGGGTCAGCCGTCGCGGCGGCCGGCCGAGCGTGTGCACGCGGGCGACCGTCTCCTGGCCGCGGTAGCAGCCCTTGTCGAGGTGCACCGCGGAGTGCGGGCCGGGGCCGACCCAGCCGACCTCGTTGGGGATGGTGCGGTGGTCCGTGTCGTGTCCGAGCCGCGGCTCGCCGCGCGCGATCCGGAGCGCCTCGTAGGCCCAGGTGCCGCAGGCCGGGCCCGCCGCCTCGGCGAAGGCGGCCAGCTGGTCCCGAGGAACGAGATGGAACCTGCCCTGGGTCTCGACAGGCTCGACCACCGGGGCAGGTCGACCGCCGGGGTCGGGCTCGCCAGGCTCGACCACCGGGGTGGGGCGCCAGGCCACCGCGAGCTCGGCCGTGACGTCGCTGACCTCGACCCGCATCAGGAACCGCATCCGGTCCAGCCACGCGACGAGGTCCGCGGCCCGACCGGGCTCGACGTGGGCCGTGAAGGCGGTGCCGTCGTCCACGCCGTAGAGGGCGTGCTCGACGTGCCCTTGCGGTGAGAGCACCAGCGTGATCACCGGCTCGCCGGGCGCCAGTCCCTCGAGCTGCTGGGTGGTCAGGGAGTGCAGCCAGGTGAGCCGGTCGGGGCCCTCGACCCGGACCACACCGCGGTGGGAGAGGTCCACGAACCCGCTGCCACCGGCCAGGGTGCGCTGCTCGCCGTTGAAGCTGCCGTAGTGCGCGGCGACGCCGACGTCGGCTCCCTCACCGTCGACGGCGTCGGGCAGGTCGAGCAGCGGGCTGCGGGTGGGTCGGTCCACGTCAGTCCGAACGGTCGGAGTCGTCCGGGGATTCCCCGGACCGCGCGGCGGCGCACGCGGCGCAGGTGCCGAAGATCGTGAGGTGGCCGACGTCGACCGTGGAACCCGTGCTCGTCGACGAGCTCACGGCGGAAGCGCTCGATCCGCTCGGCGCTGAGGCTGATCACGTTGCGGCAGTGGTGGCAGACCAGGTGGAAGTGTTCGTGCCCGGCCGTCGAGTGGTACGTCGGCGTGCGCTCCTCGATGTGCGCGTGGCGGATCAGTCCGAGCTCGTCGAGCAGCTCGAGCGTGCGGTAGATCGTGGACAGGTTGATCGCCGAGGAGTGCCGTCGTACCTCCGCGTAGACCTGGTCGGGCGTGGCGTGGCCGAGGGTCTCGACCGCGGTGAGCACCAGCTCCCGCTGCGGGGTCAGCCGGTAGCCGCCCGCCCGGAGCGTCTCCTGCCAGGTCTCGGAGCCGGCCTCCGACGCGCGGGCGGTCGAGCCGCCCTCGGTGGTCGAGCCGCCCTCGGTGGTCGAGCCCGTCGAGACCACGGTCAGCTCCGCACCAGCTGTGCGTGGGTGTGGGGCTGCAGCTCCTGGCCCACCGCCGCCATGTCGTAGGCGTACATCAGGTCGCCGTTGACGTAGCCGTAGAGCCGTTTCCCGCCGACGTACTCCTTGGCGGTCGCGGTGCGGGCGACGGCGTCGGTGGCGATCTCGAAGCGCGGCTGGTCGGGATGGACCTGGCCGTACCAGACCTCGACGAACCCCGTGTTGTGGGCGAGCACGACCTCGAGCCCTCCGTCTGGCTGCGGGCGCAGGAACCCGGTCTCCTGGGCGGCCTCGCGCACCTTCTCGCCCTGCTCGTCGACGATCCACGAACGGCTCAGGTAGTGGATGAACGGGCGACCGTCCTGCTGGAAGATCACCTCCTGGCCGAACTGGAACTTCTCGATCGTCGGGTAGTCCCCGTGCCCGTTGCCCGCCCAGCGGCCGAGGATCCAGGCCAGCCGGGCGCAGTCGGGGTGGATGTTCTCGGGGATCTCGAACGGCATCGGGTGGGCTTCCTCAGTGCTTGCGGACCAGCTTCAGGAACGCCACGACGCAGACGGCGCCGACGACGAGGACGACGACCGCGATCGCTGCCGCGACGAGGGCGTCCATGTCGCCATCCTATGAGTCCACCGGTGGTCGAGCTCACGACCGGTGGTCGAGCTTGTCGAGACCGACCGGTGGTCGAGCTTGTCGAGACCGACCGGTGGTCGAGCTTGTCGAGACCACTACCGTCGACTCATGGCACGCAGGCTGGTGGTCAAGGTGACGGCCGGGGCGGACGACCCCGAGCGCTGCAACCAGGGCTTCACCGTCGCGGCCGCGGGCGTGGCCTCCGGTGCCGACGTGTCGCTCTGGCTGACCGGCGAGGCGGCCTGGTTCGGCGTGCCCGGCCGGGCCGAGGCGTTCGCGCTCGACCTCGCCACCCCACTCGTGGACCTGCTGGCCGTGGTCGCTGGCCGACGGCCGGGTGACGGTGTGCACGCAGTGCGCCCAGCGGCGCGGCCTCGTCCAGGCCGACCTGCTCGACGGCGTCACGATCGCCGGCGCGCCGACGTTCGTCGAGGAGATCCTCGGCGAGGACGTCCAGGCGCTCGTCTACTGACGTACGCGAACGCCGAGCAGCTCTCGTGCCTCGGCCGTCGTCATCGGGCGACGCTGCGCAAGGTCGCCGAGGCGGACCGCGCGCTCCACCAGCTGCACGGTTGTGCTCGACCGGGACCCCGCGGGCGAGGGTCAGTACGTCTTCCATGCCGACCCGCAGGTGGCCGCCCTTGCTCAGGCTGGCGAGGGCGACCGCAAGTGTCGAGCGCCCGATGCCGGTCGCAGACCAGCTGGTCACGGCGTCCGGGAGCGCCGCCACCGCGGCGACGAGGGCGTCGGCGGTTCCCGGCATGCCACCCGGCACTCCCATCACCAGGTCCACATGCACGCGCCCGCCGTACGGCAGGCCGAAGCGGTCGAGCAGCCGGTGCATCGCGGCGACGTGCCCGAGGTCGAAGAGCTCGAACTCGGGCACCACCTCCCGTTCCTGGGAGAGCTGGTAGAGCTCGCACACGAACGGCCACGGGTTGAGGAACACCTCGTCGCCGAAGTTGGTGGTGCCCATCGTCAAGCTGCAGGAGTCGGGCTCGGCGTCCAGCACCTTGAGCCGCTGCTCGAGCGGGTCGTGCACGGAGCCGCCCGTGGACAGCTGGACGAGCAGATCGGTGGACTCCCGCAACGCCACGACGGTGTCGCGCAGCCGGGTCGGGTCGAGCGTCGGACGATGCTCGCCGTCACGGATGTGGACATGGACCATCGCCGCGCCGGCCCGCTCACAGGCCTGAGCCGTCTCGACCAGCTCCTCGAGCGTGGTCGGCAGCTGCGGGCAGTCCTCCTTGCTGGTCTCCGCCCCGGTCGGGGCCACGGTCACCAGCAGCGCGCTCGCATCCACTCCCATGCCCGGGAGACTAGTGGCGCGAGACTGGCGCCATGAGAGCGGTGGTGCAGCGGGTCTCTCGCGCGAGCGTGACCGTGGCCGGTGAGGTGGTGGGTGCTGTCGACGGCCCGGGGATCCTGCTGCTCGTGGGCGTCACCCACGACGACGGTCCGGAGCAGTCCGCGTGGCTGGCGCGCAAGGTGGCCGGCCTCCGGATCATGCGTGCAGAGACCTCGGTCGCCGACCTGGGCGCCGCGGTGCTCGTGGTCAGCCAGTTCACCCTCTACGGCGACGCCCGCAAGGGCAGGCGCCCCACCTGGCAGGACGCCGCGCCCGGCCCCGTGGCCGAGCCGCTCTACGACGCGGTGTGCACGGAACTGGCCTCCCTCGGCGTACCGGTGGAGAAGGGAGTGTTCGGCGCGGACATGGAGGTGTCCCTCGTCAACGACGGACCGGTCACGATCTGGCTGGAGACGCCGCAGGTGCGGTAAAGCAGGCGGAGGTGTGCGATGCCTTACGCTTGGGGTTTGTGCCCGCACCGGCACCATTCCCCGACCAAAGGATCGTTGTGGAGCTTCGCGACTATCTGCGCATTCTCCGACGTCGCTGGACCCTGATCGTCGGCTGCGTCGTGGCCGCGCTGGCAGTTGGCGACGCTGGTCACGGTGCGGGCGACGCCGCAGTACGCCTCCAACGCCCGCATCTTCATCTCGACCGGCTCCGCCTCGTCGTCGGACGACGGCTCGGGCAGCAACCCGTACCAGAACGGTCTGGCGGCGACCCAGAAGGTCACCTCCTACGCCCAGCTGGTCACCGACGGCGAGCTGGCCCAGCGGGTCATCGACAAGATGCACCTCGACCTCACCCCGGCGCAGCTCTCGCGCAAGATCAAGGCGCAGGTGGTGCCGGACACGGTGCTGCTCAATGTCCAGGTCGTCGATGCCGACCCGAAGATGGCTCAGGCGCTGTGCAAGCAGGTCGTCTCCAACCTCCTCGACCTGATCGAACAGATCGAGACCGACCCCGGCAAGAAGACCGCGAACCTCAAGGGCACCGTCGTCGGCCCACCCACCCTGCCGACCGACCCGATCTCCCCCAATCCGCTCCGCAACCTCTTCCTCGGCGGGATCCTCGGTCTGCTGCTCGGCCTCGCCATCGCGGTTATCCGCGAGCTGCTCGACACCTCGGTGAAGACCGTGGAGGACGTCGAGGCCGTGGTCGACGCGCCGGTTCTTGGTGGCATCGCGTTCGACGCCAACACCACCCGCACTCCCCTGGTGAGCTCACTCAGCTCCCATGCGCCGCGGGTGGAGGCGTTCCGGGTGCTCCGCACGAACCTCCAGTTCGTCGACATCGACGCCGGCAGCAAGGTCTTCGTGGTGACCAGCTCGGTGCCGGGCGAGGGCAAGTCCACGACCGCCACCAACGTGGCGATCGCGATGGCCCAGGCCGGCCAGGAGGTACTGCTGATGGACGGCGACCTCCGCCGTCCGCAGGTCGCCCACATGCTCGGCCTCGAGAACGTGGTCGGCGTGACCACCGTGCTGCTCGGCAAGATCGACGTCGAGGACGCCATCCAGAACCACCACGCGAGCGGCCTCAACGTGCTCGCCGCCGGCGCCATCCCGCCGAACCCGTCGGAGCTGCTCCAGTCCAACGCGATGGCCGAGCTCCTGTCCCGGCTCCGCCGGACCTACGACACGATCATCATCGACTCCCCACCGCTCCTGCCGGTCACTGACGCCGCGCTGCTCGCGCAGCAGACCGACGGCGCCGTGGTGGTCACCTGGCACGGCAAGACCTCCAGGGAGCAGCTCGCCGGTGCGGCCCAGCGGCTCGCACGCCGTGGACGCCCGCCTCCTCGGCGTCGTCTTCAACCGGATCCCGACCAAGGGACGCGGTGACGGCTACGGCTACGGCTACGGCTACGGCTATGGCTACGGCTACGGCCCCGAGGCTGCGTCGCCGGGAAGGAAGCTGCGCTTCAAGCTAGGGAAGGACCGCGCGATCCGGCCGGCCATTCCCGCAACCGCACCGGAGCCGGTGTCGGAGAACCCGGATGACGCTCCCGAGGTGATACCGGCCCCGCAGGCGACCGCCGAGTCGACGCAGCGCGCCGCGGAGCCGGTGACGCCCGCCGCGACGCCGGCCCACGACGAGTCCTTCGAGACCCGGTTAGAGCGCGAGCCCGGCGAGGACCCGACGACGTTCTCCCCGGTCGACTCTCACGAGGAATCGAACGGGCGCAGCAGCGGCCGCCTGCTCGACGAGTTCCTCGTCGAGGATTCGGCTGACGTGGAGCCGGCCGGTCGCCGGGTGTCGTCGGAGAAGGGGCAGGACGACGAGGAGAACATGAGCGCCTGGCGACCCGGGCGCTGGATCGGCAACTGACTCGCCAGCGCTGGCGGCCGCGGGGTCTCGACAGGCTCGACCACCGGTCGGCGGTCTCGACAGGCTCGACCACCGGTCGTCGGCTGCGGGGTCTCGACAGGCTCGACCACCGGTCAGTCGGCCGCGGGTCTCGACAGGCTCGACCACCGGTCAGTCGGCTGCGGGGTCTCGACAGGCTCGACCACCGGTGAGTCTCGACCGGCTCGACCACCAATGGGGAAAGGGCGAAAACCCGGACATTCTTCCAGGTTTTCGCCCCATCCTTGGGCCACCTATTGTGCGCTATCTATGTCAGCGCGACAGACACTTCCGCGACACTTCCCGTGGCAGCCACCACCTTTTGGTCATTGGTCTCGGCTTTCGGGGCCAATGTCCTCAATGTCCATTCGCCGGGTGCGGCGAAGAACCGGAACTGGCCGGTCGCCGACGTCGGCACCTCGGCGGTGAACTCGCCGGACCGGTCGAGCAGGCGCACGTAGGCGCCGTCCACGGGCTGCCCGTCACGGGTCACGACGCCCTGGATGATCGCTTCCTTCGCGACGTTGATCCCGTCCAGGGACAGGCCGCCGGTGGTCGCGCCGCACATCAGGCCTCACCCGCCTCGTCGCCCAGGGCCACGGGCACGCCGACCAGCGAGCCGTACTCGGTCCAGGAGCCGTCGTAGTTCTTCACGTTCGGCTGGTCGAGCAGCTCGTGGAACACGAACCAGGTGTGCGAGGAGCGCTCGCCGATCCGGCAGTAGGCGATGGTGTCCTTCTCCCAGTCGACACCGGCGTCGCTGTAGATCTGCTTGAGCTCGTCGTCGGACCGGAACGTGCCGTCGTCGTTGGCCGCCTTGCTCCACGGCACGTTGGATGCCGTCGGGATGTGGCCGGCGCGCTGCGCCTGCTCCTGCGGGAGGTGGGCCGGGGCCAGCAGCCGGCCGGCGTACTCGTCGGGGCTGCGGACGTCGACCAGGTTCTTGACGCCGATCGCCTCCACGGTCTCGTCGCGGAACGCGCGGATCGAGGTGTCCTGCTCCTGCGCGGTGTACGACGTCTTCTCGCGCGACGGCGCCTCGTCCGTGAGCTCACGGCTCTCGAGCTCCCACTTCTTGCGGCCGCCGTCGAGCAGCTTCACGTCCTGGTGGCCGTAGAGCTTGAAGTACCAGTAGGCGTACGCGGCGAACCAGTTGTTGTTGCCGCCGTACAGGACCACGGTGCTGTCGTTGGCGACACCGCGGTCGGAGAGCAGCGCCTCGAACTGCTGCTTGTTGACGAAGTCACGGCGCACCTGGTCCTGCAGGTCCGTGGTCCAGTCGAGCTTGATCGCTCCCCGGATGTGGTTCTTGTCGTACGACGTGGTGTCCTCGTCGACCTCGACCAGCACCACCTGCGGGTTGTCGAGGTTCTCCTCTACCCACTCGGCGGAGACGAGCGTGTTGTCGCGGCTCATTTGATTACCTTTTCCTTGTTTTCGGATCGATTGTCTGTCACGTTTTCACGGCCGTTTTCCGCCGGCATGACCCGGCGGATCAGCAGGTACATCTCGCAGCCCAGGCAGAACCGGAACACCGCGTTGAGCAGCGCCGCGGCCAGGGCGAACCCGGTGGCCACGGCACCGACCACCGGCGCACCGGCCAGGTAGCCGGCGAGCGCGACCAGCGTGAACACCAGTCCCACGCCCTGCGCGAACCGCGGCGGCGCCGGGTCCTCGAGGTGGGCGGGGGGTGCGAGCCGGGGCGGACCACGCGGCGGAAGAGCACGGCCCACGGGCCGTGCTGGACGCCGAAGCCCACCCCGACCGCGAACAGGGCCGCCTGCACCGCCAGCAGCGCGATCCCGAACGGGGACGGCGCGGTGAGGAGGACGAGCGCGAGCACCACCGCGGTCAGCGCAGCGGTGAACTGCGGACCACGCGGGTCGATCTGGCTGGGCTGCGACATGGATGCTCCTGGTCCTGTGGTCGCCGGCAACGGGCTACGGGCACGGGACGTAGGGCCGGCCGGGCTCACCGGCGCGTGGAGGGACGTCCCGTCAGGACCGACGACAGAGCGAGGAGTGCACGCGGCAGTGGTCCACCGCGCGCCGCTTGGTCAGCATCGTCGTCAGCACGGGTCGAGAGTAGGGCGACGGAGTCGTGGTCACGAAGCAGTCGTCTCGGTATGCGGACACGAGTACCACATGTCGGGACGGACTCACGCAAACCGCCCGAGGCTCGCGATCACGGCCTGCTTCGTCGGCGCGCCGGCGGCTCGGCTCACCTCGCGCCCCTCGGCGTCGAGCACCAGCGTGGTCGGGGTGCGCAGCACGCCCACCCGGCGCACCAGGTCGAGGTGCTGCTCGGCGTCCACCTCGATGTGCCGGACACCCGGCACCATCCCGGCCACGTCGGCGAGCACCCGTCGGGTCGCCCGGCACGGTGCGCAGAAGGCCGAGGAGAACTGCAGCAACGTGGCGCGCTCCCCGAGGTCCGCGGCCCACGGGGTGCCCGCGAGCAACGGTGCCGGTCTCTCGACCGGAGGTCTCCCTCGGGTCGTCGGTCGCGTCCCGCGCCGGCGCATCGGCCCGTCGTACGGCGTGGGTGCCGCGGAACCGGCCGTCGGTGAGGGCCCGCCAGGAGCCGAAGCCGAGGGCGGCGACGACGGCCACCAGCAGCACGACGACTCCGGGGCTCATGCAGAACTCAACGCCGTACGGCGGGAGGCATTCCCGCCGGTCATCGGCGCAGCCGGGCGACTTCCGTGCGCAAGCCGACGACCTCCGCCTCGAGCTCGAGCACGCGCGCGATCCCGGCGAGATTGAGCCCGTCGGCGAGCAGCTCCCGGATCCGGTGGAGACGCTCGATGTCGGCGGGGCTGTACAGGCGCGTGCCCTTCGGGGTGCGGTCGGGATCGACCAGCCCACGCCGCTCGTAGACGCGCAGGTTCTGCACCTGCATCGACACCATGCCGGCCGCGACGGAGATCGCGAAGACGCCTCCCGTCTCCTTCATCTGAACCCTCCTCGGGACTTGACGATGCCTGTCCCCCGCGCTATATAAAACCTATAACAGACGATACAGGTTGGCGAGAGCCCACCTGGTTCCGACTCGAAGGAGGACATCTCATGTTGCTGCGCACAGCGGACCCGTTTCGTGACCTCGAGCGGCTGACGCAACAGATGCTGGGCACGACCAACCGCCCCGCCGTGATGCCCATGGACGCCTGGCGCGAGGGCGACCGGTTCGTGATCGAGTTCGACCTTCCGGGCGTCAACCGGGACAGCATCGACCTGGACGTCGAGCGCAACGTGCTGACCGTGCACGCCGAGCGCGTCGCCCGCAACGGCGACTGGGAGATGCTGGCCTCCGAGCGCCCGCGCGGCGTCTTCAGCCGGCAGCTCGTGCTCGGGGACAACCTCGACCTCGAGAAGATTGAGGCCGCCTACGACGGCGGTGTCCTGCGCCTGATCGTTCCGGTCGCGGAAAGGGCGAAGCCGCGCAAGATCGCCATCGAGTCCACCCAGCCCAAGGAACAGCAGGCGATCGAGGCCTGACCCCGCCGGGCAGGGCCGCGCTACGCGCTGCGGCCCTGCCCACCTATCCCCCAGCGAACGGCGGCAGCAGCTCCACCGTCTCCCCCGGGCGTACGACGACCGTGGCCGGGTCGCGGCCACCGACGGGACGCTCCCCGACCAGCACCGAGCACGTGGACATCACGTCGCGGAAGCGCTGGTCGTCGTGCCGGCGGCGGGCCTCGGCCAGCACCGTGTCGAGCGTGACCTCGCCGGTCACCGCGACCTCGTCGAGGTCCACGCCGGCCGACGCACGGGCGGCCGCCCAGTAGCGGACGGTCACCACGGATGCTGGAACGCGGTCAGCCGGGCCGGTCATGTTCGATATCCTTGCCCATCCGCACACCAGCGGGGCGACCGGTCCGACAACGACGTCGGACACCAGCCCCGCCCCCCCGGTGGAGGCACGCATGAGCACCCTGCTGCTCCTCACCAGCGCGCTGCAGCCGTCCGCGGACGTGCTCCCGGGACTCGCGCTGCTCAACCACTCGGTCAAGGTCCTGCCCGCCGAGGGCAGCGCGCTCCTCGAGGCGCCGGAGACCGACCTGGTGATCGTCGACGGCCGCAAGGAGCTCGCCCACGCCCGCGACCTGTGCCGGCTGATCCGCACCACCGGGTCCGACCAGCCGGTGCTGCTGATCGTCACCGAGGGCGGGCTGGCCGTGGTGTCGGCGGACTGGGGCATGGACGACGTGCTGCTCGCGACCGCGGGCCCGGCCGAGATCGAGGCCCGGATCCGGATCGCGATCGGCAAGCTGGCCGCCCGCCGCAACGAAGACGATCCCGAGGCGCACATCATCCGCAGCGGCGAGGTCGTGGTCGACGACGCGACGTACACCGCCAAGCTCGGCAAGCGCACGCTCGACCTGACGTTCAAGGAGTTCGAGCTCCTCAAGTACCTCGCGCAGCACCCGGGCCGCGTGTTCACCCGCGAGCAGCTGCTCCAGGAGGTGTGGGGCTACGACTACTTCGGCGGCACCCGCACCGTCGACGTCCACGTGCGCCGGCTGCGCGCCAAGCTGGGCTCGGACAACGAGGCGTTGATCGGCACGGTGCGCAACGTGGGCTACCGGTTCGTGCTGCCGCCGAAGGAGCCGCGCGAGTCCCGCGAGGCTGCGGGAGACCCGGCGCCCGCGCGCTCGTGACACCCTGAGCCCGTGCCCGAAGAACAAGTCCCCGTTTCGATCGCCGTCCGGCTCGTCGACCACGCCGACTTCGACTGGTCCGCCGACACCGGCCCCGCCGCCGACGTACGCCGGATCACCGCGGCCGCCGACGCCGAGGACGACGTGGTCAACCTCAACGAGGCCGCCATCCTGCACCTGAAGAACCGCGGGCTCGCCGGCGGCGTACTGCACCTGGCCGCGGGCGGCTACGCGCTGCGGTACGACGACACGCTCGACCTGGTGGTCCACCCGGACGCCCGCGGCCGGGGCGTCGGCACCGCGCTCGCCCGCGCCGCCCTCGCCGGTGTCTCCGGCGAGGTCAACGCCTGGTCGCACTCCGACCACCCGGCAGCCGGCCGGATCGCGGCCCGGCTCGGACTCGCCCGCGAGCGCGAGCTGTGGGTGATGGAGCGCCCGCTCGACGACACCCTCCCCACGGGCATGCCGACGCCCGACTACCGGATCCGCGCCTACCGTCCGGGTGACGAGGAGGGCATCCTGCACGCCAACGCCCTGGCGTTCGCGCACCACCCGGAGCAGGGGCACATGACGTTGCGCGACTTCCAGGAGCGCACCGAGGAGTCGTGGTTCGACCCGGCCGGGCTGTTCCTCGCGGTCCCCGCCGACGAGGACACCGACGACCCCGACCGCCGGGTGCTCGGCTTCCACTGGACCAAGGTGCATCCCGAGGGCTACGGCGAGGTCTACGTGGTCGCGGTCAACCCGAAGGCGGCCGGCCGCGGCATCGGCAAGGTGCTCACCGGCGCGGGGCTGACCTACCTGCGCGACCTCGGCCTGCCGAAGGTGATCCTCTACGTCGACGGCGACAACGACCCGGCGATCGCGGTCTACGTCGGCGCCGGGTTCGCCCATGTGCGCACCGAGGCGCAGTACCTCGGCGTACCCACGCTCTGAGGTCCTCGTCGGTCACTTCCCTAGCGGACCTGCCCCTTCCCCAGCCTTGCAACGCTAGGGAAGTGGCCGGATACCACGGGACCGTGGTAACCGGCCCGCCCCCAGCACGAGACCAGATCGTGCCTTGACGTACGCCGGGCACGGCCGGATCGTCGATCCATGGGCACCGCCTCCATGCGAACGGTCGGTCGCCGGACCTTCCTGACCTGGTCCGGGGGCGGCGCGCTCGCGGTCGCGGTGCTGGGCGTGGCCGGCTGCGGCGGGAGCACAGGCGGGGGCGAGCCGAGCTCCGCCGGCGACGACGACGCGCCCGCCAGCGGCGGCGGCAGCGCCGGGCTGCGCTGGTCGCGCGTCGACCTCGGCTTCGTGTCGGCGTACGTCCTGGTCCGCGGCGGCCAGGCGGCCGTGGTCGACACCGGTGTCGCGGGCAGCGCGGACGCGATCGGCAAGGTGCTCGACTCCGCAGGTCCCGGGTGGGCCGGTGTCCGCCACGTCGTGCTCACGCACAAGCATCCCGACCACGCCGGTAGCGTCGGCGACGTGCTGGACCGGGCCGAACGGGCGGTCGGTTACGTCGGCGCGGCAGACCTCGACGAGGTCGACGCACCACGCCGGCTACGGCCGCTGGCGGACGGGGACGACGTGTTCGGCCTGCGCATCGTCGCGACGCCCGGGCACACCGCCGGGCACATGGCGGTGTACGACACCGGCTCCCGGGTCCTCGTCGCGGGTGACGCCCTGAACAACACCGACGGGCTGGCTGGCTCGAACCCGCAGTTCACGGAGGACGAGGCGGCCGCCGCCAGGTCCGTGCGCCGGCTGGCCGACCTCGAGCCGCGGACGATTCTGGTCGGCCACGGCGACCCGATCCTGCGTGGCGCCTCCGACGCCCTCCACGAGCTCGCCTCCTCGCAGGCCTGACCCACCCCGGGCCGCGAGGGTCCTCAGCGGTCCTCGCGGGACACCCGCCGTTCACCACTGGTGCCAGACTGGCCCCCATGACCAACGAGCCCTACCCGGGAAGCATCGAGAGCGCGGCCGACGACGGTCCGCTCGACGAGCCGTACGACGGAGGCCTGCGGGTCGTGCCGTCGGAAGTGTTCGACGTCGAGCCGCCGTACGCGACCGAGATCGACGCGCTCGACACCGGCGAGTTCGACGACCGGTTCCTCGACCGCGAGCTCTCCTGGCTGCACTTCAACCAGCGGGTGCTCGAGCTGGCCGAGGACAAGGACCTGCCGCTGCTCGAGCGGGTCCGCTTCCTGGCGATCTTCGCCAGCAACCTCGACGAGTTCTTCATGGTGCGCGTGGCCGGCCTCAAGCGCCGGATCGCGGCCGGTGTCGCCGTCCGGGCGGCGTCCGGGCTGATGCCGCGCGAGGTGCTCGGACCTGATCTGGAGCACCGCCTCCGAGCTGATGGCCCGGCACGCGCGCGTGTTCCGCGACGACATCGTGCCGGCGCTCGGCGAGCACGGCATCGAGCTGGTGCGCTGGGACGACCTCGACGTCGAGGAGCAGAAGTACTGCAAGAAGCTGTTCAAGCAGCGCATCTTCCCGGTGCTGACCCCGCTGGCCGTCGACCCGGCGCACCCGTTCCCGTACATCTCCGGTCTCTCGCTCAACCTCGCCGTGATCGTGCGCAACCCGAGGACCGGCAAGGAGCACTTCGCGCGGGTGAAGGTGCCGCAGAGCTTCAGCCGCTTCGTGCCGCTGGAGGACTCCCAGGGCGGCGGTCACCGGTTCGTGCCGCTCGAGGACGTGATCGCCGAGCACCTCGAAGCGGCTCTTCCCCGGCATGGAGGTGCTCGAGCGCCACACGTTCCGGGTCACCCGCAACGAGGACCTCGAGGTCGAGGAGGACGACACCGAGAACCTGCTCAAGGCCCTGGAGCGCGAGCTGCTCCGCCGCAAGTTCGGCCCGGCCGTGCGGCTCGAGGTCGAGGAGTCGATCGACGAGAAGGTCCTCGACCTGCTGGTCTCCGAGCTCGGGCGTCACCGAGGCCGAGGTCTTCCGGCTGCCCGGGCCGCTCGACCTCAGCGGGCTGCACGGCGTCGCGGACCTCGACCGCGAGGACCTGCAAGTACCCGGCGTTCATCCCCGCCACCCACGGGTCCCTGGCACCGGTCGAGTCGGCGTCGCCCGTCGACGTGTTCAAGGCGCTGGCGCGCGGCGACGTCCTGCTGCACCACCCGTACGACTCGTTCTCGACCTCCGTGCAGCGCGTTCATCGAGCAGGCGGCCGCCGACCCGCACGTGCTGGCGATCAAGCAGACGCTCTACCGCACCTCGGGCGACTCCCCGATCATCGACGCCCTGATCGACGCGGCCGAGGCCGGCAAGCAGGTGCTGGTGCTCGTCGAGATCAAGGCCCGCTTCGACGAGCAGGCCAACATCCGCTGGGCGCGCAAGCTCGAGCACGCCGGCTGCCACGTGGTCTACGGCCTGGTCGGGCTGAAGACGCACTGCAAGCTGTCGATGGTGGTGCGCGAGGAGCCCGACGGGATCCGCCGCTACACCCACATCGGCACCGGCAACTACAACCCGAAGACCGCGCGGATGTACGAGGACCTCGGGCTGCTGACCACCGACGAGAACATCGGCGACGACGTCGCGAACCTGTTCAACAACCTGTGCGGGTTCTCCCGCAAGCCGTCGTACGAGCGAGCTGCTGGTCGCCCCGCACTCGGTGCGCAGCGGGCTGATCGAGCGGATCCGCGCCGAGGTCGAGCACCACCGGGCCGGTCGCGACGGCCAAGATCCGGATCAAGGTGAACTCGATCGTCGACGAGGCGATCATCGACGCGCTGTACCGCGCCTCGCAGGCCGGCGTGCCGGTCGAGCTCCTGGTGCGCGGCATCTGCGCGACTGCGGCCCGGCGTCCCGGGGCTCTCGGAGACGATCCGGGTGCGCTGCGTGCTCGGCCGCTTCCTCGAGCACAGCCGGATCTTCTGCGTTCGCCAACGGCGGCACCCCGAGGTCTACATCGGCTCCGCCGACCTGATGCACCGCAACCTCGACCGCCGGGTCGAGGTGCTGGTGCGGCTGCCCGGCGAGGACGCCGTGCGCCAGGTCAGCGACCTCCTCGACCTCGCGTTCGACCCGAGCACCGCGGCGTGGGACCTGAAGTCCGACGGCCAGTGGGAGCGCCCCGGTCCCAACCCGGACGGGGTCCCGCTCGTGGACCTCCAGGAGGCGCTCATAGCCGCTCATCATCGCTGAGCGCCCCGCGGTGGCGGCCGCGCAGGACGCCCGCCCGCGGCGCCCCTCAGCAGGTCGCGAACAGCACCGGCCCGGAGCTGACCTCGGAGAGCGCGAAGCCGGTCTTCTCCTTCGGCTTCGCGGTGAGGACGACGGTCGAGCCCTTCGGACCGTGAGCGCACCAGCCGCAGGTCGTCGGCGTAGGACCCCTCACGCGCCACCGCCGGGCCCACGAACAGCCGGGCGCGGGGGCGCAGGTTGGCGGTGGCCTGGCGGTCGTCGGCGAACTGCATCACCACGTCGAGCGTGCGGTCCGCCTGCAACCCGACCAGCAGGCCGCTCAGCGGGTCGACACCCCCGGCGGCGGCCACCAGCCGGTCGGCCCGGGACTGGTCTCCCTCGTCGGCGCTGGTCATCGACAGGTCCTCACAGGCGAAGTCGCCCGCCCACACGAAGGCGGCGACCGGGTCCTCGGCCCGGTCGGCCACCCCGGCGGCCTTCGGGCCGAGCCCGTCGGTGTCGCCGGTGACCACCTTCGCCGACGACGCGGCATAGGCCCGGGTGTCACTGGTCACCACCCGGTGGTCGTCGTCGTCCACCACGACGTACTGGAGCTCCGGCGAGATGGTCGGGTCGATGCCGGAGACCAGGTCGGCGCCGCCGTCCCACACCCCGCTGTCGGACGACGGCTTCTGGTAGCCGAGCCGGTCGAGGTTGGCCCGGATCTCGTCCATGTCGGTGTCGCCGGGCAGCTGCAGCACCATCACCGCGCCCGCACGCGACTGGGCGAACGCCTCCCACTCCGCGTTGGTGGGCGAGAACCCGTACTTGTCGTGCAGCGCGACCGCCGCGTCCTCGATGCTCGAGGCCGCGGTCAGGTCCGCGTCGTACCCGCGCGACATGAAGCTCTCGATCGCGCGGTCGGTGGTCAGGGACCCGGCACCGAGCCGTTCGCGCACCTGCTTCCAGTCCGTGAAAGCCACGCGGAGGCTGGCTGACGGCACCGCGTCGAGTGCCCGTTGCAGGGGCGAGCGGTCGAGCCGGCGGACCAGGTACACGGCGACGAGTACGACGAGCACCAGGGTCACCAGTCCGGCCAGGAGGATCCGCACTCGTCCCGGCCGCCACACGCTGCGAGACTACCCACATGTCGGTCCCGGACCCCGATGTCATCGCCGCTGGCGCCGTCGTCGTTCGCAAGGGCGCGGTGCTGCTGGTGCACCGGCCGAAGTACGACGACTGGTCGTTCCCCAAGGGCAAGCGGGACCCCGGTGAGGACGACGTGGTGACCGCCGTCCGCGAGGTCGCCGAGGAGACCGGGGTCGAGGTACGGCTCGGGATGCCGCTGCCGTCGACGGCCTACGTGCAGCTCGACGGCCGCACCAAGCTGGTCCACTACTGGCGGGCCTCGGTGGTCGGTGACCACGACGTGACGACGTACGTCGCCAACGACGAGATCGACGACGTCGCGTGGGTTCCGATCGACGAGGCTGCCGGGCTCCTCAGCTACCTGCGTGACCGCGAGGTGCTGGCCGCCCTCGAGACCTCACGCAAGACCACACCGCTGGCGCTGCTGCGGCACGCCAAGGCGCTCTCGCGCAAGAAGTGGGACGGCACCGACCCCGAGCGTCCGCTGACCGACGAGGGCCAGGCGCAGGCCAAGATCCTGACCACCCTGCTGGCGGCGTACGGCATGACCCGGGTGGTCACCTCCTCCAGCACCCGGTGCGTGCAGACCGTGCAGCCGTACGTCGACGAGCACGTGCTCACCGCCAGCCAGACCGTCGCCCTGTCCGAGGAACACGTCGACGAGGACGCCGCCAAGGCGCTCATCGACGACCTGCTCGCCGACACCGAGCCGACCGTCCTGTGCACGCACCGGCCGGTGTTGCCGCTGCTGCTCGCGCGCCTCGGCGTCGACATCCCCCCGCTCGACCCGGGGGCGTTGCTGGTCGTGCACCACCGCAGTGGCGAGATCCTCGCCGCGGAGCTGCACGCGGCCCCCTGACCTGCGGTTTCGGGTGACTCAGGACTCCGCTCCGCGGGGATCTTCGCCAAACCCTGCGTCAGCGTTCACCTCTCGTTCACCGGCACCAACGGGTCGCGTCACCTCGTATTCCTAGGTTCTGGTTGTCCGTTCCTTTTCGAACAACAGGAGCATCGAAGTGAACATGCCCCCGAATCTTGGCAGGGCTCCCCGCCGGATCCTCGTCCCGGGCATCACCGCCTTGGCCCTGGGCCTGGCCCTCAGTGCCTGCGGCGCCTCCAACGAAGACAGCAGCAGCACGAGCAGCGGCACGACACTCGACGGCGCCGGCTCGAGCGCGCAGGAGTCCGCCATGGACGCCTGGCGCAGCGCGTTCCAGAAGGACAACTCCAGCGTCACCGTGAACTACGACCCGTCCGGCTCGGGTGCCGGCATCGAGAAGTTCAACGCGGGCGGCATCGACTTCGCCGCCAGCGACTCGGCGCTGAACGCCGACAAGGGCGAGATCGACGCGGCCAAGAAGCGCTGCGGTGCCGACGCCATCGAGGTCCCCAACTACGTGAGCCCGATCGCGGTCCTCTACAACGTGCAAGGGGTCAAGGACCTGCAGCTCTCCGCGAAGACGATCGCCCAGATCTTCGACGGCAAGATCACCAAGTGGAACGACGCGGCGATCGCCGCCGAGAACAAGGGCGCCAAGCTGCCCTCGACCACGATCTCGCCGGTTCACCGCTCCGACGAGTCCGGCACCACGGATAACTTCACCGACTACCTCGAGCAGGCCAGCGAGGGCGCCTGGAGCCACCCGGCCGACAAGGTCTGGCCGATCCAGAGCGGTGAGGCCGCCAACGGCACCTCCGGCGTGGTCGCCGCGGTCGGCCAGGGTGACGGCTCGATCGGCTACGCCGACCTCAGCCAGGCCGGCGACCTCTCCTCGGTGAAGATCAAGGCCGGCTCGGAGTACGTCGAGCCGTCCGCGGCGGGCGCCGCGAAGGCGATGGAGGCGTCGCCGCTGGAGGACGGTCGCCCGGCCAGCGACCTCGCGGTCAAGGTCGACCGCAAGTCGACCGAGTCGGGTGCCTACCCGTTGCTGCTGGCGTCGTACCTGGTCGCCTGCCCGACCTACGACGACGCGAAGACGGCCGACAACGTGAAGGGTTTCCTCAGCTACGTCGTCTCGACCGAGGGCCAGCAGGCGGGCGCCGACAACGCCGGCTCCGCTCCGCTCCCGGCGTCGCTCCAGGAGAAGGCCGCGAAGATCGTCGACACCATCTCGTCGAAGGGCTGACGAGACACCCGTGTCGTCCACCATCACGAGGACCAGATCACCCAGGCGACGCCTGGGTGATCTGGTCTTCTCCGGCGCCGCGTTCGGTGCCGCCATGACCATCCTCGTCGCCCTGGCGGGGGTGGCGATCTTCCTGATCATCCAGGGGATCCCGGCGCTCGGCGCGGAGCCCTCGGACCTCAACGGCAAGCCCAACCTGCTCGCCTACACGGCACCGCTGGTCTTCGGCACGCTGTGGGCGGCCCTGATCGCGATCGTGATCGCGACGCCGCTGGCGATCGGGGTGGCGCTCGCGGTCTCGCACTACGCGCCGACGCGGCTGGCCTCGCCGCTCGGCTACCTGGTCGACCTGCTCGCCGCGGTGCCCAGCGTCGTCTACGGCCTGTGGGGCATCGGCTTCCTCGGGCCGCGCCTCGTGCCGACCTACGAGTGGCTGGACCTGCACCTCGGCTGGCTGCCGTTCTTCGCCGGACCGGCCTCGACCACCGGCCGCACCATCCTCACCGCGGGCATCGTGCTCGCGATCATGATCCTGCCGATCATCACCGCGATCTCCCGCGAGATCTTCAGCCAGACGCCGCGCCTCAACGAGGAGGCCGCACTGGCCCTGGGTGCCACGCGCTGGGAGATGATCCGGCTCTCGGTGCTGCCCTACGCCCGCTCCGGCATCGTCTCCGCCGTGATGCTCGGCCTCGGCCGGGCGATGGGCGAGACGATGGCGGTCGCGATGGTGCTCAGCGCCAGCGGCGTCGTCACGTTCAACCTGATCTCCGCCACCAACCCGTCGACGATCGCCGCGAACATCGCGCTCACGTTCGCCGACGCGACCGGGCTCAAGGTCAACGCGCTCGTCGCGACCGGGCTGGTCCTGTTCGTGATCACGTTCGTGGTCAACTTCGCCGCGCGGGCGATCGTCGCCCGCGCAGACAGGTCGGTGTCCCGATGACCACGACCGCTCCTCCCGAGCGCGAGACGCAGCGCCACGAGCACGTGCCGCTGCGCCACCCCCGGCTGCCCCGCTATGCGCCGCTGCTCGTGGCCACCATGGCGGGCGCCGCAGGCGGTCTGCTCGCGCTCAGCCTCGGCTGGGGCGTCGTCGGCTGGGTGATCGTGGCGGCCCTGCTGCACCTCGTCGGTCTGCCGCTGTGGTCACGTGTGGTCGAGAACCGTCGCGCCGCGGTCGACCGCCTGGTGACCTCGCTGGTCTGGGTCGCCCTGGTGATCGCGTTCATCCCGTTGGTCTCGCTGCTGTCCACGGTGGTCCGCAACGGTGCCTCCGAGCTGACCAGCACCTTCCTCAACAACTCGATGCGCAACGTGATCGGCGAGGGCGGCGGCATCTACCACGCCCTGGTCGGCACCCTGCTGATCACGCTCGGCGCGACCGTGATCTCGGTGCCGATCGGGCTGATGACGTCGATCTACCTCGTCGAGTACGGCGCACTCTCCCGGATCGCCTCCGCGATCCGCTTCCTGGTCGACGTGATGACCGGCATCCCGTCGATCGTGGCCGGGCTGTTCGCGTTCGCGCTGTTCGCTCTGCTCACCGGCGACCCCGGCATCCACTTCGGGTTCGGCGGCTCGGTCGCGCTCTCGCTGCTGATGATCCCGATCGTGGTGCGCTCGGCCGAGGAGATGCTCAAGCTGGTGCCGTCGGACCTGCGCGAGGCGTCGTACGCTCTGGGCGTGCCGAAGTGGCGCACCATCGTGCGGGTCGTGCTGCCCACCGCGCTCTCGGGGATCATCACCGGCGTCACGCTGGCGATCGCGCGCGTGATCGGCGAGACCGCCCCGCTGCTGATCATCGCGGGCTCGACGGACTCGGTGAACTTCAACCTGTTCCACGACCAGATGGCAACCCTGCCGGTGTTCATCTACTACAGCTACACGCAGCCGGGCCTGAACCCCGAGATCTCCCGCGGCTACGCGTGGGGCGCTGCCCTCGTCCTGATCATCATCGTGATGGCGCTGAACGCCGTCGCCCGGATCGTGGGCAGGTTCTTCGCCCCGCGCACCGGGCGTTGAGAGGAAACCATGGCCACGAGCATCGACATCTCCGACCTGGACATCTACTACAGCGACTTCCTGGCCGTCGAGGGCGTCAACATGACCATCCCCGCGCGGTCCGTGACGGCGCTGATCGGTCCCTCGGGCTGCGGCAAGTCCACCTTCCTGCGCACCCTGAACCGGATGCACGAGGTGATCCCCGGCGCCCGCGTCGAAGGCAAGATCGTGGTGGACGGTCATTCGCTGTACGACCCCGCCGTCGACCCGGTGGAGGTACGCCGGCAGGTGGGCATGGTGTTCCAGCGCCCGAACCCGTTCCCCACGATGTCGATCGCCGACAACGTCCTTGCCGGCCTGCGGCTCAACAACAAGCGACTGAAGAAGTCCGACGCCGAGGCCGTGGTGGAGCGCTCCCTCACCCGCGCGAACCTGTGGAAGGAGGTCAAGGACCGGCTCAAGAAGCCCGGCATGTCGCTCTCCGGTGGTCAGCAGCAGCGGCTCTGCATCGCCCGCGCGATCGCGGTCGAGCCCCAGGTGCTGCTGATGGACGAGCCCTGCTCGGCCCTCGACCCGATCTCCACGTCCGCGATCGAGGACCTGATCCACGAGCTCCGCACGGAGTACACGATCGTGATCGTCACCCACAACATGCAGCAGGCAGCCCGGGTCTCCGAGGACACCGCGTTCTTCAACCTCGCCGGCGCCGGCAGGCCCGGCCAGCTGATCGAGATGAACCCGACCAAGAAGATCTTCTCGTTGCCCGACGAGGAGGCCACCGAGGCCTACATCTCCGGCCGGTTCGGCTGACGCCGGACCGTGGCCGGCGCTACGGCAGCCGGAAGACGAACTTCAGCAGCAGGTAGACCAGGGCGGCGGCAGAGCCGGCGGCGGGGAAGGTCAGGACCCAGCCGCCGACGATCGAGCGGGCCATCCCCCACCGGACGGCGGAGAAGCGCTTGGTCGCGCCCGCGCCCATGATCGCGGAGGTGATCGTGTGGGTGGTCGAGATCGGGGCGTGGAAGACGAACGCCGTCGTGTAGAGGACGCCCGCGCCGACCATCTCGGCGGAGAAGCCCCGGGCCGGGTCGAGATGGATGATCCTGCGGCCGAGGGTGCGCATGATCCGCCAGCCGCCGGAGTACGTGCCGAGCGAGATCGCGGTCGCCGCCGCGACCACGATCCACAGCGGCAGCTCGGTCTGGTCGGACGGGTAGTAGCCCGCGGTGACCACCGCCAGGAAGATCACGCCCATCGTCTTCTGGGCGTCCTGCAGGCCGTGCCCGAGCGCCAGCGCGGAGGCGGAGACGGTCTGCATCAGGCGGAAGCCGCCGCTGCACCTTGTGCGGGTTGCGGCGCCGGAAGATCCACATGATCGAGAGCATCAGCAGGAACGCGACGGCGAAGCCGACCAGCGGCGAGAGCACCATCGGGATCACGACCTTGTCCAGGATCGTGGACCAGTGCACGATCGCGCCCGCGACCAGCGCCGAGCCGACCAGGCCGCCGATCAGCGCGTGGGAGGACGACGAGGGCAGCCCGAAGTACCAGGTGATCAGGTTCCAGGTGATCGCGCCGACCAGCCCGGCCAGCACCACCACCAGGCCCGCGTTGCCCGACGGTGGCTGGATCACCTCCGCGACCGTGTTCGCCACCTGCTGGCCGAGGAGGGCGCCGACGAAGTTCATGACCGCGGCGAGGCCCAGCGCGATCCGCGGGGTGAGCGCACGTGTCGAGACCGACGTCGCGATCGCGTTGGCCGCGTCGTGGAAGCCGTTGGTGTAGTCGAATGCCAGGGCGACCAGAACCACCGCGATGACGATGGCGAGGTCCACCGTCAGGACTCCTTGACGTGGATCTGCTCGACGATGTTCGCCACCTTCTCGAAGGCGTCGATCGCCTTCTCGAGCGAGTCGACGATGTCCTTCAGCTTGAGCACCTCGAGCGCGTCGTACTTGCCGCTGAAGAGCTTCGCCAGGATCCGCCGGTAGCTCCTGTCGCCGGCGTTCTCGAGGCGGTTGATCTCGATCCAGTACTCCTCGAGGTCCTTCATCGCCTGCAGCCGCGGCATCGCCTCGGCCGTGAGCTCGGCGCAGCGCTGGATCACCTCGACCTGGTTGGCAAGCTCCTTGGGGAGCCGCTCGACCTCGTAGAGGATGACCAGGTCGACGGCCTCCTCCATGTAGTCCATGACGTCGTCGAGGCCGGACGCGAGGGCATAGATGTCCTCACGGTCGAACGGCGTGACGAACGTGCTGTTGACCCGCCGCACGATCTCGTGGGTCATCTCGTCCGCAGCGTGCTCGGCCTCGCGCATCTGCTTCGCCACGGTCGGGCGGTCGGCACCGTCGGCGAGCATCTCTGCGAGAAGGTCGGCCCCGCCGATCAGGCCGGTGGCCGATCGGGTGAAGAGGTCGTAGAAAGTGCCGTCGACCGGCCGGAACCGCAGAGCCACGGGTGAACTCCTGGTGAAGGAGGATGAGAACGCGCTCATGCTAGGGCGTCGAGAGTGCGGGACCACACCCCGGGCCGTGTCGCGGCGCTCGCGCGAGGCCCCGGGACACGCCGGCGCCCCGCACGTTTGTGGCATGCGGGGCGCTGCGCGGCTCGGCTGGTTCAGCCGTGGGCCCGGGTTGATGCGGTTGCTCGCGCGCCGGGGTCGGGCCAACTAGTCCCCGGGCGCTGGCTGGGGAACTGCGCATCCAGTCCCAGCACCTGGTCGATCTCGTCCTGCGTCAGATGTCGGTCGGCACGGTTGGCGGCGACCATCAGGCTCGCCGTCAACTCGACCTCGTCGAGCAGTTCGTCGTCCTCTAGGGAGACGTCGAACTGGTCATCCATGCGGCGGTCCTCCCACTAGGGTGCGGCTCGTCCCCCGTTGCAGTAGATACCCGCCACAGTGGCGGGGAAACGTGGAAACCGCGCGCACCGTACTGCACCAGTCTGCCCGACCGCAGCAGAAATCACGAAGGCCCCGACCAACGGCCGGGACCTTCGCGATGTTTGGTGCGTTGGTGCTCGTCCTCAGACGGGACGAACGTTCTCCGCCTGCGGGCCCTTGGGACCCTGCGTGACGTCGAACTCGACCTTCTGGTTCTCGTCGAGGGACTTGTAGCCCTGCGACTGGATGGCCGAGTAGTGAACGAAGACGTCATCGCCGCCGTTCTCCTGGGCGATGAAGCCGAAGCCCTTCTCGGCGTTGAACCACTTAACGGTGCCCTGAGCCATGCTCGTATTTCTCCTTGTTCGGGGCGAGAGACAGTCACTTCGACAGTCCCTGCAGCAGGTGCTGTGCTGTCACGCCGTCCCGCCTCGCAAAGCAAAGAGAAACGCCGTTGGCCAAAACTCCAACGAGCGTTGTGTTACCGCTGGAACCTTATGCACCTGTTGCACCCCGAACATTACCAAGCATTGGAGGATCCGCATCATCGGGAGGGTGTACGTCGGTGTGTCCGCGGTGAAGCCTGGGGCGGGAGGGGCAGAAGTCTCTTCCTGCGAGCCCTCGTCAGGACCGCGTGTGCAGGTCGAACGCGAAGCCCACCGCACCCCGTAGCGCTCATTCCCGTCGACCGCAGCAGGCGCCTGAGAGGATGTGCCGGTGCAGGCCCCAGACTCGGTTGCGGCCACCGGTGACGCGCGCCTGCTGGGCGCGCTGGCGCAGGCGGCGTTCATGGTCGACCCCGAGCGCCGCATCGTGCTCGCCAACGAGGCGGCCGCGGAGCTGCTCGGCGTCGCCGAGGGCGACCTGCCGGGGACGCAGCTGCTGCCACGACTCTTCGCCGAGCCCGAGCAGGGTGCCGCAGACGAGGTCCTGACCCGCGCGTTCGGCGGCGAGCCCTGGCAGGGTGAGCTGCTGGTGCTCCATCGCGACGGCGCTCCGCGCGCCGCGAGCATCTCCGTGGGCCCGCTACCCGACGTGGGCGGTACGGCGGGCGCGTTGCTCGTCGTGGAGGACGCCGGGAGCTCGCGCCGCCGGGCACACCGGCTGACCGACCGGCTCACGCGCCTGGCGCGCGTGACCGCGGAGCTGCTCCGGGCCGACGACGTGACGACCGTGACCACGATCGTGACCCGACACATGGCCGACGCTGCCGGCGCCACGGTCGCCTCGTTGTCAGTGCTGGTGACGGAAGACCGGCTGCGGCTGCTCGGCATCCACGGGGGCAGGGCCGGCGTGGCGGCCCGCTGGGAGACCTTCGACGTGGCCGAGACCCCCGCCGGGGACTGCATCACCGCCCGCCGGCCGCTGATCCTCATCGGTCGCGACGCGATCCGGTCCCGCTACCCGCACCTCGAGAGCGCGGCCGACGGCGAGCGCTCCGTGGTGTGCCTGCCCTTGCTGGTCGGCGAGCGGGCGATCGGTGCGGCCACCATGTCCTTCCCCGGGCGTCGCGAGTTCGACACCGCCGAGCTCGACTTCTTCAACGTCATGGCGGACACCTGCGCGCAGGCCCTCGACCGGGTGCAGGCCCTCGCCGACGTGGCCGCCCAGTCCGCAAAGCTCGCGTTCCTGGCCGACGCCACCGAGGAGCTCGCGAGCAGCCTCGACTACGAGTCGACCCTCACCAACGTGGCGCGCCTCGCCGTACCCCAGATCGCGGACTGGTGCGCGATCGCGCTCGGCATCGACGGCGAGCTCCGCACCCTCGCGGTCGCCCACATCGACCCGGAGAAGGTGGCGCTGGCGCAGGAGTTCCAGGATCGCTTCCCGCCCGACCCGGAGGCGCCGCGCGGGTCGTACCAGGTGTTCCGGACGGGCCAGAGCGAGCTCACCCCGGAGATCACCGACGAGATGCTCGAGACCGCCGACCTCGATCCGGAGCAGCTGGACATGGTCCGCGAGCTGAACCTGCGCAGCGCGATGGCCGTGCCGCTGGTCGCGCGCAACCGGGTGCTCGGCGTGATCACCTGGGTAGCCGGCGACCAGGGCCGCCGCTTCGGCGAGCAGGACCTGGCGTTCGCCGAGGACCTCGCGCGCCGCGCGGCCGTGGCGATCGACAACGCCCAGCTGCACACGGAGCTGCGCGAGATGGCGATCCGGCTGCAACGCGCCGTGCTGCCCGCCGCGATGCCGCGGGTCGAGGGGTGGGAGGTGGCCGCGCACTACTCACCTGCCGGGCACCTCGACGCCGGCGGCGACTTCTACGACGTGATCCCGCTCGACGAGGGCCGGCTCGCGATGTTCATCGGCGACGTGATGGGCCGGGGGGTCAGTGCGGCCGCGGCGATGGCGCAGATGCGCGCCGCGATCCGCGCCCTGGTGGCGGTCGACCCGGAGCCGGGGGCGGTGCTCACCCGCCTGGACAAGGTCTTCGACCTGTACGAGATGAACCAGCTGGTCACCATGGTCTACGCCGTCATCGACCCGTCGCGCGACGAGGTCACGCTGGCCAATGCGGGACACCCGCCGCCGCTGCGGCTCCGCGACGACGGCAGCGCCGAGCAGCTCGCCGTGGCCGAGGACGTGCTCCTCGGCGTCGGCCCGGTCGAGCGCACCACGGTCACCCTCCCGTTCTTCGCCGGGGACGCGCTGCTGGCCTTCACCGACGGACTGATCGAGCGCCGCAACGAGGACATCGACGCCGGTCAGCGACGCCTGCTGGCCGCGGTCGAGGATCTGGGTCCGACGACCAACAACACGACGCTCGACGTCCTCGTGACCGAGGTCAGCGACCCGCAGCGCGACGACGACGTCGCCGTGCTCGTCGTACGACGCACGCGGGCCTGACGTCGGCGCGGGCGGCTCAGCGCGAGTAGCTGGCGAGGCGCTCGGCAGCCTGCTTCTCGACCAGGATCCCGACGAAGCTCCGGATGGGTGCACCGTCGAGGTCGTGGTACGACGCGTCGACCACCGTCTTGACGGTCAGGTCGGTCACCGTCGGATACCGCTGCTTGAGCCGGTCCACGATCTCGTTCATCGCACGACGCTCGTCTTCGGTGTTCACCTCAGAAGTGTGCGAGAGCGACCACGCCGAGGACAAGCCGCTCTAGACGCTCCCGGAACACGGGGCCGATGTTCACCTCGCCGTGTTACAACCCGGCCGTCCGCGACGCTCCGGCGCTCAGAGACTCAGGACCGCTTCCTGCACCTCGGTCACACGGCGCTCCGCCTCCGCGAGCAGGACGCCGTACACGAACCCGTTTGACCCGGCTCGGGGACCGAACGTGCGGGCCTGGGCGCGCAGGAACTCGACCTCGACCACGGCGTCCTGGTGGCTGCCGAGCCGCCGCTGCAGCCGCTTCGCGCGCTTGGCCAGCTTGCGGGCCTCGGGAAGCATCGACGCGAGCACGTCCGCGGTGTACCTGAGTCGCTTCACCGCCTTGCGCGCCTCGTGCATCTGCGAGGGGTCAACGGAGGCCGTCGCAAGTCGTTGCCGGGCTCGGCTGCGCCGTCTCGCCAGGATCTCCCGGCCCTGGACCTCGATCTGCTGCCCCGCATCGTCGGTCAACGGCGGCGAGTGACGCCAGCGGGAGACGGTCTCGCGGATCTGCAGGTAGCGGGGGCTGTCCTGCTCTACCGCAAGCTCGGCGAGAGCGGCGCGGCGCGCGTCGCTCAGGGTCGTCGCGATCTCCTCCCGCACGGGTCCCATGACCAGCTCGTCGGGGAGGGCTGCGAGCCGTTCGTCGAGGTTCTGCTTCAGGATGTCGGCGTCGCGGATGCCGGAGAGCTGCCGGGCGAGCCAGCGCAGGTCCTCCTCGACCTCCGTGCGCGCCACTGCGTCGAGGTCGACCAGCGAGCTGAAGCTCCGCAGCGCCGTGCGCAGACGGCGGGTGGCGACCCGGACGTCGTGCACGACCTCCGGGCTCGGGTCATCACCGAGATCCCAGAAGCCGGCGTCGATGACCGCTGCCTGGGCGCGCATGAAGGCGGCCAGTCCCTGCGCCGAGTCGGTGTCGCCCACGGTCATGCTCACAACGTCGCACAGGCGCGGCGGTGCGAACATGGCTCGATCGGATGTTCCGTGCCCCGTGATCCGGCCTGTGCGACAGTCCCAGGCGAACCGGGTAGCCTTCATCCGCGCTGGGTGACCCCTTCGGCGCTGCTTTTGCGCTGTACTGAGGGAGGAGTCACGAGCAGGCCAGCCGGGGACCAGCCAGGTCATCCCCTCGGGACCACACGATCAGGAAAGCGAGTCGACCATGGACTTCTGGGACTTCTTCTGGAGCACCATCCTCATCTACGTCGGTTTGGGGTTTCTGTTCCTCCTCTTCATGGTCCTTCGCGACCTGTTCCGGAGCGACTCCTCCGGGCTCATGAAGGCGCTCTGGGTGATCGTGCTGGTGTTCGTGCCGTTCCTGGCCACCATCGTCTACCTGGTCGTCCACGGGGTGATGGACGACTCGTCGGGCGTGAGCGGGCG
This sequence comes from uncultured Actinomycetota bacterium, assembly GCA_963745795.1. Classification (GTDB taxonomy): domain Bacteria; phylum Actinomycetota; class Actinomycetes; order Propionibacteriales; family Nocardioidaceae; genus Marmoricola. Next base: position 558,850 of record CAVUYR010000005.1, on the reverse strand, counting down.
GATGGCCCAGTCGCAGCAGCAGCGGTCTTCGCAGTACAGCACGATCGGCAGGTAGCCCCACCGGTTCCGCAGGAGCCACACCGCTACTTCGCCACGGGCCGGTACGCGTGTCGCAAGGCAATCGGCATCCAGGCGCACGCGGGCCGGGCACGCCGGAAGGACGTGGATCAACCGCGGTTGGCGCCTATCTCGGACGATTGCCGTCATGCGCTATTGCCCTCTGAGAGGATGCCTGAGGCGGTTCAGGCTCAGGAAGTCCCGGCGGTTGTCCCGCAGGTTCTCCCGATTGAAGTCCTGATCCCGGGCCCCTAGCTCAATTGGCAGAGCAGCGGACTTTTAATCCGCGGGTTCAGGGTTCGATCCCCTGGGGGCCCACCACCTGAGCGTGAATCACGTCGTCCCAAGGCCTGATTCGACGCCCGAGGGGACGAATGCGGGGACGAATGGTTCTCATTCGTCCTCCATGTCGGGAGCCTCGCTCGTCGCCGGACCAGGGTCGTACGCCTCGAGTGCGGCCAGGTTGCCGGTGTTGGCAGCCCGCCTGCCGAGGTAGACGTCCTGGGTCATCGACACCCGCGAGTGGCCCAGTGGTCCGATCATCCGGGCACTCGCCCCGCTCTGGTCCAGCAGCGTGGCGACCGTCTTGCGGTAGGTGTGCGTCTTGACCCACTCGAAGCTGGATCCGCCCGCACCGCGCGGAAGACCTTGCCGACGTTGCTGGGTCACGCCACCCGCGCGTGTCCGGAAGACGGGACCGTCGAACCCGCCCAGGCGCACCCGACGCGCGCAGCAGCTCGACCACCAGGCCGCAGCAGCAGCCCCGCTCCGATGCGCGTGACTTGACCCGCTTCGCCACCAGGCCCTGACCCTTGACCCGAACGACCGTCCGGTGGACCGCGACGGTCCCGGCCGTCAGATCGAGGTCCGCCCAGGTGACGCCGAGCGTCTCACCGAGCCGGAGTCCGGTCGCGAGCATGAACCGGGCCATCTCGGAATCGAGCATCCTTTGAGCGACAGTCCGAGTCGATCCGAGGTGCCATCGGCCCAGGGCGCCACGACAACAGCCCGCCCCGCCGAAGCGGGACGGGCTGCTATTGGTGCTGGGTGGATCAGGCCGGGCAGGTCGTGCCGAGGTCCTTCCAGACGAACCAGTCGCCCTTGCCCTTGTCCACGCCGGGCTGGTACGGCTTGTCGAAGCCGCGCACAGCGAGGTCGTGCTGGCCGCCCGGCTGGGCCGGGAGCGCCTTCCACTTCGCGTCGGTCAGCGCCGGGGCTCCGGGGCCGGTGAACTTGCCGGTGTAGTTGAACCACACCCCGTTGTGGGTCACGACGCACGGCGGCGTGCAGGCGCCGCGCTGGGTCAGCTTGATGTCGTCGATCGCGAAGTCGTTGCCGGTGTACGCGGTGCCGTTGTTCCAGACGGTGACCTCCATCGACGGGGCCGCAGGAACGGCGCCGACGAACTGGACGACCTGGTCGGGGTTGACGCCGGTCAGGTTCTGCGAGCCGATTGAGGTGCCGTTGATCTTGACCTCAAGGTTCGCGCCGGGAGCGTCGAGGCCGCGCTCGCGGCCGACTCGGGCCGCAGGACGTTGGTCGCGTTCGCGGTGAAGTCGAACGTGATCTTCGAGCCCGGCGTGGTGCACGCCTCCGGGGTGATGGTCTGCGACCACACCTTCTGGCTGCCCTCGGTGAACCCGTTGACGATCATCATCGGGTCGTTGGCGGCACTGAAGTCCGCCCAGGCCTCGTGAACGGCGATGGGGTTGGTGCCGATGGTGTAGGTGCCGGGGTCGTACATGGAACCGTTACCGGTGCCGAACACGCCCGGGACGGCAAGCGTGAAGTCGGTCGTGGCGGGTGCGAGGAGCGCACCGTTGGTGCCAGACGACGCGAAGTCGCCGTTGACGACGTACTCGTCGCCGTTCGCGGCATTGGCCGGCGCGGCCATCGCCGCGAGGGGTACGACCAGCGCGGCGATCGCCGCGAGGCCGAGGGTGATCTTCTTCATTCTGTGTCTGCTCTCTGACTCGTGGTCAGTTGTCGTTGCGCGCCGGTGGCCGGGGGAGTAACCCGGGCCTGCGTGGAGTTGGCGGGCTCGCCGAACTCAATGTCTACGGTCGTCGAATGACCCCTAGGAGACATCCGCCGACTTACGGGTTCGGTTACCTGTTTCCGACCAACCGAGCCGGCATGGAGCGCACGCACATGCCGCGAGTCGCGCGGATCAGGTTGATGAGCGGATGCCTCCCAGTTCGGCGAGCGCTCCGAGCGTGAGCGTCGTGCCAGTCGCACGTGTCCATGGCGCAGTCGAGAGATGGTGGCAAACGCCCTTTCCTGGGCGGATCTCTACGCGGTGACCGGGCGCGACATCCAGCACCACGCCACCCCTGGTAGATCTTGGCCTGCCGGGTAAAACTCAGCGCAGTTGGGCCAGCGCGTGCAGTGCGCACGGCTCGTTCGGGTCTCCGCCCATCGCTGCTCTCGGTCCTGGCCCGGCCACGTCCAACGGGCTACGACGGGACTCGGGTGCCGTCGGGTCTCCCGGCGTGCGAGTACAGGTAACCGACCCGTATGTCGGCGGATGTGCCACGGACCACGTTCGGGGATCGTCGATGACGGAAACCCCTACGAGCAGGACCACGAACACCAATGCTGCTCAGGACTGGATACGGAGGGAACTACCGTGAGCTTCTTCAATGACGTGGCCCACCGCGCGATCAAGACCCTCGGTGACGAGGGCACCTTCGGAGCGTTCGTCGGCACGAAAGTGACCTACGCCCAGGACTTCATCGAGGGCCCCCGAAATGCGGGTCGGCATCAACGTAGATCCTACGCATTGAGCGAGAACGACGCATGAGCAAGCAGACACGGCTCCGGACCCAGGAGCTCCGTCAGGCCCAGCAGGCAGCCGCGGTACGGCGCTCGAGACGGCGCCGCATCCTCGTCTCGGTCGGTGCGCTGGTCATCGCCGGTCTGGTGGCGGCCATCACGGTGGCCGTCGTCCAGGCCGCCGGACATGAGCGCACGCTGCCCGACGTGACCGGCGCGGTCGTCGCACCGCAGCACCTCACGCACACCGGCGCCATCTCGGTGGGACCGGCCGACGCGCCGGTGACGGTCGAGATCTACTACGACTACATGTGCCCGGCATGTGGCGCGTTCGAGAAGGCCAACGGCGGTGAGCTCGACCGGCTGGTCGCCGATGGCGTGGCCCGCATCGAGCTCCGCCCGATCGCGTTCCTCGACGAGCAGTCGAGCGGCACGGAGTACTCCACACGAAGCGCCAACTGCGCTCGCGGCCGTCGCCGACGCCGCCCCCGACCGCGTCTGGGACTTCCACACCGCGTTGTACGAGCAGCAGCCGGCCGAAGGCAGCCAGGGTCTCAGCGACGAGCAGATCGCCAAGATCGCCGCGGACGCCGGGGTGCCCGCCGACGTGGTGGACCGGTTCACCGACGACACCTTCCGGCCGTGGGTCGCCTCGATGACCCAGGAGGCCTTCGACTCGGGCGTGCAAGGCACCCCGACGGTGAAGATCAACGGTGAGGTGTACACGGGAGACGCCTTCACCGTCGGGCCGCTGACCCAGGCGATCAAGACCGCCGCCGCCGACCAATGACCACCACCATGGCCCCCGCGCTGACCGAACCCGACAGCTCCCTGCTGCACCGGCTCCGTCACCACAACACCACCGTCTGGGTGACGATGCTGCTCGCCTCGGTGGCGAGCCTCGTCGCGTCGTTCGTGCTGTCCATCGACGCGCTCGCCCTGGCCGCGGACCCGAACGCCGACCTCGGGTGCAACATCAACGCGGTGATCAGCTGCGGGACCGTGGGCACCTCCTGGCAGGCCTCGCTGCTGGGCTTCCCCAACGCGTTCCTCGGCCTGGTGTTCGAGCCCATCGTCGATCACCCTGGCCGTGGCCAGCCTGGGCGGCGTCCGGTTCCCGCGCTGGTTCATGGTCTCCGCACAGGCCATCTACACCATCGCCCTGCTGTTCGCCTACTGGCTCTTCGAGCAGGCGATGTTCGAGATCGGGGCCCTATGTCCCTGGTGCCTGCTGGTGACCCTCGCGACCACACTGGTGTTCTTCGAGCTGACCTACGTCAACATCCGCGACGACAACCTCCTCCTGCCAAGGCGGATCCAGGCCGCCCTCACCGGATTCGTGCAGTCCAACCTCGACATCATGCTCGTGATCGCCTGGCTGCTCGTGCTGGTGCTGGCCGTGGTGCTCAAGTACGGCGACGCGCTCTTCGCCTGATCAGATCAGCGACTTTGGTCGAGACGATCGACTTCATCCGATAGCGATGGCAAATAGATCGCTACTGGTCCCCTGAGCCACAACGGACAACGCGCGTGAGTGGACCAAGGAGCCTCTGGGGCTCTAGTCACCTCCCACAGGGACCAAGGACCCTAGAATCTCGGGTTTGCCGGTGGTCTATTTACATGGAAGTGAGCGCGAGGGAAACAGAACCGCTCCGGCAACCACCACCTCTGCCGGGGCGGTTCTGTTGTGCTCGAGGACTGGTCCAGGCGCCGTAGCGCTGGTGCGCGGCCCGCTCGGAGACCCCGAGCACGATCCGCGTCGCACATCAGCTGACGGACGTCTGTCGCACGTCACCCGACGGAGCACACCGCAGACCGCCTGCGACGTCGGCGGCGTCGGCCTGCCTTGACTCACCTGATGCTTGACGGATCTGTGTCACCTGATCCTTGACACTTGGCCTAGGAAACTGATGGAGACCGTCCGCGGCTGGGCGGTCATGATGGTACGCACCCTGTGGGTGCGGTCTGCCGATGCGTGGGACCGGAGCGTGCCTGTTTGATGTCCCCGGAGGAAGGCGCTGGTGTGGCCGAGCTGACTTTGGATGCCGGTGATGCCGCCGAGACTCGCCGAGCTGCTGCGGTTCCTCGGCGCACTGGCTGGCGGTCGCCGAGGACGACCTGGCCGCGTCGCTTACACGCTTCGTGGGCAGCGGCGGCTACGACGTCGAGCCAGCTGCGCGGTGACCTTGACCGGTTCACGTTCCTGCTCGGCGGCGATGACGGCGAGCCGCTGTTCGGGCCTAACCCGGGTTAGCCGTTGGCGCGGCTGGTCCGCGGCCGCTGGCCTTTGATGCTACGCACCGGCTGGGTGGTGGTGCGGCGGATGACCCGGGTGTCGCCGTCGTCGAGCTCGATGGCCAGGGTGGTGTCGGAGACCAGCACGGTGACGGTCTGCCCGGCGTGGACGCGGCCGAGGGCGACCTTCTGCCCGGCGACCATGATCACGCCGGTGTTCGATGCCCGGCGCTGGACCCGGATCGGCTCGGCGGAAGGCCGCGGCGGCGGCCCGGCCGGGCGGACGCCGCGCAGCCGGGCGACCTCGGCTGGGGGTGAGCGGGTTGGGTCGGGTGCGGAGCAGCTCGCGGGTCGTCGGGGTCGTAGAACATCAGGGTGGCGGGCTCGATCCGGATGCCGACCTGCTGCCCGCCGAGGATCTCCGCGGCGAGCAGCCGGTGGCGGCCGAGGCTGACCAGTCCCGCCGCGGGAGACCGGCCGGTCGACCTCGACCGCCTCGCCGTCTTCGATGGGGGGCAGCGGCGACGGCCCGGCGGGAGCCGCGCCGTTGGCGGCGAGTCTGGCCAGGTCGTTGACGCGACAGGTGGGAGCGCACGGTCTTGATCCGGGCGCCGCCGATGCCGACAGGTGGATCAGGTCGCAGTCGGCCCAGAACCGGACCACCTGTCCCGGCCCGGGCGGGCCCGAGCCAGAACTGCCTGCCCAGCGACCCACAGGTTCCCCGACGGCGGGCACGACCCGGTCGAACTCGACCGGCCCGCCGTGCCACTGCGCCCGCGTGGCGGCAGGGCTCACCGGCTGCCACGGTGCTGCCGCTCGCGGCTGAGCAGGCTCGGCATCGGTGGCGTGCTGCGGCCTCCAGGGTCGGCCGGGAGCCACAGATCGACCAGAGCCCGCGTCTGCTCGGCGGTGACCGGGGTGAACCGGTCGGCCGGGAGTGACCGGCACCTTCTCGTCCAGCGCCTGGTGCGGCCGGTCGGCGTTGTAGTGGCCGACCCAGGCGTCGACCGCGGCCTGAGCCGCCGCTACCGAGGTGAACGGGCCCGCGATGTCGAGGAAGTCGGGCCGGAAGGTGCCGTGGAAGCGCTCCACCTTCCCGTTCTGGTTCGGCGAGGCCGGGGCGGTCAGCCGGTGGGTGATGCCGTTCTTGCGGCAGATCTTGTCGAACAGCACCTCGCCGTTCCTGGCCCCGTGCCTGCCGAAACGGTCGGTGAACTGCTTGCCGTTGTCGGTGATGATCTCCTCCGGCACCCCGAACCGCGCCAGCGCCTCGGCGAGCGCCAGGCACACCGCCCGGCCGGTCGCGCGCTCGACCACCGTGGCGATCACGCAGTAGCCGGGAGTGGTCATCGACCCCGGTGACCACCTTCGCCTCCCGCAGCTCCCCGGTCGCGGGCTGACCAGCCTGATCCCGCCGACGATGTCCATCTGCCACAGCTGCATCGGGCCCGGACGCTCGAAGCGCTTGATACGAGTCCTTCGGCCGTTTCCGCGGCCGTGGCGCGCACCAGCCCCTGCCGGTGCAGGATCCGGTCGATGGTGCGCTCGGACGGCACCACCAGGTCGTGCCTGCCCCACGGGCCGGGCTTGCGGAGCAGCTCCAGCCGGATCCGGCGTGCACCCCACCGCGGATGCTCCCGGCGCATCTCCGCGACCACGCACCTCGACCGGCCTCGGCGACCTGCTGCGGAGCACGAATGCGGGCGGTGCGAGCGGTCCGCCAGCCCGGCCAGCTGCCCGGTCAGATACCGCGCCATCCACCGGTGCAGCGTCGTCCGGTGCACCCCGACCTGAGCGGCTACCTCGGTCACCTCAGCGCCCGTCCAGGACCGCCCGGACCGCGTCCAGACGCTGCTCGACAACCGACAAGACAACCAGTGCCAATCCCGGCCTCCCTCAGTCGCGACGCCCGCGGAGCATCGCGACCCAGGATGGCCGATCACGGCCGGTGTCAAGCATCAGCTGACACACGACTGTCAAGCATCACCCGAGACAGGACAGCGTCCGGCCGCGAGTCCGGTTACGAGTTTCCTTACTGGCTCAAGCGCGCCTTCGGCGCGGCGGGCGGCCCCGCGCTGCGGGCGACGCTCCGCGCCGTCCTCGCGCACCCCACCCGGACGCCGCAGTTTCACTCACCACCGTGCCGCCGACCCGACGCCGAGGATGTGCACGCCGGCGCCCGGCATCAAGGGCGCAACAGCGTCGCTCCGCGATGGCCTCCGGCCACCCTTGACCCCGGACACCGCCGAGCAAGTGGGCTGGCTATCGGTTCGGTGGCCCTCCCTGATCGGGGACGAATGCGGGGACGAATGCGCGCCAAAACGACCTCAGCAACCCCAACCAACCGGACCGTTTCAGGCGTAAAACGGGGTTGTCACCCCCTCTGAGCGAGGCCGACAAGGTTTCCGCGGGTTCAGGGTTCGATCCCCTGGGCCCACCACCTGAGCGTGAATCAAGTCGTCCCAAGGAATGATTCGACCCCTGAGGGACGAATGAGTCGGCGCCGGCCGCCTCCACTACGCCGGTAGCACGCGGGAGGGTGCCGGTGTTGGCAGCCCGCCTGTGGGGGTAGACGTCAGTCGGATCGTGCTGCGCGCAGCCGCAGTGCAGGCACGGCAAGACCGAAGAACAACGCGATGCCCACACCTACTGCGGTTTCCACGACGCGCTCGAACAGCCGGGTGGTTGCCAGGCTAGGTGTCCCGTAGGTCAGCAAGAGGATCGTGATGAGCGTGGTGAAGCCGCCCGTAACGTACCAACGGCTGCCGCGCGTCGCGGCAAGGCACGAAAGAGCAGCCACGACAACGGCCGCCACGACGGCCGTGGCGACGTCCCGGAGAGCGAGGATGCTCGCGACCAACGCGCCGGCCGTGACGCTGACGGCGCGGCCGACCCCGCGCAGTCGGGTCATCTCGGGGGTCGGCCGCATCACTAGCAGGCACGCGGCCGTCGCCCAACCCTTGTGCTCGAGGTCGAGCGCAAAGCCGATACCGGTGCACAGCGCTCCGGCGAGCCCGAGACGCAGGCCGTACTCTGCCATCGCGGCCCGCCCCGGAAGTGATATACGCCGCCGTGCTGCCTCCTGCTGCTCCGGCCAGCACAAGCACAGCAACCAACCGTAGAAAGCCCCCGCCGCCATCACGGACGCCATTGCGGCAGCGGCGCCGATGTCACCGTCGAAGCTCAGGCCGGCACCGACCATCGGCACGGGCAGCGTCATCAGCAAGGACCCGACCCGGGTGCGGGCAGACAACAGCGCCGCCCCCAGGCACAGCATGAATAGGCCGACCACAGACAGCAGCCAGGACCGGGAGATGACGGCTCCCAGCACCAGACCGAGCCCGATGCAGACGCCGACGACCAACACCACGTACCGGCCACGTCGCGCGCCGTGTACACCAACGGCCGCCGCCGGCAGGCTGCCTAGCGCGAGTGCCAGACCGTCCGAGGGACTCTGCAGGGTGACCAGTGCGGCAGGTAGCGCGCACGTCGCGCCAAACACCGCCCACGACCATCTCCATCCGACCGCGGGAACAGACTCCGGTGCCGCCGTTGCCCCACTCACCGTCGCCGAGCGCCTCCCATCCGCTGAGCCCCGGACGACGATCGCTTCGGTCACCCGCTTGAAGCGCTCGCTTCTGACTCGCCAGGCCAAGCGACAGCGTACGACGCGCAAAGCGGTTCCGGGCGGCGGCCAGGTGCAGCGCCTGAGTGCGTGACACGCCGTGATCTGCGGTGTCGAAACTGCACCCGAACTCCCGCCAGACTGGTGATCCCACACCTCTCCGATCCCGAGATCGGCATTCGCTCTGAGCGGATGCCAGTACAGGCATACTGGTGCACGTGGTCGACGCCTTACAGATCGGCGCGTGCGTGCTGATCTCGATTACTACCCTCGTGGCGCTTCTCGTCGTGTGGCGGGACGACCACGCGTGGTTGGATCGACCGAGGCGCTGATCTCACCCGACCAGAGCGTACCGATCGCGAGATCCAGTGAGCCCGGGCGTTGCGGACTGGTCAGGCAACCACGGATGCGTCCCCGCCTTGGGCCAGTCCGGATAGTCGGTGGCTGGACCACCAGCGAGCAGATACCGGGGTTGGTCGGATCTCAGGCGCGAGGGAGAGGGGATCACATGGCTGAGCTGGTCAGAACGAACGACCCCGGTTTGTTGTCCCTGATCGAGGGCTTGTTGAAAGAGGCGCAGATCCCTCACCACGTTGCCGACCGCAACATGAGTGTCATGGAGGGCTCCGCCATCGCCATTCAGCCACGGGTCTTGGTGCCGGATGAGTGGGAGGCGGAAGCACGCGCACTACTGGTCGACGCCGAGCTGGGTGAATGGCTACGCCCCTGAAGACCGCTGACGCAGTATCAATCGGACGCTCTGTCATACCGCTGTCACGGTCACGCTTGCCGATCAGCTGTCGAGCAAGTCGGCGATTCGTGGGCGGGCTCAGCCGATCTCCTTGGTCATGTGTACGGCCGGGATGGCCACTCCACCGCTGTCGATCGTGACTTCCTCGAGGGGTTCGAAGCCGTAGGCACGGTACAAGGGAAGTCCGGCGAGGGTGGCGTGCAGCTGCATCCGGGTGAATCCCTCCGCCGCTGCCGCGTTCTCGCACAACGTCAGGATGAGCCTGCCGACGCCGCGTCGGGTGAAGTCCGGGTGGGTGTACATCGCGCGGACCCGCGCGGCGTCAACTCTCGGGTTGAGCAGGTGTGCGTCTCGGCCGGCCGAGTGGTCGCCGCCGAACAAGGTGGCGCGTCGACTCCAGCCCCCGCACCCGGCAAGGGCTTCGTTGCGCTCTATGACGAAGTAGGTGCCGTCATCGATCAACTGGGTGTCGATACCCATGATCGCGTGGCTCGCCGCGATCTGGGTGGCTTCGAGGTAGTCGCGCTGGAGTACGTCGATGGCGCGGGTGACCATCGGTTCGAGTGACGGCAGGTCATCGCGTGTCGCACGGCGATGACTGAACTCCATGATCCATTCACCCGCCGAGTGGTCAGCATGCGCAAGACTTCCGTTCGAGCCCGCCAGCTGCCGATGAGCCCGTTGCGCCCGAACTCAGCTCACCCCTTCGCGGCCGATCGACGCACTGGTGGTGGACTCCATTGCCCGTTGACCGCCTCGGGTTTGGGGAGGTACAGGCGCATGGTGAGGTCGAACGCCCCCGGTGCCGACGGCAGCCAGTTCGACTCGTAATCGGAACCTGGGTTCTCGGGCTGGATGCGTAGGTCGAGGGAGCCGTCTTGGTTGTATTGCAGCGGGTCGCGGTCGCCGAGGGCGAAGCGGTCGAGGGGGTTGGCGACCTGGAAGCCGTCCTGGTCGTACAACGTCACCGACCAGAACGCGTCGACCGGCGGCAGGTCTCGCTTGTCGAAGTGCAGGACGTAGTCGTTCTCGCCATCGAGCAGTGTGCCGTCGGCGTCGGTGAAGACGATGGGGTAGATGCCCTCCTCAGGAGGGATCGCGCCCATGCCGAGGATCGTGATCAGGGCTGCCTCCCTGGTCGCCGGGTCGAGAGCCGCGACATCGAGGCCCGTGCCTGGCTCGATGCCGATGCGCTTCATCCGAGCCACGATGGACCAATCGGTCACGTGCGGACGGTGCAGCCCCATCAACTCCGCCGCGCGGGTGAAGAAGGTCGCCGCTGACATCCGATCGACCTGCTCTTTGATGGGTGTGGTCATATCGATGGTCGGGTCGATGGTGACCGTGACCGGCTCTGGTTCCAGGCCCCACCGCGGCAACGGAGTGATGAGGTAGCCGTCCTGCACCAGGTGCACGGCCTCGTAGTCGGCCGGGCCGTTGGTCTGCGTCCGAGCGAAGATCCACACGTACGGGGTGGGGGCGTCAATGCGCGTCACACCCGGTGGCAGGTCTCCCCGCCACTCCGGCGGCACTACCCCGAAGTGGCCGGGATCCGTGCCTCTGGACCGGCTGCCCGGAATCGCGAACGCGTCGGTCCACATGTCCAGCATCGGCAGCAGGTACAGCCGTCCAGCAGTGTCGGGGGCGCTGACGATGACTGGCCCTGCGGTCAGGTCCAGCCAGACGCTGGAGTACAGCGTGTCGAAGTTCGGGCGTGCCACCACCTTCAGGTCACCGGGAGGGAAGGCGCGCATGTGGTTGATCGTGTTCATCGGCCCGAACCCTGGCCGCTGCCCGGGCTCGATGTTGGTCATCTGCCTACGGAAGACGTCCATGTTCACCAGCGGATACAAGAAGACGTAGGCCTCCACAGCGATCTGTGAAAGGTCGGCACTGACCGCGGCCGTCGTCGCCATGGCGCAATGGTGACCCCCGTCAGCGGCCGCCACAAGCGGTGGCCCGACCTTTCGCCGGTGGTGCGTTTGTGTCGCGTTGCGTCATTCCCGAACGTACGTGCCGATGAGCAAGCGCCAGCAAGTCTGCCAGAGTGACGCGCGTGAGCATCTTTAGGACGCCGCAGATCGTTCTCTTCAGCAAGGACCCGGCTCGCACGGCGGAGTTCTACGAGCGACTGGGTTTCGAGGAGGTCTTCAGGACCCCAAGCGAGGGGCCTCCGATTCATGTCGACCTCGTTCTTGACGGTTACCGGATTGGTCTGGCGAGCGAAGCTTCGACCCGCGACGACCACGGCCTGGTCCCCGTCGTGGACGGCCAGCGGGCTGCTGTGATCCTGTGGACAGATGACACCCCGGCGGCGTACTCAACTCTTCAGGACCTCGGCGCAAAGCCCGTCAAGCAGCCAGCACCCTGGCTTGGACGTCTCCTCATAGCGTGGGTTGAGGACCCTGATGGCCACCTGGTCCAGGTCGTGCAACCTGTGGACTGATCCGCACGATCATGCTTGATATGCGGGTGATCTTCGCTGCCACCCAACACCGGTGTTTCACTATCCGGGACAACCGTGTCGGATTCGCCTGTCGCCGTTCGTGGGGTACATGAACGCGGACCACAGGTCCGCCCGAGGAGAAGGAGCGGTCATGACCGAGTACCTCATCTACTTCAACCAGCAGTGGGTGGGCGACCACACCGAGGAGTGGTTCCGCGGGCGCGGGCCGCTCGCCATGGCGGTCGTGGAGGAGATGAAGGCTGCTGGCGTATACGTCTTCGCCGGGGGGCTGGAGGAGGAGGACGGCCCGGTCTACAACGCCGACCCCACCAGTGGCGACGTGTTGATCACCGACGGGCCGTACGTCGAGACCAAGGAGTGGCTGGGCGGGTTCGCCTTGGTGGACGTGGTCGACGACGAGGCCGCCAAGATGTGGGCGGGCAGGGTCGCGGAGGCATGCGGCTGGCCCCATGAGGTTCGCCGATTCAAGCCGCGGCCTCGGGCCGAGTGAGTTCGTCGTCGAGCCCGGCCCAGTGCATCGAACGATGACCGGCTGAACCGGCGGCCCCGCTTACGGCGCGGCCATTGCAGAATGAGGCGTGGTGCAGTGGTGGCGCGGCTTCGTCTCCCGGGAGCTGGCGCGGGTACGTCGTGACGGCCGCGCCTCGGTGCTGTGGTCGCTGCGGATCACCGTCGCGGCCACGGCCAGCTACCTGGTGGCGTCGCTGTTCTTTCCCGGCACCCAGCCGCTGCTCGCGCCACTGACCGCGATGCTGGTGGTGCAGGTGACGCCGCTCTCGCTGCTGGCCAGCGGGCTCGACCGCGTGATCTCGGTCGTGGCCGGGGTGGCGCTGGCCGTCGGGTTCGCGGCCGTCGTACCGCTGGAGTGGTGGAGTCTCGGGATCCTGATCCTGATCTCGATCACCATCGGCCAGTTCCTGCGGCTGCGTGCCAACCTGGTCGAGGTGGCGGTCAGCGCGATGCTGGTCCTCGGCGTCGGAGCGATCGGCACGCGAGGCGGCGGCGTGGCAGCGGATCGCCGAGACCCTGGTCGGCGCAGCGGTGGGGATCATCGCCACGCTGATCTTCCCGCCGAAGGTCGCCAGCTCCGACGCCGGCCGCGCGATCGAGGGTCTGGCCGACGCCATCAGCGAGCTCCTGGTCCGGGCGGCCGGGGAGCTCGACGCCATCGCCCAGGGAGAGCCGCATCGCCTCTCCGGTGCCGCCCGGGAGTGGCTCGACGACGCCCGCCGGATCACCCACCACATTCCGGTCGATCGGGGCGGCGCTGCTCCGGGCCGAGGAAGGGCGGCGTCTCAACCTGCGTGCGGTGCGTACCGCGCACGTCGAGCCCGGCCTCCGGCAAGGCCTGGAGGCACTCGAGCACACGGCGGTAGCGATCCGCGGCCTGATGCGCTCGGTGGCCGAGGCCTCCGACGGCGACTGGCTGCACGAGGACTCCGCGAGCCAGGTGCTCCGCGACCTGGCCGAGACCTTCCGCACGCTGGCGGCCGGCGCCGACGCCTTCGGCGAGCTGGTCCGTCACGAGGGCGACGTCCAGGCCAGCCTGAGCCGCGATGACATCGCTCGTCTCCAGGCGGCCCAGGACGGCATGCTCCGGGCACGAGCCCGCCTCGAGCAGGCGCTGACCGAGGCCCGCCCTGCCGACGTGGTCGAGCTCTACGCCGCTGCCCGCGCCACCGTCCGACGGCTGCAGCACGAGCTCGGGCTGGACGAGCGGGTACGCCGCCAGCTCCGCCTGAATCCCCAGCGCCGCCCACCCACCCGCCGCCCCGGCGTCCGTCGACGGCCTACCGGCGACCTGCCCCACCCATCCGGCCCCGAGGACCAGACCCAGGTGTTGCCACGGCTCCCCGACGAACCGCCGGAGGATGGCCCCTGACGTCAGCCGTCGAGGATCGCGCCGCGTCGTACCCCGTGCAACCTCTCCGTCAGGCTCGGCCCGACGCTCGCGACAGCCACCTGGATAGCCGACCTGCGCCAGTGGTGCCAAACCCGATGCCCGGGGCCGGCTCCCACCGTGTTCGGTCGCGACGTCCTACTGCATCGGGTGCGGCTCGGATCCCGCGTGGGCGTCAGTCGCCAGCCGACGTTCGGTGACCCAGGCGGCGATCCGGGACCGGGAGTTGAACCCGAGCTTGCGCAGGATGTTCTCCACGTGGCCTTGGGCGGTGCGCACGGAGATGAACAGCCGGGCGGCGATCTCGGGGTTGGACAGCCCGTCGGCGACCAGGTCGGCGACCTCCAGTTCCCGCTTGGTCAGCGGCGACGGTTCGACGGGCGTCGCGGGCGGGATCCGCGTCGCTGTCGGCTTCCAGTGGCGAAGCGGACGACGTCGTCGAGGCTGAGCTGGGATCCCCGGCGGAACAGCTCACGGAACCGCTGCTTGCCCAGGAGCTCCGCGTGCCTGCTGGAGGCCGTCGGAGCGGGACGGCGCGAACGCGAACGGGTTGCCGGTCTCCGACATGCCGACGACGTCCCAGATGCCCTCGGCGGCACCCAGCAGCAGCGCTGCCCGCTCGCCCCGACCCTCCGCGGTCGCGACGCGTCCCAGCGAGTCCAGCCCGACCGCCATGCCCATCCGGTCACCCAGCTGCGCGCGTCAGGACGATGGCCTCACCGAACAGGGCCGTGGCCTCCTGCGAGGTGGCCGGCCGCCAGCTCCTGCTCCCCCAGCCCGGCCACCGCCAGCGCCTTCATGTGGCGTTCGCCGACCTCGTCGGCGCGGGCGATGCACTGCCGATGCCGGGCCGCCGCCTGCACCGCCGTTGCCGGCGAAGCCGTGGCACACCCCGGCGACGAACAGCGCCAGCAGCTCACCGGGCGAGGTTGGACGCGGCCCGCAAGAGCGCCACCGCCCGGTCGGCCTGCTCCGCCGCCACCGCCGGGGTGCCGTCCCAGACGGAGAGCATCGCGGCCGGCACCAGCAACAACCCGAGCGCTCAGGGGTCATCCGCCGGGGTCGGCCAGCTCGGTTCCCTCCTCGATCAGCTCCCTGGCCTGAGGCCGGTCGTGCTGCAGGACCGCGAAGCGGGCCGCCACCGCCATGCGCGAGGGCTCGCTCCTGCGGCGTCCCGGCGCCCGTGGCCAGCGCGAGCTCCAGCCAGTGGCGTGCCTCGTCGAGCAGTCCGCAGCCGGACCAGTACAGGTCGAGCTTGCGTGCCATCACCAGGGCGGCCGCGGCACCCTCGGCAGTCCCGGCGAAGTACTCGATGGCGGTCCGCAGGTTCGCCTGCTCCAGCCGGAGCCGCCGCAGCCAGTCGGGCTGGTGCGGCCCGCAGACCTCGACGTCGAAGCGGGAGACCAGCTCGGCGTACCAGGTGGCGTGCCGCTCCTGCATGCCCTGCAGCTCGCCGTCCTTCTCGGCCCGCTCCAGGCCGAACTGCCGGATGTCGGTGAGCATCCGGTAGCGCGTGTGCCCGTCGTCGGCCTTCACTCGGCGACGACACCGACTGGTCGACCAGTGCGCTGACCAGGTCGAGAATCTCGTCCGCGGGCAGGTCGTCGGCCGCACAGACGGCGGTCGCGGCCTGCCAGGTCGAAGCCGCCGGTGAACACCGAGGACCGCGCCCAGAACCTCTGCTCCAGCTCGGGTGCACAGGTCGTAGGACCACTCGACGCAGGCGCGCAGCGACTGGTGCCGGTCTCGGCGTCGCGGTAGCCCGGTTGAGCACCGTCAGCCGCTCGCGCGAGACTGTCGCAGATCTCCTGCGGCGACAGCACCCGGATCCTGGCCGCGGCGAGCTCGATGGCCAGCGGGACTGCCGTCGAGCTCGCGGCACAGCGTGACCACGGCCGCTGCGTTGTCCGGGGTCAGCTCGAAGTCCGAGCGAGCCGACCTGGCGCGGTCGAGCGAACAGGTTGACCGCCTCGTAGTGAGTGATCGCCTCCGGCGTCGGCCACACTCGTCTGGTCCGGGCAGGTCCGAGCGGTGGGACCACGACCACGTGCTCGCCGCTGAGCCGCAGCGGCCGCCTGCTGGTCAGCAGGAACCTGAGGTTCGGGCAGGCCGCGCGCAGCCCCTCCACCAGGTCGCCGACCGCGGACAGCAGGTGTTCGCAGTTGTCCAGCACAAGCAGCGCGGTGCGGTCCGCGATGTAGTCGGCGAGCGTGTCGACCCGCCACGGCCGGTCGGTGCCCTGCAGACCCAGTGTCTCGGCGACAGTAGTGATCAGGAGTTCGGGATTGCCGACATCGGCGAGCGGTACCACCCAGCACCCGTCGCGGAAACTGCGCCGCTCCATCTCGGCGATTCGCACGGCGACCCGGGTCTTCCCCACCCCGCCAGGACCCACCAGAGTCACCACCCGCGACGACGACAAGGCGCTCGCGCACGGTGGCCAACAGTGCCCTGCGGCCGACGAACGAGGTGTAGAAGACCATCGGATCGATGTTGCCACCCTAGTGCCGCGCTCCCGACTCGGCGACCCATCGGGCTTCGTCGCTCGGTGACGGGGTGCCGAAGGCTGAGACCCGGCAGGACCGAGGATCGCGGACCCACGGCAAGCGCTTCTCCGGGGCCACCAGCGGATACCGCTCCGAGATCTGGTCCTACAAGACCTGCTCGCGCTTCAGCGTGGTGAGCATCGCCTTCAGCGCCAACCCCGGCGGTCCCCTCCGGCTCTCCGCCAAGTCCGCCGTCTGGTCCTACTAACCCGCGTCACCGCAGCCGCCCCGCGCAGCAGCGCGGGGCGGTCTGCTTGGGCTCGGTCGGCGTCGTCAGCACGTCAGGCCTCGTCGTCGGGGGCCGTGTTGCGGGCCCGGTCGGGACGGAAGCCGTGGTCGATGCCCCAGAGCACCGCCTGGCTGCGGCTGCGGACGCCCATCTTGCGGTAAGCGGTGCGGATGTATGACTTCACCGTGTTGATGCTGAGGTATGCGCGGTCCGCGATCTGCTCGTTGGTCAGGCCCTGCGTGATCAGCGCGATGATCTCTGACTCCCGCTCGGAAAGACCGAACGTACGGCCCGGCCAGTCGCCGCTGCCGGGCTGCGGGTCGGGCGAGGTCTCGGGCGCCACCACCTCGCCCGCGTTGATGCGCTCCAGGGCGGAGACCAGCTCGTCGGCGGTGAGGTTCTTCGGCAGGTATCCGGTCGCACCGACGTCGAGCGCGATGTCGACGAGGGCCGGGTCGATGTGCCAGGTGTAGATGACCAGGTGCCGAGCCCGTGCCTGGCTGAGCAGGACGTCGAGATCGAGACCCTTGTGGTGGGGCTGGCCAAAGTTGTCGTAGAGGACAATGTCGACGTCCTGGCCGACCGGCTCGTTGGCGACGGTTTCGACCACCCTGACGCGATCCTCGAACGGTTTCAGCATCTGTGCCAGGCCCTCGACCACGATCTCGTAGTCGTTTGCGATGGCGATGCGCAGCGGATCCACAACGTCCCTCCAGGTCGGCTGATCTGCCGACGCTACAAGGGGCACGCTACGTGGAGGGCCGCGCGAAAGGGTGAAATGTTGCGGGTTCCCTTGCTCGGCGCGGGCCAGCCGGGATAACAACGAGGTAGAGGTCAGCCAGTCGTCGCGCAGGGCTGACTCCTCGAGATCCCCGTCGAGCCTAGGCCTGGGCTTGCGGGGGTCGTCCTTGACCGGAGCCGACTCCAATCGGCTGCAAGCTTGTGCACGTGACGCGCACACGGCAGCGCCCGGGCCGGTCATGGCCCGCTTCCTCGACAGTTCGGACGAGTCCTGGGCGCCGCTCGCCACCGGCGCCGCGGCGTACGCCACCACCGCGTTCCGCGACCAGCACGGCCTCGCCTGCGCGATCTACGAGGGCCAGGTCCACCGGCTCGCGTGAGCGTTGGCCGTGACGAAGTCCTCGGACCAGTCCGAGAACGGCGCCCGGCAGCTCGCAGGACCCTCCGGCGCACGCCGGACGACGTCGCTGCGGAGGTAGACCGTGCGCCCGCACACCTCGCTGACCAGGCGGTAGCGGCTGCGCAGGGCCACGCCGGTGGCCTGCGTGGAGAGCTCGACGAAGGTTTGGTGCCCGCGGATCACCAGCCAGGTCGGGGCGTGCGCTCCCCCGAGCGTGGCGGCGAGGTCGGTCATCCCTGGATCGAGGACGCGTGAGGGCAGGCTCCACAGGTAGGGGTACGGCGAGCCGAGACCCGACGCGGCGACCACGTCGCCGTCCCCGAGCGCCGACACCACGGTGTCTCCCGGGGAATCGACCTGGGCGATCGCCCGGCCGATGTCCTGTCCGGAGGCGTCCGTGCGCATCACCAGGCCGGCCCCCCATCCGAGCACAGCGGCTGCCACGACCAGCGCCACCAGCCGGACCCCGACCCGGGGCGCCGACGCGACAACGAGGCCCGCAGCGAGTGCGGCCGGCACGGCAAGCTGTACGAGGTAGTGCACCCACCAGCTGCCACCGACTGCCATCGAGATCACGACGAATCCCGTGAGCGCGACGACAGCACCGGCGAACGGCCGAGCGAGCGGGTGAGCGTGGATGGTGCGCCGCAGCGCGAGCAGCACGAGGAGGGAGGCGATGACGGCCGGTCCTCCGGAGAGGAGCGCCGCCTCGGCGAGCCGGGTCAGCCGCTCGCCGTACGCGCCGTCCATACGGACCGCGATCATCTGGGCTGCGCGCACCCGGAACGGGTACATCGCGAAGAAGACTCCACCCGGTGTCGTGCCGTGCAGGGCGCGAAGCCGAGCACGGATAGGAGTGACGCAGCGGCCCCGACGGACCACGGGGCGGTGAGCCGCCGGAGTCGGGTGAACTCGACATGGCCGCTGCGCCACGTCAGGAGGCCGAACGCCGCGGAGAAGACGAACACGTCGAGCATGTTCTGCTTCACCAGCACCGCGGCAACGGCACAGGCACCCGCCGCCGCCGACGGCCAGCGGGCGCGCGACAGCGCGGGAGTGGTGAGGGCGACGACCGCCGCCGCGATGCCCACGGCGACGTACGGCGCCGCGAGGAGCTCGCCGTCGACGTTGACGCCGCCGGCGCTCGGTGCGACGAGAAGCCCACACGCGACGGCCGAGGCCCAGGCGGCGGGACGAGGACCGGACAGCCGGTGGACCGTGACCCCCACCGCGACCACCGTGATGGCCGAGGCCAGCGCGCCGAGCAGGCGGAGCGCGGTCAGGCCACCGAGTGCGTCGGCGAGCTGGAACGTCGCCACCAGCAGGGGCGGCCGGTCGACCCAGTAGCTCCCGTAGAGGGAGCCGCCGGTCCAGCCACATGCCACTGCCGCGCGAGCACCAGGAAGCCACCCTCGTCCGGCGAGAGCGGTGCCGCCACGAACGGCAGCCGCAACACCACCGTTGCCGCTCCGGCAGCGAGAACCGCGCCCGGCACCCACGTCCGCCGTGGGAGGAGGGTGGACGCCCGGGTGCCCGGCGCGACGATGGTGCTCACCCGAGCAGGCTGCGCCTTCGTTCCTGAACCGTTGCTGACTGCGGGCCGCCACGGTTCAGGGCACCGACAGCTCCCTAGGAACCGGGCGCGATGGCGGGCAGCGACACCGTCAGGCGCGCACCGCCGCCCGGTGCGTCACCCACGACGACGGTGCCGCCCGAGGTCCTCGACGACCTTGCGCACGATCGCCAGGCCGAGGCCGGAGCCGCCGTCGTCGCGGGCCCGCGCCTCGTCGAGTCGCACGAACCGCTCGAAGACCCGCTCCCGGTCGTCGCTCGGGGATGCCCGTTGCCGTCGTCGTCGACGATGAGCACCACCTGTCGTCGTACTCCTGCGAGCGAGACCGAGACCTCGCTCCCGCGCGTGGCGCAGCGCGTTGCTGAGCAGGTTGCGCACCGACCTGCCCGAGCAGCACCGGGTCGCCGACGACCTGGCCCGGCGCTCACGCCGGAGACGTCGACCCGTGGTCCGCCGTCGCGGCGCAGCCGGCGGGCCTCGGCGAGCACCAGGTCGTCGAGGTCGACCGGGCCGGCGGTCGCGGGCCGCGCGCGTCGTCGAGCCGGGCCAGCAGGAGCAGCGCGGTGACCAGCTCCTCCATCCGCTGCTCCTCGGCGAGCACGTCGCGCGGCGAGGCGAGTCCTGACGCGACCCGGTCGGGGTAGTCGCGGGCCACCTCGGCGAGCTGGCGCAGCGTCGCCAGCGGCGAGCGCAGCTCGTGCGAGGCGTCGGAGACGAACTGCCGCTGCAGCCGCTGCGAGGCGTCGATCCGGTCGAGCATCTCGTTCAGGGTGCGCGGCGAGCCGCGGGATCTCGTCGCTCGCCGGCGGGTACGGCGAGCCGCCGGTCGAGGTGCGCGGCGGTGATCGTCGCCGGCCTCGCGCGCGCATCGCCTCGACCGGGCGCAGGGCACGGCCGACGCTGAGCCACACGGCGATCGCCACGACGCGCGAGCCCCACCGGCACCGAGAACGCCGAGCAGCAGCGCCGACGGCCTCGGTGGCGCGCTCGCACCTGCTCGGTGGAGCGGCCCACCACGATCAGCCCGGCACCCGGTCGTCGCTCGCGCTCGGCCGACGACGACGTACTGGTCGTCGAGCTCCCTGCACGCGCACGTCCTTCGCACGACCCGGGCTGGTCGCGGAGGGCGTAGTCGGATCCGGCGGGTGGTCGGTGGCGACGACGCTGGCCGTCGGGGCCGAGCGATCTGGACGACCACGTCGTTCCGTGCCGGTGAGCACGGCCTGCCGCGGGTCGCTCGCCGCCGCGCGAGCTGCGCCTGCACCGCCGCCGATCTGCTG
The DNA here is from genome assembly GCA_963745795.1 of uncultured Actinomycetota bacterium. Classification (GTDB taxonomy): domain Bacteria; phylum Actinomycetota; class Actinomycetes; order Propionibacteriales; family Nocardioidaceae; genus Marmoricola. The sequence continues at coordinate 538,271 of CAVUYR010000005.1, read as the reverse complement.
GCGTGGCGGAGGTGACCAGCTGGCTCTCCAGCGCGCGGCGCAGGGAGAGCAGGAAGAGCACCGGACGCCGAGCAGCGGCGACCACGCAGGGCGGCCAGCGTCGCCGCCAGCGGTGACCCGGACCCGGACCGTAGCTCAGTGGCGCCTGCGCCGGAGCGGCGCGCATCACGCCGCTCCCTCGCGGAGCCGGTACCCGGTCCCGCGCAGGGTCTCGATGTCCGTCGCGGCCGAAGGGCTTGTCGACCTTGCGCCGCAGCCGGGCGATGTAGACCTCCACGATGTTGGGGTCGCCCTCGAAGTCGTAGTCCCAGACGTTCGCCGAGGATCTGCGCCTTGGTGACCACGTCGCCCGCGCGCCGCATCAGGAACTCCAGCAGCGACAGCTCCCGCGCGGTCAGGCGCACGGACTGCGCCGTCGCGGGTGACGTCGCTTGCGTCGCCGGGTCGAGCACCGAGGTCGCCGACCGAGAGCTGCACCGGCCGCTCGGCGACTGCCGCGCCGCAGCAGCGACCGCAGCCGGGCCAGCAGCACGTCGAAGCTGAACGGCTTGGTGACGTAGTCGTCCGCGCCGGTGTCGAGCGCCTCGACCTGGTCCCACTCGCCGTCCTTGGCGGTGAGCATCAGGATCGGCGTCCAGTTGCCCTCCGTCGCGCAGGGTCTGGCACACCTTGTAGCCGTTGAGCACCGGCAGCATGATGTCGAGCAGGATCACGTCGTACGCGTTCTCGCGGGCGTACCACAGCGCCTCGCCGCCGTCGGGCGCGACGTCGACCGCGAAGCCCTCGGCCTCCAGCCCGGTGCGCAGCGACGCCGCCAGCCGCGGCTCGTCCTCGACCACCAGCACCCGCACAGCGTCCTCCTCGCGCTCATCATGGCGCGCGCACCTGAACCGGTGCTGAGCACCGGTGCTCTGGTGGGCGAGCAGCGAGCGCGTCGATGCTGCCGAGCAGATCTTGCTGCCTCGGCTCAGAGCGCGAGAGCCACCCGAGCGCGGTCGGCGAGGGTCGCGAACGGCAGCGGGTCGAGCACTGGCAGGCCATGGGCGCGGGCCTGGTGACCGACCCAGGCGCCGTACTGCCAGATCTGACGGTTCATCCGCAGGTGACGCTTCTCGGGAGGGCGACCACAAAGGCGAGGGGCCAGGGCGGCGGCGACGCCGGCGACGTCGGCGTGCTGTAGGAAGACGCAGCACACGTCGGTGTCGGGCCGTCCCAGCCCAGCGACGAAGGACGGCAGCAACCAGGCGCCGTCGGCCACCAGGACGTGTCGGGTCTCGAGCTCGAAGGCGAAGACCTCCGGCAGTACCCCGCAGACGGTCTCCGAGGCTGCGATGTGGGCCGCGAGCAGCTCTCCGTCGGAGTCGCCCCCACGGCGCATCCGACCGTCGACGTCGAGCAGGCCGTGAGCCGGCGAGCCGTGGCGCGTGGCCGCTTTCATCGCGATCCAGACCGTGTCAAGTTGCAGCCAACCGGCGTCGAGGTCGCTGGCCAACGTCCGCGCGAGCGTCGTCTTGCCCGACCCGGCCGAGCCACCGACGAGAATCAGGCGCCTTCTCATGCGGCCATCGTCTCAGCGTCCCGCGCGAACGCTCCGGCTCCGATCGGGCCCGACCAGGCCGCCTCATGCACGGGCGGGCTTCGGCAGGGCCAACCTGGGCGCCCGGCCCCAGGCCCAGCCCTTCGGTGGTCGAGCTTGTCGAGACCACAACAACGAGCGCTCCAGAAACACTCCGAAGAAGTTGTCCACATCCCGGAACCGAGGCCGGTTCTGAGGCCGCGGAATGTCGGTGGTCGATGCCAGAATTCCCTGTATGGCAACGGTATTCGGCGAACCAGAGGCGCACCCGGTCGCTGCCCTGGTCGCGCGGTTCCACGCCGACCTCGACCAGCTCGGGGACCCGCGGCTCTGGTCGATCAGCGACACCGAACTGGCCGACACCATCGCCTCGGTGACCGCGTTGCGGCACCGGCTCACCGAGCTCGAGCTCCGGGTCGCCAACCAGGCCGACCACCGCGACCTGCGGCGCCAACCACGGTGCCACCGACACCGCCGCCTGGTGGGCCAACCCCACCCTGCAGACCAAACGCGACGCCAAACGCCGCCTCGACCTGGCGCACGCCCTCGACCGCGACCACGAGCCGGTCCGGGACGCGATGGCCGCTCGGCCGCGTCTCCGAAGAGCAGGCGGTGGTGATCGTCAAGGGTGTCGACGCGCTCCCGGTCGAGCACCGCCGCGACGCGGAATCCCACCTGATCGGCGTGCGCCGCCGTCCACGACCCGATCGCGCTCCGCCGGCTCGCCCACCACGTCCTCGAGGTCGTCGCCCCCGAGATCGCCGAAGCCCACGAGCTCAAAGCACTCGCAACGCCAGGAAGCACTCGCCGAGGAAGCCTGCCGGTTCACCATCGCCGACGACGGGCACGGGCAGTGCCACGGCCGGTTCACCCTCCCCAGCCACGTCGGAGCCATGCTCAAGCAGGCGGTGCTCGCGATCAACTCACCCAAGCACCGCCACCACTCCGGGACCCCGAAGGGGCTCGGGCACGCGTTCAGCGAGTACGTCACCCGCTACCCCGTCGACCGGCTCCCCCAGGCCGGCGGCGTCGACGCCACCGTGGTGGTCACGATGACCCTGGAGAACCTGCTCGGGGACAGCGAGACCCCGGCGGTGTTGGACACCGGGGACCGGATCACCGCCGACCAGGCCCGCCAGCTCGCCTGCGAGGCCGGGATCATCCCGATGGTGCTCGGTGGGAAGTCCACGATCCTCGACCTCGGCCGCAGCAAGCGGCTCTACGACCTGCACCAGCGGATCGCGATCAGGCACCGCGACCAACACTGCACCACCCTCGGCTGCGACTGGCCCGCCGCGACTGTGCCACGTCCACCACAACACCCCCTGGAGTCGGGGCGGCAACACCGACATCAACGACGGACGACTCCTGTGCCCGCGACATCACTCCTACGCCCACTCACCGAAGTACGAGATGAAGACCATCCCCAACGGACGCGTCATCTTCAGCCGGACATAGCGGATGCCGGGCGGCAATACCGAACGCGTGCGCCTCACTCGGCAGGGTCAGCAACGACGGCCGCGTCAGCGGGGATGTCCTCCTTGTGCGCGTTGATGAGCACGATCGACGCGATCAGGGCGCCCGCGAACAGGACGGCGCCCCAGAAGAACGCCACGTGGTAGCCGTGGATGAACGCGAGCGGGAGGATCTGCTCGGCCTGGCCGGGACTGGTCGGTGGGTTGTCGACGAAGTACGCCGTGACCGCGCCGGCGAACAGCGTGTTCAGCAGCGCCGTACCGAGCGAGCCGCCGATCTGCTGCGAGGTGTTGAGCACCGCCGAGGCGACGCCCGCGTCGTGGCTCTCGACACCGACGAGTGACGTGCTGGCCGCGGGGATGAACACCCCGGCCAGGCCCACCGACATGATCGACCATCGCGGGGAACACCAGTACCCAGTACGACGAGTCCTGGTCGATCTGGGTCAGCAGCAGCATCCCGACGATGGCCATCACGAGACCAGGCAGCATCAGCGCCCTGGGACCGACTCGGGGGAGCAGCTGGGACACGAAACCGGCGGTGAGGATGATGCCGAGGCTGAACGGCAGGAAGGCGAAGCCGGCCTCGAGCGGCGTGTAGCCGAGGTTGACCTGGAAGTAGTACGTCAAGAACAGGAACATCGCGTACAGCGCCGGCACCCACGAACAAGAACACCAGGAACGATCCGCCGCGGTTGCGGTCGAGCACGACGCGCAGCGGCAGCATCGGGTTGCGCGCCCGGCGCTCCCAGAGCACGAACGCGACGAGCAGCACCACCGCGACGATCAAGAACGTCACCGTGCTCGGGTCGCCCCAGCCCTGCACCTCGGTGGACCTGCGGGTCGTCGGGGTTCTTCAACCGGGCGGCCTCGGTGAAGCCGTAGACCAGCGAGAACAGCCCGATCGTGGCCAGCAGGACGCCCGGGACGTCGTACCTGGTGTCGCCATGAGCCTTGCTCTCGTGGACGAGCGGGATCGCCGCCGCCGCCACGATCAGGGCGAACGGCACGTTGACCCCGAGGCACCAACGCCACGAGGCGTACTCCGTGAGCACGCCGCCGACGATCAGGCCGATCGCGGCACCGCCACCGGCGAGCGCTCCGAACACGCCGAACGCCTTGGCGCGCTCCTTCGGCTCGGTGAACGTGACCGTCACGATGGACAGGGAGGCGGGCGCCATCAGGGCCGCGAAGGCGCCTTGTAGTGCGCGGGCCGCGAACAGCAGCTCCTGGTTGGGCGCGAGACCACCCGAGCGCCGAGGCGCCGGCGAAGCCGATCAGGCCGATGATGAAGGTGCGCTTGCGGCCGGTGTAGTCGGCGATCCGCCCGCCCAGCAGCAGCAGTGCGCCGAAGGACAGGGTGTACGCCGTGACCATCCACTGCCGGTCGGCGTTGCTGATGTCGAGCTCCGCCTGTGCCGACGGGAGTGCGATGTTCACGATCGACGCGTCGAGGATGATCATCAGCTGCGCGGCCGCGAGGACGACCAGCGCCCACCATCGGCCCGGGTCGGGCCCGGTCCCGTCCGACGGGGTGTCGGCAGAGGCGCGCACGGGTTCGCTCACGATGACTCCTCGGGTCATGGGCTGACTGCGAAGATCGACTTGGTAACTCAACCGCAGACCACCGACAGGATTCCCGCACAGGGGAAGTGGTATCGACCGGTTCGCTCGCGGCGCGGGGGACGCGGCTACGTCTTGGCTGCCCGCGCCCGGTGGACGGCGGCAGCGATGAGCAGGCCCAACAGGAAGACAAGGAGGAGCACCGGGGACAACAGCAGGAGCAGGATCACGGACACGACCGAGGCGATGATGGCAGCCCTCACCGCAGGTGTACCCGCCTGCCACGCCCCCTTGATGACTGCCCAGACCGGGTTCTTGCCGCGCACGACCGCCTTGACCCCCGCGGCACCGGCCTTCTCCTTTGCGCCTCCGCCCGCGATGCCGTCGAGCTTGTCAGCCCACCCGACAGCTGTTTGCTCCAGGCTGGCTGCCGCGCTCCCCACGGCGGCGTTGAGGATCGAGGTGAAGGCACCGGCGGGACTGTCGGCAGCGCGAGCCCCTGGGGTCGCGGGCGTTGGGGTTGAGCTCATGGCGCTCCATCCTTCGTTCCTCAGCTGAACGGCGACCGCGAACGGACGCGCCTTACGACACTTTCTGCTTGCCCCGCTCGCCCTCGTCGGTGAGGCGGGCCTCCTCCGCGGCCCGGGCTTCGAGATCGGCACGGTGGCCCGCGTCGATGATCGACCGGGTCGCCTCGTAGTCGCCGGGACTGCTGACCAGGTCAGAGGCGCCGCCCTTGAGCCGACTCAGCGCGGCACGGGCGTAGATCTGCTGCTCGGTCGTGGTGCGCTCCGAGCGGCCGCGGCCGAGGAAGCTGACCGTCCAGTGCAGGAGCGCACTGAGCCGGTTCTTGAAGCCGGTCAGGTAGACCAGGTGCACGCCCAGCCAGATCAGCCAGGCGAGGAAGCCGGTGAGCTTGAGCCTGCCGATCAGGGCCACCGCGCGGAACCGCGAGATCGTGGCCAGGCTGCCCTTGTCGAAGTAGTGGAACGGCTCGGCAGCGACGGCTTCCCGGACAGGCGACGCTTGATCTCCTTGGCGGCGTACTTGCCGCCCTGGATGCGCCACCTGGGCGACGCCGGGGAGGTTGTCGAGCGCGATCATGTCGCCGACCACGAACACCTCGGGGTGGCCCGGCAGCGTGAGGTCGGGGTTGACCCTGATCCGGCCGGCGCGGTCGAGTGAGGCGCCGGTCTGGTCGGCGAGCTGCTTGCCGAGCGGGCTGGCCTGGACCCCGGCGGCCCAGACCTTCGTGACCGCCTCGATCCGGCGGCGCGCCCCGTCCTTGTCGTGCGACCTCGATGCCCCACTCGTCGACGTCGATGACCATCGCGCCGAGCTGCACCTCGACGCCGAGCCTCTCCAGCGCCACCTTGGTCTTCTCGCCCAGCCTGGCGCCGAACGGCGGCAGCACCTGGGGCGCGGCATCGAGCAGGATCACCCGCGCCTCGCGGGTGTTGATCCGGCGGAAGTCGCGCTTGAGCGTCCGGTGCGCGAGCTCGGCGATCTGTCCGGCCATCTCGACGCCGGTCGGGCCGGCGCCGACGACCACGAAGGTGAGCAGGCGCTCGATCTCCTCCTCGCTGTCGGAGATCTCGGCGAGCTCGAAGGCGCCGAAGATCCGGCCGCGCAGCTCGAGGGCGTCGTCGATGCTCTTCATGCCCGGGGCGTACTCGGCGAACTGGTCGTTGCCGAAGTAGGACTGCCCGGCCCCGGCGGCCACGATCAGCGTGTCGTACGGCGTCACCGTCACCCGGTTGAGGACGTGGGAGGTGATCAGTCCTGTTCTCGAGGTCGATGTCGGTGACCTCGCCCAGGATCACCCGGGCGTTGCGCTGGCGACGCGAGCACCTCGCGCGTCGGCGGGGCGATCTCGCCCTCGGAGAGGATGCCCGGTCGCCACCTGGTAGAGCAGCGGCTGGAACAGGTGGTGGCTGGTCTTGGCGATCATCGTGACGTCGACGTCGGCGCGCTTGAGCGCCTTGGTGCCGAACAGGCCGCCGAAGCCGGAGCCGATCACGACCACCTGGTGTCGTCGGGTCTCGCTCATGTGGGCGTCATCCTCCTGGTTCGCTGGGCTCATTCTGGTCCCTCTCACGCATCACGTGCACGTGGGGAACAACGGTGGACACCGCGATGTGCCCGATCCGGACGGCAACGGGTGTCGGTGCGATCAGGCTCACATCGGATACTGGGCGGGTGACCCACTACGACCTCGCCGTCATCGGCACCGGCTCGGGCAACTCGATCGTCGACGACCGCTTCGCCGGACCGACGGGTCGCGATCCTCGAGAAGGGCCGCTTCGGCGGCACCTGCCTCAACGTCGGGTGCATCCCGACGAAGATGTTCGTCTACCCGGCCGACCTCGAGCGGTACGCCGGGCACGGGCCGGCGCTGGGGGTCGGGACCCGCCCCGGCCGCAGCCGACTGGCCGAGCGATCCGCGACCGGATCTTCGGGCGGATCGACCCGATCGCGGACTCCGGTGAGGAGTACCGCCGGGGGCTGCCCGAACGTCGACGTCTTCGACGGCACGCTGCCGGTTCACCGGCGCAGCGCACGATCGACACCGGCACCGGGGTGGACGATCACCGCGGACCAGATCGTGATCGCGTCGGGCACCCGGCCGCTGGATCCCCGACATCCCCGGGCTCGACACCGTCGCGCACCACACCAGCGACACGGTGATGCGGATCGACGCGCTGCCGGAGCGGGTCGGCATCGTCGGCGGCGGGTTCATCGGCGGCGGAGTTCGCCCACGTCTTCTCGTCGTACGGCGCGCAGGTGACGCATGGTCCACCGGGGCGACGTCCTGCTGCGGCAGGAGGACGCCGACGTCGCGGCCCGGTTCACCGCGCTCGCCGGCCGGCAGTGGGACGTGCGGCTCGGCACCACGGTCGAGGGGGTCAAGCCGGTGGGAGACGGCGTCCGCCTGGATCTGTCCTCCGGCGGAGACGCCGAGGACGTCGACGTGCTGCTGGTCGCGACCGGGCGCACGCCCAACTCCGACCTGCTCGACCTCGGCGCGGCCGGGGTCGAGGTGGACGACGACGGCTTCGTGGTCGTCGACGAGTACCAGCGCACCACCGCGCCCGGGCGTCTGGGCGCTCGGCGACGTCTGCAGCCCGCTCCAGCTCAAGCACGTGGCCAACCACGAGGCCCGGGTCGTGCAGCACAACCTGCTCCACCCGGACGTCGTTGCAGGTCAGCGACCACCGGTTCGTGCCCAGTGCGGTGTTCAGCTCGCCGCAGGTCGCGACGCGTCGGGCTGACCGAGCAGGAGGCGCGCGACCTGGGCATCGACGTGGCACGTCGTCGCACGCAGGAGTACGGCGACGTCGCCTACGGCTGGGCGATGGAGGACACGCGACCAGTTCGCGAAGCTGGTCGCCGACCGCGCGACGGGCTGCCCTGGTGGGCGCACACCTGATCGGCCCGCAGGCGTCGATCCTGGTCCAGCCGCTGGTCCAGGCGATGAGCTTCGGGCAGACCGGTCGCCGAGCTGGCCCGCGGCCAGTACTGGATCCACCCGGCGCTGGCGGAGGTCGTCGAGAACGCGCTCCTGAACCTGGAGGAAGAACTGAGTTGAGTGGTCTACTTCTGGGAGGATTGAGGCCGCCCGGGCGGGGGAACCATGCTGGGCACGTCTTCGCACCTCCTTGCTGGGGGACCGCTTCTTGACACCGAGCCAGAAGAGCTTGACCCTTCCCGCCACTCCGCGGGCGGTCAGGCTTGCCCGCGAGTGGGTGCACAAGGTGCTGATCGACCTCGGCCGCCCCGAGCTCGTCGACTCCGCCGAGCTCGGCGTCTCCGAGCTGGTCACCAACGCGATGCTGCACTCGGCGCCGCCGGTGGCCGTGCGGGTCCGCGGCACCCGGGAACACCCGCGCATCGAGGTCGCTGACCGTTCCCTGGTGCCGCCTCGCCTGATCGCGCTCTCCGACGACGAGGAGGACCTGCTGTCCACCTTCGGCCGCGGGCTCTCTCTGGTCGCGCTCCACTCCGCCGCGTGGGGATCCGAGATCGACCCCGACGGGCACGGCAAGACGGTCTGGTTCGAACCCGTCGTCGAGCCGCGCGAGGACATCCACATCGACGGCGACCTGTTCGACATCGACGAGGCGATGGCGCACCGACACTTCGCGGAGGAGCCCGAGGAGACGATCGAGATCCAGCTGCTCGGCATGCCGGTGGCCGGCTTCCGCGACCTCCGCCGGCACTACCACGAGCTGCGGCGCGAGCTGCGGCTGCTGTCGCTCACCGACCCCGACCGATACCCGTTCGCCGCCGAGCTGTCCGAGGTGGCGATGCAGGTGGAGCAGGAGCGGCGGCAGAGCCGGGGGGTCGAGCGGCTTGCCCAGGCCGAGGCCGACCACGAGGAGTCCGTCGACCTCCTCTACGTCATCCCGGCGTCCGCGCCCGCCACCATGGGTCGCCTCGCCGACCTGATGAAGCGCTCGCAGGAGTTCTTCGAGTCCGAGTCCCTGATGTTCCTCTCGCCGTCCCCGCGGCAGCAGGAGGTACAGGAGTGGTACCTCGGCGAGTTCGTCCGGCAGGGGGCCGGCGACCAGCCCAACGCGTGGTCCGGAGGCTACGCCGACCATCCGCGCCAGTCGGCTTCGTGACCCGACGCGCCCTCGCCGCGACGATCCCGGTGGTGCTGCTCGGTGGGGCGCTTGGTGGTACGGCGCGCTACGCGGTCGACGTGCTCGGACCGCACGGGCTGTTTCCGTGGGGCACGCTGGCCATCAACCTGGTCGGGTCGTTGTTGCTGGCCCTGCTGCCGGTGTTCCGGTTCGTGCACCGCCACCACACGATCCCGTCGTTCCTGGGCACGGGTGTCCTGGGCGGGTTCACCACGCTGTCGGCGTTCAGCGAGGAGACCCGGGCGCTGGTCCATGGCGGCCACAGCGACCTCGCTGCGGCGTACGTCGTGGGATCGTTGGGCGCCGGCGTCGCCGGAGTGCTCGCCGTACGTCACCTGACCACGCCGGCCGAACGGGCCGAGTTCCACGACGACGAGGGCGACGAGTGAGCTCGACCCCGCTGACCTGGCTGCTGGTCGCGCTCGGAGCCGGCCTCGGCGCGACGCTCCGTTTCACGCTCGCGCACACGCTCGACGCTCGCTGGCCGACCGGAACGATGGCGGTCAACGTGGCCGGTTCGTTCCTGCTCGGCATGTTCACCGGACTGGCGCTCTCCGAATCGGTGCTGGCGCTCCTGGGCACCGGCTTCTGCGGCGGCCTCACGACGTTCAGCGCGCTCATGGTGCAGTCCGCCGACCGTGGACGCCGCGTCGGCACGGCGTACCTCGCCAGCACCGTGGCGGTCTCGCTCGCGGCCTGCTGGCTGGGGTTCGTGCTGGCCACCTGAGACGCACGAACGCCCTGGATCGGTGGGATCCAGGGCGTCTTGCGACCCGACGGGACACGAGCCCCGAATTGAGGGCGGGCGACGCGGGGCGGTGTCCCCCTGTATAGGCGTGAAGTTCCACCGCGGCGCAGCGTCGCGCGGCGGCATGGTGACCTGGAGGATCGCGGGGCAGGTGTCCCCGGTCCGGCGATCCATCGGCGTGCTGGCTGTCGGCTCGGCGGTCGTGACAGCGTCGGTCACTCCGGTCGGGGCGTGGACGGTGGGTGAGCCGGCATCGACCGACCCGGCCGTGATCCGCGGCAACGGCATCGTCGTGGCCTTCGACACCCATGCGTTCTTCCTCGAGCAGGCCGTGGTGATCCTCACGAACGACGGCCACGATGCGGTGGCGCGTTTCCTTCGGACCGCGGACCCGAATGCGCCGCGTCGACGCGACGCGAAGTCCGGGCGCCCGCTCGCCACGACCGAGAGCTACCTCTGGCGTCTCCAGCTTCGGCTCGCACGACGCCGACCGGGTGAACAAGGAGGAGATGCCCGACCACTTCTTCAACTGGTGGACGCACTCCGGCAAGGGCCTGATCGCCGGGCCGTCCGGGGAGACCTACGCCGAGGAGCAGTTCGCCGAGGCGAAGAGGTTGTGGTTGCGCAGGCCCCGCGCGCCTACGTCGATCGCGATCAATCCCGCACTGATGACTACTACCGCAGCGAGGGCACCGGGATCGCAGTCCGGCTGACCCCCACCCGAGCGGCGTCGAGCACGTCGGCGAACTCTCCGGCGACGCGTACGGCGAGTGGTTGGCCGGGACCGACGAGCAGCCGCCTCTGTCGCGATCCGTGCGGGTTTGCTCAGGCTGCCCCCGCACCACCCGACCGTGAACAGGAGAACGAGTCACGTGATTTGGGTGACGACTTCAACTCCCCGCTCACGCGACCATGGCCGTGTCGAGGGAGGCCCACGATGTCCACACCGGGATCCGCCACGCCAGGGGACGCCGAGCCCACCGTCCCGCTCGAGACGGCTGCGCCCGTCGAAAAGTCAGCCGAAGAGCAGCGCTCGACGGGCCACACGGTCAGCGCCGTGATCTGTGTGATTCTGGCCGCGCTGCTGACGACACCCGCCGCGGTCGCGTTCTGGGGCCAACGCACCCTCAATGACACCCAGCGCTACGTCGACACCGTCGAACCTCTCGTGAGCTCTCCCGAGGTCCAGGACGCGATCGCGACCACGGTCACCGACGCCATCGAAAAGCAGGTCGACATCGAGGCGATCCTGACCAACGTGTTCGCCGGCGTGATCACCGACCGGCCACGGCTCGAGCAGCTGGTCGGGCCGCTCTCTGCGGCGATCAACGGCCTGATCGACCGGGAGGTCCGTGCGTTCCTCGCCTCCAACGAGTTCGCCGACCTATGGGCCAGGATCAACACCCGGGCCCAGCAGGCGTTGCAACAGGTGTTGAAGGGGGAGGGATCCGGGGCTATCTCGGTCCAGGGCGATGAGCTCGTCCTCGACGTCGACGAGGTCATCGACCAGGTCAAGCAGCGCCTGGTCGACCGTGGACTCACGCTGCTCGAGAACGTGCCCACTCCCGCGTCCGACCGGCAGATCGTGCTGTTGGAGTCGTCCGAGCTGGAGCAGGTACGCACGATCTACGCCTTCGGGAACCCGATCGCGAAGTGGCTCCTCCCGCTCGTGGCGCTGTTGTACCTGGGCGCCTTCCTGCTCGCCGGCCGACGCCCCCGGATGGCCGTGTGGATCGGCGCGCTGTTGGCGGCCAACGCCGTGTTGATTGCGCTGATCCTTGCGGCCGGGCGCCAGCTGTTCATCAACCAACTCTCCGGCACCGTCTTGGGCCCGGCCAGCACGGTCTTCTACAACACCCTGCTCGCCTACCTCGACCGAGGCCAGGAGGTGATCCTCGCACTTGGTCTGGTCCTGGTGGTCGCGGGCTGGTTCGCCGGGTCCAACAAGTACGGCACAGCGGTTCGGAGCACCGTGGCCGGGGGCCTGGAGGACATCGGCGCACGCCTGTCCGACGGTCCGGTCAGCCGAGCCGGAGGTTGGGTCTCAGCCAACGTCGGATGGCTGCGTGTGGTCGTGAGCGCGATCGGCGTCGTGGTCCTGCTCTGGGGCCTCGACGTGTCACTTCCGCGGTTGTGGTGGTCGCTGGCCCTGGTGCTGGTCCTTCTGGCGTTCGTGCAGGTCCTCGTGGGGGCCGCTCGCGGCGCGGAATCACGGCATCCGGTGTCTCCCTCCAACCCCGAGGTAGAGGGTCAGCTCGGTTGAGGCCCGCGTCGTGAGCATGTCATCCGGACCGGCCGCGGCTCCGCCCGTCACCCAGAACCGGGAGTTCTGGCTCCTGCTGGGGTACGCCGTGGCCTTGGGCGTGTTCGGCGCGATCGCCGGCCTGGTGTTCATCGGAGTGATTGACTTCGGAGGCCAGTGGTACAGCGACTCCGATTCGGGATGGTTCGGCGGGCACTGGTGGTGGGTGGCGGTCGCCGCCGCGGCCGGTGCCGTCGTCGGGCTGCTGCGCCGCCTGACCCACCTGCCCCAGGAGATCCCTGGCCTGTTCGAAGACCTCAAGACCGAGCACGTCGACCCGCGACCGGTGCCGGGGATTGTGGCCGTCTCGACGGTGTCGCTGATCGGTGGCGCCAGCCTTGGCCCGGAGAAGGCGCTGGGCGCCATGGGCGGCGGCGCGGGAAGCTGGCTCGCCCAGCGAAGGGCGCTGAGCACGGAGGACTCCCAGGTGAACACCCTGGCCGGGTTCGCCGGGGCATACGGCGGGCTGTTCTCCAGCACGCTGATCGTGGTGATGCTGATCCTGGAGGCCGCCCGCCCGGGCGGGCAGCGATTCGCCAAGGCCCTCGCCGCGGAGATCGTGGCATCGAGCGTCTCGTTCGGCATCTACTTCGCCATCGCCGGCGCTGTGTTCCTAGACGCCTACCAGGTGCCGTCCTATGAGTTCGAGGACTGGCAGCTCCTGGCCGGGATCCCCCTCGGCCTGTTCGCCGCACTGGTGGTGATGCTGCTGGCTGGGTTCATGATGGCGGCGGCCCGGCTGTTCGGCCGGCTCAACGCCCCGGCGATCGCGAAAACAACGCTGGGCGGCGTGATATTCGGGATCGTCGGTGTGGCGCTGCCGCTGACCATGTTCTCCGGCAGCGATCAGCTCAAGACCGTACTCAACGACGGGGGCAACCTGGGCGTAGGGCTGCTCGCCGCCATCGTGATCGCCAAGATGCTCACCTTCGCCGTCAGCCAGGGCAGCGGCTTCATCGGCGGCCCGATCTTTCCTTCGCTGTTCATCGGCGGGACCGCCGGTGTCCTCGTCCACCAGGCCATCCCCGGCGTGCCACTGGGACTGGCCTTCACCTGCCTGCTCGCCGCGGTCCCCGGGGCGTTGGCGCCGGTGCCGTTCTCCATGGTGCTAATGGCCGCGTTCCTGACCCAGGTCGGGGCGCTGCAAACCGCACCCATCCTGATCGCCGTCGTCACCGCCTACCTCACCGTTGAGGCAGTCAAGTACCTCCTGGCCACACGCGAACAGGCCCGCGCAGCCGCGACATCGCGACCCCGCCCCCCGACGCGATGAGTCGCACCAACTGGACGGTTCGAGTTCACCCCGCGTGCACCTCGACGTTGTCCGTCAAGGCCTACGCTCGCGGGTGTGGATGACTGGGCCCGGTTGATGGCACCACATGAGGTCGTCCGTCATGACGAACTGCGCGACGCAGACGGGACACGGCCGCTGTTGTGTCACTCCGGCGGTGAAAGCAAACGGCCTCTGGCTCTGCGTTTTCGCAGGCCAGAGGCCGTTCATCCTTGCGACCCCGACGGGACTCGAACCCGCGGCCTCCGCCGTGACAGGGCGGCGCGCTAACCAACTGCGCTACGGGGCCTCATGGTGAAGCCGGTAAAGGCTAACTCATGTGCTCCCCCATCTCCGAATCGGTAGCCAGCGGAGCAGCGGCCGACAGGTCTCCGGCCCAGTAGAGCCTAGTCTCGAGCACAGGGACGGGACGGGCTGCTGGTGCGAGCGCATCATGGGACGAACTCCAGGTTGCTCCTCGGATCGCGTGACCGCTCCAGCGACGGAGGTGCCGTGACCCAGGAGCAACAGACGATGGACCGCGTCGGCTGGCGGTTCATCACCCTGTACACGTTGGCCTTCATGGGCACCTGCCTGGTGCTCGTCGCGCCCCTGCTCGTGACGCTCGCGCTGAAGGTCAACTCGCTCACCGGGATCGAGAAGGCTCCCCAGAGCCTGGCGCTGGTCACCGGGATCGGCGCCCTCGTCGCGATGTTCGGAAATCCCTTCTTCGGGAGGATGAGCGACCGGACGTCGTCCCGGCTGGGCATGCGGCGGCCCTGGATGGTGATCGGGCTCACGGGTGGCACGATCGGCATCCTCATCGTCGCCGTGGCTCCCACCATCCCGGTGGTGCTGGTCGGATGGTGCACGGCGCAGCTGTTCTTCAACGCGCTTCTCGCGGCGCAGGTCGCCGTGCTGCCCGACCAGGTCCCGGTCTCGCAGCGGGGGTTCGTGTCAGGTGTGCTCGGCGTGTGCCTGCCCGTCGCGTCCATCAGTGGCACCTACGTGGTCCAACTGTTCAGCGGTCATGACGTGGCCATGTTCCTGGCGCCGTGTGCGATCGGCGGGTTCTTCATCGTCCTCTTCGCCGTCACATTGCCCGACCGTCGCCTTGCTGTGGCGGAGAGGCCCACCTGGTCGATGCGGGAGTTTCTCAGCACGTTCTACGTCGACCCGCGGCGTCAACGGGACTTCTCCTGGGCCTTCGCCAGCCGCTTCATGTTCGTGATGGCCTATGCCTTCCTGGTCACCTACCAGGCCTACTACCTGCTGGAGAAGATCGGCAGCGACGAGCGCGACGTACCCCGGCAGATCTTCCTCGGCACCCTGGTCCAGTCCGTGGTGGTCGTCTGTGCGTCGCTGATCGGTGGCAGGCTCTCCGACCGGACCGGGCGCCGGAAGATCTTCGTGCTGACCGCCGCGACGGTCTACGGCCTGGCGATGCTGGTGATCGCGGTCGCCACCGACTTCAACGGCTTCCTGGTCGGCATGGCGATCGCCGGCCTCGGGTTCGGGGTCTACGTCGCCGTCGACCTCGCGCTGGTCGCCGACGTGCTGCCGGACGACGCCAACACCGCCAAGGACCTCGGTGTCTTCAACATGGCCGGCGCCCTGCCCTTCTCCGTGGCGCCGGCAGTCGCGCCGGTGATCCTGAGCCTGGGCGGCGGCAGCTACGGAGTGCTGTACGCCGTCGCCGGGGGCTGCGCGCTCACTGCGGCGCTCGCCATCCTGCCCGTGACCCGCGTCCGATGAGCGCGTGGATTCACCATCGGGTGACACCGCAGCCAGGTCAGTCCGCGACGGAATCCCCGTCCGCTGTCGATTCACGCCGCTCCTGACGGGGCACAGTGACCCGGTGGCGGCCCGCGCACTGTGGGTCCGCGCACTGGTAGTCGACGTGGGTCTGCCATTCAGCTCCCGGAAGCCGGGACAGCTGGGAGCCGCATGCGCGCAGGACGTTGCCGCACTCGGGGCAGGTCACATCCAGCATGTGCGAATGCTATGTCCGCAGAGGCCCATAGGGCATGGTCCATGCGGGTGGCGGAATTCCCCCCAAACCGGGCCAGCCCTAAAGGGTGAGGTGGCCCGGCGCGGCTCGAACTGGTACCCCCAACGGGATTCGAACCCGTGCTACCGCCGTGAAAGGGCGGGGTCCTGGGCCGCTAGACGATGGGGGCCCGTCCACCGCTGGCGGCGGAACCGGACCAGCATAGGGGCGGAGCGGAGACGTCCTCAAACCAATCCACGGCGTTGGGCACGGCTTGGTTGGATGGGGTCATGGACGTCACGCCGGAGCACTTCGAAGACCTGGTCTCGATTGCCCTCGACGGCGTCCCGCCGGAGCTGTCGGCACTGATGGACAACGTCGTGGTCCTGATCGAGCCCGATGCGCCGTACGACGACCCCGACCTCCTCGGCCTGTACGACGGGGTGCCGCTGACCGAGCGCGACAGCGGCTACACGTTCCGCGAGCCCGACCGGATCCTGATCTTCCGCGCTCCGCTGCTCGACATGTGCAGCTCCGAGGAGCAGCTCGTCGACGAGGTCCGGATCACCGTCGTGCACGAGATCGCCCACCACTTCGGCATCGACGACCAGGCGCTGCACGCGCTGGGCTACGGCTGAACCGCCGCACGCAACCGATTCCGTCCCGGCCGCACCTGTCCGGTATGGTTCTCACCGCTCGGGCAGGTAGCTCAGTTGGTACGAGCGTCCGCCTGAAAAGTGGAAGGTCGGCGGTTCGACCCCGCCCCTGCCCACGAGCAAAGCCGCAGGTCAGACCACGCGTCTGGCCTGCGGCTTCTTGTCGTCCGGCGGCTCTGACCGCTATTTCTGACCGCAACCGCGTCATGCCACGACCCGCTCATGCCGAACGGGCGCCGGTCCGCAGGCCTCCGAGAAGAACTCGAGTGCGAGAGGCTCGGCCAGTCCACTACGGTCCCGCTCATGACCGCGGATGAGTTCGTGCCAGTCGGCTTCGATCCGCCGACCTCGCTCACCACCGACCAGTTCCACCTCGAACCGCTGGGACCGCAGCACAACCAGGCCGACCACTCAGCCTGGATGTCGAGCATCGAGCACATACGCTCCACTCCCGGCTATGCCGGCGGCAAATGGCCACCACCCAGCGGCATGACGCTCGAGGAGAACCTCGCCGACCTCCGCCGCCACGCCGACGACTTCACGCAGGGCGCCGGCTTCACCTTCACCGTCCTCGACCCGAACGACGACGACGTCATCGGCTGCGTCTACCTGTATCCGTCGTCCTCCGACGAGTGGGACGTGAGGGTGCAGTCCTGGGTGCGCGCCGACAGATCGGGCCTCGACGTACCCCTCGCCGACCGCGTCGCGCGCTGGCTCGCCACCGATTGGCCCTGGGAGCGCGTGGACCGCTGCGGTCGCTGAGTGGCTGGCAGCGCGCAGAATGCCGATGAGCGGATGTCAGCGGACACTTCGTTGATTCTCACCGTGGAATCACGGATCGACTTGCTCCCGCGGCGAACTCTCACTGCGCCGCCCACTTGAGGTGTATTTCCTCGATTGACACCTTCATCCGTCGGGGCGACGCTGGAGATGATCTCGCAGGCCCTGAGAGGGAAAACGTGGAGTGGTTCTGGATCATCGTCGTCGCGGGCGGTGCCGGGTTCGCCGTCAAGTGGTGGCGGGACCGGCAGGCCACGCAGAACAAGAAGGCCGAGGAGCTCGAGGGCGTACGCCGCCTGGCCGGCGAAGACGTCACGTACCTCGCTGAACAGCTGCAGGGACTCGACCGCGAGGTCGGCGGTCATGTGCTCGACGAGGAGACGCGCGTCGCCTACCAGACCGCGCTCGACTCATGCGAGTCCGCGAAACGCAGCCTCGAGAAGATCAGCGACGCCGAGGAGGTCAGCAAGGTCACCGAGACTCTCGCCACCGGGCTCTATGCGCTCGCGTGTGTGCAGTCCCGCATGGCGGGCCGACCGGTTCCGGAGCAGCGGATCGTATGTTTCTTCAACCCGTTGCACGGTCCCTCCGCCACCGAGGTGCTGTGGACCCGACCCGGTCACGGCGGCCGCCGCGTGCCCGCGTGCTCAACGGACGCCGACCGGGTGACCAACAAGTTGATGCCCGAGGTCCGCACGGTGAAGATCGGGGCCCGAACGATGCCCTACTGGACTGCCGGCAGCGCCTTCCTGCCCTACACGCAGGGCTACTTCGCCGGCGTGGCGTCGCTCTCGTGGGCGCTCCACCCCGCGGTCTTCGAGACGGCACCCGAGACCACCGGATACTTCGGGACCGGCATCGTGGGCAGCAGTGGTCACTTCGACGGTGGCGGCTTCGACGGGAGTGGCGGCTAACTGACTCTCGGCCGCGCCGCCACGGACCACGAGACCAGAGCGACCTCCTGCGAGTCAGTCAAGAACGCCATGGTCCAGCTGACCCACGTCGACTTGCAGCTCGTGGGCCGGCTGGAGTTCGACTCGGGGGCGATGGCAATGCGGTACGAGCCGAGAAGGTAACCGTCGGGCTTGCTAGCCCGCGACGCGGTGGTGGGCCCCCTGACACCCCGACTACCGAGTGCGCAGGGGAACCCGTCATCCAGAGTCGCTGGAGCGCGTTGGATGCACATCCGCCGACCTACGGGTTCGGTTACCTGTATCCGTCCGAACCACCAGGGATGGAACGCAGAACGTCTTTCAATGCCGCGATCGGCTCATACCGATGTCGGTGCGGTTGACTGGGCTCGTCGTTCGTAGCCCCGCGATGAATTCTAGGGACCGCTCGGGTCGGGATCAGTGACCGCTCTTGGAAAGGAGTGCGCGTGCGCGTCATCGTCGTCAATCACGTGTCCCTCGACGGAGTCATGCAGGGCCCTGGCCGACCCGACGAAGACACGCGGCACGGCTTCCCTCATGGCGGCTGGGCCTATCGGGCTTCGGATGATCCGACGATCGGCGCCGTACTCGGCGAGCGGATGGGTCAGGGTTTTTCCTGGCTGTTCGGGCGGCGCAGCTACGAGGACATGCTCAGCCACTGGAACAGGGCCGGCGGCCCGTTCAAGGATGGCCTGAACCAGGCGACCAAGTACGTCGCTTCCTCGGACCCCGACGCCGATCTGACGTGGCCGAACTCCACGCTGCTCAGCGGCGACGTACCCGCCGCGGTCGTCGAGCTTCGTCAGCAGCAAGGACCGAACCTGGTCATCATGGGCAGCGGCCGACTCGTCCGGTCCCTGCTGCCACGGGGACTCGTCGACGAACTGCTCCTCATGATTCACCCGGTCGTGCTGGGCACCGGCCAGCGCCTGTTCGGCCCCGCCGACGAACCACTGTCACTGACGCTGGTCGACCACACAGCCACGTCCTCGGGCGTGATTCTGGCTACCTACCGCCCCTGACGCACGCTCATCAGCGTGAGGCGTCTTGCGTCAACTTCTGGGTGGGGATCCCAAGGGCGGGTCGCCGAGCCGCGTCGCTACCTTGTGCTACCGTATACCAGTATCTGGTGATACCGCATAGTCGGGGTGAGCGGCGGGATGGACGAGGTTGGACGATCTGACGGAGATGCTGAAGGGCACGCTCGAAGGCTGCGTACTTCAGATCATCGACAGCGACGAGACCTACGGGTACGCCATCACCCGCCGGCTGAACGAGCTGGGCTTCGTCGACGTCGTCGATGGGACGGTCTACACGATCCTGCTGCGGCTGGAACGCAACGGACTCGTCCAGGTGACAAAGCGGCCGTCCGAGCAGGGTCCGCAGCGCAAGTTCTATGCGCTGAACGATGCGGGCCGCGCGGCGCTCGGGGTCTTCTGGACGAAATGGATATATCTCTCATCACGGATCGACAAGCTCAAGGAGAGCGGAGAATGAGCTTCTGGGAACGGATCACGGGCAGCGATCTCACCGCGGAGTACAAGGCGTTCGAGGCTCGTGCCGAGGCTCTGCCGGCCGACCATCGCGCGGCGTGGGAGGAGATCCAGGCGAACCTTGTTCCGTACTCGAACTTCTCTGGCCGCAACCTGATGCCGATCCTCGACGGCGTTCTGGGGCTGTTGGAAGAGACCGCGGCCGATGGTCAGAACATCCGCGAGGTCCTTGGCGACGACATCGGCGGCTTCTGCTCGGCGTTGGCGGGCGGCGACGGGGCAAGGAGCTATCGCGACCGCTGGCGTGAGCAGCTGAACAGGAACGTCGCACGGAAACTGGGCCAGGGAGGCGTCTGACGTGGGCATCCAGGACATTGTCGAAGGCAAGAAGCAGTGGCGAGCGCACATGGCGCGAGTCAAGGCGCTCCCGCCTGACTACCAGATCGTCTACAAGGAGATCCAGAGGTACTTCTTCAAGGTCGGACCGGTCGGCGTGGAGGACGGAACACTGCTCGTCGATCTCGTCGACCTCTTTGAGCAGGGAGCCGCGGACCGCAAGGGAGTCCTTGAACTCATCGGTGACGACGTCGCGGCCTTCTGCGACGACCTGATCAAGGACTCGCGCACCTACGCGGACATCTACCAGGAGTCCATCAACGGCGTGGGCGGATCGGCCGGGAAGTAGCAACTTCTCCAGGTGGCGATGAACAGACGCACGCAGATGCCTCGCCGTCGGTACGGCACGGCGTAAACGCCCATGCCCACAGAAAGCGGCCATCCGGTCAAGGCGCAGATAGCGTGCGCTGCGGCCATCCGATTCTTATGGCTGATGATGAGTCCCGAGATGCGAGTTGAGTGCGTCCGCATGGAACCCTTGAGAAGTGCGATACGGGGTCTGATCCGCCGCTCGAACTAGATCCGCTCGTGCCTATGTGCGCGCACTCCCATCACGGATCTGCAGGTGATCTGGTGAAGGCAGTCGCCGACCACTGGATCGACTTGGTGCATCCAGTCGGCGGAGTAGTCGCGGTGGATCGAGCCTCTCGACGAGGGCTCTGTCACGTACATCCCCTTGAGAACACACGACCCTAGGATGGGTCTCCTGATGGTTGCGATCCCAGCGCTGACCCGTGCCGAGCGCTTTCGGCTTGGACGACGGGCCCGACAGCGGGGCCGACAGCGGGCCGGAGCCTGGATCACAACAACGTGGTCGAGGCCATCATCGCCATCAGCGCGGGACCGGTAGCCGGGTTGGTCGCGCTCGTCGGCTCCATGGTCGGCGCCGAGCCGTGATTGAGTGCTTGAGGGGAGGAGAGCAAATGTCGGGGCAAACAGTTCGAGGCGGGACTGACCGGGATTCGTGGGTGGCGGGGCTAGAACCCGCGATCGTGTGGCGGGAGTTCGCTGGGCTGGCGGCCCTGCCGCGACGCTCGAAGGAGGAGGGGCTGGTTCGGGCGCACGTCCTTGACCGCCTTGGGGCTCTTGGGCTGACGCCGAGGGTCGATCGAGTGGGCAACATCGTGGCCGACCTCCCGGGCTCCTCGCAGGCACGGACGGTCATCCTGCAGGCGCACCTCGACATGGTGTGCGAGGCCGACGCCGGCGTGGTGACGGACCCGGCGGTCGACGGGGTCTTCCCGGTCGTGGCCGACGGATGGGTCCAGGCCCCCGGTACGACGCTGGGTGCTGATGACGGTATCGGAGTCGCGGTGGCCCTTGCGATCGCGGCGGAAGCCGCCGCGCAGGCGGGCGACCAGACGGGCGACCAGGCGGGCGACGGGGAACGATCTCCGCGACCACCGTTGCAGCTCCTCTTCACAGTCGACGAGGAGGAGGACTTCGGCGGCGCCGCGGGGGTGGATCCGGCGCTGGTGACCGGACGTACCCTCCTCAACCTTGATTCAGAACAGGAACACGAGGTGATCATCGGCAGCGCCGGTGGCTCGCGGGTCTTTGTCCGCATCGCGACGGGCTGGGAGGCCGCACCCGTCGACAGCGAGCACGCAGTGCTGCGCGTGCGAGGCCTTCAGGGCGGGCACTCGGGACAGCAGATCGATGACAACCTCACCAACGCCCTCAAAGCCCTGGCCTACGTGCTCGCCCTCACCACCGAGGAGCTGGCTGTGGACGACGCGACCCACCTCCGGATCGCCGACCTCTCGGGCGGCAACGCAGACAACGCCATTCCGCGTGAAGCCCGAGCAGTGCTGCTCCTCGACGAGCTGGGACGGACGACACTGGAGCGCGTCGCCGCTGAGGTCCAAGAGCGCGTTCGCGCCTGGCGCGCGGGCGCTGACGATGACGCGGTCATCGAGCTCCTTGGATCACCCGACCCGCCTCCCAGTCGGGTGATGTCGCCCGATGCGGCGCGAACGATCCTCGATCTGCTGCTCGCCGTCCCGTCCGGAGTGCTGTCCATGGACGAGCGGCTGCCAGGCATCGTCCGCACCTCGACCAACTTGGGAGTGGTCTACCTCGAGAACGACGACGTCGTGCTGGTCTCGGCGCCGCGGTCATCGCGACCGAGCGACCTGGACGCACTGCATGCTCGGTATGCCAGTCTCGCCCGGCTCGCCGGCGGTCGGGCCGAAGTCACCTCCCGGTACCCGGCCTGGCAGCCGGACTCTGAAAGCGAGCTGCTCGAGGTCGTCCGCATCGCCCATGTCGAGGTGTATGGACGAGAACCGCACGTGACCGCGGTGCACGCTGGTCTCGAAGCCGGAGAGATCGCCGCACACCTGCCGGGGCTGTCCGCCGTATCGATCGGCCCGACCATCGAGGGAGCCCACAGCCCCCAGGAGCGGCTGGACGTGGCGTCTGTGGGTCGCTTCTACGAGGTGGTGCGGCATGCCTTGACACACCTTGCCGAGCCGGCGAAGTCGCCTGTCACATGAGGCCCGGGGTTGACGTTGCGGCGGGTTCGATGTGCGTGCGCCGCGCGATGACCACGATGGCAATGATGACGTAGGCGAAGATCGCAAACACACTGCCGACGTAGCCCTGCTGGTCGACGAAGATCGCCGTCCCGGTCAGGATCGAGAAGTCGAACATGCCGTGCAGAATCGAGTTCAGGACGTTGCCGCCCGATACGCGACGGATCAGGTAGAAGAAGTAGCCGGCGAAGCTGACCGCGATCGCCTGCGGGACGGCTTTTCCTCCGGTGCTGAACGCGTTGGTCAGGTGCACGGCACCGAAGACGATGCTCGACCAGAGTGCGACCTTGCCCTCGGTGAGTCCGTGCTCCCGCAGGACGGTGACGCCGATCCCACGGAACATTCCCTCCTCGCCCCAGCCGACGAACTGGGTGGCGACGACAAGGGCGAGGATGAATCCGACGCTCTTGTCGGCCAGGTCGGCGAAGTCGATGGCCGCCAGGATGCAGACCGCCAGGATGATGGGCACCGCCCAGACCCAGCGTTGCGTGCGATGCTCCTCTCGGAGTACGGGCTTGAGCCATCCCAGGTACGCGATCACGGCGTAGGTGAACAGGAACGCGGCGCCGAGCGGGATCCACATGTTGACGATCACGTCGCGGGTGGTCGTGAATCCGTCGCCGGCGTCGAAGAGGGACCGCGCCAGGCGTCCACCGCCTTGGATGATTGCCAGATAGACGACCACCACGAGCGCGAAGCCCGGATAGCCCAGTCCCCGGCCGGGTGTCGACGACGCATCCTCGGTGCCCATGGCGGAAGACGCTAACAATGCGTCCGAGTCCGCCCGGATCTAGCCGCGATCCGCTCGTGCCGATGAGCACGCGGATGTTCTGGGCGCGCAGTTCAGAGACACGAGCGCTTTCGTCAGCGGGTGGTGTGACCTCGGGCGGTGTACAGGTGTGCAGTTACCGGCGCCCGTCGTGGAGGTATGCCTCAGCCATCACCCGCTGGTAGCCCTCGCCTTCGAACTCATCGAGTCGCTGCCAGTGCCCGGCCAGAGAGTCCGAGGTGAACACGAGACCGGCGACCCGGCTGTCTGCCTCGCTCAGCTCGATTGCGGGGAACCCCAGCTCGGCTCCCCACCCGTGCTCAACCAGCCTCCCCTTCACGAATGCCTCCTCCCAAGTCCCCGGGACATCCCTCAGAATGTGGTCGTTCGGCTGACCCGGAGCCAGGGTTCCATAGACGAACAGGCGCTCATTCACTCCGACAGTCTCGCTGCTTCGCACCGCACTTTGAGAAGTGGAACAGTTGCTTCTCGTGACTTCGACGCCGCCGCCCGTGAAGCGATTGCGTGTCGAAGTCGTCGACCAACACTTCCCGGCACAGTTGACGTGTCCGGGAGACCAGGTCTAGCGGTGAAGTACGGCGGCGGGTGTAGCACCCGCGCGCGGCGCGCCGAACGAGCGCATGCTGGACGCATGACCGCCGCTGGCCGGGTTCTGACTGATCCACGGGTGCGCTTCGTCCTGTGGGCCGTGGTGGGTGCGAGTGGTTGCCTGGCCCTGCTTGGTGCCTTGACGATCGGCATCTTCGTGGGACCGGTGGCCGCCCTGTTGGCGTTGGTGCTGCTGCTGACCACAGCTGCGGATCGCAGCATGGCGGGAACCGTATCCGGGATGTCCGCGCCGCTGTTCTACGTGGCCTGGCTGAACCGCGACGGACCTGGCGAGATCTGCCGTGTCGGGGAGCACTTCACCGCGTGCGCGGAACAGTGGAGCCCGTGGCCTTGGTTGGTGGCCGGCTTTGCGTTCGCAGCTGTAGGGATCGCGGTGTTCCAGCGGCTGGGCCGCAAGCGCGTACCGGCGTGATTGGCAGGAGCAGGACCGCACCCACGCCTCGCTTCCTCGCGACGCACGATCGCGTGCTCGTCCGAGCCGAGCCGGAGTGCCGCAGGTCAGGCGCCGTGCCTGCCCTGCGGCTGCTTGGTGTCCGGAGTAGCCGTGGCGCTGATCCTCCGACCCAGGATCTGTTCGGCCGCACCGAGGGAGGCCAACGCCTCGTGCGCGTAGAGCTCCTCGGGAACGTGGACGGTTCGTCCCATGACGCCAGCCATCCAGTCCGGGTCGCGCTCGGCCCCGCCCTGGTCCGCGTCCATCGTTCCGCTCTCCGTCAGGTTCGAGGCGAAGATGCCGGCGGCGGAACGCGGCAGGAAGTCCTCGTACACGATGGGCTGAGGATGCAGCACTCCCGTGCGGACGAGCTCGCCGACGGAGCCCAGCTCCAACGCGGTGACCTGCTCCGGCGCCGGTCGCCCGCCAGCCACGTCGGGGTCGACCACGAACGTGAAGAAGCCGAGCTGGGCAAGGCACAGGTCGCGCTCGGTGGCGGGCAGTCCCTCGCGCCACACCTGCTGCGCCACGTCTGCGCGTCTGAGGTCCGGGTCGCCGGCCATGCGGCGGTCGACTTCCGTGACCAGCTCGTCGAAGAGGTCTCTCCCGGCCGGGTGTGAGGGCGATGCCCCGGGCCTCGACCTCGCCGAACCTGACCCGCAGCGCCCCCTGGGAGATCCCCCCATCGGGGTCCCTGAACGTGCGCGGCTCTGCGAGCGCGCGGAACGAGGTCTGACGCAGCAGCACGTCCGGGCCGTCCCACCGCGGCGGGCCCTGGATCTCGTCGATCATCTCGATCCCGCGGGCCCGCATGGACGCATACAGGTCGTCGATGTCGAGCACGCGCGGAGTCAGGTGGTTGATGTGGGTGGTCGTGACACCGCCGATGTCGGCGGCGACCCCCGAGATCCGCTCGAGCTCGCCGTACCACGCCCGGTCGACCGGGTCAGCTGAGAGCGCGAAGGACGAGGCGGCCAGCTCCAGGTAGCGCACCGCATCGGCTGCCGAAAGCTCCCCGTGCTCGATGGCGAGGTCGGCCAGCGCGAGGAGCTCGGCGGGAAAGAGCTCGCGGGCCGCAAGGAAGCTCGACAGCCGGTGCTCGAGATCCGGGTCGAAGAAACGGCGGTCCTCGGGCACCAGCATCGAGGTGAAAACCCGGAACGGGTTCGCGGCCAGCTCGTCGCGGTCGAGCGGCCGGAACGCCGTGGAGACAACGGGGATGGGCGCCGGCGCCGCGTCGCGCAGGTCGTAGAACCCGCAGGGATACATGCCCAGGGCACCGAACACCCGCGACACCTGGGCCAGCTCCTCGGGTGTACCAACGCGGATAGCTCCGTGTCGTTCGGCAGTGACCCGATCGATGCTTCCCAGGCGTTCGGCCTCAGCTCCCCGTCGCGCGATGACGCGCTGGTTCACCTCCTGGGCCACCTCGACCAAGGTCCGGTAGGCGGGCACCTCGGTGCCGTACAGCCCAGAGAGGCGGGCAGCGAACCGGGTGCGCAGCTGCGTGCTGCTGACGGCCTGGGGGGTGCTCATGTCAGACCGTGAAGTCCACGCCCTGGGCGAGCGGGAGCTCGCCGGAGTAGTTGACCGTGTTGGTGGCTCGGCGCATGTAGGCGCGCCAGGCGTCGGAGCCGGACTCGCGGCCGCCGCCGGTCTCCTTCTCGCCGCCGAACGCGCCGCCGATCTCGGCGCCGGACGTGCCGATGTTGACGTTGACGATGCCGCAGTCCGAGCCCTCGTCGGAGACGAACAGCTCGGCCTCGGCCTGGTCCGAGGTGAAGACGCTCGAGGACAGGCCCTGCGGGACGGCGTTGTTGAGGGCGATGGCCTCGTCGAAGTCGTCGTAGGGCACGACGTAGAGCAGCGGCGCGAAGGTCTCGCTGCGCGACGACGTCGGTCTGCTCGTCGATGCGCACGATCGCGGGCTGCGCGTAGTAGGCGTCGGGTGCCGGCTCCTCGAGCACACGGCCGCCGCCGGCGACGAGCTTGCCGCCCTCGTCGGCGGCCTGGCTCGATGGCCTCGCCATCCCGTCGTACGCGGCGCGGTGGATGAGCGGGCCGACCAGGGTGCCGTCGGCCATCGGGTTGCCGATCGGGCAGCCGGTCGTAGGCGCGAGACCAGCCGGTCGGTGAGCTCGTCGATCACGCTGGCGGTGCGCGATCACGCGGCGCATCGTCGTGCAGCGCTGGCCCGCGGTGCCGGCCGCGGAGAAGACGATGCCGCGCGTCGGTCAGGTCGAGGTCGGCGGTCGGCGCTCACGACGGCGGCGTTGTTGCCGCCGAGCTCGAGCAGGGAGCGGCCGAACCGGCCGGCGACCCGCGGTCCCGACCGCTCGGCCCATCCGGGTCGAGCCGGTGGCGCTGAGCAGCGCGACGCCGGGGTGGTCGACGAGTGCCTGGCCGACGTCGGCGCCGCCGATGAGCACCTGGTTGAGAGTCGGCGGGCGCGCCGCAGTCGGCGATGGCCCGGGCAAGGATCGCGTGCACTGGCGAGCGGCTGTCAGCGGTGTCAGCTCCGAGGGCTTCCAGACGACGGGGTCGCCGCAGACCAGGGCGACGGCGGTGTTCCACGACCACACGGCGGCGGGGAAGTTGAACGCGCTGATGACGCCGACCACGCCGAGCGGGTGCCAGGTCTCCATCAGCCGGTGACCCGGGCGCTCGGAGGTCATGGTCCGCCCGTAGAGCTGGCGGGACAGCCCGACGGCGAAGTCGCAGATGTCGATCATCTCCTGGACCTCGCCGCGCGCCTCGGAGGTGATCTTGCCGACCTCGAGGCTGACCAGCGTGGCGAGGTCGTCCTTGTGCTCGGCGAGCAGCTCGCCGAGCCGCTTGACCAGGGCACCGCGGGCCGGGGCCGGGACTCTCGCGCCACTGCAGGAAGGCGGCCTGCGCCCGCGTGACGGTGTCGTCGACGGCGGAGCGCGTCGACCCAGGTGACGCCGGCGAGCGGGCTCGCCGTTGATCGGCGACGTCGTCGCCACGTCGCCCGCCAGGGCTGTCGCGTCGACTCCACAGCGGCGGGCCGAGGCGAGGGCGGCCTCGTTCAGGGCCGAGCTGCTGGGGATCTGGCGCATCGTGTCGGTCATGGGTGCTCCTGGTCGGTGGATCGAGCTAGACGATGTTGAGCTCGGGCCGGACGGCGCGTGCCGGCGAAGCGAGCGGCCGTCGAGCGCGCTGACGTCGACGACGGGCGAGCGACCGAGGTACAGGTCGCGCATCACCTCGCCGATCGCCGGGCCCATCAGGAAGCCGTGGCCGGAGAAGCCGGTGGCGTAGAGGAACCGCTGAGCCTCCGTCCGCCTCTCCGACCAGCGCGTTGTGGTCGGGAGTCATCTCGTAGAGACCGGCCCAGCCGGCGCCGAGCCCGACCTCGGCGATGCCGGGGCGCGTCGCTCGACGCGTCGCCCAGCCCGGCCAACCAGTCGTCCGACTCGGTGAGCCGGAAACCGGGTGTCTCGTCCGGGTCGGACATGCCCAGCAGCAGGCCCTGGCCCTCGCCGTGGAAGTAGAAGCGTGGTCGTGAAGTCGATCGTGAACGGCGTGCGCGGATCCAGCCCAGGCATCGGCTCGGTGGTGAGGATCTGGCGACGCAGCGGCGTCGACCGGCAGGTCGACGCCGACCATGGCGCCGAGCCGCCCGGACCAGGCGCCGGCGGCGCAGATGACCGTGTCGGTCGCGATCGGGCCCCTGCTCGGTGAGGACGCGCGGTGATGGCTTCCGCCGCTCGAGCCGATCTCGGTGACCTCGCAGTTGCGGACCAGGCGAGCACCCGCGCGACGGGCCGCTCCGGCGTACCCGAGCGACGACGCGCTCGGGGGTGCAGTGCCCGTCGGTCGGCGAGTACGCCGCCGCGAGCAGCCCGTCAGTGCTGATCAGCGGCGAGAGCGCCTTCGCCTCCGCGACCTCGATCAGCCGGCTGGGGACGCCCAGCTCGTTCTGCAGCGCGACGTTCTTCTCGAACGCCTCGACGTGCTCCGGTTCCGTCGAGCAGGAACAGGTAGCCGACCTGGTGCAGGTCGATCTCCTGGTCGAACGTCGCTCGCGAACGTCTCGAACGCACGCAGGCTGCGCGCGCCGAGCTCGATGTTCACCGCGTCGGAGAACTGGGCGCGCACGCCGCCGGCGGCCTTGCAGGTCGAACCCGAGCCGAGCTCGCCCCTCTCGACCAGGACGACGTCCGGGACCCCCGCACGGGCCAGGTGGTAGGCGGTGCTGAGTCCGATCACGCCTCCGCCGACGATCACGACGGAAGCGTGGGACGGAAGCCCTGTCTGTGGCACCCTCGGCCTCGTTTCAGTGCGCTGTCGAGATCTCGCGTTCGTTGTCCCGATCGGTTATGTCCCACCTTTACCCGAGTGTCTCCTTGTTGTCCCTTGACTCCTGCATCGGAAAACCGCGGATGTGGTGTTCTGTTGCTGTGGCACAACCGAGGGTGCTGGCCTAGAGTCATGATTGTGCCGCACATGAGGATTCGTGAAGCCGCCGGCTACATCGGTGTCAGCGACGACACGATCCGTCGGTGGATCGACCACGGGTCGCTCACCGCGACCACCGACAGTGCGGGCCGCAAGGTGATCGACGGCTACGAGCTCGCCACGTTCGCCCGGAGCCAGGCCACCTCCGCGCGCAACCCCCTCGCCGTGGGCAGCTCGGCCCGCAACCGGTTCGTCGGCCTGGTCACGGACATCCGGATGGACACCGTGATGGCGCAGGTCGAGCTCCAGTGCGGCCCGTTCCGGGTGGTCTCGCTGATGAGCAGCGACGCCGTGGCCGACCTCCAGCTCGAGCTCGGCTCCGTCGCCGTCGCGGTCGTCAAGTCGACGACGGTCATCGTCGAAACACCCAAGGGAGAGTCGTGAAGCGTTGTGCCGCGGTCCTGACCGCACTGCTGGTGGGGGTGACCGCGTCGGCGTGTGGATCCGACGGGTCGGACGACTCCTCCTCGGGCACCAAGACCAAGACCCTCACGGTGTACGCCGCGTCCTCGCTGACGTCGACCTTCACCGAGCTGGGCAAGCAGTTCGAGGCCGACCACAAGGGCGCGAAGGTCAAGTTCAGCTTCGGCGGCTCCTCGGACCTGGTCGCACAGATCCAGCAGGGCGCCCCCGCCGACGTCTTCGCTTCCGCGGACACCGCCAACATGGACAAGGCGACCGGCGATGACCTGGTCGAGGGCGACCCGGTCGACTTCGCGTCGAACACCCTGGAGATCGCGGTCCCGCCGGACAACCCCGCTGGGGTGGCTTCCCTCAAGGACCTGTCGAAGCCGGGGACCAAGGTCGTCGTGTGTGCGCCCGAGGTCCCGTGTGGGTCAGCGGCCCAGAAGGTCCAGGACGCCTCCGGGGTCACCATCAAGCCCGTCAGCGAGGAACAGTCCGTCACCGACGTCCTCAACAAGGTGCAGACCGGGGAGGCCGACGCCGGCCTGGTCTACGTCACCGATGTGAAGGCTGCCGGTGACAAGGTGAAGGGCATCACGTTCCCGGAGTCCTCGTCGGCCGTGAACACCTACCCGATCGCCGCGCTCGCCGACAGCAAGAGCAAGGACCTGTCACAGCAGTTCGTCGACCTCGTCACGGGCGATGCGGGGCAGCAGGTCCTGGCTGACGCCGGATTCGCCAAGCCCTAGTCGTGACCCGTGGATCTCGTCAGGTCGGGCTGCCACCGTGGCTCTTCGCGCCCGCCGCGGTGGGAGCACTGTTCCTGGTGCTTCCGCTCGCGGCCATGCTCAGCCGGGTCGAGTGGGGCAGCTTCTTCGAGCTGATCACGCTCGGACTCCTCGGTCGCGGCCCTGAAGCTCAGCCTTCGCACCTCGAGCGCCAGCACCGTGCTCTGCGTGCTGTTCGGAGTGCCGTTGGCCATGGTCCTGGCCCGCACCACCTTTCCCGGCCAACAGCTCCTGCGCTCCCTGGTGCTCCTACCGCTCGTGCTCCCACCCGTGGTGGGCGGAATCGCGTTGCTCTACACCTTCGGCCGGCGCGGGCTCCTGGGTCACACGCTTCGAGGTGCTCGGCATCCAGGTGGCGTTCTCGACCACCGCGGTCGTGATGGCACAGACCTTCGTGGCGCTTCCGTTCCTGGTGGTGAGCCTCGAGGGCGCGCTGCGCACGGTAGGCGGCCGCTACGAGGCGGTCGCCTCCACCCTCGGCGCCAGGCCCACGACCGTCTTCCGCCGAGTGACGCTGCCACTGGTGCTCCCCGGGCTCGTGTCGGGCGCGGTGTTGTCGTTCGCGAGGTCGCTGGGGGAGTTCGGCGCCACCATCACCTTCGCCGGCAGCCTCCAGGGCGTCACCCGAACCCTGCCCCTGGAGATCTACCTTCAACGAGAGAGCAACGCCGACGCGGCGGTCGCGCTCTCCCTGGTCCTGGTCGTCGTGGCCGTCGTGGTGATCGGGTTTGCCCGCGGCCGAGGTGCCATATGACCTTCGAGCTCACCGGCACGGTGCGCGAGCGTGGCCTCGACCTCTCCCTGCACGTGGGCACCGGTGAGGTGCTCGCCGTACTGGGCCCGAACGGCTCGGGCAAGTCCACGGCGATGTCGCTGATCGCGGGGCTGCTTCGACCCGACAGCGGCACCGCGTCGCTGGACGGCCGGGTGCTCTTCGACCTCGGCAGGCCCGGGCGCGCGCACGTCTGGGTTCCTCCTCACGCTCGTGGCGTCGCCCTCCTCGCGCAGGAGCCGTTGCTGTTCCCGCACCTGTCCGCGCTCGACAACGTCGCCTTCGGACCCCGCAGCGTCGGCCAACCACGCGGCACATCGCGCACCCTGGCGCGGCGCTGGCTGGCCGAGGTGGACGCCGAGCAGTACGCCGACCGCACGCCCGCTCAGCTCTCAGGGGGCCAGGCCCAACGGATAGCGGTCGCCCGCGCACTGGCTGCCGACCCACGGCTGCTCCTCCTCGACGAGCCGATGGCAGCGCTCGACGTGGCCGTCGCACCCGCCGTACGCCAGATGCTGCGCAGGGTGCTCCACGACCGCTCGGCCGTCATCGTGACCCACGACGTACTCGACGCACTGCTGTTGGCGGACCGAGTCCTGGTCATCGACGGCGGACGCGTGGTCGAGGAAGGACCGACCGCTCAGGTGCTCGCACGTCCCCGCAGCGCGTTCGCCGCGCGCATCGCCGGGCTCAACATGGTGCGGGGACGTCGGGAGGGCCACGGCGTGCGCAGCCACGACGGCCTGTTCGTCGAAGGCCTCGCCGAGGAGCCCGTCGGCGAGGGACAGGAGGCGCTGGCCGTCTTCCGCCCCAGCGCAGTGGGGGTCTACCGCGAGCCACCGGGCGGCAGCCTGCGCAACGTGATCGCCGTGACCATCACCGAGCTCGAGCCGCAGGGGGACCAGATCCGGGTCCGCACCGCCGACCTGAGCGCGGACGTGACGGTGGCCGCCGTCGCCGAGCTCGACCTGGCCCCGCAGACGCCGGTGGTGTTCGGGGTGAAGGCCAGCGAGGTGGCGATCTACCGGGCCTGACCCGGAGCCCGTGCAAGGAGCGCGGTCACGGGCTCTCCTGGTCGTGCTCCAGTGCCTGCTGGGCGATGCGGAAGGCGGTGTTGGCGTCCGGGACGCCACAGTAGACGGCGGTCTGCAGGATGAGCTCCTTGATCTCGTCGACCGTGAGCCCGTTGCGGCGGGCCGCCCGGACGTGCAGGGCGAGCTCCTCGTGATGGCCCCGCGCGATCAGCGCGGTGAGGGTGATCAGGGAGCGGCTGCGACGGTCCAGTCCGGGTCTGGTCCAGATGCCGCCCCAGGCGTACTGGGTGATGAACTCCTGGAAGTCGCGCGTGAAGTCGGTGGCGGCGGCGGAGGCCCGGTCGACGTGCGCGTCGCCGAGCACCTCGCGGCGCACGACCATGCCGGCGTCGCGCACCTCGCGAATGGTGCTGTCGTCGCCGGGGTACGGCGCCTCCCCGAGGAAGTGCTGGCGGAGGAGACCCGCCACCGCCTCCGGCGCCTCGGCCGGCGCGAGATGCGCCACGCCGTCGAGCTCGACGTACCTGCCGTCCTTGACGTCGTCGGCGATCTTCCGAAGGCCCGCCGGCGGAGCGGCGACATCGTGCGAGCCCGCCACCGCCAGGACGGGTACGGCAATGTCGGCGAGCCGATCGCGCACGTCGAACGTCGCGAGGGCGCCGCAGACCTGGATGTAGCCCTTGTCATCGGTCCGCTGCAGCGCGTGCAGGAGCGCGGAGCCGACCTCGGGACTGCGGTCGAGGAATCCGGGTCCGAACCAGCGCCCGGCGGAGGCGGACACGATGCCCGGCGTCCCGGAGGCGCTGACCTGGCCCATCCGCTCGGTCCACAGCGCCTGGTCGCCGATCTTCGCCCCGGTGCACAGCAGCGCGCCGGCGGCCACCCGGTCGGGCTGGTCGAGCATCAGCTGCAGACCTACCGCGCCGCCGACCGAGACGCCGGCGTAGAGGAACGAGCCACCGACATCGCCGCGTTCGACCAGCAGGTCGTCGACCACGCGCAGGACGCCCGCGGCGAGCTCACCCATGGTGAACGGCTCGTCCGCAACGGGGTGGTTGTGGCCGTGGCCCGGCAGGTCCCAGGCGGCCAGGTCGAACGCATCGGCAAGACCGGTCGCGCAGTGCGTCCACAGCGTGGTCGCCGACGTGCCGAGGGACGGGCCGAGCACCAGCAGGGGCAGCTCGGCCCGGTTGCGGGCACCGGACATACGCAGGGCGGTGATGCTCGGGATCATCGGGACTCCTCTGCTCGGGCCGGCACTGGGACGGCGTCCACCAGGACCGCCGCGCGCGCCAGCGTGGCCTCGACGAACGTCGCGCTCGCACCGAGATAGCTCTCGCGTGGCGCGCTACCGCTCAGCTCGGCCAGACTGCGCTGCTCGGCGTGGACATCTTCCCGTGCCGCGGCCAGGGTCGCCAGCATCTGGTCGCTGTGCACGCAGAGGCCGCTGAGCAGCTCGCGCGTCTGGTCGCCCGCGACGAGGGCGCGCCGAAGCAGCGTCCGGAGGGTTGCCCACTCGGCGTGCCAGGGGCCGGCCGAGCGCTCGTCGGCGGCCTCGGCGGCCGCCAGGTGCAAGGTCGCAGCGAGCTGGGGAGTGGTCAGCGCGGCGCGACGCACCAGTGTGGAGAGCACAGGATTGGCCTTGTGCGGCATCGTCGACGACCTGCCGCCGGTGCCTTCGGAGAGCTCGCCGATCTCCGGTCTGCTGAGCGTGAGGACGTCGTTGGCGATCCGCCCCCACGCGTCGGTGCACCGGACGGTCGCGTCGCCGAGGCGGGTGATCGTGGCCCGGGACGTGTGCCATGGGATGGACGCGGCGAGCCCCAGCCTGGCGGTGAAGTCCTGGGTCACGAGGTGCATCAGCTCGACGGGCTCGGGCAGCGCGGAGGCCAGCTCGACGGCCCCGGCCATCGTGCCCGCTGCTCCACCGACCTGCACGGGCAGCACCAACGCCGCGACGTCGTCGTACGCGTCGAGCACGCCGGTCAGCCATCCGGCAGCCTTCAGGCCGAACGTGGTGGGTACGGCGTGCTGGGTGAGCGTCCGGGCGACCATGGGCGTGTGAGCGGTGTGTCTCGACCAGGCGGGCGAGGCAGCCGATCTGGTCGATGAGCGCGGCGCGCACGTGCGTCATCGAGTCGCGGGCGCAGAGCATCAGCGCGCTGTCGACCACGTCCTGGCTGGTCAGCCCGCGATGCAGCCACCGCGCCGCCTCGGGGGCGGTGTCCTCGAGAGCGGCGCGGAGCCAGGAGACCAGTGGCATCGCGGGGTTGCCGCCGCTCTCGGCCTCCGGGACCAGCCGTTCGAGCAGGTCTGACGTCACCAGGCTGTCGAGCTGAGCCCCGCACTCGAGGGCGCGACGCCGGCCGACACCAGCGCCGCGAGCCAGGCGCCCTCGACGTCGACCATCGCCTTGAGCAACGCCGCGTCCGAGAAGAGATCGCCGGCGCGTTCGTCGCCGGGCCAGAGCAGGTCCGCCATGGCAGTCAGTGTCGCGGATAGGTGAGGAAGACGGTCTCGCGCTCGCCCTGCAGCCGGATGTCGAAGCGGAAGCCTCGGGAATCGAGGTCGGCGACCAGCGTGGACCTCCGCCCTTCCTCGACCGTGGACAGCAGCGGGTCGGCGGACCGAGCCGCGTCGCCGTCAGGCAGGTAGGCGCGGGTGAAGAGCCGGTTGAGCAGCCCGCGCGCGAAGACGGTCAGGGCGAAGAACGGCGCGGAGCCGGCGGCGACGGGCCCCGGGCGCACCGTGGAGAACGAGTAGTGGCCCGCGTCGTCGGTGGCGGCGCGCCCCCAGCCGGTGAAGGTGAACCCGTCGCGGTCGCAGCGACCCGGGCTCGCGGCAGACCCGGCCGTCGGCGTCGGCCTGCCACAGCTCGATGAGGGCGTCAGGGACCGGGGCGCCGGCACCGTCGAGCACCTGCCCGTGCAGGCGGACGGCGTCGGCGCGTCCGGGGCGGACCAGCTCGCTGTCGCCGGGAACGGCAGGGCGTAGTCGAAGAACGGGCCGACGGTCTGCCCGGGTGTCGCGGTCAAGTCGCGTGCACTCATGCGTGCTCTCCCGTCTCGCTCTCGGTCAGGGTGCGGTGGTTGCCCGTGAGCACGATGTCCCAGCGGTAGCCGGTGCACCACTCGGGCACGGTCAGGTCGTGGTCGTACGACGCCACGAGTCGGTCGCGGGCCCGCGGGTCGACGATCGACTGGTAGATCGGGTCGAGCGCGAACAGCGGGTCGCCCGGGAAAGTACATCTGGGTGATCATCCGCTGGGTGAACTCCGTGCCGAACAGCGAGAAGTGGATGTGCGCCGGCCGCCAGGCGTTGCGGTGGTTCTTCCACGGGTACGGGCCGGGCTTGATCGTGGTGAAGCGGTAGGTGCCGTCGTCGTCGGTGAGGCAGCGGCCGACGCCGGTGAAGTTCGGGTCGAGCGGCGCCGGATGCTGGTCGCGCTTGTGCACGTAGCGACCGCCCGGCGTTGGCCTGCCAGATCTCGACCAGCTGGTCGCCGCACCGGCCGGCCGTCGCCGTCGAGCACCCGGCCGGTGACCACCATCCGCTCGCCGATCGGCTCGCCGCGCGTGCTGGATGGTCAGGTCGGCCTCGAGGGCGTCGACGTCGTGCTGTCCGAAGACGGGCGCCCACAGCTCGATGCCCTCGGGGTCGGCGTGCTGGAGATCCTTGGTCGGGTGCCGCAGCAGGCTGCTGCGGTACGGCGGGTAGTCGAGCCGCGGCTGGGTCTCGCTCCGTGCCCTCGCGTTCGTAGGCCTCGGCGATCGCGGCGATCTCGCGGTCGATCGTCGGCCTGGGTCGGCAGGCTGCGGCTCGCTCACGAGTCAGCGAGGTACGGCGCCGTCGGGCGGTTGCGGCGTCTGCGCTTCCACTGGCCGGAAGTCGCCGTGGGAAGGCTGGTCCATGGCCGGCAACCTCTCGACCCCCGGCGCGAGCGTCACCTGCCGCGCGCTCTCGCTGCTCGGCGCGTTCGACGAGGACCACCGGCGGCTGACGCTGACCGAGCTCGCCGAGCGCGCGGGTCTGCCGATGCCGACCGCGCACCGGCTCGTCGGCGAGCTGGTCGACTGGGGCGCGCTGAGCCGCGACGCCACCGGGCGAGTACGTCGTCGGCCGGCGGCTCTGGGACCTCGGGCTGCTCGCCCCGGTGCAGACCGGCCTGCGCCAGCTGGCCGTCGCCGTACCTGCACGACCTCTACGCCGCCACGCTCGCCACCGTGCACCTCGCGGTCCGCGACGGCAGGCGAGGTGCTCTACCTGGACCGGCTCGTCCGGCAACGCCTCGGTCCCCGTGGTCAGCAGCATCGGTTCCCGGCTCCCGATGCACGCGACCGGCGTCGGCAAGGTGCTGCTGGCCCACGCGCCCGCGGAGGTGCAGGCGCGCCGTGCTGTCCGACCTGCGCCGGGTCACGCCGT
Source organism: uncultured Actinomycetota bacterium (assembly GCA_963745795.1). GTDB lineage: Bacteria > Actinomycetota > Actinomycetes > Propionibacteriales > Nocardioidaceae > Marmoricola. The sequence continues at coordinate 502,172 of CAVUYR010000005.1, read as the reverse complement.
ACACGATCACCCAGCCGGGCACCGCTGCGCCGCGCAGCTGGCCCGCGTCCTCCGCGACGGCTACGCCACGACGGTCGAGGAGATGAGCCTGGGCGCCTGCTCGGTGGCCGTGCCGATCCGGCCGACGACGCAGGGTGGTGGCGGCGCTCGGCATCGTGGTGCCCGGCCTCCGCAACGACCGGGCGAAGCTCGTGGCGGCCCTCCAGGTCGCCGCCCAGGGCATCGGCCGGGCGCTGGCGGCTCGCGTGGAGCGTGACTGACTTCCGCTCAGCAGAAGTCGTCGATGGTCACCAGGCTCGGCCGGTCCGAGACTTCGGACATGACCCGCACGCTGACCAGGACCACCGTCGCCATCGTCGGCGGCGGCCCCGCCGGCCTGATGCTGAGCCACCTGCTGGCGATCGCGGGCATCGAGTCCGTGGTCGTGGAGCTCCGTTCCCGGCGCGAGATCGAGGAGACCCACCGGGCCGGCATCCTCGAACAGGACAGCGTGCGCCTGCTCGTCGACTCCGGGGTCTCCGACCGGGTCCTCCGCGACGGTGACGCACACGAGGGCATCGAGCTGGCGTTCGGCGGTGAGCTCCACCGGATCGACTTCCGCGCTCTCGCCGGGGCGTCGTGCCAGCTCTACCCGCAGACCGAGGTGTTCAAGGACCTCGCCGACGCACACGTCCGCGAAGGCCGGGATGTCCGCTTCAGCGTCCGTGACGTCTCGGTGGTCGACATCGCCACGCCGCGACCCGGCGTCCTGTTCACCGACGCCGACGGCGTCTCCCACGAGCTGCGCTGCGACTACCTGGTCGGCGCGGACGGGTCCCGGAGCACCTGTCGCCTGGCTGTCCCGGAGACGTCCCGTGTCCAGTACTTCCGCGAGTACCCCTTCGCCTGGTTCGGCATCCTGTGCGAGGCGCCGGCCAGCGCGCCGGAGCTGATCTACAACCACTCCGAGCGGGGTTTCGCGCTGATCAGCCAGCGCACCCCCAGCCTGCAGCGCATGTACTTCCAGTGCGACCCGGACACCGACGTCGCGACCTGGTCCGACGACCGCATCTGGGAGGAGCTCCAGGCCCGGCTCAACGCCAACGGCCACACCCTGCACGAGGGACCGATCACCGCCAAGACCGTCCTGCCCTTCCGCAGCTTCGTCCAGGAGCCGATGCGCCACGGCAACCTCCTGCTGGCAGGCGACGCCGCGCACACCGTGCCTCCCACCGGCGCCAAGGGGCTCAACCTCGCGCTCGCCGACGTCAAGGTGCTGGCCGAGGAGCTCGAGCGCGCGATCGTGAAGAACGACGCCTCGTCCCTCGACGACTACTCCACCCGCGCGCTGGGCCGGGTCTGGAGGGCCCAGCACTTCTCCTACTGGATGACCACGATGCTGCACAGCCTGCCCGACGCGACGCCCTTCGACGTACGCCGACAGGTCGGTGAGCTCACCACCCTCGTGGACTCGCGCGCGGGCTCGACCTACCTCGCCGAGGGATACACGGGCTGGCCGCACGCCTAGGGTGGCCGGGCCATGGTCGCGGGCCCGGGCCAGGCGCTAGCGTGTGCCCACGGTCAGCAGCCTCGATGGGGAGGTCGGCATGCAGCTGTTGTTCGCCGACGCCCTCCCGGGCGCGACGATCGCGGAGCTCGAGTCCCGCGGGCACGACTGCGTGGTGGAGCCCGCGCTCGGCGGCGAGCGACCTCGCCGACCGCATCGCGCGGCATTCGACGTCCTCGTCGTGCGCAGCACCAAGGTCGAAGCGCCGTCTTCGAGAACGCCGACCGGCTGGCCCTGGTCATCCGCGCCGGTGCCGGGCACCAACACCATCGACACCACCGCCGCCGCGGCCCGGGGCGTGCTCGTGGCCAACGTGCCCGGTCGCAACTCCGCCGCCGTCGCCGAGCTGACCATGGGCCTGCTGCTGGCCGTCGACCGCCGGATCCCGGACAACGTCGTCGACCTGCGCGCCGGGCGCTGGGAGAAGAAGAGCTACGGCAAGGCCGCCGGGCTGCTCGGCACGACGATGGGCATCGTCGGGCTCGGCTCGATCGGGCTGTGCGTCGCGGAGCGGGCCGTCGCGTTCGGCATCAAGGTGCAGGCGCTGGAGAAGCCGCGCGAGGCGTACGTCGAGACGCGCGCGCCGACGAGCTCGGGCATCACCATCTGCGCCACGCTCGAGGAGCTGCTCGCGACCTCCGACATCGTCTCCCTGCACGTGCCCGTCGCGCCGGAGACCAAGCACCTGGTCGACGACGACGTTCCTCAGCCACCTGCGGCCCGGCGCGATCCTGCTGAACACCTCGCGCGGCGACGTCATCGACGAGGTGGCCCTGCTGGAGGCGCTCGACGCGGGCGCGGTGCGGGCGGGCCTCGACGTCTACGACGACGAACCCGGCAGCGGCACGGCCGACTGGAGCTCGCGCGCTCGCCCAGCACCCCGGCGTGGTCGGCACCCACCACATCGGCGCCTCGACCGAGCAGGCGCAGCTCGCGACCGCCGCCGGCGTGGTCGAGATCGTCGACGCGTTCGTCGAGGGCGAGGCCCGCAACTGCGTCAACCTCGCACCGAGCCGGCTCGGGTCGGTGACGCTGACCATCCGGCACCTCGACCGGCCCGGCGTGCTCGCGCGGGTCCTCGACCTGCTGAGCGTGGCCGAGGCTGAACGTCGAGCACATGGAGAACCGCGTGTTCCGCGGGCGGCGAGGCGGCGATGGCCACCATCGACGTCGCCGGCTCCGCTCCCCGAGGGGCTGCTCGCCGACCTCGGAGGCGATCCCCCACGTGCTCGGTGTCTCCGCGGCTCCGTCTCGCGAGGGCACGTGAGCCGAGCGCGACGAGGCCGCTGCCGCCGTACGTGCCGTCCCGTGCGCGGATCGTTCCGGACGCGGCCGTCGCCCAGGTCTCGCGATGCCGATGCGGTGCACCTCCGAGCGGTCGACTCCGTCGACGCGCCGGTGCGAGCACCGCCGCGAGTTCGACCCCGACGCGTACGACGGCCGGTCGGCCGCGCTCTACGTCTACCGGCTGCGGCGCGGCGACGAGGAGCACGTCGGCGTGGTGAGCGACGTGAGCGCCGAGGCGTTCGTCGACGGGCAGGTGCGCGGCCACGAGGCGGTGCAGCCCGATCGGGTCGAGGCGCTCGTGGAGCACTTCACCTCGCGCCGCGCGTGCGATCGGAGCTGGTGGCGCTGCTGCACCGGCCGGACCGGCGTCGACGCGCGCGATGGCCGAGACCATGGCACGCGAGCCGCTCGTGCAGTTCACCGGACCGGACGAGTGGGAGCAGACCGTGTGGCGGGTGCCCGAGTCGCCGCGCGCCGTGCTCGCCGACGAGCTGGGCGGCGGCGTCCACTACATCGCCGACGGCCACCACCGGGTCGCCGCGAGCCTCGACGTGTGGCGTGCGGCCGGGCAGCCCGCCGAGGCGGGAGTGCATGTGCGTGATCTACCCGCTCGACGGGCTGCGGCTGCTGGCCTTCCACCGCCGCGTCACCGGGCCGGTCGGACGCCGACCGCTGCTGGACGCTGCTCTCGGCAGCGACTTCGAGCGTCGCGAGCTGCGACCGGTCCGCGCCGACGGCGACGGGCTGCTTCGCGGTGTACGTCGACGGCGCAGCTGGTACGACGCGTCGTACACCGGCGACCGGCCTGCCGGGCGCGGCGGGACTCGACATCGCGATCCTCAACGACCACGTGCTGGGCCCCTGCTCGGCGTCGAGGCAGCGGGTCGCGATCGGCGGCTCCGCGCTCCCGGTCGAGCGAGCTACCGCGGCGTGCGACGAGGACGGCGGCGCCCTGTTCGCGCTCGCGCCACCGCCCCTGGAGCAGCTGACCGACGTCGCCGACCGCGGCGAGGTGATGCCGCCGAAGACGACGTACTTCGACCCGAAGCCCTACGCCGGGATCTTCCTGCGCGGCTGACAGTCCGTCGGTCAGGCGGTCAGCTCGCGGACGGCAGCGAGCTCGGCCCAGACGACCTTGCCCCCGGCATGCGGCTCCCAGCCCCAACGTGTGCTCAGTGCGTCGACGATCACCAGGCCGCGACCGTTGAGCGCCTCGGGCTCGGCGATCCGCGGCACCACCACGCCCACCTGGGCGTCCTCGACGGCGATCCGCACCCCCAGGGCGTCGCCGGTGACCTGCACCCGGAACGCCGAGTCGCCGTGCAGCACGGCGTTGGTCACCATCTCCGAGGCAACGAGCGCGGCGTCCTGGACGAGCTCGGCACGTGCCAGCGGCAAGGCACCGACGACGAACCTGCGTGCCGCGGCCACCGCCTCCGGCACCGGGAGGTAGATGTCGCTGCGCCGCGGACCGGGACCGTGGCGATGTGCGGGCGGATCGGCGTACCAGGCGGGTCCGGCGACCAGGTTGTGCGCCGCGCACATCCCGCTGATCTCGGCGACGCCGCCGTTCTTGTCGTCGAGCACGGATCTCGGGTAGGAGCAGAGCAGCGAGAACGTCGCGAGCTCGCCGGCCTCGTTCCAGAGCTCCTCGAGCTGGATGGCGGAGGCCACGTCGCCGTCGGCCCACAGCAGGGCCACCATCTCGCCGAAGATGCGCGTGTGCCCGGGGCCGAGCACGGTCGCCAGTCGTGCGTGGAACTGCTCGACGACGAGCTCGCCCTGAGGCATGAGCTCCTTGAGCACCTCGGCGGCGTCGAAGGGCCGGTAACGGGCAGGGTCACGTAGATGGCGGTGCGGGACGCCGAGCCGGAGCAGCGCGTGCTCCAGGGCCGAGCGGTGCTCGGGCGTGGCGACCACGCTGATGGTTTCGCCCGCAGCGAATCCGTCGGCGAAGAACGCAGCAACGGTCGCGACCAGCTCCGCGTCATCCGCGTAGAAGCTGAGCGCGTGGTCACACGCGTCAAGTACGAGTGGTTTGCCCCCCACAACGCCACAAAGGTACGCGAGAAATCGGATCGTGTAGCGACTTTGGGCCCGAATATCGCCGATCGGACGGACGAGTCGGACTCCCCGGGCGTAGTCGGGCATGCTCGGGGCGGGAACCGTGTTCTCCGGGCAGTGACGAAACGACGAAGGGATGCACATGCGTGCCGTGGTGTTCACCGAGACCGGGGCGAGCGACGTCCTCCAGCTCGTGGATCGGGAGCCGGCCGAGCCCGGCGCCGGCGAGGTCCGCGTGCGCGTGGTCCGATCGGGCGTGAACCCGACGGACTGGAAGGTGCGCCAGGGCGCGACCGGCCAAGGCATGGCGTTCCCCGAGATCGTGCCGAACCAGGACGGCGCGGGGGTCGTGGACGCGGTCGGCGAGGGCGTACGCCGGCTGCACCCCGGCGACCGGGTCTGGGTGATCCTGGCGGCGCACCAGCGGCCGACGGGTACGGCGCAGGAGCTGGTCGTGTTGCCGCAGGAGCGCGTGTTCCCGCTGCCCGACGTGGCGTCGTGCGACCTGGGCGCGTCACTGGGTGTACCGGCCGTGACGGCGCACCGGGCCCTGACCACATCGGAGGACGGCCCCCGCCGGCTCGGCCCGGGCACCCTCGAGAACACCACCGTGCTGGTGCAGGGCGGTGCGGGTGCGGTCGGCAACGCCGCGATCCAGCTCGGGGTCTGGGCCGGTGCGACCGTGATCACCACCGTCAGCAGTGACGCCAAGGCCACGCTCGCCCGTGCCGCGGGTGCCCATCACGTGGTCGACTACACCGCCGGTGACACCGCCGCGGCGATCCGCGAGCACGCGCCGGAGGGCGTCGACATCGTGGTCGAGGTCGCACCGGCTCAGAACCTGGGGCTCGACCTGGCCGTCATCCGGTCTCGCGGGACGATCGCGATCTACGCCAACAACGGCGGCGACGAGGTGTCGCTCTCGGTGCGGCAGACGTTCTCGACCAACGTCCGGTTGCAGTTCGTCTACCTGTACCTGGTCGGCGCCGAGGCCCTCGAGACCGCCGCCGAGGACGTGACCGCCGCCGTACGTGACGGGTGCGCTCGCCGTGGGCGAGGAGCGCGGGCTGCCGCTGCACCACTTCCCTCTCGAGAAGACGGCCGACGCGCACGCGGCAGTCGAGGACGGCGTCGTCGGCAAGGTGGTGGTCGACGTCGGCGACGAGTGAGTCGCGCGATCACTCCCTGCGCTGGTCGTCCTGGGCAATCGCGGTCTTGTCTGCCGTGAAGGTCCGCAACGCGCGGCTGCTCTGGTTGGCCGGAACGCTCTTGGCCCACAGCCCCGTGAACTGCCGGCGATACGCCTCGAACGCCGGGGCCTGGGTGATCCGGACCATGTTGTTGTCGCACACGGAGTTGTCGGCGGCCGTGAGGTTGAGCGAGCCCGCGTAGACGCTCGTCGCATTGCTCTTGCCGTGGAAGTTGCCCGAGATCGCGACGTACTTGCTGTGGCTGCCGGACGCCATGCTGGGTGAGTTCGAGTAGCGCAGCGAAACCCGGGCGTCCCGGAACATGCGCACGATGCCGGCGTCGATGTTGTAGCTCTGGGCGGTGATCTGGATGTTGCACCCCTTCCGCCGCAGGGACACCAGCTGCTGGGCGACGTCGAGCCGGCTGCGGTCCCACAAGGAGGTCGTCATCCGGATCGCGGTTCGTCCGTTGACACCTGTGCCACCGGTCGCGCCGGTGCACTGGACGAACTTGAAGATGCCACCGAAGAGGTTGGCCCTCCGCCGTGGGAAGAAGTAGTACGTGATGCCCTCGGAGGTCGTCGTCGGGGCCGCGGCCTTGCCGTCGGCGTCCCGGAGCATGCCGTCGAAGTAGGTGACGGCGGCCCGGTAACCCTGGGTGTCGTCGACCACGGTGTACTCGTCGTTGTAGCGGCGCTGCGCCATGTAGTCGTCGAGGTTCCCCGAGGACGTGCTGACCACGTTCGTCGCCGTGCCGACCTGCGAGAACAGGTGGAGCTTCGAGTGGTGCACCCCCGAAGTGCCGCTGCGATAGCAGGAGTTGGTGCAGAAGAAGATGTAGCTGCTCGCGCTCTTGTTGCTGCCCAGGACGGCGGTCACCGACACCGGGCCTGGCTTGGCCCTCATCGCTGCCGGCAGGATGATCCGGACATCCACGCCGCGGGCGTACGCCGCGAGGAGCGCGTCGATGGTGGACCGCTGGTTGAGGGTCATGCTGGCGATCCGGATCACGCTACCGGGAGGGCTGTGGTCGATCAGGTCGTTGATGTGGCGGATGATGCGGTACTGCTCCTCCTCGGTCCCGGTGGGATCGTTGAAGGTCGCCCCGGTCGTGGGCTCGAAGGTCTCGGCCGGCGGAGCGACGTCGGCGGTCGCGGACGCGCTGACGTGGCTCCGGACGGGTGATGTCGAGGTCAGGCGTCCCACGGGCGCTGCCGCCAGCGCGGTCCCGGCCAGGAGAAGCGTCGCCGACACCGCCCCGCACCCTACGACGAGGGCTCTCCTGAGTCCGCTGCGGTCATCATGCGTGTCCATCCATACCCCCGAAGATTGGCCACAGACGTCCTCCGCCGTGGTCGATGTTGAGATGCCGACTCCCGGCAAGTTTCTATGAGGCGGGTCGCGGAAACCTGGGAATGGTGAAACTCGTGGTGACGGGATCCGGCCTTAGGTGGACTCGCCGCTGACCGCGAGCAGCGGCCGCACGAACTGCCGGGCGTGGTGGATCCGGGACTTGACCGTGCCCAGCGGCAGGTCGAGCAGCCGCGCGATCTCGTTGTAGTCGAGCTGGCCCACGTCGCGCAGCACCAGCGGCTCGACCTGCTCCGGGCTGGTGGCGGCGAGCACCTCGAGTGCCTCCAGCAGGTCGAGCCGGCTGCCCGCGATCACGCTCGTCGTACGCGGATCCGGGTTCGACGGCAGGTCGTCGACGGGGTGCTCGGCGGCGCGCCGCTTCAGCGAGCGGTACGTCGAGCGCGCGCTGTTGCCCGCGATCGCGTGCAGCCAGGTGGTGAACCGGCTGCGTCCCTCGAAGCGCCCGATGTTGCGGGCGACCGACAGCAGGGCGTCCTGCGTCGCCTCCTCCGCGTCCTGCGGGTGCACCAGCATCCGGCCCACGATCCGCTGCACGCGCGGCTGGATCGCCGCGAGCAACGCATCGAGCGCCGAGGCGTCGCCGGCGGCGGCCGCGCGGGCCAGGACGTCGAGGTCCACCTCGTCGCTCACGCCGATCACCCCCTCGCCGGTCTGCGGCACACTACCCGTGTGTCCCTCCCCGCAAGGCTCGGCCGGCTGCGCCGGATCGAGCGCCTCGGAGCGGGCGGTTTCGCGAGCGTGTGGCGCTACCACGACGACGAGCTCGACTCCGACGTGGCGGTGAAGGCGCTGGCCGACAACTGGTCGCAGCGGCTCGACATCCGCGAGCGGTTCCTCGAGGAGGCGCGCATCCTGCGCCGGGCCGACGACAACCACGTCGTGCGCGTCTACGACATCGGCGAGACCGACTCCGGCACGCCGTACTTCGTGATGTCGTACGCCGACCGCGGCACCGTCGCCGACCTCGTCGCCGACGGCCGGCCGCTGCCCGTCGACGAGGCGCTCGACCTGGTGCGGCAGGCGGGGCGCGGGCTCGCGGTGCTGCACCGCAACGGGATCATCCACCGCGACATCAAGCCGCAGAACCTGCTGCTGCGCACCGCGCACAACCGCACCGAGCTGCTCGTGGCCGATCTCGGCGTGGCGAAGGCGACCGCGCACGCGTCCGGGCTGACCCAGGTGGTCGGCACGCCGGCGTACATGGCGCCGGAGCAGGCGCGGGGCGAGGGCATCGACGTCCGGGCCGACGTTCATGCGCTCGGCGCGGTGGCCTACGTCCTGCTGACCGGCAGGCTGGTGCGCGACGAGGGACTGAACGGGCTGCTCGACCCACGGCTCCCGCCCGCACCGTCGACCGTGGCCGACGTGCCGGCCGCGCTCGACCCCGTGATCCTGCGCGCGCTGGCGCCGCGACCGGAGGACCGCTGGCCCGGGGTGGACGCGTTCCTCGCCGCCCTGGACCGGGCTCACGGTGGCGACCCGACCGCGGTCACCGAGCTGCACGACGTACCCGCGGCTGCCGGGCGACCACGGGCGCTGGTGACGGCGCTGCTCGCGGTGGTCGTCCTGGCCGCCGCCTTCGCCTTCTCCTACGTCGTGACCGGACAGGTCCGATGACGCCGACGGGCCTCAGGGCTTATCGTCCGCGGCCACCGTCCCGGGACCGGCGACGAACGTCCGCGTGTCCCTGATCTGTGCACTGGTCACCGGGGCGCTCTTGGCCCACAGGGCGGCGAAGTGTGCGCGGTAGGCATCGTGGGCCGAGGCGTCGGTGATCCGGATCATGTTGTTGTCACAGGATGAGTTGTCGGCTGCCGTGAGGTTCAGCGAGCCCGCGTAGACGCTGGTGTCGTTGGTCCGGCCGTGGAAGTTGCCGGAGATGGTGACGTACTTGCTGTGGTTGCCGAGCGCCGTTCGCGGCGTGTCCGCGAACCGGAACCGCACCTTGCCCGCGCGGAACATCTTGAGGATTCCGCGGTCGATGTTGTAGCTCTGCGCGAGCACGAAGATGTTGCAGCCGCGCCTCTTCAGATCCACGACCTGACGTGCCACGTCGAGCCGGCTCCGGTCCCAGAGCGACGTGGTCATCCGGATCGCCGTACGACCGTTGATGCCGGTGCCACCGGTGGCGCCGTGGCAGCGGACGTTGTTCATGATCGCGCCGAAGAGGTTGGCCCGGCGTCGCGGGAAGAAGTGGTACGTGACGCCCTTGCCGGTCGTCGTCGGCGCCGCCGCGTTGTGGTAGCTGTCCGTGAGCATCAGGTCGAAGTAGGCGACACCGGCCCGGTAGCCCGCCGCGTCGTCGACCACCGTGTAGGCGTCGTTGTACCGGCGCTCGGCCATGTAATTGTCCAGGTTGCCGGACGACGTCGAGATCACGTTCGGCGTCGTTCCCACCTGGGAGAACAGGAACAGCTTGTTGTGGTGAACACCCTGGCTGCTGTCGCGGTAGCACGCGTTCCGGCAGTAGAAGACGTAGCTGCTGCTCCTGATGTTGGTGCCGGTCTCCGCGGTGACCCGCGACGGCGACGGCTTGCCGAGCATCTGGGCGGGGAGGATGACCCGGACGTTCACGCCTCGCTGGTGGGCGCGGATGAGCGCGTCGGCGGTGCGCGAGCCGACCGTCATCGTCGCGAGCCGGATGGAGCTGCCGGCCGGGCTGTTGTCGATCAGCTGGGTCACGTGGTCGATGATTCGGAACTGTTCCTCCGGCGTGCCGGTCGGGTCGTTGAAGACCGCTCCGGCAACCGGCTCGAACCCGGTCGGGTCGATTGCCGGCGTGGCCGACCTGGCAGTGGCGCCGGCCGGCGCGCCTGTGAGCGCAGCAACGAGGAGAACGTTCGCCAGCACGGCGGCCAAGCTTTGCCGAGAGAGTCATGATCACTACCTAGGTCGTGGACCCCGAATGGTGAGCTCTGTCGGTCACACCCCGTGACGGCCCCATGGTCAAGGCGATCAGCATGCGCCCATCGGTCGCGTGATGTGAGGGGTTCGGCAGAAATCACCCACTTTGGTGTTGCGGGTTGGCGCCACCGGCGCGGGGCTGGGCGGGCCCGATCTGCGGCAGGATGGCCGCGTGGCCACCGTGGAAGTCCGGAGCAGCGTCCGCGTCGAGCGGGAGGGGCCGGTCACCGTGGTGACGATCGACCGGCCCGAGGTGCGCAACGCCGTCGACCGGCGTACGGCGCGCGCGCTCGCCGACGTCTTCCGGGAGTTCGACGCCGACGACACGGCGGCGGTCGCGATCCTGACCGGCGCCGACGGAACGTTCTGCGCCGGGGCGGACCTCAAGGCCCTGGCAGCCGGGGACCCGAACCGCGTCGAGCCTGACGGTGACGGCCCGATGGGGCCGACCCGGCTCGCGCTCTCGAAGCCGGTGATCGCCGCGGTCGAGGGTCACGCCGTCGCCGGCGGGCTCGAGCTGGCGATCTGGGCCGACCTTCGGGTGGCCGCACGCGACGCGGTCTTCGGCGTGTTCTGCCGACGCTGGGGCGTGCCGCTCGTCGACGGCGGCACGGTGCGGCTGCCGCGACTGGTCGGACAGTCGCGAGCCCTCGACCTGATCCTGACCGGGCGTCCGGTCGGAGCCGAGGAGGCGCTCGCCATCGGGCTGGTCAACCGGGTGGTCGAGCACGGTGCCGCGCTGGCCTGTGCACGGGCGCTGGCCGCGGAGCTGGCCGCGCTCCCGCAGACGTGCCTGCGGCACGACCTGCTCAGCGCGCGTGAACAGTGGGCCTTGCCGGAGCCGGAGGCGATGGCCAACGAGCTGCGGCACGGACGGGTTTCCCTGACGCGGGAGTCGGTGGCCGGGGCGATCCGGTTCGCCGGGGGCGAGGGCCGACACGGCGCCTGAGCAGATGCCGCTCAGGCGATGCGGAGGGGCCGGATGCAAAGGAACCCAGCGCCGAGGCGCTGGGTTCCTTCATCCGTGCTTGATCGAAGCTGTTCAGCCTTGACGTCGATCGCGCTGCTGCGGGATCGACCCGTCAAGCAGTAACTTCACCTCGGACTCGAGGTAGCGTCGATGTCCCCCCAACGTGCGGATGGAAGTCAACTTCCCCGCCTTTGCCCATCGCGTCACTGTCTTCGGGTCAACCCGGAACAGTGCCGCAACTTCGGCTGGTGTGAGCAGCGTTTGTGCGTCATCAGGTCGCACTGCCATGAGGCCCCCCTTGGTCTCGTTGCAATGAAATGTGTTTTGTGTGTGTTTGTGTTGCGACCGGCACGGGCTCCCCAACCCGAAGCGGCTTCCTAGAGTGTGCCAGCCGTCGAGAAGGTTGAAAACCCTCCAACCCCAACCAAATCGGCGGCTTGGGGCCATTCGAACATCACGGACCAATACTTCTATGCTGGTCGGGGCGCGGGCACACCGATCCGCGCCACCCCCGCGTCGAGGTCCGACCACCCCCTGGGCCGACGCAACGGATTCCGAAGGAAGACACCACCGTGTCCCATGTCGAGGACGTCACTCCAGCGCATGCCGATCACATCGGCACCACCAGCTTTCGCGTGTTCGCCGCCTTGGCGGGACACGAGCAGGTGGTCTTCTGCCACGATATCCGCACAAATCTGCGTGCAATTATCGCGATTCACTCGACTGCGCTCGGTCCGGCGCTCGGTGGCACGCGTTTTTTCGACTACCCGCGTGAGCAGGATGCGGTCCAGGACGTGCTGCGGCTTTCGCGAGGCATGACCTACAAGGCGGCACTCGCTGGTCTAGACCTTGGGGGTGGAAAAGCGGTCATTATGGGTCATCCCGACCGCGACAAGTCCGAAAGTCTGCTCCGCGCCTACGGGCGCTTCGTGCAGTCGCTGGGGGGCCGCTACTACACGGCCTGCGACGTCGGCACCTACAGCGAGGACATGGACCAGATCGCGCGCGAGTGCGACTTCGTGACCGGTCGCACCGTCGAGCACGGTGGTGCCGGCGACTCCTCCGTGCTCACGGCGTACGGCGTGTTCCAGGGCATGCGCGCCGCCGCCGAGGCGACCTGGGGGGCGCCCACGCTGCACGGCCGCACGGTCGGCGTCGCCGGCGTCGGCAAGGTCGGCCGGCACCTGGTCGACCACCTGCTCGAGGACGGTGCAGAGGTCGTCGTGACCGACGTCTGGAAGCCGGCCCTCGACGCGCTCGCGGCGACCCACCCGGACGTGCGCACGGTCGCCGACACCGACACGCTCGTGCGCCAGCCACTCGATGTCTACGCCCCCTGCGCACTCGGTGGCGCGCTCACCGACGACGTGGTCGAGGTGCTCTCCGCCCGGGTCGTGTGCGGGGCCGCCAACAACCAGCTCGACCACCCGGGCATCGAGAAGCTGCTCGCCGAGCGTGGCATCCTCTACGCCCCGGACTACTGCGTGAACGCCGGCGGCCTGATCCAGGTCGCCGACGAGCTCGTGGGCTTCTCCTTCGACCGGGCCAAGCAGCGCGCCACGACGATCTTCGACACCACGCGCGAGGTCTTCCGACTGGCCGAGGCCGACGACATCCCGCCGGCGATCGCCGCCGACCGCCTCGCCGAGCAGCGCATCGACGCGATCGGGCGACTGCGCGGCGTGTGGCTGTCGGGTCGCTGAGACGGTTCGCTGCCACCGGCGCTGTGCCGCCTGGTCGTCCGGGCACGCAGCCGACCCCGACCGCGCCACCAGCGCCGGTCAGGGACTCCCCGAGAAAGCGGGGTCGGTCAGTCGCGACTCGACGGCGAGTAGTCGGACCACTCGTCGTACTCGTCGGTCTCGGGGGGCCCCTTGGCCTCGGACGGTTCCCCGTCCTCACCGTGGAGCTCCTTGGCCAGTGCACCGAAGTCCGTCTCGTGAGAGCGGTACTTCAGGTCACGGGCAACCTTGGTCTGCTTCGCCTTTGCACGGCCGCGCCCCATAGGGTCCGACCCCCTCGCACAGATTGGCCGGGCCGCAGTGGGTCACCGGTCTGACGTTGTCTCTTTCGTGTGCCCAACCGTACCCGCCCGATGGGCATTCCCGCACGCCGGGCCGGATGCTGTCGCGTGTCGGCCCGGTCAGCGGTGGTCGCCCACCAGCGTGACCCGGCCACCCGCCGCGTCGTCCCGGCCGGGAGTGGTCACCTCACCGGCCACCCAGGCGTCGATCCCGCGCGCGGCGAGGGAGGCGATCACGGTGTCTGCGTCGGATGCGGCGCTGAGCGCGACCATGCCGACGCCGCAGTTGAGGGTGCGCTCGAGGTCGTCGCGGGCCACGTCGCCCACGCTCCGGACCAGGTCGAACACCGGCGGCATCGACCAGGTCGATCGGTCGATCGTGGCGTCGAGGTCGGGCGGCATCACACGCTCGAGGTTCGCGGCCAGGCCGCCGCCGGTCACGTGGGACATCGCGTGGGTGCGGGTGTTGCGAGCCAGGTCGAGGCAGGCCTTGGCATAGATGCGGGTCGGTTCGAGGAGCTCCTCGCCCAGGGTGCGGCCCAGGTCGTCGACATAGCGGTCCAGCGACCAGCCGGCGCGCTCCAGCAGCACGTGGCGCACCAGGGAGTAGCCGTTGGCGTGCAGACCGCTGGCCGCCATCGCGACCACGACGTCACCGGCCCTGACCAGGCCCGGCCCGAGCAGCGCGCCCGCGTCGACGACTCCGGTGGTCGATCCGGCCACGTCGTACTCGTCCGGCTCCATCAGGCCGGGGTGCTCGGCGGTCTCGCCGCCGATCAGTGCGCAGCCGGCCTCCAGGCAGGCCTCCGCGATGCCCTTGACGATCGCTGCGATCCGTTCCGGTACGACGCGCCCGCAGGCGATGTAGTCGGTCAGGAACAACGGCTCAGCACCGCACACGACGAGGTCGTCGACCAGCATCCCGACCAGGTCGAACCCGATCGTGTCGTGCTTGTCGAGGGCCTGGGCGATCGCGACCTTGGTGCCGACCCCGTCGGCCGACGTCGCGAGCAGCGGATGGTCGTACTCCTTGAGTGCGCTGGCGTCGAAGAGCCCGGCGAAGCCGCCGATGCCACCCACCATCTCGGGTCGGCGGGCCTTGTCGACCCACACCTTCATCATCTCGACCGCGACGTCGCCGGCCTCGATCGAGACCCCGGCGCCGGCGTAGCTCGCGCCGGTCATGTCGCCGCCCCTGCGGAAGCAGGCGCACAGCGAGTGCGCTCGCGGGGTGGTCATGGACGCTCCAGCGCGTCGGACGCGCCAACGCCGGCCACCGAGACCGCCAGCCCATCGACGTCGAGCAGGTCCGGGAACGACTCCAGCAGGTGCTTGCCGAGGTGCTCCGGCTCGGGCAGCGGCACCGGGTAGGTGCCGTCGAAGCAGGCCCGGCACAGGTTGTCCATCGGCACCGTGGTCGCCTCGACCAGGTCCTCGAGGGAGATGTAGTGGAGGCTGTCGGCGCCGATCGAGGCGCAGATCTCCTCCGGCGAGAGCCCGTTGGCGATCAGCTCGGCGCGGGTGGCGAAGTCGATGCCGTAGAAGCAGGGCCACTTGACGGGCGGACTGGAGATCCGCACGTGCACCTCGCGGGCACCGGCCTCGCGCAGCATGCGCACCAGCGCGCGCTGGGTGTTGCCGCGCACGATCGAGTCGTCGACGACCACCAGCCGCTTGCCCTCGATCACGTCGCGCAGCGGGTTGAGCTTGAGCCGGATGCCGAGCTGCCGGATCGTCTGCGAGGGCTGGATGAAGGTGCGGCCGACGTAGGAGTTCTTGACCAGGCCGGTGCCGTAGGGGATGCCGGAGGCCTCCGCGTAGCCGATCGCGGCCGGCGTACCGGACTCGGGCACCGGGATCACCAGGTCGGCCTCGGCCGGGAACGCGCGGGCCAGCTTGCGGCCGATCTCGACCCGCACGCTGTGGATGCGCTGGCCGGAGATCAGGGTGTCCGGCCGGGCCAGGTAGACGAACTCGAACAGGCATCCCTTGGGCGCCGGTTCGGCGAAGCTGCACGTGCGCAGCCCGTCCTCGTCGACCGCGACCAGCTCACCGGGCTCGATCTCGCGGACGTACGACGCACCCACGATGTCCAGCGCCGCCGTCTCCGAGGCCACCACCCAGCCGCGCTCGAGCCGGCCCAGCACCAGCGGTCGGATGCCCTGGGGGTCGCGGGCGGCGTACAACGTGTTCTCGTCCATCCACACGAACGAGAACGCTCCCCGCAGCAGCGGCAGCACCTCGACGGCGCGCTCCTCCAGCGAGGAGTCGGGGTGGTAGGCGAGCAGCGCCGTGACCAGGCTGGTGTCGTTGGTCGTGTTGTTCTCGAGGTTGCGGGCATGGAAGTCGAGCTCGCCCGGTGCGTGCGGCAGCTCCTTGACCAACCGCTGCAGCTCGAGGGTGTTGGTCAGGTTGCCGTTGTGCGCGAGCGCGATCGACCCGTCGGCCGTCGGCCGGAACGTCGGCTGGGCGTTGGCCCAGGTGCTGCCGCCGGTGGTCGAGTAGCGCGAGTGACCCACCGCGAGGTAGCCCTTGAGCGCCTCGAGGGTGGACTCGTCGAAGACCTGGGAGACCAGGCCCATGTCCTTGTAGACCAGGATCTGGCGCCCGTTGCTGACCGCGATCCCGGCCGACTCCTGGCCCCGGTGCTGGAGGGCGTACAGGCCGAAGTAGCTCAGCTTCGCGACGTCCTCCCCCGGCGCCCAGACACCGAAGACACCACAGGCGTCCTGGGGTCCGAGGTCGTTGGGGTTGAGGTCGTTCGTCAGTCGACCGTCTCCGCGACGGCGTGCCCCTGGGGCTGATGGGCCGGCCACGTCGCGGAGTCTACGTGCCGAGCCCGACGATGCGGTGAGCCGCACCGTGCGTCTCAGGTTCTGCGACCATGGCCGGATGCCTGCGCCCGAGGTGAACCGTGCGATGTTGCGGGTGCGCGACGCCATCGACCGGGACTACGCCCTGGAGCTCGACGTCGACGCGATGGCCGGGATCGCCGCCGTCTCGCCGGCCCACCTGATCCGGACCTTCCGCCTGGTCTTCGGGGAGACACCGCATCGCTACCTCCAGCGGCGCCGGGTGGAGCGCGCGATGTTCCTGCTCCGCAGCACGGACAGCAGCGTCACCGACGTGTGCTTCGCGGTCGGGTTCGGCAGCCTCGGCACGTTCAGCCGCACGTTCCGCGAGATCGTCGGCGAGTCGCCCACGGTGTACCGCCGACGAGGACCGCTGCCCCCGGCCGACGGGTGCTTCATCATGGCCTGGACCAGACCGAGCAGTTTCGGAGAAGCGTCCGCGGGCTCGAGGTCGCCTAGCGTCGGCGTCCATGACGATCACCTCCAACCGACTGTCCTCGATCTACGTCCTCGACCAGGACGAGGCGCTCGACTTCTACGTCGGCGTCCTCGGTCTCGAGGTCGCCACCGACGCCGACCTCGGCTTCATGCGCTGGCTGACCGTGCGAGTCCCCGGCGACACCAAGGAGATCCTCCTCGAGCGCCCCGGACCGCCCGCCCACGACCCGGCCACGGCCGAGGAGGTGCGCGCCCTGGTGACCAAGGGCGCCGGAGGAGGCTGGCTGGGCTTCAACACCGACGACGTCGATGGGCTCTACGACGAAGCTCGTCGCACAGGGTGTCGAGATCACCCAGGTGCCGACGGATCAGTCGTACGGACGCGACTTCGGACTTCGCGACCCGTTCGGCAACAACCTGCGGATCGGCCGGATCCCCGTGCCCTGAGACTGACTGAGCCCGAGCCTGTGGCCCGAGCCCAGTCCCCCGGCAGAGGGGGCTCATGTCCTCCCCACTCGCGGCTGCGAGCCCGCTCGACGGCCGAACGCTCCTTCCACCCTGCCCCGAAATGCCGCGTCGCGACAATGCTGTTCCCGGTTCTGAGACGGTTTCCGGTTCAGGTCTGTGCAGCGTGTGGGTGCGCGGTCAGGAGGTCACGCCCAGGCCGTCGAGCAGCAGCGCCTCGGCCAGCAGCACCCGCTCGAACTCGGCGAGATGGAGACCCTCGTTGGCGCCGTGGGCACGGGTGTCCGGGTCCTCGACACCGGTCACGAGCACGCTCGCCTGCGGGAAGGCATCGAGGAACTCCGCGATGAACGGGATCGACCCGCCGACACCCATGTCGATCGGCTCGACGCCGTCCCACGCGTCGCGGAACGCCGTACGCGCCGCGTCGTACGCCGGACCGGTGGCGTCGATCTGGGTGGCCTCGCCGGTGTCGACGATGGTGATCCCCAGGCCGGCGCCCCACGGCACGTGCGCCTCGAGGTGCTTGCGCAGGCAGGCCACCGCGTTCTCGGTGGTGTCGCCGGGCGCGATGCGCAGCGAGATCCGGCAGCGCGCCAGCGGCACCAGGGTGTTGCTGGCGCCGGCGACCTTGGGTGCGTCGAGTCCGGTGATGCTGAGCGCCGGCTTGGTCCAGAGCCGCTCGACGATGCTGCCCGAGCCGATCCAGCGGATGCCCTCGGCGGCACCGGACTCGGCGCGCAGCCGCTCCTCGGGGTAGTCGACCTCGGCGGCCGGGCCGGCGTGCAGCCCGTCGATCGCGACGTTGCCCTCGTCGTCGTGGAGCGAGGCGATCAGCCGGGCCATCGCCATCAGCGAGTCGGGCACGAGGCCGCCCCACATGCCGGAGTGGACCGCGTGCGTGAGCGTCCGCACCTCGACGTCGGCGCGGACCAGGCCGCGGAGCGACGTCGTGAGCGCGGGCACCCCGATGTCCCAGTTGCCGGAGTCGGCGATCACGATCACGTCGGAGCGGAGCTCGTCGTGGTGCTGTCGCAGCAGCGCGACGAGCGAGTCGGAGCCGACCTCCTCCTCGCCCTCGATGAACATCACCAGGCTGACCGGCAGGTCGTCGCCGAACGCCCGCACCGCGGCCAGGTGGGTGGCGATTCCGGCCTTGTCGTCGGCGGCACCGCGACCGTAGAGGCGGCCGTCGCGCTCGGTCGGCTCCCACGGCGGGGAGTCCCAGTCGGCGTGGTCGTTCTCGGGCTGCACGTCGTGGTGGGCGTAGAGCAGCACCGTCGGGGCGCCGGCGGGGCCGGCCTTGTGGGCGATCACCGCCGGCGCGCCGCCGTCGGCGGTCGTGATCTGGACCCGGAAGCCCTCGGCCTCGAACAGCGCGGACACCGCCTCGGCACTGCGCTGGACCTCGCTCGCCCGCTCCGGGTCGGCGCTCACGGACTCGATCCGGACCAGGTTCTCGAGATCACGGCGGATGCCGGGGAGGACGTCCTGGATGCGGCTGCGGAGCTCGTCGATGTTCATGCTCCGACCCTAGCCATCCGTTGAGTTGTGCCTCCGGCCCCCTTCAGTTGTGCCTGCCGCCCGACCGGAGGCGGGTCTCAACGGCGCCGGAGGCCGGTCTCAACGGTGCCGGAGGCCCATCTCAACGGAGGGGGAGGTACGGCGTCAGGTCGGTGCGCTCGCCGGAGGCCCGGAGCCGGCCGTCGGAGCGGGCGGCGTCCCAGGCGAGGTCGCCGGTGGCGAGCGCGATCCAGGTGGCGGCGTCGAGCTCGACCACGGCCGGCGGGGTGCCGCGGGTGTGCCGGACGCCGGGCACCACCTGTACGGCGGCGTACGGCGGGACGCGCACCTCGACCGAGTTGCCGGGTGCCCGTTGCTGGAGCAGCGCCAGGAAGTGCTTGGTGAGCAGCCGCAGGTCCTCGCGTCCGCCCGGGTCCGCGCGGTGCCGTTCGAGAGCGGCCGAGACCTCGGCGGCCGGCGCGGGTGTCAGTCGGCGGGGCACGACGTCATTGGACCACTCCACGGTGCGGCGCCACATCCTGCGTGGCAGGGTGACCGGCGTGACGACCGAGGGACAGCTGCCGGAGCGGTTCCGCGAGCCGGCGGCGTGGCTCAGGGAGTTCGCCGCGCGCATGCCCGACGCCCTCGCGCTGCGCCTCGGCGGCTCCCTCGCCACCGGTCCCGTCGACCAGTGGTCCGACCTCGACGCCTGCATCCATGTCGTGCCGGGCATGGAGCGTCCAGTGTTCGACGCCCTGCTCGCCGGTCTCGACCGGCACTGGGTGTTCACCGACCGCTGGGTGCTGGAGCCTCCGGTGCGCCAGGAGGGGCTGCAGGTGTTCGGTCGCGTCGCCCACGAGCCCGGGGGCACCAGCCTGGTGGTCGACGTCGAGGTCGAGGCGGTGCCCGACGGCGGCGTCCCGATCGACCCGCGCCGTCACGGGGTGCCGATCGTGCTGCACGACCCCGACCGGCTGATCCGGGTCGAGCAGGAACCGGACGAGCGGCTCGCCGCCGACGCGCGCACGTCGGCACGCCGGATCGCCGACCGGTTGCCGACCGCCCGGTGGATCGTCGAGAAGGCGGTCGCCCGCCGGCACTGGCCCGAGGCTGCGGCGTACCACCTGCGGTTCGGCGTCGACCCGCTGGTGCAGCTGCTGCGCACCGTCCACTGCCCGAGCCGCTGGGACTTCGGGCTGCGCTACGTCCACGCCGACCTTCCCGCCGACGACGTACGACGGGTGCTGGAGCTGCTGCCCGGCGATCCGGACGGTCTGGCCGAGCGGTCGCGGGTTGCGTTCGACTGGCAGGACGAGCTCCTGACCGACGTGTTCGGGCCAGGTCGGTAGCCGGACGCCGGTCACCGACGTGTTAGGCCCGTACGCCCTAGGTACCGAGCGCCGCAGGCAGGGTCGCGGCCCACGTGGCGCGGAGGTCGTCGACGGTCACGGAGAAGGCGCCGTCCACGTCGAGCGCGGTGCCGCCGGTGGTGCCGATCGCCACAACCGGCACGCCGTACGACGCGCACGCCGCCTCGAACGCCGGCCGCCGCTCGTCAGTGACCGTGACCACCGCACGAGCGGCCGACTCGGCGAAGAGGGCCACGAACGGGTCGCCCTCGAGCCTCACCCGGGCGCCGACGCCGTGTCGCATCACGGACTCGGCGAGCACCTGGGCCAGCCCGCCGTCGGCGATGTCGTGAGCCGAGGTCACCGCGCCGCCGCGGGCGGCCTCGACCATGAGCGAGGCCAGTGCCTGCTCGGCGGCGAGGTCGACCCCGGGCGGCAGGCCGCCCAGGTGGCCGTGCACGACGTGCGCCCACTCACCGCCGGACAGCTCCTCGCGGGTCTCACCGAGCAGTAGCACGGTCTCGCCCTCGGCCACGAAGCCGGTGCGCGTGCGCAAGGTGACGTCGTCGATCACGCCGAGGGTCGCCACCACCGGCGTCGGCAGGATCGCGGTCTCACCGGTCTGGTTGTAGAGGCTGACGTTGCCGCCGGTCACCGGGATGCCGAGCACGAGGCAGGCGTCCTTGAGGCCGCGGCAGGCCTCGGCGAACTGCCACATCACGTCGGGGTCCTCGGGCGAGCCGAAGTTCAGGCAGTCGGAGATCGCGAGCGGCCGGGCTCCGGAGACCGCCACGTTGCGGAACGACTCCGCGAGCGCGAGCTGCGCGCCGGCGTACGGGTCGAGTCGGGCGAAGCGGCCGTTGCAGTCCGTCGCCACCGCCACCCCGAGCCGGGTCTCCTCGTCGACCCGCACCATGCCCGCGTCGTCGGGCTGGGCGAGGACGGTGTTGCCCTGCACGTAGCGGTCGTACTGGTCGGTGATCCAGGACTTGTCGCAGAGGTTCGGCGAGGCGAGCAGCCGCAGGAGCGTGTCGCGCAGCTCGTCGCCCGTGGCCGGGCGGGGCAGGGCCTCCGCGCCGTCGGACTGGAGCGCGTCCTGCCATGAGGGCCGCGCGAACGGGCGGTGGTACGTCGGGCCGTCGTGGGCCACCGACCGCGGGGGTACGTCGACCACACGCTCGCCGTGCCAGTCGATCTGGAGCCGGTCGCCGTCGGTGACCTCGCCGACCACGGTGGCGTCGACGTCCCACTTGGCGCAGATCGCGAGGAACGCGGCGACGTCGCCGGGCTCGACGACCGCCATCATCCGCTCCTGCGACTCGCTCATCAGGATCTCCTCCGGCGCCAGCGTGGAGTCGCGCAGGGGCACCCGGTCGAGCTCGACGTACATGCCGCCGTCACCGGCCGAGGCGAGCTCGGAGGTCGCGCACGACAGCCCGGCGCCGCCGAGGTCCTGGATGCCGGCGACGAGGCCGGCCGCGAAGATCTCGAGCGTGCACTCGATGAGGAGCTTCTCCTGGAAGGGGTCGCCGACCTGCACGCTCGGGCGCTTCGGTCCACCGGTGGTCGAGCCTGTCGAGACCTCGAAGGTCTCCGAGGCGAGCACGCTCACGCCGCCGATGCCGTCACCGCCGGTCTTCGCGCCGTACAGGATCACCTGGTTGCCGACCCCGGACGCCTTGGCCAGGTGCAGGTCCTCGTGGCGGAGGACGCCGACGCAGAGCGCGTTGACCAGCGGGTTGCCGAGGTACGACGCGTCGAAGACCGCCTCGCCGCCGATGTTCGGCAGCCCGAGGCAGTTGCCGTAGCCACCCACGCCGGCCACGATCCCGGGCAGCACGCGATGGGTGTCGCCATGGCTGCCGTCAGTGTCGAGCGGGCCGAATCTGAGCGAGTCCATCACGGCCACCGGGCGCGCGCCCATCGCCAGGATGTCGCGGACGATGCCACCGACACCGGTGGCCGCGCCCTGGTAGGGCTCGACGTACGACGGGTGGTTGTGCGACTCGACCTTGAACGTGACCGCGTAGCCCTGGCCGATGTCGATCACGCCGGCGTTCTCGCCGATGCCGGCGAGGGTCTTGCCGACCGGCGTCTCCTGCGGGATCTCGGAGAACTGCTGGAGATGCACCTTGGAGGACTTGTAGGAGCAGTGCTCGCTCCACATGACCGAGTACATCGCCAGCTCCGAGCTGGTCGGCCGCCGGCCCAGGATCTCGCGGATCCGCTGGTACTCGTCGGGCTTGAGACCGAGGTCGCGCCAGGGCTGCTCCCGGTCCGGGTCCAGCGCGGCGACGGCGACGGTGTCGAGAGAGGGGCTGGACACGGGCACAACCTATCCGGTCCTTCGGGTGATACTGACGGCCACGCCGGATGACGAGAGGGCTCGGGATGGGCGACGACGAGGACGAGACGATCATCGGCGGCGACCCGGTGCCCACGACGGCGCAGGCACAGGCCGGCGCAGCCGCGGCGGCGGGCGCCGGGGGGCCCGACGACGGCGAGGAGGGCGACGGCCAGGAGCCGCACGCCGACGGCCCCACCTCCCCGCCGCGCCAGGACCCGCGCGAGTAGCTCAGGCCGCGGGCGCCTCCGCTTCTCCGGGGCCGTCGCCGTCGTGGTCGCCGTCGTGGTCGCCGTCGTGGTCGCCGCCATGGCCTCCGCCGGTCTGGGTGCCCGTGATCGTGAAGTCCTTGCCGACCTGCACGATCGTCGGGGTGCCGGCGTTCACGACGTGCGCCTCGTAGACGCCGTCCGAGTCGGTCTCGACGCGCTGGATGGTCGCGTTCGGGTACTTCGCCTTCACCGCGGCGAGCACCTTCTCCTTGGTGGTTCCGGTGAGCAGCTTCTCGTCGCTGCGCATCGGCTTCGACGGGTCGGTGTTCCCGTTGCCGAACTGGCCGTGGTCGTCGTACGTCGCCGTCCCGGAGCTGTCGTCGGCGGCGTTGGCGCTCAAGGTGCCGGCCAGCACACCGCCGGCCACGACGCCGGCCGCTCCGACCGCCACCGCGGAGGCGATCGTCCGGGTGCGCCGTCGGCGCGCGGCCGCGTCCGTTGCGGGTTGGGTCTCGTCGGTCATGGTCTGTCCTTCGTGTCGGCGGACGGCCCGGTGCCGTCCGTGCTGCGAGCGTGCGCGCGGACCTTGGCTGTCCGACGTGCGCCACCTGTCGAGAACCTGAGAAACCCCGGGCGCGGCACGCACGTCCTCGAACTACAGTTTTGTAGTTCCGACCATTGCCTGTTACGCATGTGACTTGTGTGGTTTCCTGCTCGGGCCAGACCCCGAGACAACCGGAGCTTTCCATGCACCCGACCGGGCCCACTTGCCGCATTCTCCGACGACTGACGACCGGTGTCGTCGCCCTCGCCGTGGGTCTGTCGACCGCGCTCGGCGTGGCCTCCCCGGCGCACGCGGACAACCCCGTGACGCCCGGTGACTTCACGGGCTACGGCTTCGACCAGTGCCTCGCGCCGACCCAGTCCGCGATGGACACGTGGTGGCTCACCTCGCCGTTCACGGCAGCCGGGATCTACGTCTCGGGCGCCTCACGCGCCTGCACCAGTCAGCCGAACCTGACCTCGACCTGGATCAGCAAGCAGCTCGCCGCCGGCTGGCGGCTCCTGCCGATCACGCTCGGCCCGCAGGCCTGGTGCACGACGCGGGACCGCTACCTGCACCAGGTACGCATCGACTGGCACCCCGCGAACACCTACGGCGCCGCCCGGACGCAGGGTCGCGCCGAGGCCGACAGGACCATCGCGGCGACGAGCAAGCTGGGGATCGCGAAGGGCAGCACGCAGTGGTACGACATCGAGGCGTTCGACACCGCCAGGACCGACTGCCGCGAGTCGGCCAAGTGGTTCCTCAACGCCTGGTCCAACCGCCTGCACGAGCTCGGCTACGTCTCGGGGGTCTACTCCAGCGCCGCGTCCGGGATCAAGATGCTCGACGACGCCCGGGTCAAGACGCCGGGCAGGTTCGCGCTGCCCGACCAGCTCTGGATCGCCGACTGGAACGGCAACGCCGACGTCTTCTCGTCGTACGTCCGCAACGACGGGTGGATGCCGCACAAGCGGGTGCACCAGTACCGCGGCGGCAAGCCCGAGACCTTCGGCGGCGTCACGATCAACATCGACCGCAACTGGCTCGACCTCGGCAAGGGCTCCGTTGCCCCGACCGAGGTGAAGCACTGCGGGGGAACGGTCGTCTACAACTACCCGTCGTACGCGAACCTGCAGCGCGGCACCACCAGGACCAGCCAGGTGCGGACCCTCCAGTGCATGCTCCAGGGCCGCGGCGTCTACAAGGGCGCGATCGACGGGACGTACGGCGACGCCACGATCGCCGCGGTGCGCGCCTACCGGAAGTCGATCGGCTGGCAGGCCTCGGACACCTGGTCGCGTCACACCTGGATGCAGCTGATGACGACCGGCCCCACGCCGGTCGTGAAGTACGGCTCCGCGCGCTCTGCCGTACGCAAGCTCCAGCGGGCACTCAACGCCAGCGGCGTCTCCCAGCTCACCGTGACCGGCGTGATGAAGCAGGCGACGGTCGACGCGGTGAAGCGGTACCAGGGCCGGCTCGGCATGAAGCAGTACGGCGTGGTGACCCCTGGGACGTGGCGGGCCCTGACCGACGGGCGCTTCTGAGTGAGGGTGGCTGGGCTTGGGCTGGGGCTGAGCCGGGCGCGCAATTCCCAAGGTATCTAGGGCATTTGTCGGACGAACCGGCGACCGAGCGACCGGCCCGGAACTTCCCAATGAGTTCTGGCGCTTCCCGTTGTGTACACGCCACGGGAAGCGCCAGGAAACCTAGATACCTTGGGAATTCTCGGGCGGATGAACCCTCAGACAAGAGCGGCCAGCACCGAGGTGAAGAAGCCGAGCCCGTCGGTGCCGGGGCCGCAGAGATCCTCGACTGCGTGCTCGGGGTGAGGCATCAGGCCGACCACGTTGCCTCGATCGTTGGTCACGCCGGCGATGTCGCGGAGCGAGCCGTTGGGGTTGTCGCCGAGGTAGCGCGCGACCACCCGGCCCTCACCCTCGAGCCGGTCGAGGGTCGGCTCGTCGGCGACGAAGCAGCCCTCGCCGTTCTTCAGCACGATCGTCACCTCCGCGCCCTCGTCGTACGCCGAGGTCCACGCGGTGGCGGTGTTCTCGATCCGGAGCCGCTGGTCGAGGCAGCCGAACTTGCGGTGGTCGTTGCGGATCAGTGCGCCGGGCAGAAGGTGCGACTCGCAGAGGATCTGGAAGCCGTTGCAGATGCCGAGCAGGGGCATCCCGCCCCGGGC
The DNA here is from genome assembly GCA_963745795.1 of uncultured Actinomycetota bacterium. GTDB lineage: Bacteria > Actinomycetota > Actinomycetes > Propionibacteriales > Nocardioidaceae > Marmoricola. The sequence goes on along the minus strand of CAVUYR010000005.1, from coordinate 476,916 downwards.
GCGCTCGACCAGGTCGGTCATCACCGGCGAGAAGCGGCTGATCGCGCCGCAGCGGAGGTAGTCGCCGTACGAGAAGCCGCCGGGCAGCACCACCGCGTCGACGTCCTTGAGGTCGTGGTCGCCGTGCCAGAGCGCGATCGGCTCCCCACCCGCCAGGCGTACGGCGCGCGCCGCGTCGACGTCGTCGAGCGAGCCGGGGAACGTGACGACGCCGATCCTCATGCGTCGACCACGCGCACGGTGAAGTTCTCGATGACCGGGTTGGACAGCAGCGTCTCCGCCATCTGGTGCACCTCGGCCAGCCGGTCGTCGGTGACCTCGCCCACGAGCTCGAGCTCGAAGCGCTTGCCCTGGCGGACGTCGCTCACACCCTCGAAGCCGAGCCGCGGGAGCGCCCCGTGGACCGCCTTGCCCTGCGGGTCGAGGATCTCGGGCTTGGGCATCACGTCGACGACGACTCGGGCCATGCCGGAAGCCTAAGGGGTGGTCGTGACCGACCCGGCCGCCGCCACCGGCTGGTACGTGCAGTCGCTGTCCGCGTCGGTGGCGGCCGCAGCCGGCGCGGGACGCCGGGGCGCGGTGTCGCTCAGCCCGGTGCCCGCTTTGACGACGCCGCTCAGTCCGCCGTTGCCCTCGGGCCGCGGCTTCGTCGGCGCCGGCTTGAGCGCCTTCTGCACCGACCTGTGCACGTAGCCGAAGTCCGGGTCGTTGGGGTTGAACTTCGAGGAGCGCTGGAAGACCACGGACTTGATCGGGTGCTGCTTCATCTTGAACGTGGTGTCGACGAACGCCGGCAGCAGCTTCTGGGGCACGTCGGTGCGCAGGATCTTCTTGCTGGCGTTGGCGAGCTGGGTGTAGCGCGTGAACAGGTTGACCGGGTCGGCCTCGTCCACGATCGCGTTGATCGCGCAGCGCTGCCGCTCCATCCGCTTGTAGTCGGTGGAACCGTAGCGTCCGCGCGTGAACCAGAGGGCCTTGAACCCGTTGAGGTGCTGGTGGGGCCCGGGCTCGATGTAGCCGGTCGGCGGGATGTTCCGGTCGGTGTCGCCGTTGATCGGAACCGGCTCGTTGACGTTCACGGTGATCCCGCCGATCGCGTCGACGATCTGCCGGAAGCCGTTGAGGTTGACCAGCAGGTAGTAGTCGACCGGGATGCCGAGCGCACCCGAGACCGCCAGCTTGACCGCGTCGGCACCCTCGTTGTCGGTACGCCCGATCACGCCGGGGTGGGCGGCCGGGACGTTGCGGTAGACCGCGTTGAGCATCTCCTCGCCGTCCTCGCAGCACTGCTCGAACCCGTGGGGGTAGAGCTTGTGCAGCGGGCTGCGATGGGGAAACGGCACGTTGCGCAGGTTGCGCGGGAGGCTGAACATCACCGAGCTGCCGGTGTGGGTGTCGATGCTGATCAGGATCACCGAGTCGGTGCGGATACCGTCCGTCCGACGCCGCCGTCGCCGCCGAGGAGCAGCACGTTGACCCGGTCCTTGGAGCCCCAGGGGTCCTTCTTCGTGATGTTCGTGATCTTCGGTGCGGTGACCGTGTGCTCGTTGGGTGCGACCGTGTTGATCAGGTCACGGGTCACCATCGCGTAGCGGGCCCCGGTCGCCAACGAGCCGGCGACGGCGATCGAGAGGACCACCGCGAGCAGGGAGCCGAGCAGGTTCTGCCGGCGCGTCGGACTGGCGGGCCGGGTGCGGTGGTAGGTCGTGAGGATCAGCGCCACCCACAAGACGATCGCCGCGACGCAGCCGACCGCGATCCAACGGAGCGACTGGGGCTCGAGCGCGATCTTCAGCAGCTCGGCGCGGTGGGTGCGGACGACGTAGAGTCCGGCGCCGGCGAGCAGGATCGCAGGAACCACGACCACACCGACGGTCCACAGCACCGTGTGACCAAACCCGGGCTGCTTGATCTTTCGGCGGACTCCGGGGCGCGGAGATCCCGCGCTCGGAGTACTCACGCCGCAGATTGTAGGACAGCCTGCCTTATACCAATGGCATCCGCCGAGGAGGTTGACTGGACCAGGTCATCAGCCGGTACGACGCTGCGACAGCACCCGGTTCGCCTTCTCCAGGTCGTGCGCGAGCGCGGCCGGCGCGAGGCGTCGTACGACGGCGGAGACCGCACGCCACAAGCCCTCGGCGATGATCTCGACCTCGGCGTTGACCCGCGTGCCCGCGCCCACCGCGGTGAACCGGAGGGTCAGGTGGGCGGTGACACCGCGCCACGAGCCGGTCTCCGCCCAGATCCGGTAGGGCACGAGCTGGGTGATCTCCATCTCCGGCCGGAGGCCGGGACCGGTCACGTCCCGCCAGCGCATGCCGACCCGGGGCTCGCCCAGGTCCCTCATCTCGATCGCCTTGAGGCTGGACTGCCACTGCGGCCGACTGCGCGGGTCGGCGAGGTAGGGAAAGACGACGTCGGGAGGCTGCGCGAACTGCACTGTCGCGGCGTGGGTGTTCACCACGACCGGCCCGTGAGCAGCTCGTAGGCCTCGAGGTAGCGGGCCCGGGTGCGCTCGACGACCTGGTCCGGCAGCGCCGGTGGCCGCTCGCCCGAGGCACGGTCCCAGCCGCTCGCGGACGACAGCAGCCAGTCGCGCACGATCTGCTTGTCGTACGACGGCTGGGCATGGCCGGGCTCCCACTCGGCGGCCGGCCAGTACCGGCTGGAGTCGGGGGTCAGCACCTCGTCGGCGAGCACCGTCGGACCGCCGTCCCGGAGCCCGAACTCGAACTTGGTGTCCGCCAGGATCAGGCCGCGATCCCGGGTGACCCCCTCGGCCGTGGCGTAGACCGCCATCGTCAGCCGCCGGAGCTCGGCCGCGGTGCTCTCGCCGACCTCGCGCACCACCGCTTCGTAGGAGACGTTCTCGTCGTGCTCGCCGACCGCGGCCTTGGTGGCCGGGGTGAAGATCGGCTCCGGCAGCCTGCTCCCGTCGACCAGGCCCGCGGGCAGCGGCACGCCGCACACCTCGCCGGTGGCGCGGTAGTCGACCAGCCCCGAGCCGGCGAGGTAGCCGCGGGCGACGCACTCCACCGGGAACATCGCGAGCTCCTCGCAGATCACCGCCCGTCCGGCGACCACCGCCGGGACCTCGGTGGACACCACGTGGTGGGGGACGACGTCCGCGAGCCGCTCGAACCACCACAGCGACATCCGGGTGAGGATCTCGCCCTTGTCCGGGATCGTCGAGTCGAGCACGAAGTCGAACGCCGAGATCCGGTCGCTGGCCACCATCAGCAGCCGCCCGTCGTACGGGCCGCCGGTGAGCCGGTAGAGGTCGCGCACCTTGCCGGAATGGACGTGCTCGGCACCCTCGATCGCGGGAGCGGGCGGGATGTTCGTCTCGGCGGGGTGCACCACGCGCCAAACCCTAGCCAGCACCGGCGAGGTGGTGGGACGGCTCCCCCGGGGGAGACCCGCAAACCACCCGTCCCGCGGTAGTGGTCACCCACCGGGTCGGGTATCGTTTATCTGTAGTCATTAACTCTAGTTTCGAGGTCGGTGCCCACCATGCTTCGCCCCGCACGGCCCGACTTCCTGATCGTCGGCGCCCCCAAGGCCGGGACCACCGCGGTCCACTCGGCGCTCGCCCAGCACCCCCGGGTGTTCGTCTCGCGGCCGAAGGAGCCGAAGTACTGGCTCTGCGACGACGCCCCGCCTCCGGCGTGGAACGGACCCGGCGACGCCCACTCGCAGCAGGAGTGGATGTGGCGGAGCGAGGACTACTTCCGGCTGTTCGAGGGGGCCGCGCCCGACCAGGTGCGCGGCGAGAGCACGCCGTTCTACCTGTGGAGCCGCGGTGCGCACCGCCGGATCGGCGAGGCGCTCCCCGAGGTGAAGGTGATCGCGGTGGTGCGCGACCCGATCGACCGCGCCTACAGCAACTGGATGCACCTGTGGTCCGACGGGCTGGAGCCGGAGTCGGACTTCGAGACCGCGTTCGCGCTGCAGGACGCACGGGTGGCCGCGGGCTGGGCACCGTTCTGGCGCTACCGCGACCTCGGGCTGTACGGCGACCAGATCACGCACCTGCGCAGGTTCGTCGACCCCGAGCGGATCCTGGTGATCCGCTACCGCGAGATCATCGACCAGCCGCAGGCGACCGTCGACGCCGCCTGCCGCTTCCTCGGCATCGAAGAGGGGCACGTGCCGGGCATCCCCCACCACAACTCGCGCAACTTCGTCGAGCCCGGCTGGCGGCCCACGCTGCTGGGCCCGGTCGTCCGCGGCGGCGCACGGCTCGGCGCCTACGCGCCCCCACGGGTCTGGCGCAAGGTCAGCGAGCCGCTGGTCAACCAGCTGAGCGGCCGCGGTGACGGCCACCGACCGCTGCTCACGAACGGGCAGCGCGAGCGGCTGCTCCCCCAGTTCGCCGACGACATCGCGCACGCTCGCCTCGCTCACTGGCAGGGACTTCGGCGACTGGCTCTCGAGCGAGAGCCGCGGGTCGTTCGCGCAGCGCAGCGGGGCCAGCCCGCGGCGCACCGCCTCGAACAGCTCGGCGTAGGTCGCGCTTGCCTCAGCGGACGCAGGTGACCAGGTCGTGGGCCCCGTCGGGCCGGGCCGCCTCGAGGTAGAACCGGGTGCGGCCGTCGGGGAGCGGCACTGCCGCCGCGTAGCGCAGCGCGCCGTCGGAGTACGGCGAGCTCAACGGCTCGATCGCGTCGTCGGCAACCAGCCGGTCGCCGTCCCAACGGGCGACGCCGGTCGTCTCGAACCAGTTCGACGCCGCGTCCGCGCGCCCGTCGTACAGCAGGGTGAGCGGGTGCTCGGAGACCACGGCCGTGACCCGGGCGCCGCGCTCGTCCCACTCCCCCGGCCGGCCGGCGAGGACCTCGCCGCGGTCGGTCCAGTCCAGCCCGTCGGGGCTGGTCAGGTAGCGGGTGGTCATCCGGTCCTCGTGGCCGGGAGGGTCGAGCGGGTGGCAGCACAGCCACATCTCCCAGCCGCCGTCGGCCGCCTCACGCACGACCGGGTCCTTGACCGCGGTGGTGGCGTCGCCGGGCAGCACCACCTGGCGGTAGCCGGTCGCCAGCTCCTCCGGGGTCGCGGCGGTCAGGGTGTCCACCCACCAGTGCTTGGTGTCGGGGGTCGCGCAGGAGAGGTAGAGCCGCCAGCCCACCCCCGGGAGCCGCACCAGCACCGGCCGCTCGAACGACTCCGCGCCGAACTCCTCGCGCCGGATCTCGGTGACCGGGGTGAACCGTTCGCCGTCGTCGGACCTCGCCACGATCACCGCGACACCCCGGCCGTCGCTCAGCGGGCGGCGCTCGCGCCAGGTCAGCCAGAAGACGCCGTCGACCAGCACGGCGGAGGCGGCTCCGGCCCAGTTGCCGGGCCCGGAGCCGGGCGCGGGGACGACCACGGTCGCCCCGTCGTACGACGGGAGCGGGATCTGCGTACTCGTCACCATGACGCCATGATAGTGGACAATTCGACTAGACAATGGCGCGGCACGCGGATCGGCGTGTCCGGACTTTCTCAGGTGGCGAGCAGGCGCTCCTCGATGCGCTCGAGCGCCTGTCGGGCGTAGCCCTTCCAGAGCCAGCCGAAGAGCGGCATCGCGACCTCGGCCAGCTGCGAGGCCGGGTGGACGGTCCATGCCCAGGTGATCCGGACCCCGGTGCCCGCGGGCTCGAAGGTCCACCGGCCCTCGACCCGCGATACCAGCAGCTTCATCGGGCCGGTCACGTCGGAGATCGTGTAGCCGAAGGAGTGCGGAGGCTCGACGCCGGTGAGCTCCTCGCGCATGCTGCCGCCGTCGGCGGTCCGGATCGTGCGGGACTGGCCGACGCTGCCCCAGTCACCCTCCTGGTCGGTGACCTCGCGGACCGCGGGGATCGGGCCGAACCAGCGGTCGAAGATCGAGGTCAACGGCACGGGAAGCACCCAGTCGTACGCCTGCTCGACGGGCACCGGCACGGCGCGGGACTCCTGGACCACGAGGGGGTTGCTCATGTCCAGATCGTACGAGGTGCGACGGTGACGCCCCGGCCGAGTCCGCCGGGGGCCGGCTCAGTAGGCGATCCGGAAGCCGGTCTCCCCCGCCGGCGTGGACTCCTCGGTCTCGACCCCCTCGACGTGGGCGCCCGGAGGGCCGTTGCGGCACCACTCGACCATGGCCTCCACCGGACCGCGGTCGCCCTCGAACCGGGCGGCCACCGAGCCGTCCGGCTCGTTGCGCACCCAGCCGCGGACACCGTGACGACCGGCCTCCCGCTGGCAGGCCCACCGGAAGCTGACTCCCTGCACCCAGCCCGTCACGCGGACCTCGACCGCGATCTCGCTCATCGGCCTCTCGCCCGGTCAGAGGATCCCGGCAGGCCGGTACGACGCCGCGCCGGGATCGCCGGCCAGGACCTCCTGCACGCGTCGTACGACGGAGGCGACCTGGTCGCGCGCCGCACCGGTGAAGTCGATCGGGTCGGCGACCAGGCTCGTCGATCTGCTCCCGGGTCAGGCCGAGCCGGGCGTCCGCGGCGAGCCGGTCGAACAGGTCGTTGTCGGCTGCGCCCCTGCCGCATCTCGAGCGCGACCGCGACCGCGTGCTCCTTGATCGCCTCGTGCGCGGCCTCGCGGCCGACGCCGTTGCGGACCGCGGCCATCAGCACCTTGGTGGTGGCCAGGAACGGCAGGTAGCGGTCGAGCTCGCGCTGGATCACCGCCGGGAACGCGCCGAACTCGTCGAGCACGGTCAGGAACGTCTGGAACAGGCCGTCGCAGGCGAAGAACGCATCGGGCAGGGCCACCCGGCGGACGACCGAGCAGGAGACGTCGCCCTCGTTCCACTGGTCGCCGGCCAGCTCGCTGACCATCGACAGGTGGCCGCGGAGCACGACCGCCAGCCCGTTGACCCGCTCGCAGGAGCGCGTGTTCATCTTGTGCGGCATCGCCGACGAGCCGACCTGGCCCTCGGCGAAGCCCTCGGTCACCAGCTCGTTGCCCGGCCATCAGCCGGATCGTCGTCGCGAGGCTGGACGGGCCGGCCACGGCCTGCACCAGCGCGGACACCACGTCGAAGTCGAGCGAGCGCGGGTAGACCTGGCCGACGCTGGTCAGCACCTCGCTCGAAGCCGAGGTGCGTCGCGACCCGCGGTCTCCAGGGCGGCCAGCCTGCGCGGGTCGCCGCCGAGCAGGTCGAGCATGTCCTGGGACGTGCCGACCGGTCCCTTGACGCCGCGCAGCGGGTAGCGCGCGAGCAGGTCGTCGAGCCGCTCGAGCGCGACCAGCATCTCGTCGGCCGCCGTGGCGAAGCGCTTGCCGAGCGTGGTGGCCTGCGCCGGCACGTTGTGCGAGCGGCCGGCCATCACCGTGTCGCTGTGCTCGACGGCCAGCCGGGCCAGCCGGGCCAGCGTGGCCAGCATCCGTCGGCGTACGACGAGCGAGCGACTGGCGCACCTGGAGCTGCTCGACGTTCTCGGTGAGGTCGCGCGAGGTCATCCCCTTGTGGATGTGCTCGTGGCCGGCCAGGGCCGCGAACTCCTCGATCCGCGCCTTGACGTCGTGCCGGGTGACCCGCTCGCGGGCCGCGATGCTGGCCAGGTCGACGTCGTCGATCACCTTCTCGTAAGCCTCGACCACGCCGTCGGGCACGTCGACGCCGAGGTCGCGCTGGGCCTGGAGCACGGCGATCCAGAGCCGGCGCTCGAGCACGACCTTGTGCTCGGGCGACCAGATGGCGGTCAGGTCCGCCCCGGCGTAGCGGGTGGCCAGGACGTTGGGGACGCTCACGTGGAGCGAGTCTATCGGCGGCGCCTCGGGCGCCGGCACCCTCGAAGGGGTCCGGGTGCTCGGGTTCGGAGCCCTCGAGCGACGCGTGCTGGCCTCGGCGAGCGCCTCAGACGCCGGCCGCGATGTCGGTGCGCCACTGGGCGCCGGGGAACGCGATCGACGAGACGCCCTCGTAGGCCTTCGCCCGGGCGTCGGCGACCGAGGTGCCGACCGCGGTCACCGAGAGCACCCGGCCGCCCGCGGTGACCAGGGTGCCGTCGCGTCGCGCCGTGCCGGCGTGGACGGCGTCGACGTCCTCCTCGGCGGCGAGGGTCTCGGTGCCGACGATCACGTCGCCGCTGCTGGACGTCTCGGGGTAGCCGCGCGAGGCCATCACCACGGCCACCGCGCCGCCCGGCTTCCAGCGCGGCGGCGGGACCTGTTCCAGCACGCCGTCGGCCGCGGCCTTGAGGAGCGTGCCGAGCGGCGAGTCCAGCAGCGCCATCAGGGCCTGGGTCTCCGGGTCGCCGAAGCGCGCGTTGAACTCGACCACCTTCACGCCCGCTCGCGGTCAGCGCGAGGCCGGCGTACAGCAGCCCGGCGAACGGCGTGCCGCGACGGGCCATCTCGTCGACGGTCGGCTGCAGCACCCGGGCGAGCACGTCCACGACGAGACCCTCCGGAGCCCACGGGAGCGGCGTGTAGGCGCCCATGCCACCGGTGTTCGGACCCTGGTCGCCGTCGAAGATGCGCTTGAAGTCCTGGGCAGGCTGCAGCGGGTAGACGGTCTGCCCGTCGGTGATCGCGAACAGCGACACCTCCGGCCCGTCGAGGTACTGCTCGACGACGACGCGCTCGCACCGCGCCGCGTGTGCGAGGGCCGCTTCGCGGTCGTCGGTGACCACGACGCCCTTGCCGGCGGCGAGCCCGTCGTCCTTGACGACGTACGGCGCACCGAACGCGTCGAGCGCGGCCGCCACCTCCTCGGGCGTCGTACAGACGTGCGCGAGCGCGGTCGGGACATCCGCGGCGGCCATCACCTCCTTGGCGAAGGCCTTCGACCCCTCCAGCGCGGCCGCCTCGCGGCTCGGCCCGAAGCAGCTGATCCCACGCGCCCGCACGGCGTCGGCGACGCCGGCGACCAGCGGCGCCTCCGGACCGATCACGACCAGGTCGGCACCCAGGTCCGCGGCCAGGGACGCCACGGCCTCGCCGTCGAGCGGGTCGACCGGATGCAGGGTGGCGACCTCGCCGATCCCGGGGTTGCCGGGCGCCGCGTGCACCTCGGTCACGGACGGGTCGCGGGAGAGCGCCAGCGCGAGCGCGTGCTCGCGGGCGCCGGTGCCGATCACGAGGGTCCTCACGCGGGCGAGCCTAGTGTCCTGCGGTGCCCGCCCCGACCGGGTGCGCTCGGGTAGCGTCGCGGGCACCATGGCGCGGTCGCGGACACCTGGCGCTGGCCGGGACAGCTCTACCTTGTTGCTCGCCGCCCCGGAACGGCACGAGCCCGCTCCCCGGCGGCGCTCCCGGCGTGCGCCGGTGCTGGTCGCGGCGGCCCTGGTGGGTGCCCTGCTCGGCGTCGGGACCCGGCTCCTCGCCGGTGACGCGAGACCGTCCGCCGACGACCCGGGCCAGCAACCGGTCGACCAGAACCGCGTGGCCCGCGTGTCGTACGACGGCGACGCCCGCTCGGACGTCGCGATCCAGACCCTGGGCGTGCCGGGCCGGCTGCTCGTGTTCACCTCGGGAGGGAGCGGCTCGTTCGCCGACGCCGTCGAGTGGAGCCGGGTGCCGGGCACGATCAACGGGGTGCGCCCCAGCCGCCTCAACGGCGACGTCGACGGGGACGGGCGCACCGACGCGATCACGATCGCGTTCGACGGCAGCCGGGCCGAGGTGTCGGTCCTGCGCAGCACCGGCGACGCCTTCGGGGCGCCACAGGTGTGGGGCGCGATCCAGGGCATCGGCGGTCCCGAGGACATCTTCGCCTCCGGTGACCTCACCGGCGACGGGCTGAGCGACCTGCTCGTGGCACACGAGGACCCCGCCTCCGGCGGCGTCGACGTCGAGGTGCTGCGGTCGCGAGGCACCTCCTTCGCCAGCGCCCGCACCTGGGCCGACAACCTGCCGTGGAACCTTCGCTTCGTGCGGCTGATGCCCGCCGACCTCGACGACGACGGCCGCGCCGACCTGCTCGACGTCGGACGCGCGACCGGAGGGGGCGTGGAGCTTCGGGTGCTGCGCTCGCAGGGCGACCACTTCGTCGCGCCGGCCGTGTGGCGCACCGTGCCGTCGGTGCGCTGGAAGGACGTCAAGCTGCTGCCCGGAGACTTCGACGGCGACGGCCACGGCGACATGGCGCTCGCCCTCGACACCGGCGCGGGCGCGCTCGAGGTGCGCGTGTTCCGTCCCGAAGGTCTGGCCTTCCTCCCGGGGGAGACCTGGTTCCTCCGCTCCGGCTGGGGCGTCCATCAGTCCTGGCTGACGTCCGGCGACTACGACGGCGACGGCCGGACCGACGTCGCCCGGATCGCCGACGCCGAGCCCGACACACAGCTCACCGGGATCGTGCTGTCCGTGGCGCTCTCGGACGGCTCGTCGTTCCGCGGCGACCAGGTCTGGGGCAACGAGCCCACGGTCCAGCGCAACGAGATGTTCACGCTGGGCAGGATCGGGTGAGCAGGTTCCCTAGCCAACCTGCCGCTTCCCTAGCCATATTCCGCTAGGGAAGCGGCCAGTTACCACGGTCCCGTGGTAACTGGGCCCCCCGCTCAGCGCAGGACGACGGTCTGCGTCGCGGTCCGGGCCGACGCCGACCGCCGAGATCCGCGCACCGGACATCTCCTCGACGGCCCGACGTAGGCCTGCGCGTTGGCCGGCAGGTCGTCGAAGGTGCGGCAGCCGGAGATGTCCTCCCACCAGCCGGGGAGGTACTCGTAGATCGGCACGGCGTGGTGGAAGTCGGTCTGGTTGACCGGCATCTCGTCGTGGCGGATGCCGTCGACGTCGTAGGCCACGCAGACCGGGACCTGCTCGAGGCCGGTGAGCACGTCGAGCTTGGTGAGCACGAAGTCGGTGACGCCGTTGACCCGGGCGGCGTAGCGGGCGATCACGGCGTCGTACCAGCCGCAGCGGCGCGGCCGGCCGGTGGTGGTGCCGTACTCGGCGCCGACCTTGCGCAGGTGCTCGCCGAATCGTCGTCGACAGCTCGGTCGGGAACGGGCCCTCGCCGACCCGGGTGGTGTAGGCCTTCACGATCCCGATCACCCGGTCGAGCCGGGTCGGCGGGATGCCGGAGCCGGTGCAGGCGCCGCCGGACGTCGCCGACGACGACGTCACGAACGGGTAGGTGCCGTGGTCGACGTCGAGCAGCGTGGCCTGGCCGGCCTCGAGCAGCACCGTCTCGCCGCGGTCGAGCGCCTGGTTGAGCAGCAGCCCGGTGTCGCAGACCATCGGGCGCGAGCCGGTCGGCGTACGGCGAGCAGCTCCTCGACGATCTCGCTCGACCGTGGGCGCGCGGCGGTTGTAGATCTTGGTGAGGATCTGGTTCTTCAGCTCGAGGACGCCCTCGACCTTCTGGGTGCAGGATCTTCTCGTCGAAGAGGTCCTGGATCCGGATGCCGATCCGGTTCATCTTGTCGGCGTACGTCGGGCCGATGCCGCGGCCGGTCGTGCCGATCCGGCGGCGTGCCGAGGAACCGCTCGGTGACCTTGTCGAGCGTGCGGTTGTAGTCGGCGATCACGTGCGCGTTGGCGCTGACCTTGCAGCAGCGACGATGTCGACGCCGCGGGCGTCGAGCGCCGTCGAGCTCCTCGAAGAGCACCGCGAGGTCGACGACGACGCCGTTGCCGATGACCGGCGTGCAGCCGGGCGTGAGGATGCCGCTGGGCAGCAGGTGGAGGGCGTACTTCTGCGTCGCCGATGACGACCGTGTGGCCGGCGTTGTTGCCGCCGTTGAACTTCACGACGTAGTCGACGCGGCTGCCGAGCAGGTCGGTCGCCTTGCCCTTGCCCTCGTCGCCCCACTGGGCGCCGATGATGGCGATCGCGGGCATCGGCGATGGCTCCTTCGGACGGACGGCCGGTACAGCGCGGAGCCAGGGCACAGGCTACCGGGTCACGGCCCGCTCAGTCCGCTAGTGTCCGCGATGGACCCGCTCCTCGTCATCACCAACAGCGACGCCGGCACCGCCGACGAGGAGTCGCTGCGACGGCGCCCTCGCCGTGCTGCGCGCGCACGCCTCGGTCGAGGTGCGGCGACCGTCCAACCCGGGCGAGCTCGACGGCGTCGCTGCACCGGGCCGGCTCGCGCCGGATCGTCGTCGCCGGGCGGCGACGGCAGCCTGCACGCCGTGGTCGCCGCGCTGCTACCGGCGCCACGACCTCAAGGACGCCGTGCTCGGGCTGATCCTCCGCTCGGCACCGGCAACGACTTCGCCCGCGGCAACGAGCATCCCGCTCGACATCGAGGAGGCGGCGCGCAGGTCGCTCGTGTACGGCGACGCCGCGCCCGATGGACCTGGTCGTCGACGAGGTCGGCGAGATCGTCGTCAACAACGTGCACGTCGGCGCCGGCGCCCAGGCCAGCCGCCGCGGCGCGCGCTGGAAGGAGCGGCTGCACGCCGTCGGCGTCGGCAAGGTCAACCTCGGCAAGCTCGGCTACCCGATCGGCGCCGCGCTGGCCGCCGTGAAGCCGCCGTTCATCCGGGTCCGGGTCGAGGTCGACGGCGAGGTGCGTCGTCGACCTGGACCAGCCGATCCTGATGGTCGCGGTCGGCAACGGCGCCGACGTCGGCGGCGGCACCGAGCTGACGCCCGACGCCGACCCCGAGCGACGGCAAGGTCGACGTGATGGTGTCCCGGTGCGACCGGGCCGGTCGCCCGGCTCGGCTACGGCGCGACGCTGGTCGCCGGCCGGCACCACCGAGCGCGACGACGTCGCTCTACCTGCGCGGCACCGACGGTCACGGTCGCCGGCGAGGAGTTCTGGTGCAGCGCCGACGGCGAGATCTACGGACCCGAGCGGCACCGCACCTGGCGCGTCGAGCCCGCGGCGTTCCGCATGGTGCTGCCGCACCCCGGCAACGAGGTCACCCAGGACTGACCGCCTACCGCGCCGGCGGCGCCTCCAGGTCGTTCGCACGCTGCAGGTCGTGGGCGACCGTGGGGTCGTCCTGGTCGGCGTAGTAGTCCGACGTCGCCGTCGCGTCGCGACCGTTGGAGACCTTCATCGCGTTGAGCGCCGCGCTGAGCACCACGGCGACGATCAGGTTCAGGGCGAACGCCGTCAGCGCGATGTAGCCCATGTCGCCCAGGCCCGGGATCGCCGCGAGCGAGCCACCGAAGTGCTTGCCCGTGGCCGGGTTGATCACCTGGTAGGCCTCGACGGTGCCGTAGACGATGCCGACGGCCCAGCCGGCGAGCAGCGCGTAGCGGTGGAACCACCGCGTGTAGAGGCTGAACACCACGGCCGGGAACGTCTGCAGGATCCAGATGCCACCGAGCAGCTGGAAGTTGATCGCGTTCTGCTTGTCGAGCGTCAGCACGAAGACCAGCGCGAACGCCTTCACCACCAGCGAGATGATCTTGGAGACCTTGGCCTCCTCGGCGGGGGTGGCGTCCTTGTGCAGCCACTCCTTGTAGATGTTGCGCGTGAACGTGTTGGCGGCGGCGATCGACATGATCGCTGCGGGCACCAGCGCTCCGATCGCGATCGCGGCGAACGCGACCCCGGCGAACCAGTCCGGGAAGAAGTCCTCGAACAGCTGCGGGACGACCAGCTGCGGGTTGGGCTGGCCGTCGAGGCCGATCGGGTTGGTGCTTGGCCGCGATCGCGACCCAGCCGAGCAGGGCGAGCAGCCCGAGCACGAACGAGTACGCCGGCAGGATCGCGGCGTTGCGTCGGATCGTGTTGCGGCTGCCGGACGAGAGGCTGGCCGTGACCGAGTGCGGGTACATGAACAGCGCCATCGCCGAGCCCGAGGGCGAGCGTGGCGTAGGCCCAGCCCTGCCCGACACCCGGGATGAACGCGCCGGTCGGCTTGCCGGTCGCCTCGTTGACCGTCGCCATCTTCTCCTTGGCGGCACCGAAGATGCCCTCCCAGCCGCCGACCTGCGAGGGCAGGTAGACGATCGCGACGATGATCACCAGGTAGATCAGGGTGTCCTTGACGAACGCGATCACCGCCGGGGCACGCAGCCCGGACGAGTAGGTGTACGCCGCGAGCACCGCGAACGCCACGAACAGCGGCAGGTCCTGGGCGAGCCAGTTGCCGCCGCCGCCCAGGCCGGCCACCTCGAGCACGGCCTGGATGCCGACCAGCTGGAGCGCGATGTAGGGCATCGTCGCCACGAACCCGGTCACAGCGACGGCGAGGCTGAGGCCGCGGTCGTCGTACCTGCCGCGGACGAAGTCGGCGGTCGTGACGTAGCCGTGCCGGTGGCTGACCGACCACAGCCGCGCCATGAAGATGAAGATGATCGGGTACAGGATGATCGTGTAGGGCACCGCGAAGAAGCCCGCCACCGCGCCGGTGGCGAACATCGCGGCCGGCACCGCGATGAACGTGTACGCCGTGTAGAGGTCGCCGCCGAGCAGGAACCAGGTGACCCAGGTGCCGAACTTGCGGCCGCCGAGACCCCACTCGTCGAGCGTGTCCAGGGAGTCGCCCGCGCTGGAAGCGCGTCGCCATGAAGCCGGCGACGGTGACCACCAGGAAGAGCACGATCAGGACCGTCAGGGCGACTCCGTTGACGCCGCCACCAGCGGCCAGCGGCGTCACTTGCGATCACCCTTCCGGGCCGCAAGCGTGAGCTTGTAGGCCGTCCAGGTCATCGCCGAGCAGATGAAGACCCAGAGGAACTGGTACCAGAAGAAGAACGGGAAGCCGAAGAGCTTCGGGGTCTCCTTCGCGTAGCTGGGCACCCACATGAGTGCGATCAGCGGGATGGCCAGCAGTACCCCTGCGGCCACCATCTTCCCCGTGTCGGTGGGGGGTGCTCCGCGGTCGTGCGCGGGCTCCCGCGAGGTGTCATCTCCGAGACTCATGCCCACGGAGGTTACTCCTCATGTGACCTCCGCCACACCCGGGGCTCGGGGGTCGGCAGTGCGTGCGTTGACACCGACGAGGAGCCGGACTACCGTCCTCGACTAATAGGAAACTTACCTAATAGTTGGATCCTGATGGCAGAGCCCGGCACCCCGCGACTGCTCCGCGCGATCAACGACCGCGCGGTCCTCGAGCTGTTGCTCGCCGACGGCCCGCTCTCCCGTCCGACCCTCGGGGACCTCACGGGCCTCTCCCGGCCCACGATGTCCCAGGTCCTGTCGCGCCTCGACAACGGCCGGGTTGGTGCGGCCGAGCGGCAGCAGCCCGGGCCGACCGGGCCCGAACGCGGTGCTGTACGAGATCGAACCCCGGGCCGCCCACGTCGCGGGCCTCGACGTCACCCCACGCCGGATCCGCGCGGCCGTCGCCGACCTCACGGGACGGATCGTCGGCCGCGACGAGCTGCCGACACCCGGTCGGGCCGCAGGGGACACCGTGGCCCTGGTCACCGATGCGCTCGGCGCTGCCTGCAGGGACGCCGGCGTCGACCCCTCCGTGCTGAGCCGGACGGTGGTCGGCACACCGGGCGCCTTCGACCCCGGCACGCAACGACTCCGGTACGCACGTCACCTACCCGGTTGGCACGATCCCAGCCTTCTCGACCGGCTCCGCGACGCGCTGGCGATGCCCGTGCGACTTCGACAACGACGTCAACCTCGCAGCGGTCGCCGAGCTCGCCCTGGCGCCGCCCGGGGCAGCGAGAACTTCGTCCTGCTGTGGGGCGAGGAAGGCGTCGGTGCGGCGATCGTGATCGGCGGACGCCTCCACCGCGGATTCACCGGCGGAGCCGGCGAGGTCGGCTTCATTCCCCTTCCCGGGACACCTCTGGTGCGCAACGTCGGCGTCAACAACGCGGGTGGGTTCCAGGAGCTCGCAGGAGCCCGGGCCGTGCTGGCTCTGGCCCGCGCGCACGGCATCCGGGCCGCCACCGCCGAGGACGCGGTCGCGACGGCGACCCGTGCCGTCGGCGGCGAACCGTTCCTGACCGAGCTCGCGCACCGGTTGGCCGTCGGGCTCGCCGCCATCGTTGCGGTCCTCGATCCGGAGCTCGTGATCATGTCCGGCGGGGTGATCAGCGCGGGCGGGGAGCCCCTTCGCGACGTGCGTGCGCCGCGAGCTCCACGACCTGTCACTCTGCCGGCCCCGGATGGAGCTGCACGGGCGTAGCGGACGACCCGGTCCTCAACGGCGCCGTGCACGCGGCGCTCGGGGTCACCCGCGACCTCGTCTTCAACACCAACGACCCGTCCACCGGCGCCAGGACCGCCGTCGAGTGACCGTCCCATCACAGGTCCGACCGACACCGACTGGAGGATCGCCATGGCGCTCCCGAACAGAACCCTCACCGGTCTCGTGGCTGCCGCGACCATCGCCGCACTCGCGGCCGGTTGCGGTGGATCCAGGCAGGGCAGCGCGAACGACGACCCGAACGCGGACGTCACCATCACGTTCTGGCACGGCTGGAGCGCGCCCAGCGAGGTGAAGGCCATCCAGGCCAACATCGACGCCTTCGAGGGCGCGCACCCGAACATCCACGTCAAGGTCGTCGGCAACATCACCGACGACAAGATCAACCAGGCGTTGAGGGCCGGAGGCGCCAAGGCCCCCGACGCGGTCTCGTCGTTCACGACCGACAACGTCGGGCGAGTTCTGCACCTCCCACGCGTTCGTCGACCTCGCACCGTTCATCAAGAAGTCCGGCATCGACGTCCGCGTCGACCTTCCCGAAGCCGACTGCACGACTACACCCAGTTCGACGGCGTCCGCTGCACTCTGCCCCTGCTCAGTGACGCGTACGGCCTCTACTACAACAAGGACGCCTTCAAGCAGGCAGGCATCACCCGGCCTCCACGAAACCTCTCCGAGTTCGAGGCCGACGCCGTCAAGCTGACCAAGCCGGACGGGGACTCGTTCTCACAGCTCGGGTTCATGCCGAACTTCCACGGCTACGAGTCCACGACCACCCACCTCGTCGCCCAGTGGAGTCCGACGTACTTCGACGCCGACGGCAAGTCGACGGTCGACAGCGACCCGGCCTTCCCTGCCATGTTCACGTGGCAGAAGCACCTGGTCGACACCCTCGGTGGCTACGACAAGCTGGAGAAGTACCGGTCGACTTTCGGCGACGAGTTCGGTTCGAAGAACCCTTTCATGACCGGACAGGTGGCGATGGCGATCGACGGCGAGTGGCGGGCCGGGATGGTCGACGACGCCGGCGTCCCCTTCGACTACGGTGTCGTGCCGTTCCCGGTGCCGGACGATCAGGTCGACACCTACGGCAAGGGCTACCTCTCCGGGACGATCATCGGGATCGCGAGCACCAGCAAGAAGCAGAACGCGGCCTGGGAGCTGGTCGAAGTACCTCACCACCGACACCAAGGCGGTGGTGAGCTTCGCCAACGCGATCCACAACATCCCCTCGACGAACAAGGCGCTGGAGTCACCCGGCCTCGACAGGAGCCAGGCGGTCGACGCGTTCATCAAGATCGCACAGAACCCGAACAGCAACACGACACCGGCCAGCCCCAACGGGGGCGCCTACCAGCTGACCCTGCAGGACGTCGGCTACGCCTACGAGTCCGGCAAGGAGACCGACCTGCACGGCAGCCTCGACGGGGCGGCGAAGCAGATCGACACCGACATCGATCGGGCACGGTGAGCACCTCGGCGGCGCCGGGCCGGAACCGAGGGTCCCGGGACGCCTGGCAGGTGCGTCGTGACCGCGCGCAACGTCGCCTTCCTCTCCCCGTGGCTCCTCGGCACCGGACTGTTCTTCCTGTACCCGCTCGCGGCCACGGTGTACTACTCCTTCACCCACTACGACGGGTTCACGTCCCCCGAGCTGACCGGCCTGGACAATCTGGCGGTACGTCTTCGGGCACTACCCGATGTTCTGGCCGGCGCTGCGCAACACGATGTGGCTGGTGGCGGTCATGGTCGACGCTGCGGGTCGTCTTCGGGCTGTTCCTCGGACTGCTGGTCACCAGGATCAAGCTCGGAGCCGGCGCTCTCCGCACCGTGTTCTACATCCCGTACCTCGCACCGCCCGTCGCCGCCACCATGGCGTTCGCCTTCCTGCTCAACCCCGGCACCGGCCCCGTCAACGTGGTCCTGGGCAAGCTCGGCCTGCCCGAACCGGGCTGGTTCAACGACCCGACGTGGTCGAAGCCCGCGCTGACCCTGCTCGCCCTGTGGGGGATCGGCGACCTGATGGTGATCTTCATGGCCGCGCTGCTCGACGTGCCGACCTCGCAGTACGAGGCGGCCGAGCTCGACGGAGCCGGCCGCCTGGCCACGGTTCCGCTACATCACGCTGCCCAACATCTCGCCGATCGTGCCTCTTCGCCGTCGTCACCGGCGTGATCCAGACGATGCAGTACTACACACAGCCGCTGATCGCCGGGAGGGTCGCCAGCGGCGTCATCGGCGGCTCGGGACAGCAGTTCGAGCCCGGCTACCCGGCGAAGTCGACGCTGACCCTGCCCCAGCTCGTCTACAACCTCGGCTTCCAGCGCTTCGACACCGGCTCGGCGTGCGTCGTCGCGCTGGTGCTGTTCGCGCTGTCGATGGTGTTCACCGTGCTCCTCATGCGCCGGAGCTCCGGCCTGCTCGGGGGTGGTGACGCTGCATGACGGCCGACACCGCGGCAGCCGCCGGACCTCGCCGGACACGATCAGCCCCGGCACGCTTTCGAGTCGACCCTCGCGCCGGCCGCGACCGCATCGTCGCATCGATCTCGAGTGGATCGCGCTGCACGCCGTCGGCATCGCCCTCGGGCTGGTGTTCCTGCTGCCGTTCGTCTTCATCGCGCTGACCTCGCGTGATGAGCGACCAGCAGACGCTCACCCGTGACCTGTGGCCGCAGACCTGGCGAGTGGCACAACCTGGTCGACGTGTGGAAGACCCCCGGGTTCGCGACCTGGTGGCGCAACACGATCGTGTACGCCGTCGCCGGCACCGTGCTGACCGTCGTGTCGAGCTTCCCGGTGGCCTACGCCCTGGCCCGGTTCCGGTTCCGCGGGCGCAGCCTGGCGCTGGGCGTCGTGATCGCGACCATGATGCTCCCGCCGCAGGTCGTCATCGTCCCGATGTACCTGGTGTGGGCGCAGCAGTTCCACCTCACCGGCACGCTGTGGCCGCTGATCATCCCGATGGCGTTCGGCGACGCGTTCTCGATCTTCCTGCTGCGGCAGTTCCTGCTCACGATCCCGTCGGAGTACATCGACGCCGCCAAGGTCGACGGCTGCGGCGACTTCCGCGCGATGCTGTACGTCGCCGTGCCCGATGGCACGGCCGGGCATCGCGGCCGTCGCGCTGTTCCAGTTCTTCTACTGCTGGAACGACTACTTCGGCCCGCAGATCTACGCCAGCGAGAACCCCGGCGCCTGGACCCTGAGCTACGGCCTCGAGACCTTCAAGTCGGCCCACCACACGGACTGGAACCTCACCATGGCGGCGACCCTGCTGGTGATGGCACCGGTGATCATCGTGTTCTTCTTCGCCCAGAAAGCCTTCATCGAAGGCGTCACGCTGACCGGGGTGAAGGGATGAAGCTCACCGTCGTCGGCGGCGGCTCGACGTACACCCCGGAGCTGGTCGACGGGTTCGCCCGGCTGCGGGACGAGCTCCCGGTCGACGAGCTCGTGCTGGTCGACCCGTCCGAGCACCGGCTCGAGCTGGTCGGCGGGGTGGCGCGCCGGATCCTGCGCCACCTGGGTCACCCGGCCCGGCTCACCACGACCACCGAGCCTCGACGCCGTGCCGTCGCGGACGCCGACGTCGTGCTGCTGCAGCTGCGGGTCGGCGGCCAGGCCAGCTCGCCAGGACGACGAGACCTGGCCGCTGGAGTGCGGCTGCGTCGGCCAGGAGACGACCGGCGCGGGAGGCCTGGCCAAGGCGCTGCGCACGGTCCCGGTCGTGCTCGACATCGCCGAGCGATCCGGCGGGCCAGCCCCGACGCCTGGATCGTCGACTTCACCAACCCGGTGGGCATCGTCACCCGGGCGCTGCTGCAGGCCGGGCACCGCGCGATCGGCCTGTGCAACGTGGCCATCGGCTTCCAGCGCCGGTTCGCGGCTCTGCTGGCGTCGAGCCCGAGCGCGTCGGCCTCGACCACGTCGGGCTCAACCACCTGACCTGGGAGCGGGCCGTGCTGCTGGACGGTGTGGACGTGCTGCCCGACGCTGCTCGCCGAGCACCTCGCCGCCCTCGCCGAGGAGATCGAGCTGCCCGCGACAGCTGGTGGAGCGCCTTCGGTCGTGTCCCGTCGTACTACCTGCGCTACTTCTACGCCCACGACGAGGTCGTCCGCGAGCTGCCGCTCACACCCCTCGCGGGCGGTCGGAGGTGGCGTCGATCGAGCAGCGCTGCTCGACCTGTACGCCGATCCGGCCGTCGTGGAGAAGCCTGCCGAGCTCGCGAAGCGCGGCGGCGCCTTCTACTCCGAGGCCGCGGTGGCCCTCGTGGCGTCGCTGGTCGGGCGGAATGCCCGGAGAGGTGAGTCGAACGTGCACGTGGTCAACGTGGCCAACGACGGCACCCTGCGGTCTCCTCGACGACGACCACGTGATCGAGGTGTCCGCGCGGGTGGGCGCGGCCGGGGCCGTGCCCGTGCCCACCGCGCCGCTCGATCCCATGATCGCGGGACTCGTCGGGCACGTCGCAGCCTACGAGCGGCTCGCCCTCACGGCGGCGCTGGAAGGCGGCAGGGCGCGGGTCTTCGATGCCCTGCTCGCACACCCGTTGGTCGGGCAGATCGACCTCGCCGACCGGCTGACCGACCGGCTGCTGGCCCACAACCACTCGTTCCTCACGTGGGCATGATGTCGTCGCATCCGACTGCCGAGTCCGGCGTGCTTGCCATCGATGCCGGCAACAGCAAGACGGACGTGCTGCTCGTCGCGTCGGACGGCACCGTGCTGGGCAGGGCGCGAGGAGGAGGCTTCCGGCCGCACGTGGTCGGTCCGGACGCCGCGGTCGCCGGGCTCGAGCCGCTCCTCGACCGGCTCGTGACGGCGGCGGGGCTGACCCGCCGCGACGGTGAACCCTGGGTCGGCCAGGTCTCGGCATGCCTGGCCAACGCCGACCTGGAGGTGGAGCTGGAACGCCTGCAGCGCCAGATCGAGCAACGGCGATGGGGCGTCACGACGTACGTCGGCAACGACACGTTCGCGCTGCTCCGCGCGGGGAACGAGACTCCCCCGGCAGTCGCCGTGGTGTGTGGTGCCGGCATCAACTGCTCGGGACTGCTGCCGGACGGACGCACGGCCCGGTTCGCCGCGCTCGGCAAGATCTCGGGCGACTGGGGCGGCGGCGCCTTCCTGGCCGAGGAGGCCCTGTGGTGGGCATCACGCTCGGTCGACGGCCGCGGCCCCGTCACCTCGCTGGCGCGTGACCTCCCCGTGCACTTCGGGGTGGCGGACATGGCCGCCCTGCTCGAGTCCCTCCACCTCGGTGTGATCGCCGAGGAGCGGGTCCAGGAGGCGACTCCCCTCCTGTTCCGGGCGGCCGACCGGGGGGACGCTGTGGCGGTCTCACTGGTGCAGAGGCAGGCGGACGAGATCGTGGCCCTCGCCGTCTCAGCGATGCACAGGCTGGACCTGATGGACGACCGCGTCGACGTCGTGCTCGGCGGAGGCGTGCTCACAGCAGACCACTCGCTGCTGCTGGACGCGATCGACGCGGGACTCGCGGAGCGGGCACCGAAGGCCAACGCCCGTGTCGTGACCGCGCCGCCCGTGGTCGGAGCCGCCCTGCTCGGCCTGGACCGGATCGGCGCCTCGGGCGCGGCCCAGGCCAGGCTCAGGAGCAGCGTCGCGACCTGAGCCCGCGCGCGCGCCCTCAGCCGAGCAGGGCGTCGTACGCCGTGGGGCTGGAGTCGCGCAGGAACTCCCGGCAGCGCGGCCTCCTCCGGCGTCTCCCCGATGCGCCCCGCGGCGGTGGCGAGCGCGGCCAGCGCACGCAGGAAACCGCGGTTCGGCTCGTGCTCCCACGGCACCGGGCCGTGGCCCTTCCAGCCGTTGCGGCGCAGCAGGTCGAGGCTGCGGTGGTAGCCGACGCGGGCGTAGGCGTAGACCGTGACGTCGTCGATCGCGCCGTCCGCCAGGGCCGCCTCGGCGAGCGTCGCCCACGCGAGCGGCGACTCCGGGTGGCGTCGTACGACGTCGTGCGCGTCGGCGTCCCGGCCCAGCTCGGCCGCGGCCGGGTCCTCG
Source organism: uncultured Actinomycetota bacterium (assembly GCA_963745795.1). GTDB lineage: Bacteria > Actinomycetota > Actinomycetes > Propionibacteriales > Nocardioidaceae > Marmoricola. The sequence continues at coordinate 454,879 of CAVUYR010000005.1, read as the reverse complement.
GGGAGGTGGGTGGGCGGGGGGCCGGCCATCAGGTCCGGGCCGGTGAAGGAGTCGCTCATGGAAGAATTGTCCACCGTCCGGTGTTGACGTGCTTCCATGAGCCAGCCCGCACCCGCCCCTGCCCAGGCGGTCCCCGACGAGGTCAGACCCGTGGCCGGCGCTCTTCGCGCTCTGCCTCGGCTTCTTCATGATCCTGGTCGACTCGACGATCGTGTCGGTCGCGACGCCCGCGATCATCGCGGACCTCGACGCCGACGTGAACGAGCGTGGTCTGGGTGACCAGCGCCTACCTGCTGGCCTACGCCGTGCCGGTGCTGATCACCGGGCGGCTCGGCGACCGCTTCGGGCCCAAGCGGCTCTACCTGATCGGGCTCACCGTCTTCACGCTGGCCTCGCTGTGGTGCGGTCTCACCGGCACGATCGAGATGCTGATCGTGGCCCGCGTCTTCCAGGGCCTCGGCGCCGCGATGATCACGCCGCAGACGATGGCGATCATCACCCGGATCTTCCCGGCCGAGCGCCGGGGCCGGGCGATGGCGCTGTGGGGCGCGACCGCCGGCGTGGCGACGCTGGTCGGCCCGATCCTCGGCGGCGTCCTGGTCGACGCGCTCGGCTGGGAGTGGATCTTCTTCATCAACATCCCGGTCGGCATCGTCGGCCTTCGTGCTGGCCGCGCGGCTGGTGCCGACGCTGCCGACCACACCCACCAGTTCGACTGGCTCGGCGTCGCGCTGTCCGGCGTCGGCATGTTCCTGCTGGTGTTCGGCATCCAGGAGGGCCACCAGTACGACTGGGGCACGATCACCGGGCCGATCAGCGTCTGGAGCCTGATCATCGCCGGTCTCGTGGTGTTCGTCGGCTTCGTGCTCTGGCAGGCCCGCAACAAGCAGCGAGCCGCTGGTGCCGCTGCCCCTGTTCCGCGACCGCAACTTCTCGCTGGCCAACGTCGCGATCTCGTCGATGGGCTTCGCGATCACCGCGCTGGTGTTCCCGCTCATGCTCTACGCCCAGGCTGGTGCGCGGCATGTCTCCGACCCAGTCGGCCGCTGCTGCTGGTGCCGATGGCGCTGATGTCGATCGTGCTGGCGCCGTGCGGTCGGCAAGCTGACCGACAGCGTCCACCCGCGGTTGATCACCGGCTTCGGCTTCTCGGCCGCGATCACCTCGCTGGTCTGGCTGTCGGCCGAGATGACCCCCGACTCGGCGACCTGGCAGCTCCTGCTCCCGATGGTCCTGCTCGGCATCGGCAACGCCTTCATCTGGGCGCCGACGTCCGCCACCGCGACCCGCAACCTGCCGCCGCAGCAGGCCGGCGCCGGCGCCGGCGTCTACAACGCCACCCGCCAGGTCGGCGCCGTGCTCGGCTCCGCTGCGATCGCCGTCCTCATGGACTCCCGGCTCGCCGCCGGGGGCCTCGCGCTCGACCCCTCCAAGGCGTCGAGCGTGAGCAAGCTCCCCGACGCTGTAACCGGCCCGTTCGCCACGGCGATGGCCGAGTCCATCCTGCTGGCCCCGATCATCCTCATCGCGGGTCTGGCCGCCGCCGTGATGTTCGACCGCCCCCGCCACCAGCAGGCTGCCGCCGACGCCCGGGCCGCCGCGGTGGCCGAGGAGTCAGCCGCGGCCGCGCAGCTGTAACGCGGGGCAGGGTCGCCGAACCTCAGCCGACCGCCTTGCCGCTCGAGCGCAGGTTCTCGCAGGCCTCGACGACCCGGGCGGCCATGCCGGCCTCGGCGGCCTTGCCCCAGGCGCGGGGGTCGTAGACCTTCTTGTTGCCGACCTCGCCGTCGACCTTGAGCACGCCGTCGTAGTTGGCCGAACATGTGGCCGGCGACCGGCCGGGTGAAGGCGTACTGGGTGTCGGTGTCGACGTTCATCTTCACCACGCCGTAGTCGACGGCCGCGCGCGATCTCCTCCGCGGTCGAGCCGGAGCCGCCGTGGAAGACCAGGTCGAACGGCTTGGAGCCCTCGGGCAGGCCGAGCTTCTCGGCGACCGCCTCCTGGGCCTTCTTGCAGGATCTCCGGGCGGAGCTTGACGTTGCCCGGCTTGTAGACGCCGTGCACGTTGCCGAAGGTCAGCGCGGTCAGGTAGCGGCCGTTCTCGCCGGCGCCGAGCGCCTCGACCGTGGCGCAGCGCGTCCTCCGGGGTGCGTGTACAGCTTCTCGTCGATCGCCGCCCTCGACGCCGTCCTCCTCGCCGCCGACCACGCCGATCTCGATCTCGAGGACGATGTTCGCCGGCGGCAGCCTTGGCCGAGCAGCTCCTGGGCGATCTCGAGGTTCTCGTCCAGCGGCACGGCGGAGCCGTCCCACATGTGCGACTGGAACAGCGGCGGCTCGCCGCGCGCCACCCGCTCGACCGAGATGTCGAGCAGCGGCCGGACGAAGCCGTCGAGCTTGTCCTTGGGGCAGTGGTCGGTGTGCAGCGCGATGTTGACCGGGTAGTTCTTGGCCACCTCGGCGGCGTACGCCGCGAACGCGCAGCGAGCCGGTCACCATGTTCTTGATCGTCGGCCCGGAGAGGTACTCCGCGCCGCCGGTCGAGACCTGGATGATCCCGTCGCTGCCGGCCTCGGCGAAGCCCTGGAGGGCGGCGTTGAGGGTCTGCGACGACGAGACGTTGATCGCCGGGAAGGCGAAGCGCTCCTGCCTTGGCCGTGTCGAGCATCTCGGCGTAGATCTCGGGGGTGGCGATGGGCATCGGCAGTCTCCTGCTGGCACGGACGGACGTCGCCACGACCCTAGTCGCTACCCGCGAGTCACCCGCGGGGCCGGATCGCCCGTGGACCGGCACTGTCCCCGCCAGGCGTCGCCGAGGTCGGCGTGCTGCCGGACCCAGGCGTGCATCGCGATCGCGGCGGCCGCCGAGGCGTTGATCGAGCGGGTCGAGCCGAACTGCGCGATCGAGAAGGTCGCCGTCGCAGGCCGCCCGGGCGCCGCTCGGAGAGGCCCGGCCCCTCCTGGCCGAAGAGCAAGCAGCACGCGGCGCGGCAGCGTCGGTCGTCTCGAGCGGCAGCGAGCCGGGCAGGTTGTCGATGCCGAGCAGCGGCGACGCCGCTGCTCGTGGCAGGTACGCCGCGAGGGCCGCGACGCGTCGGCGTGGTGCCGGACGTGCTGGTAGCGGTCGGTGACCATCGCCCCGCGCCGGTTCCAGCGCCGGTTGCCGACGATGTGCACCTCGCGCGGCGAGGAACGCGTTGGCGGTGCGGACGATCGTGCCGATGTTGAAGTCGTGCTGCCAGTTCTCGATCGCGACGTGGAAGTCGTGCCGGCGGGTGTCGAGGTCGGCGACGATCGCCTCGAGCGTCCAGTAGCGGTAGCGGTCGACGACGTTGCGCCGGTCGCCCTCGCGCGAGCAGCTCGCGCGTCGTACTGCTCGCCCGGTCGGGCCAGCGCCCCCGCCACGGGCCGACGCCCGACCTCGGCCGGGCCGTGCGGCATCGGGTCGTACGGCGCCCGCTCGCTCCGTCGCGGCTCACGACAGGCGGACCCTAGGTCCGACGGTCAGCGCACGTCGGTCAGGTGATCGGTCGGATACCTCGTCATCACGTGAACTCCGTCGAGTCGTGCATCCTGACGCCGATGCTGCTCGGCATCAACTGGATGGACCCCAACTGGCTGCTGGACCAGTTCGGCACCGCAGTTCTTCTGGGTCAGCCTGCTGATCGTCTTCATCGAGTGCGGGCTGTTCTTCCCGTTCCTGCCCGGCGACACCCTGCTGTTCGCGATGGGCCTCTTCATCGCCACCGGCCAGATCGAGCATCGTCCCCGGCGGCGACGCGGTCGACCTGGTCTTCGCCCTGGTCGTGCTCTCGGCCGGCGCCTTCGCTCGGCAACGTCGTCGGCTACGAGATCGGCCGCCGGATCGGGCCACCGCTCTACGAGCGCGACGGCCGGATCCTCAAGCGGAAGTACTTCGACCAGACCTCGGCGTTCTTCGACAAGCACGGCAACAAGGCGCTGGTGATCGGCCGGTTCGTGCCGTTCGTGCGCACCTACATCACCGTGGTCGCCGGCGTGACCCGGATGGAGCGCCGCCGGTTCTTCGTCTGGAGCGCGGTCGGCGCCGTCGCTGTGGGTCTTCAGCATCACGCTGCTCGGCTACTTCCTCGGCGCCGCCGTGCCGTGGCTGGGCCGACAACATCGACTACGCGATCCTGGCGATCCTCGCGTTCACCGTGATCCCGGTCGGCATCGAGTGGTTGCGCCACCGGCGACAACGGCGCGACCGCGACGAGGCCGACCGCCGACCCGAGCTGCCGAGCCGGCCGACGCGACCGAGCCGACGTCAGCTAGCCGCGGGCGGCGTCGAGCTCGGCCTTGGTGAGCACCGGGCGCACCTCGAGCCCGACGTCGGCCGAGCGGGTTCTCCCCGCTCGGGGCTGCGGTCGATCGCGCAGACGACGACCTCGACGATCGCGCCGGCCGTCGCGCAGCGCGTTCGTCGCGTCGCGCACGGCGCCGCCGGTGGTGATCACGTCCTCGACCAGGGTGACCCGGCGGCCGGCGACGTCCGGCCCCTCGGCCAGCTTGCAGGTGCCGTACTCCTTGGCCTTCTTGCGCACGAACAGCGCCGGCAGCCCGGTCAGGCTGCTGAGCACGGTCGCGATCGGGACGCCGCCCAGCTCGAGCCCGCCGAGCAGCTCGGTGTCGTCCGGCAGCAGGTCGACCATCTGCGCGGCCACCCGCGCCAGCAGCGCCGGGGTCGGCCTCGAAGAGGTACTTGTCGAAGTACTCCGTGCGCCACCTGACCCGACCGGAGCGTGAACTCGCCGGTGAGTCGGCAGCAGGCGTCGATGTCGGCAGCGAGCGTGGGTCGGTCGGTCACGGGCCGCAGACTACTGACGCCCGTGCGTGGCTAGGGTCGGGCGCATGCGCGGCCGCACCGGCTCGAGGGCATCGCGCCGCACGATCTTCACGGAGATGTCCGCGCTCGCGATGCGCACCGGGTCGGTCAACCTCGGCCAGGGCTTCCCCGACGAGGACGGCCCGCCGGCGGTGATCGCCGGGGCGGTGCGCGGCGCTGCGAGCGCGGCGCGCAACCAGTACGCGCCCGGGCCCGGCACGCCCGAGCTGCGCGGCAGGCGATCGCGCGCCACCAGCAGCGCCACTACGGCCTCGAGCTCGACCCGGACAGCCAGGTCGTGGTCACCACCGGCTGCACCGAGGCGATCGCGGCGCGCGCTGCTCGGGCCTGGTCGACCCCGGCGACGAGGTGGTCGTGCTCGAGCCGTACTACGACTCCTACGTCGCGATGATCCAGATGGCCGGCGGCGTACGACGTCCGGTGACGCTGCGGGCGCCGGACTTCCGGCTCGACCTCGACGAGCTGCGCGGCGGCGGTCACGCCAGCGCACCCGGTTCGTCCTGCTCAACACGCCCGCACAACCCGACCGGCACCGTGCTCACCCGCGCCGAGCTCGCAGGCGCGTCGCCGACGCTGGCGATCGAGCACGACCTGGTCGTGATCACCGACGAGGTCTACGAGCACCTCGTCTTCGACGGCGCGCGAGCACGTGCCGATCGCGACGCTGCCCGGGATGTTCGAGCGCACGCTGACGATCTCGAGCGCCGGCAAGTCCTACTCGTTCACCGGCTGGAAGGTCGGCTGGGCGACCGGGCCGGCCGAGCTGGTCGCGCGCCGTGCTGGCCGCCAAGCAGTGGCTGACCTTCACGTCGGGCTCACCGCTCCAGCCGGCGGTCGCGCTTCGCGCTCGACGAGGAGCCCGACTTCCCCCGCCGCGCTCGCGCGCCGACCTGCAGGCGCAAGCGCGACCTGCTGTGCGACGGGACTGGCGCAGGCTCGGCGCTCGACGTGCGTGCGTCCCGGAGGGCACCTACTTCGCGACCACCGACGTGCGCGCGCCTCGGCTGGGCCGACGGACTCGCGTTCTGCCTCGCGCTGCCCGAGCGGGCCGGGGTGGTCGCGATCCCGACGCCAGGGCTTCTACGACGACCAGGACGAGGGGCGCCACCTGGTGCGCTGGGCGTTCTGCAAGACCGCGGACGTGATCGAGGAGGGCCTGCGCCCGGCTGGCCGGCGCCGACCTGGTCGCTCGCTAGTGGCCTGAGTCAGGGGTTCTTCAGCGCAGACCGGAGCCTGAGGATGGCCGTTCGCGGGTGGGTGGGCGGGTCGGGCAGGCCGGGCCGGAGAATTCCCGAGGTATCTAGGTTTTCCGACCGACCACTTCCCAATGCTTCCTGACCTCCCAATCCTTTCTCACGCATCCAGTGGTATGTACGCCATGGGAAGCGTCAGACGACGATTGGGAAGTGCAGAAAGGATTGGGAAGTCCGGTCAGAAAGCCCTAGATACCTTGGGAATTCGACCGCCCAGCCTCCACATCACGCGAACACCCCGAGCCCCCTTGCCAGCTCACTCAGCGGCGAGCGCGGAGGCTCTCTGACTCGACGCGCCCGCTCACCAGGAGCCGGAAGGCGGGCGCGCCGGCGGCGGGTGCTGCGACTGGCCGCGCGCGGCGGCGTACCAGCGACCCGAGTCGCCACGGAGCAGCAGCACCGCGACGACGGTCGCGGCGAGGGTCAGCACGAGGAAGCCCGGGAACGAGATCACCGCCAGCAGCGACAGCATGCCGGCCACGATCGCGGAGACCGCGAGCATGATCCTGGCCCAACCGTGGCCGAGGAACGCGAACACCGCGAGGGCACACGCCGACAGGCACCAGAGGGCGGCCAGCACGGCCAGCACCTGGGCCACGATCACGAGGTCGTCGACCGAGCCCAGCACGTCGGCGTTGCCGCTCTTCTGGAGCTGCGTCTCCAGCTGGCTGCGGAAGCCGGAGGTGCCGGCGACGGCGACCCCGATCGCGAGCAGGAGGCCGGTGCCGGCGCTCGCGACCAGGCTGATCACGCAGGCCACGGACACGGCGGCGGGGCGGGGCGGCCGCGGAGCCGGCCAACGCTCGGCGGGGTGCTGCGCCTGGTACGACGCCTGGTACGGCGCGGTGACCGTCGGCGGCGGCGCACCAGCGGAGTCGCTCGGCCGCCCGTAGCCGGGGAACGGCGGTGGATCCGCGGGCCGGCGCTCCGGGCCCGGGGGCCGCGGCGGCAGATCGGGCATCGTGGGCCCGGACTGGGGCATCGGCTGGGGTGCCCGCCCGGCGAACCAGTCCGAGGCCGGCCGGGTCCACACCAGCACGATCGAGGCCAGGATGACAGCCGGCCAGGAACGGGTCGACGAAGACGCCGCAGAACAGGATCGGCAACGCCAGCACGGTGAGCGCGATCCGCGACTGCCGGTCGCGGCGCATCACGAACACGGTGAACACGAGCGTGGCCGCGGCGGCAGCGGCGGTCACGAAGAGCCCGATCCGGGCCAGCACCAGCGCCTGGTCGAGGTCGATGCCGAGCGCCCTGCCCGCTCCGGTGGTGAGGTACTCGTTGATCGCCTGCCGGGTGCCGATCGAGCGCAGCTTGGGCATCACCGTGAACACCGAGGCCAGCATCATCGCGCTGGCGACACCCCCGACCCAGCCCGCCATGGTCACCTGGCGCGGCCGCTCGAGCTTCGGCTGCGTGCTCACGTGTCTCATTGCATCATGGCGGCCCAAGCCGGGCAGCCGGCGCTCAGACCACCGTCAGGATCAGCCCCTCGGCCCCGGTCGGCGTGGTCGATCTCGACCTGGTCGCCGTCGGCCACCTCGCCGCTGATCAGCAGCCGCGCGAGCGGGTCGCCGATCGCGGTCTGGACCAGCCGGCGCAGCGGGCGGGCGCCGTACATCGGGTCGTAGCCGGTGGCGGTCAGCCAGGCGCGGGCGGCGTCGCGTGACGGTCGACGCTGATCCGCCGCGGCGCCAGCCGCTGGTCGAGCGCCGCGAGCTGGAGGTCGACGATGTGCGCCAGGTCGTCCTGGGTCAGCGCGTCGAAGAGCACGATCTCGTCGAGCCGGTTGAGGAACTCCGGCTTGAACGACTGCCGCACGACTCGCGAGCACGGCCTCGCGCTTCTTCTCCGCGTCGAGCGTCGGGTCGACGAGGTACGACGAGCCGAGGTTGCGAGGTCAGGATCAGCAGCGTGTTGCGGAAGTCGACGGTGCGGCCCTGGCCGTCGGTCAGCCGGCCGTCGTCGAGCACCTGCAGCAGGATGTCGAAGACCTCCGGGTGTGCCTTCTCGACCTCGTCGAGCAGCACGACGGAGTACGGGCGCCGGCGCACGGCCTCGGTCAGCTGGCCGCCCTCGTCGTAGCCGACGTAGCCGGGAGGCGCACCGACCAGGCGCGAGACCGAGTGCTTCTCGGAGTACTCGCTCATGTCGATGCGGACGATCGCCCGCTCGTCGTCGAACAGGAAGTCCGCCAGCGACTTGGCCAGCTCGGTCTTGCCGACGCCGGTCGGGCCGAGGAACAGGAACGAGCCGGTCGGCCGGTTCGGGTCGGAGATGCCGGCCCGGCGAGCGTCGTACGGCGTCGGAGACCGCGCGTCACCGCCGGCGCGCTGCCCGATCAGCCGCTCGCCGATGATCGTCCTCCATCCGCAGCAGCTTCGCGGTCTCGCCCTCGAGCAGCCGGCCCGTGGGGATGCCGGTCCAGGACTCGACGACGTCGGCGATCTCCTGCGGGCCGACGCTCCTCGCTGACCAGGCGGTCGGTGGTCGGCTTCTCGGCGGCGTCGGCGGCCTCGATCTGCTTCTCGAGCTGCGGGATCCGTGCCGTAGAGGATCTCGCGGGCGCCGGCCAGGTCGCCCTCGCGCTGCAGCCGCTCGGCCTGCGTGCGCAGCGCGTCGATCTGCTTGCGCAGCTCGCCGGCGCCCTCGAGGGAGGCCTTCTCCTGCTCCCACCGTGCCTCGAGCTCGCGCAGCTGCTCCTCCCGGTCGGCGAGGTCGGCGCGCAGCCGCTCCAGCCGGTCGCGCGAAGCGTCGTCGGTCTCGCGCTCCAGGGCGAGCTCCTCCATCTTCATGCCGGTCGACCGACCGGCGGAGCTCGTCGATCTCGACCGGCGAGGACTCGATCTCCATCCGCAGCCGCGACGCCGACTCGTCGACGAGGTCGATCGCCTTGTCCGGCAGCTGCCGGCCGGTGATGTAGCGGTCGGACAGCATCGCCGCCGCGACCAGGGCGGCGTCGGTGATGGTGACCCCGTGGTGGGCCTCGTACTTCTCCTGGAGGCCGCGCAGGATCGCGACGGTGTCCTCGACGCTCGGCTCACCCACGAACACCTGCTGGAAGCGGCGCTCGAGCGCCGGGTCCTTCTCGATCGTGCTCGCGGTACTCGTCGAGCGTGGTGGCGCCGATCATCCGCAGCTCGCCGCGAGCCAGCATCGGCTTGAGCATGTTGCCGGCGTCCATCGCGCCGTCGCCGCCCTTGCCGGCGCCGACGACGGTGTGCAGCTCGTCGATGAACGTGATCACACGGCCCTCGGAGGACTTGATCTCGTCGAGGACCGCCTTGAGCCGCTCCTCGAACTCGCCGCGGTACTTCGCCCCGGCCACCATCGCGGCCAGGTCGAGGCTGAGCACGCGGCGTCCCTTGAGCGAGTCGGGCACGTCGCCCGCGACCACGCGCTGGGCGAGCCCCTCGACGACGGCGGTCTTGCCGACGCCGGGCTCGCCGATCAGCACCGGGTTGTTCTTGGTACGACGCGACAGCACCTGGATCACGCGCCGGATCTCCGCGTCACGTCCGATCACGGGGTCGAGCGCGCCGTCCTCGGCGAGCGCGGTCAGGTCGACGGCGTACTTCTCCAGCGCCTCGTACGTCGACTCCGCATCCTGGCTGGTGACCCGGCGGTCACCGCGCACGGCGGTCACCGCGGCGCGGAGTCCCGCCGCGGTCACACCGTTGCCGGTCAGCACGGTGCGGGCCGGTGAGTCGACCTCGGCCAGCGCGAGCAGCAGGTGCTCGGTCGCGGCGAAGTCGTCCTTCATGCCGGCGGCGAGCTCGATCGCCTTGGCCAGCGTGCGGGTGGTGGCTCCGGAGGCTGCGGCGGTCTGCACGGTCGCTCCGGACGCCTTCGGCAGCGAGGCCAGGGCGTGCGTCGGCGGCACGCGCGAGTTCACCGGCGTCGGCGCCGGCCTTCTCCAGGAGCGTGGGTGCGATGCCCTGCTCCTGGCGGAGCAGCGCGACGAGCAGGTGCACCGGCTCGGTCTGGGCGTTGCCGGCGGTCGTGGCGAGCAGCTGCGCGGCGTTGATCGCGTCCACGCTGCGGGTGGTGAACTTCGAGGCGTCCATGGGCGGTCCCCTTGCGATGGTCAGGTGTCATGGTGCCGCAACCGCGGCGACGTCATCGGTGCAACGCGTCCAGAGTTGAGTCCATTCCACTCAACTCTGGGGAAATTCGTCCTCCTCCAGCGGCACCTCGTGCGGCGGGTGCTCGGCGGGGTCGGCGTCGGGCGCCAGCACGGTGGAGCAGAAGTCCTGGCCGAACGGCGTGAGGTGGATGCTGCGTCGTACCACCCTCGGCAGGCGCACCGAGCGCATCGCGTCCAGCACATCCGGCTGCGCCTCGAGGACCTGGTACGGCGCCGGGTCGCGCAGCGTCTCGCGGGAGAACCAGACCAGGCCGAGCCGGAACAGGTTGTTGAGGTACGACGGGACGTCGTCCGGGTAGCGGCAGCCGGACCGGGCGCCGATCATGGTCAGCCCCGGTGCCACCAGCCGCGAGTGCACCAGGCCCACCGGCCCGCCCGTGCGCACGTCGACCGACGGCTGCGGTCCGGCGCGCAGCAGGAACACCAGGATCCGGGCCTCGTCCGGAGCGAGGTCGTCGAGGATCCGCTCGTAGGCCGGGTGCGCCCGGTCGGTGTTCCAGACGTCGCGGGAGCGCATCAGGAGCTCCTCGCCACGACGCCGCAGGTCGGCGTCCCGCTCCGCGTGCTGCTGCTCGGGCGTGCGCCCCGGCGCCGGTCCCAGTGACGCCACCGCGGACGTCAGCGGCACGCCGTCGCTCACCGCGCGGCCGAGCTGGCGGACGGCGGCCACGGTCGTCCCGAGCTCGTGCGCCAGCTCGGCCGCCAGCTCCGGGTCGCGGGCCGCGGCGGCCAGCCGACGGGTCACCCGCCAGCTCGTCGAGGCGCCCCACTGCATGGTGTGCAACCAGGAGGAGGCGGCGATCCGGGCCAGCCCGGGCAGCGCCTCGATCGTCCTGCCGACGTGCAGTGGTGGAGGGCCGACGGGCAGGCGCCGGTCCGGCTCGCCGTTCTCGTACTCGTCGTCCGTGACCGCCATCAGCCCCCCGCTCCGAAGATCCACAGGTGGAGGAACCCGCCCGCGAGTCCCATGATCGCGCCGTGCGCGTAGAGCATCCACTCGTCCTCCCGGATCGCGGCCCGCATCATGTCCACGAAGTCCTTCGGCGGCAGCTCTGCGGTACGACGCGCGACGAGCGCCCGGATCTTCTCGGCCTGCTGGGCGCTGAAGTCCTTGTCGCGGAAGGGCGTGATCGTGCGGCCGACGGCGGCCTGGGCGACCGACTCCCGGATCTCGTCGTACGACGTGCTGCCGACCGCCACCCGGACGGCTCCGCGCAGCGGACCGGCAGCGCGGTCGATCGCCGGGCGCAGCGCGTCGGCGAGCATCTGCCGGGTCCGGTCGCCGCGTGGACCGTCGAGGAGGAAGTCGCCGATGTGCTCCAGGGTGATCACGTCGTCGGCGATGATCTGCGCGTAGACCTCGGCCGCCTCGGCCTGGCGCCGCGGGAAGAGTCCCTGCACCGGCACGCCCAGGATCCGGCGCCGCTCCGGCGGCTCGAAGATCAGCCACATGCCGAGCGCGTTGGTGACCCAGCCGACGACCACGCCGAGCACCGGCAGCAGCCACCACTGGCCGAACCAGTGGTCGGCGAAGGCGACCGGCACGCCGAGCAGGAAGCCGAAGACGAACCCGAAGTTGACCATCAGGTTCAGCTCCTTCTGGCCGAAGTCGCGGAAGATCGACACGACCAGTCGCGGGTTCCGCTCGAAGTGGTCGATCACCATGATCTTCGGGTCGAGCAGCTGGTCGATGTGGATCCCGATCTGGTCGGTGACCTCGTGGATGATCCCGGGCAGCTGGGCCTGGACGCGCGCGTACACCGCCTGCTTCGCCGGCTCGGGCAGGTCGCGCCAGAGCCGCGGCCGCTCGCGGGTCATCACCTCGTCGACGAGGTCGGGCACGTCGGGCCGGAAGACCGCGACGATGTGCTCGGCGATGTCCTCCGGCTCCAGCTGCCGGTAGAACTCGGCCGGGGTCCCCAGCTTCGCGATCGCCTTGTCGACCGCGATGCTGCCCATCTTCGCGGCCCGCGCCGGGATGATCCCCTGCCAGCCGATGCCGCCCTGGAGGAGCCCGGGCACCTCCTGCAGCTTGCGCGGCAGCACCGTGGCGAGCTCGCGCATGCCGGGGATCCGGACCCCGTGGAACCGGATCGGGTTGAACAGCATGATCAGCCCGGTCCAGTTGATCAGCCAGCCGACGACGCCGGTGAAGAGCGGGATCGAGGCGAAGTGCAGCCAGTCCACGTCGCGGAGGAACCAGTCGATCTCCAGCGCCGTCACCGTCGGAGATTACTGGCCGGCGACGTTGACGTCGCGGACGCGCATCACCTGGGTCGGGAACGGGTCGTTGTCGTCGGGACCGGTGAGGACGCCGCAGCTCGCACCGCACTCGTTGGCGAAGACCTCGCCCTGGATGATCAGGGTCCACGGGCCGCGCAGGGCAGCCCCGCACCTGGGCGGCGTACGGTTCGCGGTCAGGTCGCCCGAGCCGCACACGTGGGTGTTGCCGAGCTGGTGGCCGTCGCGGAGGTAGCGCAGCCTGTTGCCGTGGCGCACCACCTTCCACGTGTGCGTCCCGGCCGGGGTCGGGATCGCCGCGGCGTTGGCGTCGCTGAGGAACGGGCGGCCGCGGGCGACGTCGCAGGCAACGTGGGTGGTGGAGTGGCTGGTCGACGGCCTACGGCTGTACCACTCCAGCAGGTCGAGCTCGCCGAACCGGTCGTTGGCAGCCGGCGCCGAGGTTGCCGGGTCGCTGTCGCAGTAGGGCCCGTGCACCATCCACAGCGCCATCCGCGACCCGGGGCCGAACCTGCCCGGCATGTTCGCGGTGAAAGACACCGAGAAGTCGGTGCCGAACGTCAGCCCTCCGACCTGCACCCGGCCGGTCGCGTACGTCGTGTCCGCGACGCTGGGGCACGGGGCCGGGTGCGGAGCGGCCCCGCTCGTCGGCTCGGCGCCACCGGCCGTGCAGTAGCGGGCGGTCTTCACGAACAGCGACGCGCTCTGCTTCGTCACGTTCTGCTGCCTGTTCCACGCCTGGCTCCTCGATCCGACCTTGGTGTGCAGGTCCTGCGACCAGGTGAAGCCCTTGAAGGCGATCGACCGGATCGGGGCGGCACTGCTGGCGGGAGCCTGGGCGGTGTACGTCGCGAACAGGCCGGCCAGCGTCAGCACGGACAGCAGGAGCAGGCATCCCGAGCGGCGCATGTGCGTGTCCTTCGATCGGACGCCGTCCCCAGAGGACCCGCGTCGAGCGACCAACGTAGGTTTCGGGCCCGGGCGGGTCAACCCATCCAGGACGGCGGGTCGGGTCGTAGCGCCGGTAGGTTGGGCCGCCGCTCGCGCAGGGCGCCCACCGCCGCGTCGAGCGCGGCCTCGAGCTGGGCGGAGCGCTGGCGCAGCTCGGCGTTGCGGGCGCGGAGCGCAGCGACCTGGTTCTCGAGCTCGAGGATCCGCTTGACGCCCTCGAGGCCGATCCCGGCCGCCGTGAGCTCGGCGACCTCGCGCAGCAGCTCGATGTCCTGCAGGGAGTAGCGCCGGCCACCGCCGCCGGCGCGGCCCGGAGAGACCAGGCCGATCCGGTCATAGGTGCGCAGCGTCTGCGGGTGCAGGCCGGTCAGCTCGGCGGCGACGCTGATCACGTAGACCGGCACCCTCGGGCCGGGCGCCCGCGGACTGTTGCGCGGGCTCACGACCGCACCTTCTCGTCCTCGGCCAGGGCGGCGCGCGGGTCGACCCCGTCGCTCGCACGACGGTAGGCCTCAGCGGCATCCCGCTGCGCGTCGCTGAGCGTGGCCGGCACATCGACGACGGCGGTGACCAGCAGGTCGCCACGCGTGCCGTCGCGTCGCGGCACCCCACGGCCGCGGACCCGGAACGCGCGCCCGTGAGGCGTGCCCGCCGGGATCCGCACCTTCACCCGAGCACCGGTCAGCGTGGGCACGGTGATCTCGGCACCGAGCGCAGCCTCGTCGAAGCGCACCGGCACGTCGAGGGTGAGGTTGTCGCCCTTGCGCCGGAACAGCCGGTGCGGGCGCACCTTGACCACCACGAACAGGTCGCCGGCCGACCCGCCCTGCTCGCCGGCGCCACCCTTGCCCTTGAGCCGGATCTTCTGGCCGTCCTTGACACCGGCCGGGATCCGGGCCTGGATCGTGCGGCTGGACACGCCGTGCCCGCTGCCGTGGCAGACCGAGCAGGGCTCGTCGTACACGAGCTGGCGGCCGTGGCACTCGGGGCAGGTCTCGTTCATCAGGAACGCGCCACCCACCGACGAGGCCACCATGCCGCTGCCCTCGCACGTCGGGCAGATGTGCGGGCGCGTGCCCGGCTCGCCGCCGGTGCCCTGGCAGTTGCTGCAGGGCGCGTCGGAGCTCAGACGAAGCGGCAGGGTGGTGCCCTCGATCGCCTCCGCGAACCCGATCGTCGCCTCCGTCTCGAGGTCGGCGCCACGCCGCGGCTGCTGCTGCGCGCGGGTACGCCGACCACCACCGGCGCCACCCCCGAACATGCCGCCGAGGATGTCGCTGAGGTCGAAGGTCTGGGTGCCACCCGAGGTGCCACCGCCGAAGCCGCCGGGGAACCCACCCGGGAACCCGCCGCCGAACCCGCCGCCGGCGTAGGCAGCGCGGATCTCGTCGTACTCCTTGCGCTTCTTGGTGTCACCGACCACGTCGTAGGCCTCGGCCACCTGCTTGAACCGATCGTGCTTGGCGGCGTCACCCGGGTTGGAGTCGGGGTGGTTCTCCCGCGCCAGCTTCCGGTACGCCTTCTTGATGTCCTTGGCGTCGGCGTCCTTCGACACCCCGAGGACCTGGTAGAAGTCCTTGGTCGCCCAGTCCGCGTTGCTCACGCGGTCACCCCCTTCCTCTCTCCTGGTGTTCGAGCCTGTCGAGACCCGGTCTGTTCAGGCCTCGGGATCGAGCACCGTCACCTTGGCGGCGCGCACGACGCGGTCGCCGATCCGGTAGCCCGCCTGGGCCAGGTGCTCGACCACGGTCTCGGTCACGTCGGCCGAGTGTCCATGGGCCAGCGCCTCGTGGACGTTCGGGTCGAACGGCTCGCCGGGTGCACCGAACTTGGTCAGGCCGAGCCCGCTCACGATCCGCTCCAGCGAGTCGGCCACGGCCTTGAAGCCGCCTTCAAGCTCGCCGTGCTCGCGTGCCCGGTCGATGTCGTCGAGCACCGGGAGCAGCGACGACGAGCGCACCGAGCGTCGCGTTCTGCCGGACCAGGTCACGGTCGCGGTCGACGCGGCGCTTGTAGTTGACGTACTCGGCCTGCAGCCGCTGCAGGTCCGCGGTGCGCTCCGCCAGCTGACGCTCGACGGGATCCTCCTCGACCTCGACCTCGGTCTCGTTGGCCATCTCGGCGGCCGCGTCGCCGAAGCCCCCGTCGGGGTCCAGGTCCTGCGGCTCGAGCGGTCCGCCCTCCTCGACCCAGTTGTCGACACCGGAGATGTCCTCCAACGGATGGGCGGACCGGTCGGCCGGGTGGGGAGCCCCAGTGTCCCGGGCCCCCCCACCGTTCGGCTGCTGGGTCACTTGGACTCACCCTCGGCCGGGCCGTCCTCGTCGACGATCTCCGCGTCGACCACGTCACCGTCGTCGTCGGCCGGCGCCTGCTGGGTCGCTTCGCCCGTCGCCCCGGCCGGGGGCTCGGCGTTGGCGTACATCGCGGCACCCATCTTCTGGCTGGACTCACCGAGCTTGGTGATCGCGGCGGTGAACGCCTCGGTCTCGGTGTTCTCGTCCTCGAGCAGCTTCTTCAGGGCGTCGACGTCGGACTGCACCTCGGACTTCACGTCGTCCGGCAGCTTGTCGGCGTTGTCGGCCATGAACTTCTCGGTGTTGTAGACGAGGCCGTCGGCCTGGTTGCGGGTGTCGACCGCCTCCCGGCGCCGGGCGTCCTCCTCGGCGTACTGCTCCGCGTCGCGGACCATGCGGTCGATCTCGTCCTTCGACAGCGCGCTGCCGCCGGAGATCGTCATCGACTGCTCCTTGCCGGTGCCGCGGTCCTTCGCGGACACGTGCACGATGCCGTTGGCGTCGATGTCGAAGGTGACCTCGATCTGCGGTACGCCGCGGGGAGCCGGGGGCAGACCGGTCAGCTCGAAGTTGCCGAGCGGCTGGTTCTGCGCCCACATCTGGCGCTCGCCCTGCGCGACCTTGATCTCCACCGACGGCTGGTTGTCGTCGGCGGTGCTGAACACCTCGGACTTCTTGGTCGGGATCGTGGTGTTGCGCTCGATCAGCGTGGTCATCACGCCGCCCTTGGTCTCGATGCCCAGGCTCAGCGGGGTCACGTCGAGGAGCAGGACGTCCTTGACCTCACCCTTGAGCACGCCGGCCTGCAGCGCGGCGCCCACGGCCACGACCTCGTCGGGGTTGACGCCCTTGTTGGGCTCCTTGCCGCCGAGCAGCTCGCGGACGGTGTCTGCCACTGCCGGCATCCGGGTCGAGCCACCGACCAGCACGACGTGGTCGATCTTGCTCACGTCGAGGCCGGCGTCCTTGATCACGGACCGGAACGGCGCCTTGGTGCGCTCGAGCAGGTCGGCGGTGATCTTCTGGAACTCGGCGCGGGTCAGCTTCTCCTCGAAGTGGAGCGGGCCGGACTCGCCGTGCGTGATGTACGGCAGGTGCACGGTGGTCTCGCTGGAGGAGGACAGCTCGATCTTCGCCTTCTCCGCGGACTCCTGGAGCCGCTGCAGCGCGATCTTGTCCTTGGCCAGGTCGACGCCGTTGTTGTCCTTGAACTTCTTCACCATCCACTCGACGACCCGGGAGTCCCAGTCGTCACCACCGAGGTGGTTGTCACCCGAGGTGGCCTTGACCTCGACCACGCCCTCGCCGATCTCGAGCAGGGACACGTCGAACGTGCCGCCACCGAGGTCGAAGACGAGGATCGTCTGGTCGTCGCCCTTGTCGAGCCCGTAGGCCAGCGCGGCCGCGGTGGGCTCGTTGACGATCCGGCTCACGGTGAGACCCGCGATCTCGCCGGCTTCCTTGGTGGCCTGGCGCTGGGCGTCGGAGAAGTACGCCGGGACGGTGATCACCGCGTCGGTGACCGTCTCGCCGAGGTACGCCTCCGCGTCGCGCTTGAGCTTCTGGAGCACGAACGCACTGATCTGCTGGGCCGTGAACCCCTTGTCGTCGATCTTCACCGACCAGTCGGTGCCCATGTGACGCTTGACCGAGCGGATCGTCCGGTCGACATTGGTCACCGCCTGGCGCTTGGCGACCTCGCCGACCAGCACCTCGCCTGACTTGGAGAAGGCCACGACGGACGGGGTGGTCCGGGCGCCTTCCGCGTTTGCGATGACGGTGGGTTCGCCACCTTCGAGGACGGCGACGACGGAGTTCGTCGTGCCGAGGTCGATGCCGACCGCACGTGCCATGGTTGTCTACCTCCGGATTGCGGGCCCGGTCTGTCCGGGCCGATCGTGGTACTGGGACTGGGTGCTCGGGATGCTTCCCGTGCTGACCGTAGTGTGTCAAACAACTTGAGTCGAGCCAACTCAACTCTTGACGTCCGTCCCAACCGGCGAGCAGGCCCCGTGATTCCCGTCAGCGAGAGAAATTTTCCCGCGGCCGGGACCCACGCGGCCGGTGCTGGGTGAAGGATGGCCTCCATGGCGACTCCCACCACCGTCGTGCTCTTCGGCGCGACCGGCGACCTCTCCCGCCGCAAGCTCCTGCCCGGCCTGCTCCACCTCTTCGAGACCGGGCTGATCCCCGAGATCCGGGTGGTCGGGACCTCGCTCGAGGAACACGACCGCGACTCGTTCGTCGAGTTCGCGCGCGCCGCCGTGACCGAGTTCGGTGGCGAGAAGGACGTGGAGCTCTGGAACACCTTCGCGCCCCGGCTGTACTGGGCGCCCGGCGACGGCGGTCCGGAGGCGCTCCGGAAGGCGGTCACCGCGGCGGAGGCGGACGCGGGGGTCGACGAGTCCCGCCGGCTGCACTACCTCAGCGTGCCGCCGAAGGCCGCGCTCCAGGTCGTGCACATGCTCGAGGAGGCAGGGCTGGTCGAGCGCAGCCGGATCATCATGGAGAAGCCGTTCGGGGTCGACCTCGAGTCCGCGCGCACCCTCAATGCCGAGCTCCACGAGGTCTTCGACGAGCAGCAGATCTTCCGGATCGACCACTTCCTCGGCAAGGAGGCCGCCCAGAACATCCTGGCCTTCCGCTTCGCCAACGGGCTGTTCGAGCCGATCTGGCATCGCAACCACATCGACCACGTGCAGATCGACGTACCCGAGTCGCTGGGGCTCGCCCAGCGCGCCAACTTCTACGAGGCCACCGGCGCCTACCGCGACATGGTGGTCACGCACCTGTTCCAGGTGATGGCCTTCACCGCGATGGAGCCGCCGACCGCACTGGAGCCGTTCGCGATCAGCGAGGAGAAGAACAAGGTCTTCCGCTCGATGACCCCGATCGAGCCGCACGACGTCGTCCGCGGGCAGTACGTCGGCTACCGCGACATCGAGGGCGTGGCCCCCGAGTCCGAGACCGAGACGTTCATCGCGCTCAAGTGCTTCGTCGACAACTGGCGCTGGGCCGGCGTGCCGTTCTACCTGCGCACCGGCAAGGAGCTGGCCGAGGGAGCCCGGATCATCTCGATCGCGTTCAAGGAGCCGCCGCGGTCGATGTTCCCGCCCGGCTCGGGCGTCGGTGACCACGGCCCCGACCACCTCACGTTCGACCTCGCCGACCGGGCCAAGATGTCGCTCTCCTTCTACGGCAAGCGTCCCGGCCCGGGCATGAAGCTCGACAAGCTCTCGATGCAGTTCGCGATGCAGGAGACCGGCTGGTCCGGCGCCGTTCTGGAGGCCTACGAGCGGCTGATCTACGACGCCATCCGGGGTGACCGGACGCTTTTCACCTCCGCCGACGGCATCGAACGGCTCTGGGAGCTCTCGACGCCGCTGCTGGAGAACCCGTCCCCCGTGCGCCCGTACCAGAAGGGCTCCTGGGGCCCCAACGCGATCCACCAGCTGGTGGCCCCGGCGACCTGGCGGCTGCCGTTCGAACGCACCTGGCGCGACCCCAACGTCTACAGTGCCTGACGGAATACTGGGTCGCGCACGTCGTTGCGCCCTGTATGGCCAACACGATTCCTGACCTGACCCTGAACGACGGCACGACCATCCCGCAGCTCGGGTTCGGCGTCTTCCAGGTGCCGCCGGAGGACACGCTCGAGGCGGTGACCAAGGCGCTCGACGTCGGCTACCGGCACCTCGACACCGCCGAGATGTACGGCAACGAGAAGGGCGTCGGCGAGGCGATCCGTGCCTCCGGCCTGCCCCGCGACGAGATCTTCGTGACCAGCAAGCTGAACAACGGCTTCCACGAGCCCGACGAAGCGCGCAAGGCGTTCGACCGGACGCTCGCCGACCTCGACATCGGCAACCTCGACCTGTTCCTGATCCACTGGCCGCTGCCCACGCGGTACGACGGCGACTACATGTCCACGTGGAAGGTGCTGCAGGAGTTCAAGGCCGACGGGCGCACCCGCTCGATCGGCGTCAGCAACTTCCAGCCCGACCACCTGGCCATGCTCGAGAAGGAGGCCGAGGTGACGCCGGCGGTCAACCAGATCGAGGTGCACCCGTACTTCACCAACGAGGCCGCCCGCCAGGCCAGCCTCGACCGCGGGATCCTGGTCGAGGCGTGGTCCCCGATCGCGCAGGGCGAGGTCCTCGACGACCCGGCCCTGGTCGAGATCGCACGGAAGGTGGGCCGCACTCCGGCCCAGGTGGTGCTCCGCTGGCACATCGAGCGTGGCGACATCGTCTTCCCGAAGTCGGTCAACCGGGAGCGGATGGAGGAGAACTTCGCGCTCTTCGACTTCGCGCTCGACCCGTCCGACGTACAGGCGCTCAGCGCCCTCGACCGTGGCGAGAAGGGTCGCCGCGGCCCCAACCCGGACCAGTTCGACTACATCCCCCGCTGACGCACCCGGATAGTCCCGGCCATTCGGGTCCGCCAGCGACCCCCATGACGACAGAAATGGCCGGGACTATCCGTCCTCGAGGCTGAGCAGGAGCTTGCTGAGCAGGCCCGCGAGGTGTTCCCTCTCGGACTCGTCCAGTGCCCCCAGCAGCTGGTCCTCGTTGGCCAGGTGCTGGGGGTGCAGGCGTTCCTGGACCCGCTTGCCCTCGGGGGTCAGCGCGATCACGCGGCCGCGGGCGTCGTCCTCGCTGACGGTGCGCTCGACCAGGCCCTGACGCTCCAGCCGGTCGACGCGCTTGGTCACCGCGCCGGAGGTCACCATGGTCGTGGCCGACAGCTGCGTCGGGTTGAGCCGGTACGGCGGGCCGGACCGACGCAGCGACGCCAGCACGTCGAAGTCGCCGTTGCCCAGCCCCGCCTGCGCGAAGACCGGGCGCAACCCCTGGTCGAACAGCTCGGCGAGCCGGTGGAGCCGGCCGATCACGAGCATCGGACCCACGTCGAGGTCCGGCCGCTCCCGCGCCCACTGCTCGGCGATCCGGTCGACGGCGTCCTGCTTCTTCTCGGTCATGGGTTGATATTACCTTCCACGGAAGATATATTGTCTTCCATGGAAACTAGTTCGGTGGGCGTCCGCGACATCCTGATCACGGCGATCGCTCCGGTGGCCTGGGGATCGACGTACCTGGTCACCGAGACCTTCCTCCCGCCGGACCGCCCGCTCTTCGACGCCGCGATGCGCGCGCTCCCGGCCGGGCTCGTGCTGCTCGCGTTACGTCGCCGCCTCCCGCACGGGGACTGGTGGTGGAAGGCGGTCGTGCTCGGCATCTGCAACATCGGGATGTTCTTCCCGCTGATCTTCCTCGCCGCCTACCAGCTGCCGGGCGGCCTCGCCGCCACCCTGCAGGCCACCTCGCCGCTCGCGGTGATGGCGCTGGCGTGGCTCGCCATCGGCGAGCGTCCCGGCACCGTGCGGATCCTGTCCGCGCTCGTGGGCCTGGTCGGCGTCGGGCTGCTGGTGATGCGCACGCCCGGCGACGTGAGCACGCTCGGCCTGCTCGCCGCGTTCGGCTCGGTGCTGGTCTCCGCCCTGGGCTTCGTGCTCGTGAAGCGCTGGCCGGCTCCCGTGGACATGGTCACCCTGGTCTCCTGGCAGCTCGTGGTCGGCGGTGCCGTGCTGGTGCCGGTGTTCCTGCTCGTCGAGGGCGCTCCGCCGCACCTCGGGGTCGGCAACGTGGCCGGGCTGCTGTGGCTGGCCACCGCGGGCACCGCGATCGCCTACGCGTGCTGGTTCCGTGGCCTGGGCCGGATGCCGGCCGGTGCCGTCTCCCTGGTCGGGCTGGTCAACCCCGTGGTCGGCACCCTGCTCGGCGTCGGGTTCGCCGGCGAGCTCTTCGGCTGGCCGCAGGCGCTCGGGATGGCGCTGGTGCTCGGCGGCGTCGTCGCCGGCCAGCGGTACGGCGCCCGGCCGGCCCCGCCCGTGGTACCGGAGCCCGTCGTACCGGAGCCCGTCGTGGAGCCCACCCCGGCGGGGCGCGAGCGGGCCGTGTGCGCGGCCTGAACGTCTCAGCCGACGATGACGCCGACGGCGTTCGACGCCGCCTTGGTCGTCGGGTCGAACACCCGGAACTTCATCCCGCCCGTGCGCGAGGTGATCACGTAGGTCTCGAACGTGCCGACCCGCACCTGGGCCTGGACATCGGCGAACGGCACCCAGACGTCGTTCTCCTTGCGCTGGACCTGGAGCGCGACGTTGTCGGCACCCGGGTAGCTGCCGGTCAGGTTGATCCGCTCGCCCGGCCCGACCTGCTCGGGTGTCGCTGACAGCTTGATCTTGTCCTTGGGCTTGGCCTTGGGCTTGGCCGGCTTCGACGTCTCGGTGGCGCTGGGCTCCTCGGACGGGGAGGGAGATCCGGACGGCGTGAGCGCCCGCGTCGGGAGCGTGCTCGGCGAGTCGGCCTGGGCGCTCGAGTGGGCCGCGGGCGTGCTGTCGCTGAACCCCAGAGCCTTCACCATGATGAAAATGCCGATGGCGATCACTGCGCCCACGCCGACCGCGACCGCGACCACCTTGAGGAAGGCGTCGGCGAGCTGGCGGCGCTGGTCGTCGCGCACTGCTCCCCCTCGTGTCCGTGTCGATTGCTCCGAGGCAAGCCTAGGTTGTCACCAGGCAGGGTGCGAGACGGGTCCCGCACGCTCGCGACGGGCAGGCTCAGCGGTCGACGCGGGTCGCCCTCAGCGCCTTCCAGCCCCAGGTGCCGAGGACACCGGCGATGGCCAGGTTGACCACGATCAGCACCGAGTGTGCGACGTAGTAGCCGGTCGGGCGGTCCTCCTCGGTGGTCGCGAGCGCCTTGGTGAACTGGGCGTAGGTGACGACGTTCCAGACCGCGACGCCGAGCAGGAAGACCGCGTGCTTGCGCTGGAACCTCATCGCGGGGTCACCACGATCCGGGCGCCGTGGCGCGGGACGCTGGTGATGTTGCGGACCTTGGGGACGTCGGTGGATCCCGGTCGCACCGTCACGTCGTACGACGAGAGCACCTCGCGCAGGACCGCGACGCCCTCCATCAGCGAGAACCCGGCCCCGATGCACCGGCGTACGCCACCGCCGAACGGGAGCCACGTGTTGGGTGGCAGGTGCCCGCCGACGAACCGCTCGGGGCGGAACGCGTCGGGCTCGGGATGGTTCTCGGGGTCGGCGTGGGCGAGGATGATCGACGCCGCGACGGTGACCCCGGCAGGCAGGTCGATGCCGCCGAGCGTGGCCGGTCTCATCAGGTGTCGGACCACCATCGGGATCACCGGGTGGAGCCGCATCGCCTCCTTGAGCACGGCCTCGAGGTAGTCGTCGTCACCCGCGAGCGCGGCCGTTCGTGCCTTGGCCAGCTGGGCAGGATCGCGGCCGACCTCGTAGAGGGTCCAGGACAACGCGGTCGCGGTGGTCTCGTGTCCGGCGAGCAGCAGCGTGACCAGCTGGTCGCGGAGCTCGTCGTCGGTGAGCCCGCCACCGCCCTCCGCCTCCGCCGTCTCCGGGTCGCGGACCCGCAGCAGCGTGGAGAGCACGTCGGTGCGCTCGGCGAGGTCGGGTGCGACCCGGCGCTCCGCGATCTCGGCGTAGATCACGCGGTCGAGGTGCTCCTGGTTCTCCACCGTGCGTCGCCACGGCCCGACGCTCTGCAGCCGCGGAAGACCCGAGCCCAGGAAGACGAGGGGGTGGATGTTGACCGTCCGGCTGACCAGCGGCCGCAGCTCGGCGAGCCGCTGCTCGTCGGTGACGCCGAAGACCACCTGGAGGATCACCTCGAGGGTGAGCGCGTTCATCCGGTCGAGCGAGCGGAACTCCTCACCGGCGCGCCAGGTGCCGACCTCGGTCTTCGCCAGGCCGGTCACGACCTCCTGGTAGCCGCGCAGCGCGTGCCCGTTGAACGCCGGCATCAGCAGCTTGCGGGCCCGCTTGTGCGCCGCACCGTCGACGAGCAGCAGCGAGTGCTCCCCCATCACCGGGCCGAGGATTGCGTTGCCCTTGCCGGCGTGGAACGCCGCCGGGTCGCCGGCGAAGATCTCCTTGACCACGTCGGGCTTGTGGAACACCACGAGCCAGCGGCTCTCCGGCAGCAGCCGCAGCGAGAACACGTCGCCGTAGCGCCGCTTCATCGCAGGCACGAACCGGTGCCGGAAGCCGAGCAGACCGACGCTCTGGACCAGCGCGGGCACCCGCGGTCCCGGCGGAAGCATGTCGGCGGTCAGCTTCGGCCCACGCCCTCTCGGGCCCGGGCGCATCTTCTCGAACCGTTGCTGGGTGACCGACATCGGCAGGCTCCTCGGGGTTCCTCGCATACTACGAGTACGCCGCGAGGCGATGCACCGGCCCGGTCGTGTACGACGGCACCGGGTCGTCGTGCTGCGACGAGCAGGTGAGCCGGTGGGCCTCTCCCAGCGTCCGGGTCACCAGCACCTCGTGCAGGTCGCCGCCCACCTCGAACCGCGCGCGGCCTCCGGTCCAGGAGTCCAGGCGCAGCCCGTCGACCTCCCACACGTCGAGCGCGCGTCGTACGGCGAGCTCGGCGGCCTGCAGCGGCATCGCGAACGCCGCCCGGCCACGTAGGTGGTCGGGCGTGATCCGGCCGGCGAGGTGCGCCTCGGCGATCGCGGGAGCGACCTCCGGGGTGACCCGGCCGTAGCCGAGGCCGGCCCCGAGCACGAGCAGGTTGGCCGCGAACCGGTCACCGCCCAGGTGGGAGATCTCCCACGTCTGCGCGGGATGGGTGCGGCTGAGCTCGGCCGCGACCGGACGCCCGCGTTCGGCGCAGCAGGCGTCGTGCCGGCCGTGCGTGCACACGCAGAAGAGTGCCCCGGCATGCTGCTCCAGTCCGGGCGACCGTCCGGCGCCGAGCGCCTCCAGGTCGAGGTCGAGCACGTCGTGGTGGCTGTCCAGCACCGTGGTCTCCACCCACGACCCCCGCGCCTCGGGACGGGCGGCGAACACCCTCACGCCTTCCTGTCCGCGCTGCCGGTGCCGACGCACCAGCAGGATCCGCACACCGGTCGACGTGCTCCGGCGCCTCAGGCCGGCGAGCAGGTTGCCGGGCAGGGCCGCGTCGCGCAGCGCGGCCTGGCCCCAGGGTCCCGGGTGCTCGACCAGCAGGAAGGCGGGCACCCGGGTGGCGGTCCCGACCAGCTGGTCGTCACGGAGCAGGCTGGCCGTCGCGCACCGGTACGACGCGTCGGTCAACCGACGACCTCGAGCAGCCCCTCGCGGACGAGTCGCCGGCACAGGACCACGCGGCTCTGCGGGTCGAGGTCGGTGAGGTCGGCGGGCACCAGGTCGGGCAGGTCGCGCAGCGCCTCGAGGCCCATGCGCACCCAGCCCGGGAACGTCACCGTGCGGTCGCCCAGCAGGACGTCGACCCGGCCGTCGTCGGCCGTCGCGAGCCGCATCGGGTGTCCGGGCCGGCGCCGCAGCGGCGTGTTGTCGGCGACGGCGTCGAGCACCAGCCGGTCGCGCAGGCCACCACGCAGCCGCGAAGGGCGGCTGGTGGAGAACCGGCGCACCTGCTCGGCCGCCGCCGCCTCGACGTCGACCGTGCCGAGCGCCTTGGCGAGCCGCTCGAGCCGGGCGGCGAGGCCGTCGGCGAGCAGCTCAGGTTCGTCGGGGTATCCGGCGGGCAGATGGTCGTCGCCGCCCTCGAGCTCGGCCTGGACCACACGGTCGACCAGGTCGCGCCAGGTCAGCTGGTTGATCCCGATCGTCACGTGGAGGGATGCGGTCGTCCTGGGCGCGCGCGGCGTGGGGGGTGCCGGTCGGGAGGTACATCGAGAGCCCGGGCTCGAGGAGCACCTCGCGCCGCTCGCCGTCCTCGATCACCTCCCACAGCTTGGTGCCGTGGGTCTGGAACACGAACACGTCGTGGCTGTCGGAGTGCACAGCGAAGCCCTGCGACCCGGGCGGCGTGAGGTAGGCGTTGGCCTGGCACGGGTGGCCGAGCTCGAGCCTCGAGCTCGGCGCAGAGGTCGGCCAGCGGCGGCCAGTACCGCTGCAGCCCCTGGAGGACGACGGAGGCGCCCTGCTCGAACAGGTCGAGCACCTTGCGCGCATCGAGCAGCCCGGTCATCGGCTGCCCGGCCTGGCTCGCCGAACGGGTGAACCGCGACGCCGGCAGCACCGCGCCGTCCTGCGCCAGGCGTACGGCGGGCGTGCGGATCGCCGACGAGGTCAGCAGCCGGTCGACGTCGTCGAGGGACAGCAGCCCGACCAGCAGGTCGGGGTCGGTCTGGTGGAGGTGCACGCGGGACGCCCAGACCTTCACGCGGAAGGTCTGGGCGTCACCGCTGAGCAGGTCGAGAGCCGACAAGATGTCGTCTGGGTCTCTCAGGCGTCGGTGCCGTCGGCGTCGCCGGCGTCACCGTCGGTGGTGTCGGTCGAGTCGCCGTCGGTGCCGTCCGCGTCGCCCCCGTCGGTGCCGTCCGAGTCGCCGCCGTCGGTGCCGTCGGCGTCGCCACCGGTCACGGCGGACGGGTCGGGGACGCTGCTCTCGATGTCGCCGTCGCTCAGGGGCTCTTCCGGAGTCGTGGTCATGCCAGTTCCTCTCACTCGGTGGCGCCGGTCGGCGCGGGTTGCAGGAGCGGGCCCCGAGAACCCGGGGCGCGGACCAGTCTGGTCAGTCTCGCGCCGCCCGCACAACAGCTCACACACCCTTTCGGGGGACGAGGCGGACGCGCTAGTCGAGCAGGCCGGTGCGCCGGGCGATCGCCGCGGCCTCGGTGCGCCCAGCGGCACCGAGCTTGGCCAGGATGTTGGAGACGTGGACACTCACCGTCTTGGTCGAGATGAACAGCTGCTTGCCGATCTCGCCGTTGCTCCGGCCGGCGGCGACCAGGGCCAGGATCTCGAGCTCGCGCGGGGTGAGCTGCTCGTCGCGGGTCGAGGCCCGGCTGCGCTGCGGGGCGCGACCGGCGGCCCGGAGGTCGTCGAGGAGCGGTCGGGCTCCGAGCCGCTGCGCCGTGGCCCGCGCCCGGTCGCCCAGGACCCGAGCCTCGGCCTGGTCGCCCGCGGCGTGCAGCACCACGGCCAGCCGGGTCTGGGACCGCGCGATCTCGTAGACGTGGCCCATCGCCTCGAAGCCGGCCAGGTCAGCGCGGCAGGCCTCGACCAGCTCCTCCTCGGACGGCGCGTCGATGCCGGCCAGCCAGCGGAACCGGAGCTTTTCTGCATGCAGCCGCAGCACCCAGGCCGCGCCCTCGGGACCCCACTCGTCGCCGACCTCACGTAGGTGCGCGCACGGTGGTCTCGCCGCCCTGCACCACCTTGTCCACCTGTGCGGCGACGCGGGCGCGGGCCTCGGCCGACTCGTCGGCGATGCCGTGCGCGAGCGCACCAACCGTCACCGCGGAGATGCGTACGCGAGCGTGGAAGAACTCGCGCCAGATGCGGGCGAGCGTGCCCACCACGGCGTCGTGCTCGGCGAGCGCGGCGTCGCGGTCGCCGGCCAGCGCGTGCAGCTCGATGGTGGGCGGGCCCGCCGTGATCGGGACCAGGCCCTCCTTTTCCCAGAACGGCCGCAGCCGGGCCGCCTCGAGGCGGGCCTCAGTCTCGCCTCGCCCCGCGTGCACGGTCAGGCGGCCCGCGGAGAACAGCGCCTCTGGTATCGGCGGCGGCACCTGGCCGGTGAGGTCGGCGAGCTCGATCACGGTGTCCCAGTCGCCGAGCAGGAACGCCACCTGTTGGCATGCGAGTCGTGCGTCGAGGGCGTAGGGCGACCACGGCTGGCCCAGGGCGTCGGCCCGGCGCACGGCCCGCTCGAACGCCTCCCGCGCCGCGACGTAGTCGGCGTGGTCGAAGTGCCATCGGCCGAGCAGCCAGATCGCCCGGACCTCGGTGGCCATCGCGCCGGCCTGCTCCGCCACCGTGGCGACGTTGCGGATGGCCGCCTCGATGTCCTCGTCGCTCTCGCCGCCGGCCCGCCGCTGGATGCCGGCCAGGGTGGTCAGCACGTCGCTGCCCAGGCGCGGCTGGTCGAGCGACTCGGCCATCGACAAGGCCTCGACCGCGATCTCACGCGCCGTGGCGTACTCATGCATCGCGTCGAGCGCCCGGGCGTGCATGTGGAGGGCGCGCGCTCTCAGCGACGACGGCTCGTCGGGAATCAGCCGCAGAGCCTCAGCGGTGGAGTCGCGCGGGTCGAGCCGGCTCTCCGTGTAGAGGATCGCCGGGACCATCGCGACCAGCAGCTGCCCCCGCCAGGCTGGAGGCGCGTCGGCGGGGAGGCGTTGGAGCAGGCTCTGGGCCAGCGACAGCGACCGGGGAGCGTTGCCGGAGACCAGCAGCGCGTCGACGGCCCGGGTGCCGAGGGAGGCCAGGTCGACCGCCACCTCCTGCGGGAAGGCGGGGTCGGCGAGCAGCTCGAGGGCCGCCTCGTAGTGCCGGGCCGCCTCGTCGGGGCCGCCGACCGACATCGCCTCGTCGCCGGCGCGGATGCTGGCGTCGAACGCCGTGGCGAGGTCGTGGGCCGCCCGGGCATGCCGGGCCAGCTCCGCTGCGGTGCCCCGCCCGTGGTTGCCGGCGAGCGCGCTGGCGTACGCAGCGTGCAGCCGCGACCCGCTCGCCGGGCAGCAGGTCGTCGTAGACCGCCTCGGCGAGCAGTGCGTGCCGGAACGCGTAGGACTCGCCCCTCGCCGGCACCAGCACGTTGTGCTCGATGGCATCGCGGAGGCCGACGTCGAGTGCCTCGAGCGTGACGTTGCTGCTGGCCGCCAGCAGGTCGTGGGTGACCCGGCGGCCGGCCACGGCGGCGGTGCGGACGACCGGCCTGGGCCTCGGCGCCGAGCTGGTCGAGGCGCACCAGCAGCAGCTCGGCGAGGTCGTCGGGCAGCGACTGCGCCAGCCTGGTCGCGCCGACCAGCTCCTCGACGAAGAACGCGTTGCCGTCGGCGCGCTCGCACGATGCCGGCGATCTCGGCCTCGGTCAGCGGCGTCGGGTGGAGCTGGTGGACCAGGGCACGGACGTCGTCGGACGGCAGCGGGTTGAGCTGCATGCGGGCCACGCCGGGGATGCGGGCCCACTCGGCGGCGACCTTGCGCAGCGGGTGGCGGCGGTGCAGGTCGTCGCTGCGGTAGGACGCCACGATCGCCACCTGGGACTCGAACGGCCGCGAGAACAGGAAGCTGAGCAGGTCGCGGGTCGACCGGTCGGCCCAGTGGGTGTCCTCGATCACGAGGACCAGCGGGCGCTCGGTGCCGGCAGCGTCGAGCAGCGCGTGGACGGCGTCGTACAGGGCGCCGCGGTCGACCGCCGAGTCGATGGCGGAGTCGGTGTGGGGCTCGCTGCCGGAGAGCAGCCGACGGCCGGGGCGGAGCCGCCCGAGCGCCGGGTGCTGCTCGGCGATCGTGTCGACGAGGGCCGGGGAGTCGGTGGCGAGGCGGCCGATCACCTCGGAGAACGGCAGGTAGGGGAGGGCGCTGTCGCCGAAGTCGAGGCAGTGCCCGGCGACGACCTGCCAGCCTTCGGTGAAGGCGAGGTCGCGGAGCTCGGTGAGCAGGCGGGTCTTGCCGACGCCGGCGTCGCCCGCGAGGAGGACCGCCCGCACCGGGTCGATGCCGTCGACCGGACGGATGCCGAGCAGTCCGGTCAGGGTGGTCAGCTCGTCGCGGCGACCGATGAGGGGCCGCGCGGTGGACGTCGAGCCGGGCAGGAGGGGCACGTCCACCATTGTGGTGGTCGGTACCGACTCCTGCCCGGCTACTGGGAGGCTGTCCGGCCGCCTGTCGGCCACGGGGGCCGCAGACGTGGCCGCCATCAGGCCGCGCGCCGTGCGCGGCGAACGCTCGGCAGGTGCGGCAGGTAGCGGTGGTGCGCAGCGTTCAGCGGGGTGTACGAGCGGCGGAGCAGCTCGCGGCGGTAGTCGCTCTGGACCTTGGCGTAGTCGGTGGTGTTGTACATCTCGGGCTCCTCATCTGGTTGTTGCGATGAGTAGAGACTCGCCCTCTGAGGTAGGCCCGGACATCGGGCGAATGCCTTATCTCTGCCTCAGCCGGTCTTAGGCACCTCAGACGGTCGAGCCCGAGACCTCCGCCACCAGCGGGACACCCGGCCGGTAGGCGAGGTGAAGGTACGACGGCGCGTCCAGCACCACGTAGTCCGCGCGCGCTCCCACCGCGAGCTGCCCGACGTCGTCGCGGCCGAGCGCGCAGGGCGCCTCCGGCGGTCGCCGACCAGAGCGCCTCGGCCGGGGTCATCCGCATCTCGCGCACCGCGAGCGCCACGCACAAGCGGCATCGAGCTGGTGTAGCAGGAGCCCGGGTTGCAGTCGCTGGCCAGTGCCACCCGCACGCCCGCGTCGACCAGCGCCCGGGCGTCGGGGTACGGCGAGCGGGTCGAGAACTCGACGCCGGGCAGCAGGGTCGCGATGGTGCCCGAGTCGCGGAGCGCGGAGACGTCGTCGTCCGCGAGGTACGTGCAGTGGTCGACCGCCACCAGGCCGAGCTCGCAGGCCAGCCGGACTCCCGGGCCGGGGCCGAGCTGGTTGGCGTGCAGCCGTCCGCCGAGGTCCCGCTCCCGCCCGGCGAGCAGGATCGCCCGCGCCTGGTCGGCGTCGAAGGCGCCGGTCTCGCAGAACACGTCGATCCAGCGCGCGTACGGTGCGACCGCGTCCAGCATCGCGCCGGTGACCAGCGCGACGTAGCCGGCCGGGTCGTCGGCGTACTCCGGCGGCACGACGTGGGCGCCGAGGAACGTGGTGTCCTCCGTGAACTGGCGCGCCACCGCCAGCCCGCGTGCCTCGTCGAGCACCGTGAGCCCGTAGCCGCTCTTGATCTCGACACTGGTCGTGCCCTGGCGGCGCATCTCGGTGACGTGGCGGGCGACGGTGGCGGTGAGCTGCTCGTCGGTCGCCGCGCGGGTCGCGGCGACGGTGGTGCGGATGCCCCCGGCCGCGTAGCGCTCGCCGGCCATCCGGGCAGCGAACTCATGCCCGCGGTCACCGGCGAAGACGAGATGGCTGTGCGAGTCCACGTAGCCCGGGACCACCGCGCGGCCGCCGACGTCCTGCACCTGGTCGGCCGCCGGCGCCTCCCGCGACGGGCCGACCCACGCCACCCGGCCACGCTCGACCACGAAGGCGGCGTCGGGCCGGGTGTCGACGGCGGACACGCCGGGCTCGGTGCGGCAGGTCGTCAGCTCGCCGATGCCGGTGACCAGGAGGGACGTCATGCGACCATCCTGCCGCGTACGACGGCACGCCCGACCTGCCCGACCGCGAGGACCACGGTGCCGGCAGCACGGACCAGCCGGGCAGCGTGACCCGAGCAGCAGGCAGCCGGCGAGGCCGAGCCCCTACCAGAACCGCGACCAGCGGCTGTGCCCCCGGTCCTGGGTCCAGGCCGAGGCGGTGCGAGCGCACCGAGCAGCGTTTGGGGTGATCATTGCCCGAGGGCTCCGATCGCGTCGTCGAGCTCGGCGCCGATCCGGGGGAGGTCGTCGGGCGTGTACACGACCTGCCCGCCGACCACGACGTGGCGCACGTCGGCGCCGGTCGCGGCGTACACGACGGTCTCGAGCCCGCGGCCGGTGCCGGCGGTGCGCGGCGTGTCGGTGGCGACCGTGACCAGGTCGGCGCGCTGGCCGACCGCGATCGAGCCGGCGTCCGAGAAGCCCAGGCTGGCGTGGCCGTCGGCGGTCGCCGCGTCCACCAGCTCCTCGGTGCTCCAGTGTCCGCGCCGCTGCGTGGCCAGCCGCTCGTCGAGCTCGACCGCGCGCATCTCCTCGAACAGGTCGATCACGGCGTGGCTGTCGGAGCCGAGCGTGAGCGTCGCGCCGGCGTCGTGCAGCGCCCGGGAGGGTCCGATGCCGTCGCCGAGGTCGCGCTCGGTGGTCGGGCAGAAGCAGGCGTAGCTGCCGGCCTCGCCCAAGAGGCGCACGTCGTCGGCGGACAGGTGGGTCGCGTGCACGGCGGTAGTGCGGGGGCCGAGCGCGCCGCAGTCGGCGAGGAGGCGCGTGGGAGTCACGGAGTGCTTGTCCCGGCACGTCGTCGTTCTCGGCGACCTGCTCGGACACGTGCACGTGCAGCGGCGCCCGACGTGGCCGTGCCCAGTCGGCCACCTGGCCGATCTGGTCGTGGGGCACCGCGCGCACCGAGTGCACGGCAGCCCCGATCACGACGTCGTCGGCCTCCGCCACCTCCGCGGACACGGCGAGCTCGTCGACGCGGGTCGCCCAGCGCTGCGCGTGGCCGTCGCTGTAGCGCACCTGCACGCCCTGCGGCTTCTCGCCGAAGCCGCTGGAGAGGTAGCAGGTGTCGAGCAGCGCGATCCTGATGCCGGCGTCACGAGCGGCGCGGACGAGGGCGAGGCCCATCTCGTTCGGTTCGTCGTACGGCGTGCCGTCGGGCTGGTGGTGCAGGTAGTGGAACTCGCCGACGGTGGTGATCCCGGACGCGAGCATCTCCCGGTACGTCGTGCGGGCGAGCGCGTAGTAGGTGTCCGGGTCGAGCCGGCCGGCGACCTCGTACATCTGGTCGCGCCAGGTCCAGAACGACCCGCGCTCGCGCTGGGTGTGCCCGCGAAGGGCGCGGTGGAAGACGTGGCTGTGACAGTTGGCGAGACCCGGAATCGTCAAGCCAGCAAGGCGTTGCGCGTCTTCCGGCGGTCGAGCTTGTCGAGACCACTCGACCTTGGTGAACCGGCCGTGCTCGACCTCGACGCAGCACGTCGTCGTGCACCTCACCGTCGACGTACGCACGCTCGAGGAGGTACGACGCCGCGGCGTTCATCCGGCGAGCTCGCGCAGCGTGGTGGCGAGGGCGTCGACGCCGGCGAGGCAGTCGGCCATCGGGGCGTGCTCCTCGGGTGCGTGACTGATGCCGGTCGGGTTGCGCACGAACAGCATGGCGGTCGGGATGCCCGCGGCCGAGAGGATGCCTGCGTCGTGACCGGCCATGGTCGGGATCACCGGAACGCCGCCCAGCACCAGGGAGAGCCGCCCGGCCAGGTCGGAGTCGAAGGTCACCGCCCCCGACACGGACTCGTCGGTGACGGTGAGCCGCGTGCCGTCGCGGCCGGCACGCTCGGATCCCTGCCGGGCGATCGCGTCGACGAGGGCCTCGAGCTGCTCGTTGGACTCGCACCGGGCGTCCAGCCAGGCGGTCACCCGCGAGGGAATGGCGTTGGTGCCGTTGGGTGCCACGTCGACGCGGCCGAACGTGGCCCGCTGGCCGGCGATACGGGCCTGCTTGTTGGCAGCCAGCGCGGTCATCGCGTAGGTCAGCATCGGGTCGCTCCGGTCCTCCATCCGGGTGGTGCCGGCGTGGTTCGCGGCGCCGGTGAAGTCGAACCGGAACCGGCCGTGCGGCCAGATCGTGCTGGCCACGCCGATCGCGGCGTCGCGGTGCACCAGGTCGCGTCCCTGCTCGACGTGAAGCTCGACGAAGCAGCCCACACCGTCGAGGATCGGGCTCCGGCCGAGCTCGGGGTTGATCCCGCTTGCGGACATCGCGTCCGCGAGCGGGACACCGTCCCGGTCGCGGAGCTCACGGGCGGCCTCTCGGGGTGATCGCGCCGGCGGCGAGGCGCGAGCCCAGACAGGCGATCCCGAACCGGCTGCCCTCCTCCTCCACGAAGGCCCCGATCCCGATCCGACGGCTCGGCGCGAACCCCTGCTCGCGAAGGAGATCGACAGCCGCCAACGCGGTGACCACGCCCAGCGGCCCGTCGTACGCCCCTCCGTCGAGGACCGAGTCGAGGTGGGAGCCGGTGAGAACGGCGCCCGGCTCGGCCTCCCAGGGCGCCCACCAGGCGACCGCGTTGCCGTTGCCGTCGTGCTCGACCTCGAGGTCGCGACGGGCGCACTCGTCGAGGAACCACGCGTGGCACTCCCGCTCCGCGGAACCGAATGGCTGCCGGAAGTAGCCACCGCTGCCGGCACTCCGGCCGACCTGCGCCAGGTCGGTCCACATCTCCTCGAAGTGCATGTCAGCCCCGTCCGGCAGGATCGGTGGCATGGAGTTCCAGGACGTCGTACGCCGGCGCAGGATGGTGCGCAACTACGCCGAGCGACCGGTCTCGCGGGATGTGGTCGACCGCTGCCTGCGCAACGCGACCCGGGCACCGAGCGCCGGGTTCAGCCAGGGCTGGGCGTTCCTGGTGCTCGACACCCCCGACGACGTGCGCCGCTGGTGGGAGGTGACCACCGACCCCGACGACCTGGCGGCGCCGGACGACTGGCTGACCGGCATGATGCGCGCGCCCGTGGTCGTGGTGCCGTGCTCGAGCAAGACGGCATACCTGTCCCGCTACGCCCAGCCGGACAAGGGCTGGACCGACCGCGACGAGGCGCGCTGGCCGATGCCGTTCTGGCACATGGACGCGGCGATGGCCTCGCTGCTGATCCTGCAGACGGCCGTCGACGAGGGTCTCGGCGCCTGCTTCTTCGGCGTACCTCCGGAGCGCGACGCCGCGGTGCGCGCGGCGTTCGGCATCCCGGACACGTTCGACCCGGTCGGCGTGGTCACGATCGGGCACCTGGCAGACGACGCCGGCAACCCGGGCTCGCCCCGCAGGCGCCGCCGGCTCGGCCTCGACGAGGTCGTGCACCGGGGACACTGGGACGACTGACACCCCGTCAGTCCACCTGTCCGGCGCCCGACGCGCAATGACCACCCCTGGCGGGTCGTCTCGGGAACGAGACGGGTGCTATCCCCTAGCCTCACCCCATGGGAGGCAGTACGACGTCCGCGCGCCCCGCCGACTTCGCGGAGATCCGCGACCGGACCGTCGCCAAGCTGCAGGCACTGGTCCGGATCCCGACCGTCTCCCACGTCGATCCCGGGCAGCGTGACGAGGCACCGTTCATCGCGTTCACCGAGGAGCTCGCCCGGCAGTTCCCGCTGCTGCACCAGCACCTGGAGCTCACCCGGATCCCGGGTCATGCGTTGCTGTTCCGATGGCCCGGCGGCAGCGCCGAGCGGCCGGTGGTGCTGATGGCCCACATCGACGTCGTACCGGTCGACGAGGACGCACCCTGGCGGCACCCCGCCTTCGAGGCGCGGATCGTCGACGGACAGCTCTGGGGACGCGGCACGCTCGACGACAAGGGGTGCCTGGTCGGCATCGCGGAGGCCGTGGAACGCCTGCTGGAGAAGGGATTCCGCCCCGCTCAGGACATCTGGCTGTCGTTCGGCAGCACCGAGGAGATCTCGGGCGACACGGCCGAGCTCGCCGTCGCGGAGCTCCGGTCACGGGGTGTCGAGCCGTGGTTCGTGCTCGACGAGGGCGGCGCTGTCGCCGCCGACGCGTTCCCGGGGATCAAGCCACCGCTGGCCGTGGTCGGCGTCAGCGAGAAGGGCACCACGACGCTCGAGCTGCGTGTCGACGGCCGTGGCGGGCACGCCTCGACGCCCGTGCGCATGGACGCGACCGCCCGGCTGGCCCGAGCGATCGTGCGCCTGGACGCCAGCCCGTTCCCGGCATCGATCCCGGAGCCGACGCTCGAGATGTTCCGCCGGATCGCGCCGCACGCCCCGCTCCCGCTGCGGGCCCTGATCGGCAACGCCGCGCGGCTGCGCCCGGCGCTCACCCGGGTGTTGATCGCCGCCGGTCCCGAACCCGCGGCTCTCACCCGCACCACGGCCGCGGTGACCACGCTCTCCGGGGCGCCGGCCCACAACGTGATCGCGTCGACGGCACGGGCCGGGGTCAACGTCCGGGTGCTGGTCGGCGACACCGTCGCGTCCGTCGTCGCCCATGTCACGAAGGCGATCCACGACAAGCGAGTCATGATCAGCGTCGTCGAGGCCGGCGAGGCCAGCCCGGTCTCCCCCGTGGACGACGACGCGTTCCGGCTGCTGGAGTCCACGATCGCCGAGACGTTCCCCGACGCGGTGCCCACGCCGTACGTGATGATGGCCGCGACCGACTCCCGCTTCTTCACCGCGATCTGCCCCCGGGTCTACCGCTTCGCACCGTTCCGGATGACGAAGGCGCAGCGGCAGGCGATCCACTCCTATGACGAGCACATCGGCATCGACGACCTCGGCGACGGGATGCTCTGGTACCAGCTCCTGATCGAGAGGATCGGCTGATGGCCGAGACCACGCAGCCGGTGCGCCACCCGGTGGTGCCCGGGCTGACGGCGATCGTCGGCTTCCTGGTCTGCGTCGAGCTCGCCAGTGGCGTACTCCAGGGCTACTACACGCCGATCTTCCCTCAGATCGCCGACCACCTCTCGATCCAGGACGCCAGCGTCAACTGGTTCGAGGCGGCGCAGCTCGTGGTCTCGGCGCTCGTGGTGCCGGTGCTCGCCAAGCTCGGCGACCTGGTCGGCCACCGCAAGGTGCTGCTGCTCTCGACCGCGGTCACGGCGGTCGCGTCATGGGCCGTGGCGTTCGCGCCGACCTTCACCACGTTCCTCATCGCGTGGGCGATCCAGGGCTTCTACGTCGTGTGGCTGCCGCTGGAGGTGAGCATCATCCACCGGCGTACGGCCGACACCGGCGCCCAGGCGCGGCTGACCCGGCGGTCCGCGGCGTTCCTCGTCACCGCGCTCGAGTTCGGCGTCATCGTCGGCGCGCTCACCAGCGGCGCGATCGTCGAGAGCACCTCGATGACCGTGGTACTGGCGCTGCCCGCGGTCGCGGTGACGCTCTGCTTCGCCGCGGTCTGGTACGGCGTGGCAGACACCGAGCCGGTGGCCACCGGACGCATCGACTGGACCGGCTTCGGCCTGGTCACGCTCGCGATCGCGATCCTCATGGGCGGGCTGATCCTGCTCCGCCTCGACGGACCCGGGAGCCTCGTCGCGTGGGCGACGATCGTGCTCGGCCTGCTCGCGTTCGTGCCGTTCGTGCGCGCCGAGCTCGCCCGGCCGGAACCCCTGATCGACATCCGCCTGCTCGCCACGCCCGGCCAGTGGCCGGTGCAGCTCACGGCGTTCCTGTTCGGGATGTCCGTGCTCGGCGCGCAGATCCCGCTGTCGACGTACGCCCAGACCGATCCGGAATCGGGGGGCTACGGGCTCGGAGCCGGGGCGAGCTTCGTCTCCCTGCTGATCGGCCTCTACGTGATCTCGCTGATCGCCGGCGCGATGCTGCTGCCGTTCGCCTCGCGCGTGCTCGGTCCCCGCACCGCGCTGGTGGTCGCCACGCTGCTGGTGGCGCTCGGC
Organism: uncultured Actinomycetota bacterium; assembly: GCA_963745795.1. Lineage (GTDB taxonomy): Bacteria > Actinomycetota > Actinomycetes > Propionibacteriales > Nocardioidaceae > Marmoricola. The sequence goes on along the minus strand of CAVUYR010000005.1, from coordinate 418,060 downwards.
TACGCGCTCTGGATCCCGCTGCACGACAGCACCGGGCAGGCGCTGGTGAACATGGCGATCGCCGGCGTCGGGTCCGGCGCGCTGGTCGCCGCGCTCCCGGCCGCCGCCGCAGCCGCGGCTCCCCCCGACCGCACCGGCTTCGCCACCGGCATGACGAACACCGCGAAGACGATCGGCGGCGCGATCGCCTCGAGCATCTTCGCGATCGCGCTCTCCGCGACCGGCAGCATCGACGTCGAGGGCAATGTGAACGCGCCGCTCAGCGGCTACCTGGTGGTCTGGGCCGTCTGCGCCGGGTCGGCGCTGCTCGCCGCGGTCAGCCTGCTGATGGTGCCGAAGGGCGCCTTCAGCGACGCCCGGAACTAACGCCGGCTGGCGTGCGGGGGTGGGGGGAATTCCCAAGGTATCTAGGCTTTCTGACACTTCCACGGGCATGCACGTGGTGGGAAGTGACAGTAGAGATTGGGAAGTTGCGAGCCGTCTCCGATCTGGGCGACCCCGCCTCCGTCTCCACCTCCCAATGCTTCTTGACGTCCCAATGTCTTCTGACGCTTCCCGTGGGATGTATGCCGCTGGAAGCGTCAGACGAGATTGGGAAGTGACGCCCGGCGTCATGCGGCGGAACACACCACGTCGATCTCCTTGGCGACCAGACCGCGGTGGATGCGAAACGCCCGAAGAATCCCTAGAGACCTTGGGAATTCTCCACAGCCGCTCCACACCGCTCGTCCCGCTCCTCCACGACCACCCCGGCCAGCTCAACACACCTAAGGCCGGCCCGCGTGCGGTGCCGCCGCACGATGGGTCAGCACCTGGCCGGTGCGGCCGCCGACGCCATCGACGCCGCCCCACTCCTGGGCGATGACGTGGAGCGTGCGCCCATCGTCACCGCCGAGCATGCACGCGAAGCAGCCGCGGTCGGCGTCGACGCGATCCAGCACCGCGCCCCCTTCGGCCACGCGGATGCAGCACCTGCCGGGCACGGTGGCGTACCAGACCGCGCCGTCAGCATCGACGCAGATCCCGTCGGGCGCGAACTCGAGCTCCGCCCAGGTGCGTCGGTTCGTGAGGCTGCCGTCGGCCGCCGCGTCGTACGCCGAGAGCCGGTTGCGATAGGACTCGGCCACGATCAGGGTCGCGCCGTCGTCGGTGAGCGCCATGCCGTTGGGGAACCAAACGTCGTCGGCGACCTGCCGCGTCGAGCCGTCGGGACGGACGACGTGCACCGTGCCGGGCGTCGGCTCCTCGCCGCCCATGAAGTCGAAGCCGATCTCGTTGACGAACGTGTTGCCGTGGGCGTCGACGACGATCTCGTTCCAGCCACGCCCGGTGCCGCCGTACGGCGTGCCGTCGCCGAGCACCACGCCGGCCGGGCTGGTGAGCACGGCGCGACCGTCGGGCAGCCAGTCGATCGAGAACGGCAGACCCTCCATCGTCAGCTCGACCCGGCGCTCTCCCGCAGCGTCGAACGAGAGCACCTCGCCCGCCATCCAGTCGCAGACCCACAGCCTGTCGTCGTGCCATCGCGGTGACTCACCCATGCTCAGACCGCTCGCGAAGATCTCCATGCAGGTGAGACCTCCTCGGGACCGCTCACTCATCGGTCGGTAAAATCCGGCGTGTTTGGGGGTGAGACCTGATGTCCGAGAGCGAGGACTGGCCGGAGGGTACGCCGGAGCCTGCCGACCGCACGTCGCGTCGTGACAAGCGCACCGGCAGGAGCGCTGCCCAGGCCCGGATCGAGAACCAGCAGGCCTGGGTCGACCAGCAGGTGCGCGTGGCGATGGCCCGGGGCGACTTCGACAACCTGCCCGGGTCGGGCAAGCCGATCGAGGGGCTGGGCACCCAGCACGACCCCGACTGGTGGGTGAAGAAGCTGATCGAGCGCGAGCAGATCACCGGTGTCCTCCCGCCGGCGCTCGCACTGCGCAAGGAGGACGCCGAGCTCGACGCGACGCTCGACCGCGAGAGCGCGGAGCGGGTGGTCCGAGAGCTGCTCGAGGACTTCAACAAGCGTGTGGTCGAGGCCCGGCGCCAGCTCCAGGGAGGCCCTCCGGTGATCACGCGCACCCGCGACGTCGAGGCCGAGACTGCGGCTTGGCGCGCCCGTCGTACGACGCGCCGGTAGGTGCCTGGCGAGGGCGACGAACCTCACGTGCTCCGGATTGGCGACGGCCGTCGCCGGGGGTCCAGACTTGGGCCGCGATGGCCCAGACCGACACACCCACCAACGACATCTACCGGACGATGGACCTGTCCCTCCGGATCGGCGAGCTGCTGCTCTCCTCCGGCGCCGGGGCTGCCGACGTCAGTGCCCAGATGGGCAACGTGGCGTACGCGTGCGGGCTGCGGAAGTTCTCCGCCGACGTCACGTTCACCGAGCTGGCGATGTCGCACCATGCGAGCCTCGACGAGCCTGCCCTGATCCAGATGCGGCAGGTTCGGCACCGCGAGATCGACTACGAGGACCTGACCCTCGTCGACCACCTCGTGCGCGACCTGATCGCCGGCGAGATCGACCGCGACGAGGCGTCGGCCCGGCTCGCGCGGATCGTCTCGTCCGGTCACGCCCGGCCGCGCTGGTCGGTGACCACGGGCTTCGGCGTGATGGGTGCCGGCGTCGGCCTCGTGCTCGGCGGCGACCTGGCGGTGGTACTCGTGGCCACCGTCGCGGCCGTGGCGATCGACCTGATCACGCGCGCCATGAGCCGACGCCGGCTGCCGGCGTTCTACCAGCAGATCGCCGGCGGCCTGTTCGGCACGCTGCTCACGGTGGCGGTGGTGGCGACCGGCGTCGACGTGGACCCGAGCCGCGTGATCACGGCGAGCATCATCATGCTGCTCGCGGGCGTGAGCTTCATGGGCGCGGTCCAGGACGCCCTGACCGGCTTCCCGCTCACCGCCGGGGCACGGATCCTCGAGGCGTTCATCGCGACCGCCGGCGTCACGGCCGGCGTGAGCGGCGGGCTGACCGTCGCCCGGGTGGCCGGGGTGGAGCTGGGGCAGCTCGACCCCGGCGCGTTCGCGATCTCGGCCATCCCGCTGATGGCGGTCGGTGGTGCGGTCACGGGGGCGGCGTACGCGTTCTCGTCCTACGCCCCGCTGAGGTCACTGCTGCCGATCGCGGTGATCGCAGCGCTGGCGACAGTGGTGTACGCGCTGGTGTGGGAGCGCAACTTCGGGATCGCCTGGGCGTCCGGCGTGGCCGCGCTGGTGGTCGGCCTGGTCAGCTACTCGGTGGCCGGCCGGGTGCGCGTGCCGGCGCTGGTCGTCGTCGTGTCCGCCGTCGTACCGCTGCTGCCGGGCCTCTCGATCTACCGCGGCCTGTCGCTGCTCTCCGACGGGAGCAGCACCGGGCTGCTGCCGCTCGTGAGCGCGGCCGCGATCGCGATCGCGCTCAGCTCCGGAGTGATCCTGGGTGAGTACATCGCGCAGCCGCTGAAGCGCGAGGCGCGGCGACTCGAGAGCCGGCTGGCCGGTCCGCGGCTGGTCGGGCCGCTCACCGTGCGGGCCCACCGGGTCAGGAGTCGCCGTCGCGCCGGTTCCGGGCGTCCCACCAACCCTTGACTCCGTCGGGCACGTGCACCGGCGGGGGCGGATAGTCCGTCACGTTTGGCACCAGAAGAGCCGGTCAGGTGGTGCTTTTCGTGCCGGACTATCCGGCTGGTGCCCACCACGACGGAGGGTCGAGCGTCCACCGGCGATCCCCGGCAGCGAGGAACTTCGCCCGGGCACGCGCGGCCTGGATGCGGTGGGCGGCGTGGGCGGGCCGGCCCAAGTCCCCGCGGACGAGCGCGACGTACTCCAGGCCGTGGTCGCGGAACCGCTCCTCGCGTACGGCGTCCCGCGCGCGCCGGTCCTCCGCCAGATGGTCCGCGCCGTCGTACTCGCCCACCAACCCCGCCACCGGGTCGAACAGGTCCGGAATGCCGAGGAGCCTGCCGTCGAGGTCGAACACCGGCTGGTTGCACACCGGCGTTGGTAGCCCGGCGTTGAGGACCCAGGTCAGGCGCATCCGGGTCTCCTGCGGCGAACGACTGTCCGCGCTGGCCAGCGGCAGCGCGAGGCGCGTCATCGGCACGCCAGTCCACGCCGGCCGGATGGCGATGTACGCGGCCACCCGCTCCAGGTCGGTCAGCTCGGCGGCGATGGCCATGTCGATCACCTCGACCGCACGTCGTACCGACCCGGTGCGGCGCATCTCGTCGAACACGGCACGCTCGACAATCGTGACCGGGACGCCGGCCACCCACTCGATCTCACCCGGTGGGAGCTGCTCATGGCTGACCGCGACGCGCGGGTCCGGCCGGATGTTGCCGCCCACGAGCAAAGGCACCGGGAGCCGCGTGCGGCCACCGTCGCCGAGCCCGTCGAAGAACGTGGCCCCGCGCCAGCGGAGCGACGCCCACGCGGAGACGGCCGAGTGCGCGGGCAGCCGGGCCGCCGCCTCCACGATGCGCTGCTCGACGACGTCCGAGTCCGTTTCGGCCGGGACGTACAAGCCCCACGCCACCTGCCGCCACGCGCCCCCGCGTGCCCTGCCGCGCGTCGGCCCGAACACGCCACTCGGGTCGAGCCGTACCGGCTGGACCAGGGTCGTCGGTCGCGGGCAGGTCGGTGCCCAGTGATGTGCCTCCACGACCCGGGAGCGTCCACCCGGCCGGCGCCCGAGGCACCCCCATGTTCCGGAACTGGGGACAACCTGCGGTGTTCGGGACCTGTGGACGCGGATAGTCCGTCACGAAAAGCACCGGATCCGTCCCCAATCCGGTGCCAAACGTGACGGACTATCCGCCCCCCACCCCTCAGCCCTCCGACATCGGGATCCGCACGCCGCGCTCGGCGGCGACCTCGGCGGCGCGGTCGTAGCCGGCGTCGACGTGGCGGATCACGCCCATGCCGGGGTCGTTGGTGAGCACCCGCTCGATCTTCTGGGCGGCGAGGTCGGTGCCGTCGGCGACGCAGACCTGGCCGGCGTGGATGCGAGCGGCCCATGCCGACGCCGCCGCCGTGGTGGATCGACACCCAGGTCGCGCCGGACGCGGTGTTGACCAGCGCGTTGAGCAGCGCCCAGTCGGCGATCGCGTCGGAGCCGTCGAGCATCGCCTCGGTCTCGCGGTACGGCGAGGCGACCGAGCCGCAGTCGAGGTGGTCGCGGCCGATCACGATCGGCGCCTTGAGCTCGCCGGAGGCGACCATCTCGTTGAACTTCAGCCCGGCCAGGTGGCGCTCGCCGTACCCGAGCCAGCAGATCCGCGCCGGCAGGCCCTGGAAGTGCGACCCGCTCGCCGGCCATGGTGATCCACTTGTGCAGCCGCTCGTTGTCGGGGAACAGCTCGAGGATCGCCTGGTCGGTCGCGGCGATGTCGGCCGGGTCGCCGGAGAGCGCGGCCCAGCGGAACGGGCCCTTGCCCTCGCAGAACAGCGGCCGGATGTACGCCGGCACGAAGCCCGGGAACTCGAAGGCCCGGTCGTAGCCGCCCTTGCGCGCCTCGTCGCGGATCGAGTTGCCGTAGTCGAAGACCTCGGCGCCCTTGTCCTGGAACTCGACCATCGCCCGCACGTGCGTGGCCATCGACGCCTGCGCGTCCTTGGTGAAGCCGGCCGGGTCGCGGGCCGCGTCGTCGTGCCAGTCCTCGAAGGCGACGCCGACCGGCAGGTACGACAGCGGGTCGTGCGCCGAGGTCTGGTCGGTGACGATGTCGATCGGCGCGTCCATCTCGAGCAGCCGCGGGAACACCTCCGCGGCGTTGCCGAGCACCCCGATCGACAGCGGCCTGCGGGCGTCGCGGGCCTCGACGGCACGCGCGACGGCGTCCTCGAGCGAGGTCGGCCTGGACGTCGAGGTAGCGGTGCTCGATCCGGCGGGTGATCCGCGTCTGGTCGACGTCGACGCAGATCGCGACGCCGTCGTTCATGGTGACCGCGAGCGGCTGCGCGCCGCCCATGCCGCCGAGTCCGGCGGTCAGCGTGATCGTGCCGGCGAGGGTGCCGCCGAACTGCTTGTCGGCGACGGCGGCGAAGGTCTCGAAGGTGCCCTGCAGGATGCCCTGGGTGCCGATGTAGATCCACGAGCCGGCGGTCATCTGGCCGTACATCGTCAGGCCGAGGTCCTCGAGCCGCCGGAACTCCTCCCAGTTGGCCCAGTCGCCGACCAGGTTGGAGTTCGCGATCAGCACCCGCGGCGCCCACTCGTGGGTGCGCATCACGCCGACCGGCTTGCCGGACTGCACGAGCATCGTCTCGTCGTCCTTGAGCGTGCGTCAGCGTGCGCACGAGCGCGTCGTACGACTCCCAGTTGCGGGCGGCCTTGCCGGTGCCGCCGTAGACGACGAGGTCCTCGGGGCGCTCGGCGTTCTCGGGGTCGAGGTTGTTCATCAGCATCCGCAGCGGCGCCTCGGTCTGCCAGGAGCCGGCGGTCAGCTCGGTGCCGTGCGCGGCGTGGATGGGGAGGCGGGGGTTGTCGGTCACTGGAGCTCTCCGATCACTTCTTCGACGGCGGTCAGGACGGCGCCGCTGCGCGACCAGCCCGACGGCGGTCTCGATCTCGGGGGAGAGGTGGCGGTCGGGGCCGGGGCCCTCGACGCCGGAGGAGCGCAGCAGCCGGACCACGGCCGCGGTGGCCGGCGACGGCTCGAGCGGCGCGCGCAGGTCGAGCGCCCGGGCGGCGGTGAGCACCTCGATCGCGACCACGCGGGTCAGCCCGTCGACCGACCGGCGCAGCTTGCGGGCGGCCGACCAGCCCATCGAGACGTGGTCCTCCTGCATCGCGCTGGAGGGGATCGAGTCGACGCTGGCCGGGTGCGGCGAGCCGCTTCATCTCGGAGACGATCGCGGCCTGCGTGTACTGCGCGATCATGTGGCCGCTGTCGACGCCGGGGTCGTCGGCGAGGAACGGCGGCAGCCCGTGGTTGCGGGCCTTGTCGAGGAACCGGTCGGTACGCCGCTCGCTGATCGACGCGACGTCGGCGGCGACGATCGCGAGGAAGTCGAGCACGTAGGCGACCGGCGCGCCGTGGAAGTTGCCGTTGGACTCGACCCGGCCGTCGTCGAGCACGACCGGGTTGTCGACCGCCGAGGCGAGCTCGCGCGACGGCGACGAGCGCGGCGTGCTCGACGTGTCGCGGGCGGCGCCGTGCACCTGCGGCGAGCAGCGCAGCGAGTAGGCGTCCTGCACCCGGTTGCAGTCCGGCCCGCGGTGCGTGGCGACGACGCCGGAGTCCGCGAGCAGCGCGACCAGGTTGGCGGCCGAGCGCGGCCTGGCCGGGGTGCGGCCGGATCGCCTGCAGCTCGGCGGCGAAGACCCGGTCGGTGGCCGAGCTGGCCCTCGACCGACATCGCGGCGGCGATGTCGGCGGTGCGCAGCAGCACCCGCAGGTCGTCGATCGCCAGCACCAGCATGCCGAGCATGCCGTCGGTGCCGTTGATCAGCGCCAGCCCCTCCTTGGCCGCCAGCTCGACCGGGGTCAGGCCGGCCGCGGCGAGCGCCTCGGCGGCAGGCATCAGCGTGCCCCGCGCGTCGCGGACCGTGCCCCTCGCCCATCAGCGCGAGCGCGCAGTGCGAGAGCGGCGCGAGGTCGCCGGAGCAGCCGAGCGAGCCGTACTCGTGCACGACCGGCGTGATCCCGTGGCTGAGCAGGTCCGGCGAGCAGCTGCGCCGTCTCCGGGCGTACGCCGGTGTGCCCGGTCGCCAGCGTCGAGAGCCGCAGCAGCATCAGCGCGCGCACCACCTCGCGCTCCACCTCCGGGCCGGAGCCGGCGGCGTGCGAGCGGACCAGCGACCGCTGCAGCTGGGCGCGCATCTCGGTCGGGATGTGCCGGGTGGCGAGCGCGCCGAACCCGGTCGAGATCCCGTACGCCGGCGTCGGCGCTGCGGCGAGCTCCTCGACCACGGCGCGGGCCCGGCGATCGCGGCCAGCGCGTCGTCGCCGAGCGTCACCGGTGCGCCCCCGCGGGCGACCGCGACCACGTCGGCGAACGAGACGGGACCGACCCCGACGACCACGGGTGCCACCGTTCCGGTGGTCGAGCTTGTCGAGACCATGCCCTCATGCAACCGCGCGCAGGCTCCCGCGGCCAGAGTGGTCGGGCCCGGGTCGTCTCGGATATGAGACAAGCTCAGGCGGTCAGCGCCGGGAGCGACTCCCCGAACGCGCACCGCGTGAGGGGCGCCAGCCCCTCCTCGTCACCGAGGTGGTCAGGCGCCTCCATCGCGAGCATCACGTTGAGCAGCATCCCCTGTGCGATGAAGTCGCGGGCCCGGTCGTCGGTGCAGCCGGTGGAGGTAAGGATCGCGAAGACCTTCGCCATGCAGTGCCGCGAGGCAGCGCCGATGCGCGGCTCACCGCTGGCGACCATGCCGTGCATCATCACCATCAGCAGGTCGCGGTCGACGAGGAGCTCGGTGTACGTCGCGCCGAGCCGGGTCCAGTCCTCCTCGTCGTCCGGGTCGAACGGGCCGGACGCGAGCTCGTCGGCGAATGCGGTCCCGATCCGCTCCATCACCCGGTGGAAGACCTCCAGGAACAGGTCGAGCTTGGTGCCGAAGATCCGTACCACGTAGGGCTGCGACACGGCCGCCTCCCTGGCGACGGCGTCGGTGCTGGTCCCTGCGTAGCCGCCACGCGCGAACGCCCGCACCGCCGCGTCGAGCACCAGCTCACGTCGGTCCTCGGGCTTCATCCGTGTGGTCGGGGCAACGGGTTTCGGGGTCACGCTTGACAGGTTATCACTTGATTACTTAATGTGAGAGTCATAAGTAATCATTCAATGCCTTCTTCGCAGGAGATCCGATGTCCACCACCTCTCTGGCCACACCGCCGGTCGAGAGCGTCGCGACGCCCGACGCGCCGCAGCGCACCCGCCCCAACCGAGACACCAGGCCGCTCTGGGTGGCGATCCTCGCCACGTCGCTCCCGATGTTCATGGCCACGCTCGACAACCTGGTGATGACCAGCGCCCTTCCCGTGGTGCGGGCCGACCTCGGCTCGTCGGTCGGCCAGCTGTCCTGGTTCCTCAACGCCTACACGCTGGCGTTCGCGACGTTCATGCTGCCGGCGGCGACGCTCGGCGACCGGCTCGGCCGGCGCCGGATGATGCTGGCCGGGGTGGTGCTCTTCACCGCCGCCTCCATCGGCTCGGCGCTCAGCACCACGAGCGGGGCGCTGATCACGGCCCGCGCGTTCCAGGGCCTCGGCGCCGCGGCCATCATGCCGCTGTCGCTGACCCTGCTCGCGGCCGCGGTGCCGACCAGGCTGCGCCCGATGGCGATCGGGATCTGGGGCGGCGTGTCCGGCCTCGGGGTGGCGCTCGGTCCGGTGGTCGGCGGCGCCGTCGTCGAGGGCGTGAGCTGGCAGGCGATCTTCTGGCTCAACGTGCCGGTCGCGATCGTCGCCGTCCCGCTGATGCTGGTCGCGGTCCGTGAGTCGCGCGGCACCTGGCAGCGGCTCGACCTCCGCGGCACGGTGCTGCTCGGTGGTGCGGTGTTCCTCGGCATCTGGGGCATCGTGCACGGCAACGACGACGGCTGGACCTCGCCGGTCGTGCTCGGGTCGCTGGTTGCGTCCGCGCTGCTGGTGCCGGCGTACGTCGTCCACGCCCGCCACCGCTCCTTCGCCGTGCTGCCGCTGCGGCTGTTCCGCAGCCGGGGCTTCTCCGCTGCCAACGCGATCGGCCTGTTCTTCACGCTGGGCATGTTCGGCGCGGTCTTCCTGCTCGCGCAGTACCTCCAGATCGTGCAGGGCTACAGCCCGCTCGAGGCCGGCATCCGCACCCTGCCGTGGACCGCCGCCCCGATGATCGTCGCCCCGCTGGCCGGGCTGCTCGCGCCGCGCACCGGGCTCCGGGCGCTGCTGCTGGTGGGCCTGGTGCTGCAGGCCTGCTCGCTGGTCTGGCTCGCGTCGCTGGCCGAGGACCTCGCGCCGTACTCCGCGTTCGTGCCGGCGCTCGCGATGGCCGGCATCGGGATGGGACTGACGTTCGCACCCAGCGCCACCGCCGTGCTCGACGGGCTGCCGGACAGCGACTTCGCGGTCGCGAGCTCGGCGAACTCCACGATCCGCGAGTTCGGTGTCGCCCTGGGCGTCGCGCTGCTCACGGCCGTCTTCCTCGGCAACGGCGGCCAGCTCATGCCGACGGGGTACGCCGGCGCGATCGGCCCGGCCCTCCTCACGGGTGCCGCGGCGGTCGGTGTCGCCGTCGTCGCCGCGCTGTTCGCCCCGGGGCGCGTGCGCAGCTGACCCGTCAGGAAGGATCCGGCTCGGGGTCGTCGACCTCGAGCCGGATCCGCTTGTTGTCCCTGCCCTTGCTCTCCGTGCCGGTGACCCGCACCCGGCCCACCTCGGCCGTCGACAGCACGTGCGTGCCCCCGTCGGCCTGGCGGTCCAGACCGACGATGTCGATCACCCGCAGCGGGTCGATCTCCTGCGGGATCAGGTTGGCCGACGTGCGGATCAGAGCCGGGTCCGCGTCCGCCACCGACCGCGGCACGAAGTCGACCACGATCTCCCAGGCTCTCTCGATCTCCTCGTTGATCCGCTTCTCGACCCGGGCGCCGAGGTCGGCGCTCATCGCGGGGAACGGGAAGTCCAGCCGGCCCTTGAGCGGCTCCATGTTGCCGCCGGTGACCGGGATCGCATAGTCGGCCCAGATCACCCCGCACAGGATGTGCAGTGCCGTGTGGGTGCGCATCAGCCGGTGCCGGCGGTCCCAGTCGACGACCCCCTGCACCTCCGCGCCGACGTCGGGAAGGTCTCCCTCGACCGTGTGCCAGATCGGGCCGCGGTCGCGCTTCACCGCGGTGACCGCGAGCGGGCCGCCCGGGCCGAGGATCACGCCGAGGTCGCACGGCTGGCCCCCGCCGCCGGGGTAGAACGCGGTGCGCGCAAGCCGGATCCGGCCGCTGTCGCGGTCGACCTCCGCGACCGTGCTGTCGAACTCCTGGCGGTAGGCGTCCACCGCGAACAGCTCGCTCGCGGCGAGCTCGGGCGGGGCGTTGCGGGTGGCTTCTCCGGGAACTCCCATGCCGCGAAACTAGCCCGCCCGTTGCCAAGCCTCTCCACCGGCGGGACGATCGGGCAAAACCGATGGAGGCGACATGGCCGACGAAGTGAACCTGCCGGACGGTGCCGACGACGTGGGCTTCGTCGCCCCGAGCGGCAACCCTGACGACTACAAGCGCAGTGGCCGGCTCAGGACCCCGGTCTACGAGGCGGAGATGGCGCGGCTCCAGGAACAGCTGGTGCTGCTGCAGTACTGGGTGCAGACCCAAGGGCTCAAGGTGCTGGTGATCTTCGAGGGCCGGGGGTCGGCCGGCAAGGGCGGCGTCATCAAGCGGATCACCGAGCGCACCAGCCCGCGCACGGTCCGCGTGGTCGCGTTGCCCAAGCCGAGCGAGCGCGAGCGCACGCAGTGGTACTTCCAACGCTATGTCGAGCACCTCCCGGCTGCCGGTGAGATGGTCCTGTTCGACCGCAGCTGGTACAACCGCTCGAACGTCGAGTGGGTGATGGGCTACTGCACCGAGGACCAGCACCAGGAGTTCCTGCGCAGCTGCCCGGAGTTCGAGCGGATGCTGGTGCGGTCCGGGATCACGGTGCTCAAGTACTGGTTCTCGGTGTCGTACGACGAGCAGCGCAAGCGCTTCGAGGCCCGCAACGCCAAGCCCCTCAAGCGCTGGAAGCTCTCCGACATGGACCTGGCCGAGCACGAGCTCTACATCCGCTACTCGATGGCGAAGGACACGACGTTCCAGTACACCGACATCAAGCAGGCTCCCTGGAACGTCGTCCCGTCCGACGACAAGAAGGCCGCCCGGCTCAACTGCATCGGGCACCTCCTCGAGCAGTTCCCCTACGTCGACGTCGCGCCCGAGGTGGTGGACCTGCCCACGATGCGTGAGGTCCCCTACGTGCGACCCCCGATGCACGAGCAGACGTTCGTACGCCAAAGGTTCTGAGGTGGACGGGGGCCACGTCTGATTTCTCACAGGCCACCCTGCGAGACCTCGACGGCGCGCGAAACCTCGCTGGCGTTTCATGGTCGGGTGAGCACGGGGACGACGACGCGCGCGACCGAGGTCGGTGACACACGGCGCTGGGCGATGCTCGCTGTCGGCACCGGGGCGCAAGCCGCCTCGGCGGTGATGGTGCACGGGCCGGCGTTCCTGATCCCGACCCTGCACCGCGACCTCGGCTACTCGCTGGCCGAGGCCGGGCTGGTCGCCGCCGCACCGACCATCGGCGTGATGCTCACGCTCGTGCTGTGGGGGCTCGTGGTCGACCGTCGAGGCGAACGCTTCGCGCTGCTGACCGGGCTGACCGGCGCCACGCTGGCCGGCGCCGCGGGTGCGCTGACGCACAGCGTCCCGCTGCTGGCGGTGGCGCTCGGGTTCGCTGGTGCCGCCTCGGCGTGCACTAACGCCGCGAGCGGCCGGGTGGTGGTGGGCTGGTTCCCGCCGCACCGGCGCGGGCTCGCCATGGGCATGCGCCAGATGGCGCAGCCGGTGGGCGTCGGGATCGCAGCGATCGGCATCGCGGTGGTGGCCGACCGGTTCGGGGTCTCGGCCGCGATCTGGCTGCCGACCGTGCTCCTGGCCGTGGCCGGGGTCGCCGTTGCGCTGGTCGTGCTGGACCCGCCGCGGCCGGAGCGCAACCGGGAGACGGCACCGAACCCGTACCGCCGGGACGGCTACCTGGTCCGGATCCACGCGGTCTCGGTGCTGCTCGTCGTACCGCAGTTCGTGGTGTGGACGTTCGCCCTTGCGTGGCTGGTGCAGGACCGCGACTGGTCCCCGGCTGCGGCCGGGGCCGTGGTCGCGCTCGCGCAGGTGGTCGGCGCGTTCAGCCGGCTCGGCGTCGGTCAGCTCTCCGACGTCGTGGGCGGCCGGATGCGGCCGCTGCGCTGGGTCACCTGGGCCGCGATCGCCAGCATGCTCGCACTCGGTGCGACCGCGGGCCTGGACTGGGGCGTCGCCGTGCTGCTGATGGTGGTGGCCACCGCGGTGACGGTCGCCGACAACGGGCTCGCGTTCACCGCCGTGGCGGAGCGGGCGGGACCGTTCTGGTCCGGCCGGGCGCTCGGGATCCAGAACACCGCCCAGTTCCTCGGTGCCTCCCTCGTGCCGCCCGCTGGTCGGCCTCGGCGTGAGCGCATCGAGCTACCCGGCCGCGTTCGCGGCCGCCGCGATCTTTCCCCTGCTGGCGGCGCCGCTGGTGCCGGTGCGCGAGGAACGGGACCTGACCTGAGCGTCCCGGGCCGCGCGCATTTCGCCCGCCAGCACCAACCTGCGTGAAGGGCTGTGACTTGCTCCGTGCACGGTCGTAACGTAGTAGGCGGCAACCCGATCGGGCGGGGACTTCCGCGCCGTTCGGACCGTGGGCCCGCCCACAACGTGCGGCGGGCGCACGGGCCAGTGCGCCCGCCGTACCTGAGGGGCGGCTCCCCCTAGAGTTTCGGGAATGGGACAGGTACCGGCGGCCACGCGTGCGCTGCAGGTGCTGAAGTTCCTGGCCACCCAGCCAGACCCGGTGCCGCTGGAACGGATCATCCGGGCGGTCGGCCTGCCGCGCAGCACCGCCTACCACCTCGTGAACGCCATGATCGAGGAAGGCTTCGTGCTCCACGTCGAGGACGAGCACCGCTACGGCCTCGGAGTCGCAGCCTTCGAGGTCGGCACCGGGTACTCCCGCCAGGAGCCGCTGCAGCGGATCGCCCGACGGTCGCTGGCGGCGCTCGCCGACCGGGTCGGCCAGTCCGCGCACCTGGCCGTGCTGCACGGTCGCGACGTGCTGTACGTCGTCGAGGAGCGTGCTGCAGGCCGTCCACCGCTGGTCACCGACGTCGGCGTGCGGCTGCCCGCCCACCTCACCGCGAGCGGCCGGGCCATCCTGGCGGCGCTCCCGTCGGCCCAGGTCCGCGCGTTGTTCCCGGACAAGGACGCGTTCGTCGACCGGCACGGCAACGGACCGGCGTCGCTCAGCGCGCTGCGCCTGCTGCTGGCCGAGACCCGGCAGCGCGGCTACGCGGCCGAAGACGGCGAGGTGACCCCGGGCTTCGCGTCGGTGGCCGCCGCCGTCACGGACCACAACGACCTGCCCGTGGCCGGCGTCGCCGTCACGTGGCCGTCCCAGAGCGAGACCGTGCCGCTCGAGCGACTGGTCCGGGCCACCCGCAACACCGCCCAGCGACTGACTCGTCGCCTGGGCGGCAACCCGGCGGCGCCGAAGGCCTGACCGCGGCGGCGCGAGCACGGCCCGTTCGTTGCTCGGATCGAAGAGAACAGCCATTGCGGAGGTATCACACCCGCGGCGAACCGCTCTGTCAGGCATGGGGGTTGCCATCGAGCGCGACAGGTACGACGGCCTCCCGCACGCGCTGCTTCTCGGCGGCGGTCGCAATCGTTCGGTGTGGGGTGCCAAGGACCCGCACCGGCGCCGCTCCTTGGCCAAGCGCCTCACGGCGCCCAGACCCGCCAACGGGTCGACACAACACGCTTCCGGCGGCGCGTCCGCGTGGCTCGCACCCGTCGCCGGAACTCCAACGTCACACGCCGATTCCGGCAGTACGGGGTAGATCATGCGCGACAGCGTCAAGAAGTCCTTCAACTCGTTCACCACCAAGTTCGAGGGCCGGGTGCCCTGGATGTACCTGGACATCAAGGGCCTGGTCACGGTGGCCGTGGGCAACCTCATCGATCCGGTGGACGCCGCCCTGGGCCTGCCGTTCGTGCACAAGACGTCGAAGGCCGCGGCAACCCGCGACGAGATCCGCGCCGAGTGGACCAAGCTCAAGGGCCAGCAGGATCTCGCCAAGAAGGGCCACAAGGCCTGCGAGGCGATCACGGACCTGCGGATGACCGAGCAGGGCATGGATGACCTGGTCCTGGCCAAGCTGACCTCCAACGAGTCCGTCCTCAAGAAGACCTTCTCCGACTGGGACGCGTGGCCGGCCGACGCCCAGCTCGGCGTCCTGTCGATGGCGTGGGCGCTCGGACCCGGCTTCCCGGCGCACTGGACCAAGTTCACTGCCGCCGCGAAGGCCCAGGACTGGGCGACGGCAGCCGCGAACTGCAAGATCAACGAGACCGGCAACCCCGGCGTCAAGCCACGCAACGAGGCCGACGTCGTCCTGTTCACCAACGCGGCTGCCGTGAAGGCCAAGGGGCTCGACCCCGCCAAGCTCTACTACCCGGCCGATGCGCGCACCGTGGCCGCCCCGACCCCGACGACTCCGACGACGGTGCCGGCCTCGACGCCGGGGTCCGGCGACGCCGGCACTGAGGAGCACGTCCCAGTCGACACCAGCGACCCGATGCCGCCGGAGGAGTCCACCGACGAGACCACCGACGAAGGCAGCTCCGACGAGACCACCGACGAGGGCAGCTCCGACGAGCCCACCGACGAGACCACTCGACGAGACCACCGACGAAGGCAGCCTCGACGAGGGCAGCTCCGACGAGACCACCGACGAAGGCAGCTCCGACGAGACCACCGACGAGACCACCGACGAGACCACCGACGAGGGCAGCTCCGACGAGCCCACCGACGAGCCCACCGACGAGGGCAGCTCCGACGAGCCCACCGACGAGGGCAGCTCCGACGAGCCCACCGACGAGGGCAGCTCCGACGAGCACCCCGACGAGCCCACCGACGAGGGCAGCTCCGACGAGGCAGCCCGACGAGCCCACCGACGAGCCACCGACGAGGGCAGCTCCGACGAGCCCACCGACGAGCCCACCGACGAGGGCAGCTCCGACGAGCCCACCGACGAGGGCAGCACCGACGAGGGCAGCTCCGACGAGCCCACCGACGAGCAGCACCGACGAGGGCAGCTCCGACGAGCCCACCGACGAGGGCAGCACCGACGAGCCCACCGACGAAGGCAGCACCGACGAGCCCACCGACGAAGGCAGCACCGACGAGGGCAGCTCCGACGAGCCCACCGACGAGGGCAGCTCCGACGAGCCCACCGACGAGGGCAGCTCCGACGAGCCCACCGACGAGGGCAGCCACCGACGAGGGCAGCTCCGACGAGCCCACCGACGACGGCGGCTTCGACGACAGCAGCACCGACGGCGGCTCCACCGAGGAATCCGACGACGCCCTGGCCCCTGCCTGAGCGTTTCCACCCATCACAGAAGGAGCAAGCACGTGGCTGAGTTTCTCTCCGCAACAGGACCGATCTTCGGGCCGGACTTCGTGCTGGTCACCGTCAACGACGAGACCGGCACCCAGTACCAGCTCGAGGTCTACCCGGACGCGAGCAACGAGGACCTGCGCAAGGCAGGACGCCCGATGCAGTACTACTGGCAGCCGGGGCGGGTCTACCTGGCCAAGAAGCAGAACAGCCCGAAGGACTACGACTTCGGACTCACCGTGTTCAAGGGCCTGATGACCACCGAGACCAGCGTCGGGGTCACCGACGAGATGACGACCGGTGGCGCCGTGGAGGAGGGTGGCGGCTTCTGTGCCTTCACCACCACCTTCGCGGTGCCCGACAGTGTCGTCGCCAACGCGCTCCAGGTGCTCAAGGAGGCCAACCACCCGGCACCCAAGCCCTGGATGGCGCACCTGTTCGGCGTTCCGGATGCCGGCGCACCCGACCCGCTGCTCGGCATCGTGCCGATCGTGGAGAACAACGTCACGATCGAGATCCCGAACCTCGCGGCGGCGACGTCGGGAGCCAAGGCGCCGATGTACATCGACGCGCAGGGGGCCGGCAAGGGAAGCATCGAGGCCCACGGTTTCAGCAGCTTCCTGGTGACCTGCAACGAGTTCGCAGCCGGCGCCATCGCGGGCGCGCTGGAGAACGGGAAGTCACCGTTCACGGTGCACTGCAACCTCAAGGAGCAGGTGTACATCCACGGCTGCCAGATCAAGGTGCACGTCGACGTCGACAAGTGCTACGACCAGTTCTCTGCGGCCCTCGACACCGGCGGGTTCTTCGGGATCTGCGAGGCCAGCATGCAGTACGCCTACAGCAACATGGTGACCAGTGGCGGGATCACCACCGAGATGCAGATGGACAACGCGAACCTGACGCCGGAGCTGCAGGACTGGATCAAGAAGAACGTCGACGACATGAAGACGACGGCGTTCCAGGTCCTCAAGTCCGAGATCTTCGACTGGCAGCCACGCGAGGACGCGCCGGCGACCGCCGACCGCGGCCTGTTCTCCAGCATCTTCGGAGGGACCTCCGTCTCGCTCAAGGCCAGCCACCAGAAGCGTTCGGTGGTCCTGGACCAGGTCCTCAAGCTGGACAGCACGATCGCGGTCTCCAACACGATCTCTGGGGACCTCAACGACCTGCTGCCCGCGGTCATGGCCGAGCACGACAAGTACGTCTCGGTGATCGACATCGGCGAGCACTTCAAGAAGATCCAGGTCGCGGCCACGTGTGCGGTCAACTTCGAGGAGAACGTCGGCGGCGTGGACCTGAGCGACCCGATCGCATCCGTCTCGCTGGAGGTGAGCTACCCGGACTACAGCCACCCGCTGGGCGCCGACCAGACGCCCAACCTGATCACCCAGGCCCAGGGGTTCCACTACACGATCGGTGCGAAGGATCCCAACGCCGCCGCCCAGCTGGCGACGTGGACCAAGGACAACCCGCACGACATCGTCAACATCGCCTCGCTGCGCCTGGAGAAGGACATCGCCGAGTGGCCGTCGGACCAGGTGAAGCTCCGGAAGACGATCGTCTTCGACGGCGAGGACCCTCGGGTCGAGCTCGCCAACGGCACCAGCACGCTGGTGATCGAGACGACCGGCAACGACCACGCGCCGAAGCTGACGGCCGACGAGGCTGGCTACGTGTTCGTCCGGCTGATGCTGGACCGGCCGATCCCGACCGAGAACATCAACGTGACCGTGACCGCCACCATCGGCGAGCGCACCGACACGATGGTGCTGACGGCCGCCAACCAGAAGGACACCATCTGGGAGATCTTCTCCGACAAGTACGTCGACGAGACCGAGTTCAGCTACACGGTCGAGGTGTCCGTCTCCGGGGCGGGCTTCACGGACGCGCCGGTGTCGTGGAAGACCCAGCAACCGGTAACGGTGCCGTTGCCGACGGGACGGGTGAAGTACATCAACCCGCTCAAGGTGGCACTGCCGCCAACGCCGTCCGACCAGGTCGACGTGATCAACGCCTACGTCAACGCCTACCCGCCGGTCTGAGGAGAATCCCGTGTGCCCGCTGGCCGACAAGAGCCGCCTGCTGCTCGCCAACACGCAGCTCGACACCACGATGGCGCCGCTCGCGTACGCGGGTACGGCGAAGATGGCGCGGCTCGCCATCTCTCCCGCCGTGCTCGCGACGCTGGTGCCGACCGTCGTCAGCACCAGTGACGCGAGCGGCTACCCGCTGGCGGACACCCGGGACGGCAGCCGCTTCACCGATGGCGGCGACCCGAACCTGCGCTGGTACCTGCCGGCGTGGGCACTCCGTACGGCGCCCGACGCGGTATTCGCGTTCGGCGCCGTACGGGACGGCGCCGACCAGAACGGCCATCCGTTCAACCGGGCATCCCTGACCGTCGGGCTGCAGAAGCGGGTGCCGGACGACGTAGCGGCCGCGCAGGCGGCACCCGTCGACCCCTCGGCGCCGGCCCTGACGTACCAGGAGATCCCGCTCACCAGCATCGCCGCGTCGCTGCTCCTGGTCGGCAAGGACGACAGCGGAGCCGACTTCACCCACGAAGTCGCCGGACAGGTCGTGCTCAACGACGCCGATCCCACGCAGGCGACGTTCACGACACCTGGCCTGGTCGGCCCCGACGTGATCCTGGCCTTCGCGGAGCTCACCGCCACCGGCCAGGCGAGCCTGCGGCTCGGCTACTCGTTCCAGGTCGCGCGATGGGTGGGCGACCAGCCGACGCCGCCGTCGGACCCCGGCCCGCGCCGGGCCCGGCTGCTGCAGGACCTGATGCTGCGCCGCGTGGACATGCGACCGCCGCACATCGACGACCCGGACCCGGTGGACGCGGCGGTCGCCGCGTCGCCCACCTTCGAGATGCTCGCGACCCCGCGGCTCGCGACGCTCGCGATGCCGCTGCGGATGGAGGCCCTGGCCATGCCCGTGGCGAGGCTGAAACCACGCCTGGGAATGATCGACCTGTCCACCGTGGTCGACCTGCCACCGCCCGCCGTCGAGGCGCCTCGAACCGCGGTCCACGAGTCGCTCAACGAGACGGTGACACTGGGTCTCGGCAACACGTATGCCGTCCCGTCGTACCGGCCGCTCTACACCCTGACCTCTGACGGGACCACCCACAGCATCGTGGGGGCGGACGACCTGGAGCAGTTCCGATCGAAGCAGTCCGAGTACGTCGAGCTCACGGCGCTCGGCAACATCGGTGCCACGTACCCCACGCTCCGCGCGGTCTACCTCGGCGAGGTCAGCGGGACCGTGGTGGCTGTACCCGCCGCGTACGGCGTGCTGCGGACCCCGGACGGGCTGCTCGCGACCTGCCACGCGATCCTCGACCCGTCACCCACGTCCGCCAGCGGATGCCGCTTTCAGTTCAACTTCGGCCTCGGACCAGTGGTCGACCCCGGCGACCTCGCCCGGCTGGCCGGCGACCTGCAGGTCCTCCCCTCGCTGGCCGGCAGGTCGCTGCGGCTGACCCTGCCGACGGCCCTGGACAGCACCGTGCCGTCCGTGATCCAGACCAGCAGCGCGACGAACCCGCTGTTCGTAGGCGGTCTGGTGCCGAACACGTTCGCGCTGGCGTGGGACGTCGTCGACGGCGACCTCCCGGCCGTCGCCGCGGCCAACCTGCTCCTCAAGCAGTTCGCGGACCCGCACGCCCAGACACTGGTTGGTCGGATCGCGGTGAAGCTCGACGACGCGCACCAGCCGCCGGTGCAGGCCGATCTGATCCTGGACGTCGGGGTCACCTCCGGCTCCGAGGACGTCGCGATCGTGCTGACCCCCGGCGGTGACGCCGAGCTGTCCAACCAGACCGACCTCCCCCTCGTCGTACGGCGCCAGACGATCCACACCGCCGCCGGCTTCACCACCACGGAGGCGGGAGCGAAGGTCGCCGCGAAGGGCAGGTGCGTGCTCGACCTCCCTGACGGGGTCGACCAGGTGCTCGTCAGTTGCACGCTCGACCTGCCCGACGACGGAACCGAGCTGCGCGCGGAGGACTACGTCGAGGTCACCGTCGAGAACGTCGCGCGCATCCACCACCCGATGGGCATCAACGCCGCGGGCCAGTTCGGCGACGACGTCGCGATGGTCAGCATCCAGATGGCACTGGACCGCGCGCCCGAGGTGCCGGTGCCGACCGTCGTCCTGTCTCCTGACCACCCGATCGACAACACCGCCGTCGAGGTGCCGGTGCAGCTCGCCCTCGAGGGGCTGGCCACGACCCTCGCCCTGACGATCACCCCGACTGGTGGTGGCCGGCCGTACGACCGCGCGCTGGCGCACGACTTCCTGGCGCACCCGATCCTCACGCTGACCCACGAGGACCTGACGCCGCCAGCCTGACCGACGCGGGCGCCGTGCCCGGTTACCCGTCGGTAGGATGAGTCACACCCACGCCGGATGACCCGCGTGTCGCCATGGCCGTAGTCTCGGCGCAGCGCGTGCGGCACACCCGGCGAAGCCGCCGTCGAGTTGGGGAGCTACGAGTGATCCTTGTCCTGGTTGTCGGCCTCGCGATGAACGTGATCGCCCTGCCCCTCGCTGCCCGGCGGGTGTCGTTCCTCTACCGCCTGATCAGCAGCGGCCAGCCCGCCCCCGACCGGATCGAGGGCGTCACACAGCGGCTCGGCGCCGCGATCAAGCGACAGGTCGTCGAGGTCTTCGGGCAGAAGAAGCTGCTCAAGTGGTCGGTGCCCGGCGCCGCCCACTTCTTCGTGTTCTGGGCGTTCCTGATCCTGGCCACGGTCTACCTCGAGGCGTACGGCTCGCTGCTCAAGATCCTGTTCACCGGCGGCGAGCCGATGGACTGGGCGATCCCGATCGTCGGCCACTGGCCGATCCTCGGCTTCGCGCAGGACTTCATCGCGGTGATGGCGTTCTTCGGCATCGCGACCTTCGTCTGGATCCGGGTCCGGAACGCCCCGAAGGACCTCGGTCGGCGGTCGCGGTTCTTCGGCTCGCACCTCGGCGGGCGCCTGGATCACGCTGTTCATGATCTTCAACGTCATCTGGACGATGTTCCTGTTCCGCGGTGCCTCCGCGGCGCTCGGCAACCTTCCCTACGAGGAAGGCGCGTTCGTCTCGATCGGCCTCGGCAAGCTGCTCGACGGCCTGAGCGAGGGTGCGCTCGAGGTGCTCGAGGGCATCGGCCTGCTGCTGCACATCGGCGTGATGCTGGTGTTCCTGATCTTCGTGCTCAACTCCAAGCACCTGCACATCTTCGTGGCGCCGCTCAACGTGCTCTTCGGCCGTCAGCCGGTCGCGCTCGGCGCCGTCAAGCCGCTGATGATCGGCGGCAAGCCGATCACGCTCGACGACATCGACGACCTCGACGAGGACGCCACGCTCGGCGTCGGCACGATCGAGGACTTCACCTGGAAGGGCATCCTCGACTTCACGACCTGCACCGAGTGCGGCCGCTGCCAGTCGCAGTGCCCGGCCTGGAACACCGAGAAGCCGCTGTCGCCGAAGCTGCTGATCATGGACCTGCGCGACCACGCGCTACGCGAAGGCGCCGTACCTCCTGGCCGACGAGGGCAAGCGCGACGGGCTGCTCGAGGGCAACGACACCCTGACCCGCGAGGCGGAGCGGCCGCTGGTCGGCGACACCGGGGACGACTGGTTCTACATGCCCGACAGCGGCGCCGGCGTCATCGACCCCGACGTGCTCTGGTCGTGCATCGTCCTGCGGCGCGTGCGTGCAGCAGTGCCCGGTCGACATCGAGCACGTCGACCACATCGTCGACATGCGCCGCTACCAGGTGCTGGTCGAGTCGAACTTCCCCGCCGAGCTCAACGAGCTGTTCAAGGGCCTGGAGAACAAGGGCAACCCGTGGAACATGTCGCCCACCGCGCGCATGGACTGGGCCAAGGACCTGACTTCGAGGTCAAGGTCGTCGGCGAGGACATCGAGTCGCTCGACGAGGTCGAGTGGCTGTTCTGGGTCGGCTGCGCCGGCGCCTACGAGGACCGGGCGAAGAAGACCACCCGTGCCGTCGCCGAGCTGCTCGACATGGCCGGCGTCTCGCTTCGGCGTCCTCGGCAACGGCGAGACCTGCACCGGTGACCCGGCCCGCCGGGCCGGCAACGAGTTCGTCTTCCAGGGGCTGGCCGCAGCAGAACGTCGAGACGTTCAAGGAGTACAAGGTCAAGAAGGTCGTCTCGACCTGCGCGCACTGCTTCAACACGCTGAAGAACGAGTACAAGCAGTTCGGCGTCGAGCTCGAGGTCGTGCACCACACCCAGCTGCTCAACCGGCTGGTGCGCGAGGGCAAGCTGACCCCGGTCGCCGCCGGCGCGGCGCCGCAAGCGGTCGATCACCTACCACGACCCGTGCTACCTCGGCCGCCACAACCAGGTCTACGCGCCGCCGCGCGAGCTGCTCGAGGTGCATCCCCGGCGCCGAGCTTCGTCGAGATGCCGCGCAACTGCGAGCGGTCCTTCTGCTGCGGCGCCGGCGGCGCCCGGATGTGGATGGAGGAGAACGATCGGCGAGCGGATCAACGTCAACCGCACCAACGAGGCCGTCGCGCACCGGCGCCGACCAGATCGCCGTCGGCTGCCCGTTCTGCCGGGTGATGCTCTCCGACGGCCTCACCGCCGCTGCAGGCCGAGGGCGAGGCCCGCGAGGAGGTCGAGGTCCTCGACGTCGCGCAGATGCTGCTCGCCTCGGTGAAGGGCGAGTCGTCGGCCCCGGCGAGGGCCAAGGCGGGCGCCGGTGCGGCGAGCGCGACGGCCTCCGAGGAGACCAAGGCGGAGCCCGACGCCGGCGACACCACCCAGACCGAGGAAACGGTCACGAAGACCGAGGACGTCGGCGCGGCTGCGGCCGCAGGCGGAGGGTCGCTGTTCGACCTGGGTGACGACGACGCCGAGGCCGCACCCGAACCGGAGAAGCCGGCCGCGCCGCGGCCGCAGGCGGTGGGTCGCTGTTCGACCTGGCGACGACGAGGCGAGGCCGACCCGGACCGAGAGCGGCCGCGGCTGCGGCGAGGCCGCGACGACGCACGAGGACGAGGCCGCACCGACCGAAGCCGCGCTGCGGCCGCAGGTGGTGGATCGCTGTTCGACCTCGGCGACGACGAGGACGAGGCCGCACCCGAACCGGACAAGCCGGCCGCCGCGGCCGCAGGCGGAGGATCGCTGTTCGACCTCGGCGACGACGAAGCGGAAGCTGCACCGGAACCGGACAAGCCGCGCGGCCGCGGCCGCAGGCGGAGGATCGCTGTTCGACCTCGGCGACGAGGAGGACGACGCGCCCGCCGGGAAGGCTGCCGAGCCCGCGGCCAGGACCGAGGGGCAGAAGACCGAGGCAGAGCCGGTCGCCGAGCCGGCGGACACGGTGCCCACGAGTGGTTCGCTGTTCGACATCGAGGAGCCCGGGGCCGAGGCCGACGAGGTCAAGCGGGAGCCCGAGCAGCAGCCCGCGTCTTCCGGGAACGGACCGACACCCTCCTCGTCGATCCCCGCAGGCTCGCTCTTCGACATCGAGGAGCCTGAAGATGCGGCCGAGAAGCCCGCGGTCGAGGCCGGCAAGGACCCGGCCGGCGACTCCACCACCGACGTCGAGCGCGAGCCCGAGCAGCCAAAGGTCGCAGATGAGCAGCCGCCGATCCGGTCAATCAAGGAGATCAAGGCCGAGTTCGCCGGCGATGGCGACGCAGCAGGGAAGACTCCGGCGACGGCGGAGACCGACAAGCCCGATGCGACGGAGGCCGCCGCCGAGTTCGATGCGGACGCCGCCGACCGGACACCGACGAGGAGGCGGACGAGCCCGTCAAGCCTTCGGGCTCCGGCGAGAAGCACACGCCGAAGACCGACGCGAAGATCGACGACTCGTCGTCGCTGTTCGACCTCTGAGGCGTCGTACTTCCCTACCCAACCTGCCCCTTCCCTAGCGAAATCTCGCTGGGGAAGGGGCCACTTACCACGGGACCGTGGTAAATGGCCCCGCCCCACGACCACCCCGCGTCGCACCCCGCCCGACACCCACCCGTGGGTCAGGCTGGGCGGGTGAGCACACGAGCGCGGCACCCGGTGCGGGGGTTGCTGGTCACCCTCGGCGTGATCGTGGTGCTGTTCCACGTCACCGGCGGCTGGTACTTCTCCGGACGGATCGAGAGCGACGCGCTCGCGGTCAAGGCAGTCCCGCTGGCGCGCGACCTGACCGTCACCCGGGTCGAGGGTGACCGGATCGCGCTGGCCGACCCGGGGCCGCAGAACTTCGTCCTCCGCTCGCGCTCGGTGTACGGCGTGGTCTGGCCGGGCGGCTACGGGCGCGTGTCCGGCCCGCCGAGCGTCAGCGGCGACGACGTCAGCCGGACCTGGCGACTGCTCGAGGGGACGGCGCCGAGCCCGGGCACGAAGGTGTCGCTGGACGGGTTCGCCTACCCGCTGAAGCCCCCCGCCGGCGCGAAGCTCGTGCACTACCCGTCACCGCGCGGGGACATGCCGGCGACGTACTTCCCCGCCTCCGGCAGCACCTGGGCGGTGCTCGTCCACGGCAAGGGCGCGACCCGCGCGGAGATGTACCGGCTGGCCGGGATCACCCATCGACTGGGCATGCCGACGCTCTCGATCGGCTACCGCAACGACGCCGACGCGCCGCGCGACCCCAGCCACCGGCACACGTTCGGCGTCACCGAGTGGCACGACCTCGAAGGCGCCGTCCGCTACGCCAAGCTGCAGGGTGCGTCCGACATCGTGCTCGGCGGCGCTTCGATGGGCGGCAGCATCGTGGCGTCGTACCTGCGGAACTCGGCCGACGCCGAACAGGTGCAGTCCGTGGTGCTGGACGCCCCGATGCTCAACCTGCGCGACACCATCGCGTACGGCGCTCGCGACGTGCGCGTGCCGCCCGGACTGCCGCTGCCGTCCACGGTCACGTGGTCCGCGGAGGAGCTTGCCTCGCTGCGGTACGACGTCGACTGGGGCGCCACCGACTACACCTCCGACCCGGACTGGGTCCGCGGGCCGGTGCTGATCATGCACGGCACCCGCGACGACACGGTGCCGGTCGCGACCAGCGAGGAGCTGTCCCACAAGTCCGGCGACGTGACGCTCGACGAGGTGCGCGGAGCCCACCACGTGGAGTCGTGGAACGTGGATCCCGGGGCCTACGACCAGACGGTCACCGACTTCCTGCAGAGGACGACCGGCTGACGCAGCCGGCCGAGCGGCGCTCAGATGCGGGTGCGGTGGAAGTTCGCGTACGAGCGGCTGGGGGTCGGCCCCCGCTGCCCCTGGTATCGCGAGCCGTACTTCTGCGAGCCGTACGGGTGCTCCGAGGCGGAGCTCATCCGGAAGAAGCAGAACTGGCCGATCTTCATGCCCGGGTAGAGCTTGATCGGCAGCGTGGCCACGTTGGCCAGCTCCAGCGTGACGTGGCCGGAGAACCCGGGATCCACGAATCCGGCGGTCGCGTGCGTGAGCAGCCCGAGCCGCCCGAGCGAGGACTTGCCCTCCACGCGGGCGGCGAGGTCCTCGGGCAGCGAGACCTCCTCGTACGTCGAGCCGAGCACGAACTCGCCCGGGTGCAGGATGAACGGCTCCTCCCCCTCGGCCTGCACCTCGCGGGTCAGGTCGTCCTGGGCCTGGGCCGGGTCGATGTGGGGGTAGCGATGGTTCTCGAAGACCCGGAAGTACCGGTCCAGACGGACGTCGATGCTGGCCGGCTGCACCATCGCTGGATCGAAGGGCTCCATCCTGATCCGACCGGCGTCAATCTCGTTCAGGATGTCGCGATCGGAGAGCAGCACGGCCACAACCTACCGGGCGGCCGAGGTCCGGTACTATCGCTCCCGCCGTTCCCTCCGGGGGACGCGCAGGCGGATGTAGCTCAGTTGGTAGAGCGCGACCTTCCCAAGGTCGATGTCGCGAGTTCGAATCTCGTCATCCGCTCCGCATGCACGCAGACGAGGTCGCCCGCCGCTCCGCGGAGGCGATGTGGGCCGGCGACCGGGCCAGCCGGTCGCTCGGCATGCAGATCCTCGACGTCGGCCCCGGCCGGGCGACGCTCCGGATGACCGTCACCGACGACATGGTCAACGGGCACGCCATCGGCCACGGGGGCTACACGTTCACCCTGGCCGACTCGGCGTTCGCGTTCGCCTGCAACAGCTACAACCGGGTGACCGTGGCCGCCGGGGCCGAAATCCGGTTCCGTGCACCGACGCGACTCGGCGACGTGCTCACCGCGACGGCGGCCGAGCGCCAACGCGAGGGCCGCGACGGCACGTACGACATCAGCGTCAGCAACGCCGACGGCACCGTCGTCGCGACCTTCGTCGGTCGCAGCAAGGAGATCGGCGGCACCCTCTTCGAGGCCGCGCCGTAGGGTCGGGCCGTGACCGGTTTCCAGGGTTTCCCGAGCGCCGCGCTGGACTTCTACGACGACCTCGAGATCGACAACACCAAGTCGTTCTGGGAAGCGCACAAGGCGGTCTACGCGGACTCGGTGAAGGCACCGATGGTCGCGCTGACCGAGGCACTGGCACCGGAGTTCGGCGCGGCGAAGATCTTCCGGCCCTACCGGGACGTGCGGTTCGCCAAGGACAAGACGCCGTACAAGACCCACCAGGGCGCGTACGTCGCGGTCGCGCCGGCCACCGGCTGGTACGTCGAGGTCGAGCGCCCCCGGTGTGCGGGTGGGCTCGGGTTTCTACCACGCGGAGGGTCCGGACCTGGCCCGGATCCGCGACGCCATCGCCGACGAGCGCACCGGCACCGAGCTCGCGAGGCTGCTGACAGTCCCTGCGAGCGCAAGGGGTTCGAGCTCGGCGGCGACAGGCTCAAGACCACGCCCCGCGGGTACGACGCCGACCACCCGCGGATCGACCTGCTCCGGCACAAGTCGATGACGCTCGGCAAGAGCTACGGGTTCGAGCCGGTGATCCACACCGCCTGAGCTGCTCGACCTGGTGCGCAGGGACTGGCGCGCGCTGCGGCCGTTCGTCGACTGGGTCACGCAGCGGCTCACCTGAGTCGCGGGCGTACGGTGGCCGCCATGGATCTGCTGCTGATCGTCGGCGAGGGACCCGTCGCCGACGTACTCGCACCGATGACCCGGCTGCTCGACTGGGAGGCCCGGGTGGCCACGACGCTCGAGGACAGCCTGGCCGCCTTGCCCGACGCCCGTGCCGTGGTGGTCACCAGCCACGACCTCGACGTCGCCGGCCCCTCGCTCGAGGCTGCCCTGGCCGGTGACCTCGTCTACATCGGAGGGATGGGCTCCCGGAAGACGCAGGAGCACCGCCGCGGCTACCTGACCGACCACGGTGTGGACGAGGAGCAGTTGGGCCGCGTGCGCGGGCCGGCCGGACTCGACATCGGCGCCGACGGACCGGGCGAGATCGCGCTGTCGATCCTCGCCGAGCTGGTCGCGACCGTGCGCGGACGCGACGGCGCGGGCTCGCTCAGCGACCGTGACGGGCCGATCCACCCGGAGCTGGGGCCGGGCGAGGCGTTCTGCCCGACCGGTTGACCGGCACCCGAACTCCGACCCGATTCCACCCGCCGTTCACCGCGGGGTCGCCCGGGACCGACACGCTCGTGCCATGGCCCGACGCAGGATCTTCTGGCACATCGGTCCCGACGACCTCGGCACCGGCTACCTCGCGCACGCCCTCGACGTACGACGGGCGGAGCTGGCCGAGGCCGGCGTGCTGGTGCCCGGCACCCCCGCCGCCTGGGAGCTGGCGACCGCCGAGCTCCGGCAGAACCACCAGCAGCTCGGCTACCGCCGCCGCGAGGTCACCGGCCAGTGCGCCGCGCTGGCGCGGCTGGGCTGGCGGCATCGCGGCATCACCGTCCTGAGCACCCCGGGCCTGGCGGGGGCCACTCCCGACCAGGTCGCCTTGGCACTCGACGGCCTGCGAGGGGCGGAGATCCACCTGGTGCTGGTGGTTCGCGACCTCACCAGCCAGGTGTACGCCGGCGCACAGGCAGCGCTGGAGCAGGGCGCGACGACCCGGCCGGAGCGGTACGCCGAGCGCGTGCTGACGGAGCCGGACCACCCGCAGGCGCGGGCGTTCCGGGCGGGCCACGACGTCGCCGACATCCTGCGCCGGTGGACCCGCACAGTGCTGCCCGAGCAGGTCCACGTGATCGCCGAGACCGAGCCGGCGCTGGTCTGGGCGCGGCTGATGACGCTCGTCGGCGCCGAGGCCGAGCTCGCGCCGGACGTCCTGCCGGCCGCCGCCCACGCCGATCGGCTCGCGGCGCTGCGCGAGGTCGCGCTCGGACTCGACGACCGGCTCGACGCACGCGGCCGGCGTACGGCGCTGCGCGACTGGCTGGGCCGTGACCTGCTCACCGGGACGACGGCGACGCCGTACCCACCGGTGCCCGGCGAGGAGTGGCTGGCGACGTGGGCCGAGTACGTGAACAGGAAGGGGTTCGACATGCACGGTGAGTTCCGGGTGTCCGAAGCCACGCGCGCCCAGGCGCCGGTCGCCGCCGAGGGAACCGCTACATCGGCGCTGGCCGACGCCGTGGTCGAAGTGGCCCGGCTGCGCGCCGAGGTGGCGGACCTGCAGGCCGAGAACACGCGGCTGGACCGCAAACGCCGCAAGCACAAGTCGCGGCTGCGCCTGTCCAGCGGGCGCGACGTCGCCTGACGACGCCTGCCCCGTCAGCTCAGTGGGGCTGCCAGGCGTCCTCGTCGCGCGTGCGCACGGCGACGTCCTCGGGCAGCGAACCGGACGCCAGGGCCGCGATCGTCACGCTCTCGAACACCTCGCGCAGGCTGCTTCGGGCGGCGATCCAGACCAGCTGGAGCACCTCGGCCGAGCCCTGGTAGCTCACCGACTCCGGACGCAGGCCGTAGACGCTGACCAGCGGGCCGTCGACCGCCCGGATCACGTCGGCCACGCTCACTTCGGCGGCGTCACGGCCCATCCGCCAGCCGCCGGCCTGTCCCCGCTGGCTGACCACGATGCCGGCCCGGCGCAGGTCGGCCAGGATCGCCTGGAGGAACCCGTGCGGGATCTCCTGTGCGTTGCCCAGCTCCTCGGCGCTGACCGGCTTGGCGTCGTGGCGTCCGGCGATCTCGATCAGCGCGCGGAGCGCGTAGTCGGACTTGGCTGAGACCCGCATGCGCTCAGTCTCGCAGACGGGCCTTGCCGGACCGGTCAGGCGGCGCCCGGACTTGCGGATATACCCTAGGGGGGTATCGTGTCCATTATGAACACCCCCAGCACCCCCGGCTACGCCCACAACAAGGACGACTACGCCAAGCGGATGCGCCGCATCGAGGGCCAGGTGCGGGGCATCGCCCGGATGGTCGACGAGGACAAGTACTGCATCGACATCCTCACCCAGGTGTCGGCGGTCACCAAGGCGCTCCAGGCGGTCGCGCTCGGCCTGCTCGACGAGCACATGGCGCACTGCGTGCTCGACGCCGCGCAGGCCGGCGGACCGGAGGCGGAGGCCAAGCTCAAGGAGGCCTCCGACGCCGTCGCCCGCCTCGTCCGTTCCTGACCGCACGCATCTCGAGGAGGACGTCATGACCAGCACCGCGACCTTCACCGTGACCGGAATGACCTGCGAGCACTGCGTCGAGTCGGTGAGCGAGGAGGTCCTCGAGATCGCCGGCGTCACTGTCGTCGACGTCGACCTCCCCACCGGCAGGCTCACGGTCACCAGCGACCAGCCTGTCTCCGAGGCCGAGGTGGCGTCGGCCGTCGACGAGGCCGGCTACCGCGTGTCATGAGGTTCCTCGAGCGCACGCCCCGTGCGGATCGGCCCCCTGGAGGCGTCGTGAGTCACCGCCCCGACGTCGAGCTCGAGATCAGCGGCATGACCTGCGCGTCGTGCGCGAACCGGATCGAGCGCAAGCTGAACAAGCTCGCCGGGCGTCACCGCCACGGTCAACTACGCCACCGAGAAGGCGCAGGTGACAGTGCGACGAGAGCGTCTCCGTCGGCCGACCTCGTGGCCGCCGTCGAGGCCGCCGGCTACACGCGCGAGCTGCCTGCGCCACCGGGCGACGACACGGAGCCGGCCGCACCGGAGGATGCGGAGACCCGGTCGCTCCGGCAGCGGCTGCTCGTCTCGGCCGTGCTGTCGGTGCCGGTTGTCGCGCTGGCGATGGTGCCCGCCTGGCAGTTCGACGTACTGGCAGTGGCTCTCGCTGACGCTTGCCGCGCCCGGTCGTGGTCTGGGGCGCCTGGCCGTTCCACCGCGCCGCCTGGGCCAACGCCCGGCACGGCGCCCGACCATGGACACGCTCGTCTCGCTCGGCGTGCTCGCGGCGTTCGGCTGGTCGCTGTAGGCGCTGTTCTTCGGTACGGCGGGTGAGTCGGGTATGACGCACCCCTTCGAGCTCACCATCGAGCGCAGCGACGGCGCCGGCAACATCTACCTCGAGGCCGCGGCCGGCGTGACCACGTTCCTGCTGGCCGGACGCTACGTCGAGGCCCGGTCCAAGCGCCGGGCCGGCGCGGCGCTGCGCGCGCTGCTCGAGCTCGGCGCCCGTGACGTCGCCGTGCTGCGCGACGGTGCCGAGGTCCGCGTGCCCGTCGCGGACCTGCGCGGTCGGCGACCTGTTCGTCGTACGTCCCGGCGAGAAGGTCGCCACCGACGGCGTCGTCGACCGAGGGCACGCTCGGCCGTCGACGCCTCGCTGCTGACCGGCGAGTCGGTGCCGGTCGAGGTCGGCGTCGGGCGACGCGGTCGTCGGCGCGACCGTGAACGCCGGCGGCCGGCTCGTCGTCCGGGCCACCCGGGTCGGCGCCGACACCCAGCTCGCGCAGATGGCCCGGCTGGTCGAGGACGCGCAGAACGGCAAGGCGCCATGCCCAGCGACTGGCCGACCGGATCTCCGGCGTCTTCGTGCCGCTCGTGATCGCGCTCTCCGTCGGCACGCTCGTCTTCTGGGTCCTCGCCGGCGGCGGCTGGACCGCGGCCTTCACCGCTGCGGTCGCGGTGCTGATCGTCGCCTGCCCGTGCGCCCTCGGCCTGGCGACGCCGACCGCGCTGATGGTCGGCACCGGCCGCGGCGCCCAGCTCGGCATCCTGATCAAGGGGCCCGAGGTGCTCGAGCGCACCCGCCGGGTCGACACCGTCGTCCTCGACAAGACCGGCACCGTCACCACCGGCCGGATGACCCTGACCGACGTCGTGGTCGCCGACGGCGAGGACGAGGACGCTGCTGCTCCGGCTCGCCGGAGCGCTCGAGGACGCCTCCGAGCACCCGGTCGCCCGGGCGGTCGCGACGGGTGCGCGTGAGCGGGTCGGCAGCCTGCGGCTCGGTCGAGGACTTCGCCAACGTCGAGGGGCTCGGCGTCCAGGGTGTCGTCGACGGGCACGCCGTGGTGGTCGGACGCCCGCGGCTCCTCGCCGACTGGTCGCAGCGCCTGACGCCGGGCCTCGAGTCCGCACTGGCCGCGCTCAGGGACGCGGGTGCGACCGTGGTCGCGGTCGGCTGGGACGGCCGGGCCCGCGGGCTGCTCGCGGTCGCCGACGCGGTGAAGCCCACCTCCGCCGACGCGGTCGCCCGGCTGCGCGCCCTCGGCCTCCGGCCGATGCTGCTCACCGGCGACAACGAGGCCGTCGCGCACGCCGTCGCCGCGTGAGGTGGGGATCGACCCCGCCGACGTGGTGGCCGGAGGTGCTGCCGGCGGACAAGGTCGACGATGGTGCGCCGGCTGCAGGCCGAGGGCCGCGTCGTCGGCGATGGTCGGCGACGGCGTCAACGACGCGGCCGCGCTGGCGCAGGCCGACCTCGGCCTCGCGATGGGCACCGGCACCGACGTGGCGATCGAGGCCTCCGACCTCACGCTGGTTCGCGGCGACCTGCGCGTGGCCGTCGACGCCATCGCGGCTGTCCCGTCGTACCCTGCGCACGATCACAGGGCAACCTGGTCTGGGCCTTCGGCTACAACGTCGCCGCGCTCCCGCTCGCCGCCGCGGGGCTGCTCAACCCGATGATCGCCGGTGCCGCGATGGCGCTCAGCTCGGTGTTCGTCGTGGCCAACAGCCTGCGGCTGCGGAGGTTTGAGCCGGCGAGTTGAGGGACGCTCCAGCGGTGGCCGAGCAGCGAGTGTGAGTCGGTTGCAGGTGGCGGGTGGTCGAAGGACGCAGCTACGGGGAGAGGTACGGCGCGGGTCGGGGCTGCCTCCCGGCTTGCGCAGGGCGGTGGGAGGCGCCTCTCCGGTGGTCGAGCTTGTCGAGACCACGACAACGAGGGCACCAAGACATTTCGAGATGCTGTCCACATCCCGGAACCGAGACCGGTTCTGGGCCCGGGAATGTCGGTGGTCGATGCCAGAATTCCCTGTATGGCAACGGTATTCGGCGAACCAGGGCGCACCCGGTCGCTGCCCTGGTCGCGCGGTTCCACGCCGACCTCGACCAGCTCGGGGACCCACGACTCTGGTCGATCAGCGACACCGAGACTCGCCGACACCCTCGCCTCGGTGACCGCGTTGCGGCACCGGCTCACCGAGCTCGAGCTCCGGGTCGCCCACCACGCCGACCACCTCGACCTGGGCGCCGAGGCCGGCGCCACCGACACCGCCGCCTCGTGGGCCAACCAGACCCTGCAGACCAAGCGGGACGCCAAGCGCCGCCTCGAGCTCGCGCACGCCCTCGACCGCGACCACGAGCCGGTCCGGGACGCGATGGCCGCCGGCCAGGTCTCCGAAGAGCAGGCCGTCGTGATCGTCAAGGGCGTCGACGCGCTCCCGGTCGAGCACCGCCGCCACGGCGGAGGCGCACCTGATCGGGTGCGCCGCCGTCCACGACCCGGTCGCGCTCCGCCGACTCGCGCACCACGTCCTGGAGGTGGTCGCCCCCGAGATCGCCGAAGAACACGAGCTCCAGGCCCTGCAACGGCAGGAAGCCCTCGCCGAGGAAGCCTGCCGGTTCACCATCGCCGACGACGGGCACGGACGGTGCCACGGCCGGTTCACGCTGCCCAGCCACGTCGGGGCGATGCTCAAGCAGGCGGTGCTCGCGATCAACTCACCCAAGCACCGCCACCACTCCGGCACCCCGAAGGGGCTCGGGCACGCGTTCAGCGAGTACGTCACCCGCTACCCGGTCGACCGGCTCCCCCAGGCCGGCGGCGTCGACGCCACGATCGTGGTCACGATGACCCTGGAGAACCTGCTCGGGGACAGCGAGACCCCGGCGGTGTTGGACACCGGGGACCGGATCACCGCCGACCAGGCACGCAAGCTGGCCTGCGAGGCCGGGATCATCCCGATGGTGCTCGGTGGGAAGTCCAAGATCCTCGACCTCGGACGCAGCAAACGGCTCTACGACCTGCACCAGCGGATCGCGATCAGGCACCGCGACCAGCACTGCACCACCCACGGCTGCGACTGGCCCGCAGCGATGTGCCACGTCCACCACAACACCCCCTGGAGCCGGGGCGGCAACACCGACATCGCCGACGGACGCCTGCTGTGCCCGCGGCACCACTCCTACGCCCACAACCCCAAGTACGAGATGAAGACCATCCCCAACGGACGCGTCATCTTCAGCCGGACGTAGCCCCCTTCGGCCGCTGCTCAGCCGGGCTGGACCGCCCGGAATGTTCGTTGACGCTCTTCCGGCCGGGCGCGACACTTGGGCTCTGGCGCAAGGAGGGTCCATGTCCTGGAACCTGACAGGTAGTTACGTCGAGACCTGCTCCTGCGAGCTCATGTGCCCGTGCAACCTGTCGTTCGACCATGGGGCCACCTACGACTTCTGTCGCGTGACTCTCGTCTTCAACATCCGTGAGGGAGCAGTCGACAGCACAGACATCGCAGGATGCAAAGTCGCGCTGATCGCCGACACGCCGAAGGTGATGACCGACGGCAACTGGCGGGTCGGGGTGTTCATCGACGACGGCGCGACGGACGCGCAGTTCGATCAGCTCGTCCAGGTCTTCAGCGGCCAGCTGGGTGGGCCCATGGCGGGCCTGGCTCCGCTGATCGGCGAGATGCTGGGCGTCGAGCGCGCCGCGATCGAGGTCGACGATGACGGGCTGCGCCACAGCGTCCGCATCGGCGACGGCATCGACTTCGAGATCGAGGACATCGTTCCGTTCGGCGTGGACACCGGCGAACCCGTGAAGTTCTCCGGGATGTTCCACCCGGCTGGTTCCGATCTGACGATGGCCGAGGCGAAGCGGTCGAGAATCAGCGCCTTCGGCATCGAGTACGAGGGGAAGACCGGGTCTGTCGAAGTCGGACTTCTCCTGGACCGCCTGAGGGCATGACCGGCATCAGGTCGGCGGCTTCGCCCGCCGACGGAGGTCTTCGTCCCGCGTTCGCAGCGAGCCGCACCCGGTTGGGGCTCGTCGTCGTCCTCCTCGTCCTCGCCGGCGCCGCCTGGTGGTGGACCGTCGGACAGATGCGCGGCATGGACGACGGCCCCTGGACCGGTCTCGGGACGTTCGGCTGGTTCCTCGGTATCTGGGTGGTCATGATGGCGGCGATGATGTTCCCGTCGGTCGCTCCGACGATCGCGCTCTACTCGCGGATGAGCAGGAAGTCGCGGTTGATGCCGCTCGCGTTCACCGCTGGTTACCTCGTGACCTGGGCTGGCGCCGGAGTCGTTGCCTTCGCTGATCGGGACGGCCGCGAGCCACACGGCAGGCGGCGTGCTGTCGTGGGAGCACGCGGGGCGTCCCATCGCCGGAGCAACACTGATCGTCGCGGCCGCCTACGAGCTGACACCTCTCAAGAACGCCTGCCTGGGCAAGTGCCGCAGCCCGCTCGGAACCCTGCTCGGGTCCTGGCGCGACGGATGGTCCGGCGCGCTTCGCATGGGGGCGAAGAATGGTGCGTGGTGCGTCGGGTGCTGCTGGGCCCTGATGGCGTCACTCTTCGCGTTGGGCGTCATGAGCGTGACCTGGATGGCCGTCGTCGCCGGGCTCATCGCCATCGAGAAGATCCTTCCCTGGCGCCGGACGGCGACCTACGGCACGGCGCTCGTCCTCCTGGCACTGGGCCTGCTCATGCTCTTCGCGCCGGACGCGCTACCCGGTCTCACGGTTCCCGGAGCACGAGACCATGCCCGTGATGGCGTGACGAACGAGGCGTTCGACCGGAGCTCCTGGGAGCGGCGCTGGTCCCAGGTCCTGCGCGAGAGTCCGGAGAAAGTCGCGAGTCGGCCGCCGAACGCCTATCTGCTCGCGGAGATCGCAGACGTCCGGCCTGGTCGCGCCCTGGACGCGGGCTGCGGGCACGGGTCCGAGGCGATCTGGCTCGCCGCATCGGGGTGGCAGGTGACCGCGGTCGACTTCTCCGCGACGGCGCTCGAGTACGGCAAGTCCCTGGCTGAGGCTGCCGGTGCGGACATTGCCGAGCGCATCGAGTGGGTGGAGGGCGATCTCGGCACCTGGAGTCCGCCGTACCAGAGTTTCGACCTCGTCAGCTGCCTGTACGTCCACGTGGCCGGGTCCGTCGTCGAGATGGTGAGTCGACTGGGTGGCGGCGTCGCAGCCGGCGGGACGCTGCTCCTGGCGGGCCACCGTCCCGTGGACCCGGCGACCGGTGCGCCGACGCCCGCGGCTGGCCAGGTACAGGTGTCGGTGGACGAGGCGGTCGAAGCGCTTGACCCGCACGAGTGGGACATCGTCGTCGCGGAGGACCGGCCAAGGGCCGTCGTCGGCACCGGTGTCGACGCGGTGGTCCGCGCGGTACGGCGCAGCTGACGGATCAGCCGACCAGGATCACGTGCAACGAGCGCGGGCCGTGCACGCCCTCCACGCGGTCCAGCTCGATGTCGCTGGTGGCCGACGGACCACTGATCCAGGTCTGCGGGCGCACGGGATCGAGCAGGGCGACAGCGTCCGGGACGTCGGGCACCACCTGGTCGGCCCGGACCACGCACACGTGAAGGTCGGGTACCAGGGTGAGTGCGCGGCGGCCCTGACCCGGACCGTGGTCGAGCACGATGGTGCCGGTCTCGGCGACGCCCACGGCGGCCTCGGTCACCACGGCGTCGACCTCGTCGAGCTCGAGCGCGGTCAGGCCGGTGTCGACGGTGGCGCCGGGCACGTCCAGCCCCAGCCCCTCGGGTACGACGGCCACGCGGCCCTCGACGGCGGCCGCGACTCGAGCCTCGACAGCTCCCCCGGCAGGCACCTCTCGACGACCGCCCGGTAGTCGGCGACCCGCTCGGCGAACAGGTCGAGCAGCGCGGCACCAGAGAGCGGGTCGCCAGCGCGCACGGGTGGCGGCGCCGGGACCGACGCGGCACCGGCGGTCGCGGCGCGGACCCGGGCCAGGATCTCCTCGCGGGCGCTCACGTGGTCCCTCCCCGGGTGCGTTTCCACCAGGCCCGGAACGACTCCCGGGGCCCGCTGGGAAGGTCGCGGGCACCGGTCCAGGCAGTCCCGATCGGCAGCTTCGCGGCGGCCCGGGTGCCGAGGCGGGCGAACCGCTCCGCGAAGCCGAGCCGCCGGCCGGAGGCGAAGACCGTGGCGGCACCCTTCATCGCGACGTCCGTGGCCGAAGGCACGCCGCCGCGGTGCGCGTCGACGACCTGGGCGCGCAGGTCGACCAGGACCGAGGGGATGTCGATCTTGACCGGGCACACCTCGTAGCAGGCGCCGCACAGGCTGGAGGCGTACGGCAGCGAGTCGGTCTGCGCGTCGACGCCCACGCCCTTCATCAGCGGGTTGAGGATCGCGCCGATCGGGCCGGGGTAGACCGAGCCGTAGGCGTGGCCCCCGACCCGCTCGTAGACCGGGCACACGTTCAGGCACGCCGAGCAGCGGATGCAGCGCAGCGCCTGCCGGCCCACCTCGTCACCGAGCGCACGGGTGCGGCCGTTGTCGAGCAGGACCACGTGCACCTCCTGCGGACCGTCGCCGGGCGTCACGCCGGTCCAGGTCGAGGTGTAGGGGTTCATCCGCTCGCCGGTCGAGGAGCGCGGCAGCAGCCGCAGGAACACGTCGAGGTCCTGCCAGGTCGGCACCACCTTCTCGATCCCGACCACACTGACCAGCACCTCGGGCAGGGTCAGGCACATCCGGCCGTTGCCCTCGGACTCGACCACCACCAGGGTGCCGGTCTCGGCCACGGCGAAGTTCGCACCGGAGACGGCGACCTTCGCGCGCAGGAACTTCTCCCGCAGGTGCAGCCGGGCAGCACCGGCCAGCTCGGCCGGGTCGTCGGTGAGGTCGTCCGGCGCGGGACGTCCGGCACCGGCCATCCGCTCGCGGAAGATCTGCCGGATCTCCGCACGGTTGCGGTGGATCGCCGGCACCAGGATGTGGGAGGGCAGGTCGTCGCCGAGCTGCACGATCAGCTCCGCCAGATCGGTCTCCCAGGCCGCGATCCCCTCCTCCGCGAGCGCCTCGTTGAGCCCGATCTCCTGCGTGGCCATCGACTTGACCTTGACCACCTCGTCGACGCCGTGGGCCTTCGCGACCGCTGCGACGACGGCGTTCGCCTCCGCCGCGTCACGGGCCCAGTGCACCGTGGCACCGGCCGCGGTGAGCGAGGCCTCCAGCTGGAGGAGGTACGACGCCAGGTCGTGCAGCGTGCGGTCCTTGATCGCCGCCCCGGCCGTCCGCAGGTCCTCCCAGTCCGCGACCTCGGCGACCACGCGTGCCCGCTTGTCCCGGATCGTGCCCGTCGCGTGCGCCAGGTTGTGCCGGAGCTGGGTGTCCGCCAGGGCAGCGCGTGCCGCCGCCGGGAACGCGGGCATGCCGACGAAGGTGCTCATGCGACTCCCTCCTGGGCCGCGAGCACCTCGGCCAGGTGCATGACCCGGACCCCCGACCGCTGCCGCGACAGCAGCCCGCCGACGTGCATCAGGCAGGAGTTGTCCCCCGCCACCAGCACCTCGGCACCCGTCTCCCTGACGTGGCGGGCCTTGTCGGAGCCCATCGCGATCGACGTGTCCGCGTTCTTCATCGCGAACGTGCCGCCGAAGCCGCAGCACTCCGTCGCCCGAGGCAGGTCGACCAGGCGAATCCCCCGCACCTGCTCCAGCAGCAGACGTGGCCGGTCACCGACACCGAGCATCCGCAGCGAGTGGCACGTCGGGTGGTAGGTCACCGTGTGCGGGAACGCCGCCCCCACGTCGGTGACCCCGAGCACGTCGACGAGGAACTCGGTCAGCTCGTAGACGCGCGGGCCCGTCTCCGCCACCGCGCGCACCAGGCCAGGGTCGCCGGACCGCTCGGCCACGATCCGGTGCTGGTGCCGTGCCGAGCCCGCGCACGAGCCCGAAGGCGTCACGATCGCGTCGTACGACGCGAACGCGTCGACGAACGCGCGCACCGCAGGCACCGCCTCGTCCAGGTAGCCGGTGTTGACCATCGGCTGCCCGCAGCACGTCTGCGCCACCGGGAACTCCACCTCGACGCCGAGCCGCCGCAGCAGCGGTCACCACGGCCTTCCCTGTGTCCGGGAAGAGCGCGTCGTTGATGCAGGTGACCTGCAGCGCGACCTTCATCGCGGCTCGTAGCGGGTCAGTCGCTGCGTGGCGCGCACCAGCGCCCGCATCTCGGTCAGTGTCGGCATCTCCACTCCCAGCGCCCGCGCCTGCACGAGCACGTTGCCCAGGGCAGCAGCCTCCTTCGGACCGGCCACCACGGGCAAGCCGCAGGCGTCGGCCGTGAGCTGGCAGAGCAGCCGGTTCTCGGACCCGCCGCCGACCACGTGCACCACCTCCGGCTCCACGCCGGACAGCGCCGCCGCCGTACGCACGTTGCGGCGGTAGGCCTCGGCCAGGCTGTCGAGGACCAGCCGGGCGTACTCCCCCGGTGTCTGCGGCACGGCGACGCCCGCCTCCACCGCCAGCGTCGCGACCCGGGCCGGCATGTCGCCCGGCGGCAGCAGCCGGTGGTCGTCCACGTCGACGACGCGGCCACTCGCCGGCAGCGCGGCCGCGGCATCCAGCACCGAGGCGAGGTCGCTGTCCGGGATGCCGTCGTCCGCCCACTGGCGCAGGCACTCGGACAGCACCCACAGACCGGAGACGTTGCGCAGGAACCGCACCGTGCCGTCGACGCCGGCCTCGTTGGTGAAGTCGGCCTCGCGGGCCGCGGCGGTCAGCACCGGTGCGTCCAGCTCGAGGCCGACCAGAGACCAGGTGCCCGAGGAGACGTAGGCGTACGGCGCGTCGCCGGCCGGCACCCCGACCACGGCCGAGGCGGTGTCGTGCGACCCGACCGCGACGACCGGCGTCTCCGGCGGGAGACCGACCGCGGCGGCGACCTGCGGCAGCAGGGTGCCGACCACGTCGCCCGGGCTGCGCAACGGCGGCAGCAACCGGGTCGGGAGGTCGAGCCGGGCCAGCAGGTCGGTCGACCACGCGTGGGACCGGGCGCCGTAGAGCTGCGTGGTCGAGGCGTTGGTGCGCTCGGCCCCGCGTTCGCCGGTGAGCCAGTACCCGAGCAGGTCGGGCACCAGGAGCAGGGTCTCGGCGTCGGCCAGGTGCGTGTCGACGCTGAGCTGGTAGAGCGTGTTGAACGGCAGCTGCTGGATGCCCGTCTCGGCGTACAACGTCGTCGGCGCCGAGCCGGTCGACCACCTTCTCGGCGACGCCGTCGGTGCGCGCGTCGCGGTGGCTGTAGGGGTCCGTGACCAGCTCCCCGGAGGCGTCCAGCAGTCCGTAGTCGACGCCCCACGAGTCGATGCCGATCGCGTCGACCGGGCCTGAGGCGGCGGCCAGCCGGATCCCCTCCAGCACCTCCCGGTGGATCCGCCGGATGTCCCAGCGCAGCGAGCCGTCGGGGGCCCGGACCCCGCCGTTGGCGAACCGGTGCACCTCGACCAGGTCGAGCACCGCGGGGTCGACGCCGACCACGGCGGCCATCACCCGACCCGAGGTGGCGCCGAGGTCGACCGCGACGACGCGTTTGCCTCGGCCCCGCGGCGGTGTGAGCGCAGCGAGCAGCGTCGTGGGTCATCTCAGGAACGCCGCCGCGACGCCGGCGTCGACCGGGACGTGCAGGCCGGTGGTGTGCGAGAGGTCGGAGCTGCACAGGACGAACACGGCGTTGGCGATGTTCTCGGGCAGCACCTCGCGCTTGAGGATCGTGCGCTGGGCGTAGAACTTGCCGAGGTCCTTCTCCTCCACCCCGTAGACCGCGGCGCGGTTGGCGCCCCAGCCGGACGCGAAGATCCCCGAGCCTTGAACGACGCCGTCCGGGTTGACCCCGTTGACCTTGATCCCGAACTCGCCGAGCTCGGCGGCCAGCAGCCGCACCTGGTGCGCCTGGTCGGCCTTGGTCGCGGAGTAGGCGATGTTGTTCGGGCCCGCGAACACCGCGTTCTTCGAGGAGATGTAGACGATGTCGCCGCCCAGCCCCTGCTCGATCAGCACCTTCGCGGCGGCCTTGGAGACCAGGAACGAGCCCTTGGCCATCACCGCGTGCTGGAGGTCCCAGTCCGCGGCGGTGGTCTCCAGCAGCGACTTCGACAGCGAGAGCCCGGCGTTGTTCACGACCAGGTCCAGCCCCCCGAACGCGAGCACCGCGGCGTCGACCATCGCCTGCACCGCGTCCTCGTCGGAGACGTCCGCGGCCACCCCGACCGCGACGTCCGTGCCGCCGATCTCCGCCGCCGCCGCCTGCGCCTTGGCCTGGTCCAGGTCGGCGATCACCACACAGGCACCCTCGGCCGCGAGCCGCTTCGCCGTGGCCTTGCCGATCCCGCCGGCCGCACCGGTGACCAGGGCGATCCGGGTCGCCAGCGGCTTCGGGGCCGGCATCCGCGCCAGCTTGGCCTCCTCCAGCGCCCAGTACTCGATCCGGAACTTCTCGGCCTCGTCGATCGGGGCGTAGGTCGAGAGTCCCTCGGCGCCCCGCATCACGTTGATCGCGTTGAGGTAGAACTCGCCGGCCACCCGAGCGGTCTGCTTGTCCTTGCCGAAGGAGAACATCCCGACCCCGGGCACCAGCACGATCAACGGGTCCGCGCCGCGGATCGCCGGCCACGCGGTGGTCGAGCCTGTCGAGACCGCGTTGCGGTCGTAGTAGGCCTGGTAGTCCTCGCGGTAGGCGACCGCGAGCTCACCGAGCCTGGTGACGCACTCCTCGACCGTGGCACCGGCCGGGAGGTCGAGCACCAGCGGCTTGACCTTCGTGCGCAGGAAGTGGTCGGGGCAGGAGGTGCCCAGGGCCGCGAGCCGCGGGTGCTCGGCGGCCGCCAGGAAGTCGAGGACGGCGGCATCGTCGGTGAAGTGGCCGACCATCGGCCGGTCGTGCGAGGCGATGCCGCGGATCGTCGGCCCGAGAGCGGCGGCCTTCGACCGGCGCTCGGCGTCCGGGAGCGCGCCGTACCCCTCGAGCGCCGGTCCGAACGGCTCCGACGTCGTGTTCGCCTCGATGTACGCCGCCGCGGTGTCGATGATCCACAGCGAGCTGCGCTCGGCCTCCTCGGAGGTGTCGCCCCAGGCCGTGATCCCGTGGCCACCGAGGATGCAGCCCACCGCGTCGGGGTTGGCTTCCTTGATCGCGGCGATGTCGAGGCCGAGCTGGAAGCCGGGGCGGCGCCAGGGCACCCAGACCACCTTGTCGCCGAAGACCTTGGCGGTGAGCTCCTCGCCGTCCGCGGCGGTCGCGATCGCGATCCCGGCGTCGGGGTGCAGGTGGTCGACGTGGGCCGCGTCGAGGAGTCCGTGCATGGCGGTGTCGATCGACGGGGCCGCGCCGCCCTTGCCGTGCAGGCAGTAGTCGAACGCGGCGACCATCTCGTCCTCGCGCTCGAGGCCCGGGTAGACGTTCACCAGCGCCCGCATCCGGTCCAGGCGCAGGGCCGCGAGCCCGGACTCGGTCAGGGTGCCCAGGTCACCGCCGGACCCCTTGACCCAGACCAGCTCGACCTCCTCGCCGGTGACCGGGTCGACGTCGACGCCCTTGGCGGAGGTGTTCCCGCCGGCGTAGTTGGTGTTCTTCTTCTCGGCGCCGAGCCGGTTGGATCGCTCGATCAGCTCGGTGACGGTCTGGTTGGTCATGATGTCCTTCTCGATGGGGGTGGTCAGGAGCGAGTGCTCAGGTCCAGGCCTCAGGTCCACGACGCCTGCGCGCCGCCGACCCGCTCGTCCTCGATCTGCTGCTGGTAGCCGCTCGCGAGGTAGGCCCGCATCGGGTCCGCGGGCAGCCCGCGCTCCTCGCGCCAGGCCGCGAGGTCGCGGCGTACGTCGGTGTAGAAGGCGTCCATGAAGATCTCGTTGGCCAGCCAGCACGTCACCGGAGGTGCGTGCCCCGGCGAGCGCGTCGGTGTCGAGGAGCAGTGCTCGCGCCAGCATCTCCTGCACGTTGAGCACCGACCGGATCTGGCCGGGCACCTTGGCCTCGATGTTGTGGCACTGGTCGAGCATCAGTGCGACCTCGCTGCCCGGGCCGTAGCCCCCGCCGCGCACCACCTCGACCAGGATCCGGAACAGCTGGAACGGGTCGGCGGCACCGACGATCAGGTCGTCGTCGGCGTAGAACCGCGAGTTGAAGTCGAACGAGCCCAGCTTCCCCAGCCGCAGCAGCTGGGCGACGATGAACTCGATGTTCGTGCCCGGTGCGTGGTGCCCGGTGTCCAGGCACACCATCGCCCGGTCGCCGAGCGCCGCCACCTGCGCGTACGACGTGCCCCAGTCGGGCACGTCGGTGTGGTAGAACGCCGGCTCGAAGAACTTGTACTCCAGCACCAGCCGCTGCTCCGCCCCGATCCGCGCGTAGATCTCGGCCAGCCCCTCGGCCAACCAGTCCTGCCGGGCCCGGATGTCGCCCTGGCCCGGGATAGTTGGTGCCGTCGGCCAGCCAGATCTTCAGGTCCCGGGAGCCGGTCTCGTCCATCACCTCGATGCAGTCCAGGTTGTGCTGGACCGCCTTGCGCCGCACCGCGGGGTCGACGTGGGTGAGGCTGCCGAGCTTGTAGTCGTCGTCCTGGAACGTGTTGGAGTTGACCGTGCCCAGCCGCACCCCGTGGTCCGCAGCGTGCGCCGCCAGCTTGCCGTAGTCATCGACCCGGTCCCACGGGATGTGCAGGGCGACAGTCGGAGCGAGCCCGCTGAACCGGTGCACCGTGGCCGCGTCCGCGATCTTCTCCTCCACCGAGCGCGGCGTGCCCGGCGAACCGAACACCTTGAACCGCGTGCCCGAGTTGCCATAGGCCCACGAGGGGACCTCGATCGCGAGCGCCTCCAGGGGCCCGGCAATGTCGCTGAAGCTGCTCATCTCTCTGCTGTCTCCTTGTGCTCCGCAGTCCCGGCGAGCTGGTCCTCGAGGTGGAACACCTCGGCCAGTCGGAGGAAACCTGTGTCTGGTCGTGCATCGCCGAGCTCGACGAAGAACTCGGCCATCTCTGCCTGCCACCGGGCGTTGACCTCGGTGGCGTCCATGCCGGCGAGGGCCGCCTGGAGGTCGGGGGTCTCGAAGTACCCGACCAGCAGGCCGTCCTCGCGGATGAAGAGCGAGTAGTTGTGCCAGCCGGTGCGGGCCAGCGCGGCGAGCATCTCCGGCCACACGTGGGCGTGGCGGGCCCGGTACTCCGCCAGGCGTTCCGGCTTCACCTGGAGCTGGAAGCAGACGCGCTCCATCGGACCGACCTCCTGGCGTGGTGGGTGAC
The DNA here is from genome assembly GCA_963745795.1 of uncultured Actinomycetota bacterium. Lineage (GTDB taxonomy): Bacteria > Actinomycetota > Actinomycetes > Propionibacteriales > Nocardioidaceae > Marmoricola. The sequence goes on along the minus strand of CAVUYR010000005.1, from coordinate 374,384 downwards.
GAGGTGGCGGACCGGCCGTGGTGCCGGCCCGCCTCCTCGCGTGTTGTGGGGACCCGTCGACTCAGAAGTTGAACTGGCCGATGTTGTCCTTGTTGAACTTGAACGGGTCGCCCAGCAGGACGGTGGCGTCGGGGCCGACCGTGAACTCGCCGAGCTTGCCGGCCTTGTACTTGTCGCCTTCCTTGCCGCTGATGTCACCGTCGACCAGGGCCTTGGCCGTGTACGCCGCCAGGTAGCCGAGGTCCTCGGGGTTCCAGAGCGCGAACTCCTTGACGGTGCCGTCCTCGACGTACTTGCGCATCTGGTTGGGCGTGCCGAGGCCGGTGATCGCGACCTTGCCCTTCTTGTTCGAGGTCGAGAGGTAGCGTGCGGCCGCCGCGATGCCGACCGTGGTCGGCGAGATGATGCCCTTCAGGTTGGGGTGCTTCTGCAGCAGCGCCGCCGTCTTGTCGAACGAGGTCTGGTCGTCGTCGTTGCCGTAGACCACGTCGACCAGCTTGATCTTCGGGTGGTTCGCGGCGAGATCCTTCTTCATGAGGTCGATCCACGCGTTCTGGTTGGTCGCGTTGGCCGACGCCGAGAGGATCGCGATCTCGCCCGAGTCGCCGATCTGGTCGGCGATCATGTCGACCTCGACCTTGGCGATGCCGTCAGCGGTGGCCTGGTTGACGAAGATGTCGCGGCAGTCGGGACTCGTGTCGGCGTCGAAGGTGACCACCTTGGTGCCGGCCTTCTGCGCGTTGCTGATCGAGTCGCACAATGCCTTCGGGTCGTTCGCGGAGAGCACGATCGCACTGGTGTGCTTCTGCGCCTCGGTGTCGATGTACTGGACCTGCGCGTCGGGGCTGCCCTCCTGCGGACCGACCTGGGCGTAGGTGCCGCTGTACTCCTTGACCGCCTTCTCGCCACCCTTGTCGCTGGTGTCGAAGTAGGGGTTGCCCAGGTTCTTCGGGATGAACGTGACCGTCGTCTTCTTGGAGGAGCTTGAGTCGCCGCTGCCGCTGTCGCCGCCGTTGCCGGCACCGCATCCGGCCAGTGCCAGCGAGCAGGCAAGGGTGACGGCGGCGACGCCGGCCATCTTCCCGTTGGGGAACTTCATCGATCTACCTCTTTCGGATTTCCGACGCCTGCTGGCGCGAGCGTGGTGGGGCCGGACTGGTTCCGGCTCCGGTTGTGACGCCTGGCGGTCAGGTCCGAGAACCCGGCCAGGACACTCGTGGACATCACGGAGGCGATCAGCAGCACTCCGATGATGATGTTGATGACGTTGACCGTGGTCCCCTGCAGGCGCAGAGCGCTCGAGAGGACCCCGATCAGCAGTACGCCGGCGATGACGCCCGGAAGCTTGCCGCGACCGCCGAAGATGGAGACGCCGCCCAGCAGGACGGCCGCGATGACCTGGAGCTCGAGGCCGGTCGCGTTGTCGCCGCGACTGCTGGAGAACCGCAGCGTGAAGTAGATCCCGGCGAACGCCGAGACCAGCGAGGTCATCACGAAGAGCAGCAGCTTGGTGCGGGCGACCGAGACCCCGGCGAACTGCGCCGCCTCGGCGTTGAGGCCGATGTCGTAGACACCGCGGCCGAAGGCGGAGTACTGGAGCAGCAGGGCGAAGAACAGCGTCAGCACCAGGAACGGGACCACGATCACCGGGAAGCCCGTCCCACCGATCTCGGCCTTGGCCAGGCTCGTCCAGCGCTGCGGGAAGTCGGTCACGGCCTTGGTGCCGAGCAGCCCGACGGCGATACCGCGGAAGAGCGCCAGGGTGCCGATCGTGACCGCCAGAGACGGGAGTCCGACGTAGGCGACGAGGAACCCGTTGATCAGGCCGCACAGGAGGCCGGCGAGCAACGCGACCAGCATCGCGGCCGGGACCGCCCAGCCGTGGTCGACCAGCAAACCGAGGAGCACGCTGCTCAGCCCGACCACGCTGGCCACGGACAGGTCGATCTCGCCGGTGACGATCACGAGCGTCATCGGCAGTGCGATCAGCATGATCGGCGCGATGTCGAGCAGCAGGAACGTCATCGTGAGCTGGTTGCCGAAGAACGGCACGAAGTAGATCGCCCACATGATCACCGCGACCAGCGCCGCGATCACGGCGGCCTCCCGACTGAACAGCAGCCGCCACCACACCGGATGGGTGTATGACGCGTAGCCGCGCGGTGTCGCCGTTTCCAGGTCGGTGCTCATGCGGTCGCTCCTGCGGTCGGGGCGGGCTCGCCCGGTTCCTCGTCGCGGGCCTCGACCAGGCGCCGGGCTCGCCGTGTGGAGAGCACCCGGTCGAGCACGATCGAGCTGAGGATCAGCGCGCCGACCAGGGCCTGCTGCCAGAAGTCCGGGATGCCCACGGTCGGGAGCGCGCGGTTGATGGTCACCAGCAGCACGGCGCCGATCGCGGCGCCCCACACCGTGCCGCTGCCGCCGAAGATCGCGACGCCACCGATCACGACCGCGGCCACGGCCTGGAGCTCGATGCCGGTGCCGGCACTGGAGCTGACGCTGCCGTAGCGGGCCGCGAACACCACGCCGGCAAGACCGGCGAGCGCTCCCGAGAGCACGAACGCGCTGATCACGCGGCGTCGTACGCGCAGGCCGTAGAGGACGGCGGCGTCCGGGTCGGACCCGATCGCGTAGACCTCGCGTCCGCCGCGTGCGGTCTGCAGGTAGTAGCCCACGATCAGCAGCACGAGCAGCGCCACCAGGAAGAGCACCGGGATGGTGACGAGCGAAGCGGTGCCCAGATCACCGAAGGAGCTCGGCATGTCCGAGGCGTTGATCCGGTTGCTGCCCGCCCAGGTGAGGACGGCGCCGCGGTAGATGTAGAGCGTGCCGAGCGTGATCACCAGCGCGGGCACCTTGCCGAACCCGACCAGCAGTCCGTTGACCAGGCCGAGCAGGGCCCCTGCCAGCAGGCCGGCCAGCACGACGACGACGATCGGGATGCCGGGGATGTCGATGAAGAGCCGGCCGGTCAGGTACGCCGTGACGCCGAGTATGGAACCCACGGACAGGTCGACGTTGCGCGAGATGATCACGACCGCCTCCCCGATCGCGAGGAGCAGCAGGATCGACGGCGTCAGCAGCAGGTCACGCCAGCCGTTGCCCCCGAACAGGAACGTGTGGCTGGAGAGGGTCGCCGCGGCCACCACGAACACCAGCACGAGCAGGATCGAGAACTCGCGGGACCGGACGACGGTGTTGAAGGCACGTTGGCCCGGCGACATCCGGCTCGGCGCCAGCAGCTGATCGGTGGCGGAGACGAGCCCGTGGTCGGAGTGGTCGCTCACGTGGTGGTCTTTCTCTCGGAGGTCGCTCACGCCGGCACCTCGCGGGTCCGGGTCGCGGCGAGCATCACGTTCTCCGGGGTGGCCTCGTCGCTGGAGATGTCGGCGGTGATCCGGCCCTCGCACACCACCAGCACCCGATCGGCCATCCCGAGCACCTCGGGCAGCTCGGAGGAGATCATCAGGATCGCGAGCCCCTGTCCGGCCAGCTCGGAAAGCAGCCGATGAACCTCCGCCTTGGTGCCGACGTCGATCCCGCGCGTGGGCTCGTCGATGATCAGCAGCGAGGGCTCGGTGGCCAGCCACTTGGCGATCACGACCTTCTGCTGGTTGCCGCCGCTCATGGTGCGCGCGTCCATGTCGAGGGCGCTGGTCTTCACCTCGAGTCGCCCGGCCCAGGGCCCGGCGGCGCGGTTCTCGGCGGCGCGGGTGAGGATGCCGGCGCGGGTCAGCTTGCCGCGGATCACGGCGGCCACGTTGTGCGCCACGGAGGCGTCGGTGACCAGGCCCTGCTGGCGACGGTCCTCGGGGATGAACGCCATGCCTCCCCGGATCGCGGCGCGCGGGCTGCGGCGCGGAACGGGCTTGCCGTGCAGGAGGATCCGGCCGCTGTCGTAGCCGTCGACGCCGAAGACCGCGCGGGCGATCTCGCTGCGGCCCGCGCCGACCAGTCCGGCGAGGCCGACGATCTCACCGGACCGGACCTGGAAGGTGACCTCGTGGAAGACCCCGGCCGAGGTCAGGTCCTCGATCTCCAGCACGGGCTCACCGATGCTGGACGGCGTCTTCGGGAACAGGTCACCGACCTCCCGACCGACCATCAGGCCCACGAGCGTGTCCACGTCGGTGTCCGCGATCTTCATCGAGTCGACGTACGCGCCGTCACGCATCACGGTGACCGTGTCGCACAGCGAGAAGACCTCGTCGAAGCGGTGGGAGATGAACACGAGCGCCCGGCCCTCGTCGCGCAGCCGGCGCGCCACGGTGAAGAGCCGCTCCACCTCGACGCCGCTCAGCGCGGCGGTGGGCTCGTCCATGATCAGCACCCGCGCGTCGAGGGAGATGGCCTTCGCGATCTCGATGATCTGCTGGTCGGCGATGGACAGGCCGAGCGCGGGACGACGGGGGTCGATGTTCACACCGAGCCCGGTGAACAGCCGCTCGGCCTCGTCGTACATGGCGGCGCGGTCGATCCGGCGCCCGCGGCCCAACGGCTGGCGACCCATGAAGATGTTCTCGGTGACCGACAGGTCCGGGAAGAGGGTCGGCTCCTGGTAGATCACGGCGATGCCGGCCGCCTTGGACTCGGCCGTCGAGCCGAAGTCGGTGGGGTCCCCGTCCAGGAGGAACTCGCCCCCGTCGCGTCGGTGCACTCCGGCGACGACCTTGACCAGCGTCGACTTGCCGGCACCGTTCTCGCCGACCAGGCCGTGGATCGAGCCGGCCTCGACCCGCAGCGAGCCGGACCGAAGGGCCACGACGGAGCCGAACGACTTCGTCACGTCACGCAGCTCCAGCGCGGCGGTGGGGTCGGTCATCGGTCCTCCGGGTGAGTTGTCGATTGAAAGGTTTCAACTCGATGTCGAAAAGGTAGGTGACTGCCATCACATGTGTCAAGGGTGAGGGCGAGATGGGTGCCGAATCGAGACGCGAAACCTGCTCGCGTGCCGAAGGGCTAGCCTTTGCTGACGTTTCACACACAGGTCGAGGGGAGCTGCCATGTCCGGCACCGACCGCACCCCTCGCAGCTCCTCGGTCAAGGACGTCGCGGCACTCGCCGGCGTGAGCCTGGGGACCGTCTCCAACGTGCTCAACCGACCCGAGCGGGTCAGTGCCGGAACCCGCCAGCGCGTGGAGCAGGCGATGGCCGAGCTCGGCTTCGTGCGCAACGAGTTCGCGCGCCAGCTGCGGATGGGCACCAGCAGCACGCTCGCCTACGTGATGCTCGATGCCACCAACCCGTTCTTCACCGACGTGGCGCAGGGCATCGAGCTGGCCGCCGAGAAGGCGAACGTCTCGCTCTTCCTCTGCAACAGCAACAACAGCGGCGCCCGCGAGGAGTCGCACCTGGGTCACCTCATGGAGCACCGGGTGCAGGGCATCCTGCTCACCCCGGTCGACCCCGAGGCGGAGACCATCAACCTGGTAGCCGAGCGCGGCGTGCCACTGGTGATCGTGGACCGCACGCGCAACGACACCCGGTTCTGCTCGGTGGCCGTCGACGACGTGCTCGGTGGCCGGCTGGCCCTGGAACACCTCCTCGACCTGGGCCACCGACGGGTGGCCTACATCGCCGGGCCGGACTCCCTCGGCCAGGTGCGGGACCGGCTTGCCGGCGCCCGCGAGGCCTGGGCCGCCGCCGGCCTGCCGGCCGAGGACCTCGTGGTGCTGCCGACGGAGTCCCTGACCGTGGCGGCCGGACGTGGCGCCGGCGAACGGCTGGCCGGCATGCCCGCCCGCACCCGACCCACGGCCGCCTTCTGCGGCAACGACCTGGTGGCCCTCGGTCTGCTGCAGCAGGTGATCGGCTCGGGCCGCTCGGTGCCTGGCGACCTCGCCATCGTCGGGTACGACGACATCGAGTTCGCCGCCGCCGCCGCGGTCCCGCTCACGTCGGTGTCCCAACCGCGTCAGGAGCTCGGCCGGACGGCCGCGGAGCTGGTCCTGGCCGAGGCGGACCCGGACCACACCCACCAACAGGTCCTGTTCCGGCCGGAGCTGGTCGCGCGCGGGTCGACCCTGCGCTGAGGCGGCAACACAACCCGGCGGTTCGGCCGGGGCGAGCGGCGTACGTTCGCTGGCAACCTTGAGCCCAAACCGACCTCGAGGAGCTCCCGATGCACCTGCACGAGTTGCCGACTCCGGACACCGCGGCGGCCGTCGCAGCGAACCAGGTTGCGCGCCGCTACTGCTCCTCTGCCCTGTACGCACACAGCGTCCGCTCCTACCTGTGGGGCGTCGCCTATGCGCACGACGCGGATCTCGAGGTCGACCTCGAGCTGTTGTACGTCGCGGCGATGCTGCACGACCTGGGGCTCACCCGGCCGTTCGACGCCCACGAGATGCCGTTCGAGCAGGCCGGTGGTCAGGTTGGCTGGGTGTTCGCCGCCGCAGCAGGCTGGCCCGACGTACGACGCAACCGGGTCGCCGAGGTCATCGAGAGACACATGTGGCCCTCCGTCGACCCGGTCGAGGACCCGGAAGGTCACGTGCTGGAGGTCGCGACCGGCATCGACATCTCCGGCCGCGGAGTGGACCTGATCCCGGCCGACCTCCGGGCTGAGGTGAGCACGGCGTGGCCCCGACTGGACCTGGCCAGCGAGTTCACCGAGTGCCTGCGCGTACAGGCCGAGCGCAAGCCGACCAGTCGTGCTGCCGACCTGACCCGGGCGGGTCTCGCCCGAGCCCTTCGCACCCACCCCCTCAGCCCAGGTCAAGATGGGCGAGCTCACCGCGCGACGTGACGCCGGTCTTGGTGAACACGTTGCGCGGGTGGAACGCGACGGTCCTCGGCGAGACCCAGCACTGGGCGGCCACGTCCTTGTTCGAGAGGCCCTGGCTGACCCTCCACGGACCCGGCTTCCTGACCGAACGCGACGCGGAGCGCGTGCGCCTGGGGCGCCGGCAGCGCGGCGACGTGACCGAGGACCGGACGCAGCAGTCGGTGCAGGGCCGCGAACGGTAGCGGGGACTCCGACTCCAGCCCCTGCGTACGCAGCACGCGTACGTCGGCCACGGTCGACGTGACCTCTGTCAGGAGGGCGGACTTCCCGACGCCGGGTTCCCCCTGGACGACGACGCTGCCGGCCGTGCCAAGGCGGGCGGCGTCGAGGAGCGCGGCGAGCTGTGCCCGCTCGGTCTCTCGCCCATGCAGCACGTCGAGAACGTAGCGCGGATCCCGGCACTTTGACCGGGGTGAGCAGAGGCGTTGGGGACCACGCTCGGCAGCAGTCCACCACCCACTTCGAGAGCGAGATCGTCATGGCCGTCGACATCCACCCAACCGTTCACCCGGACCGCACCGACGTACCGGCCGGGCACCGCACCCCCGTGGCCCGGGTCATCGCCGGGTCGCTGGCCGCGGGAGCGTCCGCGGCCCTGGCGCTCACCCTGGTGGTCTTCGCCGGGGCGTCCGAGTACGTGATCACCGGCGCCGCGCTGGTGGCGTTCGGCGCGGGCTGGGCGATGCTGGCGCTCCTCGCCACCCGCTTCACGAGCCAGCCGCAGCGCTGGGCCCGCGTTCCCGCGGTGGTGATGGCGGCCTCGGGTCTGGGCCTCTGGGCGTCGGCTCCCGGCGACGCCGGTCTCACCGCCCTCGGGTGGGTGTGGGCGCCGGTCGCGCTGGGGCTGGCGGTCTGGATGTTCGCCCAGGTGCGCCGGGCGCTGTCCGGTCGCAGTCGCTGGCTGCTCTACCCGGTCGTCGTGGCCATCGGTCTCGCTGCTGTCGGCGCCGGCGTCGAGGACCTGGCCCAGGTGCGCGACCAGCACCGCTGGGCGGCCCCGGGCACGACCTATGACATCGACGGACACCGGCTGCACCTGGACTGCCGGGGCACCGGCGGCCCGACCGTGGTGCTCGAGAACGGGCTCTCCGAGGTGTCCGCCTCGTGGGCCAGGGTCGCCCCCGTGGTGAGCCGCCAGACCCGGGTCTGCACCCACGACCGCGCGGGCCAGGGATGGAGCGACGAGGCGGCGCACCCGCTCGACGGCGTGGAGTCGGCCCGCGACCTGCACCGGCTGCTCGCCGTCGCCGGCGAGACCGGGCCGTTCGTGCTCGTCGGACACTCCACCGGAGGCACCTACGCGCTGAGCTACGCCCACCGGTATCCCGACCAGGTCGCCGGCCTGGTGCTGCTGGACTCCTCGAGTCCCTACCAGCGCACCGCGATCCCCAGCTTCGCCGGCCAGTTCGCCGTGACCCGCCGTGCGCTGGCCCTGCTGCCCAGCCTGTCCCGGCTCGGGCTGGGCCGTCTCGCGCCCGGAAGCACCGCCCTTCCCCAACCTGCCGCGGACCAGGTCGCCATGTTCAGCGCCAGCACCCGGGGACTCCGCAACGTCCGCGACGAGCAGTCCGTCCTCCTGGACGTGTTCGCCCAGGCACAGGCCCTGACCACGCTGGACGGCAAGCCGCTGGTCGTCCTCACGGCCAGCGAGAACCTCGACGAGATGCCCGGGTGGGGCGCCGCCCAGGACCGGCTGGCCGGACTTTCGAGCAACACCAGTCACCGCCAGGTCACCGCCACGCACGTCGGCCTGCTCGAGGACCCCCACGACGCGGCCACCACCGTCGGCGCCGTCGCCGACGTCATCGACGCGGTCCGCACTGGTTCGCCCGTGGCCACGCGATGAGCAGCACGCCGTACCAACTCGACACCACCCACCCCGCCCACAACACAGGAGAAGCCATGTCCACCACCGCACCCGACGTCCACGCCCCCATCACCCACTCCGACGACGGGCCTCGCCGTCCGTGGACCGTGCTCGCACTTGCGTTGACCGCACAGATCCTGGTCGTGCTCGACATCTCGGTGGTCAACACGGCGCTGCCGACGATCGGCCGTTCACTGCACCTGGCCAGCTCGGACCTGCAGTGGATGGTCACCGCCTACCTGCTGATGTCCGGCGGCGGTCTCCTCCTCGGCGGACGGATCGCCGACCTGCTGCCCAGGCACCGGGTCTTCATGACCGGCATGTTCGTGTTCACGACGGCCTCGCTGGTCAGCGGGTTCGCCTCCAGCGCAAGCGAGATCGTCCTTGCCCGCGGTGCACAGGGAGTGGGTGCCGCGCTCATGACACCCGCAGCGCTGTCCCTGGTCATGACCACCTACTCCGGCGCCCAGCGCGCCAAGGCGCTCGCGATGTGGGGTGCTGTCGGTGGACTCGGCATCGCCGCCGGCGTGGTGGTGGGTGGCGCCCTCACCACCTGGGCGGGCTGGCAGTCGATCTTCTGGGTCAACGTCCCGGTCGGGGTGGTTGCCCTGGCTGTCGCGACCAAGGTCCTGCCCCGGCACACAACGGTTCCGGCCCGGCTGGTCAGGTTCGACCTCGTCGGCGCCGCGACCGCAGTCGGCGGGCTGGCCGCACTGATGTTCGCCCTCGCCGGTGCCCCCAGCCACGGTTGGACCTCGCCCCGCACGATCACGGCGCTCGCGGTCTCGGCCGCGCTCCTGGGCGGGTTCACCTTCGTCGAACGCCGCGTCGCCCAGCCCCTCGTCCACCCGCACACGTGGGCGCTGCGATCACTGGTCTCCGGCACCGTCGTCATGCTGGGCGTCACCGGTCTGCTGGTGGCCGCGGTGTTCCTCGGCTCGATCTTCGTCCAGACCGTGCTCGGGTACTCGGCACTGCAGGCCGGCCTGGCCTTCCTGCCGCTCGCCGTGGCACTGATCGTCGGCACCCACGTCGCCGCCCGGCTGAGCGCCCACGCCACGGCCCGGACCACGGCCGTGATCGGCCTCCTGGTCGCCACCACCGGAGCGGTCCTGCTCTCCCGCCTCTCCGCCGGCGACTCCTACGCCACCGGCGTGCTCCCGGGCCTGGTCGTCGTCGGCTTCGGCGCCGGCATGGTCTTCGTCGCGGTCTCCGCCTCGGCGATGGCCGGGATTCCCGCCCAGCACTCCGGCATGGCCTCGGGCTTCCTGATGACCGGCCACGAGGTCGGGGCCGCGCTGGGCGTCGCGGTGGTCTCAGCCGTCGCCACCACCGCCGGAGCGCTGACCACGGTGGACGGCGCGTCCGCGGCCGTCGGTCGGGGCTTCGTCGGTGCTGCCGTCTGGACCCTGCTGTTCGCCGCCTTCGCGCTGGTCCGGATGCCGGCCACCCGCGGCACCGGCGGTGCGGTGCACATGCACCACTGAGCCGATAGTCCCGGCCGGATGTGTCGTCCCACGCCCCCCGGCGCGACACATTTGGTCGGGACTATCCGGTTCGGCTGGTTCTTCTGGGTTACCCGTGGGTATTATGGACTTGTTACCCACGAGTAGTAGGTGTCCGACAGCGCAGCCCGCCCCGACGCGAAGGTGGAGGCCATGAGCCACTACAAGTCCAACATCCGCGACATCGAGTTCAACCTCTTCGAGGTGCTCAAGAGCGACGAGATCCTCGGCCAGGGGCCGTTCGCCGAGGTCGACGCCGACACCGCGAGGTCGATCCTGGGCGAGGTCGACCGGCTGGCGCGCGAGGACCTCGCCGCCTCGTTCGAGGACTCCGACCGCAACCCGCCGGTGTTCGACCCGGCGACCAACACCGCGCCCGTGCCGGAGCCGTTCCGGAAGAGCTACCGGGCCTGGATGGACGCCGAGTACTGGCGGCTGGGCACCTTGGCCGAGCTCGGCGGCACACCCGCTCCCTCGAGCTTCAACTGGGCGCTGGGCGAGCTCGTGCTCGGGGCCAACCCCGCGATCTGGATGTACGGCGCCGGACCGATGTTCGCCGGCATCGTGCACCGCAACGGCAACGACCGGGACAAGAAGATGGCCCAGCTGATCGTGGACAACGGCTGGCTGACCACGATGGTGCTCACCGAGCCCGACGCGGGCTCCGACGTCGGCGCCGGCCGCACCAAGGCCACGCCGAACGACGACGGCACCTGGAACATCGAGGGCGTCAAGCGGTTCATCACCTCCGCCGAGGGCGACCTCAGCGACAACATCGTGCACCTGGTGCTGGCGCGACCGGTCGGCGTCGAGGGCGTCGGCGGACCGGGCACCAAGGGCCTCAGCATGTTCGTCGTGCCGAAGTTCCACGTCGACCTCGAGACCGGCGAGCTCGGCGAGCGCAACGGTGTCTACGTCACCAACGTCGAGCACAAGATGGGGATCAGGGTCTCCAACACCTGCGAGCTGACCTTCGGCGACGCCTCCATCGGCGGCGGCGAGCCGGCCGTCGGCTACCTGCTCGGCGAGGTGCACGACGGCATCGCGCAGATGTTCCAGGTGATCGAGAACGCCCGGATGATGGTCGGCACCAAGGCGATCGCGACGCTCTCAACGGGCTACCTCAACGCGCTCGACTACGCCAAGACCCGGGTCCAGGGCGCCGACCTGACCCGGGCCAGCGACAAGACCGCACCGCGCGTGACGGTGACCCACCACCCCGACGTACGCCGCTCGCTGATGACGCAGAAGTCGTTCTCCGAGGCGATGCGGGCGCTCGTGCTCTACACCGCATCGTGGCAGGACCGGGTCATGATCGCCGAGCACAACGGCGAGAAGGACGAGCTGGCGATGCGGGTCAACGACCTGCTGCTCCCGATCGTGAAGGGCTACGGCTCCGAGCGCTCGTGGGTGCTGCTCGGCACCGAGTCGCTGCAGACGCTCGGCGGCTCCGGCTTCCTGCAGGAGTACCCCATCGAGCAGTACGTACGCGACGCCAAGATCGACACCCTCTACGAGGGCACGACCGCGATCCAGGGCCAGGACTTCTTCTTCCGCAAGATCGTCAAGGACCAGGCGCAGGCGCTCGGCCACCTCGCCGGCGAGATCGAGGCGTTCGTCACCAGCGAAGCGGGCAACGGCCGGCTCAAGGTCGAGCGCGGGCTGCTCGCGACGGCGCTCGAGGACGGCCAGGCGATGGTCGGCGACATGATCAACACCCTGATCAGCGCGGACGAGTCCGCCGAGGGCGGCGACATCCGCAACATCTACAAGGTCGGCCTGAACACCAGCCGGCTGCTGATGGCCATGGGGGACATCGTCTGCGCCTGGCTGCTGCTGCGTGGCGCCGAGGTCGCGCTGGAGAAGCTCGGCGGCGACGTCTCCGCCAAGGACAAGGCGTTCTACGAGGGCAAGGTCGCGGCCGCGCAGTTCTTCGCGCACACCAACCTCCCGCGGCTCACCGCGGAGCGGGCGATCGCCGAGGCGACGGACCTGTCACTGATGGATCTCGACGAGGCAAGCTTCTAGGGTGCGTCTGATGGATCTCGACCGGCATCAGGTGCGGGCGCTTGGCTGAACGGCCGGTGCCCGGACCGCGCCCGAGCAGCTGGCGGGTCAGGAACGGCACGACGAAGGTGGCCGCCCACCACGCGTCGCGTCGTACGGCGTGGAACCGGCCGGTGGACGACGGCGCGGACGCGCTCCAGGACCCGTCGCTGCCCGGGAGCTCGAGCAGCTCGCCCATGCCGGCCGCGATCCGCGCGTGTCCCTCACGGCTGCCGTGGATCCGGTCGTGGCTCCACAACGCCGGGTCGCCGCACATGGCAAGCGGGAACAGGTCGAGCACCGCGACGTCGTGACGCACGGCCGCCTCGACCAGCCGCCGGTTGAGGTCGACCTCCCGCGGCCGCAGCCAGGCCATCACCGGCAGCATCCGGCCGATGTCGGGGAACGTCATCGTCACCACCCGGCAGCCGGTCGCCCGCAGCGCCGCGAACGTCTCCTCGACGTCGCGCACCGTCGCGTCGGCGTCGTAGTCGTGGCGGAGCAGGTCGTTCATCCCGACCACCACGCTCGCCAGGTCCGGCTGTAGCGCGAGTGCCGCGTCGAGCTGGCCGTGGCGCACGTCGCGGGCGCGGCAGCCGCGGAGCGCGAGGTTCGCGTAGAGCAGCCCGGGGCTGGTGGTCGCCGCCAGTGCCTCCGCGAACCGGTCGGCCCAGCCACGAAGGCCGGTGACATCGTCCCCGTCGTTGAGACCCTCGGTCTGGCTGTCACCGAGCGCGACGTAGCGACAGTACGACGCGGGCTCCGGCATGCCGGGAACCTACCCGCCTACGGTCCGTTCACACGCCCGAGCCCTACCATCGCAACCATCGGGTCAACGGCATCACCGAGTGCGAAGGAGCACAGCTATGGGAGTCGGAGTTGGCGTCGTCCTGCTGGTCGTGGGCGCGATCCTCTACTGGGCCGTCGAGGTGGACATTCCCGGGGTCAGCGACAACACGCTCGGCATCATCTTGATGGTCGTCGGCGTGATCGCCATCGTCCTCGCGCTGATCACGAACCAGCAGCGCAGTCGCACCAAGGTCGTGGAGGAGCGTCGCGACATCCAGCGCTGACCTGCGCCCGCAAGACAACCCCGCAAGACAACGTGGTCACCGGGGAAGCTTGGGGGCGCCGTGTGCGTAACGCGGCCTCCCCCGGTGACCACGTGCGGCTCAGGCGGCGCTCGGCCGTTCCGCGGTGTGCCATTCCTCGGTCTGCCGTTCCTCGGTGCGCTGAGCCTCGGTCTCCTCGAGGAGGTACGCCGGAGGTGGGAGCGTGGGGATCTCGGGGCGAAGCATGGCCTAACCATAGCAAGTTAATCGACTTTAGTCAGTTAGAGGATCTGGCGTGTCCCCTAGGCTGCGCGCCATGACCGATCGGGAGCGGCTGCTCGCCCTGCTGGACGTGTTCGAGTCGGCCCTGGCCGACTTCACCGACCTGGTCCGTGAGCTGCGCCAGGACGAGTGGGAGCTGCCCACCGACCTCCCTGGCTGGACCGTGCACGACCTGGTCAGCCACACCGCGCACCTCGAAGCGGTGATCGCCGGCTCACCCGAAGAGACGGTCGCCGTCCCGCAGGGGCTCCCGCACGTGACCAGCCTGATGGGCTTCTACACCGAGCAGGGCGTGATCGCCCGCAAGGAGCGCACCCGCGACGAGCTGCTCGCCGAGATCGGCGCCGCGGCCGGCCGGCGCCTCGGCGAGACCCGCGCCGCCCCGCCCGACGACGGAGCCGGCGACCCCCCGAAGACGCCGGGCGACATCGGCTGGAGCTGGAAGACGCTCCTGTCCAACCGCCCGCTCGACGTGTGGATGCACGAGCAGGACATCCGGCGCGCGACCGACCGGCCCGGGCACCTCGACTCTGCGGCCGCGCTGCACGCCATCGGCGTCTTAGCCCGCGGGCTCGGCTACGTCTGGGGCAAGAAGGTCCGGGCCGCACCGGGGGAGTCCGGGGCGATCGAGCTGTCCGACAGCGGGGACCGGTTCGCGGTCAGCCTCGGCCAGGACGGCCGTGGCGTCGCCGCACCCGATGACGCGACGACCGACACCACGCTGCGCATGGAGACCGGGACCTTCGTGGTCCTCTGCGGCGGACGCCGGGCGCCCGAGACCCAGCACGTGGAGGTCAGCGGCGACCCGGACCTCGGCGCGCGGTTCCGGCGCAGCCTCTCGATGACCCCGTGAGCCGGACGCCGGCCGACGAACCTCACGAAGTGGCGACGTTCTCCGGGACGTTCGGACAGAAGCCGGGCCGCTGGGGGAGACTCCGGGGCATGCGTACGCTGCCCGCGATCGCCGTGATCGCGCTCCTGGTCTCGGGCTGCGGCGGTGACCCGCCGGCCAGCGTCCCGACGGCCAGCGCGCCGGCCACCTCCGCGGCGACCCCGCCCCCGTCCGACGTGCCGGGCCGGTACGGCGACGCCGCCTCGACCGTGCGCGAGGACAGCGTCTACCCCGACGTCGGTGAGCCGACCATCGACGCCCTGCACTACGGGCTCGTTCTCCGGTGGGAGCCGGAGCGGCGGCGGCTCGTCGGCACGGCCTCGATCAACTTCCGGGCGACGGCGACCGGTGACCGGGTCAAGCTCGACCTGGCACCCCAGCTGAAGCCGTCGGCGGTCCGGCTGGACGGCGAGACGGTCACCTTCCAGCACCCCGGCAAGGACCTGCTGGTCACGGCGCCCGTGGTGGAGGACCGGCTCTACACGTTGCGCGTCACGTACGCGGGCCGGCCGAGGCCAACGGCGGCCCCGACCAGCCGTGGCGACACCCCCGGCCTCGGCTGGACCACCCAGCCGGACGGGCAGGTGCGGGCGATGCAGGAGCCGTACGGCGCGTACACCTGGTACCCGGTCAACGACCAGCCGGCCGACAAGGCGTTCTACGACGTCAAGGTCGACGTGCCCGGACGCTGGGTCGGCGTCTCCAACGGGCGGCTGCTCGCGCGGAGCACGAAGGCCGGCCGGACCCGGACGGCGTGGCGACTCACGCACCCCGCCGCGTCGTACCTGGTCACGATCGCGATCGGGCCGTACCGGCGCTACGACGACACCGGTCCGCACGGGCTGCCGATCACGTACTGGGTGCGGCCCGGCGACCGCCGGCTGCTGCCCGTCGTACGCCGGGCGCCGGAGGCGATCGGGTGGCTGGAGGATCGGCTCGGGCCGCTGCCCTCGGACCGGATGGGCTTCGTGATCGTCCCCGACGCGAGCGGCATGGAGACCCAGGACATGATCACGCTCGGGCGGGAGTCGATCCGGGAGGCCGACGGCGGCCAGGTCGTCACGCACGAGCTGGCGCACCAGTGGTACGGCGATGCGGTGACCCCGTCCGACTGGCGTGACGTGTGGATGAACGAGGGAATGGCGACGTACCTGCAGGCGGAGTGGACGGTCACTCATGGCAGGGCGACCTGGGAGGGCTGGGAGACCCAGTTCCGGGCGGCCGACACCCCACTCCGGCGCACATTCGGCCCGCCCGGGGCGTACAAGGCGGACCAGTTCGCGCAGGGGAACGTGTACTTCTGCGCCGCGCTGATGTGGCGGGTGCTGCACGACGAGCTCGGCAACGCGGCGTTCGCGCAGCTGCGCCGGGACTGGATCCAGGACCACCTCTACTCCAACGAGGACCGCGACCGGCTCGCCGCCTGGTGGAGCGAGGGGTCAGGCAAGGACCTGACCGGCTTCTTCACGACCTGGCTGCTGGCGAAGAAGACGCCGTCGTCGTGACCGTCGTCCGCTGGTTCGCCGCGGCCGCGCTGCTCCTGATGCTGGCCGCGGCCGGCCTGTTTGTGCTGGGGTTCCGCGACGACAACGACGCGGCGAAGGTGGCCGGGATCCTCGCCGGCGTGCTCGCGCTGGCCTGCGGGCGGGTGGTCACGTGGTCGCGCAAGGCGCGGGTCTTCACCGAGATCGGTCTCGACCTCGCACCCCGGGACTACCATCCGCCGGATGAGCCACATGAACGCCCGTGAGCTGATCGACCTGGTCCTCGACGACGGGTCGTGGGCGTCGTGGGACGACCCGGTCGAGGAGTCGGTACTCACCGGCGAGGGGCTGCTCCGCGGACGCCGGGTCGCCGTGCTGGCCAGCGAGTTCGGGCACCAGGCCGGGTCGATCGGCCAGGTCGCCGCCGACCGGCTGGTGGCCGCGGTCGAACGCGCCACAGCCGAGGGGCTGCCGTTGCTCGCGGCCACGGCCAGCGGTGGCACCCGAATGCAGGAGGGCACATCCGCGTTCCTGCAGATGATCCGGATCTCCGCGGCCATCGCCGGGCACAAGGCCGCCGGCCTGCCGTACCTGGTCTACCTGCGGCACCCGACCACGGGCGGCGTCATGGCCTCATGGGGCTCGCTGGCCCACGTGACGGTGGCGGAGCCCGGCGCCCTGGTGGGGTTCCTGGGGCCGCGGGTCTTCGAGGCGCTCTACGGACACCCGTTCCCGGAGGGCGTGCAGACCTCCGAGAACCTCTACCTGCACGGCATCGTCGACGCGGTGCTGCCGCCGGACGAGATCGGCGACATCCTGCACCGCGCGGTCGAGATCCTGATGTCCCGCCCGGTCCCGGCGGACGCACCGGAGCCGGCCGACGACCCGATCCCCGAGTTCGACGCCTGGGACGCGATCACGCGGTCGCGGCGCCCGGACCGCCCCGGCGTACGCCGGTTGCTGCGGTACGCCGCCACCGACGTGATCCCGCTCAACGGCACCGGGCAGGGCGAGATCGACCCCGGTCTGCTGATCGCGTTCGCGCGCTTCGGTGACGCGCCGTGCGTGTTCCTGGGCCAGGACCGGCGTGGCCAGACCAAGGCACACCCGCTCGGTCCCGGCGCGCTGCGCGAGGCACGACGCGGGATGCGGCTGGCGGTCGAGCTCGGTCTGCCGCTGATGACCGTGATCGACACCCCGGGAGCGGCGCTGTCGGCCGAGGCGGAGGAGGGCGGCCTGGCCGGCGAGATCGCGCGCTGCCTCTCCGACCTGGTGACCCTGCGGGCGCCGACGCTGTGCCTGATGCTCGGCGAGGGCAACGGCGGTGGCGCGCTCGCGCTGCTCCCGGCCGACCGCGTGATCGCCGCGCAGCACGCGTGGCTGTCGCCGCTGCCGCCCGAGGGCGCGAGCGCGATCATGTACCGCGACGTCGACCATGCGCCGGAGCTGGCCCGTGCCCAGCACGTGCGGTCGACGGACCTGCGGGACCTGGGCATGGTCGACCGGATCGTGGCCGAGAAGCCGGACGCCGCGGACGAGCCGGAGGAGTTCTGCCGGCGTGTCGGCGAGGTGCTCCGCTGGGAGCTCGGCCGGCTCCACGGTCGTGACCCGGAGGATCTGGTCCGGCACCGCACGGACCGTTTCGTCAGGGCGAGGGGACCTGTCGCCACATGACGACGTGCGGCCCGATCTCCGGGTCGACCCACTCCTCGCCGCGGACGACGAACCCGGCCCGCTCGTAGAAGGCGCGCACCGGGGTGCGCGCGTTGCACCAGAGCACGCCGCCGCCGTGCGCCGCCACGTGTGCCACGAGGGCTTCGAGGACGAGGGCACCCGCGCCCTCACCGCGACGGTCCGGGTCGGTGGCCATGCCGCGGAACCGCCAGCCCGGCTCGTCCGGGGCCCATGCCGCCGGCTCGGCGCGCACGTTGCCGGTCGCGACCAGGTGCGGCCCGTCGTACACGCCGACGTGGTGGGCCGGCGCCTCGTCGCCAGGGAGCGGGACGTCGCGGCCGCCGCGCAGCACCGCGCGCCGCAGGTCGGCGCTGTCGGCCGGCGCGATCGTGCGGACGTCCATCAGTGCGCCAGGAAGTCGACGGCGCCGAGGATCACGAGGAACCGGAGGAAGCGACCGGTCACGCAGGTGACGACGAAGAGCACGATGTTCACGCGCAGCTGCCCGGCGAGCACGGCGATGACCAGGAGCGGCGGGAAGCCGAGCGACGCCGACGCGAACAGGACGGCGGCCGTCTGGCCCGGGTGCTCGTGGATCCGGGTCTGCCAGCGCAGGTACGTCTCCTGGAACTTCGGCGAGGAGGTCTTCTTCCGGATCCAGCTCAGGTTCATCGCCCACTCGGCGGCGTAGTAGAGCACCACCTTGCCGATCGTCTGACCGATCGCAGCCGCGGCGGCGATGGCGACCACCATGGGCGTCGTACTGGTCACAGCCGCTCCGAGAGCACCGAGGTAGGCCTCGATGTTGATGAAGGGCAGCACCGCCGACCCGAACCCGACCAGGAGCGTGGTCAGGACCAGCTTCACGCGCGACCTGTGGTGAGCGGCGCCTCGGCGTCGCCCGGCAGGGCTGCGGTCGGCACGGGGATGCCGAGGCGCATCATCCAGACCAGGGAGACGGACTTCATGGTGAACAGGCCGATCGCGATCACCAGCCCGAGCCACATCCCCCAGGCGTAGTCACGCGTCAGCAGCAGCATCACCGCGAAGAGCCCCGAGTTGACGGTCTTGCCGGCGCGCGACCAGTTGAACAGCCAGATCCGCCGGTCGACGACGTGGAAGTAGTTGGGGCTCGTGATCGGCCAGGCCAGTGCCGAGAGCGAGATGAAGCAGTCGATCACCATGAACTCGGCCAGGTAGACGAAGATCGCCGGACCCAGGTGTGGCAGCGTCCAGGCCAGCCCGACGTAGAACGCCGCCGCGCAGAACCGGTCGCTGAGGACGTCGAGCGCCGCCCCCGTGCGCGTCTCGCAGTCCCGGATCCGGGCCACGATCCCGTCGAGGGAGTCGCCCACCCAGTAGACGACCAGGGAGATGACGAGCAGCGTCAGGTCCTCGTGGTACGCCGCCCAGACCGCGAGCGCCACCGCGATCACGGTGCGGACCCCGGTGATCACCGTCGCCGAGGTGCCGACCCGTTCCCGGGCCGGGTCGGCGTAGATGCGCGCAGGTGCCCCCATGGTCGTCAGCGTATCTGCGCCTGTCCCCCAACTCGTTGAGTGGTGCCTCGCGTCCCTTTCAGTTGTGCCTCCGGCCCTCGTCGAGTGGGGCCGGAGGCACCACTCGACGGGGCCGGAGGCACAACTCAACGACGTCTCAGAAGAGCAGGGCGGTCCCGGGGTCGGCCATGATCCCGGCGACGTCGGCGAGGAAGCGCGAGCCCTTCTCGCCGTCGACGTGGCGGTGGTCGAAGGACAGCGCCAGGGTGCAGACGTCGCGGATCTCGATCGACTCGTTGCCGGCGGCGTCGGTGACCACCCACGGCTGCCGCTTGACCGCACCGAAGCACAGGATCGCGGACTCACCCGGGTTGATGATCGGCGTGCCGGCGTCGACACCGAACGGGCCGACGTTGGTGATCGTGAAGGTGCCGCCGCTCATGTCGGCCGGCTGGGTCTTGCCCTCGCGGGCGACCGCGGTCAGGTCGTTGAGCGCCGCGGCCAGCTCGACGCAGCGACAGCGACTCGGCGTCCTTGACGTTGGGTACGACGAGACCGCGCGGGGTGGCGGCGGCGATGCCGAGGTTGACGTAGCGCTTGAAGACGACCTCCTGGGCGGCGTCGTCCCACCACGAGTTGATCTCCGGCGTACGACGCATGGCGAGCATGGCGGCGCGGGCCAGCACCAGCAGCGGCGAGACCTTGACGTCCTTGAACGCGCGGTGCTTCTTCAGCCGGGCGACCAGCTCCATGGTCGGGGTGACGTCGACGGTGACCCACTCGGTGACGTGCGGCAGCGTGAACGCCGACTGCACCATCGCCTGCCCCATCATCTTGCGGACGCCCTTGATCGGCTCGCGGTACTCCCGCTCGCCCGTGACGTGGCTTCGAGCCGGCTGCGGCGCAGGCTCCTCAGCCGCCGACGTGGCGCCCTCGACGTCGGCGCGTGTGATCGAGCCGTTGGGCCCGGTCGCGGTCAGGGTGGCCAGGTCGACGCCGAGGTCCTTGGCGAGCTTGCGCACCGGGGGCTTCGCCAGCACGCGGACGTCTGGGGTCTCGACAGGCTCGACCACCGAGGAACCAGGCTCGACCACCGAGGAACCAGGCTCGACCGTCGAGGACGCGACGGGCTGGACCTGGACGGCCGGCACCGGCTCCTCGTCGGCCTCGACCACGTCGGCAACCTCGGTGCCGCCCTCGAACGCACCCTGCACCTGCATGTGCGTGCTGGCGACGGCCTCGCTGGACGGCGCGGCGGAGCCCTTGCGGACCCGGCGCCCGCGATCGGCCTTGTTGCGACCGACCAGGCTCTCGCCCTCGCCGCCACCGCTGGCGGCCGGGTTGGACAGGTCCATCTGGCTGAGGTCGGGCAATGCGGTCGCCGGTCCGTCGGCGGCGGGAGCGGCCTCGGCGGCCGGGGCCTCCTCGCCGATCCGGATGATCGGGGTGCCGACCGCGACCGTCTCGCCCTCGGACACCAGCAGCGCACCCGACCACGCCGGCGTACGGCGACGGCAGCTCGACCAGCGACTTCGCGGTCTCGATCTCGACGACGATGTCGTTGATCGCGATCGTGTCGCCGACCTTCACCTTCCAGGTGACGATCTCGGCCTCGGTGAGGCCCTCGCCCGACGTCGGGCAGGCAGGTACTCAGGCATGTCGCTCCTCAGAAGTCGAACGTGCGGTCGACGGCGTCGAGCACGCGGTCGAGGTCGGGGAGGTACTCCTCCTCGATCCGGCTCGGCGGGTAGGGCGTGTCGAACCCGCCGACCCGCAGCACCGGCGCCTCGAGCGAGTAGAAGCACTGCTCGGTGATCCGCGGCGGCGATCTCGGAGCCCATGCCCGAGGTTGACGTGCGCCTCGTGGGCGACGACGGCGCGGCCGGTGCGGCGCACCGACTCGAGCACCGGGCCCATGTCGAGCGGCGAGAGCGTGCGCAGGTCGATCACCTCGACCGAGCGGCCCTCGCCCGCGGCGGCCTCGGCGGCCTTGAGGCAGGTCTTCACCATCGGCCCGTAGGACAGCAGCGTCACGTCGGTGCCCGGACGCACCACCCGCGAGGTGAACAGCGGCGCGGGGCTCGCGGACTCGTCGAGCTCGGCCTTGTCGGCGTGGTACTGCCGCTTCGGCTCGAGGAAGATCACCGGGTCGTCGGAGGCGATCGCCTGCTGGATCATCCAGTAGCCGTCGACCGGGTTGGAGCAGGCGACGACCTTGAGGCCCGGGGTGTGCGCGAACTGCGCCTCCGGCGACTCCGAGTGGTGCTCGACCGCGCCGATGCCGCCGCCGAACGGGATCCGGACGACGATCGGCATCTTCACGAAGCCGCGCGTGCGGAAGTGGATCTTCGCGACCTGGCTGACGATCTGGTCGTACGCCGGGTAGACGAAGCCGTCGAACTGGATCTCGCACACCGGCCGGTAGCCGCGCATCGCCAGGCCGACCGCGGTGCCGAGGATGCCGGACTCGGCGAGCGGCGAGTCGATCACCCGGTCCTCGCCGAAGTCCTTCTGCAGGCCGTCGGTGATCCGGAAGACGCCGCCGAGCTTGCCGACGTCCTCCCCCATGATCAGGACCTTGGGGTCGTCCTCCATCGCCTTGCGCAGACCGGCGTTGAGCGCCTTTGCGAGCGTCACCTTGCGTCATCAGTGGGCCCCCTCGAAGCTGTCCGAGGTACGCCGCGAACCCGTCGCGCTGCTCGTCGAGCTCGGGCGTGATCTCGGCGTACACGTGGTCGAAGATGTCCAGCGGGCTCGGGTCGGGCAGCGCCCGGCAGCCCTCGCGCAGGTGGGCACCGAGCTCGTCGGCCTCCGCTCGCGACGTCGGCGAAGAACGCCTCGTCGGCCAGCCCGTTGCGCGTGAGGTAGACCTCGACGCGCGCGATCGGGTCCTTCAGCTTCCAGTGCTCGACGTCGTCGGAGAGCCGGTAGCGGGTCGGGTCGTCGGTGGTGGTGTGCGCGCCCATCCGGTAGGTGTACGCCTCGACCAGCGTCGGGCCGCTGCCCTCGCGGGCCCGCTGCAGCGCGGCCTTGGTGACGGCGTACGTCGCCAGCACGTCGTTGCCGTCGACCCGCACGCCCGGGAAGCCGAAGCCGAGCGCGCGCTGGTACAGCGGGATCCGGGTCTGGCGCTCGATCGGCTCGGAGATCGCCCACTGGTTGTTCTGGCAGAAGAACACCACCGGCGCGTTGTACGACGCCGCGAAGATGAACGCCTCGTTGACGTCGCCCTGGCTGGACGCGCCGTCGCCGAAGTAGCCGACGACCGCCGCGTCGCGCTCGGGGTCGCCGGTGCCGACAGCCCCGTCGCGCTGGATGCCCATCGCGTAGCCGGTGGCGTGCAGGGTCTGCGCGCCGATCACGATCGTGTAGTTGCCGAAGTTGTTCTCGTGGGGGTCCCACGAACCCTGGTCGACGCCGCGGAAGAGGCCGAGCAGGCGCAGCGGGTCGAGCCCGCGGCACCAGGCGACGCCGTGCTCGCGGTAGGTCGGGAACACGTAGTCCTGCGGCCGCAGGGCTCGGCCGGAGCCGATCTGCGCGGCCTCCTGGCCGAGCAGCTGGGCCCAGATGCCGAGCTCGCCGTGGCGCTGCAGCGCGGTGGACTCGGTGTCGATCCGGCGGGTCAGGACCATGTCGCGGTAGAAGCCGCGGATGGTCTCCGCCTCGTCGGCGCCGCCCTCGGGCTCGAAGCGGAACTCCGGGTGCTCGACGCGCTCACCTTCGGGGGTCAGCAGCTGGACCAGTTCGGGGCCGCCGTCTCGCTGGGAGGGGCCGAAGACCTCGACCAGATCGGGTCCGAAGTCAGAGGTTGACTGAGGGCTCACCTGCACTCCTTCTGCTCGCCCGGGTGTGGCTCGCGCCGCCGGCGGGGTCTCCGCTGGTCCCGGGTGGGTTCGATTCACGACGTCGGACGCAGGGGTGGCGCGCCAATCGGTCGTTGCGGGCTGTGGCGCCTGCCACAGGTTCCGACGGTCCAAGTTACCGGGCCGCGGCGCCCGAGGGCGAATCCGGGTCCGGTTGCCACATTTCTGCAAAGAAACGTTTGCAAAGAACTCTTTGCGGTTCTACCGTGGATCCATGGAACGCACCGCCATCTATCCCGGCCCCGAGGGGCTCAAGGCACTCAGCCACCCGGTCCGGCTCCGGATCCTGGGCCTGCTGCGCACCGAGGGCGGGGCCACCGCGACCACGCTCGCCGCCCGGCTCGGGCTCAACAGCGGCGCCACGTCGTACCACCTGCGCCAGCTCGAGAAGGCCGGCTTCATCGTCGAGGACGAGGAGCGCGGCAACGGCCGCGACCGCTGGTGGCGGGCCGCGCACCAGGCCACGCGCGCCGACTCCACGACGGCGAGGACGCCGGAGGAGCAGGACACGTACGACGCCTACCTCCAGGCCGTCGCGATCAGCTACCACGACCAGCTCCAGCAGTCGCTCACCGAGCGCCGGATCCTGCCGCCGGACTGGCACGACGCCTGGGACATGAGCGACTGGAACATCCGGCTGACCGCCGTGCGAGCCAAGGCACTGGTCGAGGCGGTGCACGCCCTGATCGAGGAGTACGGCGAGGACGAGGAGGACAACGAGGACGCGGCGACGTTCCGGATCAACGTCAACGCGTTCGTGCGGCCGGGCACGGTGGTGCCCGAGGACGAGTCGTGAGCTCTCGCACGTCGCTGTGGGGCTACCTGGTCGCGGTCGCGATCTCGATCACCGGCACCCGGGTGTCGATGATCGCGATCCCGTGGCTGGTCCTCACCACCACCGGCTCGCCCACCAAGACCGGCCTGGTGGCCTTCGCGGAGATGGCGCCGCTGGTCGCCGCGCAGGTGCTCTCGGGCCCGCTCATCGACCGCGTCGGCGCGCGCCGGATGGCCGTGAGCTGCAGCGCGGCGAGCACGGTCGTGGTCGGGACGATCCCCGTGCTGCACCTGGCCGGCATGCTCTCGTTCCCCGTCCTGCTCGTCGCGGTGGCGGCGGCCGGCGCGCTGCGCGGTCCGGGCGACGCCGCCGGCCACGCCCTGATCCCCGCCGTCGTGGAGCAGACAGGGTCGGCTACGGAGCGCGTGACCGGCCTGACCGGAGCGGTGGAGCGCACCGCCTCGATGGTCGGCGCCGCGGTGGCCGGCGGACTTGTCGCGCTGGTCGGCCCCGCCAACGCCCTGCTGGTCGACGCCGCCTCGTTCGCGCTCGCCGGCGCCGTGCTGTGGTGGGCCACGCGCGGCATTCCCGCTCCGGAGCCCCGGGTGCCGGCAGTGGGCGACGCCGCCTCGTCGTACCTCGGTGAGCTGCGCGACGGCTGGAACTACATGCGCAAGGACCAGGTGCTGATGGGGATCGGCGTGATGGTGGCGATCACCAACCTGCTCGACCAGGCCTGGTCCTCGGTGCTGGTGCCCGTGTGGGCGCGCGACAGCGGCTACGGCGTCGCCGCCGTCGGCCTGCTCGGCGCGACCTTCGGTGCGGCAGCGATCCTCGGCTCGGTCGTGGCCGCGACGTACGGCGAGCGGCTGCCCCGGTTCAAGGTCTACCTGGTCGGCTTCTTCATCGGGGGCGTGCCGCGGTTCGTCGCGCTCGCCGTGGGAGCGCCCTTGTGGGTGGTGCTGGTGGTCGGCTTCGTCGGGGGCTGCGGCAGCGGGTTCCTCAACCCGATCCTGGGTGCCGTGCTGTTCGAGCGAATCCCCAAGCCGCTGATGGGCAGGGTGAGCTCGATGAACATCGCGATGAGCTGGTCACTGATCCCGTTCGGCGGCCTGCTCGGCGGCATCGCGGTGACCGCGATCGGCCTGTCACCGGCGCTGCTCGCGATCGGCACGGCGTACTTCCTGACCACGATGCTGCCCGCCGTCCAGCCGCGCTGGCGCGAGATCGACAAGCGCACCCCGCTGGCGGAACGCGAGTCGGTCAGCTCCTGAACGCCCCGGCGACCTCGATCACGAGGTCGTTGGCCGCGGGCTCGCCGATGCTGACCCGGGCGCCCTCGCCGGCGAACGGCCGGACCATGATCCCGGCCTCGTCGGCGGCCGCGGCGAAGGCGGCGGTGCGCTCGCCGAGCGCGAACCACACGAAGTTGCCCTGGGCGTCGGGGACCTCCCAGCCCTGCCCGCGCAGGGCGTCGACCAGCCGGGTGCGCTCGCCGACCAGGGCGTCGACGCGCTCGAGCAGCGCCTCCTCGGCGGCCAGCGACGCGACCGCGGTGGCCTGCGCGATCGACGAGACGCCGAACGGCAGCGCGCACGCGCGGACCGCGGCGGCCACTACCGGGTGCGCCACGACGTACCCGACCCGGAGGCCGGCCAGTCCGTAGGCCTTGGCGAAGGTACGCATCACGACCACGTTGGCGTGCTCGCGCTGCAGCGCCAGTGCGTCGACCGGGTCGTCGAGGCGCACGAACTCCCGGTAGGCCTCGTCGATCACGACCAGCACGTGGGACGGCACCTGCGCCACGAACGCGGCCATCTCCTGGTGCGTGATCGCCGGGCCGGTCGGGTTGTTGGGCGTGCAGGCGATGACCACCTTGGTGCGGTCGTCGACCGCCGCGGCCATCGCGTCGAGGTCGTGCCGCGCACCGTGGCCCAGCGGCACCTGGACCGACGCGGCCCCGGTCACCGCGACCGCGATCGGGTAGGCCTCGAACGAGCGCCACGCGTAGACGACGTTGTCGCCTGGGTCGCAGTACGCCTGGAGCAGGTGGTAGAGCACGGCCACCGAGCCGGTGCCCGCCGCCAGCGACTCCGTCGGCACGCCGAGCCGGTCGGAGAGCGCGGCGTACAGGGCCGTGCAGCCCATGTCCGGGTAGCGGTTCATCTGCTCCGCCGCCCGGTGCGCCGCCTCCACCACGCCGGGGAGCGGCGGGTAGGGGTTCTCGTTCGACGAGAGCTTGTACGTCGTCAGGCCCTCGCGGGGGACGGGCGGCTTGCCGGGTACGTACGCCGGGAGGGCGTCGATCGCTGCTCGGGGACGCGGGGCTTCACTCATGTGCTGACCCTAGGGTTGCCCGGTGCACCGCCGGAACCAGCCCCTCGGGATCGCCCTGGTGGTGCTGAGCGCGCTCTGCCTGATCCAGAACGCCGGGGTGTCGCGGGTGGTGCTGCGGGCCGGGCTGTCCCCGGCGCTGCTGACCACGAGCCGCGTGACGTTCACGTTCCTCGTGCTGCTCGTGCTGGCCATGCTGTTCCGTCGTACGGCGCTGGTGCCGCCGCGCGGACGGCTGCTCCTGCTGCTGGTGCTGCACGGCTCCGTGGGGGTGGCGGCGCTGCAGTGGACGTACTTCGTCGCGATCGACCGGCTGACCGTGAGCATGGCGCTGCTGCTCGAGTACCAGGCGCCGGTGCTGGTCGCGCTCTGGGCGCGGCTGGTGCAGAAGGAGGCGACGCACCCCCGGCTCTGGCTGGGGCTGGCGCTCGCGGTGTTCGGACTCGCCGCTGGCGACCGAGGTCTGGAACGGCGCAAGCTTCGACACGGTCGGGGTCCTGGCCGGAATCGGAGCGGCCCTCACGTTCTCGGCGTACTTCCTGATCGGCGAGGCCGGCGTGGCCGACCTCGACGCCGATGCGAGTGATCGTCTGGTCCTTCGGCGTCGCAGCCGTCTGCATGAACCTGTTCGCGCCGCTGACCGGGCTCGACCGGGACCTGCTCGACGACCAGGCCTCGATGCTCGGCGCGCTGGCGCACCTCCATGCCCCGGTCTGGGCGCTTCTCGTGTGGATCGTGCTGGTGGGCACGCTGGCGCCGTTCGGGCTGTTCCTGCTCGCGCTGACCCGGGCATCGGCGACGACGGTCACGACGGTGGCGATGCTGGAGCCGATCGGCGTCACCGCGCTCGGCTGGGTGTGGTTCGGCGAGACCCTCGGCGTGGTGGCGGTGATCGGCTGCTTCGCCGTCGTGGCCGGGATCGTCATCGCCCAGTCGGCACGGGCTCCGCACGTCGAGGTGGAGCCGCCTGCGATCACCTGACCGTGTGACCGTTGACACACTCACCGCGGCGCAGGATTGTGACAGGGCCCGGCGCGCGTGGGCGCAAGGGTCCTCCGCGAGGGCGTGGGTCGGCCGTTCGGCTGGTCTACTCGGAGACGACCTGCGCGGAGGCATCACGATGAGGATCCGACACGTGAGCGTGGCCCTGGTGGCCGCGGGAGTACTGGCAGCGGGATCGGTGGCGAGCAGCGCCCCGGCACCCCTGCGGTCCAGCGACGAGACGGCGCTCTCGCCGATCAGGCTGGCGCCCAGCGCCGGCGTCGAGAAGCGCGTCGACGCGCTGCTCAGCGCAGATGACCACGAAGGAGAAGCTCCAGCAGGTGCAGCTGCTCTCGGACGGCCAGGTGACCGACGCCGACGCCGAAGCGGGCGTGGGCGGCGTGTTCAGCCTGATCGACCCGACCCGGATCAACGAGCTGCCAGCACATCGCCGTCGACGACTCGCGGCTCGGCATCCCGATCCTGTTCGCCTACGACACGATCCACGGCTTCCGGACGATCTTCCCGGTGCCGCTGGGTGCCGCGAGCTCGTTCGACCCCGACGTCGCCCGTACCGACGCCACGATCGGCGCCCGCGAGTCGAGCACGATCGGCCTCAAGCAGATCTACAGCCCGATGGTCGACGTGTCGCACGAGCCCCGCTGGGGCCGGATCGTCGAGGGCAACGGCGAGGACCCCTACGTGGGCTCCGTGTTCGCCGCGGCCCGGGTCGAGGGTGCCCAGGGTGACGACTACTCCGCCACCGACAAGGTGGTGACCAGCGTCAAGCACTACGTCGCCTACGGGCAGCCGGAGGGCGGGCGCGACTACAACACCACCGACATGTCGGAGCAGCGGCTGCGCAACCTCTACCTGCCGCCGTTCAAGGCGGCGATCGACGCCGGCGCCGACACGGTCATGTGCTCGTTCAACGCGATCAACGGCGTGCCGGGCTGCGCCAACAAGTACACCGAGACCCAGATCCTCAAGAAGGAGTGGGGCTTCGACGGCTTCATCGAGAGCGACTACACCGCCGTCGCCGAGACCCGAGCCTGCCCGCCGAAGAACCCCGACGAGGGCCCGTGCGGGCACGGCACCGCGGCCGACGGGCCCGAGGCCGGGGCGAACGCGCTGATGGCCGGCACCGACTCGGAGATGGTCAGCACCAACATCCGTGACTACGGCGAGCAGCTGCTCGCACAGCACCGGATCACCATGAAGCGCCTCGACGACGCCGTACGCCGGATCCTGCGGGTGAAGTTCCGCGCCGGTCTCTTCGAGCACCCGTACGTCGACCAGACCAAGGCCACCGACCCGGCCAGCTTCGTGACTGCCGCCGACCGCAAGGCGGCCCGCGACGCCGCGGGCAGGTCGATGGTGCTGCTGCAGAACAACGGCGCGACCCTGCCGCTCGACGCGAGCAAGAAGACCGCGGTGATCGGCCCGCTCGGCGACGACCAGCACGACATGCTCGGACCCTGGTGGGGCCGCGGGCAGGACGACGACGCGGTCAGCGTGTTCGACGGCGATCGACGCAGCAGTCGCCGGGCGCGACGTTCACGGCCGGGCTGCCAGCACAACAACAACGAGCCGCCGCCAGGCCGACGGACTCCGACGCCTGCTTCTCCGCCGACGCGGCCGCGGTGACCAGGGCGGCGAACGCCGCCGACCAGGTGGTGCTCGCGCTCGGTGAGACGCGCGAGATGAGCGGCGAGGCCGCATCACGCTCGGTGATCGACCTGCCCGGTGAGGAGCAGCAGCTGATCGACGCGGTGAAGGCGACCGGGAAGCCGTTCGTGGTGGTGCTCTTCAACGGTCGGCCGCTGGCGCTCCCGGACGTCGCCGCGGCCGCGCCCGCGATCCTCGAGGCCTGGTTCCCGGGCATCGAGGCCGGCAACGCGGTCGCCGACGTCGTCTTCGGCAAGGTCAACCCGGGCGGCAAGCTGCCGGTCTCCTTCCCGCAGCGGCTCGGCCAGGTGCCGATCTACTACAACCACGAGCCGACCGGGCGCCCGTGCGACGTGACCCAGAAGTACGTCTCGCGGTACCGCGACCTGCGCACGTGCGACCCGCTCTACCCGTTCGGCTTCGGCCTGAGCTACACGACGTTCAACGTGCACGACCTGACCCTGGACGCCACGACGATGGGCCACCGCGGCGCCGTCCACGTGACCGTGAAGGTCACCAACACCGGTGACAAGGTCGGCGACGACGTCGTCCAGCTCTACCTGCACGACCCGGTGGCCAGCATCTCCCAGCCGGTCCGCCGGCTGCGCGGCTTCCAGCGGGTCACGCTCCAGCCGAAGCAGACCAAGACGGTCGGCTTCACGATCGACAGGAGCGACGTCGGGTTCTACGACAACCGCGGGAAGTTCGTGGTCGAGCCGGGCGTGATCGAGCTGTTCGCCGGGGACGACTCCACGGCGCAGCTGACGAAGTCGTTCACGGTGAAGCGGTAGGGGAGAATTCCCAAGGTATCGAGGTTCTCCTGCGCTTCCAGCGGCGTACATGCCCCTGGAAGCGACAGTTCTCCTCGATACCTTGGGAATTCGACGCCGGCTACGGCAGCACGACCTGCCCACCCGGCACCGACGCGAGATCCCGCCCGAGGCGTACGTCGAGGGGGTTGGTGAGGCAGCGGATCGCGCCGCCGCCCTTGAGGAACTCACCGACCTCGACCAGCACGACCCTGAAGCCCCACTCCTCGAGCACCGAGCGCACCCGGGGCGGGCAGGCCGGCATCACGACGGTGCGGCCGACCACGATCGAGTTCGCGCAGAAGGTCAGCGCCTCCTCCTCCGACAGCACGAGCGGCTCCGGCACCAGGGCCAGCAGGGCGCGGGCGGAGGCGTCGTCGAACGCGGACGGGCAGACCATCGCGTGCGCGGAGTCGAGCGGGCAGAAGCCGAGATCGAGGTGGTACATGCCGGGGTGCGTGATCCGCACGCCCTGCACCCGCACCCCGAGCTCGGTCGCGAGGTGCTTGAGCGCGAGCTCCTCGGTGCGAGGGCCGTAGCCCACGACCAGGTCGCCGCGCCAGGCGAACGCGTCCCCGGCCTCGACGTGTGCCCCGATGCCCTCGCGGCCGACGACGATCGGCGCGTAGCCGTGGTCGCCGAACCACGCCTCGGCGGTCTCGGTCTCCATCCGCCGCTCGGGGTAGCGCATGTGGGAGAGCACAGCGCGGTTGCCGGACTCGGCTTCGACCGGGAGGCCGAGGTTCATGGCGTAGACCATGTCCGGGGCGTCGGCGCGCTGTGCGAGCGACTCGACGCTGCCGCCGGCTGCCTCCACCGCGGCCACGATCGCCTGCCACTGCGCCCGCGCGCGCACCGGGTCGGGCTGGTCGTCGAGGCGCATGAACGGGTTGATCGCGTAGTCGACCCGGAAGTGCTCCGGCTCCACCATCAGGTACCGGGATCCCCACTGCAGCGTCTTGCCCATCACACACCTCCACGTCTGAATCGTCTGATTGCCCGATTGTCGGACAATCTGAGTGTAGCCGGACGAGGGTGGGCGGATGCAACTTCCTGTCGGACAATCGGGGGCATGACGTTCGGCACGCTCAGCGTGGAGCACGAGACCACGGTCGACCGCGTGCTCACGGAGGTACGACGGGCGCTCTTCGACGGCGAGCTCCAGCCCGGCACACCGCTGCGCGAGGTCGCGCTCGCCGAGTCGCTCGGCGTCTCCCGGTCCACGGTGCGCGAGGCGCTCGGGATGCTGGTCGGCGAGGGCCTCGCGGTCCGGGTGCCGAACAAGGGCACCGCCGTCCGGACCACCGATCCGGACGCGATCCAGGACGTGTCCCGGGCCCGGGGCGTGCTCGAGGTGGCCGGCGTGTGGCGCTGGCCCGACGCGCCCGAGCACCTGCGCGACGAGGTGCGCGCGGCGCTGGCCGGATATCAGGACCTGGTTGAGGGCGAGCCCACCAACGCCGAGCTCAACGAGGCCCACCTCGCGATCCACCTGGCATTCGTCGGGTTGACCGGGTCC
Source organism: uncultured Actinomycetota bacterium (assembly GCA_963745795.1). GTDB lineage: Bacteria > Actinomycetota > Actinomycetes > Propionibacteriales > Nocardioidaceae > Marmoricola. The sequence goes on along the minus strand of CAVUYR010000005.1, from coordinate 343,347 downwards.
GCACGGCTGGTGGCGATGGCCGCCGCGATCAACGACGAGATCCGGCTGGCCCTCGCCACGGTCGACCGCAGCCGGCGCAACGCGCGCGACCAGGTGCACTCCCACGGCGACCTGGTCCGGCTGCTCGAGGAGGGCCGGATCGAGGACGCCGCGGCAGGGCTCGCACGCCACCTCGAAGGTGCCGAGCGGTCGATGCTGGGCGCGCTCGGGCTCGACGTCTGAGCCTCCGACCCGCCACTACGCTCACGCCATGCGCTTCGTGGTCTGGATCCTCGTCAACGTCCTTGCCCTCGGGGCGGCGGCCTTGCTCTTCGACGGGATCGCCGTGACCGGCGCCGACCGCAGCGAGCGGATCGTCACGCTGGTGATCGTCGGGGCGATCTTCGGGGCGATCACCTCGTTCGTGAAGCCGGTGGTCCAGCTCTTCTCGCTGCCCTTCATCGTGCTGACGTTCGGCCTGTTCCTGATCGTGATCAACGCCCTGATGCTGCTGCTGACCAGCTGGATCGCGGACGGCCTCGACCTCGGCTTCCATGTCGACGGCTTCCTGACCGCGGTGCTCGGCTCGATCGTGATCTCGATCGTCTCGGCGGTCGTGAGCGTCGTCCTCCCCGACGAGTAGGCGATCCCCATGCCACCACCCCTGCCGGCGCCCACCGGCACGCCGTACCGGATCGGCCTGGTCTGCCTGGGCAACATCTGCCGCTCGCCGATGGCCGACGTGGTGCTCAACGAGCTCCTCGACCGGGCCGGGCTGGCGGCCGCGGTCGAGGTGACCAGCTCGGGCACCGGCGGCTGGCACGTCGGTCAGCCGATGGACACCCGTGCCGCCGCGACCCTGCTCGCCGAGGGCTACGACCCGAGCGCGCACCGCGCCCGGCAGTTCGACACCGCCTGGTTCGGACGCGACCTGCTGCTGGTGATGGATGACGACAACCTGGCCGACGTACGACGCCAGGGTCGGGGCACCGTGCTCCTGTTCCGGGACTTCGACCCGGTCGGGAGCGGCGACGTGCCGGACCCCTACTACGGCGGCCCCGACGGCTTCGACGAGGTGCTCCGGATCGTCGAGCGCACCTCGATCGCGCTGGTCGCCGAGCTCGAGAACCTGCTCGGCGACGGATAGCGGCTAGGGTGCGACTGATGACACGCCCTAGGCAGCACCCGCCGCCTGCGGGTCCATCCAGATCACTTCCCAGACATGGCCGTCGAGGTCGACGAAGCTCCGGCCGTACATGAAGCCCTGGTCGTCCGGGGCGCTCGCCGGCGTCGCCCCCGTCGACAGCGCCCGGTCGCAGAGGTCGTCGACGTCCTCGCGGCTGGCCGCGGACACGGCGGTCATCACCTCCAGCGGGTCCCCGGGCCGCGCGGTGCCCCGGCGGTGGAAGCTCTCGAAGAATTCGCGGCGCAGCAACATCACGCACGCCTGTTCGCTGATCACCATGCACGTCGCGTTCTGGTCGGTGAACGCCGGGTCGAACGTGAAGCCGAGACCGCTGAAGAACGCGACCGAGGCACTCAGGTCGCTCACGGGCAGGTGGACGAACAGCATCCGGGACATCCGGGCTCCTTCCGGTCGCGGGCGCACACCCGTACCGACCGAACCCTCCGGGGGAACTCATCGGTCCACCTGGCACCGATGAGTTTTCGCGCCGCACCGGGTCACAACAACCGGAGCCCCACCTAGGGTGGGACGCGAGGGCAGGAGACCGAGATGACCCAGACCCAGAGCCCCACGAGCGAGACCCCCGAGGAGTTCGACGAGGTGGCCCAGCGCTACCGACGCGAGCTCGTCGCGCACTGCTACCGGATGACCGGCTCGGTCTACGAGGCCGAGGACATGGTCCAGGAGACCTACCTGCGCGCCTGGAAGGCCTACCACTCGTTCGAGGGCCGGTCGTCGGTCCGCACCTGGCTGCACCGGATCGCCACCAACGTCTGCCTCACCAACCTCCAGGGCAAGCAGCGCCGACCGCTCCCGACCGGCCTCGGCGCGCCCGGCGGGCAGGCCGGCGACGAGCTCGTCGAGGCCAGCGAGGTCCCGTGGCTGCAGCCGATCCCCGACAGCATGGTCGACGCCGACGCCGGCTCCGACCCCTCCACCGTGGTCGCCGCGCGCGACAGCATCCGGCTCGCCTTCGTCGCCGCCCTCCAGCACCTGCCCCCGCGGCAGCGCGCGGTGCTGATCCTGCGTGACGTGCTGCGCTGGCAGGCCAGCGAGGTCGCCGAGGCGCTCGAGACGACGACCGCCGCGGTCAACAGTGCCCTCCAGCGCGCCCACGCCCAGCTCGCCGACGCGGGGCTCACCGCCGACACGGTCGAGGACGACCTCGCCGACGACCGGCGCGAGCTGCTCGACCGCTACGTGGCGGCGTTCTGGGAGAAGGACGTCACCACGATCGTCTCCCTGCTCAAGGCCGACGCGGTCTGGGAGATGCCACCGTTCACCGGCTGGTACGCCGGCAGCGAGAACATCGGCCGGCTGATCGACACCCAGTGCCCGGGCGGCACGCACGACATGCCGATGCTGGAGACCACCGCCAACGGCCAGCCGGCGTTCGGGCTCTACATGCGGCAGCCCGACGGCAGCTTCACGCCGTTCCACCTGCAGGTGCTCACGATCGAGGACGGCAAGGTCACCCACGTGGCCGCCTTCTTCGAGGACGCGCTCTTCGAGACGTTCGGGCTGCCCACACGGCTGCCGGCGTCGTACGCCGTCGCGAGCTGAGCCATGCCGTCGACCCCCGCCCCCACGATGCAGGCGGTGGCCCTGCTGGAGCGGGCCATCGACTACACGCGGATCGCGCTGTGCGGCGTGCGCGCCGACCTGCTCGACGCTCCGACACCCTGTGCCGGTTGGGACCTGCGCACCCTGCTGGAACACATGGACGACGGCCTGGCCGCCTTCACCGAGGCCGCCAACCTCGGCACCGTCGACCTCCGGCCGCTGGCCACCCAGCCCGAGGAGCATCGGCTGGTCGAGAGCCTCCGGCTGCGGGCCTGCTCGGCCCTCGGCGCCTGGAGCGCCCAGCACGGCCACGACCCGATCGCTGTGGGCGGCGCCTCGCTCGACGCGGGCGTGCTGGCCGGCGCCGGGGCACTGGAGATCACTGTGCACGGATGGGACGTGGCCCAGGCCTGCCATCTCGACCATCCGATCCCGGACTCTTTGGCCGACTCACTCCTCGACGTCGCCGTCGACCTGGTCTCCGACGACGACCGCCCGGCGCGGTTCGCGGCGGCCACCAGCAGCATGTCCGGCGACCACAGCGAGGCCCTGCTGGCGTTTCTCGGCCGCTGAGCCCGGGCCTCCGGCGGTGGGCGCGACTGGCGAACCCCGGGCGGCTTGGACAGACTGACCGTCGTGGCCACGATGCCGACGATCGCGCAACGGGCCGAGCGACTGCTCGGCACGCCGGTCGTCTCGACCAACCCGGTCGCCGGCGGCGATGTCTGCACGGCGACCCGGCTGCGGCTCTCCGACGGGCGGACCGCGGTCGTCAAGACCCGCCCGCACCCTCCCGTCGGGTTCTTCGAGAGCGAGGCCGCAGGACTGGCCTGGTTGGCCGAGTCCGACACCGTCTCCGTGCCCGACGTGCTCGCCCATGACGCCGAGTGCCTGATCCTGGCCTGGGTCGAGCCGGGCCGGCCGACCCCGGAGAACGCCGTCAACTTCGGCCGCTCCCTCGCCCGGCTGCACGCGTCGGGGGCCCCGTCGTACGGCGCCGAGCGGGACGGCTTCATCGGCGTCCTGCCGCTGCGCAACGGGTCCGCGCCCACGTGGCCCGAGTTCTACGCCACCCGACGGGTGCTCCCGTACCTGAAGCTGGCCGTCGACCGCGGCCAGATCGGCGCCACCGACGCTGCCGACGTGGAGCGCGTCGTCCGCCGGATCACCGAGATCGCCGGCCCGGCGGAGTCTCCCGCCCGGCTGCACGGCGACCTGTGGAACGGCAACGTGATCTGGGCCCGCGAGGGCGAGGCGCACCTGATCGACCCCTCGGCGCACGGTGGACACCGCGAGACGGACCTCGCGCTGCTGGCGCTCTTCGGGCTCCCCCAGCTCCAGCGCGCGCTCGAGGCCTACCAGGCCGAGACGCCCCTCGCCGACGGTTGGGAGGACCGGGTCCCGCTGCACCAGCTGTACCCGCTGCTGGTCCACACGTGCCTCTTCGGAGCGTCGTACGGCGCCCGGGCCGGTAGCGCGGCACGGCACTACCTGTGAAGGTCCAGGTCGACCGGCGCGGCAGATCCCCTGCGCGCTCTCAGTGAAGGCTCAGGTCGTCGTGGCAGGCTGAGGTCGTGAATCCCGAGCCCGCGACCGAGACGGAGCACCCGTCCGGACCCCGTCCGCGGGTGCTGGTCGTGGACGACGACCGTGCGGTGCGCGAGTCGCTGCGCCGGTCCCTGGAGTTCAACGGCTACGAGGTCTCGCTCGCCGGCGACGGCGCGGAGGCACTGGCCGGCATCAGCAGCGTGCGGCCGGACGCCGTCGTGATGGACGTGATGATGCCGCGCCTGGGTGGCATCGAGGCCACGCGGGCGCTGCGTGGGGTGGGCAACGACGTGCCGATCCTCGTCCTGACCGCGCGCGACGCGGTCGGTGACCGGGTCGAGGGGCTGGACGCCGGGGCCGACGACTACCTGACCAAGCCGTTCGCGCTCGAGGAGCTCCTCGCCCGACTGCGGGCGTTGCTGCGGCGCAGCCTCCCCAGTAACCCGGACGACCCCGACGAGAAGCTGGCCTTCGCCGACCTGAGCATGGACCTCGCCACGCGCGAGGTGCGCCGCGGCGCGCGGTCGATCGAGCTGACCCGCACCGAGTTCAGCCTGCTCGAGCTCTTCCTGCGCCGACCCCGACGGGTGCTCGACCGCTCGTTCATCCTCGAGGAGGTCTGGGGCTTCGACTTCCCCACGACTGCCAACAGCCTCGAGGTGTACGTCGGCTACGTGCGTCGCAAGCTCGAGGCGGAGGGCGAGCCACGGCTGCTGCACACCGTCCGCGGCGTCGGCTACGTCCTGCGCGACCAACCGGGCTGATGGGCGCCTGGTACCGCCCGCACTACAGCCGTTCGCTGGCCAGCCGGGTGACCCTGCTGACCACGATGGCCGTGGGCCTGGCGGTGACCGCGGTCTCGCTGGCGACGTTCCTGACCGTGCGGTCACAGTCGATGAGCGCCCTCGACGACTCGCTGCGCGAGCGTGCCACGGCTGCCGCGAAGTTCGATGCCCTGAGGACCCTGAGCCAGCAGCGCTACCCCTCGCAGGTGTTCGGTGCCGCCGACGTGCGGATCATCTTCGTCGACGCCGACACCGGCCACGCCTTCAGCGCCGATCGCACCAACAACATGAAGGTCAGCCCGGCCGAGTACGACGTGGCGAGCGGCAAGTCTGCCTACTCGGCACGCACCATCACGGCCGGCGGCCAGCGCTACCGGATGGTGGCCGTGCCCGCCGACGGCCACGGCATGGCCCTCGTGCTCGCCCAGTCGCTGGAGCCCACCGACCGGATGCTCGGCCGGCTCGGCCTGGTCGCCCTGTTGATCGGCCTCGCCGGCGTGATCGCGGCCGCGCTCGCCGGCTGGGGCGTGGCCCGCAACGGCCTCCGCCCGGTGCGGGTGCTCACGCACGCCGCCGAGGACATCGCCCGCACGGGACGGCTGGACCCGATACCCGTCGAGGGAAACGACGAGATCGCCCGGCTGGCCACCGCGTTCAACGCGATGCTCTCCTCGCTCGCCGCCTCGCGCGACCGGCAGCGCCAGCTGGTGGCCGACGCCGGCCACGAGCTGCGGACCCCGCTGACCTCGTTGCGCACCAACCTCGACCTGCTGGCCCAGGCCGGCGGCTCCACCCGGCTGTCGCCCGAGGCTCGGGCGGATCTGCTGGCGGACGTGCAGGCGCAGATCGCGGAGATGACCACGCTGATCGGCGACCTGGTCGAGCTCGCCCGCGAGGACCCGGGGCCGTTCGCGCCGCAGGCCGTCGAGCTCGGAGCCGTCGTCGAGCAGGCCGTGGTGCGGGTACGACGCCGCGCACCCGACCTGGTCTTCGACCTGCGCACCGAGCCCTGGTGGGTCACCGGTGACGCGACCTCCCTGGAGCGGGCGGTGACCAACCTGCTCGACAACGCCGCCAAGTGGAGCCCGCCGGGCGGCACCGTCACGGCCCACCTGGTCGAGGGCGTGCTGCTCGTGAGCGACGAGGGCGAGGGCATCGCAGAGCCCGACATGCCCCACGTCTTCGAGCGCTTCTACCGCTCGACCGAGTCCCGCTCGATGCCCGGGTCCGGGCTCGGGCTCTCCATCGTCCGCGCCGTCGCCGAGCGTCACGGCGGCTCGGTCCGGGTCGGCACCGCGCCCGGTGGCGGGGCCGCGTTCTGGTTCCAGATCCCGGGCGGAAACCCCCCGTCGGAGGACCTCCCCGAGTCTTCGGCGGCTCGTAGCCACCTCTAAGCGGCCGCTCAGGATCGTTCGCCAGAGTGGTGCACATGACAAACGAGTGGCACCCGTTCCCGGATCACGACGCCTACCGCGACGACGCAACCGACGGGTCGACCGACCAGCCCCTGTCCCCGCCCCCGGCCGCGACCACCCACGGCGAGGCCACCCGCATCCTGCCGCCGCCGACCGGCGCCGCGTCCGACGCACCCGCGACGCGACGCCGCACGGGAGTTCTGTCGGCGGCGGTTCTCGCGGGTGCTCTCGTCGTGGGCGGCGCGGCCGGGGTCGGTGGGGCCGCGGCGTACCACGCGTTCCAGCCGGACTCGTCCACGAGCGGCAGCCCGGACCTCTCGGCCAGCCCGCGCACCAACGCCTCGTCCACGAACAACTCGACCTCCAGCGGCCCGATCGAGGGTGTCGCCTCCAAGGTGCTGCCCTCGGTGGTCCAGCTCAACGTGACCGGCCAGAACGAGGCCGGCTCCGGCTCCGGGATCATCCTGACCTCCGACGGCACGATCCTCACCAACAACCACGTGGCTGCGGTGGCGGGCGACGGCGGCACCATCTCGGTCAGCTTCAGCGACGGCACCACCGCCAAGGCCAAGATCGTCGGCACCGACCCGGTCACCGACCTCGCGGTGGTGAAGGCCGAGGGCGTCACGGGCCTCACCCCGGCCGAGATCGGCCGGTCCTCCGACCTCAAGGTCGGTGAGGGCGTGGTCGCGATCGGCTCCCCGTTCGGGCTCGGCGCGACCGTCACCAGCGGCATCGTCAGCGCGCTCGACCGCGCGGTGTCGGTGTCCTCGTCCGAGGGCGACCAGGGCTCGCAGCAGGACCCGTTCGGTCTCCAGCAGCAGCCCCAGACCCAGACCCCCCAGGCCGACCAGACCACGACCTACCCCGCGATCCAGACCGACGCCGCGATCAACCCCGGCAACTCCGGCGGTCCGCTCGTGAACATGTCCGGCCAGGTGATCGGCATCAACTCCTCGATCCGCAGCAGCAGCAGCTCCGCGACGGAGCAGGGCGGGTCGATCGGCCTCGGGTTCGCGATCCCGATGGACGAGGTGCTGCCGATCGTCAACCAGCTGCGCCACGGCGAGACACCCACCCACGCACGGCTCGGTGTGTCCGTCTCCGACAACGCGACCAGTGACAGCGCCGCCACCGGTGCCGTGGTCAAGACGATCGAGAAGGGCGGCGCGGCCGACGACTCCGGGATCCGGGTCGGCGACGTGATCACCAAGGTCGACAACCAGCTGATCACCGGCTCCGACTCCCTGGTCGCGACGGTCCGCGGCCACCGCCCCGGCGACAAGGTCACGATCACCCTGATCCGCGGCGGCAAGACCCAGACCGTGACCTCCGACCTCGGCAGCGACGAGGGCAGCTCCACCTCCTAGAACCGCTCACCCCACCCCACCGAGGCCCGGCGGCCTACCTGAGCAAGCCGCCGGGCCTCGGCGTCTCCGGAGGACCCAGCACGGCCTCCAGCCGCTCGGACTTCCACAGCGTCTCGGCCCACTCCTCCGCCGGGTCGGACCGCACGGTGATCCCGCCACCGGTGCCGAGCGTGTAGCGCCAGCGGTCCCCGTCGGGCACGGCGACGAGCGACCGGATCACCACGCCGAGATCGGCCCGGCCGTCGCCGGAGACCCAGCCGAACGCACCGGCGTACACGCCGCGCGGCGTGGCCTCCACCTCGTCGATGACCTCCATCGTCATCCGCTTCGGTGCGCCGGTCATCGACCCCGCCGGGAAGAGCGCACGCAGCGCCGCGACCGTGGACACGTCGTCACGGAGCCGCCCGCGGACCGTGGTGACCAGCTGGTGCACGGTGGCGTACGACTCGACCTCCATCAGCGCCGGCACCGTCCACCGTGCCCGGCTCGCACACCATCGACAGGTCGTTGCGGAGCAGGTCGGTGATCATCAGGTTCTCCGCGCGCAGCTTGGGGTCCGACGGCCAGGTGGCAGCCGCAGCCGCTCGTCGTCCTCGGGGGTCGCGCCGCGGGGCGTGGTGCCCTTGATCGGGCGTGCCACGAGGTCGCGCTGCCGGTCGACGGTGGCGAACCGCTCCGGCGACGAGCTGAGCAGGTGCACGCCGCGACCGTCGGCGTGGTGCCGCAGGTAGCCCGCGTACGGCGCCGGGTTGGCCGCGCGCAGCCGCAGGTACGCCGTCTCCGGGTCGACGTCGCTGGACCTGCTCTCGCGGTAGGTCAGGTTCACCTCGTAGGAGTTGCCGGCGCGCAGATGCTCCTGCACGCGGCCGAACGCCTCGCGGTACCACTCCGGGGTCGAGTGCTGGTGCTGTTGCCCCGACGACCAGCCAGGCACCCGACCCGGTGGGGGGTGGTCGACGAAGCGTGGCGCCCGGATCCGCATCCACACCGCGTCGGGCACGTCGGGCGACGGGCGACCGGGCAGGTCGGTGCGGCAGGCGTAGCCGAAGTAGCCGACCCAGTGCACGTCGGGGTCGCCGGCGTCGCGCGCCACCTCGGCCGCGAGCACGTCGAACACGTCGTCGCCGACCACCTTGCTGCCGCCGCTTCCGTGCCGACGCACCTCGCGTGCGCCGGCGTCGAAGGTGAGCGAGACGTCGTCGTCGCGCAGGAGCCCGACGATCGACCGTCGCCCGGACCAGTCGCGGGCGCCGCCGCCGTCGAGCCAGAACATGCGCCGCGGCTTCATCCCAGAAAGTTCCGGACCAGGTCGGCGCCGTGCTCCGACAGGATCGACTCGGGGTGGAACTGCACGCCGAGCAGGGGCCGCTCCGTGTGCGCGACAGCCATCGCCACCCCGCTCACCTCGTCGACGGCGGTCCGCCGGAGCACATCCGGCAGCTCGACGGCCGCGAGCGAGTGGTAGCGCACCGCCCGGAATCCGTCGGGCACGCCGGCGAACAGGCCCGTCACCGTCGTGCCGAACGACCGCGATCTCGCCGTGTGCAGGGGTGCACCCGCTGCACCCGCCCGCCGTACGCCGTGACCAGACCCTGCATGCCCAGGCAGACCCCCAGCACCGGGATGGTCGCGGTACGCAGGATCCCGCGGCCGACGGAGAAGAAGCGCTCGTCGTCCGGGTGCCCGGGCCCCGGCGAGAGCACCACGTGCGAGTAGCCGTCGACGACGTCGGGGGCCACCCGGTCGTGCTCGACCACGTCGGGCAGGGCGCCGGTGACCGACGCGACGAGGTGGACGAGGTTCCAGGTGTAGGAGTCGTAGTGGTCGACCACGAGGACCCGGAGTTCACCCACCGGCGGGTGCCAGCAGGTCGAGCAGCAGGTCGCGGAGCAGCAGGAAGCCGTGCTCGGTCAGGATCGACTCGGCGTGGAACTGGATGCCCCGGTAGTGCGGACCGGCGAGCTCGTGGACGTCGCCGGTCTCCGGGTCGGCGGCCACCCGCACGCCCTCGGGCAGCCGACCGTCGCTGCGGGCGACGAACGTGTTGTAGAACCCGACCCGCTCGTGGCGCCCGAACAGGTCGACCGGCGACTGTGTGCCCTGGAAGACGATGTCCTTGTAGGCAAGCGGAATCCCGAGCCGGTCGCACAGCACCTGGTGGCCCAGGCAGACCGCGAGGAACGGCTGCTCGGACGCGAGCAGGGCGTCGATCGCGTGCCGGTACGCCGCGATCTTGGGGTGACTGCCGTCGCGCGGGTCGCCGGGCCCGGGACCGACGACGACCAGGTCGTGGCCGTCGAGCGCGCCGGGCAGGTAGTCCTCGTGGCGCACCACCGTCGTCGTCATGCCGAGCACGGAGAACACGTGGCTGCAGCATGTTCACGAAGTCGTCCTCGCCGTCGAGCACGACCACCGACCGGCCCTTGAGCTCCTCGGACGGGAGCGGCGCCGGACTGGTCGGTCAGCCAGAACCGGCGAGAGCCGCTGGTTGCGCGAGGCGAGCGCGATCAGCACGTCCTCGTCGCGCGTCAGCTCGGCGACGCTCTCGGGCGCCGCCGGACGCCGCGGGCACGAGGCCGAAGGCGCTCAGGATGCCGCCCGCCTTGGCGTGCGTCTCGGCCACCTCGTAGTCGGGGTCGGAGTCGCGGACCAGCGTCGCGCCGGCGGTCACCCGGAGCTCGCCCGTCGGGGACGACGTCGGCGGTGCGGATCACGATCGGGCTGTCGGCGGTCTGGCGACCCTGCGGCGTCGCGGCCGAGCAGCGCGAGGGCGGCGCCGTAGTAGCCGCGCCCCTCGGTCTCGTACTGCTTGATCAGCCGGCAGGCGTTCTCGACCGGCGACCCGGTCACCGTGGCGGCGTACATCGTGTCGCGCAGCACGTCGCGCACGTCGGACCGGGTGCGGCCGGCGAGGAGGTACTCGGTGTGCACGAGGTGCGTCATCGGCTTGAGGAACGGCCCGAGCACCTGGCCGCCCTCGTGGCAGATGTCGCACATCATCTTCAGCTCCTCGTCGACGACCATGAAGAGCTCGTAGATCTCCTTCTCGTCGGCCAGGAACTCCAGCAGCCGGGCCTTGCGCTCGGCCGGCTCGCAGACCGCGCAGCCGGAAGGTGCCGCTGATCGGGTTCATCCGGACGTCGGCGAGGTCGGGGCCGCCGTGCACGCTGACGTGGCGCTCCGGGGTGGCGCCGACCAGGAACCGGTCACCGGTGAAGAAGCAGAACGTCCAGTAGGCGCCGCGCTCGCGCTCGAGCAGCCGCCGGAAGACGGTGAGCGCACGGTCGGCGTCCCACGTCGCGGAGCCGGGCGCGGTAGTGGCGGCCGACCACCAGGTTGGCGCCCTCGCCGTTGCCGATCTCGTCGCGGATGATCCGGTCGACGACGGTCGGCGTAGTCCTCGTCGGTGGTCTCGAAGCCGCCGCGGTCCTCGAACTCGATGGGCAGCGTCGGGCAGCGCCGCGAGCAGGTCGGCGAGCGGGACCTCGTCCTCCTGCTCGATCTCGACCACGGCCAGCGGGGCGCCGTCGTCGTGCGCCTCGAACCCGCGCTCGGCGACCTGCCGGAACGGGATCGCGAGCAGCCGGTCGAACCGGCGGCCGCTCTCCGGAGCGCCCGTCCTCGAGCGTCACGTCGGCCAGTCGCTGCGACCGTGGAGAGGCTGCCGCCGACCAGCGTGACCGTGGCGCTGTCGCGCAGCCGGATCGCCGCCCAGGCGGGTTGGGTGACGAGGCGGTCCAGCATCGCGCGCGCCGCGACGACGGCTCCCTCGGTCATGGCCGCACGCTACCAACGTGACTTCCCGGGACGGGGGCCGGTTTCACGTCCGAGCACCCGGTGAAATGACCTAAATGCGCCATATGAATTGACGCTGTCCACTGGCACAGTCAGAGGTTCGCACTCGGGAAAGGGGGTCGCATGTCATCCGTGGGCGCCCACCGGGAGGCACTCGTCCGCCTCCACGAGCTGATGACCCGGATCAACGCCGGGCAGGACCTCGACGCCGTGCTCCAGGCGATCGTCGACGGCGTGGTCGAGATGACCGGCTTCGAGGTCACCACGATCAACGTGCTGCAGCCGGACGGGGACTTCCGGCTGGTCGCCGTTGCCGGCGGCGACGAGGACCTCGAGGCGCTCAAGGGCGCGCGCTACCCGGCGCACGTGGTGCTGTCGCGTATCGGGCAGGGCGAGCAGTGGGGCCTGCTGCGGTTCGTCTCCCACGAGATCGCGGACCCCCAGCTACGCGGCTCGTGGGTGCCCACGTTCGAGCCGATCGACCACCCCGACGCCTGGCACCCGAACGACGAGCTCGCCGTACCGCTGCACGCACCGACCGGCGAGCTGCTCGGGATCATGTACTTCGACCAGCCGCACGACCGGCTCCGGCCCGGTCCGGAGACCCGCGAGCTGCTCGAGATGTACGCCGTGCAGGCCGGTATCGCACTCAACCACGCCCAGCAGCGCGAGCGGCTGCGCGAGCAGATGTGGCTCGCCGGCATGGTCCACAGCGTGATCGAGACGACCGCCGGTCGGTTCGACCTCGACCAGTGCCTGGACAGCGCGCTGTCCACTCTCCGGATCGAGCTCGGTGCGGTCGCCGCCTGGCTGGACATCTTCCCCGGCGACGAACCACCGGTCGAAGGCCGGTGCCCGTCCCGGTCGCCCGTGCACAAGGTGATGGCCGCGCTCGGCGCACACGGCCCCTCGCTGGCGCGCGACTGCCTGCGCCGCGATGAGGCCCTGGTGCTCGACAGGGTGGGCCTGTCCGCGGGCCACCGCCTCTTCTCGTCGGCGCAGGCGACCACGCTGCTGGGGGCGATGGAGACAGAGGGCGTGCAGAGCATCGTCCTCACCCCGTTGCCTTCGGACGAGGACGTCGCCGGACAGCTGGTGCTGATGCGCAGCAGCCCGCACCCCTGGACCGCCGCGGAGCGCGTCGCCGTGCGAGACATGGGCCGCGAGCTCGGCTGGACGATCGACCGCGACCGGGGCCGGCGCCGGGAGGCACGGGCGCACGAGGAGCGGGTCCGGGCGGAGCGCGACCGGCACGAGCTGCTCTCCGCGCTGGCGGACGAGTTCGTCGGACCGGTCGCCACGATCGACGGCCACCTGCATGACTCCGGCCTGCCCGAGGACCACCCCGCCCAGGTCGCGATGGACGCGTTCTGGGGCGTCTTCGACCAGGTGACCCGTCTGGCCTCGTTCGAGGATCCCCGCCGCACGCCGCGCTTCGGCCCGGTCGACGTCGCGAACCTCCTGCTCGCCCAGTGGCCGCGGCTGAACGAGCTCGCCACGGAGGTCGATGTCCGGCTGCTGCCGCTGGAGACCGACGGCAGGCAGCTGGCGTGGGCCGACAACGAGGAGCTCGACTGGCTCCTCGGGCTGATGTTGGCCGATCTCGTCCGGGCCGCGTCGCCTGGAGCCAGCATCCGGGTGACCGTCGGAACGCCCGTCGACCGGCTGCTGATCTCGTTCCAGATCTCCCCCACCGACGACCCGGAGCCGATGCGCCCGGACGCGCCGCGGTGGTGGCGCAGAGGGGCCGACCTCGTGCTGGCCCACCAGAAGGGCTCGCTCGCCGAGCGCACCGGCCCCGGCGGCCGTCGTGCGCTGAGCATCAGCCTCCCGTTGCCGCCCGCCGTACGACGGGACGCCCCGGCCGGTTAGCGTGCGTCAACCGCGGCGGACGGTCACCATCCGCTGCGTCGCCCGGGTGAGCACCACGTAGAGCGTCGCGCGCCCGGTCGGGGACTCGGCCTCGATCTCGGCCGGCTCGACCACCACGATCGCGTCGAACTCCAGGCCCTTGGTGTCGAGTCCCGTGAGCACCGCGATCCGGGCGTCGGACCCGCCCGCGCGGTCCCGCTCGTGCTCCGGCCACGACCCCAGCCAGGCGCGCACCTCGGCCTGGCGGGCGACCGGCGCCACGATCCCGACCGTGCCCTCGATGACGTCGCTGACCGAGGCAAGCGCGTCGCGGACGCCCTGCTCCAGGTCGGTGACGACCCGCTCCTCGGGCGCGACACCGGTCGAGCGGACGGCCTCGGGCAGGTCGGCGTCGAGGCCGACGCGGTCGGCGTACGCCGCGGCGTAGTCGTAGATCTCGGCGGAGTTGCGGTAGTTCTTCGAGAGGTGGAAGGAGTGGATCTCCTTGTCCCGCAGGGCTTCCGCGCGGGCCGAAGCCGACTCCGACGGGACCGGCCACGACGACTGAGCCGGATCTCCGACGATCGTCCAGGTCGCGGTGCGGCCGCGCCGCCCGACCATGCGCCACTGCATCGGGGTGAGGTCCTGAGCCTCGTCGACGAGCACGTGCGCGTAGGGGTCGTCCTCCACCCGGTTGGTCGGCGGCTGCCAGCTGCGGGAGCCGGCGAACTCGCGCTCGGACGCGGTCGTCACCTCCTGCATGGCTGCGTCGACCGTGCTCAGCGGGTCCTGGTCGAAGTCGAGCTCCACCTCGCCGGTGATCGGCGGGTCGCCGAGCAGGTAGCGCAGCTCGTCGAGCAGCGGCACGTCGTCGACGCTGAGGTCGTCGCCCCACGACTTCGCCACCAGCCGCGTCGACTCGTCGTCGAGCACGCCGTCGGAGACGCGATCGAGCAGCTCCGGGTCACGCAGCCAGCCGAGCACGGTCGCAGCGTCGAGCACCGGCCACCACTCGCGCGCGAACTCGAGGAACGCGTCGTCGCCGCGCAGCGTGTCGACGAAGTCGTCCTTGGTGCGCTCACGTGCCCGTTCGCCGCGGACCTGGCGCCAGAGCGCTTCGGTGAGCGTCGAGGCCACTCTCGTGGTGGAGCGGTTGCGGCGGGTCTGGGCGAGCAGCTGCCGCCGGATCGCGGACAGCTCACGGGGGCCGAGGTGGAGCACGTCGTCGCGGTAGAAGTAGCGGAACTCCGTGGGGGCGCCTGGCACCGCCTGGCGCGCCGTGCGCCGGAGCACCTCGGCCATCCGACCCGAGCCCTTGACCTCGGCGACCGCCGGGTCGTCGCGGCGGATGGCGCGGACGCCGTCGACCACCTCGCCGAGCGAGCGCAGCGCGACCGCGGTCTCGCCGAGGGACGGCAGCACCCGCTCGATGTAGCGCATGAAGACGCCCGACGGGCCCACCACCAGCACGCCGCCGGTCTCGTAGCGGCGACGGTCGGCGTACAGCAGGAAGGCGGCGCGGTGCAGCGCGACCACCGTCTTGCCGGTGCCCGGACCGCCCGCGATCGTGACCACGCCCTTGGCGGGGGCGCGGATCGCCTTGTCCTGCTCGGCCTGGATGGTCGCCACGATCGAGTGCATCGAGCGGTCGCGGGCCCGGGTGAGCTGAGCCATGAGCGCACCCTCGCCGATGATCGGCAGGTCGGTCTCGGCCTCGGTGTCGAGCAGGTCGTCCTCGACGCCGAGCACCTGCTCGCCGATGCTGCGCAGGATCCGGCGGCGTACGACGCCCCGCGGCTCGGCGTGCGTCGCCTGGTAGAACACGGCGGCGGCAGGCGCCCGCCAGTCGATGAGCAGCACGTCGCGGTTGTCGTCGCGCAGCCCGATCCGGCCGATGTAGCGCGGCGCCCGGTCGATCTCGCGGCGCATGTCGAGCCGGCCGAAGACCAGCCCCTCGTGCGCGGCGTCGAGCGTCGCCAGCCGGCGAGCCGCCTGGAACACCATCGCGTCGCGCTCGACCAGCCCGCCCTCGTGGCCGAGCCGGCCCCGCGAGTGGCCCTCCTGGGCCAGCGCCTGGGCGGATGCCGCCGAGCGGACGAGCTGACGGTAGACGCCGTCCACGAACTCCTGCTCGCGCGCTACCTCGCGCGCCGCGGTGTCCTCGTTCAAGCCCTCCAGACTCCTTCGAGATTGCCTTCGAGATGGTCGCCGTGTCCGACGAAACGACAAGTCCACAAGCCTACCCGCCCGCGGTCACGGTCGGCGCCGATTTCCGCCGGTGCGCAGCCCGTGGACTGCCCGCGGTCAGACGCAGCCGGTCGAGCCGCTGTCGAGCGACGTCCCGCCCGTGGTGCGGTAGTTCCAGCTCCAGGTGCCGTTGCCCAGGGTCAGCTTCAGCACGCCGAACTTCCTGGCCTGGAAGTACCGGGAGTTCGCCCGCTTCCGGCCCAGGTGGTACAGGCTCTTGCCACCGGTGCCGGAGACGAACGAGACGATCCCCTTCGTCCTGTGGACACCCTCGCCGTCCATCCGCGCGAACCGCTCGTAGTCGTGGTCGTGGCCGGCCAGGGCGATGTCGACTCGGTGCCGGTAGGCGGTCCGCCAGAAGGGACGAGGGACGGTGCTGGAGCCGTGCTCAAGACCCGAGGAGTAGCGCGGGTGGTGCATCGCCATCAACGTGCAGGCCGCCGGGTGGTCGCGCAGCTGCTGGTTGAACCACTGGTTCTCGGTGCCGCAGTCCATCTTGCCGCAGTTGGAGTTGAGCACGTAGACGCGCCAGCCACCGACCTCGAAGACGTAGTAGCCGCGCTTCTCGATCGTGTCGAAGTAGCTGTAGTAGCCCGCGGCGCCGGGAGTCATGTACTCGTGGTTGCCCGCGACCGGCTTGGTGATCGGCTTCAGTGCGCCCCACGACTTGTCATAGGAGTTGCGGAAGCCGTTGAGGCTTCCCTTCTCGTACTGCAGGTCACCGAGGGCGAGCACCCAGGTGGGGTTCAGCGACGCGGCGTACGACGCCGTCGTGGCCTGCCGGCAGGTCGTGGTCGTCGGCTTCGAGCCGGGAGGACAGGCGATGTCGCCCACGGCCACCAGCGTCGGCGCGGGCACGGCCGCCGCAGAACGGCCGACCTCGGCCCCGAGCAGGATCTGCTTCTTGCTGGCCAGGTGGGCAGCCGGAGGACCCGTGGGCGCGGCGGTCGCCGCCAGCAGGCCGACCATCAGGACGCTGGCGACCAGGGCGCTCGCAGCGCCGAGGACGACACGTCGGGAGATCACGGAAGGCACGGACCGACCCTAGATGACTAGGTCGTCACCCGGCGAGGTCGTGCACGAACTCGCCCAGCTGGGTGAGGTTGCGGCACTCGACCATCCGCACCAGCTCGCCGTACGGGCCGGCCGCGGAGTCCCCGGTGTCCCAGTGCCGCACGTGCTCCGGGTTGAGCCACCAGGCGTGCCGGGCGTCGTACGCCATCCGACGCAGGGTCGACAGCGCGAGGTCGCTGTGGTTGGACCGCGCGTCGCCGAGCACGAGCAGGCTCGAACGCGGGTTGAGCGCGTCGCCGTACTGCTGGGAGAACCGCTGGAACGCGCGCCCGTAGTTGGTGCGGCCCCACAGTGTCGCGTGCTGCGCGCTCTGTGCCAGGGCCAGCATCGTGTCCACGGGGTCGGCGCCCGGCCGGAAGTGGTCGGTCACCTCGTGCACGTCGTCGACGAACGTGAACGCCCGCACCCC
This sequence comes from uncultured Actinomycetota bacterium, assembly GCA_963745795.1. Lineage (GTDB taxonomy): Bacteria > Actinomycetota > Actinomycetes > Propionibacteriales > Nocardioidaceae > Marmoricola. Next base: position 326,125 of record CAVUYR010000005.1, on the reverse strand, counting down.
GCTGAACTGCTCGCGCAGCGCGAACACCAGCATCAGCGTGAACTGCGCGAAGTTCGCGACGCTGCCGCTGACGTCGCACAGCACGACCAGGTCGGTGCGGCCCGGTCGCTTCGGCTTGTGCCGGGTCTCCATCGGGACGCCGCCGGTGGAGATCGAGGCGCGCACCGTGCGGCGGAAGTCGAGCGGCCCGCGCCGCCGTGCGTGGTGCTCGCGGGTGAGCCGGGTGGCCAGGCGGCGTGCCAGCGGATGGATCTGGCGGCGCATCTCCTCGAGGTCGGAACGACGGGCGCTGAGGAAGTCGAGGTCCTCGATCGGCGGCCGGACGGCGTGCTTGGCCATGTGCTCCGGGCCCTTGTCCTCCGCGATCCGGCGGCGCGCGTCCGCCTCGGCCAGCCGCCCGAAGGTGTCCACGCGCCGCTGCACATGGCGTCGTACGGCGGGCTCGTCGGCGTCCGGGTCGGGGTTGCCGCGCAGCAGGCCCGCGACCACCTGGTCGACCAGCGCCTGCGCGTCGACCCGCTGGAGCGTCGTGTACGCCGACCACGACGAAAGCCCCGGCGCCCGACCCCGCATCGGCCCGAACCGCCCGATCCCTTCCCGCGCCAGCCGCTCCAGCACCCCCCGGTCGTCGTCCCCCAGCGCCTCCGTCAGCCGCTCCCGGAAGTCCGCGAGGTCGTCGGGTCCGTCGGATAGTCCCGGCCATTCGGGCTGCTCGTCGGCGCCGGGAGCGACCCGTTCGGTCGGGACTATCCCCTCACCGAGCAACGCGGGGAAGAAGAGGTCGAAGAGCGGTGTCGAAGGCGGTGCGGTGGGTGGACCGCTTGACCAGGGTGGCGGCGTACGACGCGCGCAGGGACTCGCGGTCGACGAGCGAGAGGTGTCCGAGCGCGCGCACGGCGTCGAGGTCCTCGGCCAGCGAGACCGGCAGGCCGGCCGACCGCAGCGCCTCCACGAAGGCGATGTGCCGGTCGAGCAGTCCGGAGTCCATCGACTACGCGCGGGCCAGCCGGAGCTCGCTGGATCGCGCGCTCGTGGTCGGACGCGTGCTTGAGCACGACGCCGAGCGTGCGCATCGCCGTGTCCTCGTCGAGGTGTCGAGCGCCGAGCGCGAGCAGCGTGCGCGCCCAGTCGATCGACTCGGCGATGCTCGGCGCCTTCTTCAGCTCCAGCGCGCGCAGCGGCCCGACCATCCGCACCAGCTGCTCGGCGAGCCGCTCGTCGAGCCCTCGGGCACCCGCGCCGAGCACGATCGCCTTCTCGCGCTCGGCGTCCGGGTAGTCGAGGTGCAGGTAGAGGCAGCGCCGCTTGAGCGCCTCGGACAGCTCGCGGGTCGCGTTGGAGGTGAGCACCACGAACGGGCGTCGTACGGCGCTCGACCGTGCCCAGCTCCGGGATCGTGACCTGGAAGTCGGAGAGCACCTCCAGCAGCAGGCCCTCGACCTCGACGTCGGCCTTGTCGATCTCGTCGATCAGCAGCACGGTCGGCTCGCTCGCGGCGGATCGCGGTCAGCAGCGGCCGGGTGAGCAGGAACTCCTCGGTGAAGATGTCGTCGTGGGTCTCCTCCCACGCCTGGTCGCCGGGACGGCCTGGATCCGCAGCAGCTGCTTCTTGTAGTTCCACTCGTACAGCGCGCGGGCCTCGTCGAGACCCTCGTAGCACTGCAGCCGCACCAGCTCGGCGCCCGTCGCCGCGGGCCACCGCCTTGGCCAGCTCGGTCTTGCCGACGCCGGCCGGGCCCTCGACCAGCAGCGGCTTGCCGAGCGCGTCGGCGAGGAAGACGGTCGTGGCGATCGCGGCGTCGGCGAGGTAGCCGGCGTCGCCGAGCCGCTTCGCCGCGTCGTCCGGACTGTCGAACCAGGTCATGCGTCCAGTCTGCCCTGCACGAGTCCGTGGCTGCCGTGCGGTCAGCCCACGTGCACGTGCGGCCGACTGGCCCGGTCCGGCTCGGCCCGGCGCAGGACCTCGCGGGTGGTCGGCGCGACCTCGCCCGACCCCGAGCAGCAGGAACCGCAGCGAAGTTGACGCACCGGGTTGCCCTCGGTCCACTCGAAGTAGATGTGCGGCCTGCAGCCGGTCACGTCCCGCACGTGCAGGAGCAGGGCCGCGAGCGCGTTGGCCACCGACGACGACTCGACCGTCAGGACGCGGTACCGGTCGTGCAGGACGTGGCCGTGCACGTCCAGCTCGGGTCTCGAAGTCCGAGGGGTCGGTCACCGTCACCTCGACGAAGACGACGTCGGCGTCCGTGGGGGAGGTCGTGGTCGCGACGGATCTGCCGCGGTCTTGTCGGCGTACTCCTCGTCGTCCCGCTCGCCCGGCTCGTTGGCGACCAGCCGGATCGTGCGCCGGGCGCAGTCGCGCGACGAACCGTTCGGCCGGTCGCGTCCAGCTCGACCCGCGGTGACCCGCAGCTCGAACGCCCGGCGGAGCCGCGAGACGAGCGACACCACGATGATCGCCGCGATGAAGCAGGCGCCGATCTTCACGCCGTCCGGTCGCTCGATCACGTTGTCCAGCGTGGTGTAGACGAAGACGGCCGTGATCAGCCCGAAGGCGACGGTCAGCCGTCGCTGGCCGGCCGTGCGCGCGGCCAGGGTCACCGCCACCGCCGCGGTGGTGATCAGCACCAGTACGCCGGTCGCGTACGCGCCGCCCTGGGCGTCGACGTCGGCGTCGAAGACCCACGTGATCAGGAACGCGGACGCCGGTGAACACCAGCACCAGCGGGCGCACGGCGCCGGCCCACTCGGGTGCCATCCCGTAGCGCGGCAGGTAGCGCGGGACCAGGTTGAGCAGGCCGGCCATCGCCGACGCGCCGGCGAACCAGAGGATCGCGATCGTCGACACGTCGTACGATCGTGCCGAAGCCGTTGCCGAGGTACTCGTGCGCGAGGTACGCCAGCGCCCGTCCGTTCGCCGCGCCGCCGGGCTGGAACGCGGCGGCCGGGATCAGCAGCGTGGTGACGAACGGCTGGTGACCAGGAAGACGCTCATGATCACCGCGGCCGTGGTGAGCAGCCGCTTGGTGCCGCGGATCCGGCCGGCCGGCCGGTCCTCCGTGTCGGTGGCGCCGCCCCGCACGTGCGGCATCACCGCGACGCCGGTCTCGAAGCCCGACAGGCCCAGTGCCAGCTTGGGGAACACCATCAGCGCGACCGCGACCATCATGACCGGGTTGCCGTGCTGCGCGGTGAGCGCGGTCGCCCCAGTCCGACGACCAGCGCGGGTGCGTCGCCACCTGCCACAGACCCGCCGATCACCACGACGTTGAGCGCCAGGTAGACGCCGACCAGCGCGACCGCGATCCCGATCGCCTCGGTGAACCCCTTCAGGAACACCGCGCCCAGCAGCGCGAGCAGCACCAGGGTGATCAGCACCTGCTGGCCGTGGAGAGCATCGGGGACGTACGGGGTTCTCGATCAGGTGCGCGGTGGCGTCCGCGGCGGACAGCGTCATCGTGATCACGAAGTCGGTGGCCGCGAAGCCGAGCAGCACCAGGACGAACAGCTTGCCCTTCCAGAACGGCAGCAGCCGCTCCAGCATCGCGATCGAGCCCTCGCCGTGCGGGCTCTCCTCCGCCACCCGCCGGTAGACCGGCAGCGCGCCGAGCAGGGTCACCACCACCAGCACCAGCGTCGCGATCGGCGACAGCACGCCGGCGGCGAGGGCGGCGATGCCGGGCTGGTAGCCGAGCGTCGAGAAGTAGTCGACGCCGGTCAGGCACATGACCTGCCACCAGGGGTTGCGGCGCTCGTCGTCCCCGGTCGCCGGGGCGTCGTGCTCGGTGGCACGCGTCAGCGCGGTGGTACTCACACCTCGATGCAAGCACCGTCGTACTGCGGAATCCCGTGCCCTAACAGGATCCTGACGGCAGTGTGACGTGCCGCTCAGAGATCCCGTACGACGAGCATCCGGTGACCCTGGAGCGCGGCGCGCACGACGAACCCCTGGCGCAGGTACTCCTCGACGGTGCCGGCGAACAGCGAGTCCGGGTCGACCTCCGGGGCCTCGGTGACGTCGAGCGGGAAGGCCTCCAGTGCCGCGGCACCGGCCCCGCGGGCGTGCTCGACCGCGGCCTCCAGCAGTCGCGCCAGAAGACCGGAGCCCCGTGCCGACTCGCGGACCACGAAGCAGGTCACCACCCAGCGCCCGGAGAGGTCCTCGTCCTCCGCCCGCGCCTCGGCCAGCCACGGTGAGTCCACCAGCCGGGTCATCTCGGACAGCGGTGCGACCGACACCCAGCCCACGGGCTCGTCCCCGTCGACGGCAACCAGCCCGGGCGTGCTTCCGCCGGCCACGAGAGCCTCGAGGTCGGCCCGGTTCTGCGCGACGGAACGGGCGGCCCAGTCCTCGCGCGGATGCCGGAAGACCTGGCACCAGCACGCCGGCGGGTCACCCGGGGTGCCCATCACCTTCTCCAGCGCCGGCCACCGATCGGCCGTGGCCGGGACCACCTCCACACTCATGCGTCGCATCATGGGCCCGGCGGGACGGCTCGGTCGAGCAGCGGGCCAGATTGTTAGAGGTGCGTTAGCAACCCTTCCGTCGACGTGATCGCGCGCTTGCATGGAGCCATGAGCACCACCGCGCCGACCATGGTCGCCGAGCCGGGCGTGCGCTTCGGCCTCGCGCACCTCCTCCTCGTCGTCGTGCTGCTGGTCACCGGCGCGGCCGGCGTGACCACGTCCCTCGCCTTCGTCGTCGTGGCCGGCGCGGCGGCGGCCGGGAGTGCCGGGCTCGGCCTGACCTGGGCGGCTGGGGTCGGGGTCTCGGCGTGGGCGCTGTTCACCGGGTTCGCGGAGCACTCGGCCGGGTTGCTGACCTTCTCGGACCTCGACCTGCTCCGGCTCGCGCTGCTCGTCTGCTGCGCCGCTGCGCTCTCCGTGCCGAGGGGCAGACTGGTGACGTGAGCGGCGGATCCCGGCACGGTCAGCAGGTGCTGGCGCGACGGCCGTCCGGAACCTCCCTCGGTCGGAGGCGGACGACGACCGGCCTCGTCCTGTCCCTGGCACTGCCGGCCGCGCTCACGCTCGTGCTGGTGCCCCTGCAGGGCGGCCTGAACCTGGTCAGCGACATGCTGCTCTTCCTGCTGGTCACCGTCGTCGTCGCGCTGGTCGGCGGCATGCTGCCGGCGCTGGTGTCGGCGGTCGTCGGCTCGGCACTCCTCAACTACTGGTTCACGCCTCCGCTGCACACTCTGAGCATTCGCGACACGAACAACACCCTTGCCCTGCTGGTGTTCCTCGCCGTAGCGATCCTGGTCAGCAGCGTGGTCGACATGGCGGCCCGTCGTACCCGACAGGCGGCGCGGGCAGCCGCCGAGTCCGGCACCCTGGCCGACCTCGCGTCGGGTGCCCTCAACGAGGGCGACGCCCTCACCCGGATGCTCGACCGCCTGCGGTCGACGTTCGCGCTCACCTCGGCCACGTTGCTCGAACGACGCGACGGGGTCTGGGTTCCGGTCGCCGGCGACCTCGACGAGGGGCTGCTCGACCGGCCTCTGGACGGGGCCGACCACGTCGTCCCCGCGAACGATCATCTGTGTCTAGCGCTTCGTGGCGGACGGCTGCGCGCCGAGGACGAGCGGGTGGTCGAGGCGTTCGCGGTGCAGGCGGCGGCGGTGCTCGAGCGCACCCGGCTCGGCCGCACGGCCGCCGAGGCGGCGGCCCTGGCCGAGGTCGACCGGACGCGTACGGCGCTCCTGGCCGCCGTCGGCCACGACCTCCGCACGCCGCTCGCGGCCGCGAAGGCTGCGGTGTCGAGCCTCCGCAGTGAGGACGTCACGCTGGACCACGGCGACCGGGGCGAGCTGCTCGCCACCGCGGACGAGTCCCTCGACCGCCTCGCCGGCCTGGTCGACAACCTCCTCGACATGAGCCGGCTGCAGGCCGGAGCGATGTCCGTGCACCAGCAGCCGACCGCGGTCGACGAGGTCCTCGCTCGCGTGCTCGACGACCTGGCTCCCGCGGGTCGGCGGGTGCGGGTCGACCTGCCCGACGACCTGCCGGCGGCGACGGCCGACCCCGGCCTGCTCGAGCGGGTGCTGGCGAACGTGGTCGACAACGCCCTGCACTACTCCCCACCGGAGCGCGCGCCGGCGCTGACCGGGAGGCGGGCCGGTGACCGGGTGGAGATCCGGGTCGTCGACCACGGACGCGGGATCCCGGTGCAGCAACGGGACCGGGTGTTCCTGCCTTTCCAGCGGCTCGGGGACACCGACAACACGCAGGGCGTCGGCCTGGGACTGGCGCTGTCGCGCGGCCTGGCCGAGGCGATGGGCGGGACGCTCGACCCGGAGGAGACGCCGGGCGGAGGGCTGACCCTGGTGCTGTCCCTGGCCGCCGCCGAGCCCGGCGCGACCGAGCCCGGCCATCGCGAGCGCACCCGGGCGGTGGAGACATGACTCGCGTGCTGGTGGTCGACGACGAGCCTCAGATCCTGCGGGCCTTGGCGATCACGCTGCGCGCCAGCGGGTACGAGGTCGGCACGGCCGCCACCGGCGCGGCCGCCCTCGAGGCCGCCTCCCGGCTGCGCCCGGAGCTGGTCGTGCTCGACCTCGGCCTGCCGGACATGGATGGCGCCGCGGTGATCGCGGGACTCCGCGGCTGGAGCGCGGTGCCGATCCTGGTGCTGTCCGGTCGGTCCGGCAGCTCGCGACAAGGTCGACGCCCTCGACGCCGGAGCCGACGACTACGTGACCAAGCCGTTCGGCACGGACGAGCTGCTGGCGCGGATGCGGGCGATGGTGCGCCGATCGGCTCCGGGCGGCGAGGACGAGCCGGTCGTGCGGGTCGGTGACGCGACGGTCGACCTCGCCGCACGGCGCGTGACCCGCGACGGCTCCGACGTACGCCTCACCCCGACCGAGTGGCACCTGCTCGAGGTGCTGGTGCGCCATCCGGGCCGGCTGCTGAGCCAGAAGCGGCTGCTGCGGGAGGTGTGGGGGCCGGGCTACGAGACCGCGCAGGGCAACCTGCGGCTCTACATGGCCCAGCTGCGCCGCAAGCTCGAGCCCGACCCGGCCCGCCCGCGGCACCTGCTGAACGAGCCGGGCATGGGCTACCGCTTCGAACCCTGAGCGACGCCGGTCAGTCGATCGGCCGCAGCTCGTCGGCGTACGACAGCGACACCCGCTTGAGCAGGCCGCCGTCGTCGATCCGGTACTGGCCCATCCGCCACAGCGGCGGGCTGTAGGCGTGGATCGAGACCGAGCCGTGGACGGCGCCGTTGAGCCGGTGGATGTGGTCGGGCCCGAACGAGAACGTCGTGCCCGCCTCCACCCGGTGCTCGCGGGCACCCTCGGCGAAGGTCAGGTTGTTCTCGACCAGCTCGCCGGAGACGACCGTGACCGCGCCGGAGGAGATGTCGTGGTCGTGCCAGCCCGTGTCGTTCTCCGGGGTCCAGCAGAGCAGCCAGACGTCGACGTGGGCGTCGCGGTGGAGCGAGACGTAGACCCGGTCGTCGGCGTCGAAGGCCACGTGGTGCGCCCAGTCCTCGGGGTGCGCGGCGATGCTGGTCGACGAGCGCCTCCAGCTCGGTCGGGCGTCGAGGTCGCGCCCGGTCGGGACGTCGGCGCCCAGCAGCTCGCTCACGACGGTCAGCTCGCGAACGGCCATGCCAGCTCACCTCCCCGGTCGCCGACGGCCGTCGCCGAGCAGCCGGCGCCGGGTTGGTCACGCGGACCGCGTGGGTGGCGGCATCGCCGAACAGCGTCCGCACCGGCTCGGCGTACGGGCGGTCGGAGCCGAGCACCAGCGGCGTCGATGCCGAGCACCCGGACCAGCGGCGTCCAGGGCGCGCGGACCGTAGCCGGACGGAGTCGACGTACAGCACCGGGTCGACCGCCGCTCCTCGCCGCCGCGCAGCACGTGCCGCTCGTGGTGGAGCGGCGCGAGCCCGGCGGCGGCGCGCGAACACCAGCCGCAGCCGCGGGAACGCGGCGCGGCCGGCGAACGACGTGCCAGCCCCACCAGGCAGCCTGCAGCTGGGCGACGTAGCCGACCACCGGTGCCCACCAGCCCGGTATCGGCGCCCTCGAGCGGGCGCCGGGCACCGGACCCGGGTGGACGAGCACCGGCTTGTCGGCGGCTCGGCCACCGCAGCACCGGGCGGCGCGCTCCCAGGCGGCGGGCGAGAGGAGCTGGGTGGCCGGCAGCTGCAGGCCGACGAAGCGCGGGTCACCGCAGCAGGCCGGCGCAGCCCGGCCGAGGTCGGGATCCGTCGCGGGCACCGAGGCCCAGGCCCGGAAGTGGTCGCGGCAGCGCGCGCGGCCCCGGTGCCAGGCCGTCGACCAGCGGGCGCGGCGTCGCGGTCGCGGGCAGCGTCTCGATGCCGAGCGGCGCGGAGAGGCTGACGCAGGCGAGAGCCGACCTCCGCGTCGTGGTCGACCGCGACCCGGGTCTCGGGGTCGTGGTCCGTCGGCGTCCACGTCGTACGGCGGCTCGCCGTCGGTGTGCAGCGTCCAGCCGCGCAGGTACGGCGGCCGGGTGCGGGCGCGCAGCCGGTCGACCAGCTCGTCGGGCCACAGGTGCTGGTGGACGTCGACGGCCGGGGAGCTCGGCTCGTGGGGTTCGGTCATGGTGACTCAGCCTCCTCTCAAAGTGAATAAGATTGATTGACTTTGACATATTAGAGCACAGCTTTTGCCTCGGGGAGCGAACCTGGCGTGGTCCGGGCGGGTCGCGCGACCAGGACCAGCAGCCCGATCACCCCGGCGATGACGCCGCTGACCAGGAGCGGAACGCTGCCGTTGTCGCCCCACGCGAGGCCGGCCCACAGGCCTGCGACGAGGACGCCGGCGCCGAGCAGGCCCTGGAACACCCCTTGGCCGGTTCCCTGCTGGTGGCCGGGGAGGAGCGAGGACACCCAGGCCTTGCCGACCCCGTCGGTCAGTCCGGTGAAGGCGCCGTACCCGGCGAGCAGCAGCCACGCCACGACGTGGTTCTCGGTGAGCCCGAGGCCGGCGTAGGCGACGGCGAAGACCAGCAGCCCGACCCCGATGACCATGCGGTGCCCGAGCCGATCGGCGACCGCCCCGGCCGGGTAGCTGAGCGTCGCGTAGACCGCGTTGTAGGTCGCGTAGGCGAGGATCACCAACGACACCGAGAACCCGATCTCGTGCAGCCGGAGCAGCAGCAACGCGTCCGGGAAGTTGACCAGGCTGAAGACCGTGAGCAGCCCGACGACCCGCCAGAAGGCCGGTGGCAGGGACTCGGGCCACACCGCGACGCCGGGTGCTCGCGCCGGGACCGCGGACCGCTGGGGCTCGCGAAGGGCGAAGACGAGCAGCACGCTCATGACGGCCGGCACCAGGGCGACCCAGAGCACCAGCTGGATGTCCCCGTCCAGCACCTGGAGCGCCCCCAGCGCGAGCAGCGGGCCGACCACGGCGCCCGCGGTGTCGGCGGCGCGATGGAAGCCGAAGGCCCGGCCCCGGGCCCCTACCGGGATGCCGTCGACCATGAGCGCGTCGCGCGGGGTGCCCCGGATGCCCTTCCCCAGCCGGTCGACACAGCGCCCGACGAGGACAACCGGCCAGACACCCGCCGCCGCCACGAACAGCTTGCCCAGCGCCGCCAGCCCGTAGCCGAGCCCGACCAGCGGCACCTTGCGGTGGCGGTCGGCCCGCCGCCCGGACACGTACCTGGTCAGCGCCGCGACCCCTTCGGCCGCACCCTCGACCGCCCCCACCACGGCGGCCGGTGCGCCGAGCACCGTGGTGAGCAGGATCGGCATCAGCGGGTACAGCAGCTCCGACGCCGCGTCCTGCAGGAAGGACACGGCGCTGGTGACCTTGAGGTTGCGGGTCAGCCAGGGTCGGTCGCTCACCCCACCATCCTGCCCGGGGAACAGTCACGCCCCGCACGCCGTTCAGGTCGCATGTCCCTCTTGTTCGAGCCGCTCACCCTTCGCTCGCTGACCCTGCGCAACCGGGTCTGGCTGGCGCCGATGTGCCAGTACTCCGCCGTCGACGGCGTCCCGAACGACTGGCACCTCGTGCACCTCGGCGCGCGCGCCACCGGCGGGTTCGGGCTGGTGTTCACCGAGGCCTCGGCAGTCACCCCGGAGGGCCGGATCTCGCCGCAGGACGCGGGCATCTGGAACGACCAGCAGGCGGCGGCCTGGCGCCGGGTCGTCGGACTTCGTGCACGGCCAGGGCGCCGCCGATCGGCGTCCAGCTCGCCCACGCCGGGCGCAAGGCCTCGACGTACCGGCCGTGGGCACCCGAGCACGGCACGGTCCCCGCGTCGGACGGCGGGTGGACCGCCGTGGCCCCCTCACCCGTCGCGTTCGACGGGCTACGCCGAGCCGACGCCGCTGACCCTGCCGGAGCTCGCCGAGGTGGTGACCGCGTTCGCCGACGCGGCCGCGCCGGGCCGTCGACGCCGGGTTCGACACGGTCGAGGTCCACGCCGCCCACGGCTACCTGCTCCACGAGTTCCTCTCGCCGCTGTCCAACCAGCGCGACGACGCCTACGGCGGCTCGTTCGACAACCGGGTCCGGCTGCTGCTCGAGACCGTCGACGCGGTGCGCGCCGCGATCCCGGACGGCATGCCGCTGGTGGTGCGGATCTCCGGCACCGACTGGATCGACGGCGGCTGGGACGTCGAGCAGAGCGACGCGGCTCGGCCGGCACCTGCGCGAGCACGGCGTCGACCTCGTCGACGTCTCCTCCGGCGGCAACGCCCCGGCCTCGATCCCGCTCGGTCCCGGCTACCAGGTGCCGCTCTCCGCGCGACGTACGACGCGGGGCCGACATCCCGACCGGCGCGGTCGGCCTGATCACCGAGCCGGCCCAGGCCGAGAAGGTGCTGGCCAACGGGCGAGGCCGACGTGGTCCTGCTCGCCCGGGCGGCACTGCGCGAGCCGGCCTGGCCGCTGCGCGCCGCCCACGAGCTGGGGGTGCCGGCCGACGACGCCGGGTGGCCGGACCAGTACAAGCGTGGCGTCTGGCGCGCCTGACGGCAGGCGGTTCAGCCGAGCAGGCGCACGTGGCCCGGCTCGAGCTCGTCGAGGCTGGTCACGCCGAGCAGCCGCATCGTGCGCTCGATCTGGCCCTTCAGGATCTCGATCGTCCGGTCGACCCCCTCGCGCCCGCCGGCCATCAGCCCGTAGAGGTAGGCGCGCCCGATCAGGGTGAACCTCGCACCGTGCGCCACCGACGCGACCACGTCCTGGCCGCACATGATCCCGGTGTCGAGCCAGACCTCCGTGTCGGCCCCGACCTCGCGCACCACGTCGGGCAGCAGCCGGAACGGCACCGGCGCCCGGTCGAGCTGCCGACCGCCGTGGTTGCTGAGCAGCACCGCGTCGGCCCCGGCGTCCGTCGTACGGCGTGCGTCGGCGACGGACTGCACGCCCTTGACCACGAGCTTGCCCTTCCAGTGCCGGCGGATCCACGCGAGGTCGTCGTAGGTCACGGTCGGGTCGAACATGGTGTCGATCAGCTCCGCCACCGACCCCGACCACGACGACAGCGACGCGAACGCGAGCGGCTCGGTGGTCAGGAAGTTCCACCACCAGGCCGGCCGCGGCAGCGCGTCGAGCACCGTGCGCGGCGTCAGGGTCGGCGGGATCGTCATCCCGTTGCGGGTGTCGCGCAGCCGGGCGCCCGCCACCGGTACGTCGACCGTCACCAGCAGCGTGTCGTACCCCGCCCGTCGCCGCCCGGTCGACCAGGTCCACCGACCGGTCCCGGTCGTTCCACAGGTAGAGCTGGAACCAGTTGCGTCCCGACGGGTTCGCCGCCGCGACGTCCTCGATCGTGGTGGTGCCCATCGTCGAGAGCGTGAACGGGATGCCGGCCGTCCCTGCCGCGCTCGCGCCCGCCCGCTCGCCCTCGGCCTGCATCATCCGGGTGAACCCGGTCGGCGCGATCCCGAACGGCAGCGACGACGTCCGCCCCAGCACCTCGCGCGTGGTGTCCACCTTCGACACGTCGTGCAGGATCGAGGGCACGAACTCGACGTCGGCGAAGGCCTGCCGCGCCCGGGCCAGCGTCACCTCCGCGTCGGCGGCCCCGTCGGTGTAGTCGAACGCCGCCTTCGGCGTCCGCCGCTTCGCGACCCGGCGCAGGTCGTCGATCGTGAGCGCCTTCTCCAGGCGCCGTCTTCGCGGGCTGAGCACCGGCTTCCGGAACTGGAGCAGTGGCGCCAGGTCATGGGCATGTGGGAGTCGGCGTTCCATCTCGCCATCATGCCCACGCCGGGGTGCGGCTACCCACCCGAGAGGATGTCGGCGACGTTCGCGGCGCGGAGCGCCTTGGCGGCCAGGTAGCGGTGGTTGTCCGGCGAGCGGTGGATCGCGGTGGGCACCTCCTCGGTCACCACGATGCCGTGCCGGGTCAGCTGCGCGGCCTTGTCCGGGTTGTTGCTGAGCAGCCGCACCCGGTCCACGCCGACGGCGGCCAGCATCTGCGCCGCCACCGCGTAGTCGCGCTCGTCGTCGTCGTAGCCGAGCGCCCGGTTGGCCTCGTAGGTGTCGAGGCCGGCGTCCTGGAGCACGTAGGCGTCGAGCTTGGCGTAGAGCCCGATCCCGCGGCCCTCCTGTCGGAGGTAGAGCAGGTAGCCGCCCTCCTCCGCGATGCGCTCCACCGCCTCGCGGAGCTGGGGCCCGCAGTCGCACCGGGCGCTGCCGAGCACGTCGCCGGTCAGGCACTCGCTGTGCAGTCGCACCAGGGGCGGGGCGAGCCGTCCTGCAGCCGGCCGGGGCGGCCCGCGCCCCGAGACCGAGCGCGAGGTGCTCCCGGCCGTCGAGCAGGCCGTCGAAGGTGAACGCCCGTACGGAGGTCGCGGGCTCCTCGCCGAGCTGGAGCGGCAGGAGCACCTGGTTGCGGACGGTGGCGGCGGACGGAAGTCGCATCAGCACTCCTCGGGAAGTTCGGGGCAGAACCGGGGTGACAGCGCGTAGCGGAGCAGCACCACGTCGTCGATCTGGCGCACCTCGGCGAGGGTGGCCCGGTTGCCGGCGTCCCACGGGAAGCAGCCCTCGCCGACGAAGCGTCGGGCGCGGCTGTCGCCGACGAAGAACGGGGCGACGACGAGCTGCAGCTCGTCGGCGACGCCCGCCTGCAGGAACTGCGTGTGGACGCTGCCACCGCCCTCCACCATGAGCCGGCGAACGCCGCGCGTCCGCAGGTCGTCGAGCACCGCGCGCACGCCGACCCGGTGCCCGCCGTCGAGAACGGTCGCGACCGTCGCCAGCCGGTCGCGTGCCCGCGCCAGCCCCGGGGTGGCGCAGTAGACCAGCTTGTCGCCGCAGCCGGTCGTGAAGAACCGCGCGCGCGGGTCGAGGTCGGCGCGCTCCGTGAGCGTCACCTTCACCGGGCTCGCCGGGAGGCCCCGGGCCAGCCGGCGTCGTACGCGCGTCGGGCTCGCGGACGAGGAGCCGCGGGTCGTCGCGACGGATCGTCGCGGCACCGACCAGGATCGCGTCGCAGCCCGCGCGGACGCCGTCGACCCGGTCGAGGTCGGCGTCGTTGGAGAGCACGAGGCGCTGCTCGCGGGCGTCGTCGAGGTAGCCGTCCATCGAGATGGAGCAGCTGAGCAACGTGTAGGGGTGCTCAGTCACGGTGGGCCACCCTCGCCTGCTCGGAGGCCGATCCTGGGCATCGGGCGTGACGTCCCCGCGGGCGCGGCGTGCCCACAGCACCAGCAGCACGACGGCACCGGGGAGGCAGGCCACGAACGTGAGCACGCCGAAGACGACGGCCGTGCTGAGTCCGGCCGCTGCGCCAAGGCCCGCCGCCGCGAACGCCCAGACCGCCACCCCTTCGCGAGGACCCCAACCGGCGACGTTGGCGGGAACGGCCGTCGCCACCAGGGTGAGCATCCCGAGCGGCAGCAGGAGGGCCGTCGAGGCGTCCACGCCGGCGGTGCGGGCGGCGAGCAGGAACATGGCGACGTAGCCGGAGATCGCCAACGTCGAGGTGAGCAGCACGCCCGGCCACACACCCCGCGCGAGCACGCCGTGCCGGAGGTCGGAACGACCGGCGCGCAGCACGCGGGCCCACCACGAAGTACGGCCCCGCGGCGTGAACCGGTCGAGGAGGACCAGCACGACGCCGACCGCGACCGCTGTCAGCGCCAGCGCCGGCAGCGAGGAACGCACCGGGGACGGCAGCGCGACCAGGACCAGGATCGTGATCGCCAGCTGCACGACCTGTCCGGCCGCCCGCTCCCAGAACACGGCACGCAGCCCGCGCGCCACGTCACCGGCGTCGCGCCCAGCCTGGACTCCGCGGTGTACGTCGCCCAGCACGCCGCCGGGCAGCACCGAGTTGAGGAACTGCGAGCGGTAGTAGCGGGCCACGCCAGGGCCGAGGGCCTGCTCGGCACCCAGGCCCCGGGCCACCAGCCGCCAGCGCCAGGCCGCGCAGACCGTGGTGGGCACCGCGATGGCGGTGGCGAGCAGAAGGGAGCGCGCGTCCACCGCGCGCAGGCCGTCGAGCACCGGTGCGGTGCCGACGCGCCACAGGAGCAGGGCCAGGATCAGGACGCCCCCGAGGATCCGCAGCCGGCGCCAGTTGGCCGCGCTCATGCCGCCACCCCCGTCAGCAGCCCGGCCAGGACGGTCTCGACCCGGTCGGTGGTGACGGCCCAGCCCGGCAGGGATCCGCGGCGCTCACGCGCGGCAGCGCGCAGGTCCTGGCGCAGCGCGTCGTCCTCGAGCCAACGCCGAAGCGCGCGCGCCAGGGCGGGCGCGTCTCCTGGGGGCACCAACAGCCCCGGCACGCGTCCGTCCGGGGTCTGCCCGACCGTGTCGGGGAGTCCACCGACGTCACTGCCGATCACCGGGATCCCGCAGGCGAGCGCCTCGGCCGCGACCATGCCGTAGCTCTCGGCCCGGGTCGCCAGCACCAGCGCGTCCGCGCCGGCGTACGACGCCGCCAGCGCCGGCCCGACGCGCGCGCCCGGGAAGTCGACGCGGTCGTCGAGCCCCGCCAACTGAGCCTGCCGCAGCGTGCGCGTTGCCCAGACCGGGTCACGGGTAAGACTGCCGACGCAGACGCAGCGCCAGGCGAGGTCGCGCAGGCCGGAGAGAGCATCGAGCAGCACGTCGTGGCCCTTGCCGGGTGTCACGGCCGCGACGCTGAGCAGCGCTACGCCGGCCTTCGTCCCAGACGCGAGAGGAGCCGGGTCGACACCCGGCTCCGCGACATGCACCGCCCTCGGGTCGAGGGCGTTCGGCCCCACGAGGAGCCGGCGGGTCGAGTCGCTGGTGGCGAGCACGGCGGCCGCGGCGGCCAGCACCGCGCGCTCCCGATCCGCGGCGTCGGGCCGGGCCGATGGCATGTGGAGCAGCACGACCAGCCGCACGCGTGCGGCCGCCGGCACCAGAACCTCAGGGGCGTCGGCCGCGACCAGGCCGTCGACCAGCACCAGGCTGCCGTCAGGAACGGACGCCAGGACCTCGCCCAGATGTGCGCGGTCGCGTGCCTCCGCCCGCGGCCACGCTCCGGGGACGGCGTGCTCGCGCACGCGCCAGCCTCTGGTCCGCAGAGCGTCGAGCAGCCGCCGGTCGTAGACGTTGCCCCCGCTGGGGTGGGCGAGGTCGTCGATCCCCTCGGGGACCACCGCATGCACGGTCGCGGGCGGACTCATGGGGCCCGCTCGTAGCTCGCCCACGCCACGTGGGACTCGTGCAGGGTCACCGCGACCGCGGCCACGTCACCGGCGTTCGCCCCGAGGGCACCCGCGTGCAGCCGCCCGACCAGGCGGTCGGCGACGAACCGTGCCAGCACCTCGGTGGTGGTGTTGGTGCCGGCCAGCTCGGGCAGGTCGTCGAGGTTGCGGTAGCTGAGGTCTGCCAGCACCGCACGCAGCTCCTCGGTCGCGGCGCCGATGTCGACGACCACGCCGTCGTCGTCGAGCTCCTCGCGTCGGAAGGTCGCGTCCACGACGAAGGTCGCGCCGTGCAGGCGCTGGGCCGGCCCGAACACCTCGCCGCGCAGGCTGTGGGCCACCATCATGTGGTCACGCACGGTCACGCTGAACATGCCGCGGCCTCCTCGTCGTAGGTGACCGAGTGGCAGAGCGCCGGCAGCCGGCCGTCCGCCAGCCGGGCCATCACGTCCGGCAGCTCGTCGAAGCCGGACTCCCCGGTGAGCAGCACGTCGAACGCGGGGTCACACAGCAGCTCGAGGGCCAGGCCCAGCCGGTCGGCGGTGGTACGACGATCGCGACGAGCCCGGGCGACGGCACCCACCTGGCTGGAGCGCAGCGTCAGCCGCCGCGAGTGGAACGCCGCACCGAGCGACACTCGAGTCTCGGCGTCGCCGTACCAGCTGAGGTCGACGACGGCGCCCTCCTCGACCAGCAGGTCGAGGGAGAGCTGCAGCCCCGCGGACGTCGCGCTGGTGTGCACGACCAGGTCGCACGTCGCTCCCCAGGTGTCGGCCGCCTGGTCGGGCAGGGCGAAGCCGGCGCCGAGGGCTGCGGCAACCTCGCGCCGGCCGGGGTCGACGTCGACGAGCGTCACCTCGACCCCGGGCATCCGGGCCAGGAGCCGGGCCACGCAGCAGCCGACCATGCCGGCACCCACGACCGCGACCCGGTCGCCGAGCAGCGGGGCGGCGTCCCAGAGCGCGTTGACGGCGGTCTCGACGGTGCCGGCCAGCACCGCCCGGGCGGGAGGCACCCCGTCGGGCACCAGCATCACCGCGTCCGCGGGCACGACGTACGACGTCTGGTGCGGGTGCAGGCAGAACACGACGCGGTCACGGAGCCGGGGCGGCCCGCTGTCGACGACGCCGACGCTCAGGTAGCCGTACTTCACAGGTCCGGGGAAGTCGCCGTCCTGAAAGGGAGCCCGCATCGCGGCGTACTGGCTCTCGGGGACGCGTCCGTCGTACACGAGCGTCTCGGTGCCGCGGCTGATGCCGGAGCGGAGTGCGCGGACCAGCACCTCGTCGGGACCCGGTTCAGGCAGGGACACCGGCCGGATCTCGCCGACCCCGGGGGCGCGCAGCCAGAATGCATGGGCCTCTCGTGCCATCCGGACCACCTCCCTTTCCCGATTGAACCGGACCGCCGTCGTCCACGTACATCTCCGTGCCGGCCCTTGACCCTTGAACGGAGGTCAGGTGCGCGAAGTTCACCGCTGCCCACAGGGTCCACACTGAACCTGTGGAGCGGCTGTCACGTTCAACTGGTGGGAGGTGAGATGAGCGACACCGACGCGGCGCTGATGCAGCAGCTGCACGACGACCACGCGGCCGTGCTGTGGGGCTACTGCCTGCGCCTGACCGGACACGACCGGGCCCGGGCCGAGGACGTGGTCCAGGAGACGCTCCTCCGCGCGTGGCGGCACCGGTCGATCCTGGACAACCCGCCGTCCGCCATCCGTTCCTGGCTGTTCACCGTCGCCCGCAACATCGTCATCGACGAGTGGCGCTCGCGCCGTCACAACAGCGAGCTCAGCGTGGCCGAGGTGCCCGAGCCGGGCGACCCTGCCGACCGCACCGACCATCTGCTGATGTCGTGGCTGGTCGCCGACGCCATCACCCGGCTCTCCGCGGAGCACCGTGAGGTGCTGCTCGAGTGCTACTACCGCGGCCGCCCGGTCGCCGAGGCCGCCCGCGTGCTGGGCGTGCCCGTGGGCACCGTGAAGTCGCGCACCCACTACGCCCTGCGTGCGCTCCGGCTGTCGCTGGAGGAGATGGGGGTGACCGCATGAGCTGCGACTTCGCCCACGACCCCGGTCCCTACGTGATCGGCGCCCTGTCCCCCGACGAGCGCCTGTCCTTCGAGCAGCACCTCGCCGGCTGTGACGCCTGCGCCCGTGCCGTCCGCGACCTGGCCGGGATCCCCGGGCTGCTCTCCCGCGTCGACGAGGACGTCCTCACGAGCGCGGCCGGCGAGGAGCCGGTCCCCGCGACGCTGCTGCCCCGCCTCGCCCGCGAGGTACGACGGGCGCGCCGCCGCCGCGGCCTGCTCGTCTCCGGGGCGGTGGCGGCCTCCGTGGCCGTGGCCGTCGCCGTGCCCTTCGCCGTGGTCGGGCTGCGCGACTCCGGCACCCCGCCCGCTGCGTCGCCGAACGACGCAACCTCGACCCGCGCGACGACGGGCGTCCGGATGCGGCCGGTGGGCAGCGCGCCGGTGCGGGCCAGCCTCGACCTCGAGTCGGTCACGTGGGGCACCCGGCTCAACCTGGTGTGCACCTACGCACCCGACCGGAAGTCGATGCCCCACACCGTGACCTACGCGCTGCAGGTGCGCACCCGCGACGGGAACACCGAGCGGGTCGGCACCTGGCGCTCGGTCGACGGGATGACGATGCACCTCACCGCCGGCACGGCGGTGAGGAGTCAGAACATCGCGTCAGTGGAGGTTCTGGCGCCCGACGGGACGCCCGTGCTCCGCCTGCGCGACTGACAACGGGTGCTCCGAGCGGAGCAGCGCGACCGAACCCGCAACAATAGCGACCACCTCGGAGATTGCTGCGGCCCAGACCGCGAACCCGCTCCACGTCTCCTGCACGCCGAAGAGGCCGACGGTCGCGGAGATCACGAACCCGGTCAGGGTGGACACGCCGAAGCCGGCCGCGAGGAACGGCGGAATCCAGTGGTCCCAGCGCAGCAGCAGCGCTGCGATGGTGAGGCCTCCGGCCACGTTGAGCAGGAACATTGGGCCGACCACGCTCTCGTCGCGATAGCCGTCGAACCAGAGCCACAGGTGCACGGCCGCGGAGACCGTGACGGCTGCCGCCGCCAGTACTCGCATCTGCATGTCGAAACCTTCCTCCCGAGCCGCACGCGACGCGGCCTCTCCGAGTAGGACGGACCGGGTGGGTGTCGGGTTCACCGGCGCGCGGGTGGGTCTGCGGCCGAGGCCGTCGACGCTTGGGACGGCCGGGGTCGGCCCGGGGGCGTCGTTTCCCCACACTTGTTGGGCAACGACACCGGATTCGCGCTTTCACGTGCAGTTCCGGGACAACTGTTGGGAAACGACCGACCCGTCCGGCGCGACCGTGGCCGGACCACCCGCAGCCGCGTGTAGGCCGACGCTGCGGCGAGCCCCACCAGCACGGAAGCCACCAAGCCGGCCCAGGGATGCCCGCTGTCCTCCAGCGGCGGGTAGACCTGCCAGTGGGTTACGTAGATCCAGAAGGACGCGGCACTCACGAGGCGGACCGCGTGGGTGGTGAACCGGGGCAGCGGCACCTGCGGCACGAAGACCAGCAGCGCAATGCCCAGGGTGACGACCCCCTCGCGTTGCGGGTCTCCGAAGAAGCCATGCATGGACGCCGCCGCGACGACGGCCACCACGACCCGCCGGCGTGTGTTCGTGGCGGTCGTCGCCCACCAGCCGAGGGCGATGCACCAGAGCACCACCGGCGCCGCGTAGCGCTCCGTCGCGCCGGCCTCGACGCCGACCAGCAGGTACCGCAGCGCGAGCGTGGCCATCACCACCCCGCCTGCGAATCCGAACGGAGCCCGGTCGTGGAGTCGGGCCACGGCCGGCACCGCCATCAGACCCGCCACGAGCAGGAACGCGAGCGCGAGCGCCTCGATGAACCAGAACTGCCAGTCGTCGGTCCACTGCTCGGGCCCGACGACCTGGTTGAGCATGAGGGCGGTGCTCCACCGGTACTGGCCGGTGACGGCGGCGACACCGGCGATCCAGACGGCGGCCGGTACGGCGATCGCGGCCAGCGCGCCGAGCACCCGACCGACCCGGACCCGGCCCGTCGAGCCGGCCAGGGCGAACCGTGACAGGTTGTATCCGGCGACCGCGAGCAGGACGTGCGCGCCGCCCGGGACCAGCACCAGGTCGCAGTGCGTGACCACGACGGCGAGGATCGCGAGCGCTCGGAGCAACGACGGGACCTCCGTCGGCACCCAGCCCCGACGCCTCGGAGGACGTGCCGCGGCCGCGAGGTCGCGGGCGCTCCGGCGATGCCAGTCCTGGGGAAGCGTTCCGAGGTGGTCGGCGAGCCGCGTGGACGCCTCGACGAAGGACAGTGAGTCGCCTGCCAGCGACACGAAGCTGTCGTCTGCCGTCGCGTCCGGGCGGGCCAGCACGACGGCCAGCAGGTCACGGACGGAGGCCGCGGTGGGAGGTGCCTCGTTCGGCCGACCGGCCGCAGGGACGAGCAACCGGGCGTGCTCGCCAAGTGCGGCGTGGTCCGGCTTGCCGTTCGCCGTGGTCGGGAACGAGTCCACCCGCTCCACGCGTACGGCGCCGGGGGGCAGGCCGGTGGCCTCCGCGACGAGGTCGCGCACCCGGTCCTGGCCGCGGGACCGGAGCCGGAACACCACGAGCCGGTCGGCGTCGTCCGGGGCGGCCACCACTCGGGCGTCGTGGCCCGCCTGGCGGAGCGAGGCCTCCAGGCGGTCGAGGTCGAGCCGCAGCCCATAGACCTTGGCGAAGCGGCTCAGCCGGCCGACGACCCGCCACAGACCGTCGTCGCCGAGCCGCCCGAGGTCCCCGGTGCGGAGCTCCTCGACCGTGTCGCCGAGGGCGAGGTCCTGCGGCCCTTCGGCATAGCCGAGCATCACGTTCCGGCCCGTGTAGACGAGCTCGCCGACGTCCTCGGGCAGCCCGGCGGCGCCGTGAAGCAGCGGCTCGACCCGCAGGTGCCCACCGGGCACCGGGACCCCGATCGCGTCGGGGTGTCGCTCGGCCAGGTGCGGGGGGAGGTAGCTCATCCGGGCCGTCGCCTCGGTCTGCCCATACATCACGAACAGCTCGAACCCCTGCTCCCGGCCGAGCTGGGCGTAGCGCTCGACCTGCTCGGGGCGCATCCGGCCGCCGGCCTGGGTGACGAAGCGCAGCGTCGGCAGTCGACGCTCGGCGAAGCCGGACCGGTCGAGCAGGTCGAAGGTGTAGGGCACCCCGGCGAAGCTGGTGGCTCCGGTCGATCCGGCGAGGTCCCAGAAGCACCCGTCCACCACGGAGAGGTCGGTCAGGACCACTGCGGCGCCCGCCCTGAGGTGGCTGTTGAGCACCGAGAGGCCATAGCAGTACTGCAGCGGCAGCGAGGTCATCGCGCGGTCCGCCCTGGTCAGGCCCAGGTAGGTCCGGATGCTGTCGGCGTTGGCGAGCACGTTGTCGCGCGAGAGCCGCACGAGCTTCGGCGACCCGGTGGAGCCACTGGTGGCGAGCAGCACCGCGAGGTCGGGGTGCAGCTCGTGCGCGGTGCCCGGTCGCCGTTCGACCAGGCCGGCTGCCGGCGTGGCCACCACGTCGGGGTCGTAGCGCTCGACCAGTCCCGGGTGCCGGTCGAGGTCTCCGGGCCCGAGCAGCGCCACCGGATGACCGCCGGCGAAGGCCGCCAGGTAGGTCGCGACCGTGTCGAGGTCGTTGGCACACTCCAGCATCACCAGCCGCCGGGTGGCACCGAGCACGTCGCCGCGTGCCGCGACCTCGCGGCCGAGCTCGGCGTACGTCCAGGTGCGGGCCGCCGAGACCAGCGCCGGGGCCCCGGGCTCCCCTTGCAGCAACCCGTCCCGCCAGGCGGAGGTGCCCGGGGCGGGCCGTCGCAGGATCGGCGTCAGGGTCATGGCCGCGGCCCCCGCGGGAACGCGCGCACGGGTCCGGCCACCGCGACCGTCACCGTGTCGCCCGGTCGCGGTGCGTCCACGGTCGGCACCCGGGTGCCGAACACGAGGTCGCTCCCCGCGAGCACGGCCCGCACCTTCGCGTGCTGGCCGAGGAACGCGACCTCTTCCACGACGGCCGACGGGCCCGACCCAGGCTCGCGCCCGGGGGTGAGCACCAGCTGCTCCTGCCGGATCGCCAGCACGGCCGGCAGGTCCCGCGGGTGGTTGCCCGCTCCCGGGTGCTCGACGCAGAGCATCCCCAACGGCGTCTGTGCCCGCCCGTCGACGACGCGGGCCTCGACCAGCACCGCGTCGGTGACGAACGAGGCGACCTGGAGGTTGGCCGGCGCGAGGTAGACCTCCTCGGGCGGTCCGATCTGCAGGAACCGTCCGTCGGCCATTACCGCAAGCTGGTCGGCCAGGGACATCGCCTCGCTCCGGTCGTGGGTGACGAGCACCCCCGTCGACCCGCTCGCGTGCAGGGCGCGGGTGACGGCGCGACCGGTCTCGTCGCGGAGCGACGCGTCCAGGGAGGAGAACGGCTCGTCGAGCAGCACCAGGGTCGGCTCCGACGCCAGCGCGCGGGCGAGCGCGACCCGTTGCTGCTGCCCGCCGGACAGCTCGTGCGGGTAGCGGGCCGCGTACGACTGCGCGAGGCCCACCAGCTCCAGCACCTCGGCCACGCGGCGGCCGCCGTGCCGACGCTCGGCCCGCGGTAGCCCGAAGCCGACGTTGCCGGCGACGTCGAGGTGCGGGAACAGGGCACCCTCCTGCGGCACGTAGCCGATCCGGCGGCGCCGCGACGGCACGTCGACGCCGGCCCCGGCCACCGTGGCCCCGTCGAGCACGATCGTGCCGGCATCGGGATGCAGGAAACCCGCGACCAGGCGCAGCAGGGTCGTCTTCCCGCACCCCGACGCCCCGAGGACGGCCGTGACGCCGCTGCGTACCTCGAGATCGACGCCCCGCAGCACCGGGTGGCCGCCGAACGACCGTTCCAGGCCGGCGACGACAAGCGCGCTCGCCGTACGACGCGTCATAGCAGCGCCCTCGTCTCACCGGTGGCGAGGCGGCTGAGCAGCCACGTGGCGGGCACGGACAGCACCACCAGCAGCAGCGCGTACGGCGCGGCGGCGCCGTACTCGACCGCCGACGCCCGGGCCCAGAACTCGGTGGACAGCGTGGTCACCCCGATCGGCGCCAGCAGCAACGTCGCGGTCAGCTCGGTCGCGGCCGCGAGGGCGACGAGGGCGACACCGGAGGTGACGCCGGGCAGCACGAGCGGCAGCGTCACCCGGCGGGCCGTCGCCAGGGTGCCGCAGCCGAGGCTGCGCGCGACGTCCTCGAGCACGGGAGGAGCGAGCTCGAGGGTGGATCGGAGCGAGACCACCGCACGCGGCAGGAACAGGATCACGTAGCCGACCACGAGCACCGGCAGGGTCTGGTACAGGCCGGGCAGGAGCCGGATCGTCACCGTCACCAGGGCGAGCGCCACGACGATCCCGGGCAGCGAGCTCGCGATGTAGGTGCTGCGCTCGAGGAACATCGCGGCCCAGCCGCGGTGGCGCACCGCGAGGAAGGCCAGCGGGGCGGCCGCCACCGCCGCCAGCGCACCCGCGGCGAGCGCCAGCCCGACCGTGGACAAGGTGGCGGCACCGAGGTCGCCGGCGGGGAACGACGTGGAGGTGCCCCGCACCATCCAGCGGAGCAGGCTGCCGAGCGGGACCGCCAGCGCCAGCAGCGCCACGGCCGGGAGCACGACGCCACCGACCCGGGCCGGCCACGGCGACCGCGACGTGGCCGCGCCGGTGCGCGGAGCGCCGGCACCCACGCGGGCGCGGCGGCGACGACCCGCGGCGAACAGCTCGAGCACGGCCAGCACCACGCAGAACGCGGCCAGCACCGCCGCCAGCAGCGCGGCCGCCGGTCCGTTGAAGGTGGAGCGGAACTGGTCGAGGATCGAGGTGGTCAGGGTCGGGTAGTTCAACAGCTGGAGGGCGCCGTACTCCCCCAGCACGTGCAGCCCGACCAGCAGGCACCCGCCGAGCACGCCCGGGCTGATCGTGGGGAGCACGACCCGGAAGAAGACGCCCCACGGCCGGCGGCCGAGCGCGGCGGCCACCTCCTCCAGGCCGGGGTCGACGCGACGCAGGGTGGCGACGGTCGGCAGGTAGACCAGCGGGAAGTAGGACAGGGTGACCACCATGACGGCGCCCGGGTAGCTCTGCACCGCATGGGTGGTGGAGACCCAGCCGTAGCCGTTCACGAATGCCGGCACCGCCAACGGTGCCGCCATCAGGCCGTGCCAGAGGCCCTTTGACCGGACCCCGCCGCGCTCGACGAGCCACGCACAACCGACACCGAGCACGGCGCTCAGCGCCACGGTCGCGACCAGCAGGCGCACGGTGTTCCACAGCAGCAGCCCGACCCGGGGACGGGCCAGGAAGTCCACCGCATCGCCGAGACCGAGCTGCGCGGTGCTCCACACCACCCAGCCCAGCGGGACCAGGGTCACCCCGGCCACCACCGCTCCGGCGAGCAGGAGCAGCGGCGACGCCGACGGCGCCCGGTCCCGGCGGATCGCGCCGGTGGTCACGCTCAGAGGAACCCGGCCTCGGTCAGCAGCTTCACCACGGCCGGTCCGTCGAGGTCGGAGACGTTGACCTTCGGCGGCTCCAGCTCGTCGAACGGCTTGACCGGCGGCCCGAGTGACGCGGCCGAGCTGAGCGGGTACTCCAGCGCGTAGCTGGCCGCGAGCTTCTTCTGGCCCTCCGCGCTCGTGAGGTAGGCGACGAACTTGTCAGCGTCGCTCGCGTGCTTGCTCGACTTCAGCACGCCCGCGCCAGAGACGCTGAGGAAGGCGCCGGGGTCCTGGTCGCCGAAGAAGTGGAGCTTCGAGCTGTCGCTGGCGGCACCGGACTCGGCCTGGTCGCGGTACCAGTAGTAGTGGTAGATGATCCCGACGTCGGACCGGCCGGCGTTGACGGCCTCCAGCACCACGTTGTTGCCGTCGTACGTCGTGCCGTTGGCCTTGAGGCCGGCCAGCCACGCCCGGGTCGCCTTCTCGCCCTTCAGCTCGAGCACCGCGGAGACGATCGCCTGGAAGTCCGCGCCGGTCGGCGAGAACGAGACCCGCCCCTTCCAGGCCGGGTCGGCCAGGTCCATGAGCGACGCCGGCAGCTCGGAGGGCTGCACCTTCTCGGTGTTGTAGACCAGCACCGTCGAGCGGCCCACGAAGCCGGTCCACAGGCCGCTGCGCGGCCGGTACTGCGCGGGGATCGGCGCCAGCGCCGGGTCCGGCAGCCGGCGCAGGAGTCCCGCGCGCTCGACCTGGGACATGGCCGGGGAGTTCTCGGTGAGGAAGACGTCCGCCGGCGACGCGGCGCCCTCCTGCTCCAGCTGGGCGGCCAGCTCGGAGTCGCTGCCGTTGCGCAGCTCCACCTTGATCCCGGTCTTCTTCGTGAAGTCGGGGGCGATCTCGCTGATCAGCTGCTCGTGCTGGGCGTTGTAGACCACGATCGAGGGGCCGTCGCTGCCACCGGCGTCGCAGCCCGCGGTGGCCAGCACGATCGTCGACGCGGCCAGCGCCGCGCACCACTTCTTCACGTCGTCTCCCTTTGATTAGGCGAGCCTAACCTTAGGGGCAACCGGTGGAGACGTGGAAGAGCCCCTACTCGTCGACCTCGCTCGGCTGGGCGGACTTCCTGCGCTCGAGCCGCCAGTGGATCTCGCCGGTGCTCGGGTGGCGCCACTCACGCATCCGGTACTCGAAGCCAGGTAGCAGCACGATCGGGATCGGATCCGGCGACGCCGGGGCGACCGACCCCACCACGATCTTGGCGTCCACAGGGATGAACGGGGATTGCGCCGGGATCGGTGCGGTCTTGATCTCGACAGGGTCTCCATAGGGGCGGGGCATGCGACCGATAGTACCCGTGGGGCCGAATATTGGTGCGATAGTCTCACTTTGACGACCGAATAGAACACTGATAGAGTTCATACCAGTGAACATCTTGGGGACGAGGTGGGCGATTCGGCGGAGCCGAGTCGTGCTGGATGGGCGTCGCCCTCCCGATCGGGGGACGGGAGGGCATGCCCGAACCACCCAGAAGCGGTGCTCCAGGTAAGCCGGGAACTCAGGCGGCCACACGCGCCAGAAAGCCGGCCCCAGAGGGGACCGGCTTTCTGTCGGTGGAGCGACCCTCGATCTGAACGAGGGCCTGCGGCGGTGGCGGTGGGATTTGAACCCACGGTGGGCTTGCACCCACACACGCTTTCGAGGCGTGCTCCTTAGGCCGCTCGGACACGCCACCGCGGACGAGGGTACTAAAGGGCGAGGCTCCCAAGAAATCGCCTACGACGCCCGACCCGGACCGGCCAAGGGTGTCCGCCCCGGCCACCTGCCGGATATCGTCGGCGCACGCGCACGCGCACGGTAGTGGGAGGGGAACCCGATGAGCACAGGTCCTGGCGAGCAGGCCGCGGCGGCACCCGCCCCGCTCCAGCCCCCGCAGGCGTCGCTGACCCTCACCGCACCGGCGGCGCCGGCGGTGGTCGTGGCGACGCAGGCTCCGGCGATGGCGCCCCAGG
This sequence comes from uncultured Actinomycetota bacterium, assembly GCA_963745795.1. GTDB lineage: Bacteria > Actinomycetota > Actinomycetes > Propionibacteriales > Nocardioidaceae > Marmoricola. Next base: position 299,989 of record CAVUYR010000005.1, on the reverse strand, counting down.
TCGCGCCCGAGCTGGTTCCCGAGCTCGACGCCAAGGTCGATGGCTTCATGACCGCGCTGACCAGCACGGCGGCGCGCAGCCCGGAGTTCGCCCATCAGGCCGACGCGGTGCGCACCATGGGCGACGCCGACATCCGCAAGGCCGCCGAGACGTCGAACCGGATGCTCGACAAGCCGGTCACGGCGCTCCGCGAGGGCGGCCTGGCCCAGGGCTCGCAGGTCGGCAAGACGCTGCTCGAGCTGCGCCGTACCGTCGAGGAGCTCGACCCGAGCGAGGCCCGGGGCGTCGCGCAAGCTGGATGGACCGGCTGCCCTTCGGTGACAAGGTCGACGGACTACTTCCGCAAGTACCAGAGCGCGCAGAGCCAGCTCAACGCGATCCTGCACAGCCTCCGCAACGGCCAGGACGAGCTGACCAAGGACAACGTCTCGCTCAACCTCGAGAAGACGAACCTGTGGTCGGTGATGGGCCGCCTCAACCAGTACGTGTACGTCGCCGAGCGCCTCGACGCGAGGCTCTCCGCCAAGATCGCCGAGCTCGAGCTCTCCGACCCGGAGGCCGCGAAGGCGCTCTCGCAGGACGTGCTGTTCTACGTCCGGCAGAAGCACCAGGACCTGCTGACGCAGCTCGCCGTGTCGATCCAGGCGCTACCTCGCCATCGACGTGATCATCAAGAACAACGTCGAGCTGATCAAGGGCGTCGACCGCGCCTCCACCACCACCGTCTCCGCGCTGCGGACCGCGGTGATCGTGGCCCAGGCGCTCGGCAACCAGAAGCTGGTGCTCGACCAGATCACGGCGCTCAACACCACCACGTCCGGCATGATCGAGCGCACCTCGGAGATGCTCCGCGAGCAACTCCGCGGCGATCCAGGAGCAGGCCGCGTCGTCGACGATCGGGATCGAGCAGCTCCAGGCCGCGTTCGCGAACATCTACGCGACCATGGACTCGATCGACGAGTTCAAGATCAAGGCCCTGGACTCGATGTCGCAGACGATCGGCGTGCTGGAGAACGAGGTGAGCAAGTCGAAGGAGTACCTCGACCGCGTCCAGGCCCACGACGCCCGCAACGCCAGTGGCGAGCTCGACCTCACCGGCTTGCCCACGCAGTGAGGTCGCCGGGGTGGGGGTGAGGTCGTGGTTGGACCGGGTGCGCGGACGGGCACCGGGACGGGGGAGCCGTGACGCGCCGGACTTCGTACTGCCCGCACCCCCCACCGAGCAGGACATCCGCGCCTCGCTCGCCCGCGTCGACGCCATGCTGAGCGACGGCAACGCCCCGCCGGTGGTGACCTCGCGCGTCGCTCGGATCGCCCGCACCATCGACGTGACGCTTCCCCGGCTGCGCAACCTCGGCCTCGGCAGCGCCGACGCCTACTCGGTCGTGGCCACGGCCACCGACTACCTGCCGGAGGCGGTCGGCGGCTACCTGCGGCTGCCGCGCGAGTGGGCCGACACCCGGCCGATCGACGGCTACAAGACCTCGCTGATGGTGCTCGTCGACCAGCTCGAGCTGCTCGGCTCCACCATGGACAAGATCCTCGACGCCGCGAACCGCTCCGACGCCCAGGCGCTGATCGCCCACGGCCGGTTCCTGGAGGCGAAGTTCGGGCAGACCGCCGGACCCGACCTCACGATCGGACCCCCGTGAGCTCGGCGGCCGAGTCCTACGCTCGCCGCCGCGCTGGACGCGCTGATGGCTGCCGCGAAGGACGCCGGCCTCGACGAGCACTCCGCTCGGGCCGAGGGGGAGGCGCTGGCCGCGACCATCGCCGAGCCGTCGCGGGGCGCCTTCGTCGACTGGTCGCGCGAGACCGGCCGCGCCGAGTCGGCCCAGGAGTTCATGGACGCCGCGTCCCGGGGGCGTCGCTACCGTTCCGCGCCGACCCCGTCGATGGCGGTGCTGGCACTGGACGGCTCGGTGCACGCGGCGTCGTACGCCGAGGCACTGTCGGACGTCGCGATGGCCGCCTGCTCGCTCGGCGAGGACAACCCGCGCGCGGTAGGCAACGCGGCGACGGCGGCGGCCGCCCAGCTCCGCGGCCCGGGTACGACGAGCCCCAGCCTCGCGCTCGGCACCCCGCTCGAGCCGGCGCTCGGCCCGACCCCTGAGTACCTGTCCCAGGTCATGGACCAGCTCGGCGTGGTCCGCAAGCGGATCGAGGGCATGGAGCGGGAGGCCCTTCTCGACGGGTCCGGAGGCCCATCTCAACGAGTTCCGGATCAGGCACCGCAGGCGACCGCACCTGCGCCGGAGATGCCGGCCGAGCCCGAGGAGCAGAAGGAACCCGAGCCGCCGGCCAAGACCGTCGAGGAGCTCCTCGCCGAGCTGGACGCGCTCGTCGGGCTGGCCGACGTCAAGGCCGAGATCCACCGGCAGGCGGCCGTGCTCCGCGTCGAGGGGCTGCGCAAGGACGCCGGCCTCCGGTCGCCCACGATCACCCGGCACCTGATCTTCGACGGCAACCCCGGCACCGGCAAGACCACGGTGGCGCGACTGGTGGCCGGCATCTACCGGGCGCTCGGCCTGCTCACCGAAGGGACAGCTGGTCGAGGTCGACCGGTCCGAGCTGGTCGCCGGCTACCTCGGCCAGACCGCGATCAAGACCGCCGAGGTGGTCGCGTCCGCGGTCGGCGGTGTCCTCTTCATCGACGAGGCGTACTCGCTCTCCGGCGACCAGTACGGCACCGAGGCCATCGACACCCTGGTCAAGGAGATGGAGGACAAGCGCGACGACCTGGTCGTGATCGTGGCGGGCTACCCGGTCCCGATGGCGATCTTCATCGCGCCAGAACCCCGGGCTCGAGAGCCGCTTCCGCACGATCATCGACTTCCCCGACTACACCGACGACGAGCTGGTGCAGATCTTCCAGGTGATGGCCACCGACGCGGAGTACGACGCCGGCGACGAGGTGCTGGAGCGGCTCCGCCTGGTCCTCGCCGGCGTCGACGCGCGGCCCGACGGTTCGGCAATGCCCGCTACGTGCGCAACCTGCTCGAGGCCGCGATCGGTCGCCAGGCGTGGCGGCTGCGCGACGTGGAGAAGCCCACCGTGGACGCAGCTGCGCACCCTCGTTGCCGACGACCTCGACCCGATCGCCGCGCAGGAGGAGACCGCATGAGCCAGGCTACTGCGACCCAGACCGCACCCAGCCGAGCCGTGCAGCAGGACGCGGCACCCGAGGCGGCTGCCCCCGGCCGCACCGTCGACGTCCCCACCCTGCTCAACCGGCTCCAGATCGCGGCCGTCGCCGCGTGCGTGCTGTTCGGCGTGATCACGGCGGGTCTCCAGCTCCTCGCCTGGCAGGCCAACCGGGCCGCCGCCGACAACACCGAGCAGCTGGTCCGCGTGCAGAACATCCAGTCCACGCTCTACCGGGCCGACGCGCTCGCCACCAACGCGTTCCTGATCGGCGGGCTGGAGCCGCCGGCCCAGCGCGCAGGCGTACGACGACGCCATCGACCAGGTGAGCCGCTCGATCACCGACGCCGCCGAGGCACAGTCGGCCGACCGTGCCGTGCTCGCCGACCTGAACACGATCGTGAACAGGTACTCCACCTCGGTCGAGCTCGCCCGCGCCAACAACCGGCAGGGCTTCCCGGTCGGTGCGGAGTACCTGCTGACCGCCGGCGGCCAGCTCCGCGCCGAGGCCGGACCGATCATCACCGCTCTCGTCGATGCCAACGCCCAGCGATCCGAGGACGAGATGGGCGCACAGCAGCCGTGGTTCCTCCTGCTCCCGGGCCTGGCGGCGTTCGCGCTGCTGTTCTGGGTCAACCGTCAGCTCGCCGCACGCTTCCGGCGCCGGTTCAACATCGGCATCGTGGCCGCCGCGGCTGCGGTCGCAGTCCTCACCCTGGTCGCGATCGTGGTCAGCCAGGGCCAGCGCAGCGCCAACCAGGACCTGCTCGACGGCAGCTACAAGGACGCCGTCGACAACGCGTCCGCCCGCACCGCCGGCAACGACGCCAAGGCCAACGAGAGCCTGCGCCTGATCAAGCGCGGCTCGGGGCAGGTCTACGAGGACGCCTGGGCCGCAGCCGACGGCAAGGTCCGGGACACGACGTCGGCAGACGCCGCGTGGGACCGCTACGCGGCGGTCCACCAGCGGATCGTCACCCTCGACACGAACGGCCGGTGGGACGACGCGGTCGAGCTCGCCACCACCCCCGACGCCCGGGGCTCGACGGCCGCCTTCGAGGCGTTCGACGAGCAGTCCCGCGAGACGGTCGCCAGCTCCGGCCGGACCACCACCGACGAGCTCCGAGCCGGCAACAGCGGGATCCTGGTCCTGGCAGTGGTGACGCTGCTGGCCGGCCTCGCCGCCGCCGGGGCCGCCGCCTGGGGCGTCGGCCAGCGTCGCAAGGAGTACGCATGAAGCGCCTGATCGTCCTCGCCGTCGCGGCTGCCGTGGTGCTCGCCGGCTGCGGGTACGACGAGACCCGGGTGCCGAAGGCCGCCGCAACGAGCGCACCCTCGTCCACTGCGCCCTCGCCGGCACCGACCTGCGACGCCGGCACCGCGCTCCGCTCCTACGCACCCGCGAGCACCCTGCCCGGGCCCGGCGACCTGCCGTCCGGCTCGACGATGGCGAAGATCCGCAAGCGGGGGCGGCTGATCGCCGGCGTCTCCGCAGACACCTTCCTGCTCGGGTCGCGCAACCCGCTCACCGGCAAGATCGAGGGCTTCGACATCGACTTCGTGCGGCAGCTCGCGGACGCGATCCTCGGCAGCCCCGACCGCTACCAGCTCCGCGTGATCACGGCCGCCGACCGGCTGCCCGTGCTCCAGAAGGACGAGGTCGACGTCGTCGTCCGCAACATGACGATCAACTGCACCCGCTGGGAGAGCATCGCCTTCTCCGCGGAGTACTACGCGTCCGGCCAGAAGATCCTGGTCCGCCGGGGCTCCGACATCACCGGCCTGAGCACTCTCGCCGGACACAAGGTCTGCGCCCCCACGGGCACGTCCAGCCTCGACAACCTGCGCCGGCTGGCGCCCAAGGCCGTTGCGGTGGAGGCGCCCAACCACACGTCCTGCCTGCTCAAGTTCCAGCAGGGCGACGTGGACGCGATCACCGGTGACGACACCGTCCTCGCCGGCCTGGCCTCACAGGACCCGTACGCCGTGGTGCTCAAGGAGAAGCCGTTCACGGCCGAGCCCTACGGCATCGGTGTGAACAAGGACCACGTCGACCTGGTGCGCTTCATCAACGGGGTGCTCGAGAAGATGCGCTCCGACGGCGCCTGGGAGAACAGCTACCGCACCTGGCTGGCACCCACCCTGGGCAAGTCCCCCGGGCAGCCGCGGCCCCAGTACGGACGCCAGCCGTGACCAGCGCGCCCACCGCACCCGGCAGCATCGGCGACGCGATCGACCCCCGCGCGGCCCAGCTCTACCTCCAGGAGCTCGACGAGTGGGTGCGCGGACGTCGTACCGAGCTCGACGAGCTCGACGCCGCCGCGCTCGCTGCGGGACGCGGCCAGGACGTCTCCCGCGACATGTCCCTCTCGATGGCCCTGTGGAAGGCGGTGTCCGACCGCTACCAGCTGCTGTCGGCGACCTTCGACGGCGGCCGGGTCGGTCGGCAGGAGCGGGAGCGGCTCTCGGCCCTGATCTGGGGTCGCCTCGACGGCACGCTCGACCCCTCGCTGCGCCCCGGGGCCGGCGCCCTCGCCGTGTCGCTGCCGGAGGCGTCCCGGCTCTCCGACGCGCTCGCCGCGCAGCTGCGGACCGCGCTGTCGCTGGTGCCCGGCGCCGACGTGAGCGCCGCCCGGATCAAGGACCTCCGCGCCCAGCTGGAACGCCTGCGCGACCAGGTCGCCCTCGAGCCGGCGAGCACCCGTGACGGCCCCACCGCCGAGTGGAAGGAGCTGGTCGAGCGCACGGCCGACGTCACGGCCCGCGCCCAGCGTGGTGCCGACGTCGGCGGCATGCTCGGCCCGCTGGAGCAGGACGCCACCCGGCTCGAACGCGACCTGATCGTCGGCAATGCCCGGCGCCGCGACGCCCGCGACCAGGTCGATCGCGGCCAAGGAGCTGCGGGCCGACCTCAAGGCCCGGGAGGCGGCTCTCACCCAGCTGGCGGCCACCTGCGTGCGCACCGTCGACCCGGCGCCGCGCTACGCCGTGCCCGACGTGTCGGCGCTCGGCCCGGTGCCGGTCACTGCTGCGGAGATCAGCGCGTACCGGTCCCGGCTCGACCGGGTCTCCCGCGCGCTCACGCTCGCGCAGGACGCACTACTCGGCGGCGATCGCCGAGCGCACCGAGCTGGTGGACCTGCTCGACGGGTACGTCGCGAAGGCACGTGCGCTCGGGGTCGCCGGCAACGCCGACCTGGTCACCAGCGAGCGCCAGGCGCGGGACGTGCTCGACCGCGAGCCGACCCCGCTGGCCGTGGCGCGCCAGCTGGTCACGACGTACCAGACCTGGCTGGGACAGCTCCTCGCCGACCACCCGTCCCGGCACCCCAAGGAGTCAGCGTGAGCAGCATGAAGTGCCAGCAGCCCGGCTGCGCGGGGACGATCGTCGACGGCTACTGCGACGTGTGCGGGATGGCGCCGGCCGCCGGCACCTCGACCACCGCGGCTCCGGTCCGACAAGCTCGACCACCGAGGACAGGCTCGACCACCGGAAGGTCGCGGCCGACGGCGCCGCGTGCACCCAGCCCGGGTGCTCGGGTCACATCCTGGACGGTTACTGCGACGTATGCGGGTCGCCCGCCGGCACGGCCGCCGCTGTCGAGGCAGACCCGGTCTTCACGGCCGTCTCGTCCGCCACGTCGGCCAGCAAGGTGCAGTCGGCCGCGATCGGCTCGAAGCGCGCCGGCGGTACGACGTCCACCCGCCGCCTGCGCACCGGCTCCCAGCGGATGCGCGCTGCGCGGCTCGGCGCCGGCCTGACCGTCGGTCCCGCCGGCCCCGGCCGTCGACGCCGGCAAGGCGATCGTCGCCCACCCCGAGGTGCCCGAGGACAAGCGCTTCTGCTCCAAGTGCGGCGACGCCGGTCGGGCCGCGGCCGCGACGGCAAGCCGGGCCGGACCGAGGGCTTCTGCCCGAAGTGCCGCACGCCGTTCTCCTTCGACGCCGAAGCTGCAGCCGGGCGACGCTGGTCGGCGGGCAGTACGAGGTCGTCGGGCTGCCTCGCCCACGGCGGCCTGGGCTGGATCTACCTGGCCCGCGACCGCAACGTCTCCGACCGCTGGGTCGTGCTCAAGGGCCTGCTCAACGCCGGCGACCCCGACGCGCTCGCCGCCGCGGTCGCCGAGCGGCAGTTCCTGGCCGAGGTCGAGCACCCGCTGATCGTCGAGATCTACAACTTCGTGACGCACGAGGGCGCCGGCTACATCGTCATGGAGTACGTCGGCGGCACGCTCGCTCAAGCAGATCCTCAAGGACCGGATGCGGCGACCAACGGCGGTCGTACGACCCGCTCCCGGTCGACCAGGCGATCGCCTACATCGTCGAGATCCTGCCCGGCGTTCAGCTACCTGCACGCCCTCGGGCTGCTCTACTGCGACTTCAAGCCGGACAACGTGATCCAGGTCGGCGACGCGGTCAAGCTGATCGACCTCGGCGGCGTGCGCCGCGTCGACGACGACGACTCGCGCGATCTACGGCACGGTCGGCTACCAGGCGCCGGAGGTGGCCGAGGTCGGGCCGAGCGTCGCCTCGCGACATCTACACGATCGGGCGCACGCTGGCCGTGCTGTGCATGGAGTTCCGCGGCTACCAGAGCACCTACGTCGCGACTCGCTGCCGCCGGTCGACGAGCACGCCCGCTGTTCGCCGAGCACGACTCGCTCTACCGGCTGCTCGCGAAGGCAGCGCGCCCGACCCGGCCGACCGGTTCGAGTCGGCCGACGAGCTGCGCGACCAGCTGCTCGGCGTGCTGCGCGAGATCGTCGCCGCGAGCACGACGGGCACCGCGCTCACCTCGGCCGCCTCCGTGCTGTTCGAGGCGCCGTCGGTCGTCCGACGTCGGCGCTCGTCCTGGTCGGACCTGCCGGCGCTGCGCGCCGACGCGACCGACCCGCAGCACGCCTGGCTGGCCAGCGTCGGCAGCCGACGACCCGGCGCAGCGGCTCGCCGGCCTGCGAGCAGGCGCCGGAGGACACCGCCGAGGTGCTGCTCGCCCGGGCGCAGCGCCGCGCTCGAGCTGGGCGAGCCCGGCAAGGCCGCGCGAGACGCGGCGCCGAGCTGCTCGCCGAGCGACCCGTGGGAGTGGCGCGCGCGTCTGGATCGACGGCCTCGCCGCCGCTGCAGCAGCGGCGACTGGGCCGCGACGCCAAGGCGTCGTTCAACGCGGTCTACGGGCAGGTGCCCGGCGAGCTGGCGCCCAAGCTGGCGCTGGCCGTCGCCTGCGAGAACGGCGGCGAGCCCGACGTCGCCGAGGGGCTCTACCGCGACCTGCGCGGCGACCGACGCGGCCTACGTCGCCCCCGCCGCCTTCGGCCTGGCCCGGGTGCGCGCCGAACGCCAGCGACACGACGGGCGCCGTCGCGGCGCTCGACCTGGTGCCGGCCACCAGCCGCGGCTACCCGGAGAGCCGCCAGCTCCGCGCCGACGTGCTGCTGGCCGGCGTCGACAGGTCGACCTGGCCGTGCTGGACCAGGCGCTCGCGCAGCATCGAGTCGGTGCGCGATGGACCCGGCCGAGCGCGGCGCGCTACACGATCCGGATCCTCGGCCACGCGCTGGACGTGGTGACGACCGTCGGGCCCGACGCCGGAGGCCCGGGTCGGCCGCTACCCGGCCGACGAGGAGAGCATCCGCGACGCGCTCGAGGAGGCCTACCGCGGCGCTGGCCCGCGATGCCGGCGACCTGAAGACCGGGTGCGAGCTGGTCGACGAGGCCAACGCCGTACGCAGCTGGACGCTCGTGTGACGGCCACGGCGCCCGGGTCCGGGCCGGACGCCGGCGGCAGGTGTCCCCGCTGCGGCGAGCCCGTGGACGCCGGGCGAGCTTCTGCGAGGCGTGCGGCAAGCCGCTCGGACGCCGCCGGAGGCGCCGACGGCCGAGCGCGCCCGCGGAGCGGCGCAGGAGAAGGGCCCCATGGACGACCTCGGCAGCGGCCCGATCAGCGCTTCGGTCCAGCGTCCCGCGCACGGCGGAGCTGCCGCCGCCGGAGCCACGCGCTTGTCTGAGCTGCGGCGGTGTGGTCGGGTCGGACGGTTACTGCGAGTCGTGCGGGGTGAAGGCGCTCAGCGAGCGCGACCACTACCGCGAGCAGCCCGGCGTCGTGGGTCGGCGGGCGTGTGCGACAAGGGCATCGTGCACACCCGCAACGAGGACGCGATGGCGCTGCTGGCGTCGGAGGAGCCCGGTGGCCGGGCGGTGCTGGTGGTCCTCGACGGGGTCTCGAACACCGATGACTCCGAGGTCGCGCTCGCTCGCCGGCGCGAAGGCCGCGCGCGAGGTGCTGCGGACGCCGCTCCCCCATGGGATGGGCACCTCCGAGAGCCGCCGGGCCGCGGTCACCAAGGTCTTCGCGGACGACGCGCCACGCGCGCCAACGACGCGGTGGCGAGCGCGACCGCGGACGGGGACCGACAAAGCCCGCCGTCGGCGACGTTCGTCGTGGCGGTGCTCGAGGGCAGCACGGCTCAGCGTACGCCAACATCGGCGACTCGCGTGCCTACTGGCTGCCCGACGGCGGGCCCGGGGTGCAGCTGACGCGTCGACGACTCGGCGGCCCAGGAGCAGATCGCGGCCGGTGCGCTCCGGGCCGAGGCGGAGTCCTCGCCGCATGGCACACGCGATCACCCGCTGGCTCGGCCGCGACGCGCCCGACCTCGCTGCCTCGGGTCGGTCGAGCTGCAGGTCGGCGAGCCGGGGTGGCTGGTGGTCTGCTCCGACGGGCTGTGGAACTACGCTTCCGAGCCTGACGACGCTCGCCGCCCAGATCGCGTGCCGTGGGCACGCACCGAGCCGGCTCGCCCTCGCCCTGGCCCTGGTCGGCTTCGCCAACGCGCAGGGCGGGCAGCGACAACATCACGGTCACGCTCGCCCGGGTCGAGGCGCCGGCGGGCAGAATGCGACCACCGCACCGGCACCACCCGAGCAGGGATCAGGGGAGTCACGATGGCTGAGTTCACCGCCGCCGTCTACCAGAACGAGTTCCTGCCCGACGGCGGCACCGACGTCCACGCGATCGTCACGGTCGCCTGCTCCGGGGCCGGCACGGCCGGCCAGACCGGCAGGGGCGCCGCCGGCGAGATCGTCATCGTCGACACCTCCGGGTCGATGGGCATCACGACGCTCGAGGCGCGCCAAGCAGGCGGCCGCAGGCGGCGCTCGCGGAGATCGTCGACGGCACCTGGTTCGCAGTGGTCGCCGGGTCCGACCGGGCCGACCTGGCTTACCCGCGGGTGACCTCGGGCCGGGCTGGTGCAGATGGACGCCGAGACCCGGGCCGAGGCGGCGAGCGCGATCCGCGCCTTCGCCTCCGGCGGCGGCACGGCGATCGGCGCCTGGCTCGACCTGGCCGGCGGTGCTGTTCGCCTCGGTGCCCGACGTGACCCAGCGGCACGCGATCCTGCTCACCGACGGCGAGAACCGCGAGCGGCCCGGTGCAGCTGGCCAAGGCGATCCGCGCCGGCGACCGGCGTCTTCCAGTGCGACTGTCGCGGCGTCGGCACCGACTGGCAGGTCGACGAGATCCGTCAGATCGCCACCGCGCTGCTCGGCACCGTCGACATCATCGCGGAGCCGGCCGAGATGCAGGCGCAGTTCCAGGCGATGATGCAGGCGTCGATGGCGCGCGGGGTCGCCGACGCCCAGCTGCGGGTGTGGACGCCGCAGGGTGCGCGAGGTGCTGTTCGTCCGGCAGGTGTCCCCGACGGTCGACGACCTCACCGCCCGTCGTGCGACGGTCAACCCGCTCACCGGCAGCTACCCGACCGGAGCCTGGGCCGACGAGTCCCGCGACTACCACGTCGCGATCCGGCTGCCGCCAAGGCGATCGGTCAGGAGCAGCTCGCCGCGCGCGTGCAGATCGTCGCTCGGTGACGACGTCGTCGCGCAGGGCCTGGTGAAGGCGACCTGGTCGAACGACTCCGAGCTCACGACCCGGATCGACCAGCAGGTCGCGCACTACACCGGGCAGACCGAGCTCGCGCAGATGATCCAGGAGGGCCTGGCCGCGAAGGCGTCCGGCGACGACGCCACCGCGACCACCAAGCTCGGCCGCGCCGTCCAGCTCGCCGCCGAGACCGGCAACGACGAGGCCACCTCCAAGCTGCGCAAGGTGGTCGACATCGACGACGAGAAGGAGGGCACGGTGCGGCTGCAGGCCGGCGGTCGACAAGGTCGACGAGATGGCGCTCGACACCGCGTCGACCAAGACCACCCGGATCAAGAAGTGAGCGCCTGCCCGGCCGGACACGAGTCCGCTGCCACCGACTACTGCGACGTCTGCGGGATCGCGATGGATCCCGACGCGACGTCCCTTCACCAGGCGGTGGACGCCCCGGCCGACGCCCCGGCCGCGCCCGCGGGCACGATCTGCCCGAACTGCCAGACCACCAACGTGCCGGACGCGCTGTTCTGCGAGAGCCTGCGGCTACGACTTCACGACCGGTTCGCTGCCGCGCCCGGTCGCGCCGCCGCCGACTGCGGCACCCCCTTCGGTTGACGCGAACACCGCTCCGCCGCTCGCCGAGGCGTGGGTGGCCGAGGTGTGGATCGACCCCGACTGGTACGCCGACCAGCAGAGCACCGACCCCTTGCCGTCGCCCGGTCTCCCGGACGTCGTACCGCTCCGGCACACGTCGGTGCTGATCGGCCGGGCCTCGCGCTCGCGCGGGATCACGCCCGACATCGACCTGTCCACCGACAGCGGCGTCAGCCGACGTCACGCCCAGCTCACGACCGACGGCAGCCGCTGGTGGGTCGAGGACCTCGGCTCCTCCAACGGCACCTACGTCGCCGAGACCGTGGGCTCGCTCCCGAAGACCCCGGTCCCGGCCGGCCAGAAGAAGGAGATCCCGCCCGACGGGCGGGTGTACGTCGGCGCCTGGACGAGGATCACGGTTCGGAGGGCCGCTCCGGGCGAGGTGGTCTGAGGGGTGCGCGGGGCTGTGGCCCGCGGCGGGGGAATTCCCAAGGTATCTAGGAATTTGTCGGACATCAGGTGCGCAAACGGACATTACGCTTCCCAATCTCTTCTGACTTCCCAAGGAAAACTGGCGCTTCCAGCGGCGTACATGCCCCTGGGAGCGCCAGAAAACCTAGATACCTTGGGAATTCCGCCGATGCTCCCCAAAGAACGCATCCAGCAACCCCCTCGACTCCTCGGCCAGCACACCGCCCACCACCTCCGGACGATGGTTGAGCCGCCGGTCACGGACCACGTCCCACAGCGAGCCCGACGGCGCCCGCCTTGTCGTCGTACGCGCCGAACACCACGCGGTCGACCCGGGCCAGCACGGCGGCGCCGGCGCACATCGTGCACGGCTCGAGGGTCACCACCAGAGTGTGGCCGGAGAGCCGCCACTCGCCCGCGAAGGCTGCGGCCTCGCGCAGCGCCACCAGCTCGGCGTGGCCGGTCGGGTCGCCGAGCGCCTCACGCACGTTGTGGCCGCGCGCCACCACCGAGCCCGTGGTGTCGAGGACGACGGCGCCGATCGGCACGTCACCCGCGGGCAGGGCGAGGCGTGCCTCCGCCAGCGCGTCGCGCATGGCCGACTCCCAGCCCCTATCGGATGACAGAGGCTCACGCGTTGGAGAGGCCCGCGAGGTCGTCGAACCGTGGGCCGAAGCCGAGCTTGGTGGCGATGTCGCTGAGCTGCTCGTCGGGGTAGAGCTCGTAGTCGTCGAGCAGCACCCCCATGTCCATCGCCGGGATGCCCATGTCGGCGACGATCCCGAGGTCGCCGGCGGGCGCCGGGTCGTCGTCGTCCTCCACGGGCACGCCGATGTGGTCGACGGCCGAACGGGCCAGCGCCCAGTCCGTCGAGGCGCTCGCGTCGGAGAGCAGCAGGCTGACCTCCGCGCCGCGGGACCGGACGATCAGGAAGAAGTCCTCGTCGACCGAGATCAGGGCCATCGCACCGTTGTCCCCCGGGTAGCGGCGCAGCTGGCGCGCGATCGACTCCACGCCGACGAGCGAGTCCTCCGGCAGCTCCTGCAGCTGCCAGACCCCCTCCTCGCGGTAGCACGCGACGGCGAGGTCGATCTCGTCCGCCTCGGATTCCGTCGGGTCCGGCATGTGTCGATGGTGGCAGAACCCGGAAGCGGTGACCACCGTCTATTGCGCCCGCGAGCACCAGCAGGCCGGCCACTACGGTGTCCCCCATGGACGTGCACACCGTCGACCACCCGCTCGTCGCCCACAAGCTGACCACGCTGCGCGACGAACGCACCGATTCGGCGACGTTCCGCAAGCTGGCCGACGAGCTGGTCACGCTGCTCGCCTACGAGGCCACCCGCGGCGTCCGGGTCGAGGAGGTCACCGTCACCACGCCGGTCGCCGAGGCCCACGGCGTCAACCTCGCGCACCCGCGGCCGCTCGTCGTCCCGATCCTGCGGGCCGGGCTCGGCATGCTCGACGGGATGATGCGGCTGCTGCCGACCGCGGAGGTCGGCTTCCTCGGGATGGTCCGCAACGAGGAGACGCTCCAGGCCTCGACGTACGCCGAGCGGCTGCCCGCCGACCTCTCCGGCCGCCAGTGCTACGTGCTCGACCCGATGCTCGCCACCGGCGGCACGCTGGCCGCGGCGATCACGCTTCCTCGTCGACCGCGGCGCCGACGACATCACGGCGATCTGCCTGCTGTCGGCGCCCGAGGGCTGCGCGAACCTCGAGAAGGGCCTGTCCGACGTCGCCGTCCCGGTGCGCATCGTGACCGCGGCCATGGACGAGAAGCTCAACGAGGTCGGCTACATCGTCCCGGGGCTCGGCGACGCCGGGGACCGGTTGTACGGCGTGGCCCAGTAGCGACCCTCGTGGCCGGTGGCGACGTCGCCTAGCATGTCCGGGTCGCTACCCGACCGATCCGGATGTCCCGATGCCAACCCGTCACCTGCGCCTTCTTTCGACGCTCGCCGCGCCCGCGGCCGCCCTGCTGGTTGCCGGGCTGTTGCCGGCGACCGCGCAGGCCGCCGCGCCCGCCGCTCGTACGACGGCCGACCACCGTGACGCGACCGTCGTCTCGCTGCGCGTGGCACCCACACCCGCGGTGGTCCAGGTCGGCAGCCGGACCGTCGACGGGACCCTCGTCGCCGGGCTCGCCGACCGCCGGACCGCGCACTTCTCGATGGTCGGTGTGACCTGGGACCGCGCGAGCGGGCGCGACGTGTCGGTGGAGGTGCGCACCCGGGGCGCCCGCGGCTGGTCGGACTGGACCCGCCTCGAGGTCGACCCGGACAACGACGCCTCCGGCACCCGCGCCGGCACCGAGCCGCTCTGGGTGGACGACGCGACCGGCGTCGCGACCCGGGTCCGCTCCGCCGACACCCCGCCGCAGGGGGTGAAGGTGGTGCTGGTCGCCCCGGGGACGGCCCCTGCGGGCGCCACGACCTCGGCCGACCGGACCGCAGTCGCGACCACCGACGGCTCGCCGGCATACACCCCGATGCCGTCGATGATCACCCGCTCCCAGTGGGGCGCCCGCGCCAACAGCGGCTGCGACTCCCCGCGCTACGGCTCGGAGACGCGGGGCGTGATCTTCCACCACACCGCCGGCAGCAACAGCTACGCGCGCACCGACTCGCAGGCGATCGTCCGCTCGACGCAGGCGTACCACATGCAGGGCCGTGGCTGGTGCGACATCGGCTACAACTTCCTGGTCGACAAGTACGGCCAGATCTTCGAGGGTCGCAGCGGCGGCGCTCTGCTCCAGGTCCGGGGCGCCCACGCCGGCAACTACAGCGTGAACACCTACGACATGGGCGTCTCCATGATCGGCAACCTCGACAAGGTGCGCCCGACCACGGCGATGAAGAACGCGACCGTGAAGCTCGTCGGCTGGCGGCTCGGCACGAACTTCCTTCCGGCCCAGGGCACCTACGCGATCGCCGGCCACCGCCTGAACCGCATCGCCGGCCACCGCGACGTCTACAACGCCGGCATCCGGCCGGGCACGGCGACCGCGTGCCCGGGACGCTACGGCTACGCCTGGATGAAGGCGAGCGGCGGGCTGCGCGACCGCGTCGCGGCGTACATCCGTGACTACACCTCCGCGATCAAGTCCGAGACCGCACGGCTCGGCCACGCCAGGACCGGCGACCTCAACGTGGGCGAGTACCCCACCGATGGCGGCCGCAAGGCGCGCTTCAGCTACGGCGACATCTACGCCAAGACCCCGTACGGCGCGCACTTCGTCGGCGGCTCGGTCCGCACCGAGTACGCCGCGTGGGACATCGAGCACGGCGCGCTCGGCTTCCCCACCACGGACATCCTCGACGTGGTCGCCGGCAAGCAGGCCTTCCAGCGCTACGAGCGCGGCTCGATCTACCGCGTGCCGCAGAGCAACGGCGTGAACGAGGCGTTCGGGCTCACCAAGGGCGTGGACACCAAGTACCGCGAGCTCGGCGAGTTCGACAGCGACCTCGGTGCCCCGACGTCACGGGTGAACACCGCCGGTGGCATCGACACCGCGACCTTCGAGCACGGCCGGATCGACTACGACCGGGCCACCGGCGTCGCGACCGTGACCTTCGACGCGGCCGCCCCCGTCACAGAGCCTTGACGGCGCTCAGCAGCTTGCCGAGCGAATCCTTGGCGTCACCGAACAGCAGGGTCGTGCCGGGCTCGAAGAGCAGCTCGTTCTCGATGCCGGCGAAGCCGGGGCGCATCGAGCGCTTCATGAACACCACCTGCTTGGCCTCGTCGGCGTTGAGGATCGGCATCCCGTAGATCGGGGCACCGGGGGTGGTCTTCGCGGCCGGGTTGACCACGTCGTTCGCGCCGACGACCAGCACTACGTCGGTGTTCTTGAACTCGCCGTTGATGTCGTCCATCTCGACCAGCTGCTCGTAGGGCACCTGCGCCTCGGCGAGCAGCACGTTCATGTGGCCGGGCATCCGGCCGGCGACCGGGTGGATCGCGTAGTCGACCCGGGTGCCGCGCTCGCCGAGCACGTCGACCAGCTCGCGCAACGTGTGCTGCGCCTGGGCGACGGCGAGGCCGTAGCCGGGCACGATGATCACGCGGTCGGCGTAGCCGAGCAGGATCGCCACGTCCTCCGGGCCTGCCGAGCGCACGGGCCGGTCCGACGCCTCGCCCGAGCCGAGCGTCGAGCCGCCCTTGAGCGCACCGAACAGGATGTTGACCACGGAGCGCCCCATCGCCGACGCCATCAGCTTGGTGAGGAACGTGCCGGACGCACCGACCAGGGTGCCGGCCACCAGCAGCAGCGTGTTGCCCAGCACGTAGCCGCCGGCCGCAACGGTCAGGCCGGTGAACGCGTTGAGCAGCGAGATCACGATCGGTACGTCGGCACCGCCCACGGGGAGCACGAGCAGCACCCCGATCAGCAGGCCGACCAGTGCGAGCACGATGCCGACCAGCACGGCCGCGTCGGTCACGGTCACCACGGACAGCACGATGGCGGTCACCAGCGCCAGCCCGAACACGATCGGCAGACCGACGAAGACGACGGGCCGCGACGTCATCAGCTCCTGCAGCTTCATGAAGGTGATGACCGAGCCCGCGAAGGACACCGAGCCGACCAGGATCGTGAACGCCGTCGCCAGCCACGTGAACCAGCCGGGGTCGGCTCCGAGGTCGAGCAACTCGTGCAGCTCGAGGAGGGCGACCAGCGCGGCCGCGCCACCGCCGACACCGTTGAACAGGGCCACCATCTGCGGCATCTGGGTCATCTGCACGCGCTGGGCGCCGACCAGGCCACCGGCGGTGCCGACCGCGACCGCGACCAGGATCAGCGGCACGTGCTTCAGGTCGGCGTAGAAGAACGGGATCGTACAGGCCACGACGGCCGAGGCGGCGCCGATCAGGTTGCCGGTGCGTGCGGTCTTCGGCCCCGAGAGCCCCTTGAGCGCGAGGATGAAGCCGACGGCGCAGACCAGGTAGGTCAGCTGGACCCAGATCGGGTTCACTTGCTGCCTCCGGTGGTCGAGCCGCCCCCGGTGCTCGACCCGCCCCCGGTGGTCGAGCCTGTCGAGACCTTCTTCCGCACGAACATCTGCAGCATCCGGTCGGTCACCACGAACCCACCGACCATGTTCACCGCGGCGAGCACGATCGCGACCAGCCCGACCGTGACCGCGACCGCGTTGTCCGTCGTGCCGGTCACCAGGATCGCGCCGAGCAGGATGATCCCGTGGATCGCGTTGGCGCCGGACATCAGGGGGGTGTGCAGCGTCGAGGACACCTTGGAGATCACCTCGATGCCGACGAACACGCTGAGCACGAAGATCGTCAGCCAGACGATGGGTTCACTCACTGCTGCTCCTCGGTCTCTGCGGTCTCGACGGTCTCGACGGTCTCGACGGTCTCGACCACCGGGGTGCCCTCGATCGCCTCGCGGGTCGGTCCGTGCACGATCCGGTGGTCGTGCGTGACCGCCGACCCGCTCACGATCTCGTCGTCGAAGTCCGGTGCGAACGCGGCCGGCTGGTCGTCGCTCGCCGTCCGGGTCATCAGGGTCACGATGTTGACGATGTTCTGCGCGTAGAGCTTGGACGCGGGGCCGGGCATCTGCGCCGGCACGTTGGCGCCGCCCCACACCTGGGCGCGACCGATCCGCACCACCTGCCCGGGCTGCGAGCCCTCGACGTTGCCTCCGGTCTCGGCGGCGAGGTCGACGACCACCGAGCCCGGGCCCATCTGCTCGACCATCTCCGCGGTGACCAGCATCGGCGCCTGCCGACCGGGCACGGCGGCGGTCGTGATCAGGCCGTCGGCCGCCGCTATGTACGGCGCGAGCAGGTCGCGCTGACGGGCGGCCCGGTCCTGGGTCATCTCGCGGGCATAGCCACCCGTGCCCTCGAGCGTCTCGAGCTCCAGGTCGATCGCCACCGCGCCCATCGAGCGGATCTCCTCCGCGGCAGCGGCGCGCACGTCGTACGCCTTGACCACGGCGCCTAGCCGCTTCGCGGTCGCGATCGCCTGCAGCCCGGCGACGCCGGCGCCGAGCACCACGATCTGGGCGGGCGGCACCGTGCCCGCGGCGGTCATGTTGAGCGGGAAGAAGCGGCGCAGCAGCCCGGCCGCGACGATCGCCGAGCGGTAGCCGGCCACCAGTGCCTGCGACGAGAGCGCATCCATCGACTGGGCGCGCGAGATCCGAGGCACCAGTTCCATCGCGAACGCGGTGACCCCGGCGTCGCGCAGGTCGGCGACCAGGTGGTGTGACTGGTTCACGGGCAGGAAGGAGACGGTGGACACGCCCTCGCGCAGGCCGCGCACCACCGAGGACTCCAGCGGCTGCACGGACACCACGACGTCCGCAGCCGTGACGGCGTCGTCCGCGATCATGGCGCCGGCGGCCGTGTACTCCTCGTCGGCGTACTGCGCCCCCTCGCCCGCGCCGGGCACGACCAGCACCTCGTAGCCGAGCGCGGTCAGCTTGCCGACCAGCTCGGGCACCATGGCGACCCGGGTCTCCCCCTCGCGGTACTCCCTTGCGACAGCGATCTTCACCCGATGCAACCTAGGGCACGTTCGGACCGGCGACCACCATGTGAGAGCACCGTCTCAACCGCGTGTCGAGGCGTGGACGCTCAGCCGACGCCCAGCCCGACCAGGCTGCCGATCAGGTAGGTGACCCCCATCGCGAGCAGTCCGCCCACCACGTTGCGGAGGATCGCGGGACGGCGCGGCGCCTCGCCGGAGGTGGCGCTGAGCCACCCGGTCAGCGCGAGCGCCAAGGTCACCGCCACCACGGTCACGGCGATCCGGACGTCCTGCGGCACCAACGTGATCGTGAGCAGCGGCAGCAGCGCGCCCAGGGTGAACGCCCCCATCGACGCGAACGCGGCCTGCCACGGGCTGGTCAGGTCGTCGGGGTCGATGCCCAGCTCGGCCTCCGCGTGGGCGCCGAGCGCGTCGTGAGCGGTGAGCTGCACGGCGACCTCGAGCGCGATCTCCTCGTTGAGGCCCTTCTCGCGGTAGATCCCGGCGAGCTCGGCGAGCTCGTCCTCCGGCTCCTCGGCGAGCTCGCGCCGCTCCTTGTCGAGCAGTGCGCGTTCGGTGTCGCGCTGCGTGCTCACGGAGACGTACTCCCCGGCTGCCATGCTCAGCGCGCCCGCGACCAGGCCGGCCACGCCGGCGACGAAGATCGCGTCCGCATGGGAGGTCGCGCCCGCGACGCCCATCACGATGCCGGCGACCGACACGATGCCGTCGTTGGCGCCCAGCACCGCCGCACGCAACGCGTTGAGCCGTCCGCCGATGCCTTCCTGGTGCGGCTCGTCGTCGTGCGGCCCCATCCCTTCGGGCGCGACGTCGGTCTCGGAGCTCATGCCTCTATGGTCACAAGGCACACGCGGCGTCGCAACGAAGGATTGGCTGCCCTCAGCCCTGCCAGACGGGCGCGATCCGGCGCGTGTACGAGCGTCCGAACAGTGCGGGGATCGCGGCCAGCACTGGCGGCGGGATGGTGGAGCGCAGGTGGGTCCGAACCGCGGGCTCCTGACCGTCCTGCAGCCAGGCCAGGAACGGCCCGATCTCCGACATCGGCCGGCGACGCAGCTGCTTCTCCACGCCCTTCCACTCGGGCGTCTCGAGGTACGCCGCCAGCGCGGGCTCGAGCTCGTCCTCCTCGTGGTCGAAGTGCCGGTCGACCACCGCCCGGGTGCGGCGCACGCTGGTAAGCGCCTCGGCTGCCACGTCGCTCTCGGGTCGGGCGACCAGAGCCGTCATCGCGGCACTCGTCTCGGTGAGCGCCTCGGACATCTCGTGGTGCTCGGACTCCATCGCGTCGAGGAGCGCCCGGTCGACGCCGAGCTCGGCGATCACCGGCCAGATCAGATCGTCCTCGGACTGGTGGTGGTCGGTCAGCTGGTGACGCACGAAACGGTAGGCCCGGGCCAGCTGGTTGGCGCGTTCGGCATCGCCGGAGGGGAACGCATCGAGCGCCCGGTCGAGCCGGGTCAGATCGCGGCGGACGGCGGCGTGGATCACCTGGTTCATGGTCATCGGCATGTCGGGACGGTAGGACGCCACCGGGTCAGCGGTCCAGCATCTCCTCGACCCAGGTCGGCACCAGCTGAGTGGCCGGGCCGATCCGGCTGTCCCGGAACAACCAGCTCCCCTCGCTCGGGGCCAGGTTGAGCTCGACCGTGTGCGCCCGCCGGGACAGCGCGTGCTGGACGAACGACGCCGCCGGATGGACCGCGCCCGACGTGCCCACGGAGACGAAGACGTCCACCTGGCGCAGCGCTCGGTCGATCCGGTCGAGGTCGCGCGGCACCTCGCCGAACCACACGACGTCGGGCCGGAGCGCCACGGCTCCGCAGGCCGGGCACGCCGCTCCGTTGGTGCGCCCGGTCCACTCCGGGTGCGCGTCGCAGGCCAGGCACCACGCCGTACGCAGTGTGCCGTGCATGTGCAGCACGTCGGACGACCCGGCCCGGTCGTGCAGGTCGTCGACGTTCTGCGTCACCAGCAGCAGGTCCCCCCGGTCCTCGTCCCGCCAGCGCCGCTCCAGCAGCGCGAGCGCCCGGTGCGCCGCGTTGGGCTCGACCAGGTCGAGCGCCGCCCGGCGGGCGTCGTAGAAGTCGTGCACCAGGTCGGGGTCGGCCGCGAACCCCTCCGGCGACGCGACGTCCTCGACCCGATGGCCCTCCCACAGCCCGTCGGCGTCGCGGAACGTCGCCAGCCCGCTCTCGGCCGAGATGCCGGCGCCGGTGAGGACGACGATGTTCACGGGGACATCGTGCCGCAGCGGCCACGACGCCGGTCTGCTATGCGCGGGTCAGTCGCCGGGTCCGGTCATGGAGTCCAGGGCGACCGCGACGGCGAGGGCCAGCGGCGGACTGATGTCCGGCCCGACCTGGATGCCGTAGGTGTCCCGGATCCTGAACCACTTCTTGGACACCTCTGCCACCTTCTTCCCGTCGACCTCGAACTCGTACTCGTGGTCGACGATGTTGCCCTGGATCTCGATGTCGTCCCCGTCCTCGACATCGACCTTCCAGCGCTCTCGCAGGGGGGTGATCAGTGCCTTGTGGACCTTGGCCATCTGCTCGCCATCGGGCCCCTCGATGACCATCGTGTCCCGAATGTGCATCACTCTGGTCTGGATCCGACAGAGCACGTTGCCGCTGACGTCCTCGAGGTCCAGGGTGCGGCGCATCCTGAGCGCCTTGCCGTTGACGCGGAAGGCGCGCGCGCCGTTGCCATCCTCGATCCAGGAGTCCCCGCCAATCGAAACCAGCTTCTGCCGCAACTGGTACCTCGTGGCGTCACCGCCGATCCCGAACTCGCGACGCTCCTCGCGGCGTTCCTGACGCCGCTTCCCCAACCCCATCTCGACTCTCCCTCTGGTGGTCCGTAGACAGCCACGCTGCGACTCGGGGAGCCCCAGCGCATCACCTGCCGCGAGGGAGACTCAAGGTCCGTCAGAAGTACCCGAGCTGGAGGACCCGTGTCAGAGTTCACAACCCAGGTCGTCAAGCGCCTGCGCCTGGCGGGCGTGGAACTGGGCCGTGGATTGGCGGATACCGAGTTCGGAGAGCTCGAGGAACGTCTCGGTTTTTCGTTCGCGCCGGAACATCGGGCATTCCTCACCACCGTGTTACCCGTCGGGGATGGCTGGGTCGATTGGCGACACTCGTCCTTGGACGATCTGCGGACTCGCCTCGACGCACCGATCCAGGGCTTACTCGTCCATGTTCCCGACTCCTTCTGGCCGCATTCGTGGGGTGACCGACCCGCACGCCCTGCGTGGGCCAAGCATCGTGCCCGCGAACGGCTGAACCGTGCCCCCCGACTCGTGCCGCTCTACGGGCATCGCTACCTGGTGGCAGATTCCCGGCCTCAATCGAGTCCCGTGTTCTCGGTGCACGAGACGGACGTCATCTATTTCGGCCGCGACCTGCTCGAGTACGTCTCCTTCGAGTTCGAAGGGGCGGCCTGGCATCAACCGGTACAGCCAGGCCATGTGCCGTTCTGGTCAGACCTGGCCACGGGAGTCGACCAAGCCGACCTGTGAGACGGGCGACTCAGAGAAACGATGTAGACGCGGTCAGCTTGGCAGGTGGATGTCGTAAGGAATGGCCGCAGCGGAGCTCATGGATCAGGCTGAAGGTTTGTCTCTTATTAAGTGACAAACTGACGCAGATGCCCGCACCCTTGGCACCTATTAAAGGACGCGTTTGTTGGCAGAATGCTAGCCGGGCTTATTGACGAAGCGCCAGAATCGTCGCATCGCAATGGACACCCCGCCCACGAGCGACCCGGCCAGGGACCGGTTGAGGACCCGAGCGAAGGCGAGCAGCCGGAGCAGCCGGAAACGGCCGGAGGAACGGGAGCACGACCAGGGGGCCACTCCCGGTCAGCTCTTCGGGAGAGGACACATCCCGCACAATGTAGGCCTCCGGTAACGGCTGGGTCTCCGCCGCGAATATCCGGATCTAACGCTGACAGGTCCCGCGCGATCCTGCCGCGCAGCGAGCGACCCGTGTGGTGCGCCGTCGGATCAGCTTCGCCGTCAGTCGAGCACGAGGACCAGCCCCCTCGACAGCAGCAACGCAACTCCGCGGGCACGGAGACGGCCGGGGCTGCGGTGAACACGGGGTGCTCCACTCTCACCCACCACACGACATCCCCGTTCCTGTTCCTGGCCACGACTCCGCGGATACCGACTGTGATGGTCGGGTTCCGCGGTCGCGGCTGCGCGAACGGGCGAAGGTCCCCACGACGCCTACCGCCCACCCCATAGCGAAAGGCAGCACGGGTTCCGGTAGCCGGATCAACAGTGACGCCGCGTCCAGCAGCGGCCGAGCAGGCGCGTGACGAGAAGTGAGCAACCGCTACCGGCTCGCGAGAGGTGCCTCATTTCAGCCGCGAGCGGGTCAGGGACGAGCCGCACCTCGTGTCGCTGACGTGTGCGATCTACGAAATTGGCAGTGCTCTTGTTCGGGCGGCGCAGCCATGTCGCACCACAGCGACACTCGAGGCGCAGGTGCCCGTCGTCGGTAGTTCCCTGGTTCACCCATCTATGCCTACGCAAGCGGCATAGGAGCGGCTTCCCCATCGCGTCTCCACCCGAAAACCATTCGTTCCGAGACGGAATCAAACGTCGTCGATTGAGATGACCTTATGCCGGTGGTCGGTGCGTGCACATAGGCGACGACCGCGATCTGCACAACGTCGCAGCGCGACCAACGGTGGTCGAGCACCTGACGGACATTGCGAGTCTCGATATCCCGACGTTGCGTCACACTTCCGCGATCCGCGCGCCGACGAGAACAGCCAGGTGGACGCTTCGGGGATTACCCGCGGCTCCGTCGTCAGGGCCACAGCGAGTGGTACGCGTTCAAGGCCGGCTGACCACCCAGGTGTGCATAGAGCACGGTGGATTCGCGCGGGACTTCTCGGCTGCGGACGAGATCGATCAAACCAGCGAGCGACTTCCCCTCGTAGACCGGATCGGTGATCATGGCCTCCAGCTCGGCGCCGAGCCGCATCGCCTCCATCGTGGACTCGACCGGTATGCCGTAGACCTCACCCGCCCAACCCTCCAGCACCTGAATCTCCCTATCGGCCAGATCGCGACCCACTTCGATCAGCTCGGCAGTGTGCCGGGCGATCCGTGCAACCTGGTCGGTGGTGCGCGCGAGGGTTGCGGAGGCGTCGATACCGACCACGCGTCGTCGCACGCCCGTCAGCTCTTCGAGGGCAGCGAACCCTGCGATCATCCCGGCGTGCGTCGACCCCGTGACGGTGCACACGATGATGGTGTCGAAGTGGACCCCGAGCGTCTTCTCCTGATCGGCGACCTCGAAGGCCCAGTTCGCGAAGCCCAGGCCCCCGAGCGGGTGCTCGCTCGCGCCGGCCGGGATCGGGTAGGGCTTGCCCCCGGCCTCCTCGACCTCGCGCATCGCGTCCTCCCACGACCTCCGTATGCCGATGTCGAACCCGGCCGGATCCAGCCGGACATCGGCCCCCATCATTCGCGAAAGCAGGATGTTGCCCACCTTGTCGTTCACCGGGTCGTCCCACGGGACCCACTTCTCTTGGACAAGCCGCGCCTTGAGCCCCAAGTGGGCCGCGACGGCAGCCACCTGTCGCGTGTGGTTGGACTGGACGCCTCCAATCGAGACGAGAGTGTCTGCGCCACTCGCGAGCACGTCGGGGACGATGTACTCCAACTTGCGGACCTTGTTGCCGCCATAGGCCAGACCACTGCTGACGTCCTCGCGCTTGGCCCAGATCTCCGCACCCCCGAGATGCGCGGTCAGGCGGGCCAGGCGATGGACGGGGCTGGGCCCGAACGTCAGCGGGTGGCGGGGGAACTCGTGCAACCTCATCAGACCTCCTTCACGCTGGACGCTGCGTCGGTATCTGCCGGGCCTTGGCACCGAGGGCGGTGACGGCCTCGCCGGAAGCGAGCGCCGTGTTTGACTTCCGCCCGCACGGGACTCCGGGTACGGCACTCACCCATAACCAACTGCCACGACAAGAACCACCATGCCTGCTCACCAGCAGAGGCGCACCCTCATGCGGCGATCAGCGCTTCAGGCCTGCGTCCTTTCGCCGCCTGTCGGCGACCGTCGGCGACCGGATCTGCCGCAGATAGCAAGGTACGGGTCCTTCTCGCGTCGGATTTCCGCGATGCACCCGGGAATGCCTCAGGTGAGGCTACCTGGGGGACGGCAGCTGGTGCGCGCCGTGGGGACCCTGCTCGGGTGGGGCTTCGTGTCGATGGGTCCAATGCATGAGTTCTCCCAAGGGTGAGTTGGCGTAAGACACCTGGAACCGAGGGCGGGTCGCAGGAGTAGATGTCGAGGCCGTGCCGCGGGGCGGGACGCGGAATTGCCTGTCGCCTTAGTTGATCGAGCGCTGCATCGGAACTGCTCGCGCTCACCGATGCAAGCGGCCATTCGCTGCGGCAAGGTGGTGGAGCAAGTCCGATGTGGTAGGTCGAGGCTGCGTTGAAAACTTCGTCCGACCGTTCCCAGTGGTGGCTGCGGCTGCGGCTATCGAGCAGCCGAAGCACTGGTCAGGGTTGTTGCGTTTGATGACCGTGGCGTTTCGGGTGATCGGATCGCGGGTGTAGATGCCGCCGCCGGAAGCGACTTCGCCGGCCGAGCCGGCCACGCTGTTCCGCTTCACGACAACGCGATCGAGGGTGAGATTGCTGTGCAGTCCGTCGAGGAACGGAAGGTCGAACGCACCGTTCCAGATTCCTCCACCCTGCACCGTGCCGCCCGCTTCGCCGTGGGCAAAGCCGCGGTTACCGGAGACCACGACCTTGCGCATGGTGAGGCTGGACGCTGTGATGATTCCCGCACCGAAGACGTCGGCGCGACCGCCTTGGGCGATCGCGGTCGAGACGTTGTTCTTGATCACGCTGTCGGTCAGGGTGGAGGGGCCGGGGTCGAAGCCGTTGCACATGGTGGCGCCGGCGAAGACCGCTGCGGGGCTGCCGGCGTCGCCGGCGACGGATCGGACCAAGGTGCTGTTGCCGACGGCGCGCAGCCCGGTCAGGGTGCCGATGTTGCACCACTGCAGGGCCCCGCCCAGCGGCCCGAAGTCACCGATGTCCTTGACCCGGGCGATCGCCTTGTTGCCGCTGACACTGGTGTCGGTCAGGTTCAGGTCGCTGATCGTCAGCTGCAGGCCCGAGTTGATCACGGCCGCCTGGCCCTGCGGGTTGTCGACTGTCGCGAGGTTGTCGTCGATACGTGAGGACCCGATCGTGACGTTGCTGCCGTCGCTGACGTGGATCCCGCCGGAGTTGACCAGGCTGTCGGTGGTCGAACCGTCGGGGTTGGTCACCGGGTTGCGGCTGGTCAGGCTGGCAACGTTGCCGCTGACCGAGCTGTCGAACATCCGCAGTGTGGTCTGGTCCATCATCATGATCCCACCGCCCTCCGCGAAGCGTCCGTGCGGAGCAACGGCCCTCGCCTGGTTGCCGGAGATCCGTGAGGACCGCACCGTGAGGTTGCCCCAGCTCGCGACACCGCCACCGTCGGCGTCGGAGACGAAGCGGCCGCGGGAGAAGTTGTGGGTGACCCGCGACCGGACGAGGGTGAGATCGCCCCAGTTCTCGATGCCGCCGCCGAGGCCGGCGGCTGCGGTGCAGAACCCGTCGGGGCAGTGCGGCCATGTTGGCTGCTGTTCGGGTGTGGGCAGCATCGAGTCAATCGGGCTGGCGCTGTTGCCGGTGATCACAGAGTCCGCCACCGTGACATGGGCGCCGCCGGCTGCGATCTCCAGTCCTCCGCCGCCAGCGAACACTCCTGGTTTGCCGGTGAAGTCGACCGACTCGGGGCTGTTGTGCGCGCGGCCGCCACGCAGCGTGACTCCGCTGATGTGTACATCCGGTGGCGAGGGCGCCATCCAGGTGCCGACGGTGAGGACGTGGTCCCCGCCGACGAGGTGCGTGGACGTGGCGCCGGCGCCGGCGATGGTGATGCTCTTCGTGATCACCACGCCTCCCGCGAACCGGCCCGCCGGGATCCGTATGGTGTCCCCGTCCTGGGCCGCGTCCACGGCGGCCTGCACCGTGGGATAGCACGCGGTGCCGACCCGGACACATCGGTCCCCCTGTGGTCCAGCCATGGCTGCGGGGCCGATCAGCACAGTGGATGCAAGCGCGAGCATCGCAGGCGTCGAGAACCGACTCCATGAACCGTGGGGCCGCCCGGATGGCGTCGGGCGATGTGGACGTGGGGCTGTCGAGGGTGCGGAAACGCGCAGGCCGCGCCGCACCGACGCATTGTTTGTCGGGACTGCGAGTGGGTCTGTCGAGGTCATGAGAACTCCTAGTGGTGTGATCGGCTGACGGTCTGCTGCCGGGCGGGCCGGTGTGGCGTGTTGTCATCCCTGGCTCCACGCGGGCGAATACTCGGGCGCTGGCGCATGTGTCGCCTGACGCCTGTGGCGACCGTCAGGCCCGACGGTGGAGGCGTGTGCGTTCCGGCACCGCGGGGGAACCGGCGTCGTTTCGAAGCAGACGCAGGCCCACCACGGCCAAGCCAATGGCCTCGACCGCGGCGCCGAGGATCTCGCCCAAGGGGCATCCGCCGGTCGTGTCGGTACCCGATCCGCTGACCTGCTGTGGTGCGGGCGTAAAGCTGTTCTCGTGACATGTCGTCCTACGTTCTTCGTTGCGACTGCGTGTCGAGCCCTCCTGAAGACTGGGGCCAGCCACTGGAACGCGACTACAATCCGACTCTCGAGGGCCGCACGCCGGCCAGGTGAGGTTTGACCGTCGCGAATGGGTTTTGTGGACGCGGCTGAGCTGGATGTGCGCCTGCTGGGATCTTTCGAGGTCGACCGGCACGGTCGACCTGCCGGTCCCGATGGGCTCAAGCGACGCAGCTTGTTGGCGCTGCTCGCGCTCGAGGCCAACCGTGTGGTCTCCGCGGGGACGCTGATCGACCGGTTGTGGGGTGAAGAGCCGCCGGCAACAGCGGCCAACGTGCTCCAGACGTACATCGCCACCTGGCGACAGGCACTCGAACCAGAGCGACGGCCACGCACGCCCAGTACTCGCCTGGCCCGCGTCGGCGCCGGCTATCGGCTGAGTCTGGGGGGCCAGGAGTCCGACATCTGAGGTTCTCGACGCTCGCGGCGCGCGGCAGAACCCACGCACGCGCTGGGAGGTACGAAGACGCGGTGCCGACCCTCGCTCAAGCCCTTGAGGTATGGCGCGGGCCGCCGTTCTCGGACCTGTCCGGGCAACCATGGCACGTCGACGCGACCGAGGTGCTGACCGAGCAGCGTCTCGCCGTCCTGGAGGACTGGGTGACGGCAGCACTGCGCAGTCAGCCGACCCGAGCCTGGTCCTCGACCCGCTGATGACGGCCCAGGTCGAGTTCCCCTGGCGGGAGCGTCTCACCGAACTACTGATGTGGACGCTGACACGCGCTGGGGCGCCAGGCCGATGCGCTGGCGGTCTTCGACGCGACCCGGCGACGGCTGGCCGAGGAGCTGGGTACCGATCCCGGCCGCGGCTTGCGGGAGATGCATGCGCGCGTCCTGCGTCAGGATCCCGGTCTGCTGGCCGCCGATCGTGCCGGCGACGGCACCCGTTTCACGTCACCCTCTGCGTTTCCGGATGGACAGCTTCGTCGGCCGTGAACGCGAGCTGGCCGAGATCCGAGCGGCGCTGGGCGAGCATCGCCTGGTCACGTTGACCGGACCTGGCGGATCAGGCAAGACCCGGTTGGCCGAGCATGCCCTCTCCGCCTTCGTCGAGGAGCACGGCCCCGGGTCGGTGCTCGTGGAGCTGGCGGGCCTTCGTGACGCAGCCCTGGTCCCCTCGATGATCAGGACCGCGCTCGGGGCCGCGTGGAGGGCAGCGCCGGACGAGATGGACATCGTCACCGCCGCCATCGGTGACCGCAGGATGCTGGTCGTGCTCGACAACCTCGAGCACCTGCCCGATGCGCTCCCGGTCGTGACCAGACTTTGCCGTGATACCCCCCATCTGCGTCTGTTGGTGACCTCACGCAGTCCGTTGCATGTTTCGGGTGAGCGACTGTACCCGGTGCCGCCGCTGCCGCTCCCGGCCGAGAACGCCGGCGTGGCCGAGCTGTCCGACATGCCGCGACCCGACTCTTCGTCGACCGGGTGCGCGCGGTCGACCCGACCTTCGAGCTGACCGAGACCACCGTGCGAGACGTGGTCGCAATCATCCGCAAGGTCGACGGATTGCCCTTGGCGCTGGAGATAGCCGCACCGTGGCTCCCGCTCCTCTCGGCGCCAGGGTTGCTGGCGGTCGCCGCGCGACCACTCGATGTGGTGAACCGAGTGGCGGCGGGAGAAGATCGTCACCGCAGCATGCGCGACGCCATCGACTGGAGCTGCCGCCTGCTCCCGGCGATCTGGTCCAGTCGTTGCTGGACCGCCTCGCAGTGTTCCGCGGCGGCGCGACCCTCGACGCGATCCGGGCGGTGTGGGAGGAACCGGACTCAGTCGTTCTCGACACTCTGGCGACGTTGGTCGACTCCAACCTGCTGAGACCCGCCGCGCCGCGGGGAGGGGAGGCGCGGTTCCGGCGTCTTGGAGACCGTCCGCCAGTACGCCGAGGAGCGTCTGGCCGCGTCGGGCCAGTCGGAACGGGTCAGCGGCTGCACGCTCAATGGTTCGCCGCCTGGGCGGCGACCATGGACCCTCATGCCGAGGGACCCCAGTCCGTGGCCTGGCTGGCCAGGGCCTGGGCGGAGGCCGACAACCTTCGAGCCGCAATCGAGTACCTCGACCTCCACGGACGTCGCGACGAGCAGCTCGAGCTGACCGTCCACTGCATGGGACTCTGGTTTGACTGCGGTCTCGAAGGAGAGGGACGAGACCGGTTGGACCGAGCCCTGGCCTCCTGCGACGAGACCACCCCGGCGCTCCCGATCGCCTTGGCCTATCGGTCCTTCCTCAACTTCGGGGAGGACCCGGCCAAGCAGGCCGAGCGTGCCGTCGCCTTGGCCCACGCTCGCAGCGATCTGCCCGTGAAGGCCTTCGCCCTGCAGGTACTGGGCACCTGCATCGAGGACTTCGAACCAGCCGCTCGCGCCCTCAATGACGCGATAGTGACCGCCGACCGGGCCCGAGGCTCACCCCGTCCGATTCGGGGGAACCAGTCCCGACGCTGTCCAATCCGGCGCAGCCAACTCACTCGCCTCGCTTCTGCAGTACCGATCGGCAAGTGAGGCACTGCAAGTCCGTCAGGAGTCATTGACGGCTGCAGAGCGACAAGGGGACCCGCGAATCATTTCCTTTGTTCTCTCGCGCGTGGCCATCAGCCACCTTGTGATCGGCGACACGGACTCGGCCCGGCGCGCCGTCAACCGTGCACTCATGCTGGGAGACACCAACCACCAGTCGCCCTACGCGCGTGGTGTAGCGGCAACGGGCGGGCTGGTGGACCACTACGAAGGCAAGTTCTCCCGCGCGGAAGCACAGTTCGTCCTCGACACCGCCGATGCCATCAACGCGGCCCGGGGCGGTTACATCGCCTTCATGACCTCACGCCTGCTCGACCTGCTGATGGACCTCGGCCGGCTCGACGACGCCGCCGAGGCACTCGAACGGGCCGAAGCACACGGGCCCTACCCAGTCGGCGATCACTCGCTCAGTCTTCTGGTACGACGAGCCCGCCTGCACCGACTACGCGGACGAATGACACAAGCCCAGAGCCTGCTACAGCAGGCGGAGCCCGCCCTAATCCATGACGAGCTGCGGCCCACACGAATCGTCCACCTCGTTGAATCAGCCGCCATCAGGGCCGAGCAGGGCGACAACACCCGCGCACACA
The DNA here is from genome assembly GCA_963745795.1 of uncultured Actinomycetota bacterium. GTDB lineage: Bacteria > Actinomycetota > Actinomycetes > Propionibacteriales > Nocardioidaceae > Marmoricola. The sequence goes on along the minus strand of CAVUYR010000005.1, from coordinate 269,594 downwards.
GCGCGCTCCGAGAGCTGGGGGAGGCCTCACAACGCACCGGCGTCCTCCTCCCACCATGGGAGGTCCGCCACATCGCGGCGATCCAGATACGCCATGCCCGACCGCCGTCACCGTGAACCGTGACATCGCCAAACGTGCGAAGCCCGCCCGTCGGTAGAGGACGTTGAGCGTCCACGGGGCGCGGCTCCCGATCACTGGCGTTGCACAAGTCGCCTCTTGTCAGGCCACATCTCTCGGCGCACTCTGTCGATCGCTGTCGGCCAGCCAGTTGGAGCCGCCCGTAGGGCGGACCGGGTCCATCCGGTTCAGGCTGCCGCGATGCGCGCGCTCAAGCCGATGAGCGGACGTGCCATGCGACCCATATCTTTGCGCTCATGGGTATCGACCTCAGTGATCGCCAACGGGCCGAACATCGCGACCCAACATCGCAGGATCGTGTGCCCGGGGATCGAGAAGGGCAGACGCTCTACCCGTCTCCGCCGCTCTACCCGCCTCCGCCGCCGGGACTGTAGCGGCCCCCGTCACCCAGACTGCGGTTCGCGGCCCGCGACTGCACCCCGCCCAGGCTGTTGCCGCTGGCCTTCACCTTGCGTTGACTCCGCCAGTAGCAAGATCGCCACGGCGACGAGGACGAGTCCGGCGATAATCCAGAACAGCATGGCGCCTCCCAGTGGGTGGAGGATCGATTGTCCTCCCCTTCGAGACCAGAACCACCCGGCGAAGACCGCCTTTCTTCCGGGCCGTCGCAGCGCCTCATCTTGGAACGTCGCGCGGATCGAGATGGAGGCACAGGCTCGGTAGCTCGTCCAGCTCACCCCAGGGGTGGTACATGTCGCACTGCGACGACGACTGGGAACATGACCACGGGGTCACGATCGAAACAGTCGACAACCCGGGCTGGATCGTCCGCATCGACTTGGAGGGGACGGAGCTCGCCACGCGCCCCTTCGCCCCGGTCCACTGGGCCGGAGGAAGCGGTGACTGGTACGACATGCACGTCAGTGACACTGCGTTCATCGTGGCGTGCTCGCCGTTTGAATCTCTCCTGGTGCCTGACCGAGTTCCGCTTCTGGGGGCAGAGGCCGGGGGTGAGGAGACGTCCGCATCTGACGCGATCCGCTCGTGCCGATGAACGGATGACTCGCTCAGGTCCCCACCTGGAGGAGACGAAGATCCTCGCTGTGCTTCACGGGCAGGTCGTAGCCGGAATGCATCGCAATCTGAGCGTCTCGGGAAACACAGCGCACCGTCATTCCCTCGATCGTTCCGCTCCCGGAGACGGCGCCCCGGGGTAACGGCCAGGGTTCGGTGTGAAACTGAACGACGGCACCCTCATGGTCCACGTCGATCACGTGAACGTCGATCTCCCGCCCGTCTCGATGGGCATCCACGAACGCCGAGTCGAAGGGCAGCCCGTCAACGTCGATCGGCTGGCTCTCCGACCATTCGAGCTTCCTGCCGAAGCCGTTGCCTCGAACGACCTGTGCGTAGCGCGGAAGGTCCGAGATCAGGACCAGCAGATCCAGGTCCTTGTGTTCGCGGGTCACCCGCCCGAGTAAAGCGTCCACGCCCCAGCCGCCCATCACCCAGCACCGGACCCCGCCTTGGTCGAGCAGTTCGTAGAGCGCTCGTGCTTGCTCAGCAGACAACGCCCCAGTCATGCACGGAGTCTGCATCTCCACCCGGCTTCGATGCGAAGCAGTATCCGCACGTGCCCCTGTCCGGCCGCCCTGACAAGGCCGAGGTCGGGCGCTCAACGAGCGGCATCGAATGCTGCCAGCGCCTCGTCCAGTTGGTGCACCACGCGCCATGGCAGCGACCCGAGGTCCTGTTCCGCCGGTCGTAGTCGGTAGCGGCTTGGGCCTGGCTTTCGCGCATCAGTCGCGCCCCGAGCGGCGTCTGCATCGCTCCATCGCTCGCGCGGAGAAAGCAGCTCCCCGAGGTCGGCGTGGTCCTGGTTGTCCGGCATGCGCTGAGCCTACGGCCCCAACGTCGTCACATGCCGCCGCAGACAGCGTGCGCTGCGGCTCTACCGGATGCCGCCAATCCGGACGTGGCGTTGCCTGGGTCTCAGCCGCGACGTGACGGATAGTCCTTGTTCCCCGGACTTGAGCACGGGTACTCACGCGGTCACCGCCCTCGCTCGATCATTCTTCTGGCATGGCTCCTTCACCTGACATCCGCTTCGAGGCGTTCACGCCTACGCTCTGCTGATTCCGTGCGTTGCGGTCCCGATGCAGGTCCTCCAGCTGCTGCCCGGTGACTTCGACGTGGGTACGTCGTTGCCGCTGCAGCTGTGTGATCTGGCATGGATCGCGGCCATCGTCGCGCTGTGGACCCGGCACCGGGCGGCCACCGCCCTGGTGTACTTCTGGGGCCTGACCCTGACCGTCCAGGGCATCCTCACGCCGTCACTGAGCGAGCTCTTCCCCGACCCGCGGTACTTCATGTTCTGGGGTATGCACTTCTTCACCGTGTGGGCAGCGGTCTACCTCACCTTCGGCCTCGGGGTCCGTCCCGGCTGGCGCAGCTACCGGCTCACGGTCGCGGTCGCGGTCGCGGCAGTGTGGGCGGTGACGGTGATGGTCTTCAACTCGCTGGTCGGCACCAACTACGGCTACCTCAACCGCAAGCCCGCGGTCGGCACGTTGCTCGCCCTGTTCGGACCCGTGGCCGGGTACGTGGTCGTCGAGATCGCCCTGATCGCAGGCGTCTGGGCGTTGATGACCTGGCCTTGGACCCGCTCCGCACGCCCGGAGGACGCCGATCGCGCAGCGCCGGAGCAGCGACCGGCTGGGTCGACGCAGCGGGCGCGGACCCGGCCATGAGTTCCTTGGAGGAGACAATGCGCAGTGGTATTCGAGTGGTCGGAACAGTCGTTGCCACGTTGCTCGCGCTCAGCGCTTGCGGCGTGGTCGACGACACGCGGACCGACAACGGCACGGGCGAGGCTGGGTCTCCGCGTTCACCGAGCACGACGCACTCCAGTGGCTCGTCCGTGAGCCCGAAGTCCCAGGGCCATGGCGAGGACCCGTTCAACCTCACCGCTGGCGATTGGCCGCTTGATATGAGGGGAGCGGACGCCTTGTACGACAAGATGCCGGCCAAGTTCAAGACATGGCCGGTCGAGCAGATTCGCTCTCAACCAGGCACCGCCGGTGTGTTCTACCAGTCGAAGGCCGATGCCTTTTCGATGGAAGCCAACAGTGAGATATCGGACGCCGGGATGTCCTACCCGCGATGTTCGGTATGGGGATGGTCTGTGAGAAGGCTACCTATCGAGGCACGGCCACACCGATGCAAGGAGGGCAGTTGCTCGGGCTCGGATCGGGCAAGCACCCCGACCTATGGTGGTTTGCCTGTCAGGCCAAGGGCGAGGGCTCACAGAACTACTTCACCATCGGTTGGACCAGTGGCGACGTCGCGTGGCTAGTCGACGCTCCCGACGAGGACACCAGTCGCGAGCTTCTCGACGTCATGATTGCCCTTACCCTGCGAAGCCTCCGCCGCCTAGCACCTGGACCGACGCCCTACGACGGGCTGGCGGACGCCATCACGACGGCGAATGCTCGCCGACCTTCACGGCTCTGGATCGTCATGTCCCGACGGCTCCCACGGCAGAACCCGTGGCACAGTGATAGTCCGAACTGCCGACGGTCGAGGTGAAGACCGGATGCCTACGGTCACTCTGTGGCAGCGCGATTCGCTGCATGTCACCGTTTCCGGAGGCGTGGATGGCCTGACCTTCCACGCCCAGGACCTCGATCCACCTCCGATGTTCGGTGACGAGTATGAGTACGGCTTCAGCATCGCCGCCACAGACATCCCCACGCTCGTACGAGCACTCGGCGGATCCGCACCATCCGAGGTCCTGGAACTCCTCCAGGCAAACGCCGAGTCTGTCTTCACCACCGGTGTCGAGTCCTGGATGAAGGCCCATGCCATCCCGGTCACTGAGTTCTGGAGCTGGTTCTAGTGGAGAACGTCCGAGAAACAGGGCTGACCGGTCCGTAGCTGCGCGACGTAGCGCGACCTACCCGACGGTCGGGGTGCGGGAGATCCGGAATAGGGCTAGATCACGAGGCCCAAACCGGGGCCCTTCCGGCAGGTACCCAAACCCGTAATTCGGCGGATGTCCCCGACCCTCCCGTCGGGGACCATGAATGCAACGACTTCAAAGACGTCCGTGTCGCAGCACCAGCGAGTCGGCTTCTCGATGAGGATCTGCGACCCACGACGGAGGGACGCCACCACCGCACAAGGCTCGGAACCGCCGAGCAACGCAGCTTAGAGCAAGGGAACAAAGGACGACGACAAGATCACGATCAACGACTCGTTCTGAGGTCACCGGGCTACTGGTAGCCGCTCAGGTTCGAGGCCTGGGAGCCCACGCAACGGATGGTGCCACACATGGTCAGACGCGCCCACCGCAAGGTCGTGGGGCACTGGGCCAGGCAGCCGAAGGTCCCCCAGGTCGAGCTGACCGCGGTGGTCAGGGGCACGCAGGTCGTCGCACAGCAACGTCGCCAAGATGGCCAGGGTGGCCGAGCCGAGCAGCAGAGCGAAGGAAGGGGATGCAGATGATCGGGAACAAGCGGCGGCTCAGGGTGGTCGGACCCTCGGACGACGATTACGAGAGCGCCCGCCTAGACGGTCTGGCGGAGACGGAACGCTTCATGCTCGCGGTGCAGTGGCATCAGGCAGTAAAGAACGTGCCGGACGCCGAGCTCACCCCCCAGATGTGCGGCTACCGCGACGGCCTACGGGAAGGGCTGGGTCTCTGATTGGTGGTCGCACTTGGCGTCGTGCACGACTCGCGCACGGCGTCCGGTCTACACCGGCACAGTCTCTGCCGAGCAGATAGCACCCCGACCCCTAGGCTGCTTTGAGGCGCGAAGGGCTGGGTTCACCGTGAGGGGGAGCTCCTAGTGCCAGGCACCGGCCCTTGGAGACCCGAGACTCCGAGGGTTGCTCTCTGTTCGGGCACGACCTCAGCGCCAACGTTTCTGAGCGCAGCATACAAGCCGTTACGGCACCGCAGTCGAATCGCTTCGTGGGATGAGCCGCGAAGGCCGCCCTGTCTGAAGTGCTACCCCTCACGCGGGGGGCGCCCCCCTTGCCCGCCGCTCGAGCACGCGAACGCTTCCCCGAATCCGCATGCCGCACCACCGCTCCTGAACCGGGTCCCGCGCCCCTCCCCCGCTGGGCGTCAACGGCTTTCAGCCCCGAACCGAGCATCGGCAGCGTGCACCCTTCCGCCCAGGAACCCCACTCACGGATCGGGTAGTTCTCGCCCGCCAACATGCGATAGGGAGAGTGCAGACGACGACGGCGTAGAGGCCGAGCCACTCCCACAGATCCCAAGCTCGACCAGGGCCATCCACACCAGTCCCGAACAACCTACGCCGCATCCTCGGACCCGCTGCTTACCGGCCACTATGACGCGACCGCGAGCGCCCCCACATGCCGATGAGCGTGTGGCACGTAGGTTTGACCGCGCGGTCGAATCGGGCTATCGCCGTTCGTGGGATGAGTCCAAGGCGGTTCAGGCGTTACGGGCAGAGATGAAGGCTGCGGGGGTCTACGTCTTCCTTGCAGGCTTGGACGACTCAGTGCCCGTGTTCAGCGTGGATGCGTCCAGTGGCGTCCCTGTCTTCACCGATGGCCCATACGCCGAGACCAAAGAGCACCTCGGAGGCTTCACGGTCGTCGATGTGGCCGACAAGGAGGCGGCTCGAATGTGGGCCGGAAAGTCCGCAGCCGCCTGCGGTTGGCCGCACGAGGTGCGGCGCGCCCACACGGCGTAGGTCGGGCGCCGCTAGTTCAGGGCCGGGGAGCCCATGGCGCCGGTCAGCCCTCGTCGTGCTCGACGACGTCCTTCATCTGCTCACCGCGCGAGTCGCCCGACGGCTCGTTGCCCGAGGGCGTGTGGCCGGTGTCCTCAGCCTGGGTGCCCTCCTCGGAGTTCTCCACCGCCTCGTCGATCGTGTCGCCACCAAGGCTCGGCTCAGAGTCGTGCAGGGTGCCATCGTCTTCTCTCGCCATGCCAGCCAGTGTCGCGGCGCACCGCGATCCGCGCCACACCTCGGAGGGCGGGTCGTCGACCGACTGGGCACTGCCGCCCGAGTCTGGGTCGACGCCGGCGAAAGGCAGGAGGTCGGTAATCGCGTAGGGGCCCTTTTCCCGGTGGCCCCCGGCCTCTTGGGGTGGTGGGGTGTCCTCAACGCGCCTGCGGTCGAAGCGATCCGAGCGACCTATCCGAACTCCTGATTGCTGACTCACTACCCCACGTGGGACGAAGACGAACTCGCAAGGATTCGCGAGCCGCCGCACTGGCTGGATGAAGACCGCCTCAGGACTGCTGCGGGCGTTGGTCGCGGACCGACCTCGCGAGTAGTCGAACGCAGTATCAGCGATCCGCTCGTGCCGATGAGCGGATACGCCTGGGAAGCAGTCACGCCTGTCTCGGCTGGCCCGGCGCCACCGTCGGTGTTGGCTGTTGGGCGAGGGCCTTGGGGGCCAGCACCCACAGCAGTGCACGACCGGTCAAAGGAGTGGTGGCGATGAGCATCAGGTACACCTGGGCGACGGAACCGTCGTGCCGAGTGAGGTCGAGCCCCTCGAAGGGCGACGACAACACGTAGAACAGTGCGTCGACGAGGAACCAGGACGCCACGTTGGCAACGATCCACCAAGCCCAGCGGCGAGTGTAGGACCGCAGCACCGAGGGCCTGAGACAGTCCGAGCAACGGTCCGAGGGCCAGGGTCTGGCTGGCAGCAAGCAGGTAGGCGCCGCTGACGCTAGTGCCTGACTCCTCCGCGCTGGCCACCGCAGGGATGATGACGAAGAGCCAGCCCACAAGAGCAGGCCCGACATTCGCCACGATCCATCGGTTTCTGGGGACCGGTACACGCTGGCGGGACGATCAGCCACTGCAGCGCCCCGAGCCCGCCGAACAGGAGCGCTCCCAGGGTTGCGACAAGCAGCGCCGCGACCCGGCCCCGGTCCTCCCAGGACAGTTGCAGCACATCCGCACCGATCCACCCCAGCACCGCGACAGCGGTCAGGACGACCACGAAGGCAGCGCTGTTGTAGAGGATCCACAGCCAGTACAGGTGCGAGGACCAGCCGCTGGATGGCATGTTCAGCGACTCCGACGTGACCGCCATGTCAGGATCCGTCCTCTTCCGGCTGGATGCGCGACTCTCCCCACAGGCCAGTTGAGCGCACACCGGGTCACTCCGGCAAGCGTCCGCTCCTATGCCGCGATCCGCTCGTGCCGAAACCAGAACGATCACCGTCCGGTCTGCGCCTCAGGTCCGGAAGCAGCGCTCGCTTGCTTGTCTCCTCGCCTGCCGAACCCACAAACACACCGCTGCCCCAACGGCCAAGCACGCCGCCACAAAGTACGCGACGAGCGCGAAACTCCCGTTATCCCAACGTTCCTGAACGCCGATAGCAACCCACTGCCCTGCGAGGAGCAGTAGCACCAGGCCAACGGCGGTGGCGGTTGCGCGCTTGATGCGGGAGCGCACCGGGCGTACCGGACGTGAGTGCTCGGTCCATTGCCACCCATCCCAGGAGCGCAAGAATCCCGGACCCTGGGGGTCGGATACCACCCAGCTTGGGGTCGCGACGTCTCCATCACCAAACGGTTACAAGTACGCCCGGTGCGTTTACGGGCCGTTCTTTGAAACCCATCCGGACATCTGACAGCCTGAGCTGCAGCCATCCGGTGCTGCCGCGTGGGCCGGAGCTCCTCAAAGCGGCCGTAGTCCTGTTGCACGTGCACCTGAATCGCGCATCAGGCCTGCCTCATAGGCGGTGATCGTCAGCTGGACGCGGTCCCGGGCGTCCAGCTTGGCCAGCAGGCTGCCCACGTGGGTCTTCGTCGTCGACAGCGATATGTGGTGCTCAGTGGCGATCTCGGCGTTCGTGAGGCCGTGCGCCACGGAAAGGAGGAGCTCGGTCTCGCGGGGGGTGAGCCGTTCGATGCTGCGTCGGCTCTCTGCGTCGGGTGGCGCCTGATGGCTGTAGTGGGTGATCAGGCGTCGGGTGATGCGGGGGGACAGCAGGGCCTCTCCGGCAGCGATGACCTTGACGGCGTTGAGCAGGTCCGCGGCCAGGACGTCCTTGAGGAGGAACCCGCTGGCACCGGCGCGAAGCGCGTCGTGCACGTACTGGTCGGCGTCGAAGGTGGTGAGGATCAGCACCCGTACGCCGGCAGTGGCCGGGTCCCGGGTGAGCCTCTCGGTCGCGGTGACGCCGTCGAGGCGGGGCATCCGGATGTCCATCAGCATCACGTCGGGCTTTGTCTTGCGTGCCAGTTCGAGGGCGGTCAGCCCGTCTTCTGCCTCGCCCACCACCTCGAGGTCGGGGTCGGAGCGCAGGAGGGCTACGAAGCCGCTTCTGACCAGCGCCTGGTCCTCGGCGACCGCGACCCGGATCTGACCTGCCTCGACATCGCTCACCGGTCCCCCTCCTCGGCCCCGCTGCGGTAGGGGATGGTGGCCGTCACAGTGAAACCCCCCTCCGGTGCTGGGCCGGCGTCCAACTGACCGCCGAGCAGGGCGGTGCGCTCGCGCATTCCGATCAGGCCATGCCCACCCGTGGCCAGGCCGGTTCCGCCAGTGCCGGTTCCGCCAGTGCCGGTTCCACCAGTGCCGGTTCCACCAGTGCCGGTTCCGCCGGTGCCGGTTCCGTCGTCGGTGACGACGACCTGCACCGCGGACTCGTGGTAGCGGAGCCCGACGGTCGCGGTACCTGCTGCGGCGTGCTTGAGGGTATTGGTGAGGGCCTCCTGGACGATGCGGTAGGCGCACAGGTCAGCGGAGGCGGACAGGTGGTGTCGGACACCGCTGATGGTGGTCAGGACCGGGAGCCCGGCCGCGCGGTAGGTCGCGATCAGCGGCTCGAGTGTGTCTAGGCCATGGGTGGGCTCGTAGCTGAGGTGGTCCGTCGCTGCCGCCGGGGAGTCGTCCCGCAGCAGGGTGAGCATCTGGCGCAGGTCCTGCATCGAGGAGCGACTCACGTCGCTGATGGTCAGCAGCGCCTGCCGTGCGGCCATCGGGTCGTCTGCGGCCAGGTGTGCCCCTACCGTGGCCTGGACCGAGACGACGCTCATCGAGTGGGCGAGCACGTCGTGCACGTCGCGGGCGATTCGCAGCCGCTCGTCGACCAGGGACAACCTGCTCCGGTCGCGCTCGGCTGCCGCGAGTTGACGCTCGGCGGCGACGCGCTGCTCCGCCTCCGACACAAGAGCCAGCAGGGCGGTACGACGGGCCCGCACCAGCCGCCCCAGCAGCCAGGCGACCGTGAAGACGGCCGTCGTCTGTGCGAGGGCAGCGAGGCCGAGGTCCGGCGGGCGGGTCGCCGCCGAGACCGCCAGGAAGAGGGCCGCGGCCGCCAGGCCCCCAACCGCACTCTGGCGCGGCCGGTAGCTGGCGACCATGAACAGCAGTCCGGTGAATACGAAGGGCAAGAAGTCGGCGTGGTAGTCCCGGGCCACCAAGGTAGTGACCATGAGACCAGTGACCATCAGGGCGGCCAACGGCTGACGTCGCGCCCAGACAGTGGTCGCGCAGCCGATCGCCGTGAGGACGTAGGCCAGCGGGTCCGCGGCCCGAAAGCCGTCGCCCCCGCCTGTCCCTGCAAGGACCTTCGCACCGAGGGCGACCACCGCGAGTCCCACCACCACATCCCACAGACCCGGTCGCCAGGTACGAACGGTTGAGGAGTCGACGGCGGTCACTCTCACAACCTAGATGCGTGCGAGCCTTCGCGTATCGGTCTGCAGGAGGAGACCAGTCACCTCCCGGCTCGGTCGAGCGGGCCCCCGGCGGGGCACCAGCGCCCGATGTGGACAAGGTCCGCCCCGGCCCAGACTCGGCGCATGACCTCAGCACTCACCACACCGCTCACCGCCGCCACCCCGTCCACGCTTGCGAAGGGCCGCCGCCCACCGGCCCCCGTGGCACGTCCCGGCCAAGAGGCCGCAACCTACATCGGCCTGGTTCTGTCAATGGTCCTCGGCATCGCCCTGACCATGTCCAGCTTCGATATCCTGGCCCCACAGCTCTCGATGGTGACACCCCTCATCGCCGTCGGACTGATCACGCTGTTCCGTACTCCGCGAGGTGCCCGACGCGCACTGTGGGGCACCTTCGGCCTGCGCCACGCCGGCTGGCGAAGCTGGCCGGCCGCGTTCGCGCTCAGCCTCGTAGCCGCCTTCGCAGTCCCCTTTGGCCTCGCCGACCTGCTGGGCAGCGCCCGCTTCATCGACTGGTCCTCGATCGACGTACCGAAGGCAGCAGTCAGCCTGGTGATCATGCTGGCGATCCTGACCATCATGGCCTTGACCGAGGAGATCGGCTGGCGCTCATACCTGCTGCCCCGCATGCAGATGCTGCTTCCTCGCCGCCGAGCAGCCGTCGCGGTCGGCTTCGTACACGGACTCTTCCACCTGCCCTTGATCCTGTTCACCAGCACCTACGACAGTGTCGGCAACCGCTGGGTCGTGGCGCCGATGGTGCTGCTCTCCGTCACCTCCGCCGGCGTTTTCTACGCCTGGCTCAAGGACCGCTCCCGCAGCGTGTGGCCGGTCGCCTTCGCCCACGCCACCGTGAACGTCTTCATCGATGGATCAGGTCTGATCGTCATCCTCACCCCCATCGCCCTGGCCTACACCGCGACGGAAAGCGGCCTGGCCACCTTCGCCGCGATCACCACGATCGCAGCACTCCTCCTGGTGCGCGGCCGCACCTGGGGCGCCGCGCAAACCGACACCCCTTGACCTTGCACCTCAGGGAACGTGCCCTGACTGTCAACGGCCGCCCTGGACTTCCCAGGGTGGCCGCTTGACACGTTGCTGACGGCACCTTCCGAGCGGGGCACGACTATCGGCGCGGAGGCAATGCGCCCGCCGTCGCGAATGGTAGGGCGCCCGGCGAACGTTCATGTCGACAGGCCCGCCGCGATCCGCTCGTGCCTATGAGCGGTCGAGTACCTACCGCACACCGGCCACAGCAGACCGCCCGGCGTCAGCCGCCGGTCATGACCCGAACCTGGACACAACAGGCTCAAACCGACGACAAGGCCATGACCGACGAGAGGCTCCAACCTGACTCAAGTCCGGTCTCAGCCACCGACCGCCGGAAGTTAGAGAAGCGGACAGACTCCGCTGTGATCCGGGGAGAAGTTGCCGTGACTGACTTCGGTGACATTCCCGTTTGCATCGATCTGAACGATGTCGATGCCAGCCGCAGCGAAGACGATCCCCCGGCCGGGCATCGTGACCTGTCCGTCCTGCCCAATGGCCCGAAACGTCACCGAGCCGTCCGGATGGTCGATCTCGATGAACGGGCCTGACGGATGTGCCGTGACCGTCTTGGTGTGGGCCGGGTCTGTAGAGAAGAACGTGTAGGTGATCTTGACGGGCGAGTCGACCATGTTTTCACGAGGTCGAAAGCATGGCCGTCGACTCGACAGGCGCGCCAATGGCGAACACACGCATCTGCCGCGCAGCGTGGGCTCGCAGTCGCAGGCAGCCTGCCGCCAATGCCATCACTAGCCAAGGACGCAGAACTCGTTGCCCTCGGGGTCCGCCAACACGACCCACGGTCGATCCCCCTGGCCGATGTCCACGCGCCGTGCGCCGTGAGCGACCAGACGAGCCACCCCGGCGTCCTGGTCATCAGGCCGAAAGTCGAGATGCAGGCGGCTCTTGGCCTTCTTGCTCTCTTCGAGCCGGACGAAGTCCAACCCCGGCGTGCGATCCGGCTCTGGCGGATCTCGAACTCGTCTGCAGAAAAGTGGACTACGACCCAACCAAGCGCGTCGACCCAGCACTGCCCCAAGGACCTGGGTCCAACGAGTGGACAATCACCTGTTCTCATACCAAGGCCACCGGGCGAACTTAGATCAGCCAGGGCTTGAGGAACAGGTGATTTCCTTGGGAGAAGGCGCTCATCGTGGGCGACGGCGCGTCACCGCCGATGTACGGCCACTCGAAAGCACGCATCTGCCGCAGATAGTGTGCGCTGCGTGCATCCGGAGCCGCGATCCGCTCGTGCCGATGTAGAGAGTTCTGTCAGGTTGTGAGCAGTTCGATGATTCCGGCGCAGAGCCCGACCAACGCGCAGGCGCCGAGGGTCCGCAGGACGGACCACTTGGCGCGGAAGAGCAGGACGGCCGCGAAGGTGGCAACCGCGAGTGAGAGTGGTTTGAGGCTGTCCAGGTGTGGCACTTGGAGGTCGACTGGTCCCCACGTGAAGGTGCTGACATCGCGGAACAGGGTGTGGATGGCGAAGTAGATCGCCAGGTTCGCGATCACCCCGACCACGGCTGCCATGATCCCCGTTAGCGCCGCCGACAGCGCGTGGTTGCCGCGGAGTCGTTCCACGTAGGGGGCACCCACGAAGACGAACACGAAGCACGGCACGAAGGTCACCCAGGTGGTCAGGAGCGATGCCACGACGGCGGCGACCCATGGGTTGAGGGACCCGGGGTCGTTGTAGGCGCCGACGAAGGCCACGAACTGCACCACCATGATCAGCGGACCGGGTGTCGTCTCGGCCAGGGCGAGTCCGGTGATCATCTCGCTTGGTGTCAGCCAGCCGTACACCTGCACCGCCTGCTGGGCAACGTAGGCCAGAACCGCGTAGGCGCCTCCGAAGGTGACCAGTGCAGCGCCGGTGAAGAAGAGTGCCTGGTCGGCGAAGATGCTGTCCCGCCCCGCGACCGCGAGCACAGCCCCGACCGGAACAGCCCATGCGACGAGTCCAACGCCGATGACTTTCAATGAATGTGTCCGGCTGGGGCGTTCGGTGTGCAGCTGGTCGTCCGCGATCAGTGGCGTCGGCCCATCGGGCACGGCCTCGTGTGGTTTCGGTTCACGCATGGTCTGAGGCGCCCAACGACCCAGGGCCCATCCGACCGCCGCCGCGACACCGATCACGAGCGGGAACGGAGACTTGAAGATCGACAAGGCAAGGAACGCAGCCACCGCGAGCGCCACCAGCGCGGGATGCCCCAAGGCTCGTCCTCCCACGCGCACCACGGCCTGGGCAACTATGACCAGGACCGCGGGGGCGATCGCGGCCAGAACGGCGGTCATGATGGTCGTGTCCCCCGCGCCCACGTACAGGGCAGACAGGCCGAGCAGGGCCAGCATCCCCGGCAGCACGAACAGGCTTCCAGCGATGAGCCCACCGCGCACACCGTTCAACAGCCATCCGATGTAGATCGCCAGCTGCTGGGCCTCTGGCCCCGGGAGCAGCGTGCAGAACGACAGCGCGTGGAGGAATCGCTTTTGTCCGATCCACCGCTTCTCGTCAACCAACGCGTGCTGCATCACCGCGATCTGCCCGGCGGGGCCGCCGAAGGTCTGCAGGGAGATCGCGAACCAGGCACGAGTAGCCTCGCCCAGCGAAATCAGGCCGCGCGCGCTTGGCGCAGTTTGGTCTGGCTGGTCACCCGGGGAGGCCACTGTGACTTCCTTCCACACCGGCCTCGCGGGGCGCAAGGGCGTCCACCGAGCGGGCGGCGCGGCCTGAGCGGAATGTCCGCCTATGCCGCAGACAGCGTGCGCTGCGGCCATCCGGAGCCGCTGTCAGGGCGCAACAACGTGCCGAGAGCCGGCTAGCGCTCAGCGGGGTTATGCACGTGATCTGTTGGACAAGCCGATGAGCGGATGCCGAACGTTCGGTCCGCCGTTCCAGGGCGTCCCGGGCCCGCGTTTTTAACTCGGTTGGACTGGCTCAGCCTCGAGCCGATCCCGGAGACGTTCGAGGTTTTCAGGCATCTCCTTGGCTGCCTGCCGGCGCACGACCAGTGGGATGAGGGCCTTGCCGATGCCGTGGCCTTCGAAGTCGACGTCGATTGTGACCCGGCTCCGGGCCCGCTCGAGCGGCTGGACGTCGACGTCTACCGGGGCGCGGATGGGTCCGTCGATGCCACGCACGGCCCAGTTGGTGGGTGGGTCGATCTTGGTCACCACCGATGTAGAGGGCCGGTTGGCGATGCGATGCGTTCGTCCGGGTCTATCCCCAGAACGGACAGTCCGCGCGGCTATTCAGTAGTACCAGGGGAACGGCGACCAGTCCGGGTCGCGCTTCTCCAGGAACTGGTCGCGGCCCTCGGCGGCCTCGTCGGTCATGTACGCCAGTCGCGTGGTCTCGCCCGCGAAGAGCTGCTGCCCGACCAGGCCGTCGTCGATCAGGTTGAACGAGTACTTCAGCATCCGTTGCGCGGTGGGCGACTTGCCGTTGACCAGCCGGCCCCACTCCAGTGCGGTGGCCTCCAGGTCCGCATGGGGGACGGCACGGTTGACGGTGCCCATCCGCACGCCGTCCTCGGCGGAGTACTCCTGGCCGAGGAAGAAGATCTCGCGGGCGAACTTCTGGCCGACCTGCCGGGCGAGGTACGCCGAGCCGAAGCCGCCGTCGAACGAGCCCACGTCGGCGTCGGTCTGCTTGAACCGGGCCTCCTCGGCGCTTGCGATCGTGAGGTCGCACACGACGTGCAGGCTGTGCCCGCCGCCGGCTGTCCAGCCGGGGACCACGCACACCACGATCTTCGGCATGAACCGGATCAGCCGCTGGCACTCCAGGATGTGCAGCCGGCCGAGCTTGGCCTTGTCGACGGTCTCGGCGGTCTCGCCCTCGGCGTACTGATAGCCCGCGCGGCCACGGATCCGCTGGTCGCCGCCGGAGCAGAACGCCCACTTGCCGTGCTTGCCGGAGGGTCCGTTGCCGGTGAGCAGCACGCAGCCGACGTCGCTCGACTGCCGCGCGTGCTCGAGCACGGAGAGCAGCTCGTCGACGGTGTGCGGCCGGAACGCGTTGAGCACATCGGGCCGGTCGAACGCGATCCGCACGGTGCCGTGCGCCTTCGCGCGGTGGTAGGTGAGGTCGGTGAGGTCGCTCGAAACCGGGCACCGCGACCCACGCGTCGGGGTCGAAGGTCTCGCTCACTCCGTCGATGGCGCTCATGGCCGTGAGGCTAGCGGCGCCGGAATCCTCACACCGCGCCCGGTGTTGTGCGAGGCATGACGATCCAAGGTGAGTACGTCCCGAGCAAGCAGCAGTGGGTGCGCGACCAGGTCGCCGAGTTCGAGGCCTCCGACGGGCAGCGGGCAAACACCCTTCGCCAGTCCGGGCGACCCGATCGTGGTGATCACCTCGCTCGGGGCCAAGTCCGGCAAGGTACGCAAGAACCCGGTGATGCGGGTGGAACGCGATGGCACGTACGTCGCCGTCGCGTCGCTCGGCGGGGCACCGCAGAACCCCGAGTGGTACTACAACTTCCTCGCCCACCCGGAGGTCGAGCTCCAGGACGGCCCGGAGCGGAAGGCCTACCGGGCACGCGTCGTCGAGGGCGACGAGCGCGCCGACTGGTGGCAGTACGCCGTGGAGACCTGGCCGACATACGGCGAGTACCAGAAGAAGACCGACCGGGAGATCCCGGTGTTCGTGCTCGAGGAGATCTGAGCCCTCAGCCCTCGGCGCCGGCGATCGAGTCGGCAAGCGCGCACAGGTGCGAGAGCCGCGCGATCTCGGAGTCGAGGATCGCCGGGCCGCCCCGGCGCGCGATGACGACGAGGTCGCCGTCGTGGCCGAGCGGGCAGCCGGCCGCGATCACCTGGCTCCACGGCTCGGGCACCTCCAGCCGCATCCCCCGCGTCACGGTCGGCCACGCGATGTCGTCCGGGATCGACTCGGGAGCCGCCGTCGTACGACGCACAATGCCGATCCGGCCCACCTCCGGGCGCAGCCGCGCGGCCCAGTCCACGCGGAACGTGGAGGGCAGCGCGTCGACCAGCACGTTGCGGGCGTCGCTGTGGCGCTGGGTCATCTCCTCAACCAGCTCGAGGTCGAGGAACAACCCGGCCCCGGCGCCGTAGCGCTGGATCCAGACCACCTCGACACCGTCGAGCTGGGTGCACGCGGAGACCACGCTGTCGGGCATCACGCCGTCGGCCATGCTCAGGAACACGTCGTCGACCGCGACCCCGTCGGCACGGTGCTCCACGATCTCGATCGCCTCGATGTTGCCGCCCGCCAGACCGATCGCGGATGCGACTCGGCCCAGCGAGCCGGGGACGTCGGGTAGCGCCACGCGCAACAAGTGGGACACACCTTGACCCTAGTCGCGTCCGAGCGGGAAGGAGCCCACGTCCTCATAGCGCGGACGCCGCCGCGGACCCTCCCCGAGGTGCGACGCGACCAGCGTGAGCCGGTCGGCCTGCCACGTCGGTCCGCGGTAGCCGTCCAGCAGGCGCACCCACGCGGTGACCTCGGTCGGACGGCCGCACCGCGCGACCGTGAGGTGGGGGCGGAAGCGCTGCCCGTCCACGGCGATCCCCGCCCGCGACGCGGCGGCACGGCACCCCGTCGCCAACCGGCTCAGCTCGGTGCGCCCGGGTTCGGCCAGGTCGAGGCCGGCGTACAGGACGCGGGCGCGCGCCGGGTTCGGGAACGCGCCTCCGCCGGCGACCACGGCCGGGAACGCGGTACGACGGGCAGCCGCACGGCCGAGCCGTGCGACGAGGTCGTCCAGCCGCCGGTCAGGCACGTCGGCCAGGAAGGCCAGCGTCACGTGCAGGTGCTCCGCCGGTGTCCACCGAAAAGGCGCGGCCTCCCGTCGTACGTCCAGGAAGGCGTCGAGATCCTCGACCACGTCGGGCGGCGGAACCAGGGCCGCGAACATCCGCATATGGCCCATCCAACCGTGTCTGGCGTCTGGGGTATTTGCTCCCGTTTCGCCCGAAACAAGGTTTTTACGAGGTTTGATATCGAGACTGCGCCCATGAGACCGCGCCGATACTCAGGGGCAGCGCTGCTGGCCTCGCTCACGCTGTTCCTGCCCGCCGCTGCCGCGGTGCCCGCCTCCGCCACGGCCCCCGACCAAGCCGCGACCACCAAGTCGTCCGCGACGGGTGGCGACCGTCTGAGTCCGACCAAGACCCCGAAGCTGACCCGCACCACCGCCCGCGTCATCGGCTCCGACCCCGCTGCCGCCGCACGCAGGTTCCTCGCCGGGCGTCGCGCCACGTTCCACATCGCCGACCCGGTTCGTGACCTGCGGACCGTCTCCACGGCCTCAGAGAACGGCGTCACCACGGTCCGGCTGGCCCAGCGCTACCGAGGCATTCCCGTCACGGGCGCCCAGTACATCGTCCGGATGAGAGACCGGGGCGCCAGCAACGTCGTCACCGGCACCAGCGGCCGGTACTTCTCCGCGCTCAGCGTCGACGTGTCGCACCCGCTCGGGTTCCGGTTCGCGCGGCTCGCTGCGCTGCACGCGCTCTCGAACGTCCGCTGGAAGAACGGCACCGGTCGTAACCGACGCGGGCAACGCGATCGTGCCGATCGGCACGGGCATCCTGACCCGGCACGTCACCGTGACGGGATACGACCTCGGGCGACGGCGGCCGGTGCGTCAGCAGTTGTACATCCATGCCCACACCGGCAAGCCGGTGCTGAGCTTCAACGACATCGCCTACGACACCCCCGTCGAGACGACGGGCCCGAGCGTGAACGGCGGCAGCGTGCCGCTGAGGGCCACCCAGACGGCGACCGGCTTCGAGCTGCGGGACCGCAGCCGCGACATGTTCGGCTCCTCCGGAGGCGAGATCCTCACCCGCGACGCCAAGGGCGCCGACGTCTTCCTCTTCATCGACCAGGAGCTACCTCCGCGGCTCCAGCCTGCGTTCTCGAAGACCATCCCCTTCCCGGCCAGCCGGAAGAGCGGCACCAACGACGCCCACTACGCACTCGGGCAGGTCTACGAGTACTACCGGGGACTGGGCCGGAACAGCATCGACGGCCAGGGTGGCTCGATCAACGCGGTTGTCGGCGTGACCGACTTCGGCTCTCCCTTCCCGAACGCCTTCTGGAACGGCACCTACATGGTCTTCGGGGCCGGTGGATTCGGTTTGAAGCCGTTCGGAGCGGCTCTGGACGTGGTCGGCCATGAGCTCACCCACGGCGTCGTCGAGGCAGAGAACGCGCTGCTCTACTTCGGTCAGTCCGGGGCCACCAACGAGGCCGTCGCGGACTACCTCGGCAACGCGGCGCAGAACACCGTCGAGGGCATCGCGGCGGACGACCCCCTCGACGGTCTGCTCGGCGACCAGCTGTGCGCCGACGTGCCGCGAGTCGAGTGCTTCGACCGGGACCTCAACGAGCTGCGGACCACGAGCGACTTCATCTCCACCCCCGACGACAACGGCGGGGTGCACCTGAACTCCACGATCATCAGCGGTTCCTGGTGGGAGATCCGGCACGCACTCGGCGCCGCCGTGGCGGACAAGCTGGTCTACAAGACCCTGACCCAGTACCTCGGAGAGCTGGACCAGTTCCTCGACGTTCGCAACGCCACGGTCGCCGCCGCTCAGGACACGCCTGGACTCTCGGCCGCCGACGTCCAGACCGTGGAGGACGCCTTCCGCCACCACGGGATCGTCGACGACTGGGAGCTGACCGAGCTCGGGGTCGACTTCCACCCACTGCACACGATCCTCGGCTTCCCGTTCATCTTCCCCCGGGTCGCGGCCGGGTCCTGGTACGCCTCTGACGTCGCCGAGCCCACGGACGTCTTCGCGGCCATCTTCACCGGTCCACTCACCGGACACCCGGACGGACACGCGGATCAGCCCGGACGAGCCGGCGTACTTCGACAACCCCGACTCCGACGGCACCACGGTGGCCTGGACCAAGACGCGTGACACCGACGGTCGCACGTACGTCGAGACCAAGCCGGTCGCGGGCGGGCCGGTGACGATCGAGAACTTCGAGGAGTTCCCCTTCATCTTCGACCTCCGCATCGACGGCAAGACACTCGTCTACCCGAGCTTCAGCTTCAGCACCGAGCGTGGGGAGGTGACCGTGCTCAAGCCGGACGGCACGACCCGCGTGATCCGCGCGGCAAGGGGCCGCAACCAGCTCCTCCCCGACGTTCGGGGGAACGAGGTCGTCTACGCGACGATCTCCAACAGCCAGAAGAGGCTCTGGATCAAGTCCTACGACGTGTCCACCGACACGGTCACGGTCCTTGGGAGGATCAAGAACGCACACCGGATGGCGATCGACGACCTGACGATCACCCCGAACCACATCGTCTTCTCGCTGGACAAGCACCTCAGGACGGCCCGCACCGGGTTCGTGGTGATGAACCGCGACGGCTCGAATCGACACTGGCTGATCAAGGACACCGCGACCCGTGCGCCGAAGCTGCCGATGATGACGGCGACCGACGACGCCGTCAGCTTCACCGACATCGACGTCTTCAGCGAGTTCTTCGACACCCACCTCCGCCAGATCCCGATCGCGGGCGGGTCGATCACCCAGGTGTCCTGCTCGAAGGCGTTCAAGGGAGCCCCGGCGAGCGACACCGGCACGGGCGTCACCTGGGTGGACTTCTCGGCCGGCAGGTCCCAGATCGTCAACCGGGAGGGACCGGTGGGGACCTGCGGCTGAGTCCGGAGCCCACGACCGGCCCCCGGCTAGCCTCGAACCATGAGGCCTGCCCGGGTGGCGGTCGTGGCCGTTCTGGCCTGCCTGCACGCCGGGCTGCCGGCGGTGGGCACGGTCGCGCCCGACTGGCTGGGCACCCGGGTGCTGACGCGCACGGCTGACGGGTTCGGCGAGGTCCGTTCGACGCCGGCGGCCCTGCGCGACCGACGGTTCACGCTGCCCGACACGTTGCCGGAGCTGCCCGGCGCCGGCTTCGAATCTCGCGTCGAACGCGCACCCGCGCGCGTGCTCGCGCGCTCCACGTGGCGGCCGGGCTGCCCGGTCGCCGCGCGTGACCTGGCCTGGGTGCGGCTCACGTTCTGGGGCTTCGACGACCGCCGGCACACCGGTGAGCTGCTGGTGAACCGGTCCGTCGCCGGTCCGCTGGTCACCGTCTTCCACCGGTTGTACGACGAGCGCTTCCCGATCGAGCAGATGCGGATCACCACGCAGGCCGAGCAGGACGCGCCCCCGACCGGCGACGGCAACGACACGGGAGCCTTCGCGTGCCGTCCGGTGCGCGGCGAGACGGTGTTCTCCCAGCACGCCTACGGGCTGGCCGTGGACGTGAACCCCTTCCAGAACCCCTACCTCAAGGGCGATCTCGTGCTCCCCGAGCTCGCCTCGTCGTACCGCGACCGCGGCCGGCACCGCCCGGGGATGATCCTCGCCGGCGGACCAGTGGTGCAGGCGTTCGCGGGCATCGGCTGGACCTGGGGCGGCACCTGGCGCTCACTGCAGGACCTGCAGCACTTCTCGGCCAACGGGCGCTGACGACCCTCTGGTGTCTCCGGTCGAACGGGTCCAAGATGGCCCGAGGACCACGCGCCGGGAGGGCACCCATGGCCGACAAGGGAACACGGAGGGCAACCACCCACGACCTCGGGGCGTCACGGCCCGACCGGATACGCAACGTCGTCCTGGTCGGGCCGAGCTCTTCGGGGAAGACCACCCTGGTCGAGACGTTGCTGGCGTCGTCCGGCGCCATTCCCCGGGCCGGGTCGGTCGCGGACGGCACCACGGTGTCCGACTTCGAGGACTCCGAGCGCAGCCACCAGCGGTCGATGTCCCTCTCCGTGACCCCGCTGGTCCACGGCGACACCAAGGTCAACCTGGTCGACACCCCCGGCTACGCCGACTTCGTCGGTGAGCTTCGCGCCGGGCTGCGCGCGGCCGACTGCGCCCTGTTCGTGGTCGCCGCCAACGAGGGCGTCGACGAGGCGACCCGCCAGATCTGGCGCGAGTGCGCCCAGGTGCAGGTGCCGCGCGCGGTCGTCGTGACCAAGCTCGACCACCCGCGTGCCGACTACGACGGGGTGCTCGCCCAGGCGCAGGCGGCGTACGGCGACAAGGTGCTGCCGCTCTACCTCCCGATCCGCGACGACACCGAGGTCACCGCGCTCGAGGGGCTGCTGTCCGGTGACCTCGAGAGCGAACGGCGGGGCCAGCTGATCGAGGGGATCATCGAGGAGTCCGAGGACGAGTCGCTGATGGACCGCTACCTCGGCGGCGAGGAGATCAAGGAGGACGTGCTGGTCGCCGACCTGGAGAAGGCGGTCGCGCGCGCCACGTTCTTCCCGGTGATACCGGTCTGCTCGGCCACGGGCGTCGGCTGCACCGAGCTGCTGGACGTGATCGTCCGCGGTTTCCCGTCGCCTCCGGAGCACACCCCGCCCGAGGTGTTCACGCCGGCCGGGGCGTCCGCCGGCACCGCGACGTGTGACCCGTCGGCTCCGCTGGTGGCCGAGGTGGTGAAGACCACCAGCGACCCGTACGTCGGGCGCGTGAGCGTGGTCCGCGTCTTCTCCGGCACGCTCGACCCCGACCAGTCGCTGCACGTCTCCGGCCACTTCTCGTCGTTCTTCGGCGAGGGCTCCGGCCACGCCGACCACGACGAGGACGAGCGGATCGGCGCCCTGGCCCATCCGTTCGGCGGCCAGCAGGTGCCGGCCGACCGGGTGGTCGCGGGCGACCTGGCCAACATCGCGCGGTTGTCGCGGGCCGAGACCGGCGACACCCTGTCCGGCGTCGACCAGCCGCTGGTGCTCAAGCCCTGGTCGATGCCCGAGCCGCTGCTGCCGGTCGCGATCGAGGCCGCGACGAAGTCCGACGAGGACAAGCTCTCCTCCGCGCTCGGCCGGCTGGCCGCCGAGGACCCGAGCCTGCGCATCGAGCAGAACCCGGAGACCCGCCAGCTCGTGCTCTGGGTGATGGGCGAGTCCCACGCCGAGGTGGCGCTGGACCGGCTCAGCGCGCGCTTCGGGGTGAGTGTCGAGCGGCGCGACGTGGTCGTGCCGCTCCGGGAGACGTTCACCGGCAAGGCCGAGGGACACGGCCGCCACGTCAAGCAGTCCGGGGGCCATGGCCAGTACGCGATCTGCAACATCACCGTCGAGCCGCTGCCGGAGGGCGGCGGATTCGAGTTCGTCGACAAGGTCGTCGGCGGCGCCGTCCCGCGCCAGTTCATCCCCAGCGTCGAGAAGGGGGTGCGCGCCCAGATGGAGCGCGGCGTCCGCAACGGCTACCCGGTGGTCGACCTGCGGGTGACGCTCACCGACGGCAAGGCACACAGCGTCGACTCCTCCGACATGGCGTTCCAGAGCGCCGGCGCGCTCGCGCTGCGCGAGGCCGCGGCGGCCGGGGGCGTCTGCATGCTGGAGCCGTACGACGAGGTGGCCGTGCTCGTGCTCGACGACCAGATCGGCGGCGTGATGTCCGACCTCTCCTCCCGGCGCGGCCGGCTGCTCGGCACCGACAAGGTGGGCGAGGACCGCACCCAGGTGCGCGCCGTCGTACCCCAGAGCCAGCTGGTGCGCTACGCGATCGACCTGCGCGCCTCCACCCACGGCGTCGGCACCTTCACGCGGTCCTTCGCGCACTACGAGCCGATGGCGGAGAACCACGCGCAGGAGGTCAGCCCGCGCGGGTAGTCAGCCCCGGGTGACGAACGCCGCGAGGTCCTTGCTCTGCTGGCGACGCGACGGCTCGTGGACGTACATCATGTGGCCGGCCTCGTAGTACGCGTGCTCGATGTTGGCGCGCAGCTCGTCGGGCAGGTGGAGGTGGGCGACCACGTCCTCGGCCGCGAAGTGCGGCGTGGCGCCGTCGTAGTAGCCGTAGGCGACGTGCACCTTCAGGTGCGGGTTCTGCCGCATCGCCCGCTCGAGCTTGGGCGTCACGTCGATCGGCCGGCCCTCGAAGTCCTTGTACGACCACGGGTGCACGCGGCGGGAGATCTGCTCGTAGGGCAGGTCGTTCTCGTAGCCGAGCTCCGTCGCGCACGTAGTGGTTGAACGCGGCGGCGTACGGCCCGGCGATCGCGTCGTGCGACGGGTCGGCGTCCATGTTCTCGGCGATCGCGCGAGGCCGTCGGGCCGCTGAACCGGCCGTCGAGGCGTCCCGCCGTGCGCCGCTCGTCGCGCAGCAGCTCGCCGAAGAACCGCCAGTGCTCGATCCGCAGGTCGGCGCGGTCGACGTAGTCCTCGGTCAGCCCGGTCAGCGACGCGAGCTTGCGCACGGCCGCGGCACGCTCCTTCGCGGTCAGCCGGTTGCCCTTGCGAGAGCACCCGGGGTAGTCGCGCGGCGGCGTACTCCTCGGCCTCCTTGACCAGCGCCCGCAGCGACCGGCGCTTGACCTTGCCGTGGTAGTGCGCGATCGCGGCGTACGTCGGGAGGTAGAGCGCGTGCGCCCGGTCGTTGCGCTGCTTCTCGAAGTCGAGCGACGACAGGTCGAGCACGCTGGAGATCAGGATCAGCCCGTTGAGGTACATCCCGTACCGGCTCTGCAGGTGCTCGGCGAGCGCCGCGCCGCGCAGCGTGCCGTAGGACTCGCCGGCCACGAACTTCGGCGACATCCAGCGCTTGTTGCCGCGACGTCCAGATCCGGATCAGCTCGCCGACCGACTCGATGTCGCCCTGGTAGCCGTGGAACGGCTCCGGCTTGCGTGCCCTCGACCGCCCGCGAGTAGCCGGTCGAGACCGGGTCGATGAAGACCAGGTCGCTGACCGCGAGCAGCGACTCGGGGTTGTCGGCCAGCTCGTACGGCGGCGGCAGCAGGTCGCCGACGTCGCCCATCAGCACGCGGCGCGGACCGAGCAGCCCGAGGTGCAGCCAGACGCTCGAGCTGCCGGGACCGCCGTTGAACGCGAACGTCACCGGCCGGTCGCTGCGTCGTCGCCGTCGACGACGTAGGACGTGATCGACATCTCGGCCTTGGCCTTGAAGCCGGTGAACGTGCCGTCCTCGTAGACCTCGTCGCGCAGCACCACGCGGCCGGTGGTCGCGGTGTAGCGCAGCGTCGCGCGCCGCCCGACCGTGAGCTCGTGCTGCGGTGACGACGAGGTCGTCCTTCGGCTCGGCGGGCTTGGTCACCGCCTTGGGGTCGGCCTTGCGGGTCGGTCTTCTGCTCAGTCGTCTCGCTCGTGTCGTCTGCCACCCGGTCACCCTAGTCAGCCACCGTCAAGCGGTGGTTGGCGTCTCCGGTGGTCGAGCTTGTCGAGACCACAACGAGCGCTCCAGAAAGCAGTCTGAAGAACTTGTCCACATCCCGGAACCGAGGCCGGTTCTGGGCCCGGGAGTCGGTGCCAGAATTCTATGGCAACGGTATTCGGCGAACCAGAGGGCACCCGGTCGCTGCCCTGCCGCCGGTTCCACGCCGACCTCGACCAGCTCGGGACCCGCACTCTGGTCGATCAGCGACACCGAACTCGCCGACACCATCGCCTCGGTGACCGCGTTGCGGCACCGGCTCACCGAGCTCGAGCTCCGGGTCGCCCACCAGGCCGACCACCGCGACCTCGGCGCCGAGGCCGGCGCCACCGACACCGGCGCCACTGGGCCAACACCACCCGGCAGACCAAAGGGACGCCAAACGCCGCCTCGAGCTCGCGCACGCCCTGGACCGCGACCACGAGCCGGTCCGGGACGCGATGGCCGCCGGCCACGTCTCGGAAGAGCAGGCGTCGTGATCGTGAAGGGTGTCGACGCGCTCCCGGTCGAGCACCGCCGCGCACGCCGGAAGCGCACCTGATCGGGTGCGCCGCCGTCCACGACCCGATCGCGCTCCGCCGACTCGCCCACCACGTCCTCGAAGTCGTCGCCCCCGAGATCGCCGAAGCCCACGAGCTCCAGGCCCTGCAACGCCAGGAAGCCCTCGCCGAGGAAGCGTGCCGGTTCACCATCGCCGACGACGGGCACGGACTGTGCCACGGCCGGTTCACCCTGCCCAGCCACGTCGGAGCGATGCTCAAGCAGGCGGTGCTCGCGATCACTCACCCAAACACCGCCAGCACTCCGGAACCCCGAAGGGGCTCGGGCACGCGTTCAGCGAGTACGTCACCCGCTACCCGGTCGACCGGCTCCCCCAGGCCGGCGGCGTCGACGCCACCGTCGTGGTCACGATGACCCTGGAGAACCTGCTCGGGGACAGCCAGACCCCGGCGGTGTTGGACACCGGGGACCGGATCACCGCCGACCAGGCCCGCCAGCTCGCCTGCCAGGCCGGGATCATCCCGATGGTCCTCGGTGGGAAGTCCAAGATCCTCGACCTCGGCCGCAGCAAACGGCTCTACGACCTGCACCAGCGGATCGCGATCCGGCACCGCGACAAACAGTGCACCACCCACGGCTGCGACTGGCCCGCAGCGATGTGCCACGTCCACCACAACGTGCCCTGGAGTCGGGGCGGCAACACCGACATCGCCGACGGACGCCTGCTGTGCCCCCGGCACCACTCCTACGCCCACAACCCGAAGTACGAGATGAAGACCATCCCCAACGGACGCGTGGTCTTCAGCCGGACGTGAGCGGCGATCCAACGCGCCTTCCCATGCCGATGAGCGGTCGGCGTCACCGATGGCGGTGGCGTCTCCGACTTATAGTGAGCCTGGTTCTCGTGAAGAGCTTGTCGCGCAAGGGGGTGGCCCTGGCGGTGCTGGGTGAGCATGCGGTTGTGCTGGGCGCCAGCATGGCTGGGTTGATGACCGCGCGGGTGCTTGCCGACTGCTACGAACGGGTGACGGTCGTCGAGCGAGACCACCTGCCGTTACCGGGCCAGACGCGCAAGGGTGTGCCCCAGGCGCGTCATGCGCACCTGCTGCTGCCTAGGGGCGCAGAAGCCATCGGAGACATCTTCCCCGGTCTCCTGGAGTCCCTGGTCCGCGAGGGAGTCCCAGTGACCGATGAGACGCGACAGTTCCAGCTGACGTTCGGCGGCCACCTGCTGGCGCAAGATCACGACGCCGCGTTTCCCGCGACGTACCAGGTGAGCCGAGCGCTGCTCGAGGGCCGAGTCCTCGAGACGCTGCGGACAGGTCCAGGAGTTGAGGTGCTCGAGGGGTATGACGTCGTGGGACTGGCCAGCGACGCCGCCCCGGCTCGCGCCGAGGCCGCCGACCACCCCGCCGAAGGGGTCAACGGGGCGCGGGTCCAGCGTCGATCGGATGGGCAGGCAAGCACGCTCCACGCCGACCTGGTGGTGGCGGCGACAGGCCGCGGAAGTCGCGCTGGACAGTGGCTGGAGGCGGCGGGCCACGAACGACCCGTCGAGGAGCGGCTGCAGGTCGACTTGATGTACGTCAGCTGCCTGCTGAAGATGCCGAGCGACGCACTGGGACCACTGCGGACCGTCGTCACCGGGCCGGTACCGGAGCGGCCCACGGCCATCGCGCTGTGCGTACAGGAGAATGACACCTGGATCCTGACCGTGTCCGGCTACGCCGGACATCACCCGTCCACACAGTGGCCCGAACTCGTCGCCTCCCTGCGCGGCTGGGTACCCGACTCGGTCGTTGCCGTGATCGAGGGGGCGGAACGACTGACACCGCTGCATACCCACCGCTACCCGGCCAGCCTGAGGCGCCGCTATGACAAGCTCGCCCGCTTTCCGCGCGGCTTCCTCGTGATCGGCGACGCCGTGTGCAGCTTCAACCCGATCTACGGACAGGGCATGACAGTGGCAGCGCTGGAGGCACAGGTGCTCCGTAGCTGCCTGAGGGCCGGCACCGACAGGTTGGCGCGACGGTTCTTCAAGGAGATCGCCAAATCCAGCGGCGCCGCCTGGCAATTGGCAACCGGTGGGGATCTCGCGCTCCCGATGATCCCCGGCCCGCGTCCCCTGTTGGTAAGGATGCTCAACACGTACGTCGATCGGGTCCAGGCAGCCGCAGAGCAGAACCCGGCCGTGGCGACCACATTCATGCGCGTGACATCCCTGCTGGACCCGCCCTCGCGGCTACTGACTCCCGCGACGGTGGTCAGGGTGGTGGCCGCGCGGCGTCACCAGCCCCCACGGGCGGCGTGACGAGGCAGCCTTCGACTTCCTGTGGTTCTCATGAGAACTGGTACGCCGTTGAGTAAATGACGCACCGCAGCCGTCGTGTCTTGTATGAGCGAAAGGCCTCTGGGATGCGGCGAGGACTTCTCGCGCGCGCTGTACGACGAGCATGCAGGGGCGCTGACGGCGTACGTGCAACGGCTGGTGCGCGGTGATCGGCAGCTCGCCGAGGACATCGTGCAGGAGACCTTGGTGCGGGCATGGACGCACGCCGGCCGGATCCCCGCTGGGGCGTGGCGGCCGTGGCTGTTCGTCACCGCCCGGCACTTGGTGATCGACACCGCCCGGTCCCGTCGGTCCCGCCCCGTTGAGGTGGGCCCCGCGCTGATCGAGGTCGCTGCCCAGGACGACGGACTCGACGCGGCGCTCGACGCGGTGCTCCTCGCCGACGCGCTGGCGGCCCTCAGCGCCGAGCACCGGCAGGTGCTCTTCGATGCCTACTACCGCGGCCAGACCGCCGCGCAGATTGCGGAGGCTCGCGGCCTGCCTGCCGGCACCGTCCGGTCGCGGCTGCACTACGCGCTCCGGGCGCTGCGCCTGGCCCTGCAGGAGCGGGGGGTGAACTCGTGACCTGTCAGATGAGCCTTGATCTCGGCGGCTATGTGCTCCACGCGCTCGAGCCGCGAGAGGAGTACGCCGTCGAGCAACACCTGGCCGAGTGCGACCAGTGCCTGGAGGAGCTGGGCGAGCTCGCGTTCGCCGCTTCCCTGTTGGCGCTCGTGCAACCCGAGGACGCCGAGATGCTCGACGGTCCCGACCCGGTCGAGCCGGCCTCGGCACCGTCTGATCCGTCTCCGCCACCGCCCGGGCGACACGGTCCGGGCCGCAAGGTGAACCATCTGCGCCGGCGAGTAGTGATGGCTGCTGTGGCCGCGGTCGTCATCGGCTCGGCCGCGGTCCCCGCCGTACAGCTGCTCGACGGGCACGATCAGCCGGCGCAGGCCGTCGTGCTTCGCGGCGCCGGGCCGGCTCCACGAGCCCGTGCCGAGGTCAGCCTGGTCGCCCGGGACGGGGGCACAGGGCTTCACCTGACCCTCTCCGGCGCCCCCAAGCACGGGTGGTGCTCACTCGTCGCGCGAGCCGCCGACGGGCGCAGCGAGATCGCCGCGACGTGGCCGGCGGACGGCTTCGGCCGCGTGGACGTGACCGGGAGCACCGCCATTCCCGTCGCGCAGCTGAGCGAGCTGTCCGTGGTGACCGACACCGGCCGGCGGCTCGTCAGCATCCCTGTGCCCCACCCTGAGCTCATGACCACCGACGATCAACAGGAGGAACAAGATGAGAACCCCCACCAGCCGATGCTCGCGGACCTTCCGGTCCGGCGCTGCTCTGTCCGCCGCTGCGGTAGGGCTGCTGGTCCTGGCCGGCTGTGGCGCCGCCGGCAACACGGCGACCGCGTCCGGCCCGAGCGCCTCCGGTACGACGGTGACCGTCCGTGACGCCGGCGGCATGAGCGTGCTCGCGACGTCCTCGGGCCAGACGCTGTACGCCAGTGACCAGGAGAAGGGCAAGGTGCTGTGCATGAGCAGCGCCTGCGTCGGCGTCTGGAAACCACTGACGGTCTCGGCCAAGCAGAAGCCGACCTCCTCCGGCAGCGTGGCTGGGCACCTCGGCACAGTCAAGCGGCAGGACGGGTCCAGGCAGGTCTCCTTCAACGGCCGGCCGCTGTACACCTTCTCGTTCGACCACAGCGCCGGACAGGTCAATGGGGACGGGCAGAGCGACAGCTTCGACGGCACCGACTTCACCTGGCACGCGGCCACGCCCACGGGCACGAACCCGACCTCCAGCTCCTCAGCGGGCTCCGGCTTCGGCTACTGAACAGACATGCTTCGCTCGGCCGGCTCGAGGCGCGCGCTCACTGCTAATCCACGACGGTGTCTCCCAGGTCGATGCGCACACAGGCCGGACGTGCCGATGTGTGGGCGTCGCTGATTCAGGCGTCCGTCCACGAAGCCCGGAGGCGATGGGCGACATCAAACATGCCCATGACTGCGCGGCGATCGCCATCGTCGAACGCGATCGGAGCATCGCGCCCAAGATCCGCCACGACCGCCGCAACGAACGACTCCGACCCGCGCGGGCCGCGATTGACGTAGTCGATCAGCGTCGCAGCCGCATCGGAGCCAATGACCACAGCGGCCGCCACGGCGAGTGGGGGCGCGGTCAAGGAACCCAGGCACATGTTGACCGCTCTCTTCAGGTCGTCGGCGATCAGCTCGCGATCGAACTTGAGACTGAACCATGCGCCCATGACCACTGCCCGCCAGTGACCCTGACCCAGGAGGGCGGTGACCTCGGCCAGGCTCGCGGAGTCCCCCGCGCGAAGCAGGTCATCCCAGAGCTCGTCGGCGTTCTCCAGAGCGTTGAGGCCCATCATCTTGAGGTAGAACGGCTGCACCAGACGCTCTTCGGGATCCACGCCGACATTTTAGGGCGATGACCTCAGGCCGATGTCAGCACGCCATCTCACCTGGGCTGGGCGCCGCCACCCGCGACAATGAGGGCATGGTGCACGGTTCCGAGGAAACCGTCGCGTTCCGGCTCTGGCCGCCGGTCGCGATCGGCGCGCCCCTGCTCGTCGGCTGGCTGGCCACGGTGCTCTGGGGTGACCCGATCGACCTCGGCGGGTGGCGGGTTCCGCTCGGCTGGGCGCTGGTGCTGTTCTTCGTCGGGTGGAACGGCTGGTCGCTGTGGCTGTTCCGCCGACACGAGACCGGGCTGCTGCCGGGGCAGGCGACGCACGCGATGATCGAGGAGGGGCCGTACCGCCTCTCCCGCAACCCGTTGTACGTCGGCCTGCTCGCGCTCTACCTCGGGCTGGCGTTGCTGGCACCCACGTTCTGGGGGCTCGTGCTGTTCCCGGCCGCGGTGCTGCTCGTCCTCTGGGGCGCGATCCGCCCCGAGGAGCGGTTCCTGCACGAGCGGTTCGGTGCGCCGTACGACGACTACACGCGGCGGGTGCGCCGCTGGCTGTGAGGTGCTCAGCGCGGGAAGCGGTTGGTGCGCTCCACGTCGTTGAGGTCGAGGTGGTTGCGCATGTACTGCCGGGTCGCCGTCGACTGGGGCGGGATGTACTCCCACGG
The DNA here is from genome assembly GCA_963745795.1 of uncultured Actinomycetota bacterium. Classification (GTDB taxonomy): domain Bacteria; phylum Actinomycetota; class Actinomycetes; order Propionibacteriales; family Nocardioidaceae; genus Marmoricola. The sequence continues at coordinate 239,659 of CAVUYR010000005.1, read as the reverse complement.
CGTCACCACGCCGATGCGCAGCGCGGCGTTGACCAGCCGGCGCCGCGCCTGGTCGTCGACCACGTCGTGCGTACAGTGCGTCGATGTCCCAGCGCTCGGTCGACCTCGGCCCGCAGCTCCTTGAGCGCGCACCGACCAGTCGGGGTCCTCGGCGAGGTTGACCCGCTCGTGCGGGTCGTTCGCGAGGTCGTAGAGCTGGTCGGGGTCGACCGGCGAGTGGACGTACTTGAGGTCACCACGCCGGATCATCACGATCGGCGCGATCGCCCCCTCACCCATGTACTCGCCGACCACCTCGCGCTCCACCGGCTCGCGCGCCGTTGGGACCGCGGCACAGGTCGAGCAGGGAGCGCCCGGCCAGCGGGTCGACGCTCGGCGGGCCGCCGTCGCCAGCGAGCTCGACGATGGTCGGCAGCACGTCGACCAGGGACACCGGTTCGGAGACCCGCTTGGGCGTGAACCGCGTCGGGTGCGTGCACGATCAGCGGCACCCGGGCGGAGCCCTCGAAGAAGTTCATCTTGTACCAGAGACCGCGCTCGCCGAGCATGTCGCCGTGGTCGGCGAGCAGCACCACGATCGTGTCGTCGGTCAGCGCCCAGCGCGTCGAGGGTGCCGGTCAGCCTGGCGGTCCACTCGTCGAGGTAGGAGATGTTGCCGTAGTACGCCCGCCGGGCACGTCGTACGTCGTCGGAGGTGATCTCGACCTCGTCCATGGCGCTGACCTGGCGCAGCCGCAGCGTGTGCGGGTCGAGTCGGAACGTCGTCGGATCCCGATGCGTGGGCAGCGGGAATCTCCGCACCCTCGTAGAGGTCCCAGTACTGGCCACGGGTGACGTAGGGGTCGTGCGGGTGGGTGAAGCTGACGACCAGCAGCCACGGCCGCTCGTCGTCGTCGCGCGCCAGGTCGTGCAGGGCGCGCACGCCCTGGTGGCCGACCTCGTCGTCGTACAGCAGCTGGTTGGTGACCTCGGCGACGCCGGCCGTTGGTGACCGAGTCCATGTTGTGGAACCACCAGTCGATGCGCTCGTCGGGCTGCAGCCAGTTGGGCGTCCACCCGAAGTCGGCCGGGTAGATGTCGGTGGTGCGCCGCTCCTCGAAGCCGTGCAGCTGGTCGGGCCCGACGAAGTGCATCTTGCCGTCGAGCACCGTGCGGTAGCCCGCGAGCCGGGCGTAGTGAGCGAAGGTCGGGATCGTGCTCGCGAGGTAGGCCGCGTTGTCGTAGCCGCGCGTCGCCGACGGCAGCTGGCCGGTCATCATGCAGTAGCGGGCCGGCGTGCACAGCGGGCTGTTGGAGTACGCCGCGTCGAACACGACGCCCGTCGCGCGCGAGCTGGTCGAGCGTCGGGCGTCTGGGTGACCGGATTGCCGTAGGCAGCCGCAGGGCGGTCGGTGCGACCTGGTCGAACATCACGACGAGCACGTTGGGGCGGTGCACAGCGGGTGGCGCGTCGTACACATCCCGAGTGTGCACCCGCGGTCACCCCAGTCGCCGCGCCAACCGCTCCCGAGCGCGTTCGCACGCGCCCTCGCGCGCCACGGCGGCCCGGACCGACTGCCTCGGTGCCGATCACGCGGACCTTGCTCCTGGGCTCGGGTGACGGCGGTGTAGAAGAGCTCGCGGGTGAGCAGTGGCGAGTCGTCGGGGGGCATCACGACGCTCACCTCGCGGGCCTGCGAGCCCTGCGACTTGTGCACCGTCATCGCGTGCACGGTCTGCACGCCGGCGAGCCGGGTGGTCGCGAACTCCTGAGCCCGTCGGCGCCGGGCACGACGACGCGCAGCCGACCGTCGACGCGACCGGACGGTCACGCCGATGTCGCCGTTGTAGAGGCCGCTGGCCGTAGTCGTTGGCGGTGACCAGCACCGGGCGGCCGGCGTACCACTCGTCGTAGTGGGTGACCCCGGTGCGCTCGGCGACCAGCCGCTCGACCTGACGGTTCCAGCCGGCGACGCCGTAGGGACCCTCGCGGTGGGCGCACAGCAGCCGGTGCCGGTCGAGAGCGTCGAGCCGCGGCCTGGGCGTCGCCCGCGCTCCGCCGCGAGACGTACGGCGAGCGCGGCCGTCGGTGACCGTCGCCCGGAACGCGGCCATCGCGCGCCTCGTCGGACGGGTCGACCAGCTCGACGTCGCCGACCCGAGCGCAGGACCTCGACCACCCGGTCGGCGTCGTCGCCGCGCAGCGCCGCCGCGAGCTCGGCGATGCCGCCGCCGAACCGGTGTGCCGTCGTGAGCGCGGCCACCGGGGAGTCCGAGCGGCGCGCCGAACCCGTCGACGAGGTCGGCGAGCACGGCACCGGCCTCGACCGAGGCGAGCTGGTCGGGGTCGCCGACGAGCACCAGCCGGGCGTCGGGGCGCACCGCCTCGAGCAGCCGGGCCATCATCGTCAGCGACACCATCGAGGTCTCGTCGACCACGACCACGTCGTGGGGCAGCCGGTTGCCGCGGTCGTGCCGGAAGCGGGTGCTCGAGTCGGGGCGCCAGCCGAGCAGCCGGTGCAGGGTCGACGCCGTGAGCTCGCCGAGGCGGGCCTGGTCGGGCGCGGGCAGTGCGCGGGTCTCGGCGTCCACGGACTCCTGGAGCCGGGCCGCGCCTTGCCGGTCGGGGCGGTCAGCGCGATCCGGAGCCGGCGGGCCCCGCCGCTCTCCAGCTCGCGCCTGCTCGGCGAGGAGCGCGAGCAGGCCGGCGACCGTGGTGGTCTTGCCGGTGCCGGGTCCGCCGGTGAGCACGGTGGTCCAGCGCTCCGCCGCGGCACGGGCGGCGGTCGCGCTGCTCGTCGTAGCCGGCGTCCGGGAAGACCCGCAGCACCCCGGCGTCGAGGGCCGCCGTGTCGACCTCCGGCGCGGCGGCGGGCGAGACGGCCGAGCAGGTCGTCGCAGACCTGCACCTCCTCGCGCCAGTAGCGGTCGAGGTAGAGCAGACCGTTGTCGACCCGGAGCACCCGCTCGCGCGACCAGCGGGCTGCGCTCCACGGTCGCCTGCCAGGCCGCGACGTCGGGCCATGGGAGCGCCGTGTCGTCCTCGAGCGGCAGGTCGGCCACCGTCGCCAGGTCGACGCAGATCGAGCCCTGCCGGACCGCGCGCACGGCGAGCGCGGTCGCGAGCAGGACCTGCTCGTCGGTCTCGGCGAGTCAGTCGCGCCGAGCCGGCGGGCGACGTGGACGTCGGCGGCGCCGAGCACGTCGGCACGGTTGAACGTCGCGAGCAGGCCCGTCGGCGCGCAGCGCCAGCCGGCGGTCGTGCCCATCCTCGATCGATCGAGCGTCGATGATCACGCGGTCACCATCCCGGCCAGCAGGTCGGACAGCGCGACCACCATCGCCGCCGGCGGCTGCCACGCGAAGACCCCGCACGGCTGACCGTCGACCAGCGGGGTGTCGGGTCCGCACATGCCGCGGACGTAGAGGTAGAGGATGCCGCCGAGGTGGACCGCCGGGTCGTAGCCGGGGAGCCGCCAGCGCAGGTAGCGGTGCAGTACGACCGAGTAGAGCAGCGCCTGCAGCGGGTAGTGCGAGTGCAGCATCGCCTCGGTCATCAGCGCCGGCGTGTAGTCGAGCGCGGTGAGCGGCTCGTTCGGGGTCGCCGAGCCGGTTGGTCTTGTAGTCGACGACCACGAACGCGGTCGTCCGGGCACCCGCAGCACCACGTCGATCGACCCGCTCAGGTAGCCCCGCAGCAGCTGCCCACCCAGCGACGGCGACTCGAGGCGGTCGGCGTACGCCCGCATCGGGTCGTCGGCGGCGAGGTGCCGGCGCAGCAGGTCGGCCACCGCCCGGAGCTGGACGTCTGGCAGGTCGCGGCCGGGACGGTCGCCGCCGACCAGAGGGAACTCGAAGTCGAGCTCGCGCAGCCGGTCGCTGAGCGGGATGTCGGCCAGGGTGAGGTCGGCTCGGCCAGCGGTCCGAGCGGCGTGTGCTGCATCGGCACCAGGGCCTCGGCCAGGTCGGCGGGGGCAGTGTCGACCGACCACCAGCGCAGCTGCTGCTCGACGTGGCGTCGCAGCTCGTCGCGCAGGTCGGCTGCCTGCGGGTCGGCGTGCTCGAGCACCGCGTGGACCAGCGACCCGAAGGTCGCACCGGCGGGCAGGTCGGCCATCGGCGAGACGATCCCGGTGGTCGAGCTCGTCGAGACCCGTGGGCCCGTGGTCTCGACAGGCTCGACCGCCGGGCTGTCCTCGTCGACCGTGCCCGGCACCTCCGGCTCGACCTCGACCGCCGTGCTCGCCAGCTGCTCTTCGGCCCGGATCAGCCCGGAGTACGACGTGCGCCGCCAGTCGGTGTCGAGCGTGCGCATGAAGCGGCGGACGTCGAGCGGCCCCGGGGACGCCCGTGCGGCGAGTGCCGGCGCCGCGCCGGGCGCCGCCGTCTCGAGCGCGAGCGCGCCCGCGTCCTGCCAGGCCGTGAGCGCGGCCAGCGCCTCGAAGTCGGTGGGCACCGGCACCCGATCGGGGACGGTGGCCTCCCCCTCCGTCCGGCCGAACAGCAACCGGCTGAGGCCGGAGTGGGCGGCGTTCTGGCTGGGGCCCCACCAGGTCACGACCTGCGACTGGGCACGGGTCAGCGCGACGTAGGTGAGCCGCAGCTCCTCGCCGGCGTCCTCGGCCCGCGCCCGCCGGGTGGCCTCGGGCGACCCGGCGAGGTCGAGCCGTCGGGCGCCGGTCTCGTCGTGGTAGAGCAGCTCGGACGGGTCGGGGACGTAGCAGTCGAAGAAGTGCGGGAGGTAGACGACCGGGTACTGGAGTCCCTTGCTGCCGTGGATGGTGAGGATCTGTACGGCGGCCGCGTCGGTGTCGAGCCGGCGGGTGCGCTCGGTGGACGTGAAGGCCTCGCGGCGCTCCGCCCGGAGCCACTCGAGCAGGGCGGGCAGCCCGAGCCGCTCGACGGCGCGCGGTCTCGTGGAGCAGCTGGCCGAGGTGGTCGAGGTCGGTCAGCAGCCGTTCGCCGTCGGGGCGCGACAGCACCCGACCCGGCAGGCCGGCGGCCGTGACCGCCTCGTGCACCGCGGCGACGCCGCGGGTGCGGAACAGGTCGAGCCAGCGCCGGACCCGCTCGGCGACCCGGTCGGTGAGGCGTCACCTCCCGCGTCGAGCGACTGCGGGGTCTCGCCGACGAACGAGGTCAGCGCCACGGCCCGCACCCGGGCTGGTGCGCTGCTGCTCCAGCGCCTCGAGCAACGTGAGCCACTCGTCGGCCGCCTTGCTCAGCATCACGCTGCTGCCACCGCCCACCACCGACGGGATCCCGTGGGCGAGCAACGCGGCCCGGATCAGCTCGACCCGCTTGACGCTGGAGAGGAGCAGCGGCGACGTCGCCGGCGCCGATCGGCTCCCCGTCGTACGTCGCGCCGGAGCCGAGCAGCCGCGCCACGTCGGCGGCGAGGTCCTCGGCGATGTGCTCCCGCAGCTTGTCGATCCGGACCGTGCCGTCGCGGCCGGCCGGGAAGTCGGCCGCCCGGAGCTGACGCAGCCGCAGGGGTGCGCCGACCGGGGCGCCGACCAGCCGGCTCTGCCGGTGGTGCGCCTCGACGTCGAGCACCGTGATCTCCGCGTCGCCGAGCTCGGCGCCGCGGGTCAGTGCCTGGAGCGCGCCGACCAGGCCGGCGTCACTGCGCCAGTTGGTGGCGAGGGTGTGCCGGGTGGTGGCCGTGCCGGCAGCGCGGAGGTAGGTGACCACGTCGCCGCCGCGGAAGGCGTAGATCGCCTGCTTCGGGTCACCGATCAGGACCAGCGTGGCGTGCGCGCTGAACGCACGGTCGAGGACGTCCCACTGCACGGGGTCGGTGTCCTGGAACTCGTCGACCAGCACGACCTCCCAGCGTTGCCGCATGCGCTGCCGGGCGGGTGCGTCGTCGCCCTCGAGCGCGTCGGCGAGCCGGCTCAGCAGGTCGTCGTAGGAGAGGACGCCGCGCAGGTGCTTGCGGCGATCCACCTCGCGCCGCACGGCGGACGCGAAGTCGACGCGGAGGGCGGCGTCGGTGCCCGGCGCGGCGTCGAGCGGCGCCAGCCCGGCCTGGGGGTCGCCGACCGCAGCCCGGGCCAGCTGGAGGGCGACGGCTCGACCGAACGGGGGCTCGTCGGGCGACGACCCGAACCGCTGCAGGTAGAGGTCGTCGATCACCTCCACCACCAGGTCGTCGAGGCTCTCGACCAGCTCGGCACGCGAGTCGGTGTCGCCCGCGACCCCGAGCGAGCGCAGCACCAGCTGGCAGAACTGGTGGGTGGTGGCGATCGTGGCGCCGTCGAACCCGGCCAGGGCGTCGGCGATCCGCTTGCGGCGCTGCGGGACGTCGTCACTCACCAGGTGGGTGAGCAGCGCGTCGGACGGGTCGACCGAAGCCGGGTCGGCGAGGGCCCGCTCGGCGGCGACCAGCTGGTCGCGGACTCGCTCGCGGAGCTCCTGGCTCGCGGCCCGGCCGAAGGTGATCACCAGCATCCGGTCGAGGGTCGTGACGCCCTCGGCGACGTAGCGGGCGACCAGCGCGCCGACCGTGTAGGTCTTGCCGGTGCCGGCGCTCGCCTCGAGCACCGTGGTGGACGCGTCGGCGGGCAGCGGCCCCAGGATGTCGAACGGCGTGGCGGCGCTCATCTTGGGGTGGCTCATCGCTTGCCCCGCTGGAGCATCGGCTGCCAGAGCCGCATCGCGAGGGCGCCGAGCCGGGTGTCCTCGCCCTCGCGCTCCTCGCCCGGGCGGGGGTCGCCGAGGAGAACGTCGAGGGGAGCGCCGGTGCCCCACACGGCGACGTGGGCGGCGTCGTCGTTCTCGCCGGGGAAGCGCTGGGAGAGCCACTTGAACTCGGCGTCGCGGCGGACCGCGACGTCGTTGCCCGGCCGCGCGCCGCGAGGCCCAGGCGTGGGCCGTGCGCAGCGGGAGCGGGAGCGGCGCGCACATGCCGGCGTCGTACATCGCCACCAGGTCGCGCAGTACGGTCGGCCGCGTCGTCGACGCCGGCGAACGCGACGCGCGCGACCGCCTCGTCGGGAGCACCGCCGCGACCCTTCTCGCCGCGGCCGATCGACCCGGCGGACCAGGAGCGGCCGGGATGGGTGGCGCACAGGGCGAGCAGCGGGATCCAGGCCTCGAGCCACTGGCGCGGCCCGAGCCGGGAGAAGGTGGCGATCACCACCCGGTCGCCGTGGAGGCCGGTGACCGTGCCGCGGAGCCGCCGGCCGCCACCGAGGTCGACGTCGACGTCGACCGCGCGCGGCTGCTGCCCCTGGGTGACCGACTCGACCATCTCCGCGACCGGCGCCGCCTCGGCGGTGAGCCGCTGCCCGAGGCGCCAGCCGAGCCGACCCGGCGGCAGGACGCCGCGTCGCCACTCGGTGGCGAGGGCCTGGTCGGTGGTGCGGCCGCGGAGCAGGTCGCGCAGCAGCCGGTCGCCAACGCCCCACTGCTCGAGGTTGTCGAGCTCGACCGGCATTCCGTCGGCGACCTCCTCGCCCTCGTCGAGCTGGGCAACGCCGAGCCGGTCGCGCAGGAACGCCCGCACGGGGTGCAGGAAGAACTTCACCAGCGACGCGAGCTCGAGGTCGGCCGGTGGCTGTGGCGGCAGGTCGGCGGTCGCCAGCGAGCCGACCGCGACCCGGTCGCCGGCGGCGGCACGAGCGCCCGCGAGCGCGGCACGGTCGAAGGAGAACGGCACGGGCGGCTGCGAGGTTGCGGGCGTCGAAGGACTGGAGCGGGTGCTCGACCAGGGCGTGGGCGCGGCCGTCGGAGGCGGTGTCATCGAGTGCGTCGAGCAGCTCGCCGAGGGGGACGGCGGGCGGGCGGTGCTGGCCGGTGGTCTCGTTGGCGCCGCTGTAGGTGACCACGAGGTCGCTCGCGAGCGGCCATGATCGCGTCGAGCAGGAGCTGGCGGTCCTCGCTGCGCAGGTCGCGCTCGCCGGTGAGCGGGCGTGCGGGCGAGGACGTCGTCGCCGTCGACGGCCCGGGCACGCGGGAACACACCGTCGTCGAGACCGAGCAGGCACACGACGCGGTGCGGCACCGAGCGCATCGGCACCATGGTGCAGACGGTGAGCGTGCCGGTGCGGAAGTTGGCCCGGGTCGGCTGGCCCGCCAGCCGTTCGGCCATCAGTGCGCGGACGTCAGGTAGCCGCAGCTCGAGGGTGCCGCCTGGGCGCCTCGCGTCGCCGGCGAGTGCCGTGAGCTCGCGCTGCACCTGGCCGGTCTGCCACTCGTCACCGCGGGCGACGGCGGTGAGAGTGTCGAGGCCCTCGCGGAGGGTGTCGAGCCAGTGGTCGACGGGGTGGCTGCCGGTCAGCCGGTCGGTGACTGCCTGCAGCCGGTCGAGGAGCTCGGCGAGCCGACCGGCCAGCTCGATGCTGGTCGACCCGACGTCGTCGAGCGGCAGGGTGGTGCCGATCCAGCCCGGGCCGTCGGCTTGCGCGTCGTCGGACATCGCCACCCCGGCGAGGACCCGGTCGAGGCCGAAGCGCCAGGTGTTCTGGACGTAGCCCTCGAGCCCGTAGGGCGCCCGGTGCTGCTCGTCGTAGGCCCAACGGACGCCGGCCTGCTCGACCCAGCCGGTGATCGTCTCGAGGTCGTTGTCGGCCAGACCGAAGCGGCGGCGGACAGGGTCGGCGGCGACCAGGTCGAGCACGGCACTCGCCTCGGCACGGCCACCCGCGAGGTCGAGCAGCGTGCCCAGCACCGCGAGCAGCGGGTTGGTCTGGGTCAGCGCCCGGTCGGCGAGGCGCACCTGGAGGAGCTGGCCCGGGTGGCCGCCCGCGACGGCCGGACCCATGCCGAACGCCGCCTCGACCAGCGGGGCGTAGGCCTCGATGTCGGGGCACATCACCAGGATGTCGCGCGGCTCGAGCGTGGTGTCGTCGGCGAGCAGCCCGAGCAGCACCTCGCGCAGCACCTCGACCTGGCGGGCCGGGCCGTGGCACGCGTGCACCTGCACGCTGCGGTCGTCGACGTCGAGCGACCCGGCCGGCCGGGTCGACGGTGGCGTTGGCCGCGATGTCGGCCTGGAGCCAGGACAGCAGGGACTCCCGGTGATCGAGGGCCTCGTCCGGAGATCGAGCTCGTCGACCGGTCGGTCTCGACAGGCTCGGTCTCGACAGGCTCGGTCTCGACAGGCTCGACCATCGGTAGATGCGCCAGCAGCGTGCGCTCCAGCTCGCGCACGTCGCGTCCGAGCGACGCGAGCAGCGGGTGGCCGGCCTGCAGGTGGGAGGTGTCGTCGCGGCGGGGCACGGCCCCGGCCAGCCCGGTCAGCGACCGCCAGAGCGCGTCGGAGGCGTGCGGCAGCCACACGTGCACGTCGCGATGCTCGCCGAGCGCCGAGAGCAGCTCGACCTCCGTGACCGCGATCCGGGTGTGGCCGAACAGCGACAGCCGCGCCGGCAGGTCGACCGCCTGCGGTGCGGCGCGCAGCTCCTCGAGCACGCGGGCATGGCGCACCACCGGGCTGGGCGCGCCGACGGCCGCCACCAGCCGTCGCCAGAGCTCGGGCTGCCAGCGCAGGTCGGGGTCGAGCTCGCCGCCCGCACCGTCGCCCTCCGATCGCAGAGAGAGGCCCGCCTCCCAGTCCGCCAGGAGCCGCGGCCGCTGCACGGCGTAGGACGCGAACAGCCGGGCCAGCCGCCGGGCGACCGCGTAGCGGCGGCCGCGCCGCAGCTCGCCCTCCTCGCCGGTCTGCCCGTGGCCGAGGTGCGCGCCGAGGGTGCGGCACCACTCCTCGCCGGCGCTGGCGTCGACCACCCCGAGCAACGGCCAGACCAGCGCGTCGGGCGCCCACGGGTCGTCGTCACCCCCCTCGTGATGGAGCCCCGTGACCTCGGCGACCAGCGTCCGCGGCGAGCGGAACGCGACCCCGGCGCACACGCCGTCGTCGGCGTCGCCGCGCCCGAGCCGGTGGGAGAGCCGCTGGCTCAGCCAGCGCTCGACCCCGCGCGCCGGCACCAGCACGAGCTCCTGAGCGAACGGGTCGTCCGGCGGTGTCGCGAGCAGGGTGCCGAGTGCCTCGGCAAGCTGGTCGGCGCGGGGTGCGCGGTGGAGCCGGAGGGTCACGTCAGCGGCTCGTCACGGGTGAGCTCATGAAGACTGACCCTAGGGGGAGACGCCGACAGGTGTCCGGATCATGTGGGTTTCTCGGAGATCCCCTGGTCGGCCAGCGCCCGGATCGCCGGCAGCTGCGCCAGACCGTTGACCAGCAGCGAGAACCCGAAGAGGGCGATGCCCCAGCCCGGGTGCCCCGCGACCGCCAGGCCGATCGAGGTGAGGGTGAACACCAGCACCTTCACCACCGGCCGCACGACCGGCCCGCCGTACGGTGCCTTCGGGGAGGCGAACAGGAACCAGACCGCCACCACGACCAGCGGCATCAGCACCGCGAGCAGCACGCCACCGGCGTACCCACCCCAGACGCCGGCCGCGACCATCGCCAGCAGCTCGTCGAGGAAGACCAGCGCCAGCACGGTCCAGCCGAACGCGACCACCGGTCAACCCAGCGCCTGGGCCACGGCGCGGCCCGCCGTCCGGCCGGAGAAGATGCAGCCGCCGAGGAACGTGCCCTCGAGTGCGTTGTAGCCGTGCACGCCACCACCACCGAAGCCGGCCACCTCGCCCGCGGCGTAGACACCGGGCAGCGGCTCGCCCGACGCCTGCAGCACCCGGCCGTCGAGGTCGGTGTGCAGCCCGCCCAGGGTCTTGCGGGTCAGGATGTTCAGCCGGACGGCGATCAGTGGCCCGGCCTTCGGGTCGAGGATCCGGTGCGGCGACGCGGTGCGCACGAGCCGGTCGCCCTTGTAGCGCCGGTGCTGCTGGATGAAGGTGATCTGGGTGTCCTTGGTGAACGGGTTCGACAGCTCGCGGTCGCGCTGCTCGATCGTCCGCCGCAAGGCCACCTCGTCGATCAGGTCGGACGCCGACGAGCCGGTTCATGCCCGCGACCAGGTCGCCGAGGTGCCGAGAGACCACGAAGTCCTCGCCGTGCTCCTTGAACGCCTCGACCGGTCCCGGCGCCCCCGGCTTCACCCGCGACAGCGTGAGCCGGATGTCCTTGCCGGTGAGGTCGGGGTTCTGCTCCGACCCCGACAGCGCGAACTCCTTCTCGATGATCTTCTGCGTGAGCACGAACCACGAGTAGTCGTAGCCGGTGCGCATGATCGCGCCCAGCGTGCCGAGGGTGTCGAAGCCGGGCAGGTACGGCGCCGGGAAGCGCTCGCCCGTCGCCGACAGCCACAGCGACGACGGCCCGGGCAGGATCCGGATGCCGTGGTTCTCCCAGATCGGGGCCCAGTTGCGCAGGCCCTCGGTGTAGTGCCACATCCGGTCGGGGTTGATGATCTGGCCGCCGGCCGCCTCGGTGATCTCCTGCATCCGGCCGTCGACGTGGGCCGGCACGCCGGCCAGCATCCGCTGCGGCGGCTGTCCGAGGCGGTCGACCGGCCACTGCCGGCGCACCTTCGCGTGGTCGCCGCCGATCCCGCCCGAGGTCACGATCACGGCCTGCGCGTCGTACGCGAACTCTGCGACCTCGTCGCGGTTGGTCGCCCGGCCGCGGTCGGCGCCGTCGTCGGCCAGCACCGCGCCGCGGACACCGGTCACCACGCCGTCGGACACGACGAGGTCGTCGACCCGGTGCCGGAACCGGAACGTGACCAGCCCGCTCTCGGCCGCCTCGCGCACCCGGCGCTCGAACGGCGCGACCACCCCGGGGCCGGTGCCCCAGGTGAGGTGGAACCGCGGCACCGAGTTGCCGTGGCCGCCCGCGCTGCCGTCGCCGCGCTCGGCCCAGCCGACCACGGGGAAGATCCGCACCCCCTGGTCGTGCAGCCACTGCCGCTTCTCGCCGGCAGCGAAGTCGACGTACGCCTCGGCCCACTGCCGCGGCCAGTGGTCGGTCTCGCGGTCGAACTGGGCGCTGCCCATCCAGTCCTGGAGCGCCAGCTCATGGGTGTCGCGGATGCCGAGGCGGCGCTGCTCCGGCGTGTTCACGAGGAACAGCCCGCCCAGCGACCAGAACGCCTGCCCGCCCAGGGACTGCTCGCCCTCCTGGTCGAGCAGGAGCACCTTCTTGCCCGCGTCGGCCAGCTCCGCCGTGGCGACCAGTCCGGCCAGGCCCGCTCCGACCACGATCACGTCTGTGTCCATGCCTGGATCCTGCCTCAGATCAGGATGCTGCGCCCGGTCAGACCCGCCCGCCGGTCGTCGAGCCGGACAGCCGCTGCGACAGGTAGATCGGGATGATCGAGGCCATGATCAGGCAGCTGCCCACCACGTTGACCACGGGCGACTGGCTGGGCCGGAACAGGTTGCGGTTGATCCAGAGCGGCAGGGTGTCGATGCCGGCGCCGGCGGTGAACGTGGTCACGATGATCTCGTCGAAGCTCAGCGCGAACGCCAGCAGGCCTCCGGCCAGCAGGGCCGTGCGCAGGAACGGAAACGTCACCAGCCGGAACGTCGTCCAGCGCGAGGCACCGAGGTCCATGGAGGCCTCCTCGATCGAGCCGCCGAGCTGGTTGAGCCGCGCCCGCACGTTGTTGAACACCACGACCACGCAGAACGTGGCGTGGGACACGACGAGGGTGAAGTAGCCGAGCTCGATGCCGAGCATCACCTCGAAGGCGTTCTTCAACGCCATCCCGGTGACGATGCCGGGCAGGGCGATCGGCAGGATCACCAGCAGGGACAGCGAGTTGCGTCCGAAGAAGCGGTACCGCGACAACCCGAACGCCAGGAGCGTCCCGAGGAACAGGGCGAGCCCCATCGCCAGCAGCCCGACCTGGACACTGACGCCGACAGCGTGCAGCGCGCCGCCGCTGCTCCATGCCTCACCCCACCAGTGCAGCGTGTACGACGGGGGTGGCCAGCCGAACGTCTTCGATGAGCTGAAGGAGCTGATAACGACCACGGCGAGCGGAGCGTAGATCACCACCAGCACCAGGATCACCACGGCCGACAGAACCACGCGGCTGTACCTGCTCAGGGTCATCGCGCTGCCCTCACAACCGGTCCAGGGCGCCCGTGCGTCGCACCAGCAGCATGTAGATCGCCATCACCGCGACCGAGAGCGTCGCGGTCGCCGCCGCGATCGGCAGGTCGAGCGTCTGCTGGGCGTAGATCAGGTTGCCCAGCATCTGCGACGTGCCGCCGACGATGTTGACGCTGATGTAGTCGCCGAGACTCAGCGAGAACGTGAAGATCGAGCCGGCGATCACGCTCGGCAGGATCGCCGGCCAGACCACCGAACGGAACGTCCGCCAGGGCCGGCCGCCCAGGTCCTCGGACGCCTCCAGGTGGGAGTCCGGCACCCGCTCGAGCCCGGCGTACACGGGCAGGATCATGAACGGCAGCCACAGGTAGGACAGCGTCATCACCACCGCGACCAGACCCAGGCCGGGGCTGCCGCCGAAGGTGTGCTCGAACACCCCGTCCTTGATCACCAGCAGCCGCCAGGCGTACGCCTTGATCAGGTAGCTCGCCCAGAGCGGCATCAGGCACGCAACGACCAGCAGCTTCGCGACCCGGGGTCGTGCCACCTTGGCCATGTAGAACGCGATCGGGAGCGCCAGGACGAGGTCGATCAGAGTCACTGCGGAAGCGACGAGCACGGTGCGCACCAGCACCTCGTGGTAGAGCGGTTCCGTGAGCACCGCCCTGAAGTTGTCCAGGGTCCAGATCCGCACCACCTCGGCGGTGAACGAGTCCTGCGTCCAGAGACTCGTCAGCAGCAGGGCCGCCAGCGAGCCCAGGTAGACCACCAGCAGCCAGGTCAGCGGCGCCCCCAGCACCCCCGCCAGTCGCAGGCGGGGGTGCCGGTGGAGGTACGCGGCCCCGGGCGTGGTCACCGCAGAGGTCAGCCCTTGATCTCGAGCCACTTCTTCGTCCACTCGGCGTAGTCGGTGCAGGTCACGTCGCGGCCGTCGAGGCACTGCTTGATCGGCGTCGTCCAGTAGTGGAGCTGCGCGGCGTACGCCGCGTCGGCCGCGTGGTAGCCGTCGCAGAACGACTTGTCGCTCGTCTCCTGGCAGGCCTTGAGGTTGGCCGGAGCCTCGCCGAAGTACTCCGCCACCTGGGCGTTGACCTTCGGGGAGACGATGTAGTCCATCCACTTGTAGGCGCAGTTGGGGTGCTTCGACTTGGCCGCGATCATCCAGGTGTCCGACCAGCCGGTGGAGCCCTCCTTCGGCAGGACGGCGCCGACCGGGGTCTCGTCGTTGGTCAGGTTCGCGATCACCTGCCACGATCGTCCCGATCACGGACGACCCGCTCTTGAAGGCGCTGACCTGCTTCGTGTAGTCGCTCCAGTACTCGCTCACGTTGGCCTTCTGCTTCTTGAGCAGCGCGACCGCAGCGTCGAGCTGCTTGGCATCCAGTGCGTAGGGGTCCTTGATCTTCAGGTCCGGCTGGTGCTTCATCAGGTAGAGCGCGGCGTCGGCGATGTAGATCGGGGAGTCGTACGCCGTGACCTTCCCCTTGTACTTCGAGGCGTCGTCGAAGACCGCCGACCACGAGGTCGGGGCGGTGGTCACGTCCTGCTTGCGGTACATCAGCAGGTTCGCGCCCCAGCCGTGGGGGATGCCGTACATCTGCCCCTTGACCGAGTTGAACTGCTGGTCCTTCAGGAACGGCGCCACGTCGGCGTAGCTGGGCACCAGGTCGGTGTTGACCGGCGCGACGTCACCCGAGGCGATCAGCCGCAGGGTGGCGTCACCCGAGGCGGACACCACGTCGTACTGGCCGCCCTTCATCAGGTTGACCGCCTCGTCGGAGGTGTTGAAGTACTTGACCGTGGCCTTGCACCCGGTCTCCTTCTCGAACGGCGTGACCCAGTCGACCTTCTTGTCGGTCGAGCCGTCCTCGGCGTACCCGGGCCAGGCCAGGATGCTGACCTCGCCCTCTCCCTGGCCGACGCTCTTCTGCATCGGGATGTCCGGGGCCGTGAACCCCTGTGTGCCTGGCGCGTCGCCGCCGCTACTGCCCGAGCCTGCGCAGCCGCTGAGCGCGGTCGCCGCGACCGCGACGGTGACCGCCGCGATCGTTGTCGTCCTCGACGACCTCATGGACCACCTCATGCTGACTCCTCTGTTGGTTGCGTTTCCTGGGTGCCGTCCGCTGCGACGGCGAAGCAGCTCTGCCGGTCGAAGCCCACGACCACGGGGGTGCCGCGCATCCGCTCCGGGTCGACCACGTCCGACTCCTGGTTCTGCACGGCGACGACCACCCGGGCGCCCGCGTCGAGGTCGACCAGGTAGCGGGTCAGCGAGCCCGCGTAGACCACCTGGGCCACGGTGCCCGGTGCCCGGACGTCGGTCGACGGGGTGGACCCGTCGCGGTGCAGCCGCATCTTCTCCGGGCGTACGGCGAAGGTGCCGGGACGGCCGACCAGCGCCAGCGCGGCCTCGCCCGTCAACAGGTTCGAGGTGCCAACGAACCCGGCCACGAACGGGGTGCCCGGTCGCTCGTAGACCTCCTCCGCGGGACCGATCTGCTCGACCCGCCCGTTGTTGAAGACCGCGATCCGGTCGCTCAGCGTGAGCGCCTCGTCCTGGTCGTGGGTCACGAAGACGAACGTGATCCCGACCCGGCGCTGGATCTGCTTGAGCTCCACCTGCATCTGCTCGCGCAGCTTGAGGTCGAGGGCTCCGAGCGGCTCGTCGAGGAGGAGCACCTGCGGGTCGACGACGAGCGCGCGGGCCAGCGCGACGCGCTGCCGCTGGCCGCCTGAGAGCTGGGTGGGCGAGCGCGTCTCGGTGCCGGAGAGCGCCACCGTCGCCAGCGCCTCGGCGGCCCGCTCGCGGCGCTCACGCCGGCCGACCCCCCGCACCCGCAGGCCGTAGGCGACGTTGTCGACGACGCTCATGTGCGGGAACAGCGCGTAGTCCTGGAAGACGGTGGTCACGTCGCGGTCGAACGGTGCCGCGGACGTGACGTCCGTGCCGCCGAGCCGTACCGTGCCGGCCGTCGGGGCCTCGAAGCCGGCGATCAGCCGCAGCACGGTGGTCTTCCCGGAGCCGGAGGGTCCGAGCATCGCGAAGAACTCGCCCTCCCGGATGTCGAGGTCGAGGTCGACGACGGCGTGAACGTCTCCGAAGCTCTTGCTCACGCCGCGAAGCGACACGGCAGGGACAGCGCGGGACATGGGCGTCAGTGTACGGATTCAGACTCTGATGGACCGAAAACTCGACGGATCCGGCAGCGAAATATTGCCAGTGCAACTGGTTCAGCGATAGGTGAGCAGATCCGGCTTCGGATCGAGGTGTGTGTGCTCGTTGAAGGACACCAGAGTCAGGCCACGCCTTCCGGTCACGACCTTGGTGACGCCGGAGTTCACACAGACCGGGTTGAGCCGGCGCCACAGCCGCACCCGGCCCTCCCGCTCGAGATCGGCACCGAGCAGGGTGGCGACGGCCCACGCCGTCGGGCCGCCCGAGGTGAGCACGACTGCCGTCCCCGACCCGGCCGCCTCCGCCGTACGACGCAGCGCGGCCGTGACGCGGTCGCCGAACGCGTCGAACGTCTCCTCGTAGCCCGGGTCGTGCTCGCCACCGGTCCAGCGGTCGGTGGCCGCCTCGAACCAGGCCTGGAACTCCCCACGGGTCGGCGCGCGACCCTCGGCGGGCGACGGCACTGCGCCGAGCATCTCGAGGTGGTCGAACTCGTCCCAGCCGGGGTCGACGGTCGCGCGGTCGGCGAGCCCGCCGCAGCCTCGGCGGTCTCGCGGTGCCGGCGCATCGAGCCGTGGACGACGAGGGTCGGCTCGACCCCGCGTCCGGCGAGCGCCCGACCGAGCAGCCGCGACTGCTCCCACCCGGTCTCCGAGAGCGCGTCGTAGTCGTCGGCGCCCCAGGACGCCTGGCCGTGGCGGACCAGCAGCACCTGACCCATCAGGCTGCCGATGATCCGGTTGCAGCGCGACCTCGAGGTACTGCGCCGCCGGGCCGAACCGCGCGTAGGCCTCGTTGTGGGTCTGCCCGTGGTAGTAGCGGTAGTAGATCTGCTGCGCGATCACGGCCGAGCCGGAACAGCCCGAACACCTCGTAGAACCGCCACTGCTCCGGCGTGACCTCGAGCCCATCGCGTCGGCGTAGTGCTCGCACCACCTCGTCGCGGCGTGAGCATCCCGGGCAGGTGCGTCGGCTGCCGCCGGAACTGGCGGAAGAACTCGTCGTCGTCGTCCTGCACCCAGTAGGCCAGCGCGCCGCCGAGGTCCATCAGCGGGTCGCCGAGCGTCGCCATCTCCCAGTCGAGCACGCCGACGACGCGCGGTCGGGTCGTCCGGCGTCGAGCACCAGGTTGTCGAAGCGGAAGTCGTTGTGGATCACGCAGTTCGCGACGTCGTCGGGCTGGTGCGCGTCGAGCCAGGCCATCACCGTCGCGTCGTAGCTCGGCGACGTTCGTCGGTGCGCGCCTTGCGGAAGCGGCTCGGACCAGCCCTCGACCTGCCGCGCGACGTAGCCCGTCGCCCTTCCCGAGCGCGCCGAGGCCGGCCGCGGCTCGGGTCGACCGCGTGCAGCCGGACCAGCACGTCGAGCGCGTCCCGTGCACGAGTCGGCGGCGGCGGCCTCGTCGAGGTCCACCCCGGGTCGGGAGGTCGCGCCGCGGGATCGTCCCGTCGACGCGCTCCATCACGTAGAAGTCCGAGCCGATCACGGCGTCGTCGTGGCAGAGGGCGACCATCGTCGGCGACGTAGCGCGAACGGCTCGGCTTCGAGCGCGGCCTGGATCCGGTACTCGCGGCCCATGTCGTGGGCGCCCTTGGCCTTCGCTGCCCGTCGGCGGCCGGCGCAGGATCAGGTCGCGGGTCGGGGTAGCGCAGCGAGTAGGTCAGGTTGGACGCGCCGCCGGCGAACTGCCGCACCTCGGCCGGACCGCCGAGGTCGGTCGCCCTGCTCGCGCAGCCAGGCCGCCACCGCCTCGACGTCGAAGGCGTCCTCGTCGCGGACCGCGCCGGCGCCCTCGACGGTCTCAGCTCAGCGGCGTCGGCCACGAGCCTGCGTCCAGCTTGGCGCGCCTGGTCGCGCATCACGGCGTCGTACGACGCGCGGTCGTGCTGCTTGAGTGCCCACGCCTGCCGGGCCGGCGTCGTCGGGGAGGATCAGCTCGTCGCCGCGCTCGATGCCGGCGAGCACCGCGGCCGCGATGTCGTCGGCGGTCGACCGGCGAGTTCTCGACCAGCCGGCGACCGACGCCGACCAGCGCCGTGTCGGCGCCCCGGATCGAGGCCATCAGGTTGGTCCGGAAGTACGACGGGCAGACCACGTGGCGCGTGCACGCCGTACGACGCGAGCTCGTGCCCGATGCGTCTCCGTGAACGCCACCACGCCGGCCTTGACCGCGTTGTACGAGCCCATGCCCGGCGGGTGCACCAGCCCGGCGAGCGAGGCCACGTTGACGATCCGGCCGGACCGCTGCGCCTTGAACATCGGCACGAACGTCCGGGTGCCGCGGACCACCCCGAACAGGTTGATCTCGATGATCCACTGCCACTCGTCCATCGTCGCCACGTCGATCCGGCCGCCGCCGGCGACGCCGGCGTTGTTGACCAGCAGGTCGAGCGCCGCCCCAGTGCTCCTCGACCCAGGCCAGCGCCGCCGCCCAGTCGTCGTCGGAGCGCACGTCGAGCCGGAGGAACGTCGCCCCGCGCCGACGGCGGCTCGTTGACGTCGCACGACCAGCACGTCGTCGCCGCGGGCCTCGAAGCGCCGCCACCAGGGCGGCGCCGAGCCCGGACGCGCCGCCGGTGACCAGCACCCTTCGAGACGTCGCTGCGCTCGCTCTCGGACCGCCCTCATGCGTGCTTGCCCAGCTCGATCCGGGCGACCACCCCGCGGTGCACCTCGTCCGGCCCGTCGGCGAGCCGCAGCGCACGGGCCGACGTCCACGCCGCCGAGAGCGGGAAGTCGTCGGACAGCCCGCCGCCGCCGTGGATCTGCATCGCGAAGTCGATCACCTGCTGCGCCATGCTCGGCACCGCCACCTTGATCTGGCTGACCTCCGACAGCGCGTTCGCCGCCCCGCCGACGTCGAGCTTCCAGGCCGCGTTGAGCACGAGCAGCCGGGCCTGGTCGATCGCGATCCGGGCGTCGGCGATCCGCTCGCGGTTGCCGCCGAGGTTGACCAGCGGCTTGCCGAAGGCGGTCCGCGACTGTGCCCGCGGCGGATCGCGAGCTCGAGCGCCATCTCGGCCAGTCCGATCAGCCGCATGCAGTGGTGCACGCGGCCCGGACCGAGCCGGCCCTGGGCGATCTCGAACGCGCGACCCGGTCCGAGGAGCACGTTGCCCGCCGGCACCCGCACGTCGGTGAAGCTGACACTCGCCGTGGCCGAACGGCTCGTCCTGGATGCCCATCGTCGAGAGCAGCCGCTCGACCTTCACGCCGGGCGCGTCCCGCGGCACCAGCACCATCGTGTGCCGGCGGTGCCGGTCGGCGTCGGGGTCGGTGAGCCCCATGAAGACGAGGATCTTGCAGTCCGGGTGGCCGACGCCGGTCGACCACCACTTGCGGCCGTTGATGACGACCTCGTCGCCGTCGACGACCGCGGTGGCCTCCATGTTCGTGGCGTCGGAGGAGGCCACGTCCGGCTCGGTCATCGTGAACGCCGAGCGGATCCGCGCCGTCCAGCAGCGGCTCCAGCCACTCCCGGCGCTGGGCGTCGTCGCCGTACTTGAGCAGGACCTCCATGTTGCCGGTGTCGGGCGCGTTGCAGTTGAAGACGTACGGCGCGATGAAGGAGCGGCCGGTCAGCTCGGCGATCGGCGCGTAGTCGACGTTGGTCAGCCCCTCGCCGCCGTCCGTGCCGAATTGCGGCGGCGTACTCCCCGGCGTGCTCCTTCGGCAGGAAGAGGTTCCACAGCCCCTCCGCCCGGGCCTTCGCCTGGAGGTCGGCCAGCAGCGGCAGCGGCTGCCAGGGGTCGCCGTGGGCCCGCAGGTCGGCGAGGTCGCGGTGGTACTGCGGCTCGACCGGCTCCACCTCCCGGGCCATGAAGTCCCGGACCCGTGCGGTCAGGTCGGCGGCGCGGGCAGAGGGTGCGAAGTCCATGGCCCCGAGCGTAGGACCTCACCCCTTCGGGCCACCGATTCCGGGCCTCCCTAGGTTCCTCTCAGGGAGATGAGGCAGGCTTGTCGTCGTCCGGGACGGCCTCCGCGCCTCCCCACCCCACGTGAACGAGGTCTGTAGTCCCATGAAGCGCACACTCCTGCTGATCGGCGTCGTCGCCGCTCTGCTCTTCAGCACCGCGGCCTGCGGCGGCCTCAGCGACGATGAGCAGAGCGCCTCAGACAACATCGCCAAGAGCTTCGCCGGGTCACAGCCCTCGAAGTCCCGCAAGGCGGTCGCCGCCTGCTTCGGTGAGGAACTCGTCACCAGTGCCGGCGTCGACCAGCTGAAGAAGGACAAGGTCATCGACAAGAAGCTGGAGGCCGCGTCCCAGCTGCCGACCAAGCTCTCGAAGAAGACCGCCGAGGCGTACGGCGACGCGATCGTGCGGTGCTACAAGTTCTCCAAGCTCAAGGCCGACATCAAGAAGCAGTCGCGGGCCAGCGACAAGCAGGTCGACGCCTACGTGAAGTGCATGGACGCGATCGACGACGGCGACCTGAAGACCACGATCGTCGACGGCTACACCAAGTCCACGCCGTCCGCGACCGTCAAGAAGGTCAACAAGGCGACCACGGAGTGCGGCAAGAAGCTCGGCCGGTAGTCGGGTCAGCAGTCCGCAGGTCTGGTCAGGCGGGGAGCCTCTCGCCCTTCTCGGCCAGCTCGGACAGGTACGACGGGGGGCGGAAGCGCTCGCCGTAGGTGTCGGCGAGCTCGTGCGCGCGGGCCACGAAGCCGGTGAGCCCGTTGCCGGAGGTTCCTTCGTAGCCCTGCATGAACTGGGCGGCACCACCGGTCAGCGCCGGGAAGCCGATCCCCATGATCGAGCCGATGTTCGCGGCCGCTGACGACTCGATGACGCCCTCGTCGAAGCAGCGCGCGGTCTCCACCGCCTCGATGAACAGCAGCCGGTCCTTCAGCTCGGCGAGGTCGGCCTGCCCGTCGGCCGGCGGGAACAGCTCCGCGAGACCGGGCCACAGACCGGGTGCGCCTGCCGTCGACGTACTCGTAGAAGCCGGCACCCTTGAGCTTCGAGGGGCGACCCGCCTCGATCATCGCGTCGATGACCCGCTCGGCCGGGTGCGGCGTGTAGGTGCCGCCGTCGCGCTCGACCGCGGCCCGGGTGGCGTTGCGGATCTTGACCATCAGCTCCATGTTGAGCTCGTCGGAGAGCTGCAGCGTGCCGACCGGGTAGCCGGCCTGGGTCGCGGCCCGCTCGACCGACATCGGGTGAACGCCCTCGCCGAGCATGGCCAGGCCCTCGTTGACCATGGTGCCGATGACGCGCGAGGTGTAGAAGCCGCGGCTGTCGTTGACCACGATCGGGGTCTTCTTGAGCTGCATCACCACGTCGAGCGCCTTCGCCACCGACGCCTCGGAGGTCTTGCTCGCCCTTGATGATCTCGACCAGCGGCATCTTGTCGACCGGCGAGAAGAAGTGCAGCCCGACGAAGTCGTCGGGGCGGTCGACGCCGTCGGCGAGCTCGGTGATCGGCAGTGTCGAGGTGTTGGAGCACAGCAGCGCGTCGGGGTTGACCACGTCCCTGATCTCCGCGAACACCTTGTTCTTCAGCGCCGGGTCCTCGAAGACCGCCTCGATCACCGTGTCGACGCCAGCGCAGTCGGCCGGGTCGGCGGTCGGCGTGGATGCGGGCCAGGATCTCGTGCTTCTTCGCCTCGGTCATCTTGCCCCGGGTGATCGCCTTGTCGAGCAGCGCGACCGAGTACTGCTTGCCCTTCTCGGCCGCCTCCTGCGAGACGTCCTTGAGCACGACCTCCATGCCCGCACGTGCGCGCTGAGTAGGCGATGCCGGCGCCCATCATCCCGGCGCCGAGCACGGCGACCTTGCGGGCGACGTACGGCGGCACGCCCTCGGGCCGCAGCGACCCGGAGTTGATCGCCTGGAGGTCGAAGAAGAACGCCTGGATCATGTTCTTCGAGTTCTGGCCGCGTGATCAGGTGGGTCAGGTAGCGCGACTCGATCCGGGTCGCGGTCTCGAAGTCGACCTGGGCGCCCTCGACGGCGGCGGCGAGGATCGCCTTCGGCGCCGGCATGTCGGCGCCCTTGAGCTGCGTGCGCAGCATCGCCGGGAAGGCCGGGAGGAACGCCGCCAGCTTCGGGTTCGACGGGGTGCCGCCCGGCATCCGGTAGCCGTCGCGGTCCCACGGCTGCGTCGCGGCCTCGGCGTCGTCGGCGTGCGCCTCGATCCAGGCCTTCGCGGCCGGGACCAGCTCCTCGCGGGTGGCGACCAGCTCGTCGACCAGGCCCAGCTCGCTGCGCCTCGGCCGGCTTGAAGCGGGTGCCCTGGAGCAGCACGTCCATCAGCGCGTCGGCGATGCCGAGCATCCGCACGGTGCGGGTCACCCCACCGCCGCCGGGCAGCAGACCGAGCGTCACCTCGGGCAGGCCGAGCTGCACCTTCGGGTCGTCGACGACGATCCGGTGGTGGCAGGCGAGCGCGATCTCGAGGCCGCCGCCGAGCGCGGCCCCGTTGATCGCCGCGACGACCGGCTTGCCGAGCGTCTCCAGCCGGCGGAGCCCGGCCTTGACGTCCTGCGCCATCGCGAACACGTCGCCGGCGTCGTCGGGGCCGGCCTGCACCATCGCGTTCAGGTTGCCGCCGGCGAAGAAGGTCTTCTTGGCGCTGGTGACGACCACGCCGCGGAGGTCGTCCTTCTCGGCGTACAGCCGGTCGACGGCCGCGGCCATCGAGTCGCGGTACAGGTCGTTCATGGTGTTCGCGCTGGCCGTCGGGTCGTCGAGGGTGAGCGCGACGATGCCGTCGTCACCCTTGTCGTAGCGGACGGCGGTCTGGGTCTCGGTCATGTGCTCGCTTCCGGTCGGTGTGCTCGTCGCTGGCTGTCGAGCTCGCCGCCGGTGGTCGAGCTTGTCGAGACCGTCGTTGTCAGACCCGCTCGACGATCGTGGCGATGCCCATGCCGCCGCCGACGCAGAGCGTGGCCAGGCCGCGGCGGAGGTCGCGGCGCTCGAGCTCGTCGATCAGGGTGCCGAGGATCATCGCGCCGGTGGCGCCCAGCGGGTGGCCCATCGCGATCGAGCCGCCGTTGACGTTCGTGATCTCGTCGCTGATGCCGAGGTCGCGCATGAACCGCATCGCGACCGCGGCGAACGCCTCGTTGATCTCGAACAGGTCGATGTCGTCGACCTCGAGGCCGGCCTTGGCCAGCGCCTTGCGCGAGGCCGGCGCCGGGCCGGTCAGCATGATCGTCGGGTCGGCGCCGGAGACCGCGGCGGAGACGATCCGGGCGCGCGGGGTGAGACCGAGGTCGGTGCCGACCTGCTCGTTGCCGATCGCGACGATCGCGGCCCCGTCGACGATGCCCGAGGAGTTGCCCGCGTGGTGGACGTGGTCGATCTTCTCGATCCAGTGGTACTTCTCCAGCGCCACGTTGTCGAAGCCGCCCTGCTCGGCGATCTGCGCGAAGCTCGGGCGCAGCCTGCCGAGGCCTTCGACGGTCGACTCGGGCTTGATGAACTCGTCGTGGTCGAGCACCGCCAGGCCGTTGCGTGTCGACGACCGGGACCACCGACCTGGAGAAGTAGCCGTTGGCCCAGGCCTTCGCGGCGCGCGCGTTGGACTCGACCGCGAAGGTGTCGACGTCCTCGCGGCTGAAGCCCTCGATGGTGGCGATCAGGTCGGCGCCGATGCCCTGCGGGACGAAGCCGGTGGTGAGCGCGGTGGCCGGGTCCATCGCCCACGCGCCGCCGTCGGAGCCCATCGGCACCCGGCTCATCGACTCGACGCCGCCGGCGAGGATCAGGTCCTCGAAGCCGCCGCGCACCCGGCTGCGCGGCCTGGTTGACGGCCTCGAGCCCCGAGGCGCAGAAGCGGTTGAGCTGGACGCCGGCCACGGTCTCCGGGTAGCCGGCCGCGAGCGCCGCGGTCTTGGCGATGTCGCCGCCCTGGTCGCCGATCGGGCGAGACCACGCCGAGCACGACGTCGTCGACCCGGTCGGGGTCGAAGCCGTCGTTGCGCTTGCGCACCTCGTCGAGCAGGCCGACGACCAGGTCGACGGGCTTGACCTCGTGCAGGCTGCCGTCCTTCTTGCCCTTGCCGCGCGGCGTGCGGATGGCGTCGTACACGAATGCTTCTGCTGACATCGTCGTCCCAACTTCCCTGATCGCTCGGGTCCTGCCGATTCTGACAGTAATACTGTCAACGTCCAAGGGTGCGGCCCGTGTGACGCCGGTCTCCTGACTACGGTTGGCGCAATGCCCGCGGACGCCTTCTTCCTCCTCGCTGGCGGCTGCCTGCTGCTGGCCGTGCTGCTGCCCGCTGCCCTGCGCTCGTACGCCATCTCGCCACCGCTGGTGCTCCTGGTGGTCGGTGTCGCGCTCGGCTGGACGCCGCTCGCCGACGACCTGCAGCTCGACCTGGTCGCCGACCGGGCCCTGGTCGAGCACGTCACCGAGCTCACCGTGCTGATCGCCCTGATGGGCGTCGGCCTCGCGCTCGACCGGCCCCTGGACCTGCTCCGGCCGGCGTCCTGGCGGGCCTGGTCGCCGACCTGGCGGCTGCTCGGGGTCGCGATGCCCCTCTGCATCCTCGGCGTCGCCCTGCTCGGGTGGGCCCTGGGACTGCCGGTCGCGGCGGCCCTTGTCCTGGGCTCCGTGCTGGCGCCGACGGACCCGGTGCTCGCCTCCGACGTGCAGGTGGGTGGGCCCGGCTCGTCGATCCCGGACGAGGCCGCGGCGGACCTGCCCTACGCGGAGGACCCGACCGTGAGCAGCGAGTCCGGCGAGGTGAGGTTCGCGCTCACGTCCGAGGCCGGGCTCAACGACGGCCTCACCTTCCCGTTCGTCCATGCCGCGGTCCTGGTGGCCGCCGGCGGCTCGGTGCTGGGCGGCGTCGGCGCGTGGCTCGCCTGGTACGTCGTCGGCAAGATCGCGATCGGCGTCGGGGCCGGCGTGCTGGTCGGCCGCCTGCTCGCCCGCGTGGCGTTCCGCTCGTCCAAGGCGCCGCTGCGTCTGGCCGAGCAGGGCGAGCCGCTGCTGGCGCTGGCCGCCCTGCTCACGGCGTACGGCGTGGCCCAGGTGGCGCAGGGCTACGGCTTCCTCGCGGTGTTCGCCTGCGCGATGGCGATGCGGTCCGCTGAGCGCAAGCACGACTACCACCGCGCGATGCACGAGGTCGTCGAGCGCCTCGAACGGCTCTTCACCCTTCTCGTGCTGCTGCTCCTCGGCATCGAGATCTCCGGCGGCGTGCTCGACCACCTGGACTGGCGCGGCGTGCTCGTCGGGGTGGTGCTGCTGTTCGTGATCCGCCCGCTGTCCGGGATCGTCGCGCTCGGCGTGCGGCCGCGACGCAGCCCGGAGTCAGGTGGACTCTCGCCCCGCGGCCGCGCCGCGGTCGCGTTCTTCGGCGTACGGGGCGTCGGGTCGATCTACTACCTTGCCTGGGCGACCGGGCAGATCGACCTGGACGCGGCGCCCTGGCTGTGGTCCACGACTGCGTTCGCGATCGCGCTGTCGGTGGTGGTCCACGGCATCGCCGCGACGCCCGTGATGAAGCGGCTCGACGAGGAGCCCGTCAGCTGACGCGATCACCCGCCGAGGCAAGTCCGAGCCAGCTGTGAGGGTTGCCGTCCCAGCACCAGCCCAGCTTCGGCGCGCGCTCGCTGATCCAGAGGGCCGGCACCCGGCGGTCCCCGTCGATGCCCGTGCGGCGCGAGCCGGCGAGCATGAAGCACTTGTTGGACTCCAGAAGGTCGGGCCGGTGCGTGACCAGGGCGATGCCCTCGTCGATGGTCAGCGGGCTGCGGCCGCGCTCCCGGACGGCACGCGTCGCGTCCTCGGGCCGGACGTTGCAGAACTCCTCGCCGCGCTCCACGTCGACCAGGAGGTACGCCGGAGCGGGTGGCCGGGCGTCCTCGACCGGGTGGTAGCCGGCCAGGTCACCCGGGGCGTGGTTGCGGTCGACCCGGCCGGGCCTGGTGCCGGTGCCACGAGGGCCGACCAGCCGGAGCAGAGGCACGGTGTCCTCCGGCGCGACCAGGTCGCGGGTGACCACGACCACCCACGCGGCGTGCCCGGGCCGGTCCGTATCCGGAAGGCCGTCGGCTGTCGCACGCAGCGGCTCGAGAAGCGCGCGCAGGTCGTCCTCGCTGCGGTCGGCGAGGCCCGGGTACCCGAGCCCCACGAGGCGGTCCACCTGCTGCTGGAACGTGCTGATGTCGGTTCCCCTGTCGTCCACGACCCTTGGTCAACGCCGGGCGGGTCGAGGGAGTTCCTCAGCCCCAGTACGGCGGGCGCGCGAGTCGGCCGGGCAACCGCGTGGCGGCGTCACCGCGGGCGGCGTTCACCTGGAACTGCGTGAGGAACAGCGCGTCGGACAGGTCGGCGCCCGCCACCTCGGCCGCCCGCAGGTCCGCGCCCAGCAGGTCGGCCGGGCCGAGGTCGTGGTCGCGCAGGTCGGCGCCGATCAGCACCGCGCCGCGCAGCGAGGCCCCGGCCAGCTCGAGTTCGCGCAGGTCCTGGCCGGCCAGGTCCCGGCCTCGCAGGTCGGGCCCCTCGCTGCCCGCGCGCACCAGCCCGCTGACCTCGCCCAGCAGGCTGTCGGCGCGGAGCTGGAACGGCGTCACGTCACCCGGCACCGGTGCGCGGCAGGCCGCGTCCACGACGTCGCGCAGGCCTTCGAGCTCGTCGCGGAGCGGCGCGACCGCCGGACGGGCGAGGGCGTCCTGCAGGTACCAGAGCAGCTCGTGCAGCCGTTCGACCACCTCGAACGCGGCGAACATCTCCTGCCGGATCTCCGGCGCCGACTGCCAGTCGCGCCCGCCGTACAGCTCCTCGACGACGCGCTGCCCGGCGCCGAAGCACTCGTAGACGGTGCAGCCCGGGAAGCCCCGCTCGCGCAGGTCGGCGTGGATGGAGCAGGAGAAGTCGCCGGCGAGGTTCGGGCACGGCGTGTGGCTCGGCTTGTCGATCGCGAAGTCCGACGAGGCCGTGAACGCGGGCACGGCGCAGCACAGCCCGGCACACCGGGAGCAGTCCGCACGGAGCTCGGTCACCCCGCCATTCTCGGTGCACCGCCGCCCGCCGTGTCACAGTGGCGCCGTGCGCGCGACCCCCTACGTCCGGGTGGACCCGGAGATCGTCGACCGCAACATCGCCGCGATGCAGGCGTTCTGCGACGCCCGCGGGATGGCGCTCCGGCCGCACGTCAAGACCCACAAGAGCGCCGAGATCGCGGCCCGCCAGCTCGCGGCCGGCGCGGTCGGGCTGTCCGTGGCCACGGTCGGGGAGGCCGAGGCGTTCGCGGACCAGGTCGCGGCGGCGGGCAAGGACCTGTTCGTCGCCTATCCGGTCGCCGCCGACGTCCCACGGGTGCGCGCGGTCGCCGCCCGGGTGCCCCTGGTCGTGGGAGTCGACTCCATCGAGGGCGTGCGACGTGCCGCCGACTGTGGCGTCGCCGTCTCGGTGGAGATCGACTCCGGGCTGGCGCGCAGCGGCGTCGCCCCGCCGGACGCGGCGGCACTCGCCGAGGAGGCCCGCGCGCTGGGGGTGCCGGTGCGCGGCGTCTTCACCTTCCCGGGCCACGGCTACGGGGTGGGCCCGGCGCGGGCTGCCGCCGCGGCCGACGAGGCACGCACGCTGCGTGAGGCGGCCGCCGGCCTGCGGGCGACGGGCGTCGACGACGTGGTGCTGAGCGGAGGCTGCACGCCGACCGCGGCTCTGACCGGCGCGGGTGTCACCGAGCTGCGGCCCGGTGTCTACGTGCTGATGGACGCCGGCCAGCTCGCGCTCGGCGCCGCGACGCCCGACCAGGTCGCGCTGACGGTCCGTGCCACCGTGGTCAGCGACGCGGTACCCGGCCAGGTGGTGCTCGACGCCGGGGCGAAGCTGCTCGGCATGGACCGCCCTGCCTTCGTCGACGGCCACGGTCTGCTGCCGGACTACCCGGAGGCCCGGATCGCCCGGATCTGGGAGCACCACGGCGTCGTCGAGATCCCGGACGGCGCCGCCCGGCCGCGGCTCGGCGAACGCGTGACGGTCGTGCCCAATCACGTCTGCGCGACCGTGAACCTCGTCGACGAGCTGGTCGCGGGCGACGAGATGTGGCCCGTCACCGCGCGGGGACGCAACACCTGACGATCAGGCCTGGACCGCGACGCCCTGGTCGATGAGGGTGTCGACGTCATCGATCCCCCACGCTGCAAGGGCCTCGCGGGTCGAGTCGCCTGGGGTCGAAGGCCCGGTGGTGAGCGACGCAGCGGTGCGCGAGAAGCGCGGGGCCGGTGCGGGCTGCACGAGGCCGTCGCGGTCGACGTACACCTCGCGGGCCGTGTTGTGCGGGTGCTCGAACGCCTCGGCGAGCGGGATGATCCCGGCCACGCAGGCGTCGGTGCCCTCGAGCTTCGCGACCCACTCGGCCTGCGTGCGCTCCTTGATCCGCGCGGCGATGGCCGTGCGCAGGTCGCCGAGCGCGGCGAAGTCGTTGCGGTCCGGCACCTCGCCAGCGAGCCCGAGCAGGTCCAGGAACTCCTCGTAGAACCGGCCCTCGAGCGGTGCCACAGAGAGGTGCCGGCCGTCGGAGGTCTCGTAGACGTCGTAGTACGGCATGCCGCCGTCGAGCAGCCCGGACACCCGCTGGTCGCCGTGGAGGCCGGTGGCGTGGAAGACAGCGCCGATCGCGTTGAGGTGCGCGGTGCCGTCGACGATCGCGGCGTCGACCACCTGTCCCCTGCCGGAGACGCGCGCCTCGAGCAGCGCCGCGAGCACGCCGATCACGAGGTACGTCGACCCGCCGCCGAAGTCGCCGAGCAGGTTCGACGGGAAGTGCGGACGCGCCCGGTCCTGGCCGAGGCCGAAGAGCGCACCGGCGACCGAGATGTAGTTCATGTCGTGGCCCGCGGAGTGCGCCAGCGGGCCGCTCTGGCCCCACCCGGTCATCCGCGCGAACACCAGCCGCTCGTTGCGGGCGTGGCACGCGCCGGGTCCGAGTCCGAGCCGCTCCGCGGTGCCCGGGCGCATCCCCTCGACCAGCACGTCGGCGCCCTCGACCAGGCGCAGCACGGTCTCCACCGCCTCCGGGCGCTTGAGGTCCAGCGCCACGCTGGGGCGGCCACGGGTGAGGATGTCGTGCGGGCCGCCGCCCAGCGGCCCGCCGCCCGGGCGGTCGACGCGCACCACGTCGGCGCCGAGGTCGGCCAGGATCATGCACGCGTGCGGGCCGGGTCCGATCCCGGCGAGCTCGACCACCTTGACCCCGGCGAGCGGTCCGGTGCCCTGTCCGAGTGCGTAGGTCATGGGGCGGAGTCTTGCAGGGCCCGTGCCGGGCAGGGTGAGCGTCAGTAGAAGCCGAGCCGGTCCAGCGGGCCGACCAGCTGCTCCTCCTCGTAGTCGAGATGTGCGACCAGCACGTCGCGCAGCCCGTCGACGGCCTTCCGCACCGCGTCGACGGCGCCGCCGGACAGCAGGTCGACCAGGGCCCGGTCGAGCGCCTCCAGCAGGCCGTGCACGTCGCGGTGCTCCGCCTCGAGCCGGTCGAGCGCCGGGGCCAGCGCGGGCTCGGCGGCGCGGAGGTGCGGGAACACGCTCTGGTCCTCGATCGTGTGGTGGGCCGTCAGCACCCGGCAGTACGACGCGCAGTAGGCACCCAGCGTCCAGTCGTTCTGGCGCAGCGACATCTGGTTCACCGCGTCCCGCGCGGCACCGATCGACGTGCGTCCCGCCTCCACCTGGTCGACCAGGTCGCCGAGCTGTGCCAGCTCGCCACGCAGGTGCGCGTGGATGCCCACGAGGTGGCCACCCGCTCCGGTGCTCACGCGTGGTGGTCCTGGCCGAGATCTTCGTGGTCACGGTGCGACTCCGGCTCGACCTGGAACGTCGCGTGCTCGATCCCGAAGTCCTGCCGGGCGCAGAGCGCCAGCTCGTCGAGCACAGCACCGACACCGCGTTGCTGGAGGCAGGCATCGGTGACGGTCACGTGCGCGGAGAGGGAGGGCATGCCGCTCGTGATCGTCCACGCGTGCAGGTCGTGCACGTCGGTGACCCCGTCAATCGCCATCAGGTGCTCGCGCATCCGCGCGACGTCGACGTCCTTCGGTGTGGACTCGAACAGCACGGCCCCGGTGTCCCGCAACAGACTCACGGCCCGCGGCACGATCATGACCGCGATCATCAACGAGGCAATGGGATCCGCGCGCAGCCACCCGGTGGCCAGGATCACCACCGCGGCCCCGATCGCGGCCAGCGACCCGACCGTGTCGCTGAGCACCTCGAGGAAGGCGCCCCGCATGTTCAGCGAGGCGTCGCGACGGGCTGAGAGCACGACCAGCGAGATCGCGTTGGCGAGCAGGCCCACGGCGGCGAAGGCCAGCATCTGGCCGGCCGCGACGTCCGGCGGGTCGAACAGGCGCCGGATCCCGGCGTACGCGAGGTAGCCGCAGACGCCCGCCAGCACGACCGCGTTGATGAGTGCGGCCAGGATCTCCGCCCGGTGGTAGCCGAAAGTGCGTCGCTCGTTGGCCGGGCGCGTCGCGACGTACGACGCCCCGAGCGCGAGCAGCACCGCCGCGACGTCGGTCAGCATGTGGCCGGCGTCGGCGAACAGGGCGAGCGAGCCGGAGAGCACGGCACCCACGACCTCGACCACGAGCACGGTCGCGGTGACACCCACGACCAGCCACAGCCGGCGCCGGTCCGCCGCCCGGCCGGCCGCGTGGCCGTGCCCTGCTCCCATGGAGGCCAGCGTAGGCGCGGCGTCCGTCCACTAGCGTGACCCGCATGTCTCCCGTGGCGCTGCACCACCGCGTGACCGGTCCCTCCTCCGGCGGGTTCGTGCTGCTCGGGGGCTCGCTGGGCTCGACGCACCGGCTCTGGGACGAGCTGGTCGCCGACCTGTCCACCGACCACCAGGTGGTGGCGATCGACCTCCGCGGCCACGGAGACTCCCCGACCGCGGTGGGCCCGCTCTCCATGGCCGACCTCGCCTCCGACGTGCTGGCGCTGGCCGGCCTGGTCGGTGCCGAACGCTTCCACTACGTCGGTCTGTCGCTCGGCGGCGCGGTCGGGCAGCAGGTAGCGCTGGACGCACCCGACCGGCTGCTCTCGCTCACGCTGGCCTGCACGGCCGCACGGTTCGGCGACCCGGCCACGTGGCACGAGCGCGCGGCGGCCGTCCGGTCCGATGGCATGGAGCAGCTGCGTGGCGCGACCGCGGACCGCTGGTTCACCGACGAGGTGCGCCTCGAGCAGCCGCTCCGGGTCTCCGAGATCCTCGACCAGCTCGTGGCCTGTGACCCCGAGAGCTACGCGTTCGCGTGCGAGGCGGTGGCGGCGTTCGACAGCCGCGACCGGCTGGGCGCGATTTCGGCGCCGACCCTCGTGGTCACCGGTGAGGCCGACCCGACCTGCCCGCCCGAGGTCACCGCGGTGCTGCGCGACGGCATCCCGGGTGCGGGCCACGTCCTGCTGGAACGCAGCGCACACCTCGCGAACATCTGCCGCCCCGACGCCTTCGCGGCAGCGGTGCGCGGCCACCTCGAGGCCCGGTCGTGAGCCACACCGTCGTCCAGGTCCCGGTGCGCGAGGCCGAGACGATCGTCCGGCGCCGGGCCCTGGCCTCCGGGTCGCCGTTCCAGCCGCAGGACGGCAGCGTGCTCGCGCACATCACGCTGCTCGGCCCGTTCATCCCCGAGCCGGACATCGACGACGGCGTGCTCGGCGACCTGGAGCGCTACTTCGCCGACGTGACCACGTTCGGCTTCACGCTCTCGGGCGTCTCGGAGTTCCCCGGCGGGCCGACCTACCTGGTGCCGGAGCCCGTGGGCGTGTTCCGCCGGCTCACGTCCGGGCTGCTCCGGGTGTTCCCCGAGTTCCCGCCGTACGGCGGCGCGTTCGACGACGTGGTGCCCCACCTGAGCGTGCCGCTGCTCGACGGCGAGGACACCGAGACGCTGCGCGCCGAGCTCGAGCGGCGGCTGCCGATCGAGGCGGTGGCGCACACGGCGACCCTGGTCCGGGTGGCCGAGGGAGACACGCAGACCCTGGCGACGTTCCCGTTCGGGACGACCGCCGCCTGAGCGACGGCTCAGGGCGCCGGCGGAGTCGGCAACCGGTCGAGCGTGAACCCGAAGTGCTCGCGGTAGGCGGCCAGCACGTCCGCGTCGGACCCGAGGGTGGTCTCGGTGCGCTGCCCGGCGACGGTCGTGATCAGCAGCCGGTCGCTGATCGTGACCCGGTCGTGGTCGCCGGTCGGGCGCGAGCAGGTCAGCGACTGCGTGAAGTGCGAGTCCGGCGAGGTCTGCTGGTACCAGCACGTCGGAGCGAAGTCGTCGAGGGTGCGCCCCCGCTGCTCCACCCTCAGCTCGGGCCGGTCGCCGAGCCGGACGTCGAGGTCGCCCTCGTCCGTCTCCACCACCCGGACGACGCCGGCCAGGTCGTGCTGGTCGTCGCGCACGTCGAGCCGGAACGGTGCCGCGACGAACCGGCCGAACCCGACGTCGACCAGCCAGGGCGCCTCGTCCACGTCGACCTGGAGGGTCAGGTGGTCGAAGAGCGGCCCCGGCCCGGCGTCGCCGTACACCCGCGCGGCGAGCATCGTCACGTCGTACCCGAGGTGCCGCAGCAGCAGCGCGAGCCCGCCGTTGAGCTCGTAGCAGAAGCCGCCGCGGCGCCGGGCCACGATCTTGTCGACGAGAGCGTCCTCTTCGAGCGAGATCCTCTCGCCGAGATGGATGCTCAGGTTCTCGAACGGCACCGTGGTCAGGTGCCGGCCCATCAGCGTGGCCAGGGCGGCGGCCGAGGGCGGCTCGCGGGTGGCGCCGATCCGGGCGAGGTAGGCGTCGGCCGTGGCGTCATCCATGCGCGAGCAGCTCCTCGATCACCCGCGCGACGCCGTCGTCGTCGTTGCTGGGCGCGACGTGGTCGGCGACGGCCTGCACGGTCGGGTGCGCGTTGCCCATGGCGTACGACGTGCCGGCCCACTCGAGCAGCGTGATGTCGTTGGGCATGTCACCGATCGCCAGCACCTCCTCGGGCGCGATCCGGCGCTCGGCACACAGCAGGGCCAGCGTCGTCGCCTTGGTCACCCCGGCCGCACTCATCTCGAGCATCGCCCCGCCGGACGACCAGGTGACCACCACCCGGTCGCCGACGACCGCCTCCGCGCGGTCCCAGAACTCCTGCGGCGAGATCTCCTCGTGCCGCGCCAGCAGCTTGAGCGCCGGTCCGTCG
Source organism: uncultured Actinomycetota bacterium (assembly GCA_963745795.1). Classification (GTDB taxonomy): domain Bacteria; phylum Actinomycetota; class Actinomycetes; order Propionibacteriales; family Nocardioidaceae; genus Marmoricola. The sequence continues at coordinate 206,401 of CAVUYR010000005.1, read as the reverse complement.
AAGATCTCCTCCACCGACCCGCGGCGCGCGTCGTCCGGGATCGCGTTGCGCTCGAGGAAGCCGGGCTCCAGCGCGATGCCGGGCAGCCGTTCCACGGCGAAGTGGCTGCCGGGCACGGCCTCGCGGATCAGCCGACAGACCTCGAGACCGACGACCGGGTCGATGGTGCGGGTCATGCGCACCGCGTCACCGGCGACGTCCCAGACCAGGGCTCCGTTGGAGACGATCGCCAGGCCGTGGCCGCCGACGTGGTCGAAGACCTCCTCGGCCCAGCGGAGCGGTCGTCCGGTGACGAAGACGACCTCGATCCCGGCCGCCTCGGCAGCGAGCAGGGCCTCACGGGTGCGCGGCGTGATCGATCCGTCGGAGTGCACGAGCGTGCCGTCGAGGTCGGTGGCGACCAGCCGCACCCGGGTCACGGTCCGGGCTCCCGCACCAGGTGCACCTCGCGCTCGGCGTCGGCCGGTGTCTCCACCAGGTCGCGCACCGCGAACCCGGCACCCCGCATCGACGCCAGGCTGGCTTCGTTGTCACGCGTGGTGGCTCCGCGCACCCGTACGCCGGCCGCGTCGGTGAGCCGCAGCAGCACGGTGAGCGCGTCGCGCATCAACCCCTGTCGCCGGGCCGCGGCGACCAGGCCGTAGCCGACCTCGACCTCGGGAACGCCGTCGTCGGCCGGCGCCGGAGGACCGAAGAACCCGACCGTGCCGACCACCAGGCCGTCGGCGCGGCGCACGATCCGGCGCGGACCCCAGCCGGTGACCTCCGCCAAGATCCGGACGCCGTCGCGGTCGTCCTCGCGTGGGAAGTCGGGGTGCCACTCGTCGCGCCGCCGCGGCGGCTCCGTCAGCATGTCGGCGATCTCGTCCGGCTCGATGAGCGCCAGCACGACCAGCTCGCCGACGAGCGGCGTGCGCGGCAGGTCGATCACGGAAACCACCGGCGCAGCTCCTCGGCCGCGCCGTCGTCCTCCACCCGACCCGTCACATGGTCGGCGGCGTCCTTCACCTCGGGCGGCGCCTGCCCCATCGCGACCCCGCGGCCGGCCCAGGTGAGCATCTCGGTGTCGTTGCGCCCGTCTCCGATCGCGAGCACGTCGGCCCGGTCGACGCCGAGGTCGTGGCAGGCCCACTCGAGGCCGCTGGCCTTGCTGACGCCTTCGGGGGCGAGGTCCAGCCACGCGGTCCAGCCGATGAAGTAGTTGGTGCCCTGGAGCCCCAGCGACTTCGCCAGGTGCACGAAGTCCTCCGACGTGGAGTCCGGGTCGCGCACGATCACCCGGCTCACCGCGTCGAGCGCGAGTCCGTCGAGGTCGGTCACGATCATCTCGCCGTCGAGCTCACCGTCGGGGAAGAGCCGGTTCACCCGGTAGCCGACGCCGTGCTCCTCCACGGCCACCGCCGCGCTGGGCACGTGCTCGAGCACCGTGCGGACCGCGGCGCTCGCGTCGAAGGTCACCTCGTGCACGACTTCCATCGGCGCATGCCGTAAGACCACCGAGCCGTTGGACGCCACCACGTGCAGCCGGTTGCCGGTCATCTCCTCGACGGTGCGGGTCAGGTCGAGCCGGTCGGCCATGCCGGCCATGCTCAGCGGTGCCCGACCCGAGGCCAGCACCACGTGCGCACCCGCCCGGGCCGCGGCGAGCACCGCCTCGGCCACCGGCTGTGTGGTCTGTTCCGCGCTGTGGCCGGCCTCGAAGTCCGGGATCAGCAGCGTGCCGTCGATATCGAGCGCGACCAGGGCAGGCCGCCACTCCTCAACCACCGTCTTGCACCGGCTTCAGGATCTCGCGCCCCTGCAGGTAAGGCCGCAGCGCCTCCGGCACCCGCACCGACCCGTCCGCCTGCTGGTGGGTCTCCAGGATCGCCACGATCGTGCGCGTCATCGCGCACAGCGTGCCGTTGAGGGTGGCCACCGGCCGCGTCCCCGAACCCCCCTGTGGTTGCGGAGCCCTGCTGCGGATGTCCAGCCGCCGGGCCTGGAAGTCCGTGCAGTTCGAGGTGGAGGTCAGCTCCCGGTAGCGGCCCTGGGTGGGGATCCACGCCTCGCAGTCGAACTTGCGCTCCGCGGACAGGCCGAGGTCGCCGGCGGCGACGTCGATCACGCGGTAGGCGAGCTCGAGCTTGTCGAGGAACTCCTTCTCCCACGCCAGCAGCCGCTGGTGCTCCGCGTAGGAGTCCTCGACGGTGGTGAACACGAACATCTCCACCTTGTCGAACCAGTGCACGCGGATGATGCCCTTGGTGTCCTTGCCGTGCGAGCCGGCCTCCTTGCGGAAGCACGGGCTGAACGCGGCGTAGCGCAACGGGAGCCGGCCGGCGTCGAGGATCTCGTCGGAGTGGTACGCCGCCAGTCGGCACCTCCGAGGTGCCGACGAGGTACATGTCCTGCCCCTCGATCCGGTAGACGTCGTCGGCCGCCTGGCCGAGGAAACCCGTGCCCTCCATCGCGCGCGGCTTGACCAGCGCGGGCGGGATCACGGTCGTGAACCCGTTGTCGCGCGCCTGGTCCATCGCCATCGCGGTCAGCGCCATCTCCAGGTCGGCGCCCGGGCCGGTCAGGTAGTAGAACCGCGAGCCCGAGACCTTGGCGCCTCGCTCGATGTCGATCGCGCCCGAGGATCCGGCCCAGCTCGATGTGGTCGCGCGGCTCGAAGCCGTCGGCGCGCGAAGTCGCGCGGCGTGCCGACCGTCTCCAGCACGACGTAGTCGTCCTCGCCGCCCGACGGGCGCCTCGTCGTTGGCGAGGTTGGGGATCGACATGATCGCCTCGCGCCAGTCGTCGTCGGCGGCGGTCTGCGCTGCCTCGGCGGTCCTGACGTCGGCGGCCAGGGTCTTGGTGCGCGCCAGCAGGTCGGCCTTCTCGTCGCCGGCCGCCTTCGGGATCAGCTTGCCGAGCTGCTTCTGCTCCGCGCGCAGCCGCTCGAAGTCGGCGATCGACGCGCGCCGCTCTCCGTCGGCGCTGAGCGCCACGTCGACGACGTCACCGGACAGCCCCCGCTTCGCCTGGGCGGCACGGACACGGTCGGGGTCGTCGCGGAGCACTCGTGGGTCGATCACGTGGCGAGGATATCGAGGAGGCGCGACGGGTTATCGGCTCAGGGCGCTGGGAGCACGAACGTGGGCTCCGCGTTGGGGGCCACCACGTCGCCCGTCGGCTTGCCGGCGTCCTTCCACTGCGTGGCGCCCGGCTCGAGCACCCGCGCCTGGATCCGCTTCTGCTTCGCGCAGAACGCCCAGGTCGGGCCGTCGGCCAGCGCGAACGCCGTGCCGAGCCCGCAGTGCGCCTCTGGCAGACCGGCGAAGCCGCCGTTGTCAGAGGGCACGACCTCGCCCGTCGTGCGCACCACGGCCCGGGTGCTGGTCTCTCCGTTGCCCTTCGGGATCGTCTTGAACGAGTCGATGTCCTCGATGAACGGCAGTCCGTCGTTCTTGTTGAAGCCACCGGCGAAGATCCAGCCGGGCCGGCTCGGGAGGACGCCCTCCTTGGTGGCCTTGCCGCCGTCGGTGGGGACCACCCACACGGTGAGCCCGTCGACGACGCGCAGCGTGCCGGGCTTCGTCGGGTCGAACACCACCCAGTCCGGGGTCAGGCCCGGGTCACCGGTCGCCTTGCGGACGTCGATCGTGGACGTCCGGCCCTGCTTCGTGAGGTCGTAGAGCGTCACGCGCCCGGCTGCTCGCTCCTGCTTCGTCGGCCGCGAGTCCAGCAGCGCCGACGAGTGGTCGGCGTCGACCAGCAGCATCCGCTCGTCGCCCGAGGCCTCGGCGACCTCCAGCCGCGGCGTGGACACCTCCACCACCTCGCCGGTCGTCGGCGTGATCGTGAGGTACGTCGCCTGCTTGGTCTCGCCGTCCTCGCCCGAGTAGCTGTCCAGGCGCAGCAGCCAGGGCCGGTCGGCGCCCTGGGGCGCCGCCGCGGCCTTCTTCTCGGGCGAGTCGGCGGCCTGCTGGCCGCAGCCGGCGAGCAGGCTCGCGACCACCGCGAACGCCGCCAGCCCAGCCACGTGCCTCATCACCTCAGGTTAGAGGGGCGGGACCGGCGTGCGGTTCCCTTTGCCCGGCGAGCGCGGGCGTGTCTAGCCGGGGCACACCCCCAGGGAAGGAGCGGTCGTCCCACCCCGCCGGTAACAATGGGGCATGGCCAAGCACGCACCGCGGAAGGACGCCGGTGAGTCCGACCTCGAGGTCGGCGACCGCAAGACGCACGCCGCCGGCGTACCCGGGGTCTACCACGCGCTGAAGATGTCGAGGCAGCAGATGGGGGTGCGTCGCACGGCGCTCACGCTGGCCCGGCTCAACCAGAAGGAGGGCTTCGACTGCCCCGGCTGCGCCTGGCCCGACCCCGACCACCGCAGCCCCTTCGAGTTCTGCGAGAACGGAGCGAAGGCCGTCGCCGAGGAGGCGACGCTGCGCCGTGTCGACCGCGACTTCTTCGCCACCCACCCGCTCTCCGAGCTCGAGCACGAGAGCGACTGGTTCCTCGGGCAGCAGGGCCGGATCACCGAGCCCTTCCACAAGCCGGCCGGTCACGACCACTACCGGCCGATCACTTGGGACGAGGCGTTCCGGCTGGTCGCCGGGCGGCTCAGGGCACTGCCCACCCCTGACGCCGCGAGCTTCTACACGAGCGGGCGAACCTCGAACGAGGCGGCGTTCCTCTACCAGCTGATGGTCCGCCGCTTCGGCACGAACAACCTCCCCGACTGCTCCAACATGTGCCACGAGTCGTCCGGCGCAGCGCTCGCGCACTCGATCGGGATCGGCAAGGGCACGGTCCTCCTGGAGGACCTGTACGCCGCCGACCTGGTGCTGGTCGTCGGGCAGAACCCCGGCACGAACCATCCACGCATGCTGAGTGCGCTGGAGCGGGCCAAGACTGGCAACGGGGAGGGCGGGGCCCACATCATCAACATCAACCCGCTCGACGAGGCCGGGCTGCGGCACTTCCACAACCCGCAGAGCCCCAAGGGCCTGGTCAAGGGCACCGACCTCGCCGACGACTTCTTCCAGGTGCGGCTCACCGGCGACCAGGCCCTCTTCGCGATGCTCGGCAAGCTGACCATCGAGGCCGGTGCGGTCGACGAGGAGTTCGTCGCCGAGCACACCTCGGAGTACGACGAGTACGCCGCGTCGCTGGAGGCCCTGAGCTGGGAGGAGGTGCTCACCCAGACCGGGCTCAGCCGGCCGGAGATCGAGCGCCTGGCGAAGCGCTACCGCGAGTCCGACCGCGTCATCGTCTGCTGGGCGATGGGTCTGACCCAGCACCGCAACGCGGTCGCGACCATCCAGGAGATCACCAACCTGATGCTGCTGCGCGGCAACATCGGCAAGCCGGGCGCCGGGCTGTGTCCGGTGCGCGGCCACTCCAACGTGCAGGGCGACCGCACCATGGGCATCTGGGAGAAGGCGCACGACAGCCTGCTCGACGGGCTGCGCGACGAGTTCGGCTTCGAGCCGCAACCGTGAGCACGGCCTCGACGCCGTGAAGACGATCAAGGGCATGCGTGACGGCCAGATCAAGGTGTTCTTCGCGGTCGGCGGCAACTTCGTCGCGGCCACCCCCGACACGACGGCCACCGAGGCCGCGATGCGCAGCCTCGACCTGACCGTGCACGTCTCGACCAAGCTCAACCGGTCGCACGTGGTCACCGGCGAGGAGGCGCTGATCCTGCCCTGCCTGGGCCGCACCGAGCGCGACCTCCAGGACGGCGGCGAGCAGGTGGTCAGCGTGGAGGACTCGATGGGCATGGTGCACTCCACGCGGGGGCGCCTCGACCCGGCCTCACCTCACCTGAGGTCCGAGGTGGCGATCATCACCGGGCTGGCCGAGGCGCTCTTCGGGCCCGACGACACCGTCGACTGGGCCGGGATGCGCCACGACTACGACAAGATCCGCGACCACATCGAGCGGGTGATCCCGGGCTTCGAGCAGTACAACGAGCGGGTGCGCCGGCCCGGCGGCTTCGCACTGCCGCACCCGGCCCGCGACCGCCGCGAGTTCAAGACCAAGACCGGCAAGGCCAGGTTCACCGTCAACGACCTCGACGCGGTGGTCGCACCCCCCGACCACCTGGTGCTGCAGACGGTGCGCAGTCACGACCAGTTCAACACCACCATCTACGGCCTCGACGACCGCTACCGCGGGATCAAGCAGGGGCGGCGCGTGGTGTTCGTCAACCCCGATGACCTGCGCGCGCTCGGCTTCCATGACAGTGAGGTGGTCGACATCGTCAGCGTGTGGGGCGACGGCCAGCACCCGGCGGAGCGGCGGGCCGAGGAGTTCCGCATCGTCTCCTATGCGACGGCGCGCGGCTGCGCCGCGGCGTACTTCCCGGAGACCAACGTGCTGGTGCCGCTCGACTCGGTGGCCAAGGTCTCCAACACCCCGGTCTCGAAGAGCATCGTGGTGAGGCTGGAGCACCGGACCGGGCGCAGTACGGCATCATCCCTCAGGTGACCGACTCCCTCGCGCAGCGCCGGATCGCGCTGACCTGGGGCACGGTCTGCCTCGTCCTCTTCGCCGCCGTCGCGGGCCTGGTCGCCGCCACCTGGCAGCCCCTGCTGGACCTCGACACCCGGTTCGGCGCGGGCCCGCAGGAGTACACCGTCACCCACGAGTGGGCACGGCAGTTCTTCCTCGCCGTGCAGTACAGCTTCGAGTTCTGGCCGATGACCGCGTTCACGGCGGTCACCGCCGTGCTGCTGTTCGCGCGCAACCATCGTCGGGCGGCGCTCTGGACGGTCGGGGTGATGACCACGACCACGCTCGCGGTCACCGCCCTCAAGCCGGTGGTCGAGCGCAAGCGGCCGGTGTTCGACGACCCGGTCACGATCCTCAAGTCGTTCAGCTTCCCGTCCGGGCACGCGAGCAGCATCGCGTCCGCCGCGGGAGTCGCGATCGTGCTGGCGATGATGCTGGTACGACGCCGCGAGCTGCGCCGGGTGGTCATCGTCGCCGCGATCGCGGTCGCCTTCCTCGTGAGCGCCGACCGCATCCTGCTGGGCGTCCACAACCTGTCCGACGTGGTCGGTGGCTGGCTGCTGGGCGCCGCGGTCCCGCTGTACTGGCTGGCCTTCTACGACCCGAAGCCACGCTCCATCGTGCACACCACCGAGGCCCTCCCCGAGGTGTTCCCCAGCGAGGAGCGCCGGCTCGCGGTCGTCCTCAACCCGGCGAAGATCGACGACCCGGGCCAGTTCGTGGCGATGCTCGAGGAGATGGCCACCGAGTCCGGCTGGTCGAAGGTCTCCTGGTACCAGACCACGGTCGAGGACCCGGGCGTGGGCCAGGCCCACGCCGCCGCGGTGGCCGGCGCCGACCTCGTGATCGCGTGCGGTGGCGACGGCACCGTCCGCACCGTGTGCGAGGAGCTCGCCGGCACCGGCATCCCGGTCGGCATCGTCCCGGCCGGCACCGGCAACCTGCTGGCCCGCAACCTCGCGCTCCCGCTCTACCTCCGCGCCGCGATCGACATCGCGCTCAACGGGCAGGACCGCGCGATCGACCATGTGCGCGTGTCCGGCGACAAGATGGAGGACTCGACGTTCCTGGTGATGGCTGGCATGGGGTTCGACGCCGCGATCATGGAGGGCGTCAGCGACAACATCAAGGCGCGCGTCGGCTGGCTCGCCTACGTGCTGTCCGCGCTCAAGTCGCTGATGTTCCCCGCCGTACGCATCGAGATCTCGCTCGACGGGGGGCCGCCGACCAAGCACCGTGCACGCACCGTCATGATCGGCAACGTCGGCTTCCTGCAGGCCGGGCTGCCGCTGATCCCGGATGCCCAGATCGACGACGGCGAGCTCGACGTGGTGGTGCTCTACCCGCGCTGGTTCCTGTCCTGGCTGCCGCTCGCGGTGCGGGTGCTGAGCCGCGACAAGCGCACCGACGAGCTGATCACCCGGATGCGTGGGCGCCAGGTGAGCGTCCGGGCCGCGATCGAGTCACCGCGCCAGCTCGACGGCGACCTGATCGAGCCGGGCCACGAGATCCACGCCGAGTGCCTCCACGGCCGGCTGCTGGTGCGGGTGCCCCGCTAGATGGGTGAGTCATCTAGCCTCGAGGGAGTGAGCCCGGTCCGTACCTTCACGTCGTCCCCGTTGCCGCCCCGCGAGCGCGGCGTGGAGTTCGGCCGCGCCAACGCCGACGAGGTGCGGCGCTCGGTCGCCGGATACCTCGCGCTGTTCGCGCGGCGCGGAGCGCTCGGGTACGACGCCCGACGCTGGGCGGCCGAGTTCCGCGACCTGGTCGGCGACCTCGAGCCCGACGCGCTCGCGGAGATCGACGGCATCGCCGAGGGCGCCCGGGTCGACGCGCTCGACGTGGTGGCGGTCAACGCCCGCACCGAGCTCCTGGCAAAGGCCGACCCGTACGGCCAGCGGGAGTGCTCCTCGGTCGTGGTCACGCCCGCTGACGCTCCGGCGTACGGCGTGCAGACGTGGGACTGGTACGCCTCGATGGCCGACACCTGGCTGCGCTGGCGGATCCCGCAGCCGGACGGCAGCTGGCTGGAGACGGTCACGGAGTACGGCCTGCTCGCCAAGATCGGGGTGTCCAGCCGCGGGGTCGGGGTGCTGCTCAACATGCTCCGCCACGCCGGCGACGACAACGACCGGGTCGGACTGCCCGTGCACCTGCTCAGCCGGCGGATCCTCACCCGCGCCGCGTCGTACGACGAGGCCGCGGTGATGTGCCACGACACGAAGGTCTGCGCGTCGACGTCGCTCACCGTGCTCGACCGCGAGCGCGGCGCCACGGTCGAGCTCTTCCCCGACGGGCCGGGTGTGGTCGAGCCGACCGACGGCTTGCTCGTGCGCACCAACCACTTCGTCTCCGAGGCCGGACGCGACGGGTGCCTGACCCCCGAGGACGTCTACCCGAGCTCCCACCTCCGGCGGCGCCACCTCGAGCAGGCGCTGCGCGCGCGACCGCCCGGCTCGCCCGACGACGTGCTGGCCGCGATGGAGCACCACGATCCGGCGGGTGGCGTGTGCCGGCACCCCCAGCAGCAGCTCGAGGCGTGGCAGCGCAGCGCGACCCTGGCCACGGTCGTGGTCGAGCCCGGCGTGCCGTCGCTTCGGGTGATGTCCGGCGGACCGTGTGGCGAGCCGGAGGCGGTCAGCCCCGAGCGTGGCTGACGGCCGACTCCTCCTCGGGTGAGAGCTGCTGCTCCGACACCCAGGCCTCGACCGGCTTGGCGTAGGACCGGGTGTCCTGGCGCCCGTGGATCGAGGTCAGCACCACGCCGCTGCCCGCGTCGTCGAGCAGTGCCACGGTCCACGAGAGGTGGCCCCCCATGTCGGCGAAGGCGTCGTAGCGCACCACCGCCAGGTGCCGCAGCGACGCGGTCAGGTCGGCACGGAGCGCGGCCACCTCGCTGCGCAGTGCCGGTACGTCCTCGGGCACGTCGAGCCCGTCGGCGGGCCGGCGGCGGCGGGCGCCGTTGGCGGCGATCGCCAGCGCTGCAAGGGCGACGACGAGGGCGAGAACGCTCAGGGTGGTGTCCACCGGGTCAGCCTAGGGAGGCTTCCTCCGCCTGCCGGGCAACCACGCCGCGCGCCGGCCTGCGTGGGAACATGGCCCGGTGAACGGACGACCGACCCGGATCGCCTACCAGGGCGAGCCCGGTGCCAACTCCCACCTCGTGTGCATGCAGCACTACCCGGAGTGGGAGGCGCTCGCCTGCGCCTCGTTCGAGGACGTCTTCGCCGCGGTCGAGAGCGGCGAGGCCGACCTGGCGATGATCCCGATCGACAACTCCATCGCGGGCCGGGTGGCCGACATCCACCACTTCCTGCCCACGTCGGGCCTGCACATCATCGGCGAGCACTTCCTCCGCATCCAGTTCACGCTGATGGGCGTGCCGGGCAGCGCGCTGGAGACGATCCGCACGGTGCACAGCCACCTGCACGCGCTCGGCCAGTGCCGCAAGGTGATCCGCGAGCTCGGCCTGGTGCCGGTGATCTCCGGCGACACCGCGGGAGCGGCCCGCGAGATCGCCGAGCTCGCCGACCCGACCCAGGCCGCGATCGCGCCCGCGCTCGCCGCCGAGATCTACGGGCTGACCATCCTTCGCGAGGACGTCGAGGACGAGGACCACAACACCACCCGGTTCGTGGTGCTCTCCCGCGAGCCCGACCCGGCGGCCGCCGGCGGCGGCCCGGTGGTGACCTCGTTCGTGTTCAACGTGCGCAACCTGCCCGCCGCGCTCTACAAGGCGCTCGGCGGGTTCGCAACGAACGGCGTGAACATGACCAAGCTCGAGAGCTACATGGTGGGTGGCGAGTTCACGGCGACACAGTTCCTGGCCGAGGTCGACGGGCACCCGGACGACCCGCCGTTGAAGCGAGCCTTCGAGGAGCTCTCGTTCTTCACGACCGACGTGAAGGTGATCGGCGTCTACCCGGCCGACGACTTCCGTGGCTGACGACGACCTGACCGACGACCTGGGCTTCGCCCGGCTCGACATCGACCGTGCGCGTCGCACCGGCGACCCGGAGGTGGTCTACGGCGCCGGCAAGACGCCCGCAGCAGGTCGTCGGGATCCTCGGCCGGCTCCACGACGCGGCACCCCGACCGGGCGGTTCTCGCGACCCGGCTCTCCGACGATGCGCAGCGACGCGGTGCGCCACGGCCTGCCGGACGCCGTCGTCGACGAGGTCGCCGCGGGCCGCCGTCGCTCGGGCCGATGCCCGAGCCGCGCGGACTGGTGACCGTGGTCGCGGCCGGCACCTCCGACGCGCCGGTCGCCGCGGAGGCGGTGCTGACCGCACGCGTCCACGGCGCCGGGGTCCACGCGATCGGCGACGTCGGCGTGGCCGGCCTGCACCGGCTGCTCGACGTCCGCGACGAGCTGGCGGAGGCCGACTGCCTGATCGTCGTCGCCGGCATGGAGGGCGCCCTGCCCGAGCGTGGTCGGCGGGCTGACCGGCGTCCCGCTCGTCGCGGTGCCGACGCAGCGTCGGCTACGGCGCCTCGTTCGGCGGCCTGGCCGCGCTGCTCGCGATGCTCGAACTCGTGCGCGCCCGGCGTGACCGTGGTCAACATCGACAACGGGTACGGCGCAGGCGTGTTCGCCGCCCGGGTGGCCCGCAACGCCGCCCCGCGCCCATGAGTGGCCCCAATGATGACACGGTCGGCTGGGTCGACGCCTCGTCCGGCGCCAGCGGCGACATGCTGCTCGGCGCCCTGGTCGGTGCCGGCGTGCCGCTCGGCGCGATCCGGGCCGCGGTCGACGCGGTGGCGCCGGAGCCGGTCACGCTCGACGTCCCGAGGTCACCCGCAACGGGTTCGCGGCAACCCGGTGTCGAGGTCACCGTCGCCGACTCGGCGACGCACCGCACCTGGCGGGACGTCCGTGCCCTGCTGGAGCGGCGGCGCTCGACGCGGCGTGCGCGCCCGGGCGCTCGCGACGTTCGCGCGGCTGGCCGAGGCCGAGGCGGTCGTGCACGGTACCCCGGTCGACGACGTGCACTTCCACGAGGTCGGGGCCGCTCGACGCGATCGCCGACGTGGTCGGGGCCTGCGCCGGGTCTGGAACACCTCGGCGCTGGAGGACCTCGTGGTCTCCCCGGTCGCGGTCGGCGGCGGTCACGTCGGCACCGGACACGGCCGGCTCCCGGTGCCGGCCCCGGCGGTCGCGGAGCTGCTCCGTGGCGTCCCGTCGTACGGCGGACCGGTCGACCGTCGAGCTCTGCACGCCGACCGGCGCCGCCCTGCTGATCGCCAACGCGACCGGCACCGGCGCGCAGCCGGCGATGACCGTCGACCGCGATCGGTCGTCGGTGCGGGCGGCCGCGACCCGGCGGGGCACGCGAACGTGCTGCGGCTGCTGGTCGGGGCTCGACAGGCTCGACCACCGGACGGCCGCACCGGCTCGACCACCGGAGGCCCGCTGCTGCTCGAGACCAACGTCGACGACCTCGACCCGCGGCTCTGGCCGGCCGTGATCGCCGCGCTGCTGGCGGCCGGGGCCGTCGGACGCCTGGCTGACCCCGATCCTGATGAAGAAGGGCCGTCCGGCCCACACGCTCTCCGTGCTGGTCGCCGCAGACCGGGCGGAGGCGGTCCGGCGCGAGGTCTTCCGGCAGACCTCGACGCATCGGGCTGCGCGAGCAGCCGGTCGGCAAGCGCGCGCTCGACCGCGAGCTGGTGACCGTCGACGTCGACGGCCATGCCGTCGACGTGAAGCTGGCGCGGCTCGACGGCGAGCTGCGTCAACGCTCCAGCCGGAGTACGACGACGTGGCGGCGGCCGCTGAGGCGCTCGGGCGACCGGTCAAGGACGTGCTCGCCGCAGGCGGTGGGCGCCGCGAGCGACCCTTCTCACTGACCCGTAGGTTGTCCCGGTGGACCTGACCATCATCGCCGTCGTCTTCGGCGTCGATCTTCATCGTCGAGCTCCCGGACAAGACGTTCATCGCGGCGCTCGTGCTGTCCACCCGCTACCAGCCGCTCGCGGTCTGGATCGGCGTCGGCCTGGCGTTCGGCGTGCAGACCCTGGTCGCGGTCACGGTCGGGTTCCTGGCCACGCTGCTGCCGGACGGGCTGGTCCAGGGCGTCGCGATCGCGATCTTCCTGGTCGGCGCCGTCGTGCTCTTCCGCACGGCACCCGGCGCCGACGCCGCCGAGAAGGAGCAGGAGGAGGAGTTCGCCGCCAAGGCCACGGAGGCCCGCTCCTTCTTCAATGCCGCGGTCGCGTCGTTCCTGGTGCTCTTCGCGGCCGAGTGGGGCGACCTGTCCCAGCTGCTCACGATCAGCTTCGTGGGCCGGTTCGACGACCACGTCAGCGTGTTCATCGGCGCCTGGGCCGCCCTGCTCGTGGTCTCCGGCCTCGCGGTGCTCGTCGGCCGGGTGCTGCTGCGCTACCTGCGGCTCGTCGGTGCTGCACTACGTCGGCGCCGGGGTCTGCCTGCTGCTCGCCCTCGTCACGGCGTACGAGCTGGTCGCCTGAGCCGCCCCCGGCACTAGGCTGCGCCCCATGACGACACTCGGCGCCGACAGCGAGGTCGGCCGGCTGCGTACCGTGATGCTGCACCGCCCCGGCAACGAGCTGAAGCGGCTGACGCCGCGCAACAACGACAAGCTGCTGTTCGACGGCATCCCCTGGGTGAGCCGCGCGCAGGACGAGCACGACGCGTTCGCCGAGGCGCTGCGCGATCGCGACGTCGAGGTGCTCTACCTGACCGAGCTGCTGATCGAGACGCTCGAGCAGGACGTGGCCCGGGCGAGTGCGATCGAGTCGCGTGACCACCTCGCTGCACCTCGGCGACACCCTGCGCGACTACTTCGAGCAGGCGCTGCCCGACCTCGACCCGCGGGGCCTGATGGAGGCGCTGACCGCGGGAGTCCGCAACGACGAGGTGCGCGGCGGGCACGGCCTGGTCACCTCGCTGCTGACCCACGACGACTTCCTGATCGACCCGCTGCCCAACCTGCTCTTCACCCGCGACTCCTCGGTCTGGGTCCGCGACCGGGTGGCGATCACGTCGCTGGCGATGCCGGCCCGGGTGCGCGAGACCCAGCTGACCGAGCTGATCTACACCCAGCCACCCGCGGTTCGCCGGCGCCCGCCGGATCCACGGCTGGCAGCACGAGCACGTCGAGGGCGGCGACGTGCTGCTGCTGGCGCCCGGCGTGATCGCGGTCGGGGTCGGCGAGCGGACCACGCCGGCCGGCGTCGAGCGGCTGGCCCGGGAGGTCTTCGCCGACGACCTCGCCCACACCGTGCTCGCCGTGCCGATCGCGCAGGAGCGGGCCACGATGCACCTCGACACGGTGTGCACGATGGTCGACGTCGACAAGATCGTGATGTACCCCAACGTCGCCGACAGCCTGGTCGGCGCACGCGGTCACCTCGCCGTCCGACGACGGCGCCCTCGACATCGCCGCCGAGCCGAGCCGTTCCTGGTCGCCGCCGCGAAGGCGATGGGCATCGACACCCTGCACCAGATCGACACCGGCCTCGACCCGGTGACCGCCGAGCGCGAGCAGTGGGACGACGGCAACAACACGCTCGCGATCTGGCCCCGCGGGTGGCGGTGGCCTACGAGCGCAACATCGAGACCAACACCCGGCTCGAGGAGGCCGGCATCGAGGTGGTCGCGATCGCCGGTTCGGAGCTCGGCTCGGGTCGTGGCGGGCCCCGCTGCATGTCCTGCCCGGTCGCCCGCGACCCGCTCTGAGGCAACTACGAGATCCTGTCCGAAATCGGGCTTGTGCCACGAATTCCGGAGTTTCGATGCGGTATCTGCGTCGGAACGCAAGGGCCCGGCCGCTGTTGACGGGGGATGCAACAACGACCGGGCGCCCATAACGTACGTGTTCCGCGGTCTCGTCACAACTACCCGACCGGGCGACGCCACGTGGTCTAGGCGGGTGGTGTTCAGCGTAGTGTCAGGAACCGTGGGGTCGCTGCTCAGCGGAGTGTGAGCTGACGGTTCGCCAGACCGGCGCGGGCAGCCCGCTCGTCGCCGGTGAGCGCCTCGGCTGCGGCCAGCGCGGCGTCGAGAGCGGTCGCGAACGCGGCGGCGGGCTCCTCCAGGGGGTCGGCTCCGGTGCCGGACACGAGGTCCCACACCGGGACCAGCAGTCCGTGGGCCCGGAACATGCCCACCATCCGCGAGTCACCGACCAGCCGGTCGTTGCCCGCGGCATGGAGCCGGGCCAGCGCGTCGAGCAGCCGGTCCTCGTCCTGCGGCATCGCCCAGCGGAGGTACTCCTTCGTGGAGACGTCGCACCAGTAGGCCCCTTCGACCGAGGCCAGCCGGCGGGTGGGGTTGACCACGCTGTTGGCGTTCTCGAGCGCCGCGGCGAGGGAGCCGTCGGGGTCCTCGACGCCGGTGAGCCACCACTCGAAACCCTCGTGCACGGTGACCTCGAGCGGTACGTCGACCAGCAGGTCCTGCAGCCGCGGCCCGGTCCCCGGGTCGTCGACCACGTCGACCACCTGGTTCGGCTCGCTCTCGAGCGCGGTCAGGAGTGCGGCGGCGAGGTCCCGGCTGGCGTCGCCGAAGCCGTGCTGCACCTGCATGCCCAGCCAGACGGTGCCGTCCTCACGGACCATCGCCGGGGCGGCCCCTGGCAGCAGCGTGCCGAGCATCACATCGCGGTCCTCGTGACCGAGGACCTGGACCGGTGCGGTGCCGGAGGGCACGAACTCACGCAGCGCCACCAGGTCGCACTCGCCGGCCAGGCCGGCGAACGGGACGCCCGACGTACACCGACGGCGCGCCGGCGGCACTGCCGTGGCAGGCCTTGTAGCGCCGGCCCGACCCACAGGGGCAGGGCTGGCGTGGCCCGACCTCGCCGGTGGGGGTCTCGTGTGTGCGCTGCCGGTCCCGCGATCGCTTGCCCATGGGCAGAGGCTATGCGGCGTCCTCAGTACATCTCGACGAGGGCATGCACGGTGGAGCGCGACCGGCCGGTCTCGAGCCACCAGCGGCTGCTCAGCTGCTCCACGATCGTCAGTCCGCGGCCCGCGAGGTCGGACGCCGAGGCGTCGACGGCATGCGGCTCGGTGTGGGCACCGCCGTCGGTGACGGCGATGTCGAGGCCCGCATCGGCCTTGTTCCAGGTGACGATGACGGTGCCGTCGGCGAGCGGACGAGCGTGGCGAACGGCGTTGCCGACGAGCTCGGAGACCACCAGCCGCGAGTCCTCGATGACGTCGGTCGGCTGACCGAGCTCCGTCAGCCACTTCTTCAGTTGCGTGCGCGCGATAGACGCGCTGCTCGCGGCAAAGGGCAGCGCCAAGGCAACCGGATCCTGCGAAGGCACGCGTAACTCCTCTCCCCCGTCGTCTAGTGAACCTAGCCGAGGCACGTTACGTCCAGCCGTGGCTGACCATGGGATACCCCTTTGGGTGAGAAACGAAACTCAGCGCGCGAGATATCTCAGCATTGGACCGGGTCGGTCGGTGATCACGGCTTCGACCCCGAGGTCACGGCAGAGGTCCGCATCGGCCTCCGTGTTGACGGTCCAGCAGTGCACCCGGCTGCGCTCGGCGATCCGCGCGACCACCTTCGGGTGCTCGCGGACCAGCGCGATGCCGGGCCCGGCGATCCAGTCCGGTCGCGCCAGCGGCCGGGCACGCTGCCACTCCCCCGTGCTGTGCATCAGGAACACCACGTCCAGCTCGGGTGCGAGGCGCTCGATCCGCTTGAGCGCGATCCAGGAGAAGCTCATCACACGCACCGGCGACCCGGCGCCGGCCCAGCCGAACGTCGCCAGCAGCTCGACCAGCCGCTTCTCGACCAGTCCCCCGTAGCGGGTCGGGTGCTTGGTCTCGATCGCCAGGTCGACCGGGCGGTCGAAGTCGGCCACGGTCTCCAGCAGCCGGCGCAGCGTGAGCACCTTGCCCAGGTCGGGATCGCCCTCGGGAGCCTCGTCGTCCAGGTCGGCCCACGGCTTCTTCCAGCTCGCGAAGTCCAGCTGGTCGAGCTCCGCGAGCTCCATCGTGGACACGATCCCGGGGGTGCTCGCCGTTCGCCGGAGGTCGCGGTCGTGGACACAGACGAGGTGACCGTCGGCGGTGAGCCGCACGTCGCACTCGAGCCCGTCGGCGCCCTCGTCGAGCGCCGCGAGGTAGGCACCCAGCGTGTGCTCGGCCACCTCGTCGCTGGCACCGCGGTGAGCAACGACCTGCGGGCGATCCGTTGGCCAGTGCGGTGGCCGCTCTCGCATGGTCCCCATCCTGACATCTCCACCACCCGTGAGGATGGCGCATCGCTGGGTACGTTGGAGGACATGAGCCGACACCCCTCGTCCCTGCCCGACCAGACCGGCCGCACCTTCGCGGTGACCGGCGCCAACTCGGGGCTCGGCCTCGAGACCGCCCGGGCCCTCGCCGGCGCCGGTGGGCACGTGGTTCTCGCGGTCCGCGACACCGACCGGGGCGCGGAGGCGGCGGCCGGGATCACCGGCTCCACGGACGTGCGCGAGCTCGACCTCGCCGACCTCGGCTCGGTGCACCGGTTCGCCGAGAAGTGGGACGGGCCGCTCGACGTCCTGGTCAACAACGCGGGGATCATGATGGTCGCCGAGGGCCGCACGGCCGACGGCTTCGAGCGCCAGTTCGGCACCAACCACCTCGGCCACTTCGCCCTGACCAACCTGCTCCTGCCGCAGGTGACCGACCGCGTGGTGACGCTCTCGTCCGGGCTGCACCGCGGCAAGCAGGTGGACTTCGAGGACTACAACGGCGAGCGTCGCTACAACCCGCACCGGGCCTACCAGCAGTCCAAGCTCAGCAACCTTCTCTTCACCTCCGAGCTCCAGCGCCGGCTCGACGCGGCCGGCTCGGCCGTGCGCGCGACGGCGGCCCACCCCGGCTACAGCGCGACGAACCTGCAGTCGCACCACGCCGTACCCCTCATGAACGTCCTGATGGCGATCGGCAACAAGGTCATCGCCACCAGCGCCGCCGAGGGCGCCCGGCCGACGATCTACGCGGCGATCGCTGACGTGCCCGGCAACACGTTCGTGGGGCCGACGAGATTCCGTCAGACGCGCGGCGAACCCGGGCCGGTCCCGCGCTCCATGGAGGCGCAGGACCCCGAGGCCGCTCGGCGGCTCTGGAAACTCTCGGAGGAGCTCACGGGCGTGCTGTTCCCGCTGTAGTCAGGCCGTCGGACATTCGTGGTTTGTTGGGGACATGGACGCCTCGACACCGATCGCCACCGATCTGCAGCGTTACCTCCAGGACAGCCGCACCGTCGTCGTGGGGTCGCTCGACGGTCTCTCCGAGTACGACGCACGCCGGCCCCTGACACCGACAGGCACCAACCTGCTCGGCCTGGTCAAGCACCTGATCGGGATCGAGCTCGGCTACCTCGGCGACAGTGCCGGGCGGCCGGCCCCGCTGACCCTTCCGTGGAACGAGGACGGCTCGGTGTGGGAGGGGGCCGACATGTGGGCCACCGCTGACGAGAGCCGGGAGCAGCTCCTCGGCCTGGTACCGCACGGCCTGGGAGCACTCCGACGCCTCGATCGCCACGATCCCGCTCGACGCACCGGCCCGGGTCGCGTGGTGGGACGAGAGCCGCCGCGACACCACCTTCGGCCACCTGCTGGTGCGGGTGGTCGCCGAGACCGCGCAGCACGCCGGGCACTGCGACATCGTGCGCGAGACGATCGACGGCCACGCGGGCAGCAACACCGGCGAGGTGCCTGCCGACCAGTGGGCGGCGTACGTCTCCCGGATCCAGGCCGCTGCTGACGCGTTCCGGTGAGTCAGGCCACCGAGGCGAGGCGTCGGGTGCCGGCGTGATCGACGAGGTAGAACGCACCCGAGCGGTCCCGCCAGGCCTCAACCCGAAATCTTTGAACTTCCATGCCTGATGTCAGCAGGGGCGCTGCAGAATCTGCCGCATGACCCACTTGCTGCACACCGACGTGAGCGCGATCCCCCTTGCCGACCTGCCACTCGAGCCGGAATCGGTGGTCGCCGGGGCGCCGAAGGCGTCGAGCGCGGAGCTGGCCGACCTGGGCGGACTGGAGATCGGAGTCTGGGAGATCACGGCGGGCACCGTGACCGACGTCGAGGTCGACGAGGTGATGGTGGTGCTGTCCGGGAGAGCCAGCGTGACCTTCGAGGCCGACGACTCCACGATCGAGCTCGGGCCGGGGACGGCAGTGCGGCTGCGGGCCGGCGAGCGTACGACGTGGGTGGTCCGCGAAACCCTCCGCAAGGTCTACATCTCGGTCTGACCCACGCTCACCGCTGGCTGCGCAGGAACTTCCCGAAGTGCGGCACGGTGAACGCGACGGTGCCGCGCTCGCCGGAGAACACCAGGCCCTTCTTGACCAGCCCGTCGCGGGCGGGCGAGAGCGACTGCGGCTTGCGGGTCGAGGTGGGCCGCGATCTCGGCGGTCTTGACCGCGAGGTCGCCGGTGCCCTCGCCGAGGTCTGCCATCGCGCTCATGTAGTCGCGCTCGGCCGGGGTGGCCCGGTCGTAGCGGGCGCCGAAGAACCCGACGGCGAGCTCGGCCTCGGCCTCCGGCGCCGCGTCGCGGACGTCGCAGGCGCGGATCGGGGAGCTGACCGCGACGTCCCAGGTCACCTTGCCGTAGGCCTGCACGAAGTACGGGTAGCCGTCGGTCAGCGGCGTAGAGCTCGTCGAGCGCGTCGGGTTCGTAGCCGACCTCCTCCGAGCCGGCCGGCACGGTCCAGGCGCGGTCGGCCATCTCGCGCGGCGAGCCGGTCGACGGCGACGTAGCGGAACAGCCGCTCGGCGTACGACTTCGACGCGGCGAGCGCGACCGGCAGGTGCGGCAGGCCGGCACCGACCACGATCAGCGGGGCACCCTGCTGGCTCACCTCGTGGCAGGCGCCGCAGAGCGCGGCCAGCTCGGCGGTCGGGATGTCCTGCATCTCGTCGACGAAGAGCGCGATGCCGACGCCGAGGTCGCGGCCGAGGCCGGCGACGTCGGTGAAGAGCTCGATCAGGTCCAGCTCGAGGTCGCCGGAGTCGGCCCGGCCCTTGGCGGCGGGCACGTCGATCGGCGGCTGCCACCGGCGGGCGGCGGTCGTGGCCTTGCGGTCCGCGAGCTCGGTGCGCAGCGCGAACGCCTTGAGCACGCCCGACACCTGCGTCGACCCGCTCCGGGTCGCGGTGCCGGTGGGCGACCTCGCGGACGGCGGCGTTGCACCGCCTGCGCCAGCGGCAGCCGCAGCGACTGGTCGGGCCGGGCCTCGATCTTGCCGGTCCCCCACGCCCGGTTGACGGCCTGGCTGCGCAGCGCGTTGAGCAGCACGGTCTTGCCCACGCCGCGCAGGCCGGAGAGCACCATGCTGCGGTCGGGGCGGCCGGCGGCGACACGTTCGAGGGTCACCTCGAACTGCCGGAGCTCGCGGTCACGACCGGCGAGCTCGGGCGGGCGCTGGCCGGCGCCGGGGGCGTACGGGTTCCGGATCGGGTCCACGTCAGGAAGGTATCGGGGTGTCTAGCGTCTGCCGTAGATTTCCCTAGCGTGTCGTAGCGACCGGCTCGGACACCGGCGCCGTGCCCGTACGACGCGCCACCAGCACCGCTCCCCCGGCCAGCACGGTGGTGAACGCCAGCGCCGCGACGAAGGGCGCCCAGGTCTGCCGCCGTGCCGACGGCGGTGAACAGCAGGCCGGCCAGCGAGATCGCGGTCGCACCGCCCACGGCGTCGGCGATCGACATCGCGGCCGAGTTGCCGCCCTGCTCGCGGTCGCCGGAGGCGGCCAGCACGTAGGCGCTGATCCGCGGGAACATCAGGCCCATCCCGGCCCCCGCCAGCACCCACGCCGCTCCGACCAGCCACGGCGACAGGTGCAGCGCGGCGCAGGCGAGCTCGGCGCCGATGCCGGCGAACAGCAGCACGGCGCCTGTCCGGAGCGCCGTCACGTGTGTCCAGCCGAGCCCCCATCCGGGCCTGCACCTGCGAGGCGCCGGCCCAGCCCGAGCGCACCGACGGTGAGGGTCGCTCCGGACAGCCAGGCGGGCACGTCGTAGTGCTCCTGGAGCAGGTAGGGCAGGTAGATCTCGGTCGCGAAGAACGTCGCCGCGATCGCGCCGCGCAGCGCGACCACCGCCGGCAGCCCACGTCGTACGACGAGCGTGCCGGCCGGCAGCAGCGGCCGCACCGCGACCAGCACCACCACCAGCGAGACTGCGGCGGCGACGTAGCCGAGCGCGCCTCGGGCTCGCCCCGCGAGGTCCAGCCCGACCACGGCGACCGCGACCACCGCCGCCAGCGCCAGCCGGCCACGGGTGGCGGTCCGGCCGACGGCTCGGGGTTGCTCGACGATCCCGCGCAGCGCGGGCAGCAGCTCGCCGCGTCGCCGCCAGCGAGAGCGCCACCACCCCGAGGAACACCCAGCGCCAGCCGATCGCCTCGGCCACCACGCCGGCCACGGTCGGCCCGACCATCGACGGGACCACCCAGGCGGCCGCGAAGGCGCCGAAGATCCGCGGGTGGTCGATGGGTGCGTAGAGGCGCGCGACCAGCACGTAGAGCGCGACGGTCATCGCGCCGGTGCCCAGCCCCTGCAGGAACCGCGCCGCCACGAACAGCTCGATCGACGGCGCCAGCCCGGCCAGCAGCAGCCCGAACGCGAACACGCCGACCGACGCGAGCAGCGGCAGCCTCGGCCCGCTCCGGTCCGCCCACAGCCCGCCCGCGACCATGCCGACCACGCTGGCCGCGAGGGTGACCGAGAAGGCCGCCGAGAACCAGGCCCGCCCGTCGAGATCGGCGCTCACCGTCGGCATGATCGTGGTGACCGCGAGCGCCTCGAACGCTGCCAGGAAGACCAGGCTGACCATGCCGATCGTCGCCCAGCGGTAGCGGGGCGAGAGCAGCGGTGTCGGGCGCGGGGGTGCCGTCTCGGGCAGGGTCACCCGTCGAGCGTAGGAGTTGAAGCCGGGTTCACCTCAACCTTTACTGTCGGGACATGTCACCGGAACCCCTCTCCCTGCCCGTCGACGACTGGAAGGGCTGGCTCGAGGACCGCGCCCGTGGCCAGCTCCGGCATGCGGGCGACGCGATCGCGGCACTCAAGGACGCCACCCCCGAGGACGAGGCGATCCTCCAGGTCTGGAACGACGCCTGGATCGCCCTCCACAACGCCGCCGCAGCCTGCTCCCTGCTGTCCGTGGTGCACCCCGACCCTGCCGTGATCGGGCTCGCGGAGCAGATCGAGCTCGAGGTGCAGGCCTTCCGCACGGATCTGTTCCTCGACGCCGACGTGTTCGCCCTGCTCGGCTCGGTCGACGGCCAGCCGCTCGACGTCGGTGCCCAGCGGATGCTCGACGAGGCGCTGCGCGACTTCCGGCGGTCCGGCGTCGACCGCGACGGCGAGACCCGCGAGCGGGTCCGCACGCTCGACCAGAGGCTGACCGACCTCGGGCAGGCGTTCGACCGCAACATCCGAGACGGGCGGCGTACGACGCTGGTGCCCGCCGCCGCGCTCGACGGGCTGCCCGAGGACTTCGTCGCCGGGCACGCGCCGGACGAGGACGGGATGGTCGCGATCACCACGGAGTACCCGGACCTGCTCCCGTTCCTCACGTTCGCGCGCGACGCCGTGGCCCGCCGCCAGGTCGCACACAGCTTCTTCAACCTCGCCTGGCCGGAGAACGACGACGTCCTCGGGGAGCTGCTCGCGACCCGGCACGAGAAGGCCACCCTGCTCGGCTACGCGAGCTGGCCCGACTACGACGCCGAGACCAAGATGATCGGCACCGGCGACGCGATCGGCGCGTTCGTCGACCGCATCAGCGACGAGGCGGAAGCGGCGGGCCGTCGCGAGATCGCAACCCTGCTCGAGCGCGCGGCCACCGAGGGCGAGGACACGATCGACCTCGCCAACTGGCGCTACTACCACGAGGCGGTCAAGCGCGAGCAGTACGGCGTCGACGCGCAGGAGGTGCGCCGCTACTTCGACTTCGGCAAGGTGCACGACGGCCTGCTCGACGTCACCAGCATGCTGTTCGGCCTGACCTACACGCAGGTCGATCAGGCGGAGGCACGCACGTGGCATCCCGACGTCACGACGTACGACGTGGGCCTGGGCCATCCCGACGGCACCACCGAGGTGCTCGGCCGGATCCACCTTGACCTGCACCCGCGGGAGCGCAAGTTCAACCACGCGGCGCAGTTCGACCTGGCGCCGGGCGTGCTCAACCGGCAGCTGCCCGAGGGGGTGCTGGTCTGCAACCTGCCGCGCGGACTCATGGACCACAGCGACGTGGTCACCCTCTTCCACGAGTTCGGTCACCTGATGCACCACGTGCTCGCCGGGCGCCACGAGTGGGTGCGGTTCTCCGGCGTCGCCACCGAGTGGGACTTCGTGGAGGCGCCGTCGCAGATGCTGGAGGAGTGGGCCTGGGACGCGCAGGTGCTGCAGGGCTTCGCGACGGACGCCGACGGCACCCCGATCCCCGACGACCTGGTGCGGCGGATGCGCGCCGCGGAGGAGTTCGGCCGGGGCTTCCTGGCGCGCACGCAGATGTTCTACGCGGCGCTCGCCTACCGCTTCCACCTCGAGCGCCCCGAGGACCGCGTGGCCCGGATGCTCGAGCTGTACGACGCCTACAGCCT
Organism: uncultured Actinomycetota bacterium; assembly: GCA_963745795.1. GTDB lineage: Bacteria > Actinomycetota > Actinomycetes > Propionibacteriales > Nocardioidaceae > Marmoricola. The sequence goes on along the minus strand of CAVUYR010000005.1, from coordinate 183,326 downwards.
GGTGCGGCCGCTGCCGGACACCCACTTCGTGGCCAGCTTCGGGCACCTCTCCGGCTACACCTCGGCGTACTACACCTACATGTGGAGCCTGGTGATCGCGAAGGACCTGTTCAGCGCGTTCGACCCCGACGACCTGTTCGCCGCCGAGGTTGCGACGCGCTACCGCGACCGGGTGCTGGCAGCCGGCGGGTCGAAGACCGCGGCCGAGCTCGTGGAGGACTTCCTGGGCCGTGCCTACAACACGGACGCATTCACGGCGTGGCTGAACGGGTGACCTCGTCGTAGGCGCCGTCCAGGCCCGAGCGCAGGGCGTCGATCAGGTCGGGGACGTCGGCCACGGGCAGCCGGAAGGACGCGACGCAGAGGTTCTCGCGCCACAGCGAGAGCAGCACGACCGGACCATGGGGAGCGGCCTCGTGGTGCCACGTCACCCGGAGCGCGCGACCGTCCCCGCGGGTGTCGAGGAAGGCACCCACCGGCACCGCCGTCACGTTCCCCATGCCTCATCATCACTCGTCCGGCGCCCGCTGTCAGTCGGTCCCGCCCGGTAGATTTGCGCCGTGCCCGAGCTGCCGGAGGTCGAGGCGCTGGCCCAGGACCTCGCCCGACGCCTCGACGGCCGCGCGCTCGTGCGGGTCGACCTCGCGGCGTTCAGCGCGCTCAAGACGTTCGACCCGCCGCTGATCGGCGCTCGACGGGATGCTCGTCGACGACGTCACCCGGCACGGCAAGTTCCTCGACATCGACGCCTCCGGCCTCCACCTCGTGCTGCACCTCGCCCGGGCCGGCTGGGTGCGCTGGCGCGACGAGGTGCCGACGCTGCCGCCGAAGCCCAGCTCCAAGTCGCCGCTCGCGGCCCGGGTGCTCCTCGACAACGGCGCCGGGCTCGACATCACCGAGGCCGGCACCCAGCAAGTCGCCTCGCGATCTACGTCGTCCGCGACCCGCAGGACGTCGCCGGGCATCGCCCGCCTCGGTCCCGACCCGCTCGACGACGACGTTCACCGATCGACGTGCTCGGCCGCATCCTGCAGCGACGCCGGACGCGCCCAGATCAAGGGCGTGCTGCGCCACCAGGGCACGATCGCCGGCATCGGCAACGCCTACTCCGACGAGCTCCTGCACGCCGCGAAGATGTCGCCGTTCAAGCCGTCCAGCTCGTTGACCGACGACGAGCTCGCCGACGTTGTACGACGCCATCCGCACCGTGCTCGGCGACGCCGTCGAGCGATCCCGCGGGCTGCCCGCGAGCGAGCTCAAGGGCGAGAAGAAGACCAACCTGGCCGTGCACGGCCGCACCGGGCGGCCGTGCCCGGTCTGCGGCGACATCGTCCGCGAGGTGTCGTTCGCCGACTCGTTCCTCAATACTGCGCCACCTGCCAGACCGGCGGCAAGCCGCTCGCCGACCGCCGGATGTCGAGGCTGCTCAAGTAGCCCGCACCGGAAGCCCTTACAGGAGCGAGCCCGTGAACATCCCCACCGTCGCCGTCGACGGCGTCCCCGACCCCCTGCCCGAGGGGCTGCACGGTGCTCGACGTGCGCGAAGCCGGTCGAGTGGCGCGCACGGCCACATCGACGGCGCGCGTGCACATCCCGCTGCGCGAGCTGCCGCGGCGGCTCGCCGAGGTGCCGACCGACGACCAGACGCTCGTGGTCTGCAAGGTCGGCGGCCGGTCGGCCCAGGCCGCCGGCTACCTCGTGCAGAACGGGGTCGACGTGGTCAACCTCGACGGCGGCATGCTCGAGTGGGAGGCCGCCGGCCGGCCGATGGTGAGCGAGACCGGGCACCCGCCGCAGGTCGTCTGAGGTCTCGACAGGCTCGACCACCGGCTGTCTGAGGTCTCGACAGGCTCGACCGCCGGCTCTGCTCAACCACCGCCGGCGAACGCCCGGGGCAGGGGTACGCCGCCGGCCACCGCGACCTCGAGCCGTGCAAGGTACTCCCGGCGGGTCACCTCCACCACGCCCAGCGACGCGAGGTGCGGCGGTGCGCCCACTGCACGTCGAGCAGCCGCTCGGTCGACGTGCTCGTCGCGCAGCAGGTCGACCAGCGCGACCAGCGCCGACCTTCGAGGCGTCGCGCACGTGGGTGGAACATCGACTCGCCGGCGAACAGGCCGCCGATCGCCACGCCGTACAGGCCACCGACGAGCTCGCCGTCGTGCCAGGCCTCGACCGAGTGCGCCCAGCCCAGCCGGTGCAGCCGCGTGTAGGCGGCGCTGATCCGGCCGTCGATCCAGCCGTCCGGACGCGCCGGGTCGGCGCAGGCGGCCACCACCTCGTCGAACGCGCGTGTCGACCCGGATCTCGAAGTGCTTGCGCGGACTGGCGCAGCGAGCGCGAGACCCGCAGTCCGTCGAGGGGCAGCACACCGCGCTCGCACCGGTGACCACCAGTGCATCGGGTCGCGCCGGCCGGGTCCGGGCATCGGGAACATGCCCGGAGCGGTAGGCCTGCAGCAGGGTGCCCGGAGCCAGGTCGGCGCCGACGGCCACCATGCTGCCGCAGCGGCGATCGACCTCGGGGTCCCTCAGGTCGGGGAACGTCCACCCTGACGGAGGCGGTTCCTGCGGCCGGCTGCTCACCGCCTCCACCCTAGACCGATGCCACCGGTCGGGGTGGGCAGGCGTCACGACCCTCCATCTACGCTCGACGCATGAGCATCGCCAGCAGGATCGGCAAGACCCTCGCGCCCAGCGTGCCCCACCTCGCGCCGGGTCTGACGAGTGCCTTCGTCCACGAGGCGCTCGACCGTGCGATCAACGGTGTGGGCCCGCTGCCGGCGGCCGCCCTGGCCGCCGAGACGCAGCTGGAGGAGCAGCACGGCGACGTCGAGCGCGCCGTGCACGAGGTGATCGAGAACCACGTCCGGTGGGCGGGCGCACAGGGCCTGGTCACGAACCTCGGTGGGCTGGTGACCCTGCCGGTGATGGTGCCCGCGAACATCATGGGCCTCACGCTCCTCCAGTGCCGGATGGTTGCGGGCATCGCGCACCTCCGCGGCTACGACCTGGCCGACATGCGGGTCCACAACGCGATCCTGGCCGCTCTCCTCGGTGACGAGGCCGTGCTGACGCTGCTCAAGAAGAAGCAGATCCCGGGCACCCCGATGGCGATCGCGACCGCACCGTTGTACGACGACAGCATCGACCAGGTGATGGCCGGCCAGGTCGCGGCCTCGATGGTGACCAAGGTCGCCGGCAAGCAGATCGTGATCACGGCGGGCAAGCGGGTGCCGATCGTGGGCGGGCTGCTCGGGGCCAGCACCGACGCCTACTCGACCTGGCGGGTCGGTCGCTACGTTCAGCGCGAGTTCTTGCCGAGAAGGGCGCGGTAGGCACCGAGCCCGGCCTTCGCCACGGGGTTGGTCCCGGCCTCGCGGACCAGGCGCCGCTTGACCCGCTCGGTGGGCCGCCGCTCGAACCGCGCGATCCCCTCCTGGAGGTTGCCGATGACCTCGTGCAGCTCCACCTCGACGTCGCGCAGCCGCGCGGCCTCGCGCACCAGCGCCTGCAGCCCCTTGAGCCCTACCTCCGCCACCTCGCTCTCGTCGGGGTGGTCAGGGTCGACCCACGGGAGCGGCGCTGCGGGCACCAGCTCGTCGAGGTCGCCGACCACGTCGTACCCCCGCGCGGTCAGGATGTCGCGCCACGACCGGGAGAGCTCGTCGGCCCAGGCGTACACCTCGGGCGGCACCGACAGCCGCGCGGAGGTCTGGCCGCGCGACAGGGTCTGGTGCACGAGGTACTCGCGCACGAACTGCCGGTAGCGCTCGTTGGGGACGACGTCCTTGAGTCGTTCGTTGAGCCGGCGCACGAGCGCTACCTCGGGCACGCCGAGCGACGGGTTCTCCCGGTCGGTGCCCTCGACCAGACTGGTCGGCTCGATGCCCAGGACGCCCATGAACCGCTCCCAGAGCAGGTCGCGCGGCGCGCCCGGGTGCGGCACCGTCACCACGTGCACCTGCTCGGGCGGCAGCGACCCGCCCCAGCGGTCGAGGATCTCGGGCACCTCCTGGACGCCCCAGAACCAGGACGCCAGCGTGCTCGCGCGGTCGGGGTCGCGGATCTCGTCGAGGAACTCGCCGTAGGTCACGCGCCGCCGGTGCTTGACGTTCTCCTGCCACTCGGCCGGGATCTGCCGGGCGAGGTCGCGCGCGGACACGACCACGTGCACCTCGGTGTCGCCACCGGGCGCGGCCAACGACTCCAGCGCGCGGCCCACATGGGCGCGGGAGGCGTAGCCGAGGATCTCGTGGCTGACGATCGCGGTGCCGGGCCAGCCGCGCACCCCTTCGGCCAGCCGGTCCCAGGCGCCGCCGGCCTGCTTCTCGAGCCCGCCCCAGGTGAGCTGCATCAGGTCGAGGGCGGCCAGGAACTGGGCGTCGGCCCGGTCGGCCGGGTAGCGGATCCCCTGTGCGGCAAGGACCTCCGGGTTGTGGAAGAGCCGGTCCTGGAGGAACGAGGTGCCGGTCTTGGGCGCACCGACGTGCAGGATCACGCGGTCGGCCACGGCGGTCCTCCCTCCAGCGACGTGAGCACCTCGAGCGCCAGCGCCAGGGTCTCGGCGGGTGGCACCGAGCGTGCCAGCCCGGCGTCGGTCGAGGGTACGACGCTACGCACGTCGCCGTGGACCTGCCACGGCCCCGCACCGAGCGCGTCGGCGAGCGAGCCGGCCCGCGCGAGCGCCCAGTCGAGCTGGGCCGTGGGGGTCCCGGGAACTCCGGTCCACGGCCGGTGCAGGTGGCCGGCCAGGTCGCCGTCGACCCATCGGAGCCGGCTGGCGGCCGGTGCCGTGGCAAGCGCCTGGTTGAGCAGCCGGAGCAGGTCGGTGTCGACGGCGTTCGCGCGAGCCGGGTCCGCCTCCCGCGGGCTCGCGCCGACCAGGTCGCCGGACAGCCGCAGCGCCTCGCGGGTGGTGCCGGCGAGCAGCACGTGGACGGTCTCGGCCGGCACCCGACGGGACCAGTCCTCGGCCACCGCCGCCAGGTCCACGGCCGGCGGCAGGGCGTCGCGGGCCGCCATCTCGGACCAGAGCCGGCGCCAACGCAACCCGGCGCCCCGCTCGACCCGTCGCCGCCAGTGCACGGCGACCATCGCGTCCAGCGGACCGCCGACGACGAGCACGGTCGGATGTCGACCACCCTCGCCGCGGCCGGCGTGGGCCAGCGCGGTGCGCACGGCGTGCGCGTCCGGTGACCGCCCGGCCACGACGTACGGACGGTGCCACGGCCGCCGGCGAACCCGCCCCGGAGCCGGCACCGGGTGAGCCGCCGACGACGACCTGCTCCACCGGGCCAGGGCGGCGACGCAGACCCGGAGCAGGTCGCGGTCCGTGAGCCTGTCGCCGGGGCCCGGGTCGACCCGGCCCCGGCCGCCCACCGGCGTGGTCAGCACCAGCTCGGCCAGCCAGGGCGCCGGGTCGGCGAGCCGACGGACGACCTCGTGCTGGGCCGCGCTCGCGAGCGACCCGCTCAACGACGCAGCCTGCGGAAGATCCGGACCGCCTCGGGCTCCTCGCGCCGCCGTTCGGTCTCCGCGACGATCAACTCCGCCAGCGCCTCGATCGCGACCTCGATCATGGCCCGTGGTCGTGGCCGGTCGGGGTCGGCCCACTGCCCGTCGCCCCACCGCGTCTCGAGCTCGGCGAGGTCGCCGACCACGTCGATGCCGGAGCCGCGCACCCACTCCCTCCACTCGGCGGTGACCTCGTCGACGAACGGTCGGCTCTCCGGCGGCAGCTCGGTCTTGATCTGCTTGAACCGGCGGGACAGCGTCTGCTGTGCGAGGAGTCCGCGGACGATGTCGGCGTAGACCGGCTGCGAGATCGAGCGCGCCCTTGAGCGCGACGTTGAGCCGGCGCATGAACGCCGTCTCGATCGCGTCGAGCGACACGTTCGTGCGCGGGACGGTCTCCACCGCGAGTGCCGGGTCGACGCCGAGGATGCCGGCGAAGCGCTCCCAGAGCAGGCCCGGCTCGGCGCCGGGCGGTGGGACCGTGAGCAGGTGGACGTGCGCCGGGCGTCAGGCCGGCGCTCCACCGGCTGAGCACGTCGGGGAGTCCCTGCACCCGCCAGAACCACTCCTCGGAGCCGGTGCGGGGGGCCTTCTCGACGACGCGGAGGAACTGGCCGAACTGCATCCGGCCGCGGTGCTTGACGGTCTCCTGCCACTCGGCCGGGATCTGCCGGGCCGAGGTCGCGGGCCGAGTAGATGACGTGCAGCTCGGTGCCGGCGAAGGACTCCTGCGCCCGTCGTACCTGCTCACTTGAGGCGCGGCGCGAGCACCTCGTGGCTGACGATCGCGTCACCGCGGCTGCGCATGGCGGAGGAGGCGACCTGGTCCCAGGAGCCGCGCGCCCGGTCCGAGCGCGCCGCCCCAGGGGTGCTCGATCAGGTCGATCGCGGCCTCGAAGTGGCTGCCGGACCTGGTGTCGGGGTAGGTCAGGCCGTGAGTCGGCCAGGCCGGCCCGGTTGGCGGCGAGGGTGTCCTGGAGGTACGTCGTGCCGGTCTTGGGCGCTCCGACGTGGAGGAACACGCGGCGGGCCATGGCGGCAGTCTAGGGACCCTAGGGATCGCTCAGGCGAGCGCGTTGACGACCCGGGAGGGGCTGGGCGCGACCGAGCACGCCGGCCATCCAGACGCTGGTCGCGACCAGCGCGTCGAGGTCGACGCCGGTCTCGATGCCGAGTCCGTGCAGCAGCCAGACCAGGTCCTCGGTGGCGAGGTTGCCGGTCGCGCTCTCGGCGTACGGGCAGCCGCCGAGGCCGCCGGCGCTGGCGTCGAAGGTGCGGATCCCGTGGCGCAGCGCCGCGTGCGCGTTGGCCAGCGCCTGCCCGTAGGTGTCGTGGAAGTGCACGGCGAGCACGTCGTCGGGCAGACCGGCGGCGTTGAACGCGTCGAGCAGGGCGGTGACGTGCCCGGCGGTGCCGACGCCGATCGTGTCGCCGAGGCTGAGCTGGCTGGCGCCGAGGTCGAAGAGCCGCTTGCCGACCCGGACCACCTGGTCGATCGGCGACGTCGCCCTCCCACGGGTCGCCGAAGCACATGCTCACGTAGGCCCGGACGTCCATGCCCGCGGCGCGCGCCCGGGTCGACGGTGGGCTCGAACATCGCGAACTGCTCGTCGAGGCTGCGGTTGAGGTTGCGTCTGGGCGAAGGTCTCGGTCGCGCTGCCGAAGATCGCGATGTGCTCGCAGCCCGAGCTCGAGGGCGCGGTCGAGGCCGCGCTCGTTGGGCACCAGCACCGGGAACTGCCGGCCCCGCTCGCCGAGCCCTCGAGCAGCATGGCCATCAGCTCGCCGGCGTCGGCCAGCTGCGGCACCCACTTCGGGTGCACGAAGCTGGTCGCCTCGACGACCGGCAGGCCGGCGGCGACCAGCCGGTGGATGAACTCCGCCTTGGCCTGCGACCGGGACGACCGCCTTCTCGTTCTGCAGGCCGTCGCGCGGGCCGACCTCGTAGATCGTGACCGCTCCGGCAGGCTCGGCTCGGGACCTCCACGGGCACGAACAGCGCCGGCGCCACGACGAACAGCGGCACCTAGTGTCACCGCGCCCGTGCCGCGCCGACCTCGGTGACGGTGCCGTCGAACGGCGCCTTGAGCGCGAGCTCCATCTTCATCGCCTCCAGCACGCCCAGCGTCTCACCCTCCTCGACCACGTTGCCCGTGCTCGACGTTGACCGCCAGCACCGTGCCGGGCATCGGCGCGGTGATCGCGCCGTCGCCGACTGCCGCGGCCGCTGTCGGCGAACGACGTCGGGCCGGTCGGAACACGTGCCGCTGGCCCTGCGAGCACGACCTCGACGCTCGTGCGCGGTCACGTTCACGACGGCCTGGTGCCGGTGGCCGTCGATGCTGAGGCGCACGACGTGCCGCTCGGCCGACAGCTCGGTGACCGGGACGCCGTCGACCGTCGCCGCGCGCGCCGGTCGACCCGCACCACCCGGTCGAGCTCGACGCAGGTCGTGGCGCCGGCTCCGCGCCGAGCCGGAACCCGTCGTACTGGAACGGGTGGCGGCGTGCCGTTCTTGAAGTTCGTGGCGACCAGCATCGCCTGGGTCCAGGCCGCGACGATCCGGGCGAGGTCGTCGTCGGGAGCCGGAGCTCGCCGCCGCCGATCGGCCGTGTCGAGCCAGGCGGTGTCGATGGTCGCGTCGCGGAACTCGTCCGAGGCGGCGAGCACCCGCAGGAAGCCGACGTTCGTGGTGAAGCCGAGGATCGCGGTGTCGTCGAGCGCGTCGACGAGCGCCCGCCGGGCGGACTCGCGGTCGGGCCCGTGCACGATCACCTTGCCGAGCATCGGGTCGTACGCCGTCGACGACCACCTGCCCGCTCTCGAGCGCGGCGTCGACGCGGGCCCGGGCCGGCCAGCGGACGAGCGACGCCGGTGCCGGCCTGCGGCAGGAAGCCGTGGAACGCGTCCTCGGCGTACACCCGGGCCTCGATCGCGTGCCCGTCGAGCCGGACGTCGTCCTGGGTCGAGCCCGAGCGGCTCGCCGTCGCGCGACCCGCGAGCTGGAGCGCGACGAGGTCGAGCCGCCCCGGCTGCACCGCAGCTCGGTGACCGGGTGCTCCACCTGGAGCCGGGTGTTCATCTCCAGGAAGTACGCCTCGTCGGTGTCGGTGTCGAGCAGGAACTCGACGGTGCCGGCGTTGACGTAGCCGACCTCCCGGGCCAGCGCGACGGCCGAGCGCGGTCACGAGCGTCGCGGACCGCGGCGGTGATCGTCGGCGCCGGCGCCTCCTCGAGCACCTTCTGGTGCCGGCGCTGGGTGGAGCAGTCGCGCTCGTAGAGGTGGACCACGGTGCCGTGCGCGTCGGCCATCACCTGCACCTCGATGTGCCGGCCGTGCTCGACGTACTTCTCGACCAGCATCGTGTCGTCGCCGAACGCCGACAGCGCCTCGCGCTTCGCCGCGGCCACCGCCTCGTCGTAGCTCGCCCTCGGACGCGCACGATGCGCATCCCCTTGCCGCCGCCGCCGGCGGCCGCCTTGACCAGCACGGGGAAGCCGACAGGCTCGACGGGCTCGACCATCGGGACGGTCGACCGACGAGTCGACGGCGGGCACGACCGGGCACGCCGGCCGCGACCGCGATCTCGCGGGCGGCGTCCTTGCGGCCCATCTTGTCCATCACGTCGGCGGACGGGCCGACGCAGCGTGATGCCCGGCGTCCTCGACGCGCGCGCGCGAAGGCGGCGCGCTCGGAGAGGAAGCCGTAGCCGGGGTGCACCGCGTCGGCACCGCGGTCGCGCGCGGCGGCGACGACCGCGTCGATGTCGAGGTAGCTGCGGCACCCGGACCGCGACGTCGGCCTCGCGGGACGTGCGGCGCGGCGCGTCGAGGTCGGTGTAGATCGCGACGGTGCGGATGCCGAGGTCGCGCGGCGGTGCGGATCACCCGCAGGGCGATCTCGCCGCGGTTGGCGATGAGCAGCGTCTTCATCATGGCCCTCACATCCGGAAGATGCCGTAGGAGGGCTCGGGGATCGGGGCGTGGGCCGCGGCGGCGAGGCCCATGCCGAGCACCCGGCGGGTGTCGAGCGGGTCGATGACGCCGTCGTCCCAGAGCCGGGCGGTCGAGTAGTACGGCGAGCCCTGGTGCTCGTACTGGTCGCGGATCGGCGCCTTGAACGCCTCCTCGTCCTCGGCCGACCACTCGTCGCCGCTCCGACGCCTCGAGCAGCGTCGCGGCGGACGGTGGCGAGCACGGAGGCGGCCTGCTCGCCGCCCATCACGGAGATCCGGGCGTTGGGCCACATCCACAGGAAGCGCGGGTCGTAGGCGCGGCCGCACATGCCGTAGTTGCCGGCGCCGAACGAGCCGCCGATCACGACCGTGAACTTCGGCACGACGCGAGCAGGCGACCGCGGTGACGAGCTTGGCGCCGTCGCGGGCGATGCCGCCGTTCTCGTACTCCTTGCCGACCATGAAGCCGGTGATGTTCTGCAGGAACACCAGCGGGATGCCGCGCTGGTTGCACAGCTCGATGAAGTGCGCGCCCTTGAGGGCCGACTCGCTGAACAGGATGCCGTTGTTGGCGACGATCCCGACCTGGTGGCCCCAGACCTTGGCGAAGCCGCACACCAGCGTCTCGCCGTAGAGCGTCTTGAACTCGTGGAAGTCGGCTGCCGTCGACGATCCGCGTGATCACCTCGCGCACGTCGTACGGCGTGCGGGTGTCGGTGGGCACGACGTCGTACAGCGTCGTGCGGGTCGACCGCGGGCTCCTCCGACGTCGCGCGGCGGCCGAGCTTGTCGAGACCTCCGGCGCTCGGGCAACGTCGCCACGATCGAGCGGACGATCGCCAGCGCATGGGCGTCGTCCTCGGCCAGGTGGTCGACGACGCCGGACTTGCGGGCGTGCACGTCGCCGCCACCGAGCTCCTCGGCGGTCACCACCTCGCCGGTCGCCGCCTTCACCAGCGGCGGCCCGCCGAGGAAGATCGTGCCCTGGTCCTTGACGATCACGGTCTCGTCGGACATCGCCGGGACGTAGGCCCCGCCGGCCGTGCACGAGCCCATCACCGCGGCGACCTGCGGGATGCCCTCGACCGGACAGGTTGGCCTGGTTGAAGAAGATCCGGCCGAAGTGCTCCCGGTCGGGGAACACCTCGTCCTGCATCGGCAGGAACGCGCCGCCCGAGTCGACGAGGTAGATGCACGGCAGCCGGTTCGCCCGCGCGACCTCCTGCGCGCGGAGGTGCTTCTTGACCGTCATCGGGTAGTAGGTGCCGCCCTTGACCGTGGCGTCGTTGGCGACCACGACACAGGTCGCGGCCGCTGATCCGGCCGACGCCGGTGACGATCCCCGCGCTCGGGCACCGCGTCGTCGTACATCCCGGTCGCGGCCAGCGCGCTCAGCTCCAGGAACGGGCTGCCCGGGGTCGAGCAGCGCGTCGACCCGGTCGCGGGCGAGCAGCTTGCCGCGGTCGGTGTGCTTCGTCCGCGCCGCCTCGGACCCGCCCTGCCGGACGACGGCCAGTCGCGCCCGCAGCTCGTCGACGAGCTCCTTCATCTCCGCTGCCATACGCACGAGCCTCTCAGAAGGAGTGGTTAACGATCGCTAACCATGATACCCGGACGGTCAGGACGCGCGACGGCCCGCGTGGTCCACGACGATCTCGACCGTCTCATGCAGCAGGGACACCGCGAGGGCGGGCGACATCGGCTGGTCCAGCCGGCACAGGTCGTCGGTCAGGCCCTCGACCGTCGCATGCAGCCAGGCGGCCAGGACATCGAGGTCGTCCGGCTCTCGGCCAAGACTCTCCACGACGGTTGCGGCGCACTGCATGCGTCGTCCCCGCCGTTGAAGGCCGAGGGCGCGTAATGAGCGCGAGCTCAGTCCCGGGGAGCGGTCGAGCACCGCGTAACCGCGGTCGAGGCGCACGGCATCGCGATCGAGCGGAAGGAGGCCTCGGGAGAGGAACGTCGCGTCCCGAATGCGCCTGGAGAAGAGAGCGGCCCGGAAGCGGTCCTCGCGTTTCCCGATCGCGTAGCCGACAGTGAGGTCCAAGAGCGCCTCGCGGGTCGGCCAGTTCTCCCGCAAAGCTCCGAGAGACAGACCGGCTGCGGCTGCCACCCGGCGCATCGTCACCGCCTCCGTGCCACCCTCGCGCAGCTCCGCCAGCGCTGCCTCGTGGACCCTGCGGATGCGGGAGGGCATGTCGATCAGTCGTGGCACGCGATCTTGGTAGCACGACGCGCACCTCCTCGCGGCGTCCCTCCACAGGCCGGCGCCCAGGTCCACCCAGGCCTTGGCAGCACACGTGTGCTGCCAACGGTTCCGCGGACCTCTGCGCGAGCTCTCCGCGGGGTGGCCATGGCGCGGGCCGGACGTTAACGAGCGCTAACCTGAGAGTCGTGACCCGGCGCGAAGAGATCCTCGAGGCGGCCGCGGAGCTGTTCGCGGCGCGCGGGTTCCACGGCGTATCGATCGCGGAGCTCGGGGCGGCCTGTGGGATCTCCGGGCCGGCGCTGTACAAGCACTTCAGCGGCAAGGAGGCGATCCTCGCCGAGATGCTCGTGCAGATCAGCGAGGAGCTGCTCGACGAGGGACGGCGCCGGGTGCGGCGCGCGTCCGGAGGCGAGGACACGGTGCGGGCGCTGCTGGACTGGCACGTCTCGTTCGCCGTGGCGCACCGCGAGCTGATCGTGGTGCAGGACCGGGACTGGTCCTCGCTGCCTGACGAGGCACGGGAGCAGGTGCGGGAGCTGCAGCGGAAGTACGTCGAGATCTGGGTGCGGGCGCTGCGCCGGGTGCGGCTTGACCTGCGGGCGCCTGAGGCGCGGGCCCGCGTGCACGCGACGTTCGGGCTGCTCAACTCGACACCGCACAGCGCGTTCCTGGAGGACGTGGAGATGCACGGCGTGCTGATGACGATGGGCCGCGCTGCGCTCCTCGCCTGACCCGGCGCGTGCTTGGCTGCACCCATGAGCGGGATCAGGGTCGCGCACACGGCTGACCTCGACGCGACGACACTCGAGCAGGCGCGGTCTCTGCTGTTCGAGGTGTTCACCGGCGACGACGCGATGACCGACGAGGACTGGGAGCACTGCGTCGGCGGCATGCACGCGCTGGCGTACGACGAGGGTGAGCTGGTGGGGCACGCGAGCGTGGTGATGCGCCGGCTGCTGCACGGCGACCGGGCGCTGCGGGCCGGGTACGTCGAGGGCGTGGCCGTGCGCCAGGACCGGCAGGGCCGGGGGCACGGCGCCGGGATGATGGCCGAGCTGGAGCGGATCATCCGCGGGGCCTACGACCTCGGCGCGCTGGGGGCGACCGAGGTGGCCGTGCCGTTCTACCGCGGCCGTGGCTGGCAGCCGTGGCGTGGGGAGACCTGGGCCCTGACCACTACCGGTCCGGTCCGAACCCCGGACGAGGACGGCTGGGTCTACGTGCTCCCGGCGGCGGCCGCGCTCGACCTGGGCGGAACCCTCATCTGCGGGATCCGGCCGGGCGAGGCCTGGTAGGCCGGGTCCGCGTCAGTCCTCCGGGTCCAGCAGCTGGGCGACTGCCTCGTCGTAGGCCGCAACGGAGGAGTCCGCAAGGCCATGCCCCGCGGGGGCGTGCTCCGCCAGTGACAGGAGCAGCGCGGCCCGCTGCATGGCGTCGTCGCGCTCGGCCGGTCCGCGCTCGGCGACCGAGGCGCGACTCGATCTCGTCGAGGACCCACTCGCGGGGATGCCCGCGGAGCAGGGTGAGGACGTAGGGATCGGCGTCGAGCTGCCAGGCCAGCTGGTACAGCAGCGCCAGCGCGTGCTGGCAGGGCTGGACCCACGCGTCGCACTCGCACGCGGTCTCGATCTCGCCCGGAGGCGGGGAGCATCTCCACGCCTGCCTGGTCGGCGTCCTCCACCAGCGCGGCCGGGAGGTCGCCGGCCTCGAGGGCGGCGACGTGGCCGGACTCGCGGGCCGCCTCGTCGACGAAGGTGGCCCAGGCCTCGCGCGGCAGCGAGGCGACCTTGGCCTGCGCCATCACCGCCCGGTCGGTGCCGGGATCGACGACGGCCGAGGCCATCGAGGACAGCACCATGATCGCGCCGAGCCTGCCGGAGCGGGCGAGGGAGCGTCCGGCGAGGAGGTCGGACTCGTCGTACGCGGTCTCCTCGAAGGTGCGCACGAACGCGCGGCCCCACCAGGTGGTGCTGCGCGGTGCGGCGCCGCGCACGCGGGCCCGGCGGGGGACGATCGTGGGGTCAGGCATGGGGCGTCCGCAGGGACGACCAGGTCGCGGAGCTCGCCGTCGGACAGCTCGGTGAGCGCGGCCTCGCCCGACCCGAGCACCGACTCGGCGAGGGTGCGCTTGCGGGCGAGCAGCTCGCCGATCCTCTGCTCGATGGTGCCCTCGGTGATCAGCCGGTGCACCTGCACCGGGCGGGTCTGGCCGATCCGGTAGGCCCGGTCGGTGGCCTGGTCCTCGACGGCGGGGTTCCACCAGCGGTCGAAGTGGATGACGTGGTCGGCCCGGGTCAGGTTGAGCCCGGTGCCGCCGGCCTTGAGCGACAGCAGGAACACCGGCGCCTCGCCGGCCTGGAACGCGGCGACCATCTGCTCGCGGGCCGCACCGGGGTGCCGCCGTGCAGGAACAGGGTGGTGATGCCGACGTCGGCGAGGTGCCGCTCGAGCAGCCGGGCCATCGCGACGTACTGGGTGAAGACCAGGACCGAGCCGCCCTCGGCCAGGATCGTGTCGAGCAGCTCGTCGAGCAGCTCGAGCTTCCCCGAGCGCCCGCGCAGTCGGCCGGCGGCCTGTCTGCAGGTACTGCGCGGGGTGGTTGCAGATCTGCTTCAGGCCGGTGAGCAGGTTGAGCACGAGCCCGCGCCGGGTGTCCTCGTCGGCGTGCTCGATCCGCTCCATCGACTCGCGGACCAGCGCCTCGTAGAGGACCACCTGCTCCCGGGTCAGAGCCACCACCTGGTCGGTCTCGGTCTTCGGCGGCAGCTCGGGCGCGATGCCGGGGTCGGACTTGCGTCGCCGCAGCAGGAACGGCTCGACCAGCTGCGCGAACTGGCGCGCCTTGGCCGGGTCCTCGCCGGACTCGATCGGCGCGGCCCACACCTTGCGGAACGCCGCGCGCGAGCCGAGCAGCCCGGGCGTGGTCCAGTCGAGGATCGCCCACAGCTCGGTGAGGTCGTTCTCCACCGGGGTGCCGGTGAGCGCGACCCGCGCCCGGGAGCCGATCGTGCGCAGGTTGCGCGCGGTGGAGGAGGTGGCGTTCTTGACGTGCTGGGCCTCGTCGGCGACGACCAGGTCCCAGGGCACCGTCGCGAGCGGTCTCGGCGGTCGCGGCGCATCGTGCCGTACGTCGTCAGCACGAAGCCCGTCCGGTCGGCGCCCGTCGAGCGTCGCGCGCGCGCGCCGTGGAAGCGGCGGACCGGCGACGCCCGGCGCGAACCGCCGGATCTCCGCCTCCCAGTTGCCGAGCAGCGACGCCGGGCAGACCACCAGTGTCGGACCCGTCGCGAGCTTTCGGTCGCGACGGTGCAGGTGCAGCGCGATCAGGGTGACCGTCTTGCCGAGTCCCATGTCGTCGGCGAGGCAGGCGCCGAGCCCGGCGACGGTCAGCTCGGCCAGCCAGGTCAGGCCGCGCAGCTGGTAGTCGCGCAGGGTCGCCTCCAGCCCGGGGGGCGGGGCGAGCGGGGCCACGGTCGAGGCGTCGACCACGCGGTCGCGCAGCTTGAGCAGCGAGGCACCCGGGTGCACCTGGAGCTCCTCACCGCCGATGTCGAGCACGCCCGTGAGCGAGGCGCGCAGCGCGGCCACCGGCGGGACCGGCTTCCAGGTGCCGGTGGTCGAGCCTGTCGAGACCCGCTTGCGGGCCTTGCGCGCAAGTGCCGGGTCGATCACGACCCAGTTGTCACGGAGCCGGATGATCGGGCGTGGTCGCCGCCGCCAGCGACGCCATCTCGGCGTCGGTCAGCGGACTGTGGCCCAGCGCCAGCCGCCAGTCGAACGCGAACATCGCCTCGGGGCCGAACAGGCCGGTCATCAGCGGGCTGTCCCCGCGCACCTGGTCGACCTCCGCCCGCGGCTCGAGCTGGGCCTGCAGCCCGCGCGGCCAGAAGACGTCGACGCCGATCGCGAGCAGGGCACCCACGCCGTGCTCGAGCAGATCGGCCAGCTCGTCGCCGGTCGAGCACGATGCGGTCGGGCACCGGCTCACGGAGCAGCCGCTCGAGCGTCGGCCAGGCGACGGCCGCGCGGCGCAGCTCGGTGCCGGTGCTCAGCCGTGCCCGGCGCGAGAAGCCGTGGCCGGACCCCTCCCACAGCGTCGCCGCGTCGGTGACGTGGCCGGGATCGTCGCGGTCGTGCACCTGCAGCACGACCGTGAGCAGGCCGTCGGCGAGCTGCTCGGCGGGGGCCTCGACCCGCAGGCTGATCACCACGTCGGCGGGCAGGTCGGCGTCGTCGTCGGCGTGCACGAGCGAGACCGGTCGGCGCTGCGGCTGCACCCGCGGCGGGGTCCGGGTCATCGTGTCGGCCACGGCGTCGAGCAGGCCCCGGATCCGGGCCTCGGCCTCCGCCGGCGTCGACCCCGTCGAACGCCCGCGCCTGCGCCAGCCGGCGGACGGCGTCGGTGTCGTCGCTGGTGAGCGGACCGGCCTCCCAGGCGTCGCCGGTCTGGCTGACCCGGATCCGCCCCGCGGCCACGAGCTTGAGCGCGAGCACCGTGGCACCGCCGAGAAGCCCCACAGACGGGTGTGCGTCGTCGGCCCGGAGGGCGCGGCTGAGCACCGGGATCGCACCGCGCATCGGGAGCCGCACCACCCGGTCGCGCGCACCGCCCGGGCCACCGGTGAACTCGACCTCGCTGTCGCGTGGCGGATGCGTCACGGTCAGGGTCGCCGGACCCTGCAACGGCACGAAGCTCACGGTGGCGAACGTAGCGCGGCCACCCGACAGAGCCGGACCGCCGACCGAGTGCTCAGGTCGGCCACTGACTCAACGGTCACCTCACCAGATCCGCACGCGCTCCTCGGGGGCGAGCCACAGGCCGTCGTCCTGGGTCGTGCCGAACGCCTGGTGGAACTCGTCGAGGTTGCGCACGATGTTGGCGCGGAACTCGGCGGGGCTGTGCGGGTCGATGGTGAGCAGCTGGAGCTCCTGCTCCTTGCGGCGCTTGGTGCGCCAGCAGTAGGCCCAGTTCATGAACAGCCGCTGGCTGCCGGTCGGCTCATCCTCCCCCGCACTCGACCCACCGTCAGCGGCTTCGACGTCAGGGGAGTTCTCGAGCGCGATCGAGTAGGCCTTGTGGGCGATGGTGAGCCCACCGAGGTCGCCGATGTTCTCGCCGACGGTCAGTGCGCCGTTGACGTGCTCGCCGGGGAGGTTGCGGGGCTCGAACGCGTCGTACTGCGCGATCAGCGCCTTCGACTTCACCTCGAACGCCGCCTTGTCGTCGGCGGTCCACCAGTCGTTGAGGTTGCCGGCCCCGTCGTACTGTGCGCCCTGGTCGTCGAAGCCGTGCCCGATCTCGTGACCGATCACGGCGCCGATGCCGCCGTAGTTCTCGGCCGCCTCGGGCGTCCGGGGCGAAGAAGGGCCGCTGCAGGATGCCGGCCGGGAAGCAGATCTCGTTGGTGGTCGGCTTGTAGTAGGCGTTGACGTGGTGCGCGAGCATCAGCCACTCGTCGCGGTCGACCGGCGCGCCGATCTTGTGCAGCTCGCGGTCGGTCTCGAACGCCGCCGACGCGAGCAGGTTGCCGAGCAGGTCGTCGGCGCTGACCTCCAGCGCCGAGTAGTCACGCCAGGTGTCGGGGTAGCCGATCTTGGGCTTGAACGTGTCGATCTTGTCGAACGCGCGCTGCTTGGTCTCCTCGCTCATCCAGTCCAGGCCGGTGATGCTGCGCCGGTAGGCCTCGAGGAGGTTGGCGACGAGCTCGTCCATCATCGCCTTGGACTCCGGCGGGAAGTGCCGCTCGACGTACCGCTTGCTGACGGCCTCGCCCAGCGCGCCCTCCACGAAGGAGATGCCGCGCTTCCAGCGGGCGCGCAGCTCCGGGGTGCCGTTGAGGGTGCGGCCGTAGAAGTCGAAGTTGGTCTCGACGAACTCGCTGGAGAGGTAGCCGGCGGTACTGCGGATCACCTTGACCACGAGCAGCTCCTTGAACGCCTCCAGCGGTGTCTCGGTGAGCACCTCCTGCAGGTGTGTGAAGAACGACGGCTGCCGCACGATGACCTCGGCGAGCAGCGAGTCACCGAACGCCCGGTCGCTCCCGCTGACCGCCTCGGCGTACGCCGACCAGTCGAAGGCCGGCAGCAGGGTGCGCAGCTCGGCGTGGGTGGTCAGGTTGTACGTGCGCTGGACGTCGCGCGTCTCGTGTCGCTCCCAGTGACCCTTCGCGATCCGGGTCTCCAGCTCGAGCACGCCGCGGGCCACCCGGTGCGCGTCCTCGCGACCGGCGAGCTCGAGGAGCCGCTGCACGTAGTCGACGTACTTCTCGCGGATCTCCGCGAACTTGTCGTCGCGGTAGTAGGACTCGTCGGGCAGCCCGAGACCGCCCTGGGTGAGGTTCATCAGGTAGCGCTCGGAGTTGCGGGAGTCGATGTCGACGTAGACGCCGAACAGGCCGCCGCCGGCGCGCCGCTCATAGCCGCCGATGAACGCGGCGAGCTGGTCCTTGTCGGTGATCGCGGCGATCTCGTCGAAGAGCGGCGTCAACGGCTCGGCACCGAGGCTCTCGATCCGCTCCTCGTCCATGAAGCTGGTGAAGACCTCGCCGATCTTGCGCTCCTCGTCGGAGTCGCCCTCGCCGCGCGCGCAGGCCTCGATGATCTCGCGGACGTTCGCCTCGACGCCCTCGGCGAGCTCCACGAAGGGGCCCCACGAGGAGCGGTCCTGCGGAATCTCGGTGGTCTCCAGCCAGCTGCCGTTGACGTGGCCGAACAGGTCGTCCTGGGGGCGGATGTCCGGGTTCATGCCGGACCTGGCGTCGTCGAGGATCGTCACGGGGGGAAATCTATACGGGCCTCCCGCATGCCAGAGTGGGCGCATGACGCAGACTCCGGGTGACATCGAGGTACGCGACGACCCCGACCAGAACCGCTACGAGGCGGTCGTGGACGGGAAGGTGGCCGGGTTCGCGGTCTACGAGCGGATCGACGGCCTGATCGCCTTCGTGCACACCGAGGTCGACGACGCGTACTCCGGCCTCGGCATCGGCAGCCAGATCGTGCAGCAGTCCCTCGACGACGTGCGCAGCAAGGAGCTCACGGTGCGCCCGGTGTGCCCCTTCTACAAGGCGTTCTTCGAGGCGCACCCGGAGTACGCCGACCTGCTCTAGAACCCTAGAACCTGAGCACGGTCTTCCCGAGTGTCCGCCGCTCGTCCATCTCCGTGAGCGCGGCGGCGATCTCCTCGACCGGTCGCACGTCGCCGATCGGCGGAGCGATCACGCCCGAGGTCATCATCGGGAGCAGCGCGTCCCACTGGCTGCGCATGTAGCCCGGTCGCGCCATCGCGTAGGCGCCCCAGCCGACGCCGCGCACGTCGATGTTGTTGAGCAGCAGCCGGTTGACCCTGACCTCCGGGATCGTGCCGCCGGTGAAGCCGACCACGAGCAGCCGGCCGAGCGTGCCGAGCGACCGCAGCGAGTCGGTCATCAGGTCGCCGCCGACCACGTCCATCACCACGTCGACACCGGCGCCGCCGGTCAGCTCCCTGACCGCGTCGCGGAAGCCGTCGACCAGCACCGTCTCGTCGGCGCCGGCGCGGGTGGCCACGTCCGCCTTCTCGGCGGTCGAGACCACGGCGATGGTGCGGGCGCCGTACCCCTTGGCGACCTGGATGGTCGCGGTGCCGACCCCGCCGGCGCCGCCGTGCACGAGCACGGTCTCGCCCTCGCGGAGCCCGGCCGCGCTCGGCGAGCGCGAAGTGCGCGGTGAGGTAGTTCATCGGGATCGCGGCGCCCTGCTCGAGCGTCAGCGCGTCGGGCAGCGGGAAGACCGCTTCCGGGTGGACGGCCACGGTCTCCATCGCGCCGCCGTACGGCAGGACGCAGGCGACCCGGTCGCCGGAGCCGAACCCGGAGCCCTCCGGCGCCTCCCGGACGACGCCGGCGAAGTCCACGCCGAGCGGGAACGGGAGGTCGGGCTTGACCTGGTACTCGCCCTTGCTCAGCAGCAGGTCGGGGAACGAGATCCCGACCGCGCGGACGTCGACCAGCACCTGCCCGTCGGCGGCGGTCAGTGGCGGGGACGTCGGTGACCTCGACGGCGGAGGGGCCGTCGAGCCGGGTGACCAGGGCGGCGCGCATGCGCCCATCCTGCCCCGGACCCCGGTCGTGAAGCTCAGCGGGCGGCGACGATCCGGTGCAGCTCGAAGTGCATGGGGTCGGTGTAGTGCCAGCCGCCGCCCCACTGGAATCCCCAGTGCTCGAAGATCGACACCACGGTCCGGTCGATCTGACCGCTCGTGCCCCGCTGGTTGCCGGGCACGTTGATGTCGATGGCGGTGCCGAACGTGTGGAAGGACAGCGACGAGGTGCCCGCGATGAACCGTGGCACGAAGCAGCCGCCGTACTCCCCGACGTGGATCTTGCTCGCCAGGCCCCGGTCGACGATCTCGGTCAGCGCGGCCCGTAGCTCGGGCAGCATCACCTTGTTGCAGGTGACGCGACCGAGGATCGGCACGCTCTCGTTGCGGATGTAGCTGGCGACCCACGCCGGATCCGGGTTGACCGTGCCGTCGCGGTTGGCTGTGTAGGTGAGCGTGCCGAGGGCGTCGGACACCGAGCCACCGGTGAGCACAGCGGTCTGGGTGGTGTGGATGTCGAGGTTGACGCCGAGGATGCGCACGCTGGTGGACGAGCCGAGAAGCTTGTGCAGCTTCTTCTGTACCGGCCGCGGTGCGTTGTCGCCGATGGAGACGATCATCGCGTTGCCCTGCTTCATCTTCAGCCGCTTCGCCCAGCGTTCGTTGACCACGGCGTCGATGTACGGCGGCGTGCCCGGGAGCCGCGGCACCATCTCGGCGTAGGCGCCGATGTGCACCTTCGGCGAGCCGGTGTCGTTGCCCATCCGCACGTAGCCCTTGGCGTCCTGGATCCTGCGTCCGAGTGCGGGTGCGATCGCCATCTCGCCGCCCGCGACCCGTTTCCAGACAGCGAGTGTCTGCGCCGACGTCGAGGGTGTGTAGCGCCGGAAGGTGCGCGGGTCGACTGCTGCGTAGGTGATGCTTCGTTCCTCGGCGAAGAACTGCGCGAGCGAGAACGTCTCGACCGTCTTCACGCCCGGGACCTTGCTCACCGCCCGGACCGTGTTCGCGGGGAGCCTGCCACGGGAGTAGACGAGCAGGTCGGGCGTCAGGGTCGGCTTGTGAAGCGCAGCCGGCGCGGCCATCGCGACCGCGGACGTGGTGGGTGTCGCCGTCGCGGACGCCGCCGAGGAGGGCACCGCCGACGGAGTGGTGCTGGCGGCGGCATCGCTGGTGCGGTCGGGGGTTTCGACCTGCGCCTGGCCACAGCCGGCGGCGACGGCGAGCACGCCGAAGGTAACCGTCAAGGAGAGGGCAGCCCGCAGCCGCGACGTGCACTTGCGCATGAACTCTCCTCCCGTGGTCGCCATGCTAACTGCGGGGCAAGGGTTAGGTTCGGGGAATGAGCGACAACGGAAACGACGACGCCAGCACGCCCGACGACGCCGCCGAGCGGGAAGGGATCAGCGACCAGCAGCTGCCCGAGGACCTGCGGCCCACGGACGACAACCCGCTGGCCAAGGCACCCGACGAGGGTGACGACGTGGACGAGGGCCTGAGCCTCGAGACCTAGACCCGTACCTGAAGCACCCGCCCGGCGAGCCAGGCGATGTCGTCGGCGGTTCGGGCGGGCGCCTGTGAGGGCTGCATGACGTGGCTGAGCACGAGCCGCACCACCATCTCGATGCCGACGTCGAGCTGCTTCGGCTCCAGCGGCAGGTCGTAGCGCTCGAGGTGGGTGCGGATCACGCCGGTGGCGGTCTCCAGCAACATCTCCGACTGGGTGGTCAGCAGCGGCAGCAGGTCGGATCCGGCGCCGTGCGAAGCGGACAGGATCGCGCGCAGGAGTGGGTTGGTGCGGGCCATCTCGAGGACGTCGCGTGCGGCGCCCCGGATCGCCTCGACCAGGTCGTCGTTCTGCTCGAACTGCTCGTCGACGCCGGCGAGGAACAGGGACAGCTCGTGGAGCACCATCGCCTCGGCGAGGGCGTGCTTGCCGCCGATCTCGTTGTAGACCGTCTGCCGGCTGACGCCCACGGTGTCGGCGAGGCGCGCCATCGTGACCGCCGACCAGCCCTCGCTGCTGGTCAGCTGCGACGCACTCGTGATCAGCCGGATCCTCAGTGGCGCAGCGCTCGAACCGGGGGGCTCCCTCCCTGCCATGCGGGTCAGTCTAAGGTCGCCTCGATCAGCGTCACGAAGTCGACCTTGTCGCGCACACCGCAGTCGGGACAGCACCAGGAGTCGGGTACGTCGGCCCAGGCGGTGCCGGCCGCGAAGCCCTCCCGCTCCTCGCCGGCGGCGACCTCGTAGGTGTAGCCGCACCCGGGGCAGCGGGCGGCCACGACCTCACAGTCGGTCGAGCTTCCGCCGGTCGAGCCTCCGCGGCTCGCTGGTCGAGCCTGTCGAGACCACCCGTCTCTCGACAGGCTCGACCGCCGGAGGTGGGTACGCCGCGAGGAGGCGGTCGCGCTTGCGCGGGCTGAGGTTGGCGCGGCTGAGGTCGCCGTCGAAGTGCGCGAGCACCCGCGGGTCCATCACCCGGCGCCAGACCGGGGGCAGCAGGGCGAGCACGATCATCCCGGCGTACCCGGTCGGCAGCACCGGCGACTCCTCGAAGTCGCGCAGGGTCTGGTAGCGCCGGGTCGGGTTCGCGTGGTGGTCGCTGTGCCGCTGCAGGTGGTAGAGCAGCACGTTGGTCGCGATGTTGTTGGAGTTCCAGCTGTGGCTGGGATCCACGCGCTCGTAGCGACCGCTGCCGCCCCCGGTGCGCTGGCGGCGCATGCCGTAGTGCTCCATGTAGTTCACGACCTCGAGCAGCGAGAGGCCCACGACCGCCTGGATCACCAGGTAGGGCAGGATCCCAGCCCCGAAGGCGAGCACCATCACGCCCCACAGCACGGCCGACATCAGCCAGGCGTTGAGCACGTCGTTGCCGATCCGGAAGGGGTGCTGCCGGCGGCGGGCGATCCGGCGCTTCTCGAGGTCCCAGGCGCTGCGCAGCGAGCCGAGCACCGTGCGCGGCCAGAACTCGTAGAAGTTCTCACCGACCCGGCTGCTCGCCGGGTCCTCGGGCGTCGCCACCCGCACGTGGTGGCCGCGGTTGTGCTCGATGTAGAAGTGCCCGTAGAAGCTCTGGGCCAGCGCGATCTTGGACAGCCACCGCTCGTGGCTCTCGCGCTTGTGTCCGAGCTCGTGGGCGGTGTTGATGCCGATGCCGCCGATACAGCCGATCGAGATCGCGAGCCCGATCCTGTCCGCGGCGCTCAGGTCTCCGGTCGCGATCAGCCAGAAGGCGCCGACGAAGCCGGCGTACTGGATCGGCAGGAAGAGGTAGGTGATCCAGCGGTAGTAGCGGTCCTTCTCCAGCGCCTCGATCACGTCGTCGGGCGGGTTGGTGCGGTCGAGTCCGGCGACCAGGTCGATCAGCGGCACCACGACCAGGATCACGATCGGGCCGATCCAGAACCAGACGCCCCAACCGGTCAGCGCGTGCATGCCGTAGCCGATGAACGCCAGTGACGGCACGACCAGACCGATCAGCCAGAGGTAGCGCTTGCCGTCCTTCCACTGGGCGGTGGACGCGGCGGGCACGGTGTGGTTCAAGGTCATGGCAGCCTCCGTTGTGGCTTTACATGACCGTATGACATGTAAACTAGTTTGACAAGACTTCATGCTTTGTAAAGTGACAGCATGCCGACATGGACGACGTGGAGGCGAGGATCGAGCAGGCGTGGGACTTCGAGGACCCCGCCGGTTCGGAGGCCCGGCTACGGGCGCTGTTGATCGACGCCGACGGCCAGGACGCGCTCGTGGTGCGCACCCAGGTGGCGCGGGCGCTCGGGCTGCAGCAGCGGTACGACGAGGCGCGGGCCCTGCTCGACGAGGTCGCGGCAGCCGGGCCCGACACCGAGGCGCGGGTCCGCGAGCGCCTCGAGCGGGGTCGCGTGCTGCGCTCGGGCGGCGACCCGGACCGGGCCGGACCGCTCTTCGCCGAGGCCGCCGCGCTCGCCGGCCCTCTCCTGCCCGGCCTGCGGATCGACGCGCTGCACATGACCGCGCTGCTCGCCGGCTCCCCCACGGAGCAGGCCGCCCTGACCGAGGCCGCGCTCGACGAGGCCCGCGCCGACGACGACCCGGCCGCCCGGCGCTGGGTGCCGTCGCTGCTCAACAACCTCGGCATGGCACGCCGCGACGCCGGCGACCTCGCCGGTGCGCTCGCGGCGTTCGAGGAGGCGCTCGACGTACGCCGGGAGCGGGGCGAGCACCGGGAGACCCAGATCGCGACCTGGATGGTCGGCTGGGCGCTCCGCCTGCTGGGACGAGACGACGAGGCGCTGAGGATCCAGACCGCGCTCAAGGCCGAGCTGGAGGCCGAGGGCGCGACCGACCCCTACGTGGACGAGGAGATCGCGACCCTGCGGCACTGACCAGCCGGCTACCCCTTCGGCTTCTGCTTCACCCGCACCGTGAACGTCGTCTCCGAGGGCAGGAACGCCGGCGTGCCGAGGTAGCGCACGGTCAGCGTGTGCTGGCCCATCCTCGTGAACTGCACCGACACCTCCGCGGTGCCGTCCGCGACCTCGCCCGTCCCGAGCAGCGAGATGCCGTCCCAGACCTCGACGGCACCGCTCTCGGCGGGCGTGCCGTCGGCGGCCCGGACGGTCACGGTCACCGTGGCCGGCGAGCGGACACCCGGCTCCCGCGGCGCGGTCGTAGCGGTGGTCGCGGTCACCTTCGGCGGTGCCGGGATCGTGAAGCCGACCAGCGTCGGGTCGTGGTCGCTCGAGCGGAACGCGTTCGGGGCGTAGAAGTCGGTGGCGTTGTAGTTGTGACGGCTGTACTCGTAGGCCACCGACTCCACCGAGTTGATGTTCCACACGTGCGCGTCCTTCACGGTCGCCAGCGCCTCGTCGTTGACCAGCACGTGGTCGAGCGAGCCGACCAGGCCGTCGAAGACATAGGTGTACTCGCTCGGGGACTTCGCGGACCCGACGTCGGTGTAGCCCGCGTCGTAGAGCTTCTGCAGCGGGTCCTCCTTCGTGTACGAGTTGAAGTCACCCGTCAGGAACACCTTGCTCACGCCGGTGCTGGCCTTGAGGTCGTCGACGAACCCGACCAGCGCCTGCGCCTCGGCCACCCGGGTCGCGTTGGACGCGCCCTGGCCGTCACCCTGGTCGGCGTCCGGCCCGGAGCCGGAGCCCTTGGACTTGAAGTGGTTCACGACCGCCAGGAACTCCTGCGACTCAGCGCCACCCAACGGCTTGAACACCTGACCCAGCGGCTCACGCGCGCTCGCGAACGGGTCCGAGCCGGTGAGGACGTACGACGGGCCGACCGGCTCCGCCTTTGCGTTCTTGTAGATGAACGCCGTGCGGATCACGTCCTGGTCGGCGAGCGCCGGCTGGTCCGCCACGGCCGGCGAGGGCACGAACGACCATACGGCCGACCCTGCGTCCGCGTTGAGCGCGGTGACCAGCGCGGCCAGGGCGACGTCGCGGTTCTCCGGCCCGTCGTACTTGGCGGAGTTCTCGATCTCCTCCAGCGACAGCACGTCGGCCCCGAGGGAGTTGATCGCCCGGACCTCCTTGTCCAGCTGGCGCTGCCGGTCCGCGTCGTCCCAGGCGCCGCGCGGGCCGTCCGGTCCGCAGTCGTTCACCGTGACCGGTTCGCCGGTGCGGTCCTTGAAGCTGGTGCAGGTGTGCGCCCTCGGCCGCGTAGGCCTGGCCGGTCTCGTGGAAGAAGTTGAGCACGTTGAAGCTGGCGATCCTGAGGTCGCCGTCGACGTGCTCCGGCGCCGCGGTGCGGGTGTTCGGGAAGGTGACCGGCTGCACCGTGGCCGCGCTGGCCGGGGTGAGCTGGCTGGTCGGCTGGAGCTTCCAGAGGTCGTTGCGGTAGTCGAGGACCACCGGCTTCGTGAAGTGTGCGACCGCGCCGACACGGACCGGCGTGTCGCTGGGTGATCCACGGCAGCGGCTGGCTCGAGCCGGCGGCGGACAGGTAGTTCGTCGACGAGCCGTCGTCGAGCGTGACCGCCCGCGCGGCGTTGTCGTCGGCCACGGCCTGGGCCGCGGCCGACTTCGGCCGGGCCACGTCGGTCGGCTGCCGCAGCGGCGTCGTGCCGCTGGCCAGGTCGATCTCGCCGAAGTTGTTCAGCGTGAAGACGTCACTGACCGTGAAGTCACCGGACGGCGCCTGCAGCATCCCCTCCTCCGCCTCGCGGCCAGCGTCGGTCGCCGGGTAGGGGTTGGTGACCGGCACCGGTGCGGCGGCCCCGTCTGCCAGGGTGGTGACCCCGCCCACGGCCGGGGCTGAGCTCGGTGAGGCCGTTGAACTCGCTCACCGGTGCGGTCACCTGGACCTGGTCGCCGATCGCCGGGTAGGCCGTCTGCGAGCCGAGGTAGACGAAGACCGCGTCGGACGCGTCGTGCCCGGTCGGCAGGTCGCCGCCGGTGCCCGGGGTCTGCAGGTAGAAGCCGTTGAGGCCGCCGGTCGGGTACGACGCCGTGACCACGCCGGACGTGGTGACGTTCCTGCACACGAACGGGCTGGTGCCGGTCGTGCCCTGGACCTGCGCGATCGTCTGCTCGCTCGCCGGGCCACCGCAGCCACCGCCGTCGCCCGAGGTGGTGTTCTGCGGCGACGGCGGGCCGGCCTTCAGGTCGGCGCCGTTGTTGTCGCTGTCGTCACCGGCCGCGGTGCGCGAGATGGCGGTCGTGGTGCCCGGTGCGGGGGCGACCACGGTCTCGAAGGTGTTCGAGGTGCCGAAGCCGACCAGGTCGGAGATCCGGGCGTCGCCGGTGACCGAGCCGGTCGGGGGTGCCGGCAGCGCGGTCGTCTGGTTCGCGAGGAACACGGTGCCGGTCGACCCGCTCAGGTTGACCGTGGCGTTGTCCTGGTCGACGGACGCCGGGAGGGCAACGCCGTTCGCGCCACCCGCCAGGCCGAGCAGGAAGTGCCCGCTGCCGGGGATCGTGCCGCTGAGCGGGACGACGCCGCTCGGGTTCGAGGTGCCGGTCGCCGACCGGTACTGCACCGACAGGCCTTCGAGGTTCACCGCCGTGTCGGCCGGGTTGTAGAGCTCGACGAAGTCGCGGTTGTACAGGGCGCCGCTGTTGCCGCCGGCGCCGTACACCTCCGAGATGACGACCCGGGTGCCGTCGGCGGAGGCCGACGCCGGGCCCGGCGTGATGACCGGGACCGCGAGCGGGGCGAGCAGCAGACCGGCGATCGCCAGTGTGCGGGCAGGGTTGAGCATGGACTTCCTCCCGAGAATGAAGTGACCGGATGGGTCTACTACGCCCGAGGGGGTCGACGGAAGGGGGCACGGCCGATGAACAGTTGCCGGATTGCGCAGCAACATCAATTCCTTCGCATGCCTTAGCGTCGTGTCATGACTGCGCATGCGATCGGCATCGACTTCGGTGGCACCGGGATCAAGGCGGCGCCCGTGCGTCTCGACACGGGCGAGCTCCTCGAGGAGCGGCACCGGATCGAGACCCCGGCGAAGTCCACACCAGAGGCGGTCGGCGAGATCATGGGCCAGCTCTGCGACTCGTTCCCCGAGTCGACCGGGCCGGTCGGGGTCGCGGTACCGGCCGTCGTACGGCGCGGCGTCGTGCTCTCCGCCGCCAACATCGACAAGTCCTGGATCGGCGTCGACGCCGACGCATTGCTCACCAAGCGGCTCGACCGGCCGGTGCACGTGCTCAACGACGCCGACGCCGCGGGCCACGCAGAGATGCAGTACGGCGCCGCACAGGGCCGCGACGGCCTGGTCATCGTCACCACGCTCGGCACCGGCATCGGCTCGGCGCTCCTGTGGAACGGCGTGCTGGTCCCCAACTCCGAGCTCGGCCACCTCGAGATCGACGGCCACGACGCCGAGAAGCAGGCCGCGACGAGCGCCCGCGAGCGCGAGGGGCTCTCGTGGGAGGACTGGGCGAAGCGGCTCACGATCTACTACCGGACCCTGGAGAAGCTCTTCTGCCCCGAGCTGTTCGTGGTCGGCGGCGGCGTGAGCAAGAAGGCCGCGAAGTTCCTTCCGCTGATCGAGATCGAGACGGAGATCGTGGTGGCGACGCTCAAGAACAACGCCGGGATCGTCGGAGCCGCGGCGATGAGCCACCTGGACTGAGCCGAAGCCGTCGCGAAACATCACTATCTGTACTAACCTTATAGACATTTCTCTTGGAACCCGATGCGGCGACCCGCGAACGACGCTTCCCCACCCGGTCCCTCTCGCATGGTCTCGGTGGGTGGGTGGGCACGCCTGTGGCGCGCGGGAGTCGGAGTCGCAGCGGTCCTGCTCATCGGGATGTCGCTGGCCGGCGCCGGCCGGGGTGACCCGGCCCCGGACGGGGCCACGAACGGTCGTGCGGTCACCGTGCGGATGGCGACCCACGCGGGCGAAGCGGTCCGCTCGGCGGCGCCACGAGCGGCCCCCAGGTACGGCGCCCACACGACGGCGGCCAACCCGCGGCCCAACGTGATGGTCGTGATGATGGACGACATGCGCTGGGACGAGGTGCAGTACCTGCCCAACGTCCAGCGCTACGTGCGCGACCGCGGGCTGCGGTTCACCAACTCGTTCTCGCCGTACCCGCTGTGCTGCCCGGCGCGCACGTCGTTCCTGCTCGGGCAGTACTCCCACAACCACCACGTGCTCTATCACGAGGCGCCGTACGGCTTCGGCTCGATCGACGACAGCCGCACCATCGCCACCTCGCTGGAGCGGGTCGGCTACCGGACGGCCATGGTCGGCAAGTACCTCAACGCGTACGGCGTGATGCCTTCGCGGGTCACCGGGAGGTCGTCGATCGACTACGTGCCCGCTGGCTGGACCGACTGGATGGCGGGACTGGACACGATCTGGCCGGACGGCTCGCCGTACCGGGGCAACACCTACAACTACTTCTCCTTCACCCAGAACATCGACGGCGCCACCGTCGCGCACCAAGGGCAGTACTCCTCGACCGTGATCGCCGACGAGGTGATCGGCCTGGTCGGCAGCTACGGCGCCGAGCGCACGGCCACCGGTAGGCCGTGGTTCCTCTGGGTGACCCCGGTCGCCCCGCACCACGGCGGGCCCGGGGAGTCCGACGACCCGGCGCCGTACACCGAGGCCAACGGGCGACAGCAGCGCTTCGTGACGCCGGCGCGGCCCCAGTGGGTCAAGGGCCGCTTCGACACCGAGATCACCAAGGCGCCCGGCACCCGCGCGCACGGGCCGAGCGAGGCCGACGTGAGGGACAAGCCGGAGAACGTCGCGAAGTTCCTCGAGACCACGCCGGAGGAGAACACCCGGCTCCGCGACGTGGAGCGGCAGCGTGCGGAGTCGCTCTACGCCTGGGACGTCGAGTTCGGCCGGATCGTGCAGCAGCTCAAGGACACCGGGCAGTTCGACAAGACGCTGATCATGTTCACCTCCGACAATGGCTTCTACACCGGCGAGCACCGGCAGCGGCTCGGCAAGATCAAGCCACACGAGCCGGTCATCCACGTGCCGTTGCTGGTCGCCGGGCCGGAGGTGCCGCACGGCGTGCGCTACGCGCCGGTGACGACGTTCGACCTGACCGCGACCATCCTCGACATCGCCGGCGGCACCCTGCCCGGGATGGACGGGGAGTCCAAGGCCGGCCTGCTGTACGGCGCCGACCGCGGCTGGAGCTACCCGATGCTGACCGAGGGGCTGCTCAAGGACGTCCACCGCTCGGTGAAGGGCTTCGGCTCCGGCCTGACCGAGATCGGGATCCGCACCGGGCGCTACAAGTACGTCCGCTACGCCAACGGCGACCGCGAGCTCTACGACCTGGTGACCGACCCGCTCGAGCTGGAGTCCAGGATCGACGACCCGGCGTACGCGACCGTGCAGCGCGACCTCGACAGGCTGTGGTGGGACTACAAGGACTGCCGCGGCGAGGCCTGCCGCGCCCCGCTCCCCGCGTCGTACCAGCGCACAAAGCGGCAGCTGGTGAACCAGGTGGTCCACGCGCACCACGAGATCGGGGCCTACTACGGCGAGTGAGGGACCCACCCCGTGAGCTGCCGGTCGGTCATCTCACGCACCACGTCGTGCGCGTGGCTCCAGGTCGCCCAGACCGAGCGCCCCCACGCCTCGATTGCGGCGGCCTGTGCTGCCGGGCCTGTGCTGAGTGCAACGTCGAACACCGTCAGCGTCCCGCCCTCGACCGGCGGTTCGAACGACGGCCAGTCCTCCCGGGCCACGGTGCGGGCGAGGTGCCCGTGTGCGGCGCGGGCAGCGATGCCCGACCAGCCGCGTTCGAGGACCAGGTAGAGGCCGTTCAGCGCGAAGCACACGGTCATCGGCCGCATCTGCGGGCTCACGTGCTGCGCCGCGTAGGCGTCGACGCAGGTCTGGTGCCAGGGGCCGAGCACCTCGGGGTGCTGCATCACGTACGACGTCACCTCGCCGTGCAGGCCCAGGCACTCGGAGGTCGCGCGGAAGGCGCGGGTGTCGACCGCGGACCCTGTCGCGGGGAGCACCAGCCCGCAGCCGGGGCAGGACGTGTCGTTCATCGAGGCAGACGGTACGACCCGTCCTCTGGATGGGTAAGTCATCTAGCGTGGCGCCATGCTGCAGGTGACGCCGAACGGGCCGTGGGGCAAGGACGTCCACCCTGAGATGCCGGTCTCACTCAGTGAGCTTTCGGCCGATCTGCGGGCCTGCTTCCAGGCCGGTGCAACCGGCGTGCACCTTCACGTGCGAGATCCTGACGGCGCGGAGACCCTGGAGCCGGCCGTCGTCAATGGCACCTGTCGCACGGTGCGCGACCTCGCCGCCGAAGTCGGAGCCCGGGTCGAGATCGGACTGACCACCGGGGAGTGGATCGTGGCCGACCTGGCCGATCGGATCGCGATGATCCGCGAATGGGAAGGCGTCGACTGCGCAACAGTGAATCTGTCCGAGCGGGGCTTCGAAGCGGTGATGGAAGCCCTGCTCGATGCCGGGGTGGGCATCGATGTGGGCTTGTGGGCACCGGTGGAGATGGACCAGCTGCTGCGATCGGGACTGCTACCTCGCGCGCAGAGAGTCAGCATCGAGCTGGACCCAGGGGAGCCCTACTTCCTCCAGGGTGAGCCGGCCGATCTTGCGCAGCAGGTGAACGAGGCGCTCGACCTGGCGGGATCGACCTGCCCACGTCTCACGCATGGGATGCACGACTGGACCTGGCCGCTGGTGGAGGACGCGTTCCGGCGAGGACATGACACTCGCGTCGGGTTCGAAGACTCCGTCCTGCTGCCGGACGGCACCCGAGCCGAGAGCAACGCCCAGCTGGTGGAGGCTGCGGTCGCGCTCGAGTCACGAATCCGTTCGTAGCCTGACGCGTACGCTCTGAACATGAGCCGGGCACACGAGCGCGCGCACGCGGATGCTTGGGCGCTGTTGGTGTCCGCGACGGGTGCGGTGCTCCTCGTCGTACTGCCGTCGTTGGGCATGATCGCGCATGACCCGGCGGGCTCGGCCGCACTTGCTGTCTTGGCGCTGGCCTTCGCGATGTTGGTGCAGTCCGAGACCCGGTGCCTGCTGGGTGCCTCGCGGCCCATGGCCCCTGTGGCCGCCACGCGCGGCCAGCCGGCACCGATGCTGCCGGGACGAGTCACAGATCCGGTCCACCACCCGCTCCGCCCGCGTGCTCCTGGACTGACCTGACGCTCGCCCTCGAGCGAGCCACGGTCCGTCATCCCTTCTTCTCCAGGAGCACGTTCATGTCTGTTCTCGACCCCATTTCGCACCTCCTCGCAGCCGTCCTTGCCATGTCTCACACCTGGCTCACCTCGCTCGGGACCGATCCAGGCTCCGGCACCACCTGGGTGCTCTGTGTCGCAACCCTTGTCGTCATCGTCCGTCTCGCTCTGCTGCCCTTGGTGGTCCACGGCGTTCGCCAGACCCATGCCGCAGCCAGGGCACGCCCACAGCTGGCCGATCTCACCCGGCGCTACCGCAACCGCAAGGATGCCGACGCGATGCGCAGCTTCAGGAACGAACGCCGTCGCATCGCGGCGGAGCACAACATGTCACGGCTGAGCCTTCTGCCGGTGCTCATCCAGCTGCCGATCTGGGTGGCGCTCTACCACCTGTTGTCCAACGTCGCCGCCGGTGTCGGCGTTGGTGCGGTGACCCCCCACCTGGTGGCATCCCTGGGTGCGGCCACCTTGCTTGGCCTGCCGTTGGCCGAGCGGGGCTATCTGGGTGGCGACTGGCCACACCTGGCCGTGGTCGGGGGCCTGGCCGTGGTCGCTGCCGTCCTGGCCTACGCCACCCAGAAGTTGCTGATCGGCCCGAACACGGTGCTCACCGACGTTCCCGACGTGATCTCCAGAAGCCATCAGATGATGCCGGCGCTCTCAGCCGTGGGTCTGCTCGTGGCCGGTGGGGCCGTCCCCGTGGCCCTCCTGGTCTACTGGGTGTGCAACTCGATCTGGACCCTCGGTCAGTCAGCAGTCATCTGGCGATGGTTCCCCACGCCAGGATCACCCGCTGCCAACCGCGCCAGCAGTCGTTGAGGCGCGCGCGAAGCACATGTTTCACCCGGAATCTGTGGCGTCGGGCTTCTTCACCCGACTCGGGTCGAAGACACGTCGAACCATCGGCTCGAAGACCTCCAGCGGCTCCGTCGGGTAGTCGGGGTCGAAGGAGTTCTGGTCGTAGTCCGCGCAGAAGTCGGCGCACGCCTGGTACCAGGGGTGGCCCGCCCAGAGGTCACGCGCGTTGGGGTCGGCACCGATGTGCTGGAACCAGTACACGCCCTGGAAGACCCCGTGGTGCTTGAGGATCCAGTAGCTGCGCTCCGACACGTACGGTCGCACGATCGCTGCGGCGACCTCGGAGTGGTTCGCGGGAGCGAGGACGTCGCCGACGTCATGGACGAGCGCGCACACCACCATCTCCTCGTCCTCACCCGCCCGCAGAGCCCGGGTGGCCGCCTGCAGGCTGTGACCGAGTCGGGTGACCTGGTAGCCGGTGTGCTCGTCCATGGCTCGAAGCCAGCCGAGGATGCGGTCCGGCACCTGCGCCAGCTCCTGCTCCTCGTACGGACGCAGCAGCTCGTAGTCCTCGGTGGTCCCGTCGACCATCGCGGTGAAGCGGACCGTTGGCTGACCGGACGAGGTTCCCCGGGACGGCGGCAAGGTGGTCACGACGCCCCTCAGGCGAACGGGTCCGGCAGGCCGCCGGGCAGCTTCGCGAGGAGATCGCGCGCCTGCTGCGCCGACTTGTGCTCGACGAGCACCTCGTACTTCGTGGCGACCACCGAGGTCACCGACGAGAAGTCGCGCTGCCCCCGGGTGGCGGCGTAGCCGGCGATCGCCCAGAGGATGCCGAAGAACAGCCCGATCAGTGCCGTCGACAGGATCCGCGCCAGGGCGTTGCCCTCGGTGAAGAGCGCGAAGGCGATGCCGACGAACACACCGAGCCAGAGCCCGGAAAGGGCGCCGCCGATGGCGACCCGGTTGTAGGTCAGTCGGCCGGTGATCCGCTCGACCCGCTTGAGGTCGGTGCCGACGATCATGCACTGCTCGACCGGGAACTTGTTGTCCGAGAGGAAGTCGACGGCCTTCTGCGCCTGGGAGTACTCGTCGTACACCGCCAGGGACTGCGGGTACTCCAGCTTCAGCGGGTTCGTGATCGGCATCCGCGGGGACATGCTCATGCCTCCAGTGTGCCGCACTGGTCCACTCCGCCATTGCGGTGCCGACCGGCCGGGAGCAGTCTCGAGGCGTCCGTTCGAACCACCGGAGGTGCTCATGCCACTCACGCAGAGCACGGTCGCGATGATGCTCCCGGTCACCGACCCCGACCGCGCGAAGACGTTCTACACAGAGAAGCTCGGGCTCGACTACACGGGGACCAACGAGGAGGGCTCGGCCATGTACGCCCTCCCTGGCGGGGCGACGCTGGTGCTGCTCCCCCGCCCCGGCAGCTCCCCGTCAGGGAGCACCGCGATGAGCTTCGAGGTGGCGGACGTCGTCCAGGAGGTGCGCGAGCTCGAGCAACGCGGCGTCGGCTTCGAGGACTACGACCTGCCGGACCTGAAGACCGTCGACCACGTCTGCGTCCTGGGCAGCGACAAGGCCGCCTGGTTCAAGGACCCGGACGGCAACGTCCTCTGCGTCCACGAGACGGTGGGGTAGGTCAGGACCCGCGCAGGTCTCGCAGGATCCGCTGGCTCGCCAGCCTGCCGGGCGAGCCGATCACGCAGCCGCCGGGGTGCGTGCCCGAGCCGCACTGGTAGTAGCCGTCGACCGGAGTCCGGTACTGGCTCCAGCCCGGGGCCGGGCGGAAGAAGTACATCTGCGGGGCCAGGAACTCCCCGGCGAAGATGTTGCCCTCGGTGAGCCCGGTGGTGCGCTCGATGTCGACAGGCGTGACCACCTCGCGGTGCAGCACGAGCTCGCCGAAGCCGGGGAAGTGCGACTCCAGCACGGCCTGGGCCTTGTCGCCGAAGCGCTCGCGCTCGGACTCCCAGTCACTCTCCCGCAGCTCGTACGGCGCGTACTGCACGAAGCACGACATCACGTGCTTCCCGGGCGGGGCCATGTCCGGGTCGACCACCGACTGGATCGCCGCGTCGATGAACGGCCGCTCGCTGTACCAGCCGTACTTCGCCGCGTCGAAGGCCCGCTCGACGTACTCGATCGTCGGCCCGATGTTGAGGAAGCCGCCGTAGTGGTCGACCCCCCCTCCGTTGGGCAGGCGCGCGGGAACACCGGCAGCCCGTCGAGGGCGAAGTTGACCTTCGCGGAGACGCCGCGGAACCTCATCCGCTCGACGTTGTCGACCAGGTCCGACGGCAGCTCGCGCGGGTCCAGCAGGTCGAGGAACGTACGACGGGGGTCGAGCGCCGACACCACGACCGGCGCCCGCAGCTCGGTGCCGTCCTCGAGGGCGACGCCGACGGTCCGGCCGTCCCGGGTGAGCACGGTGTCGACCCGGGCGCCGAGCCGGATCTCCGCGCCGTACGCCTCGGCCGCCCGGGCGAGGACCTGGGTGAAGCCACCGTTGCCGCCCTTGTGGAACGCCCAGGAGCCGAGATGCCCGTCGTGCTCGCCCATCTTGTGGAACAGCAGCACCAGAGCGGAACCGGGCGACATCGGCCCGACCTTCGAGCCGATGATGCTGGACGACGCGTGGAAGCCCTGGACGGCCTCGTGCTCGAAGTAGTCCTCGATCCAGTCCGAGGCGCTCCCGGTCAGCAGCCGGACCACGTCGTGCATCACCTTCCGGTCGACGCTCGCCGAGGTGGTCGAGCAGCCACTTCACGTCGGCCTGGTCCTCGGGGTCCTTGCCGAAGACGTCGGGCGGCGGGTTGTCGAACAGCGGCTGGACCGCCTGGCAGACCAGGTCGAGGTCGTGGTGGTAGCGGTCGTAGGCGTCGGCGTCGTGACGCGAGTGGCGGCGGATCTCCTGGACGTTCTGGGCGTGGTCGTCGCCGAGCAGCAGGTAGTCGCCGTCGCCGGTCGGGTGGAACGAGGACGGCATCATCAGCGGCAGGAACCCGTGCTCGACCAGGTCGAGCTCGTGGATGATCTCCGGCCGCAGCAGGCTGAGCGCGTAGGAGAACGTGGTGAAGGAGAACCCGGGCACCAGCTCCTCGGTGATCGCCGCGCCGCCGACGAGGTGGCGCTGCTCGAGGACCAGGGTGCGCAGCCCGGCCTTGGCGAGGTAGCCGGCGTTGACCAGACCGTTGTGGCCACCGCCGACGACGATCGCGTCGTACGGTCGCGGTGCTCGTGCCGCTCATGGCTTGGCCGTCTTCCTCGCGGGGTTGAACAGGGGGAGCTTCGCGGTGCGCGCGAGCACGGTCGTGTTGGCGTGGTTCAGGGCGATCTCCAGGTGCACCTCGGTGCCCGGCTGCGGCATGGTCGGGTCGCACCCGGGCCAGCCCGACGTGGCGCTGGAGCACCGGGGAGTAGAGGAAGCTGGTCACGTAGCCGACCTGCGAGCCGCCGGCCGTGGTCGGCCGGTCGTGCAGCACCGACTCGTAGCCGAGCGGGTGCTCGCTCTTCTCGGGCAGCAGGCCGGCGGCGCGGTGCAGCCGGTCCCAGTCCGCCCAGTCGACGACGAGGCCGACCGCGGTCCAGCGCGACGTGCTGGTCCGACCAGCTCGCGGCGGATCGCGTCGCGGCCGACGAAGGGACGGTCGCCGTCGCGGACGCCACGCAGCATCCAGCCCATGCCCAGCTCCTTGGGCGTGACCCGGTCGTGGTCGGTGAACGCGAGCCGGCTGTTGTGCCACTCGACGTCGATCAGCGGCAGCCCGGCCTCGATCCGCAGCATCATCAGCGCCTCCTCGCCGAACGGCCGGATGCCGTGGTCGCGGCCGGCGTCGAGCACCGCGTCGAGGACCTCGAGCGCGTGCGACGGCCTCCACGGTGACCTCGAACCCGAGGTCGCCGGTGTAGCCGGTGCGCGAGAGCGTGACCGGGGCCGAGCCGATCTTCGACGGGGCGTGGTCGAAGTAGCCGAGCGCGTCGGCCTCCGGCATCAGCTCGGACAGCGCGGCCCGGGACCGGGGTCCCTGAACCGCGAGGATGCCGTAGTCGTCGGAGACGTCCTCGATCTCGACCCGCAGCCGGCCGACCAGGTCGGCGAACCAGCCGAGCGTCGGCCGGGCCGCGGTCAGCAGGAACTCCGTGGCCGAGTGCCGGAAGCACGACGCCGTCCTCCATCACGAAGCCGCGGTCGTCGCACCACAGCGTGTAGTGCGCCTGCCCGGGCCGGCAGGAGCGGATGTCGCGGGCCAGCACGCCGGCCAGGAACCGCTCGGCGTCGGGCCCCTGGATCCGGTACTTGAACAGGGGGGAGGTGTCGAAGACGCCGACGGCGTTGCGCACCGCGAAGTACTCGTGCTTGGGGGCGTGGGTGTAGCGCAGAGCGGAGAGGTGTCCCTGCCAGTGGGTGTAGAGGCCCTGGGTGTTCAGCTCGCTGAGCCGCGTGTGGAACGGCGTCGTCCTGATCATCTCAGCAACCTCCGGTGATCGAGCTTGTCGAGATCTCGGGCCCGGTCTCGACAGGCTCGACCATCGAGAGGGCTCCCAACCGGTCCAACAGCCAGGCGTAGACCTCCGCCTCGTAGGCCAGCCGGGCCGTCCGCCCGGAGGGCCCGGCGTGGGCGCCGGCACCGGTCTCGACCCGGAACAGGCAGCGCGGCGACCACTCCGGGTCGCTCTCACGCAGCGCCGCCACCCACTTGGCGGGCTCGGTGACCCGGACCCGGGGGTCGTGCAGGGCCGCCGGTCACCAGCAGGTCCGGCCGCGTGCCCGGCACGGGGAGGTTGTCGTACGGCGAGTAGCCGAGCAGCCAGTCGAACTCCGCCCGACGCCGCGGGTCGCCCCACTCGTCCCACTCCGTGACCGTCAGCGGGACGGACGCGTCGAACATCGTGGTGACCACGTCGACGAACGGCACCTCCGCGACCACGGCCGCCCAGCGGTCCGGGCGCTGGCTGAGAGCACCACGCCCTGGAGCAGGCCGCCGGCGCTGAGCCCGCGCGACGCGAGCCGGTGGCCGTCCACCAGGCCGGCCAGCCCGTCGGCCACCGCGAGGTGGTCGGTGAACGTGTTCTGCTTCCGGCGCCAGGCGGCCGTCGAGCCACCAGCGCCGTCCGCCCTCGCCGCCACCGCGGACGTGGGCGTGGGCGAACACCACGCCCCGGTCGAGCAGGCTGGGCAGGGCGGGGTCCCAGTCCGGCTCGAACGTGTACTCGTAGGCGCCGTAGCCGTAGAGCAGCGCGGGGGCGGTGCCGTCGAGCGGGGTGTCCCGGTGCCGCACCAGCGTGACCGGCACCTCGGTGCCGTCCGGTGCGGCGAAGGTCCGGCGTTCCGCAGAGGTAGCGGTCCGGGTCGTGTCCGGGCGCCGGCTGCCGGTGCCGCTCGGTGCGCCGGCCGGTCCCGAGGTCGACGTCGGACCAGACAGGAGGCTGCACGTACGACTGGTCGCAGACCGTGACCGCGGTCGAGGCGAAGTCGGGGTTCGCGGCGAGGACGACCGTGCCGTCCTCGAAGGCCGGGTCCACCATGGTCCCGGACGCACCCAGCGCGGCGAGCGACAGCAGGCGCAGCCGGTGCCGTCCGCCCGACCGGAGGCTGAGCACGACGTGGCTCCGCGAAGGCATCGACCCGTTCCAGCCGCTCGTGCGGATCCTCGTCGCGGACCGGTTGCCATGCGCGGTGGTCCTGGTCGGCGGCACGTGGCACCGGGCAGCTGCGCCAGCCGGAACTCCTGGCGCCTCGTCGTTGGTCACGAGCAGCAGCAGCGTCCGTGCCGTCCGGCAGCACGGCGTGCTCGGCGTGGTACTCCACTCCGCGCCGCCGGCCGCCGACCGACCGGGGTGGGTGCCCGTGGGTCGC
The DNA here is from genome assembly GCA_963745795.1 of uncultured Actinomycetota bacterium. GTDB lineage: Bacteria > Actinomycetota > Actinomycetes > Propionibacteriales > Nocardioidaceae > Marmoricola. The sequence goes on along the minus strand of CAVUYR010000005.1, from coordinate 145,252 downwards.
GCGCGTCGAGCGACCCAGACCTCCGTGGTGTCGCGGCTCGCGGACCAGATCAGCGAGCAGGCCGCCGCGAGCGGGTCGCCCGGACGTTCAGCTCGAACCGCTCGTCGGGCTCGCTCGAGCACCAGCACGTCGTCGGCCGGGCGTCCCGAGCGCGTGCCGCCACACCTCGTACGGCCGGTAGGCGTCGTCGTGGACGGTGTAGAAGAAGTGGCTCGAGTCGGCGCTCCAGGCGCCGCCGTAGTAGGTGCGCGGCACCTCGTCGGGCAGGTCCGTGCCGCTCGCGAGGTCGCGGAACCGCAGCGTGTAGACCTCGTCACCGGTCCGGTCCACGGAGTAGGCCAGCAGCCGGCTGTCCGGGCTGACCAGGGTCACGCCCGAGCTCGAGGTAGCCGGAGGCGTCGCGGAGCGCCTCGTGATCGAGCACCAGCTGCCCGCCACCGGAATCGTCCGAATGACGGCGTTCGTGACCGGTTCCGTCGTGGTGACCGGACCTGCGCGGTAGAAATCGCGCAACAGTTGTGGGTAGTCCCTTCCCGCCGGAAGCACCGTGTAGTAGTAAAAGTCCTGATAGCGCCAACTGACCGACCGCTCAGTAGGCGGTACCCGGCCGGTCATCTCCGACCGCAGCGACTCCGCGAGGGAGCTCAGATGTCCGGTCGCAGACTCGTACCAGCGTCGTTCGGCAGCGAGGTGCGCGAGGAAGTCGGCGGAGCCGACGTCGCGCATCCAGTGGTAGGGGTCCGGACGGTGCACGCCGTGCTCGGTGTGCTCGTGCGGCACCTGGGCCGCCCGCGGCGGAGACGTCACAGCGGGCACCGTACTCCCACGCGGGTGCTCGCCGCGGCGCTGACCCTGATGGCCGGGCTGGCGCTGCTGCCGGTCGGCCACGCCAGCAGACCGCGGGTCAGGCCGCCGACGAAGGTGACCTTCACGGTCGCGCTTCACCGCCGACGTCGACTCGCTGAACCCGTTCCTCGGGCGTCGAGGCCACGTCGTACGAGATGTGGGCGCTCACCTACGACTACCTGGTCAACTACTCGATGAAGGACATGTCGCCCGAGCCCGGGCCTGGCGAAGTCGCTGGGACACCTCGGCCGACGGGCAGACCTGGACCTTCCACGTGCGCGACGGCGTGAAGTGGTCCGACGGCAAGCCGCTGACCGCCGCCGACGTCGCGTTCACCTACAACCGGGTGCTGCACGGCGGCATCGAGGCGAGCAACTGGTCGACCTACCTGAACCAGGTCACCAAGGTCACCGCGCCGGACGCGCAGACCGTGGTGCTCAAGCTGTCCAAGCCCAACGCGGTGCTGCCGCTGCTGCCGATCCCGATCCTGCCGGAGCACATCTGGAAGAACATCTCCGAGAAGCAGATGAAGAGCTACGCCGCCGAGCCGAAGCCCGGCAAGCCGGTCGTCGGGTCCGGCCCGTTCCGGCTGGTCGAGGGCACGGCCGGCGGCTCGACGTTCCGGTTCGAGAAGAACCCGGACTACTGGAACGGCACCCCGCACGTCGACGAGGTCGATCTACCGGGTCTACAAGAGCAACGACCCCGCCGTCCAGGCGCTGATCAAGGGCGAGGTCGACTTCGTCGAGGACATCACCGCCGCTGCAGGTCAGGGCGCTCAAGGGCACGCGAGGGCATCACCGCGCACAACGGCATCTCGCCCCTGTTCGAGGAGATCGGCTTCAACACCGGTGCGGTCGACACCGAGACCGGCAAGCCGATCGGTGACGGCAACCCGGCGCTGCAGGACCCGAAGTTCCGGCACGCCCTCGGCTACGCGGTGGACACCGCGCGCCTCGTGAAGAGCGCGTTACCAGGGGGCCGCGCTCGCCCGGGTCGACCGTCGTCCCGGACGCCTACACCAAGTACCACTGGAAGCCGCCCGCCGACGCAGGCGCTCACCTTCGACCTCGAGAAGGCCGGCCAGCTGCTGGACGAGGCCGGCTACAAGAAGGGTGCCGACGGGAAGCGCACCGATGCCCGACGGCAAGCCGCTCGGGCACGCTGCGGCTCTTCGCCCGCAGCGAGCAGAAGGCGTCGGTCGACACCATGGACTTCTTCAAGGAGTGGCTCGGCCGACCTCGGCATCGACTCCAAGGTGACGGCGATGGACAGCAGCAAGCTCGGCGACGTCATCCTGCGCGGCGACTACGACGCCTTCGAGTGGGACTGGTACGTCGAGCCGGACCCGGACTGCGATCCTCGCCGACTTCACCTGCGACCAGCGGGGCGGGCTCTCGGACTCCTGGTACTGCGACACGGCGTACGACACGATGTACAAGCAGCAGAACGGCGAGACAGACCAGGCCACGCGGGTCGACATCGTCAAGAAGATGCAGCAGATGCTGTACCAGGACTCGCCCTACATCGTCACCGTCTACACCACGACCGGAGAGGCGGTCCGGACCGACCGGTTCGCCTGCTTCCAGCCGCAGCCCGACCCGGGTGGGGTCTGGCTGGTCCAGTACGGCGCGCACAACTACTCGGAGCTCCGTCCCGGCCGCCGAGGCCGGGCGACTGCGACGGTGTCGCGTCGGCGCTGGAGCCGCGCCGTCAGCTCAGCCAGCAGCGACGACGGCAGGCAGCAACACGGCTGCGATCGGTCATCGGTGGCATCGTGCTCGTGGCTGCTCGTCGCCGGCGGGGCCTCGTGCTCGTGATGCGGCGCCGGACAACCGTGGGCGAGCGCGAGTGATCTGGTGACGACGCTCGTCGCGGCGGGCGGCGCCGCCGGAACGGGTCACCCGCCGCTCGAGCTATCCGCCGTTACGTCGCTCAGCAAGGTGCTCGGCGCGCTCGGCAGCCTGTTCTTCGTGCTGGTCGTCAACTTCTTCCTGTTCCGGGTGCTGCCCGGGTGACCCCGCGCGCACCCTGGGCCGGGGCCGGTTCCGGACCGCAGGCGCAGCTGGCGGAGTTCCGGCACACGTACGGCCTCGACCAGTCGCTGCCGCAGCAGTTCGTGATCTTCCTGGAGAACACGTTCACCGGGCACCTGGGCATCTCGCTGCGCTACCGGGTGCCGGTGTCCGACCTGATCTGGGAGCGGACTGTGGCCCACGGTGCTGCTCGTCGGGCACCTCGACGGTGCTGGCCACGCTGATCGGCGTCTACGTCGGGATGATCGGCGCCTGGAACCGCGGCGGACGGTTCGACCGGTTCTCGACCGGGATCACGCTGACGCTGTACTCGATGCCCGAGTGGTGGCTGGGGCTGCTCCTGATCGCCGTGTTCGCCGTCGGCATCGGGCCGCTGCCGGGTCTGTTCCCGACCGGTGGGCTGCACTCGACCGACGTCGAACCCGGCACCCTCAAGGGCGTCCTCGACACGACGTGGCACCTCACGCTGCCGGTGATCACGCTGACCCTGGCCTACCTCGCCGACTACTCGCTGGTCATGCGCTCCTCGCTGCTCGACGAGCTGGGCGAGGACTACCTGGTCACGGCGCGCGCGAAGGGGCTGCGCGACATCGCCGTTCGGCGGCGGCACGCGGTGCGCAACGCGCTGCTGCCCACCGTGACGCTGTCCGCGATCAACATCGGCTTCGTGGTGTCGGGGGCGATCACCATCGAGACCGTCTTCTCGATCCCCGGCCTCGGACTGCTGTCCAACGAGGCGCTCTCGATCCCGGACTTCTGGGTGCTGCAGGGCACGTTCCTGATCGCCTCGGCCGCAGTGATCGTCGCCAACCTCGTCGCCAACCTGCTCTACGGCCTGCTCGACCCGCGGGTGCGGACATGAGCGACGCGGCCGCGACAGCTCGACTCCGCGGCAGGTGAGCCGCCGGCGCGACGGTCGTCGCGTCACTGCGGCCGGACCTGGCGGCTGTTCCGCGGCAGCCGCTCCGGGCATGCTCGGGCTGGCTGTGCTGACCTGCTTCATCCTGGTCGCCCTGCTGCGCCCCGGTGCTCGCCGACCCCGACGGCCTCGAGGTCACCAAGGCGACCGGCGGCGTCCTCGCAGCCGCCGTCCGCCGGGTACCCGCTCGGCACCGACGAGAACGGCCGCTCGGTGCTCACGCTGCTGATCTGGGGTTCCCGCATCTCGCTCCTGGTCGGGCTCCTCGCGACCTTGATCTCGATGGTGATCGGCACCCTGGTCGGGCTGATGTCCGGCTTCTTCGAGGGCTGGCCGGCCGCCGTGCTGTTCCGGCTGACCGAGTGGTTCCTGGTGCTGCCGTTCCTGCCGCTGGCGATCGTGCTGGCCACGCGTGCTCGGCCGCTCGCTGCTCAACATCGCGATCGTGATCGGGGTGACCAGCTGGCCGGGCACGGCGCTGCTGATCCGCAGCCAGACACTGTCGATCAAGGAGCGCCCCTACCTCGAGCGCGCCCGCGTGCTCGGCGCCGGCCGCTGCGCAGCTGATGAGCCGGCACGTGCTGCCGAACGTGATGCCGATGGTCTTCGCGAACACCACGCTCACCGTGGCGATCGCGATCCTCGCCGAGACCACGCTGAGCTTCCTCGGCCTCGGGGACCCGACCCGGGTCTCGTGGGGCTCGATGCTCGAGGACGCGTTCGCCGTCGGCGCGATGACCACCGGGGCGTGGTGGTACATCGTGCCGCCCGGTGTCTGCGTGGTGCTGGTCGTGCTGTCCTTCACGCTGGTCGGGCAGGCCCTCGAGGAGATCCTCAACCCGCGGCTGCGACGAGTCGCTGATGGCCGAGCTGCTCGAGATCGACGAGCTCACTCGTCTCCTACCGGACCTCGGAGGGGCCGCTGCCCGCCGTGCGCGGCGTCGACCTCGTGGTCCGGCGCCGGCGAGGTCGTCGGCGTGGCCGGAGAGTCCGGCTGCGGCAAGTCGACGCTGGTCAGCACCGTGCTGCGGCTGCAGCCGAAGGACGCCACCGTCACCGGGTCCGGTCCTGGTCTACGGCGTCGACGTGCTCACCATCCGCTGGGGCGACCTGCGCGCGCTGCGCTGGGCCGACGCGTCGATCGTCTTCCAGGGCGCGCTGCACTCGCTCAACCCGGTGCACCGGGTCGGCGACCAGATCGCCGAGCCGATCCGGCTGCACGAGCCGGAGGTGTCCGACGACGAGGTCGAGGAGCGGGTCGCGCGACCTGCTCGAGCAGGTCGGCCTGCCGGCGGACCCGGGACCGCGCCTACCCGCACCAGCTCTCCGGCGGGCAGCGGCAGCGGGTGATGATCGCGATGGCGCTGGCCTGCCGACCGCACGCCTGATCGTGGCCGACGAGCCGACCACCGCGCTCGACGTGATGGTGCAGGCGCAGATCCTCGACCTGCTGTCCGACGCTGGTGCGCGAGCTCGGCGTCGGGCTGGTGATGATCAGCCACGACCTGTCCGTGCTCGCCGACGTGTGCGACCGGGTCGCTCGTGATGTACGCCGGACGCGTGGTCGAGACCGGCACGCGCCGACGAGGTCTTCACCGACCCGCTGCACCCCTACGCCAAGGCGCTGTCCGACGCCTTCCCGCGGATCGGCGACCCGGCCGCGCGCTACGCGCCGGCCGGGCTGGCCGGCGACCCGCCCGACCCGCGGATGCCGCCCGACGGCTGCTCGTTCGCGCCGCGCTGCCCCCGGGTCACCGACGCGTGCCGCGAGGCCGAGCCGCCGCTGATCGATTTCGGCGGTGGCCGCCGGGCCGCCTGCATCCGGGTCGGCCAGGAATGACAGAGCCCGTGACTGAGCCCGTGACCGGCGAGCCGCTGCTGGAGGCCCGCGGGCGTCGGCGTGGACTTCAGCACCCGGTCGGGCCACGGTCGCGCGCGCCCTGGACGGCGTCGACCTCGTCGGTCGCCGCGCGGCGAGATCGTCGCCCTGGTCGGGGAGTCCGGGTCGGGCAAGACCACGCTGGCCCGCACCCTGGTCGGGCTGCAGCGGCCCGACGCCGGGCGAGGTGCTGTTCGAGGGTCGTCCGCTGGACTACTCGCACCGGGCGCTGCGGAGCGTTCCGCCGCCAGGTGCAGATGATCCTGCAGGACGCCGCCGGCGCGCTGAACCCGCGCCAGACGCGTCTACGAGTCGGTGGCCGAGGGCATCCGGCTGCACGGCCGGGTCGCGTCCGACGCCGAGGGCCGCAGCGAGCCCGACCTGGTCGCCGCGGCCCTGGCCGAGGCGGGCCTGCGGCCGCCCGAGCGGCTGTTCCTGCGCTACCCGCACGAGCTGTCCGGCGGGCAGAAGCAGCGCGTGCTGATCGCCGGCGCGCTCGCGCTGCGGCCCGCAGCTGCTGATCGCCGACGAGCCGGTGTCCTCGCTCGACGCCTCGATCCGCGGCGAGATCCTCGCGCTGCTGCTGCAGGCTGCGCGAGGAGCTCGGCGTCGGCGTCGTCGTGGTCACCCACGACCTCGGGCTGGCCTGGAACATCGCCGACCGGATCGCGGTCATGTACCTCGGCCGGGTCGTCGAGTGCGGCACCACCGAGGAGGTGCTCGCAGTCGCCGCGGCACCCGTACACGCAGGCGCTGCTGTCGGTCGTGCCCGAGATGGAGCGGCTCGAGCCGGTCGTGCTCACGGGTGAGATCCCCGACCCGACGCGGATCCCGGGCGGGTGCCGCTTCCACCCGCGCTGCCCGGCGCTGGCGGACGGGCGCGCAGCCGCCGCCGGGGTCGCGGAGCAGTGCGCGGACCGAGCCGCTGTCGATCGTCTCGGCCACCGGGCGGCCACCGCGCCGCCTGCCACCTGGAGCCGGCACTGGCCCGCGACGCTGAACCTCTGGCCCGGGGCAGGCGTCGCCGTGACACGATTGCTCCTACTGACTCGCGAGTCAGTAACGGGAAGGAGACCCGATGCCCGACGGTCCCGCTGCAGGCTGCGCTGCCCCGCGAGATGTACGTCGACCCGGCGCACCTGGCTCGCCGAGCGGGAGGTCGCTGCTGTTCGGCGAGTGGTTCTGCCTCGGGCGGCTCGACGACCTCGGGCTGGACGGCGCCGTCGCGCGTCGCCGACGGTCGACGTCGCCGGCGAGTCGGTGCTGGTGACCAGCGACGAGCGACGGCGCGCTGCACGCGGCCTACAACGTCTGCCGGCACCGCGGCTCGCAGATCCGGCCGACGGTCGAGCCGGCGGCACGACCCGCGGCCTGCGACCTGTCGGCGCTGCGCTGCCCGTACCACTCGTGGACCTACGGCCTCGACGGCCGGCTGCTGAGGCGCCGCACACCGAGCTGACCGATGCGACCTCGACGACGTTCCGCGCTGCACGCCGGTCGGCGTGGAGACCTGGGGCGGCTTCGTGTTCGTGCACCTCACGCCCGAGCGGCGCGACGCCGCTCGCCGAGGCGGTGGCCCGGGCCGGCGGCGACGCTGGCCAACTACGGGCTGGCCGACCTGGTCACCGGCGCGACGCTGCACCTACGACGTGGCCGCCAACTACAAGGTGCTGCTGGAGAACTACAACGAGTGCTACCACTGCGGCCCGGTGCACCCGGAGCTGTCGCCGGCTGGTGCCGGCGTTCGCGGGCGGCGGCGATCCGACCTCGACTGGGACGACGGCATCCCGCACCGCGAGGGCGCCTGGACGTTCACCACGACCGGCACCACGACCCGCGCGCCGCTGCCCGGCCTGACCGAGGACGAGCGGACCCGGCACAAGGGCGACCTGGTCTACCCGAACCTGATGCTCTCGGCGTCCGCCGACCACGTCGCGGCGTTCGTGCTGCTGCCCGCGGGCCGTCGACCGCACCGACGTGGTCTGCACGCTGCTGTTCGCCGCCGACGAGGTGCGCCGCGGACCGGCTTCGACCCGTCGCGACGCCGGCGACCTGTGGGACCTGGTCAACCGGCAGGACTGGGCGATCTGCGAGTCGCGTGCAGCGCGGCATGTCGTCGCGCGCTACCGGCACGGCTGGTTCGCGCCGATGGAGGACGACAGCCTCGACATCCGCCGCTGGCTGCTGCCGCGGCTGGAGGCCGAGCGGTGACCGGCCGTGAGCGAGCACGTCGACTACGTCGTCGTCGGGCTCGGCGCGCTGGGCAGCGCGACGGCCATGGAGCTGGCCCGCCGCGGCCACCGCGTGCGTCGGGCTCGAGCGCTTCGAGCTCGGGCACGCGCGCGGCGCCAGCCACGACACCAGCCGGATCCTGCGGCACAGCTACCACACGCCGGCGTACGTCCGGCTGACCCAGGAGGCGTACGACGACTGGGCGCGGCTCGAGCGCGACTCCGGCGAGCACCTGGTCACCGTGGTCGGCGGGCTCGACCTGTTCCCGCCCGACGCCGCGATCGCCCCGATCGACTACACCGACGTCGCTGGACGAGGTGGGCATCGACTACGAGCTGCTCGACGCCGCCGGACGTCGCGCCGCGCTGGCCGCAGTTCCGGCTGCCCGACGGCACCCTCGGCGCTGCACCAGGCCGACGCCGCGATCGTGCCCGGCCGGCCGCGGCACCGCGGTCATGCAGGAGCAGGCCCGTCGGCACGGCGCCGACCTGCGCGAGCGCAGCGCCGGTGACTCGCGGTGCGCGACCTCGGCGACGGCGGCGCTCGAGGTGGCGACCACGCGACGGCGTGCTGCACTGCGACGGGCTCGTGGTCGTGCGCCGACGCCTGGACCAACGACGTGCTGGCCGGCCTCGGCGTGCAGGTGCCGCTCGAGGTGACGCTGGAGCAGGTGACCTACTTCCGGCCGGAGCGACCCGACGACTTCGCGCCCGGCCGGCTGCCGCTGTGGATCTGGATGGACGACCCGTCGTACTACGGCTTCCCCTGCTACGGCGAGGCCGACGGTCAAGGCGGCGCAGGACTGCGGCGGCCCGATCGGTCGACCCCGACGACCGGACCGTCGGACCGCGACCCGGCGATGGAGGACCGGCTCGCCGAGCACCTGCGCGCGCATGCTGCCCGGGCAGCGGCGCGCCGGTGCGGTCGCTGCGCTGCCAGTACACGCTGACCCCCGACCGGGACTTCGTGCTCGTCGCCGGTGCCCGGGCCACGAGTCGCGTCGTGGTCGGGCTGGGCGCCGCGCACGGGTTCAAGTTCGCGCCGACGTTCGGCCGGCTGCTCGCCGACCTGGTCGTCGACGGGCGCGACCGTCGACCGACGTGACGCCGTTCCGGCTGGACCGGCCGGCGCTCACCGACCCCGACTACCAGCCGCACTGGCTGGTGTGAGGTGACGACTCAGTCCAGCGTCGCGCAGCGTCGACGGCCGAGCCCGACTCGCGGCCGCTGACTCGGCCACCCAGCGCCGCAGCTGCGGCGCGGGTCACGCGTGCGGTAGACCAGGGTCGGCGACCGACAGCCCGTCGAGCAGCGCCGAGACCCGGGCGACCGAGCGCCGCCGGGTCGGCGACACGTGAACGACGCCCGTCGCGACGCCGTCGTCGACCACCTCGCGCAGCACGGCGCACCAGCGCTGGTCCATGCCGGCGCAGCACCTTGCGGATGGTCGGCTCGCGCTGCGCCAGCGCCCAGGCGTCGATCCACAGCCGCCAGCCGGTCGCCGCGCCGGTCGGGCCGTAGAGCCGCAGCACCCGGCGCAGCCGGTCGAGCGGGTCGGCGTCCTGCGCGGTCGCCCGGTCGAGCCGGTCGCAGGTCGCGCTCGACGGCGTGCGCGAAGGCGTCGGCGACGAGCGCGTCCTTGGTGCCGAAGTGGTAGAAGACCAGGGCCGGGCTGACGCCCAGCGCGTCGGCGACGTCCGCGACCCGGGTCGCCGGCGAGGCCGATCCGGTCGAGCAGCTCGATGGTGGCGGTGAGGATCTCCTCGCGCCGCACCTCGACCGTGCGGCGGTCGCGCCGCGTCACCTGCGATCACCCATGAGCCGCAGCATAGGAGCCACCCGGCAGGAGGTCCGTCGATGAGCGACGCGCAGGTCGACCCGATGGAGACGGTGCGGCAGCGGCCCCGCCGGACGGGCAGCCGAGCAGATGCTGCCGGCGGCGGCCTACACCTCGCCCGAGGTGCTGGCCTGGGAGCTGCGGCACCTGTTCGCCGGGCAGCTGGACCTGCCTGGGCCGGCGTCGCCGACCTGCTGCCGGCCCGCCGAGGACGGCGCTGGGCTGACCCAGCGGGCCGTCGCGGTCGGCGACGTCGCGGCGCTGCTGGTCCGGGACGGCGACGAGGCTGCGGATGTTCGCGAACACCTGCCGGCACCGCGGCCACGAGCTGCTGCCCGAGGGCGAGACGTCGCAGCGGCAGCAGCATCACCTGCCCGTACCACGCGTGGACCTACGACCTCGCCGGCGCGCTGGTCGGCGCGCCCGGGTTCCGCGAGGACGCCGACCTTCGAGCCGGCCGAGCACGGCCTGGTCGAGCTGCCGGTGACGGTCTGGGAGGGCTGGGTGTTCGGGCACGCGCTGCACGCGCTGGGCAGCGACCGAGGTGCCGTCGTTCGACCGACCACCTCGGTGACCTCGGCCGGCTGGTCGCGCCGTACGACCTGCGGGGCGCTGGTGCTCGCCGACCGGCACACCTACGAGGTCGCGGCGAACTGGAAGGTGATCGCGGAGAACTACCACGAGTGCTACCACTGCCCGCTGATCCACCCGCGAGCTGTGCCAGGTCAGCCCGCCGGACTCCGGCGACAACTACGACCTGCCCGGTGCCTGGGTGGGCGGGTCGATGGAGCTGCGCGACGGCATGGCGACGATGTCGCTGACCGGCGCGCTGGCCGCGACCCCGCTGCCCGGGCGTGGACCCGACGCACGTGGAGTACCTGCACCTGCTGCCCAACCTGCTGGTGTCGGCGCATCCCGACTACGTGATGACGCACCGGATGGTGCCGCTCGCGCCGGGCCGCACCTGGGTCGAGTGCTCGTGGCTGGTGGCGCCGGCTGCCGACGGGTCGCCGTGCCGGACGCCGCGGGCGCGGTCGAGTTCTGGGACGTCACGAACCGGCAGGACTGGGCGGCCTGCGAGTCCGTGCAGCGCGGGCTCGCCAGCCCGCACTTCCGGCCGGGCCCGTTCGCGCCCGCGAGGACGCCGTCGCCGACCTGGTGACCCGGGTCGGCCGGGCCTACCGCGAGGGAGGGTTCGGGTCGTGACCCGTCAGCGCGGGACGTGCTCGGTCCAGGTGCGGTGGGAGACCTGCTGCGTCGCCGTCGTACGCCGTCGCCTCGATGGCCACGTCGTAGCCGTCGGCGGTGACGTCGACGCGCATCGTGGACGTGACCCGGACGTCCTCGCCGGGCCAGGTCAGCCGGTAGCGTGCACTCGGCGGCGGCGTGCTGGGCGAACGTGCGCCGGTCGACGGTCACCTCCCCGGCGTACGTCTCCGACGCGGTGCCCTCGTGCGGGACGGCGTACGTCCGCACCGTGGCGCACCGCGCACGTCGTGGTCCGGCGCAGCACGTCGCGGGACACCGTCCAGGTGACGCCGGTCGGGTCCTCGGACGCCGTCGCCGCGCCGTCGGCGAACATCGGGACCGGGCGGTCGCTGCCGGACCACGTCGGCAGCTCGGAGCGAGCCACTGTGCACGGTCAGCGTGACCGGGGCCGGCGGCGCGACCGTGTTCGGCCAGTCCGCGCCGGCCACCGAGAGCCGCAGCCGGTGACCCGGCGTCGAGGCTGGTAGGCGCAGGCGTCGAGCTGCACCGCCGACGTCGTACGCCTCGCCCGGGCGCCAGCGGTGCGGGCTCGGCAGGCGCGTGCACGCCGTCGCGGTAGGCGAGGTCGAGGCTGCCGCGCGTGATCAGCGCCGAGGTGCCGTCGGGGAAGACGTCGCAGAGCTTGACCGACAGCGACGCGGCCGGGGCGTCGGCAGCGACCACGAGCCGGGCCACCGGCTGTCCCAGCAGCACCTGCGGTCGGCGCGGACCACTCCCAGGTGAGCGAGCGGGCGTCGTCGTCGCGCTGGTCGCACGGACATGCCCCACGGCAGGTGACCGGCGCAGTCGATCCACGCTGCCGTGCCGACGTCGGGCTCGACGACGAGGGACCGCGGTCCCGTCGAGCGGGACGTCCAGCCACCGGGTGGCCGCCGAGGGCCAGTCGTCGCTCACCCAGCGGCCGGCGTGCAGGTCGAGGTCCGGCTCGGGGCGGGTGGAGGTGCGGACGAACACGTCCATCCGTCGCGGTGCGGCTCGGTCCCCGCCACCGGTTCGCGCAGCCACCGGTCGCACCAGGCCGCCATCTCGCGGTCGAGGTCGATCCGCGGACCGGGGTACGCCGTGGCCGGGTCGGCGTGCACCCAGGGACCGGCCAGCAGCCGGTGCGGAACACCGGCCCGCCGCAGCGCCTCGACGGTCCGGAACGAGTTGTTGCGGTAGCCGTCGGCCCAGCCCGCCACGATCATCACCGGGCAGGCGATCCGGTCGTAGCCGTTGCCGGACGCGTCGCTGCGGACCGAGCCGTGCCGCCAGTAGGGGCCGTCGCGGTGCTCCCGGAGCCAGGTCAGCACCCACGGCTCCTGGGTCTCCAGCCGTCGCTGCCACTCCTCGCGCCAGGTGCTCTCTCGTCCCTCGGCCCAGATCGGCGGGCACCGGCGGCAGCATCGTCATCGGGGTCATGTAGTGGCAGTAGTCGACCAGGTCGACCAGGCGCAGCGCGCCACCGCGCCAGTGCACGTCGTCGGTCCAGCGGTCGTCGCTGCCGTAGATGGAGACCACGGCCTTGAGCGCCGGCGGGCGCTCGCACGCCATCTGCAGCGAGTTGAACCCGGAGTACGACGTGCCCCACATCCCGACGTTGCCGTCGCACCACGGCTGGTCGGCCAGCCAGCCGATCACCTCCACCAGGTCGGACTGCTCGACGACCGGGTACTCGTCGGTGGCGTCACCCTCCGAGGAGCCGGTGCCGCGCAGGTCGAGCCGGCAGACGGCGTAGCCGTGATCGTCGCGCAGCGTGCGGTAGCCCTCGGCGTACGACGAGGTGAGGTCGTCCTTGCGGTAGGGCAGCGCCTCGAGCAGGCACGGCTGCGGCCCGGCGGACGCGTCGGGGAGGTAGAGCGTCGCCGCGAGCCGCACCCCGTCGGCCATCGGCACGCGCACCTCGCGCTCAGTGCCCGGCATGCCCCGCCTCGGCCAGGAGCCGGGAGACGACCGCCGGGTCGAGCCCCTCGCTGGTGTTGCCGTCGCGGCCGGTCGTGGTCACCGAGCCCAGCAGCGAGTTGAGCACGGCCTCCTCGGCGGCGTCGACGACGGCCTCGAACAGCGGGTCGAGGCCGCGACCCGCGACGCGCGGTCCCGACTCGGGCGTACCGTCCCGGTCGACCCGGCACGTGGTCGACGCGGCCAGGAAGATCTCGCCGCTGCCGTGGTGCGCGGTCGACCCGGTGCGGGCCAGACCCAGGCCGATCCGGCGGGCGAGCCGGGCGCACCCGGCGGCGTCGACGGAGGCGTCCGTGACCACCACCCCGATGCACGACCCCGCGGGTCGGTGCGGCCGGGGCGTCCGGTGCCGGCAGCAGCCGGCCCACCGGCACCCCGGCGACCGTGAGCCGGTGCCGCTCCCCGAAGTTCGTGAGCAGCAGCACCGCGACGGTGTGCCCGTCGCCGGTCACCCGGGACGACGTGCCGATGCCGCCCTTGAAGCCCAGGCAGGACATCCCGGTCCCGGCGCCGACGGCGCCCTCGCGCGGCGGCGAGGTGGCGCCGCGCGACCGGCCGGCCTCGTCGTACGACGGAGCGGACGTCCGCGGCGCCGACCTGCATCCGCCGGCAGTCGTTGAGGAAGGAGTCGTCGCACTCGCCGACGACCGGGATCACCACGTCGTCGGCCACGCCACCGTGCTGCTCGAGCGCGATCTCGCAGGCGGCGTCGTAGACACGGCCGAGCTGCATCGTGGAGGTGAGGTAGACCGGGGTCTCGATCGTGCCCCACTCGCGCGCGGTCAGGAAGCCGGTGCACTCGCCGGCTCCGTTGAGCACCGCGCCACCCGCTGCCAGCGGCCGGTGGTAGGCGTCCTCGGCCAGCAGCAGGGTGGTGACGCCGGTGCGCGCCGAGCCCCGGCCGGCGGGTGGAGCCGGCTCGTCGCGGACGACCGTGGCATGGCCCAGGCCGACGCCGGGCACGTCGAGGACCGAGTTGGTCGGACCCGTCGGCAGGTCACCGATCCGGATCCCGGTCTCGCGGGCGCGCGGCATGCCGACATCTTGCCGGAACGGGAGCCGCCCGGGGGACACTGACGCATGGCTCAGCACGAGGTCCCGGTCGTGTGGTCGCCGACGACCCGTGCGCACGACCCGAAGCACGAGGTCTGGGTCGGGCACGACGTCGGACGCCACCGAGGTGGCGGCCCGGGTCGACGCCATCCTCGAGAGCCTGCGGAGCGCCGGTCACCGGCTGGTGGAGGCGGGCCCCGCGTCCGACGACGTGCTCGAGGAGATCCACGACCCGGACCTGCTGGCGTTCCTCCGCACCGCGGCCGACCGCTGGGCGGCCGGGCCCTACTCCGAGCTGGTCGGCCAGGACCGGGTGGTGCCCTACCTGTTCCCGACCCCGGCGATGACCGGTGGGCTGCCCACGCGCCGCGCGACGGCCGTGCACGCGGACGCGGGTCGGTTCGGCTACGACACGACCACGCTGGTGGGTCCCGGCACCTGGGCCGCGGCGCGGGCCGCGGTCGACTGCGCGCTCGGCGCGGCCGCGCTGGTGACGGCGGGTGAGCCGCTGGCCTACGCCCTCTGCCGGCCGCCTGGCCACCACGTCACGCGCGCCGGTTACGGCGGGTCCTGCTACCTGAACAACGCCGCGGCCGCGGCGCAGGCGCTGCGCCGCGGAGGTGCCCGCCGGGTCGCCGTGGTCGACGTCGACGCCCACCACGGCAACGGCACGGCGGCCATCTTCTACGACCGCGGCGACGTGCTCTACGGCTCCGTCCACGTCGACCCCGGCGCCGGCTGGTTCCCGCACGTGGTGGGGTTCGCCGACGAGGTCGGCGTCGGCGCCGGCGCGGGCGCCACCCGCAACATCCCGCTCGCGCCGGGCACCGCCGACGACGGCTGGCTGGACGCCGTACGCCGGCTCGCCGACTGGGTCGCCGCCGCCGGACTGCACCGCGCTGGTGGTGTCCCTGGGCGTGGACGCGGCCGCCGACGACCCGGAGAGCCCGCTTGCTGGTCACCCGCGACGGCTATCGCGCGGCCGGAACCCTCCTCGGTGGGCTGCGCCTGCCTGCGGTGGTGGTCCAGGAGGGCGGCTACCACCTGCCGACCCTGGGCGGTCTGGTCGCGTCGTACCTCGCGGGCCACGCCTCGGCGACACCCGGAGGTTGACGGGGAGGAACGGACGACGGCCCCGGGCCGGAGCCCGGAGCCGTCGTGGTGCTGTGCGCGAGGGGGGAGTTGAACCCCCACGCCCTTTCGGGCACACGGACCTGAACCGTGCGCGTCTGCCTATTCCGCCACTCGCGCGAGAAGCAGCGAAAGGCTAACGCACCCTGAGGGCGGCGCCCAAACCGAGCGGGGCGCGTTGGCTAGGATCGAACCGGGCATGGGAGGGTCGACAGCGCGTTCAGCAGAGACGAGGAGGTTCCATGGGCGGGCTTCGCCGTTTCGAGGACCGCCTCGAACAGATGATCTCGGGCATCTTCGCGCGCACCTTCCGCAGCGCGGTGCAGCCGGTGGAGATCTCCTCGGCGCTCAACCGCGAGATCGACAACTCCGCGCAGATTCTCAGCCGCGACCGCCGGCTCGTGCCGAACACGTTCCACGTCGAGCTGTCCGGCACCGACCTGGAGCGCCTCCAGGGCCTCGGTCCCAAGCTCACCAGCGAGCTCACGGCCATGCTGCGCGACCACGCCTCGCAGCAGTCCTACGTGTTCACCGGCCCGGTGACGATCGAGCTCGAGCCGGCCGACGACCTGACCACCGGCCGGTTCCGGGTGCGGAGCCAGGCGATCAGCAGCGTCAGCACGCCGACCGGCGACCCCTCCGACACGCAGGTACGACGGGCCGCGGCGACGATCGAGGTCAACGGCAAGCGCCACCCGCTGCTGCCACCCGGCATCGTGATCGGCCGTGGCAACGACGCCGACCTGCGGATCACCGACCCGGGTGTCTCCCGGCGCCACGCCGAGATCCGGGTCGACGACAACGGCGGCGATCCGCACGTGAGCGTGCACGACCTCGGCTCCACCAACGGGATCAGCGTCAACGGGCGCAAGACCGAGGCGGCGGTCCTCGCCGATGGCGCGACCATCCGGATCGGCAACACCACCTTGACCCTGCACCTGGGCGAGACGGACGGATCCGGCCGGGGTGCTGCTGGTGTCTGAGCTGACCCTGCTGCTGATCCGGTTCGCCTACCTGGCAGTGCTCTGGATCTTCGTGCTCTCCGCGGTGTCCGTCATCCGCTCCGACATGTTCGGCGCCCGCGCCGCCCGCCAGGAGGCCGCAGACAAGCGGCCGACCCGGCAGCAGCGCCGCAAGAACTCCAGGCCCCGGCGCGGTTCGCCGTCCAGCGTCACCATCGTCGAGGGCGCCAACCGGGGCGAGACCGTGTCACTCGACCGCGCCCCGCTGCTGATCGGCCGCGGCACGGACGCGGCGATCCGGCTCGACGACGACTACGTCTCCACCCGCCACGCGCGGATCGTCGCCAACCAGGACCAGTGGTACGTCGAGGACCTCGGCTCCACCAACGGCACCTACGTCGGCACCACCCGGATCACCCAGCCCACCACCCTGACCCTGGGCAGCCAGGTGCGGATCGGCAAGACGATCCTGGAACTGCGGAAGTAGCCGATGGCCGAGCAGCTCTCGGGGGACCCGACCACCGGCGCCACCGGCCGGCTCCGGCTGCGCTACACGGCGCTGTCCGACGTCGGCCGGGTCCGCAAGGACAACCAGGACTCGGGCTACGCCGGCGAGCACTTCCTCGCCATCGCCGACGGCGTGGGCGGCTCGGCTCGCGGCGACGTCGCGAGCAGCGCCGCCATCGGCGAGCTCCGGGCGCTCGACGAACCCCCGGGCAACGACCTGCAGGGCGCGCTGGCGGAGGCGATCGAGCGCTCGCACCGGCAGATCGCGGCCCTGGTCGAGCAGCACCCCGAGCTCGACGGCACGAGCACCACGGTGACCGCGGCCGTCTTCGACGGCACCCGGGTCGGCGTCGGCCACGTCGGCGACAGCCGCGGCTACCTGCTGCGCGACGGCGTGATCAGCCAGATCACGAAGGACCACACCTTCGTGCAGAGCCTGATCGACGAGGGTCGGATCACCGAGGAGGAGTCGCGGGTCCATCCGCACCGCAACCTGATCCTGCGTGCCGTCGACGGCAAGCACGAGCCCGAGCCCGACCTCTTCCTGGTCGACGTGGTCGCCGGCGACCGGATCCTGCTCTGCTCCGACGGCGCCAGCGGCGTCCTGTCCGCCCAGGACCTCGCGCAGATCCTGGGCACCGGCACCGTCGAGAACGCCGCCGTCGAGCTGGTCCGGGCCGCGCTCGAGGCGGGCAGCTCCGACAACGTCACCGTCGTCGTGGCCGACGTGACCGACGCCGCCGTCGACGATCCGGAGGAGACCGGTCCGTTCGCAATCGGCCCGATCGTGGTCGGCGCCGCCGCCGAGAAGCGCAAGGGCCTGAGCAGCCGCAAGCTGCGGGCCATGTGGCGCACCGACACCGGCGAGCTCGACCCGGTCCCTGCCGAGGCCGGCACACCTGTCGACCCCGAGGAGCTGCGCTACGCACCCCGGCCACCGCGCCGGTTCACGTGGCTGCGCCGGATCATCGTGCTCACCGTGATCGGTGTCCTGGTCTGGCTGGGGGCATCGGCCGCCTACGCCTGGACCCAGAAGCAGTACTACGTCGCCCCCGACGGCGGCACGGTCGCGATCTACCGCGGCGTCCAGGCGCAGGTGCCCGTGGTCCAGCTCCACCGCGTCTACCAGCCGAGCGAGGTCCAGATGGCCGACCTCCCCGACTTCACCCAGGGCCAGGTCCGCGACGGCATCGGTGCCCGCAACCTCGAGGACGCCCGCAACATCGTGGCCCGGCTCCAGACCTCGGCGACGTGCGCCACCGCGAGCGCGACACCGAGCCCGTCGGCGTCGGCGAGCCCGTCCGGCACGGCCACGGGACAGGCGTCGCCCAAGGCGAGCGCCTCCGGCACCAGGAGGCCGACGGCCACGAGGTCGGCCAGCCCGACCACCACCCCCTCGCCCACCGGCACGGCCACGCCGTCTCCCGACGACTGCGACTCCACGCCATGACCGACGCGTCGAGCCTGAGCAGCGAGGGCTCGTTCATGGGGTTCGTGCACCGCCAGCGGCGGGGCGCGGAGCTCTTCTTGCTGATCCTGTCGCTGATCGTGGGCATCGGCGCCTACGCCGCGGTCGGGCTCGGCACCGAGGGCAAGGTGCCGACCGACATCGTCGGCTACGGCGGCTGGCTGGCCGTGCTGATCATCGGCTGCCACGTCACGATCCGCTTCACCGCGCCGTACGCCGACCCGGTGCTGCTGCCGGTGGTCTCCGCGCTCAACGGTCTCGGCCTGGCGATGATCCACCGGATCGACCACGCGGCCGAGGTCAACAACCCCGGCGCCCACACCTACGCCGGCGCGCAGCTGATGTGGATGACCATCGGCGTGCTGCTGTTCGTCGCCGTGCTCGTGTTCCTCCGCGACCACCGCCGTCTGCAGGCGTTCACCTACACCGCGGGCCTGGCCGCGATCGCGCTGCTCCTGCTGCCGCTGATCCCGGGCATCGGCAAGAACATCAACGGCGCCCGGATCTGGATCGGCATCGGCCCGATGAGCTTCCAGCCCGGCGAGATCGCGAAGGTGCTGCTGGTGATCGCGTTCGCCGGCTACCTCGTGCAGCACCGCGACGCGCTGGCGCTCGCCGGACGGCGGGTGTTGTTCGTCGACCTGCCCCGCGGCCGCGACCTCGGCCCGATCCTCGCGGCGTGGCTGATCAGCCTCGGCATCCTGGTCTTCCAGAACGACCTGGGCTCCTCGCTGCTCTTCTTCGGCCTCTTCCTGGTGATGCTCTACGTCGCCACCGAGCGGCCCGGCTGGCTGGTCATCGGCACCCTGATGTTCTCCCTCGGCGCCTACGTCGGCTATCTCTTCGTCGGCCAGGTCAAGGTCCGTGTCGAGGGCTGGCTCGACCCGTTCGGCAACGTGGACAGCGCCTCGCAGCTGATCCAGGGCATGTACGGCATGGCCTGGGGCGGGCTGATCGGCCGCGGCCTCGGGCAGGGCAGCCCCTACCTGACCCCGCTCTCGTTCTCCGACTTCATCCTGCCGTCGCTCGGGGAGGAGCTCGGGCTCACCGGCGTGATGGCGATCGTGCTGCTCTACGCGCTGATCGTCGAGCGCTCGCTGCGCACCGCGCTGGTCTGCCGTGACGGCTTCGGAAAGCTGGTCGCAACCGGACTCGGGGTGGTCTTCGCGATCCAGGTGTTCGTGGTGATCGGCGGTGTCACCCGGCTGATCCCGCTCACCGGGCTCACCACGCCGTTCCTGTCGTACGGCGGGTCGTCGCTGGTCGCGAACTGGGTGATCATCGCGCTGCTCCTGCGCATCTCCGACCAGGCCCGGCGGCCACCCCCCGAGCTGTTCGCCCCCGACGACGACACCGACGCGACCCAGGTGGTGTCCCTGCGATGAACAAACCAATTCGCAACCTCAGCATCTTCTGCATGCTGCTGTTCGTGGCGCTGCTCGCCAACGCGACGTTCCTGCAGTACTGGCAGGCCGACGACCTCACCTCGCTCAGCGCCCACCCCGACAACCGGCGGGTGCGCGACCTGCAGTTCTCGCGCGAGCGAGGCGCGATCCTCGTGCAGGGCAAGGCGATCGCGGAGAGCGTGAAGTCCAAGGACCGTTACGAGTTCCAGCGCGTCTACCCGAAAGGTCCGCAGTACGCCCAGGTCACCGGATACTTCTCACGCGACTTCGGGCTCGGCGGGCTCGAGTCCAACCAGGACTCGATCCTCTCGGGCAGCGACTCCGCGCTGTTCGTCAACCGGGTGATCGACCTCTTCGGCAACGACGACCCCAAGGGCGGCAACGTCACCGTCACGATCAACCCCAAGGCGCAGAAGGCGGCGTTCGACGGCCTGAAAGCGCTCGGCACCAACGTCAAGGGCGCCGTCGTCGCGATCGAGCCGGCCACCGGCAAGATCCTGGCGATGGTGTCCAGCCCGACGTACGACCCCAACAAGCTGGCCACCCACGACTTCGCGGCCGCGGGGCGCACCAAGGCCCGGCTCCAGGACTCGCCCGACGAGCCGCTGCAGAACCGCGCGATCGAGGAGACGCTGCCGCCCGGGTCGACGTTCAAGGTGGTGACCGCGTCGGCGGCGATGGACAAGTCCCGGTTCAACCCCGACTCGAAGGTGCCCGGCGGGGCGGTCCTCGACGTCACCAACGGCAGGCCGATCCCCAACGAGAACGGCTCCTCCTGCGGCGGCACCACGATCACGCTGGCCCGTGCGCTCGAGGTCTCCTGCAACGTGGCGTTCGCCTGGCTCGGGCTCAAGGTCGGCGAGGAGGACATGCGGGCCCAGTCCGAGGCGTACGGCTTCGGCGACCGGTACTTCACCGAGCTCGACGACTCCCTGACCAAGCAGGCGATCAGCCACTTCTCCGACCCGCCGCCGGGCAGTGACACGCTCGACCCGGCGTTCCTGGCGCTCTCCGCGATCGGGCAGTACGACGTCCGCGCGACACCGCTGCAGATGGCGATGGTGGTCGCCGGCGTCGCCAACAGCGGCAAGGTGATGAAGCCCTACCTCGTCGACGAGGTGCAGTCGCCCGACCTCGACGTGCTCAAGAAGACCGACTCCAGCGTGCTCTCCGAAGCGATCAGCCCGGCCACCGCCCGCCAGCTCACCGAGATGATGGTCGGCGTCGTCGACCAGGGCACCGCGGTCTCGGCGCAGATCCCGGGCGTCCGGGTCGCCGGCAAGACCGGCACCGCGCAGAGCGCCCCGGGCCGCCCGCCGTACGCCTGGTTCGTGTCGTTCGCCCCCGCCGACGACCCGAAGGTGGCCGTCGCGGTGCTGGTCCAGGATGCCGGCGTCGAGCGTGACGCGATCTCCGGCAACGGGCTGGCGGCGCCGATCGCCAAGTCGGTGATGGAGGCGGTGATCCAGTGACCCCCGACCCGATGACGCGGTCCCGCTACGAGATGAAGGAGCGGATCGCCACCGGCGGCATGGGCGAGGTCTGGCGCGCGGAGGACACCGTTCTCGGCCGGTCGGTCGCGGTCAAGCTGCTCAAGCGGGAGTACGCCGACGACCCGCGCTTCCGGGAGCGCTTCGAGAACGAGGCCCGGCACGCTGCGTCCCTGCACCATGCCAACATCGCCGCCGTCTTCGACTTCGGCGAGAACGACGCCGAGCAGGACGGCCGGCCCTACCTGGTGATGGAGCTGGTCGACGGCCGGCCGCTCTCCGAGCTGATCCGGCCCGACCAGCCGATGGACCCCGCCCAGGTGCGCGACCTGATCCGGCAGGCGGCGGAGGCGCTGGCCCAGGCCCACGCGGCCGGGATCGTGCACCGCGACGTCAAGCCCGCCAACCTGCTGGTCACCCCGGCCGGCAAGGTCAAGGTCACCGACTTCGGCATCGCCCGTGCGGCCGACTCGGTCCCGCTGACCGGCACCGGCGAGGTGCTCGGCACGCCGCACTACCTCTCCCCGGAACAGGCCGAGGGCAAGGTGGCGACCCCGGCCAGCGACGTCTACGCGCTCGGCGTGGTGCTCTTCGAGTGCCTCACCGGACACCGCCCGTTCGTCGGTGACAGCCCGGTGTCGACCGCGCTCGCGCACCTCCGCTCACCGGTGCCCGACCTGCCCGCCGACGTCCCGGACGACCTGGCCGCGGTGACCCGCCGGGCACTCGCCAAGGACCCCGACGAGCGTTACCTCGACGCTGCCGCCCTCGCGGCGGCACTCGGGGCGTCCTCCGAGGTGTTCGCCGGTGACCCGGCCCCCGCGGCTGGGCGCGCGGCCGGGGCGACACTGCCGATGGCGCCCTCCCGCGACCGGCGACGGCTCCCGCCCTGGTGGCCGCTGGCCGCCCTCGCCGTGCTGGGCGTGGTCCTGCTGGTGACCGCGGTACTCGCCGGCGGCGGTGGCCAGAGCCCGGCGGCCGGTCCGGACAAGACCGCGAGCGGCAGCCCGTCGGGACGGGTCTCCGCGACGGCCGACGTACATGCCATCGACCCCGCGGACTACGTGGGGCTCGACGCGAACGAGGCGACGAGCAAGCTCCACGCTCTCGGGTACGACGACGTGAAGCGCACGACACGGCAGGGATCCGCCGACGGGAAGACCGGCACGGTCGCGAGCATGGCGCCGACCGGGCAGGTGAGCGTGGAGGAGCCGATCACGCTGACCGTCTGGGGCGTGCCGGAGAAGTCCGCACCGACGGACGGCGGCGACAACGAAGGGCCCGGCAACGGGGGACACGGCAACCATGGCGACGGCAACCAGGGCCACGGCAAGGGAAAGAACAAGTGACGACTCCACAACGTGTCGGCGGCCGCTACGAGCTCGGGGAGATGCTCGGTCGTGGCGGCATGGCCGAGGTCCGCAAGGGCACCGACGCCCGGCTCGGGCGCACGGTGGCAGTCAAGCGGCTGCGCACCGACCTGGCCAGCGACCCGACGTTCCAGGCCAGGTTCCGGCGCGAGGCGCAGTCCGCGGCGTCCCTGAACCACCCGTCCATCGTGTCCGTCTACGACACGGGCGAGGAGATGTCCTCCGACGGCACGGACGTCGCGCAGCCGTACATCGTGATGGAGTACGTCGCCGGGCGCACTCTGCGCGACATCATCCGTGAGGGTCGCAAGATCCTGCCCGAGCGTGCCCTCGAGATCACCTCCGGCGTCCTGTCGGCCCTGGACTACAGCCACCGGGCGGGGATCATCCACCGCGACATCAAGCCCGGCAACGTGATGCTCACCCCGGCCGGCGACGTCAAGGTGATGGACTTCGGCATCGCGCGGGCGATGTCCGACGCGCACAGCACGATGACCCAGACCGCCGCCGTCGTGGGCACCGCGCAGTACCTCTCGCCGGAGCAGGCGCGGGGCGAGTCCGTGGACTCGCGCAGCGACGTGTACTCCACCGGCTGCCTGCTCTACGAGCTGCTGACCGGTCGCCCCCCGTTCGTGGGCGACAGCCCGGTCTCGGTCGCCTACCAGCACGTCCGAGAGCAGGCCGCGCCGCCGTCGACGCTGGACGACGAGCTGCCGCCCGAGGTCGACGCGATCGTGATGAAGGCGCTGGCCAAGCCGCTCACCGAGCGCTACCAGAGCGCCGCCGCCATGAAGGCGGACATCGACCGCTACCTGGCCGGCAAGCCTGTGCAGGCGCCGATCCTGGTGCCGGCCGGGGCCGACGACACCACCTCGTTCCTCCCGGCCGACGGCCCCACGAACCTCGCCCAGCCCGGCGACGACCAGGACGATGAGACGGAGAAGCGCGACCGGAGAGTTCTGATCCTGCTCGTGCTGCTGGTGCTCGCGATCCTGGTCGGCGGGCTGTTCCTCCTCCCGAAGCTGCTCGACAACGGACCGCCGCAGGAGACGGTGCCGGCGCTGGCGGGCATGACGCAGACCGAGGCGGAGCGCGCCCTGACCGACGCCGGGCTGCGGCTCGGTCACGTGGCAGAGAAGACCAGCCCCGACGTCCCAGCGGGACAGGTGATGGCCCAGGACCCGGACGCCGGCGAGCAGGTCGACGAGAACACCGAGATCGACATCTCGGTCTCCGAGGGCAAGCCCCAGCAGCAGGTGCCGGACCTGGTCGGCAGCAACAAGGACAGCGCCGCCGACCAGCTCAAGTCGCTCGGGTTCAAGGTCAGGCTCGAGCAGAAGGAGTCCGACGAGCCCAAGGACGACGTGGTCGAGATGGACCCCTCACCCGGCAGCCAGGTCGCCGAGGGGTTCACCGTGACCGTCTTCTTCTCCGACGGCCCCGAGTCCGTGCCGGACGTCGTCGGCAAGACCGAGGACCAGGCGCGCAAGCTGATCCAGGACGCCGGGTTCGAGGTCAGCGTGGTGCGCGACTCGACCACCGAGGCCAAGAAGGGCATCGTCCTCGACCAGAGCCCCAAGGCCGGCAGCGAGGAGGACAAGGGGCGCACGGTGACGATCGTGGTCTCCTCGTTCGAGCCGCCGCCCTCGGCGTCGCCCACGCCCACCCCAACACCGAGCGCCACAGCGTCACCGACACCGACGCCGACACCGACGCCCTGACCCGTGACCTAACGAGTGACGTTCCCTGGTCAGCTCGCGGTCAGCGGCCGGGCGTAGCGCAGCTCGAGGGTGCCCTGGTAGCCCGGGACGTCGACCCGGTTGGAGGCCGACACCTCGTAGCCGAGGCCGTAGCTGTCGGCCACGGTGCGGTAGGCGTCGATGTAGTCGGAGCGGTCCAGGGCCGAGCGCAGGTCGGTGGGGTCGCCCACGGCCGCGATCCGGTACGGCGGCGAGTACGGCACGTTGTGCAGGATCACCGTCGGGCCGGCGCACTTGATGCCGGTCGTGCTGATGATCCGCTGGTCCATGATCGAGATCGCCTCGGCGCCGCCCAGCCACAGTGCGTTGACGACCGCCTGGATGTCCTGCTGGTGGACCACCAGCGTGTCGCCGGGGGGCGCGCCGTCCTCTGCCGCCTGGTCGAGCACGTCCTGCGGCGCGTCCTGCAGCGTCACGGTCACACCGGGCCCGGAGACCGGCCGGAGCCCGGAGGGTCCGCGCAGCTCGTCGACGTGGCGCTGGAGCTTGGTCACCTGGTCGTCGCCGACGCCGCGCGAGAGCCGGTTCACATCGCCGTTGAGCGCGGCCAGCCGCTGCTGGAGCGCGTCGGTGTCCGTCCGCTGTCCGCGCACCAGCGTGCTCAGGTCGGTGACGCTCGCGGCACGGAGGTCGCTGCCCTGGGCGTCGATCGAGCTGGTCACGAAGAGCCCGCCTGCCACGGCGAAGGCGCCCACCGCCAGCCAGAGCCAGGGCCGGCGCGCCGTACGTCGAAGCCGGTGACCGAGGCCCGGTTCGGGCGATGGGTCGTCGGGCGTGTCCATGGGGGGTCTCCTGCGTCGGGGCGGCCGTTGTCTACGCTAGCCGACAGGTCCCCACCGCTTAGAGGAGTCACCCGTGTCCAAGCCCCGTGCCCGCCAGACCGAGCTGAGCGGGATCAGTGGCTACGAGACCTCGATCCCGCGGTGCCTCGTCGCCGCGGGCCTGGTCGTTGTCGGGATCGTCTGGATCATCGTCTACATCAACCTCGCGATGGACGCCGCACACTACGACAAGGCGTCCGGGCTGCCGGCGCCGTCGAACCCGCTCCCGCTGATGGCCGACCTCGGCGACTGGAACTTCACGATCGGCTTCGGCCTGATCTTCCTCGGCCTGATCGTCTCGGCGAACAAGAAGACCCCGATGGGTCGCGGTCGCGGTGTCGTGATCGGCATGCTCGGCTGCTTCCTGATCGGCCTGATCTGGGTGGTGGTCTTCTACTTCGTCGGCAGCGACACCTCGATGCCCGTGATGCGCAGCCTGGGTCAGAAGAACCTGGTCCTCGGCGTCGCCTTCATGGCCGTCGGGTTCGCGTTCGCCACCAAGTGGGAGTGAGCCTCACGTCCCCGGGATTGTATTAGTTACACGCGTGTAGTTCTCCACAGGGTTGTCCACACCTGGGGATAACTCCCGGTGGCTCAGGCGAGGGCCACGGCCTGCGCCCCGATCACCCCGAGCGCGACCACCAGCACCAGGCCGATCCCGGTCCACTGGATCACCTCTCGCCGCTTCCGGGGGGCGTAGACGATGATCGCGGCGGTCAGCGCGCCGCCGAGCAGGCCACCGAGGTGCCCCTGCCAGGAGATGCCGGTGTTGTAGAACGTGAACACCACGTTGAGGCCGAGCCAGAACAGGATCTGGCGCAGGTCGGCCTTCACCTTGAACGCGACCACCACCAGGGCGCCCATCAGGCCGAAGATCGAGCCGGACGCACCGAGGGTCTGGCTGTTCGGGTTGCTGAGCAGCATCACCGCCGCGCTGGCGGTGAACGCGGAGACGAAGTAGACCGCGAGGAAGCGCGGCCGGCCCAGCACCTGCTCGAGCATCGGGCCGAGGAAGTAGAGGGCGAGCATGTTGAACCCGAGGTGCAGCACGTTCTCGTGGGAGAACGCCGACGTGAGCACCTGCCAGTAGGCGCCCCCGGACACACCCTCGACCTCCTGTAGCCCGCGGGTGCTGCTCTGGGGCAGCAGCGAGAGCGCGTCGAGCACCCGCCCACCACCGGACCGGATCGCCACGAACACGACCAGGTTGGCCGCGATCAGGGCGAACGTGGTGGCCATCGGGTTGCCGGTGAGGCGCTTGCCGCCGTACACCGCCTTGCCCTGGCGCGTGCTGCGCGCGCCCTCCTTGACGCAGTCGGGGCACTGGAACCCCACCGACGCGTCGCGCATGCAGTCCGGACAGATCGGCTTGTCACAGCGCTGGCACCGGATCCAGGTCTCCTTGTCCGGGTGCCGATAGCAGACCGGCACCTCCGCGGGCGCTCCCGCAGAGGTGCCGTCGTCGGGGGACGTGCTCAGCTGCGGGTCACCTCGACCGAGTCGATCACGACCGGTTCGGCGGGGCGGTCGCCGCGCGCGGTCGGCGACGTGGCGATCGCGTCGACGACGTCGCGGCTGGCCTGGTCGGCCACCTCACCGAAGATCGTGTGCTTCCCGGTCAGCCAGGCCGTCGGCTGCACCGTGATGAAGAACTGCGAGCCGTTGGTGCCCGGACCGGCGTTGGCCATGGCCAGCAGGTAGGGCTTGGTGAAGCCCAGCTCGGGGTGGAACTCGTCGGCGAAGGTGTAGCCCGGGCCGCCGGTGCCGCTGCCCAGCGGGCAGCCGCCCTGGATCATGAACCCGTCGATCACCCGGTGGAAGCCCAGCCCGTCGTAGTACCGCCCACTGGAGCGACCCGCGTCGTCGCGGTACTCCTTCGTGCCCTCGGCCAGCCCCGTGAAGTTCTCCACCGTCTTGGGAGCGTGGTTCGGGAACAGGGTGAGCACGATGTCGCCACGGTTCGTCTTGAGCGTGGCTTGCAGGTCCGACATGGATCGCCTTCCGTTGGGTTGCAGCGATCTTCCCACGACGGCCAAGGCGCCAAGCCCGCGGTCCGCGCCCACACCTGCGGGGGTTTCGTCCTCCGTGGGGTACGGGCAGGATGGGTGGAGGAGACCATCTCCCCAGACGAGAGGACGACATGTTCGCCAACCAGGGCAACAAGACCCTTCGCGACCAGGTCGAGGACCTGGCCGTGCGGATCCAGCCGCACGTCGAGAACGCGATCGACCAGATCACGCCGGTCCTCGAGGACGCGCGCGACCGGGCCGGTGCCGCCGCCGGCGACGCCCGCGTCAAGGCCGCGCCGTACGTCTCCGACGCCCGCGACAAGTTGGTCAACGAGGTAGTGCCCGCCGTGACTGCCGCCGTCGCCGCGGCCAGCGAGAAGGCCGAGCCCTATGCCGACGAGGCCCGGCGACGCGGTCGCGCGACGGCCGCCGCGGTCAAGGGCGAGGTCGACGCACCGAAGAAGGGCTCGAAGGTCAAGACGGTGGTCGTGCTCGGCGCGCTGGCTGCCCTGGGCGCGTTCTTGTACAAGATGCTGAAGGGGGACGACAGCAGCACCGCGTGGCAGTCGTCGTACCAGCCGGCACCCGCTCCGACCCCGCCCACCCCGGCGCCGGTCCCGACCGCCACGGCCGTGGACGACGCCAGCGGCGCCAGCCCGGACGAGGCGGTGGCCGACGCGGCCGCCGGCGAGCAGGTGCACGACGTCACCACGCCCGACTCGCCGGTCGAGGAGACCGACGTCAGCGCCGAGCCCGATCCGAAGGCCCCGAAGGTCTGACCGCTCTCAGGCCTGCTGCCGGGCCCCGGATCTGTGCGCCGGCGGCAGGTCCGTGGGCCGGTGCTCCTCGATCCAGTCGTCGATCCGTTCCCACCAGTCGAAGAGCCACTCGATCTGGTCGTCGCGCCCCGTGGGGATCTCCTCACGGGGCACGCGCCACCAGCCCATGCTGATCCGCTTGTCCATCGGCAGGGAGTGCCACACGTCGCGGAGCGTCAGCACGTGGTCCATCCCGGTGTGCGCGACCAGCAGGACGTCGGCCTCGGGCGCCGCCTCCAGCGCGGCCAGCAGGCCGCCCGGCTTCGGGGCGAGCACGTGCTTCATGCGCTCGGCACGTCGGGCCATCCGCTCCATGCCCAGCCGCCGAAGCCGCGTGATCGCGCGTGCGCGCCGCTTCGGAGTGAAGTTGCCGCCCTCCGGGAAGATCACGAAGGCGTCGTTCTCGTCGAGGTTGCGGGCGAGGTCGGCGATCTGGGACTCCACGTCCTCCCCGACGCCCGGGTGGGGCCGCACGAACCGGCTCGGCAGCCGGTGCAGCAGGATGCCGACGGCCGGGTCCCAGGCGAGGGTGTCCTTGAGCACGACGCGCGGCTCCCGGCCGTACCAGTGCATGAGCGCGTACATCAGCAGGAACGAGTCGCCCGGACCGGCGTGCCGGCTGCACACCAGCAGCGGCTCGCCCGGGAACGCCGCCGGTGACGGCCCGATCGTCTCCACCTTGACCCGCAGCACGCGGCGGGCCTCGCGGAAGAACACGACGAGGTAGGCCTGCACGATGTCGTAGTGCACCCGCTCGAACCAGGGCCGCCGGATCAGGAGCCCGAAGCCGCTGGCGATCCAGAGCCCGAACAGCTCGACCAGGATGATGCTCTCCAGGGTCAGGTGCAGCACCAGCACCCAGATCAGCCGGACCGGGCGCAGCCACCGCGGCACGAACGACGCCGCGACGCCGGTGCCGATCAGCCAGAACGGGATGGCCGTCCACATCAGCGTGGTCAGCGCGATCACGACCGGGGCCAGCACGATCCGCCGGAACAATGCCGCGATCATCTCGTGGTGTTCATTCCGGGGGTCATTCCAGGTGCTCCGCCAGGTAGGCGCGGCTGGCGGCGTACGACGCTGCGATGTGGCGCTCGACCTTCGCGAAGTCGCGGTAGGCCAGCGGGTTGTCGTCCTGCGCCGAGCCGCCGGCTGGGAGCACGTGGGCCACGACCCCGTCGGGGATCTCGGCCATCTCGCGGTGGTAGCGGTGCCGTCGCGCGATCTCGAACGACACCCGCGCCACCTCCCACGGCCGCCGGGGCACGCTCAACGGGCGGTCGATCCGGCCGACCTGCAGCACGAACACCCGGTCGGCGCCCTGGGACACCGCGCGGCCGACCGGGATCGAGTTCACGATGCCGCCGTCGAGGAAGTGCTCGGCGCCGACCTTCGCCGGCGGCAGCAGACCGGGTACGGCGGCGCTCGCCATCACGGCGTCGACGACCGGACCCTCGGTGAACCAGTGCTCCGTGGCGCGCTCGATGCTGGCGGCGCAGCACTGGAACTCGACGGTCAGGTCGGCGAACGTGGTCTCCCCGAACTCGGCGGACAACAGCGCGCGCAGCGGCTCCGAGTCGTGCAGGTGGGTGCCTGTCGACAGCGCCCGGCGGGCCTGGCGCAGCGGCCCGTCGGCGTACACGTCGCGGCCCTCGGACGTCGAGCGCCACAGACCGAGCAGCTCCTCGACCACCGCGAGGCTCGGGTCGCGCGCGAGCATCAGCCCGTTGAGCGCACCGATCGAGGTGCCGAGCACCAGGTCGGGCCGCACGTCGCGCTCGAGGAGCGCGCGGAGCATGCCCACCTCGAGCGCGCCCAGCAGGCCGCCACCGCCGAGGACGAACGCGGTGCGGCTGCCCTCGCCCATGTCAGACCCGGGCGCCGGTCGTCGGGCCCCCGGTGGCCGAACCCCCGCTGGTCGAGCCCCCGCTGGTCGAGCCTGTCGAGACCACCTCCGGGTACTCGGCGCGCACCCGCGCGGTCGCCCGTCGCTCCGCCCAGAAGCTCAGCACTGGCACCGTGCCGCACAGCAGCGTGACCAGGGTGAACGGCATCGGCCAGCGGGCCCGCCGGGACAGCAGGAACGCGGTGACCAGGAAGATCATGTAGAGGTAGCCGTGGGCGATGCCGAGGTACGTCGTGATGAACTCACCCGTGCGCTGCGGGCCGCCGCCGTCCGCCGCGAGGTACTTCAGCGGGACGCCGACCAGGATCAGCACGATCAGCAGCACGCCGACGACCGTGGCCATCACGCGGTAGCGGTTCAGGGCACCTCTCACGCCGACGACGGTACCGGGAGGTCCGTCACGAGCTGGTCCCGACACCACCGGAACCAGACCGCCAGCGCGAACAGCCCGAACACCCACCACTGGAGCGCGTAGAGCAGGTTGCGCAGCGCCGTGAACTGCGACGGCTCCGGTACGTCGGTCGGGCTGACCGTGGCCAACCCCGTGCCGGGCTGCCGGGAGATCACGTAGCCGCTGTACAGGTCGCTGTCGATCCGCTGCACCAGCGAGCCGATCCGCAGCTCCGGGAGCACGTCGTCGTCGGGGTTGTCGTCGACCTGCCCGGAGCCCTCGCCGTACTGGAGGAAGCCGGTCACGTCGGCCCGGCCCTCGGGCGCGGGCGCGGAGGGTGTCGACGACCAGCCCCGCACCACGAGCATCGCCGAGCGGGAGCCGTCGACCAGCAGCGGGCTCACCACCCAGTAGCCGTCGCGGCCCTCGCGCACGCGGTCGGAGACGTAGACCGTGCCGTGGTCCAGCCAGCGTCCGCTGAAGCGCACCGGCTGGCCGAGCTCGCGCCCGGGGAACGCGCTGTCGCCTCCCATCACGCTGGTCAGTGCCTTGGGTGCGGCGTCGACGAGAT
Source organism: uncultured Actinomycetota bacterium (assembly GCA_963745795.1). Lineage (GTDB taxonomy): Bacteria > Actinomycetota > Actinomycetes > Propionibacteriales > Nocardioidaceae > Marmoricola. Next base: position 114,631 of record CAVUYR010000005.1, on the reverse strand, counting down.
CGCGCGCGGCGGCCTCGCGGTGTACGTCCCAGGCGTGGAGCTGCCACAGTCCGAGCCCGATCGCGAGCCCCACAGCGAGCAGCATCAGCAGGTGCCCGCCGAGGTACTTCGGCTGCAGGAGGCGGGTCACTCGTTCACTCTAGGATCAGCGCCATGAACCGGGTGCATCACCTCAACTGCGGGACCATGGCTCCGGCGATGAGCATGGGCGGCCGGCTGATGCCACCCCGCGTCGTCGCACACTGCCTGCTGCTGGAGGGCGACCGGGGGCTCACCCTGGTCGACACCGGCTTCGGCACCGGCGACCTGGCGGCGCCCGGCAAGCGGCTCGGTCTCGGGTTCGTGAAGGCGATGGGGCTCGCGCTCGACCCGGCCGAGACCGCGATCTCGCAGGTGCGGGGGCTGGGGTTCGCTCCCGACGACGTGCACGACATCGTGCTCACCCACATGGACCTCGACCACGTCGGCGGCATCGGCGACTTCCCACTGGCCAACGTGCACGTGTACGCCGACGAGCTGGCCGCGGCGCAGCGCCCGGAGCTGGCCGAGCGTGGCCGCTACAAGAAGGCGCAGTGGGCGCACAACCCGTCGTGGGTGGCGCACCAGGTGGCCGGCGACGACTGGTTCGGCTTCGGCTCGGTCGGGGTGCTCGGCGCGGGCACGGGCGACGACGTGCTGCTGGTGCCACTGCTCGGCCACACCCGCGGCCACTGCGGCGTCGCCGTACGACGTCCGTCCGGCTGGCTGCTGCACGCGGGCGACAGCTACTTCTTCCACGGCGAGAAGGAGACGCCCCCGTCGTACTCGAAGGGGCTGTCGGTGTTCCAGACGTTCACGCAGCGCGACAAGAACCAGCGGCTGGTCAACCAGGAGCGGCTCCGCACCCTCCACACCGACCACGGCGACGAGGTGACGATGTTCAGCGCCCACGACGCCAGTGAGCTCGACGCGCTCGCGGACGCCGATGAGTGACCGCGCCGTCAGCCCGTGAGGCAGAAGGGGTGCCCGGCCGGGTCGGCGTAGACCCGCCAGTTCTCCCCCTCGCCGGGAAGCCTGGTCGCGCCCAGCGCCACGAGCCGCTCCTCCAGCGCGGTGATCTCGCTGTACTCCACCTGAACATCGAGGTGTACCTGCTGCGGGTGCGCCGGGTCGGGCCAGCGGGGCGCCCTGTAGTCCGCCACGTTCTGGAACATCACCTGCTTGCCCTCGGCCCCGATCAGCGAACCGACGTCGCCCTCGTACAGGATCTCCATCCCGAGCACGTCCGCGTAGAAGTGGCTCAGCACCTTCGCGTCCGGACAGTCGATGGTCACCGCGTAGATCGAGGTGGCCGGGTCGTCGCCCTTGCACAGGTCGAACGGGTGCCCCGCCGGGTCCATGAGCGTGTGCCAGCTCTCGCCGCCGCCGAGCCGGGTGGCACCGAGCCCTTCCGCCCGCCCGGCCGCGGCGTCGATGTCGGGGACGCGCAGGTCGAGGTGGAACTGCTGCGGGTGCGCGGGGTCCGGCCACCGCGGGGGTACGTGGTCCGGGGCGAGCTGGACCGCCACCCGCCAGCCGTCCGGCGTGACCATCGTGATCCAGTCGTCCTCGACGTCGGTCCTGGTCCAGCCGGCAAGCGCGACGTAGAAGTCCGCGAGCCCGGTGATGTCGGCCGCGTCGAGCACCACCGTCTTGAGCTTTCCGATCATGGTGATCCCTCCGGAGGTGGTGGAGCCAAGGGGACTCGAACCCCTAACCCCCTGCTTGCAAAGCAGGTGCGCTACCAATTGCGCCATGGCCCCTGGTCGGTCAGGATCAGGCCTTCTGCACCGGGTCCGTGGCCTCGTGCCAGAGTGCCTGCTCCTTGTTGGCGTCGTCCATCTTCTTCTTCGCGACCACGCCGGCGACGACGACGAGGGTGATCAGCACGATCTTCTTCACGGAACCTCCAACGAGCGGATTTCGGGCAAGTACCAAGCCTAGGGGGTCGGTCCGCGCTCCCAGAAACCGGTCGACCAGAGCTGCCGGGTCTGGAGCACCCAGAACCACGCGAAGAGCGCGATCAGCGCCGACTCCACCGCGAAGAGCCAGTGCTCCCAGCCGAAGACGAGGTACGCCGCCGCGCCCAGCACGATGCTCGCGACCATGCCCTCGGCCACCAGCGCGTAGCGGTTGAGCCAGGGCCGGGTGCTCCGGGTCGGGTCCGGCCCGAGCCGGAACAGCCGGGCGTTGATCACGGCGACGGCCACGAAGCAGCCGAACATCGGGACCGCGGCGCCGTAGTGGGCAACCCTGACGAAGAGCTCCCGGTCAGCGGCGTACGTCACGGCGACCACCAGGTACACCGCCACACTCACGCCGGTGCCCCAGGCGAACACCCGGCGTTCCATCTCCGCCGGTCCGTTCCGCTTGAAGTACGCCGCCACCAGCAGCGCCACCGCGCCCATCACCAGCAGTGCGAACACGTTGTTCGTGACGTTCTCGTTCACCCGCGCTGCCTGCACCGGCGTCGAGCTGCAGGCCGCCTCGTACGGCGTCGGGACGAAGGCCACCACCGGCATCAGCATGCCGGCGATGTTGAGCAGCACGTCCTCGGTGTCCGTGCTGCCCTTGATCACGACCAGGCACGCCCCGATCGCGACCAGAGCGCCGACGAAGACACCTTGCGCGGGCGTGTAGTAGTACCCGCTGATCGACTTCTGCGCGCAGTCGAACCCGACCGCCGCCACCTCCCGGAACACCGAGGCCGCCAGCAGCAGCACGAGCAGCACCATCGCGATCCGCAGGTAGCGGTAGGTCTTGACGATGCTGTGGCGAGTGGTGTCCACGAGACCTCGCTGCAAGTTCGGGTGGGCCTAAGAGGACTTGAACCTCTGACCTCTTCCTTATCAGGGAAGCGCTCTAACCGTCTGAGCTATAGGCCCGGGGGATGGCCGCGCGAGACGACCGACGAGGAAGGTTACCGCACCGGGTGCGGGCCGACCAAAGCGAGTTTCGGGGCGGTCAGTTGTCCTCCGCCAGGGTGACCTCGATGCCGCCGAGGAGCGTGGCGGCGAGGTTGTAGAGGAACGCCCCGAGCGTCGCGATCGCGGTCAGCAGCACCACGTCGACGGCGGAGACCAGCATCGTGAAGCCGAGCACGCGACCGGTCCCGATGTAGTCCTGCACCTGGAAGTCGTTGCCCATCACCGTCTGGACCGTCGTGTTCAGCGAGTCCCAGACGCCGGCTGCGCCGAGCACGCTCCACACGATCGCCACGGCCACGATGGTGACGATGCCGAAGGCGATCGAGAGCAGGAACGCGGTCTTCATCACCGACCAGGCGTCGACCTGGACCAGCCGGAGCTGCGCCTTGCGCGGACGCCGCTTCTGGCCGGCCTTGGCCGGCGCGGTGCCGCCCTGGCGCCCGGCCTTGGGGCCACCCGCCGGACGGCCCGCCGCGTCGTCGCGCGAGGAGTCCGGCGTCACCTTGTCGACGGCCGACTGCGCGGCGGATGGAGACCTGTTCCGCGACGCGGTTGAAGCCCCGACTGGCGGTGCCCTGATCGCTGTCGGTCATCACGGCTCCTCGGTTGACTCGGGTGCGTCGTCGTCACCGATTGTTGCATTCGGAGCCTCGCGGTCGCCGCCGGCCGCCTCGATCGCCTCGTCGACGGCCTCCTCGACCTCCTCGGCCTTCTCGACGCTGCGGGCCACGACCGCGACCGAGTCGCCGGACTTGGGCGTCACGAACTTCACGCCCATCGTCGACCGGCCGGTCGGCCGGAACGCGTCGTCGATCGGGCTGCGCACGACCTGGCCGCTGCTGGTCACGCAGAGCACCTCGTCGCCGTCGACCACGATGAACGCGCCGACCAGGTTGCCGCGCTCCTCGTTGTCGAGCTTCATCGCCTTGATCCCGATGCCGCCGCGCGACTGGAGCCGGTAGTCGGTGATCCGGCTGCGCTTGGCGTAGCCACCGTCGGTGATCGTGAAGACGTACTGCGGCTTCACGGTCTCGACGCTCGACCACCGGGGAGTCGGACTCGGCCGCTTCCTCGGCCGCCACCTGCGAGGCGCGGATCACCGACATCGAGAGCAGGTCGTCGCCCCCGCGGAACTTCATGCCCTGCACGCCGGACGTGGCCCGGCCCATCGGCCGGAGCTGCGCGTCGTCGGCGCGGAACCGGATCGCCTGACCCTTGCGGGAGACCAGCAGGATGTCGTCGTCGGCGTCGACCAGCTCGGCGCCGATCAGCTCGTCGTCGTCCTGCCGGAAGTTGATCGCGATCACGCCGGCCTGGCGCGGGGAGTTGTAGTCGCCGAGCCGGGTCTTCTTGACCAGGCCGGAGCGACAGGCCAGCACCAGGTACGGCGCCTGCTCGTAGTCGCGGATCGCCAGCACCTGCGCGATCTGCTCGTCGGGCTGGAACGACAGCAGCCCGGCCACGTGGCCGCCCTTGGCGTCGCGCTGCGCCTCGGGCAGGTTGTAGGCCTTGGTGCGGTAGACCCGGCCGGCCGTGGTGAAGAACAGCAGCCAGTGGTGGTTGGAGGTCGCCATGAAGTGCTCGACCACGTCGTCGCCGCGCAGCGTGGCGCCACGGACGCCCTTGCCGCCGCGCTTCTGGGTGCGGTACTGGTCGGCGCGGGTGCGCTTGGCGTAGCCGCCGCGGGTGATCGTGACCACCAGCTCCTCGTCGGGGATCAGGTCCTCCATCGAGAGGTCGCCGTCGGCCGCGATGATCTGGGTACGGCGCTCGTCGCCGTACTTGTCGACGATCTCGCCCAGCTCGTCGCCGACGATCTGCCGCTGCCGCGCCTCGTTCGCGAGGATGTCCTGCGAGGTCGGCGATCCGGCGCTCGAACTCGGCGAGGTCGTCGATGATCTTCTGGCGCTGCAGCGCGGCCAGGCGGCGCAGCTGCATGTCGAGGATCGCGGTCGCCTGGATCTCGTCGATGTCGAGCAGCTGGATCAGGCCCGCGCGCGCCTCCGACACGTCGGGGCTGCGGCGGATCAGCGCGATCACCTCGTCGAGCGCGTCGAGCGCCTTGGCCAGGCCACGCAGGACGTGGGCGCGGCGCTCGGCCTCCGCCAGCCGGAACCGCGTGCGCCGCTGGATGACCTCGATCTGGTGCGCGACCCAGTTGCTGATGAACTGGTCGATCGTGAGCGTGCGCGGCACGTAGTCGACCAGCGCCAGCATGTTCGCCGAGAAGTTGGTCTGCAGCTCGGTGTGCTTGAGCAGGTTGTTCAGCACCACGCGGGCGACCGCGTCGCGCTTCAGCACGACCACCAGCCGCTGTCCGGTGCGGCCGGAGGAGTCGTCGCGCACGTCGGCGATGCCCTGGACCTTGCCGTTGTCGGCGAGCTCGGCGATCTTCAGCGCCAGGTTGTCGGGGTTGACCATGTAGGGCAGCTCGGTGATCGAGAGGCAGGTGCGGCCCTTGCTGTCCTCGTCGACCTCGATCACCGCACGCTGGGTGACCGAGCCGCGGCCGGTGCGGTAGGCCTGCTCGATGCCCTCGCGGCCCACGATCAGCGCGCCGTTGGGGAAGTCGGGGCCCTTGATCCGCTCGATCAGGGCGTCCTGGAGCTCCTCGCGCGTCGCGTCGGGGTGCTCGAGCGCCCACCGGGCGCCCTCGGCCACCTCGCGCAGGTTGTGCGGCGGGATGTTGGTGGCCATGCCGACGGCGATCCCGGCCGAGCCGTTGACCAGCAGGTTCGGGTAGCGCGACGGCAGGATCGTCGGCTCCTGCGAGCGGCCGTCGTAGTTGGGCTGGAAGTCGACGGTGTCCTGGTCGATGTCGCGCACCATCTCGAGCGCGAGCGGAGCCATCCGGCACTCCGTGTAGCGCATCGCGGCCGCGGAGTCGTTGCCCGGTGAGCCGAAGTTGCCCTGGCCGTGGATCAGCGGGGCGCGCATCACCCACGGCTGCGCCAGCCGGACCAGGGTGTCGTAGATCGCCGTGTCGCCGTGCGGGTGGTACTGGCCCATCACGTCGCCGACCACGCGCGAGCACTTGGAGAAGCCTCGGTCGGGGCGGTAGCCGCCGTCGAACATCGCGTAGAGCACCCGGCGGTGCACCGGCTTCAGGCCGTCGCGGACGTCGGGGAGGGCCCGGCCCACGATGACCGCCATCGCGTAGTCGATGTAGGCCCGCTGCATCGAGGTCTGCAGCTCGATCGGCTCGATCCGGCCACCTCCGCCTGGTCCGGCGAGGTTGTCGGTGATCTCCGTCATGTTCTGGCTCCTGGCTTACGTCGTACGGCGTGCGGTCGGGTCAGATGTCGAGGAAGCGAACGTCCTTCGCGTTGCGCTGGATGAACGAGCGCCGCTGCTCGACGTCCTCGCCCATCAGGATCGAGAAGACCTCGTCGGCCTGGGCGGCGTCGTCCAGCGTGACCTGCAGCATCAGTCGCTGCTCGGGGTTCATCGTGGTCTCCCACAGCTCGTCGGCGTTCATCTCGCCGAGACCCTTGTAGCGCTGGACCGGGTTCTCCTTGGGCAGCTTCTTGCCGGACTCGAGCCCGTCGCGCGTGAGCAGGTCGCGCTCACTGTCGGAGTAGACGAACTCGTGCTCGGCCGGCTTGTTCCAGCGGATCCGGTAGAGCGGCGGCTGCGCCATGTAGACGAAGCCGTGCTCGATCAGCGGCCGCATGAACCGGAACAGCAGGGTCAGCAGCAGGGTGTTGATGTGGTGGCCGTCGACATCCGCGTCGGCCATCAGCACCACCTTGTGGTAGCGCAGCTTGTCGAGGTCGAACTCCTCGTGGATGCCCGTGCCGAGCGCGGAGATGATCGCCTGCACCTCGGTGTTGGCGAGGACCTTGTCGATCCGCGCCTTCTCGACGTTGAGGATCTTGCCGCGGATCGGCAGGATCGCCTGCACCCGCGGGTCGCGGCCCTGCCGTGCCGAGCCGCCCGCCGAGTCGCCCTCGACGATGAAGACCTCGCACTCCTCGGGGTTGGTCGACTGGCAGTCGCTGAGCTTGCCGGGCAGGCCACCGCCACCGAGGAGTCCCTTGCGGGAGCGGGCCAGGTCACGCGCCTTGCGCGCGGCCAGCCGCGCGGATGCCGCGGCCATGGCCCGGCGGACGATGTCCTTGCCCTCGGCGGGGTTCTCCGCGAGCCAGTGCCCGAGCTGGTCGTTGACGATGCGCTGCACGAAGCCCTTGGCCTCGGTGTTGCCGAGCTTGGTCTTGGTCTGGCCCTCGAACTGGGGCTCGCCGAGCTTGATCGAGATGATCGCGGTCAGGCCCTCGCGGATGTCGTCGCCGGAGACCCGGTCCTCACGCTTCTTGATCAGCCCCCACTCCTCGCCCCAGTTGTTGACCAGCGACGTGAGCGCGGAGCGGAACCCCTCCTCGTGGGTGCCGCCCTCGTGGGTGTTGATCGTGTTGGCGAAGGTGTGGACCGACTCCTGGTAGGAGGTGTTCCACTGCATCGCGATCTCGAGGCTCATCTGCTGCTCGAGGCTCTCGGGGGTCGATGCCTCGAAGCTGATCACCGTCGGGTTGGCCTTGTCCTTGCGCCGGTTGAGGTGCTCGACGTAGTCGACGAGACCGCGGTCGTATCGGAACCGCCGCTCCATCGCGCCGCCCTCGGCGCGCACGACATCGGCCTCGGTGGCGTCGGTCTCACCTGCACCCTCGTGCTGCATCGGGTCGCCCTCGATGTCCTGCGCGGACTCCTCGGCGTGCAGGCGCTCGTCACGCACCACGATCTCGAGACCCTTGTTGAGGAAGGCGTACTCGCGGAACCGGCTCGCGATCGTCTCGAGGGAGTACGTCGTGGTCTCGAAGATCGCCTCGGAGGCCCAGTAGGTCACGGTGGTGCCGGTGTGCTCGCCGGGCTCCATCGGGCGCACCTGCTCCAGCGGACCGTCCGGGACGCCGATCGTGAAGCTCTGGCGCCACTCGTGACCGCGGTTGCGCACCTCGACCACGAGGTGGCTGGACAGGGCGTTGACGACCGAGACGCCGACACCGTGCAGACCGCCGGAGACCTTGTAGCCGCCGCCACCGAACTTGCCGCCCGCGTGGAGCATGGTCAGGGCCAGGGTCACCGCCGGCATCTCCTGGCCGGGAGCCGTGTCGGTCGGGATGCCGCGGCCGTTGTCCTCGACCCGGATCGCGCCGTCGGGGGTCAGGGTGACGACGATCCGGTCGCAGTGTCCGGCGAGAGCCTCGTCGACCGCGTTGTCCACGACCTCCCAGATCAGGTGGTGCAGGCCGCGCTCGCCGGTGGAGCCGATGTACATGCCGGGGCGCTTGCGCACCGCCTCGAGCCCCTCGAGCACCTGGATCGCACTGGCGTCGTAGCGACCGTCCTCCACGGCGTGTCCGGAGGCCTTCTCCGCCGCAATCTCCTGGATCTGGGTGACGGTCTCGCTCTCGTCGGCCACAGGTGGTTGCCCTCTCTGCTGTTCTCGAACCGGTGCGAGGTGCCGCACACACGAACGGCCGCTCAGGGGATGGTGCCGAGGGCACCGGAAGCGGGTGAGCGACCTGTGCTCAGTTTACCCGTCAACGGCCTTGAATCACGCATGGGTCCACAGGAGAGGGGGGATATCAAGGCAGAAAGTGCTCTCACGGGCCAGAAACCGGCGGTTGCAGCGCCGAAGGGGGCCGCGATGAGGGGCGGGTACGGCCCGACGGCGCTCAGATCGGTCCAGGGCCGGTCTCGGGCCGGTCCATAGACGGTACCGGGACGGCCGCCTGCCGGGCTCAGCCGTAGGTGTCGCGGGGGCCCCGGCCCTTGACCCGCAGCCGGCCCTTGCGCCAGCTCGGACCGCGGGGTCCCTGCACGTCGATCACCCGCACCGTCTCGTCGCCGAGCTCGTCGTTGAGCCGGCGGACCAGCGTGCCCGCGAGCAGCGTGAGCTGGGTGGCCCAGGCCGTCGAGTCGGCGCGCACCACGAGCCGGCCGTCGGCGAACGACTCGGGTTTCGAGTGCTCGGCGATGTCACGGCCGACGATCGCCGACCACCGGGCGAACACCCCGTGCACGCGCAGGTCCGTGCTCCAGCCCTGGTCGGCGACCAGTCGCTCGAGGGTGACGTCGATGGTCTGCGGGTCGCGCTCGTCGGGGTGTGCGCCGCTGGCCCGCCCGGGCTCCTTGCGGCGGGCCTCGTAGCTGCCGCCGGCGCCGCCCTTGGTCCGTCGGGGCAGCCGGCGGGTGCGGCCGGCCAGCCCCCGCGCGATGGAGCGGGCCAGGTCGAGGCCCTCGTCCCGGCGGACGTCCTCGTCCCGGGGCTGCTTCGCGGCCGGGTCGGCCGGGTCGTCACTCATCGCGGGTCACCGTCCCCGCGGCCACCGTGTAGCGGGTGCCCCGCAGCGCCACGGGCACGTCATCGGCGACGGCGGCGGTGACCAGCACCTGCTCGGCGTCCCCGACCAGCTCCGCGAGCTGCTGGCGGCGGCCGGTGTCGAGCTCGGCGAACACGTCGTCGAGGACCAGGATCGGATCGTCGCCCGTGCTCCGCATCAGGTCGTACGACGCGAGCCGCAGCGCGAGCGCGAAGGACCACGACTCACCATGGCTCGCGTAACCCTTGACCGGCAGGTCACCGAGCGAGAGCACCAGGTCGTCGCGGTGCGGGCCGACCAGGCTGATCCCGCGGTCGAGCTCGTCGCCGCGCCGTCGTTCGAGCTCGGCCAGCAGTCCCTGCTCGAGCTCGTCCTGGTCCGCACCGGGCTGGTCGGCTCCGGTCCGGGCCGGGAACGAGCAGCGGTAGACCATCGTCGCGTCGTCGCGGGTCGCGCCGCGGGCGACAGCCTCGTACGCCTTGCCCACCAGGGGGCTCAGATCGGCCACCAGTCGCAGCCGGGAGCCCACCATCTCCGCTCCGAGCCGGGCCAGGTTGGCGTCCCAGACCCCGAGCGTGCCCAAGGGTCCACTCAGCGCCCCCTCTGCCGACGACGACCCGAAGCGGGCGGCGCGGGCGCTCTTGAGCAGAGAGTTGCGCTGCTTGAGCACCCGGTCGTAGTCGGCGCGCACCCCGGCGTAGCGCGGCTGAAGCTGGACCAGCAGGTCGTCGGCGAAGTGCCGGCGCTCGGAGGGGTCGCCCTTGACCAGGGCGAGGTCCTCGGGCGAGAAGACGACAGTACGCACCAGGCCGAGCAGCTCGCGGGCACGCGGCAGCGGCGACTTGTTGATCCGGGCGCGGTTGGACCGGCCCGGGTTGATCTCGATCTCGAGCACGGCCCGGCGTTCGTCGCGGATCACCGCGGCCCGTACGACGGCCTGGTCGGTGCCGGCGCGCACCAGCGGCGCATCGCCGGCGACCCGGTGCGAGCCGAGCCGTGACAGGTAGTCGATCGCCTCGACCAGGTTGGTCTTGCCCTGGCCGTTGCTGCCCACGAACGCGGTCGCCCCCGGACCCAGCTCGAGGTCGAGGTCCGACCAGGAGCGGAAGTCGTGCAGGGTCAGATGGGCGACGTACAAGGGCTCACGTGGGGTTCTGGTCGCCGCCGGGCGGCGCGTCGGTGTGCACCGCGTGCCCGCCGAACTGGTTGCGCATCGCCGCGATCGCCTTCATCGCCGGACTGTCGTCCTGGCGGGACACGAAGCGGGCGAAGAGTGCCGCGGTGATCGCCGGAAGGGGGACCGCGTTGTCGATCGCCGCCTCGACCGTCCACCTGCCCTCGCCGGAGTCGTCGGCGTAGCCCCGGATGCCGGCCAGCGTGCCGTCCTCGTCGAGCGCGGCGACCAGCAGGTCGAGCAGCCAGGACCGGATCACGGTGCCCTCGCGCCAGGAGCGGAAGACCTCGGTCACGTTGTCGACCTCGTCGACGGCCTGGAGCAGCTCCCAGCCCTCGGCGTAGGCCTGCATGATCGCGTACTCGATGCCGTTGTGGACCATCTTGGAGAAGTGTCCGGCGCCCACGGACTCGCCGGCGTGCACCCAGCCGAACTCGCCCTCGGGCTTGAGCGCGTCGAATGCCGGCTGGACCTTGGCGACGTTGTCCTTCGAGCCGCCGGCCATCAGCGCGTAGCCGTTCTTCAGGCCCCACACCCCGCCGGAGACGCCGCAGTCGACGAAGCCGATGCCCTTGTCCGCCAGCTGGTCGGCGTGCTTCTGGTCATCTGTCCAGCGCGAGTTGCCGCCGTCGACGATCACGTCACCCTCGCCGAGCAGCCCGCGCAGCTCCTGGATCGTCGCGTGCGTCGGCTCGCCCGCGGGCACCATCACCCAGACCACCTTCGGGCTGGGCAGCTTCCCGACCAGCTCCTCGAGGCTGGCGACGTCGCTGACGTCGGGGTTGCGGTCGTAGCCGACCACCGTGAGCCCGCCGTTGCGCATGCGCTCACGCATGTTGTTGCCCATCTTGCCGAGCCCGACGAGTCCGATGTCCATGCGTGTCTCCCTCTTCGAGTGCGGCCTTCTGGGTGGGCGCTCAGGAGAGCAGGCGGCGCGGCATCAGCAGGTAGCGGAAGTCCGTGTCGGCGGCCCCGTCGAGGGCGTCCGTCCCTGAGATTACGACGGGTTTGGAGGCCTGTGTAAAGGCCAGTTCCACGAACGGCGACTCGATCACGGTCAGGCCGTCGAGCAGGAACTGCGGGTTGAAGCCCGTGGTGATGTCCTCGCCGGTGATCGAGGCCTCGATCGACTCCGACGCCATCGCCTCGTCGCCACTGCCGGCGTCGAGGGTCAGCACCCCGTCGCTGAAGGTCAGCTGCACGGCCGTGTTGCGCTCGGCGACCAGCGACACGCGCTTGACCGAGTCGACCAGGGCGGCCCGGTCGACGCGCGCCGTCGTCCGGTGCTCCTGCGGGAACAGTGAGCGCACCTTGGGGAACTCGCCGTCGAGCAGTCGGGTCGTCGTACGACGGACGCCGCCGCCGGCGGAGCCCTCGAAGCCGATGATGCCCTCGCCGACACCCGAGGAGGCCAGCGCGATCGTGATGTCGGTGCCACCGGTCAGCGACTTCGCCGTGTCGGCCAGCACCTTGGCCGGCACCAGCGCCGCGGCAGTGGTGTCCGCGGCACCCGGCGACCAGGTGAGCTCGCGGCTGGAGAGCCGGAACCGGTCGGTCGCGAGCATCGCGATGCCCTCACCTTCCATCTCCAGCCGGACGCCGGTCAGCACCGGCAGCATGTCGTCGCGCCCGGCGGCGGTGACGGCCTGGACGACCGCGTTGGCGAACAGGCCGCTCGGCACGGAGCCCCGCGCCTCGGGCATCGTCGGCAGCGACGGGTAGTCCTCGACCGGCATCGTCTGCAGGCTGAACCGGGCCGACCCGCAGGTCAGCACCACTTTCGGACCGTCGATCGCCATCTCGACGGTCTTGTTCGGCAGGCTCCGGCAGATGTCGGCGAGCAGCCGGCCGGAGACGAGGGCGCGGCCCTCGTCTGCCACGTCGGCGTTGAGGGTGGCTCGGGCCGAGGTCTCGTAGTCGAACGTCGAGAGCTGCAGGCCCTCGCCGCCGTCGTCGAGCTGGCCGGCCTCGATCAGCAGCCCGGCCAGCACCGGGGCGCTGGGTCGGATCGGGAGGGCGCGGGCCGCCCAGGCGACGGCATCGGCGAGGACGTCACGTTCGACGCGGAACTTCACGACTGGGGTCTCCTGGAGTGCGGGCGATGAGGCTCGTTGGGGTGGCTGATCCTGTCACGGAACATCCGGCTGCTGGTGAGTCGTCCCCAGGAACGGGAGCAGCAGGTGTTGTCGGGTCGAGGAGCAATTACGGAATTAGTAGTCGTAGTAGGTGCGGTGGATTCTGTGGAGTACCCATCTTTGCGCAGGTCAGGCAGCGTGGGAGCGCGCACAGGGCCTGTGGAGTGGCGGTGGACGAGCAGGTGCTGCCTGTGGCCGGCCGGCCGGCCGGTGCGGGACCGGCACAGTGCGTCCACACGCGGGTCACAGGAACTCGTGCCGTTCCCACAGGTCTGTCCCCAGCCTGTGGGGTGCGTTGCCTGAGTGCTCAAGCCTGCTTCGCCTGCTGCTTGACCCGCGTGGTCAGCTCGGTCACCTGGTGGAAGACGTTGCGGCGCTCGGCGAGGTCCTTGCGGATCCGGCGGTCGGCGTTCATCACCGTCGTGTGGTCACGGCCACCGAACTGCTGGCCGATCTTGGGCAGCGAGAGGTCGGTCAGCTCGCGGCACAGGTACATCGCGATCTGGCGCGCGGTGACGAGGGCGCGGGTGCGGCTCGGACCGCAGAGCTCCTCGATCGAGAAGCCGAAGTACGACGCCGTCTGGGCGATGATCAGGCCCGCCGTCACCTCGGGGTCGCCGCCCTCGGGGATCAGGTCCTTGAGCACGATCTCGGCCAGGGTCAGGTCGACCTCCTGGCGGTTGATGCTGGCGAAGGCGGTGACCCGGATCAGGGCGCCCTCGAGCTCGCGGATGTTGGTCTGGATCCGCGAGGCGATGAACTCGAGCACCTCCGGCGGCGCGATCAGCCGGTCGGCCGCGGCCTTCTTGCGAAGGATCGCGATCCGGGTCTCGAGGTCGGGCGGCTGCACGTCGGTGAGCAGGCCCCACTCGAACCGGTTGCGGAGCCGGTCCTCGAGCTGCTCGAGCCGCTTCGGCGGCCGGTCGGAGCTGATCACGATCTGCTTGTTCGCGTTGTGCAGCGCGTTGAAGGTGTGGAAGAACTCCTCCTGGGTCTGGATCTTGCCCTCGAGGAACTGGATGTCGTCGATCAGCAGGACGTCGACCTCGCGGTACTTCTTCTGGAACAGGGCGGCCCGGTCGTCGCGGATCGCGTTGATGAACTCGTTGGTGAACTCCTCGCTGGAGACGTAGCGGATCCGGGCGCCGGCGTACAGGTTGCGGACGTAGTGCCCGATCGCGTGCAGCAGGTGGGTCTTGCCCAGGCCGGAGTCGCCGTAGACCAGCAGCGGGTTGTACGCCTTGCCGGGCGCCTCGGCGGCCGCGACGGCAGCGGCGTGGGCGAACCGGTTGCTGGCCCCGATCACGAACGTCTCGAAGGTGTAGCGGGGGTTGAGCGGCGAGTCGAAGCCGGAGGTGACCGGACGCAACCATTCCTGGACCTGTCGCTTTGTCGACAAGTCGCTAGGTGGCCCGGTGTGTCGCTCAGTGGTGCGCTCCGGTTCGTTCGGTCGCTCCGCGGCGCGCTCGGTGGGGCGGCTCTCGGTGGGGCGGCTCTCGGTGTGGGCGCCGTCGAGCGTGCCCTCCTCGACCTGGGCCGATGTCGCGCTCTCGCCGGTGTCGAGCTTTGGGTCGATGGTGACCACGAGCCGCGTGGGGTGACCGAGGTGCTCGGTGAGGGTGTCCTCGACCCAGGTCCGCAGCTTGCTGGCGTACTGGTTCATCGTGAACTCGTTCGGCACCGCGATCACGAAGGTGTTCTCCGCGTGCATGACCGGCTTGCTGGTGGCCAGCCACACCCGCTGCACCGGAGCCGTGTCCTCCACGATGGTGGTCCACAGCTTTGCGAGATCCGTCGCGCTGGAAGGCTGCTCCACCCGAGTCCCGCCCCCTCTCGTCATTGCGTCGACCAAGCCGACGACATGTCCACACGTTTGTCCACAGGTTGTGCACCAGTGCCGGTGCCGGGAGCCACACTGGACCGAATTGTCCGGAAAACATGAGATTTCAACGGATGGGGACCAGATGTGTGGCACGCGAGCGACGACTCGTGGCCGGAAACGTAACCCTCTTCGCACCCGTGGATCAACCAGTAGTCCACAGGTTTCCGACCCGTCGGCGTGTCGCTTGTCGCAGGTTCTCCCGGCGTGTGATGGTGGGGGGTCGAGCACCGGTCGGGACGTCGTTGCGCCGAGTTTGACCCTCGCCGCGCGCTCCGCGTACCGTTGTGCGGTCGGACCGGCGTCGATCGGCTGCTTGACTCAGGTGGGCACGCCCCGATCCGCCGCACCGACAACCTTTGAGCCTGCCCCGACCATGAGCGGAGACCTCGTGAGCAAGCGTACGTTCCAGCCGAACAACCGGCGTCGTCACAAGACGCACGGCTTCCGACTGCGGATGCGCACCCGTGCCGGGCGCAGCATCCTCGCCTCGCGCCGGCGCAAGGGTCGCAACCGCCTGGCCGCCTGAGCCGGCGGATCAGACGGTTCGGTGTGCTCCCCCGAGGCCAGCGCCTCACTGACGCCGCGGGGTTCGCGACGGCGGTTCGGCGTGGTCGTCGTGCCGGCGGGCCACTTCTCGTGGTCCACCTGGCCCGGGTCGACGGCGACCACGATCGCCGGATCGGCTTCGTGGTCGCGCGGTCCGTCGGGCCTGCCGTCACCCGCAATCGCGTGAAGAGACGACTCCGCCACCTGGTCCGGGAGCGCATCGACGCCCTCCCGGAGTCGGTGCTGCTCGTGGTCCGCGCCCAGCCGGCGGCGAGTTCCGCGTCGTACGGCGAACTCGGGGCGGCCCTCGATCGTTGTCTCCACCGAGTGCTGGAGGCCTGAGCCGTGAAATACCTGTTGATCGGACTGCTGCGGGCCTACCGCGCACTGATCTCTCCGCTGTACGGCCAGGTCTGCCGCTACCACCCCTCCTGCTCGGCCTACGCGCTCGAGGCGGTCACCGTTCACGGCGCGGTCCGGGGGACGTGGCTCGCCGTCCGGCGTCTCGCTCGCTGCCATCCCTGGGCGGCGGGCGGCTACGACCCGGTCCCGGCGTCCACCACCCCGACCACGACGACCACGACGACCCGAGGAGCCTGAGTGGAATTCCTGTCCTCCATCGGCAGCTTCATCATCACGCCGCTCTACTACCTGATCTCCGTCGTGCTGGTGGGTTGGCACCGGGTCTTCGGCGCGATCTTCGGGCCTGAGAGCGGGGCGTCATGGGCGCTCTCCATCATCTTCCTGACCCTGGTGATCCGGGCCGCGCTGATCCCGCTCTTCGTGAAGCAGATCAAGTCCAGCCGCAACATGCAGCTGGTGCAGCCCAAGGTGAAGGAGCTGCAGAAGAAGTACGGGCACGACCGCGAGCGGCTCGCCGCGGAGACGATGGCGCTCTACAAGGAGACCGGGACCAACCCGTTCGCCTCCTGCCTGCCGCTGATCATCCAGATGCCGATCTTCATCGCACTGTTCCAGCTGATCAACCGGGCCGCCAAGGGTCAGCAGCGCGGTGTCCTTACCGCCACCGACGTCGATCACCTCTCCAACGCGGAGATCTTCGGCGCCCGGATCTCCGATACGTTCACCGGGGCCACGAGCGTCAACGTGCAGATCCTGGCCGGCGTCCTGGTGGTGGCGATGACGCTCACCACGTTCCTCACCCAGCGCCAGCTGATGAGCAAGAACATGCCCGCCGACGCGCTCTCGGGGCCCTACGCCAACCAGCAGAAGATGCTGCTCTACATCCTGCCCGTGGTCTTCGCCGTGGGCGGTATCGCGTTCCCGATCGGTGTCCTGCTGTACTGGACGACCTCCAACCTGTGGACGATGAGCCAGCAGTTCTACGTGATTCGCAACAACCCGGCGCCGAACACCGAGGCCTTCCGCGCCAAGGAGGCGCGTGTCGCCGCCAAGCGCAAGCGCAAGGGCGAACCCACCGAGGAGCCTGGGGGATCCGCGCCCGGGGTGGTCTACGGCACCGATGTCGAGGTCGCGGAACCGCCGCCCAAGCCGATCCAGCGGCAACAGCCGCAGAAGAAGTCCCGCAGCCAGCGGAAGAACCAGCCCAAAGGTGGCAAGCGGCCGCCCGTGAAGGGAGACCAGCAGTGAGCGAGACCCAGACCAGCGAGAACCACACCGGCGAGACCGAGGACAGCACCGACGACCGGGCCGCAGCCCCCGCCGAAACGGCGCCCGTGTCCGCGGCCGACCGGCTGGAGCAGGAGGGCGAGATCGCCGCTGACTACCTCGAGGAGCTCCTCGAGATCGTGGACCTGGACGGCGACATCGACATGGACGTCGAGGGCGACCGGGCCACGGTGTCGATCGTCCACGCCGACCTGCCCCAGCTCGTGGGCAACAAGGGCGAGGTGCTCGAGGCGCTGCAGGAGCTCACCCGGCTCGCGGTCTACCGCGAGACCGGGGAGCGGTCCCGGCTGATGCTGGACGTGAGCGGCCATCGCGCGAACCGTCGTACCGAGCTCGAGGCGCTTGCCGCCGAGGTCGTCGGCCGGGTCCGGGAGTCCGGCGAGCCGGAGTCGTTGGCTGCCATGTCCCCGTTCGAGCGCAAGGTGGTGCACGACGCCGTAGCCGCCGCCGGGCTCGACCTCGGAGTCCGAGGGTGTCGAGCCCCGGCGCCGGGTCGTGGTTCTCCCCTCGGGTGGGGCCGACACCGCGTGACCGATGTTTCACGTGAAACACCCTCCGTGCCCACAGGGGCGCGGGGGGTGTTTTCGGATGCGCTCCCGCTGGCCGAGCGGTTCGCCCACCTGCTGGCGACGGACGGCGTCGTCCGGGGGCTGATCGGCCCGCGGGAGGTGCCGCGGCTCTGGGAGCGGCACCTGGTGAACTGTGCACTGCTCGGGCTGGGGGTCCCCCGGGGCGTGACCGTGGCCGACGTCGGGTCGGGCGCGGGTCTGCCCGGGCTGGTGCTCGCGATCGGCCGTCCGGACCTGCGCGTCACGCTGGTCGAGCCCCTGCTGCGCCGGACCACGTTTCTCACCGAGGCGGTCGAGCAGCTCGAGCTGGACAACGTGGAGGTGGTCCGTGACCGCGCCGAGGCGCTGCATGGGCATCGGTCGTTCGACGTGGTCACGTCCCGCGCGGTCGCTCCCCTCGACCGGCTCGCGCGGTGGTGCCTGCCGCTGGTAGCCCCCGGCGGCCGGATGCTGGCGATGAAGGGGTCCTCGGCTGCCGACGAGGTGGCCCGGTCCGCCGGCGTCATCCACGGGCTCGGGGGTCGGGGTGCCAGCGTCGAGCGGTACGGGGCAGACTTGGCCGGGCGTGTCGAGGGGGCGCCGATCATCGTGGTTGAGATTGTGGTGCCCGGGACGTCGGAAAGGGCGTGATCTCGTTGCCGCAGCGGGACCCGGGATCGGGTGCTCTCGGGTCGGCGCGCCCCGTGGTCGACGCCGGAATCGGCTGGCCGCTGCTGGGGGCGACGAGGCGCGGGTCAGAGTTTTCCACCGGCCTGGGATGGCCTCCTGAGCGTGACGATCCACAACGGAACGAGGGTTATCCACAGATGAGCGCCGACGACGCGCCGGTTTCACGTGAAACATCGGCCACCGCGACCGCTGTGGACCTGGCGGTCTCACCTAAGAGGGACGCACCCCACAACCCGCTGCAGGTGCGGACGGCGGCGGACCACGACGGGGTCGTGACGTACGACGACGAGACGACGCCGCTCGCCCGGGCGGTGCTCCACCAGCTGCTGGCGCGGGAGGGCCGTGCGATGAGCGGCCCGGTCCGGCGCCCGTGGCAGACGCGGATCCTGGTCGTGGCGAACCAGAAGGGCGGGGTCGGCAAGACCACCACCACCGTGAACATCGCGGCCGGGCTGGCGCAGCTCGGGCAGCGGGTGCTGGTGATCGACGTGGACCCACAGGGCAACGCGTCCACCGCGCTCGGCGTCGAGCACCACCGTGAGGTGCCCTCGGCCTACGACGTGCTCGTGGACGGCGTGCCGTTGGCGGACGTGGTGCACCCCTCGCCCGAGCTCCCCGGTCTGTACGTGGTCCCGGCCACGATCGACCTGGCCGGCGCCGAGATCGAGCTGGTCAGTGTCGTGGCCCGCGAGAGCCGGCTGCGCAAGGCGATCGCAGCCCATCCCGGCATCGGCAGCACGGGGGACGACCGGTTCGACTACGTCTTCATCGA
Organism: uncultured Actinomycetota bacterium; assembly: GCA_963745795.1. Lineage (GTDB taxonomy): Bacteria > Actinomycetota > Actinomycetes > Propionibacteriales > Nocardioidaceae > Marmoricola. The sequence goes on along the minus strand of CAVUYR010000005.1, from coordinate 95,966 downwards.
CTGCCCGCCGTCGCTCGGCCTGCTCACGCTCAACGCGCTGGTGGCCGGCGCGGAGATGCTGATCCCGATCCAGGCGGAGTACTACGCACTGGAGGGCCTCGGCCAGCTGATCGAGACCGTGGAGATGGTGCGGGCGCACCTCAACCAGCACCTCGAGGTGACCACCATCCTGATCACCATGTACGACGGGCGCACCAAGCTGGCCGCCGGCGTCGCGGAGGAGGTCCGCGACCACTTCGGCCCGAAGGTCCTGCGCACCGCGATCCCGCGGTCGGTCCGCGTCTCCGAGGCGCCCAGCTACGGACAGAGCGTGATGACCTACGACCCGGGGTCCCCAGGCGCCCTCAGCTACCTCGAAGCCGCCCGCGAGATCGCCGCCGCGGCCCGCACCAGCACGGAGATGAGGAGCGAGTGAGCCAGAGACACCCGCAGCGGCGCGGCCTCGGTCGTGGCCTGGGCGCACTGATCCCGACCCATGCCGAGGAGCCGAGGGAGCCGGCCGCCGAGGACACCGGCGATGGCCAGGGACCCCCGGCGCCCGTTGCGGGCGCCCACTTCGCCGAGCTGGCGGTCTCCGCGATCACGCCCAACCCGCGGCAGCCGCGGCAGGTGTTCGACGAGGACGCGATGAGCGAGCTCGTGCACTCCATCGAGGCGGTCGGGCTGCTGCAGCCCGTCGTGGTGCGGGCGAAGCCGGACGGCGGCTACGAGCTGGTCATGGGCGAGCGCCGCTGGCGCGCGACCCAGCAGGCCGGTCTGGACACGATCCCGGCGATCGTGCGCGAGACCGACGACGACGACCTGCTCCGCAACGCGCTGCTGGAGAACCTGCACCGCTCCCAGCTCAACCCGCTGGAGGAGGCGGCCGCCTACGGGCAGCTGCTCGAGGACTTCTCCTGCACCCACGACGAGCTCGCCCAGCGGATCGGCCGCAGCCGCCCGCAGATCAGCAACACGCTCCGGTTGCTGAAGCTCTCGCCGCCCGTGCAGCGCCGGGTCGCCGCCGGAGTGCTCTCGGCGGGCCATGCCCGGGCGTTGCTCGCCGTCGAGGACCCCGAGATCCAGGACCGGCTCGCCGCCCGGGTCACCGCGGAGGGCATCTCGGTGCGGGGGCTGGAGGAGATCGTGTCGGTGGGCGACGGTGCCCGGCGGACCTCCCCCTCCCGCGCCCCCCGACCGACCGCGCCCGGACTGTCGGACCTCGCGGACCGGCTCGGCGACCGGCTCGAGACCCGGGTGAAGGTGGCGCTCGGCAAGAGCCGGGGCAAGGTCACGATCGAGTTCGCGAGCCTGTCGGACCTCGAGCGCATCGTGCAGGTGATCGACCCACGGAACCGCTCGGACCGTCCGATCTGAGCGTCGACCTGGCGACAAGTAGGTTTGTCGACAAATAGACCAGTCGACTCAGCCGGCGGCGCGCTTGGCCGCCCGGCGGGCCTTCTCCTCGGTGTCGAGCCGGGCCGCCTCATCCGGCGTCGGCGCCGACCCGCCGTACGACGCGGGGAGCCACCAGGAGCCCGGCGGCTGCTCCTCGTCGGGGTACGCCGCGATCGCGGTGGCGAGCAGGTCGCTCATCCGGCGGTGCAGCTCGGCGGTCTGCTCGGCGCCCTTGCCGCGGGTCACCGGCATCGGCTCGCCGACGTGGATCCCGATCGTCTTGCCGCGCGAGAAGTCCCGTGGGTGGTCCTTGGTCATCAGCCGCTGGGTGCCCCACAGCACCACCGGGATCACCGGCACCCCCGCGGCCGACGCGATCCGCACCGCGCCGGACTTGATCTCCTTGATCTCGAAGGAGCGGGAGATCGTGGCCTCGGGGAAGATGCCGACCAGCTCGCCCTCCTTGAGGTAGCGCACCGCCTCCTTGAACGACCCGATCCCGTCGTCGCGGTCGACCGAGATGTGGTGCATCGAGCGCATGATCGGCCCGGACACCCGATGGTCGAAGGCCTCGCGCTTGGCCATGAACCGGACCAGCCGGTGCACCGGCTGCGCAGCGAACCCGGCCAGCACGAAGTCGATGTACCCCACGTGGTTGATCGAGAGCAGGGCGCCGCCCTCGCGTGGGACGTGCTCGGTGCCGGAGAGCTGGAACCGCAGCCCGAGCGCCTTGAACAGCACCTTCGCGGTCACGATCACCGGCGGGTAGACGATGTCGCGCATGCTGGTCCTCGGGGGAGCGGGGGTGAACCGGGCCCGCTCATCGTGCCACGGCTGTGTCGGCCGCGGCTCTCTGGGAGACTTCGCCCATGCGTCCCATCGTCCAGAGCCGCAAGCTCCAGCACGTCCGGTACGACGTCCGAGGCCCGATCCTGGCGGAGGCCCACCGGCTGGAGGCCGAGGGCCACAAGATCCTCAAGCTCAACATCGGCAACCCCGCGCCGTTCGGGTTCGAGGCGCCGGAGGCGATCGTCGCCGACATCGTGCACAACCTGCCGGAGTCACAGGGCTACTCCGACTCGCGCGGCATCTACTCCGCCCGCACCGCCGTCGCGCAGTACTACCAGTCCCGCGGGCTGCCGGACACCGTCGTCGACGACGTCTACATCGGCAACGGCGTCTCCGAGCTGATCACGATGACGCTCCAGGCGTTCCTCGACGACGGCAACGAGATCCTGGTGCCGGCGCCGGACTACCCGCTGTGGACCGGCGCGGTGACGCTGTCCGGGGGTACGCCGGTGCACTACCGCTGTGACGAGGACAACGGGTGGGACCCGGACCTCTCCGACATCGAGGCCAAGATCACCCCGCAGACCCAGGGCCTGGTGATCATCAACCCCAACAACCCCACCGGTGCCGTCTACAGCGAGGAGACGGTTCGGGGGCTGGTCGACATCGCCCGCCGCCACGAGCTGGTGGTGTTCAGCGACGAGATCTACGAGAAGATCCTGTTCGACGACGCGGTCCACCACCACACGGCGACGTACACGTCGACCGACGTGCTCTGCCTGACCTTCAGTGGGCTGTCCAAGGCCTACCGCGTGTGCGGCTACCGCGCCGGCTGGGTGATGGTCTCCGGCCCCCAGCACCTCGCCACGGACTTCCTCGAGGGCCTGACCCTGCTCGCCAACATGCGGATGTGTCCCAACGTGCCCGCCCAGCACGCGATCCAGACCGCGCTCGGCGGCTACCAGTCGATCAACGAGTACATCGCGCCGGGTGGCCGCTTCCACGAGCAGAGCAAGACCGCCTGGCGGCTGCTCAACGAGATCCCCGGGGTCAGCTGCACCGAGCCGCGCGGTGCGCTCTACTGCTTCCCGCGGCTCGACCCGGACGTCTACCACGTCAAGGACGACGAGGACTTCGTGATCGGGCTGCTCCGGGCGAAGAAGATCCTGGTCACCCACGGCACCGGCTTCAACTGGTTCGAGCCCGACCACTTCCGGCTGGTGACGCTGCCCGACGTGGAGACGCTCACCGAGGCGATCGGCAGGATCGCGGAACATCTGGCGACCCTCCGGTAGCGCACTAGGGTGGGGGCATGTCCCGTCGCGTCGCCCGGCTCACGCTCGACAACGTGGCCGACCTGAGCGGGCGGTGCTCGACCTGCGTGTTCTGGCAGCTCGACCCGGTCCGCCGGATCCGGGCCCGCGGCCACGAGTGCGACGAGCTCTCCTCCTGGGTCAGCGAGGTGCTGCGCGAGTGGGGCTCCTGCGGACGGGTCCTGTACGTCGACGACCAGCCGGCAGGCCACATCCTCTACGCGCCCGCGGTCTACGTGCGCGGGGCCAGCCAGCTCCCGACCGCACCCGTGTCGCCTGACGCCGTCCTGCTGGTCGCGGCCCGGGTCGACGCGTCGTACCGGGGCGGGGGGCTGGGTCGGGTGCTCGTGCAGGCGATGGCCAAGGACCTGGTCAAGCGCGGCGGCATCCGGGCGGTCGAGGCGTTCGGCGAGGTGCCGGGCCGGAGAAGCACTGAGGACAACGGCGGCGACGGTGAGGGCTTCGAGTCGCCGAGCTGCGTGCTGCCCGCCGACTACCTGCTGGGGGTCGGCTTCCGCACCCACCGGCCGCACGCGCGCTACCCGCGGATGCGGATGGACCTGCGCTCGGTGCTCACCTGGCGAGGCGAGCTGGAGGCGGCGTTCGACCGCCTGCTCTCGCCGGTGCGGCACCGCTCGCCCGCCGTACGTCCGCCGACGGCGCAGACGCCGGCGCACCGCACGCTGGACTGAGGCTCAGCCGCGTCCCTGCTGGACGGCGGCGCGCAGCTCGCTGTAGCGGAGCACGCCGGTGTGCGGGTCGACCTCGGGAGCGAGGTAGAAGCGCTGGATCGCGACCACGACCGCCTCGGCGATGGTGTCACGGAACTCCGGGTGGGCGAGCCGGGCGGCGTCTCCGGCGTTGGTGAGGTAGCCCAGGTCGAGCCGGACGGCGGGCATCCGGGTCTTGCGGAGGAAGTCCCAGGTCTTGGCGTGCGGCCGCAGGTCGAGCAGGTCGGTGCGGGCGACGATCTCGCGCTGCACCAGGCCGGCGAACTTCTCGCCGGTCGAGGAGCGGGTGCCGTGGGCCTCGGAGCCGAAGAAGTACGACGCCACCCCGCAGGCGCCGGGGTTGGCCGCGACGTCGACGGTCAGCGAGATGGTCAGGTCGGCGTCGGTGCGGTTGGCGAAGTCGGCGCGGCGCGCCTCGTCGTAGGGCTCACCGGGCGTGCCGGCGAGGAACGCCTGGACGCCGATCGCCACCAACCGGCCCTCGATCCGGCGCGCGACGTCGTGCACGATGTGCTGCGCCCGCGCGTGCACCGTCGGGTCGTCGCTCAGCTGGTCGGGCAGCTCCGGCAGCAGCGGCTTGGGGTCGATCACCACGATCTTGCCGGCCAGCCGGGGGCCGGCCTTGCGGATCCGCTCCTGGGCGCGCATCTCGTTGGGGGCGCCGCCGCTCACGCGCGGCTGGAGCCGGCCGAACGCCTTGAGCGTGGCCGGGCCGCAGGTGCCGTCGGGGGGTAGCCCGAGGTTGCGCTGGAAGTCCCGCAGCGCCTCCTCGGTCTCCGGGCCGAAGTAGCCGTCGACGCGGCCCACCTTGAAGCCCATGTCGAGCAGCCGCTGCTGCAGTGCGAACACGTCGTCGCCGGCCATCAGGTTGCCGGGGCGGTGGTTGAGCACGCGGTCGCCGAGCGTCCAGCGCGCCTCGTCCAGCCGGCGGTAGGTGTAGCTGCCGACCACGCCGTCGACGGTCAGGCCGCGCTGCTGCTGGAAGTTGCGCACCGCCAGCTCGACGTGCTCGTCATACGCGGTGCCGGCCACCGGGTCGTCCCCGAGCAGACCGATCCGCTCGAGGAGCGCCCTGATCTCGGCAACCGCGGGCCCGGAGTCGCCGCGTCGGAACACGGTGCCGGTTGCCTCGGGGTTCATCCAGGAAGGTCCTGTCACAGAAGGGCTCGGGTGCTGGTCGGAATGTCCACCTTCGCAGATGTCGCACCCCAGACCAAGCACGACATCACACGCAGAAGGGCCGCGCTCCGACCGGGGACCCGGTCGGACACGCGGCCCTTCACGCGAGACATCGGCCCGAGAGAGCGAAGTCAGGCGATGTACTCGTCGAGCTCCTTGAGGATCACGGACTTCGGCCGGGACCCGACGATCTGCTTGACCAGCTCGCCGTTCTGGAAGACGGAGAGGTTCGGGATGCCGGTCACCCGGTAGGACGCGGGCGTCACCGGGTTCTCGTCGACGTTCAGCTTGACGAAGCCCATCTTCTCGCCGTGGTCGCGGTTCAGCTCGTCGAGGATCGGAGCGATCTGGCGGCACGGGCCGCACCACTCGGCCCAGAAGTCGACCAGCACGGGCTTGTCGGACTTGAGGACGTCGGTCTCGAAGCTGTCGTCGGTGACGGCCTGCAGGTCAGCCATGGGATCTCCTAAACGGTGGGTGAACTCGAGGTCTGTCCAGTGAACAGGGGCCCACTGACATTTGTTCCGGTGACGAGTCTCAGACGCTGACCCGTGGGGCGCTCTGTTCGGCGGCGTCCTCGGCGGCGGTCTGGGCCGCGCTGCCCGCGATCGAGGCCGCGTGGTCGAGGGCCGCCAGGTGGCGCTCGGCGTCGAGCGCCGCGGCGCAGCCGCTGCCGGCCGCCGTGATCGCCTGCCGGTAGTGGTGGTCGACCAGGTCACCGGAGGCGTAGACGCCCTCGATGTTGGTGTGCGTGGACGGGTGCGAGACCAGCACGTAACCATCGTCGTCGAGCTCGACCTGGCCCTTGACCAGCTCCGAGCGGGGGTCGTGCCCGATCGCGATGAACAGGCCGGTCGCGTCGAGCGTGCGGAGCTCGCCGGTCACCGTGTCGCGCAGGACCACGCCGGTCAGCTTGTCGTCGCCCTCGAGCGAGGCCACCTCGGAGTTCCAGGCGAACTCGATCTTGGGATCGGCGAACGCCCGCTCCTGCATGATCTTGGAGGCGCGGAGCTCGTCGCGGCGGTGCACGATGGTGACCCTGGAACCGAAGCGGGACAGGAACGTCGCCTCCTCGATCGCGGAGTCCCCGCCGCCCACGACCGCGATGTGCTGCTCGCGGAAGAAGAACCCGTCGCAGGTCGCGCACCAGCTGACGCCGTGGCCCGAGAGCCTGTCCTCCTCGGGGATTCCCAGCTTGCGGTAGCCCGAGCCCATGGACAGGATCACGGTGCGTGCGGTGAAGGTGCCGTCCTCGGTGCGCACGGTCTTCAGGTCGCCCGTCGAGCTCGACCGAGACGACGTCGTCGGAGACCAGCTCGGCGCCGAAACGCTCGGCCTGGGCGCGCATCTCGTCCATCAGCTGCGGGCCCTGGATGCCCTCCCGGAAGCCCGGGAAGTTCTCCACCTCGGTGGTGTTCATCAGCGCGCCGCCGGCGGTCACCGAGCCCTCGAACACCAGGGGTGCCAGGTTGGCGCGGGCGGCGTAGACCGCGGCCGTGTAGCCGGCCGGGCCGGAGCCGATGATGATCACGTTGCGGGGGTCTGCAGACACGGAGTCGGCACCTTTCTCAGTCACGCTGGTGGAACCGATCCTAAGCACCGGGCATTCCACTGCGTGACCCAACGCGCATCGGTTGGTCAGTCGGCGGGGATCCGAGTGCTGGCCAGGGTCTGCTTGCCGTCACAGGAGACCGCGCGCACCACTCGCGCACCGTCCCTGACCCCGAAGACCTCGAGCAGGGCGAGCTTCCCGTCGAGCAGAACCTCGCGGCTGCGGACCACTCCCGCCTCCGGCGACGCGAGGCAGCCCCCGCTCGCGAGCTCGTCGCCGGCGCGGCCGCCGGTCCCGGACGACGGCGCCAGCTGGCGGCTGTCGGCGCTGGCGGCCAGCAGCAGGCGTACGTCGCGCCGGAACGTGTCCGTGCTCAGCTCGGAGGTCTGGCCCGGGGTGCCCAGCGACGGCTGATCGGCCCCGGAACCGGACTTGCCCTCGGTCGTGCTCGCCGCCTTGTCGCTGGACCCGCCACCGCCCTGGAGTCTGTCGCTCAGATGTGGCAGGTTCACCGCCGCCAGGCTGATCACACCGACACCGACCGCCGCGGCGAGGACGATCCGGCCCCTGCGCCACCGCGGGCGGGACCCGGCTGCGTGGTCTACGTCGGCCCGCTCGGCGGCCTGCTCGTCGTCCCGGTCGGCCGCGAGGTCGGCCAGGACGGAGTCCAGCCGCGCGGCCACGTCGTCCGGCACCTGCTCCGAGGCACGGGCCGAGGCGAGCAGCGACCTGATCCGGGCGTCCTCTTCCGGCGTCAGATCACGCTCGGGATCCTCGCTCACGGGTCGGTCACCTCCTCGGTGGTGGGGCGGGTCGGGGCGCGGTCGCGGCGCCGGTCATGGGACGGTCCGGGTGGTGGATCGGTTCCGCTGGCGCCGGAGGCCCGGGTGTCCGCCGGGGCAGGTGCGAGGTCGGGCAGCAGGGCGGCCAGCCGGGTCCGGCCCCGGGAGCACCGGCTCTTCACGGTGCCGGTCGGGCACTCGAGGATCCGGGCCGCCTCCTCCACCGGGTAGCCCTGCATGTCGACCAGGACCAGGGCCGCCTTCTGGTCCGGGGGCAGCTGGTCGAGGGCGGCGAGCAGCTGGCGGCGCAGGTCGGAGCGCTCGGCCACCGCTTCCGGCTCGGCGTTCGCGTCCGCCGCGAGCACGTCCCCACGGGCGGCGTACTCCTCCATGTCGTCGGGTAGCGCCTGCACCGGGCGCACCCGGGACCGGCGGATCCGGTCCAGACAGGCGTTGACCACGATCCGGTGCAGCCAGGTCGTGACCCGGGCGTCGCCACGGAACGTCTCGGCCCGGCTGAACGCGGAGACCATCGCGTCCTGGAGGGCGTCGGCGGCGTCCGCGGGGTTGCCGGTCGTGCGCAGGGCGACCGCCCAGAGCCGGTCGCGGTGCCGGGCGAACAGGGTGCCGAACGCCTCAGGGTCACCGGCGACGTGCGCTGCCAGCAACGCGCGGTCGTCCTCGGTAGTGCCCGGACCCACGGAGGGGTCCTCGGTCACTCGGGCTCCCGTGGGGTGATCAAGAGCGGACCGTGATCTCGGCGATCGCCCCCCGGAACCCGCCGTCGACCGGCGGGAGCGAGGTCAGCCACACCACGAGGTAGCGGGCGCGGACGGCCGACCGGGGCTTGAGCTGGAGCTGCTCGCCGGCGGCGTCCTTCTGGGCGATCTCCTTCAGCCCGTCGAGGCTGGTGGGCCGACCGGCGTTGGTCGGCGCGGCGTACAGGCTCACGTCGCTGGGGCTGCCGTCCAGGTCGAGCCGCATCGACCCGACGTTCTGGATCGAGCCGAGGTCGACCACCAGCCCGACGCCGGGCTTGAGGCCGCCGAGGGTGGGCCGGCCGCGATAGGTCAGCGTGGTCCAGGCGGTGTCCTGCTTGCCGTCGATCGCGTTGCCGACCTGGTCGGGGTTCTCCTCCGGCGGGTCACCGAACGGGTCGAAGTCCTTGGCCCCGGCGAGCTTGATCACCTGACCGGCGGGGACGTTCGAGGCGCTGGACGACGGGTCGTCGCCCGGGGACGCCGAGGAACCGGGGTCGGTCGCCCTGCCGCCCACCAGGAACCAGACCACGGCGACCGCACCCGCGGCGGCGAGCGCGAGCAGGATGATCAGCGGGGTGCGCAGCCAGTGGCTGCGGGTGCGCTCCTCCCAGTCGTCGGGCTCGACGTCGGGGTCCTCGCCGAAGGGCCAGATCGGTCCGGTCGACTCGTTGGGCGCGTCGTGCGAGGGCGTGCTGCCGGTCCAGGTGCCGGCGCCGTCGGTCGCCCAGTCGTCGGTCTCGGACCGCGGCGGCTCGCCCTTGGGCGTACGGCGGGTGCCCTCGGGGGCGAACAGCGGCCGCTCGGCGACCGGTTCCAGCGGGGGCGGCGGTGGGGGTGGCTCGCCGCCGCGGGGACGGTGCCAGTCGGTGTCGTCGTCGGCGGTGAGCGGCTCCTCGAACGCCGGCACCGCGACCTGCGTCGCCTCCGGGTCGGGCGTGGACCCGACCTCGTCCTCGGTCGAGTCCGGCAGTGCCGCGAAGAGCTCGGTCGGCTCCGGCTCCGGCTCTGCCTCGTCCCACGGGACGTCCTCGCGGGCGAAGCCGTCGGCGACCTGATCCGGCTCGGGCTCCTCGGTCGCGGCGACGGCGGCACCGAGCACCGGGACGGCCACCGCGGTGTCCTCGACCGCCTGCACGTCGTCCTGCTGCTCTTCTGGTCCGTCTTCTGGTCCGTCTTCTGGGTCATCGAGCACCAACGGCGCCAGTGGCGCCTCGCTGGTGGTGACCACGCCGGGGTCGGCGGTGGCCAGCTCGCCGATGTACTCGGTCAGGACTGCGGCCAGCTGGTGCGGCCGTCCGGCCGGGGACGGAGCGCGTGAGCACACGGTCGCAGATCGCGTCCAGCGGCCTGGGTACGCCGGCGCGCACCTGGCGTGGCCGCAGCGGGCCGCGGCCGTCGCGCGGAGCAGCCGGTACGGCGGAGGTGGACGCACCGGGCCACCTCCCGACGAGCCCGGCGTACAGCAGCCCGACCAGGTCGAACAGGTCGGAGGTGACGTCGTCGGCCTCCGGGTAGTTGCCGTTGCGCAGGTCGTCGCCGCGCAGCCGGGCGTCGATCGCGAACCCGATCAGCCGGACCGTGCCGGACTCGGTGACCATGACGTTCTCGGGCACCAGCCGCCCGTGGGCGATGCCCTGCCGGTGGGCCACGTCGATCGCGGCGGCGACTTCGCGCACCAGCCAGGCGGCTCGGTCGGGCGGCAGCACCCGACCGCCGGAGATCATCTCGTCGAGGGAGTGGCCCGTGCCCCACTCGTTGATCACCCACGCCATGCCGTCGCGGAGGTCGGCGTCGAGGACCCGCAGCAGGTGCGGGTCGGTGACCGTCGCCGAGACCCGCGCACCCTCGAGCATCGCGTCGACGCGCGGGTCGCTCTCGTCGAGGGCGTGCACCGCGACGCTGCGTGCCAGCACCGTGTCGGTCGCCCGCCAGAAGCGCGCGCCGTCGATGTCGTCGAGCAGGTCGTCGAGGCGGTAGCGACCGCCGAGCACGGCGCCCGGGATCATCGAGCTGGTCACGGCCCTCCTTCGCGGCGCGGTCACGGTCGTTGAACTGTGCACGATGGTGCCCGCCCATCGTAGGTCGTCAGCCGCTCCGACCTGCCCCTCTCCGGCCGGGGAGGCGGCGCGTTACCAGGGCGACCACGTCGTTGAGCTCCGCGATCCGGAGCAGCCTCGCCAGCACCGCGAGCACCAGGAGGTCGACCACGCCTGAGGCGGCGAGCGCGAGCAGTGCGACCGGCTTGCCGTCACCCTCGAGGAGTGCGTGCACCCCCTTCGAGACACCCCAGGCGACCGCGGCGGCGACCGCGGCGGCCGGCACCAGGCGGACCGCGAAGCGCAGCAGCGCGCGCCCCTCGAGGCCGCCCACCAGCCGGCTCAGCACCACGAACGAGACGACGGCACCGACGGCGTACGCCCCGGTGTACGCGATCACCAGGCGCGGCGAGGTCTGGCCGGGGGAGATGCCTCGCGTGAGCCCGTAGGCCAGCGCGATGTTGACCGCGGCGACGACGCACTGGATGAAGAACACCAGCCGCGTGTGCTCGAGCGCGTAGAAGCCGCGCAGCACCAGGTAGTGGCTGGTGAAGAAGACCAGGCCGGCCGCGAACAGCGACAGGGTCGGGCCGAACAGCTCGAACGAGTCGCGGGCCGCGCCGTAGCCGTAGATCAGGTTGGCCACGTCGAGCGCGACCACCGGCAGCAGCAGCGCGAACGGCACGATCAGCGCGTAGGCCGTGCGCAGCGTCGAGCCGACACCGCGACCGAGCGCCGCCAGGTCGTGGTCGGCGGCGTACGCCGAGAGCCGCGGCAGCATCGCGGTCGCCAGCGAGACCGTGGCGATCGCGTGCGGGACCATCACCAGCAGGAACGCGCTGGAGTACACGGTGTAGCCGGTCGCGCCCTGATGGTCGCACGAGTCGACGGCGGCCGCCGTACCGCTGGAGGCGATCCGCACCACGACCGTGTAGGCGATCTGGTTGACGATCACGAACAGCACGGTCCAGCATGCCGAGCCGGAGCGTGTGCCCGAGGCCGGAGCCACGGAAGTCGAACCGCGGGCGGTACCGGTAGCCGGCCCTGCGCAGGAACGGCAGCAGGACCAGCAGCTGGACCGCGATCCCGAGCGTCGAGCCCAGCCCGAGCAGCGCCTCCTGGCCCGAGGAGAACGGTCCGAGCACCGAGTCCGTCACGGACGCCGGGGAGCCTCCGCGGCAGACGTCGGCCGCGCGGCCGTAGATCGCGAGGTAGGCGCCGAGCACCGCGACCGAGATCACGTTGTTGGCGATCGGCGCCCACATCATCGGGCCGAAGGTGCCTCGCGAGTTGAGCACCTGCCCGACCAGCACGAACATGCCGTAGAAGAAGATCTGCGGCAGGCAGTAGCGGGCGAAGGCGATCGCCGACTCCCGGTGCGCCGCCAGCTCGGGGGAGGAGTACGCGCTGGACAGGAACAGCTGCATGAGCAGCGGCGCCGCGAGCACCAGGATCGCGGTGACCCCGGCGAGGAACAGCCCGGCGAGGGTGATCACGCGGCTCGTGTACGCCGTCCCGCCGTCCGCGTCGTACTTCATCGCGCGCACCAGCTGCGGCACCAGTACCGCGTTGAACACACCACCCGCCAGCAGGATGTAGAGCATGTTCGGGATCGTGTTCGCGATGTTGAACACGTCCGCGTGGAGCTGGATGCCGAGCGCCGCCGCTAGCAGCGCGCCACGGGCGAAACCGCTGATCCGGCTGACGACCGTGCCCGCCGCCATCACGGCAGTCGAGCTCAGGACGCTGCGAGAGCTCGCAACGTCGTCACCCGCTGGGCTCACGGTTCGATCACGAGGCGGTGCTCCGCCGGCCCAGTCCACGCTTGACCCAGCGCCGGATGATCATCACGACCAGCAGCGCCATGCCGGCGGCCATGATCGCCCAGATCAGGATGCCCACCTGGCTGCTGCGCACCGAGAACGAGATCGGCGTGCCGACCGCGTCGCCCTCCTTCGTGATCGGGACCAGGGTGACCTCGCGGACGCCGATGCCGGAGGAGGCCGCACTGAGCCGCACCGTCGTGCGCCGCTTCGGAGGCAGCGTGACCGTCCCGGGCGAATCGATCGTGAGCTGCGGGCTGCTGGTGCGGGCGCGGATCCCGACCCGCACCCGCTGGTCGAGGTCGTTGACCAGGGTCACCACGAAGTTGCCGGCCTTGCCGGACATGGTGACGAACGGCGAGCCGACCACCCGGATCCCGCGCAGGCTGTCGCTGATGTCCCGGCGCAGCTGCCCCGCGTCCAGGACGGCGCCGAGCCGGTCGTTGCGGGCGTGGTACGACGTCGACTGCAGGGCGAGCCGGGTGTAGCCGTCGACGGCGCCTTCCGGCTCGGTGAGCGCGTCGGCGTACACCTGGGCCTGGACCACGGCCCGGTGCGTGGCCCGGACCATGCTGGGGCCGATCTCGGCCCTGCGCTGGCGCGCCGGGTAGGTGAGGTCGGTGCGCCGCGGTGCCGTGGTCGACGGGGCCGGCAGGCCCACGAGCCGCAGCCACGGCTGGTCGAGGGCACCGAACAGGTCGGCCTGCCGCCAGTCCGTGCCCGGGTCCCACCCGGCGGGGAGGATCACGACCATCGGTGCCTTCGAGCCGGTCATCGCCCGCAGCGCCGCGTCGGAGACGATCCGCTGGCGGATCGCGAGCGCGGTCCGCGGCGAGGACGGTCCGGGACCACCGGACTGGGCGCCGGCGTCACCGAACAGGATCTGCTGCCCGGCAGTGCTGCGCCAGTCGGTGCGCGCCGGATGGTCGGTGCGGTCGGTGAGGAGCACCCGTGTCTCGCTGTCGATCCGGGGAAGCACCGACTCGGGCAGGTAGCCGCCCGGCGGGACCACGGCAGCCTGGGCGTCGATCTGGTAGGCCTCGAACGTGCCGCGCGCGAGCTCGAACGAGGTGGTCAGCAGCCCCGGGGAGCGCCGTCCGAGCCCGGCCACGTCGGGATCGGCGTACCCGGTGCCGAGCACCGCCTTGGTGGCGGCGACCTTGGTCAGCCGGTCGAGCCACGTGCGGGCCCGCGCCGCCACCGGGTCGCCGTCGTCGCCGTCGTCGCTCTCGGCCGCGGTGGCGTCGGACGACGGTGTGTCGGTCCGGTCGCTCGCCTCGTCGCTGGGGGTGGCGCTCGGGCTGGATGAGGGGGTGCCGCCGTCGACCGGGTCGTGCGGCGTGCCGGCGACGGTGTCGGCAGCGTCGAGGACCGTCGGGTCGACGACCAGGGTCACCGGCGTCGACCCCGCGCTCTCGACCTCCGCGAGGATCCGCTCGAGGCGGCCCTCCTCACCGAGCAGGCGTTCCCAGCGCCTCGGCTCGCTCAGCGCCCCCGTGCTGTCGCGGCGGACCTCGGCACGGAACGGCACCACCATCGTGAGGTCGGTCCTGGGGGAGGTCGCGCGGTACAGCGGGGCGAACGTCCGGGCGCGGCCGTCGGCGATCGTGTCGCGGCCCAGCTTGTTGGTGCCGAGCGCGTGAACGCCGACCCAGTACACGCCGCGCTGGTCGGGGATCGGCAGCTCCGAGCGCGGGATGCGCAGCGAGAAGTCGGTGGATTTGCCCGGCGGCAGGTCGCCGATGGTCACGAACGCGTTGCTGGTCTGGAGCCGGGCACCGACGTCGGCGTCGTACGGGAGCGCGGCGGCCCTCACCAGCCCGGCCGAGGTCGTGATCGGCACGGTCGACACGAACGCGTGCACGTTGATGTCCTGCCACGCCCCGTCGGAGGTGTTGGTCACGATGCCGCGCAGCCGCAGCGTGCCCGACTGCGGGATCGTCGCGGGGGACATCGACGTGAGTCGCACCGCCAGCGGTCCGGGCTTGCCCTTGCCGGCCGCAGCCGCGGGGGCGGTGGTCGCTGCCGGGAGTCCGCCGGCGACCAGCACGCCGAGCAGGACAGGCACCAGCCAACGCGCGCGCGACAGCGACGTACGACGGGACCGATGCACCCGGCGACTCTATCTGCGCCTAGTCTGTTTCCCCGTGTCCGACAAGCCCCTGCAGATGAGCGAGGTCCAGAGCCGCGCCGTCCAGGAGCTGCTCCGGATCGCGCCCGTCATCGACGAGCTCGGCGCCCGCTTCGAGTCGGCCGGCGAGGAGATCGCGCTGGTCGGCGGGCCGGTGCGCGACGCGATGCTGGGCCGACTCCAGCAGGACCTCGACTTCGCCACCTCGGCCCGTCCCGAGGTCACCGAACGGCTGCTCAAGGGCTGGGCCGACGCGATCTGGGACGTCGGCCGGGCGTTCGGCACGATCGGCTGCCGCAAGGGCGAGTGGCAGGTCGAGATCACGACGTATCGCTCCGACGCCTACGACCGCGACTCCCGCAAGCCGGAGGTGGCGTACGGCGACTCGCTGGCCGAGCGACCTGGTGCGCCGCGACTTCACCGTCAACGCGATGGCGGTGACACTGCCGGGGCGGCGGTTCGAGGACCCGTACGGCGGGATCGTGGACCTCGCCCACCGGACCCTGCGCACGCCGGGCCGCCCGGAGGACTCGTTCTCCGACGACCCGCTGCGGATGATGCGCGCGGCCCGCTTCGCCGCCCAGCTCGACTTCACGGTGGCTCCGGAGGTGCTGGCGGCGATGACCGACATGGCGGAACGGATCACGATCGTCTCCGCCGAGCGGGTGCGCGACGAGCTGGTCAAGCTGGTCTGCTCGCCCGATCCGCGCCGCGGGCTCGGCGTGCTGGTCGACACCGGGCTCGCGGCGTACGTCCTGCCGGAGCTGCCGGCGCTCGCGCTCGAGCGCGACGAGCACCACCGGCACAAGGACGTCTACCAGCACACGCTCACCGTGCTCGAGCAGTCGATCGACCTCGAGGACCGACTCCCTGAGGGTGGACCCGACTTCGTGGCCCGCTTCGCCGCGCTCATGCACGACGTGGGCAAGCCCAGGACACGGCGGTTCGTCGGCGACGGCACGGTCACCTTCCACCACCACGACGTGGTCGGCTCCAAGCTCACGCGCAAGCGGATGCAGGCGCTGCGGTTCTCCCGGGACCAGATCGACGCGGTGTCGACGCTGGTCGAGCTGCACCTGCGATTCCACGGCTACGGCACGGGGGAGTGGACCGACTCCGCGGTCCGCCGCTACGTCCGCGACGCCGGCCCGCTGCTGCCGTGGCTGCACGTCCTGACCCGCGCCGACTGCACCACCCGCAACCGGAAGAAGGCCGATCGGCTCCGGCGTACCTACGACGAGCTCGAGGCCCGGATCGAGCGGCTGTCCGAGGAGGAGGAGCTGGCCTCGATCCGGCCCGACCTCGACGGCAACCAGATCATGGAGATCCTCGGGATCGGACCCGGCCGGGAGGTCGGCGAGGCCTACCGCCACCTGCTCGAGCTGCGGATGGACCACGGCCCGATGTCCTTCGACGACGCCCGCGCCGCCCTCCTCGCCTGGGCAGAGGAACGCCCGACTCGTTGAGATGTGCCTCCGGCCCCGTTGAGAGGGGCCTCCGGCCCCGTTGAGATGGGAGTTGTGGCGCAGGGCTGCGGCTGGGGGACGGCACGCGGACAGCCTGCGGGCGGCGGCCCTCCCGGCGGGCGCACCACCCAGCCCACCCCAGCGCCCCCCGGGACGGGCCGCCACCCGCCCGTAGCCCGCGCACCCCCGGGTCCTCGTCTCCGCCGGACTGGATGGCGGCGTCGTCGGCCCCTGCTGTTAGACATGCAGGCGTGACCACGACCACTGAGGTGCGCCGGGCGACCCGCGAGCAGGCCGAAGAACACCTGCGCGCGCTGGTCGGCCGCGACGACGCGCGTGCTGCGCGAGGACCAGTGGTCGGCGATCGAGGCGCTGGCCGTCGACCGGCGGCGCGCGCTGGTCGTGCAGCGCACCGGCTGGGGCAAGTCGGCGGTCTACTTCGTGGCCACGCTGCTGCTGCGCGACGCAGGGCGCCGGGCCGACCGTGATCGTCTCGCCGCTGCTGGCGCTGATGCGCAACCAGATCGCCGCCGCCGAGCGGGCCGGCATCCGCGCGGTCACCATCAACTCCACCAACATCGAGGACTGGCAGCCGATCCACGCCGCGATCCGACGCCGGCGAGGTCGACGTCCTGCTGGTCAGCCCCGAGCGGCTCAACAACCCCGGCTTCCGCGACGAGGTGCTGCCCCGGCTGGCCGCGACCTGCGGCCTGCTGGTCGTCGACGAGGCGCACTGCATCTCCGACTGGGGCCACGACTTCCGGCCCGACTACCGGCGGATCCGCACCCTGCTCGGCGACCTGCCCGACGGCATCCCGGTGCTGGCGACCACCGCGACCGCCAACGCCCGGGTCACCGACGACGTCGCCGAGCAGCTCGGCACCGACGTCGCTGCGTGCTGCGCGGCTCGCTCGACCGGGAGTCGCTGCGGCTCGGCGTGGTCCGGCTGAAGACCGCCGAGCAGCGGCTGGCCTGGCTGGCCGACCACCTCGCCGAGCAGCCCGGCTCCGGCATCGTCTACTGCCTGACCGTCGCCGCGACCCAGGAGATCGCCGACTACCTGCGCTCGCGCGGCCACGACGTCGCGGCGTACTCCGGCCAGACCGAGCCCGACCGAGCGGCTCGCGCTCGAGCAGGACCTCGCCGCCGGCCGGGTCAAGGCGCTGGTCGCCACCAGCGCGCTCGGCATGGGGTTCGACGCGACGCTCGGGCTTCGTGGTCAACATCGGCGCCCCGCCGTCGCCGGTCGCCTACTACCAGCAGGTCGGCCGCGCCGGCCGTGGCACCGACGAGGCCGCCGTCGTGCTGCTGCCCGCGATCGAGGACCGCGACATCTGGGCCTACTTCGCCTCCCTCGCCTTCCCGCGCGAGGAGCTGGTCCGGCAGACGCTCGAGGTGCTCGCCGGCGGAGGGCCGGCCGCTGAGCACGCGCCGCGCTGGAGACGTACGTCGAGCTCAACCGCACCCGGCTGGAGACGATGCTCAAGGTGCTCGACGTCGACGGCGCCGTACGCCGGGTGCGCGGCGGCTGGGAGGCGACCGGTCAGCGCGTGGGCCTACGACGAGGAGCGCTACCGCCGCGTGGCCGAGGCCCGCGAGCGCGAGCAGCAGGCGATGCTCGACTACCTCGCCACCGACCGCTGCCGGATGCGCTTCCTGCGCGAGCAGCTCGACGACCCGGAGGCCGCCGACTGCGGGCGCTGCGACAACTGCGGCGGGCTTCGCGGTCTCGACCGACGTCTCCGCGTCGGCGCTCGAGGAGGCCGACGCCCGGCTGGCCCGGCCGGGCGTGGTGGTCGAGCCCCGCAAGATGTGGCCGACCGCGCTGGCCAACCTCGGGGTCGACCTCAAGGGCAAGATCGCCGCGGCGAGCCTCGGAGGGGCGGGCCGTCGCCCGGCTCACCGACCTCGGCCACGGCCAGGCGCTGCGCGACCTGTTCCGCGCCGGACGCCGCCGACGGCCCGGTGCCGGTGCCGCTGGTGCACGCGGTGATCGAGGTGCTCGGCGACTGGCAGCCCCACGTCGACGGCATCGTCGTCGTCGAGTCGGCGACGCGGCCGATCCTGATCGCCGACCTGGCCGACGGGCTGTCCCGCTTCCTCAAGAAGCCGCTGGTCGGCACCTGGGCGATCGTCGACCCGACGGTCGAGCCCGGGCGCGGGGCGATGAACTCCGCCCAGCGCGTCGCTGCTGTCGGGCCGGCGCTCCCGGTTGCAGGGCGAGATGCCGAGCGGCCCGGTGCTGCTCGTCGACGACCTGGTGGTGACCGGCTGGACCCTCACGCTCGCCGCCCGTTCGATCCGGGCGGCCGGCGCGACCGATGTGCTGCCGCTGACGCTCGCGGTGCAGTCGTAGCAGCGGATGGGGCAGGCTCGCGCCATGCGCTTCGGACTCACCATTCTTCCCGATGTCCCCTGGGCCGAGGCGGCTCCGCGCTGGCGGGCCGCCGAGGACCTCGGCTTCGACCACGCCTGGACCTACGACCACCTGGTCTGGGGCGGGCTGCCGGAGTCGCCGTGGTTCGGCACCACGCCCACGCTGACCGCCGCCGCGATGGTCACATCGACCGTCCGGCTCGGCACGTTCGTGTCGTCGCCCAACTTCCGGCACCCGGTCACGTTCCACCGCGACGTGCAGTCGCTCGACGACATCTCCGGCGGTCGGTTCCTGCTCGGGGTGGGCACCGGAGGTGGACTCGACTCACGCATCCTCGGCGGGCCCGAGCTGAGTGTGAAGGAGCGGGTCGACCGCTTCCAGGAGTTCGTCGACCTGCTGGTGCGGCTGCGCACCGAGGACCACGTCACCTCCGACGGCACCTGGTTCTCGTCGTACGACGCGCGCACGCTGCCGCCGCTGCGCGACGTACCGCTGGTCGTGGCCGGCAACGGGCCCCGGTCCGTGCGGTTCGCCGCGCGCCGCGGCGACGCCTGGGTCACCACCGGCGGCAAGGCCGAGACGGTCGACGACTGGTTCGCCGGGCTGACGGCGTCGACCCGGGTGCTCGACGAGGCGCTGACGGACGCCGGCCGCGAGCCGGGCGGGTTCGACCGCTACCTCAACCTCGACTCCTCGCCGCGCTTCTCGCTGGAGAGCACCGAGCTGTTCGCGGAGCTGGCCGGGCGCGCCGCCGAGATCGGCTTCACCGACGTGATCACCCACTGGCCCCGGCCCGACTCCCCCTACGCCGGCGACGAGGCCACCCTGGAGTCCGTCGCCTCCGACGTGATCCCTGCCCTCCGCGCCTGACCCCGCCGCCCTCTCCGCCGACCCGTCGCAGATGGTGACCCGCGGGTGGGTGACCCGTCGCAGATGGCGACCGCTGCTGTCCTCGGCCGTGACCATCCGCGACGGCTCAGCGCCCTCGCGTCGACCATCTGCGACGGCTCAGCGCCCTCGCGTCGACCATCTGCGACGGCTCAGCGCCCTCGCGTCGACCATCTGCGACGGCTCAGCGCCCTGCCGATCGACCATCTGCGACGGGTCAGCGGTCAGGGGTCGACGAGCCGCCAGCCGTCGGCGTCGGCGAGGACCTCGACGTGCTCGCCGTTCTCGAGCATCCGGCGGTGGCCGGTCAGGGCGTGGAGTGTGACCGCAGTGGCCATCTGGTGGGCGACCACGAGCACGGTCTCGCCGCGGTGCTCGTCGGCGATCGCGCGCAGCACCCCTTCGAGCCGGTTGACCACGTCGGCGCCGGACTCCCCGCCCGGGAACCGGGCCTGGAGGTCGCCGGCGAACCAGCGGTCGGTGACCGCGTGCAGTCCGTCGAGGTCGAACGGCCTCCCGAGCAGGTCTCCGATCGCCATCTCCCGCAGTGACTTCTGCGCAGTGACAGCCCGCCCGCCCGCAAGTCCGAGCCGGGCGGCCACGATCTCGGCGGTCTGGATGGCGCGGGACGTGTCGCTGGCCCACACCCGTGCGACCCGGCGCCCGGTCATCGCGTCCGCGAGGGCCACCGACTGCTGCCGACCCTCAGGGGTGAGGGATCCGCCCTCGTCGGAGAACCAGTCCTCGACGTACTCCGCGTCACCGTGCCGGGCCAGCACCAGCGTCGCGGCGCAGAACAGGTCGCTCACCGGGTCAGGGTAGGGGCGAGCAGCTCAGCGGGGGACCGGAGTCACCGGCTCATCGAGGAGCCGACGGAACGTGTACGCCGCACCGATCAGGACCACCGGGGCGGCCACGAGCAGGCCGACCAGGCACAGGACCGCGCCCGCGATGAAGGCGACGACGCCCAGCAGGTAGAACACCAGCGTCGCGCCGAGGTGGCCGGTCACGAACGAGACGCTGGCCTTGATCGCGTCGAGTGGCGACAGGTTCTTGTCGACCACGTAGAACATCGACCAGTTCAGCAGGAAGGCGGCGATCAGACCGGGCAGGAGGCACAGCAGAGTGCCGACGAACGTGATCAACGCGATCAGCGCCGCGGTCCCGATCACCTGGGGCTTGAACGCCCACGTGAACACCTGGTCCAGCGAGGCCGGCCTGCCGTCGGCCACGTTGAGCGCGTTCTTGATCAGGCCGGCGCCCAGCGACTGCACGATCAGGCTCACCACGAAGCTGGCGAGCGCGGTGCCGAACAGCCAGACGAAGAAGTTTGGGCCGCACTGCGTCTGGACGGTCTGGCCCACGACCGTCGTCGTGCAGTCGTGGCTGCCGAGGAGCGTGGTCCGCAGCAGGACCTGCACGATCCCATCGACGACGAAGACCACCAGGAAGACGACGAGCACCGGGACGAGCATCTCCGAGGGCTTCGCCTTGAACTTGTTCCAGCCGTAGCCGAACGCGTCGGGGGCGTTGTACGGCTGCTCGCCCGGCGGGGCGAACCCTCCCCCGGGCGGCGGCGGAGCCTGTCCCGCGCCGTACGGCGGCGGCTGCCCGTACGGCGGCGGCGGACCGTACGGCGAGGGCGGCCCCTGCGGCCCCTGCGGCGGCGGCGGGGCCCCGCCTTCGGTGTTGCCCGAGTCGCCGGGAGGAGGCGGGGGAGGCTGTTCGCTCATGTCCGGATGGTAAAGCGAAACACCCCCTGCGCCTACGGACGCAGAGGGTGTCTCGATGATCAGCTGAGAGAGGTGACGCCTAGCGCTCGACGTCGCCGCGGATGAAGGCCTCGACGCTCTCGCGGCCCTGGTCGTCGGGGCGCTGGACCGGCGGCGACTTCATCAGGTACGACGACGCCGCGAGCAGCGGGCCACCGATGCCGCGGTCGAGGGCGATCTTCGCCGCCCGGATCGCGTCGATGATGATGCCCGCGGAGTTGGGAGAGTCCCAGACCTCGAGCTTGTACTCCATGTTCAGCGGTACGTCGCCGAACGCGCGACCCTCGAGCCGGACGTAGGCCCACTTGCGGTCGTCGAGCCACTGCACGTAGTCCGACGGCCCGATGTGCACGTTGCGTGCCCCGAGGTCGTGGGTCATGTTCGAGGTGACGGCCTGCGTCTTGGAGATCTTCTTCGACTCCAGGCGCTCGCGCTCGAGCATGTTCTTGAAGTCCATGTTGCCGCCGACGTTGAGCTGGAAGGTGCGGTCGAGCACGACTCCGCGGTCCTCGAACAGCTTCGCCAGCACGCGGTGGGTGATGGTGGCGCCGACCTGCGACTTGATGTCGTCGCCGACGATCGGCACGCCCGCGTCCTCGAACTTCTTGGCCCACTCCGGGTCGGAGGCGATGAACACCGGGAGCGCGTTGACGAAGGCCACACCGGCGTCGATCGCGCACTGGGCGTAGAACTTGTCGGCCTGCTCGGAGCCCACCGGCAGGTAGGACACGAGCACGTCGGCCTTGGCGTCCTTGAGCGCCTGGACCACGTCGACCGGCTCGGCGTCCGACTGCTCGATCGTCTGGAGGTAGTACTTGCCCAGGCCGTCGAAGGTGGGTCCGCGCTGGACGTTCACGCCGGTCGGCGGCACGTCGGCGAACTTGATCGTGTTGTTCTCGGAGTTGTTGATCGCGTCGGACAGGTCGAAGCCGACCTTCTTGGCATCGACGTCGAACGCCGCGACGAACGTGACGTCGGAGACGTGGTACTCGCCGAACGCGACGTGCATCAGGCCTGGGACACTGCCCGAGGGGTCAGCGTCCTTGTAGTACTCGACGCCCTGGATGAGGGACGAGGCGCAGTTGCCCACGCCTACGATGGCTACGCGTACGGAACCCATGGGTTCTCCTCCACTTTCTGAATCTTCTCTCAGCTGACATCTGGTTGTGCGGGATGAGCGGGGTCGGGACGACGGTCGTGCGCCTGGCGCTCGACGTCGATCAACCCGTTGAGCCACGTGAGCTCGCGCTCGATGGACTCGACGCTGTGCCGGTGGAGCTCCGCGGCGTACCGGTCGGCGCCGCTGTGCGCGGCCCGCACCCGGTCGAGCCGCTCCTGCAGCCGCGAGCGTCGGCCCTCGAGGATCGTGAGCCGGACGTCGAGAGCGGTGCGCGAGAAGAACGCGAACCGTACGTCGAAGTTGTCGTCCTCCCACGCAGCGGGACCGGACTCGGTCATCTTCGAGGAGAAGTGCTCACGGCCCGAGGGCGTGATCATGTAGGTGATCCTGGTCCGGCGGACGGCGGCGGTGGGGACCACCTCGTCGGTGATCCAGCCGGCGCGCAGCATCTTCTTCAGCGCCGGGTAGAGCGAGCCGTAGCTCAGCAGCCGGCTCCAGCCGAGCAGGAGGTTCAGCCGCTTGCGCAGCTCGTAGCCGTGTAGCGGGGACTCGTGCAGCAGGCCGAGGACTGCCATCTCGAGCGACTCTCCCCTGCGGGCCACGTGCTGTCTCCGTTCCTTTCGCTCGTGCGTTGCATCGCGACGTTCTATCCATCCGTTCTATCCGGATGTCCTATCGCTCGAATCTATCGTAGCGATACATCCGGACATCACAAAGGCGGCTCGCCCGGCCGAACACCGGTCTTGACCGGCGTGGCGTGGTGCTGGTCACCACTCCCCCGTGGGGTGGACCGATACCTCCCGCGCGCGCCGTACTCTCGTGGAAGCCCGCATGACGACGAGAAGACACCTTTGGAGCAGACCAGCCGTGAGTGGACAGCGGAAGACCAGCCCGACCCGGGCCTCGGCATCGAAGAAGCCGCCCGGCAACGGCGGCAACCGAGCCGAGGGCCGCGGCTGGAGCTGGGGACGGTTCTTCCGGATCGGCCTGGTCACCGCCCTGGTGTTCGTGATCATCGGCGCGCTCGGTTTCGTCTACGTCTACAGCTCGACGACGATCCCCACACCCAACAAGGACTTCCAGACCCAGACCACGAACGTCTACTACAAGGACGGCAAGACCGGTCTGGGCCGGTTCGTGGAGCAGAACCGCGAGTCGATCCCGTTCGAGCAGATGCCCAAGCATGTGCGTGACGCGGTCGTCGCCGCCGAGGACCGCACCTTCTGGACCAACCGCGGCATCGATCCCAAGGGCATCCTGCGGGCCGCCTTCTCCAACGCCAAGGGCGGCTCGACGCAGGGCGCGTCGACGATCACACAGCAGTACGTGAAGATCTACTACCTGTCCTCCGAGCGCACGTTCAAGCGCAAGATCAAGGAGGCGTTCGTCTCCCTGAAGCTGCAGAAGCAGCTGACCAAGAGCAAGATCCTCGAGGGCTACCTCAACACCATCTACTTCGGCCGCGGCGCCTACGGCATCCAGGCGGCGGCACAGGCGTACTTCGGCGTCGACGCCAAGGACCTGACCGTCCAGCAGGGCGCGGTGCTCGCCTCGGTCCTCAACTCGCCGCAGAACTTCGACCCGGCCGAGGGGCCGGAGGCGAGGCAGCGCCTGCTCGGCCGCTACCGCTACATGCTCAGCGGGATGGCGAAGATGGGCACGCTCGACGCGGCCAAGGCCGACCAGCTGAGCGCGAGACTCCCCGCCTTCCCCACGTTCAAGCGGACGCAGACCTACTCGGGCCAGAAGGGCTTCATGCTCGAGATGGTCAAGAACGAGCTGCACCGGCTCGGCTACAACGACGACACGATCGACGGTGGCGGGCTCCGGGTCACGACCACCTTCGCCAAGCCGGTGATGCGGGCGATCCGCAACGGGGTGCACTCGGTGCAGCCCAAGGGGCTCAAGCAGCTCCACACCGGTGCGGTCTCGCTGGACAACGAGACCGGCGCCGTGCGCGGGATCTTCGGTGGCCAGGACTACCTCAAGAGCTCGTTCAACTGGGCCCTCAAGGGCGGCCAGCCCGGGTCGTCGTTCAAGCCCTTCGCGCTCGCGGCGGGGATCAAGGACGGGTTCAGCCTGAAGGACACCTTCCAGGGCAACTCGCCGTACGTGTTCCCGGACGGCAGCGAGGTGAAGAACGAGGGGGGCGGCTCCGGCGACAGCTACGGCGTCGCAGATCAACCTGATCACGGCCACCGAGCAGTCGGTCAACACCGCCTACGTCGACCTGACCGCCTCGATGCCCAAGGGTCCGAAGAAGATCGCCTCCATGGCCACCGACCTCGGCGTGGACACCAAGGAGTACGGCATCAAGCCGACCTCCGGGATCTCCCTCGGTTCGGAGCGGGTCGGCATGCTGGACATGGCCAACGGGTACTCGACGATCGCCAACGCCGGCGTCGCGCACCCGTGGTATGTCGTGGAGAAGGTGACCCGCGCCTCCGACGGCAAGACGCTCTACAAGGCGCCGCACAAGAAGAAGAAGGTGCTCGACCCCGACATCGCGGCCGACACGTCGTACGCGCTCCAGCAGGTGGCCATCAACGGCACCGGGCGCAGCGCCAACGTGATCGGCCGGCCGACGGCCGGCAAGACCGGCACCGCGACCAACGACAAGGACCAGGTGTCGAGCTCCTGGTACATCGGCTACACCCCCCAGACGACCACGGCCGTGATGTACGTCAGGGGTGACGGCAATGACCAGCTCGACGGCTGGCTCCCCGACTACAACGGGCAGGCCGGGTACTTCGGCGCCAACTACCCGGCGCGCACCTGGGCCGCGATCATGCAGGCGGAGATGGACGGGCTCCCGATCAAGAACTTCCCCCCGCCCGTGTTCGTCGACGGCAACGCGCCGACCGCGGGACACGCCCCGGCCCCGACCCTCGCGCCGCAGCCGGCAAACACGCCGCAGCCGAGCAGGACCCCGAAGCCGAGCAGGACCCCGAAGCCGTCGCCGACCCCGAAGCCGTCGCCGACCCCGAGCCCGACCCCGACCCCGTCGCCCACCGCGACCCCGTCGCCGTCCCTGCCGACGGGTACGCCGACCAACAACGGCAACGGCAACGGCAACGGCGGAGGCGGAGGCGGAGGCGGACAACGGCGTGTCCGGCCGGACCAGCGGCCCGTGACAAAGGGGCCCGTCGAGGTCCCGAGCCCGACCCGGACCGACCCGATCGCGCGCTCCTTGAGCGAGCGGATCGGCGGTCCGGTGGGCGAGCACTCCCGCCCGCACCCGTGGCTGACGCCGGTGCGGGTGCTGCTCGCCGTCTTCACGGTGGTGGCAGCGCTGAGCCTGGTGCAGAAGGTCCCGTGCATGCAGACGCACTGGGCCAGCAACGACGTCCGCTACTCCAAGATGTGCTACTCCGACATCCCCTACCTCTACGTGCCGCGCGGGATGGCCGAGCAGTCCTGGCCGTACGCCGGCACCGGTGGCCGCTACGAGGTGATGGAGTACCCGGTCGGCATCTCGTACTTCGCCTGGGGGACGTCCCTGCTCACGAAGCCGTTCGCGTCGGGGCCGTCCGCGCAGGTCCGCGCCGCGACACCGGTCGACGAACTGCTGGGGCTGCCGGGCATGATCACCGAGCGCAACACCTACTTCCTGGTCAACGCGGTGCTGCTGCTGGCGTTCGGGCTCCTGGCGACGTTCTTCATGGCCGGGGCACACCGGCGACGGCCGTGGGACGCGATCGGGTTCGTCGCCTCACCCGTCCTGCTGCTGAGCGGTCTGGTGAACTGGGACATGCTGGCGGTGGCCTGCGTGGCCGGTGCGTTCTGGGCCTGGGCGCGTGGCCGGCCGGTGCTGACCGGGATCTTCCTCGGTGTCGGCACGGCGACCAAGCTCTACCCGCTGTTCCTGTTCGGCGCGATGCTCGTCGTGTGCGTACGCCGCGGCCAGGTGTCGGTGTTCGTCAAGGCGTCGGCGGCCGGCGCCGCGGCCTGGGTGGTGCTCAACGTGCCGGTGATGCTGACCGGCTTCGAGCAGTGGAAGGTGTTCTGGTCGTTCAACGCCGCGCGCGGGCCCGACCTCGGGTCGCTGTGGCTGATCGGCCAGCAACGCTGCACCGCACGGCGTCACCCGACACGGTCAACCTGGTGTCCTGGCTGGTCTTCGGCGCCGCGTGCGTCGGCGGTCCTGGTGCTCGGGCTGCTCGCGGCGCCGCCCGCCGCGGATGGCCCAGCTCGGGTTCCTGGTCGTGGCGGCGTTCCTGATCGTGAACAAGGTCTACTCGCCGCAGTACGTGCTCTGGCTGCTGCCGCTGGCCGTGCTGGCCCGGCCACGGCTGGCGCGACCTGCTCATCTGGCAGGCCTGCGAGATCTTCTACTTCGCGAGCGTCTGGTTCTACCTCGGCGGCTTCACCGCGTCCGGCACGTCCGGCGCGACGGATCCGGTGTACCTGTGGGCGATCCCGATCCGGGTGGCCGGCGAGATCTTCCTGATGGCGATGGTGGTGCGCGACATCCTCGACCCGCGGCGCGACCCGGTGCGCAACAGCCGCACGCTCGACCCGCCCGGTCAGCCGACGACGACGCTGGTCGAACGTCGGTCGCGGTGTAGCGCACCCGCACCGGCACCTCGTCGCCGACATCGGGCACCGTCGCGCCCGACGGCAGGAACAGCATCGAGGCCTGCATGTGCGGCGGCTCGGCGAAGCAGCGCTGCTTGCCGTCGACCGTGTACGGCGAGCGCACCAGCCCGGCGGCGTCGAGACCGCCCCGGGCGAGCGACCCGGCGCGCGCGCGGAACGAGCTGGCGCCGGTGGGCGCCTCGAGCCCGATGCCGTGCGCCGTGCCGCCGGAGACGACGAGCAGCGTGCCCGCGCGTGGGGCCGAGCGCTGCCGGTAGCCGAAGCGCTCGCCGCGGTCGACCGGGTGGGCGTCGAGCACCGTCGCGCGCACGTCGAGCGCGCCGCGGTCGCCGAGCCACAGCCCGGTGCCGATCCGCGGCCGGAAGGTCGTAGTCGGGCCACGCTCGAGCGCAGCTGCGGTCGAGCTCGGCGTCGGTGAGGTGCGAGACGTAGACGCGTGCGGGTGGGACAGACCCGCGGCGACGATGTCGGTCAGCAGCCGCTCCGACCTCGGGCAGCTGGTCCGCGGCCAGCGGAAGGTGCAGCGCGACCCCCTCGACGGTCGACAGCCGCTCGAGCGCCTTGCCGGCCTCGCGCAGGTCGGCGGCGGTGAACCCGTGCCGGTGCATCGAGGTGACCAGCTCGAGCACGACGCGTGGCCGCACCTCGTCGCTCGCGCCGCGCGTCTGCAGGTCACGCAGGTCCTCGAGCCGCCCGACGGTGTGCACCATCCGGTCCGAACAGCGGCGTGGCGACAGGGGTCGCCACGGGCTCAGCACCAGCACCGTCGCCGGGCGAACCGGCTCGCGACCGCGGCCACCTCGGCGTAGGTGCCGACGGCGATCGTGTCGCGCTCGAGCCAGGTCGCGCGGCGGGCCAGCCGGCCCAGGCCGAAGCCGTAGCCGTTGCCCTTGGCCACCGGCACGAGTCCCGGGCTCGCGCTCGACCGACGCTGGCGTGCAGGTGGGCGCGCCAGCGGTTGCCGTCGACGTACAGGGTCAGCGGCATCAGCCCCTCCTCGCGCATGTAGACGTCGAACGCCTTGTAGACAAGGCGGTTGAGCGGCAGGTCCCACTCGCCGACGTACTCGACGGCCTCGCCGCCGGTGCCGACCTTGAACTGGATCAGGCCCGACGTGCGGGTCGTCGGAGTCGAGCGTGTCGGTGATCCCGCGCAGGTCGTAGACGTCGGCGCCGGCTGCGAGCGCGTCGCGGATCATCTGCCACTGGACGCGTTGGAGCCGCGCACGTCGCGCTTGTCGGTGGTGGAGGCGCCGTAGGAGTACCAGGTGTGGGTGCCGACCCGGATCCAGATCGTGCGCGGCGACCAGGTCGCCCTCGTGGCGGGCGAGGTAGAGCCGGATCCGGTCCGGGTCCTCGCGCGGACAGCGCGTCGAACATCGTGCTGGAAGTAGGACAGCGGGCGCGGCGTGAAGTGGTCGCGCTCGGCGGTCTCGACGTAGAGCTCGTGGAAGGCCGCGAGGTCGTCGCGTCGGTGGTCGAGCCGACGCGTCGACCTCGACGCCGGCCTTCGCCGCCTTCTTGATGTTGCGGCGCCACAGCTGGTTCATGCCGGCCAGCACGTCGTCCTCGGTCAGCGGCCCGGCGCAGCGGGACCTGGAAGTTGTACTGCGGCTGGCCGGCCGCGAAGCCGCCCTCGACCGACTGCGGCGCCAGCCGAGCGCGCGCAGCTGGGAGACGACCCGGGCGCCCGTGCGGGCTCCGCTCGGTGGGGGGTACGTCGACCAGCGAGCGCGTGGCGTCGTCGGCGATGCCGTCCTTGACCTGCTGCGGCCGTCCAGCGGCGGGTGACCACGGGCGGTCCGATCCGGATGCCGAACGCGCCCTGGCCCTTGAGGTGCGCGGCCATCGGCTCCAGCCACGCCCCGAGGTCGTCGGTGTCCCAGTCGATGACGGGCCCCTCGGGGAGGTAGGCGAGGTAGCGCGTCACCTTCGGCAGCTGCCGGTAGAGCACCAGCGCGACGCCGACCAGCTCCTCCTCGCCGGTCGAGCCTGTCGAGACCCAGCCGATCGACTCCGGCGTCCACTCGGCCTTCACCTTCGCCCAGGCCGGGGTCTGCAGGAAGCTCGCCGAGCGCCGCGACTGTCAGGAAGGAGACGTGCTCCTCGGTGCTGACGGTGCGCACGCGCAGGGAGAGGTGGAGGGCACGCGGCGAGCCTACGGGCTCGGCGACCGGGGGCTGCGACGGGTCGTTGCCCTCCGGTCAGAGCCGCGCGCGCAGCCAGGCGAAGTCGGCGCGGTGCTCGGCGGCACCGCCCGGCGTCTCGCAGATCACCGGCGCGCCGGCCTCGCGGACCACGCCGGCGAACTCGTCGGGCGGCGAGCTGGCCGGCGCCGAAGTTGGCGTGCCGGTCGGCGCCGGAGTCGAACGCGTCGCGGCTGTCGTTGGCGTGCACGAGGTCGATCCGGCCGGTGATCGCCGCGGACCTTGCTCGACCGCCGTCGCCGAGGTCGATGCCGCCGGCCCAGGCGTGGCAGGTGTCGAGGCAGAAGCCGACCTGGTCGGCGCCCTCGGCCGCGGACAGCGCGTCCCAGACGCCGGCGATCCGGTCGAGCTGGCGCGCCATCGCGTTGTCGCCGCCGGCGGTGTTCTCGATCAGCAGCGGGATCTTGATGTCGGTCGCCTCGACCGCCTTGCGCCAGTTGTCGAAGCCCTTCGCCGGGTCGTCGTCCTTGTTGACGTGGCCGCCGTGCACGATCAGGCCCTTGGCGCCGATCTCGGCCGCCGCGTCCATGTGCTGCTGGAGCAGCTTGCGGCTGGGGATCCGGATCCGGTTGTTGGTCGTGGCGACGTTGACGATGTACGGCGCGTGGACGTAGAGGTCGACGCCCGCCTTCTCGGCCGCGTCGCGCAGCGCGGCGGCACCGCCGTCGTAGCGGATCTCGGGGCCCTTGTAGCCCTGCGGGTCGCCGAGGAAGAACTGCACCAGCGTGGTGTCGCGGGCCTTCGCCTCGGCGACCGGGTCGGTCTGCTCGACGTGCGCCCCGATGCTCAGCGTGCTCATGGGCCCAGCCTAGGCCGGACGACCGACACCCCGGCCGGGCCCCTGTGGACGACGATTTCGTGGTACGCCGCGGGCGTTGGTAACCTTGCGCGTCGCTCCCCGGTCCGTCGGGGAGCACTCCTCCTGCCACGGAACGTCCGTGGCCGCCGAGTCCGAAGGAGGTGGGCCGCTGTGCGTGCCTACGAACTGATGGTGATCCTCGATCCCGACCTCGAAGAGCGCACGGTGCAGCCGTCGCTGGACACCTACCTCAACGTGGTCCGCAAGGACGGTGGGTCCGTCGAGAACATCGACATCTGGGGCCGCCGCCGGCTGGCCTACGAGATCGACAAGAACGCCGAGGGCATCTACGCCGTCGTGACGCTCCAGGCCGAGCCTGCGACCGTCAAGGAGCTCGACCGCCAGCTCACGCTGAACGAGTCCGTGCTCCGCACCAAGGTCATCCGGCCCGACGCCCACTGACGCCGTACCTCACACCACCAAGGAGCACCGCATGGCAGGCGAGACCGTCATCACCGTCGTCGGCAACCTGGTCGACGACCCCGAGCTGCGCTTCACCCCGTCGGGTGCGGCCGTGGCGAACTTCCGGATCGCGTCCACCCCGCGGTCGTTCAACCGGCAGACCAACGAGTGGGAGGACGGCGAGGCGCTGTTCCTGTCCTGCGCGGTCTGGCGGCAGGCCGCGGAGAACGTCGCCGAGTCGCTGACCCGCGGCATGCGCGTCGTGGTCCAGGGCCGGCTCAAGGCGCGCAGCTACGAGACCCGTGAGGGCGAGAAGCGCACCGTCTTCGAGATCGAGGTCGAGGAGGTCGGGCCGAGCCTGAAGTTCGCGACCGCCAAGGTCACCCGCGCCACCCGTGGTGGCGGCGGCGGTGGCTACGGCGGCGGCGGCCAGCAGGCCGGCGGCGTGGAAGACCCGTGGGCCACCCCGGCCGGCGGCCAGAAGGCTCCCGTGTCGTCCGGTCCGGGCAACGCCCCGCAGGGCGGCAACGCCCCGCAGGGCGGCGCTCCGCAGGGCGGCCAGCAGCGTGACCCCTGGGCGGGCGGCTCCAACGACGAGCCCCCGTTCTGATCCCAGCACCACCGCACCACCAACCAGCCAACACCATTCCGCACCTTCCGGCGTCAGCCGGGCTCGAGAGGAGCACCACAATGGCCAAGGCAGTGATTCGCAAGCCCAAGAAGAAGGTTTGCCAGTTCTGCAAGGACAAGGTGTCGTACGTCGACTACAAGGACACCAACCTGCTGCGCAAGTTCATCTCCGACCGCGGCAAGATCCGCGCGCGTCGGGTGACCGGCAACTGCGTCCAGCACCAGCGCGACGTCGCCACGGCGGTCAAGAACGCCCGCGAGGTCGCCCTGCTGCCCTACACGTCCGCCGGGCGCTGAGAGGAGATCGGGAGATGAAGCTGATCCTCACCCAGGAAGTGACCGGTCTCGGCAGCGCCGGTGACGTGGTCGACGTCCGCAACGGCTACGGCCGCAACTACCTCGTCCCGCGGGGCTTCGCGATCGTCTGGACCAAGGGCGGCGAGAAGACCATCGAGTCGATCCGCAATTCCCGCAACGCCCGGTCGGTGCGCGACACCGACCACGCCGCCCAGGTGAAGGCCAAGCTCGAGGGCGCGACCTTCAACGTCCGCGTGCGTGCGGGCGAGGGCGGCCGGCTCTTCGGTGCCGTCACCGCCGCCGACATCGCGTCCGCGATCAACGAGTCGGTCTCCGGCGACCAGGTCGACAAGCGGACCATCGTGGTCGGCAACCCGATCAAGTCGCTCGGCACCCACACGGTGACCGTGCGGGTGCACGACGAGGTCGACGCGCAGGTCAACCTCAACGTCGTCTCCGCCTGAGCCGGATCGGACGGGCCGGGCCGAATACCACGGTCCCGTGGTAAGCAGCCCCTTCCCTAGCGAAATTCCGCTAGGGAAGGGGCTGTTCCACTAGGGAGGTACGACGGGCGCGGCAGCGGTCAGTCCTCGGCGCGCTTCACCGGATGCACCTCGTGCGGAACCGGGCCGCCGAGCCACGTCCGCCGGTGCACGCGGAACAGGTAGTAGATGACCGCGATGTTCACGATCCCGATCAGCAGCAGCGTCGGGGTGACCAGCGCGTCCACGCCACCGCCGTACGCGACGACGGGCAGCACCAGCAGCGCGGCCAGGCCCCAGGTGAGGACACCGAACCGGCCCGCCACGAAGACGTCGCGGGGCTCCTGGTCGATGGCGGCCCGGCCGACCGTGCGCACCAGGAACAGGCTGAACAGCGTCTGCGGCAGCGCCAGGAACCACTGGAACGACACCGTGATGTCGGGGTTGTGCTCGGGCACCAGCAGGTGGCTCACCTGCGGGAACCACAGCGGCACGCTCACGACGAACGCGACCACGCCCAGCCAGCGCACCACGTCGAGGTCGAGGTCGCTGGCCCTGGACAGCGCCCAGACGCCGGCCAGCACCAGCAGCCAGCCGAGGGGGTCGGGCAGGGCGTCGTAGAAGCGCCACTCGGGGTGCGGGTCGCGGGGGAAGTTCGCGGGAACCAGCACGATCACCAGGCCCATGGCGATCTTCTGGAGCGGCGTCACTCGGGTCAGCCTAGGAGCAGCGTCGGGCCGACGCGCAGCCACGCCGTTCCGCGCGAGCGCGCCACGAGCACGACCCCGCGGCCGCCCATGAACGCGACACCGAACGCCACCCAGAGCCAGGTCAGCGTGCCCGGGCCGGCGACCGCGGCCCAGGCGGCCGGCGCGAAGACGATCAGCACGACGAGTCCGGCCCAGGCGAGGTAGCGCCCGTCGCCGGCCCCGATCAGCACGCCGTCGAGGACGAAGACCACCCCGGCGACCGGCTGCGCGAGCGCCGCCACCAGCAGCACCGGGACCAGCAGCTCGCGGACCACGGGGTCGGTCGTGAACAGCGGGCCCAGCGCCCAGGCGGACGCCGCCAAGCAGCAGCCCGGTGACGAACCCGCTGACCAGTCCGTAGCGCACCATCTGGTCGGTCATCGCACGCGTGCCGGGCACGTCGCCGGCTCCGAGCGAGCGGCCGGTGATCGCCTGGGCGGCGATCGCGATCGCGTCGAGCACGAAGGCGAGGAACGTCCAGATCGTCATCGCCAGCTGCATCGCGGCCAGGTCGGCGCTGCCGAGCCGCGCCGCGCCGTACGTCATCACCAGCAGGGACACGCGCAGGGTCAGCGTGCGCAGCAGCAGGGGTACGCCGGCCCGGGCGGCGGCCCGGATCCCCGGCAGGTCGGGCGCCAGCGGGGCACCGGTCGCCCGCGCCGCCCGGACCACCACCCAGACCAGCGCCAGCGCGGACCCGAGCTGGGCGACGAGGGTGCCGAGCGCGGAGCCGGCGATGCCCAGCCCCAGGCCGTACACGAGCGCGAGGTTGAGCACCACGTTCGCGACGTTGCCGACCACGGCGACCACGAGCGGCGTGCGCGTGTCCTGGAGGCCGCGGAGGACGCCGGTCGCGGCGAGCATCAGCAGCAGGGGCGCGGCGCCGAGCAGGGCGACGTGCAGGTACGTCGTGGCGTGCGTCGCGACGTCGGAGCTCGGACCGAACCAGGCGACGACGGTGCGCGTCGCCGGCAGCACCGCGACCGACACGACCACCCCGATCAGTGCCGCCAGCCAGAGGCCGTCCACGCCCTGGACCAGCGCGCCCTCCGTGTCGCCGGCACCCGACCCGCCGGGCGACCGAGGCCGTGGTGCCGTAGGCGAGGAAGATGCACAGGCTGACCAGGGTGCCGAGCACCGACGAGGCGATGCCGAGCCCGGCCAGCTGCGGGGTGCCGAGGTGGCCGACGATGGCGGCGTCGGCGAGCAGGAAGAGCGGCTCCGCGACCAGGGCGAGGAAGGCCGGGACCGCGAGCCGGACGATCTCGTGCCGGGTGTCCGCGGTGGCCACCGGGCCCGTGACCGGTGGCCTCCGATGCCACGGACGGCGGCGCCCTGTCATCGCTTCCGCCTCTCGTCCGGCCTGTGCATAACTCGGTGTCCGGCTGTGGGTTTCCCGCACCCCGGTCGTGATTGTCGACAAACCAACCGGAGCGTCCCAGATGGCGACACGGTGAACGGAGAGTTTCCGGACTTTCTTCCACGCATCCCCTGTGCGTGCCGAAACCGCAGGTCAGCGCGCGGATGGGGGCAAATACTGCGGGACCGTCCACATGGCCGTCAACAGCCTGTGCACACTCCCGGCGGCGTGTTCCACACGCAACACCCGGTTGTCCACAGGAGCCTGTGGACAACGGTATTGGCAGTGACTCGTCGGCACGCCTAGTGTCGCCCGGTCCGGTGCGGGAAAGACCGGGCGGGGGGTGGTCCTCGCTACCGTCGGATCCGGGTCGTTCGAGCAGGAGTTGGGTGGTTGCCTTGAGTCAGCTGGTCGACAGCGGCGAGGCGTCGTGGACCGCCGAGCCGCCGACGTCCTACGGCGAGAGCCAGGAGACGTACGGCGGGCGGATGCCGCCGCAGGACGCCGACGCGGAGCAGAGCGTGCTGGGCGCGATGATGCTCTCCAAGGACGCGATCGCCGACGTCAACGAGCGGATCAAGGGCGGCGACTTCTACCGGCCGGCCCACGAGTCGATCTACGACGCGATCGTCGAGCTCTACGCCAAGGGCGAGCCGGCCGACCCGGTCACGGTGGTGGCCGAGCTCAACCGTCGCGGTGAGCTGGCCCGCGTCGGCGGCGCGCCGTACCTCCACACGCTGACCGCCAACGTGCCGATCGCGACCAACGCGTCGTTCTACGCCGACATCGTCCGGGAGAAGGCGATCCTGCGCCGGCTGGTCGACGCCGGCACCCGGATCGCGCAGATGGGCTACGCCGGCGAGGGCAACGTCGACGACACCGTCGACCGGGCCCAGCAGGAGGTCTACGCGGTGACCGAGAGGCGCACCGCGGAGGACTACGCCCCGCTGAGCGCGATCATGGAGGCGACCCTCGACGAGATCGAGGCGATCTCCAAGCACGACGGCAGCATGCGCGGCGTGCCGACCGGCTTCGCCGACCTCGACGAGCTGGTCAACGGCTTCCAGGGCGGCCAGATGGTCATCGTCGCCGCCCGGCCCGCGGTCGGGAAGTCGACGCTGGCGCTCGACTTCTGCCGGGCGGCGTCCATCGCCCACAAGCAGACCTCCGTGATCTTCAGCCTCGAGATGTCGCGTTCCGAGATCACGATGCGGCTGCTGTCCGCGGAGGCGAAGGTGCCGCTCAACCACATCCGCAACGGCGGCATGGGCGACGACGACTGGAACAAGCTGGTGCCCAAGATGGGCCAGATCTCCGCGGCGCCGATGTTCATCGACGACAGCCCCAACATGACGATGATGGAGATCCGGGCGAAGGCCCGCCGGCTCAAGGAGCGCCACGACCTCCGGCTGATCGTGATCGACTACCTCCAGCTGATGACCAGCGGCAAGAAGGTCGAGTCCCGCCAGGTCGAGGTCTCGGAGTTCTCCCGCCAGATCAAGCTGCTCGCCAAGGAGCTCGAGGTCCCGATCGTCGCGCTCTCGCAGCTCAACCGTGGCCCCGAGCAGCGCTCCGACAAGCGGCCGATGATGTCCGACCTCCGCGAGTCCGGCTCGATCGAGCAGGACGCCGACATCGTCATCCTGCTGCACCGCGAGGACGTCTACGAGAAGGAGTCGACCCGCCCCGGCGAGGCCGACATCATCGTCGCCAAGCACCGCAACGGCCCCACCCGCGACGTCACGGTCGCCTTCCAGGGCCACTACAGCCGCTTCGTCGACATGACCGGCTGATCACCACCAGCCCTGCCGGCGCGCCCAGCGCAGCAGCAGGAAGCTCATCACGAGCATGATCAGCAGCACGATCCCCAGCTCGATCCTGTTCTCGCGGAGCGCCACGATCATGTTCATGCCCTCGATCGACGCGATCGCGGTGATCGGCAGCGTCACCGCCGCGATCACGGCCAGCCTCTCCATCGCGACCGTCATCTTGGTGTTGACCTTGGTCTGGTAGAGCTCGATCACGCCGAACAGGAACTGCGACTCGCCGTCCGCGATCGAGCGCACCCGGTCGAACTGGTCGGTGAGGTCGCGCGCGTGCTCCTTGGCCGCCTCGTCGGTGACCCGGGCCAGTGCCGCGGCACGCGCCCACACGTCGCAGCACTGCGCGGCCATGGTGCGCGTCGTGATCAGCTCGTGCCGGATCAGGAACATCCGCTCGAGCAGCGCCTCTGGCTGGGTCAGGCGGGAGTCCATCACGTGCTTCTCCAGGCCGGGCAGCTTGCCGGCCACCTCGGTGATCAGGTCGCGCTGCCGCCGGGCGACCCC
This sequence comes from uncultured Actinomycetota bacterium, assembly GCA_963745795.1. Classification (GTDB taxonomy): domain Bacteria; phylum Actinomycetota; class Actinomycetes; order Propionibacteriales; family Nocardioidaceae; genus Marmoricola. The sequence goes on along the minus strand of CAVUYR010000005.1, from coordinate 59,958 downwards.
GGAGGTGATGGCGAAGGACAGGTCGTACGGCGTCGTCGGCCGGAACCGCCCGGACGTGATCCGGCGCAGCGCCGCGTCGGTCTCGACCATCGCCTGGGTCGGGTCGACGATCGGGTTCAGCGGCCCGTGCACGGTGACCAGGTAGTCGCGGCCCACGATCTGGTCCAGCTCGAGCAGGTGAACGTGCCCCGCGCCGCCGAGCAGCGGTGACTGGGTGGTGATGAACAGGTGGTCGACGTAGGCGTGAACCGTCGGCACGTGGTTGCGGCCCCGGCACGCCTCGAGCACCTTCTCGTGGCAGCCGAGGCCGCGCAGGACCATCTCGACCTCGGGGCTCCACTCGGGTACGTCGACCCAGGTGAACCCGCCGCCCTCCGGCCCTCCGATCGGCTCGTGCGGGTCACGGATCCGGACGCCGTCGCCGTCGACGTACCGCATCTCCATCATGAGCCCAGCGTGGCCCGACCCGGTGCCGTTGGGAAGCCCGAGTCAGCGCTCCAGCAGGGCGACCCGGCCGGCCGTACCGGACGCCCAGCAGGCTCCGTCCTTCGTGCACTGCACGGCGTCGAACCCGGTGTCGCTGAACCGGTGCCAGGTGCGGCCGCCGTCGCGGGTCAGGTCGCTGCCGTTGGGGCCGACCGCGACCGCCGTCCGGGGTGCCCCGGAGAGCCAGCTGACACCGGAGCGGTAGCCGGTCAGGTCGCCGCCGTTGGCCCAGGAGCGCCCGCCGTCGCCGGAGAACGCCGAGGCGTCGGCGCCGTCGTCCGGTGCGGTGAAGTCGCCACCGACCGCGATGCCCTGCCGGGGGTTGCGGAACGCCAGGGAGAACACGCCCCCGGCCGGCGCCGCGGGAATCGTGGAGTCCGCCACGGTCCAGGTGTGGCCGCGGTCGCGCGAGTGGAAGATCCGTGACGCGCCTCCGCCGGAGGCCAGCCACACGTCGCGCCCGCCCGCGGTCACCAGACAGGTGCCGCTGGCCGCGAAGCCGAACTCGCCGTCGACCGCTGCCGGCATCCCGGCCGGGTCGACCAGCTGCCACGAGGCACCGGAGTCCCGGGTCTCGATGATCCGGAACTTCCCGTCGACCGGGTCGCTCATCGCGACGCCGTACTTCCCGCCGGGCCAGAATGCGAGGCAGTCGTAGAACGCCACGGGGTCGTCGTTGGTGAACGTCCGTTGCCACGTCGCGCCGCCGTCGGTGGTGCGGTAGATCCGGCTCGCGTCCGCCTCACCGATCGCGAGCACCTGGGCGTGGGTCGCGTCGGTCGCCTCCACGTCGCGGAAGAGCAGACCGTCCGCACCGGGCGGGCTGACGTCCTGCCAGCTCGCACCGCCGTCCGTGGTCCGCCAGACCCCGCCGGCGCTGCCGCTGACCCAGGCGACGTCGCGGTCGACGGCGTCGAGGCCGCGCAGCTGCTGGTCGGTGCCGACGTCCGCCGCCCGCCAGGTCGGGTCGTCGTGCACGGGGCGCGCGACGCCGGGTGCGGCGGAGCCGAGGAGCAGGGCAGTGGTCAGGGTGGCGATCCCGAGAAGTACGCGCATGAGGTCCACCCTGACCTGTCGGTGACGGGCTCGGCAAGCCGACGACGGTCCGACGGACCTCAGCCGTGAGGCGGCGGCGCCCGGTCGACGTTGACCGTGGGCACGCCCGTGCCCGAGCGGGCGATCACGCACACCGATGGCTCGTCGGTCGGGTTGCTCTCGCGGTGGACCGTGAACGCCGGCACCTGGATGAAGTCGCCGGCGTGTGCGTCGACGTACCCCGCCAGGCCTTCGCACTCGAATCGCAGGACCCCGCGCACGACGTAGAGACCGGACTCGTTGCGGTCGTGGTGGTGCCAGCCCGACACGGCGCCGGGCGCCGTCGTCACCTGACCGGCCCACAGCCCGGGAGCCGCGAACGCCCGTTGCCGGAACATGCCGGACGTGGGGTCGGCCTCGACCAGCTCTTCGGGGCGGATGATCCGGATCGGGTCGGGCACGGCTCGGTCCTCTCGCGGGTAGGTGTCGACCACCCTAGGAGCGCAGTACGCGGTAGTCGACGAACGTCGCGAGCGGCGACTGCCGCACGCCGAGGTGCTCGAGGCGCAGCGTCTGGTCGAAGCCGTCGAACAGGCGTTTGCCGCCGCCCAGCACGACCGGCGAGACGATGATCGTCAGCTCGTCGACCAGCCCGGCGGCCAGCGCCTGCCGGATGACGTCCGCCCCGCCCATCACGTGCACCGGCATGTCGCCGGCCGCCTCCTGCGCGCGGGCGACGGCCTCGGCGACGCCCTCGACGAACACGAAGTCGTCGCCCTCGGGCTGCTCCTCCGGACGGTGGGTGACGATGAAGAACGGCTTGTCCCACGGGTTCTTGTCGCCCCAGTGGTCGGCGGCCTCGTAGGTCCAGCGCCCAGCGACGACCGCACCCAGGCTGGCGAACGCCTTGTCCAGCCACGCCTTGTCCTCGCCGGTCGCCTCGCCGTACTCGGTGTCGTCGTAGGACCACGGTCCGCCGAACACCCAGTTGTGCAACGGCTCACCTCCGGTGCCGAGCCCGTTGCCCGGGCCGTCGTCCGGTGCGGCGACGTAGCCGTCGACCGATGTGGTGATCCCTGCGATTACCTTGCCCATGGTGGGGCCTCCTTCTCTCGCGGATGCAGACTTTCAGGCGGGTGCGGACTCATCGCCGTGGCCCTAGCCTGAACCGGTGGACGTGGAGCGGGACGAGACCCCGGCGGAGAAGGCCGACCGGAACTGGCTCGAGCTGCTCCAGGAGCTCCGGGTCGCGCAGACCGGGATCCAGATCCTGGCCGGCTTCCTGCTGACGATCCCGTTCAGCCAGCGCTTCGGCGAGATGGGCGACGGCTACCGCACGCTGTACCTGGCCTGTTTCGGCCTGGCCGCGATCGCGACCGGACTGCTGATCGCGCCGGTCACCTTCCACCGGTTCCTGTTCGGCCAGCACGAGAAGGACGTCCTCGTCGCGGTCGGCAACACGCTCGCCAAGGTGGGGCTCGCCACGCTGGGGCTCACGCTCGTGGCGGTGGTGGTGCTCATCTTCGGCTTCGTGATGGGCACGGTCACCGGCCTGGTCGCGGGGGGTCTGATGGCGGCGTTCTTCGCGGTGGTGTGGGTGCTGGTGCCGATGCGGCTGCTCAGCCGACGCGAGCACGACTGAGCCGGAGTCGTGGCCGGCCCCGGACGACGACCTCGGCCAGGGTTCCGAGGTAGACGAGGACGGCGGCCGCCGCGACGGTGTACTCCCAGGGCGCGAGCGAGTCCCACGGCTGCTGCCGCAGGGCGTGCGCGGCCAGGACGACGAGGCCGACGACCACCGACCCGACCAGCAGCCGCACCCGCAGCAGCCGTTCCCGCTCTGACATCGACAGGTCGGCGAGCAGCATCGCCGGCATCCCGAGCAGCACCAGGCCATGCACGCCGATCGCATGGAGCAGCACCAGGTCGCCGCCCGCCGTGTGCGGCCGGAAGGCGAACACCTCGTGGCCGACGTCGGACGCCGGCGGCCCGGCGTAGCCGACCTGCGGGCGGCTGAAGCCACCGCCGAAGGAGCCCTGGAAGACCCCGCTCATGTTGGAGATCATCGCGAAACCGATCGCGCACCCGACCAGGAGCAGCACGGTGCCGGCAGTGAGCCCGAGGCGTACGGCGGGCGGCGCGTCGGACCGGCGTACCCCGACCAGCAGCACCACCAGACCGGCCAGCAGCACGACGGCGAGCCCGGCCGCGCCACCGCGCATCAGCACCGCGTCGAACGTGGTCGTGAAGTTGTAGTGGCTGGGCACGCCGCGCCACGCCTGGATCGCCATGATCGTGGTCTCTCCGACCCCGAACAGGATCACCGCGCCGGTCACGAACCATGCCGGCTTCGGGCCCAGCCGCACCCACCGCAGCGCCAGCGACACCGACCAGCACAGCAGCCAGCTGGTCTCGGCGAACGTGGTCGGCTTGCGCAGCGACACCGGGCCGTCGATGTCGCCGCTGGTGGCCACGAGCGCAACGGCGTGGACGACCAGGGTCGCCAGCAGCAGCCAGCCGACCCGCCAGAGGAGGGTGCGCTGAGCGGTCAGGTGGTCCAGCCCGACGGACATCTCAGTCCTCCTTCGTGGGCCGGGGAGTGCGGACGACGAGGAGGACCACGGCGGCCGCGACGGCGAGGGCCCCCGCCGACCAGCCGGTGGCGGTGGCGTAACCATGCACCAGCGCGGTGCTCGACGGACCGTGGGCGACCGCGTACGACGCGGTGGCGGCGACGGCGACGCTGTTCAGCACGGCAGTGCCGACCGAGCTGCCGATCTGCGTCGCGGTGTTCGCGGTGGCGGCGGCCACCCCGGCGTACCGCGGTTCGACGTCGCTGGTGGCGACGCTGATCGCCGGCGTGAACACCAGGCCCATCCCGAGCCCGAGCAGGACCTCCGACGGCAGGATCACCGTGACGTAGCGGCTCTCGGGGGTCAGGCTCGCGAGCAGCCCCAGGCCGAGCGCGGCGAGCACGAGTCCCGGCGCGATCAGCATCCGGGGCGCGACGTGGGGGAGCAGGCGGCTGCCGAGGCCGTAGGCGCTCGCGGAGACCGCGACGGAGAGCGGCAGGAAGGCGAGCCCCGCCTGCACCGGAGTGAAGCCGAGCACGACCTGGAAGTGGTAGGTCAGCATGAGGAACATCCCGAACGATCCGACCACGGACACGGCCACCGCAAGGTAGGCACCGGCACGGGACCGGTCGGTGAGCACCCACAGCGGCAGCAGCGGCTGGGTGATCCGGGTCTGCCGGACCAGGAACGCCGCCACCAGCGCGGCGCCCGCCGCGGCCGGGACGAGCACCTGCCAGGCGGCCCAGCCCTCGGTGGCAGCGCGGGCGCAGCCGAGCACGACCGCGACCAGGCCGGTCGTGACCAGGGCACCGGAGACGGTGTCGAGGCGCGCCTCGGGATAACCGCGGTCGCGGGGGAGTACGGCGCGGCCGGCGACGGACGCGCCCACGGCGACGGCGACGTTGACGAACAGGCACCAGCGCCAGCCGGCGTACTCGGTCAGGACGCCGCCGAGCAGCAGCCCGACCGCTGCGCCGCTCGAGGCGACGGCGCCGTACACGCCGAACGCCCGGGCCCGCTCGCGCGGTTCGGTGAAGGTGGTCGCGACCAGCGACAGTGCGGTCGGGGTCAGGATCGCGGCGAAGCCGCCCTGGAGGGCGCGACCCACGACCAGGGTGCCGAGATCCGGCGCGAAGCCCGCGAGGGCGGACGCCGCGGCGAACCCGGCGAGGCCGACCAGGAACGCGCGCCGGCGGCCGAACCGGTCGGCGACCCGGCCACCGAGCAGCAGCAGCCCGGCGAGTGTGCAGGTGTAGGCGGTGACGACCCAGGTCCGGTCCGCGTCGCCGAAGCCGAGGTCCTGCTGCGCGGAGGGCAGCGCGATGTTCACGATCGTGGCGTCCAGCGCGACCATCAGCTGGGCGACGGCGATCACGACGAGCGCCGACCAGCGGGTGTCGCGGCCGGTGGTCCGGCTCGGGCCCTGGGTCGAGGTGGGTGTCGAGGTGGCGGTGGTCATGACGGTCTCCCTGTAACCGGAGGAAGTTTCTCCGGTTGACCATAGGCACGGGTGGGGACAGGACACAAGGGATCCGGAGGAAATTACTCCGGTTTGCTAGGCTGGGGTGCGTGGAGAGACAGGCGACCCGGCTGCGTGCCGATGCCCGGCGCAACCAGGAGCAGGTGCTGCAGGCGGCGCGGACCCTCTTCGTGGAGCGCGGGATCGACTGCCCGCTGGAGGAGATCGCGCGGCGGGCAGGGGTCGGGATCGGCACGCTGTACCGCCGGTTCGGCGACCGCGACGCGTTGGTGCGGGCGGTGCTGGTCGACGCGCTGGAGCTGTCGCGCGCCTCGGCGGAGGCGGCGCTCGAGGGGGAGGGTGACGGTCTCGACGGCCTCGCCCGCTACCTGCGCGAGATGCTCGACGTGCGGATCTCGGCCGTGATCCCGCTCGCGCTGGACCGGATGCGGGACCCGGCGTTCGACGAGCCGCGCGAGGCCTCCGCGCACGCGGTCGAACGGCTGGTCGAGGCGGCCCACGACGACGGCAGCCTGTCCCCGGCGGTGAGCTTCGGCGACGTCGGCACGCTCCTGGTCCGGCTGTCCCGGCCGCTCCCCGGACCGGTCGACGCCGAGCTGGACAACCGGCTCGCGCATCGTCACCTCGACCTGGTGCTCGCCGGGCTGCGCGCGGCCGACGCGGTGCTCGAGGCCGAAGGTCCGTCCCGGGCGGAGCTGCACGACGCCGGCTCCTGACCGCCCGACCGGAGGTGCGACACGTCCGGCACGGAGCCCGCCCGGGACACGGACCTCAACGAGGGCGACGAACCCGACGCTGCTCAACTACTCGTCGTTGGCGGTCACGTTGGCGAAGGACCTGTGCTGATCGTCGGGCGCTACGTCCGGCTGAAGACGACGCGTCCGTTGGGGATGGTCTTCATCTCGTACTTGGGGTTGTGGGCGTAGGAGTGGTGCCGGGGGCAGAGCAGGCGTCCGTCGGCGATGTCGGTGTTGCCGCCCCGGCTCCAGGGGGTGTTGTGGTGGACGTGGCACATCGCTGCGGGCCAGTCGCAGCCGTGGGTGGTGCAGTGCTGGTCGCGGTGCCTGATCGCGATCCGTTGGTACCGGTCGTAGAGTCGTTTGCTGCGTCCGAGGTCGAGGATCTTGGACTTCCCACCGAGGACCATCGGGATGATCCCGGCCTCGCAGGCGAGCTTGCGGGCCTGGTCGGCGGTGATCCGGTCCCCGGTGTCCAACACCGCCGGGGTCTGGCTGTCCCCGAGCAGGTTCTCCAGGGTCATCGTGACCACGATCGTGGCGTCGACGCCGCCGGCCTGGGGGAGCCGGTCGACCGGGTAGCCGGTGACGTACTCGCTGAACGCGTGCCCGAGCCCCTTCGGGGTGCCGGAGTGGTGCCGGTGCTTGGGTGAGTTGATCGCGAGGACGGCCTGCTTGAGCATCGCTCCGACCGGGGACGGCAGCGTGAACCGGCCGTGGCACAGTCCGTGCCCGTCGTCGGCGATGGTGAACCGGCAGGCTTCCTCGGCGAGGGCTTCCTGCCGTTGCAGGGCCTTGAGCTCGTGGGCTTCGGCGATCTCGGGGGCGACGACTTCGAGGACGTGGTGGGCGAGCCGGCGGAGTGCGACCGGGTCGTGGACGGCGGCACACTCGATCAGGTGTGCTTCCGCCTTGGCGCGGTGCTCGACCGGGAGCGCGTCGACACCCTTGACGATCACGACCGCTTGATCTTCGGAGACGTGGCCGGCCGCCATCGCGTCCCGGACCGGCTCGTGGTCGCCGTCCAGGGCGTGCGCCAGCGCGAGGCGCCGCTTGACGTCGCGTTTGGTCTGCCGGGTGGTGTTGGCCCACCGGCGGCCGGTGTCGGTGGCGCCGGCCTCGGTGCCGAGGTCGAGGCGGTCGGCGTGGTGGGCGTGGCGGAGCTCGAGCTCGGTGATCTGGTGCCGCAGCCGGGCCAGCGCGGTCAGGTTGGTCTCGGTCTCGGTCGGGCGCAGGGTCCACAGTCCGAGGTCCGCGACGTCGCGTGCAGCTGTTGGGAGACGGCGGCGATCGTGGCGGTGACCGGGTGCTGCCCAGTGTCGTCGAATGCCGTTGTCATACAGGGAATTCTGGCATCGACCACCGACACTCCCGACTCGGGAATCGCGGCATTCCGGGCAGCTGTGGAGAGGAATTCTCGAAAACTTCCGGAGCGCTGGTGTCGTGGTCTCGACAAGCTCGACCACCGGAGGGCTGCGCGACACCTTGGTCTCGACAAGCTCGACCACCGGAGGGCTGGCGCGGTGGCGCGCCGCCCTCAACGACCGCCGACCGGGACCACGGATCACGGTCAGAGCACATTTCGGAGCGAGGGCAGAACTGGTGTTGCCTTCCCAACCGCGGCGTGACCATACTGCGGAAAATTGGGTGAGGGGCCTTGAAATGCAGCGATACCGGATCAGTCGTCTCGGGACCATGTTCAGCGCGCTACTGCTGTTCGCCGGTATCGCGGTCATCGCGCAGCCGGCGTCGGCGATCGTCGACGGCCAGCGCGACGAGGTGCACACCAACGTCGGCCTGGTCCGGTTCACCACCGCAACGGGTCGGTTCCGCTGCTCCGGGACGCTGATCTCGCCCACGGTCGTGCTCACGGCGGGCCACTGCACCGGGGACACCGCCGCCAGTCCGGCCACGAACGTGTTCGTCTCGTTCAACACCGACCTCGCCCTCGACCCGCTGGCACCCGGCATCACGCCGCAGGAGCGGGCAGCCCGCGCCGCGAACTACATCACCGGCACCGCACACCCCGATCCCGGCTGGGACGGCGGGCTGTCGATCTCCAAGCAGCACGACCAGGGTGTCGTGGTGCTCGACGCGCCGGCCGCCACCAAGTGGCCGGGCATCGCGCCCGCACCGCTGCTGCCGGTCGGCACGCTCAACGGCAGCCCGAGCTCGCTCAAGAACCAGACGTTCGTACTGTCCGGGTACGGCGTCGACCTGGGCGCGAAGAAGGCGCAGATCGTGGTCACCGAGCGGCGGTCCACCACGTCGCTCCTCAAGACCGTGCAGTCTGAGGTGGTCACCTTCCAGATCAACGCGAACAACTCGACGGCCGGCGGCGGCTCCTGCTTCGGCGACTCGGGCGGGCCGGTGTTCCTCGGCCGGTTCGTCGCGGGTGACGCCTCCTACGTGAACTCGCTCACCTGCAACGCGACGGGCGGATACCAGCGGGTCGACACGGCGTACTCGCGAGCCTTCCTGAACCAGTTCCTCTGACGCCCGGAAACGGCATGCCCGGTCTCACCGACCCGGCATGCCGAGCAGGAACTGCTTGAGGATCGGCCCGGCCGTGCCCGATCCAGACTCGCCGTCCTCCACGAAGACCGCGACCGCGAGGTCGCCGTGGATCGCGATCATCCAGGCGTGCGTGCGCAGCGGCGCCCGCTGCCCGTACTCCGCGGTGCCGGTCTTCGCGAGCACCGGCGCGCCGGGCAGGTCCGCGAGCAGCCGGCCGCTGCCGTCGGTGACGACCGCGCGCATCAGGTCGCGGAGCCGACCGGCCTCCTCGCCTGTGAGCGGCCGGGCCGGGCCCGCCTCCCCCGCGGCGGGCTCGCGGTCCGGCAACAGCCGCGGCACGACGACCGAGCCCTTCCTCACGGACGCGGCCACAGCGGCCATGGTCAGCGGCGACGCCTGCACCTTGCCCTGCCCGATCAGGTCGGCGGCACCTTCGGTCTCCGAGCCCGCCGGCGGGGCCGAGCCGAAGTACGCCGGGAAGCCGAGGTCGTGGTCGACACCGAGCCCCAGCGCCGCTGCGGCATCGGTGAGCGTGTCCCGGTCGAGCCGGTCGCGCTGCCCGATCACCGCGGTGTTGCAGGAGTTGGCGATCGCCGTGCGGAACGGGATCCGGCCGAGCGCGGACGACGGGTAGTCGTCGTAGTTCTTGAACTGCTTGCCGTCGACGGTCACGGTGGGTGGGCAGTCCACCAGCGTGGTCGGCGTGACGCCGGATCGCAGCAGGGCAAGGCTGCTGACGATCTTGAAGGTCGAGCCGGGTGCGTAGCGCGCGTAGGTCGCGGTGTTGTAGCCCTTCGACCCCGGCCCGCTCGCGGCGGCGAGGATGTCACCGGTAGAGGGCCGAACCGCCACCAGCGCACTCGGTGACGTGGTGCCGGCCAGCGCCTGTTCGGCGAGGTCCTGTGCGCGTACGTCGAGGGTGGTGGTGAGCGCCGTGCCGGCCTTGGGGTCGGTGCGGAACAGCTCCCTCGGCTCGGTCCCGTCGTTCTTCCCGACGAGGTCGACCCGGAGACCGGCGGTGCCGCCCAGCTCGTCGTCGTACCGCGCCTGGAGGCCGCTGAGCCCGACCTGGTCGGCTGCGGAGAGCCTGCCCTTGCTCTTCTTCACCATCTCGGCAGTCGGTGTCCCGACCGTGCCGAGGATCGGCGCGGCGAACGTGCGCGTTGGTGCCAGCGGGAGCTGCGCCTTCACCATGGCCGCCCCGCTGATGGCCCGGACCGCGTCGTCCGGCGGCGCCTCGGGACTGCCGCTGCGCAGGGTGATCGCCTCGACGAAGGCCTTCTCGCCTGACTTGCGGACCCGCTTCGCGAACCCGGCCGGGTCGACGCCGACCAGGGTCGCGAGGGCGCGCGCCGACGCAACCGCATCCCCGTGAGGCACATGGACCCTGTCGATCCCGTAGCGGACGACGTTGCGCGGGGTCACGATCCTCGCGCCGCCCGCGCCGAGGATCTCGCCGCGCGGGGCGACCAGCGTGGTCGCCCGCAGGGTCTGTCCCGGCTTCAGCTTCGGGTACACGAGCGAGGGACTCCAGACCACGTGCCAGGCGTCGCCGGCCTTCTCCAGTGTCATCGGCGAGCGTGAGGTCCAGGTCTTTCCCGCGACGTCCCAGCGCCAGGTCACGGTGGCGGTCGCGCGGTCGCCGTCCTCCTCGACGTCGCTCGCGGTGACGGTGCTCGGCACCCCGTCCATGCCGCCGAGGATCGCCGCGAGGTCGGTCGTGGCGTGCTTCGCGCCGGGTCCGGTGAAGTCGACCGCGCGCACGTCGTGCTTGCCCAGCGCCCGGGCGACCGCGTCGGCGGTCGGTTGCGGGTCGGGGCCGCCGAAGGCGCAGCCGGCGAGGCCGATGGTGACCCCCACGGCCAGGACCACCCCGAGAGCTCGACGCATGGTCCTGATCCTGCCCCATCGGCTCATGCGCCCGCGGTGTCGGTCTCCTCGCGGATCCAGCGCGCCATGCCGGGGAGCGTGAACCGCAGCCGCCCGCGCCCGGACGGCTCGATCACACCGCGGTCGATCAGCCGTGCCCGCGGGACGCTGATCGCCCGGGACTCGCGTCCCATCGCCGCCGCGACGTCGGCCCGCGCCACCACCTCGGTGCTCCGGACCGCGAGGCCGGCCATCGCCCCCATCAGGTCGCGCTCGAGCTGGGGGGCGCTGTCCCAGCGGGCGCGGTACATCGCCGCCAGCTGGGCGTCGATCTCGGTCTCGCCGGCACGGACGTCGGCGACGGTGAGCGTGTCGCCCTCGGCCGGCGCCGCCGCCTGCCACGTGGTGTGGCCCACGAGCTGGAGGAAGTAGGGGTAGCCGTCGCCGAACGCGAGCGCCCGGCGCAGCGCGTCGTCGGCCCAGTGCACGCCGAGCTCCTCCGCGGGGCGCGCGAGCACCAGCCGCGAGTCGTCGGCGTCGAACCGGTCCAGGGGGACGAACTCGCTGCGCTCGCCGAACGTCGCGGCCCGGGTCAGCATCTCCGGCGTCGACGGGAGTCCGGCGGCCATCACCGCCAGCGGGTTGTCGGCCCGGGCGCCGGCGAGGTCCTGCACCGCGTTGAGCAGCACCGCCAGCTCCGCGAACGGTGCCGCGTGCACCTCGTCGACGAGTACCAGCAGGCCGGCTCCGCCGCTGCGGCGTACCAGCGTGGCGGCCTCGTGGAGCAGGTCCTCGACCGCGCCCACGGCGCCGACCGGCAGCTCGCTGTCGGTGCGTCGGAGGTCCACGTCGGCGCCGACCTTGACCCCCGCCACGCCGAGCTCGATGCCGAGCTTGGACACCGAGGCGGCCCACCGGCCTTTCGCCTTGCGGTCGATCGCAGGTGCGGTGTCCAGCGCCCGGTGCACCGAGTGCACGAGCTCGGGCACCAGCCGGCCGCCCTTCGCGCAGGAGAGCCAGGCGGTGACGAAACCCAGCTCCGCGGCCTGGGACTGCGCCTCACGCAGCAGCGAGGTCTTGCCGAGACCGCGCGGAGCATGCAGCACGAGCAGCCGGCCGCTCATCTCCCCGAACGTGTGCACGCGCCCGAGGTGGTCGCGGATCCGCGCCTGCTCGCCGACCCGGCCGACCAGGACCCGGGGGAGCTCGCCGGGCGAGAACGGGCTGGACAGCGGCGCCGGCGGGGGGCTGGTGGCGGTCATGGACACTCCAGATCGTTTGAGATACTCGCAATCTGTATAACAAAGGTCACCGACACTGCGCTGGTGAGGAATCGCCGGCGGGGCGTTTCGCGTTGTTCGGTGTGCGCGCAGACCATCCCGGGACGCGCGGCGAACCCGACCGAGGAGAGACATGACCACCCTGAGCGACTTCACCGCGAACACCCTGGCCGGCGAGGAGCAGCCGCTGAGCACGTACGACGGCAAGGTCGTGCTCGTGGTCAACACCGCCTCGGAGTGCGGCTTCACCCCGCAGTACCAGGGCCTCCAGGAGCTGCACACGAAGTACGCCGACGACGGGTTCGCCGTGCTCGGCTTCCCGTGCAACCAGTTCGGCGGCCAGGAGCCGGGCGACGCCCAGGAGATCGGCGCGTTCTGCGAGAAGAACTACGGCGTCACGTTCCCGCTCTTCGAGAAGGTCGACGTCAACGGCGACAAGGCGCACCCGCTCTTCCAGTGGCTTCGCCAGGAGAGGACCGGGCTGATCGGCAGCGCGATCAAGTGGAACTTCACCAAGTTCCTGGTCGGCCGGGACGGCACCGTCCTCAAGCGCTACGGCTCGACCACCGCGCCCGAGAAGATCGCCGCCGACATCGAGAAGGCGCTCACCGACTGACCTACGATCGCCGCATGGCCCGGTCGCGCCGCGCACGTCTGCAGGACGTCCACGACCTCGCGGGCGGGCTCCCGGGCGTCACCTGCCTCGACGGCCGCGTCTACCAGGTCCGCCGGAAGTCCTTCGTGTTCTTCCGCAACCCGCGCCCCGACGCGGTGGACCCGGAGACCCGCGAGCGGCTGACCGACGTGATCGTCTTCTGGGTCCCGAGTGCCGAGGAGAAGGAGGCGATGGTCGCCGACGCGTCCACGCCGTACTTCACGACGCCGCACTTCAACGGCCACCTCTCGGTGCTGCTCCGCGGCTCCCGCGTCGGCGAGATCAGCCACGAGGAGCTGACCGAGGTGGTCACCGAGGCGTGGCTCTCGCGGGCGCCGAAACGGATGGCGCAGGCGTTCCTCGACGCCGGTCCCGGGCAACGCTCAGACGTGTGAGCCGGCCATGACCCGGGCGGCGCGCACGAGCGCGGCGTTGTCCCGCGCGTGCGTGCCGTCGGGCAGCTCGAGCGTGTCCTCGAGCCCGATCCGGGTGTCCAGACCCAGCCGCACCGCGTAGTGGTACGCCGGCCACGCGCTGGTGCCGGCACCGTGCAGCAGCACCGGGAGCTCGGTGCGTCCACGCAGCCGGTCCAGCATGTCGTCGGCCGCCTCGTGGACCTCGTCCTCGGTCATCCCGTCGGCAAGCTCGAGCAGCACCCGCAGGTGCTTGTCGCGCAGCGGCGAGTCCAGCCAGGCGTCGACCGCGTCGGCGGACCAGAGCCCGGCCTCGACCCCGATGTCCTGCTCGAGCAGAGCCCGGGCGACGTCGTTGGCGCCCTCCTCGTGCCAGTTGACCGAGGCGAAGTCGGGCCGCTCCTGCCACGCCATGATCTGGTCGCGGCGCCGCTCCGGGTCGGGCTGCGCCCAGGCGCCGGTCGTGACGCCGACGGCGAGCCCGGGGGTCGCGGCGCGCACGGCCCGCACCGCGTCACCGACGTGCTGCGGGTCGAGCGTGTCGTGACCGTCGGGCAGCTTGGCGTGGAAGTGGACGGCGCCCGCGCCCGCCGTCTGTGCGTCGGCCGCGGCCCGGGCGATCTGGTCGGGCGCTGACCGGCAGCGCCGGGTGCTCGGCCGCGAGCCGAGGGCCGTTCACGCAGCACTTGAGGAGCATCTCGCCACGGTACGTCGAGACCCCACACGCCCGCCTCCACCCAGATTGATGAAAGCGCTCCCCGCCCCTCACAACCAGACGTTGTCGTGCGCCGCGTAGAACGCGTCCCGCTCCTCGTTGCTCATCGTCAGCCCCTCGCCCATCCTCTTCAGCGTCTCGAAGTACTCCTCCCGCGGCGCCCCCGGCGTGAACAGCAGCAGCATCGAGGCGGTCGCCCCCGATTCGTTCCGGAAGCCATGGATCCCACCCGGCGGCACGTGCGCGAAGTCGCCGGCACGGGTCTCGACCCAGTCGCTGCCGTCGTAGATGGTCACGGTGCCGTCGAGGATGAAGAACGACTCCGAGATGGTGCGGTGGAAGTGCGGGTCGGGGCCGCTCCGGCCGGTGCCGAAGTTCCAGCGGTAGAGCCCGAACGCGCCGCTCGTCGTCCCGCCGGTCGCGAGGTAGTCGACGGTGCCGCCGTTGCGGTACTCGAGGTCGTGCGGTGCGTCGGTACGCCGGATCGAGGCGCTCTGCTCGCCGGCGGTGCCGTGGTACACGGGTTCCGGGTAGGTCATCGCTCTCCCTTCCCTGTCGGTACGTCGCCCGGCACCTGGGCCGCGAACCCGGCGATCAGCATGTCGATGCCGAAGCCGAACCGCTCGTCGTTGGAGCCGGCCATCATCACGCCCGTGGTGCGTGCCAGGTAGGGGAACCGGTCGGTCGGCATCGCCGCGAACGTCGCGTGCACCTCGTCGACGAACTCGGCGCTGATCTCCTCCGGGTCGCGCCCGCTGCCGTCGTCGAACCGCTGCTGCATCAGCCAGCCCTCGAAGGCGTCGGCGGCGACGTACAGGGCCAGGATGTCCAGCGACCAGGCGGCGACCTTGTCCGGAACGCCGCCCTCGATCATCGCGCCGATCACGCGCTCCGTGCTCTCGAGCATGGCGTTGCCGCTCGGGATGTGGGCGAAGCTGAGCCGAGCGGCGTCGCTGTGGCGCTGGAAGATGCTGCGCGTCTGGAAGGCGAAGCCGCGGACGACCTCCTGCCAGGTGTCGCCCTCCGGGACCACGATCTCCTCGATGATCCGCTCCAGCACCCAGCGGAGCAGCTCCTCCTTGTTGGCGACGTACGCGTAGAGGCTCGCCGGACCGGTGTCGAACTCCGCCGCGACGCGACGCATCGAGACCGCCTCGGTGCCCTCCTCGTCGACGATCCGGAGCGCGACGTCGACGATCGAGTCCAGGCTCAGGGGGCGCCGGCGCCGGGCGCGGGCGGCCTTGGCGCGGGCCCGCTCGACGCGGCCGGGGGCTGGCGAGGGAGTCATCGCTGCTCATGCTACTTGACACGAACACTGTTCGCGCGTAGAACAGTGTTCGTTCGACATCACGAACACTGTTCGAAGCGAGGAAAGCCGATGTCCACCACCACCGCCGCACCACCCCGGCCTCCGTGGCGTACGCCCTGCGCTGGCCCGCGCTGTTCGTGATCCTGGCCGCCGAGGTGATGGACCTCCTCGACGCGCTGATCACCTCCATCGCCGGGCCGACGATCGTCCGCGACCTGGGCGGCGGCGAGACCCTGATCCAGTGGCTCGCCGCGGGCTACACGATCGCGATGGCCAGTGGCCTGCTGATCGGCGGACGGCTCGGCGACATCTACGGCCGGCGCCGGATGTTCATGGTCGGCATGGCCGGCTTCACCCTGATGTCGCTGGCCTGCGCGCTGGCGCAGTCGCCGGAGATGTTGATCGTCTTCCGCGTGCTCCAGGGCCTGGTCGGCGCCGTGATGCTGCCGCAGGGGCTCGGCATGATCAAGGAGATGTTCCCGCCCGACGAGATCGCGGGAGCGTTCGGCGCCTTCGGCCCGATCATGGGCCTCTCCGCCGTGGGCGGGCCGATCCTGGCCGGCTGGCTGGTCGACGCGGACCTCTTCGGCTGGGGCTGGCGGACGATCTTCGCGATCAACATCCCGATCGGGGTGATCGCGCTCCTGGTCGGCGCCCGGGTGCTGCCGCCGTCCCGCCCGAACCCGTCCGTGCGCATCGACCTCACGAGTGCCGCGATCGCCTCCGGCGCGATGGTGCTGCTGATCTACCCGCTGATCCAGGGCCGGGAGCACGGATGGCCGCTGTGGTCCTACCTGATGATCGCTGGCGGGGCCGCGATGTTCGCGCTGCTCGCCGTGGTGGAGCGGCGCCGCGACCGGGCTGGGCTCTCCACGCTGGTCACGCCGTCGCTGTTCGGCAAGAAGGCGTTCACCAGCGGCCTCGCGACCGGGATGGCGTTCTTCGGTGCGCTGCTCGGGATGAGCATCGTGTTCACCCTGTTCGTGCAGTTCGGTCTCGGCTACAGCCCGTTCAAGGCCGGCATGGCGGGGATCGCGCAGGCCGCCGGCATGGTGGTCGGCTTCGTCGTCGCCCAGCCGCTCAACGTCAGGCTCGGCCGGACCCTGATGCATGTCGGCGAGGCCCTGACCGCGGTCGGCTTCGCGGGCTTCGTGCTCACGCTCCAGCTGGGCGGGCGACGGCATCGGGATCTCGGCGATGTCGCCGTCCCTGGCCGTGATCGGCCTCGGCATGGGTCTCGCGATGGCGCCGTTCTTCGACATCGTGCTGGCCGGCGTCGAGGACCACGAGTCGGGCTCGGCCTCCGGAGTCCTGACGTCTGTGCAGCAGCTCGGTGGCGCGTTCGGGATCGCGGTGCTCGGCACGACGTTCTTCCACGTGCTCGACAGCCAGCGAGCGCGGCCACCCGGGTCGGGGCCTTCCGGGACGCTGCAGGCGCCTCGATGTGGGTTGCGGCCGGTCTGATCGTGCTCGCCTTCGTGCTCACCTTCATGCTCCCGATGAGGGCCCGCGAGGACGCCGTCGGCCACTGAGGTCCGGGTCAGGTCGCGGGGACCGCCTCCCGCGGCCTGAGCAGGAACGCCACGAGGTACAGGACCGCGACCACCACCAGCAGGTTGCGGTAGCCGGTGACCAAGGCGGCGTACTCCAGACAGCCGCCGGCGATCGCGCCGAGCAGGTTCACCCCGAACGCCTCCTGCGAGTCGTCCGTGGCCATGAACCGCTTGGCGAACGCGATGTTCGCGAGGTAGATCGGCAGGAACGCGATCAGGACGGCCGCGAACAGCCGGGGCACGAACGGGAGTCCGAGCAGCCAGGACGGCGGGACGGCATATGCCACGGCGAGGGCGCCGGCGATCAGGGCGAACATCACGGGGAGCGGCGGTGTGCGCAACCGGCGCGTGGTCTCGACCGCGGCGAGGACGACCAGCAGGACCCCGCCGAAGACCATGGCGTTGACGGTCCACGTGGTGCCGAACAGGTTCGCGAACGTGGCGACGTTCTTGGTCTCCAGCAGCAGGAAGGCCGCGCCCATGAAGAACAGGTCGGCGTAGGGACGCATCCTGCGGAACGGTCCGCCGACGGCCCGCACCAGGAGCAACGAGATCACGAGGATCCCGCCCAGCGTCCAGAGGTAGATCATCGGCAGCATCCCGCCGCGGTAGTAGAGGAACGGCGCGTTGTCGTGCACCGGCGCGGGATACGTCGCGGGCAACGCATGGTTCGCGGCACCGCAGTGCTGGTGGGCCGGGTCGCGGGCCACGACCACGACCGCGGTGGCACGGCCGAAGGTGTCGATGCACGGGGCGTGGCCGAACGCCGCTGCCGCCGTGCCGCCGAGCCGGTCGACCAGCCAGCCCTGGCGGTAGTAGTTGTACATCGCGAACACCCCGTGATCGGTGAGGTGGTCGTGGGCTGACCGGAGCGCCTCCTCGCTGAAGAGGAAGGACTCCAGCCGGATCTGCGAGGCGCCGCTGACCAGCGCGAGGGAGTCGGGCAGCGCGAACAGGATCAGGTCGTAGCGTCGGTCCGTGTTCTGCAGGAACGCGCGGCCGTCGTTGATGTGCCGGGTGACCCGAGGGTCCTGGTAGGCGTGGTCCGGGTTGCCCTGCACGCCGATCTGCACCAGCCGCGGGTCGATGTCGACCGCGTCCACGTGCTGGGCGCCCATGCGCAGCGCGATCGCGACGTCCGAGCCGGAGCCGGCCCCGACCACCAGCACGTCGCGCAGGGGTGACGGGTCGCGGTGCAGGTACGGCGCACCGTAGATCCTGGATGCCTTCTCGAGCTTCCACGCGGCGGTGGCCATCGTCTGGTGGGGCACGCCGTTGACCGAGAGCTGCACCCGCGTGCCGTACGTCGCGCTGTTCCTCGTGGTCTGCGTGATCTTGTAGTACGGCGACCAGGAGACACCCGGCGTGGTCGTCTCCAGCAGCAGCGCCCCCACGACCACGATCCCGGCCAGCGCGGCGAGCGCCCGGAAGCGGCCACCGACCAGCACCGTGAACGCCACCGCGACGATGACGCCCCAGACCACGGACGGTGCCCAGACCAGCGACAGCGCCGTGAACAGCAGGATCCCCAGCAGGGATCCGATCAGGTCCCAGCGGTACGCCGTCAGCGGCGCGAGCTCGGCGAAGCAGCGACCGACGACCTCGGCCGGACCGACCAGGATGCCGGCGACCAGGAGGAAGACCAGCGGGAGGATCAACCAGGCCGGTGGCCCCGTGGTGTGCAGGGCGGTGAAGTAGATCAGGTCGCTCCCGGAGCGGTCGACCGACACCGGGAACACGCGGGCGCAGACCACCAGCAGGGCGAGCAGCAGCGGTGTCCAGCGCAGGAACGACCAGCCCCGGCCTGCCACCAGGAAACCCAGGCCGACACCCAGGAACGAGCCCAGCAGGACGAAGTTCGTGAAGTACGACAGGTGCACGATGTTCGCGCCCAGCCACCGGATCAGGGCCAGCTCGAGGAACAGCATGAGCGCGCTGGCGAGCACCAGCCGTGGTACGACGCCAGGTGGGGTCGATGCCCGGTCGGGCTCTGACAGAGCCATGGTGTCCCGTTGGACCCGGCTCATGGCAACGACCTCCGTCGTGCTTCGCAGCGCCCCGACGCGGACGATCATGCCGAATCCCGGCCGACATGGCGAGCACATGTTGGCAGGATGGCGACATGAGGCTCACCGCACGGCTGCAGCGCGACGGCAGGACAGCGACCGGCTTCGTCGTACCGGACCGGATGGCTCTCCGCGAGGGGCGGAAGCGGCCGTGAGCATCCGTGAGGCGACTGCGGACGACGTCCCCGACATCCTGCGCCTGGTGCGCGATCTTGCGGAGTACGAGCGCGAGCTGGACAAGGTCGAGGCCACGGAGCAGGACTTCCGGCGGCTGATGTTCCCCGACGAGGGCCCGGCGACGGCATTCGGCCACGTGGCCGAGGTGGACGGCGAGGTGGTCGGGATGGCGCTCTGGTACGTGACGTTCTCGACCTGGACCGGGGGCAACGGGATCTGGCTCGAGGACCTGTACGTCGGACCCGAGCACCGCGGCGCCGGCCTGGGCCGCGACCTGCTCGCAGCGCTCGCGCGGATCTGCGTCGAGCGCGGCTACCAGCGGCTCGAGTGGTGGGTGCTGGACTGGAACGAGCCGAGCATCGGCTTCTACCGGAGCCTGGGCGCCGCGCCGTACGACGAGTGGACGACGTACCGGCTGGGCGACGGCGCGCTCGCTGCCTTGGCGGGGCCGGACGACTGAGGCCGCGGGTTCGTCGTGGGAACCGCGGGTTCCCCACGGTATGCCGGGATAACCGCGGCGAATCGGACACGGCCGGGCGCTTCCCACGATGAACCCGCGCTCCCCACGAAGTGCTCATCGTGGGGAGCGCCGGTTGGTCTGCATACCGTGGTGAACCCTCAGCCCGAAACGTCAGCCCCAGCCCACCAGCCCGACCACCCTCACCCCCGGGCCGCCCGGTAGCGGTCCAGAGCCACGCGCCGCTCCTCGGCGTGGTCCACGATCCGCTGCGGGTAGCCGTGGTCGTAGCCGGCGTCGTGCTCCCACGGCTCGTGCGCCGCCTTGCCCGGCGAGGTGAGCGAGCTCCGGCACCCAGCGGCGCACGTAGTCGCCGGTCGGGTCGAACTTCTTGCCCTGGGTGACCGGGTTGAACACCCGGAAGTACGGCGCCGCGTCGGTGCCGGTGCCGGCCGCCCACTGCCAGCCGTGGTTGTTCGAGGCGAGGTCGCCGTCGAGCAGCTGGTCCAGGAAGTGCCGGGCGCCGAGCGGCCACCAGGCGTGCAGGTCCTTGACGAGGAAGCTGGCGATGACCATCCGCACCCGGTTGTGCATCCAGCCGGTCGCGAGCAGCTGGCGCATCCCGGCGTCGACGATCGGGAAGCCGGTGCGGCCCTCGCGCCAGGCGTCGAACGCGTCGCCGGGCGTCGTCGTAGGCCATCCCGCGCGAGCTCCGGCCGCAGGTCGTGCCGCGCGGACTCCGGGCGGTGCCAGAGCACGTCGGCGTAGAACTCGCGCCAGGCCAGCTCGTTGCGGAACGTCGCGGCGCCCTCGCTCCGGCGTCCCGCGAGGTCGGCGAGCAGCGTGCGCGGGTGGATCTCCCCGAACTTGAGGTACGGCGAGAGGCCGGACGTCCCGGCCAGGTCGCGGGCGGTCGCGAGCGGTCGCGTAGTCGTCCAGCGCCTCGTCCCGGAAGGCCGCCCAGCGTCGCAGTGCCGCCCGCTCACCCGCCGTCGGGCAGGTCGTCCGGGCCGTCGCGCAGCGCCTTGTCGAGCATCGCGGCGACGCCCTTGTCGTCGTCGGCCGCGGCGAGGCTCGAGCGCCCGCGGCGCGGCGGCCGGCGCCGGCCAGCCGTGCTCGCGCCAGGCGCGGGAGAACGGCGTGAACACCTGGTACGGCGAGCCGTCGCCCTTGCGGACCCGGCCCGGGGTGACCGCGTAGGGGCTTCCCGGTCCGACCCAGCGCGACGTCGTCCCGCGCCAGCGCCCGTGCGACGGCCGCGTCCCGGCGCCGGCCGTAGGGGAACGGCTCCGCGGACACATGCACGGAGGTCGTCCCGAGCTCGCCGGCCAGCAGCGGGACCACGGTGCGCGGGTCGCCGTGCCGGATCGAGAGCCGCCCGTCGTACGCCTCGACGGTCGCGCGGAGCGTCGCGGCCAGCCAGGCGGTGCGTACGACACCGGCCTGGCCCCAGATCGTCGGGTCCACCACGAACACCGCGTGCACCTCGCCGCCGTCGGCAGCCTCGTGCGCGGCACCGAGGGCGGGCAGGTCTCCGCGCCGCAGGTCGCGGCGCAGCCAGAGCAGCGAGGTCACGCCGTCAACGTACGCACGCTTGTCAAAGGTTTGTGCAACGTTCACGATGGGGGCGATGGACACCAGACTCTGGATCGGGGCACTTGCCGAGCGCACCGGCCTCAGCACCCACGTCCTCCGGGTCTGGGAGGAGCGCTACGGGCTGCTCACGCCCCAGCGCTCGCCGAGCGGCTACCGGATCTACGGCCCCGACGACGAGCGGCGGGTCCGGGAGATGGTCGCGCTCCGCGACCGTGGGATGGCCGCCGGCGACGCCGCGGCGATGGTGCTCGCCGCCATGCCCGGACCCGGATCCGTGACCCTCGACGGCCTGCTCCCGGCGCTGGGTGAGGCGGTCGCCGCATTCGACGAGCCGCGTGCGCACGCGGTCATCGACCGCGCGCTCGCCGGCAACGACGCGATCGAGGTCGTCGACCGGCTGTTCTTCCCGTGCCTGCGCCAGCTCGGCAACGAGTGGGAGTCGGGCGAGATCACTGTCGCGCAGGAACACTTCGGCAGCGGGCTGATCCGGGGCCGGATGCTGGCCCTGGCGGCCCAGGGCAAGGCGGCCCGGGAGGCGACGCAGGTCGCCGTGCTCGCCTGCCCCACGCAGGAGCGCCACGACATCGGGCTGCTCGCGCTGTGCCTGGTCCTGCGCCGTGAGGGCTGGTCGGCCACCTTCCTCGGCGCTGACACCCCGGTCCCAGACGTGGTGGACACCGCGCGCGACGTCGGCGCCGGGGTCGTGGTGCTGGCGGGCACCGAGCCGCACATGTTCGCCGCCCAGCTGGAGCAGCACGCCGGCGACCTGGCCCGGCTGCCGTCCGGCACCAGCCTGGCGCTGGGTGGGCGGGCGGCCACGGCCTCGCTGGCCAGCGGGTACGGCGCCGTCCACCTCGCGGCGGACCCGTTCACCGCCGCCGCGGACCTCGGCGGGACGCGCGGCCCGGTGCCGGTCCGGACCGACGCGTGAGCCCCGGGTCCGGACGGCACGTGGACCTCGGAGCGCTCTCAGCGGCGATGGCCGGGTTCTGGGCGGAGCGCCACCTCTGCACCCTCACCACGCTGCGCAGCGACGGCACCCCGCACGTCGTACCGGTCGGCGTCGTGCTGGACCCCGTCGAGGGATGCGCCTGGGTGATCGCCTCCCGCACGTCCCGCAAGGTGCGCAACCTCGTGGGGCCCGGCGAGCACCGGATCGCCGCCTGCCAGGTCGACGGCCGCCGCTGGGCGACGCTGGAGGGACTCGGGGAGGTGCGCTCCGATCCGGAGTCGGTCGCCCGGGCGGTCGAGCGCTACGCCACGCGCTACCGGCAGCCGCGACCCAACGACGCCCGCGTGGCGATCCGGATCACCCCCACCCGGGTGCTCGGCAGCAGCGACCTCGGCTGAGATCCGCGACCTGCCCGACGACGTTGGCGAACCCCTGCGACCGGGCTCGGTGTCGCCGTAGTCTTGGGACACCGCCATCACCATCGAGGGACCGCTTCCGAGGAGACACCTGTGCCGACCGTGTCCGACGTCGACCAGGCTCTGCGCGTCGCCGACGCACTGCCGCCCGGCGAGGAGCAGGTGGAGCGTTCCGAGCAGGCGCTCGCCCTGGCCGAGCAGGTGGACGACTTCACGCTGTTGGTGCAGGCCCGGATCAACCTCGTGGCGGCGTACGACGCTGCCGCACCGGGTGACCGCGAGCTCCCGCACATCGCCTGGCTGCTCGGCCGCCTCGAGGGCAACCCCGACGGTCCGGACCAGGTCACCGACCGGCAGCGCCTCGAGATCCTGTGGGAGTGCCGCTTCGCGCTGGCCCGCACCCTGCGCTCGAGCCGGATGCCGCTGGAGGACGTGCAGCGGGTCTACCACGACATCGAGCACCGCTTCCGGGCGGAGGACGTCAGCCCGCACCTCTACGCCAAGTACCGCGCGTTCCTCGCCCGCGACATCGACACGGACGAGGTCCTCGAGCGCTGGCTCGGCGTGTGGCGCGGGAGCCCGCGTGACTCGCTCTCGGACTGCGAGGTCTGCGACATCGCCACCGACGCGCGGTTCCTCGCCGAGGCCGGCGACCTGGCCGGCGCCCTGGAGCGGGCGGCCGACCTGCTCGAGGGCCGCAAGCGGTGCGACCGCGAGCCGCACCAGCTGTACGGCGAGGCGGCCGACTGGGCGATGCGCCTGGGTCGGGTCGACATCGCCGAGGCCTACCACCGGGCCGGCTGGCTGATGGTCGCCGGCCGTCCGCTGTTCGCCTCCGCGATGGCCGACCACGTGATGTACCTGGTCCGCACCAACCGCCCGGGTCGTGCCGTACGGCTCGCGCTGGCCCTGGTGCCGCTGCTCAACGACCGCCTCGACGACGTCGACCGGATGCAGGGCTCCGCCGTCGCGGCACGGGTGCTGCGCGCCGGCCGCGGCCATCGGCTGGCACCGCCCATGGTCTCCGGTCGCCCGCTCGACGAGGTGATCCGCAGCCTCGACGGCAGCGCCCGCGAGCTCGCCGCGGCCTTCGACCGGCGCAACGGCACCGACCGGGTCTCGCGGCGCGTGTCCGGGCTGGTCCGGATCGCGCCGTACCCCGAGACCGCCTCCGAGGAGGCCCGCGCCGCCGACGCGCTCGACGTCGACCTCGCACGCCAGGCGGAGGTGAGCTTCGAACCGCCGCGCGTGCCGGTGCCCGGCTCCGTGCTGGGCTTCGCCGACGAGCTGCTCGCGGCGAGTGACCGCTTCGACGCGACCCGGGTGATGGAGCTGGTCAACGGGTGGGCGTCGCTGCGCGAGCGGATGCTCCCAGTCACCGACCCGGTCGAGCACCTCGCGGTGTCGTACCTCGACCGGCGCGCGCTCGCCTCCGAGCGCGCGCAGAACGACGAGAGCTTCGTCGACGTCCTGCTCGCGAGCGCCTCGGAGTCCGCGCGCATGTCCGGCAGCGTCCCGGCTATCCAGCGCGTCGAGATCGAGTCGCTGCACCGGCAGGCGCTGGCGGGCGACGAGTCCGTGTGGCCCCGCGCCCACAAGCTGGCGGACGAGCTGGAGGCGGCTGGCGAGCTGACCGAGGCCGCCGGCGCGCTGATGGCCCTGAGCCGCAACCCCGACCCGGTCCGCGGCATGAACGACGCGTTGCGCGCCGCGGAGCTGTTCGACCGCGCCGGCCAGCCGCGGTGGGCGGTCACCGCGCTCCAGACCGCCGGGTATGCCGGCGTCTGGGCCGACCACGCCGAGGCTGAGTCGTTGCTGCAGCGGGCCTACGACGGTGCCGTGGAGCACGAGCTCCCGGCGGTGGCCGTCGCGATCATCGCTACCCGGGCCAAGCTCGCCTGGCAGACCGGTGACATCGACGCCGCGGTGCTGGGACTCCGTGAGGCCGTGGCCCGCGCCGACGAGGTCGGCGTCGCCGATCCGCTGGGCCTGCGCGCCGAGCTCTGCGAGGTGCTGCTCCAGGCCCACGAGTGGGAGGACCTGATCGACGAGGCCCACGCGCTCCTCGTCCGGCTCGCCCCGGGTGACGTGCAACGCCGGGTGTTCGCCCACCGACTGCTCGGGGTCGGCCTGCTCGCGACCGGCAACGCCCACGAGGCGGTCGAGGTGCTCGAACCCGCCGTCGTCGCGATGGGTCAGCACGACCCGATGCTCGCGGCCGCGAGCTGGACACTGGGCCGCGCTCTGGTCGCCAGTGAGCGGCCCGACCTGGCGACCCCGCACTTCGTCACGGCCGCGACGGGCTACGAGGCCGACCAGCGGCTGCGCGACGCGGCGGCGGCCCACGAGGCTGCCGGCCTCACGCTCTTCCAGTGCGGCTCGCATGGGCGCGCCGCCGAGCACCTGGTCAACGCCAACCGGATCGCCCGGCGCGTCGGCGACCAGCAGCGGATGATCTCCTCACTGCGGCTGCTCGCCAACCTCCAGGGCGTGCAGGGCCGGGTCAACGAGGCGCTCTCGACGTTGCGCTCGATCCTCGAGGAGGCGCGCGCCGTACCCCCGGCGGACGTGTCGGCGCCCCCTCTGGACGAGGAGCAGCTGCGCGGCCAGATCCAGCACCAGGCGGCGCTGATCCTGATCGACGGCAACCGCCCCCAGGAGGCCGAGGAGGCACTGGTCGAGGCGATCCCGCTCCTGACGCAGTACGGCGAAGGCACCGAGACCGCCGCCGCGGAAGAGGCCTACCACCGGCTCACGGGCCGAATCTGGACAGCCTCGCGCACAGCACGGGAGGATCGCCCCGGAGGGAACAGCTGAGGACCCGAGCGGTCCCCGAGGCGAAAGGCCGGTTCCATGGCGCCCGAGAGCACACCCGAGATCGCGAAGGTCCCGATGTTCGACGACCTCACCGACGCCGAGCTCCAGAAGATCGTCAGGTCCGGCACCGAGGTGACGGTGCCGGAGCACTGGTCCCTGATCTGGGAGAAGACCCCCGGCGGACAAGGCGTACATCATCCTCGACGGCCAGGTCGTGGTCCGCAAGGGGAAGACGGAGATCGCCCGGCTCGGCCCGGGCGACGTCGTGGGCGAGTCCGCGATCGTCAACCACAAGCTCCGCAGCGCCTCTGTGGTGAGCACCACGCCGGTCCGGGTCCTGCACTTCACGCGCGAGGCCGTCGAGGAGCTGTGCAGCGAGATCCCCACCTTCAAGGCGGCGCTCGACGCGGCCGCCGGCGAGCGGATCGGCGAAGCCCGCAAGGACGCCTGACTTGGCGGACGAGGCCGATGACGTAGGTGCCCCGGAGGCGGTGCTCGGCCGGCTCACCGGACCGGAGCTCCTGGAGGGGATCGAGGTCCTGCTGCTCGGCGGCGCACCGGCACTCACCCGGGTCGAGGTGGCCGAGCGGGCCGAGGTCCCGATCGACGTCGCCGAACGGCTCTGGCACTCGCTCGGCTTCCCGCGCGCGGGCGACGAGGAGGTGGTGTTCACCGAGGCCGACCTCCGGGCCCTGAAGCAGACGATGCGGCTGATCGACGCCGGCATCCTCGACGAGGACTCGCAGGCGGCCATGGTCCGCACCTGGGGCCGCAGCTTCGCCCGCCTCGCTGAGTGGCAGACCTCGTTGCTGGCCAGCCTCGCCGTCGCCGCGGACGACCCGGAGGCGAAGCTGGAGGAGCTAGCGGGCGACGTGATTCCGCTCGTGGACGCGCTCCAGAGCTACATCTGGCGCCGGCACCTGGTCAGCGCGTCGAGCCGGATGCTGCTGCGGCCGTCCGACCAGGAGTCAGCGGTGCAGGCGGTCGGCTTCGTGGACATCGTCGGCTACACGACTCAGAGCAAGAACCTCTCCGACTCCGAGCTGGTGGCCCTGGTCGAGCACTTCGAGGAGGTCGCGGCCAGCACCGTGACCGACAACGGCGGTCGGCTGATCAAGACGATCGGCGACGAGGTGCTGTACGTCGCGGACTCGCCGGCCGACGGCGCGCGCATCGCCCGGGCCCTGGTCGACCGGGCCGGGGACGACAAGGCCTTCCCTGGCGTGCGTGCGGGCGTCGCCCACGGCCCGGTGGTGAGCCGGCTCGGCGACGTGTTCGGGCCGACGGTGAACATTGCCTCCCGGCTGACGTCGCTGTCCCGGCCCGGCAAGGTGCTCGTCGACAAGGGCATGCGCGACGCCCTGGCCGAGCTCGACCCGGACGAGTCCGAGTTCCGGCTCAGCCGGGTCCGGCGTACGTCGGTGAAGGGGTACTCGCGGATCGAGTCCTTCCGGCTGAAGTCGCCCCGGAAGGGCTGAGCGCGACGTTCCGCAAGGAGAACGCCTGAGCGTTCAGCCCGACGTTCAAGTGCGCCCGTGGGCGCCGAGGTCACCCCTGCGGCAGCAGCCGCACGTGGTCGGGTCGGAAACCGTGCTCGATGCCCCAGAGCACCGCCTGGCTCCTGCTGGTCACGGACATCTTCCGGTAGCTCGACCGGATGTAGGACTTCACCGAGTTGATGCTCAGGAAGGCGCGGTCGGCGATCTGCTGGTTGCTCAGCCCCTGCGTGATCAGGGCGATGATCTCCGACTCGCGGGTGGTGAGCCCGTGCTTGCGCCCCGGCCAGTCCCCGGTGTCGGGCACGGGATCGACCGCGTCGGCGGTCACCACCTGCTCACCGGCGTGCACGCGCTCGAGCGCGTCCACCAGGTCGCCCGCGGACAGCCGTTTCGCGAGGTAGCCGGAGGCACCCCTGCGCAGCGAGGACTTGATCAGCTCGGGGTGCAGGTTCCAGCTGTAGATGACCAGCCGGTGGGCGTTCGTCTCGTGCAGCACCTCGTCGGCCTCGGAAGGGATCTCCTGCGTCTGCGAGAACGTGTCGTACAACGCGATGTCGGAGGGCTCGAGGGCGGGCTTGTTGGCCGTGATCTCGACGACGGTGACGCGGTCCGCGAAGGGCTCGAACATCCGGGCAAGGCCCTTCACCACGATCTCGTAGTCGTTCAGGATCGCGATGCGAAGAGGACGCGCGTTCGTCATGGGGATGAACGTAGTGTCACACCCTTCACCCCTAGGGAGGTAGGTGGCCCCCCGCGAGGACACCTACCGTCGCTGCATCTGGGGGGCCACGGTGAACGACCCGAACCGTGGCCCTTCACTTTTGCCCGAACCAGATCCAGGCCTCGCCGGCTCCCTAGACTGACTGCATGACGCAGCCCTCGGACCACGTCGACGTCCTGATCGTCGGGGCAGGGCTCTCCGGGATCGGCGCGGCCTGCCACCTCGCCGTCGACGCCCCGGGTCGCAGCTACGCGATCCTCGAGGCGCGCGAGACCAGTGGTGGCACCTGGGACCTCTTCCGCTACCCGGGCGTGCGCTCGGACTCCGACATGTACACGCTGGGCTACCGGTTCCGTCCCTGGCAGGGCGACAAGGCGCTGGCCGACGGCCCGTCGATCCTCCGCTACGTCCGCGAGACCGCAGCGGAGTACGGCGTCGACGAGCGAGTCCGCTACGGCCACGCCGTACGACGGGCGGACTGGTCGTCGGCCGACCGGCGCTGGACGGTCACCGCCGAGCACGACGGCGCCGAGGTGACCCTCACCTGTGACGTCCTCTGGGCTTGCAGCGGCTACTACGACTACGACGTCGGCTACACCCCGGAGTTCGCCGGAGTCGACGACTACGAGGGCCGGGTCGTGCACCCCCAGCACTGGCCGGCCGACCTCGACCTCGCCGACCAGCGGGTGGTGGTGATCGGCAGTGGTGCCACTGCGATGACCCTGGTGCCGGCGATCGCCGCCGACACCGCGCACGTGACCATGCTGCAGCGCTCCCCGACCTACGTGCTGTCCGTGCCCAGCCGCGACGGACTGGCGGCGCGGGCACGCCGGCTCCTTCCCGGTTCCGTGGCCTACGGCGTCACGCGGTGGAAGAACGTGCTGCTGACCACCGGCTTCTACCAGCTCAGCCGGCGCCGCCCGAACCTGGTGCGGCGCCTGATCCGCAAGGCGACGGCGGCCCAGCTGCCCGACGGGTACGACGTCGACACCCACTTCCGTCCGACGTACAACCCCTGGGACCAGCGCCTGTGCCTGGTGCCCGACGGAGACCTGTTCCGGGCGATCCGCCGGGGCGACGCCTCGATCGTGACCGACCGGATCGACTCGTTCACTCCCAAGGGCCTGCTGCTCACGTCGGGGGAGGAGCTCCCTGCCGACATCGTGGTGACCGCCACCGGACTCAACCTGAAGGCGTTCGGGGGCGCTGTCCTCGCGGTCGACGGCGAGCCCGTGCACCTGCCGGACACCATGGCCTACAAGGGGATGCTGCTCTCCGGGGTGCCGAACTTCGTCTTCACCGTCGGCTACACCAATGCTGCCTGGACGCTCAAGGCCGACCTCGTCGCGCAGTACGTCGTCCGCCTGCTGCACCACCTCGACCGCACCGGCACCCGCGTCTTCGTGCCCCGCCGCGAGGCCGACGTGCAGGAGCGCCCGTTCATGGACTTCGCGGCCGGCTACGTGCTCCGCTCACTCCACCAGTTCCCGAAGCAGGGCAGCCGGGCGCCATGGCGGCTGCGCCAGAACTACCTGCGCGACGTGGTCACGATCCGGCACGGCCGGGTCGCCGACAACGCGATGGACTTCTCCTAAAGAAAGATCGCCGGCAGTGCGTAGAGCATCGCCACCGACCACGTGACGTGCGTGAGGATCGGCGCCAGGATGCCCCCGGACGCGCGCCGCTGCAGACCGACCACCGCACCCACGATCACGGCGGCGAAGCCGAGCATCACGTTTCCGGTGGCGAGCGTCGCGATCACGTAGGTGACCGTGGACCACACGACCGGGTTGCGGGGGATGGCGGCGTACACGGCGCCCCGGAAGAACAGCTCCTCGGCGATGCCGTTGAGCGCCGTGACCAGGAGCACCAGCGGCCCGACACCCTGGTCGGCGTAGTCGAGGACCTTCGTGACCTGGCGGTCGAGCGGGCCGATCTCGTGCACGACGAGACCGCCCAGCGCGAAGACCGCGGCCAGGACGAGACCGATGATGATCGGCTGTACGACGGGCCGGGGCAGCGGCGTGCCCTCGGCCGCGTCGCGGACCTCGATCCGGCCGAGGTGCAGCGGACCCGAGGCGAACGCGCCGACCGCCCACACGCCCGCGAGCACGAGGGTCGCGACGATGAACGTCGAGCTGCCCGGGGTGATCCGCAGCGACCAGCCGAGGACGCCCGCCCCGATCAGCACGAAGAGCAGGGTCACCAGCTGCCGGCGCCGGAACTCCTGCGGGGTCTGCCGGTGGTCGCGCGGCACCTGCTGCCAGAGCGAGGGATGGAGGAGCCGACTTCCGAGGACGCGGATCACCACGGGTCAGCCCTCGGTCTGGCGGTCGTCCTCGAGGGCGCGCCGTACGGTCTCCTGGTAGGGCGTCAGGTCGAGCGGAACGACGTCCTTGACCGCGTCGTCGGTCACCACGACCTCGGTGCCCATGGAGTCGATCAGGTTGCGCCCGGTGGTGAGGTCGACGTCGGTCACCAGCGCCAGCCAGTACGAGGACAGCCGGGGTGTCAGCACCGGCACCTGGACCACCGGGAGCTCGCGG
This sequence comes from uncultured Actinomycetota bacterium, assembly GCA_963745795.1. GTDB lineage: Bacteria > Actinomycetota > Actinomycetes > Propionibacteriales > Nocardioidaceae > Marmoricola. Next base: position 30,089 of record CAVUYR010000005.1, on the reverse strand, counting down.
CCGTTCATCACCATGGCCGCCTGCTGGAGCATCTCCCCGTAGGTCAGCACCTCCGGGCCACCGATCTCGAAGACCTGGCCCAGCGCCTTCTCGTGGCCGGCGACGCCGACCAGGTAGGACACGACGTCGTCGATCCCGATCGGCTGGGTGCGGGTGCCCACCCACTTCGGCACCACCATCGCCGGGAGCTTCTTGACCAGCTGCCGGGTGATCTCCCAGGAGATGCCGCCCTTGCCCACCACGATCGCGGCACGCAGCACCGTGACCGGGATGCCGCTCGATCCGAGCAGTCCCTCCACCTCGCGGCGCGACCGGAGGTGGGCGGACAGCGCCCCGTTGTGCTCGCTGCCGAGACCGCCGAGGTAGACGATCTGCTCGACGCCGGTCGTGGCCGCGACCTTGGCGAACATCCGCGCGGCGTCGGCGTCGCGCTTCTCGAAGTCGGTGTTGTCCAGCGAGTGCACGAGGTAGTACGCAACGTCGACGTCCTCGAGCGGCTCGGTCAGTGAGGCCCGCTCGCCGACGTCGCCGCGGACCGGCCGACCCGGCCCGTCGTACGTCTCGGGGTGGCGGGTCATCGCCTTCACGTCGTGGCCGGCCTCGACGAGCGCAGGCACCAGTCTCCTGCCGATGAAGCCGGTTGCGCCGGTGACGAGGATGCGTGCCATGTCCTCACCCTAGGGACCACCCCGGCGGGTGAGGGCCCGCGGTGGTCGTCGCGACGCCGTGCTCGGCCACTCCGCGGAATTCAGGAACGCGCAGGGAGCGCCGCGCCGAAGTTGGTGGTACGCATGGAGCAACAGCAAGGGAGAGCAGCCATGGCCAAGTACGTCTATCGGTTCAGCGAGGGAGACAAGGACCAGAAGGAGCTCCTTGGCGGCAAGGGCGCGAACCTCGCCGAGATGACCAACCTGGGCATGCCGGTTCCGCCGGGCTTCACCATCTCCACCGACGCCTGCCGCGCCTACCTCTCCGAGGGCCGCCTGCCGCGCGCGGTGAAGGTCGAGACCACGATCGCGATGCGGGAGGTCGAGGAAGCCGTCGGCCGCAACTTCGGCGATCCGCACGAGCCGTTGCTGGTGTCGGTGCGCTCCGGCGCGAAGTTCTCGATGCCGGGGATGATGGAGACCGTCCTCAACGTCGGCCTGAACGACCAGACGGTCGAGGCGCTGGCGAAGTTCTCCGACGACGAGCGGTTCGCGTGGGACTCCTACCGCCGACTGATCCAGATGTTCGGGCGCACCGTGCTCGACATCCCGGGCGAGCCGTTCTCCGACGCGCTCGACGCCCGGAAGGAGAAGGTCGGGGCGACGACCGACCTCGAGCTCAGCGCCGAGGATCTGAAGGATGTCGTCTCGGCGTACAAGGACATCGTGATGGAGCACACGGGTGCGGACTTCCCGCAGGACCCGCGCGAGCAGCTCGACCTGGCGATCGAGGCGGTCTTCCGCTCGTGGAACACCGAGCGTGCCCAGCTGTACCGCCGGCGGGAGCGCATCCCGCACCACCTCGGCACCGCGGTCAACGTGGTGAGCATGGTCTTCGGCAACCTCGGCGAGACCTCGGGCACCGGGGTCTGCTTCACCCGCGACCCGTCCAGCGGGCACAGCGGGGTCTACGGCGACTACCTGCAGAACGCCCAGGGCGAGGACGTCGTGTCCGGTATCCGCAACACGCTGCAGCTCGCCGACCTCGAGCAGATCGACCCGAAGTCGTACAAGCAGCTGCGCAAGATCATGCGCCGGCTGGAGACGCACTACCGCGACCTGTGCGACATCGAGTTCACCATCGAGCAGGGCAAGCTCTGGATGCTGCAGACCCGGATCGGGAAGCGCACTGCGGGCGCCGCGTTCCGGATCGCCTGCCAGCTCGACGACGAGGGCCTGATCACCACCGACGAGGCGCTGGAGCGCGTCACGGGCAACCAGCTGAGCCAGCTGCTGTTCCCGCAGTTCGACTCGAAGGCGGAGCGCGAGCTCCTGGCCAAGGGGCTCGGTGCCTCTCCGGGCGCCGCCGTCGGCGCCATCGTGTTCGACAACGCGCAGGCCGCGGAGGAGAAGGAGAAGGGCAACGACGTCATCCTCGTGCGGCGGGAGACCAGTCCCGAGGACCTGCCCGGCATGGTCGCCTCCAAGGGCGTGCTCACGACGCGGGGCGGCAAGACGTCGCACGCCGCCGTCGTCGCGCGCGGCATGGGCATGTGCGCCGTCGTCGGTGCCGAGTCGATCACCGTCCACGACGACGAGCTGCGGGTCGACGACAAGGTGCTCAAGCGCGGCGACGTGATCGCGATCGACGGCGCCACCGGCGAGGTGTTCGTCGGCGACGTGCCCGTGGTCGACTCGCCCGTGATGACCTACATCGCCGACGGCATCGAGGCGGCACACGCGGCGGCGGGTGACGACCAGGAGGTGCGCGAGCTGGTCGACGCGGTGCACCGCCTGCTCTCGCACGCCGACGACGTACGACGGCTGCGGGTGCGCGCCAACGCCGACAACGGCGAGGACGCCGCACGGGCGCGCAAGCACGGTGCCGAGGGCATCGGCCTCTGCCGCACCGAGCACCAGTTCCTCGGCGATCGGCGGGTGCAGATCGAGCGCGTGGTCCTGTCCGAGACCGGCGACGAGCGCGAACAGGCGCTGGAGGCGCTGCTGCCGCTGCAGCGGCAGGACTTCACCGAGCTGCTCGAGGCGATGGACGGGCTGCCGACTACGATCCGGCTGATCGACCCGCCGCTCCACGAGTTCCTGCCCGACCTCCCCGACCTCGCGGTCAAGGTCGCGGTCGCGGAGGAGCGCGGAGAGACCGACCCGCACGACGTGAAGCTGCTCGCCGCCGTACGCCGGATGCACGAGTCCAACCCGATGCTCGGCCTGCGCGGGGTGCGGCTCGGGCTGCGGATGCCGGGCCTGTTCTCGCTGCAGATCCGGGCGATCGCCGAGGCCTGCGTCGAGCTCCGCAAGCAGGGCAAGGACCCGCAGCCGGAGATCATGGTCCCGCTGGTCGGGTCGCAGCGGGAGCTGCAGCTTGTCCGCGACGAGGCGGAGGCGATCCTGAAGGAGATCTCCGAGGAGACCGGCGAGGAGCTGGACTTCGCGATCGGCTGCATGATCGAGCTGCCGCGGGCCGCGCTCACCTCGGCCCGGATCGCCGAGGAGGCCGACTTCTTCTCCTTCGGCACCAACGACCTCACGCAGACCACGTGGGGGTTCTCGCGCGACGACGTCGAGGGCGCGTTCTTCGCGACGTACCTGGAGAACGGCGTGCTCACGATCTCCCCGTTCGAGACGCTCGACGCCGACGGCGTCGGTCAGCTGGTCAAGTCCGGGGTCGCGGGCGGCCGGTCGACGAAGCCGGCGCTGAAGATGGGCGTCTGCGGCGAGCACGGCGGAGATCCCGAGTCGATCCACTTCTTCCACAACGCCGGTCTGGACTACGTGTCCTGCTCGCCGTTCCGGGTGCCGGTGGCGCGGCTGGAGGCAGGCCGGGCGACGGTGTTGCCGAAGGGCGGAGAGTAACCGCCGGCGCCGCCGGATCTTCACCCCTGACGGTGTGATTACTATCCAAGGGCCGTGCTCTAGTGGAGAGCATGGGACTAGACGACAAGATGGACAACAAGAAGGACAACCTCGGCGGCAAGGCGAAGGAGGGCGTCGGCAAGGCCACCGGTGACGAGAACCTCGAGCGCCAGGGCAAGAACGACCAGAGGAAGTCCGACCTCAAGCAGGCTGGCGAGAAGGCCAAGGACGCGTTCAAGAAGTAACCACCTTCGCCAGCTCGAGAGCTCGCTCGGCCGCCGGCCGGGCGAGTTCCGCGTCTGCCGGGACCAGCGCGATCCGGGTACGCCGCTCCAGCAGGTCCTCGACCGTGCGGGCGCCTTCGTGCGTCACACCGAACACGAGTTCCGCCAGCGTGTGCTGCAGACCGTCGGCGATCGGGGCCAGCAGCTCCGCGTCGTCGAGCCCCGTGACCACACGGGCGTTGTCGAGCACCATCGGCGCCTCGAGGCCGTAGCGGCGCACCAGTCGTTGCGGGGCGTCGACGCTCTCGAGCAGCGCGCGGTCGGCGGCGCCGAGCAGCGGCAGTGACCGTGTCGTGCACGGTCCCGCCGCCAGCCCCCGCTGCGTGACGGCGGCGTCGACCGCGTCCTCGGCCATCTTGCGGTACGTCGTCAGCTTGCCGCCGACGATCGTGACCACCCCGTGCCGCTGGTGAGCACCGCGTGGCGCCGGGACAGGTCGGCCGTCTCGCCGCCGGCGTCGAGCAGCGGACGCAGGCCGGCGTAGGCGCCGACCACGTCGTCGCGGGTGAGCCGGCGCTCGAACGCGGTGCTGATCGCGTCGAGCAGGAAGTCGATCTCGTCCTCGGCTGGGCTCCGGGACGTCGGGGATTACGGTGCCGTCGACCTCCTCGTCGGTGAGGCCCACGTAGAGGGTGCCGTCGGGCTGCGGCAGCAGGAACACGAATCGGTTGCGCTCGGCGGGCACCGGCGCCATCACGGCCACGCGCAGGCCCGGGAGTGACTCCTGGCGAAGCACGAGGTGGGTGCCCCGGGACGGCTTGAGCGTGATCCCGTCGACCAGCCCGCCGGCCCACACGCCGGCGGCGTTGACGACCGCCGTCGCCTCGATCCGGCGGACCTCGCCGGTGAGCTCGTCGCGGACGACGGCGTGGCTGCCCGAGAGCTCGACGACCCGGCTGCGCGTGTGCAGCCGCGCGCCGTGTGCGCCCGCCGTACGGGCCAGGGCGATGACCAGCCGCGCGTCGTCCTCGAGCTGGCCGTCGAAGGAGAGGATGCCGCCGCGCAAACCGCGCCCGGCGCACGCCGGGAACCAGGGCCAGCGTCTCGCGGCACGGAGATCGAACGGGGGCGGGGGAGGGTACGACGCGAGGTGCGCGCGGTGAGCCGGAGGACGTCGCCGAGCGTCATCGCGATCCGCGAGACCCGCGCCGCCTGCCGGCTGACCGAGGGGGTCAGCGGGATCACCATCGGCAGGGCGCGGGTCAGGTGCGGGGCGGTGGTCTGCATCAGGATGCCGCGCTCGAGCGCGCTCTCGTGGGCGACGTCCGAACTGGAGGTTGGCCAGGTAGCGCAGCCCACCGTGGACCATCTTGGAGCTCCACCGGCTGGTGCCCCAGGCCAGGTCGAACGCGTCCACGGCGACCACGTCGAGGCCCCGGCTGGCGGCGTCGAGGGCGACGCCGGCTCCGGTTACCCCGAGCCCGACGACGAGCAGGTCGGTGCGCTCGGGCAGCCCGGCGGTGCCGACGGTGATCTCGCCGGTGTGGTGGCCGGTGTGGTGGCCGGTCATGGCGCGAGGTAGCGCTGGACGAGCAGGCCCAGCTCGTCCTCGAAGTCGCTCTCCGTCAACCCTTGCTCGCTGCGGGGGTCGGTCATCGTCTGCACCGAGAGGGTGAAGCCCTGGGCGGCGAGCAGGAGGGTGCGCGCGAGCATCACCGGGTCGCCCTTGCGGATCTCCTTGCGGCGTTGGCCCTGCCGGATCATCGGCTCGAGCACCGTGAGCACCAGCTGCTGGGAGCGGCCGCGTCGGTCGAGGAGGTAGGGGAGCAGCAGCTCCGGGTCGACGTCGACGATCTTGGCGAAGAGCGCGTCGTCCCGGATCGCGCGGGCGGTGAGCACGACGCCGCGGCGCACCTGGGCCAGCAGGCTGGACCCGGGGTCGTTGCCCTCGGCGACCGCGGCCATGGCGGCGGTCCACTCACGGGTCATCAGCTCGCCCAGCAGGCCGTGCATGTCGGGCCAGCGACGGTAGAGCGTCATCCGGCTGACGCCGGCGCGGCGGGCAACGTCGGTCAGCGTGCTGCGCCGCCAGCCGACGGCCAGGATCGACTCGCGGGCCGCGTCGAGGATCGCGGTGTCGGTGTCGGGCAGGTCCTCGAGGCTGTTGTGACGAAGTGACGTCATATGTCACAATGTAACATATGAACCGAGAGATGCACTGGTCGCGCTGGGGCGACCCCGAGCAGGCCGGGCCGCTCCCGGAGTCCGCGCGGGCACTCGTCGACGCCTTCATCGGCACGGCGGACACTCCACCCGTCGACCTCGCCGACGTGCGGCTGAGCGACCCGCTCGACGCCGCGCTCGTCGGCCGAGCTCGAAGCGCTGGTCGGCGAGGACCACGTGCTGACCGACCATGACACCCGCGTGCTGCGCACCCGCGGCAAGTCGACGCCCGACCTGCTGTTGATGCGGCAGGGCGACGGCTCCGACTCGCCGGACGCGGTCGTCCGTCCCGCCGAGCCACGACGAGGTGCAGGCGGTCGTCGACTGGTGCGTGAAGCGCCACGTCGCACTCGTCCCCTTCGGCGGCGGGACGTCGGTCGTCGGCGGGCTCACGGCCCGTCGCGACGGCTTCGCGGGCGTGGTCTCGCTCGACCTGTGCCGGCTCGACCGGCTGCTCCAGGTCGACGTCGGTCTCGATGACCGCTGTTCTCGAGCCCGGGCTGCGCGGTCCGGAGGCCGAGGCCCTGCTGGCCGAGCACGGCCTGACGCTCGGACACTTCCCGCAGTCGTTCGAATACGCGTCGATCGGCGGCTTCGCGGTCACCCGCTCCAGCGGCCAGTCCTCCGCGGGCTACGGGCGCTTCGACAGCCTCGTCATCGGGTCTCACCGTCGCGACGCCGATCGGGTCGGCTCGACCTCGGCTCCTCGCCGGCAAACGCGGCCGGCCCGACCTGCGCGAGTGGGTGATGGGCTCCGAGGGCGCCTTCGGCGTGGTCACCTCGGTGACGGTGCGCGTGCGCCGGGTGCCGGCCGTGAAGGTCTACGAGACCTGGCGGTTCGCGTCGTTCGACGAAGGCGCGGCGGCGATGCGCACGCTCGCCCAGGGCGGAGCGATGCCCACGGTGCTGCGGCTGTCCGACGAGGCGGAGACGATGGTCAACCTCGCCGAGCCGGACGAGGTCGGCAGCGAGTCCCCCGGCGGCTGCCTGATGGTGGTCGGCTTCGAGGGCGAGCAGGCCGTCGTCGACGCGCGGCGCGACACGACGACCACGCTGCTCACCGGGCTCGGCGGCACGGGTCTCGGCGAGGCAGGTGGCGCGGCCTGGGCCAAGGGCCGCTTCCACGGCCCCTACCTGCGCGACTCGATGCTCGACGTCGGTGTGCTTGTCGAGACCGTCGAGACGGTCACGTTCTGGTCCCGCCTCCGCCAGGTGTACGACGCGGTCAAGCAGGCGCTGGAGAGCACACTCGGCCACGACGGGCGGCCGGTGCTCGTGCTCTGCCACATCTCCCACGTCTACGAGACCGGTGCCTCTCTGTACTTCACGATCGCGACCCGTCAGGACGTCGACCCCGTGGCGCAGTGGCGTGCGGCCAAGGCCGCTGCGTCCGACGCGATGATCCGCAACGGCGCCTCGATCACGCACCACCACGCCGTCGGTCAGGACCACAAGCCCTGGCTGGCCGAGGAGATCGGCCCCGTGGGGGTCGAGATGCTCCGTGCGGTGAAGGAGCGGATCGACCCGACGGGCGTGCTCAACCCGGGCGTGCTGGTGCCCTGACCGAGACTGGTGGCATGAGCACCGACTGGCAGGCCTGGCACGCGCCGTACGCCGACCCGCACTCCGACCTGTCGCGCCGCCGACGCTCGGTGCAGCGGCAGATCACGCAGTGGCTCGACGACCGCGACGACGACCGCCTGCGGGTGGTCAGCGCCTGCGCGGGCGACGGGCGCGACCTGCTTGAGGTGCTGGCGGCCCGTCCCGACCGCGAGCGGGTGACAGCGACGCTGCTCGAGCTCGAGGAGGGCCTGGCCCGGGCCGCCGAGAAGTACGCCGCTGCGCACGATCTCGCCGTCGACGTACGACGCGGGGACGCCGGCACCACCGACAGCTACGCCGGTGCCGTCCCCGCCGACCTCGTGCAGATGTGTGGGGTCTTCGGCAACGTGACCGACGACGACCTGCGCGCCACCATCGCCGCGCTTCCGCAGCTGTGCACACCGGGCGCCACGGTGATCTGGACCCGCGGGAGGTTCGCCACCGGCGATCTCACCGGGGAGATCCGGGCCTGGTTCGGCGACGAGGGGTTCGAGGAGGTGTCCTTCGACGCCCCGTGGGACGCGAAGTACCGCGTCGGTACCCACCGGCTCGTGGCGGTGCCGCGCCCGCTCGTGCCGGGCCAGACGTTCTTCCGCTTCATCCGTTAGACGCACCCGGGACGCCGCGGGGTGCGGTTGGCCGGGTTCCTCAGGCCCGCCTTCGGATCGCCCATCTTCCCTATCGAAATGTCGACTGATTCCACTCTTGATCCGAACATATGTTCGACTAGACTGGAGCCATGACCACCACAGCAGCAGTCCCGGACCTCGACACCGCGGCCGCGGTGCTCGGGTTCGCCCGGGACCGCCGTGCCGCCGCCGACGCCGCCGAGGTCGACCTGCTCCGCGCCGCGGTCACCTGGGCGGACCTGCACCCGGCGGAGTCGATCCAGGACGCCGCGCTGCTGAGCCGGCACGGTGACCAGCCGCTGACGGTCGCCGGACCCGGTGCCCCGCTGGTCGCGGAGTTCTGTGTGGCCGAGTTCGCGGCCGCGGTCGGGCTGCCCACCGAGACCGGCAAGGCCTACCTCGGTGAGGCCCTCGAGCTGCGGCACCGGCTCCCGAAGACCTGGGCCCGGGTGCTGGCCGGGGGCCTGCCGGCGTGGCGGGCCCGCCGGATCGCCCGCCACACCATCGCCCTCGCCCAGCTGCGGCGGGGTTCGTGGACGACCAGGTCGCCCCGTTCGCGCACCGGATCCGGCCCACCGGGGTGGACCGGCTGGTCCAGGAGGCGATCATCCGGCACATGCCGGCCGAGGCCCGGCGTCGCCGGGAGGCCGCCGCGGATGCCCGGCACGCGCACGTGCACACCGATCAGGTGTCCTTCGAGGGCACCGTCTGGGTCGAGGCCGAGGTCGATCTGGCCGACGCCCTGGACCTCGACACCGCCCTCTCGGTCGGTGCGGCCCGGTTGGCCGACCTCGGCTCCACCGCCGCGCTGGACGTGCGCCGCTCCGAAGCGCTCGGGGAGATGGCGCGGCACCAGCTCGCCCTGGACCTCGACACCGCGTCCAATCCGGCTCCGGGCCGCGACGTCCTCCTGCACGTGCACCTGACCGAACAGGCGATCGCGGCACCGGAGGAGAAGCTGCACCTGGCCCGGGTGGCGAACACCCGCTCGTTCGTCGACGCCGACCAGGTCCGCGCCTGGTGCGGCCACCCCGGCGCCACGGTGACCGTGAGGCCGGTGGTCGACCTGAGCGAACACGTCCACGTCGAGCAGTACCAGATCCCCGACCGGCTCGCCCAGCAAGCACGCGAGCGGGACCTGACCTGTGTGTTCCCGTGGTGCACCCGCCCTGCGGAGGGCTGCGACCTGGACCACGTGATCCCCTACTCCGAGGACGGACCGACGGCGAGCGACAACATCGGTCCGCTCTGTCGCCGGCACCACCGGCTCAAGACCCACCACCCTGGCTGGGGCTACACCGTCCTGGAACCCGGCTCCTACCTGTGGTCCTCGCCGCACGGCTACCAGTTCCTGCGCGACCACCGCGGCACCACCGACGTCACCCGCGACCGGGCCACCCACCCGCCCGACCGGTAGCGACCCCGCCCCACACCCCGCGCCAGCCCATCGGCGCGGGGCCACGGGCGTGCCGACCTCAGTGCTCGAGCCCGGCTAACTGCTTTCGGAGAGCCGAGGGGCCGCGCCGCTCGGCCGCGTCGTGCCGCGACTGGCGCCTCTCGCTGTTAGTTCTGCGGGGGTGTGATCCAGGCGGTGGGGTCGCCGAGGTAGAGGCCGCAGGCGGTGTCGAGGGCGTCTTCGGGGCTGCCAGCGGTGAATCCGTTGGGCAACATGCTGGGCTGGTAGTCGTCGTGGCTGGCCCGGTAGATCGAGAAGCCCCACCTGCCGGCCGAGCCGCCATAACGCAGCCGGCACAGGCGGAGCTCCTCACCGTCGGCGGTGACGCCGGACACGTAGGCGAACCCGGCGCGGTGCGTGACCTCGACGTCGGCCAGCTGCGGCCAGCGTTCCCGGGCCTGAGCGCGGAGCTTGTAGCCCAGAGAGGACTTGGTGGACTCGGGGACCTTGGGCATGCCATTCATCGTGGGCCAGGGTGCTGAGCACGGCTGTCTTCGGCGCAGCGTGTCGTCGCTGGAACAGGACCCGCCGCGCGCGACAACGGTGTAGTGACCGTGCGCGCCAGCTCATCAAAGGGGGCCCACGCCCGATCAGGCGCGGGCAGAATGCCGGGCATGCCATATCCCCAGCTCCCGCCCGGCTTCCGCTTCGGCACGAGCACGGCGTCGTACCAGATCGAGGGCGGGGTGGACCTCGGCGGACGCGGCGCCAGCATCTGGGACACGTTCTGCGCCGAGCCGGGCCGGATCAGGGACGGCAGCTCGGGTGCCGTGGCCTGCGACCATGTCCACCGGTACGCCGAGGACGTGGCGTTGATGCGCCGGCTCGGCACGCAGGGGTACCGATTCTCCGTCGCCTGGCCCCGGATCCAGCCCGACGGCACCGGGCCGGCCAACCAGGAGGGACTCGGGTTCTACGACCGCCTCGTCGACGAGCTGCTCGCGGCCGGCGTCGAGCCGATGGCGACGCTCTTCCACTGGGACCTGCCGCAGGCGCTCGAGGACGCGGGAGGCTGGACGTCGCGCGCGACGGCGGAACGGTTCGGGGAGTACGTCGCGCTCGTGGCCGGCCGCCTTGGTGACCGGGTGGCGCAGTGGATCCCGGTCAACGAACCCAACGTGGTCACGATGATCGGCTACGGGCTCGGCCTGCACGCGCCGGGACACACTCTGATGTTCGACGCCCTACCGGTGGCTCATCACCTCCTGCTCGGGCACGGGCTCGCCGTGCAGGCCCTGCGCGCCGCCGGCGCCCGTGCGGTCGGCAGCGCCACCAACCACACGCCGGTGTGGCCGTTGACCGACAACGCCGACGACCGCGCGGCGGCGGACCTGTACGACGTGCTGTGGAACCGGCTCTTCGCCGACCCGGTGCTGCTCGGGCGCTACCCCGAGGGCTTCGCCGAGCTGATGCCCGGGCCGGTCGAGGAGGACTTGCGGCTGATCGCGGTGCCGCTCGACTTCTACGGCCTGAACTACTACAACCCGACGTCGATCCGGGCACCGCGCGAGGGCGCCGAGAGCGGAGGCCTGATCGGCGACGTCGAGGTTCCGCCGGGCCTCGGGTTCGAGTTCGTCCCGATGACGGGCTACCCCACCACGGACTTCGGCTGGCCGATCGTCCCCGACGGGCTCTACGAGCAGATTCGCCTGCTGGACAAGAGATATCCGGAGGCGCCGCCGCTCTACGTCACTGAGTCGGGATGCTCGTTCGGCATCGGCCCGGGCGCGGACGGGGTGGTCGACGACCAGCCGCGGATCGACTACCACGACACTCACCTGCGGGCCGTCGAGGCGGCCGTTCGCGACGGCTCCGACGTACGCGGCTACTACGCGTGGTCGCTGATGGACAACTTCGAGTGGGCCGAGGGCTACACGCAGCGCTTCGGCCTGGTCTGGATCGACTACGAGACGCAGGAGCGGATCCCGAAGCGGTCGTTCGACTGGTACGCCGCCGTGATCGCGGCCAACCGGCGATGACCACGACCGCGCCCCGCTCTGCGCTGGCGGAGCCGACGGAGCGGGTCGGGCGGGCGTGGGTGGTCTGGCTCTCTCTCATCAGCATCGCCGTGTGGGCAGGGTTCTTCGGCCCGATCCAGGTGCTGCTCGCACAGCAGGCCGAGGTGGTCGACGCCGCACACAAGGAGACGGTGCTTGCACTCGTCACCGGTCTGGGCGCCGCGGTGTCGACGGTCCTGAACCCGGTGTGGGGCGCCTTCTCCGACCGCACCGTGCTCCGGATCGGGCGACGGCTGCCGTGGGTGCTGGGCGGACTCGTCGTGGGCGTGGTCTCGATGGTGGTGCTCTCGCAGGCCACGACTGTGCTGGCCATGTGCGTCGGCTGGTGCCTGGCCCAGGGTGCGCTCAACGCGATGCTGGCGGCGATCACGGCCACCGTGCCTGACCAGGTGCCGGTGCTCCAGCGTGGCGCCGTCGGCGGGTGGCTCGCGATCGCACAGACCCTCGGCGTCGTCCTCGGCTCCGGGATCGCGATGGCGACCGGCAGCATCGCCGCCGGCTACCTGACCACGGCCGGGCTGCTCGTCGTGCTCTCGCTGCCGTACTGCCTCGACTCCCGTGACATCGCGCTGTCCCCCGAGGACCGCCCGCCGTTCGAGGCACTGCGGTTCGCGCGCTCGTTCTGGGTGAGCCCGCGACAGCATCCGGACTTCGCGTGGGCCTGGATCACGCGGTTCCTGATGAACCTCGCCAACGCGCTCCTGCTGCTCTACCTCCTCTACTACCTGCAGGATGCGGTCGGCCTCGGCCGGAAGGACGCCGAGGCCGGGGTGTTCCGGCTGACGCTGCTGTACGCCGTGCTCACCGTCGTCACCGCGATCCTCGGCGGGATCTGGTCCGACCGGCTGGCCCGGCGCAAGGTGTTCGTCACGGCGTCCGGCTACGTGATCGCGGCGGCCCTGCTCCTGCTGGCGTTCGTGCACAGCTATCCGGGCGCGTACGTCGGCGCGGCGATCCTCGGGGTCGGCTTCGGGATCTACACCGCGGTCGACTTCGCGCTGATCACCCAGGTGCTCCCGACCGACGCGGACCGCGCGAAGGATCTCGGCGTGATCAACATCGCCAACGCGCTCCCGCAGGTGCTCGCTCCCGGAGTCGCCGCCCTCGTGCTCGGCCTCGGCGCCGGCTACCCGACCCTGTACGTCCTCGCTGCCCTCGCGGCGGTGCTCGGCAGCTTCCTGGTGCGTCGGATCGTGGGCGTCCCGTAGGGCGACCTACAGGTACATCCCGCTCGGCCCGGTGTGCCCGTCGTCCTCCTGGCCGGGCTGGGCACCCGGGCCCATCCCCGGCATCTGATGGAGCGCGCCCGCGGGCAGCGCGCGGCGCATCTGCTCGAGCTGGGCGCGGGCGGCCATCTGCTGGGCGTAGATCGCGGTCTGGATCCCGTGGAACAGGCCCTCCAGCCAGCCGACCAGCTGGGCCTGGGCGATGCGCAGCTCGGACTCGGTCGGCGTCCCGGAGTCGAAGGGTTGCACCAGCCGCCCCAGCTCGTCGTCCAGCTCAGGCGCAAGGCCGTCCTTGAGCTCGTCGAGCGAGGTGTGGAGGACGCCGGCGAGGCGCTTGCGGCCGGCCTCGTCGAGGGGGGCGGCCTTCACCTCCTCCAGGAGCTGCCGGATCATGCTGCCGATCCGCATCACCTTGGCTGGCTGCTCGACCAGGTCGGTCAGCGCGCGTGCGTCCTCTGCCCCGTCGTCGGCCCGGTCGTCGGTGTCCTCGGTTGCCTGCTCGGGCACGGCCTGGCCGTCGGGACCCACGATCACGTAGCCGGGCCGGGGACCCTCGTTCTGCTCGGGCGTCTCCTCGCTCATGACGTCCACCCTACGCAGGCGCTCGTCGGATCAGGTCGTCAGCAGGATCTTGCCGATGTGGCTGCTGTCATCCATGGCCTGGTGCGCCCGCGCGACCTCGGCCAGCGGCACCCGTTCGTGGACGACGGCCTTCACCTTGCCGTCAGCCACCAGCGGCCACACGTGCTCGACCAGCGCAGCGCAGATCGCGGACTTCTCCTCGCTGGGGCGCGCCCGCAACGTCGTCGCCACGAGGGCGGCGCGCTTGCGGTGCAGCACGCTCAGGTCGATCTCGGCCTTGGTGCCGCCCTGCATCCCGATCACGACCAGCCGGCCCTCGGTCTTGAGCGCCTCCAGGTTGCGCATCAGGTACGACGCGCCCATGTTGTCGAGGATCACGTCCGCGCCCCCGGCTTCCCGGAGCACGGCCACGAAGTCGTCCTCGCGGTAGTTCACGGTGATGTCGGCCCCCAGCGACCGGCAGGTCGCGAGCTTGTCCTCCGAACCGGCCGTCGCCGCAACGGTGGCCCCCAGGGCGTGTGCGAGCTGGATCGCCATCGTGCCGATCCCGCCCGCCCCGCCGTGCACCAGGAACGTCTCGCCCGGCTGCAGGCCCGCGATCATGAATACGTTGGACCACACCGTCGCCGCGACCTCGGGCAGCGCCGACGCGGTGACCAGGTCGACGCCCGCCGGCACCGGCATCACCTGGCCCGCCGGCACGGCAACCTTGTCGGCGTACCCACCCGACGCGAGCAGGGCGCACACCTCGTCGCCGACGGACCAGGCGTCGACGCCGTGGCCGACCGCGCTGATCGTGCCGGAGCACTCCATGCCGAGCACGTCGGACGCGCCCGGCGGAGGCGGGTAGAAGCCCTGTCGCTGCAACGTGTCGGCCTTGTTGACGGCGGAGGCCGCGATGTCGATCACCACCTCGCCGGGTCCGGCGGTGGGGTCGGGCAGGTCGGCGACGACGAGGGCGTCCGGCCCTCCTGGCTCGGGAACGATGACGGCTCGCATGCCCCCACCCTAGGGAGGACTACTCCGGGACCTCGTCCAGCTCCTCGATCTCGACTTCGACCTCGTCCACGACGTCGGGCGCGTCCGCGGGCTTGTCCCAGCGTGCGGCGAGCGCGGTCGCCAGGCCGGCCAGCCGCTCCGTCTCGGCCGGGTTGCCGTCCGCGGCCGCGGCGGCGTACCCGAGCAGGAAGGTCGTGATCGGCGCAGCTGGACGTTCCACGTTGTGTGCCGCGTCGCGCGCCAGGTCGAGGACCAGCGCCTCGTCGACGTCCACCTCGACGTCGAGCACGTCGCACAGCTCGTCAATCCAGTCGTGGAGGTTCACGCCTCCAACTTGAGCGAGCCGAGGCACTGGGCGCAAGGGGGCAGGCGCGACATTCGTGGTCACGTGCCGAAATCGTCGCCTTCGCGGACCGCGCGCAGGTCCGCCCAGGTGTCCACGTCCACGGCCTCGTCACCCACCGCCGCCACCTCCGCCAGCCGCAGCGGTGCGAGCAGCCGGTGCATCGGCAGCCCGTGCTCCTGGCCGTACGGCGGCGCGGCGGCGAGCAGCGCCGCCACCCGGTACGACGCGCACAGGTACTGCGCCCGGCCACCGCGGTCCACCAGCACGGCTCCGTCCGCGTGGTCCTCGACCGCGGCTTCCAGGCGGTCCACCGTGTCCTCCGTGACCCGGGGCATGTCGCCGGCCAGCACGACGACCCGCCCGGGTGCGTGCGGGAAGGCGCGCAGTCCGGCCAGCAGCGCGGCCGCGGGTCCACCGCCGGGCGGGTCCTCGCGGGTGAACGTCACCGGCCGATTGGTCCGCACCTCGTCGCCCACCACGACCACGTCCGCCACGTTGGTCAGTGCCGCCAGCACGTGCTCGAGCAGGGTCCGGCCGCCGACCTCGATCGAGCCCTTGTCGACGCCGCCCATCCGGGCCGCTCCGCCCCCGGCGACGACGACGGCACCCACCGCCTCGTGGCCCCCCTGGTGGCTCACCGCGTCGTCCACGCGGCGACCCTATGCCTCCGCGCATGCGGCACCGGCTGGCAAGGTGGACCCATGGCCGACGACGCGCGACTGCGGGTGTCCGTGGTGCAGACCGAGTCCTCGCTCGACCCGGCTGTGAACCGCGCCCGGCTCGACGAGGCCGCCGAGCTCGCGTCGGCCTCCGACCTGGTGCTCTTCCCCGAGGCGTTCGCCCGCGACTTCGGCAAGCCAGGCTCCGACCTGGCGGCCTTCGCTGAGCCGCTCGACGGCCCGTTCGTCACTCGGCTGCGCGAGGTCTCCGACCAGCACGACGTGGCGGTGCTGGCCGGCATGTTCGAGCAGTCCGGCGAGAGCGCCCTGCCCTTCAACACCCTGGTCCTCGCCGACCGCGGGGTGCTCACGACGTACCGCAAGATCCACCTGTACGACTCGTTCGGCTACCGCGAGTCCGACACGGTCGGCCCCGGTGTCACGGAGCCGGTCGTGGTCGACGTGCGCGGCGTGCCGGTCGGGCTGATGACCTGCTACGACCTGCGGTTCCCCGAGCTCGGCCGGGCGCTTGTCGACGCGGGCGCCCAGGTGATCGCCGTCCCCGCAGCCTGGGTCGCTGGCGAGCGCAAGGCGATGCACTGGACCACGCTCCTGCGCGCCCGGGCGATCGAGAACCTCGTGTACGTCGTCGCCGCCGCCCAGTGCGGTCCCCGCTACACAGGACACTCGCTCGTGTTCTCGCCGTACGGCGACGCGATCGTGGAGGCCGACAACCGCGAGACCGTGCTGCACGTGTCGCTCGACCTGGCCGAGGTCGCGACGGCGCGGGAGGCCAACCCGTCGCTGGCCAACCGCCGGCTCTGACCCGGTCTTGCCCGGCCGGACCCACGCCCTGCGCTGACAAAGCCGTTGCCGCGGTGGCGCCACGTCACGACACTCGGGGGATGAAGACGCTCGAGGAGCTGTGGCCGCTGTTCGGCCTCCGGGTGCGCTGCGGCCCACTCGAGATGCGTCCTGTGCGGGACGCCGACCTCCCCGAGGTGCTCGCCGTCGTCCAGGGCGGCATTCACGAGCCGGAACGGATGCCGTTCTACTTCCCGTGGACCGACGCCACCGGCGACGAGCTGGTCCGCAACACGGTGCAGCACTATTGGCGCTCCCGGGCCGAGATCTCGCCCGAGAAGTGGTCGATCGAGCTCGGGGTGTGGCGCGACGGCGGCTTCCGGGGGATCCAGGCCGTGATCACCCAGGACTTCGCTGTCACCCGCACCGGTGAGACCGGCTCCTGGCTGGGGATGCCCTTCCAGGGCCGGGGCACCGGCACCCTGATGCGCCAGGCGATCTGCGTGCTGTGCTTCGACCACCTCGGCTTCACCGAGGTCACCTCGGGCGCGTTCCTGGACAACCCGGAGTCGCGGGCGGTCAGCCGCAAGGTCGGCTACGTCGAGAACGGCCGGGTCCGGCTCAAACGGCGCGACACGCGCGCGGTCATTCAGCAGTTGCTGTTGACACCGGAGGCGCTGGTGCGCCCGCCGCACGCGGTCGAGGTCGACGGGGTGGCCGGCGTACGCCGCCTCCTCGGGATCGACGAGCCGGCAGCCTAGACTCGGCACCGCGCTCGCGCAGGTGGCGGGCGCACGGAGGGGTGCCGGAGTGGCCGATCGGAACCGCCTTGAAAGCGGTCGCTGGCAGTGATGTCAGCCGCGGGTTCGAATCCCGCCCCCTCTGCCGCTTCCGCTCGGTCGGCTCGGGTTACTCGGAGCCGCCGAACTCCAGGGCGACGGAGTCGTAGACGAGGTCGCTGAGCCGCTGCCGGTGCCGCTCCCCGCCGCCGGAGGCGGCAAATGACGGAGTCGTGCCCACGACCTGGAGCGGTCGGGCCCGTTACTCGGAGCCGCCGAACTCCAGGGCGACGGAGTCGTAGACGAGGTCGCTGAGCCGCTGCCGGTGCCGCTCCAGGTCGTGTACCAGACGCAGGAGGCGGTTGCGGAGCGCGTCGCGGTCGTTGCCCTCGAGCACGAGCGGCCCGAGCATGGCCAGCTGGGCCAGCAGGGCGTTTCGCTCGCGCAGCACCGAACCCTGGCGCGCCGCGAGCCACGCCTCGGCGGCCGGGCCCGCGTCGTCGGTGAGTGCCTCCTTGACCACCGACATCCGCTGGCGCACGAGCCAGCCCCAACCGTGCTGCTGCATGGGAAGCGCGAGTGCCTTGCGGAGACCGACGATCGAATCTTCGAGTGTGGCCACAGGGACCACCTCCAACCTGGTCGCGGGTTGGCGGGGGGAAATCCGAGTGTGACTCAAGTCACCGGGTCGAGCAAGACGTGGAGGGCAGCTTCCTCTCCGAATTGCCCGTCCGCCGGGCGCGAGGGTTCAATCGTGCCGTGCCCACCGACACCCCCGCCGTCGACTACGGCGTCGCGCCGCAGGTCCGGGCGCGCGTGATGGGGGCGTTCCTGGTCCTCCTGGGCGTGCTGGTCTGTGCGTCCACGGTCGTGGTCTCGCTGTTCCAGCTCCCGCTGGAGGTGATGTCGGCGGTCATCGTGCTCGTCGTGGTCGCCGTCTTCGGCGGCGGACACCTGCTCACGCGGCGCACGTACGTCGTCCGCGCCGACGCCGACGGCTACCGCGTCCGGCTGGTACGCGGGGCCGGCGTGAAAGCCGCGCGTTGGCAGGACGTCGAGGACGTCGTGGCCACCCACGTGGCAGGCGCGCGCTGCGTCCAGCTGCGGCTCCGCAACGGGGGAACGACCACGATTCCGGTCGACGTGCTCGCGATCGACGGCGACGATTTCGTGCGCGAGCTTCAAAATCGTCTAGACCAGGGACACGGTTACCGGCGGACCGGGTGATGCGGCGCGGTCCGGTCGGGGCGCCCGATTTCGCCGCCCGCCGGACGCATGGGTACCCTGATCCCCGCGCCGACCAAGCGTGGAGGTGTCGCCTAGTCCGGTCTATGGCGCCCGCCTGCTAAGCGGGTTGAGGGCAAACCCCTCTCGCGGGTTCAAATCCCGCCACCTCCGCCACGCGGTTCTGGCAGTTTTGGAGTACGTTTCGGACATGTCCGACAACACGTGATTCAAGGCGGCTGACCTCGTGTTTTGCACATTTCTGCAGTGCAGTTCTATGAACCCCGAATCGCCTGCCAGTAGTCATGTGCACCAGCGAAACTTGTGTCCATCACCAGAAACTCGGGGGAAACGAATGGAGTACCACCATGCGAAACGCGCGAATCTTGGCCCGGATGGTCGCGTCCACGCTTGCTGCTGCCGCTTTGGTCGCTGGCATGGCGACCACCGCAAGCGCCGCGAATGACACCGGCTGGAAGGTCGATACCGGAGCGAAGCACGCAGCCTCATTCTCCGCGGACACCGGCTGGTAGACCCCAACGAACTCGAGACGAGGACGCTTCAGTCAGCCCCCCGACAGTCGTCCCCAGCCATCCCCCAGGCCGTCTCGATTGAAGCGGGCGGTGTGTGATCAGGTCGCACACCGTCCGCTCACATTTGTGCGCGAACGAGGTCAGTCGCGGTCGTGCTCGGTGGTCTCATGGCCGTCGTGGCCCATGGCGTAGCCGAGCTGAAACCGGGTCTGCACGCCGTACTCCGCCTTGAGCGAGGCGATGTAGCCGGCATACGTGCGCGTGCTGACGCCGACCCGCTTGGCGCTGGCGGGGTCGCTGTGGCCCTCGATCAGCATCCGGACGGTCATGTTGCGCACGTCCTCGGCGACGTCGCGCACGGTGCTCTCGGCTCGGTCGTCGAACGCTCGTGCGCGCTCCCAGTAGCGCTCGAAGACGTCGGCCAAGTAGGCGACCAGGGACTGCTCGTGGATCGCGATCGCGACGTCGTTCCCCTCGGCGCCAGGGACGATCGCCATCAGCCGATCGATGATGATCATCCGGTTGAAGAACTCCTCGAGGGTCCGCACCTGAGCACCATGCTGGCTCACCGTGGCGACGTACTCCTTGATCGCGACGCTGCGCCGGGCGGAGTGCTGGTAGAGGGTGCGCATTGCGATCCCGCGCTGGACCGCACGGATGTCGCGCTCGGACGCGTTCTCGAGCGAGCCGGGGTACCGACCCAGGGTGGGCTGGGCGGTCAGGATCTCGTGCTGGGCGTCGTCGACGGTGGCGACGAGGAACCGGCGGATGTTGTCGACCCCGCGGATCTCGGTGACCGGATGCCGTGAGCCGAGCGACCGACGGTAGGCCTGTCCGAGCCCACCGAAGGCGTCGGCCCACCGGCTCGACTCCTCGAGCAGGTGCGCGGCCTCCTGGCCCATCGGTGCGACGATACGAGCCTGCACAGTGGTGGGGTCGACGGGCAGATAGGCCTTGAGGTCCCGGTCGAGGATCAGGAGCCCGAGGTCGACCAAGAGCTCGAATGCCACGCGCTGCGATCCCCGGGCGACGATGCGCAGGTCGTCCTCTGCGATGCGCCCTTCGTCGACCACCGTGTCGTACAGGGTCGAGGCACCGGTCTCCAGAAGCTGGCGCTGGGCAGAACCGAACTCGGTGGCCACACGGTCTCCTCTCCGCAACAAGATCGAAGGTTAGCCGTCAGCGGGCCTCGGGAGGGGGCGCCGCCCGGGGATCAGGCGCCCAGGCGTGCCTTGAGACCGTCCAGCTCGGTCCAGAGGACGGCGGGGAGCTGGTCACCGAACTTCTCGAACCACTCGGTGATCTGCGGGATCTCCGCCTTCCACTCCTCCACGTCGACGGCGAGCGCCTGCTCGACCGCCTCCGGCGTCAGGTCGAGGCCGTCGATGTCCAGTGCGCCCGGCGCCGGCACGTGGCCGATCGGGGTCTCGACCGCCGCGGCCTGGCCGTCGATGCGCTCGATCACCCACTTGAGCACCCGGCTGTTCTCCCCGAAGCCCGGCCACAGGAAGCCGCCCTCTTCGTCGCGGCGGAACCAGTTGACGTAGAAGATCTTCGGCAGCTTCGCGGCGTCGTTGTCCTTGCCGACGGTGACCCAGTGATTGAAGTAGTCACCGGCGTTGTAGCCGATGAACGGCAGCATCGCCATCGGGTCGCGGCGCACCACGCCGACCTGGCCGACCGCGGCCGCGGTCGTCTCGGAGGAGAGGGTGGCGCCCATGAAGGTGCCGTGCACCCAGTCGCGGGCCTCGGTGACCAGCGGGACCGTGGTCTTGCGGCGGCCGCCGAAGAGGATCGCGTCGATCGGCACGCCGCGCGGGTCGTCGTACTCCGGCGCCAGGATCGGGCACTGCTTGATCGGCGTGCAGTAGCGGCTGTTGGGGTGGCTCGACGGTTCGTCGCTGTCCGGCGTCCACGGCTCGCCCTTCCACGAGGTCGCGTGGTCGGGGGTGTTCTCCAGGCCCTCCCACCACACGTCACCGTCGTCGGTCAGGGCGACGTTGGTGAACACCGAGTTGCCGATGTTGATGGTGCTCATCGCGTTGGGGTTGGTGTGCTCGTTCGTGCCGGGCGCGACACCGAAGAAGCCGTACTCCGGGTTGACCGCCCACAGCCGGCCGTCCTCGCCGATCCGCATCCAGGCGATGTCGTCGCCGATCGCCTCGACCTTCCACCCGGGGATCGTCGGCGCCAGCATCGCCAGGTTGGTCTTGCCGCAGGCACTGGGGAACGCGGCGGCGACGTACTTGGTGACGTTCTGGGGGCTGGTCAGCTTGAGGATCAGCATGTGCTCGGCGAGCCAGCCCTCGTCACGAGCCATCACGCTCGCGATCCGCAGCGCGTAGCACTTCTTGCCGAGCAGGGCGTTGCCGCCGTAGCCCGAGCCGTAGGACCAGATCATCCGCTCCTCGGGGAACTGGACGATGTACTTGGTGTCGCTGCACGGCCAGGCGACGTCCTGCTGGCCCTGGGCGAGCGGCATGCCGACGGAGTGGAGGGCGGGCACCCACTTCACGTCCTCGCCCGCGGCGGCCAGCTCTTCGATGCGGCGCAGCACGTGGCTGCCCATGCGGGCCATCACGCGCATCGAGGCGACGACGTACGCCGAGTCGGTGATCTCCACGCCGAACATCGGCTGCTCGGCCTCGAGGTGTCCCATCACGAACGGGATCACGTACATGGTGCGGCCCTGCATGCTGCCCTCGTAGAGCTTGCGCATGATGGCCTTCATCTCGAAGGGGTCCATCCAGTTGTTGGTGGGACCCGCGTCCTTCTCCTCGACCGAGCAGATGAAGGTGCGGTCTTCGACCCGTGCCACATCGGTCGGGTCGGACGCGCAGTGGAACGAGTTCGGCTTCTTGGTCTTGTCGAGACGCGTGAAGGTGCCGGTCGCGACCAGTGCGTCGGTGAGCTCGGTCCACTCCTCGTCAGAGCCGGTGCACCACCGGACGTCGCGGGGCCGGGTGAGCTCCGCGATCTCCTTCACCCAGTTGAGGATCCCCTCGTGGGTGGTCGGCGCAGTGCCCCGGTCTTGGATGGTCTCGGCAGTCATGCCACGTTCCCTCTCGAGCGTTCGCGGCGCCGCCGTGAGCGTGTGGCGGCACCGGCCGGCACGTCGGTGACGGCGGTCGTTTGAGTTGTCGGATGGCCTTCGCGGCAGCGTTGCCTGCCAAGGTTGGGGCAAAGGTACGCCGAACTCGACCGGCTTCCCTACCCGGGACGGGGCGCTGCGCGATTGGATCGATCAACCCGTGGTGGACGTGACCAGTCTCACGATTCTGACCGCTCGGGCATGGCTGCAGCGGTCGCTGACCTGCACGTTTCCACCCGCGACCGGCGGGGCGACGCCATCCTCGAGGACCACCAAGCGCCGGCCCCGGGACCATCGCGTACCTCCGTCGCGACGTCCGCCGAGGCTCCCATCGGAACCGATTTCGGAACGGGTGCCCCGTCGCGCTAAAGTGCTCAGGCTCCACCCGGCGCTCGTAGCTCAACGGATAGAGCATCTGACTACGGATCAGAAGGTTGGGGGTTCGAATCCCTCCGAGCGCGCCACCCGAACAGCCCAGGCAGACACGCTCTGACCTGGGCTTTCGTGTCGATGGACGCCCATGTGAGGCGAGCCCTCGGAAGCGCTCGTCGCGCCCGATGCTGCAACGACGTGCTGCAACGGAGTCATTTCCCCTCCTCGAACAAGGAGCTCAGTCGGTCCAGTGCGTCCCGCTTGTCGTCGAGCGTGACGTGCCCGTAGACGTTCATCGTCATCTCGATCGTGGAGTGGCCGGCGATCTCCATCGCGGTCCGCGGCGGCACGCCGAGGCCGAGCAACACGGACACGCAACCGTGCCGCAGGTCATGCAACCGAACCACCCGCACCCCTGCCCTCCTGCACGCCTCCTGAACGATCCGCGTGCAGTTGTCCAGGGTCGATCGGCGTGCCGATCGGCGGTCGTGAACACGAAGCCAGATTCCGGCCACCGCTCGGCCAGGGCCGCACGCTCAGCGTCCTGTCGATCCCGGTGCTCGACCAACGCGTCGAGCGACCAGTCCCGGCAAGTGGGATGGTCCGCCGCGACCGTGCGGTCTTCGTCGGCAGCAGGGTCAGCTGACCGTCCACTCGCTGCAGACCACGCCGTACCTGCAGAAACGCCTGCTCCAGGTCGACGTCCTCCCAGCGCAATCCGAGCACCTCGCTGCGCCGCATCCCGAGCAGCGCGAAGGCCACCAGCATCGCGTGCAGCCGGTGATCTCGCGACGACCTCAGCAGGGCACGGACTTCCTCGACGGTCAGCGGCACCCGCTCCCGGCGCGGCGGTCCTAGCACCCGCACCAGCGCCGCCGGGTTGCGCTCCATCACCTCCTCCCGCATCGCGTCCTCCAAGGCGGCCCGGAGCGTCGTGTGCACGTACTTCATCGTTCGTGCACCCACCCCCCGGGCACGCAGCCCTTCGAAGTAGAGCCGAAGCTCACGCGCCGACAGGGCCGCCAAGCGCTGTTCGCCCAGATCCGGGATCAGGTAGCGCTCTGCGTTGTAGCGATAGGCCGCCAGCGTGTTCGGCCGCACGCGGACCGCGACGATCTGCGCAAGCCACTCGTCGAGGTACGCACCGAGCGTCAAGTCCGCCGGCGCGATCACCCGGCCCGCATCCGACCGCTGACGCAACTCGGTCATCCTGTTCTCGACCTCCTTGCGCGTCCGCCCAGAGATGCTGCGACGAACCCGCCGGCCATCTGACTCGTTCACGTACACCTGCGCGGCCCACAACCCGTTGGCCCGGCGGTACACCGTGCCCTCCCCATTCGACCTGCGAGCCTCCTTCACGTCCACGCCCCCTCGAGGTGCTCGACGTAGTCCCGGAGAGCCCGGGCAGAGACCCGCCGCGAAGCGCCGACCTTCACCGAGCGCAGCTCTCGACCGCGGATCAGGTCGTAGACCCTGCACTGCCCGATTCCCAGAAGACGAGCCACCTCTGAGGTCGTGAAGAGCAACGGCGGGATCTCCTCGGACGAGAGCAACCAGATGTTCGGGCGGACAACGGCCTCAAGTTCGGCGTCGCCCGAGGACTCCGAGAGGTTGAACAGGTACTGCTCCATGGCTTCGTCCTCCCCGTCCTGGGATGGTCAGGCCTTCGGCGCGCCCGTCAAGGGCACTTCGTGTCACACGTGATTCGCTCCGCTCACCCTTGACGGCCACGCCGAAGACCGGAGTTGGCTGGCTATCGGGGAGGACGAAGCACCGGGGTCGGTGCTGGTTCAGGGCGGTTGTGCGAGGTCGCCGCTGGTGAGCGACCGGGCCGCTTGGTACTCGGCTCGCCACTTCATCCGTTCGGCGATCGCGCGGGTCATCACCTGGCGGTACACCGGCACGGTCGCGTCGAGCGGGTCCCAGATCCGCCACGTGAACCGCGGCTGGCCGTCCTCGCGCCGGATGTCGGCAGCAAGCCGCTGGGCGTCGGGTACGTCGATGCCAGCGCTCTCGAGGACCTGACGCACGACCTCGGCGCGGTCGGCGCGGTGCCTCTTGAGGGTCTTGCCCGTCCACTTGCGCGAGACCAGCACCCGGCGGCCGCCGCAGCCCAGGTTCTCCGGGTCGTGCGCCTTGCCCGGGCAGGAGCCGGGCGTCATCCCCGGGTGCGCGTCGAGGGGCTGGATGCCGTAGCGCAGCCAGTTCCAGCACCGTGGCGTGCAGGGGAGGAACCGGATCTCCTGCTGGAGCCGGTGCATGTGCCATCGCTGGGCGGGCGAGAGCTCGTCCTCCTCGCCGCAGGTCCCGGAGATCGACTTGGTCAGGTACTTCGTCAGGTAGGCCACCCGACGATCGGCGTCGTCCGTCCGTGGCGAGAATCCCCTGCAGGTCGACCTGGGCGCCGAAGCGCATCACGTGCGCCGGCTCGGCGTCCTCGTCGCGACTCGAGGGCGTCGAGTGCCTGTCCCATGTCGGCAGAGTCACCCGCGACGTCGGGTCGACGTAGCCCGACGCCTTCCTGCCAGATCGGGAGCACATCGCTCGTACCGAACCTCGTCATGCGACGGCCACCAGATCTGGTGGTACGTCGCGGCCGCCACCTCGCGCACGATGGCCCGCGGGATCGCGCCGCGGATGGCGGCATGCAGATGTGGCGCCAGCCGGCGCTGCTCCTCGACGACGGCGAAGTACTGGACCTGGTAGCCGGCGGCTCGTCGCAGGTTCTGCCAGAACCGGTCGATCAGCTTCGGGAAGTGCATGGCGTCCAACGCGGCGCGGCGGTAGTCGTAGCGCCTCGTCCTCGGGGCCCCCTCGGCCGTCACCGGTCCGTAGGTGTCCAGGGTCAGGGTCAGGAACATGCTCGGCCGGTAGACGCGCCCCGACGGGCTGGTGAAGGCCTTGCCGACCGTCCGCTGCGTCGATGGGGATCCTGGGCAGGTCTGGTGCGTCCTGACGGCGACGGGTGGACCGGACCACGCCGCGCTGCCGGGCTGCTCCGGGGCCTCGGTGCCGGCTCCTCGTTGCGCTCGCCGTGGCGCTCCGGCTCCTGGTCCAGGTGCCACCCTTCCCGGCACTGCTGCATGCGGAGCCGGCGGTTCTTCTGCGCGCACGGCGGGCACTTGCGCTCTCGCGTTGCGCCACACGGGGTCGGGATCAGCTGAGTCGACTTGGTGACCGTGTCGTACACCTCGTGCATCACGGGCCGGATGCACACGCCCTCGTGAAGCGCGACGTCGCGCAGCGCCTCGGCCGAGAGCCTGAGCGGGGCGGTCACGCGGCACCGTCCAGGGGCGTGGGGTCGCGGAACTCACCGGCCCAGAAGCCGGCGCTGATCTGCTCGCGCTGCGACGAAGCTGCTGACATGGCTCGAACACACCGCACGAGCGGCACGCGGCCCGCATGCCGATCTCATCCCCGCGCGACACGTGCTCCTTGTCGCTGAGCCACGGCAGATCGGGGAAGGCCCGGCAGACGGCGAACCGCATCCACGACTCGACAAGGGCATCAGGCCACCCCCGTACCCTGCCTCGAGCGGAGCCTCGGGAGCGATTCGATGCTTTGGGGCGACGGCAGCGTCTCCTGGTCAGGCGTCGCGTACTCCGCCGCCACGGAGCGGATCTGGTCGTCCGGGACGAACCCTGCGCGCACCCGCACCGGATACCCACCGTCCTCTGGCACCACGTAGCCCGTCCCAGGCACCGAGCGTGTGATCCGGTGGCAGAAGGCCCCGGAGGCGACAGCGGCCTCCCCGAGCACCATGGAGGTCTCCACGGCGTCCTTGAGCCGCAGTCCGACCATCTGTGTGAACAGTCCACGGGACGGGATGACCTCCTTGCGCGGGTCCTGCAGGCAGGCGAAGACGACGAAGCCAGGTGCCCGGCCCTGCGAGCAGAGCAGGTTGATCGCCATCTCGGCCCGGCGCTGGAAGTCACGCTCGGGGCAGTACGCCGTGATCGCGGCGAGCTCGTCGATCATCACCACGTGCAACGGCTCCTCCGTCGAAGCGACGTGGGTCCGGACCCGGCCGGCGTAGGTGCGGGTGCGCGCCCGCATCTGGTCAACGAGCCGCTCGAGCAGCAGCACGGCCTCGCCGGCATTGGTGGCACGAGTCGTGAACAGGTCGGCACCCATCAGCACCTCCATCCCGCCCTTGAGGTCGACCCCGTGCAGCTGCACGGTCCCAAGGCGCACGGCAGGCGCGAGCCCGAACGCGAACGACCAGAACACCGACCCCTTGCCTGCGCCAGACACGCCGGCCACCAGCGTGTGTGGACCGACCGGCAGCCGCCACTGGGACCCGTCCTCACAGCCTGCCCATCAGCACCGAGTCCACTCGGCACTCACTCGGGGTCGGGCCGCCGCACGGAACGGTGTCGCCAGCGCTGTCGCCGATCGTGAAGGTCACGAGCACCCGATTGACTCCCTCGGGGTCGACCCGCACCCGGGTCGCGCCGACCGCCATCCGCAGCTGCTCGCCCGCTGCCGCGAACGTCTCGACCGTCTGCCCCACGAGCGGCCGCAGGTGCAGCGTGACCCGAGGACCGTCCGTCGTCATCCGCGCGCAGCCGCGGGAGTCGCGCTGCGTGGCGTCCTCCGGCACCCGACGTGGCAGGGTGCTTCCTCGCCGGGCGACCCAGCCCGCAGGCAGCCGCGACCGGAGCCAGCATCGACGCATCCGCAATCCGCCACACGCAGCCGGCGCAACGGCCCGTAGAGCAGCGATGGAACGACCACGGCCCGAAGACCGCCCAGAGCCGCAATCCGACGAACCCAAGACCGCAGCGGCAGCTCACGCTCCAGGTGCCGACCACGGTCAGCCAGCACGATCGCCACAACAGCACGACCGGGCCCGGGCCAGCACCGCACAGCGCCGACACAGCTGCCCGGTCCACCAGAACACCTCCGAGCGCCCACCACGGGCATCTAGCCCGTGCGAGTCTCATGCCGGCTCCCGCTCCTCGTCCTCGAATCCGCGACGCGCACGGAGTCGAGCATCCCCGCCGCCTCCGCCAGCGCCGTCCGCGCGATCAGCAGCACGTCCGCGACCTCGCCAGTCGGGGACGTCGTACAGCGTCACGCACGATCTGGCTCAGGTCGGCGTGCAGCGCCATCGAGCTGTCGGGAGTAGCCGCTCAGCTGTGGCCGCGGCGTCATCTCCGCTGCCCGCGTTCGAGAAAGCGGAGCCACTCGTCCAACGACCCGATCCGACGCATGAGCCTCAGTCCCGGACCCGAACGAGCACAGCTGCACGTCACCGAGTCACCGCCTGAAAGCTTCGTCCGACTCGAATCGACGGCCACGGAAGGCGAACAGACCACTCGTGCAGACCGACCTGCCATTCGCCGCGTCCAGCGCCTCGACGTCCACAACGAGCAGCTGCACCGACCGGAAGCGAGTCAACGTCGGCCGGAGGGATACACCGACGCTGACGCTACACGGACCGACGGACCGAGCGCTCGCGGCATCCGACAAGGCATCTAGCAAGATCACCCAGCCGCCAGTCACCCCAGCGCAGCCTGAGCCGACACGAGACCGTCGACTCGGCTGCTCGTCCATCACGCCACGGCCTTGTCATTCGCGACCTCGACCGCGACGCTCGATGGCTCGCGAACCGCTGGCCGGGCTCCGGACCCCGCCGGCCCGCAGCGACCAGGCGACCCGCCGAAGTCGCCGCTCTCCTCGATGTACGCCGTCGCCGTCATCTTGTCGAACTCGACCGGCCGAAACGGCACACCCTCCGGTAGCCTCCGGGCAGCACCGGCTGCACCCTTGCCGCGATCTTGACCGACGATCATCCGGGTGGCCTTCTTGGCCTCCGGGTCGGCGTCGACGACGTCCACCGACCACACCGGCAGGCCCGTGTCCGGGTCCGTCGCCTGGACCGGGACCTCCTTCGTCGACCGGTCGTAGTCCTTGACCGGCGTGACCTCGCCGACGGCGTACGCGCCGTACGGGAAAGACCACGCCGAACTCCACCGGCACCTTGCGTGGCATCGCCATGACCTACTCCTAACTTGGATATGCAAGTTGTGGAGACCAGATAAGCACACTCAACTTGGATATGCAAGTGGATCGCGGGCCGGCTGCAGCTATTCGGGCAGAGCGATCTCGTAGACGAACCGGTGCCGGTCTCCTGGCACGACGGACACCAGGACCTCGACGGGCTCCTCGTTGAAGTCGTACGCGGTGCGAATCACTCTCGCGACCGGTACACCGCTTGGCACCATCAGAGATTCAGCCTCCACCGGTGTGGGCATCCGCAGCTCCACTCCTCCATGAACCGAGTCAGCCGCTTCCCCAACTCGGGACCCTCGAGCGCGGCGTGCGAACCACCGGGGATTCGGGCCGCCCTCGCGAGCGCGGTCCCCTCGGCAAGCGAGGCCAGGTAGTAGCCGTCGACCAGTTGCATTGGATGCCCGTCGACCTCGAAGCGCCGGCGCCGGACCACAAGGAGGGTTCCGACGCTCACCCTCAGGCGATCTGCCATCTCCGCATCGGCTGGGAGCCGATCCACGCTCAGGATCACCTGACGAGCTTCGTGCCCCTGAGCAGCAGCTTCCGCGTTGAAGTTCGTGATGCCGGTCTTTCGCCTCTCGGCGTACCGAGATCCCGTCGCCCACCAAGTGGACTTCTGGCCGCGGCCGCACGAAGACGCCTCGGCCCTGCTCGGAGACCAGGTGTCCTTCGGAACGCAGCAGCGCTAAGGCCTTACGGACGGTGGTCCTCGTCGTCTCGTAGCGGGCTGCTAATGCGTTCTCACTGGGGAGGCGTTCGCCCTCAGCGAGCCCGCCGGTGGCGATCTGGTCGCGGAGTTCATCGGCGATCTGAAGATAGGGGAAGGGCCGTGTCATCTCGTCCTACTTGGCTATGCAAGAACCATAGCCAACGCCTCAACCCACCTCAGCCGTGGGCCCAGCCACTCCACCTGTCGACGTCGATGACGATCACGGGTCCGTCATGAGACCGGCCCTCGTACTGCGGGTATTTGTCGTTCAGCGCAGCCCACGACCGGTCCCAGAACGACCCCTCCTCCTCGACCGACGCCTCACCATCAGCGCGCACCCACCAGAGCTTCGTGCCAGTCGTCGTCGTACCTGTCCCAGATCACCGCGACCCGGCCGTTCTCACGTATGTTGCGCAGGCGCTTCAGATCCGTGGTCGACTTCGGCTTCTCGTCGATGCCGATGACGACTCGGTCGTCCAGGACGGCGAAGGTCACCGGAACGGCGTGCGGTTGGCCGGCACGGGACACAGTGGCAAGGCGTCCCACCGGTTCGCGCTCGCTCAGGTTCCGACTGTCGGCCGCAGACAGTTTCATGCTGATCATGGTGCTACAAGCCGCGGCGACTCTCAGCACGAAGGACGACTAATGGCGGATCCCTACCGGCTCGTTGGCGGCATGGTCGAGGAGGTGGTCTTTCGTGGAGCGGCCGGGACGCAGCGAATGGCACCGGGCGCGTCGCCGGATCCGCAACAACACGTTTCGTCGCCCATCAACGGACGCCCACCACCTGTCCGCATTCGAACCACTTCTGCGCTTCAGTCTTGGGTGGCAGACTCGCGCGGCCTTCTCCCAGGCGCACTCGCCGGCGATCACTTGCACCGTGCGTGGTTGGACCTCCTCATAGGACCACCCAGGGCAACGTTCGGCTGATGACCAACCCCTGAGGCCGCGAATACCAGGATCCGGGGTTTAGCGCCATAGCGGAGTGCACTCGTCGCCGCCGGGACCTCTTGAGCGTGAAACATGCACCTGTGGAGCACGGCGAACACGTACGTCTTACGGCAACGAGATTTCGAC